>JAJGRE010000002.1 GCA_021083345.1 Calditrichales bacterium MX18-03 | reverse complement strand
GCGCAGCAGCAGAAATCTGCAGCTGACGAATCCTAAAAAATATAGGAGGCTTCATTGATGAATTTCATAAGCAATGGGGCCTTTTATAATGAAGAAGCGCATTGCAATATTGCATGCAGTATTGCAATGCGCTTATAAAATCAGTGTTTTCGGATATAAATGCAATGAATGACTGCATGCATAATGAATTGACGTGATGAATCAGCCGGTTTCCGTATCCGCAGCAAGGCAAATCGCGGATTGTGTCGCTTTTAAATGAACTGGCACAGAAATTGCAAAAATAGTTTGACAATACATTGGACAGAAAGCATTCTGTAGCCAAATCCATATGAATAAACATTAAAGGGGGACAATTCTTCATGTATCAGGAAGTAAAAAAATTCAACACAGCCAGCCATTTTGAGTACTTAACGGAAGAGCAGATGCGGGAGATCCATTCTGCAAGTTTGAATCTGCTGGAGGATCTGGGAACGGTGATCCATCATGAGGAAGCAGTAGCCATGCTGAAAAAAGCGGGTGCTTATCTTGGCGACAAAGTGGATGGCGGACAGCGCGTCTACATTCCCAGCGGTTTGGTGGAGTGGGCTATTCAATCAGCGCCTTCCAGAATTACAGTATACGACCGGAACGGCAACCCGGCAATGTTTTTAGAAGGACGGAACGCTTATTACGGAACCGGCTCGGACTGCCCCAACCTGTACGACAGCTTCACCGGAGAAAGAAGGAAATTCACATATAAGGACGTAGAGGATGCCGTAACATTGGTAGATGCCTTGCCATTCATCGACTTTACAATGTCCAACGGTCTGATCTCAGACCGCAAGCAAAACTTGTCCTACCATGACGAGTATGCCATCATGCTCAGAAAGACCACAAAGCCACAGGTCATAACAGCCTCAGACCGGGAGTGCCTGAACGACATAGCGGACATGGCGGCAGCAGCCGTAGGCGGCAGAGAAACCTTAAGCAGAAAGCCAATTTTTGTATTGTATGATGAGCCCACCTCTCCATTGGTACACAGCTTTACAGCCATCGACAAGCTTTTGTTCATGGCGGAAAACAGCTTCCCGACAAATTATGCCCCAGGCATGATGGCCGGTGCAACAGGACCGGTAACCGTTGCGGGCGCTATTGCGCTGGCAGGCGCAGAAACTTTGGCCGGTTTGGTTATCCACCAACTCAAAAACCCGGGCGCACCCTTCGTATTCGGAGCAGGGGTATCACCTATGGACATGGGCAGCATGCAGCCCACATACTCGGCGCCTGAGGCCATGACAGGTCAGGCAGGGCTTTGTGAAATGGGAAGACGGTTCTACAACCTGCCTACATGGGGCTTCGGCGGCTGCTGCGCATCGAAGCTTCCCGACGAGCAGGCCGTTTATGAAGCCGGTTCCTACATCATGATGGCCGGACTTTGCGGAACAAACATCATTCATGATGTAGGCTATCTGGAGTTTGGACTTACATACTCCTTCGACCTGCTGGTCATGTGCGATGAGATCATTGGGCAGACAAGACGGCTGATGGATGGCATCCGTGTGGATAAGGAATACCTTGCCGTAGAGGCAATTAAGGAAGTAGGCCCAGGCGGACATTTCCTGGGTGAAGAGCATACTTTGAACCACTACAAGGAAAACTGGAAGCCGGGCATAACCGACAGGAAGACATATGAGACCTGGTCTGCCAACGGCGGAACCACAATGGGACAGAGAGCGAAAGCCAAGATCAAGCACATTCTGGAAAACCACAAGCCCCAGCCGTTGTCCGATGCAGTCAACGAAAAGATCGACGCCATCGTCAAGAGAGCGGAAGAAAGGCTTTGCAAGTAATAGCCTTATTGCAGAATGAAAGGTTGGAGGTTATCATGAAAGAAGGAATGACACTTAAGGGCATTGGAAGCAAGGTAGTTCATCTGGGTCAAGCCAGTGATCCGACCAATGGTGCATTAAGCACCCCCATATTTTTAACAAGTGCCTATGAATTCAACAGCGTTGAGGACGGCGCAAAAAAGTGTGAAAGCTATAATTACGGCTACTGCTATACCCGGTTGGGCAATCCCACCCTGACAGTGCTGGAAGAAAAAGTAGCGGCTCTGGAAGGTGCGGAAGCAGGCTTATCCTTCGGATCCGGTGTCGGCGCCATCGCGGCGTATCTGATTTCACAGCTTAAAGCAGGCGACCATGCCGTTGTAAGCGACACGACCTACAGTGCATCCCACTATTTGTTTGAAACGACCCTTAGAAAGTTCGGCGTTGAGTGTGACTTCGTCGATGCAACGGACTCGGAAAAAGTAGAAAAGGCTATCCGCCCCAATACCAGGATGATTTATTTTGAAACACCTGCAAATCCTACGGTAAAATTGGTGGACATAAAGGAAATGGTCAGGATCGCGAAGAAATATAACCTGGCAACAGCTGTTGACAGCACCTTCGGTACCCCCTACCTGCAGAGGCCTATTGAGATGGGCGTGGACGTTGTTATACACAGCGCTACAAAATATCTGTGCGGGCACGGTGATGCCATGGGCGGCATTATTGTGGGATCAAAGAAGCTGATGGATGAGCTGCGGGACGACACCATGAAGAACATGGGGGGCACCTTGGGTCCCATGGAAGCGTTCCTGATCATCAGAGGCATTAAGACATTGGAAGTCCGTATGAAAAAGCACTGCGAAAATGCAATGGAAGTGGCAAAGTTTCTTGAAAGCCACCCAAAGGTAGAGCGGGTATTCTATCCTGGGCTGCCTTCCCATCCTCAGCATGAGCTGGCCAAGACGCAGATGGATGATTTCGGCGGCATGGTGACCTTTGAGGTCAAAGGCGGCATCGAGGCAGGCCGCAAGCTGATGGAAAGCGTAAAAATGTGCGTATTGGCAGTCAATCTGGGCGATGTCGTCACCTTGCTGCAGCATCCTGCATCCATGACCCATTGGTACGTGCCGAAGGAAGAAAGGCTGAAAGGCGGCATCACCGATGGTCTGGTGAGAATGTCCGTTGGCATTGAAAGCGTTGAGGACATCATCTATGACCTGGGTCAGGCCCTGGAGCAGATCCAAGTATAGTTGTCCCTAAAAACATAAAAAGAGGTGAAAGGCGTGCACCTGAGAGCGGAAGTTTTATCTCCTAAGGACCTCCAGACTGTACATGAAAACACATTGGCACTTCTTGAAAAATATGGGATCCGAATAAAGCACCAGGAAGCGAAAATGGTGTTCTTGGAGCATGGTGCCAAGGTTGAAGGCGATCATGTGAAAATGCCTCCCGAGTTGGTTATGAAAGCATTGAGCAGTGTCCCCTCGTCTTTTATCCTGACCGGTAGAAATACCGAAAGGAACGTTGGCATCGGAGAAGGGTATTCCCCTGTTTTCGGACCCGGTGCAGGTGCTGTTTTTATATCCGATTACGAAAGAGGACGCCGTCCCGGCACGGTTCAGGACCTTAGAAATTTGCTGGCTTTGTCCCAAAGCAGCAAACATATAGGCGTAGCTTGCGCGGGTATGATCTATCCCTTTGATATGCCGGTAGGTGTAGGCCTAGAGGCCGCCATACTGGAAACCCTGAAAATCTCCGACAAGCCGCTGTTCGGATTATCACAAGACAGTGCTGTCTCTGAGATATGCATCGAAATGGCAAGGGTTGCCACTGAAGGAAAGGGCGAGCATTATGTGATGGGTGTCGTCAACAGCCTGTCACCCATGGCCTGGGATGACAAAATGCTGGGCTCCATCATGGTGTATGCAGCCAATAATCAGCCATTAGTGCTGGCATGCTGCTCCATGGCAGGCTTTACGTCACCCACCACCCTGTCCGCCACCGTCATCCAGAATAATGCCGAAATAATAGCCGGCATTGTCCTGTCGCAGCTGGTGAGACCGGGAGCACCGGTGGTGTACGGCAATACCTCCACCATTACGGATATGAGTACCATGAACCTGTGCATCGGCGCACCCGAGTACCAGCTGATATCGACAGCTGCTTCACAGCTGGCGAAGTTTTATAAGATCCCGTACAGAAGCGGCGGCGGCTTGACGGATGCAAAAGCCCTGGATATGCAGGCCGGAATCGAAGCCACCACGAATCTCCTTTTCTCCATGGCAAACGGCGTCAACTTCGTACTGCATGCCTTGGGCATCATGGAATCCTTCATGAGCATCAGCTATGAAAAATGGATCATGGATGAAGAAATTATCGAACGGATTATGAGGATGACAGGGGACGGATGCCGGCTGCTGCCGGATGCGGTCGAGATGATAGGAAATGCGGTTGCAAGCGGCTCAGGCAGCTTTATCGATCATGACGATACCCTGGACAATTTCAGAAGTGAGTTTTACCGGACACCGGTATCCAACCGCCAGAATTGGGACACCTGGGAAAAGAACGGCATAAGCTGCCAGAAAACAGCGAACGGGATATGGCAGAAAAGGCTGAAAGACTTTGTGCCGCCGGAGCTGCCTTCCTATGTGCTGAAAGAGCTGGAGAAGCTGGTGCAAATGCCGTAAAGCCATCCTGCAATATGAAAAATGAATTGAGGCGATTGAATTGAGCATATTGAATGAAATATCACAGAACCTCCAATGCGGCAAGGCAAAGGTGGTAAAGGAACTGGTTCAGAAAGCGATTGATGAAGGCATAAGCGCCGAGTCCATCCTGAAGGAAGGGCTGCTTGACGGGATGGGCGTCATCGGTGAAAAGTTCAAGAACGATGAGGTATATGTTCCTGACGTGCTGATAGCAGCCAGGGCCATGAGCGCAGGCTCCGAGCTTCTGAAGCCTCTGCTGGCCTCCAGCGGGGTAAAGGCAACGGGGAAAGTCGTATTGGGTACGGTTGCTGGGGACTTGCATGACATCGGCAAGAACCTGGTCAGAATGATGATGGAAGGCAAAGGCCTGGAGGTCATTGACCTTGGAATCGACGTTTCTGCAGAACGATTTGTTGAAACGGCAGTCAGAGAGGATGCTCATGCGATTTGCTGCTCTGCACTTCTGACCACTACGATGGGGGAAATCAAGAATGTTATTGATGCTGCTATTCAGGCAGGCATCCGTGACAAGGTGACCATCATGATCGGAGGCGCGCCGGTAACGGACAGCTTCTGCAAAATGGTAGGCGCGGACATATACACTGCAGATGCTGCATCGGCTGCCGATGCAGCCGTTCAAGTCTGCTCAAGATAAAAGTGTGCTGAAAGCCGTCTCCCATTTGAAAAAATGGGAGACGGCTTTCTTGGGTATTAGGATTGACCGGGAGGTTTGACTAATGATGAAAAGAAACATTTCAGTCCTGACAACACTATTTCAACGCAAAAAAGCCCAGGGTAACGCCATGGACCGGCTGATCAAATTTGATTTCAGCAAGGCTGAAGGAAAAAAAGACGGAAAGGAAGGAGAAGCGGAGCAGCTAATCGAATCACTTAGGCATTTTCTGGCGCAGGTATACGGTATGATGCGGACGCTGGATTGTACCGGAAAGCTGCTCCACCGTGATATGAGCGGGATAGAGGCTTCTTCCCGCGAAGTTTCCTCTGCTGTAGAGGAAGTGGCCGGCGGCAATACACGCATCTCCGAGCTTGTCTCTGAGGTTCTGGAGAACATTGGTGAGGCCAACGGTTTCCTCAGAAAGCTTGAAGGGGATATATCCGATATAAGAGAAAATACAATAAAGTCAAACGAATTGGTTCAAAGCGGCAAAAGCATGTTGGACTCCCACAACTGCAAATTGAGCGAGAATATGAAAATGTCGCAGGACATGAGCGTCGGCATGAAGGAGCTGGAAAAAACAGCCGCGGAGATTGATACCATCATTCGAACCATCACGGCATTTTCGGAACAGACAAATATGCTGGCAATCAATGCTGCCATAGAAGCCGCCAGGGCCGGAGAAAGCGGAAGAGGCTTTGCTGTAGTGGCAGATGAAATAAGAAAGCTGTCCGATCACACCAAGCTGTCAACAGGGGAAATAAAAGGGCTGGTTGATAAAATAAAACGGCAGGTGTCAGGATTGGCAGGTACTGTCGAGAAGTGCAGCAGGCTGGCGGAAGAGCAGAAAAACACCATTTCCGAAACGGAGAAGACCTTTGAACGGATTGCCGGCTCGGTGGGCAGAATCAATGCCGAAGCAGGCGACATATTTACCGAGGTCAACAAAATCGTCAGTGCTGCGGAGAACATCGGTAAGGCAGTTGAAAATGCTTCATCTCATACACAGGAGACGGCTGCCTGTTCGGAGGAGCTGAACGCCAGCATCGAGGAGCAGGTAACGTCTATTGCCATCATCAATGAGCGGGTGCTTGAATTCGGCAGCAAGATCGGTACCATTTCCGATCAATTGGACCGTTTCAGGTTTATCAAAATAGCCCATACCGAGTATGACGACTCCACCATGCAGGCGGAAATCCTGAAGGAAGTGATAGCCCGCCGGCTGGGTCTGGCAGCGGAAGGTATTGCAGTTCCGGGAATGGAGCTGTGGCGGAGCGTCGCCGAGGGAAAGGCAGAGGGAACGGCAGCCCCCTGGATGCCGTACTCCGATGCCAAATTTCTGCAGCAGTATGGTAATGACCTGGAGGTTCTGAGTCCCAATATGCAGGGATGCAAATTCGGGTTTGTGGTCCCGCAGTATGCAGCCGCAGACAGCATCAGTGATCTGGCACGCTATAGCAAAGAGTTTGACAGAAAAATCTATTCGATCCAAAGGAAAACGGTGGTAGGCGGGCTAGCTTCCGCAGCACTGGAGAAATATGGCTTGTTTGATTTTGAGATCCAATACGGTGATGAACAGACCATGCTGCAGGCCTTGGAGAAAAAGGTAAAAAACAAGGAATGGGTTATCGTAACCGGATGGCAGCCCCACAGGAAGTTCGCCCTATATCCATTGAAATTTCTCAAGGATGAAAAGGAAATATTCGGCAAGGAAGAATATACGCAGACGCTGGTGAGAAAAGGGTTGAGTGCTGAAGCGCCGGAGTTGTACAATATATTCAAGAGCTTCAGCTTCCGGATGGAAGGCATTAATAAAGCGTTGGAGAACCTTTATAACGGGATGACATACAGGGAAGCTGCAAAGCTGTACCTGAAGGAATATCATAATTAGGAGTCTGGAGGGGAGCGTAGTGAAAAAGTATATTCTGGCGCTAGACCAAGGGACCACCAGTTCAAGGGCCATCCTGTTCGACCAAGGCGGCACTATTGCAGGGACTGCACAAAAGGAGTTTACCCAGATCTATCCGAAGGCCGGATGGGTTGAGCATGATCCCATGGAAATCTGGGGGACCCAGAGCGGTGTCGCACGGGAAGTTTTGGACAGGGCAGGCGTCAAGGCTGAGGAGATTGCTGCAATCGGCATTACAAATCAACGGGAAACCACGGTGGTCTGGGACAAGAACACAGGAAAGCCTATCTATAACGCCATTGTATGGCAGTGCAGAAGGACAGCTCCTATTTGCGACAGCCTGAAGGCAAAAGGCTTGGAGGCAGCTGTCCGCAGGAAGACCGGACTGGTTGTGGACGCATACTTCTCCGGTACCAAGGTGAAGTGGATTCTGGATCATGTGGAAGGTGCAAGAGAAAAAGCGGAAGCAGGCCAGTTGCTTTTCGGCAACATCGATACATGGCTGATATGGAACCTGACAGGCGGAACCGTACATGTCACGGATTATTCAAATGCTGCCAGAACGATGCTTTTCAATATCAACACACTGGAGTGGGATAAGGAAATATTGGAGGAACTGGGCATTCCGGCGTCCATGCTGCCGGAGGCAAAGCCTTCCAGCTGTGTTTACGGCAATACCAGCAAGGAATGGTTCGGCATGGAGATCCCCATCGCGGGGGCTGCAGGCGACCAGCAGGCCGCGCTTTTCGGGCAAGCTTGCTATGTGCCGGGAATGGCGAAGAACACCTACGGGACCGGCTGCTTCATGCTGATGAATACAGGTGAAAAGCCTGTGGAATCCCAGAAGGGCCTGCTGACCACCATCGCATGGGGTTTGGAGGGCAAGGTGGAATACGCCCTGGAAGGCAGTATCTTCGTTGCGGGGGCTGCCGTACAGTGGCTGAGAGATGAGTTGAAGATTATTGACAATGCTGCAGCCAGTGAGGAGCTGGCCTCTGCCGTGCCGGATTCCAACGGCGTTTACGTGGTGCCGGGTTTTGTCGGAATGGGTGCACCCTATTGGGATATGTACGCAAGAGGCGCGGTTCTGGGCTTGACCCGGGGCGCCAACAGGAACCATTTGGTCCGGGCGACACTGGAATCCATCGCGTATCAGACCAGGGACGTACTGGAGGCCATGCAGGAGGATTCAGGAATCAGGCTAAAGAGCCTGAAGGTTGACGGGGGTGCTGTTGTCAATAACTTCCTGATGCAGTTCCAATCCGATATACTGGGCGTACCGGTGGACAGACCGGTGGTAACCGAGACTACCGCACTGGGGGCAGCCTATCTGGCAGGCTTGGCAGTCGGCTTCTGGCCTGACAAGGATGAAATCGCCAGAAAGTGGCGGGTTGACAAGACCTTTGCCCCGGCAATGGATCAAAGCCAGAAGGAAAGCAAGTATGCCGGCTGGAAAAAAGCAGTGGGCAGAGCGCTGAAATGGGAAGAAGAATAGAGGATGAAGGCTTGAGATGGAGAGAGCCGCACGGGATAGGGCCATGAAAGGATGGACCTGATTCTGTGCGGCTTTTTTGCAGCCTATATGGCAGGAGGGATGGAAATGTATGATGTAGCAATTATCGGCGCAGGTATAGCGGGGTGCTCCATTGCCAGGGAGCTTGCAAAGTACAGGCTCAGCACCGTGCTGATCGAAAAGGATTATGATGTAGCTAACGGAACCACAAAGGCAAACAGTGCCATCGTGCACGCTGGATATGATGCCAAGCCGGGTTCGCTGAAGGCAAAATTCAACGCCTTGGGAAACCCTATGTTCGACAGTCTTTGCCGTGATCTTGACGTGCCTTTTAAAAGAATCGGTTCCTTGGTACTGGCTTTTAACCAGGAGGAAGTAGCGACACTTGAAAAACTGAAAGATCAGAGTATCATAAACGGTATTCCCGGCGTTAAGTTACTGAACCGCGAAGAAGTCAGGAGCATCGAGCCTAATGTAAGTGATGCGGCTGCAGGGGCGTTATATGCACCTACAGGTGGAATAGTAGGACCCTGGGAGCTTGCCATTGCAATGGCGGAGAACGCCGCTGAAAATGGTGTCCAGGTGCTGCTTGAGAGCCCGGTTACCGGAATAGTCAAAACGCAGCAGGGCTTTAGGATCAATATGAAGGGCAAGACCTTAGAGGCAAAATATATCGTCAACTGTGCCGGAATCCATGCCGATGAAGTCCATGACATGGTGGGGGAGCCTTATTTCAGGATACTGGCCCGCAAAGGCGAGTATGATGTTTTCGACAAGAGTGCCGGAAAGCTTGTTAGTCATGTGATCTTCCAATGCCCCAATGAGAAGGGCAAAGGGGTTCTGGTTACACCTTCCGTCAGCGGGAATCTGCTGATCGGGCCCAATGCTCAGGATATGGATGATAGAAATGATTTATCCACCACAGCGGAGGGACTGGACTTTGTCAGGAAATCAGCAGCAAAATCCCTTAAGGCTCTGCCGTCGGGTGCAGTCATTAACAATTTCGCCGGGCTCAGGGCCAGATCGGACCGGGATGATTTCATCATCGAGGAATCAAGAAGTGCAGAAGGCTTTATAAACGTTGCGGGTATTGAATCACCAGGGCTTACGGCTGCACCGGCCATTGCGGTACACGTAGCGGAACTGCTGGGCGAAAAAATAGGTGGATTGGTTCCCAATCCCGACTTTAATCCGCATAGAACATTCACGGTATTCCATGAACTGCAGGATGAGGAAAAGAATGAGCTGGTAAAAAAAGACTCCAGGTATGGCAGGATCATTTGCCGCTGCGAGTGGATCACCGAAGGGGAAATCATAGACTGCATCAAGCGTAAAGTCGGCGCCACAACGGTGGACGGCGTCAAAAGAAGGGTAAGACCGGGCTATGGCAGGTGCCAGGGCGGCTTTTGCGGACCCAGGGTGATGGAGATACTGGCAAGAGAGCTAGGTAAGGATATAACGGAGATACGGAAGGATGCTGAAGGCTCCTATATCTTGACCGGAGAGACAAAAACAGTGAGATTGAATGACGGAGGTGGCAGCGATGTATGATTTTGATATCGTCGTGGTAGGCGGAGGACCCGCCGGCCTGGCAGCGGCCATTGAAGCAAAAAACAACGGGGTTGACCGCATCTTGGTCATCGAAAGGGACAGGGAGCTGGGCGGCATATTGCAGCAGTGCATACACAACGGCTTTGGTCTTCAGATCTTCAAGGAGGAGCTGACAGGTCCCGAATATGCCGAACGGTTTATTCTTGAGCTTCAGAAAAAAGAGATCATGTATAAAACGGACACCATGGCAATCCATGTCAGCCCCGATAAGCTGGTGACCATCATGAATGCAGCAGAGGGAATAAGCCATATCCGAGCGAAAGCCGTCATATTGGCTATGGGCTGCCGGGAAAGGGCCAGAGGCGCCATCAACATATCGGGCACACGGCCGGCCGGTGTCATGACAGCCGGTGCCGCTCAAAGATTCGTCAATATGGAAGGCTATATGGTGGGAAAAGAGGTTGTCATATTCGGGTCCGGCGATATCGGGCTGATCATGGCCCGGAGAATGGCGCTGGAAGGTGCAGCCGTCAAGATGGTTGTTGAGCGCAAGCCCTATTCTGCAGGCCTTACAAGGAATATCGTCCAATGCCTGGAAGACTACGATATTCCAATCAATTACACTCATACTATCGTCGGCATCAAGGGCAGGGAAAGGCTTGAAGGGGTGGTCATATCAAAGGTGGACAGCAAGAAGCGGCCCATTGCCGGAACAGAAGAATTCGTATCCTGCGATACACTGCTGCTGTCGGTGGGACTGATACCGGAAAACGAGCTGTCGGAAGCAGCAGGTGTGAAGCTGGACCCTGTAACCGGCGGTGCCGTTGTAAATGAGGCGATGGAGACCAGTGTGGAAGGAATCTTTGCTTGTGGGAATGTACTGCACGTTCACGACCTGGTTGATTATGTGACCCTTGAAAGCCGAAAAGCCGGAAAGAATGCTGCCCGGTATGTTAAAGGCCTCTTGGAAGGGGAAGGGACGATAATCGAGATCAGGGCAGGCAGCGGTATCCGGTATGTGGTTCCGCACTTTGTGAGGCTTGAGAACTTGAAGGATGAGCTGGAGCTTTATATGCGGTGTGATGATATCTACAACGACAAAAAACTGATCGTAAAAATCGACGGAAAAAGCGTGAAGGAAGTATACAAGCGGAGACTGATGCCCAGTGAAATGGAGAGAGTCAAACTGGATCCCAAGGAAGTCCTGAGAAAAGCCAAAGGCAGCATAACGGTAGAAATTGAAAAGGAGGTGCAGTAAATGCAAAAGAAGGAAATGATTTGTATTGTCTGCCCCCTTGGCTGCCAACTGGAGGTTGCAGAGGACAGCCGTGCCGAAAAAGGCTATAAGGTGGACGGAAACCGCTGCAAGCGCGGGACGGAATACGGCATCAAGGAAATGTCCGATCCCACAAGGGTTGTTACCTCTACCGTCAGGCTCAAAGGCGCATACCTGAGAAGGCTCCCGGTCAGAAGTGACGGGCCGGTACCCAAGAAGCTGGTATTTGAGTGCATGAAAAGAATTGCGGAAGCAGAGGTACAGGCACCTGTCCGGATGGGGGATGTGATCATCGAGAACATTCTGGATACCGGGATCAATATCATTGCCTCAAAAAGTATGCAGCCCTTGCAGCCCTTGACAGCAATCAGTCCTTGATATATAATGATAAAATCAAGCAGTGTTCCACAATTTTTGTAGTGGTATACGGGGTAGCGGAATCTGCTGATGGCAATATAATGGAAAAAAGGCTGTGAAAAGGACAGTATTTGATACAGCGGCATCAGAGAGATAATCATTTGGTGAAAGATTATTTGCCGGCGTATGAATGAAGATCACCTTGGAGCCGGGTGTCTGAAGCCAGTAAGACATTTCGCAGGCATGCGTTAGCTGCAGATGAGCGTCTTTCCGCGGAGCGGAAAGAAAATTGGGTGGTACCGCGAAGTTTTCGTCCCTTTGGATTTATTCCGGAGGGACGTTTTTTATTGAATAGGAAAGTATAACTTTCCTATTCAATAAAAAACTATGATTTAACTGCCCGCACCATTATTTTCTCACAAGCTCGAAAATGGCGCATGGGCTGAGAAATGCGGGCAAGCCGCCTTTCTCGTTTAGTTTTGGCAAACTTAAAAATAAAACGTCTCAAAGGTACATTTTTGCGTGTTAGATTTTTAAATAAACCACAAGAAAGGAAGTTGACTATGGAAAAGTTCAGACATCTGTCCGAAGCGAAGGCTGTCGACCGGGAAAAAGCGGTTTCGGAATATTGGAAGGAAATAGACCTTCTAAAGAGAAGTATTGAGGAAAGGGAAGGATCAGTTCCCTTTATCTTCTACGAAGGACCGCCTACGGCGAACGGAAGGCCCGGCATACACCATGTTATCTCCAGAACCCTGAAGGATTCGGTCTGCCGTTATATGACCATGAAAGGGCATCAGGTAAAGCGTAAAGCCGGTTGGGATACCCATGGACTGCCGGTGGAGATCGAGGTTGAAAAGCAGCTGAAAATATCCGGCAAGCAGGACATCGAAAAGTTCGGCATCCGGGAGTTCAATGAGAAATGCCGCGATTCGGTATTCCAGTATGTGGGCCTCTGGCGGGATATGACCGAGAAGATGGCATACCTCATCGACCTGGATAATCCCTATATCACCTTTGACAACAACTATATCGAAAGCATCTGGTGGATACTGGACAAATTCCATAAGGAAGGCTATCTCTACGAGGGGCACAAGATCATTCCCTATTGCCCGCGCTGTGGAACAGGCCTTGCTTCCCACGAAGTTGCCCAGGGCTACAAGGAGATCAAGACAACAACTGTCGTCGTGAAGTTCAAGCGGAAGGGTGTTGACGAGTATTTCCTGGTATGGACCACAACCCCATGGACGCTGCCTTCAAACGTAGCTTTGACAGTGAACCCAAGAGAAACCTATATTAAGGCGAAGCAGGGCGAGGAAGTCTATTATCTGGTAAAGAGTCTTGCCAATAAAGTCCTGGGAGAAGAATACGAGATCCTGGAGGAAATGAAGGGCAAAGACCTGGAGCATATGGAATACGAGCAGCTGATGCCTTTTGTCAGACCCGACAAAAATGCCTTCTTCGTAACGGTGGCAGACTATGTAACCACAGAAGACGGTACCGGTATCGTTCATACGGCACCTGCTTTCGGCGAAGACGACTACCAGACCGGCAGAAGGTACGACTTGCCTGTATTACAGCCTGTAGATGAGACAGGAAAATTCACCGCCACGCCTTGGGAAGGGCAGTTTGTCATGGATGCCGATCTCGAAATCATCAAATGGCTGGCGGTTGAAGGCAAGCTGTTCAAGAAAGAAAAAGTGGATCACAATTACCCCCACTGCTGGCGCTGCAAGACACCGCTGCTTTACTACGCAAAGCCCAGCTGGTACCTGGAAATGACCAGGCTCAAGGACCTGTTGATTGCCAACAACAACTCGGTAGCCTGGTATCCCGACTATGTCGGCGAAAAGCGCTTCGGCAACTGGCTGGAGAACCTCAATGACTGGGCCCTTTCCAGAAACAGGTACTGGGGAACACCGCTGCCGGTGTGGCGCTGCGAATGCGGCCACTTTGACACGGTAGGCTCCAGGAAGGAACTGGTTGAGCGGGCCATTGAAAAGATAGACGAAACCATTGAATTGCACCGTCCTTTTGTGGATGAGGTGCATATCAAGTGCGATAAATGCGGTGAAACCATGACAAGGGTCAAAGAGGTTATCGACTGCTGGTTCGACAGCGGCGCGATGCCCTTTGCACAGCATCACTATCCTTTTGAGAATAAGGAGAACTTCAGTGAGCTGTTCCCGGCGGACTTTATCTGCGAAGGCATCGACCAGACCAGAGGCTGGTTCTATTCCCTGATCGCCATCTCCACCTTTGTCATGGGTGTTTCACCCTACAAGCGGGTTCTGGTCAACGGTCACCTGGTGGATAAGGATGGCAGGAAGATGTCCAAATCTCTGGGCAATACCGTAGATCCCTTTGAAATGTTCGACAAGTTCGGTGCCGACGTTCTGAGATGGTATCTCCTGTACGTTTCGCCGGCTTGGACCACAACACGGTTTGACATTGAAGGGATGAAGGAAGTACAGAGCAAGTTCTTCGGAACGCTGAAGAACGTCTATACCTTCTTCGCCCTTTATGCCAATACCGATGAAATCGATCCCAAATCCTTCTTCGTCGAATACAAGGACCGGCCGGAGCTGGACAGATGGATCCTTTCCAAGTTCAACAGCCTGCTGAGGGAAGTGGAAGCAGAACTGGCCATCTACGATTTGACAAAAGCCATCCGGAAGATTCAGAACTTTGTCAGTGAAGATCTTTCCAACTGGTATATCCGCCGGTCCAGGAGAAGATTCTGGGATACCGAACTGACGGATGACAAGAAGGCGGTCTACAACACAACTTACGAGATTCTGTCCGGTGTTGCCAGAATGGTGGCCCCATTTGCGCCATACCTTGCCGAGGATATATACAGGAACCTGACGGGTGAGGCTTCCGTCCACCTGGCACACTATCCGGAGCTGATGGAAGTATTGATCGATGAAAAGCTGGAAGAAAGAATGGACCTGGTGCGGGACCTGGTGGGTCTTGGAAGAGCAGCCAGAGAGCAGGTCAGGATCAAGGTCAGGCAGCCTATTCAGAAGGTGTTTATCGATGCCAAATATGAGCAGCTGATCTCGTATCTGATCCCCCTCATCCAGGAGGAATTGAATGTCAAAGCGGTTATTTTCGAGAAGAACCTCAACAACTACATGAACTTCAGCCTGAAGCCCAACTACAAGACCGGCGGACCGGTTTTCGGCGCGCGGATCAAGCTGCTGGCAAAGGCATTGGAGCAGGCGGATGCCGCCTATTATGCACCAAAGATCGAGGCAGGGGAGACCGTCAGCCTGGCATTCGAAGGAGAAACCTTCGAGCTGACCAAGGAGTATGTCATTACCAGCATTTCTGCGAAGGAAGGCTTCACGGTGGCGATGGAAAACAATATTTTCATCATCATCGATACGACGCTGACACCGGAGCTGATCAATGAAGGCTATGCCAGGGAGTTCATTTCCAAAGTCCAGCAGATGAGAAAGAACAGCAACTTTGAGATGATGGATAAGATAAAGATATACTACAACGGCGACGATGAAATCGCTGCTGCAGTCGGGATCCATATGGAATACATCAAGCAGGAAACGCTTGCGGTAGAAGTGCTGAAGGTGACGGAGGAAGGCCTTGAGGTACAGGACCTGAACGGACATAATACAGGCATGAAGGTAGAGAGAATATAAGAATCTAAGACGCCGGACTGATGAAGTCCGGCGTCTTTTATACGGTGTAACTTTGCATACTGGGAAAAATTGTGGTATGATAGAAGATGGCTGCTGTAAAAAAATAACGGAAAAGGGAGCTGGCGCCATGCTGAGAGTATTCCAGATTTGTTTTACCAGTGGGATATTATTTACCGTCCTGTCTTTTATACTGGGCCGGGTATCAGATTTTTCCGATATGGGAACGGATATCGATGCAGATATGGATCTGGATGTGGATACCGGTGTCGAGCTGGAGCTTGGGACAGGAGTGGATGGTGACGTTCCGGAGCTGCCGGTTTCCCCGTTGAAGCCCATTATTATCACCACCTTTGTCATGGTATTCGGCGGGATTGGCATGATCTGTATGCAGAAAGGCTTCTCGCAGGCAGGGGCTTTCGTGGTGGCATTGCTGTCGGGTCTGGCAGTATCCTTTTTACTGCACCGCTTTATCATTGTGCCGTTATACAGGGCACAGAATACCAGCGCCGTTTCCCAGAAGAAGCTGCAAGGGGCTCTGGCCAGGGTCACATTGGCTATCCGGGGCAGCCGGTACGGAAAGATATCCTATACGGTAAGCGGCAATACCTGCAGCGCGCCTGCCAAGTCCATCGACAGTGAGGATATTGAAACAGGAGCGCCTGTAGTGATTATAGAAATAAAGAAAAACACCTTTTATGTGAAAAAAATCAAAGGAGGCGTTTAAATGGAGTTAGGGGTTTTAAAGATTTCATTTGCGATTGTGATCGCCATATTCTTGCTCTTATCGAGCATTGCATTGATGTGGCGGAAGGTGTCCCAGGATAAGGCCCTGGTTGTCACAGGCCTTAAAAAGCGGGTTATTTCCGGCGGCGGGGGAATGGTCATTCCCTTGTTCGAGAAAACCGATGTCATTTCATTGGAGAATATGAAGATAGAAGTCGGGATTGACGGGGCTTTGACAGAACAGGGCGTTGATATCAAAGCAGACGGTGTAGCCGTCATCAAAGTAAAATCGGATATGGAATCCATACTGGCTGCGGTGGAGCAGTTCAACACCGGAAAGGAAAAGGAAACCATAGAAGTCATCAAGGATACGGCGAAGGATGTCCTTGAAGGAAAGCTGAGGGAAATCGTCTCCAAGCTTTCAGTGGAGGAAATCTATAAGGATAGGGAAAAGTTCGCTTCCCAGGTCCAGGAGGTCGCTGCCATGGATCTGGCAGATATGGGACTGGAGATCAAAGCGTTTACCATCAGGGATATATCGGATAATAACGGCTATCTTGAAGCACTAGGCAAGAAGCGGATCGCAGAAGTCAAAAGGGATGCGCTGATTGCTGAAGCGGAGGCCAATAAGGAAACCAAGATCAGGACGGCCGATGCAAACCGTGAAGGTGAAGCAGCCAGGCTGGTATCCGAGACGCAGATTGCCGAGTCCACCAAGCAAAAAGAGCTGAAGGTGCAGTCCTACAGAAAGGACCAGGAGACAGAAAAGGCAAAGGCCGACCTGGCCTATGAAATTGAGGCCAGCAAGGTACAGCAAGAGGTAGAAAAAGAAAAAATGCAGGTCCTCATCATCAGGAAGCAGAAGGAGATCGAACTGGCAGAAGAGGAAATGAAGATCCAGATCCTCAGGAAGCAGAGAGAAATCGAACTGGCTGAGCAGGAAGCCCTTAGACGTGAGCAGGAGCTGCAGGCAACGATGGTGAAGCAGGCGGATGCTGAAAAATACAGTATCGAGAAAAAAGCAGACGCCGATAAGTACAGTGCAGAAAAGCGGGCGGAAGCGGACCGTTACAAGGAAATACAGAGCGCAATGGCTTTGGCGGAAGCCATCAAACTGAAAGGTCAGGCCAGCGCGGAAGCAAAGCGTGTGGAAGGTATGGCGGAGGTTGAAATCATCCGGCTTAAGGGCATCGCCGAAGCGGAAGCCATGGCAAAGAAAGCGGAAGCCTACAAGCAGTATAATGATGCGGCCGTCACGCAGATGATCATAGAAAAGCTTCCGGAAATTGCCAAAGCCGTCGCAGAGCCCCTTGCAAAAACCGAGAAGATCGTCGTCGTGGACTCCGGAAGCGGACAGAGCAGAGGTGCCGCAAGAGTCTCCGGCTATGTAACCGATATACTGGCATCCCTGCCCGAAACCGTCAATGCCCTTACCGGTATCAATCTGATGGATGTGCTGAAAAGGGAAGAAAAGCACGAGCCGGCAAAAGAGATGAAGACAGAGGGATAAATGCGTATCAAAAACCCGACTGGAATGTTTACTCCGGTCGGGTTTTTATCAGGCTGCATATTTTGTTTTGCCGCCGGCTTATCTGGCGGCCAGGTTTGTTTTATAAGTCAAAATGATGCTTCTCCCGATAACCGAGCTCAGCACGATGAAGCCGCCGATAAAAGCCCAGGTACCGGGCAATTCACCAACGAAAAGAAAGACCCAGAAAGGATTCAGCAGCGGTTCGATGACCGATACCAGAATGGCCTCAAGTGCTTCCACATGCTTGACGGCATAAGCATACAGCGCATAAGAGAAGCCCAACTGAAAAACGCCCAGAAGCAGCAAGCCCATCCAGCTCCTGCCGTCCGGCATGCCGGCTATAAACATGAAAGGCAGTCCGATGACACCGGTCAGCAGATTTCCCCAGAACACCGATTCCAATGGATTTGCATCCTTTTGCATTCTAAGCAGGATGGTGACGCAGGCCAGACAGAAGCCGCTGCATATGGACAAGATATTGCCAAGCATATTACCCGGTGAAATATCTCCAATGAAAAAAAGCGCCATGCCCCCCAGAACCGCTGCGATGGTGATCCAGTCCAGAAGAGTGGTCTTTTCCTTTAACAGCCACGCCCCCAGCAATGCTACATACACGGGGGCCGTATACTGGAGCAGGATGACGTTGGATGCGGTGGTCAGTTTGTTGGCGGTCACGAAAAGAATGACGGTTCCGGCATACGCAACGGCACCGCCTACTTTAAGCCTGTTCCAGCTGAGGGTCGGCTTTTTCAGAAAAGCCAGTATGACCAGGGAGGCAATCAGGCTGCGCATACCGGCTATGGCTACCGGATTCCAGTTAACCAGCTTGATCATAAGCCCGCCGATGCTCCAGAGTATGGATGCTATAACCAGGTAAATAATGGATCTGGTACGGTTGCTGCCCAGTATATTTCCAGCAAGATTCATAATAGCGACTTCCCTTCCGGTACGGTCTTTCTGAACGTACATTGTATTTCAGGTTTCTCATTCATTCTATCAGAAGCAGGGGGGCATTTCAATTGCAATGAAGCAGTGCAGGGGATATGGCTGCCGGACTTTGCCGATTTACAAAGGCAGTTGGAAACGGTATAATAGCAATAGGGTTTGACGAAATATGCCGTAAACCGGGGAAAAGGGTTGGAAACCGCATGGCGAAAATACTCATCGTTGATGATTCAAGCTTTATTAGGGCATCTGTGTCGGACATGTTCAGGAAGCTGGGCCATACCGTGGTAGCGGAAGCCGCCGACGGGGATGAGGCCTTGGAAGCCTTTTACCGGCATCAACCTGACCTGGTGACCATGGATGTGGTCCTGCCGACCATGAACGGGATTGACGCCATCAAGAAGATATTGGAGGTGGACCCTGACGCCAAAATCATCATGCTCAGTGCTGTGACCCAGAAAATCCAAGTGCTGCAGGCAATCAAGAGTGGTGCCAAACACTATATTGCAAAGCCTCTGACCATGGATAAGCTGGTGGAGGTAACCAATGCGGTTTTGGGCTCCGATCTTGTCAAACGGACGGAAGAAAACCAGAAAAGCATGAAGGATACCATCGACGTCCTGGGAAAGACAGTCAATCAGATCCATAGGAACATTAAGAATATCAACAAGCTGAAATAAGGCCTTTAAAGCACGAAAAAGTACTTTAAAGGTCTTTAATTTTGTTAAAATGCAGGAAAATTGGCTATACTTAGGGAAAAAACTGAGGTGAGCCAATGAAATCAATGGGACTATGCATAGGTGCTTCAAATATCAGCAGGCTTGTTCTGGAAAACGCGGGGGGACAGGTACGGGTGCTGAATGCCGCAACCCGATCCCACGACGGAAATCCGAGGGAAGCGATCAAGAGGCTGCTGGAGGACGAATGGCTGAAACAAGCTGATTATATGGCTGTTACGGGAAGAAAGCTGCGGCATATGCTGAAGGTGTCCTCCCTATCGGAACCGGAGGCATTGGAGTATGCTTACCGTTATGATGCAGACCGTGCCGCTGCGGAAGGAAGAGCGCTGCCGGAGGTTATCGTCAGTGCCGGAGGAGAAACTTTTATTGCATACTGCATGAATCAACAAGGGCGGATCGTTGACGTATTTGCAGGAAACAAATGTGCGTCAGGGACAGGGGAATTTTTCCTGCAGCAGCTGAAAAGAATGAACCTGGGGATTGAAGAAGCTGTGGCTGCAGCTTCTGTCGCTGCAGCATCTGCCGGTGCACCAGACGGGGAGAAGCCTTACAGGGTTGCGGGAAGATGCTCTGTATTCTGCAAAAGTGACTGCACCCACGCCCTGAACAAGGGAGCATCCAAGGAAAGCGTTGTGGCAGGCCTATGCGATATGATGGCGCAAAAAATCACCGAACTGCTTAAAGGCGTGAAAAAGGAAAGCGTCCTGCTGATCGGCGGTACGTCACAGAATACGGCCATGGTGGATTTCCTTAGCAATAAAGGCCTGACGGTACATGTGCCGGAAAACGCGACTGCTTACGAGTCTCTTGGAGCAGCGCTGTGGGCTCTTGAAAACCGGAAGCCGGCAGTTACGGAGCGTTTACAGCTTTTTGCAGAAGGGCAAAGCACTTTTTCCTACCTGCCGGACCTGAAAGCCTATGCTTCAAAGGTTACTTTCAGGGATGCAGCAAGGCAAAAGGCGCAGTCAGGGGACCGGTGCATCCTGGGACTGGATGTGGGTTCTACCACTACAAAGGCAGTCCTGATCAGGGAAGAAGATGCTGCGGTGCTGGCCGGCTGCTATTTCAGGACCAATGGGGATCCGGTAGGTGCGGCCAGAATTTGCTACAAGGAAATCCTTACTCAAACGGATGAACCGGTATCCGTCATTGGTCTGGGCATTACCGGCTCAGGCAGGCAGATTGCGGGATTGCATGCCCTGACACCGGCTGTCATCAATGAAATCATCGCCCATGCAAAAGCAGCAGCCTATTTTGATCCTCAGGTGGATACCATCTTTGAGATCGGTGGACAGGATGCCAAGTATACTTACCTGACCAACGGGGTACCGTCGGATTATGCCATGAACGAGGCTTGCTCCGCCGGGACGGGCTCTTTCCTTGAGGAAGCAGCCAAGGAGTCGCTCAGCATCACGACGGAAGAACTGGGAGACATCGCACTCCAAAGCAGCAGTCCGCCCAATTTCAATGACCAGTGTGCGGCATTTATCGGAAGTGATATCAAGAGTGCCATCCAGATGGGATTGGAGGTTAAGGATATTGCAGCAGGGCTGGTATATTCCATCTGCATGAACTATGTCAACAGGGTCAAAGGGAGCAGGGCGGTCGGCCGGAAGATCTTCATGCAGGGGGGCGTTTGCTACAACAGGGCTGTGCCTGCAGCGATGGCAGCGCTTCTGGGGAAGGAGATCGTTGTGCCGCCGGAACCAGGCCTGACGGGGGCTTTTGGTGTGGCCCTGGAGGTTCGAAGCAGACTTCATGACGGGATATTGAAGGAACAATGCTTTTCACTGGAAGAGCTGGCGAAAAGGGAGGTGTGCTATAAGCCCCCCTTTGTATGCAGCGGCGGGAAAGAGAAGTGCGACAGGAAGTGTACTGTCAACCGTATTGAGATAAAGGGCAGCGTGTACCCCTTCGGGGGCGCTTGCAACAAGTATTATAACCTGCTGGCGGATAAGCAGGCCTACGATCTGGATATCATGGACCTGGCGGCATACCGGGAAAGGTTGGTATTCGAACGGTTCGGCAGAAACCAGAAAGCCAGTCTGCTGCCCTTTAACGGGAAACAGGTGGGCATCAACCGGGCTTTGCTGACCCATACGCTTTTTCCACTGTACCATCATTTCTTTACGGCACTTGGTTTTGAGGTTGTGATGGGAGAAGAAGCGGACAGTGACGGCATTGAACAAAAAGGGGCCGCCTTCTGTTACCCGGTGGAGATTGCTCATGGCACCTTGCACAGCCTGATCAGGAAGAAGCCGGACATCTATTTTCTGCCCCATATCAAGGGACTGCCGGTTGAGAACGGCATTGAAGCCAGCGTTGCGTGCCCTTTCGTACAAGCCGAGAGCTATTACCTCAAAACCGCATTTCCCCTGATAAAGGAAAAAATAGTCCTCAACCCGGTATTGGATATGTCAAAGGGCTACGGAAAGGCAAAACCAGCCTTTGTTGAGATGGGAAAGCGGCTTGGTGCGGGTACAGGCATGACTGAGAAAGCCTTTGAGCTGGCAGCGCAGGTGCAGAGAGGCTTTCACAGAGAATGCAGGCGGATCGGGCAGCGGTTCCTGGAGGAATTGGAGGAAAACCCGGACGAGACGGCATTGGTGCTTTTTGGCCGGCCTTATAATGCTTTTACCGCTTCAGGCAACATGGGCATTCCGAGGAAATTTGCTTCCAGGGGATACAGGATTATCCCCCTTGATTTTCTTCCCATTGAGGAAGAGGGGCCGATAAAGGGCATGTACTGGTCCATGGGACAAATGATTCTCAAGGCGTCGAAGCTGGTAAAAAAACACCCGCAGCTATTTGGTGCCTATATTACCAATTTCAGCTGCGGGCCTGACTCCTTCCTGCTCAGTTATTTCCGGGAGGAAATGGGCGCAAAGCCGTCGCTGACGCTGGAATTGGACGGACACACGGCTGATGCGGGACTGGATACCCGGATTGAGGCATTTCTGGATGTTGTCAAAAGCTATAGGGAGAGAAAGGATGACTCTGCCATAGGAGGCAAAACTGTGAGCGGGAGTGGAGCGTATACTACAGCTGAAGTATATATGGAAAAAGGTAAGGCATGGGTCAGGGATTCGGATGGCCGCAGCGTTCCCCTAACCGATCCCAAGGTCCGTCTGTTGATACCTTCAATGGGGGATGCGGGTTCACAGCTTCTGGCAGCAACGCTTCGGCATGTGTGCGTCAATGCTGCGGCTTTGCCGGCACCGGGAGAAGCGGAGCTGAAGCTGGGCAGGGGCCATGCCTCCTGCAAGGAATGCCTGCCGCTGCTCCTGACCATCGGCAGCCTGCTGAGCTACCTGGAGGCACGTACCGACAAGGAAGAGCTGCTGGTCTATTTCATGCCGGAGACCTCGGGACCTTGCCGGTTCGGGCAGTACAGCACCATGATGAAGCAGGTGGCGGCAAAACTGGCGCTGCGCAATGTTGCCATGCTGTCCCTGACTTCTGAGAACAGTTACGCCGGCTTTGGGACCGACTTTGCGTTGAGAGCGTGGCAAAGCGTCATCATCAGCGATATCCTGGAAGAAATCCACAGCGCCGTTCTGGTGCTCTCTGAGGACAGGGAAAGAGGGCTCGCTGTTTTCCGGCAGATCAAGGACGACATCATCGAAAGTGCCGAGCAGGACAGCTGGAAAGGGCTTCAAGCCATATTGAGGAAGGCAGCAGGCCGGTTAAGGCGGATCCCAAGGAAAGCCTCCCTCCATGAGACACCGAAGGCCGCACTGATAGGAGAGATCTATGTGCGAAGGGATGCCTTTTCCAGACAGCATCTCATTGAAAAGCTGGCGGATCGCGGCATCCTGGTGAAGACGGCACCTATTGCGGAATGGATCTACTACTGCGATTATATTGTCAAAAACAAGCTGGTCGTCAGATCACAATTGAAGGACCGTATCCGGACTCATATCCTGCAGCGTTTTAAAATACCCTATGAGAAGACCATCAAGCAGATATTTGCAGCGTCCGGTTTTTATGAAGCACATATGCTGGATGTGGACACCATGATCAGCAATGTGTCCGATTTGGTTTCACCTCGGCTGACAGGGGAGACCATCCTGACCGTGGGAGCGGCCATAACGGAAATAATCGAGGAAGTAGACGGCGTCATTGCCATCGGCCCTTTCGGCTGTATGCCGGGACGCATTGCAGAAGCGGTTATCGGTGAAGCCCTGGCGGACAAAAAACTGGCGACAGCCAGAGACCGCAGTCTGGTGCAGGCTGTTATGTCTTGTTATCCCACGCTGCCTTTCCTGCCCATTGAGACCGACGGGAATGTTTTTCCCCAGATCATTGAGTCCAGGCTGGAGATATTCTGCATGCAGGTCAGGCGGCTTCATGACAGCATCAGTACGGTCAAGACCGAAGCAATGCAGGGTAAGGATTTTTGACGGTTCTCTTGATACGGCGGCAGGTCTTTAGTAGAATGGAGATGTTATTTATTCGATGGGGAGTGTCATATGTTTCTTATTCGGCCGTCAGAAAGGTACAAGACAACTTATTTAGAGGGATTGAAAGAGTTTCAGAGGGAAGGCAGGAACCTGAAGCTGGACGCCAGCGCGCTGGAGAAAGACTTCTCCGCCTTCGTCGCAATGCTGCGGAGCAGAGAAGGAAGCAGCGGGCTTCCAAATGGGAAGGTGCCTGAGTCTGTTTTCTGGCTGATTGACAACAGTGAATTCATCGGCAGGATTACGATCCGGCATGGACTGAATGAATACCTGTACCGCTACGGCGGTCATATCGGATATGAAATCAGGCCGGCAAGGAGAAGGCAAGGCTACGGCAAGCAGCTTTTGGAGTTGGGGCTGCAGGAAGCCCGAAGGTTAGGACTGGACAGTGTTCTGGTTACCTGCGACTCGGATAATATTGCCTCCCGCGGCATTATAGAAAGCAATGGCGGCATTTTTGAAAATGAGGTACCGTTCCAGGAGGACACCCCCCTCATACGCCGGTATTGGATAAAGCTGGATAGATAAAAACAATGGAGCTCTGGCTTACGATAGATATTTGCAATCACACCCAGGCTTTCCCAGTGGTACAATTGAAATGAATTCATAAATACAGGGAGGTATTCATTTTGGCTGATTATAGGGCATTATGGGAAATACTGGGTATGGATTTGGAAAAGCATGACGTATTATGTGCGGTATTGCCGGAGCTTTACGGCGATGTGTATCTGAGCCAGCAAAACAGGCCGGAAGGAATGAATTACTATAACTTTGTCATTTCGGAGGTGCATGGGCTGCGGATACAAGAACTGGAGAACCACAAGGAGGAAGGCGGGAAGGTTGTCGGCACTTTCTGTGTCTTTGTCCCTGATGAGTTGATCCTTGCAGCAGGCGCTATCGGAGTGGGGCTTTGCGGCGGCTCTCAGTTCTGGATAGAGGACGGTGAAAAGGTGCTGCCCAGAAATATCTGTCCCCTGGTCAAAGCCTTTGTGGGAGCGAAGGTCAGCGGAACCTGTCCTTACTTCCAGTCCTGCGATATGCTGGTTGGAGAAACCACCTGCGATGGCAAGAAAAAGGCGTGGGAGATACTGGACGAATATGTGCCGACCTACGTAATGGACTTGCCGCAGATGAAGCGGGATAAGGATTATTTAAAATGGGCAGAGGAAATTGAGGACCTGAAGGCAAAGCTTGAAGCCCTGACCGGCAACCAGATTACTGAAGAGAAGCTGGCTGCGGCCATTAAGCTTTGCAACCGGAAAAGAGCTGCGCTTAAGCGGCTTTATGATGCCAGAAAGGCATTGAATGTGCCCATCAGCGGAAAAGATGCGCTGCTTATTTCGCAGATAGCCTTCTATGATAACCCGGAACGCTTTATCGAAATGACCAATAAGCTATGCGATGAGCTGGAAGAAAGAATAGAGATGAGTAAAGGCACGGCTGCACAGAAGGCGCCGAGGCTCCTGATCACCGGTACACCCATGGCCATTCCCAACTGGAAACTGCATCACATCATTGAAGAAAGCGGTGCAACGGTGGTCTGTGAAGAAACCTGCACCGGTACAAGGTATTTTGAAAATCCGGTTGATGAATCCCAGACAGATATGGCGGGGATGATAAAGGCAATGGCAGACCGTTATCTCCATATCAATTGCGCCTGCTTTACGCCTAATGACGGCAGAGTGGAGGATATCATCCGGTATGCCCGTGAATATGGCGCTGACGGTGTCGTCTATTATAACCTGCAGTTCTGCCATACCTATAATATTGAGTACAAGGCCGTGGAAAAGGCGTTGAAGGAAGCAGGAATCCCGGTGCTCTTTATCGAAACGGATTACAGCAATGATGATACCGGGCAGCTAAAAACAAGAATTGAGGCATTTTTGGAGATGTTAAAGTAATGGAAGAACAGGATTACTATGTTATTTTTCCTAATGTCAATGAAGGCCTGAAGCTGGAGAAGCAGCTGAAGGAAAAAAAGATCAAATATACCATTGTTCCGACGCCGAGAGAGATCAGCAAGTGCTGCGGCATTTGCATCAAGTATTTGTTTGAGGATGAAGGGGCAGTCAAGCAGGCAGCTGCAGAACACGGCATTCAGGTGTCGGGCTTCCATGCCCTGCACAAACGCAAAAAATAGCAGGTGCCAGGCACGCCGGTTAGCCGGTTATCACTGCGATAACCGGCTAACCGGCGTGCCTGGCGCTTAAGGAGAAAAAATGATAAGTATTGGAATCGATATCGGATCGGTTTGTGCAAAGGCTGCTGCATTTGACGGTAAGGTGGTCAGCCGTTGCCTGCTGCCTACAGGATGGAATCCCAAGGAAACAGGGGAGCTGATTTATAAACGGCTTCTTGAAGAGGCAGGAAGGGATGAGTCTGCTGTCAAAGCAGTTGTGGCAACCGGCTACGGCAGGATATCCATCCCCTTTGCGGATAAAAGGATAACGGAAATAACCTGCCATGCCAGGGGTGCGGTTTATCTGGACGGAAGGACCCGGACCATCATTGATGTGGGCGGACAGGACAGCAAGGTGATCGCCATTGATGAAAAGGGCAGTGTGCAGGAATTTATGATGAACGATAAGTGTGCGGCCGGCACCGGCCGGTTCCTGCAGGTCATGGCCAATGTACTGGGGACGGAGGTAGACCGGCTGGAAGAGCTGGCTGCCGGAGCCGAACCCAGGTCTATTAGCAGTATGTGCGCGGTATTTGCCGAAAGTGAGATCATAAGCCTGTTGGCTCAGGGTATTTCGAAGGAAACCGTGGCCAGTGGCATTCTTTACTCCATTTCCAACAAGATTATGCATATTGCCAGCCGGATAAGTATTAAGGACCAGGTGCTCTTCACCGGCGGCGTTTCTCAAAACGGGATGGTCAGGGAGATTCTTAGCAAAAAGCTGAAGAGGCAGGTAAGTTGTCACGCGGATTCCCAGTTTGCCGGTGCCATTGGCGCGGCTATTTTGGGTTTTTAAGTGCCTGGCACTTAAGCTCTGCGCTCAAACCAGGTCGACTCGACTTTTTCCAAAACGAAGCCGTTTCGGAGATAAAGCCCTACTGCGTTGTCATTTGAACTCATAACGGTCAATTTGACATGGTCCGTCCCGGCCTGCTGCTGAAGCAGGCTGATAGATTTTTGCAGAAGCATTTTGCCGAGGCCTTTCCCCTGGAACTTCGGATCAACGCCGATGGTGTCGATCCAACCGATGTTGCCCTTCAGCTTCAGCATATACATGCCCGCCGCTTTGCCATCCGGATAATAAACGCCCGCCAGCTCCGGTGTGTCGGCATAATCCGCCAGCGTCTCATCCAGTTCTTCCTCGTCCATCAAGCCGCCGTTGGGTGAATGCAGAAAAGCATCATTGTGCACCTGCTGAAAATCCTTCTTGTTTTCACTGCTTAAAGGCAGGAAACGGCGGTTGTCTTGCTCCGGAAGATGTACCGGCTGCCCTTGATAATCCAGCACCAGAAGCTGATACACCTGCGTGAAGCCGTATTGCCTCACAGCCGGCTCGAGATGCGGGCGGCATGCGCTGACACCCAGCAAGTATCTTGCATTGGGATAGGCTGAGCAGTACTGAAAAGCGCGATCCAGTAAGACCGTAAGCATGTTGGTATACTCTTCCCTGCACTGAACCGCCACTATGAATATTTCATTCCGAAGCGCTGCATCCTTGGAAATAACACCCAAGGAGGCAGTAAGCTCATGCCGGTCCCACAGCGAAAAGTGACTACAGCCGTTATCCATGATCGTACTATCAAAAAAACCGCACATGGCCTCAAAGCAATCGAAGTTGTTGGCTATCCGCGTATCGTTGATGAAATGGAACAGCTGCTGTTTCTCCTCTTCTGTCAGGTTATTAAACGTCTTGACTTCCATTATAACACTCCTTCGTATAAACATAATTGGATATCGTTTGCTATTATATAAACATTATAACAATATGTTTATATAATAGCAAGAGAAAAAAATAAGGTTTATGCAAAATCCGATTCATTCTTTTGTGGAAAATTCCCCCAAAGAAATATGCTGATAGTTCTGATATAATAATACTATATTGCCAAATGCGGGCATGCATGGCAGCAATCCGTCATTTATGGCAATAATAGAGATGGAACATAGTGAGCAACACCAGTAGAACGGGGTGCCTGGCACCATGGGAGGCGGTAAGCGGTATGGGCTTGAGATTGATATATGGAAGGGCCGGCAGCGGAAAAAGCCGGTTTTGTCTGGCGGGTATGCTTGAAGGGCTGCAAAAGGAGCCTGGAAGGAAGCAGATCCTGATTGTGCCTGAGCAGTTTTCGCTGCAGGCGGAGCAAAGCCTTGTCAGGACTTTGGGGGCCGGCGGCTTGAACGGTGCGGAGGTATTAAGCTTCAGGCGGATGACATACCGGGTTTTCAGCGAAGCAGGCGGCATCACCAGAAAACCTCTGGGCGCTGCGGGGAAGTGCATTCTGGTATATAGAGCCATGGATATGCTGAGGGAAAAGCTCAAGGTATATGCTGGAGCGGCAGGACAGAAAGGCTTTGTCAATACACTGTGCGGCACCATCAGCGAGCTGAAGCGGTACCAGGTAAGCCCCGGGCAGCTTGCGGACCTAAGCCGGGAAGCTGAAGGCCAGCTTGCGGAAAAACTGCATGATATTGCCCTGATCTATGATGCTTTTGAAAAAGCGATGCTCAGTGGCTGCTTCGACGGGGATGACATTTTGACGCTGCTTGCGCAGAAGCTTGATGTCTGCCGCTTGTTCGAGGGCGCTGAGATCTGGATGGATGAATTTTCGGGTTTTACACCCCAGGAATACACGGTTATCGAAAAGCTGCTGAAAACGGCAGCCAGGGTCAATATCGCCCTGTGTACCGATTATCTGGAAGATGAGGCACCCTGTCAGGCAGGGGATCCCTTTGGCCCTGCCAGAGCGGCTGCTGCCAAGCTCAAGCATCTGGCGAAAGATGCCGGGGTATCGGCGGATACCCCTGTTGCAGCAGGGACGCTGGGATATACCCGCTTTGTGCGCGGACCAGGCGGCAGTGGAGCATTAGGTTATCTGGAGAAGAACCTTTACGCATACACAGGCGGCATATACCGGGATGCAGTAGAGGATATCCGTATTTTTGCTGCTGCAAATATTTATGAGGAAGTAGAGAATGCCGCAGTCGAAATTGTCCGACTCTGCCGGGAAAGAGGCCTGCGTTACCGCGATATGGCGGTGGTAACGGGTAACCTGCCGCTTTATGAAGGGTTTGTAAAGGCCATATTCAAGGAATTCGGCATTCCATGCTTCATCGACAGGAAAAGGGACATCAACGGACACCCCCTCATCCTGCTGCTGCTTTCGGCACTTCAGATCCAGGCAGCCAACTGGTCCTATGAGGCGGTTTTCAGATACCTGAAAACCGGGCTGACAGGCATTGAAAGGGATGATGTGGACTGCATCGAGAACTATGTTCTGGCATATGGCATCAAGGGATACCGTTGGAAGCAGGAAGGTCCATGGGAACATGGAGCAGACGAGGATCCCGGGCTTTTGGACCGGGTCAATGCGATCCGGGGACGCGTCACAGGTCCGCTGCTGCGCTTGCACCAGGGCCTGGGCAGGCGGGGAACCGGAAAAAGCTATGCAACTCTGCTGTATGATTTCTTATGCGAGCTGAATATACCTCAGCGGATGGAAATGCTGACCGGTCTGTTTACAGAAAAAGGCGAGTTAGGGTTGGCGATGGAGTACGGGCAGATCTGGCGCATGGTGATGGGGCTTTTCGACCAGGTGGCGGAGGTTGTCGGAGAGGCGGTCATATCGCCGGACAAATTTCTGGAGCTTCTGTCTCTGGGCTTGGGAGAATGCAAGCTGGGCCTCATACCGCCGTCTCTGGAGCAGGTGCTGGTGGGCAGCATAGAAAGGTCAAAAAGCCATGAGGTCAAAGCACTGCTGATCCTGGGCGTCAATGACGGCTGCTTCCCCACACCCTTCAAGGATGACGGCATACTGAGCGATCTGGACCGCTCGGTGCTGAGGGCCAGAGGTGTGGAATTGGCTCAGGACACCAGGGAGAGGACCTTCGAGCAGCAGCACCTTGTCTACACGGCCTTGACGACACCGTCGTCATACCTTTATCTGAGCTATGCCGTATCGGATAACGAGGGCAAGGCCCTGAGGCCATCCATGGTGGTATCCAGGCTAAAGAGGCTTTTTCCGGGGCTTGCCGTCAGCGGTGGCCTGATGGAAGGCAATGCCCGGGAAAACGAACTGGAGTGGATCACCACGCCGGCGCCCACCTTCAACAGAATGGTAACCTCTCTGGGACGTGAGGCAAAGGAAGGCAAAATCAGCGAGGTCTGGCGAGAGACCTATGGCTGGTTCATCGGAAATACGGAATGGCGGGAGCAATGCAGGCAGGTCCTGTCAGGCTTCCGGTACAGCAACCAGGTGGAACCCCTTGACGAACAAAGGGTCCGGAAGCTATACGGCAATAGCATCTATACCAGCGTTTCCAGGCTGGAACGTTTTGCTTCCTGCCCCTTTTCCTACTATGTCCAGTATGGGCTTAATGCCAGGGAACGCAAAGTTCTGAAGCTTACTGCACCGGATCTCGGCTCATTCCTGCATCTGGTTCTGGACCGCTTTGCGGAAACAGTCGGAAAAAGCGGAAGAAAATGGCGCCAGCTGGAACGGCAGTGGTGCGCCGAAAAAGTATCGGAAATTGTGGATGAGCTCCTGAACCAATTGAAAGGAAACGTGTTTTCCAACTCGGGGCGCTACCGGTACCTGGCAGAGCGGCTGAAAAGAGTATTGACCCGGTCGGTCTGGCTGATTGCCGAGCATATCCGGAGAGGTTCCTTTGAACCCCTTGGCCATGAGCTGGCCTTCGGGATCGGTGAAGAAATGCCGTCCATCGTCATTGAACTGCCCACAGGGGATAACTTGGTGCTGAACGGCCGGGTAGACCGGCTGGACACCTTGAAAACCGAATCGGGAACCTATCTGAGAATCATAGACTACAAATCCGGCAGCAAGCAATTCAAGCTGTCGGACGTGTATTACGGACTGCAGATACAGCTGGTGGCCTATCTGGATGCTGTCGGAAGGAACCTGCAAGCCAGGGAAGGGGGACCGGTGCTGCCGGCGGGCATGCTTTACTTCCGGCTGGACGATCCCATCGTGGCCGGGGGCCGCGGTCTTACTGACGAGGCCATAGAAAAGGCCATTATGAAAGAACTGAAGATGAAGGGGCTGCTGCTGGCCGATGTCAAGCTGGTGAAGGAAATGGACGGTCAGATAGACGGGGAGTCGGCGATATTGCCGGTCAGGCTCAATAAGGGAGATGTTCTGGGAAAATCCTCTGCTGCCGTTACCCTTGAACAGTTTGAACAGCTGAAGCGTCATGTCAGGAAGCTGATGGTCAAATTCGGAGAGGAAATGTACAAGGGCAATATCGCCATAAGTCCTTACCGTCGTAAACGCACCACCTCCTGCAGCTACTGCAGCTTCGGCTCGGTATGCCAGTTTGATGCAGCCGTGCGGGGGAACCGCTACCGTATACAGAGCGACCGCAAGGATGATGCGGTCTGGGAAGAAATCGGGAAGGCCGAGGAAGGAGGCGAAGCAGTTGGACAAAATGCTGAATAATGACCGATGGACCCCGGAACAGCTGCGTGCCATCACCGAAAGCGGCTGCAGCCTTCTGGTGGCAGCTGCGGCGGGTGCAGGAAAAACCGCCGTCCTGGTGGAACGGATCATCCGTCGGATCACGCAGCCACAGCAGCCGGTAGATATCGACAGGCTGCTCATTGTCACCTTTACCAATGCCGCAGCAGCAGAAATGCGGGAGAGGATCGGAGCTGCGCTGAATAAGCTTCTGGAGGCTGCGGCATCCCAGGGTAAAGCAGGCGGCAGCCAGGATGACAGGCAGGTCCAGCAGCTTCACAGGCAGCTGGTGCTGCTGGGAAGAACGCAGATCACCACCATCCATTCCTTCTGTCTGGAGGTGATCAGGGGCTACTTCCACCGCATTGACTTGGACCCGGGCTTCCGGATTGCCGATGAGACCGAATCGGTGCTGTTGAAGCTGGAAGCGGCGGAGGAGTTGTTTGAGGAGCGGTATGAATCCGAAGCGTTGGATGAAGCATTCCTGAAGCTAGTGGAATGCTACAGCGGAAGCAAGGATGATCAGAGGCTTCTGGATACCGTCCTGACTATATATGACTTTGTTCGGAGCCACCCCCATCCCGATGCCTGGCTGCAGGCTGCGGCGGATGCCTTCAAATGGACGGCAGAGCAAGGCTTTGATGGAACACCGTGGGGAGAGATCCTGAAAGGCAGTATCCGGACCGAGCTTTCCGGGCTGGCCGACAGGATGGAAAAAGCGGTGATGGTGCTGAAAAAGGCACCGGGTCTGGAAAGCTACCTGCCAAACTACCGGAACGAGTTGAGTATGCTGCAGGAGCTTATGATGCTCTGCAATAAAGAGGCCGGCGGCTGGCGGGCTTTGTGTCAGGGCTTTGAGGCGCTGCATTTTGACAGGCTGCCCAGGTGCGGTAAGGATGCTGATCCTGTAAGCCAGGAACTGGTCAGGGAGATCAGGAATGAGGTCAAAAAGAAGCTGGATCGGATTAAAGGCGAGCTGGCCCATGCAGATGCAGCAGAAATGGGGAAGGAGATGTCGGAGCTTCATCCCATGATGCAGTATCTTTGCAACATGGTATGGGAACTGGGGCAGCGCTATACGGCTAAGAAGAAGACAAAAGGGCTGGTGGATTTTAACGATCTGGAGCATTACTGCCTGGAGATCCTGGAGCAAACGGGGGAGAACGGTGTATCGGCCACCGATGCGGCACTGGAGCTGCGGCAGCGTTATGAGGAAATCTATATTGATGAATACCAGGACAGCAACATGATCCAGGAAGTGATCCTGAACCTTTTGTCCCGCAAGGAGGAGGGCAGGCCCAACCTTTTCATGGTCGGAGACGTCAAACAGAGCATTTACCGGTTTAGGCAGGCAAAGCCGGAGCTGTTTATCCAGAAATCCAAGACCTATTCGCCCGAGGCTGCAGGTTTATATAGAATAATAAAACTGTACAAAAATTTCCGAAGTCGGGAGAATATCATAAATGCGGTTAATGACCTCTTTACCCAGTTGATGTCGGAGGGCATCGGTGAAATTGAGTACAATGAGGAAGAGGCACTGTTTCCCGGTGCCCGGTTCGATGAGCCGGAGGATGAAGGGATAACGGTGGGCGGCGCTGTGGAGCTGCATATCATCGATATGAAGGAAGCAGGCGACGAAGGGGCGGCAGGCGAAGAGGATACGGCAGCTGCCGAAAACGGCGAAGAGCCGGCGGAAGGGGTGGCCGGACTGCCCCTCGAAGAAGGGGATAAGCCGGACAACATACGCTCGGAAGCCATTCTGGCGGCAGAACGGATCAAGAGCCTGACGGAGGGCGGCGACGACGGCAAACCCCTTTATGTATTTGACAGGGACGCAGGGAAATACAGGCCCGCCAGCTACAAGGACATCGTTATTCTGATGCGGGCCACGAAGAATTGGACTGAGGTCTTTACTGAGGAACTGAGCATGAGGGGCATTCCGGTGTACAGCGATGTAGGGAGCGGGTATTTCAAAACGGTGGAGGTCATGACCATCCTGTCCTTGCTGCAGATCATCGACAATCCCATGCAGGATATTCCGCTGCTTTCCGTTTTGCGCTCGCCCATCGGCGGCTTTATGCCGGAGGAGCTTATAGATATCCGCTTGGAGGACCGGAAGCTGCTCTATTACGCTGCATTGAAAAAGGCAGCGGAGCAGCAGTCGGCTGCAGGCCTCAAAGCAGCTGCTTTCCTGAAACGGCTGGAGGAATGGCGTCTTAAGGCAGCCCATATGTCCACTGATGAACTGCTGTGGTACCTCTATACCGATACAGGCTATTACGGCTTTGTGGGCGCGATGCCGGGAGGGCTGCTGCGCCAGGCCAACCTCAGGCTGCTTTTCGACCGGGCGCGCCGCTTTGAGGAGACCAGTCTCAAAGGGCTTTTCAGCTTCATCAGCTTTATTGACAAGCTGAAGAGCAGCAGCGGCGACCTGGGAAGCGCCAAGATGCTGGGAGAAAAGGATGATGTGGTACGGATCATGAGCATCCACAAGAGCAAAGGCCTGGAGTTCCCGGTGGTCTTTGTATGCGGTACCGGGAAAAGCTTCAATCTGATGGATACCAGCAAGGCGATCCTGCTGCATCAGGAGCTGGGCTTCGGTCCGGATTTTGTGGACTACAGGAGAAGGATCGCCTATCCTACGCCACATAAGCAAGCCCTGCGGTACAAGATCCGGCTGGAAAGCCTGTCGGAGGAAATGCGCATCCTCTACGTTGCCTTTACCAGGGCTAAGGAAAAGCTGATACTGACCGGCAGCGTCAAGGACATGGAGAAAGCGGCTGCCAAATGGAGCGGCTGCATGCAGTCACAGGATGAAAAGCTGAAGCCTCATGAGGTGCTTCGGGGCAGCAGTTTCCTGGACTGGCTGGCCATGTCGCTAATCCGGCACCAGGATGGCGAACTGGCTAAGCGGCTGGGATTGGAAGGCGGGTATGGCGCTATAAATAACCGGTCCCGCTGGGATATCCGGGTATGGAACAGGGAACAGCTCATACAGAGTCCGGCTGAGGAAGAAGCTGCCTTGCCGGATTTCATCAAGGAACTGACTGAGCTGGAAGCTGCCGCAGAGCAGGCAGTACTGACAGACGAGCTGATGGGAGCCGAAAAGGACGCCGCATCCTTACTGCAAAAGGCGATAGCGGAAAAATTAACCTGGGAGTATCCTTACCGGCATGCCGAGACGCTGCCTGCAAAACTGACGGTAACCGAACTCAAACGCCTTTTTGAGGATTTGGATGAGGATAATCCTCCGCCGGCAGCCGTGTCTTTTTTGAAGAAGCCCCGGTACCTGGAGGTGGATAAGGGCTTGTCTGCCGCAGAAAAGGGTACGGTCATGCATTTTGTCATGCAGCACCTGGATTTCTTGTCATCGGATACTGAAGCCCATATTCGGGCTCAGGTTGAAAACATGACGCAAATGGAGCTGCTGACAGCAACCCAGGCTGAGACAGTGGACATGAAGAAGATCCTGCGCTTCTTCGGGACGCCGTTGGGCAGAAGAATGAAAACGGCTGAGAAGTTGTACAGGGAGGCACCCTTCAATGTAGAACTGAGAACCACAGAGCTGTATCCGGAGCTTCCTGCCGCCCGTTATGCAGAGGAAACACTCCTCCTGCAGGGTGTCATCGATTGCTATTTTGATGAAGGGGACGGACTGGTGCTGGTGGATTATAAGACGGACTATGTCCCTCAAGGGGAAGCCGATCAGATTAAGGCGCGGTATGACAAACAGATCGGGTATTATGCAGCAGCTTTGAAGCAGATCACCGGAAAGCCGGTCAAGGAAAAATACATTTACCTTTTCTGGAACGGAGAAATTCTCTCCTATTGATAAGCAAAACAGTGGCATGTGGCGTATTTCGACAAAATATAAAAAATAAGGCAGACAGAACATAACGGATGATGCGGACCATAACTATATCATACACAAGAATAAGGATTTCCTGCCCGCCGAGGAAAGCCTGAAAAACATTTTCCAGGTCATGGACGGACAGTTCAAACCCCTTGGCGAGAAGATCGCCGGCCAGAATCGATGAGCTTAGCCCTTCGGAACAGAAAATTAAGATTTAATAGATAAAGAAAACAGGGAGCACATCAAAGTGTTCCCTGTTTTCTTTATCTTCTGCCGGTCTGGCGCGTATGCATTCTGGAACTCCTATTGGAGCTGTTGGCGGCTGTGTTCAGCTGCCTGCGCCCTTCCGCGTCGATCTCACGGCGGCAGTCGTCGCAGTACATGCCATTCTGGATGGGCTTGCTGCAGCGCTGGCAGCCCAGCAAAGCGGTACTGTGGTTGTTGACGGCGATCAGGCGTTCACTGCGCAGGAAAAGCTTGATTTTTTCTATAGATACGCCGGTGGCTTCCGATACCTGGACGATGTTCTGGTTGGGATTGTCATAAAGATAATCCCGGACTGTTCTGAAGACGGCCTCATTCTCTGCGTAACAGTCCACGCACACTTCGTTTACGCCCATATCATTGAATATCCTTCCGCAAACCGGACAATTCTTTACTGCCATAGTGCATACCTCCCAGCGTGTAGCATAAAATAGGACAAGCTTACCATTTTCTGACGCTTATATTGCTTTTTTTTATCATGTATAATGAAATAAAGCGGATATTCAGGGAATTATCATAGTATTCGTAGACAGAAGACCGTTTTTGGGTGTAATATCTGTAAAGTGCAGAATAATTTTCATTTTCGAGGTGGGCTTATGTTTTCAGAATCCCTCAATGAAAAGGTGATGAAAATAAAATATGACCCGGAGCAGAAGAACCGCTTCATAGAGGAGTATAAGCCTTTTATTGCGGCTGCAGTGGAACGGTGTACGGGCAAATATGTCAATTATGGCCGGGATGATGAGTTAAGCATCGGTTTGATGGCTTTTGACGAAGCCGTCATGCATTATGATCAGAAGAAGGGCAATTTTCTCGGCTTTGCCCAGGCCGTCATCAAAAGGCGTCTGATCGACTATTACCGCAAAGAAAAGAAGCACGCCAATGTCACTTATCTTAACGACTATGTGCCCCAAGAGGGTGAGACGGATGAGGTTTATGATTATATTATAACAGCAGAGGAAGCGCAAAGCAAATACCACCAGCAGGAGATCAACCAGCTGAGGCGCCAGGAGCTGCTGCAGCTGAAAAATGAGCTCTCAAAGTGGGAGTTGGATTTTGAAGCGATTGCAAAAAGCTCGCCCAAACACCTGGCAACAAAAAAAAGCTACCTGGAAATCGTCAAGTTTGTTATTGAAAACCAGGAGCTGGTAAGGAAGCTGAAGGACAAAATGTATCTTCCCATTGCTGAAATTGAACTGGGCACCAAACTACCCCGAAAAACAATTGAGCGGTCTCGAAATTATGTAATAGCTGCAGTGATCATACTGACAGGAGACTATTACTGCATCAGAGAGTTCATCGATTGGGGGTGGGGCAAGTGAAAGCAATCGTAGCGGAAACCAATAAAAAGTATATGATCGTCATAACGGATGCCGGGGATTTTATAAAGGTCAGGGCGAAAGCCAATATCGGCATTGGAGATGAAATTGAAATCAGCCCCAGGAATGCCTTCAAGCATTACAGAAGGGCGGCTGCACTGGCAGCCTGCCTCATGATTGCAGTGATGCTTACCACCGGCGTTTATGCCTATTACACGCCATACAGCTATATCAGCGTGGATGTAAACCCAAGCATCGGTCTGTCTCTTAACCGCTTTGAAAAGGTTATTGCAGTGCAGCCTTTGTCGGAGGACGGGGCAGAGCTGGTGAAAACCACTGTCAGCTTAAAGAACAAGGATGGATCGGAGGCTGTGGCAGCCATCCTGCGTGAAGCGGCTGCGCAAGGCTACATGAAGGAAGAAGCGGCACCGGGTGTTGTGATCGTCGTAACGGCGAAGGACCAGGTACACCAGGAAAAGCTGAAAAAGGAAGTAAGCCAGGCAGTCAGCACAGAGCTTGCCAAGGTACAGGGAAAACCGGATACGGTTATTGCGGAGACCAGTATTGAGAATTACAAAAAGGCGCTGGAGCAGAAAACCTCACCGGGCAAAAAAGTCCTGGTGGATAAGATCAATAAATTGGATCCGCAGGTCAAGCCGGAGTCGGTGAAGGACCTGTCGGTGAAAGAGACCATGCAGCTTCTGAAGGAACTCAAAAAAGAAGAACAGAAGAAAAAGCTGGAAGAACAAGAGCGCAAGCGCAAGGCAGCAGAAGAGAAGCGAAAAGAGGAGCAGCAAAAGCGCAGGGAAGAGCAGGAAAAACGGAAGGAAGAAATGGAAAAGCGCTCGAAAGAACAGGAGAAGCGCAGCCAGGAGAACAAGAACAACAATAAGAACAACAATAAGAATAACAATGGGGCAGAAGACAAGAAAGCAACCCGGCAGCAGGGGCAGAAGGCTATGGAGACCATGAGGCCGGCTGACCCCAAGCCTGCCGTGAAGCCCGAGCCGGATAACAGGAACTCAGGAGAAAAAGGCCTGCCGGACATGCAGAACGGCGACAACCAAAACGAAAAGCCGGGAAGAGGTAATGGCAGCGGCGACGATGACGACAAGGATGATAACGGCAAGGACAATGACGACAAGGATGATAACGGCAAGGACAATGACGACAGGAGCGATGACTTGGAAACCGGAAGCAACCGGAAGGATGACAAGCAGGGCAATCAAAAGCAGGACAAGCACCAACAGCCGAATAGGGATGACAAAAACGGGAAAGACGCCGATTGATGCCCATATACAGATTCAATTGCCACCGAACCCGATAAATAGTATAATGTAAAGGGACACACCTTCCTCTGGCAGGAGGTATTCCTGTTACGTTAAGGAATGTCCCTTTTGAATAATGAGGGTTGGAGGTATGCTGAAGAAATGAAACAGGAAACACAAAAAGAAATCATATCATGGGTTAAGACGATTTTGCTGGCTGTGGTGCTGGCTTTGATATTAAGGACTTTTGTTTTCAGGACGGCGTACGCCATGAGCGTTTCGATGGAACCGACGCTGCACCAGGGACAGATCCTGATCATATCCAGGCTCAACTATCTGGTCGGAAGTCCCCAGCGGGGCGATATCGTTGTCATCAACAACAAGCAGGATAAGCTGGAGCACCTGAACCTGATCAAGCGGGTCATAGGGCTTCCGGGAGAGACTGTCGAGATCAAGAATAACAAGGTGTACATAAACGGAAAAGTGTTGGACCCGGATTATACCACTGCTCCGACACCGGACTTTGGTTTCAGCAAGACCACGATACCGTCGGGACAATACATGGTCATGGGAGACAACCGGCCCAACAGCAGGGACAGCCGCTTTGAGTCGGTAGGCTTTATCGACAGGAATTACCTGGATGGAAAGGCTGTTTTCCGCGTATGGCCTTTGAAGACCTTTGGGACATTGGAATAAGCATCGATTGAATGGAGTCCACAGGCTCGTGAACTCACCCATTAGGGTGAGTTTTTGTTTTTGGGCTATTTATATAAGTAGGGTTTGGTTATATACCGGATGAAAACTTAGCTATATAATGGGGTTAAAGCGTATTGTAAAAGCATGGAAATCGGGAGGGAAAAAAATGCAGGTATTGCTTCTAACAGACGAATCTGATGAAAGTGAGCTTGGTAAAAGCTTGAAAGAGGGACTGCTCGACCTGATCGGGAGAAGCAAGGTCGAAGCCCGGCATTTCGGCATCAGAAGTGGAGATATCCGAAACTGCCTTGGGTGCTTCAGCTGCTGGATAAAAACAAACGGAAAATGCATAATCGGGGATGTTGGAAAGCAGATCAGTGATTGCTATACGGAAAATGAGTTTGCAATTGTGCTTTCACCTGTGAAATTCGGATGCTACAGTACTGTCATAAAGCATGTACTGGACAGGATCACACCCAACAACCTTCCTTTCTTGATCAGATATCGGAACAGAACACGCCATAAGGCCAGGTATGACCAATACCCCCAACTGGTGGTTGTGGGATATGGCGGCGATACATCAGAAGCTGAAGCGCAGACCTTCGCAGCTTTGGCAAAAGCCAATGCCGTTAACTTCCAGAAGGAAAGCGCAAAGGTATACCTATGCAGGGGAAAGGATGAGATTATCAACATCACCGGTCAGGTACTGAAGTTAATGGGAATGGAGGAGGTGACTGTATAGAATGAGTAAAATATGCTTTGTCAATGGAAGCCCGCGAGGGAAAAACAGCGGTTCGAGCTATTTGATTGAAAGAACAGTGGCTTTTCTGAACGATAAAAAAACCGAAGCCGTTATTATTTATATTTCCGACCTTTTAAAATCCGGTGAGTACCAAAGCGCATTTGAAAGCATAGCGATGATGGATCGCATTGTATTTGCTTTTCCACTCTATCAGGACAGTCCGCCGGGGATCATGCTGGATTTTTTGGGAAAGCTGGAAGCCTATCTGTTAACAGACAATGAAAATAGAAAAAGAGATAGCCTGCCGCAAGTATATGCCATTGTCAACAGCGGCTTTATCGAGAGTAGAAATAATCGGCATGCCCTGAAAATCCTGGCACATTTCTGCCGCAGAGCGGGCTTGAATTGGCAGTACGGATTAGGCATAGGCGCAGGAGAATTCATGAAGAAGCAGGACAACCTTCTGTACCTTTGGATGAAGCAGCCTGTCATAAAGGCGCTTTCTGCATTGTGCAATGAACTGGAGAACCCGTCGCGGCACCCGCAGGATAATGTTTTTGTCAGCCCTGGAATGCCTGCCTTTATATACAATTTCGCAGCCAATAAGGAATGGCGCAACCGCATGGAATGTAAAAAATAGGAATAAAGGCAAATTGAAATCCGGCAGCAAATCCGATACAATGAAGATACTACACAATTATGTAAAGTATGGCATTGCGCTTAAGAAGGACAGGGAGGAACGCAGGATGAGAATATTGCATACATCGGACTGGCATCTTGGCAAGACCCTTGAAAATATCAGCCGGATCAATGAGCAAAAGGCATTTATCGATGAAGTGTGTCAAATAGCAGACAGGGAAAAAATCGACCTGGTATTGATTGCCGGAGACGTTTTCGATACCTACACCCCTTCCTCTGCCGCGGAGGAGCTGTTCTATGACGCCGTAGACCGCCTCAGCAGAAAGGGGCAGAGAGCAGTAGTGGTCATCGCAGGCAACCACGACAGCCCGGACCGGCTGTGCGCGGCCAGCCCTCTGGCCTACAAGAACGGCATCATCTTGCTTGGCTATCCGGGCAGCGATGCCGGTCTTTATCCCACTGCGGAAGTGGGGACCCGAATCGTTGATTCGGGGAATGGGTGGCTGGAGCTGCAGGTTGCCGGCTGCCCCCACCCAGCCGTGGTCATCACGCTGCCTTACCCTTCGGAATCCAGGCTTGAGGAGCTGCTCTCGGCGGATGCCGATGAAGCCGCCCTCCAGCAAGCCTATTCCGACAGGATCGGCAGCCTTCTCTGCAGCTTGAGCCGGCACTTCAGACAGGACAGCGTCAACCTGATCGTCAGCCACCTATACCTTCGGGATGGGAGAACCTCCGATTCCGAAAGGCAGTTGGGCGGTGCGCTGATAGTAGACCCCGCTGCTCTGCCTGGCAATGCCCATTATATCGCCCTGGGGCACCTGCACCGGCCGCAGCGTGTCAAGAGCGCACCTGCACCTGCGTATTACTCCGGTTCCCCTCTGGCCTACAGCTTTTCCGAAACAGATTACAGTAAGCTGGTATTTGTTGTTGATGCCGAACCGGGTAATGATGCAGCGGTTAAGGAGATTTACCTCAACTCAGGAAAGCCCCTGAAGCAGTGGGTGGCGCAGAACGGGACCGAAGAGGCCTTGGGCTGGTGCCGTGAAGGAAGGGACAGCAATGCCTGGGTGGATCTTGAGATCCATACCGACCGGGTTTTGACGGCAGAGGACCAGAAGCAGCTGCGTGAGCTGCATCCCGGGATCATCAACATACGTCCAAGGCTACGGCAGGAAGATGAGACCGCCTTGACTTATGAAGGCAGGGAAGGAAAGACGGTGGAAACACTGTTCAAGGATTTCTATAAGTATAGGATGGGCATGGAAGCAGCAGATGAACTCCTGGAAGCTTTTCTGGATGTCCTGAATGAAGAAGCGGAAGAAGCTCTGGATATGGGGCTTCTGGATACGCTGTCCGGAGGTGATGGAATTGAGACCCAGGTATCTTGATATTGAAGGGCTTCAGAGTTTTAAGGCGCTGCAGTCCATCGATTTTGACAAGCTGTCCGAAACAGGGCTTTTCGGCATATTCGGCCCCACCGGCAGCGGCAAGTCCACCATACTGGATGCCATAACCCTGGCGCTCTACGGAAACGTCCAAAGAGCCAACCGCGGCACCCAGGGGATTATCAATACCGATCTGCAGGCCATGCGTGTCGCTTTTACCTTTGACCTGGCTAAGGGGCAGGCCAGGAAGACTTATAGAGTGGAACGGGTATACAGGCGGAAGAAGGACTCGGAAAACGGCGTGGAGGCCAAGCTGTCAAGGCTGCTGGAGCTGAATGCAGAAGGCGGCGTTGTACTGGCAGACAAGCAGGGAGAGGTAAACGATGCCGTTATAGGGCTGCTGGGCTTGAGCTTCGACGACTTTACCCGGTCGGTGGTGCTGCCGCAGAATAAGTTTCAGGAATTCCTGCTTTCCCCCAAAGCGGAGAAAACCAAGATGCTGGAGCGCATTTTTTATCTGGAGGACTATGGCAGGGGCCTAACGGAAAAGGTAGCCAGAAAGCTGGCCGGGGAAAGGCGCAGGCTGGCGGGGATACAAGGTGCCATGGCGGTTCTGGGGGATGCCTCGGAAACGGTATTGAAAGAAGCGGGAGAAGAGCTGGAAGCGGCCCGGGACTTTCGCCAAAAAGTCGACATCAGCCTGCGGGATACTGAAAAAACCTACCGGAAAGCCAAGGAAATATGGGATATACAGGGCGAACTGGCAGTTATAAAGGAAGTGGAGAGCCGACACCTCTTAAAGGCGGAGGAATATGATCAATGGAAGCGCACCTATGAGCGGGCATTGCAGGCAGAAGGACTGGCAGAGCGTATTGAAGGTTATGGGAAAGCGGAGGAGCGCCTAAAGGCTGCAGAAGCGGAGCTTATAGAGCTCTGTGATGCCAAGGAGCGGTTCAGAACGGATCTTGACCTGGCTCAGGCAGACCATACCGCAAAGAGCAGCCTGTCAAAGGAACGGGTTCCCAGCCTGCTGGCCTATAGGGCCCGGCTGCAGGATGCCCGGAGTACCAGGCGTGAAGCGGAGGATATCGGGAAAAAGCTTGAAGCGCTGCGGCAAACCTACATGCGGCTGAAAAAGGGCATAGATGAAAAGAAAATCAATGCTGCTGCAGAAAAGGGAGAAGCCGAAAGGGTGGACTCGGAGATTCAAAGCTGCAGGAGCCGCATGGACAGCATGAAGACAGATCCCGGATATCGGAGCAGGCTTCAGCAAGGAATCGAGCACGAAGAAGCCCTGAGGCATGCCGAAAAGAATAAATCAGCCTGCGAAGGCCAGCGGCAGGAACAAAAGGATAAAACAACGGCCTTAGTACAGGAAGTGGAGCAGTGTGAACATAAGGGGCAATTACTGCTCCGGCAGCTGAACGGGGCAAAGGAAGAGAAAAGAAAGCACCAGGCGGGAAAGCCCGCCGACCCCGCACAGCTATCGGCAGAGGAAACGCGCTTTTATTACATAAAATCTATTCTAGATACACTCAAAGTCCAGGAAAAAGAGATTGAGCGGCTCCTTCAAAATGAGGAAGAACTAAAGACTGTGCGGCAGCAGGTCGTGAGCAGGCTGGAAGAGGTACAGCTTTCCCGCAGCCAGCAGTATAGAGAGATGGAGTCGCTTCAAGCCCGGATCGGGGAAGAGAAGAAGTGCTACAGCAAGCATGCAGCATATCTGTTGGCGCAAGAACTGACTGAAGGGATACCTTGTCCGGTGTGCGGTTCTGCCAGTCATCCTGCTCCTGCAGCCGGCGAGGGCGGACACGACGCAGCGCAGCTGGACGAAAGCCTGGATTTGCTTCAAAGCCGGCTTCAGCAGCTGGAGCAGGAAAACAGGGCCGGTGAGGGTGAAGCCATAAGGCTGCAGGAGCAGCAGCTTCATCTGTCGAGGCAGCTGGAAGGACTGGCTGAGGATATCAAAAAAAGAAAAGCAGAACAGGCCGATGAAAGAGAAAAGCTTCCCGAAAACTACCGCATGCTGACAATGCAGCAGGGAGAAGAAGCGCTGGCGGCAGTCAGGTCGCTGATCCAGGAAAAGCTGAAGGAGAATGAGGCATGGGAGCGGAAGCAGGAGGCGTTGGATGATGCCTTGAAGCAGCTGGAAGGCGGCTGGACAGCGCAGCAGGTTGAGATAAGTGCCAGGCACTCGGCGCTGGAAGCCGGCAGGCACTATCTGCAGCAGTCGGAAAAGGCGCTGCAGGCAGCAGAGGCGGATTATCAGGAAAAACTTGAGGTTTACCGTGGTTTTACTATAAGCCTTGGAATCCGGGATGTCCGTTCTGAAATTGACAGGCTAAGGGAAAATGACCAGCAATATGAAGAGCTGCAGCGCTTGCTGGCTTCGCTGGAGGGGAAAGCCGCAGCGCATCGGCAGGCACTGGAAAAGTTGACCTCAGACGAGCAGGCGCTGGCCAGGGAGCTGGCTGATGTGGATGCTGAAGGGCGCAGCCTCAGGGAGCAGCAGGACGGCCTGAAAAGCAAGCTGGAAGCGCTGTTGCAGGGAAAAGAGCTGGATGCGGAACTGGATGCTGCGGAGAAGGCTGTAAAGGAGCTGACGCGGCAGGAACAGGATGCACTTCAGGTGCTTGAGAAAGCAAAAGCGCTGTATGATGCAGCTGTAGTCCGGCACAGCGTATTGGAGGGGCAGCGGGATATCTACCGGAAGAGTCTGGCATCGGAAACCGACCTGCTGGAGAAAGCACTGAGCGACAGAGGCTTCAGCACAGCTGAGGAGGCCGGGAAAGCGCTGCTTGACGCTGAAGCGACGGAAATGCTGCGGTCATCCATTGAAGCCTATGAAAATGGAAAAAGGAAGCTGGAAGCGCAGAAGTCCGTTCTGGAGCTCAAGCTTGGAGACAGACGGATAACCCCTGAGCAGTGGGAGGACATCAGCACAACATTTGTCTGCAGCACTGAAGCGCGTGATTGCAGCATAGCCCGTTTTGAAAGCGCCAAGAACAATTACAGTACGTTGAAGTCGAAATATGAAACCTGGAAGAGTCTGGATAAGGAGCTGAAGCGTTACCAGCACAAGGAGCAGCTGCTGCTTCAGATCCAGAAGCTCCTAAAGGGCAACAGCTTTATCGATTTTATCTCCGAGGAGCGTCTCCGGTATATTGCCAAGGAAGCATCGGATACGCTGGGGACGCTGACCAAGCACCGGTACGCGCTGGAGCTGGATACCGAAAACGGTTTTGTGGTCCGGGACAATGCCAATGGCGGCGTACACAGGCTGGTAACGACCCTGTCTGGGGGAGAGACCTTCCTGACCTCCTTATCCCTGGCACTGGCTCTATCCTCACAGATACAGCTCAAAGGACAGAGCCCCTTGGAGTTTTTCTTCCTGGATGAAGGCTTCGGCACACTGGACAGCAATTTGCTGGATGCGGTAGTGGATGCTTTGGAACGGCTCAGTACCATGAGAAGGGTGATAGGCTTGATCAGCCATGTACCGGAACTAAAAAACAGGATGGCCCGGCGGTTGATCGTCGGCGTACCGCCGGTGGAAAACAGCGGCAGCAGCGTCCGGATAGAAAAAGCGTAAATCCTGGGAGAATTGTGCAAAAAAAGGGAGAAAGCCGGCGTACAGCGGATTATTTCCCGGGAAATGCAGAATATTGTAGAATAGACAAAAATTAAGGGGGTTAAGGAATGAATCAAGAGCAAAGCAAAAACCTTGCAATGGTGGCGGTGGCTCTGATATTGGCGCTGGGGCTTGTGGCCTCAACCCTGATCGTAACCAATGGCCTTGTCGAAATCAAGGGGAACAGGTCCATTACCGTAACGGGCTCTGCCAAGCAGCAGATCAAGTCCGATCTTATAACCTGGCAGGGAAACTTCTCCAGCCAGTCTCCGGAGATGTCGGAAGCTTACACCCGCTTGAAGGAAAGCCATGAGAAGGTGAAAAGATACCTGATAGCCAAAGGACTTGAAGAGAAGGATCTGGTTTTTTCATCCATCTATACCAATACGATCTATGAGGTCAACTATAACGGACAGTATACCAACAAAGTTCTGGGCTATAGGCTGGACCAGCGGGTGGAAGTCAGCTCCGCCGATGTGGAAAAGGTGGCCAAAATTTCCAGGGAAGCAACAGAGTTGATCAATGAAGACGTGGAATTCCAGTCCTTTCAGCCTCAGTATTTTTACACCAAGATTGCAGACCTGAAGGTCAGCATGCTGGCCGAAGCCACCAAGGATGCAAAAAACCGTGCTGAGCAGATTGCCGAGAATACAGGCAGCAGCATCGGTGCCTTAAGATCTGCAAAAATGGGTGTTTTCCAGATAACGCCCCTTTACTCCACCGAGGTGGCGGACTACGGCATCAACGATACCAGCACGCTGGAGAAAGAGATAACTGCGGTTGTCACCTGCAGCTTTGAGATGAAGTAGGGCTAGGGGGCTCTGCTAACGGTTAAAATCATTGAAGCATGGAATAATAGGGAGATAGTGATAAAAAAGGAGGCGGATGAAATGAGTGAAATCATCAACAATAGAGAATACCGGCAGAAGGTTCTGAAAGAACTGATTCAAGAACTGCATAACGGAGCTGATCCTCAGGACGTCAAAAACCGCTTCGTAGAAGTCGTCAAGGACGTATCCCCTACCGAAATTGCCGAAATGGAGCAAAGTCTCATCAATGAAGGGATGCCGGCGGAAGAAATCAAGCGGCTGTGCGATGTTCATGCCGCCATGTTCAAGGACTCCCTGGACGAGATGGTACAGGATGAGACGGTACCGGGTCATCCTGTCCATACCTTCCGTCTGGAAAACCGTGCTCTGGAACAGCATATGGAGCAACAGATCATACAGGCTTGGGAAGCCTATCAGAGCAGCAAGGATGCTGATGCGCTGTCCAGACTCAGAGAGGGGCTCAACCTGCTGATGGATCTGGATAAGCATTACAGCAGGAAAGAGAACCTGTTGTTCCCCTACCTTGAAAAGTACGGCATCACGGCACCGCCTACGGTGATGTGGGGAAAGGATGATGATGTCAGAAAGAAGCTGAAGGAAGCAATCGGCCTCGGCAAGGAAGCGGCTCTGGATGCAGGGAAGGCCGATGCGCTGATTGCTGCAGTCAATGAGACCGTCACAATAGTCAAAGAGATGATCTATAAGGAAGAAAACATCCTGTTCCCCATGTGTCTGGAGACCCTGACGGAGGACGAATGGGGAGAGATCATGGCCCACAGCGACGAGATCGGCTTCTGCCTTGTAGATCCCGGAAACCAATGGCAGCCAAAACAAGCGGTTGGAAAGACGGAAAAGGAGCAGGCGGCAGCTGTCTCTCCCGCAGGTTATCTGAAATTTGAGACCGGAATACTGACACTGGAAGAGATCAACGGCATCTTCAATACCCTGCCCATCGATATTACCTTTGTGGATAAAGACGGTACTGTCAAATACTTCTCAGCAGGTAAGGAGCGGATTTTTGCCAGACCCAAGACCATCATCGGGCGGAAAGTCACCCACTGCCATCCACCGACAAGTGTGCACATTGTGGAAAAGATCGTGGAGGATTTTGTTTCCGGCAAACGGGACCATGCCGACTTCTGGATTCAGATGCAGGGGATGTTTGTTTACATAAGGTACTTTGCCGTCCGTGATAAGGATGGAAATTACCTGGGTACAGTGGAAGTAAGCCAGAATATCAAGCCCATCCAAGCGCTGGAAGGAGAAAAGCGGCTGCTGGAGGAGTGAAGGGAATAGCCTTGGTATAAAATTCAACTGCCAAAGCTTTAGCCGGCTTTGGCAGTTTCTGGCTTCAGATGCCTTCTTGATTTTGGACAACATCGAGAAAAGCGAGGATGTTTTCTGTAGGGACATCATCCGGCATGGCATGGGTGGGTGCCACTATATACCCGCCATTTTTGCCTAGGATTGACATGATTCTTCTCATTTCAGACTTTACCTCCCGGGGTGTGCCGTTAGGAAGAAGCTGCTGTGTGCTGATGCCTCCATAAAAGGTGATCTGATCTCCATAAAGTTTTTTCATCTCTTCTATGTCGTAGATTTCAGGCTGAAAGGTATTGTAAATATCCAGGCCCAATTCAACAAGGTCGGGGAAAATGCTGCTGATATCACCACAGGAATGCTGTGCTATGAACATGCGTTTTTCCTTCACCCTGTCATACATCTTTTTCAGTCTCGGCTTGATGAATTCCCTCCAGAGCTGTGGCCCCATGATGAGGCCATGCTGCTGACCCCAATCATCTCCCCAGAATACACAGTCAATATCATATTCGGAGACAATATCCACCACGGCAAGATTATATTCCACAATCCGATCCAGCAGTTCATTGGCAAAGTCCTTATTCATCATAAAGTCAATCAGCAATTCGGGCATGGAACGCAGCGTCCAGGCTCTCTCAAAAAGCGAAAACCCAATAATGTACATTCTGAACCGTTCGTTTTCTGACTGCAGCTGCCGGCATTTGTCACGGATCAGTTTTTCATCGGGAACCGGAAAGGTATAATTGCCGAATTCAGTATCCTTCAGGATATAATCCCTGATGATGCCGAAATCGCCCTTCTGTTCCCTGCTCCAAACGACACCGAACATGTCTTTGAATTGGTTGTCCGTAACCCTGGTAAAGCTCTCATTTCTCCGCTGGGCCAGATGGGAGCCTGTCTTGGCAAGAAATGCGTTGTCCTTGAAATACGCAGCAAGTCTGGCATGTACCTCTTCGGTAAGGTCCAGCTGATATGGGATGATGTCCGATGCCTGATGTGCCAGTGTCCTTAAAACACGGTCCCTGCTATTCATCTATACAAAACCCTTTCCTTCATATCAAATCATTTTGTTCCCCGGCTACCATTTTTCAACCCGTTTCAATATTTCCTTCTGCTCTTCCTCATCCCTGGAGTCGATGCATAGCATCAGGCCATGAGGCTCCGTCAGCGATATAAATTCCTCCAACTCAGCCTTGTCAAGGTCTATCACGATGGACTTTCCGGCTGCCTGTATCTTTTTTATGAGGGGGACCCACTGCATAATGGGTGCGTCCTTCCCAAGACCCTGTACCCACTGGATTGCCGTTATTTCAGGCACCTCCAGGATGCTGTCGATATGATTTGCCACACCCTTGCCGTCCAGATGGAAGATGTTGTGCGTCATGGGCTTTACTTCCTCCTGCAGAACCGGCAGATAGAATTCATCAAATTGATTTCGGGATATCATGGCGGAAAAATCACAACTGGGTATATGCAGTTTTTCGAAGGAAGGGATGTTCATCCAGCTTACGGAAAGCTGCCTTTTCTCCTTCAGCATTGCGTCAAAGTGGTCATAAACCTGCTGGAAGTCCTTTTCTGCCAGCCTGATGATCTCTTTCAGCGCATCAGGTTCATCATAGAAGTCAAAACACAGGCTTTGCGTGTCTCGCCAAGCTGCGGCGCAATCCAGCCCCGGATGCAGGTCTGTGTAACCCACCATGAATTTCCCCTCACATCTTTCCAGCGCATACCGGGTCATCTCGTCCAGCTTGAGGAAGTATTCATTATTCATATCCAGATTCAATGCGCTTAACTGCGAGTAATCGTGAACACATGGCTCCGCCCATGAGGTAACTTCGCCGAATTTCAGGGGACTGCCATAGAAGGCGGCAAATACATTGGGACCCAGATTGGGCCAATATACGGGAAAAGTCTCTCCCAGAAATTTCTTGCCGGCCAGAGATTGGATATAGTGCTCGACGTGGTATTCCGTATCGAACCACCATTCCTTTAAGTTCTTCCACCTGGACTTGTCATGGATGCTGCCGTACTCTGCATTGTGGCTGGTGAACCGTACCGGTGCGCGATCAATGATCTCACCTTCATACCAGGCATATATTCTTTTCATGGCCTGCTCAAAGTCGGGCTTTGAGGCAAGCTCCAGATTCCATCCATTGGGTGCTTTAACGTTGTCAGACATTATAAAACCTCACTTTATAAAAAATCAACTGTTTTCATTGAGGGCGGCAGCTTTGTTTTCTCTTATCAGAGTGCCGGCAGAAGCTTTCCTGCTTTGATTGTAACAGTCAAACGCGACGGCCAGAATCAGCACCAGGCCCTGAACGATGCGCTGTGCATAATCCCCCACATTGGTTATGATCATGCCGTTTGAGAGGATCCCCATAATCAATACGCCTGCTATAACACCGGTGATCTTTCCTTCACCGCCCTTGATGCTGACACCTCCCAGAACAACAGCCGTAATAATATCCATTTCATAAGAGGTGCCTGCTTTAGGCTGCCCGCTATTGGTTCTGGACAGCAGTACGACGCCTGCGATACCGCAAAGCAGCCCGCTGACGGAGTAGACAAAATACTTGATCTTTTTGACATTTACACCGGAAAGCCTTGAAGCCTCTTCGTTGCCGCCGACACCATAAATATGCCGCCCGATGGTGAATTTGTCCAAGAGGATATAGCCCGCCAAAAAGGCCAGCCCCATGATGATGACAGGAATGGGGATGATGCCCAAGTAGCCTTGCCCCAGTATGGTAAAGGACTCCGGAAAACCGAACACCGGCATGCCGCCTGTGACAAGGTAAGCAATACCTCTGAGGGTCGTCATCATACCGAGTGTGACGATCAATGGCGGGACATTGAATTCGTTGATGATAAAAGCGTTGAGCAGACCCATCAGCACACCGGCTATTAGTGCAATCAGCACGGCGATGACCGCCGGTACACCCATGACCATCAGGGATGCTGTCAGGATGCCTGTAACGCCGATAATGGAGCCCACAGACAAATCGATGCCGCCAGTCAGCATGACAAAGGTCATGCCTACGGCGGCAGTGCCGACGACAGCAACCTGCCTGAGGATGTTGAACAGGTTATCCGGTGTCAAAAAAGCTTCTGACAGCACACTGAAAAAAACCACCATCAATAATAGTACCATGTATATTCCATATTTTGAGAACAGTTCTCTAATTCGCATTACAACCGCATCCTCCCGCTTCTCCAGACGCCATTTCAAGTATTCGTTCTTGAGTGGCCTCTTCTTTTTTGAGTTCTCCGACGATACGCCCTTCATGCATGACAATGATCCGGTCTGACATTCCCAATAGCTCGGGCATTTCTGAGGATATCATGATGATGGACTTTCCGCTTTCCGCCAGCTGACGCATCAGCTTATAGATTTCCTGTTTTGCGCCTATATCAATGCCACGGGTCGGTTCATCGAAAATAAGGATATCACAGTTGGTTGCAAGCCACTTTGCGAGAACAACCTTCTGCTGATTGCCTCCGCTCAGGTTTTTTACTTGTTGGTTCACGGAGGGCGCTTTTATCCTCAGATTTTCCTTGAGTGTATGAACAACCGCGTCTTCTTTCTTTTTATTCAGATAACCGTATCTTGAAATATGCTTCAGGCTGCTGAAGGTGATATTGTTCCGTATGGCCAGGGACAAAAGGACACCATGGCTTTTACGGTCTTCCGGAATCAACCCCATTTTGTTCTTGATGGCATCCGCAGGTGATTTTATTCTAACGGGTTTTCCAAAAAGGAGGATTTCACCGGAGGTGACAGCATCGGCACCAAATATGGCTCTCGCCACTTCCGTCCGCCCTGCGCCCACCAGCCCTGCAAAGCCTAGAATCTCTCCCTGCCTTAAATCGAAGGTAATATTATTGACATAGGCTGTGTTCAAGCCCCTTGCTTGCAGCGTCGTCTCGCAGCAGTCACTCTCGTTCCTGGGATAATCATCACTCAAGCTTCGTCCGACCATATGACTGATCAGAGACTTTCTGTCGGTTTCACCTGTATCCAGGGTAAGGATTTTCTTGCTGTCACGCATGACGGTGACCCTGTCGGAGAGCTCAAAGATTTCTTCAAGCCGGTGGGAAATATATATGATGGTCACACCTTTGGCCTTTAGTTTTTTGATAATCCTGAACATGGATTGAGTCTCGCTGTTTGTCAAAGGCGCAGAAGGTTCATCCAGTATCAGAACCTTTACTTCCTTTGATACAGATTTGGCAATTTCAACAATCTGCTGGCAGGCTACGCTTAGATCCTTTACCCTGGCTCTGGGATCGATCCGTACACCCAGTTCGTTCAATATTTGCTCCGTTTCAGCACACATGGCTTTCATATCGGTAAAGGCTCCCTGCCGCAGTTCCCTTCCAAAAAAAATATTTTCCGCAACGCTGAGATACGGAATAAGGTTGAACTCCTGATAGACAGCGCCGATTCCCACCCGGATGGCTTCAATGGGATCCAGCTTCTGATATTCCTTGCCACCGAATGCAATAGTCCCCGCGGTGGGCGCAATGGCACCGGTAATCGTCTTGATCAGCGTTGATTTTCCTGCACCGTTCTCGCCTACGATGGCATGTATTTCACCTTTTTCAAAGGTCAGTGAGACATCATCCAAGGCCTTGACACCGGGGTAAATCTTTGTGATCCCTTTTAACGCCAATACTATTTCTTTCATAGTTTCCTCCTTCCAGGGAGAAGTATCATTATGGGAACCCGCAAGCAGTGCCTGCAGGTTCCCGAATTGTTTCAGATGCTATTGGGTGACCGGTGTCATAGGTATGACGAGTTCCTTGCTTGCCAAGGCTTCACCTTTTCCAAGCTTTCCTGCCGTGTCGGCCACCATTCCGCCGATCCCTTTGGGGTTGATATCGACTGTGCCCTTGTAGACGCCGCCTTCTTTGATCTTGGCTAATGCCTCAGGGGTGGCATCAAGCCCGAAGACGCTGAAGCCTTCCGCCTTGCCCATGCTCTTTACGACCTCAGCGGCACCAAGTGCACCTGCATCATTAATGGCTGAGATAACCTTGACATTGGGATGAGCTTGAAGAATGGTTTCAGCTGCTTTCATTCCCGTTTCCGGTGTTGATGCGGATTGATAGGCAACGACCTTTGCTTCAGGATATTTTTCCAAAATGCCCTGTTCAAGTCCTTTCGCCCTGTCAATAATCTGCTTTAGTTCGGGAAGATCAAGTATGGCCACTTCAACCGGACCCTGGTAATGCGCTTTCATCCATTCGCCTGCCATACGGCCGCCTGCCAGTCCATATTCCAGCTCCGGTATTGAGATAAAGGCGTCGTAACCCGCCACATCTTGAGCGGCACAGACGAATTTGATTCCCGCGTCATGGGCCTTTTTTACCAAAGGTTCTATGGCTTTTGAATCCACCGGCGAGCAGGCTATGACATCCACCTTCTGTGCAATGAAGTTCTCAATGGCGCTGACCTGTGTCATGGCATCCATTTTTCCGTCCACTACCGTTACTTCCATACCCAGTTTTTCGCCCTGCTCCTTGAAGCCGTCAGCGACTTGAACGAAGAATGGGTTGGCCAGGTCCATGACGACATAGGCCGCCTTGATTTTCTTTTCAGCCGCCGGAGCTGCTGTTTCCGTTGATGCGGCTGATGAAGCTTTAGGCGCACAGCCTGCTGCGATGGAAAGAACAAACAACAAAAGGACCACGAGACATAAGTTTTTTTTCGACATAACTTTTTCCCCTCCCAAATATATTGGCAATGCATGCACTGCCTTGAATCCCATTGTATGGCCCGGGGCAAATAAAGAAAATATCAAGTTTTTAACCTTATGGTTCAGTTTTGTGTTTGCAAGAGGATTGGTTAAAATTCAATCACAAGATTAAAAAATGATAACGGTAAAAAGGCAAAAAAAAGTAATTTCTATTCCATATAGAAATTACTTGTCTGTAGAATCAATACATATGGACATTCTCTTTTGTCACCAGCACGGCGTTTTCACTATGGGCATCGGGAACAATCTGACCTTTGATGAGCTTGACAGCAAAATCCACGTCCAGAATACCGTTGTAAAAAGGATTGATATCGACGGTGGCCCGGTAGAGGGAGTCTGACTTGATCCGGCTGATAGCCTCCGGGGTGGCGTCGATTCCGCCGATAAAAACATCGTCTGCGGTTTTTCCCATTTTTTCAAAGGCGGCCAGGGCACCTAGTGCACCGCCGTCATTAATGCCCACTACAACTTTTATCTCGGGATTCTGCTTCAAGATCTGCAAGGTAGCGGCTTCACCCTCTTCGGGATTGGCAGATGATGCCACCGCTGCGATAGCTGCCTTCGGTGCATATTCAGAAATTCCATCCCGGATTCCTTTTTCCCGCTTGGCAATTTGAGCGATCCTCGGATAATTCAGTATGGCCACCTGGCTCTGACCGCCCAACTTGTCCCTGATCCAGCGGCCAGCCACCTGCCCTATGGTGTAGCCCATGTCCCATTCATCGAAGGAGACGAAGATATCGCAGTTATCCACTTTAGTTGACTGCGCTACAATTTTTATATCATGGTCCTTTGCCTTTTTCAGGACATCCTCCAGTGCATTCTGGTCCAAAGCGGCAATGATGATGGCATCCACTCCGGCAGCTATGAACTCTTCAACTGCTTGGATCTGCCTGTTTACATCGGACTTGGGATCGTCTATCATCAGTCTTGCATTCCTTGTCGCCGCTCCCTGTCTGATCCCGTTCAAAAGCTGAACATAATAAGGGTTTGCAAGGTCCAGTACCGACACGCCAATGACCACCTCTTTTCCGCCTGCGGGCAGCTGCCTGGCATCATTTTTATCTTCATCGGCAACCTTGTTGGTGCAGCCGGAGGACAGTATCATAACGAATGTCAGTACAAGGATCAAAATATGGATTCTTTTCAACTGCTTCATTCCCTCCTCTATCGTTTTCCATCCTGCTGTGCCAAGCTTTCCTTAATTTTCATTTCTCTGAACTGCCCCGGTGTCATGCCCTCATACTTCTTGAATATCCGGATGAAATTCTGTACATTTCCAAAGTTGACCTTTTCTGCAATGGCTGCTATCTTATCGCTTTGATCCATAAGCAGCTCCTTTGATTTATCGATCCGGATTTTTGTCAGGTATTCCAGAAAGTTTTCTCCGGTTTCGCTTTTAAAGAGCTTGGATAAATAAGGCGTGCTAAGAGAGACATATTCCGCCATGGCATTCAGGCTGATATCCTTATGATAATTCTCGTGCATATACTTCAAGATCGATTCAATCAAAGAACAATTCTTACTTTCTTTTTTCTCAGCGATAAAGGAGGACATGCGCACCAATATGCTGCATAACCAGTCAAAAATATCCGAAAGGGTGTCATGCTCCATCAGATCCCTGTACAGATCGCAGCTGCCGCTAAAAATGTCACTGATGGACCAGCCGTTTTCATTGACTGCTTTGATGGAACCATAGAGTATAGAGTAAAAGAATTGGTGGATTTCCTCCTGCGGATACCCGGGCTCCTTCTGGATGAGATAAATCGCTTTCTGAATATGACGGATGGCTTCCTGTACATTTCCCTGCCTGATATAGGTGATAATCTGATCCTCTCTTAAAGATGATCCTGAATATATACCGGTTCCGCTTCGGGAAACATCCTGATCCGAGATAACCCGATTCCCTCCCAAGACAATGCGGGACCTGGCATGATCGGAGGCCTCGCCGTACATCAGGCTGGTTTCATTCAGACTGTTGAAGTCGGAGCTGATGCCGATGGTAACGGTAAAACCCATAAGCGCCTGGACCTTCTCCCTGATTTTATCGGCCATGCTTCTTACGGTACTAAAAGGGCTGCTGCAATTGACTAGGGCGGCAAATTTATCCTTTTCGGTCTGCACCAGGATACCATTTGCATGGTCATTGAGAGTCTCTTCTGAGATATTCTTGATTCCCAGGTACATCAAAGCGCGTTCCTTATCACTGTAAAGCCTGGCAACTGTATTGAATTTGTCCAGCAGGATCACCAATATATAGTAGTTTTTGTGGGGAAAGGAAATACTGAATAGGCTGAGCTTGCTTTCAAGCTGTATCTCATCCATTGAGGGAGAAAGGAGCAGGTCCATAATAAAGCGTTCCTTCATGACCCCTTCGTTTTTCTGCATGGTATGTGTCAGGTTCTTATTCTTCTCAACAATCTGTTTAATGGTGGCGCTGAGGAATGCCATCTCGTCCTTGGTATCCTGCTCGCCGATGGCGGCATCCACCTCTGCTCCGTATATTTTTGCAGATGAAATCGTGTCGGAAATAGGCTTATATATCTTTGTGGAAATAATATAAGCCGCAATCAGTCCCAGAATGATGCAGATTATAGCGACGGCTATACTGATCAGGCGCAGGTAAACAATAGGGCGGATAATCTGTCTTTCAGGTATGATGCTCAAATAATTCCATCTGTTGTAATCCGATCGGACATTGGAAGCAAGAAAGCTGCCCTGAGGGGTTTCGAAATAAAAAGCAGTACTTTTCTGCCCCAGGATCTGATCCATGACGGATCGGTCATAATCCAGCTGTTTCCCCAACAGTGCCTTGTCGCGGTGTGCGACAACCCGGCCTTCTTCGTCAATAATGCAGGAGGACCCCGGATCGGGGACACTGTGCCCCTCTATCAGTTTCAACAATTCTTTCTCGTAAATATTGACAATAAGCAGGTTGCTGCTTTTATCCATATACTCCTGGAAAGGAACCCGCGTTATATAGGTGGCGACATTCACCGTTTCTCCCCAGAAAGTGGTTAAGCTTCTCGACGTAGTCCAGTTTCCTGCATGGTCCTGACTCATTGCATCTAGCCAGGAAACATCATAGAACGCATCAATAGCCCAAAAGCCGTCCTCCGTTGTTATAATCAGATTCTGCTCGGGCAGATAGACGTAGACTGAATATATCAGCTTGCTGGCATTCTTGATATTGACAAGCTCTTTTATGGTCTGCTTCAACTGGCTATGATCTTCGCCAAAGGGTGCTGAAGCGAATTTCAGCAATCTAGGATTAACCGATTCTTTGATGAATGTTTTTTCAATCTCCTTCAAAATGCTGTCCGCATTATTTCTCGTCTGCGTCAGTGTATTCAGCTTTTCTTCACTGATCTGCGTCGTTAAAGCTGAATGGGATATGCTGTAGGATGTAAAACCGACGACCAGTATGGCGAGAAACATCAGCAACGCCAGAGCAAGAAAAAAATTGGCATAGATGCTGGAAAATCTGGGCTTCTTTTCTCTAATCCAATCAAGATATTTGCCGCTATTGATTTGAGCTCCCCCCCATCGTTTGTTCCGGTACTACTATTCTAACGAAAACATGCAGGTTTGACAACTGCTTGATTCAACCCCTGTGAGCCGTATTGTCGATAGCGGATAGGCTAAATAAATGATATGATATTAGTTGTACAAACATCATAAAGCAAGCTGGTGAAAATAATGCTGGGGATAAAACACCTCTCCATCCAATACAAACTAATGCTTTTCTTTATCATCCTTGCCACAGCACTGCTGTTGGCGGTAAGCCTGCTTTTTTTCCGGAACATCGAAACAGCGATCGGTGCTTCAAAGGAAGACCAGCTGGCTACCTTGTCACAGGAAACAGCCAATAAAATAGAGCGGTTTCTTTTCGAGCGCTACGGCGATATACTGGTTATGGCGCAATCGCCGCTCCTCAAGAACGAGGATATGGACCTGCGTTTGAAATCCGAGTATTTCGAAAGTGTCCGGAATGCGTATAAGACCTATGATTATATTTTTACCACCGATTCAACCGGCACCATCACAAGCCTGTCCGGAGACATGAAGGGGGATGGCGCTTATCGGTCATGGCTGCCTAAAGTGTTTGAGGGAGAAACCTTTATATCCGACTTCATATTTGACGAGGCGGATCAGGCTTACAAAGTATATTTTGCAGCGCCCATCATCAATGCCGGCGGGAAGATAACGGGCGCAGTGGTAGAGCGGATGAACTTCAATGCCATCGAAGACATCGTAAGGGATGTCAAACCAAGCCCATCCGGCTACGCGTATCTGCTGGAGCAAGGCGGGGCGGCCGTCTTTCATCCGCTGAAAACGGTTGTTCCCGAGCCTGCCCTACATGGCAGCCGTAAAGGCTTGTTTTATATCAAGCAGAATAATGTCAGCATGATATCGGCTTATCACGGGTTGAAAAAAGACAGGACGCAGGCGGGCAGCTGGTATCTGATCGTTGAGGAGCCGATTGACGAGGCTTTTGAAGCGGTATATACATTAAGAAACTATACGCTGCTGGTGATCCTGGTCTCCATTGCCATTGCCTACGTCTTAGCCGTCGTCATGTCGAGGATTCTGACCAAACCGATCCGTCAGCTGGTTGAAGATACCAAGAGCATTGCGGAAGGCGACATCAGCCAGGATATCTCAATACAAAGCGCGGATGAGATCGGTAGTCTCGCACAATCTTTCAATACGCTGCTCTCCACTCTGAAATCCATGATGCGGCAGGTGCTGGAGCTGTCTGGGGAAGCTGCATCTCTGGCAGAGATCCGCCAATATGCGGACAAATTCCTGAACAATGTACCCAGTGCCATAGTTGCATTGGACAGTACCGGGAAAATAACCGCTTTCAACAGTACGGCGGAAGAACTGGTGGGAATACAGCAAAACGAAGCCTTGGGAAGGAACACCCAGGATAGCCTGCCGGATAACCTGCTGACCGTTCTGGAGTTGATGCAAGATAGTCTGGTGAACGGTTCCGTGTATCTGAAGAAGCTCCTTCATCTCCGGAACAACGCCGGTAAGGAAACCCCAATTCTCTTGAATACTTCCTTTCATCAGAATGAAGATGGAAAAATCATCGGGGTCGTGGGCGTGTTCAGAAGCGCGGAAGAGTCTGCCAGACTGGAAGAGAGCGTTGTCAGGGCTAACAACCTGGCAGCTTTGGGTGCCCTATCTGCCGGCATGGCCCATGAGATCCGCAATCCGCTGACCTCCATCAAGGGCTATGCCCAATATATCCGGTCGGAAATAGGTCAGGAGAGCGAGCTTTATCCGGATATCTCCAGCGTGATCCAGGAAGTGGACCGGCTCAATGGCATCATAGACCGGTTCTTGAGCTTCGCTAGGCCTGGGCAGCCAGAGGTGGAGCTTGTGGATGCAAACCTGGTGGTGAAGCGGGTGCTGCAGCTGGTTGAAAAGGATCTGCAGGCAGCATCCGTCCAATTGACAGCTGCACTTCAACCGCTTCCTCCGGTGCTTGTGGATACCGAACAGGTGGAGCAGGCCCTGCTCAATATTGTCATCAATTCCCTGCAGGCCATGCCGGATGGAGGGATGCTCAGCGTCAGCACCCACCATGGGGAGCGAGCCGATTTCATTGAAATCATGGTCTGCGACAGCGGCATCGGTATCAACCCGGAGGACAGCGACAGGATATTTGAACCTTTCTATACCACAAAGCAAAAAGGGACGGGACTGGGGTTGGCCATCAGCTCCAGGATCATCGAGAACCATAGAGGCTTTATCGAGGTTGACAGCACGCCGGGGAGCGGGACCTGCTTCACGGTTAAGCTTCCCCTAGGAGAAGAGGCTGCCGGACCTGGCAGGAATAATGAAACATGCAAGGTGGTGATGTAATGGCAAAGCATACGGTTTTGATAGTGGATGATGAGGAGAATGTATCGCGGCTGCTGGTCAAGGTGCTGGCCAAGAAAGGGTATGACGCCCATGCCGCGTCCAATGGCTGGGAGGCTCTGAGGATACTGGATCAGCAAGCGGTGGATATGGTGATTACCGATATCCGGATGCCGGATATGAGCGGTATTGAGCTATTGAAGAAAATTAAGGAAACGGACCCCACCGTCAAGGTTGTAATGATGACCGCCTTTGCTACCCTGGAAACAGCCATAGAAGCATTGAAAATGGGTGCCAGGGATTATATCACCAAACCCTTCAACCTGGATGACGTTGTGAATGCGGTGGCATGCCTGCTGGAAAGCAGTGACGATGCTGAGCCTGCCAGTCTGGGCATCCTCAGGGAGAGCAAGGCCATCGAGAACTACCTGATCTGCAGGAGCGGCAAAATGAAGTCGCTGATGCAGCTGGTCGAACAGGTGGCCGACAGCCACGCCACCATTATGATATATGGTGAGACCGGAACGGGAAAGGAACTGGCAGCTCAAGCCATCCATAACCTCAGCTCCAGGAGGGATAAGCCCTTTATCAAGGTAAACTGCGCAGCTATACCGGAGAATTTATTGGAGAGTGAGCTTTTCGGTTATGAAAAAGGGGCCTTTACCGGGGCCGCTGCCAGAAAGCCCGGCCGTTTCGAGCTGGCAGACGGGGGCTCCATCTTTTTGGATGAGATAGGCGACATTCCGCCTTCGATACAGGTTAAGCTGCTTCGGGTGCTGCAGGAAAAGGAGTTTCAACATCTGGGAGGCTTGAAGACCATTAAGGTGGATGTCAGGATCATTGCGGCAACCAACCGGAATCTGGAAGAGATGGTCCGCCGGAAGGTGATGCGGGAGGATCTTTATTACCGGCTCAATGTTGTTCCTATTACCATGCCGCCGCTGCGGGAGCGGCGGGAAGACATCAAACTGCTGATCGACCACTTCCTGGTGAGATCGGCATCCATATCAGGCAAACCTAAAAAGCATATCACATCAGAAGCCGTGCAGGAGCTGATGAATTACTACTGGCCCGGGAATATCCGGGAATTGGAGAACATCATTGAACGCTGCGTTGTGGTGACTGCGGGAGATGTCATCGACCTTCAGGATTTGCCGGGTTACATCCTGGAATCCGTCAAGCTGCACAAAGAAGATAAAACCTATGCCCCCCAGGGAGAAAAGCTGGATGATGCATTGGACAGTGCGGAGCAGGAAGCAATCACCAAGGCGTTGAAGGAGTACAGAGGGAACAGGACAAAAGCCGCAGAGGCGCTTGGGATCAGCCGGCGGTCATTGCACCGGAAAATAGCGAAATATAATATCGAAGATTGAATGAGTTGAGACAGACCTGACGCAATGTGACAGGGTTGTCTCTTTATTTTCGCCGCCACAAGGGTTAACGGCGGGCCAAGTGCTCTGCCGAAGGGTGTGGGGGGTTTTGAAGCCGTTGGTATGGAGTTTGCTAATCTATAGCATCGGAATCATAGCAAACTTGTAAAGGAACGATCTAGTTGTTCCTAAATTTAAGGAGGCGTAACGTAAATGACTCAAATCAATGCAGGAGATACCGCATTCGTCCTGATCAGTGCAGCACTGGTCTGCCTGATGACGCCCGGCCTGGCGTTCTTCTACGGCGGCCTGGTCCGCAAGAAAAACGTTCTGGCTATCATGATGCAAAGCTTCATATCCATGGGTGTCGTCACAGCCATCTGGTTTTTTGGCGGCTTCAGCCTTGCCTTCGGTAAAGATGTGGCAGGTCTTTTTGGAAACATGCAATACTTTGCTCTGAATGGTGTGGGTATGGAGCCCAATCCCAGCTATGGCGCCACCATTCCTTTTCTGACCTTTTTCAGTTATCAGCAGATGTTTGCAATCATTACACCGGCCTTGATCACCGGCGCATTTGCGGATAGGGTCAATTTCAAAAGCTATCTGAAGTTTCTGGTTGTATGGAGCCTTCTGGTGTATGCACCGCTTTGCCACTGGATCTGGGGCGGCGGCTTCCTGCAGAAGCTGGGGGTCGTAGACTTTGCAGGCGGGATCGTTGTACATGTCAGTGCAGGGATTGCAGCACTGGTAACGGTTTTCTTCGTGGGCAAGCGCAAGCTGCTGCCGGGGGAAAGTCTGGCCCCGCACAATATCGCTTTCGTTGCTCTGGGCACCGGCCTTCTATGGTTCGGCTGGTTCGGGTTTAACGGCGGAAGCGCACTGGCCGCCAATAACATTGCTGCGGTTGCGTTTATCAACACCGATATTGCAGGCTCCATTGCCATGATTACCTGGCTTGCCATTTCGTGGCTCCGTGAAAAGAAGCCGTCCATGGTAGGCGCATTGACGGGGGCGGTTGCCGGTTTGGCGACGATTACGCCTTGTGCAGGCTTTGTACATCCCTTTTCTGCAGTATTGATCGGATTCCTGGCAGCGGTTGTGTGCTATGTAGCTGTCCAAATCAGGATCAAGCTGGAATGGGACGATGCGCTGGATGTTTGGGGTGTCCACGGAGTAGGCGGAATACTGGGATCTGTTTTAGTCGGCGTTTTTGCCAGCAAATCGGTCAATGGTGTCAGCGGGCTTCTGGAAGGCAATGTGCATCAATTCAACGTTCAGGTGTTTGCCGTTGTGATAACGGTTGTCTTCACCTTCGTCATGACCTATGCGATTCTGAAGGTCATCAACCTGTTCAGCCCTGTCAGGGTCAGTGAGGAAGAAGAAATCAAGGGTCTTGACAGCACCCTTCATGGGGAATCGGCCTACGAGCTTTAAAAGCGGGAGTAATATAGTAAAAGATGCGGCCTGAGGGCTGCGTCTTTTTTTCTGGTTATTTTACATAAGTGAAATTTCATATTTATGAAATAATGTTTTGACTTGAAAGCGGATATGTAATAAAATGTAATTGTGACAATATTTTTTGGAGGTGTTCTGATTGATTGGGGATTTTGATACAACGATAAAAGGCTTTAACGAGCTCATTAAAAAAATCAAGTATTATAACGAGGCATTGACCTTGCTGTTCTGGGATCTGCGTACCGGCGCGCCCAAGAAGTGCGTGGGCGGCAGGTCGGAGGTCATCGGCATGCTTTCGGCAGAGATCTTTGGGCTTTCCACCTCGGAAGAGATGGGAGAATACCTGGATTACTTTGAGAAAGAGGAAAACAACGCCGGGCTGGATGCCGTCTTGAAAGCAACCGTCAAGGAATGCAGGAAAGAATATGACAAGTGTAAAAAGATACCGCCTGAGATGTATAAGGAATATGTCATCCTGACCTCCGAGTCCGAATCGGTATGGGAAGAAGCAAAAAAGAAGGATGATTTCCAGCTGTTCCGTCCCTATCTGGAAAGGATCGTCAAGTACAACCTTGAGTTCGTTGAGCTTTGGGGCTACAAGGACAACAAATACGATACCCTTCTGGATTTTTATGAGCCCGGTATGACGGTAGAAAAGCTGGACCGGATTTTTGCTCAGCTGAAGGAGCGGATCGTACCGCTGGTTGCCAAGATCAGCCGGTCGGAGAATGCACCCGACAGCACTATTTTTACCAAGTATTTTGATCCCAGGCAGCAAGAGGCCTTCGGTCTGTATATCCTGGAAAAGATGGGCTATGATTTCGAAGCCGGCAGGCTGGATGAGAGCGAGCATCCCTTCACCACAGAAATAGGACCGGGAGATGTGCGGATCACGACCCATTATTATCCCAACCTGTTCAGCAGTGCGCTTTTCAGCTCCATTCACGAAGGTGGTCACGCGCTCTATGAGCAGAATATCGATCCGGAGCTCAGGGGAACACCGCTGCATACCGGTACCTCCATGGGCGTACATGAGTCTCAGTCCCGCTTCTGGGAAAACATGATCGGCAGAAGCTACACCTTCTGGAAGTGCCATTATGAGGAACTGCGAAAGATATTCCCTGAGCAGTTCGAAGGGGTATCCCTGGAAGCATTCTACCGAGCCATCAATAAGGTGGAGCCGTCACTGATCCGGGTCGAAGCCGATGAGGTAACCTACAACCTTCACGTGATGGTCCGGTATGAGATAGAAAAAGCACTGATCAACCAAGAGATCCAGGTGGCAGATCTGCCGGAGATATGGAACGCAAAAATGCAGGCCTACCTTGGCGTGGTACCGCCCAACAACCAGAAGGGTGTTTTGCAGGATGTACATTGGTCCGGCGGAGCTTTCGGTTACTTCCCGTCCTATACCCTAGGCAATATCTATGCCGCCCAGATCGAGAATGCCATCAGGAAGGAATTCCCCGACCTGGACGAAATGATTTGCCGGGGAGAGCTTCTGCGTATAAAGGCGTGGCTGGGGGACAAAATCCACCGACATGGCAAGCTGCTGCAGCCTGCTGAGATCATGAAATCAGTTACCGGGGAGGAAATCAACCCGCAGTATCTGATCGACTACCTGGAGAACAAATACAAGGAGATTTACGCGTTGTAGAATGCAAGATGTAGTTTTTATTACAAGAATATTACAATATGAAGGTTTCTGTTGTAATAACCAGACAGCAGGAATATAATGTAAGAGGTGTAAATATAATTCCTACGGAAAAGGAGGTCGTGTTATGTACAGCGTTGGAATGGGAATCAGAACAGCACAATTTGACGGTTATAAAACAGCACGGCCTGCGTTTTTGTTTGATTGATTGCAGCAATGACAAGCAAGCATAAAGCTATAGGCGGTGTTTCGATTGCCTATGGCTTTTTCATTTTCATGAATGCAGGTCTGACCTTATTCATGCATGTTCAGCCATAGCGGGTAAGTCGCAAGTCGACTGCTGCTGTGGCTTTTCTATTGTATCTTTGTTCTTGCTGCAAATCGCTATTTGGAAGAGAGGGGATAACATTGGGTAAGCTAAAGCTTTTATGGAGATTTATGAAGGGAAGCAGACTGCGCTATACCGGTGCTGTCATGAGCATCGGTCTGGCTGCATTGTTTTCATTTCTTTCTCCTCTGGTAATCCGGTATACCATTGACACCGTCATAGGCGGAGGGAATACACAGCTCCCGGTTGTGCTGCAGGGGCTGGCAGAGGGTTTGAGCCGGGAAGGCGGTCTGATCAGGCGCCTTTTGGCCTGCAGTTCGCTTCTGCTGCTTTTGGCATTATCAGCAGGCTTGTTCACCTTCTTCAAGGGGAAATGGTCCGCAGAAGCATCGGAATTTACGGCAAAGCGGATCAGGGAGCAGCTGTACGATCACTTGCAGAACGTTTCTTATGATTACCATGTAAAGGCCGAAACCGGTGATTTGCTTCAGCGCTGCACCTCGGACGTGGATACCATCCGTGCCTTTCTGGCGGAGCAGCTGGTCGAAGTGGGCAGGGCCGTCATTATGCTGACCCTGGCACTTTCCATCATGCTGTCGCTGAATTTGAAGATGACGATGGTGGCCATGGCGGTAGTGCCTGTGATATTCAGTTTCGCAGTCATCTTTTTTCTAAAGGTGAAGAATGCCTTCAAGGCCTCTGATGAATCGGAAGGCAGGTTGTCCGCTACACTGCAGGAAAACCTGACAGGTGTCAGGGTGGTGCGGGCCTTTGCCAGGCAGCAGCATGAGATCCTCAAGTTCGAAGAGCGGAATGCCGAGTACAGGGATCTGACGTATCGGCTGATTCTGCTGCTGGCCGCCTATTGGTCCATTTCCGACCTGCTTTGCATGCTGCAGGTATGTGCCGTTCTGGTTTTCGGGGTTTACTGGACCACAACGGGAGTGATCACATTGGGTACCCTGGTGGTTTTCACTACTTATGAAGGCATGCTTTTGTGGCCTATCCGACAAATGGGAAGGATACTTACCGGAATGGGAAAAACAGTGGTTTCGCTGGAAAGGATCGGGGAGATCCTGGCTGTTCCTTTGGAAACAGGGGAACAGGAAGGCTTGAAACCTCAGATAGAAGGGGATATCGAATTCAGGAATGTCAGTTTCGCTTATGAAGAGGGCAAGCAGGTTTTAAGAAGTATAAGCTTCAGGGCCAAACCAGGCCAGACGGTAGCGCTTTTGGGACCTACCGGTTCGGGAAAGTCAACACTGGTCCATCTGCTGGCCAGACTGTATGATTGCCAGTCGGGCATCGTTTCCATTGATGGCACCGATGTCCGGGATATTGATAAGAAGTGGCTGCGTCAGAACGTGGGGATCGTACTGCAGGAGCCTTTCCTGTTTTCCAAGACCCTCAAGGAGAATATCAGGCTGCCGAAGCCCCAGGCCGGGGAAGAAGAGATTTTTGCGGCAGCCCGCATTGCGTCCATCCATGATGTGGCATTGGGGTTTGAAAAGGGTTATGAGACGCTGGTAGGTGAAAAAGGGGTGACCCTGTCAGGGGGCCAAAAACAGCGGGTCGCTATAGCCAGAACGCTGATCAAGGACTGTCCGGTGCTCATATTTGATGACTCTCTGAGCGCAGTGGACACTGAGACAGATACAGCAATAAGAAAGGCGCTGAAGGAGAGGAACAAGCAAGCCACTACCTTCATCATCTCGCACAGGATCACCACGCTGTCGGAAGCTGATGTGATCCTGGTGCTGGAAAACGGGGAGATCGTGCAGCAGGGGAGCCACAGGGAGCTTGTCAGCCAAGCCGGTCTGTACCAGAGGATATGGCAGATACAGAATGAGTTGGAGAAGGAAGTCGAAACAGATATGGAAATGGAACAGGACCGTGGGGAAAACGTGTCTTAGAAAGGGGTGACAGCAATGAGTGGAATAGAAGAACAGGAATACAGCAAAAAATTTGATTTCGGACTATGGCGGCGGCTGCTGCAGTATGTCAAGCCCTATAGGAGGCTCATGCTTCTTCTGGGCTTTGTCATGGTCGGCGTGGCGGGTATTGACGTTATTTTTCCTCTGATGACCAAATACGCCATTGACCGTTTTGTTGCTGCGGGCAATATAGAAGGCTTGAGCGGATTCCTGCTGATGTACGGCATACTGATTGCAGTCCAGACCGTCAATGTCTGGCTGCTCATCGCCATCGCAGGCAAAATCGACATGGGCGTTGTCTACGATATCCGGAAGAAGGGCTTTCAAAGGCTTCAGGAGCTGTCCTTCTCCTATTATGACAAGACGGCAGTGGGCTGGCTGATGGCCAGGATGACGTCGGATATCACGCGGCTTGGCGACACGCTGGCCTGGGGTCTGGTGGACTTTGTATGGGGCCTGACCATGATGGCGGGAATCGCCGGTGTGATGCTGTTTATCAACTGGAAGCTGGCGCTGGTGAGCCTGTCGGTGATACCACTGCTGGTGGTCATCAGTCTGTATTTTCAGCAAAAAATGCTGAAAGCCCACCGAAAGGTCAGAAAGACCAACTCGCGGATCACTGGGGCCTTCAATGAAGGCATCAGCGGCGCCAAGACCAGCAAGACCCTAGTGCTGGAAAAAAGCAACCTGGGGGAATTCAGTGCCATCACCGGTGAAATGTACGGCTATTCCGTCAAGGCGGCTGTCTACTCCTCCATCTATCTGCCCGTGGTATTGTCCCTGGGCAGCATCGGTACTGCCCTGGCGCTTTGGTTCGGCGGAAGGGGCGTTTACCTTCAGACCATCAGCTTTGGTACGCTGGTGCTCTTCATCGGCTATACCATCCAGTTTTTTGAGCCGGTGAGGGAACTGGCACGCATCATCGCGGAGCTTCAATCGGCTCAGGCATCTGCCGAGCGCATCCTTTCCATGATCGAGACCCAACCGGACATCGCGGACACCGTGGATGTGGTCTGGAAATACGGCGACATGTTCAATCCCAGGCAGGATAGATGGCCCCATATCAAGGGCAATATCAGCTTCCGCAACGTGTCCTTTTCCTATAAGGACGGGGAGAAGGTGCTGGAGGATTTCAGCCTGGAGGTAAAAGCCGGTGAGACCATTGCGCTGGTAGGAGAGACCGGATCCGGCAAGACCACCATTGTGAATCTGGCATGCCGTTTTTATGAGCCGGTATCGGGGGAAATACTGATTGACGGCGTCAACTACAAGGATAGGCCGCTGGCCTGGCTCCACGGCAGCCTGGGCTATGTGCTTCAGAACCCGCACCTTTTCAGTGGGACGATCCGGGAGAACATACGCTACGGCAGGCTGGATGCTACAGATGAGGAAATAGAAAAAGCCGCAAGGCTTGTCAATGCATATGAGTTTATCAGCAAGCTGGAGAAAGGCTTCGACACGGAAGTGGGGGAAGGCGGGAACAGGCTTTCAACCGGGGAAAAGCAGTTGGTGTCTTTTGCCAGAGCAGTGCTTGCCAATCCCAGGATCTTCATACTGGACGAAGCCACCTCTTCCATCGATACCGAAACAGAGCAGATCATCCAGGATGCCATCCGGAAAGTATTGAAGAACCGGACCAGCTTTATCATCGCACACCGTCTGTCCACCATCCGGTCTGCAGACCGCATCCTGGTTATCAAGGACGGGAAAGTGCTGGAGGAAGGGAATCACTACCAGCTGATCCGGAAGAAGGGATATTACTACCGGTTATATACCAACCAGTTCATGGAGGAGCGCGAAATGGAGCTCCTGAAAGCATAAACAAAGAGAAGGAGGTCGAAATATGAGTGCGTTATCGGTTAGCAGCCTGTCAATCGGGTTTATGGTTGTTTCGCTGCTTTTGGTTGTATTTTTTCCATTGGCTTTAGGTATCTATTTCTACAAGAAGGAGCGTTTTTCCGGACGGGCGGTGTTGGTGGGAGCGTTGGTTTTCTTTATCTTCCAGGTGCTGACGCGGATTCCGCTTTTAGGCTTGCTGCCGCGCTTCGGCTGGTATAGGGCCATGGCGGTCAATCCGCTTGCGATGGGCCTCTTTCTCGGTGTGACAGCCGGCCTTTTTGAAGAGATAGGGCGGTACATCGGCTTCAAGTGCTTCCTGGCAGGAAGGCTGGAGTGGAAAAATGGCGTGGCATACGGCATCGGACATGGGGGTATCGAAGCGTTCCTGCTGGTTGGGCTGGCATATGTCAATAACATTATCATGAGCATCATGATCAATATGGGTGTTTTCGGTGCTGTTGCGGGTTCAAAGCTGCCGCCCGAAACAGCACAGCAGATCATGAACGGCTTGCTTGGAACACCCTCGTATGCTTTCCTTCTGGGCGGTATAGAACGGGTTTTCGCAATTCTTGTACAGATTGCACTTTCGCTGCTGGTGCTGTACAGTGTGGTGAAAAGAAGGAAGGTCTACCTCTTATACGCAATTCTGGTTCATACCGTATTGAACGCTCCGGTCGTCATCATGAGCATGAACCAGGTACACATGCTGTGGATCGAAGTGTATGTGCTGGTGTGGGCAGTTGTAAGCGTCAAATTTATAGCCAATTCCAGACACCTTTAACGGAGCCGGACTGTGCCGGCAGTGTAAACAGCAGCAATATTACAGTTGAGAGGGGTATGACTTATCAACAAAATCAACAAATGGGAGTCGGTTTGTTATGCTTAGCGAAGGCTATTGCATAATGGACTAAGCTAGTATGGAATAGTCTTTGCTCAATCCTTGATGTTAAAAACAGGAGGGAGCATAATGGGCTATATAAGGGCCAACAACATATTACCCGAACATATATTGAGAGCGATTCAAAATTATGTAGACGGCGAGTATATTTACATTCCCCGAAAAGAATGCAATAAAAAACCATGGGGAGAAAAGAAAAACAGCAGGGAAGAACTTCTTGCCCGAAATATTGAGGTGTTTCAGAAATACCAAAGCGGAGCTTCTGTTCAGGAACTTGCCGATGCTTACTATTTATCGCCCAAAACCATTTATAAAATCATATCCGGTCAAAAATGAGGATATTCATGAAGAGCCATAAGAGACAAGTCTCGCGGCTCTTTTTTAATTATGAACTGTTTAGTAGACCTTCAAGAGCAAAAACCATGCTATGATGAGGATACAACAAGAAATAAGAAAAGCGAGGTAATAAAGAATGATTATCAGATATGAAAACAAGAATGACTTTTCGGCAATATACAAGCTTGTGAAGACTGCATTTGAAACAGCGGAGGTAAAAAACGGTCTCGAGCAAGACTTAGTGAATGAAATTAGGAGCAGCGACAACTACATCCCCGAACTTGCTCTAGTCGCGGAAGATAACGGAGAAATCATTGGCCATATTATGCTGTCAAAAACCCATGTAAAAAACGAAAGCCAAGAATATGAAGCGCTGCTTCTAGCTCCCGTATCAGTGAACCTGAGTTATCGCAAGCAAAAGATTGGTTCCAAACTGATCAATATGGCAATGGAAAAAGCGAAATCCATAGGTTACAAAGCCGTTTTCCTGGCTGGCAATCCGGCTTTTTACAACCGTTTTGGTTTTGCTCCAACCATAAAATACGGCATTAAATGCCAATATGATTTGCCGGAGGAATTATTTCCCAACATAATGGTTTGTGAGCTGGTGCCGGATGCTTTAGATGGTGTTTCAGGAGTTGTAAGGCTTTGATAAGCGCCAGGTATTGATTTAATGAACAGTAGGTGGTCCTACTGTTCAAACACATTTTTGAGCTTCTTTTTACCAGGCTGTCTTTGCCGGAGCTTGAAAAAGGTATAAAGAATGCAGGGCATCAGGGCCAAGGACAATGCGCCGAAAATGGGATAGAAGAAGGCGATGAGCCTTTTGAAGTCATAAAAGGCGAAAGGCATGCAGGCTGCTACCGTCAGGATGGTGATGATCTTGTAGAGATGCGGATAGCCGCTGCTGAGCCGTACAGTGAGTCCGAAAATGTTGGAAACGGCAGTGGAAAAAATTTCGCACCAAATGCACACCATGATCATGATCCGAAAGAGCGCCGGGTAGTTTTTGACCACAAAAAGCGAGGGAATGGAATAGTCAAAAACATCGGGGGTGCCGTGCAGCAGGCACAGGTTGATCAGCATGCCGAGAAGCATCAGGCCGGTACCGCCGATGACCGCACCCTGGAATAATGTGCGGTGCGAAGTGAACTTCCGGGGAAGGGCCGTCAGCACACCTAAAGAGAGCATCAGGTTATAGGCGCAATAAAACAGGAAGTAAAGCACGGCGTGGGCTATATTGCCGCTGCAATACCGGCTGGAAAGCTCAATAGAGCGGACCATGCCGCCGGATAAGGCATTGGCGGCAAAGACCATAACAATGATGGAAAAGGTGACAGGGATAATGAAAGAATTGATGCGAAGGACGCCGTCAAGGGCATTCAGCACTGTAACAAGCGTCAGAAACCCAATGACAGCAATTCCCATGCTTTTGGGCAGATTGAGATTCTCCGAGAAAAGGGCGCCGCTGCCGGAGAACATGATGGCTGCGCCGATAAACAGGAAAAGCGTGATGACCATGTCGAACAGGATAGCCATTTTTTCACCGTACAAGCCGCAGATGAAATCCTTGTAGTTATACAGCCGAAGTCTTTCAGCGATATAAAAAACGGCGTAGCCCACCGCAGAAAAGACGACGCCTGTCAGGAACAGCAGCAGGATGCCGGTTTTTCCGAAACGGGTAAAAAACTGCAGGATCTCCTGTCCGGATGCGAAGCCCGCACCAATCACCGTCCCGATGAATACTGCACCGATCTGAAAGGCACCGACCGATCTTTTTTCCATACTCCCACATCCTCAGCTACCGTATTTGCCGGAGCAAGCTCCTGCAATACAGTATATTTTTAATGCCTGGGGAATATGACGAAAACAGGGACGGTTCTTGAATTGAGAAGCCTTCTCAATTCAAGAACCGTCCCCAATTTACCTGCCGGACATCTGCTTTTCCAGCTCCTCCAGGGGAAGCGGCCTGCTGATGAAATAGCCTTGTATTTCGTCACAGCCCATGAATTTCAGGACGGTAAGCTGCTCCTTGGTCTCCACCCCTTCGGCAATGACCTTCAGGTTCAAGGTGTGGGCTACTTCAATGATGGCCTTTACGATGGCATAGGTGTTCTTGTCCTCCAGTATGTCGGCGATAAAGGAACGGTCGATCTTCAAGAAATTGATGGGAAAATGTTTCAGATAGTTCAGCGAAGAGTAACCGGTCCCGAAGTCATCTATGGAGATATTCACACCCATTTCCATTAGCTTGCCCAGGGTGCTGACGGTGAAAGTAAGGTTTTCCATGGCAACGGTCTCGGTGATTTCCAGCTCCAGGTGCATGGGCTCCAGGCCTGCTTCGCTGAGGACATTGGCGACCGTTACGGGCAGATGCTGCTCCTTGAACTGCCGTGCCGAAAGGTTGACAGCAAGCCGCAGATCCTGATGACCGTTATCCCGCCAATACTTCAGCTGCATGCAGGCGTTTTTCAGCACCCATTCGTCCAGCAGCTTGATCAGCCCGGACTCTTCTGCCAAAGGAATAAATTCGGAGGGATAGATCAAGCCTTTTTCAGGATGCTGCCACCGGACCAGCGCTTCCATACCTGTCACCTGACCGGTTTTCCCGTCAACCTTGGGCTGGTAATGCAGCACCAGCTCATCCTGCTCAATGGCGCGGCGCAGGCTTTTTTGCATATTGAATTTCTCAAGGATATTCTCATTGATTTCCTTCGAGTAGATGCGGTAGCTGTTTCTGCCCAGTTCCTTCACCTTGTACATGGCAGAGGCGGCATTCCTGAGCAGCGTATGGCATTCGTCCCCATGCTCGGGATAGGCTGCGATGCCGATACTGGCGGATACATACAGCTCATTTCCGCCCACATGGAAGGGTTCAGCAACAGCATTCAGGATTTCCATAGCTGTTTTCTCCAGTGTTTCCTTGCAGTTGTAGCCGCAGAGCAGCACGGCAAATTCATCACCGCCCATCCGGGCTGTATAACTTCCGAAGCCTGCAGCGCAGACCAGCCTCTCTGCCGCTTCCCGGAGCAAGTCGTCGCCGACATGATGGCCCAGGGTTTCATTAATGTTCTTGAAAAGGTCAAGATCCACAAAAAGAAGGGCCAGGTCCTTTTGGTCATGGATTGCCTCCTGCAGCAGCAGCTCCGATTTACGGTAAAAATGACGGCGTAAAGGAAGCTCTGTCAGGGAGTCGGTATCATTTTCCGATGCCGATGTACTCTCTGAGGATGTTTTCTTTGCAGAAGATATGCGGTAAACCATTAAGCCCAAGAGAAGGATACTTGCTATAAAGATTGCCGGTAAACCCAACTGTGCCGGTTTGTACATCATTGCACCGCCTCTTGACATAATTTGCTTAAATTAGAATAAAAATGAATATTTACGAATAATAACTCTCCATTACCTATATTTTATATTATACAATATCATTTTGAGTTTTCATATATAGACAACAAATTAACTAGTAAGATATTGACATGCGTGAAAGGCATCGTCGTTGGATAAGTTAAAAATAGCTTCATCCATCTTGACAGGGCGGCGGATTTGTATTATACTTGTAAAAAATAGTTTCGGAGTGATAATTATGTCAACAAAGTCTATGTTTGTAAAACTGCATCACCATAGGTACAGCACTTAGCCTGACGCGAAAAGCTTCCGTAGGTATGAGTGCTATTTGTGCTTGTACCTATGGGATGGAATATTAAAAAGCCCCGTAGGTAATGATCGATTACCTGCGGGGCTTTTTCTATTTTGATTTGTATTAAGGAGGTTATCATATGAGGATTTCAAATCCGGAGGGCACCAACGACCTGCTGCTCCAGGATTGCGCAAAAAAAACGGCGGTTCAGGAAAGGCTGGGGAAAAACCTGCTCCAGTGGGGCTATAACCGCATCGAAACACCCATGCTGGAATACCTGGATCTTTTTAGCGAAGCAACATCCCCCATTCACCGGGATCATATCCTGAAGCTGGTTGACCGGGACGGAAAACTCCTGGCACTGCGGCCTGACCTGACCATTCCGGCAGCCCGGGTGGTGTCAACAAAGCTCCAGAATACCGCTACACCGCTGCGGCTTTTTTACAGTGGTTGTGTTTACCGGTTTAACGGACAGTATTCAGGAAAGCAGCGGGAGTTCACCCAGGTTGGGGCGGAGCTGTACGGAGAGGACAGCATCTGGAGTGATGTAGAGGTTGCGGGTCTGGCAAGCAGCTGTCTTCAATCCCTGGAACTGGAGGAATACAGGATCGATCTGGGGCATGCCGGCATATTTGAAGGGATCAGTGAGGGGCTGAAGCTGCCGGTTGACAAGGCGGAGCGGCTTAAGGAGCTGATCCGCAACAAGAGCCTGGTAGAGCTGGAGCAAGCCGTTCTGCGGCTGGAGGCGGACGACAGGGCAAAGGAAATGATTTGCAGTCTGCCGTGTCTGTTTGGAAGTCCCGAGTCGGTTTTCAAGCGTGCAGATGAAATCCTGTTGTATGACGGAGTAAAGGCATCGGTGCAGCACCTGCATGAAATGTACCTGAAACTGTCACGCATGGGGCTGGCAGAAAACTTATGCCTGGACATGGGCATGACCGGCAGCATCGAGTATTATACCGGTTTCATTATGAGGGGATACGTCAAGGGCGCAAGCAGTGCCGTACTTTCAGGCGGCCGCTACGACAAGCTTCTTTCAGCCTTCGAATATGACTGCCCGGCAGCCGGTTTTGCCATCTACATCGACAGACTGGCAGATACAGGAGCGGGATTATGGGATGACGCTGCTGAAAAGGTGCTGGTCTGCTTTGATGAAAAAAACATAGAGAGAGCCCAGCAATTTGCAGCGGCCTGTAGAGGCCAAGGCGGTACCGCAGTGCTCTTTAACGTACAGGGAGTCGGCGATGCCGAAAGTTACATGAAAGCTTATGGGCTAGACAGGATGGTCAGCTTTTTGGAGGAGGATAAAAAATGTTGAAAGTGGCAGTAGCGAAAGGGCGGATAGCTGAGAAGGTAGTCCCCATCCTGAATACGTCGGAGGAATTCGGAGGCTTGATCGATCTCAGCTCTCGCAAACTGATTTTTGAGGACAGCAGGAGACAGATCACCTATATCATCGTGAAGCCTGGTGATCTGCCGGTCTATGTGGAAAGCGGCGCCGCAGACGTGGGACTGGTGGGCAAGGATGTCCTGATGGAAAGCGAATGCTCGGTCTATGAGCTGCTGGACCTCAAGACCGGCTGCTGCAGAATGGCGGTTGCAGGACTGCCGGGCAGGCCTCAGGCCCCCTATGGCAGGCGCAAGGTGGCAACCAAATATCCCCGGCTGGCAGGCAGCTATTTCAGAAGCAAGGCTGAGCCGGTAGAGATCATCCGGCTGGAGGGCTCCATAGAGCTGGCACCCCTGGTGGGACTCTCCGATGCCATCGTCGATATCGTAGAAAGCGGAAAAACACTGGAAGAGAACGGGTTGACGATATATGAGGAGATTTGCGCCATCAGTACCAGGTTGATTGCCAATAAAGTCAGCTACAAATTAAAAAACGATGTGATCAACCGTTTTTCTGCCATATTCGGTTAAAAAGACTATGCTCAATGATTCCTGAAAGGGGGGAAGTCAAATGAAGGTAATAGAATTGAACAACGGTTTGACGGCGGAAGGGATAAAGGTTCTGAAACAGTGGGAAGGGATCCCCCGTGAAATCTCGGTGACAGCGGCTCGGATCGTGGCGGATGTGAGAATGCGGGGCGATGATGCGGTATTGGCGTACGGCAGGGCGTATGACGGAATCGAGAGTGCAGCTGATTTCCTGGTTCCCGAAAATCAGCTGGAGGACGCATACCGGCAGGTGGGAGACGCTTTTAAGAAAGCCATGGATCAGGCAATCGTCAATATAGAGCGTTATCATGAAAGGCTGGTGCAGGAGGACTTCCAATTCATTACGGAAGGCGGCAGCATCCTGGGCAGCAGGGTGACACCGCTGGAACGGGTGGCCGTCTATGTACCCGGAGGCAAGGCAGCTTATCCCTCCACCGTCCTGATGTGCGCCGTACCAGCTATTCTGGCAGGCGTGAAAGAGATCTGCATCTTTTCACCCAACGGCGGTGCGCGGGAGATCAACCCCTATGTAGGTGCAGCGGCATACCGGCTGGGCATCCGGCGCTTCTACCGGATCGGGGGTGCACAGGCTGTGGCCGCAGCGGCTTACGGTACAGACATCATACCCAAGGTAAACAAGATCGTAGGTCCCGGCAATGCCTATGTAGCGGCGGCGAAAAAAGAAGTTTTCGGTGCCGTGGATATCGATATGATTGCGGGCCCCAGTGAGATCGCCGTTTTAGCCGATGCAGAAGCTAACCCGGAGTGGGTGGCGGCAGACCTTTTGTCTCAGGCAGAACACGATGAAATGGCCAGGTGTTTTCTGATCACCGATTCACGGATTCTTGGAGAACAGGTGGCAGCAGCGGTTTACAGACAGCTGGGGAAGCTGCAGCGGGCGTCAGTGGCACAAAAAGCCATTAAAAGCAACGGGTACATCCTGATCACGCCGGATCTGGACACTGCTGCCGAGGCTGCAAACCTAATCGCACCCGAGCATCTTGAGATCAACACCCGCAGTCCCATGGACCTGCTGCCTAAGATCCGGAATGCAGGCGCCATCTTTCTGGGACCTTATTCGGCAGAACCTATCGGCGATTATCTGGCGGGTCCCAACCATGTATTGCCGACTTACGGAACAGCAGCTTTCTTTTCGCCGCTGTCGGTTTCGGACTTCCAGAAGCGGTCCAGCCTGATATGCTATTCTCGGGAGGATCTCTTGACCATGGGACCCTATGCTGTAGAAATTGCGGAGGCGGAGGGCCTGACTGCCCATGCAGCTGCCTTGAAAGGGAGGTTGGAATATGTTTGAGAAATTACTGGCGGAACGGATCAAAGGCATAAGCCCCTATCTGCCGGAAGATGGGTCGGGTATGACGGCACTGGATAAGAATGAAAGTCCCTTTGAAGCGGAGGAAGCGGTAAAAGCTGTGATACTGGAGCGGCTCAGGGAAATCCCGCTGAACCGTTATCCCGACAATGACTGCAAGGCGTTGAAGAAAGCCATCGCTGCATATTCAGGGGTATCCGACGAGGATATTGTGGCCGGGAACGGGTCTGATGAGCTGATCCATGTGGTGATGCAGGCCTTCGTAGAGCCAGGGGACAAAATCATGCTGCACAGCCCCACCTTTTCAATGTATGGTTTTTACGCAGCCCTATGTGGTGGGCAAGTGGTCTCTTACGATACCGGAAGCGGATTCAAAATAGAAGAGGAGACCTTCCTTGACAGGATCCGCCGGGAAAACCCGAAGCTCCTGATTCTGTGCAATCCCAACAACCCCACCGGCGGCGTCCTGGGATTGATACAAGTCGAGGCAATGCTCGCCTGCTTTAACGGAATGCTGCTGGTGGACGAAGCATACTATGAGTACAGCGGGATCACCGCACAGGGCCTGGCCCTTAAGAACGACAGGGTCATCGTGCTTCGGACCCTTTCCAAGGGAATGGGTCTGGCAGGGCTTCGGATCGGCTATTCCATTTCCTGTCCGGCTGTGGCAGCTTACCTGGAAAGAGCCAGACCGCCCTTCAACATCAACGCGCTTTCTCAGGCAGCGGCAATAGCCGTAATGGAGAATGCAGCAAGCTTCCTTTCCGGAATCGAAAGCGTCAAGGCGGAGCGGGCCAGGATGACGGAGCGGTTGGCAAGGCTCAAGGGCGTGGTATGCTACCCATCTGCTGCCAATTTCATTCTGATCAGGGTCAGCAACCCGGATGAAGTGCTGGACAAGCTGGAAAAGCAGCGGATCAGGGTAAAAAGCTTCGGCAGCCCGGCGCTCAGGGACTGCCTGAGGATTACCATCGGCACACCGGAGGAGAACAACAGGCTCTGCAGCCTTTTTGAGGAGGTATATGATGAACAGTGCGGATAATACGGTGCTCAAGGCCAGAAGCGGATCCATGGTGAGGAAAACAAGGGAGACGGAAATACAGATCCGGCTGGATCTGGACGGCAGCGGCAGCTATGCCGTGGAAACGGGAATCCCATTTTTCAACCATATGCTGGAGCAGCTGGCGCTGCATGGGGGATTCGACCTGGAGGTCAGAGCGGCAGGCGATATCGAGGTGGATGTCCACCATATCGTAGAGGATACCGGTATTTTACTGGGCAAGCTGCTGGAAGGCTGCCTGACGGAAAAATCAGGCATAACAAGATATGGAAGCATGCTGCTTCCGATGGATGATTCGCTGTGCATGGCTGTCGTGGATATTTGCGGCCGGGCCAACCTGGTATACAACTGCAGTATCCTGAAGGGCAGCGTCGGAGGCGGCAGCAACAGCTTCGATGTCCAAGTACTCGAGGAATTTTTCAAGGCCTTTGTCAGTCATGCTTTTATAACGCTGCATATCAATTTGATGTACGGCAGCAATACCCACCATAATGCCGAATGTATTTTCAAGGCGGTTGCGAGAGCGTTAAGGGCAGCTGTCCGAAGAGAAGGGCGGAACACCGTTCCTTCTACAAAGGGGTGTTTGAATCCATGAAGCTTGCAATTGTCGATTATGGAGCAGGGAATATCTACAGCCTGGAAAAAGCCTTATGGCACATTGGGGTGGAGACGGTTGTCACATCTGAAAGACGCGTGCTGGAAGGCTGCAGCGGCATTGTGCTGCCGGGTGTAGCCGCTTTCAATGATGCCGCGCTGCGGATCCGGGATCATGACCTGTCGGAGGTGCTGCGGCGTCAGGTAAAAGAAGGGAAACTGCTTTTGGGGATCTGCCTGGGCATGCAGCTTTTCTTTGAGGAAAGCGAGGAGGGCGGCTGTGTTCCGCGGACGGAGGGCTTAGGCCTTCTGAAGGGCAAGGTTGTCAGGCTGCCTGAGGGACTCAAGGTTCCGCACATGGGATGGAATACACTGGAGATAACGAAGCAAGGCAGGGCTCTAAAGGGGATCGGATCAGGCAGCTTCAGTTATTTCGTACATTCCTATTATGCAAGTGCAGCTGAAACGGACTGCATCAGTGCAACAACGGATTATGGCGTGCAGATTCCGGCAGTTCTTGAAAAGGATAATGTGGTGGGCATGCAGTTTCATCCTGAAAAAAGCGGAGAGACCGGCATGCAAATATTAAAGAATATAAAGGAGATGTTAAAATGATGATTTATCCGGCAGTTGACTTATTGGACGGCAAATGTGTCAGGCTTAGAGAAGGAAACAGGGAGAATACAACGGTTTACTATGAGGATGCGGTGGAAGCGGCGAAGCTATGGGAGGCTAAAGGCGCCGAGCGGCTCCATGTTATAGACCTGAACGGTGCCTTCAGCGGCAGCATGTCAAACCGAAAAACCATAGAAAAGCTCATCGGCGCTGTGAAGATCCCGGTACAGGTAGGCGGGGGGCTGAGGAGCATAACGGCGATCAATGAGGTACTGGAGCTGGGTGCTGCAAGAGTGATTATCGGGACAGCGGCCGTGATGGAGGAGGAGCTTCTGGAGGAAGGCGTCAGCCGGTTCCGGGATAAACTGGCAGTGAGCATAGACGCCAGGGAAGGCTACGTGGCGGTAAACGGCTGGGTGAATATCAGTGAGCTCAGCGCCTACAACTTTGCAAGAAAAATCGTCGAAAAAGGCTTGAAGAACATCATCTACACAGATATTTCAAGGGATGGTACGCTGCGGGGACCCAACTTCGACGGCGTAGAAAAAATGTGCAATGTGGAGGGGGCAAAGATCATCGCCTCCGGCGGTGTGAAGAGCCTGGACGACCTGAGGGCCTTGAAGGCCATCGGCGTGGATGGGGTTATCATCGGAACGGCGCTGTACACAGGCGACCTGAAACTGGAAGAAGCGTTGGAGATATAGGGGGAGATAACATGCTTTCCAAAAGGATCATTCCCTGCCTGGATGTCAAGGATGGTAGGGTGGTAAAAGGGATCAGCTTTCTAGGCCTTGTGGATGCGGGGGATCCGGTAGAAATGGCGGGGCGGTACAACCGTGAGGGTGCCGATGAGCTTGTGTTTCTTGATATCACTGCATCCAGCGAAGGCAGGAAAGCCATGGCTGAAGTAGTCCGAAGGACGGCAGCAGAGGTTTTCATACCGCTGACGGTGGGCGGTGGGATTGCAGGGCTGGAGGATATTGACCGGCTGCTGCATGCCGGCGCAGACAAGGTTTCCTTGAACACGGCTGCGGTGCTGGAGCCTGCTCTCATCGGGGCAGCTGCCAGGAAGTACGGCTGCCAGTGCATCGTTGCCGCTGTAGATGCCAAACGCAAGGCGGACAGGAACGGCTGGGAGGTATATATCTACGGCGGGAAAAAGCCAGTGGGACTGGATGCCGTGGACTGGTGCAAGCAGGTTGAACAGCTGGGAGCGGGAGAAATCCTGCTGACCAGCATCGACTGCGACGGTAAAAAAGAAGGTTATGACCTGGAACTGACGGCCAAAGTGGCCGAGAGCGTCGGAATACCGGTCATTGCCTCCGGCGGCGCCGGGACATCGGCGGATTTTTATCATGTATTCCAGAAAGGAAAAGCGGATGCGGCTCTGGCGGCATCACTTTTCCACTATGGGAAGCTGGAAATCAGGGAGCTTAAAAGGTATCTGCAGACTTCAGGGATAGCGGTACGGCTCTAAGGAGGATGAAAAATGGATTTTTCTGATCTGAAATTTGATGACAAAGGCTTGATTCCTGCCATCGTCCAAGAGGCAGCCGGCGGAGCGGTGTTGATGATGGCTTATATGAACCGGGAAAGCCTTGTGAAAACACTGGAGACAGGGTATACCTGGTTCTACAGCCGCAGCCGGCAGGCGCTGTGGGAAAAGGGCAGCACCTCAGGCAACCGGCAGAAAGTGGTAACGCTGAGGTACGACTGTGACGGGGATAGCCTGCTGGTGGGCGTAGAGCAACAGGGCGCAGCCTGCCATACCGGTGAAAAGAGCTGTTTTTTCAGGTCTTTGCTGGACTCAGAGGGGGACTCGCCCACGGATTGCTTCGGTCCAGTCATGGCAGAGTTGTACAGGAAACTGCAGGAACGCAGGGAGAATCCTCAAAAGGATTCTTATACTAACTACCTTTTGGACAAAGGCCTGGACAAGATATTGAAAAAAGTGGGGGAAGAAAGCGCAGAAGTGATTATTGCAGCCAAAAACAACAGCAGGGAAGAATTGATCTATGAAACCGCCGACTTGCTGTACCACCTGTCGGTTCTATTGCTGGCATTGGAGCTGAACTATGAGGATATCGGACGGGAGCTTCAGAAACGGTTCAAATAGCCAGGGGAACAAATAATGATTCTTGATTCGCTGTTTACATGAACGTAACAAAAAAACCCGTTCCGCATATGATGATAATTATGAGGAAGGTGTTGATATGAACTATGCAGTCATCATGTGCGGCGGTTCAGGAAGCCGTTTTTGGCCCAAGAGCAGGCGGTTGTATCCCAAGCAGTTTTTGAAGACAGTGGGAGACAAGACAATGATACAGCTGACGGTGGACCGGATCAGCCAGTTTATTCCTCTGGAAAACATATTCATGGTCACCAATGTTTGTTATGTCAAGACCATTCGGGAACAGGTGCCCCAGATAAATGAAAGCAACATCATCATTGAGCCCATGGTCAGGGAGACTGCAGCCTGTATCGGTTACTCCGCCGTCAAGCTGCTGAAGAAAGATCCTGAAGCCGTTATGATCGTACTTCCTTCGGATCACTATATTGAGGGCGTTGAGCAATTTATTGAAACCCTCAAGCAAGGTTTGGATATCGCAGTCAATCATCATTGCCTGGTCACCATGGGAATAAAACCCTCCAGAGCTGAGACTGCTTATGGCTATATTGAGACGGGAAAAGGGCTGGAGCCGGATGGCCGGTGGCACGCCCCCACCTACAAGGTAAAGCGCTTTACCGAAAAGCCCAACAAGGAAAAGGCACAGGAGTTCATCGATAAGGGCACCTTCCTTTGGAATAGCGGGATGTTCATATGGAAGGCATCGGTGCTCTTAAAGCAGTATAAAAAGTTTCTGCCGGATATGTATGAATGCCTGCGGCGGATCGGGGAGCATATCGGTACCAAGTGCGAGGAAAGAGTTGTAGAGGAAGAGTATAACAAGATCGACGGGATATCCATTGATTACGGCATATTGGAGAAGACTTGGGATGTATATGTGATGGAAAGCAGCTTCGGTTGGGATGATATAGGAAACTGGACGGCCTTGGAACGGTATATGGAGAAGGACGAATACGGCAATGCCGTGAAAGGCAGGTACAGCGCGCTGGATACCAGGAACTGCATCCTATACGGCGACAAAAGGCTGATTGCAGCATTGGGTGTGGAAGACCTGATCGTGGTGGAGACTGAGGATGTGGTGCTGGTGTGCAGGAAGGAACGGGACCAGGATATTAAGCTCCTTTTGAAGGAATTGACGAAGCAGAAGGAAAATGATCAATTTATATAAAATGCGCACCTCGCGGTGCGCATTTTACATAAATTCCGGTTGTTCATCTTCTTCCTCCGGACGGTAGGACTGGCGGCTGTCGAAGGCCAGCAGGACGGTGTCGGACAGGTAGTCCTTCACCTGATTGTCCCTGCAGTCCAGGAAAAACCACTGCGCGTCCCGCTCAAAGGCCAGGTAGGCGCTGTTTTCACCGATGACCACATAAGCATCGCGGCTTCCGCCCATCAGCTTCTTATAAATACCGTAGGCAGCCAGCGCTTTGTCCGCAGGCGTACCGGAGCGGTTCCAAAGGCAAAAATCAGGGAATGTCAGCTTATCCGCCTGCTCGCCGATGTCCTTTATCTCGGACAAGATGGCCAGCAGCTTTTCCAGCCGCTGGTCTTGGCTGTCCAGGATTCTGCCGATCCCGCCGTACAGGCGCTCAATAAGTCTGGATCTTTCGGCTCCCTCCGCATAGACTTCCGGATAAGCCACATTAGTGAATCCGGCAGCGTATCTGGCATAGTCAAACTGGCTTCCGGGATATAATGCGGCGGTATCCTTCAGGAAGCTGCTGCACTTCAAAGAAAGCAGAAGGCCCATGGTCTCACGGAGCTTCGCTCTGGCTTCGCTCAAAGTGGCATAGTGCTTCTGCATATCCCGTTCAATAAAGATATCTCTCAGGAGCTCAAAGATATCGTTTGTTCCATAGGGCAGATAAACCGGCGCGGTCAGGTCCTGTGTTATGGCATCAGGCAGGCCGGCTTTATATTCCGGCAGCTGGCGCTTCAGCTTGTAAAGCGAATGAAGCTTTTGTATTGTTTCCTGTATTTGAAGGATATCCAGGTTGCTGTCTGAATCTTTGAAACGGATGTAGCTTCCTTCGTTTTCCACCGCCAGAATTTCCTCGGCTGAAGGGTGCTTTTCCATGTGATACAGAAAAGCACCGTCGGGATCAAGGGCATAGCCGCTGCCGATCCTGCAGAAGATGCCGGCTGTTTCCGGCTGGATGACGCTGAAGACCTCCTCCTCGGAAAAACCTGCAAGGCGCAGCAAAGCCGTATAATAAGCAGTTTTATCCTCATTGCTCCCCAGCAGTGAGCCCGGATATGCGGCAAAGCGCTGCAGCTCCTGTGCTGTCAGCCTGTGAGCACTATTCTGGCTATACGAAAGCAGGCGGTTTTCCTCCCGGCTGCCGGTATATAGCCCCGCGTCATTTGAAGAAACGGCATAAAGAACACCCGCGCTGCTGCCTTGGGGCAGCTGGAAGGCATTTGCGCAAAGCACCGGATCGGCAAGGTTGGCATTGATGAGCAGCATGCCGGTACTATGCGGCAGGGCAGCATTCTGATATCTTGAAAACGCTTCATGGAAATCTTCCCTTTTGGGACTGGTATGCTTGCCGGTGCTTTTCCTCAGGGCATTCCTTTCTGCGTCGACTTCAGCTTGAAGCAGTGCAATGTTGGCTTCGGTAAAATCCTGTACCTCCCGGATCCGTTCCTCTGTTTTTTCGATGTCCAGGGTAGCCAGGGTGTTCATTTCCAGCAGCGACGCTTTTCTCAGCCTGTCCTCCTCGTAGAAGTAAACACCGGGAACCATATAGGGGTTCTGCAGAAGGCTATGGGTCATATAATCCACAGTTTTTTCAGCAGTAGCGGTGCTGCTGCTTTGAATGACCAACGCATGGCGCAGGCCTTCAACACCGCTCAATACTTGAACCACACCGATCTCATCCCCGGGATAGTCCTCCGTTACCTTGATATGCGTCAGATTCCCGTTCTCAAACTCCAATATGGATGCATTGTCATAGGCAGTGCCGATGAGGATGATATCACCGGAGGTCTGAAGATGTGTCTTATCTGTAAAAAGACTGGCGGATAAGGCTTCGCTCATGGCAGCGGCCGCATCCTGCAGCAGGCTGTCGCTTCCCACGATGACCGTGGGGTTGGTGTAGGGGTGGTAGCTGTTGTCCAGGATCCGCCAGTTACCTGTTTCATAGATAAAAGCTATTTCCCGGAGCACCTGCTTTTTGATGACCTTGTCGGCTGCATTGGCTTCAAAACGAATCTCCACCGAGCATATGACGCAGTCTTGCATGCGTGCAGCGCTTACCAGGGTCTGAGAATACTTCGTGTACACCACATCCTTCAGGGATGCCCGGAACAAGTCAACGGTTTCCTGCTTTTGGGGACAAGCATCAGAGAAGACTTCAGCGAACTTATCCGCATCACGTTGGATCAGCGCCTCCGATTGACTGTTCAGAAGGGCCTGTATCCGATCGGCTTCAGGCAGGCTGATCCCTGTCTGCTGCCGGATCTTGCTTGTACACCCCGCCGATAAAAGGGCAGAAATGATGATCAATGTCACAAAAATCATGTATTTTTTCATCTGTACACCTCCACCCTTAGACGATTGACTATCTACTATTATACACTTCTTTATAAATGTTTATCGTCTCTACCGCCGTCTTCTTCCAGGAGAAATGATATGCCCGCTTGAGGGCACGCTCCGTTAGCCTGCGGCGGAGTCCTGCATCCGATAATATATCATATATTTTTTGTGTCAGCATGTCAATGTCGTAGGGGTCGATGGTTATGGCGGCGTCACCTACCACCTCGGGAATCGATGTCACATTGGTGGTAATGGTGGGGGTACCGCAGGTCATGGCCTCCAGAGGCGGCAGTCCGAAGCCTTCATATAGGGACGGGTAGACAAAAAGGGAGGCGCAGTTGTAGAAATACGGCAAATGCTCATAGGGGACATAACCGGTGAACACCGTCCTGTCACTGAGCCCCAGCGCATGGACTTTCTTTTTCAACTCATAATGGCCGTCCTTGGAGGCGCCCAAGAGGACCAGATCATAGTGGCCCGGCAGCTCCCTGCAGGTTTTTTTGAATGCATCGATGAGCCCTTCGACATTTTTGCGGGGGCTGAAGCCGCCCAGATAGAGGATATAATCGGTAGACAGGTTGTATTGGGACCGGATGAAGTTCCAGGCTGATTCCTTATCCATCAGCCGGAAGCGGCTGTCGGCTGCCAGGTGGGTTACCGAGATCTTTTCTCCCGGGATGTTAAAGAATTTGATGATATCCTGCTTGGAGTAATGCGAGACCGTGATAATGCGGTCGCAGGCATCCAGTATGTAGGGCATTTCACCGGTAAAACGGTCGAGATAGCTTTTGCCGCAGGTTTCCGGCATGACATAGGGGATGAGGTCATGGACGGTTGCGACATAAGCACAGCTTTTTTCAGCCGGAAGCCCCAGCCCGTTCTGAGGGAGATGGAAAAGGTCGCAGCCTGTCTTTTTGACTTGAGCCGGCAGAAAATGTTCATCCCAGAAGCGCTTGTTTTTTTCGCCGAACAGGGTCAGACGGATGTTTTTCTTGTTCAGCAAGTCTTCATAGCCGTCATTGGGCCAAAAAAAGCTGTACACATCCTCTTCATCTATGGTCATGATATTTTCCATGAGTCTGGCCGTATAAGTGCCGATGCCTGTTCCGGCATAGAGTTTTGCGCCTCGGGTATCGATGCAGATATGCATGCTCTTCACTCCTAGTTTTAGTCTCCGGTCTCGCGACATTATTATATTATATTAACCAGGTCCTGTCCTTGTTACGGATTTAATTTAAAATGAACCTTGTTATCGGTTCTGATGACATACCATCGTTACAATACGGTTTGTCAGCAGTAACACATCTTTTTGCCTCTACATATACTGGATATATATGTGTGGTTGGGGGTAGGATGATGGACATTAAGCTGATTGAGGAAGCCTACGGCCTCAAGATCAGGGAGCTCCGGCAGATCCGGAATGTTTACCGGGCTGATACGGACTGCGGAATAAAAAGCTTCAAACGAGCCCATATGAGCCCTTCATATTTCCTCTTTCTCTATTCGGCAGTCAATCATCTGCTGAAGAACGGCTTTGAAGGTGTCATCCCCTATGCGCCCACGGTAGACGGGCGCATATGCATCCAGGACGGCACCCACATCTACTATGCCGCAGATTGGTTGGAAAGCAGGGAATGCAAGTTCAAGGACCGGTCTGACCTGAATAGGGCCATCAAGGCTGCCGCCGGCCTGCATAAGGCCTCTCACGGCTATGTGCCGCCGGAGACTGCCAAGCCCAGGGTTTACTATAACAAATGGGTGGATAAGTTTGAGAAGAAATGCATTGAACTGCTGGAATTCAGCAAGACCATAGAAGACAAGGGTTATATCGATGCTTTTGACGAAGTGTTCGCAAAACATCTTGCCTATTACTGGAACCAGGGAAAGCAAAGCATTGCCATGCTGGGCAGCTGCGCCTATGCCGACTGCTCGCGCCTGAGCCGGGAAAAAGGGGAGTTCTGCCATCATGATATGGCAAACCACAATTTTCTGATCACACCGGATGACAGGACCTACCTCATCGATTTTGACTATAGCATCATGGACACAAGACTCCACGATGTCAGCAGCCTTGTCATAAGGAACATGCGGTACGGTGTGTGGGACCTGGGGAAGGCTTACCATATCCTGAACGAATACGACCGGCAATACACACTGAGTAAGGAGGAGCTGGAGGTCATCAAGGCTTTTATGACCTTCCCGCAGGATTTCTGGCAGGTAGGGCTGCAGTATTATGTGGAAAACCAGCCTTGGACCATGGAATTTTTCATGATGCGCCTGAACCGGGTGGTGGATGACCGGGATAAGAGGGATCAATTCCTAAGTGGGTTTTTGAGGATATAGAGGATGTGAAAGGAGCGGTGACCTATGAGCGATAAAAGTCAGGAAGAGGAAATGATCAGAGTCGAGAACACACTGTCCGGCAAGGATCGGATCAAGCAGATGGAGGACTTTATCAAGGACATGAAAGAAGAAATCAAAAGCCTGAAGAAAATCGGGAAACACAAGGAAAAAATAGAAAAGCTGGAAAAAGAGAAACGGAAGCTCATCAGCAAGGAGCTTATAAAACATCATAAAAAGCACCATCACCATCACTAGAGAGGGAAGGATGATGTTATGTCTAGCGAATACGGGAAGATCAAAAGACATGAATTGAAGACGCTGATAGAAGCCGAATACGGCGTAAGGGTCGTCAGTTTTCACGAAAGCGATAGGGGTATCCTGATGCAGACGGAGCAGGGTGTAAAACGGCTTAAAAAAGTCAAGTGCGACGAATCAAAAATGCTGTTTGCGGCTTCTGCTTATGAATATATTTATAATAACGGCTTCCGTCAGATCAGCCGTATCAATAAAACCCGGAGCGGCGACTGTACGGTGAGATATGATAAGCACATTTTCATCCTTCAGGACTTTACCGTGGGAAAGGTATTTGACATCGATACGGCAAGTGAAGCCGCTGACGTGGGTTCGGAACTGGCAAGGCTCCATCAGTGCGGCTGCGGCTTTATTCCTGCACCCGGAAGCCGGGCCAGGGTGGACTGGGGAAAATGGATGGAGAAATTCAAGTCCTATGCCGTCAACTTGCGTAAATTTGAGGAAATGGTTCTTTGCAAGGAAGAAAAAAGCAGGTTTGACAGGATGTTTCTGGAATATGCCGGCCAATACCGCGAAAAAATGCTGACAGCCTATCAATTGCTTCGGGACAGCGGCTATCTGGAAAAGGTCAGGGCATCCATGAAAAGCAACCAGGTGATTCATAACGCGTTCAGGAAGCATGCCATCTTGAGGGATGAAGAACAGGAAATATTCATCACCAACCTGGAGGAATGCAGCTATGATATCACCGAAACCGATATCGCAGGTCTGCTGGAGAGCCTTTCGGGTAAAAACAAGGCTGAGCTGGCTCAAGCTGCGGTTATAGGGTATTCTGATGTAAACCCCCTGGATTGGAAATCTCTCCGGATCATTCAGGCCTTTCTGATCTATCCGAAACGGTTTTATAAGGTGGTTGAAAGCTGTTACGGCAAAAGGAAGAACAACTTCGAAGGGGAGCTTCTGAAAAAGCTGGAGAGAGCCATCAGGAAAGAGCAGAAGAAAGAAGAGATTGTCCGTGCTGTGCAAGGGCTTTTGGAAAGGATGTGAGAAGGAAGGTGCAACTGCAGCTGTTCTTGGAAGAAAACAGGCAGTGGGAAAAGCGCTTTCTGGCGGATTTTGATCTGGATGTGCGGCTTTTTGAAGAAATGGGGCTCCGCATCAAGCAGATCGTGCCGGTGCGGAGTGTCTACAGGCTGGTCACCGATAAAGGGTTTTATTGCCTGAAGAAACTCCGCTTTTCCCATGAAGAAATGACTTTTATATCGGAGGCGGTGTCCCATCTGAAGGACAATGGCTTCCGCAATGTACTGGACATGGTGGTGCAGAAAGGCGGCGGCAGGTTTGTGGTGTTCAATGGCAGCAGTTATTTTCTGACCCAGTGGATTGACGGCAGGGAGTGCGACTTTATGAATCCCCTGGATCTGGAGTGTGCCATTGATGTATTAAGTGATCTGCATAAAGCCTCTGAGAATTTCCATCCCACTGTCATGCCGGAGAACCGCGATTATCTGGGGAAGTGGCCGGACTGCTTCAGGAAGCGCATAATAGAAATGCAGCAGATGAAGGAACAGGCGGCAGCAAAACCCCGAAAGAATGAGATCGACCGGATTTATCTCAACTACGTGGATGCCTGTATCGGTGATGCCGAGGATGCGCTTTACATGCTGCTCCAGTCGGACTATGACCAGCTGGTTGAGCAGGCAAGGACGGCTGGCGGTTTTATTCACCATGACTATGCCCATCACAATATCCTACATAGCTTTGACGGAAGGACCTTTGTCGTGGATTTCGACTACTGCATCCGGGATATCCGGATTCACGACATAGGCAGCCTGATCCTGCGGAATATGAAAAAATGCTGCTGGGATATTGACAAGGCTATGTATATCATCGACAGCTACAACAGGAAAAACCCCATCAGCCATATGGAACTGGAGACCATGGTACCTTTCTTCCTCTTCCCGCAGGACTTCTGGATGGTGTCGAGGCAGTATTATATAGAAAACAAGGATTGGGAGGAAGAGGATTATCTGGATAAGATGAATACAAAATCGGAGTATACCTACATGCGGAAATCCTTTATCGACAGCTTTAAAAAAAGGATATAGCACATATACACCCCGGCGGCCTCATATATTTATAAGGTGTAACTCATATATTTACAAGTCGAAAGCGGCAAGAAGCCAAAATGAAGACAGTCGGGGTGTGTGGTGTATGTGATAAATTTGGATGAGATTGCAAGGGGTTTTGGCTGCAGAGTCCTGGCCAGCAAGCCCATGCGGGCGGTCAATATGGTACAGACTGACCAGGGACTTGCCATTATCAAGGAAGTTTTCAGGGAGCCGGATAAGATCCTTTACATTCATAACCTGAAGGAATATCTTTTTGAAAGTGGCTTTACCTGTCTGGACCGTTATATGCTGTCGGTTTACCAGCTTCCTTTCCTCTTTGTTGACAACCGGGTTTTTGTCATGGAGCGGTTCATCAAAGGAAGAGAATGCAGCTTTACCAATCCTTTCGACAGGGAAAAGATCGTAAAGGCCCTGGCCCGCTTGCATCTGGCAGGAAAAGGCTATGTACCGCCAACCGGATCGGCAAGCCGCAACAACATCGGAAAATGGAAGAAATCCGACAGCAGCAAACTGAATGATCTGCTGGCCTTCAAACGCCTGGCAAAGGCCAAGAAAAAAAAGAGCCGGTTCGACCGGTTGTTTCTGGAGGATGTGGATCATTATATCGAGATGGGATGGCGGGGCTTTGATACCCTGAACCACTCGCAATATGACGTGGTCTGCGATAAGGCCGCAAGGGACAATACGGTCTGCCATCATGACTATACCTATCACAACCTGATTATCGACGAATTTGGGAATGTCAATGTCATTGACTTCGATTACAGCTGTCACGAGCTTCCGGTTTATGACCTGGCCGCCTTGATACTCAAAATACTGCGGCGTTACAGTTATGATATCGATATGGCCGTCCAACTGATGCAATACTACCATGAGGTCTCGCCGCTCAATAGGGACGACTGCATTCTGATGCTTTCCCTGTTCGAGTTTCCGCAGAAGTTCTGGCGGATCGCAGAAAGGTACTACAACGGGAAGACGGACTGGAAGGAAGAGCTGTTCATCAGCAAGTACAACGACATCATCTGCGATAAAGCCTTTCAGGCAGATTTTATTGAAGAATTCAGAAGCAGGATATTATAAAGCCGGTCCATCGACCGGCTTTATAAATGTAAATCTGTAATGTGTCACTCTCCAAATCCCACCGACATAATATATATTATACCACGGCTCAGATATTTAAAGACTGTTGAACCCGGGGAATTACTCCTGAGAATACAGCATCTTGAATATGCGCCTGGCAGACTTTTGCCGATGGGAGGTTTGTAGGATGGAGATAAGGGTTGGGGATTTAGTCGGAAGAAAATCATATGGGTATGATATTATCTTCAAAGTTCAGAATATATATGTTCAAAACGACGGCAGCAGGATGGTATATCTGGCGGGCTTGAATTACAGGCTGTCGGCTGATGCGCCGGAGCAGGACCTGGTCAAAATGCCCCCTGCAAAGATTCAGGATGAGAACAAGGAATTTCAGCACAAGGTGGATCGACTTACTGCACAGAGGAACCGGCATCCTTCCATGCGTACCGGCGCTTCCAAGATGCTTTTTTTTGCACGGGACCAATATGCCACTTTCAAGCGGCCGGGAAAAGTGCTTCACCTGGACGGCGACAACGACTACCTGCAGATGTGCCTCAAGCAGTATAAGGAACTGGGCATCCAGGCCGTAGGCAAGCTGGTAGCGGAGGACCAGCAGCCCAAGCTGGTCAAGCTTCTTCTGGAGGAGCATAAGCCGGATATTGTGGTGCTTACGGGGCACGACAGCATGGCAAAAGAGGGGAACAAACCTGCAGATGCACGTAATACCAATGCATTGGGTAGATACAAGAACTCCAAGTTCTATATCGAAGCCGTCAAGGAAGCCAGAAGATACCAGCCTGCACTGGATGAGCTGGTGGTGGTTGCAGGGGCATGCCAATCCTTCTATGAAGGCATTCTGGCTGCCGGAGCCAACTTTGCCAGTTCTCCCGGCAGGATCATGATCCATGCGCTTGACCCTGTCATGGTGTGCAAGCAGATTGCTTTTACGCCCATTGACAGGATTGCACCGCTGGAGGCGGTTTTAAGAAACACCATTACGGGAATAAACGGCATTGGCGGTGTACAGACCAGGGGCAGATACAGGGACGGCATGCCGGATTCTCCCTATATCGTTTGATAAGGGAGGTTGGGCAGATGCTGTTTAAGATATATGATAACCAGACAAATTTGCCATATGAAATGGAATTGGATGAACTGGTAGCCAGGATGACGGCCTTCAATTCAGGGGGCAGCACCGAGCCGGAGCTTTTAAAGGCCTTTGCCGTCATGGCGCGTACCGAGCTAGCCAGAAAGACCTTCATATATGGCGGGAAGGGCTGTGAAAGCGGCAACGGCTGTGATATCTGCACCGAGCCGGGCCACTGCCTGGAATGCGGGCTGCCGGAGGTGGCGGTTGAGACTGCAGTTGAAGCTGCTGTCTATGATGCCGTTAAAGCAACGCACAAAAAGATCATTCTGTTTGACGGACGGCCCATCAAGCCGTATTTTCATTACCGGTGCGGCGGCGCTACCGAAAATGCCGAAAACATCACCGGAAACAGGATCACCTACCTCAGGCGGGTGCTGTGCACCTTCTGCAAGGATAAGGAAGACATAGACAATGAAAAGCTTTTCACTGTACCGGAGCTGGAGGCGTTTCTCAAAACCCGCTTTAAAAAGCCGGACGGTGTCTATTACAACATACAAGGGATGTTCGAAGACATCGATGTGGATGAGCAGGGTAAGGTCAATATGGTCAAAATCGGATCCAGAACCTACAAGGGTGTGGAAATCATGGAGCTATTGAAACTGAGCTCCACAAGGTTCAACTATATACCGGTCAAATTCCTGATCAAATGCATCGGAACAGGCCACGGTCTGGGTTTGTGCCAGTGCGGTGCAGCTGAGATGGCCAGACGGGGAAGCAGCTTCGACAATATATTGAAGTATTATTACACCGGGGTAAAAATTGAAGAGATGCAGCTGCCGGACGCAGAGAAGCCGCTGAAGGGCGTTCGACTGGTACTGGATGCAGCCTTCGGGGGAGAGCATTGTGATGACAATCGCGGGGCAAACGGGCTGAGGGAAAAGGATGCCAACCTGGATATCGTACTCCGGCTGAAGGACCTTCTGGCTCAAGACGGTGCCGAAGTTCACCTGACCAGGGACAGGGATACCGAGGTGACAATGGCGGACCGAGCGGCGTTATCCAACAGCACCAGGCCGGAATTCTTCATCTCGGTAGGCCAAAACAGCTTCATGAACGCCAGTGCCTCAGGGACTGAATTGTATTATTACCGGGGAGATACCGCGGGGGAAAAGCTGGCAAGGCTGATGCTGGAAAGCGTGTGCGCCTCCCTGGGCAGCAAGAACAGGGGAGCAAGAACGGCAGACTTCTATCTTCTCAGGGAAGTGAAAGCCTCCTCCATCATCTTGCTGCTGCTTTATATCAGCAATCCGCAGGACGAAGAAATGTTAAGCGGCGAAGCATTCAGGCAGCGTGCTGCGGAGGCTGTATACCATGCCATATGCACCTACTACAGAAGCAGAGCGGGAAAAACGACCAATTGAATATCATAAAGCTGCACCGGCAGGTGCAGTTTTTTTGATTAAGTGGTATAATCTGTATAGAGTATGAAGTACAGGATAGGGAGGGATCATATGCTGCTTGAATTGCATGTTAATGAGCGGCTGCACAGTCTGGAGGTACCCGATGATATGCGCCTGCTGGACGTTCTGAGAGAAAAGCTTGGGCTTACCGGTACCAAGGAGGGCTGTGGAGAGGGAGAATGCGGCGCATGTACCGTTATCATGGACGGTCTTGCGGTGAATGCCTGTCTGGTTCTGGCTGCACAGGCGAGGGATAAGCATATTCTGACCATCGAAGGTTTGGAGAAGAACAATGAATTGGACCAGCTCCAGCAGTCCTTCATAAAAAATGGAGCCGTTCAATGCGGTTTCTGTACCCCGGGGATGATCATGTCGGCAAAAGCGCTGCTCATGAGGAACCCGCACCCCAATGAAGCCGAAATAAGGAATGCCATCGCCGGCAATCTTTGCAGATGTACTGGTTATGCAAAAATAGTGGAAGCAATAAAGGAAGCTGCTGAACAGTGATTGGAAGCGTCTGATGCCTTAAAAGGAATCGGACGCTTTTTGGTATATTATTGTGCTTTTATGTCCATACTATCTATTGACTTTTATAACGGTCATAAGGGTAATTTGGAAGAATTAACAAAAAAATAACTTATTTTTCTCAAAAACATAAAAAACTATTTGACTTGCAAATGGTAAGCTGATATAATATTTTAATTTATTTGACATATAATATAGGTTATGATAAAATTTAAGATGTTGGGAAGGAAGGTGATTTTTATGGCTTCAAAAAATACCCTCTCCCTCATCAAGAGCGACATTGACAACTATGTTGGGGAAAGAGTCGTACTTAGAGCCAATAAGGGCCGTAAGAAGATAAGCATAAAGCAAGGGACGATTGAGAAGACATACCCAAGCATATTTATCGTAAAGATTGATGGGGAGGTTCCTGAAGATATCGGAAGAACCGTATCTTTCAGCTATTCTGATATCCTTACCAAATCCATAGAGTTATTCATTTGCAGAGACAATGTCAAAATAGGCTGCATGTAATGAGTAGACTATCTGCTTGACGAATTTGCTAAATCGTAGAATAGATGTTGCAAAATGGTATATCATAATAGATCGCCGCAGACAAAATTCCGATAGTGTAGAAGGGACCCTCAGAGGGGTTCTTTTTATTTTGCTTAAAAATTTTTTATTCCTCTAGCTCGATTTTTATGCAGTCGATGCATAAAAGTTGGAATCACTGAATCGAAGCATGCATAGACAGGGGAATGAGCGTGGAATGGGAGGGGATTTTTAATATCCGGGAAGAATGGATACTGAGTTTGAATGAATATACAGCTGAATTGAAAAATATGGAAAATACCCGTAACGCATGTAATTTGAAGGTGTTGCACAATATACATGTTGAGTATATACTAGAATTGCTTACTTAAGGAACAACAAAATTCGGAATTGGTTATTTTGTTGTTCCTCAATATGGGAAAGGAGCCAAGTGTATGTGCGATGCAAATAGAGGGCCGTTCCTGAATGTAACCTCGGAAATCGGCAAGCTGAAAGCCGTTCTCTTGCATAAACCCGGTAAGGAGTTGGAGCGCCTTACGCCGGAATATCTGAGAGAGCTTTTGTTTGACGATATTCCATGGCTCAGGAAGATGCGGATCGAACACGATGAGTTTGCTGAAGTGCTGAGAAAAAGAGGCGCTGAGGTCCTGTACGTGGAGGACCTGTTGATGGAGATACTGGAAGATGTCGATGTCAAGAGGACCCTCATCCATGATATCCTTCTGGATTGCCGCATTGACAATCCTGAACTGAACGAGATGATCTTCTCCTATATTTTTGAAAAGAACGCAAAAGAAGTAGCCGAAATCGCAGTAGCCGGTCTGAACAAGAAAGACCTGCCCGATCTGGAAAGGGAATACAGCCTGACGGATTATGTGAATCGGGACTATCCTCTGTTTATCAATCCCATTCCCAATCTCTATTTCATGCGAGATCCGGCGGCCGTTATCGGCAACGGGATTTCCATCAACTCGATGAACACAGAAGCCAGAAGAAGAGAGCCCATGCTGATCAAGTACATATACGACAACCACCCGCGCTTGAAAAAGGCGTTGTCGCCGGTGTGGTACAATTATACCATACCCCATAGCCTGGAAGGCGGAGATATACTGGTGCTGAGCAAAGAAGTCATAGCCATCGGCTGCAGTGAGAGAACCTCGGCCAACGGTATTGAAATAGCAGCCAGGAACCTTTTTGCAGGCAACGAGGACCTGAAGGAAGTCATGGCGGTTCAGATTCCCGCTATCAGGGCTTTCATGCATCTTGATACGGTATTTACCATGGTGGACAGGGATAAGTTCACCATCTATCCCGGAATTCAGGATAAAGTATCGGTCTACAAGCTGACCAGAGGCAAGAACGGCGTGAAGGTAAGCGTCGAGGATGATCTGGAGGATGCTTTGAAGAAGAGCCTGAAGCTGCCGGCAATCAAATTCATCCAGAGCGGCGGCGGAGACATCATCACCGCAGCCAGAGAGCAATGGAACGACAGCACTAACACGCTGGCCATTGCACCGGGTGTAGTAGTGACATACGGGAGGAACGAGGCATCCAATGAAGTGCTTCGGCAAAATGGGGTCGAAGTGCTTGAAATAGACGGCTCCGAACTTGTGAGAGGGAGAGGCGGCCCGAGATGCATGAGCATGCCCCTCTGCAGAGAAGACATATAAGAAAAAGAAAAAGGAGAGAAAAGAAATGGCAGTCAATCTTAAAGGAAAAAGCTTTCTTACATTAATGGATTTTACTCCGGCAGAAATCAGGTATATGCTGGATCTGTCCCGTGACCTCAAGTCCAAGAAAAGAGCAGGCATTTACAACTATCTTCTGAAGGGCAAGAATATCGTTCTTCTGTTCGAAAAGGCTTCAACAAGGACAAGATGCGCTTTCGAAGTAGCAGCCCTTGAGGAAGGTGCCCACGTTACTTTCCTGGATTCCAACAGCTCACAGATGGGCAAGAAGGAGTCACTGGAAGACAGCGCAAAGGTTCTGGGAAGATTCTATGACGGCATTGAGTACAGAGGCTTCAAGCAGTCGGTGGTTGAGGACCTGGCAAAATTCTCAGGCGTACCGGTATGGAACGGCCTGACCGACGTTGACCATCCCACTCAGATCCTGGCAGACCTTTTGACCATCGAAGAGCATGTTGCAAAGCCTTTGAATAAGGTAAAGGTTGTATTTGCAGGGGACACCAGAAACAATATGGCTTATGCCTGGATGTACGGCTGTGCCAAGATGGGCATGCACTTTGTCGCATTGGGACCCAAGGAATTGGCACCCAGTGAAGAGATCCTTGCCAAGGTCAGGGAAGTTGCCAAGGAAACCGGAGCGGTTATCGAGTTCTCATCCGATGTTGAGTCTGTGAAAGGCGCAGACGTCATCTATACCGACGTTTGGGCTTCCATGGGTGAAGAGGACCAGATTCCTGAGCGCGTCAGACTCCTGACCCCTTACAAAGTGACGATGGAGATGCTCAAGAAGACAGAAAATGCAGATGTTATCTTCATGCACTGCCTGCCGGCGTTCCACGATTTCGAGACAAAGCTGGCCAAGGAAATGAAGGAAAAGGGCTTCGACATCCGTGAAGTGACGGATGAGGTTTTCAGAAGCAGACACTCTGTTGTATTCGATGAAGCTGAAAACAGAATGCACACCATTAAGGCAGTTATGGTTGCAACCTTATAAAAAATTAAAAAACGGTTTGGAGGAGAAATAAATGTCGGCAACAAAAGTTGTTGTAGCTTTAGGCGGAAACGCCCTTCAGGAGGCAGGCTCTCCTGCTACGGCGGAAGCACAGCTGGAAGTCGTAAGGAAGACGGTTGAATACTTGGCGGAACTGAGCTGCAGGGGTTTTGAACTGGCTGTTGTACATGGAAACGGCCCGCAGGTAGGAAGAATCGTACTTGCAACAGAAGCCGCTGCAAATATTACGCCGGCCATGCCCTTTGATGTTTGCGGTGCCATGAGCCAGGGCTACATTGGATATCATATACAGCAGGCTTTGAGATTTGCATTGAAGAAAAGAAACCGCAATGTTCCGGTGGTTTCCATAGTGACCCAGGTTGTTGTTGACAAAGATGACCCGGCATTCAGCCATCCGACAAAACCCATCGGTCCCTTCTATACCGAGGAGGAAGCGAAAAGAATCGCTGACGAAAAGGGTTATACCATGAAAGAAGACTCAGGCAGAGGCTGGAGAAGAGTCGTTGCATCTCCACAGCCCAAGAAGATCGTTGAATTCTCCTGCCTGAAGGAGCTTTGGGATACTACCATCGCAGTCGTTGCAGGCGGCGGCGGAATTCCTGTCATTGAAAAGGAAGATGGATCTTTGGAAGGCGTGGCTGCGGTTATAGATAAAGACCTGGCGGCTGAAAGAGTTGCCGAGGAAATCGGTGCAGACGTACTGATGATCCTGACTGAGGTTGAAAAAGTAGCGATAAACTTCAGGAAGCCTGACCATAAGGATTTGGAAAACATAACGGTTGCAGAAGCAGAGAAATATATGGCAGAAGGCCACTTCGCACCGGGCAGCATGCTTCCTAAAGTGCAGGCCGCGGTGATGTTCGCAAAGGCAAACCCGGGCAAAAAGGCAATTATCACCTCGCTTTTCAAGGCCGTTGAAGCATTGGAAGGCAGGACGGGAACGGTTATTACAGCAGAATAATCCATAACGGAACGGCAGGACCGCCGGAGCTTTCATACAGCTTCGGCGGTCTTTTTTTCGGCATGCTGCAATCATGCCGGTATGCGGGCATTTTCCGCGTGCACAGGCGGCATAATTATTGTATAATGTAAGGGATATCACGTGTAGGGACATAACTTGAAAGGAGGGATAACCGTGGCTCATTTGGAAAAGCTGTTGGATTTTATACCGTTGGGCATTCTGATTGCGGATGCCAACGGCAGCATCTATTATAAGAACGAAAAAGCAGCCGGTATTCTGCAGGAATATGGGAAAACACATTCTGATATCCCTCTTGATTTGTTGAAGGCCTTGGGAAAAAGCAGCATGCAGAAACTAGCGCTGGACGGCGATAACGAGATTTTTGTCAGACAGATGGTGCTTGACACTAAAAACGACAGTGAAGTATACGGCATTGTGTTTTATGACATGGAGCATGCCAGGAACTATGCTTCCAATCTGGATATGGGAGAATGCGAGTCCATACTGGACTCAACGCAGGACGCCATATTCATAGACGACCGCAATGGCAATACGCAGTGGATCAACAAGGCCTGCGAGCAGCTTTATGAGATAAGGAAGGAAGCCATCCTGGGCAAGAATATCAATGACCTGGAGAAGGAAGGGATCTTCTCACCCTCGGTAGCCAAGCTGGTTTTTAAGAACAAGGAGCAGGCGACCATCCTTCACAGCAACAAGTCGGGGAAGAAGATACTGACCACCGGCACACCCATTTTTGATAAGAAGGGCCAGATAGATAAAGTCATCAGTACCTCCAGGGATATTACGGAATTGATCTATTTGAAAAATCAGCTGGAGGATATACAGAATAAGCTGGGAGAACTGCGGGAACAGCAGCTGGAGAGCATCGGAAATTTCATCGTCAAGAGCGGAAAAATGAAGGAGGTGGCTTATCTGGCCAAAAGGCTGGCCCAGATCGATTCAACCGTCCTCATTACAGGCGAGTCCGGCGTAGGAAAGGGCGAAATAGCGAAGTTCATTCATATGTCCGGAGACAGGAAGGACATGCCTTTTGTCAATGTCAACTGCGGCGCCATTCCCGAAGCGCTTTTGGAATCCGAATTGTTCGGATATGAGCACGGGGCTTTTACCGGCTCCAAAAGGCAGGGGAAAATAGGCTTGTTCCAACTGGCGCAGCACGGTACGATTTTCTTGGATGAGATAGGGGAGATGCCCCTCAATTTGCAGGTGAAGCTGCTGCACGTCATTCAGGATAAGGAAATCAAAATGGTGGGCGGTATAAAAAGCATCAGCATCGATGTGCGGATCATAGCCGCAACCAACCGGGACCTGATGGCAATGGTCCGGGAAAAGAAGTTCAGGGAGGATCTGTTTTATCGTCTGAATGTCGTACCTATACATATACTCCCCTTGCGGGAGAGGACAGAGGATATCATCCCGCTGACCCGTTATTTTCTGGAAAAGTACAATAAAAAGTTCGGCATGGAGAAGCGGATCGATCCCAACACCATGGCGCTGCTGATCAAATATCCCTGGCCGGGCAATGTCCGCGAGCTGGAGAATATTATTGAGCGGCTGATGATTATTGCCGGCGGGGATACCATATTGCCTCAGAACCTCCCCGAGTATTTTGCCGACCAGGTCAATTCATCCACCGAAATTGCCATTTCGGCCATGATGAGCCTCAAGGACGCCACTGAAGAGCTGGAAAAGCAGATTTTAGCCAATGCCGTAAAGAAATACAAGACCACCAGGGAAATCGCAAAAGCATTGAAAGTCAGTCAGCCCACCATCGTCAGGAAGATGGGCAAATACCGCATGAGCGATTCTATTATGAATCAAGACGATTAAATAATGAATCGGTGACTTGCTCACGGTATAACCTGTCTAAAGAAAAAACCAGCTGTAGCAGCTGAAAACAATGCCGGTATGATACCGTTTTGTATCGCAAACCTTTGCATCCCTTTGAGAGACCGGCCGCAAGCTAGTGGATGCCAAAGCACGGAAGCCTTATGCCACGCGGGTTTGCATGCCTCAGACTTGTTTTTTGGAGTTTCTGACTATTTTGGCATGAGATTTGCGAGTATTAAAGATGATATCTCTATCAAAAAGGGACATTCCTTAACGTAAAAGGAATACTTATTACTCGAGCAAGGTGTGTTCCTTTACATAAAAAAGGAGGAAAAACAATGAGCAATGAAATGAACCTGAATGCAGCGGAATATGTGGCGGGTCTGGTGAAAAGAGCCAGGGCGGCACAGGAAGCCATCGAATACTATAACCAGGAACAGGTTGACAAACTGGTCCGTGCAGTGGTGTGGAACGTGGTCAAGGACGGCCCGGCTCAGGAAATATCCAAGCTGGCTGTCGAAGAATCCCGCATGGGCAATTTTGACGGAAAATACAACAAGCTGATGGCAAAGGCCAAGGGTGCCGTACGCGACATGCAGGGCAAGAAATCCGTCGGCATCATCGAAATAGACGAAGAAAAACAGATCATGAAGATCGCAAAGCCGGTAGGGGTCATCGGCGCATTGTGCCCCTGCACCAATCCGGAAGCGACACCCACAGTCAAGGTTTCCCACGCACTGAAGGGAAGAAATGCCATCATACTGGCCCCCCACCCCAGGACAAAGAAGACCAATGCCTATATCGCAAACATCATGAGAGAGGCCTTGAAGAAGTACGGTGCACCGGAAGACCTGGTTATCGCCATTGAAGAACCCACACTGGAGATCAGCAACGAGCTGATGAAGCAGGTTGACCTGGTACTGGCCACCGGTGGTGCCGGAATGGTAAAAGCGGCTTATACATCAGGCACACCGTCATACGGCGTAGGCGCCGGCAATGCGGTTGTCGTGGTAGATGAGACAGCGGACCTGGCGGATGCAGCCAACAAGATCAAGAGCAGCAAGACCTTCGACTTTGCAACCAGCTGCTCGGCTGAGAACTCGCTGATCATACAGGAAGGCGTTTACGCAGGACTCATCGAAGCGCTGAAGGCCGAAGGCGGATACCTGGCAACAGCAGAAGAAAAGGCAAAGCTGCAGGCAGCGATGTGGGTTGACGGACACCTGAGCCCCAAGATCATTGCCCAGTCGGCACAGACCATCGCCAAGGAAGCAGGAATCGAGATTCCTGAGGACAGGAAGTTCATTATGGTGGAAGAGACAGGCGTCGGCGCAGAGCATCCTTTCTCCGGAGAGAAGCTTTCGGTGGTGGTAGCATTGTTCAAATATGGCAAGTTCGAAGAAGCCGTCAGCAAGGTCAATGAAATCACTAAGTACCAGGGAATGGGTCACTCCTGCGGCATCCACTCCTTCAACGAGGACCATATCATGGAATTGGCCATGAGGACCAAGGTAAGCCGCATGAACGTACGCCAGGGTCAGGCGCTGGCCAATACAGGCAACTGGTTCAACGGCATGCCGTTCACCACCAGCCTGGGCTGCGGCTCCTGGGGCGGAAACATCGTTTCGGAGAACATCACCTGGAAGCATATGATCAATACCACTTGGGTATCCAGACCTTTCCCGCCGGTCAAACCAACCGACGAAGAGTTATTCGGAGACGTGATGAACGATTAAAATAATATGGAGGAGAGAAAGAATGTCAGAGAATGTCATGGATTACGGAAAAAAGGTAAAGGGCGACGACCTGGCCTACAGCTTGCATTCCTGGAGCGCGCAGGGTGCGTTGAACCCCATCGTGGTCACAAAGGCTGAAGGCATCTATTTCTGGGATGCGGACGGCAAGCAGTATTTCGACATGTCCTCCCAGCTGGTGAATATGAACATCGGACACGGCAACAGGAAGGTCATCGAAGCCATCAAGGAACAGGCAGACAAGATGCCCTTCATGGGACCGGCCTTTGCCTTCGACTGCAAGTCGGAAGCAGCAAGAAAGATCATCGAAGTGAGCCCTGACAACATGGGCAAGGTGTTCTTCGTAAACGCCGGAGCGGAAGCCAACGAAAACGCCATCAAGATCGCCAGGATGTTCACAGGCAAGAACAAAGTATTCTCCAGATACCGTTCCTACCACGGCGCCAGCTACGGCGCGGCCAACCTGACGGGAGAGCAGAGAAGATTCCCCAGCGAGCCGGGGATACCGGGCTTTGTGAAGTTCTTTGATCCCTATGTGTACAGAGCGCCCTTTGCGTTCAAGGATGAGAAGGAAGCGACGAAGTACTACATCGGACAGCTGAGAGAGCAGATCCTGTATGAAGGACCGGATCATGTAGCGGCCATATTCCTTGAGACGGTAACGGGCAGCAACGGGATCATCATCCCGCCGGACGGCTACCTGCAGGGCGTCAGGGACCTGTGCGACGAGTTCAACATCATGATGGTGTGCGACGAGGTTATGGCAGGCTGGGGCAGAACGGGAGAATGGTTCGCCGTGAACCATTGGAACGTCAAGCCGGACATGATTACCTTTGCAAAGGGCGCAACCTGCGGCTATGTACCGCTGGGCGGCGTCATCGTGAGCAAGGCGATAGCAAAGCACTTTGACGACAACATGCTGTGGTGCGGACTGACCTACAGCGGCCATCCCATCGGCTGTGCAGCGGCAGTAGCGACCATAGACGTATACAAGGAAGAAAAGCTGATAGAGAATGCCAAAGCCATGGGCAAGGTGCTGGGCGGCATTCTGGAAGACCTGAAGGCAAAGCATGCCTGCGTAGGGGATGTGCGGTACATCGGACTGTTCACGGCCATCGAGCTGGTGAAGGATAAAGAAACCAAGGAACCGCTGGTAGCTTACGGCAAGGATCCGGAGAAGCTGATGAAGAAGATCCTGGGCATGCTGGTGAGCAAGGGCTTCTGGACCTATACCCATGAGAACATGGTCATCGTGGCACCGCCGCTGACCATCAACGAAGCGCAGCTGAAGGAAGCCATGGCCATCATGGATGAAGTCCTGGGTGCTGTGGACGGCATGATTGCGAAATAGAATTGATTGACCCCTGATACCTTCTGGTTTAGATGAGGGCCGCTGCTTTAGGGCAGCGGCCCTCAACAATTTTCGGCTTTCGCCGTTGGTTTAATTGTTCGAATGTTCGAAATATGTTACAATGGTGAAGATACGGAGGGTGATGGAAATGCTGCAAAGAAACGGTACTGAAAATAGAAAAAAGTGGTTGTGGTTCTTTATTCTACTGGGATTTGCAATCATGGAATTCCCGGGCATCCTTTTTATCAACCGAATTGATCCGGTTATCTTCGGATTCCCGTTTATTTATGGGTTCATGCTCTTTATGTGGCTGTATATGTGCATTGTATTGCTGATTGCTTACAAAATCTACTGGGGCAAGCCCAAAGGCCACCCCGGTGCTGCGAAGGGGGATAACCGTGAATGAGTCAGAATGTATTAGCGATATTGATTGTCGGTACTTACATGTTCATTCCGCTTTGGATAGGCGCCAAGGCAGGGGAGCACGAGCTTCACAAGCCTGAGGATTTTTTCGTACAAAGCCGTGCCATGGGATCCCTGGCAGCGTTTTTAACGGTTGAAGCCACCTGGTGGAGCGCCTTCGCGTTTTTGGGCTCTAACGCCTATTATTATGCCAACGGACCGGTGTATTGGACCACCATCGCGTGGGATTTTCTTTTTGGCATCCTGTTCCTGGTGGTAGGAAAAAGAGTATGGTTTTATGGAAAAATGAACCACTATATAACAGCATCGGATTTTTTCAGGGACATGTATGATTCGGAGCTGCTGGGCAACCTGATCACCGCCATCATGCTGCTGTATACCCTGCCCTACCTTCAGATCCAGCTGACCGGGGGCGCTTATCTGATCGAAGTAGCGTCCAACGGCCTGATCCCATGGGAAATGGGCGGTCTGATCTTCTGCGTGGTCATCATCATTTATGTTTGGACAGGCGGCCTCCGGGCTGTCGCCTGGACGGACATTTTTTACGAGATCCTCATTCTATTCGGCACAATCGCCGCTGCCTTTGTCATCGTACCAAAGGCAGGGGGCATCACGGCACTTTTCGAAACGCTGAGGGAAACCGTACCGGAGGTGCTGACCCTCCCCGGTCCCACAGGCAATGCCGGCCCGATGCTTTGGATTTCCATGTTTCTGGTGGTGCCCATGGGTGCCATGATGGGACCCCAGCTCTGGACAAGGATGTACGCAATCAAATCGTCAAGGCTTTTTGACCTGATGCCTTTTCTTCTGGGTTTTGCCGCTATCATAAACATCGGACCCATGCTTGTGGGAAATGCAGGCATCATCCTGCAGCCGGGGCTGAAAAATGCCGATACCCTGCTGCCGGTGCTGCTTTTCAAGTATGCGCCCTTTGCTCTGGCTTCCTTGATCCTGATCGGTGGGGCGGCTGCAGCCATGTCCACCTCAAACTCGCAGATTCATTCGCTATCAGCCGTTTATACCATAGACATACATAAAAGGTACATCAACAAAAGCATTGATGACAAGAAGCTGATCCGTATAGGCCGGTGGTCCATCCTGCTTTTTGCAGCCTTTTCCTATATGATGTCGGTATTTATTCCCGGTCTGCTGGTACAGATCGGTTTGTTTGCCTTAAGCGGAACGGCACAGGTCATTGTTCCTGCCGCAGGGGTCCTGTTCTGGAGAAGATCCACTGCAAAAGGTGCAATAGCAGGCCTGCTTGGCGGCATCGTACTTCTGAGCCTGCTGATGTTTATCCCCGGCCTGGCCCAAGCCCTTGGAATCTATCCAGGACTGGCAGCATTGCTGATCAATGCCGCCCTCTTCATCCTGGTCAGCCTGCTGACACTGCCGCGCAGTCAGGTGGTTCTGGATAAGTTCGATGCGCAGAAACGCATATTTGCCGAAAAATATTAGGGTCTATTGCAATTCGTTCTTTTCGAACAAGGAGTGGTTGAACTTGTAGCCCACGCCTCTGACATTGATGATGTACTCCGGATTGGACGGATCCTTTTCGATTTTTTTGCGTAGGTTGCTGATATACACCATGATGGTACGGGAGTCGCCGTCCAGACTGGTCATTTTCCAGACCATCTCGAACAATTGGTCCATGCTGTAAATGCGCTTGGGATTCCGGATCAGGATGGACAGGATTTCAAACTCCTTGCCGGAAAGGCTGACCGGTTCGCTGCCTACCCAGACCTCCCGACTGTCCAGATTCACTTCCAGCCCGGGATATCGGATGACATGGGGGTGTTTTTTTTCATTCATCAGCAGCCGGTTCCGGCGCAAATGGGCCTTGACCCGTGCCACCAGCTCCCCCGGCAGAAAAGGCTTTGTCAGGTAGTCATCCCCGCCCACCGAGAGTGCCAGGATCTTGTCAATCTCCTCCGATTTGCAGCTCAAGAACAGAATCGGCGTATTGCAGCTCTTGCGGATTTCCAGGCAAAGCTCAATGCCGTCAATGTCCGGCAGCATAATATCCAATATGATCAAATCCGTTTTTTCCAGTCCCACTGCATGAAGCGCTTCCTGGCCGCTCCCGGCCACATGGACTTGAAACCCTTCCTTTTCCAGGTAGGATTGTATCAATTCGCTGATTTCCGGTTCATCCTCAACAATCAGGATGTTCTCTCTCGCCATGTCCAGATCCTCCTCCTCCGTTATGTTTCGTTGTGTGCTACTGACAATACTCCGGCAAGGTAAAGCAGAAGGTGCTTCCGCTTTCCGGTCCGCTTTCCGCCCAGATTTCTCCTTTATGGAATTCGATGATCTCTTTGGAGATGGTCAATCCCAAGCCGCTTCCCTGGTGCTCGATGTGGTTTGCATTCCGCCCTTTATAAAAGCGTTCAAAAATGTGGGACAGATCCTTTTCGGATATCCCCCTGCCGGTATCGTGGATTTTGAACAGAAATACCTGCCCGCCGTTCCGGCATTGCTTTTCCAGGCCGATGGAGATAACCCCGCTGCGGGGTGTGTATTTGATGGCATTGAAGATGAGGTTGGAAAAAACCTGATCGATCCTTTCCACATCTACAATGACCTGGTTATCCAGATAAGGCGCGATCTGTGCCAAACACAGCTCGTACTTCATATCGGCATGGTGCACATCCCATTCATATTTCTGAATGATTTCATGAATCAGCTCCCGAAGGGACAATTGTGAAAAATTAAAGGAGATCTGGCCTGATTCCAGCTGTGTCAGCTGAAACAGATCCTGAACCAGGCGCTGAAGCCTCAGGGTCTTTGTATAGATCAGGTTCAGGTAGCCGGCCTTGATGTCGGGCTGCATAATGGTACCATCAATGAGGGCGGTAACATGTCCCAAAATGGAGGTAATCGGTGTCCTTAGCTCGTGAGAGATATTGGTCAGCAGCGACCGTCTGGACTTTTCCGATTGGATCATGTTTTCTTCCACGCGCTTCCGATCGGTGATATCCCTTATGATTCCTTCGATGGCATCTACCTTTCCGGCATCATCGGTGATGAGGGTGGTATGCTGCTCTGTCCATACATGATGGCCGTCCTTGTGCCGCATCCGCAGGATCACTGGCTCGGAAAGGGATGCCTTGGGCTCCTTCAAAATATCCAGCAGCTGAAGGTCTTCCGGATGCGCCAGCCTTTCGAAGAAATCGGGGTCGCGATAGAATTCCTCAGGGGTATACCCTGTGATTTGTGTAGAAGAAGGGCTGACATACTCAAAATGTGAAGCCGGAGAGAACCGGTAGAGATATATAAGATCCTGCGCATTCTCCGCCACCAGCCGGAAACGCATTTCACTTTCGGCCAGCTGCATCCTGATTTTCATCAGATACACAATCAAAATGCAGAAATTGAGGATGTTGGCCAGGATGATTTCACTCATATAGCCTATGGGAGAATTCCAGAAGCTGGGGTACAGGTATGGGTAGTAGGCCTTGTGCAAGCCCCAGACAATGAAGATGATGGCGATAATGAGGCGTTCAGCCGCGCTCATTTTCCAGTACTTCAAGAGCATGACGCCGGTAACCACGGCAATGATGCTGAAAAAGATGGAAGCCAGCAGCGTGATGGTCAGGAAGGACAAATCATAATAAACCGACATGCCCACCCAGATCAGATTGACGATGGTAAACTGGATCCAATAGGTAGGCATTTTCTTATCGATGAAAACATAAGTCCCTGCCAGCAAAAAAAGACTGTTGAACAGGTCGCAGATCTGTTTTGCGCCGATCAGGAGCTTCATGCCGGGAAACTGCAGCAAAAAAATACTGATTATCAGACTGAAGGCATACATGGTCCAGCTGAAGCCCCAAAAGCTGATATACCGCTCGTGGTTCTTCTTAAAAATATAAAAATACAGCATTGAAAAAGCAAGCGTCAGGACGGTCAGAATGACCAGTGAGGGATCAATATGCAGCAGCATAGGATCATCCTTTCATTTTGTGAAAGTTTTATCGTATGTAATAGCCGATTTTTGCATAAACAGCAAGTTTGATAATTAATTGTCTAAATATAATGAATAAAAAAAATTTTTTGTAATTTTATTTTATTTAAAGATTTCTTAAAGATTATTTAAAGATTGCTTTGGTACTATTTATTAATATAATACATAAAAACACACGTTTTTACAATCGTTATCAGGATGTCGAACCTTTTGGGAAGGAGGACAAGGACCTCACGACCAATAAAATAAATAGATTTAAGGGGGAAGAAAAATGAAAAAAAGAAACATGCTGGTTTTCTTAGCACTGGTTGTATGCGTGGCATTTACTTTTACAGCCTGCGCACCGAAGCCTGCGGCTCCAGCCGCCGAAGCAGCAGCTGCTGCACCGGAAGCGAAGCCCATTACGCTGAGAATGGCGACAGACCACCCCATCGAGCATATGGCCACCCGGTCGGCCAAAGCCATTGTTGAGGAAGTTAAGGCAAAGACAAACGGCAGAGTGTTGATCGATCTCTACCCGGCCAGCCAGCTGGGCGACTACAACACCGTATATGAAGAGATCGTAAGAGGAACCATCGATATCGGCCACATCACCATTCCGGACTCCCTTGACGGCCGACTTGGCTCTGCATATACGCCGTATCTAACAACAGGATATGACGAAGCGAAAAAGGTATATGCCCCCGGCTCATTCCTGTACAACAAATTCGTAGAATATAATGACAAGCTGGGCGTCAAGTTCCTGGGCTTCTACCTGGAAGGCTACATTGGAATGGGAACCAAGAAAGAACCTAAGGATTTCAGCACGCCCGGTGCAAATAAGGGTTTGAAGATCCGTGTTTGGGCAGCTCCGGCATCCAGAGCGCCTATGGAAGATTTAGGATACACACCGATCACTGTTCCTTATGCAGAGGCACCGACTGCCATCCAGACCGGCGTTGTTGACGGATGGATCGGCGGAACGCCAAACGTAAACTACCACTGGGTCGGAGAAGTAATCAAGTACTTCTATATAACGCACATGCACGCTGAAAGCACAGCTTACGTTATGAGCAACAAGACTTTTGCGAAATTGACGCCTGAAGACCAGAAAGTGGTTGTTGAAGCTTTCTCAACTCAGAGCAAAGCAAGCTTTGACCTGGCAAAAGACGAAGACGAGAAGTGGGCTGCCGAGCTGGAGAAGAAGGGTGTTAAAGTAACCAGATTATCCAATGAGGAAGTTCAGAAGCTGGCTGAGTATGTCAGAGCCAATACCTGGCCTAAACTGGAAGAAGTTTATACAAAAGAACTGCTTGACGGCCTGAAAGAACAATATAAATAATAGCAGTAATAATGATTGCAGGAGGGAGAGGGTCACCTCTCCCTTATCTGTCAGATAAGGAGGGCTTGTGTTGTCAAGAGAGAATAATGTTGTGTGGAAATCACTGGCTGTCATTCAAAGAGGCCTTATGTTTGTTACAGGTATGGCCACCATGATTATTGTTGCATTGGCTATGTTGATGCGGTTCCTGCTGAACATTGACCTGGCCGGCTATGAGGAAGTATTGGCGATGGTTGCCATGTGGCTGTATATGATCGGCAGCTCTTACGGCAGCTACGAGAAAAGCCAGATTGCAGCGGACATACTGAATATTTACCTCAAGGAAGGAAAATTCAAGACATCGATTAATCTGTTGAGATCACTGCTGACCACGATATTGGGTCTGGTTTTCAATGCCTGGGCATTTCAGTTTGTCGTTTGGGGCATCACCATGAACACCCGTACACCTGTCTGGCGCTTGCCCATGGTTATCGGTCAGGGTTCCATTTTTGTAGGACTTTCCTTAATGTCTTTTTATAATATCGTTTATTTTTATGATGATATAAAGGCTGCCTTACCTGTTTTCAGGAAAACTGAATCGAAGGGGGAGTGTTTGTAATATGCTTATAATAGCTGTCGCGTTTATCGCACTTTTAGTCACGTTAATCATAGGGGTTCCCATTCCCTTCTCGTTCTTCGCTTCATCTTTGGTGGTCGTCGTGATGGGCAAGTATGACCCGGGTTTCTTGCTGCCCTACGGTTACAGCAAAGCCAGCTCCATCATCCTGACAGCCATTCCCTTATTTGTCTTGGCTGGAGGACTGATGGAAAAAGGCGGTATCGGCGAAAAACTGGTAGACCTGGTTGAGCTTTTCATCGGCAGGATCAAAGGCGGATTGGGCGCAGTTATGGTTATTTCCTGCGCCATCTTCGGTGCCATTTCAGGATCCGGCTGTGCAACAGTTTCCTGCATCGGCTCCATCATGCTTCCCCGTATGTATGCTGCAGGCTACCCGAGAGGCCATTGCTCGGCATTGATAGCCAGTGCGGGCGTACTGGGACTTCTGATACCCCCCAGCGTTACCATGATCATCTACGCCTGGGTAGGCGGTCAATCAGTACTGGCCAGCTTCCTGGCGACAGTCATTCCCGGTATTACGCTGGTTATCCTGTTCAGTTTGGTAAATATATTCCTTCTGAGGAATAATCCCGATATAAAAGTGACTGAGAACTATAGCCTGGCGACGACTGCCAAGCTCTTCGGCAAAAAGTCCATAAAGGCTGCTCCGGCCATCATGGCACCGGTCATCATCCTGGGCGGCATCTACGGCGGGATCATGACACCCACCGAAGCGGCAGCGATTTCCTGTCTTTATGCCATTCCCGTGGGGATGTTCATCTACAAGGGACTGAATAAGCAGGAGTTCTACAAAACCGTTCTGAACTCGGTAACCACAGCGGGCGTTATCCTGATCATGCTTTTCTCGGTTCAGGTATTGAGCCGCTTATACATTATGGAGAACGTACCTCAGAAGCTGATGTTCCTTCTTCAGGCAATTTCCGAGAACCCGCTGGTTATCATCATGATGATCAATATATTCATGATTATCATGGGCATGCTGATGGACGACATCAGCGCCATCCTGCTGTGTACACCAATCCTGCTGCCCATCGTAACGCAGCTTGGAGTCAGCCCCATTCAGTTTGCAGCCATACTGGGCGTTAATCTGGGTATGGGCTGCGTAACACCGCCCTGCGCGCCTTTCCTCTATCTGGCGGGTCGGGTAGGCGGTGCACCGGTGAATGAAATGCTGAGGCCGACCATGGCACTGATCCTATTTGCCTGGCTGCCGACGCTGCTGCTTACAACCTATATTCCCCAGTTTGCGTTGTGGCTGCCGAGATTGGTATTGGGAAGCAACTTCTAATCAAAAAGGGACATTAAGGAGGAAAAACAATGAGCAATGAAATGAACCTGAATGCAGCGGAATATGTGGCGGGTCTGGTGAAAAGAGCCAGGGCGGCACAGGAAGCCATCGAATACTATAACCAGGAACAGGTTGACAAACTGGTCCGTGCAGTGGTGTGGAACGTGGTCAAGGACGGCCCGGCCCAGGAAATATCCAAGCTGGCTGTCGAAGAATCCCGCATGGGCAATTTTGACGGAAAATACAACAAGCTGATGGCAAAGGCCAAGGGTGCCGTACGCGACATGCAGGGCAAGAAATCCGTCGGCATCATCGAAATAGACGAAGAAAAACAGATCATGAAGATCGCAAAGCCGGTAGGGGTCATCGGCGCATTGTGCCCCTGCACCAATCCGGAAGCGACACCCACAGTCAAGGTTTCCCACGCACTGAAGGGAAGAAATGCCATCATACTGGCCCCCCACCCCAGGACAAAGAAGACCAATGCCTATATCGCAAACATCATGAGAGAGGCCTTGAAGAAGTACGGTGCACCGGAAGACCTGGTTATCGCCATTGAAGAACCCACACTGGAGATCAGCAACGAGCTGATGAAGCAGGTTGACCTGGTACTGGCCACCGGTGGTGCCGGAATGGTAAAAGCGGCTTATACATCAGGCACACCGTCATACGGCGTAGGCGCCGGCAATGCGGTTGTCGTGGTAGATGAGACAGCGGACCTGGCGGATGCAGCCAACAAGATCAAGAGCAGCAAGACCTTCGACTTTGCAACCAGCTGCTCGGCTGAGAACTCGCTGATCATACAGGAAGGCGTTTACGCAGGACTCATCGAAGCGCTGAAGGCCGAAGGCGGATACCTGGCAACAGCAGAAGAAAAGGCAAAGCTGCAGGCAGCGATGTGGGTTGACGGACACCTGAGCCCCAAGATCATTGCCCAGTCGGCACAGACCATCGCCAAGGAAGCAGGAATCGAGATTCCTGAGGACAGGAAGTTCATTATGGTGGAAGAGACAGGCGTCGGCGCAGAGCATCCTTTCTCCGGAGAGAAGCTTTCGGTGGTGGTAGCACTGTTCAAATATGGCAAGTTCGAAGAAGCCGTCAGCAAGGTCAATGAAATCACTAAGTACCAGGGAATGGGCCACTCCTGCGGCATCCACTCCTTCAACGAGGACCATATCATGGAATTGGCCATGATGACCAAGGTAAGCCGCATGAACGTACGCCAGGGTCAGGCGCTGGCCAACACAGGCAACTGGTTCAACGGCATGCCGTTCACCACCAGCCTGGGCTGCGGCTCCTGGGGCGGGAACATCGTTTCGGAGAACATCACCTGGAAGCATATGATCAATACCACTTGGGTATCCAGACCTTTCCCGCCGGTCAAACCAACGGATGAGGAGCTCTTTGGAGACGTAATGAACGACTAGAGAATAGGCAATAAGTACTGACAAACCTACATTCAAACGGTGATATGTATAATGACGTATCTTTAGTCGTTCAGCTAAAAGGACTTTGCGAAGGATTATTCAAAAGCCGTAAGACTTGCACGGACGCATCGGCATAAATGCCAACGGCAGTTGCCAGCATTTATTGCCGCACCTGCACGAGGCACGGTTTTAAAGCGTTAGGTTTTTTAATGATACGAGCAATTAGTCCTTTCTGATAAGGGTAACAATACGGGCTTATACATATCATCCGTTAAATCAAGGTTTGTCAAATCTCATTAAATGTAGATGGAGGAGAGAAAGAATGTCAGAGAATGTCATGGATTACGGAAAAAAGGTAAAGGGCGACGACCTGGCCTATAGCTTGCATTCCTGGAGCGCGCAGGGCGCGTTGAACCCCATCGTGGTCACAAAGGCTGAAGGCATCTATTTCTGGGATGCGGACGGCAAGCAGTATTTCGACATGTCCTCCCAGCTGGTGAATATGAACATCGGACACGGCAACAGGAAGGTCATCGAAGCCATCAAGGAACAGGCAGACAAGATGCCCTTCATGGGACCGGCCTTTGCCTTCGACTGCAAGTCGGAAGCAGCAAGAAAGATCATCGAAGTGAGCCCTGACAACATGGGCAAGGTGTTCTTCGTAAACGCCGGAGCGGAAGCCAACGAAAACGCCATCAAGATCGCCAGGATGTTCACAGGCAAGAACAAAGTATTCTCCAGATACCGTTCCTACCACGGCGCCAGCTACGGCGCGGCCAACCTGACGGGAGAGCAGAGAAGATTCCCCAGCGAGCCGGGGATACCGGGCTTTGTGAAGTTCTTTGATCCCTATGTGTACAGAGCGCCCTTTGCGTTCAAGGATGAGAAGGAAGCGACGAAGTACTACATCGGACAGCTGAGAGAGCAGATCCTGTATGAGGGACCGGATCATGTAGCGGCCATATTCCTTGAGACGGTAACGGGCAGCAACGGGATCATCATCCCGCCGGACGGCTACCTGCAGGGCGTAAGAGACCTGTGTGACGAGTTCAACATCATGATGGTGTGCGACGAGGTCATGGCAGGCTGGGGCAGAACGGGCGAATGGTTCGCCGTGAACCATTGGAACGTCAAGCCGGACATGATCACCTTTGCAAAGGGCGCAACCTGCGGCTATGTACCGCTGGGCGGCGTCATCGTCAGCAAGGCGATAGCAAAACACTTTGACGACAACATGCTGTGGTGCGGACTGACCTACAGCGGCCATCCCATCGGCTGTGCAGCGGCAGTAGCGACCATAGACGTATACAAGGAAGAAAAGCTGATAGAGAATGCCAAAGCCATGGGCAAGGTGCTGGGCGGCATTCTGGAAGACCTGAAGGCAAAGCATGCCTGCGTAGGGGATGTGCGGTACATCGGACTGTTCACGGCCATCGAGCTGGTAAAGGATAAAGAGACCAAGGAACCGCTGGTAGCTTACGGCAAGGATCCGGAGAAGCTGATGAAGAAGATCCTGGGCATGCTGGTGAGCAAGGGCTTCTGGACCTATACCCATGAGAACATGGTCATTGTGGCACCGCCGCTGACCATCAACGAAGCGCAGCTCTCTGAAGCCATGACAATCATGGATGAAGTCCTGGGTGCTGTGGACGGCATGATTGGCTAAAGATACATGAATGAATCAAAGATACAAAAATGCATCGAAAATGTCGTGTGCTGCCGTTGTACATGACGCAGCCAAGATAATTTCAAACGTTTACAACCATAGAGACAACAGGGTTCACCTGTTGTCTCTCGTCTGTTTGGGCGTGGATATTGGCATAAGAATTGCTAATTAAGAACGGTGCAATCATAAAAGATGAAACGGAGGAAAATCTATGTCAGTGGATAAAATCAAGGATCTGCAGGACAGACTGGAAGGCATACAGCAGGGCGGCGGCGCGGACCGGATCGGCAAGCAGCATAAATCCGGCAAGCTGACGGCAAGGGAACGAATCAACCTGCTGATGGATCCGGCGAGCTTCGTCGAGATCGACGCTTTCGTCAAGCACCGCTGCACCGAGTTCGGCATGGAGACCATGGAGGCACCGGCTGAAGGGGTCGTTACAGGCTACGGCACGGTGGACGGCAGGCTGGTGTATGTTTATGCACAGGATTTTACCGTCGTGGGCGGTTCCCTGGGGGAAATGCACGCGAAAAAGATATGCAAGGTATTGGACCTGGCTCTTAAAATGGGCGCACCGGTAGTGGGAATGAACGACTCGGGCGGTGCCAGGATACAGGAAGGTGTTGATGCGCTCTCCGGTTTTGGCGACATCTTCTATCGCAACACCATTGCATCAGGGGTCATCCCGCAGATATCGGTCATCATGGGACCCTGCGCCGGCGGTGCGGTCTACTCACCGGCCCTGACGGACTTCGTCTTCATGGTAGACAAGACCAGCCAGATGTTCATTACAGGACCCCAGGTCATCAAGGCGGTAACCGGCGAAGAAGTGTCGGCAGAAGAGCTGGGCGGCGCCATGACCCACAACAGGACCAGCGGCGTGGCACACTTCATCAGTCCGGACGACAAGGCTTGCATCGAAGAGATCAAGCGTCTTCTGAGCTTCCTGCCCTCCAACAATCTGGAAACCGCACCGGTGGTATTGTGCGAGGATGACCTGAACCGGATGGACGAAGCCCTGAATAGCATTATACCGAATAGTCCCAATAAGCCTTACGACATGAAGGAGATCATCCGGAGCATCGTGGACAACGGGGATTTCTTTGAAGTTCAGCCCTATTACGCCATGAACATCATCACAGGCTTTGCCAGGATCAACGGCAGCAGCATCGGCATCATCGCCAACCAGCCCAAGGTATTGGCCGGCTGTCTGGACATCGATGCCTCCGACAAGGCTGCCAGGTTCATCCGCACCTGTGATGCCTTCAACATACCGCTGCTGAGCCTTGTAGACGTACCGGGCTTCCTGCCGGGAACCAACCAGGAATACGGCGGAATCATCCGGCACGGCGCCAAGATGCTCTATGCTTACTCCGAGGCCACGGTGCCCAAGGTTACCGTCATCGTTAGAAAAGCCTACGGCGGTGCGTATATTGCAATGTGCAGCAGGCATCTGGGAGCCGACATGGTCTATGCATGGCCTATGGCGGAAATAGCGGTCATGGGACCGGACGGCGCAGCCAACATCATATTCAAAAAGGATATCGAAGGGGCGGAGAACCCGGCAGCAGCCCGTGCGGAGAAGATACAGGAATACAAGGACAAATTCGCCACACCCTATATCGCAGCAAGCCGGGGCTACGTGGATGACGTCATCGAGCCGGCAGCCACCAGGCAGCGCCTGGCCAATGCCTTTGAAATGCTTTCCAGCAAGCGGGAAAGCAGACCGTCCAAGAAGCACGGCAACCTGCCTGTATAAGGAGTGATAGAATGAGCGATTTTGGAAGTACCATGACATACACCCTGATCGTGACCCTCTTCGGGATGGGCATCGTGTTCATCGTGCTGATCCTGCTCCAGTACATACTGGAAAGCATGCGGATCATCTTCTCGCCGAAGAAGAAGGAAGCGGCGGTACAGAAAGTGACACCCGTGGCGGTAGAGGCAGCGGAGCCGGTGCAGCAGGCTGCTGCAGCGGAAATGGAAGATGAGGAAGAGCTGCTGGCAGTGATTGCAGCCGCGGTATCGTGCTGTATGGGAACGCGCAGCAATATCGTGGTCAGAAGCATCACACGGGTATATGACCAGACGCCGGCCTGGGGAAGAGCAGGCAGAAGCGAGCAGATGCAGAGCCGGTTCTAATAAAAGAATGAAGGAGGATACATAGAATGAGAAAGTTTATGATAAATGTAAACGGAAAAAGCTATGAAGTAGAGGTAGAAGAGGTGAAGGACGGCGTAGTGGCAGCAGCTCCTGCAGCTCCTGCCGTGGCAGCCAGACCCGCAGCTCCAGCCGCAGCACCGAAGCCTGCAGCAACTCCGGCTCCGAAGCCGGCAGTAGCTCCGGCAGCTGTACCCGCAGGCGCAGCCACAGTCACCGCACCGATGCCCGGCACCATCCTCAGCGTCAGCGTGAAGGCAGGGGAAGCAGTCAAGAAAGGCCAAGTGCTCTGCATCCTTGAAGCCATGAAGATGGAAAACGAGATCATGGCGGCAGCAGACGGCGTTGTCAGCTCAGTAGCAGTAGCACAGGGCGACTCGGTCAGCACAGGACAGGTCCTCATCGTATTGGGATAGCGAACAATTGGAAAGTAATGTCCTCCTTATCCTTTCAAAGCCAACAAAATCACTGACATGGGTCCCATCTCCGGGTGTCCGTTTGGTGATTTTGCCTGGAGGTATTCCCACTAGAGGTCGATATCTAAGAAACGCTAAAGACAGGGTATGGATGCTAAGTCAAGCGTTTCTAAGATATATGAAAGGATTTCGTCAGAGATAACTTTCCATTGTTTACCTGATTAGACCTGATTGTCCCAATATTATTTGAAGGAATGGAGGAATTTCAATGTCTTTGTGGGATGAGTTTTTAAAGTTTTACTACAGCATGGGCTTTGCTGCCATGACCTGGCAGCAGGCCGTCATGCTAACAACCTCCTGCGTGCTGATGTACCTTGCCTTGAAAAAGGGCTTTGAGCCATTGCTCTTGGTGCCCATCGCCTTCGGGATGCTGCTGGCCAATATCCCTATGGCAGGGCTGATGGACGGACCGGTATATGAGACCGTTGTCAAGGACAACGGGGAGCATTATCACAAGATAAAGGAAGTAGGCGGCGTCCTGTACTGGCTGTACCAGGGCGTCAAGCTGGGGATCTACCCGCCGCTGATCTTCTTCGGCGTAGGCGCTATGACGGACTTCGGACCGCTGATCGCCAACCCCAGAAGCATCCTGCTGGGTGCTGCGGCACAGTTCGGGATCTTTACCACCTTTATCGGCGCGATGCTTCTGAACCTGGTGCCCGGACTGAGCTTTACGCTGGCGGAAGCGGCTTCTATCGGAATCATCGGCGGAGCGGACGGACCGACGGCCATCTACCTGACCTCCAAGCTGGCCCCGCATCTCTTGGGACCCATAGCGGTGGCGGCGTATTCCTATATGGCATTGGTACCGCTGATCCAGCCGCCCATCATGCGGGCGCTGACCACCAAGGAAGAGCGTGAAGTGGTGATGGATCAGCTGAGACAGGTATCCAAGACAGAAAAGATCGTATTCCCCATCATCGTGACCCTGGTGGTATCCATCATCCTGCCGTCGGCGGCAGCGCTGATCGGTCTCCTGATGCTGGGCAACCTGATCCGGGAAGCGGTGGATTTCCAGAGCGTGCTGAACCGTTTGTCAAAGACGGCGCAGAACGAGCTGATCAATATCGTGACCATCTTCCTGGGTGTAACGGTAGGCGCAACAGCCAACGGGGAGATATTCCTGAAGCCGCAGACGATGGCCATCATCGCGCTGGGCCTGGCGGCATTCTCCGGCGGAACAGCGGCCGGCGTCCTGTTCGGCAAGGTCATGTACAAATGGACGGGCGGAAAGGTGAACCCGTTGATCGGCTCTGCAGGGGTATCTGCAGTACCGATGGCGGCCAGGGTATCGCAGAAGGTAGGGCAGGAAGCTAATCCCGGCAACTTCCTCCTGATGCATGCAATGGGACCCAATGTGGCCGGTGTTATCGGATCGGCTGTAGCAGCCGGTGTGCTCCTGGCCATGATCGGCGGGAAATAGAGAATATCGAATCTAAAGCACCATCATTTTATAAAAGATGATGGTGCTTTTTGTCCTTCTGAACGTAGGAAAAATCTTAAATTAATATTCCAATTATTGTGAAGTTAAGCAGGAATAGGAAGTGTTTTGCAGAATATATATATTATAGAACGCAATTCCGCATTGTAGAACGCAATGACTGATCAAAAAGGGACATTCCTTAACGTGAAAGGAATACCTCCAGCTCGAGCAAGGTGTGTCCCTTTACTTAGAAGGAGGATAAATATGACAAAGGTAAAGACGCCTATTCCCAAATTCAAGGAAATGAAAAAGGAAGGACAGAAGCTTAGGATGGTCACGGCGTACGACTATCAGATGGCTGTGCTTGTGGATAAAACAGAAATCGAATTGATCCTTGTCGGAGATTCTCTGGGTATGGTCGTGCTGGGACTGAGCGGTACTAACCAGGTGACGCTGGAGGATATGATCCATCATATCAGACCGGTGGTAAAGGGAGCGCCCAATACAGTTATCGTTGGAGATTTGCCTTTTGGGTCCTATAATGTTAATGCGGAGCAGGCCGTCATAAGCGCCAACAGACTGGTAAAGGAAGGCGGCTGCGATTGTGTCAAGCTGGAGGGCGGCATCCATATGGCGGATAAAGTCGAAGCCATCGTAAAAGCCGGTATACCTGTTATGGCGCATATCGGTCTGACGCCTCAAACAAGCTCGCAGCTTGGAGGTTTTAAGGTACAGGGGAAGGATTTGGAATCGGCAAAGCGAATGATTGAAGAAGCAAAGGCTTTGGAGAAAGCCGGTGCTTTTGCCGTCGTGGTTGAATGCGTACCGGCACAGATTGGAAAGCGTTTGTCAGAAAGCATTGATATCCCCACAATTGGAATTGGAGCAGGACCAGACTGTGACGGTCAGGTACTGGTAACACAGGATATGATCGGAATGTTCGACCGGTTTGTGCCCAAATTTGTCAAGCAATATGCCAAGGTGGGCGAGACAATCGTAAAGGCCTTCAATGAATTCGCCGGCGAAGTACAAAGACAAGAGTTTCCAGGACCGGAGCATTGCTTTGCAATAAAGGATGAGGTGCTGGAGAAGTTGTATTAGCATACATGCATGATAAGGCAGGAGGGGTCCCATGGAAAATAAATACGCGAAGGTATTGGAATGTATTCATGAGGATGAGGTCGTAAAGCTAACGCAGGCGTTAGTCAGAATAGACAGTGTGATCAGGCCGTCCAAAGAAGTCTATGAAGAGAAGGTTGCCCATTATATTGCAGGTTTTTTAAGGGATTCCGGCTTTCAGGTCATCGTGGATGAGGTCGAGCCTCACAGGCCCAATGTCATGGCTATCCTGGAAGGAAATGAGCCTGGGAGATGCATTCTTTTTGAAGGGCATACCGACGTTGTGACAGAGGGTGTTGCGGACAAATGGGTGCATGCCCCCTTTGCTGCTGAGATAGAAAATGGAAGGATCTACGGCAGAGGAGCCTGTGACACCAAAGGAAACACAGCGGCCATGATGCTGGCAGCCAAGGCAATAAAAGAGTCAGGCGCAAGGTTCAAGGGGAAAATAAAGCTGTGCATACCCGTGGACGAAGAAGGCATGATGATCGGAATAAAGGACTTTATTAAGAAAGGTCATGCTGATGATGTGGACGCTGCGGTTATCTGCGAACCGGAAGAGAACAATGCCTGCATCAGGCAAAAGGGCGCCATGCGTGTTGTTATTAGAGTATACGGCAAGCAGTCCCACGGTGCCATGCCTTTATCCGGTATCAATCCCGTTCCGCGGATGGCGAAGCTGATTGATGCCGTTATGGCATATGAGGCAGAGGAAAAAGCCGTGCACGGAAAGGATGAATTTCTGGGCTGGCCTAGCATAACGCCTACCATCGTTCAGGCACCTTCAGAAACGGAGGCACAAATCAATGTGGTGCCCGGAGAACTAAAAATAACGCTGGACATCAGGACCATACCGGGGCAAGCGCATTCCGAAATCGAAAACAGGCTGAGAAGAATCCTGAAGGGACTGGCCTTTACGGACAAGGATTTTCAAGCCACTTTGGAAGTGGTTGAGCAGAGGCCTTGGACCGAGACATCCATTGAGCATGGGATCGTAAAATCCATTGCCAAAGCCTATGAAGGAATAAGCGGAAGAAAGATAATCTATAACGGCGTTCCGGGGGCCACCGACGGAACCTTCCTAAAGGCCTGGAAGGGAATTGAGGTGGTTGTCATCGGCGCTGGGGACCGTGAAATACCGCATCAGTATGATGAGTATATTTCAATCGATGAATTGATGGAAACAACAAAACTATATGCCCTTGCAGCACTCTATTACCTGAATGGCGAGTACTGAAGCGAATAAACATGAGAAGGGAGGTGAGGCGGTGAAAATTGCAGTTATCGGCGCTGGAGCAATGGGCAGCCTGTATGGCGGGTATTTGTCCAAAGCCGGACAGGATGTATGCTTGATCGATGTGTGGCAGGAGCATGTGGACAGGATCAACCGTGAAGGATTGGCAATAGAAGAGGCATCTGGTGATATAAAGGTTTACCCCAAGGCTGTATGCCATGCTCGAGAAGTAGGAACGGCAGATCTTGCAATTGTATTTGTCAAATCCATTATGACCCAAAAAGCGATGGAAGCAAATCTGGACTTGATTGGACCCGAAACGGCTGTTTTGAGTTTGCAAAACGGCTATGGCAATGTAGAAGAGATAGCAAGGTTTGTTGAAAGGGAGCGCATTATAGCAGGAACGACAGCACATGGTGCGACGATGCTCCAACCAGGGAGAATCAGACATGCAGGTATAGGAGCGACGCATATCGGTGCGGTTTCGGGTGAAGGCGGGACCGATGTGGCAGCGGTGGCGCAAGTGCTGCGGCATGCCGGTTTTGAAACGGAGGTGTCCGGTAATGTAATGAAGCTTGTCTGGGATAAGCTGATGATCAATGTCGGAATCAATGCATTGACAGCCATTTTGAAAGTGCCAAACGGCCGGCTGCTGGAACATGAAGAAGCCAGAATGTTGATGGAAGCAGCGGTTGAAGAGGCCGTACGGGTAGCTAACGCAGCGGGCATGGATTTGGACAGGGAGGAAACCATCCGGAGGGTAATGTCCGTGGCCGGGAGAACAGGTGAAAATCGCTCTTCCATGCTGCAGGATATCACCAATGGGAGAAGAACGGAAATCGATACCATTAATGGCGCAATTATTCGTGAAGGTAAGAAGCATGGCATTCATACACCGGTTAATATGGTTTTGACCAATCTCATAAGAATAATGGAAAAAAGCCAATAAAAATGAAAAGGGGGATAAATATGGGAACCAATCTTAATCTGGGTACTGAAAACGTTAAGAGCGGACCAGCCTACGCCAAAAGCTTCAAAGAGCAGCTTACTTTAAGAGGCGTCATCCTCGGAGCATTAGGTTCTGTCGTCATCACAACCAGTTCCATGTATGTTGCACTCCGAATGGGTGCACTGCCATGGCCTACGATCTTTGTGGCCATTCTTTCCATGAGTTTGCTGAAGATGTTCGGCAAAACAAATCTCAATGAAATCAACGTCACGCACACAGCCATGTCCGCGGGCGGCTTGGTTGCAGGCGGTCTTGCATTTACCATACCTGGCATATGGATGGTTAACCCGGATGCAAAGGTCAGCTTTCTGTCGCTGGTTATGGTAACCTTGGCCGGTACTGCTTTGGGATTGATTTTTACGGTCTTGCTCAGAAAACATTTTATTGAGAAGGAAAAGCTCCCGTTCCCCATGGGGATCGCTGCCTCAGAAACACTCCTGGTAGGGGATGAAGGCGGACAAAAAGGCAGAGTGCTTTTCTCAACCTTAGGTTTAACAGCCGTGTTTACCGCACTGCGGGATTATTTCGGGATGATACCCGCAGCGCTTTCATCTTCAGCGCTTGCTGCCAAAAACATCTTTTTCGGCATTTGGCTTTCTCCTATGGCGATCGGTATAGGCTATATCATAGGACCCTTTTATATGGGAACCTGGCTGTTGGGCGCACTGATCGGATTTTTCGTCATCATCCCCATGGGTGTTTCAATGGGATGGTTTGCTGATGTTGCTGCAGCCTCTGCCTTTAAAGACAGTCTTGGAATCGGCCTGATCGTTGGTTCCGGGGTAGGCATTCTGCTGAAGGACCTGCTGCCCAAAGCAAAGGAAATATTCGGACCGATGCTGAGCAGGAAGGCGGGAGATTCGGAAATAAACCTGAAGTGGGCTCCTGCAGCTTTTGTCCTAGTTGCATTCCTGCTTACCATTGTAACGGAAATGTCCCTTATCCCCAGCATCATCACCATTCTTGGCGTGTGGATCACTACGGCCATGGCTGCCAATATCACCGGACAGACGGGGATAAACCCGATGGAGATATTCGGCATACTGGTACTTCTGGCAGTTAAGGTATTCATTGCACCCGGAAATGTTGAGGCCTTCCTCATAGCGGGTGTCGTGGCAGTCGCTTGCGGTCTGGCGGGGGACGCCCTTCAGGATTTTAAGGCAGGGCATATATTAAAGAGTGACCCGAAGGCACAGATCATAGCAGAAGCAATCGGCGGCTTTATCGGCGCTTTCGTCTCGGTAGTTGTCCTTTTCGTGCTGCTTAAGGCGTATGGGAAAATGGGACCTGGCACAGAACTGGTTGCACCTCAGGCCTATGCGGTATCTACAATGGTTTCGGGGCTTCCCAATGCCACCGCTTTTGTGGTGGGCCTGATACTCGGTACCGTATTGTATTTCTTCAAGGTGCCTGTAGCACCGTTGGGAATCGGCATCTATCTTCCGATGGTTATCTCCACTGCGGCAGCAATAGGCGGTATTCTGAGGTATGTGGTCCAGAAGGTGGCACCTGAGAAGGATGGCTCCGGCACATTGATTGCATCAGGATTCCTGGGTGGTGAAGGCGTAACCGGCGTACTGATTGCACTGATCAAAGTATTTACCATGTCGTAGAATAAAAAGAGAGAATCTGACAGAGGGGTGAGCTGCTTGGAAGAGATGAAATTTACCGATATACCGGGAATAAAGGTGGGTCATGAGCAGGATTTTGCGGCTGCTACAGGGTGCACCGTGGTTCTGTGCGAAAAAGGTGCCGTGGCTGGTGTAGATGTCAGAGGCGGCGCGCCGGGAACCAGGGAAACGGATCTCCTGAATCCTGTAAACCTGGTACAGGAGATACATGCCGTCATGCTTTCGGGCGGAAGCGCGTTCGGGTTGGATGCGGCTTCAGGCGCCATGAAATTCCTTGAGGAAAGGGGTATCGGGTTCGATGTAGGCGTGACAAAAGTGCCTATTGTAGCCAGTGCCGTCTTGTTTGACCTTACCGTTGGCGATTATCGGATCCGACCGGATCAGGCGATGGGCTACAAGGCCTGTCTGAATGCCGGAAATACAGAATGCCCTGAGGGCAATGTGGGAGCCGGTACAGGCGCAACGGTGGGGAAAATCCAGGGACCGGAATATTCGATGAAGGGCGGACTGGGAACCTATTGTCTGAAGGTTGGTGACCTGTACGTCGGTGCAATTGTGGCAGTAAACTGCCTCGGAGATGTGATAGATCCCTTGAGCGGCCAGGTGGTGGCCGGTGTGCTCAATGAAGATAAGAGCGCTTTTGCGTGCACAGAAGAAATAATGATCCGGCAGCATGACCGCCAGAAGAACGTTTTCAGCGGAAACACCACCATCGGCGTGATTGCTACTAATGCCAAAATGATCAAAGCACAGGCAAATAAAGTTGCTTCGATGGCGCATAACGGTTACGCTAGAACCATGAGGCCGGCTCATACCATGTATGACGGCGATACGATATTCACAATGGCCACAGGAGAAGTGGAAGCTGACACCAACGTGGTAGGGCTTCTATCCGCAAGAGTGATGGAGCAGGCTGTGTTAAGGGCGGTGAAGACGCCGGCCGGCCTTGCAGGTTATAAATGTCATGCTGATCTTCAGGGGAGGATCGGATGAACAAAGAGAATGATTCGGGCAATTACAATGTCAAATCACTGATCAAGTCCGTCAAGCTGCTGGAAGCGCTGATTGAGGGCGGAGAGATGAGCATACAAGAGCTCAGCAATATCAGCCGGATGGGAAAGAGCTCGGTTCACAGGATTCTGGGGACCTTCAAGGCGATGGGCTATGTGGCGCAGAAGCCGGATGACGGCAAGTATTTCGCCACCATCAAAATGTTCGAGCTGGGAAATAGGGTGGCTGGAAGAATCACCATCCGGAATACGGCCAGACCTTATATGGAAGAGCTATTTGAAAAATGCAGGGAAACAGTGAACCTGGCCATTCTGGACAAAAATGAGATTGTCTATCTGGATAAGATCACCACGGAAGAGCCTTTGAGAATCGATCTGGAGATCGGCCGAAGGGTTCCCGCTTATTGCAGCGGGCTGGGGAAGGTATTTATGGCCTTTACCCGTGACTATGATCCGGATGGGATAAAATTTGTGCCGCATACACCGTCTACCATCACTTCGGTGGAAGTGCTGCGGGAGGAGCTGGCATCAGTCAGAAAACGGGGCTATGCCGTTGATAATGAGGAATACATAAAAGGCTTGATCTGCCTGGCCGTGCCTGTACAGAACCCCAAGGGAGATATTGTGGCGGCGCTGAGTATCGCGATGCCTTCTATCAGGCTGGATCAGGAAAAAACGGAGCGGTTTATCGGGTACCTGTTGGATACATCAAAAAAAATTCAAAGTGTGATTTGGTAGAAAGAGGCTTAACCTGCGGAGGGTTAAGCCTTTTTAAAGCAAAAAAACAGACGGATTGAGGGATTGCATAGTTAACCAATAGTATGATAATATATTCGAAATATTGCAGGAAAGGTGATAATTACATAAATCAACCGATGCAAAATTGTATCAGAGTTTCTTGCGGCCTTATTTTGCTGTTTTTATGAAAATTCAGATTATTTTACGGCGTGTCTGCCGGATATACTGATACAATAATGAATCAATCAAGCGATAACCCGCCTGCTCATCTTGTCTATCCCGCATCCGAATATTTTTGACCCGAAACCGGGAACAAATGGCCAGGCGTTGTGTTACAATGGTTTGAGCCGATACCCATCGAGAGACAGCGGAAATCCGAAGAAGCCGGCAAAGATTTTCTGCTATGAAGGAACTTGGCATAAAAATTGCAATTATTCATAATTATTGAATTTTTCTATTAATAATGAACGTTGCTTCAATATTGTGCCCCGTTGAGTCATAGACGTGCTAGGCCTACGAAAATATTTTGAAAATTGAATCAAAATAAAGGATTACCGTTATAAATGTCGAAATAAACCATTGTGTCTCTATGGTTATTGGCAACCATGCATTATACAATAAAGGGGTGAAGTAAAAGAAAGCAAGCATCAAACCTGGGGTTAGTGGTCCGGAATTGTTCTATATTATTATTGGAGGTGTAATTGAATGGCAGGTAGCAAGACACAAAGAGAAGTCAACGGTTTGTTTGAATTAACCGAAAGCGCACGTGAAAGTTTACGGGACAATCCATATTACAACGAGGACCTGGCGCCAACCAAGCTGAATGAAAGAACATGGGGCACTTATCACATCGCAGCCCTTTGGATCGGCATGTCGGTTTGCATACCTACATACATGATGGCGTCCAGCCTTATGGCAGCAGGCCTTTCATGGTTTCAGGCCATACTCAACATCGCTTTGGGTAACTTGATCGTTCTTATCCCCATGCAGTTGAATTCCCACGCTGGAACAAAATACGGCATACCCTATCCTGTATTCGCACGTTTATCCTTCGGTGTGAAGGGTGCGCATATTGCAGCCATAGCCCGTGCCATTATTGCAGCCGGTTGGTTCGGCATTCAGTGCTGGATCGGCGGCGGCGCCATCAATGCCGTTATCGGCGTTATCAGTCCGGCTTGGGCAGCTTGGGCAGGCGGCATCTGGATTTCCTTCTTCCTTTTCTGGGCAGCCAATGTATGGATCGCTTATAAGGGAGCAGAAGCCATCAAATTCATGGAAGCCTGGGGCGCTCCGATTCTCGGCGTGCTTTCACTGGGTCTGATGATCTGGGCTGTCAGCGGCGTTTCTGCTATGGGCAAAGGCGTTGGTGATATCCTCAGTGCCAAGGCAACTTATGAGCCTGGCAAGTTCTGGTCCATATTCCTTCCCGGCTTGACAGCAAACATCGCATTCTGGTCAACGCTGGCGCTCAATATTCCTGACTTCAGCCGTTATGCAAAGACACAGAAGGATCAGTTCATGGGTCAGCTCCTTGGATTGCCGACAACCATGGCAGCCTTTGCATTCGTAGGCGTTTTCGTTACCGGCGCAACCGGCATCATTTTCGGCGAGTTCATCTGGGACCCCGTAGCCGTCGTTGCAAAGATCGGCAGCCCGTTTGCAGCAGCGCTTGGAGCAATAGGCATTATCATTGCTACATTGACAACCAATATTGCAGCTAACGTGGTAGCACCCGCAAACGGAATCTCAAACCTGAACCCCAAGAAGATCAGCTACAAGATGGGTACCTTGGTTACAGGCGTAGCCGGTGTTGCCATCATGCCCTGGAAGCTTCTTGAAACAGCAGGCGCATACCTCTTCGGCTGGCTGGGAACTTATGGCTTGTTCCTGGGACCGTTGGCAGGCATCTACGTTGCGGACTACTATATTTACAGAAAGAAAATGCTTGACCTGGATGACCTTTTCAGAGGAGAGGGAGGCCGTTACTGGTATGGAACCGGTTATAACATGAAAGCGGTTTGGACCTGGGTTATTTCAGCGATACTGCCGCTATTGGGCAAATTCGTTCCGTCGTTGTCATTCTTCTCCGATAACGGCTGGATGATCGGCTTCCTCATTGCATTGGTCGTATACCCGGTATTGATGAAGAGTGAAAATTCATCCCTTGTATCCGAAAAAGAACATAAAGAAATGACAGGTGCTTAATCGCTTAGGCACATGACATGGGTTGGAAAAGGGGTCGGCAGATGCCTTCCCCTTTTTTTAACCGGTTTTACAGATTAAAATCGGTTTTAGCCGATTAGAGGGGTAAATAAAAGTAAGGGGGTTTGCATGATGGACTTAATCATTAAGAATGGGAAGATTGTTACGGCAACGGATACTTACGTGGCAGATGTTGCTGTCAGGGACGGCAAGATCGTGATGATCGGAAAGGATATTCAGGCGGAAGGCGCAGATGTTGTGGATGCATCGGGGAAATATCTTTTGCCCGGCGCAATTGACGCACATACGCATTTGCAGATGCCTTTCGGAGGAACCACGTCTGCAGACAGCTACGAGGCAGGAACCCGTGCAGCTGCATGCGGCGGGGTCACCACTGTATTCGATTTCGTCATCCAGAGAAAAGGGCAGGGACTGGTGGAAGCTGTTGAAGGAAGAAGGCAGTTGTGCGATCCCCAAGCCTGTGTCGACTACGCTTTTCATACCGCTATTACAGATCTGACACCGGCAGTCTTGGAGGAATTTGGGGCCTCAGCCGACTACGGCGTGCCCAGCTTCAAGCTGTTCATGGTTTATAAGAAGGAAGGACTCATGGTTGATGACGGCGTACTGGCCGCAGCACTGGAAAAATCCAAAGAAACCGGCACGCTGGTTGCAGTACACGCAGAAAACCCTGATTTGATAGATAGGAGAATCGAAAAACTGCTGGCAGAAGGCAAGACCTCTGCATGGTATCATTACGAAAGCCGTCCTGAGTTTGTAGAAGCCGAAGCGGACAAGAGAGCCATCCATTGGGCAAAGGCTTTTAACGCACCGCTTTATATCGTGCATCTGGCAAACAAGGAAGGACTGGATGAAGTCACCAAGGCCCGGGACGAAGGCTATGAGATCTATGCAGAAACCTGCCCCCATTACTTATATTTCACAAATGAGGTCTACAAGCGCGAAGACGGAAGAAACTGGGTATGCTCGCCGCCGATAAAGGCACAGGACAGTCAGGATGCTTTGTGGGAAGGCATCAAGCGGGGCGATATCCAGACCGTAGCGACAGACCACTGTCCTTTCCAGTCCTATGAGAAGGATTGGGGCAAAGACAATTTTACAAAGATTCCCAATGGCTGCATGGGGATAGAAAACCTCTATCCGTATATGCTGAGTGAGGCCAACAAAGGCCGCATCTCTTTCAACAAAGCCGTTGAAGTCTGTGCTACAAACGTTGCCAAAATATTCGGCTGTGCGCCGGAAAAGGGCACCATCGCAGTCGGTGCGGATGCGGATCTGGTTGTATATGATCCCAATAAGAAGTTCACTGTTTCAAAAGATAACATGCATTCGGATGTTGATTATACAATCTGGGAAGGTGCAGAGCTGGAAGGCTATCCGGTCATGACCTTCTCAAGGGGCAAGCTGGTTTACAAGGACGGCGCATTTGTAGGCCAACCGGGATGGGGACAATTCGTTAAATGCCATCCGCGTCAATAGAGTACATTAAATAAGGGAGGAATGCAGCTTGAAGGGGAAGGATTATTTAAGTGAGGCAAAAAAAGCATACTCACCGCTAAATGCTATTGAAGAAGCAGCAAGATGTCTGCTATGCCACGATGCACCATGCAGCAAGGCATGTCCGGCAGGAACAAATCCGGAGAAATTCATTCGTTCCATCCGTTTCAGAAATGTTAAGGGTGCAGTTGAGACCATCAGAACCGCCAATATATTAGGCGCGGCCTGCGCAAGAGTATGCCCATATGACAAGCTTTGTGAAGAAGCCTGTTCCAGAACAGGGATCGACAGACCTATCGATATCGGCGGCCTCCAAAGATATGCAATGGACTTTGAACGGGCAAGCGGAATGAAGGTACTGGAAGCACCGGCAGCAGCGCTGGAGAAGGTTGCCGTCATCGGTTCCGGTCCGGCAGGCCTCGCAGCAGCAGCAGGCTTGGCACTTAAGGGCTATAAGGTTACCGTGTTTGAGGCAAGGGAGCAGGCAGGAGGCTGGCTGACATACGGTATCGTTCCTGCACGTTTGCCGCAGGATGTTGTGGATTATGAAGTACAGTACGTTAAGGACCTTGGCGTTGAGTTCAGAATGAATACCAGAGTCGGTAAGGACGTTACACTTGCAGCCCTTGAAGCGGAAGGCTTCGAAGCTTTCTGCGTGACCGTAGGCCTGCAGGGCTCCGCGACATTGGACATTCCGGGACTGGCACTTTCAGGTGTGACGACTGCGGCAGCTTTCCTGGCTGAAGCTAAGCCATCCTGCGGTGCACTTCAGGTTCCCAGCGATGTGGTCGTTGTCGGCGGCGGAGACGTTGCCATGGACTGCGCTACGACAGCCAAGGAACTGGGCGCAAAGAAAGTGACCATCGTATACAGAAGAACCGTTGAAGAAATGCCCGCCAACAAAGCGGAATTGGAATATGCCAATAAGCTGGGCGTCAGTATTCTTCCCAGCTTCAAACCGGTGGAAGTGATTGGCGAAAACGGTGCAGTAAAAGCATTCAAGGCAGTGGGCCTTGACTGGCTGGACCGCAATACCTCAGTGGAAGTTCCCGAATCCAGCATCCAGCTGAAAGCCGGACTTGTCATCCAGGCAATCGGCCAGACGGCTGAGGATGTGTCCTTTGCAGGACTGGGAGCAAACAGCAAGGGTCTGGCTGCAGCGGATGCAGAGACAGGAAAAACAAGTATCGGGAACGTATTCGCTGCCGGAGATATCGTCAATGGCGGAAAGACTGTCGTAGAAGCAGTCGCACGGGGAAAGGCCTCAGCTGAAGCAATTGATGCATACCTTTCCTCCGTGAGAGAATCCAAGGCTACGGATAAAGAAGTGGCCGCACAGAAGGAAGGTGTGAGATAATATGGCAAAGCGTAAAGATTTATCCATCGAATTCTGCGGCGTCAAATGTGAAAACCCGTTTTTCCTGTCGTCCTCACCGGTAGGCAGCAACTACGACATGTGCAAAAAGGCGTTGGAAAGCGGTTGGGGCGGTATATGCTACAAGACGGTCGGCTATTGGATCCCTCAGGAGTGCTCGCCGCGTTTTGATGCAACCCGCAAGGAAGGGACTCCCTTCGTAGGCTTCAAGAACATGGAAATGATCTCCGATAAGCCCACCGAAAAGAACCTGGAAATGATGGCAAAGCTGAAGCGGGACTATCCGGATAAGGTGCTTATCGCTTCCATCATGGGCGAGAACGAAGAAGAATGGACAAAGCTGGCCAAGGCCGTTACCGAAACAGGTGCGGACATCATTGAGTGCAACTTCTCCTGCCCGCAGATGACCACCCACTCCATGGGCTCGGATGTAGGTACCAATACCGAGTTGGTTGAGAAGTACTCAGCGGCTGTCAGGAGAGGAACCCATCTCCCGGTTCTGGCAAAAATGACACCCAACATCACAACGATGGAAATCTCCGCCCGTGCAGCCATCAAAGGCGGTGCGACGGGGATCGCAGCCATCAACACCATAAAGAGCATCACCGAGGTGGATCTTGACAACTTTACCTGCTTGCCTATCGTCAACGGGAAGTCCTCCATATCAGGCTACTCGGGCAAAGCGGTAAAGCCTGTTGCGCTCCGGTTCATCGCGCAGATGGCAAAGGACCAGCAGCTTAAAGGAATCCCGATAAGCGGAATGGGCGGCATTGAGACATGGGAGGATGCAGTGGAGTTCCTGCTGGTAGGCGCATCGAACCTGCAAGTAACTACTTCCATCATGCAGTACGGCTACAGGATCGTAGAGGATATGATCAGCGGTATGTCCTACTGGATGGAGGAAAAGGGCATCAACCAGCTTTCCGACATCGTCGGCGCTGCACTGCCCAACATCGTTCCGGCAGAAAACATTGAGCGTGACTTCAAGGTCTATCCAAAGTACGACCATGAGAAGTGCATCGGCTGCGGACGCTGCTACATTTCCTGCTACGACGGCGGCCATCAGGCCATCGACTGGGACGGCGACAAGCGCAAACCGATGCTGAACGAAGAAAAATGCGTCGGCTGCGGTCTTTGCTGGATCGTATGCCCGGTAGAAAAATGCGTGACGCCGGATAAACCCAAGTTCCACAGCTTCGGAACCCCGCGGGATATCAACGTTATCGCCAAGAGATTATAGAAGCTGGCAGGTATGGCTAATTTCACAAAAAAAAGATAATGATATACTTAGGGCAGATGAGAAAATCATTCTGCCCTTCGTGCATTACTTAATTCGATGATGACAAATGATAAATGAGGTGAACGATATGGATGAGAAAATCATGGCTAACGAGTTATTCAGGTCCTTTTACAATATCAGCGCATTCCTGCCTGACATGTTTGAAGATGAAGTCACCTTCGCCATTACCGATTTGGACAAATACCTGATATATGTTCCCACAGAGCATATCAATCCGGGGATCAAGGCGGGTGACATCGTCAAAGAGGGCAGTTCCTCACATACCTGCATCAAAAGCGGTAAGACCGTGAAGAAGATTATTTCTAAGGAAGTGTTCGGAATAGAGATGATGGCCATAGCCATTCCGCTAAAGGACGAAAAGGGGAAGGTCATTGGCTGTGTATCCTTCGGGAGAAGCATGAAAAGGCATTACGAAATTTCGAACCTTTCCAGAACCCTGTCTGAGTCCCTGCAAAAAATATCAAAATCAACCAATGAGATCGCCTCTGCCTTGCAGAATGTATTATCCGCTAATGAAGTAGTCGTCAGCGATGTCAATAAAGCAAGCAACGAAGCACAGAATACCGATGCCATCCTGAAATTCATCAAGACGGTTGCCGAGCAGACAAACCTTCTGGGTCTGAATGCGGCCATTGAAGCAGCAAGAACAGGTGAGGCAGGGCGCGGCTTCTCCGTCGTAGCCCAGGAGATCAGGAAACTGTCTGTTTCCAGCAGCGAAAGCATCAACAAAATTGAAAGTGTTTTGAGTAAAATCCAGGAATCGGTTCACAGCATCTCAAAAAACATCAATGAACTCAATGTGGTTTTTAAGCACCAGACAGAGGATCTGACTGAAATCAACGCATCCCTTGGTGAGATCAGCAATATAGCAGAGAAGCTCGAAGAACTCAGCAAGCTGTAATAGGCGTATGATTGAATCCCCACGAAGAACGGAGCATTGAGATGAAGAAAGTAAAAGTAGAAGAAAGCGTTGGAATGGTGCTGGCTCACGATCTGACAAAAATCATACCCGGAGAATTCAAGGGCGCAGCCTTCAGAAAAGGCCACGTCGTCAGGCAGGAGGATGTGGAGCTGCTCAAGGACATGGGTAAATACCACATCTACATGCTGGAGCTGGGTCCGGAGCAGATCCATGAGGATGAGGCAGCCGTGCGGTTGGGCCAAGCCGCTGCCGGCATAGGGATCAAGCTGGCCGGACCTGTGGAAGGCAAGGTGAATTTTACAGCGGCTAGCAGCGGACTGTTGAAGATCCGGACCGGCCTGCTGCACCAGATCAATATGATAGAGCATATCAGCCTGGCAACCCTGCATGACAATGCCCCTGTGCAAGAGGGACAGACTGTAGCCGGAACCCGCATTATTCCGCTAGTGACGGACAGAAGCAGGATTGAGGAGGCGGAGCGCATCTGCGCGGCAGGGGCGGTGGTGTCGGTAAAGCCCTATAGAAAGCTGAAAGCCGGTATTGTCATTTGCGGCAATGAGATCTATTCGGGCAGGCTGCAAGACCGGTTCGGACCGGTCCTGGAGGAGAAACTGCGTCAATATGGCGCAGAGCTGTGCGGCTTGCGCTATGCCCCCGATGATGCAGCCTTCATTTCAGGGACGGTTCTTGAATTGACCCGCGCCGGTGCGGACTGCATCATCACGGCAGGCGGCATGTCGGTGGATCCCGACGATGTCACACCGGAGGGGATCCGCAATACCGGAGCGGAGATCGTGAGCTACGGTGCACCGGTGCTGCCGGGAGCCATGTTTATGATGGCTTACCTGGGAGATATACCGGTTATGGGGGTGCCGGCCTGCGGCATGTACCATAAGACCACCGTTTTTGACCTGGTTTTTCCCAGGGTGCTTGCCGGAGAGCGGATAGAAAAAAGCGAGATTGCAGCATTGGGCTATGGTGGGTTGTGTACCAGCTGCACACCATGCCGGTATCCCCATTGCAGCTTTGGAAAAGCGTAATGGGGGCGAGGGGGATCATATTGGAGGAAAATAGATGGATAAGCTGATCGTAGTCAGAGGCGGGGGCGATATAGCTACCGGGACAGCACACCGGCTGAAAAGGTGCGGCTTTCCGGTCATCATCCTGGAAACGCCGGCGCCAACCGTGATCAGAAGGCGGGTCGCTTTTGCCTCTGCGGTTTTTGAAGGGGAAACGGTAGTAGAAGGGATAAAGGCAAAGCTCTATGACAATAGAGAAGCGGCTATGGCCGCTGTGAAAACGGAGGTTGTACCCGTACTGGTAGACGGGGCGGGCTGCTGCATTGAAAAAATACATCCGGATGTTGTGGTAGACGGCATTCTGGCAAAGAGAAACCTGGGTACCCATACCGGGATGGCACCTGCTGTCATCGGTATAGGACCAGGTTTTGCTGCGCCTATGGACGTGCATGCCGTCATCGAAAGCAAGCGGGGGCATGACCTGGGAAAGGTCATTCTGAATGGAAGCGCGCTGCCCGACACCGGCATACCGGGAAACATCGGAGGCTATACCGGAGAAAGGCTTTTGAGAGCCGGATGCGAAGGCATCGTTAGCAGCATAAAGGATATTGGCGATGCCATAAAGAAAGGCGAAGTGGTATGCACTGTCAGCGGTCAGCCCGTCTTTGCTGCAATCGATGGTATTATCAGGGGGCTGATCAGGAACGGCAGCACTGTGTACTCAGGCATGAAAATCGGAGATATAGACCCCCGAAATGAGAAAACCTATTGTTTTACAATTTCGGATAAAGCACGCGCCATCTCAGGCGGCGTCATGGAAGCGTTATTTATTTTGTCATAATTTCCTCCTCGTCTCATATACATTAATAGAAAATGATTGTAGGAGGAGGAACGCGGATGCCGCTCGAATTAATGAAGAGCCCCCTAAAGGTATGCAAAATAGTAGGCGAAAATGTTTTCAGTACGGTTGTGGAAGAAGATATTAATGTACCGGATGCCAACCCGGACTTATACAAAATACTGGCTCCCAGTGCGGTTGTGGTCATTAAGGACTGTGAAGTCATGACGGATAAGGTCATGGTAAACGGGCAGGTCCTTATGAATATATTGTATGCAGCCGACCTTGAAGGAAAACCGATGTACAGCATGGACGTTTCGGCAAACTTCTCCCAGGGCATTGAGATTCCCGGTGCAAAAACAAAGATGCGGGAATCCGTCAATGCAGTGGTGCAGCTGGTAGACTGCCGGATGCTCAATTCCAGGAAGCTGAATATCAGGATCATTATGGATCTCAATTGCAGGGTGGAAGAAATATCTGAGCTGGAGCTGGCCACCGACATCCGGGGACTGCCGGATATGCAGCTTCTGCGGGAGCCTTGCAAAGTCAAGCAGATCGTGGGGCATAACAAGGACGAATACGAGCTGAGCCAGGAGCTGGCCCTGCCCGGGGATAAGCCGACCATTGACAAGGTTTTGAAAGCGGACTACAAGGTTGTCGTCAAAGACGAAAAGCTGATGGACGGAAAGATCGAAGTCAGCGGCGTTGTCGGCGTCTCCATATTGTATCGGGCGTTGGATGAGCTGCAATCGCTGGATATATCGGAGTTTGAGGTGCCTTTTACACAATACATAGAGATCCCTGCTGCAGAGAGGGATATGGAATGTATGACGGACAGCAGTCTCAAGGAGTGCTATCTGGAGCTTGGGGAGGATGCCAACGGAGACAAGCGCGTTCTGAACCTCTTTGTGGTCCTGAAGATGAATGCCAAAGTCTATAAGGATACCGAACAGGATATGATCGTTGATGCCTATAGCCCTACCAATGTGGTGGAAATAGGCAAGGATATGTATAAAATGCATGAATGCGTAGGCAAGAATCGCTCCAATGCAGTGGTCAAGGAGACCCTGGGCATTCGTCATGGCGATCCCGAAATAGAAAAAGTATGCTGTGTCAATGTGCTGCCGGTTGTCAATGATGTCAAGCTGATGGATGACAGGGTGGCAGTAGAGGGAATGATGGAGTGTACAGCGGTTTATCAGTCCTCATACAGTGCAGAGCCCATGTACAGCATTACAGAGCAGATTCCGTTCAGGCATTATGCGGATATCCCCGGAACAAAGCTGGGAATGCACCATGGCGTCAAATGCAGTGCGGATCATGTCATGTTCTCTCAGATCAACAGCGAAGTCATGGAGCTGAGAGTCGTCCTCAGCATATCTGTGGAAATCATGAAGCAGACCGAAAAGAAGCTGGTCAACCGGCTGGAGGAAAAAGACGGCGTCACGGTGGATTACAATAAGCTGCCTGCTGTCACGGTATATATGCTGCAAAAGGGCGATACGCTGTGGAGTATTGCAAAGCGCTATAATACGACGGTAGATGCGCTGGCAAGGCTGAACAACATTGAGAATCCCAGCAAAGTGTCTCCCGGCATGCATGTCATGGTTCTCAAAAATATCCGGATGAACCAGAGTGCGGCACAAAAATAGAATAGAATGGAAGCCGATAGTGAAAGCAGGTTGACTTGACCTGCTTTCACTTTTTTATGGTATAATGTAGGTGAAAGTATACAAAAGACAAAATGGAGTGTGATCCCAGTGAACTATACAAGCAAAGGCGCTGCAAAAATAAACCTGGCTATCGATGTGCTGAGAAAAAGGCCTGACGGCTATCACGATGTGGCCATGATCATGCAGTCGGTTGCCCTTTATGATACCATAACCGTGAGAAGCAACAAGAAAGACATCGTCATCACCACCAATTCCGGTGAAATACCGGCGGACAAATCCAACATCGTCTATAAGGCAGCAGAATTTTTGAAATTGAAATACAGTGTCAAGGCAGGCGTTGCCATACACATCGATAAGACAATACCGGTAGCGGCAGGTTTGGCAGGGGGCAGCACGGATGCTGCCGTTACCCTGAGGCTTTTGAACAAGCTTTGGGATCTGAGGCTATCCAAAAGCGAGCTCTTGGACGCAGGAAAGAAACTGGGTTCGGATGTCCCCTTCTGCCTTCAGGGCGGAACGGCTTTGGCAGAGGGACTAGGCGACAGGCTGACCGCGCTTTCCGGCATACCGGCCTGCTATGTATTGCTGGCGAAGCCGGCCATGAGCGTCTCCACCAAGGAAGTTTATGAGGGGCTGAAGCTGGAAGAGATCCAGCAAAGGCCGGATATGGCCCGGATACTGAAGGGAATAGAGGCAGGCAACATCGCAGAAATTGCAGACAGCATGTGCAATGTGCTTGAAACCGTTACCTTGAAAAAATGCCCGCAGATCGGGGAAATCAAGCGCAGCATGCTGGAATACGGTGCGCTGGGCAGCCTGATGAGCGGAAGCGGACCCACCGTATTCGGCATTTTCGACAATTTGAGCACCGCTTATCATGCCTATGACCACATCAAAGATATGGTGAAAGAAACCTATGTCGTCAAAACCACCAACCAGAATTGGGAAGAAATATAATAAAGCCAATGGGCTTGTTTACGAATGATGAATATTGGGAAATATTGAAATGGGGGCGTATACATTGGATAACGAGATTTTCGAACTGAAGCTGGATAAATACAAGCCGCTTCGTGAGGTTGTATTCGAATCCATCAGGGGAGCAATCATTTCCGGCATATTGAAGCCGGGAGAGCGGCTTATGGAAGTGCAGCTGGCAGAAAAGCTGGGCGTCAGCAGAACGCCGATTCGTGAAGCCATCCGCAAGCTGGAGCTTGAAGGCCTTGTCATCATGATACCGCGGAAGGGTGCCTATGTAGCGGATCTGTCCATCAAGGACATTACGGATGTTCTGGAGGTCAGGAGTGCTCTGGAGAGCTTGGCTGCAGGCCTGGCAGCACTGCGTATGACGGATGAGGAGATCGAAGAGCTTGAAATGACGGCAGTACAATTCAACCAGGCGATTGAGGACAACGATTTTGATAAGATGGTGCAAAAGGATATCGATTTCCACGACAAAATTTTCAAGGCCACACGGAATGAGAAGCTGATCCAGATTTCCAACAACCTGAGGGAGCAGGTCCAGCGGTTCAGGATCATGTACATAGAAAAGGCCAATAAATCCAAAAAGCTGGCAAAGGACCATTACGAGATAGCGGAGGCGATTTCTCAGCGGAACATCGATAAAGCTGAGGAACTGGCCAAAAAACACATTGAAAATGCAGAGTATTATCTGATGAATTTTTATGACAACGAATAAGAGGAAGGGCTGAGCAAAGTGAATGTCATCGTCCTTGCAGGAGAAAAAAGGACTGCTTCCGACACCCCGAACAAGGCATTTCTGCTGATCAAGAACAAACACATGATCGAATATGTGGTGGATACGGTCAGAAAGGTGCGGTATGTGGACAAAATCGCGGTGGTGGGTCCGAGAGACAGATTGGAACCGGTATTGGGGAGCAGGGTGGATCTGGTTGTGGATCAGAGAGACTCCATTGTCGAGAATATAATGGCTGCGTTGTCATGCTTTCCGGGGGAAAAGGAAGTGCTGCTCATCACCTCGGATATTCCCATGATCACGGTGGAAGCGCTGGAGGATTTCATTGCAAGGGCCAAAGAAAAGGACGTGGACTTGTGCTATTCCATAGTGGATAAAAAAGTCAACGATGCGAAGTACCCGGAGGTAAGGCGGACCTATGCCAGGCTCTGGGAAGGGCAGTTTACCGGCGGGAATGTGTTCTATTTCAACCCGGCGGTAACGGACCGGTGCAGGGATTTTGTGGAAAGGATGCTGGCGTACCGCAAAAGTCCGGCCAAAATGGCCGGCGTGCTGGGCGTCGGATTTCTGCTGAGGCTGGCGCTGGGGATCCTGACCATTCGGGCCATACAGGACAAATGCGAAAAGCTTTTGAAAATCAAGGCTGCAGCAGTGATTTCTCCGTATCCGGAGATCGGCAATGATGTGGATAAAAGCAGTGACCTTGAATTTGTAGAACGATATTTGTAAAAGAGGGACGGTTCTTGGTAAAAGAGGGACTATTCTTGAATTGAATGGAACATTCAATTCAAGAATAGTCCCTCTTTTACTTTCTTTGCATATCCCAGGCTGCATTTGCAAAAACTAGCATATCGATGAAGGTTCATCCAAGGCGAATGAGGTGGTACAGATGCTGAAAATGGTTTTTCAAAATCTTAGGGAATTCTTTGATATTACAATTTTCTTTGTCATGCTGTTTGTGGGCTGGTTTTCACTGGCTGTTGACTATCCCTTTTTCAAAAAGGTCAAGTACCGCAAGGATGCAGCCATATCCGCCATGCTGGGCATTGCATCCGTGGTCGTGTCGATCGTATTGCTGGTCATATCCAAGATCTGATTGGGAGGCTTGAGGAATGGGTCTTTTTTCAAAGAAGAAAAAAGCTGAAGAAGCGGAAAAGAAGAACAAAACCAGAAGTGATAAGAGTCTTGAAGTGAATATGAAGGTCATCAAAGCAGCCTTAGAGGACTGTGATGATATCGTCTACAAGGATTTCCGGGTAGGCGCCGAGCAAAAGCTGGAGTTCAAGCTGGTCTATACCGACGGCATGATCGATAAGAATGTGATCAACGAAGCGGTACTGAATGCATTGATGGTGCATGCCAGGGAGATTCCTCCCGAAGCGCCCAGGCTGATCGAAAAGCTCTTTGAACTGGTGCGCTATGGGACAATACCGGCTTCGGAAATGAAGGAAATCGAAAACCTTGATGATGCGATCCTGGCAATATTGACCGGTGATGCAGTCCTTTTCATCGACGGTACGGTAAAAATCATTGTGATCGGCGCCAAAGGCTGGCCGTCACGTTCTGTCTCAGAGCCCTCTACCGAAACCCTGGTCAGAGGTCCGCGGGACGGATTTACCGAAACCTTCCGGGTCAACACGGCGCTGGTGAGGAGAAGGATCAGGGATCCCAAAATGAAGCTGAAGCAGCTGCAGGTGGGAAAAAGAAGCCACACCGATATCGGAATCATGTATATGGAAGATATCGCAATGGAGTCCCTGGTCATGGAAGTATACAGGCGGTTGAAGTCCATTGACATCGACGCAATACTGGAAAGCGGGTATATAGAGCAGCTGGTGGAAGACAATTATCTATCCCCCTTTCCACAGGCACGTGCCACTGAGAGGCCGGATGAAGTAGCTGCCAACCTTCTGGAAGGCAGAGTGGCCATATTGGTGGATAATTCGCCCTTTGCCCTGGTGGTGCCAACAACCTTCAACAGCTTGTTCCAATCCCCTGAGGATTATTATGACCGCTGGTTCATCGCTACCATCCTGAGGGTGATTCGGTTCACGGCTGGGACTCTGTCTCTTTTACTGCCGGCCCTGTACATTGCCGTGACCTCATACCACCCCGGCATCCTGCCTCTGAAGCTGGTGCTTTCCATCGCTGCCTCCCGTGAAGGGATCCCCTTCCCGGCAATCCTTGAAGCTTTCCTGATGGAAGCAACCTTCGAGCTTCTTCGTGAGGCAGGCATCCGGCTGCCGGCGCCTATCGGCAGCACCATCGGCATCGTAGGCGGTATCGTTATCGGCCAGGCCGCAGTTGAGGCAGGCATCGTCAGCCCGATTATGGTCATCATTGTGGCAATAACGGCAATCTCATCATTTTCAATACCCAGCTATAACCTTTCGGTGGGGATCCGCATGCTGCGGTTTATCCTGATGGTTTTTGCCGGGGTACTGGGGTTGTATGGCATCATGCTGGGCTTCCTGCTTATTTTGTGTCATCTCGTCAAGCTGAAGAGCTTCGGCATTCCGTATATGTCGCCATTCGTATCCTTTACAGCAAGTGATCTCAAGGACACGGTGGTGAGAGTGCCAACCTTCATGATGAAAAACCGTCCCTCCAATCTGGCCAGGAACCGCATCCGAATGAAGAACAACCGTTCAATGATCAACCAAATTGAAAAAGGGGGTGGAAATGATGATGAGAAACAATGACACCATTTCGCCATACCAGCTGGCTATGATCATCATCATGACGGTAATATCCGTCGGCGTGTTTTCAATTGCTTCCGATGTAGCGGAGGCTGCCGGTACGGATGCGTGGATTATGATTCTGATGGCCGGTATTGTCAACATAGTGGCAGCAGTTATCATCGTTAGACTGAATGCAAGGTTCCCCAACAAGACCTTTGCAGAGTACACCCAGGAGCTTATCGGTACAATACCTGCCAAGCTTGTGCTGCTGCTTTTCATCGGGTACCTGACAAGTGTCATGGCCTATGAATTAAGGGCCTTTACTGAAGTCATCAAGATGTTCCTGCTTTTTCGGACTCCCACGGAAATCATTATCCTGAGTCTGCTTCTGGTTTGTACTTATATTGTCAGAGGCGGTGTGGAATGTATAGGGCGGATTAATGAGCTGATTTTCCCTCTTCTTTTCATCCCGTTTTTTCTGATCCTGCTTCCCGGCTTCAATCTGCTGCACTTTGATAATCTGCTGCCCTTGTTCCAGGATATTCCGAAGAAGCTCTTAATGGCTTTGCCTCTGACGGCCTATAACTTCGGTGGCATCGAAATAGCTCTTTTCTATATCGGCTTCATGAGAGAACCGAAGAAGGCATACAAGCCGCTAATTCTGGCCATAAGCTTTATCACGCTTTTTTTTGCAATGATCACGGTCCTGTGTATAGGTGCTTTCGGCGTTAACTATGTACCGGAGCTTATCTGGCCCCTTGTGAACTATGTCAGAGCAATCAACCTTCCCGGCCTGTTCATTGAACGCCTGGACGGGATTATTCTTTCCCTGTGGATTATGACTGTCTTTACAACACTGGTAACGCTGTATTTTGTTGTATCCTATTCGTTATCGAAGGTCTTCAATACAAGGGAGCAGAAGCAATATGTGCTGCCCCTGGTGGTCGTCATCTACTACCTTTCCCTGCAGCCGGACAGTCTGGCACAGCTGCTCAAATGGGGAGACCTTCTCTTCCCATATGCTACACCTTTCTTCCTTTATATTGCGCCTTTGCTGTTTCTGGTCATCGCAATCCTTAGAAAAAAGGGGGTAAAGGGCGATGAAAAAATCTAAATCTGTCAAGCTGCTCATGGGCCTTGTGGTTTGCTGCACACTGCTAACCGGGTGCTGGGACAAAATTGAGATTGAGGACCGGCTTTTCGTATTGGCTATAGGCCTGGATAAGGCAGAGGGTACGGAGGGCCAGGATATGCAGAACAAGCTCTCTATCTCCTTTGTTTCTCCCGTGCTGGCCGAGATAAAGGAAGGCAGCGGTCCTGCCTACAAAACCTATAAGACAACCGCCTCAACCTTTACGATGGCACCCTCAAACCTTTGGGACCGGTTCGCCAAAATGCAGTTTTTCGGGCATACCCGCGTCATGCTTTTCGGTGAGGCGCTAATGAAGGATGAGAAGCTAATGAAAGAAATCAATGATGCCTTCCAAAGATCCCATGACATCCATCAGAGCATGCTTGTATTTGTCGTGCCGGGTAAGGCAGAGGATGTGTTCAAGGTTGAGCCGATGTATGATAGGCTTCTTGCAACCTATATCACCGGCATTGCGGATAACAGTACTTATACTGCAAAGATTATGAAGCAAACCTTATCTGAATTCCTCATCAAAATCAACAGCCAGAAGGGAAGTGTGATTATCCCAGGACTGATTCCGATGAAAGAAGAAGTCAGGATTACAGGAGCCGGAGTGATTAAAGACTATAGACTGGCAGGATATCTGGACGATACTGAGGGGCGGGTGCAGAACTGGCTGATGAACCAGGCTCAGGGTGGCAGCATACCGGTTAAATATGAAGGGACGGATATCGTATTCCGCTATTTTACCTTCAGGCGGAAAATCAAGCTGGACCGGGTCGAAGCCGGAAAGCTGTATATGACCTATGATTTCGAGACGGAAGGTGCAATCGAAGAGTACTTGGAAGGAAAAGAGCTTCTGGACGATGCGCTGCTCAAAAAAATGGAGAAAGTCATAGAGAAGGCCATTGAAGAAAGCAGCCTCGCCTTGATCCACAAATATCAGAAGGATTTCAAAGTGGATTTGATTGGAGTGCAAGACTATCTCAGCAAATACCATCCTGAGCTCTACAAAGAGATTAAAAAGGATTACCAGCAATACTTCACGGAGAAAATGGTACTTGAAACCAAGGCAACCGTGCAAGTTCGGCGGGTAGGGCTGGCGAAATAGCGGTGTTCCTTGCAGGTCTGAGTTTTTGTGTATAATACCTGAGAATCTGGTCAATAATCATAATAATAGTAAGAATGTCAGAAAGGGTGAAGCGCAAATGGCGAAGTATTTCAGTGTGGACAGACCGGCAAAAGCGGCATATTTTCTATTGATTGCCCTCTTCATCTTCGGAGTTGGGATGGGTGTCTATATCCATACGGACCGGGAGCTTTCTGATGTGGCCGGCAAGATCGTGCGCCTCCATGTGGTAGCCAACAGCGATTCCCCTGAGGATCAGGCACTGAAGCTGGAAATCCGGGACGCGGTCATCCAGGCAATGTCACCCAAGTTCGAAGAACTGAATCGCGTCGAAGACGTGAGAGCGGTCATCCGGGAGAACCTGGATGAGATAGAGCAGCTGGCGCTGGACACAATGGAGAAGCAGGGAAAGGCCTATAGTGTTGCCGCCTCGCTTGGACAAAGCGAGTTCCCGACAAAGGTGTATGGCAATCTGACGCTGCCTGCCGGTACCTATCAGGCATTGAATATTGTCATCGGAAACGGCGGAGGTAAAAACTGGTGGTGCGTCATGTTTCCGCCGCTGTGCTTTATAGATGTGGCCCACGGGGTCATACCGGAAGAGACCATGGAGGAACTGAGAAAGACCCTGACAGAGGAAGAGTATAAGCTTCTGACCTCAGCAGAGACAGAAGGCGAGATTCCGGTCAAGCTGCGGTTCAAAATCGTGGAAATGGCAAAAAGCTTCAACCAGAAAATTGCACAAATCGGAAAAGGAAAATAGTCTAAGCGTATAAAACACCTTCCGTTTCAAAAAATAGAAACAGGAGGTGTTTTTCTTGTTTACGAAGCGATTGAAAAAAATAGCACCCTTTTTGATCATACTGGCGGTATATGGCGCTTTCGGCAGCACGCTGTACAGCTACTTATTCGGCAACGAGGGCTATGACGAAGCGGGAAGCATCCTGTTGAAGTACGGCTCCCGTGGCGCAGAGGTAAAAACAGTTCAGACAAAGCTGAAAAACTGGGGCTACTACAAAGGAAGCGTGGATGGTATTTATGGCTGGCGTACTGCTGTTGCCGTAAAAGCCTTTCAGCAGAAGAACGGCCTGAAGGCTGACGGCATTGTGGGAGATGCTACGGCAAAGGCCTTGGGCATGAGAGTAACAGCCACAACCGCTGCCAGGAGAGGAACATCAAGAAGCGATGAAGTCAATACACTGGCACAGTGCATACATGGTGAAGCCAGAGGAGAGTCTTATATTGGCCAGGTAGCGGTTGGGGCCGTCGTCTTGAACAGGGTGGATGATCCCAGGTTTCCCAATACCATTGCCGGTGTCATCTTCCAACCCGGCGCCTTTACTGCCGTTGCGGACGGACAGATGTTCCAACCCCCGGGAGATTCGGCACTGAAGGCAGCCAGAGATGCGCTGAACGGCTGGGATCCCTCCGGCGGAGCGATTTATTACTACAACCCGGCCAAGACCACCAACAAATGGATCTGGTCGCGGCCTATCATCAAAGTAATCGGCAAGCACTATTTCTGTAAATAGGAGGTGCGAAATGAAGCTATTTAAAATGCAACTGTCAAGGAAGCAGTATCACCAGGCGATGGTCGTATTTGCTTCAGCCCTGATTTTGACCGGTTTTTTTGCCTACAATACTTATACGGAAAGAAAGCAGTACCAGACCTACCTGCAGAACAGCTATCAGCGTTCCTTTCGGGAAATGGTGACCAACGTGGAGAATATCAAGCTGCTTCTGGAGAAAGCGGAGGTATCCGCTTCACCGTCCCAGAGCAATGCCATCATGACGCAGGCCTGGAGTCAGGCTTTTTCAGCCGCCGATAACCTTGGAGACCTTCCCATAACGCATACTGCGCTGAGCAAGACGGCGAAGTATCTGACACAGGTAGGAGACTTCAGTTACGCGTTGTCCAGGCAAAATGCCAAGAACGAGGCATTGACCGATGAAGAAGTCCAGCAAATCGTCAAGCTGAACAAATATGCTGGGTTCCTGCTGGAACAGCTGCATATTCTGGAGTCGGACGTATCACAGGGCAAGGTGCGCTTCGGGGAACTGCGGAAGCAGGGAAAGCTGGTGCTGAAAAAAGCCTCTCAGAACGCAGTGGATGTCAATTTCGGCACCATGGAAGACAAATTCAGCGATTATCCCAGCCTGATCTATGACGGACCATTCTCGGATAATGTGATAGAGGGGAAGCCTAAAGGCTTGGCGGGAAAGGACATCAAGGCCGAGGAGGCAAAAAAAGCAGCTGAGAAATTTATAGGGGCGGACAAGGTGGGCAAGATCATTGTTTCCAGCTCCGGCAAAGGGAAGATCAATACCTTCGGTCTGGAAATCATTCCAAAGGACAATAATAGAGAGCGGTCCATCAGTATCGATATAACCAAAAAGGGCGGGCATGTCCTCTGGATGCTGAATCCCCGGGAAGTACCCGAGAAGAAGCTGACGGACCAGAAGGCCAGCGATATTGCAAAAAAATTCCTGGAGAAACAGGGCTTCGGAAAGCTGGAAGAAACCTACTTCCTGAAGAATGACAATACGACAGTGATTACATATATAGGTGTCACGGATGACGGTATACTGGTATATCCAGATCTGCTCAAGGTGAAAGTGGCCTTGGACAATGGGGAAATAGTGGGCTTCGATGCATACCCATACCTGATGTCCCACGACAAAAGGGAGATTCCCAAGCCCAAGCTGACGGAGGCACAAGCAAGGGAGAAGCTGAGCAAGCGGCTGACGGTGGAACGGGTAAAGCTTGCCGTCATCCCGATGCCGGGGAACAAGGAGCAGCTGTGCTACGAATTCAAAGGCAGAAACGAGACCAATGACTATTTTGTTTATATTAATGCAGAAACTGGGTATGAAGAGAATATTTTACGCATCATCAAGGAAGCCAATGGCACCCTAACACAGTAATTGAAGAAGCCTCAGATATTTCTAGATATAAAGGACGGGCAAAGTGCAGAAAATAGGATTGATAGCGCAAGCAATGCTGCTATCAGAATCCCATGCCATTGCATTTGAACGCATTCTATATCAGAGGAGGTATTGCTGTGAGCAGACATGGAGGCTTGATGTCAGAGAACCTGAAGTATGAAATCGCCAGAGAGCTTGGTGTTGACAGCGTTGTCAGAACTGAGGGCTGGGGCGGCGTATCCTCAAGAGATTGCGGCAATATGGTCAAAAAGGCCATAGAGATTGCAGAAAGAAGCATGGCTGGAAAATAAAGTGAAAAGCAGAAAGTATTAAGTCCGGGTCCAAACCACGCGTTGTTGGTTTGGACCCGGCTTTTTATTGAAACATTCTGGCATGCGCAGAATGTTTCAATAAGGGAGTTTGCTTGCAAACTCCCTTGCTTCTGTTGGCTTGAATAATATTGGACATGAGAGTAGAATATGATTATAGTAGGCCAAATGCAGCAAAGCTGCCAGGCAATAGGCTATGGAGGGGAATATATGAAAGAAAAGCTCAACGTGGCGGTCATCTTCGGCGGAAAGTCGGGAGAGCATGAGGTGTCCCTGATGTCCGCCACCAATGTCATTAAAGCGATGGATAAGGATAAATACAATATATACATGATCGGCATCACAAAAAACGGACAGTGGATGGCCTACCGGGGCGAAGTGGAAAATATCATGGGCGGCAGCTGGGAAAAAGAAGCGGCGGAGCTGGACCGGCAGGAAACCGTCAACCTGATGTTTTCCGGAATACTTGGTGGAGACCCGGCTTTCAGGCTTGATGCGGTCTTTCCGGTACTGCACGGGCCTAATGGCGAAGACGGTACCATTCAAGGACTCTTTGAAATGCTGGATATACCCTATGTAGGCTGTGGTGTATTGGCCTCGGCACTGGGGATGGATAAAGCTGTTTCCAAGCAGCTTTTCAGAACGGCAGGGCTGCCGGTAGGGAATTATGAAGTGGTGATGAAGGCGGATTGGCTGAAGGATCCGGAAGGCATCATTGCCAGGATCGAGACGGATTTCAGCTATCCGGTTTTTGTAAAGCCGGCCAACATGGGCTCCAGTGTGGGTATCAGCAAGGCGCACAACCAGGATGAACTGACGGCTGCGCTGGCCGAAGCGGCAAAGTATGACCGGAAACTGCTGGTGGAGGAATATATCAGCTGCAGGGAACTGGAATGCGCTGTGCTGGGCAATAATGAGCCCATGGCTTCCGGGATCGGGGAGATCATTCCAAGTCATGAGTTCTATGATTATGAAGCGAAGTATTTTGACGATGGCAAATCAGTACTGATTATACCCGCCGGTCTGAGCGAAGCCAAGACCAAGGAGATCCGCAGCATTGCCGTGAAGGCTTACAAGGTTTTGGACTGCAGCGGCATGTCCCGGGTGGATTTTTTCATGGAGAAGGGGACGGGGAAGGTCTATCTCAATGAAATCAATACCATTCCCGGCTTTACCAAGATCAGCATGTACCCCAAGCTCTGGGACGCAGCGGGCATAAGCTACAGTGAGCTGATCGACAGACTCATCCGGCTGGCTATTGAAAGGCATCTGGAGCGGAAGTAGAATCGGGGCTATGGGAAGCTGGAGTTCTCACTAAGGAGGAAGCGGTATGGCAGGAAGAATGGTGCATGTGAGGGGCAATACCTTTTATATAGATGGTGCAGTAAAGATCGGTGTGATAAGGAACCCTACCCGTCCGGAAAAAAGTGCGGTCGTTGATACGGGTATTGATGATGATTCCGGGAAAAGAGTTATCAGGCTCATGCAGGAGGAAAACATGCAGCCCGGATTCATCATCAATACGCATTCCCATGCAGACCACTGCGGCGGAAACAGCTATATTGCGGATAAGTGCGGTGCAGCGGTTCTGGCACCGGAATTCGACAAGTCGGTTGTGGAATGTCCGGAGCTGGAGCCTTTCTACTTGTATTCAGCAAGTCCCCTTTCGGACCTGAATACAAAATTTCTCAAGGCAAAGCCTTCCCGGGTGGCAGCTGTATTGGAGGCAGGAAGTCTGGACCTGGAAGGGGTGGCGGTGGATATCCTTCCGCTGAAAGGACATACCCCCGGTGCCATTGGGGTGGCGACGGAGGATGGTGCCCTTTTTACAGGAGATGCCTTTTTTTCTTGCGAGCTGATCGAAAAGCATGGTCTGCCCTATTTTTCCGACATAAAAAACGCACTTTTGACACTTGAATATTTAAAGGGATTAAAGTACGATTATTATATACCCTGCCATGGAGCAATGCTTGCCGATCCGGTCATGACATTGGATTGCAACATCAGGCGGATCAACGAGATCGTGGGCTTTATAACCGATGCCTGTGTACAGGCCTTGGACAGGGAGGATATCGTATCCAGTCTGATGGAAAAATACCAAATCAAGCAAAACCCAATTCAGTATTATCTGGCAGTGTCCACGGTATCGGCATTCCTGTCCTATATGACAAATATTGGAGCATTAGAGATCGTATTTGAGAAATATAAATTAAAGTGGCTAAGGAAATAAAAGAAAGGAAACACACATGACAAGAGCACTGGCACTGACTTCCGGCGGCCTGGACAGCATCCTGGCTGCAAAGCTGATACAGACGCAAGGGATAGATGTCATCGGCATCTGCTTCGTATCCGCTTTTTTTGGTTCAAAGAACGCCGAAAAAATGGCGGCACAGATCGGGCTGCCGCTCAAGGCAGTTGATTTTACCGTGGAGCATCTGGAAATGACCAAGCATCCGAAAAACGGCTATGGAAAGAATATGAACCCATGTATTGACTGCCACGCCATGATGCTGAAATATGCAGGCCGGATGTTGGAGGAGATGGAAGCGGATTTCCTCATCACCGGCGAGGTATTGGACCAGAGGCCCATGTCCCAGAACAAAAAGGCATTGGATATCGTCAGAAAGGAATCAGATTTCGAGGACAAGATATTGAGGCCTTTATGCGCTCAGAAGCTGCAGCCCACAAGGATGGAGCTGGAGGGACTGGTGGACAGGAGCCGGCTGTTCGGTATCAGCGGGAAGTCAAGGAAGGCGCAGATGGAATTGGCGGCGCAGCTAGGCATCGTTGATTATCCCACACCTGCGGGAGGCTGCCTGCTGACCGAACCTCAATTTGCAAACAGGCTCAGAGACCTGTATAATATTGATAAGGCAAGTGTGACCCCGGAGGACATCAGGCTCATCAAGCTGGGAAGGCAGTTCAGGCTGTCTCCTGCGGTGAAGCTGATCAGCACCAGGAACAGCCAGGAGTATATCGACTTGCGGGAACTCATCAGGGATGATTTTATTATATTGGATACGGCTGAATGCACCGGCTCCACCGGTGTCATCGTCCCGACAAAAGGGATGACGGCAGCCGACGGGGAGCTGCGGCTGGCAGCGGAGATTGTCGCCAGATACAGCAAGTTCAAGGATCAGGAACAGGTCGTAGTCAAATATCGTTATGGAAATCAGGAAGGACATGACTTTATTACCGTAAAACCCGCCAGAGAAGAAGAACTGGCAAAATACCTATTATAGGCCGGTGCTACCGGCAGCGGATGTCAAGACACGATTTAGTTGTACCTAAACCAAAGATTAGGGGGAATATGCATGGAAAACAACAAAGGCATTTTGCTGGAAAGCGGAACAAATGAGCTGGAAATCGTCGAGTTCAAGATTGCTGACAATACCTTCGGCATCAATGTAGCGAAAGTCAGAGAGATCATGCCCTATACCAAAGTGACCACCGTTCCCAATTCGCACCCCTGCATCAAAGGTATTTTCAAGCCCAGGGATTCGGTCATGGCGGTCATTGATTTGCCACGCTATCTCAATCTGCCGGCTGCGGAGGACGACAATAAGAATCTGTTCATCATAGCAAATTTCAACAAGCTCTACACAGCCTTCCAGGTTCATTCGGTCGTGGGAATTCACCGGATTTCCTGGACGGATATTGAAAAGCCGGACAGCACCCTCTATGGCGACAAGGAAGGCCTTATAACGGGAATCGTCAAGCTGAGCGGCAAACTGATCATGATCCTGGATTTTGAAAAAATACTGGTGGACATCAGCCCCCAGACCGGCATCCAGATGTCGGAGATAGACCGGCTTGGACAAAGGAAAAGGACCGACAAGCCCATTGTGATTGCAGAGGACTCTGAGATGCTGACAAAAATGCTCTATGATGCGCTGACTAAAGCCGGATATACCAGTATTACCACCTTGCCCAACGGGAAGGAGGCCTGGGACTTGCTTGAGACATTCAAGAAAGATACGCCCCAAAAGCTGAAGGAGCATGTAGCGTGCGTCATTACCGACATCGAAATGCCCCAGATGGATGGCCACCGCCTGACAAAGCTGATCAAGGATGACGAAGTACTCAGAAAGCTCCCTGTCATCATTTTCTCATCTCTGATCAATGAAGAGATGAGAAGGAAGGGTGAGGCCCTCGGCGCCGATGCGCAGGTCACCAAGCCCGAAATCGGCAACCTGGTTGGACTGATTGACAAACTGATACTGTAGACGGATAAAAGGTTGTGTTTGGGATCTTCGATCCCGAACACAACCTGTATATACTTGATGAGGTAATCATGGAAAATGCAAAGACAGCGAAAATACTTATACGGACTTCCCAACGGGACAGAGACGGAAGCACTGATATAATGGAGTTTTTTACAGAGGGGAAGTATTATGAAAAAGGCGGCGCCAGATATGTGATGTATAAGGAGACCGAGGTCTCGGGCATGGAAGGGACCGCCTCCACCCTGAAGCTTGCGGAAGAAGAGGTTACCTTGGTGCGGTCGGGTAATGTCCATGCCAGGTTTGTTTTTGTCAAAGGGCAGGAGGCGCATACCGCCTATCAGACGGGATACGGCATCATCCACATGAAGCTCAACACGAAAGACGTGCAGGTACAGGATACCGGTGAGGCGTCCTTTACTGTTTTTCTTGATTACGAGCTGCAGCTTGAAGGGCAGGACGCTTTGCTTAACGAAATGGAAATAAAGGTGACACTGGGCAGGTAGGTTCAGCTGACACAAAGGACCGGACCTGCTTTTTATACAGGCCATGTGCCGAATAACCGGCGGTACAGGCCGCATTAAGGAGGCAGCGCATGCTGAATTCATTTTTCAAGGAGAACATTGAGGACATTCTGGATCATATCCAGGACGGCATCCATATTGTGGACAGCTCGGGCAAGATCATCTACTACAACCGTCTGGCGGCAGAATTGGACAACATAAATCCCGAGGAAGCCATCGGGCGTCATATTCTGGAGATCTATCCGTCGCTGACGGAGGAGACCAGTACCATTCTGAAGGTGATGAAATCAGGCAAGCCCATTTTGAACTATCAGCAGTCCTTCAAGAACTATAAAGGTGTGAAGATTACAACCGTCAACTCTACCATACCCGTCATAGTGGGGAAAAAGGTGATTGGGGCGCTGGAGGTCTCCAGGGATATTACAGAAGTAAAGAAGCTCTCAGAAAAGGTTGTGGACTTGCAGGCAGAGCTTTTGAAGGAAGGAAAAAACGAAAAGAAATATGACGGGCACAAGGCTTTTTATAACTTTGGAGATCTGATCGGCGCCTCCGAACAGATGCTGAAGCTGAAAAAAGATGCCATGACGGTATCCAATTCACCTTCTCCCGTGATGGTGTACGGAGAGACGGGAACAGGCAAGGAGCTGCTGGTCCATGCCATCCACAACGCCAGCCCCAGACGGGATAAGCCGTTTATTGCCCAAAATTGTGCGGCACTGCCGGAAAGCCTTCTGGAGAGCATTCTTTTCGGTACCGTCAAGGGAAGCTTCACCGGGGCTGAGACAAGACCGGGCCTTTTTGAAATTGCAGACGGCGGCACGCTTTTTCTGGACGAGATCAATTCCATGTCCATGCAGCTGCAAGCCAAGCTGCTGCGCGTTATCCAGGACGGCAATGTCCGCCGGGTGGGGGATACCAGAACGGTGCATGTGGACGTCCGCATCATGACCGCTATCAATGTGGACCCCAGGCTGGCGCTGCAGGAGAAAACTTTGAGGGATGACCTGTTCTTCCGGTTGAGTGTCATCTCTTTGAAAATGCCGGCTTTGCGGGAGCGGCGGGAAGATATTCCGGTGCTGGTGCGTCATTTCATCAAGAAGTACAACAAGCGTATGGGCAAAAACGTGGCAAAGGTGGAAGAGAGCGTGCAGGCTTTTTTTATGGCCTATGCCTGGCCGGGCAATGTGCGTGAGCTGGAGCATGCCGTCGAGGGGGCTATGAACATGGCGGAGGGGCGGCAGATAGACAGCGGCTGCCTGCCTTACTATCTGATGGACGCCTTCAACCGGCTGGATCAAAAGGAAGAGGACCAGGAAATCAAATCCCTCAAAAACAACATCCGCCAGCTGGAAAGGAACCTGATAGAGAAAGCCATGCAGAAAAGCGGCGGCAATATCACAAGGGCAGCACAGCTCCTGGAGGTTCCGCGGCAGACACTGCAGTACAAGATCGGAAAATACAGGATCAAAACCATAGATGCCGAATTTTAGGCGGAACATACCAGTTCAGGCAATAGGAAATGGGCTATAGGCTATGGATAAAGGATTATTAAAGTATTTTGGGCTATGCTCAAATAACGGGTATCCTAAAAGTTTCTCAGGATGACAGGGGTATACGCCTTTCCTTGGTTGTCAGAATGCGACTATGTCGCATTTTTTTTATTTTTGGCATACTAATTGCATCAATAGCAAATGAATAAATTTATATTTGAGGAGGCTTTTACATACCATGAAAAAAGGATGCAAATTCGGAACACACAGAGTGATTGAACCCAAGGGCGTTCTTCCGCAGCCCGCCAATAAAATTGACAATAATATGGATGAATTGTACGATAACGAAATACTCATCGACGTCCAGACCTTGAATGTGGACTCTGCCAGCTTCACACAGATTGAAGAGCAGGCAGGGGGGGACGAGAAGAAAATTGCTGAAATCATGTTCGGCATCGTTGAAAAGCAGGGCAAGCACAGAAACCCGGTTACCGGCTCCGGCGGCATGCTGATCGGAACGGTGGAAAAGATCGGTACGGCACTGGAAGGCAAGATCGACCTGAAGGTGGGCGATAAGATTGCGACGCTTGTATCTCTTTCCCTGACGCCCTTGAGAATCGATAAGATCAAGGAAATCAGAAAAGACATCGACCAGGTCGACATCGACGGGAAAGCCATTCTCTTTGAAAGCGGCATCTATGCGAAGCTTCCCGCAGATATGCCCGAAAAGCTGGCGCTGTCCGCTTTGGACGTAGCCGGTGCACCTGCACAGACTGCAAAGCTTGTAAAGCCGGGTGACAGCGTGTTCATCATCGGTGCAGGCGGCAAGTCAGGGATGCTCTGCTGCTACGAAGCAAAGAAGAGAGCAGGCGTGACAGGCAAGGTCATCGGTGCATGCGGCAGCGCGAAGAGTGCGGAGAGGCTGATCAAACTTGGCTTCTGCGACGAAGTGTTCGTAGCAGATGCAACCAAGCCGGTTGAAGTGATGAACAAGGTCGCAGAGTTGAACAACGGCGAAATGGCAGATATCACCATCAACTGCGTCAACATTCAGGACACGGAAATGACCAGCATTCTTTGCACAAAGAATACCGGTCTGGTATACTTCTTCAGCATGGCAACCAGCTTCACCAAGGCTGCACTGGGTGCGGAAGGCGTAGGCAGCGATGTGACCATGATCATCGGAAACGGCTACACAAAAGGCCATGCCGAAATCACACTCCAGCTTCTGAGAGAAAGCAAAGAACTAAGGGAAATCTTCACCGAGATGTACGCATAAGAATAAAAGGCAATGGAGAGTAAATCGAAGGAGGGACTTACCTTGAGAAATTATAAAGATATCAGCCTTTGGAAGGACGTAACGCCGGAGCAGTGGAATGACTGGAAGTGGCAGATTGCCAACCGGATCACCTCCGTTGAACAGCTGAAAAAGGTTGTCAATATTACGCCCGAAGAAGAGGCAGGTATCCATGAATGCCTGAAAACGCTGCGAATGGCCATTACCCCTTATTATGCAGCCCTGATGGACCCCAATGATCCCAACTGTCCTGTCAGGAAGCAGGCTGTTCCAACCTCTTTGGAGCTGCATCAATCATCCGCTGACATGCTGGATCCGCTGCATGAGGATGAAGACTCACCGGTGCCGGGTTTGACCCACCGTTATCCCAACAGGGCGCTGCTGCTGATCACCGACCAGTGCTCCATGTACTGCAGGCACTGCACACGGAGAAGGTTCGCAGGACAGAGCGACGAGCAGATGCCCATGGCCAGGATCGACAAAGCCATCGAATATATCAGGAATACTCCCGTGATCCGGGACGTGCTCCTTTCCGGCGGTGACTGCCTGTGCGTCAATGATGATGTGGTCGAATACATTATCAAGAACCTGAGAGCCATTCCCCATGTGGAAATCATAAGGCTGGGTTCCAGGACACCGGTGGTTATGCCGCAGAGGATCACGGATGATTTTGTCAATATGCTGAAGAAATACCATCCGGTGTGGTTGAATACCCATTACAACCACCCCAAGGAAATAACACCGGAAGCGGCTGAAGCCTGCAACAAGCTTGCCAATGCCGGCGTTCCGCTGGGCAACCAGTCGGTACTCCTGAGAGGTGTCAACGACTGCGTCCATGTCATGAGGGAATTGGTTCATGCCCTTGTCAAAATGCGGGTAAGGCCTTACTACGTCTATCAGTGCGACCTGTCAATGGGCATTGAGCATTTCAGGACGACGGTATCTAAAGGAATCGAGATCATTGAAGGCCTGAGAGGCCATACCTCCGGCTTCTGCGTACCCACCTTTGTGGTGGATGCACCGGGCGGCGGCGGCAAGATTCCGGTCATGCCCCAGTATATGATCTCCCAGAGCAAGAAAAAGGTCATTCTCAGGAATTTCGAAGGCGTTATTACCACCTACACCGAGCCTGAGTATTGCGAAGAAGCCTGCACCTGCGATGTCTGCACAGGAAAGAGGGAAGATAAGCTTTCCGGTGTAGCAGGACTGATGGAAGGCAACCAGCTGGCCCTTGAGCCCACTGAGATGCTCAGGAAGGACAGGGCAAAGGAAAGGCATCACGGATAAACATGTTTATAGGCAATAGGCAATAGCCCATGGCCTCATCATAGTTCGGGCAAAGGCTGCTTATAGATAGAGAAAAAGCACAGAATGAATATGGGGTTGTGTAAAGAAGCAGTCTTTGCCGTATTTTAACATAGTGGAAGCTTATCAAATGCGTATTTGGGAGTATAGCCGATGAACAAGAATTTGCAGCTGATCGATCTCATCTATCCGCAAAGCCGGACTGTCTCCATCGTGGGCACCGCAAAAAATGCCGGAAAAACGGTGACCCTGAATGAGATCGTCCATCAGGGGGAGCAAAGGGGCATAACCGTTGGCCTTATCTCTACCGGAAGGGACGGAGAGCGGCGGGATGTGCTGACCGATACGGAGAAGCCTCCAATATTCGTCAGCAGGGGCACCGTCCTTGCCACGGTTGAAAGTGCCATAAAAAGCGATTTTGCGGGGATAGAGATCCTGAGAGTCACCGACTACCACACGCCAATGGGCAGAGTCGTGTTGGGACGCACCAGGGAAGCGGGCTATGTGGAGATTTCCGGTCCGCATTCCTCCGCAACCATCAGGGAGCTGTGCAGGGAAATGAAGCAGTACGGAGCTGAGCTCATCCTCATAGACGGCTCTCTGGACCGACGAGCTTCGGCGGCACCCTTTGTATCGGATGGTACCGTGCTGGCTACCGGTGCTGCACTTTCCAGAAATATGCAACAGGTCATAGAAAAAACCCTTCATATCATCAACACCTATGCCATTCCTACCGTCGAAGACGAGAATGCGCGGGATGCGGCTTGTGAAGCCTTTGAATCGGGTAGGACCGCCCTGGTTGAAGCCGATGGACGGGTTCAATACCTTGAGACGCTGACCTCCCTTCAATGCGGCGGCATGATATCCGAAAAACTGAACCCGGATACCCGTTATGTTGTTTTGAGCGGTTCTGCTACGGTAGAGACGATCAAGGATATACTGCTCAATAAAAAGAGCAGCTTTGAAATCGTTGTGAAAGATCCCACGCGGATTTTTATTCCCGCCAAGGACTATCCGATACTGCAGAAGCTGGGGATGGTGCTGCGTGTTATGGAAAATATCAATATCATTGCTGTAACGGTCAATCCTTATTCGCCGGAAGGCTATTATTTTGAGCCCGAGGAGCTTTTGAACAGAATGCGGATCGCAGTGCCGCACATACCGGTTTATGATGTCGTGCAGGGGGAATAAGCATGCTTTTGGACCACCGGACAAGAAAATTACTGGAGTTGGATAGGGTGCTGGCGGAGCTGCACCCTATAACACCGTTTGGACAACAAGTGAAGAGTGAGATGAAGCCGTACCTGCCGCCGGAGAAAGCAGAACTGATGGAAGAACTGGACCGGGTGGAAAAACTGAAGGAACTGGTGGATACCCAGCGGTCGGTTTTCGTTGAGATACGTACAGCCATGCGGCAGGTCAAGGATATCCGCAAATCGGTGGAACGGTGTATGACCGGTTGTGTCCTGAGCTCGGTGGAGTTTTTTGAGCTGAAAAACCTGGTGTATCTGGTCAGGATCATGTCGGAAAGCCAGAAGACCTTGCATTGGGCTATGCCGGATAAATACATCATCCAGGAACTGCAGTGGGTGGAGGAAATACTGGACCCGGAGAAAACAGGACTGAAAACCTTTTACCTGTATGACAGTTATTCCCCGGAGCTATACAGGCTCAGAAAGCAGAGGGCGGAGGCGGAGCAGAAGCTGGACCTGCTGAGAAAAGAAGTGATCAAGCGTGTAGAAGCGGATTTGGAAATGGCAATCCGTACCAACGGTGAAATAACAATCAGCAAAGGCCAGACGGAGCTGATAAAAAAGCTGCAGGGCTACCGGTATTTGCTGGTTATAAATGAAACCTATATCAATATGACCTTCAGGGTAAAACCTACAGATGAGATGTATAAGCTGATGAGCGCCATTGAAGAGCTGAGAGGTGAGGAAGCGGTGGAAGAAGCCCGGATCCTGGAACAGCTTTCAGGCAAAGTAGCAGTGCGGGGTGCGGAGATCCTCCGGACAATGGATGCCATGGGAGAGTTTGACCTGTTGACCGCCAAAGCCTACCTGGCCAATACTTTTGAGGCAGTCAAACCGGAGATCAGAGACGAACCGGTGTTCAACCTGAAGCAAGGCAGGCATCCCATTGTCGAAGCCGGCTTGAAGAAGAGGGGGAAGGATTATACGCCCATCAACGCAAGCCTGAAGGAAGGCGCGACACTGATTACCGGTGCCAACATGGGCGGCAAGACCGTTTCACTGAAGCTCCTGGGGCTTATGGCCGCAATGGCGCAGTACGGGCTCCTGGTGCCTGCCGAAAGCCTGGTGCTCAGCATGCAGGCGTTCATTTTCCTGTCTGCAGGGGATGAGCAGTCCATCGACTTGGGCTTAAGCACCTTCGGAGCAGAGATACAGAGCATCAAGGAAGCGTTGGAGAAATCCGACCGCAGCGGAATGATCCTGATTGACGAGCTGGCCAGGGGGACAAACCCCCAGGAAGGCTTTGCCCTATCTGCGGCTATCATCAGTTATCTGATGAAGAAGCCCTGCATCACCGTCATCACAACGCATTTTGACGGTCTTGTGAAGCCAGGGGTGAAGCATCTGCAGGTCAATGGGCTTCGAAATATCGACTGCAGCAGAATAAAGAATCCCGAGCACATCTCGGAATATATGGACTATACCCTGATCGAAATAGAGGGAGATGCCGTTGTGCCGAGGGACGCTCTGAATATATCCAGGCTGATGGGTGTGCCGGAGGAGATCGTGAAGACGGCGGAGGAATTACTGGGCAACGGGCGGTAAGCCACAGCCCCCAATATCATTTCAGGAGGTATATAATGAGCAAACTGAATCTGAATCAGGACCTGATCAGAAAGGCAAGAGAGTCGGCAAGACATATCGCAGAAGACGTGCAGAAGTTTATTGACATACACACCACGATTGCCGTAGAAAGAACAGTAACCAGGCTGTTAGGGGTGGATGGCGTCAATGATGTGGGTACGCCCCTTCCCAATGTTGTCGTCGACAATATAAAGGCCAACGGCGGCCTTGGCACCGGCGCTGCCTATTTCCTGGCCAATGCCGTACTGCATACCGGTATGACCGCTCAGGAAATTGCCGAGAAGGTGGCAGCCGGGGAGCTGGATATAACCAAGCTTCCTCAGAAATCCGTCAAGGAGATACACGAAAAGGCCAATGAACTGGCCGCCTTGATGGTGGAACGTGTCAAAAACAACAGAGCGCAGAGGGAAGATTACCTGAATACGCTGGGTGAGGGAAAAAGACCATATCTGTATGTTATCGTAGCCACCGGCAATATTTATGAAGATGTCGTGCAAGCCCAATCCGCTGCAAAACAGGGTGCTGACATCATTGCCGTCATACGGACCACCGGACAGAGCTTGCTGGACTATGTACCTTACGGTGCAACCACCGAGGGCTTTGGCGGTACCTATGCGACCCAGGAGAACTTCAGGATCATGCGGAAGGCGCTGGATGAAGTGGGCCAGGAAGTAGGACGGTATATCCGCCTCTGCAACTATTGCTCCGGGCTTTGCATGCCTGAAATAGCAGCCATGGGTGCCATGGAACGGCTGGATGTCATGCTGAACGATGCGCTTTACGGCATTCTTTTCAGGGACATCAACATGCAGCGTACCCTGGTCGACCAGAATTTCTCAAGGATCATCAACGGCTTTGCAGGCGTTATCATCAATACAGGCGAGGACAACTACCTGACAACGGCCGATGCCATTGAAGAGGCCCATACCGTGCTGGCCTCCCAATTTATCAACGAGCAGTTCGCCTTAAAGGCCGGCATCCCGGAAGAACAGATGGGACTGGGCCACGCCTTCGAGATGGAGCCCGGTGTAGAAAACGGCTTTCTGCTGGAACTGGCACAGGCGCAGATGGCCCGGGAGATCTTCCCGAAAGCGCCCCTTAAGTATATGCCGCCTACAAAGTTCATGACAGGCAATATCTTCAAAGGGCATATCCAGGACGCGCTGTTCAATATGGTTTCCATATGGACCAATCAGGGCTTGCAGCTTCTGGGCATGATGACGGAAGCCATCCATACGCCTTTGATGTCTGAAAGAGCACTGTCCATAGAAAACGCCCGTTATATTTTCAATAACATGCGGAATATCGGGGATGAAATGGAGTTCAAGCAGGGGGGCATGATCCAGTCCAGAGCTGCGGAGGTCCTGGAAAACGCGGCCAGACTGCTGCAGAATATCGAAGAGGAAGGCTTGTTTGCTACCCTTGAGCAGGGCAAATTCGGCGGCGTCAAGAGAAGCAGGACCGGCGGCAAGGGCTTGGACGGCGTAACCGAAAAGGATGCCAGGTACTTCAATCCTTTCATAGAAATGATGCTAAGCGGGCAATAGGCGATAGGAGGTTGTTTATGAGTTCCGGATTATATTCAATGAACAAGCGCGATTTTGATATAACCTTTGATCCCAAAAGGGTAAAGCCCTATGGCGACACGATGAACGACGGAAAGGTGCAGCTGAGCTTTACACTGCCCATACAGGCGGACGAAAAGGCCAAGGAGGCTGCCAGGCTATACGCCATGAAAATGGGATTGGAGGAACCCAGCGTGGTCCACATGATGGACCTGGGAGTAGGGTACTCTTATTTTGTCGTATTCGGAAACTGTGTGCATACCATCGATGTCACCGATATCAAGGTAACCAAGGTTGAGAGTACAGTGATGGGCATGTCGGAGGTGGATGAATACATCCGAAAGAACATCGGCCGCGAAGTCGTCATTGTTGGCGCCAGTACCGGTACGGATGCGCATACGGTAGGGATAGATGCCGTCATGAACATGAAGGGCTATGCGGGGCATTACGGCTTGGAGCGGTACGACATGATCGATGCGTACAATCTCGGAAGCCAGGTGCCCAATGAGGAGTTCATCCGTAAGGCTGTGGAGCTGAAGGCGGATGTGCTGCTGGTCTCTCAGACGGTAACGCAGAAAAATGTCCATATCCAGAACCTGACGAACCTGATCGAGCTTCTGGAAGCCGAAGGCTTGCGGGACAAATTCATCGTTGCCTGCGGAGGACCGAGAATCTCCCATGAACTGGCCAAAGAGCTGGGGTATGATGCCGGCTTTGGCGCAGGAACTTATGCAGAAGATGTGGCCTCCTTTGCTGTCCAGGAAATGGTCAACAGAGGCATGAAATAAAAAATTAAGCAGCGTGAGCTGCTTAATTTTTTATTTCAGTTCATTTGATCCGTTCGTATTGGATCCGCCTTCCGGAAGCGGCTCTCTGACAAGCACCTCCAGAACATGGATATAAGGATCGCTGGCTTCGCCGCCGTAATCCGTCACAACCAGATTGATATTGTATTTGCCCGGCTGGGCAAACTTGACCACAATGTTCTGGTCGGAGGAGCTGAAAAGCGGTTTCTCATCCTGGGATATGATCCAAAGGTAGCTCTTGATGCCGTCGTTCAGGTCCGGGTCGGTGGACTGGCTGGCAATAACCACCTCGTCACCGGCATAGACCTTGCTGCTGCTCAGGGTAAACCGGGCTTCCGGCTTCCTGTTCTGCTGCGATACCGGCACCTTGGAGGCTGCATCCGAGAACCTTCCGTCATACTCATAAAGGTACCACCATCCGGTTCCGGTTAATGCAAGGAGGATCACACATGCAGCGGCAAACCTTCGGATCGGGCTAAGCTTCTTTTTCAGGTGCGCTTTGCTGATATTGCGGTGCACCTGGCCTGAAACAGAAACATTTCCGATAAATACAGAGTAAAGCAAAAGCGCTTTAAAATCGTCATACAAGGCTTTGATGGAAGTGTAATGTCCATCTTTGCACTTCTCTATAATGGGAAGCATGGCCGGAGGAATGTATTCAGCTGCATTTTCGATTCCGGCGTCCACCGTATTGGCAAATATCATGCAGAGCAGGTGAGCGGCCCTGCCGGAAAGTTCCTTATAGGTAATGACGGTCTCGTCCTTTGTCAGCTTTATATTGCAATTGATGCATATCTTCTTTTTGTTGACCACATTGAGGTTGTTGGGATCGCAAAGCGCGTACTGCAGAAAGGGGTTGAGGCTGTCCATCTCCGTCAGCTGGCTCAGTAGATTGTCGGCTATGTACATTTTTTCGGTGAGTCTGAGGCTGTTGCTGGCTAAAAAGCTTTCAAGGGTCGATCCGGCGCACTTCTGGCTTACAACATAGAAATTGAAATCGGTGTAGAAGGTTTCCACCAGGTTCTTGACAAACTTGCATTTGTCGGGCGAGAAGCTGTCCTTCATACTGTATATGATGTCGACATCCCGAAACTCGTTGATCAGAAGCCCGGCGTTTTCAGGACTGCCCGCAGGCCTTGCCTGATAGATGGCGTGAAGCCCGTCCTCAAACAAGGTTTCCGTGATTTCATATTTTTCTGCAAGCCGCCTTGTGTCCATACAACCACCTCAACCTACAATATTCTACATAAAACAGTATTTTCCTTTTAATCCTGCCAAAATTCCAGAATATTTTCAAGTATATTTCATTGACGGTCTTGGCGTTGTTATGCTAATTTTGTTATAAGCACCAAGGAATTATGTGAACGGATATTGGAGGGCACCGGGATGAAGAAAAGAATCAGGATGGTATTTGCACTGATGCTGGCTGCGCTCTTTTTGATTACCGCCTGGACATATGATGCCGCAGAAGAAGTTTCACCCATACAGCCGCAAGCGGATAGAGGGGTTCTGGACCTGTCCGGCTGGGATTTTGAAGAAAACGGCAATGTAGAATTGAACGGTTATTGGGAATTCTACTGGGGTTATTTGCTGGAGCCTTCCGATTTCTTACCGGCGGCAGTGGGAAATGACTTGAAACCTACAGGCTTTCTGAAGGTGCCGTCACCCTGGCAAGGCAATCTGGATGGAACAGATATAAGCAAAAGAGGCACAGGAACATACCGGTTAAGGATCAAGATAAACCCCGCATATGCCATGTACGGTGTTAAGACAACCAATATCCGTATGACAAATAGACTGTTTATAAACGGCAGGCTTGCAGGCAGCAGCGGAATACCTGCTCTGGTGCCGGAGGAAAGCGTTACCAGAAACGTACCCTACACCGCTTTTTTTCCTTCGGAAGCAGCCTATATCGATTTGATACTGCAGGTATCGGATTTTGATTATCAGATCGGGGGAATTGTCCAGCCGATTTATTTCGGGCAGGAAAAAGCGATTTCCAGACTGACCCTGGAAATGATTTTTCTTGATCTTCTGGCTGTTTCAACGCTGGTTATGACTACATTTTATCTCTTCGGGATTTATGTTTTCAGAAGAAAAGACATGGCATTGCTTTACTTTGCGGTATACTGCATCATATTTGCCTTTTTCGTATTTACATACAATGAAAAGGTCTTTATGCAATTGTTTCCTTCCATATCCTTTGTAGCCATCATGAAAGTAAAGACGCTTCTGCTGTTTGTCTGCTTTGCCGCCATCGGCCTGTTTATTCACACCAATGGAGAACAATTCCTGCCGGGGAAGATACTAAGGGCATACCTGCGGGCTTATCTGATATTTGGTCTGTTCGTTCTGGCGGTTCCTTTCAAGGTCTATTCGGAGTATGAAGGTTTCATGTTTCTAGTGGCGTTTTCTGCAAATCTGGTTATAGCCTGTTATCTTATCCAAGCGATTCGAAAAAAACAGTATGGGAACCTGGGAAAAGCAGCTGTACAGCTATTATGCATCAGTACACTCCTAATCATTGTCCACTTTGCAGCCACTCTCCTGTATAACAGTGCTATCCTGCACAATAGCAACATTTCACTGGTTGCTTTACTGCTGTTTGTTTTTATGATTTCATTGTTCATCTCAAAGCGGCATTCCGATGCATTTAATGCGGTCGAAGCACTAAGCCAGAGCTTGATCGGCGCGGACAAAACCAAAGATGAATTCCTGATCAATACCTCCCATGAGCTCAAGACACCGTTGCACGGCATCATTAATATTACGCAATCCGTTTTGGAAAATGGGGAGAATGCCATACCGCCAAAGCAGGCAGAAGATTTGTACTATGTCATCGCCATTGCCAAAAGGCTTTCCAGCCTGATCAATGATATTATTGATTTTCAAAGCATCAAAAGCAGCAACCTTCATATGGACATGCGAACCATTGATATCAACGCGCCGGTGCAGATCGTACTGGAGGTCTTCCAACGGATGTACCAGAGCAAGAATATTGCCATTGTCAACAAGATCCCGCACGGCAGATATTACGTTTCAGCAGACGAGAACAGAGTGCGGCAGATTATCTACAACCTGGTAGGCAATGCCTTGAAATTCACAGAACATGGCGGGGTAGAAATAACAGCAGCCAGGATAAAGGGAGAGGTAGTGATAACCGTCCGGGACACGGGGATCGGCATCAAAGAAGAGCTGCAGGAAATTATTTTCAACTATTACATCTTTACTTCCGAAAGTATGAACAAAGAGTATCCGCCTTCCGGATTGGGACTGCCGATTGCCCGGCAGCTGGCAGAGCATATGGGCGGAAAGCTGTGGCTGGCGGATACGGAAATGGGGAAGGGTTCGCGCTTCTGCTTTACCCTTCCGGTTGTGGAAGAGGTTGAAGCTTCAGGTGTGCAAGAGATTGCTGCGGATAACGATGGCAGGCGTGCAACCGGCAGCGAAAGCCCCGATAGATCCCCAGATAAAACCTTAAGCAGAAAAAACCATACGATTCTGGTGGTGGATGACGAGATTTCCAATATCAAGGTCATAAAGGACATCTTCTGCGATGAGCGCTGCGAAATACTGACGGCCTTCAACGGGATGCAAGCCCTTGAAGTGGTAAGGCAGAACAGGAGCATATCCCTGGTGCTGCTGGATGTCATGATGCCCGGCATGTCCGGCTTGGAAGTCTGTAGGGCGATCAGGGAAGACTATAATATGTTCGACCTTCCGGTGCTGTTGCTGACAGTGAAGAATGCGACCGAGGATATTGCGGCCGGGTTTGATGCGGGGGCCAACGATTTTCTGCCAAAGCCTTTTGATTCCAGAGAGCTGAAGGCAAGGGCAGGAACACTGCTGGAGCTGAGGCAGTCGGTGAGGAACTCGATTCAGGCAGAGACGGCATTTCTGCAGTCTCAGATCAAGCCCCATTTCATATTCAATGCATTGAGCGTGATCATGTATTACTGCTATGTGGATGGGGTGCAGGCCGGCAGGCTTGTGGAAGAATTCAGCAACTATCTGAGGTGCAGCTTTGATTTCAACCCGTATTCCTCTCTGGTCAGCCTGGAAACAGAACTTTCCCTGGTCCATTCCTATGTTGCGATAGAAAAGGTCCGTTATGATGAGCGGCTCAGGGTAAGCTTTGATGTCGACGAGATTCTGAACATCATCAGTATTCCGGCACTTACGATACAGCCCCTGGTCGAGAACGCCATACAGCATGGCCTGATGAAGCGCAGCTGCGGCGGCAAAGTGGAGGTCACTGCAAAATGCGAAGCAGATGCTGTCATCGTTTCCATAAAAGACGACGGTATCGGAATTCCCGGTGACAAGCTGCCGTTACTGCTGGATATCCATAAAGCATCGAAAGGGGTAGGGCTCAAGAACATACACCAGAGGCTGCTTAACCTGTATGGACAGGGATTGCAAATTGAAAGCGGCGAGAACGAAGGGACGACTGTCAGGTTCAAGCTGCCTTATCGGAAAATATCAGGCAATGATGATATTGATATATAAGGGGGGATGATACATGCTGCGCGCAATTGTGGTTGATGATGAGAGACTGACAATGGAGCTCATATGCCGCTTTCTGAAGAATACAGGCAGGGTCGAGGTAACCGGTTGCTATACGGATCCCTTTGAAGCGTTGGAGCAGATATTCAGGCAGCAGCCGGACGTTGTGTTTCTCGACATCGAGATGCCGGAGCTCAACGGCCTGCAGCTGGCTGAGAAAATCTACGAATCAGAGCTTCAAAGCGAAATTGTATTTGTAACGGCATATAATCAGTATGCTTTGGATGCCTTCAAAGTCAATGCGTTGGACTACCTTCTGAAGCCTGTGGCTGTTAAGGAACTGGAGAGGGCTGTTGACAGGGTGGATAAGCGGAAACCGGGTCATACCAGGCACGTGGTTGAAACGCCGGGTGTCAGGGCTGCTGCATTAGGCGGCTTTAATATATGGACTGTGGGGATTGATGGGGCAACGCCAATTAAATGGTATACGGCAAAATGCAAGGAGCTTATGGCTTATTTTATTTTGCAGGGTGTTGCAGTCGAGGTATCCAAATGGAAGCTGATAGAGCTTTTATGGCCTGATAAGGATTCCGAAAAAGGTGATACCAACCTGAGGAGTACCCTGTGCAGGCTCAACAAAACACTGAAGGAATACGGTACGGGCATGCGGATCATTTCCAACCGGAATTGTTATATTTTGAAGGCTGCCAGCTTGACGGTGGATGTCCTGGAAATGCATAAGCTGGCCATAGATGGCACTTGCATGGACCAAGCGCTTCCGGCTTCATACGAAGCCGCAATTGCCTCTTACAAGGGAAGTCTCCTGGAAGGCTATGAATACATCTGGTGTGAAGAGCAGCGGGTCAGATGTCAGAGGGATTTTGTGACGCTTTGCCGGCGGCTGGCAGATTATTATCTGGAGCAGCGAAAAGATCACGCCTCAGCACTAAGTACGGTAGAAAACTGGTTAAGACATGAACCTTATGACGGGGAAGCGCAGTGCAGGGCTCTTAAGCTGCATTTCATGATGAGAGGAAGGGTAGCTGCCGAAGCCTATTACCAGAGCCTCTACAGCATGCTGGAGGCAGATCTGGGTATTGAGCCTGGTGATGCAGTCAAAGCGCTCTATAGCAGTATAATTGAATAAAATCAGCTTAAGAAACCGCTGCGAGCAGGAATGTTTGCTGCGGTTTCTTCATTCATCTTGCAACAAAACTGCAACACTTGTCGATTTACAATGAATTATGGTGAAACTTGCGGAGGAGGGAGCAGGAAGCATATGAGCATATTCATCGCTCGACAGCCGATATTTGATGCTTCAATGAACGTACACGGATATGAATTGCTGTTCAGATCAGGGATGGTAAACAGCTTTACAGCCTCCGACGGAGACCTTGCGTCATCACATGTGATGATCAACAGTTTTTGCATATTGGGGCTGGACAAGCTAACGGACGGCAGAAAAGCTTTCATCAATTTTACCGAAAACCTTCTGAAAGCGGATGTGGCAACACTGTTCCCCAATGAAAGCCTTGTTGTAGAAGTCCTTGAGCATGTCAATCCGGAAAAGGACATTGTGGAGCGGTGCCGGGAACTGAAGAATAACGGATACAGGCTTGCCCTGGACGACTTTGTTTTGCGGGAGGACTATCTGCCGTTGATCGAGCTTGCGGACATTATAAAAGTGGACTTTTTATCGACAGCACCGGCTGAAAGAAAAGACCTTATACAGCAGCTTAAGGGGAGAAAAATACAATTTCTGGCCGAAAAGGTGGAAACCCATGAGGAATTTGCGCAGGCCAGGGAATGGGGATATTCCTATTTCCAAGGCTACTTTTTCAGTAAACCTGTGGTTTTGTCCTCTAAGGACATTCCGTCCTTGAAGCTGACCTATCTGCAACTGATTGAAAAAGTAAGCCGTGAGGACGTGGATTTTGATGAAGTGGCAGAGATTGTCGTAAGGGATGTGTCTCTTTCTTACAAATTGTTGAAGCTGGCCAATTCGGCAGCTTTTGGGCTGCGCTACAAGGTGGAATCGGTGCGGCAGGCTTTGGTAGTGCTCGGTACCAAGGAGCTGAAGAAGCTGGTTTCACTTATGATATTGAGCGGTCTTGGCGACGACAAGCCGGATGAAATCGTGCGCACCTCGCTGGTGCGTGCAAAGTTTGCAGAGCTGCTGTCGGAAGAATCGCTTTTGAAGGCCCGGAAGGAAGAGTGCTTCCTTCTCGGACTATTCTCGATGCTGGATGTTTTGATGAACCGTACGATGGAGGAGGTTTTGTCCGGCATTTCGCTGTCCGAGGATGTCCGTTATGGACTGCTGACAAAAGACGGGATATTCGGTTGGCTCTATCAGTTGATGCTTTCTTATGAAAGGGGGGACTGGATGCTCTGCAACACTTATGCCAGCATTGTCGGTCTGAATGCAAACAAACTGACGGATTCCTATATAAAGGCTTTGGAATGGGCAAAGGCAGTGGCGTGATTTGAAAAAGCACAGGAAATTCGTATGAGGAGGTGAATGCCATGTATTCGGCAGCGATGATAACAAGTCTGAATGCAAAAAACATGGAATATCTGAAGCACCTAAGTGCGATAAAGGGGTTTAAGAGTGTGCGGGTATATTTGGACCCGCGGTTGGCGCTTGCTGAAATTACTGAGAACCATTATGAATTGGTCATTATAGATTCCGATATGCCGGATATTCAGGCATTGGGGCTTGCCACCAGGCTATTGCAGTTAAAGCCGGAGCTCTGGCTGGTTATTGTTGCGGATAGCGACGAATATGCGTTGAGGGCGCTGCAAATGGGCGTTCTGGATTATATCGTCAGGCCGGTGGAGCCGGATCGGCTGGAAAACCTGGAAGAAAAGCTGAATAGGAGGTGGGGGATATTGTGGGAAAAGCAATGATGCACTTGTAGTGGGGGTTTACGGGTACATGTTGTGTCCTGTCAGCAGAAGGAAATTTTAGAAGTGTATCGCAAACGTGTCGGGAGTGATTTTTATAGGGATAAGTACTTTTGAAGCAATTGAATCCGGAATAAGCTGAGAAAAAAATCAAAAGTAAACCAGGGGGGATTTTATGTACAAAGATGTTAAAAAGTTATGCAAGCATTATCTGGTTTTTATGCTTGCGGTGACTGTAGTAACAATGGTACTAGGTGTGTTAACCGCGGAGGCTTCGATTCTTGAGGAGGTTATATACATAGGAAATAATTCTTATGTCAATCAAGATGATCAGTACTCACAAAAAATACCGATAGGCTTAGATTTTAGCTTTTACGGCAACAGCTATAATCATGCGTATATTACCACAAATGGTCTCTTAATGTTTGGGAAGGGAGATTCGTCTTATGGCAATGCTGATATACCAGTTAATGCTGAGCCAAACAATTATATAGCTGCTTATTGGGATGATATCGTTACAGAAGGCTTCGACACGTGTTGGGACCTTGATACGGGATTGTACAAGCCTTCATCTGAGATGGGCTTTTTTTGGGGATACTTCATTAGTTATACTACTGACAATATTTCGAGTGACAAAGCAAATTTGGATACGAAGTTTGACGAATATATAAGTTGGTGTGATGCAGATAACATTTCATCTTTCAAGGATAAGATAAAAGGATATATAAGTGACTATTATGATTATCTTATCGGATTAAGCTATACTTCTGTGGCGCATGCATCAGTTGAAGATTTCAAAACTTTTCTATCCACGCACAGCATGAGTGCTAACGGCTCTGCACCTAAATTTTCAATATACTATAGGACTATAGGGGAGGCTCCCAATAGGAAATTTATAGCGCAATGGACAAATATGTATTATTATTCAGCACCTTCACTGCAGATGGGTACTTTCCAAGTGATTTTATATGAAGGTAGCAATAATCTGCAAGTCCAGTATAGGACGCTGATGAATGCCGACGGAAAAAGCAGATGCTACGGGTCAGGCGCTACGATCGGTATTGAGAATAGCAGCGGTACGGCAGGAATCAAGTATAGCTTCGGAAACAATGACAGCCCGGACGGAACGCAAGCACCAAATATAGCTGAAAAGCAGGCAATAAGATTTGTATGGAATCAAGGCAGCGGAACATACACAATGGATTCGAATGCTGATTATGAACCGGTTTACTTGATTGATCCTCAATTGCCCGGAATACCTGTTCTGACCAGTAGTGCCTTGTTTGATGGGGCTACAAATGTTCCTGCTGCCAATCTTGCGATGTCATGGAGCCAGACCGAAAGAGCAGATTCTTACAAGCTTTTGGTTGCAACTGATCCAAGCTTCGCTCCCGACTCTTTGGTTGTAAATCAAGAGACTGCAAGCAATTCATATATAGTTGCAAGTCTCAGCAACTCAACTACGTTTTACTGGCGTGTTCAGGCAATAAATTCTTACGGCTCAACCATGTCGGACATGTCAAGCTTTACCACTGCAGGCAACCAGACAATACTGCCGACAGTAACGACTCAGGCGGCATCTGATTTGGCGATAACGACTGCAGTGCTAAATGGAAACTCAACTTCACTGGGAGTGCCTTCACCTACACAATATGGCCATGTATGGAGTACATCTCCAAATCCGACTATTGCAGATAGTAAGTCAGAGCTTGGCGCTAAATTTAGCACAGGAATCTTCACGACAAACGCAACAGGCTTGTTGCCAAACACACGATACTATTGTAGAGCCTATGCAACAAATGCAGCAGGCACAGCTTATGGAGAAGAGATTGAATTCTCTACTTTAGCTGAGGCGGTAGTGCCAGTCATTACGGCAGAACCGCAGGACGCAGCAATAACAGCAGGAGGGACAGCGACATTTACTGTAACAGCATCTGCCCCTGATGGAGGAAGCCTCTCATACCAGTGGCAGATATATAACGCTACTACCTGGAATGATATTTCAGGAGCAATATCAGCAAGCTATACAACAGGAGTGCTTGCAACAGAGGATAGCGGTAGTCAGTACAGGTGCGTGATAACCAACAGCAAGAGCGGAACAACAGCAATAGTAACTTCCAATGCAGTGACATTGACAGTCAACATGGCATTGGCTGAAATTACCGCAGCAAGCGTGTCGGGAATAACAGCACCTTCGGCAGGAGTAACGCCGATAGCGCTTGGAAACCTTACACCTGGACATGGAACCTACACAGTAACAAATCTGACATGGCAGAATAGCGATGACACTGCTGCTACATTAACTAACGAAGGAAAGTTTAAAGCAGGATCTGCCTACAAGGCAGTTATAGAGCTAACCGCAGCATCAGGAAACAAGTTCCAGTCAGGAGGCCTGCCTCCGTCTGTGAATACCGGGACACCGGGAGCGGGTACGGTAGGCGGGGGAGATGGTGAAGGCAATACGCTTACCTTTACAGTGACATTTGCGCCTACAGCACCAAAAACAGCCAGCAGTATAGAAGTTCTGACGCAACCGGTGAAGCTGGTTTACGGAGCAGGTGAAGCCCTTGATCTGTCAGGACTGACAGTGAGGCTGACCTATAACGACGGTTCGACGGAGGATATTGCCTTTGCGCAGTTTGGGGCTAACGGGATTACGGAAAGTCCAAGCAATGGAACAAGCATGGAAGTGGCAAATCATGGACAACCTGTGACTTTAACGTGTAATGGTCATACGGATACAACAGACAATCTGACGGTAATAGCTGCGGCGTATGCGGCTGCTGCAGAAGCTGGCAGCAACTCACCGTTATCGGGAGCCGATAATACAGTCACTCTGACTGTGAAAGATTCACTGAATCATAACGACAGCAACTTCGACGGAGCCAAGGCTGTGACAATATCCGGCGCAGAAGCAGCACCGAATGGCTCCTATGGAAGCTTCAACGATGTGGATCTTGCAGCTGCTTCATCAGGTGCAGGTCAGGTTATCAGCGTAACCTTTACAGACGGCGTGGCGACGGTCGATATGGTCCTGAACAAGGCAGCTGCACAGACCATAGGCTTCAGCATCGCAGGCGTGGTCAGCCCTGCAACCAATACCCTCAGCATCACACCGCAAGCAGGTGCTGCAGCGAGCATGACGGTAACGACGGATATCATTGCTCCGGTTGCAAATGGCGGGCAGTTTGCCCAGCAGCCTGTGATCACGCTGAAGGATGCCTACGGCAATACCTGCTCAGGAGACAGCAGCACACAGGTAACGGCGTCAAAGAAGGACGAAGGTGCATGGACGCTGACCGGAACGGTTACGAAAACAGCAGCAAACGGCATTGTGATTTTCGATAATCTTCGTGCCACGAATAACCCGGAAATCAATAACGCTCAAATTGCATTCAACGCAGCAGGGCTTCCGGAAGCGACAAGTACAACCGTCACATTGCCGGAGGGGGATATAATACCGCCGACTCTGGAGACGGTCACGATAGCTTCTGATAACAGCAATGCAAGCTGGGCAAAAGTCGGAAGCACAGTAACGGTCAGTATAACGTCCAGTGAGGATATAGGCAGTCCCACCGTTGAGATTGCAGGTCAGAGTGCTGCAATCGACGATGCCGGAGACAGCGATGCAAAGACCTGGACAGCTTCTTACGTCATACAGCCGGGGGATAGTGAGGGGACCGTTCCCTTCAATATCACATTTGAAGATTTGGTAGGAAATCCCGGTACGGCAGTAACGGAGACGACGGACGAAAGTAACGTGTTTTTTGATAAAGCAGCTCCCGATGCACCAAGCGTACCTGACCTGGCAGCAGGCTCAGACTCGGGAGACAGCGATGACGACTTAACCAATGACACGACACCGACCTTTACAGGAACCGCAGAACCGGAAAGCACGGTAACGCTGTACAGGAACGGAACAATAGCAATCGGCAATGCAACAGCAGATGAAAGCGGTAACTGGAGCATCACGGCATCAGCTCTGGGAGAAGGAGACCACACCATAACAATAAAGGCAACGGATGCAGCAGGAAATGAGAGTGAAGCGTCGGCAGGGCTGGATATAACAGTGGACAGCAGCGCGCCAGACGCGCCGGTTATCACAACACAGGCGCAGACCATTAATGACGACAGTATCACAATAGTAGGAACAGCCGAACCGGAGTCCATTGTAACCATTACAGGCGGGGCGGCACCGGTAACGGTGACAGCAGATGAAGAGGGCAACTACACTGCTACGGTGAACCTGACCCAGGGTGCAGTCAATACATTGGTAGTAAAGGCAACGGATGCGGCAGGCAATGAGAGCGATACGGCCAGCGTGGCAATCACAGAGGACAGTGACGGACCCGGAGCGCCAACCGCAGACATACCGGCAGGCACATATAACACTGCGCTGAGCATTTTATTGACACCTGCAATCGATGCAGTCAGCACCTACTACACCTTGGACGGAGCCGAGCCGGATAATGGCTCTGAAGGCTACAACGGTTCAGTAATCAGCATTGACGGAGCAGACGGAGATACAATTGTCCTGAAAGCAGTAGGCTATGATATATCAGGCAATAAAGGAACCGTGCTTGAGGTTGAATATGTCTTCGACAAGACGCAGCCGACAGGCACAGTAGCCATTAATGACGGCGATGACAACACCACGTCTACAGAGGTAGAACTTGCCATTGCCAGCACGGATGAAAACGGGTCGGGTGTGGCACAAATGCGGTTCTCTAATGACGGCAGTACCTGGAGCGAATGGGAATCGGCAGCGGAAAGCGCGAGCTGGTCAATAGAAGACACCTATGGTATAGCAACGGTATACATGCAACTGAGGGATCATGCCGGAAATGTGTCGGAAGACATCACCGACAGCATCCGGTACAAATCAGTGCCGGATTCGGAAGACAGCAGCAGGAGCGGGCAAGAAGATACGGAATTGAGCTTGGCGGCGGAAGACTTTGCATACAGCAATGACGATGGCAGCACACTGGAGAAGATTATGATCGTATCATTACCGTCCAATGGTACGCTGTCACTGGATGAGGAACCGGTATCAGAGGATCAAGAGGTGGATGTCGAAGACCTGGACAGCCTTAGCTTTATGCCTGATCTCAACTGGAACGGGACTACAACACTGGTATGGAAGGGAAGCGACGGTGCAGACTACTCCTCTGAGACAGCAACCCTCACCATCAATATAGCAGCAGTGAACGACGCGCCGGTAGCACAGGACGGAATCTTGACCACCAATGCAGGGATGCCCGGCAGCGGCAATCTGGAAGCAAGCGATGCGGACGGCGATGCCCTGACCTACAGCATAGATGTGCAGAGCGAGATGGGTACGGTCGTCATAACAGATGAAGAGACAGGCACGTATACCTATACGCCGGATGAGGGAGCCCATGGAGCGGACAGCTTTGTATACAGCGTAAGTGACGGCAGTGAGACGGATACGGCAGAAATTGCGGTCAATATCATACCTTCGGGCGTAGCGGACCTAACAGCGCTGACCGTGGATGCGGGAGAACTGCTGCCGGCGTTTGAAGCAAATATCATGGCCTACGCCATAGAAGTGGAAAACGAAGTGGACAGCATGACAGTAACGGCAAGCGTGTATGATGAATATGCGACGGTAGAAATAAACGGAGAAACCGCGTCTAATGACTCAGCCAACGATTGGTCCGGCATTGTGGACCTCGAAGTGGGGGAAAACTTCATCGAGATAGCGGTAATGGCGCAGGACGGCGAAACGGAAAAAATCTACACCATAGAAGCCACTAGAGCGCCTTCCACCGATGCAGACCTGGAAGGGCTGGAAATGAGCAATGGGATGCTGGAGCCGGTATTCGCCGCATCGGCGACGGATTATCTATTAGAGGTGGAGAATGCCGTAACGGGAATAACTGTGATACCTACTGCGTCAGACAGCACGGCCACGATACGTGTGAACGGAGTTATCGTTGGGAGCGGGATGGAATCTGGCAGCATGGCGCTGACCGTGGGAAACAACCGGATAACAGTGGAAGTAACGGCGCAGGATGGGACGACGGTAAAGGAATATGTGATTACGGTGAACCGTGCGCCGTCCTCCAATGCCGCTCTTAGGACGCTAAGGGCAGGCAGCGGGGCACTGGCACCGGCCTTCAACAAGGATACAACGGAATACAGCATGACGGTAAGCTATTCCACAGATAAAGTGTTGGTGGAAGCAGCTGCGGAGGAGGGTGTGGCAAGCATCAGAGTCAACAATGCGGCACTGACCGGAGGCGGCGTTGAGGTAAGCCTGGCAGTCGGAGCTAACACCATCACGGTGGAGGTAACGGCAGAGGATGGAACAACGGTAACGACCTATACCATCACTGTGATCCGGCAGGCGGAGCCGGAAAGGGACGAAAGGCCAACACCGCCGACACCCCCAACACCGCCGACACCCCCAACACCGCCGACACCCCCAACACCCCCGACAGCCGGGAATACAGGCGTAGACATCCTGGTAAACGGCAAGGTTGAAAACGCAGGGACGGCATCAACCTCTACGCAAGGGGACATGACAGTAACGACCATAGCCGTAGACCCGCAGAAGCTGGAGCAGAAGCTGACGGCAGAAGGCGTCAATGCGGTGGTAACCATTCCGGTAAACACCAAGTCCGATGTGGTTGTCGGGGAGTTGAACGGCCAGATGGTCAAGAGCATGGAAACCAAGGAAGCCGTATTGGAGATTAAAACGGAGACTGTCAGCTATACGCTGCCGGCGTCCGAGATAAACATAGACAATGTATCTGCACAGATCGGGCAGCAAGTGGAGCTGAAGGACATCAAGGTAAGCGTTAGTATTGCAGCTCCTCCGGAGAATACGGTAAAGATCGTGGAAGATACGGCGAGAAGGAACAATTACCAGGTGGTCGTAAAGCCGGTAGAGTTTGAGATTAGCTGCACCAGCGGAGACAGGAAAGTAGATGTTTCCAAGTTCAACGGGTATGTCGAAAGGACCGTGGCAATACCGGATGGAATCGATCCGTCAAAGATAACAACAGGGATCGTGCTGAATGCGGACGGAACCTTCTCACACGTACCCACCACAATTGTTGTCATAGACGGGAAATACTATGCGAAGATCAACAGCCTGACCAACAGCACCTATTCAATCATCTGGAGCCCGAAGGTATTCAAGGATGTTGAAAACCACTGGGCAAAGGAAGCCATCAATGATATGGGGTCAAGACTGGTTGTAACCGGCATAGATGAAAGCAGCTATGCGCCTGACCGTGACATCACCCGCGGAGAGTTTGCGGCTATTATGGTGAGGGCATTGGGTCTCAGACCAGGAGCAGGCAATATGCCGTTCGGCGATGTCAAGGCTTCAGATTGGTACAGCGGCTATATCATCACGGCAGCGGAGTACAAGATCATAAACGGCTATGGTAGCGGCAAATTCGGGCCGGAAGACAAAATCACCCGTGAGCAGGCCATGACGATGATTGCCAGAGCCATGGGTATTACCAGGCTGAAAGCCGAGCTGGCAGACGGGGAAATGGAAAAGCTGCTGGCAGGCTTTGGCGATGCAAGCGATGCATCCGCTTACGCCAGGAACAGCATCGCAGCCTGCATCAAGGCAGGCGTTGTCACGGACAAGACCGGCAATATGACGGCAACGAAAGCATACATCACCAGAGCTGAGGTTGCAGCGATTGTACATCAGCTTCTGAGGAAATCGAACCTGATATAGGGAAGAGCTTGCTAACACAAAAGCGTACCCGGGGTTAATACTCCGGGTACGCTTTTGTGACAAAATTTGTCAAAAAAAAGCGCACCTCTTTCAAGGTGCAATATGAGTGGGGTTAACGATTGTGTGTGTCTCCATAAGCTATGAGTTATTCAGGGGTTAAATACAATAATAATTATAATACATCGATTATGAATATGCAATAGCAATTGTAACAAATTTGTAAAGAATTATTTATACATTCGATGAATATAACATTAAACTGGCATAAAAAGTTGAAAATTAGCGCATTTCTGCAATGTTATTGATGAAAATTGCTGGTTCTTTACATTTTAGAACGGTGCAACATTTATTGCAAAAGATGCATAAATATGCACAAACAAATTATAAGAATAAGCACGAATGTAAGAAACTGGAATGTTAAAGTTGGGTTACAATTCAACAAAATCCCATGGTATATGTGGTATAATTTTAATAAAAAAATGTCGATATATACGAGTAGGGGGTGTTTTCCAGTGAATAAACACAAAAAGCTCACAGCTATTGTCCTGATCATGGCATTATTGGCATCTGCCGTCCCAACGGGCGGAATCATAGAGGTGGTACACGCCGCCCCCAACAGTATGAACATTTTGTTCCAGCGGATTCAGGACCCTACCGGAAAAGACACGCTTCAGTACGTCATATCCTATTCTTCGGATTATCCGCTCAACGAACCGGTCATCGAAATAACCGACGAAGAGGGCGGCGGTGCGTCTTACCGTATTGACACTGTCAAATACAAGGAAGCGGACCTGATTTTTGGGAATCAGATTATCATTGAGCGGGATCATGTCCTGCAGCCCGGTGTTTATGGTCCTTCCTACGCTGCCATTTTCAATGACGGCAAAAAGACCATCAAGGTTACCAACAAGCTGCCGGACGGAACCAATGACGCATCCGTAACCAAGAGCTTCGATGTGGTTTCGCCTCCCAAGATATTATCGACAAATATCGTGAACAAGACACTTTTCGTAGGGGATTCCCTTACTGTACTCGGAAGCAATTTTGACGCCGTCAACACAGTTCTGGTAGACGGTGTAAGCTATAACAGCATCGTCCCGCAGGACGGCGGGACCAAGATAACCGTCACCATCAATAGTGCCGGTATAAAAACCGGTGAAATCAGAATGTACAAGGACACGAATGATGGAGAATTGGTGCCGACGACGTATTCCAACGCGATCCAATCAATCTATCAGAACAGCGCTTATGTCGTTTCCAGGCTTACGCAGATCAATATCGATATGGTGCAGCCCAACACAGGAAGCGTCAACGGCGGAACCTATGTAAAAATCAGGAATGCAGCCGGGCAAACCGGTCTGAACGATCAGGTGAAGGTCTATTTCCCCAGGGTCATAAACGGTGTCATGGAGCCTCTGTCCACAGCCAACCTTGCTACCGCCAATTCCTTTGATCCGCTGACCAATACCCTGACCGTCCGCACAAAAGCATCCACCAGCGGACCCGGTGATGCCCGCATCGTCATAACCAGTCCTGACGGGACAAGCCGGTATGACGACCGTGACAATCCGCTGCTTTATACTTTTGTAGAAGCAGGCAATGCCCTGACATTGAACAACATTACCCCGCCCAATGCAAAGGCCAGCGCTCAAGCGAAGGTGACATTGATAGGAAAGAATATCGGGACGTTAAACGTAACAGGGTTAAGCTATCCGGCGGGAGAGGATTTTTCATCCTCTATTACCAATGTCCTAAACCAGACCAGCGGCGATGTGACGACGACATATATTACACTGAGCGGACTCAAGTACAATTTGAACAATCAGGAATATACCGTCGATGTCGTCAAGAAGATCAATGTTGTAGTGGGCGGCAGTGCAAAAACAGTTGTTGATGCAGTATACGGCGGATTCACGCCGGAGAGTTCCTTTTCCATCCAGCAGGACCAGCTGTATATCCAGCTTCCCATTGTCAATTTGGGGGTAAAGGAGTTCGAGACCTATGATGCGGTGGTTTCTACAGAAACCTTTATCTATTATGACGGTGACGACGCGGATACCGATCTGGACGATCAGCTGATTCCGTCCAAGCTGGAAGAGGCCACGCTGTCCAATTCCTTCACTTACAGCAGCGACTTCGTTGTTCCGACTGTAACCACCATTACGCCAGGTTACGGACCCAGGGATAAGAAAATCTCTGTCCGGATCACTGGAGCCAATTTTTATGTCTTGCAGCAGGCAACCCAAAAGCTCAAGCCCATTGTAAAAATAGGGATTGCGCCTCTGGATGCCAATGTCAAAGTGCTGGAGAATGTCAGGGTTATCAACGGTGCAAGCGGCATTGAAGTCGACGGCAGCACATCCAACTACAGAGGGGACACCATCATAGGCGATATACCGGCATCACCGGACGGCAATATCAATATTGATGCCAATATTTATGTATACAATCCCGACGCTTACAATGCGGCGGATCCTGATAACATTATCTATTTCGGACAGCCCGGCATCTTGAATGCCAAATTCAAGTTTTTCAACCCGAATGCCACCCAGTATCCCCGCATTATCGACGTATCGCCCAACTTGGTTTCGTCGGCGGGCGGTGAGGACATAACCATAACCGGTTCCAATTTCAAGACCAACTCCGAGCTCTATGTGGATGGGCAGAAGGTAACACCTATTACCATCAGCGGAACCGGTGAAACGTTAACCTTCAAGTCCCCCAAAGGCAGCCCCGGAGTTGTGAGCCTGCAGGTATTCAATCCCGACAGCGGCGCCATGGCCGGCAGCATTCTGGAATATACCAGCATTTATACCTCGCCCGGTATTACGAAGATAACACCCAATAAAGGCGGACCCAATACACTAGTTACCATAACCGGTAAGAACTTTTTATCCTCCGATGTGACGGCAAAGCCGGAAGAGGTCTACAAGCTGATCGGCGCCCGTGTGAAATTCAACAACAAGGATTTGAATTCTTACAACATGAGCACCTCGGGAACTATCATGCTGAAGGATTACAACTATCAGTCGGGAACACCCAAGCCGGTTTTTAAGGCAGGGGCTGTTTTTGATACCGATTACAGGGATGTGGTTTTTATAGATGATGCGCACGACGGCGTATTCCTATTGAAGGAAGAACAGGGCATTATGTACCTGAAAGACGGAAACGGCAACAGGTTCAGAGCCTTTGTCGATGAAAACGATACCATCAAGCTGGTGAACCAGAACAGCGTAACCAGCAGCGAGATTACCTATGACTATGACGGTTATACTCCAGATGAAGGAGAAGAGGGCACCGGCCTCATCATGACATTTACCTTTGACGGTATACCCTACAGACTCAAAGCCCAAACGCCCTATCTGATCAAGACGCAAGGCGGAATAAGCACTATCACCGGCAATATGGTCAGAATTATTGACGATACGACTTTGGAAGTAACCATCCCCCCGTTGATCCCAAGTCAGGGGAATAACGATGTAACGGTTATCAATCCGGATACAGCTTTTGCCACCAAAAAGGACGGTTTCTTTTACTTCGGTTCCATGGGCAGCAAGCCGGTTATCCAGTCACTGGAACCTAATGAAGCGTCAATCTTCGGCGGTACCATCGTCAAGATTACCGGGGAAGCATTCAGGGAAGGTGTAGAGATCTACTTCGGCAGTGAAAAAGCAACCTCCGTGGTGCTGAGCGCAAACCAAAAGGTCATCTATGCCGTACTGCCCGCTTATCCCAAGTCGCTTCCGAAGGGGGTCGGCAGTGTTACTGTACCTGTTGTCATTCTGAACCCTACAGATGGTGGAACCACAGTCTGGGACCAGCGGTTCACCTACAGAGTGCCAACCAGCTATCCGGAGATCACGACGATTTCGCCCAATAGGTGGAACGCTTCAGGGGGCATCGATGTCACCATTTATGGAAAAAATTTCGTTCAGGGAGAACCATATACCGATCTGAACGGCAATGGCCGGTATGATGCGGATGAACCTTATATCGATTTATATAATATTGGAAGCTACGATGAAACATGTATAGCAGAAGATGAAATTGATGGGGTAACCGTTAGAACGGTTATTCCGGAGCTGGCGCCCAAGGTGTATTTCGGTGGCGAACTTGCCATAGTAAAGGACTTCCTTTACAACAGGCTCATTGTTGAGCTGCCGTCCTATAGCGGTTCAGGGGCTGTTGATGTAGTCATCGTCAATCCGGATACCGGAACGGTGGTCAAAAAAGGCGGCTTTACTTACTCGGTGTCTGCACCGAAAATCACCTCCATTGTCCCTGCAGTGGGCCCCAAAGCCGGTGGGACGGAGGTCACCATTAAGGGCCAGGACTTTATTGTGGAGGACATCAAGGTTTTTGTCGGCAGCAGCGAAGACAAGGCTGTAGAGCTTATATCCGGAGGTACCCTGGCTAAAACCATCACTATGGGAAATCTAACTGTGAACTATAATGCACTGAATCCGCCGCAGGCCGGAAATAATACGGCGCTGACCATGACCTTCAGTGCCAAGTTTTCTGACAGCTCGGTTCAAGATGTTGCAGTGACAAAATATATCAATATGGAAGAAGAAAAGACGGACTATCAGGTAACCTTTGAACCGGAGGACTTCATCACAGCAGAACCGGATATCAATGCCGGAGAATTTGCAAAGCTTATGGCGGAAGAAGAATCCGTCAATCTGAGAATAGCAGATTCACAGATGCAGGTCATGAGAAGGCTTGCAGCGGTGGACGCCGTTAACAGCAATGACAAGACGTTGATCATCCATACACCGCCGGCATCTTTGATCGGCGTAAAGGATCTGCAGATCATCAATAATGACGGCGGAACGGCGACCGGCCAATTCGAATACGGCAATCCCGTTTCCATCCCCAGGATCGACGAAGTCAAGCCCAACAGGCGGGTTGATTATACCTTGGGCGGCGAGCCGGCCGCTAAGTACCTGGTTGAGGTCAGTACAAAAGGCGGAGAGCAGATCCGCATTTTGGGACGGGAGCTTAGGGATGGCGTTAAGGTTATGATCGGTGACCAGATGGCTGAGGTGCTCGGCAAGACCGACTTTTCCAACGGCCAGTCTGAGCTGCTGGTAAAGGTACCGGTACCCAATACAGCTAATAAAAATGTTGAATTGAAAATCACGGTCATCAACTCTGATATGGCCAGCGCCGTATCCACAGACTACCCTGCATCGGGGACGAAACCTACGGGCTGGTATCCATACTGGTTTGTCTACAAGGACTCCAGCACCAATCCTGCCATCACCAGGGTAACGCCCAATCAGGGACCCAGGATCGGCGGCACAACCATCACCATCGAAGGGGATGATTTCAGAGAAGGTGCCAGGGTTTTTATCGGCGGGCTGGAGTGCACCGATGTTGAAATCATCAGCTATAAGCAGATCGTGGCGGTGACAGCGCCGCTGAGTGCGCCGATCACCGAGCCCGGCAGCTATGCCGTTGAGGTCAAGAACTACGAAAACGGCGTACTAAGCGGAACGGCAATATTGGAGAACGGGTTCACCTATGTCAGCAGCCCGGTCATCACCGGCATATTTGAAGCGGGTACTGTAGACGCAGAAGGCAATTATGCAAAAGGCGCTGAAGTCACAGAGCTCCGAGTGACCGGTGGCGAGCTGGTGATGCTGGAGGTAACGGACCTGCAGCCTAATCCCACCATTGTCATGGGCGGGAAGATTGTGACGATAACGGACTACAGCAATATACCCCAGGGCATCCGGGGAATGAACAGCAAAGGACAGGATGTGGTGGTGACAGGCGGTGCTGCAGCAGCCATCGTACAGACACAAGGAAAAACCTATGCCGTCATCAGGACACCGGCCTTAACAAAGAGTGAAAACAGCACCATTATCATTATCAATGCGGATACCGGGATATCAAATTCCTATGGTGCGCCCTATATCATGCCGGTTCCTGAGAAGCCGCTCAGCCTGAAAGCGGAAGCGGTCGACGGAGATACCATCAGGATAGAGTGGGGCACGGTGGCAGAAACCCAGTATTATGAAGTATTCCTCTCTGAAAGCGAGGACGGTAAGAAGAAGGGCGAATATCTGTATTTGGCCAGCATCGTACCGGGCGTTGTCAGCGAGACGGTATTGAGATACTTTATCGAAGGGCTGCAGCCCGACACCTATTACAGCGTCAAGCTGCGGGCGGTAAACCAGTACGGTGCCTCCAGCTACTCCAATGCAACACCCTTCAAAAAGACGCCCGATGACATCACAGTGACTTATTACCAGCCAGAGGAGGTTCAGAGGGCGGGATTTCCGCTGAACGACAGCATCAAGGCCACCGGCACCGGCGTTGCATTCATAGCCGGTGAGAAGTCGCTTGGAAACAAGGATAAGGGAGTTGTGGCGGATTTTGGACAAACCGCTTACTATGCAGCCAATCCCAAAACAGTGGATATCAGCTTCGGTTTGATCAAAAAATACCCCGGCAATAAAATCAACATCAGTGACCGCAGCCTGCAGCTAGAGCTGACAGCCAACAGCCTTGCGGTGGATGAGATGATCCGGGTGGAGGCCGCCAAGGCAATGGATGCGGTGGTCCGGATCACCCTCAATAGGGCGCTGGGCGCAAGGGAGGATGTGGTGCGGATCAGCATACCGAAGGGTTACAAAGCACTGATGAGCCCTGTAGGGATTGAGGTATCCATGCAGGTGCAAAGTCAGGTATCCAGGATCAGAAGCCTCAAGACGGCGGCTGATCTGACTGTCCGGTACGACGAAGCACTGCAGAAGAATTATCCCGGCGGTGTGTATATCGGATTCTATGATAATGAGACAAAGAAGCTGCAGCTCCTGAGTCTGGGTGCCGCAGCAAAAGGCTCGGCATCGGCAAAGGTCATTCGGAGCGGCGAATATGTGCTGATAGGAAAATTGTTTAAGTAGGCTAATACGATTGGATGTGGTTTAATGTTTGCAAAAAAGAGAATGAGTGCCTTCCTCCTGAGCCTAGTACTGCTGGGCAGTATGGTGCCGGTGCAGCTGCATGGCGAAGAAGTGGCGTATACCGGTGTACCGGAAGGTGCGGCATTGATCCGCAATGCAACCTATACCGACATTAAAGGCAATGCCAATGCGGATAATATCATGAAAATGAGCGTTTTCTCCCTTGTGAGGGAATACGGCAGCAGCCTTTACAAGCCAAGCCAGGCAGCTGCAAGGCAGGATGTATTGGCGTCCCTGGTCAGGGTTATCGGCAAGCAGGAGGATGCAGTCAAAAGAGGAGAGCAGCTGCGTCTGCAGGACACCAATCTGAGCTCAGTAGATGCCTATATGAGGGGACATATTGAAACTGCCCGGAGCAGCGGCATCATAACCAATGCGGAGGTAACCGAACTCTCAGCCTTGACCAAGGCTGAGAGCGACAGCATCAGAAGCGAGGTCAATAAGCTCAAGACCTGGAAGATGACTACAGCACAGTACAACCAGCTGATCAGGCAAAGGACGGACCAGTTGTCCTTTGAAAAGACTTATAAGGCTCCGGTGAAGCGGGAGGAAGCCGCACTCTGGATAGCCAGGGCGATGGGGCTTCAGCCGGTAAAGGGAGAAGACACCAAAGCGGTTTTTAACTACCGCGATTGGCGGGATATCAAGACGGAGAACATCCCATATGTGGAAGCGGTCCTGGCTAAAGGCTTGATGAAGGGGACAACGGCAGGGTTCCAGCCGTCCGGTGCAGTTACCCGGGGAGAATGGGCTTCCATTATCAGCACGGCAGCGGCAGCATCATTGGAAAAGCTGGGCTATACAACCGGCGTCGGCAAGGTCATGGATGTGCGGATGGCAAAGGATATCGGTGCCATCGAGAACCAGACAGCTACAGAGATCACGCTGCTGACCCCGGCATCCGATACAGTCCGGATCAAAATAAGTAAAAAAGCAAGTTTTACCATTACACCTCAGGAAGTATTGCCGGTATTGAAGAATGGACAGATCGGCAGCGAAGCCCTTCTTGCTGAGGGAGATATTGTAGAGTATACAGCGACTCGGAATAATGAAGCCCTGCTGCTGCATGTCAGTGCACTGAAGGAAGCCAGCGGGACCTTTGTCGGATACGACTACAGGCAGAATCTGGTGCAGATTGCGGACAAGAACGGCAACAGCTATTCGTTGAAGGTGATGCCGGATTCGGTAATATTGGCCCAGAAGGAGCCGGTGGACATCGGACAGGTGGAAGGAAATATACCGGCGAAAGCCGTTTATGCCAACGGCATATTAAAATCGATGGATCTGGAAATACCCACCGAAAAGGTTAGAAATGACGAGTCGGCGGTCCGGATCCTTTATGCGGACACCCTGGGCAAGATCGTCAAGGTGTTGGACCAGCGGGACAATGTTCAGTACCTGAACCTGGCGGACGATGCAGTCGTCTATATAAACGGAGAACGGCAGAGTGTCGATGCCATCGGCTTTGACCAGGACGCCGTGCTCAAAGTGGCGGATGGAAGGATACTGGAGGTCCGGATATTCTCGGATGTTCCGGTGGAAGAAGAGAGCTATACGACAGAAATCACCGGCAGAATCAGGAGCGTTGCCAGCGGCGGCATCACATTGGCTGCCGATGGGGAGCCGGATCAGTCGGTCCTGTATCAGGCCGATGGGAGCACCGTCGTGGTCAAGGATGGAAAGACAGTAGACCTGTCGAAGCTTCGCCAGGGCGACAGGGCAAAAATCTATATAGACTCCCGGCGGGAACAGTATATCTCCAGGCTGGAGGTTCAGGGCGAAGGCGCTTTGATCGACAAGGTATACAGGGGAGACATCAGAGAGGTACTGCCCTCTACCGGAGAAGTCATATTGAACAATGTTTATGCCTATGGATATTATGACTGGATCAAGCAGGACGGCTACGTCAAATTCAGGATTTCCGACGAAGCGGAACTCTATAATGGCAATACAAAACTGGATATAGGCAAGCTGAAGGATCATGTGGGCAAATCGCTGTATGCCGTATCCCGCAAGGATTATGGGGATGAGGAACTGACAAAGGCCGTGCTGAAGGAAGGCTCGGAGGATACGGTGACCAAGAGCATTTCCAGCATCAGATGGACCACCAAGCAGATGTCCCTCTCTGACGGCAGGACAGTAGGCTTCAAGGACGGCACCATCATCGTCCGTGACGGTCGTTTGCTGGATACGCTGGATCTGGCCGAGGATGAAAATGCCTTTATCATTCAGAACAAGCTTCAGGACGGCACCAACAGTGCTTCCGTCATCAGCCTGGACAGCTTCAACGGCTTCTCCAGCTTCAAGATCGTCAAGGGCTATCTGCACAACATGGGAGAAGACTATTACACCTTGGAGAACCCTTACGAGCTTGGCAACAACACCTGGCAGGAAATTGGGGAAGAAACCTTCCAGCTCAGCAATGAGACATACATTTATGACAATATTTTCGTAAAAGGCGCTATTACGGCGGATAAATTTGCCGAAAGCCGGTACAAGCCCTATACCTATACCTGGACGAACTATGCAACCGCAGGATCAGGCAAGGATGATCACGAAGATGATGAGTACCACTATGATTATGATGACAATAAGAATAAGTCGAAATACCACGAACATGCCATGCTTTATGTGCTTTCAGACGGCAGCGGCTTGACTCAAGCCATCAACATATACGCCAAGGATAAGGATTCCTTCAAGCCTGACAAGGTTTCGACGGAAAGAATGATTGCCGGTCTGCTTGAAAAGGTGGATACCACAAACGGAATCATTACCCTGAAGTCGGCGAGGGATTACAGCCCGGTATACCAGAGATGGCAGCCGCTCAGGACCAGCGTATCGGCAATTACCGAAAAGGCCGTCATTCTGAAGAATGGACAGCAGACCAGCCTGGCAGAGCTTGAGACGGACGACCAGATTTACATTTTGTCCAATAACGGAGAGGCGCTCTTTATATTGGCAGAGGATTAGGCGGTGAGCGATGATGAAAAAAATAGCAGCGTTAATCATAATACTGATGATGGCAGGCCAATCCGCCTATGCCATGCCGGGCTATGAAGCGGGGATCGCAGGGGAAAAAACCACGCAAAAAAACGAGTTTTACTACAAGGAAGTGGTTTTTCTCACCGGCGAGCCGATTTTGATGGAGGGTACCATTAAGGTGACCGAGGATGCGAAAGGGATAAAATCCACCCTGGAATATGAGCTGGCCAATACGGCAAAAAGTGCTTCACTGGAAAGAAAGGTTGTTTTCAACCATACCAGCAGCACGAACCAACTGGGAAACCAGACGACGTACAGCTCGGCGGTGGCCCCCAACTTCGACGAAACGGTTGAAATCGGCAGCGACACCTTTGTATTGAAGGATTACCAATTCAGCCGGTCCGGCATCACCGATGACAGGACCATCATCAAATATCTGGTCTCCAATTGGAATGGCAGGAAGGTCTATACACGGAACAGCGCCGGGGGCGAAGTCGTTGTCGATGTCACATCAGATCTGTACCGGTATGACAACTTCTGGAGCACCACGGAAACAGCCATTATTCGAAATACACTGACATACAAATATAAGGTGAATGCAAGCGACACAAGCTACAAGGAAGCAGTGGGAACGGTCGAATATGCCGTTTCCAATTCCTCCGTAAAGGATCTGGCCTATATTGCCAACGATCCCAGGGATATCAGCTTCAAGGGTGGATATGTCCTGAAGGAAGGCGCGGAGAACATCGTCTCCTACCGCTTCGAGACACCGGTGCTGAGCAGCTGGAAGCCCACGGGCAAGCGCAATACCGGCAGGAACAGCTACAAGCTCACCACAGTACCCACCCAGCAGCGGACCTTTGTCCCCAATATAAAGGACATCGCACCCAGTTACTGGGCTGCGGAGGATATCAAGCGGATGATATCCATGGATATCATCGGAGTTGCAGACAACAATTACTTCCGGCCTTTGGGCTTCATGAACCGGGGCGAATTTGCCAAAGCCATTGCAAAGGCATCCAACCTGATACCCGCCAATGGAACAGCGGCAAAAAGTAAGTCCTATGATCTGGCTTTCAACGACGTGGATAAGAACCATCCCCATTACGACTATATCATGACCGCTGCCAGAACAGGCATCATGCAGGGTACAGGAGCGAACCGCTTCAGCCCGGAGGAGTATCTGACCAAGATTCAGGCAGCGGCGATCATCGTTAGGGCATTGGGCCTGGAGGAAGCGTCAGAGGAAAGCAGCATCAGGACCAGCTTCAAAGATGATGCCGCCATCCCGGCCTGGGCCAAGAAATCGGCCAATGTGGCCAGACGGATGGGCATCGTAGGCGGCAACCCGGATAACGAGCTGGAGCCCAACAAGGTATTGACGCGGGCGGAATGTTCTGCTATGCTGAACCGGTACATCCGATACCTGCAATATGATATGCGGAAGGAGTACCGAGAAAAAATCATCAATTTTGGTCGTTAGGAGAGTGGGAATAAGTGAGAAAGATGCAATTCAGGATCCTGGCGCTGATCCTGCTGACGGTGATGCTGCTTTCGACAGCTGCATATGCTGACAGTACGACGTTTACTTTCACTACGCCGGGAGAAAAAGCAGAAAAGCAGGAAGGCTCTGAAATAGCCGATAAAATTGAGTCATTGATGAAGACTATAAAACGTGAGTATTATAAGGATGTAACCGATGAGGCGCTGCTGAACGGCGCTTTGAAGGGTATGTTCGAGACATTGGATAAACACAGCACATTTTTCACGCCGGAGGAATTCGAGGAATTCAACCGTGATATTGACGGAGAGTTCAGCGGTGTGGGAATGGTCATTGAAAGAATGGAAGACGGCAGGATCAAGGTTGTATCACCTATAGAGGATACACCGGCTTACCGCGCGGGAGTCCAGACAGGTGATATCGTACTTAAAGCCGATGATACGGAGCTGACCGGCCTGACCATAGAAAAGGCTGCCGGTCATATTAGAGGCGAATCGGGCACCAAGGTAAAGCTTGAAATCAAAAGGGAAGGTATAAAGGAACACCTGTATTTCGAATTGGTCAGAGAGCTGATCAAAATCAATCCGGTCAAGTATGAAATCAAGCCGGACAACATCGGTTATATCCGGATCACCCAATTCAACGGCAATGTATATGACAATCTGATGGCGGCAATCGAAATGTTCAAGGACAAACAGGTCCAAGGTGCTATCATCGATTTGAGGGGCAACCCGGGAGGCTTGCTCAGCGAAGTCGTCGATATCTGTCAGGAACTGATTCCGACAGGGCCTATTGTTCACATACAGGAAAAGGGCAAGATAACCAAGACCTATGAATCCACGCTGGATAAGGCACCGTTCAAGCTGGTGGTGCTGGTGAACGGCGGAAGTGCTTCGGCTTCGGAGATCCTGGCAGGAGCCGTTAAGGACTCCAAGACAGGCATTCTGGTCGGTGAGAAGACCTATGGAAAAGGGACGGTACAGAGTGTGATCCCTGTTGGCAAGAGCACCGGCGGAGTCAAGCTGACCGTTGCAAACTATCTGACACCAAGCCAGTTCTCACTGGACGGTGTCGGTCTGACACCAGACATAGAAGTGAAAAATGCAACAGCAAATAGCGATGAGACATATACGCCAATAAAGGGAGACCGCAGTCTGAAGCAAAGAATCATCGGGCTGGATGTCCTTGGAATGCAGCAGCGGCTTGAGGTGCTGGGCTACAAGGTCCAGAAGCAGGACGGCATATTCGGACCTCTGACTCAGACAGCCGTGCTGAGCTTCCAAAAGGACAGCCAGCTGCCTGAGGACGCAGTCATGGATGCATCGGACCTTCAGGTCTTGCAAACGAAGTTCGACGAAAAGCTGTCGGGAACCGACCTTCAACTGGAGCGGGCGATAGAAGAGATCAAGAAAATGTTGACAGAGTAATTGAATAAGTTCGGGTTGGGATAGAAAAGCCTTTCGGAAGGGCTGCCTGCACGTTATCAGGAACGAGCAAGCAGACACCTTACGGAGGTTTTTTTGCTGCATGGAAATAGTAAACTTTATTGATTAATGAGTGATATTTGTTATGTAAAAAGCTAGAAAATGTGTTATAATTATGTCTAATAATGTCTATTTAGATGCTCGCAATCTGAAACAATTTTACAAATGATGTAAAATTTAGAAAAAATTTGTTGAGGAGGGATGGTATGTCAGGTCGATCCAGGTTTTTGATGGTATTATCTATTGCCCTAATGTTGTGTATTGCTGCTCTTCCGATGAATGTATCTGCAGATGCCGTAGAGATATCAGGAACGATATCGCTGCCGGACAATGAGACTGCCCCAGCAGGGGGGATGGAGATTGAAATCGGAGCGGAAGGTGATGGTGGGTCGGATTGGGCGGAAGTATTCATACCCGAAGGAGCGCACTCAGCAGACTTCTCCATGTATGTTGAACCAGGGGAATACCAGATTTACTATTACATTTATGATGGGCTGAACAATACCGATTATGTACAGGAAGGCTTATACAGCGAAAGCGGGATGGTATCCGGATGGGATAATGCCCCGTTTATACAGGTTGGAACATCTGGTCTGAGCAATTTAGACATGACTGTTCTAACTGGACAAGCTGTAAGCGGAACACTTTCGCTGCCCAATGACACGGTGGCGCCTCCTGGGGGGGTAAATGTCAGTGTTCGGGTTGATGGGGACGGTTATGCAAATAGATCCTATTTGATACCGGAAGGGTATAATTCAATAAACTACCTGCTGTATTTGGCACCCGGCAGTTATAATGTCGGGTACCGCACTAATACCGCCGGTTATGCGCAGAATGGCTATTATAGCAGTACGGAAACAGTTGCATCGTATGAGTATGCAGATTCTATAACAGTAGGAGCTTCCGGCATAAGCGGCATTGACATGACGTTGCTGACCGGATATGCCATAAGGGGAACCGTATCCCTTCCAGCCGGTGAAGTGGCACCTCTTGGTGGAGGCAGGGTATATATATATGCGGAGGGCGATGGTTATGCGTATAAGTATATCACCATTCCACAAGGTTCAAGCTCATACGATTATGAGCTTTATGTTCCAGCAGGAAGTTATACGGTTCGCTATAGAGCACTGAGTTGGGCTAACGGCTTTATCACTGAAGGTTACTATAACGAGTCGGGAACGGTTACGGATTATTACAATGCAACGCCAATAGCGATGGGGGCTGCAGATGTTGATGACATAGATTTGGCAATATTGAGAAGCCAGCAAGTGGGGCAATATGCCATAAGAGGAAGGGTGTCGCTTCCTAATGGAGAGTTGGCGCCTGAAGGCGGACTTGAAGTGGAGTTATATGCTTTCGATGTGAACAATTACTATGATGAATATCAATATGTAGAAATACCGTCAGGCGCAAACTATGCTGACTACCAGATTTTTGTCGAACCGGGCAGCTATAGGTTGCGGTTCAATGTGTATGACAGCAGGTTTTTGCAGACTGGCTACTACAACAGCGGCGGATCTGTACAGGAGCCTTTTGAAGCGGATAGTATAGTCGTTGATGCTGCAGATGCAGCGAATGTCAATATGGACTTTATCTTGAGAGTGGACGACCATGGGAATAAATTGGAAACAGCCACACTGGTACAGAGCACCGGAATAGAGATTCCAGGCGAATTTGAAAGTGCTGGCGACGCAGACTATTTCAAGTTTGTACCGGCAGTAAGCGGTATATATGAATTCCATACAAACAGTCTGATAGATACCTTTGGATACTTGTATGATTCCAACGGAGACGAGTTAACACACGATGACGACAATGGATTAGGTTGGAATTTCAGTATGTCTTATGACTTGACTGGCGGAAATACATATTACATCAAAGCAAGGCATTATGACACTGATGGGACTGGAAGCTACAGCCTTGTGGTCACCGAACTAGTCGGAATAAAAGGGAGAGTCTATCTTCCGGCTGGAGAGACAGCACCTGAAAATGGATTTACTGTTGAAGTCCATGCAAACGGTACTAATAATTCATATTGGCGGTATGTAACGATACCGCAGGGTGCGAACTATGCAGACTATGCAATGGCGACGGCCACCCAGGACACATACAGGGTAAACTATCAGGTTTACGCCAGCGGTTATGTAAATTATGGTTACTATAACTCTGCTGGAACAGTAACTGATTACAATGCCTCAACACCAGTGAGTGTTGATACCCAAACTGTGGAAAACATAGACTTGCAGATAATGAAGGCACCGATGGTCAGAGGAAGCATTTCACTGCCAGCGGGAGAACAGGCACCTGCCGGGGGATTGCAGTTCTATGTATATTCAAGCAGTAGTACATATGGTTTCAGCCAGTTAATTACCATACCTGAAGGAAGTAGCAATGCAGCATTTGATATAAATGTGGTGCCGGGTAACTATAGGGTAAGCTACCAAGCGTTAAGTGAAGGGTCAAGCTATATTCGGGAAGGTTACTACACTTCTACGGGAACGGTAGCGGAATATGCGAATGCTTCTCTGCTGGCGGTTGACGAAGCCGGTCTGAATGGCATTAACCTGACGGTATTAAAAGGTCGTGCCATAAGGGGAACTATATCGCTTCCAAATGGAGAATATGCGCCTGAAGGCGGAGTGAATGTAACGATTCAAGCAAGCGGCAGCATGTATGTTGATGATGTAACTACGACGATTCTGCAAGGACAAAACGATGCAGAGTATACGCTATATGTTCCATCTGGAAACTATAAGTTAATTTATTATATAAACAACGGAAGCTATATAGGTCAGGGCTACTACAACAGTACCGGAACAGTAGCCGGCTATAACGACGCCGACATTGTATCCGTGGGTGATGTGGACCTGAATGCAATGGACCTGTCCATTCTAAAAGAGAGGACAATCAGCGGGACTGTGTCGCTGCCGTCTGGCGTCGTTGCACCGGCAGGTGGATTCTATGTGAATATTAGCGCAATCAGCAGTGATTACGGATACAATTCCTATGTGACAATTCCGGAAAATGCAAATTCAATTGGTTATGAATTGCAGCAAGTGGCACCAGGAAACTACAGAATAGCGTATAACACTTCTGCTAGCGGTTATGTATCCAATGGATATTACAACACAACAGGGACCACAGCAGACTATGGCAATGCATCTGTAATACAAGTGAGATCAGCTGATCTCGGTAATATGGGCATCACAATCATAGGGAATGGGTATGCGGATGACCACGGAAACACAAGGGAAACCGCTACGTTGGTGGAAGCGTTGGGAACCGGAATAGCCGGTGTGATTGATTTCGTGGGGGATGAAGACTATTTCAGGTTTGTCCCTGCACAGAGCGGAACATATACAATACAAACCGGCAGCGTCATAGACACATATGGATATCTACTTGATTCAAACGGAGTACAAATAACTTATGATGATGACGCCGGAACAGATAACAATTTTTTCATAACAAGCAACTTAACTGCTGGAAACACATATTACATCAAAGTAAGGCATTATTCAGCACATGGGCTAGGCAGCTATAGCTTGGTGATCGATAGGACCGTGACAGGTGTCATAAGCGGAACGATAACGCTGCCAGACAATGAAGAGGCGCCAGTCGGAGGGTATAGTTTCTTTGTGAAGGCCCAAAGCAGCAGCTATTCCTATAACCAGTATGTGACCATACCAGAAGGTCAGAGCTCGATAGGGTATGAGCTCTATGTGGAGCCTGGAAATTACAGAGTGTATTATGAGGCAAGTTTTAGCGGTTATACACGGTTTGGCTACCATAGCAGTACTGGGATGGTAATAGGCTATGATGAAGCTGGAATTGTGAATGTAGATTCCACAGGTGTAAGTGGCATTGACCTTACAATGATAAAAACTCAGAGAATAAATGGTGAAATATCGCTGCCGGTGGGAGAATCTGCGCCTGTAGGTGGAATGTATGTTGAAGTATCCGCAGGTAACCAATACGGCAGCTATGCTGATTTGGACGTATTTATAGCAGAGGGTACAAGTCAGGCAGGCTATTCTATAGAAGTTGCTCCGGGAAGCTATAAAGTAAACTATCATACAGATGACAACCGTTATGTTGAGTTTGGTTACTTCAACAGCACCGGGATGGTGCCAAGCATAAACCACGCATCGAGTGTAACCGTGGGAACATCGGATGTCGGCAGCATTAACCTGACACTGATTAAAGCACTGAAAATTAGGGGTAGAATTTCGCTTCCGACAGGTGAATCCGCACCAGCAGGTGGATTGACTATTTATGTTAATGCTGAGAGCGAAGACAGCGGCTATGCTTTCGGGGAAGCGTATATAGAAGGGGGAGCAAACTGGGCGGAATATGTTCTCAATGTTGCTTCTGGAAGCTATAGAATTCATTATTATCAGAATCAAAGCAGCAGTTATGTGCAGAATGGATATTACAGCAACAGCGGGACAGTACAGAATTATCACGAAGCATCGTTAGTAACAATAGGAACACAAGATATAAGCAACATTGATCTGACTATGATCAAAACACAGGAAATCAGAGGAAGAATATCGCTTCCGACAGGGAATGCGCCGGCAGGTGGAATGGATGTATACATTTATGCACAGAATGAAGACGGCGGCGATGTGTATGGCAATGTACATATAGATGAGGGAGCAAGCGGAGCAGACTACATTCTCAATGTTGTTCCGGGAAGCTATATCGTGCATTATAGCGCAAATTACAACGGTTATATCCAAAATGGCTATTACAGCAGCACCGGGACAGTGGCCGCTTATCATGACGCATCGCTTGTAGCCGTGGGAGCTGCAGCCGTGGATAACATTAACATGGTGCTGATTAAAGCACAGGAGATCAGAGGAAGAATATCGCTTCCGGCAGGAGAATTTGCCCCTGCAGGTGGAATTGATGTAGCTATTGATGTGCAGAGCGAAGACGGCAGCTATGCTAATGATTATGTACATATTGAAGGGGGGGCAAGTTGGGTTGACTATACTCTCAATGTTTCTCCAGGAAGTTATAGAGTACATTATTATTCATATTACAACGTTTATGTTCGTAATGGCTACTATAACAGCACCCAGACCGTCGTCGGCTATGATAATGCATCGATTGTGAGCGTAGGTACCACTGCCGTTGACAACATCAATATGACACTGATAAAGGCACAGCAAATTAGAGGAACAATATCACTTCCTGCCGGAGTAACCGCACCTGAAGGGGGATTGGAGATTGGAATAGAAGCGGAGTCTGATGAGGAGTCATTCATGACAGAAGCATATATAAACGAGAATGAAAGTACTGCAGAATATGTCTTGAATGTAGCACCCGGCAGCTATACATTAGGTTATTACATATACGCCGATGATACTGATGGTTATGCTCAGCAGGGTTTCTACAGCAGCACAGGAACAGTCGCAGCCTACGACCTTGCAGCACCGGTAACGGTAGCAGCAGAAGGTGTGAGCAATATCAATATGACGCTGCTTACCGGATATGCAATCAGAGGTACAATAACCTTGCCTGATGGAGAAACTGCGCCGGAGAATGGACTTGAAGTAAGGATTCGGGCTAGTGGTGACGGATTTGCTTCCCAATATGTAACGATTCCCGAACACGAGAGTTCAACGGATTATGTGTTGTATGTAGTACCCGGAGATTACAGGGTAAGCTATAGTAAAATATACGATGTTCCCAGCAGCCACAAAAGCTACATATGGCCAGGTTATTACAGTGCGAGTGGTACAGTATCGTACGTTAACAGTAATGAAGCAAGCAACGTGACGGTAGACTCAGCTGGTGTACAGGATATTGACATGACTATACTAAAAGGACTGGCATTGAGAGGCAGTATTTCACTCCCTGAAGGGGTGAGTGCACCGAACGGCGGAATCGAAATTGAGATTAGAGCGTACCATAGCAGTAATAGTTTCAGGTATGGGGAGCTATATATCCCGATGGGGGCTACTTCATCAGATTATGAGCTATATGTAGCACCAGGCAACTATAAAATCAGCTACAGAATATTATATATGCACAACGAAGACGAGTATTATGACTCAGGCTTCCGAAACGGCAATGAAATGGTACTCGACTATAGCAGTGCCTCGCCGATTACGGTTGATACGGCAGATGTCAATAACCTTGATATGATGCTGTTAAGAATGGCAGCTTCCGTAGGTGACGTCAACACTGACGGACGTGTTGATATCGACGATCTTGCTATCATAACCCGGGCATACGGATCAGTCGAAAACGGACCGGGATGGGATGAGAGGGCTGATTTGAACGGTGACGGACAGATTAATCACGTGGATATGGCGATACTGAAGCAGCACTACAGATAATTAGTAAATAAATAAGTGTTTCTCGGAACGCAGCGCTTCGTAGCGTCCGAGAAGCACTTTTTCTTTTTTACAATAAGGGACAAATTTCATTGACATCTTTTTTGCGAATCTGTATAATATAAAAGTTATGATATGCGTACGTTAAAGAAACATCAGAAAACATGTTCACCAAAAACTCACAAAAAAGCTGTAGGAGGAAATATCACATGCAAACCAAATACATATTTGTGACAGGCGGTGTTGTATCATCCTTGGGAAAAGGCATCACGGCAGCATCCTTAGGAAGGCTGCTAAAGAGCCGGGGACTCCGGGTAAGCCTGCAAAAGATCGACCCGTATCTCAACATTGACCCGGGCACCATGTCGCCTTATCAGCACGGTGAGGTCTTCGTCACCGACGACGGCGCGGAAACGGACCTGGACCTGGGACACTACGAGCGGTTCACCGATACCAACCTGACCAAAAACAGCAACGTCACCACCGGGAAAATCTACTGGTCGGTCATCAGCAAGGAACGAAAAGGGGACTACCTGGGGGGGACAGTACAAGTCATACCGCACATCACCAACGAGATCAAGTCAAGAATCTACAGGGTGGCCAATGAAACCAGCCCTGATGTCGTCATCACCGAAATCGGCGGCACAGTGGGCGATATCGAAAGCCTTCCTTTCTTAGAAGCAATCCGGCAGGTAAAATACGAAGTAGGCAGAGAAAACGTCTTGTTTATACACGTGACGCTGGTTCCGTATTTGTCAAAAGCAGGAGAGCTGAAGACCAAGCCCACGCAGCACAGCGTCAAAGAGCTGCGAAGCATCGGTATCCAGCCGGACATCATCGTGTGCCGGACTGAGAAGCCCCTATCCCGTGATCTGAAGGACAAGATTGGGCTTTTCTGCAACCTGGACGGAGAATCTGTGGTTCAGAATGTAGATGCGGATTATCTGTACGATGTACCGCTGATGCTGAACCGGGAAGGACTTGATGCGCTGGTCATCAAGAAATTGGGTCTGAAATGCGGTGAAGCGGAGCTTTCGGAGTGGCAGGCAATCGTTGATAAGATTAAGAATCTGAAGAATAGGGTAACCATCGCTCTAGTCGGAAAGTATGTGGAGCTCCATGATGCTTATATGTCGGTGGCGGAAGCCCTGAGACACGGCGGCCTTGCCAACGATGCGGAAGTAGATATCCGATGGGTTCATTCCGAAGACCTGACTGATGAGAATGTCGATGAGCAGCTGGATGGCGTAGACGGGGTGCTTATCCCTGGCGGCTTTGGCCCCAGAGGGATAGAAGGAAAAATTTCCGCAGCCAGATATGCCAGGACCAACAAAGTTCCGTTCTTTGGAATTTGCCTTGGTATGCAGGTAGCTGTCATAGAATATGCAAGAAATGTTTTACACCTGAAGGAAGCACACAGCACCGAGCTGGACGAGAATACACCCTTTGGCGTCATACACCTCATGCCGGAGCAGGAGGACATTGATGAAAAGGGCGGCACCATGAGGCTTGGCCTGTACCCATGCAAGATCGCAGAGGATACAAAGGCAAAGGAAGCCTATGGCGAAGAGCTGATCTTCGAAAGGCACAGACACCGCTATGAGTTCAACAACCAGTTCCGTGATGAGATGACCGGCAAAGGAATGATCCTGAGCGGCTTGTCACCGGACGAAAGGCTGGTGGAAATCGTCGAGCTGAAGGAACATCCATGGTTCCTGGGCTGCCAGTTCCATCCGGAATTCAAGTCCAGACCCAACAGGCCACAGCCGCTTTTCAGAGATTTCATTAAAGCCGCATTGAACCACAATCACAGCAAGTAGCATAAAGCGTTAGTCCCGATTTCTTCAAAATCGGACTAACGCTTTTTTTCACCCCTGGTACAGCCGCGTCATTCCGAGGATTGTGAAGAATCTCAGAACCATAAGGAATACCACTTATTTGCTAAGGGCACTAAACATTGCGATAATATATACAGTAAAACAATACAACATCAATTGTAAAAATTTTACATATAGGATATAATATGAAATATGGTGTCGAAAGGCTGTGATATATGTGGATAAAGAAACAAGAGATATATTTCAACTCATTTTAGGAAGATTTGACAGACTCGAAGGGCGATATGATAAGCAGGATGAACGGTTAGACAAAATGGATGGCCGCTTTGATAAACTTGATGGCCGGTTTGATGGGCTAGAGGGCCGGTTTGATGGTCTTGAAGGCCGCTTTGATGGGCTTGAGAATGAGCTCAAGGCGTTTCGTCAGGAAATGAAGGAACAGGTTAAAGGTTTGGACGGTAAAATGGATCTGCTATATCATAAACTAAAGTCTGATATAGATGAGCTTAAGAATAAGCCGAAACAGAAGTTTAGGATTGCAAGGGATATATGAGAAAGTAAGGGAGTGTGGCTCACTACTTAAGGTAGTTTTGCGACACTCCCTTATATTCTTGCTATTTTCTTAATATATATTATTACTATTGTTTCGTAAATTTTGAGGTAGCGGTTACGCCCTTTGCGGCATAGGTCACGGTGATCTCATCATCTGGCGCAACACAAATGGTGCTTGATTTGGCAGGATCTGTTGTGAATGTAAAATCTTCATTAAATACGCCACTGCCGTTGCTTGTTTCGGTAAGCGTATAAGTTGAATTGGTCTTACCACTCTTAGTTCTTATAGATACCGATACCTTGTCGCGTGTAGTTGAACTCTTGTTCAAATCAAGGTCGCTTAAAGTAATAAACATTTGGCTTCCATAACCGGCATAGATTTGCTTATCAAGAGTAAGTGTCGCTGTAGAAACGCCTCCCCATACTGCTGATGCTACACGTTCTTCGTCCTTTCCGCTTGTTGTGTATTTATCAGTATAGATGATCTCAAACCGGTCATTTGGTCGGAAATTGATTGAAGGCTTATTACCCCCGCTCCCGTTTATATAAAAGGTGCCTGTGAATGTGCCCGAGTCTTTACTTGTCTCCGTAAGGACTATATTCGTATCTTTGCCGCTTCCCTGCACCCTTAGAACGACTCGGATATCATCCTTAACTTTTATATCATCAGCTGCATCCAAGTCTCTGAGCGTGATTCTTACCTGGGCATCGTTTCCTTTGTACTCCTGCTTATCCAAAGTGATCTGGCCGTCCTGAAAAGACCATGCAGCAGAACATTCAACAATATCGTCCTTATCTTTCGGGTTAGTATATGTGACTGTGATCGTCTCACTATTTACTACCTTGATAACCCCAGCAGATGGTTTGGCGGATTTTCCAAAATACAAGGTACCTGTGAATTCTCCTGAATTGGAACTTGTCTCTTTCAATTCCATCTTAAAGCCTTTAGCGTCCGAGGTTTCCACCCGAACAACAATAATCTCGGCTTTTTCCTCGTCAGCATTGAGATTATAGTCTGTCAAAGTGATTTTGGCATAACCGCTGTAACCGGTATAAGCCTTTTTGTCTGTTTTGAGCAGTGTACTGATATAGGTCCACTTGACAGCTTTGACAATCTCTTTTGTACCGCCTTGCGGGATTGTATTGTCAACGTACTTGATGCTGATTATGTCGGAAGACTTGACTCTCAGGGATTTTGCGGTTGTCATCTCATCATTGAGGAACAGCCTGCACTTGAAGTTGCCTGTATTTGTCCCTGTCTCGTCAAGCCAGAGGGTCTTCTCATGGGTGCCGTCACCTGAGGTTGCTTTAGCTAGGATCCTGTCCTTAATCTTTGGGTTGTTGGCATCAGGCTCATTGATTGTTATCGTAAGTACACTGCCTGAACCTTCATCATCTCGTTCAGATGTCTCGAGAACAGCTTCAGCAAACTCGAATTTTGATGTTGCTGTGGAACCGATGTTAACAAGGCCATCTGCACTTATCTCATCGATATAGGCAGCATAAATATTGTCGGAAGGGTTAACTTTGATAATGGTGTCGCTAATATCCGACTTATTGATATCAAACTTAAAGCCTATTGTAAAAGTAGAAGTATTTGAACCTGTCTCATAAGCTGTCAGCAAAATGCCCTTAGGGTCTGCATCCGAGTAGATCTTGATTTTCGCCGTATCAATATAATTGGCTCTCACGTTCAGGTCTTTGTCCGTGACGGTTGCGGACGCTGTATTGCAAAGCCCTGTATAGCTGCTTTTTGAGAGTTTTACAGTTCCTGTATCAGCCTGCCACTTGGCACTGCGCGATAATGCATCTGAACTTGTGGCTTGCAATTTGGGGTTCTTGTATGTAACAGTGATGGTACCATTCGCTTCAACCTGAAGCATGCTTGATGCACCATCCGATTTGCTGCAGGTAAAACCAAAATCTCCTGCAAATTCTCCGGATTTGGGTGTTGTTTCTTTGAGCTTTATGGTGATTCCAACAGGGTCCTTGGATGAAGAGACTATGCAACTGACTTCGTCTCTTATTTTCGAGTTGACGTTCAGGTCCTCGGATTGCAGTGTTATCACCGGCCGGGCGCCAAGCCCGGTGTAAGTAGCTTTATCCAGCCATAGCACGGGATCACCTGAGGCGGCATATGCACTTATTGAAAAGCAACAGACGATCAGCAATATCAGAATTGGTATCCATATCCTTCTATTCATCGTATTTGTATTTCCCCCTTATCCAATTATAGTCTTTCTTTCTATATAATTAAAATATACTACATCTTCCACAGAATATAAACAGCTTATTCCACATTAATGGTAAATTACGGACTTTCATTACAGTATTGTTACATATGATTGCCATACATTGACTCTATATTTAGATGTTGCTATAATGTGAAATAGGTACTAGGCATGCGTACTTTTGGTTCCATGCTCTAAGTACAGATACATATTTGAGGAGGTTGATTAGATGAAGAAGACACTAGCGCTGATTCTTGCATTTGCTCTCGTATTCTCCACGATTACGGTTGCATTTGCGGAAGAAACAATGGGCACAGATGCACAGGTATGTGCAGATCTGGGCATGCTAGTAGGCGACGGTAACGGCGTTACAGCTGCTTACCTCGGAACAACACCCACAAGATTACAGGCAGCTGTCATGTTCTTGAGACTGAAGGGTCTTGAGGCAGAAGCTAAGGCTTTCACAGGCACTGAGAACTTTGCTGATGGCAACATCGCATGGGCAGAAGGCAAAGCAATCCTTTCCTACTTAAAGGCTAACCCGCAGCTGGGCTGGGTCGGTGACGGCGTAAGCTTCAACCCGAACGGTGCAATGACTGCACAGGCTTACTACAAAGTAATGCTTGAAGCTCTCGGATATAAGCAGAACACAGCTACAGTTGTTGGCGATTTTGCTTATGAAGGAACAATCGCTTTTGCAGCTTCCAAGGGTTTGACAAAGGTTGCTACAGTTGCTAACTTCACAGTTAACGACCTGGCAGCAGCTACAGTTGAAGCACTTAAGGGCACTGTAAAAGACACAACTAAGACTCTTGCTGCTACATTGGTAGAAGCCGGCAAAGTTGACAATGCCAAGGCCGTTGCAGCTGGTCTTGTAGTAGAAGCTCCTGCAGCCGTTACAGCAGTGCTTGATGATGCTACAGCAGTTGGTAACACAGTTGTTGAAGTTGAGTTCGAAGACGATGTTGATGCAGCAGCAGCAGGCAATGTTGCCAACTATGCTATCGAAGGTCTTACGATCAATGCAGTATCAGTAGTTAACTCTGATACAGTAAGACTTGACACAGCTGCTATGACAACTGGTAAGCTTTATACTTTGACCGTTGGCGGAAAGAGCGTTAAGTTCGCAGGTATCGCTAAGGTTTCAGGCGCTCCTGATATTGACAAAGTAGAAAGCGAAGATACTGAAGAAGTTGTAATCACTTTTACAAAGAGTATCGACCTTGCTACAGGCACAAACGTTGCTAACTACTCCATTGCTGGCGTAGAAATTGCAAAGGCTGAAGTTGACGGCGACGAAGTTACCTTAACTACAGTAGGTCTCAAAAATAAGACAAAATATACTGTAAAGGTAACAAACGTTAAGTCAGTTGACGGCGTGAATAAGAAGTCTGACTCAGAATCCTTCACAAGCAAATTTGATACAGCTGCTCCAAAGATTGATTCTGCTAATACAAAAGCAGAAACCAATCAGAGGTTAAAAGTTGTATTCAATGAAGAGGTAACAGAAGAATCAGCAGAAAATCTCGCCAACTACTCCATCAAGGTTGATGAGAAGGACGGCGATGCACTTGAAATCGTTTCCGTAGAATGGGACAGCGATGATGAGGACTTTGTATATCTCGTTACAGAAGCAATGGACAAGAAAGAAGACTATGTACTCTCAGTAAACGGTATCGTTGACCAGAGGAAGGCTGCCAATACAATGACAAGACCTTCTACATTTGACTTCGATGGTATAGCTGAGGACGAGGATGCTCCAGAGTACAAGTCTGCTGTAGCTCTTTCATCTACGAAGATATTGGTTACATTCAATGATGACAGCAGAATAGATGAAGATAGTGCAACAAACCTCGCGAACTATGATCTGGAAGACCTGGATATCGACGAAATCTCTGTTGTAGAGGATTCACTCGGTGTATTCAGAGTACTTCTTACTGTTGAGGACATGGAAACAGGCGAGAACTATGATCTGACAGTTGACAGCGTAGCTGACGAGTTCGGTAATGCGATAGATGAAGATGATCTAACTGTTAGAGTTAAAGCAGACGATATCGGTGCTGTAGAAGCAACTGATGCGTATGCTATTGACGAAAACACAATCGTTGTTCTGTTTGGCAATGAAATTGATGAAGATTCAGCTGAAAACATTGCTAACTATGAAATTGACAACGACTTGGGCGCACCGACAAAGGCTGAGTTTGAGAAAGACGGATATCCGGTTAACTCAGTAGTACTGACAGTTAATGATATGGTTAACGGTTTGGAAGACCATCGTTATGATGAGTATGACTTAACTATAGACGGCGTTCTTGACCTGTCAGGCAATGAGCTGTACTATGAGTTGGAAGTTGACACAAAGCCGGTAGGCAACCCTGCTGGTATCCTTAAGGTATCAACTGCAACGAACTGGGATACAGACGCTCCTGAATTGGAAGATGCTGAAGCAGTAGATACAAACGTAGTCGCTCTTACATTCGACGAGATGGTTATGTTCAGATCACAGGCTAAGTTGCAGTTGGCAGTTGAAGGTGATCTGAATGATCTCGTTGAGTTGACCGCTGCTGATTACAACGATGATGACACAGTTGTAGAGTTCACATATGCAGAGGGCTTGGCTGACGGCGTTTCCTACAGCGTATACAGAATAGTATACGGTGCTGGCTCAGAAGACGGTGGTATCATCGACATGATCGGCAACCCGGTACTCAAGGCTCAAATCAATCCCCAAGACTTCGAATTTGACGGTACTGATGAAGACCATGCATTTGTAGAAGTGGATTCCTACTATCAGAAGGATGGAAGACAGTTTGAAGTTACAATGGAAAGAGAAGTTGCTCTTGAAGCTGCTGTTGAAGCTTCAGTTGCAGGTGATCGTACTGGAGAGATAACAGATGCAGACGACAATACTTGGAGAGTAGAAATCAAGGGCTCAGACCAGACTATCGTCAGGCTTACTTTGCAGGGCGCTGGGAAGAAAATTGCAGAAGACACAGACTATGAATTCATCTTTGCAGACTTCTTGGAAGACAAACATGGTTATCCAGTAGCTGATATTGATGAGAACGATGATGAAGAAGCAGTAACAATTTTGTCAAGCGAATATGAAGATGAAGATGCTCCGTATATTGAAGAAGTTGTTGCTGTAAGCAGAGAGACTATCGAAATCACATTCAACGAGCGTGTTGCATCGGTAGATGCAGGTGCCTTCACACTTAAGAACTATGATTTGGATGAAACTGTTACGTTTACTGTAGACAATGACGAAGCTACAAATGGTGATACTTTGATCGTGTTGACTGTAAGCAAGCCTCTGGAAGCTAGATATGAGTATGAGCTGACTATAGTCAAAGAAAAGGTAGCAGACCATGCTGGAATTGAAAATGATTCAGCAGAGACCTTCTACTTCAATGGATCAAACTTACAGGATTAGAATAGTAATGTAAGAAAGAGAGTCCCGGTTTCCGGGGCTCTCTTTTTTACGCTGTCCACGACAAATTTTGTCAATAAAATTGTAAATGAACCGAAAATAGGATAATATATAATAGGAAGATTTTGATGTAAGGAGTAATGCAAATGGCGAAAAAAACAGCATCATTAAATTATCGGGATAACAATACAGTCTATATAACTCTAGTGTCTATGATAGCAGTGTTCATGCTTATCATACCCTTTTATCGAGGGTTGTTTTTTCGCCCGAACTACATCCCGGCAATAATTCTTATTTGCGCTTGCTTTGCGTTATTTTTGCTATATAGGCTTAGGGACAAGAGCTTCAAGATCATAAGCACCTATTTAGACATAACAGTTGCTCTGATACCGGCGGCATACTTGCTATCCTTTCTTTTTGCTGTCAATGCAAAGGATGCTTTTGATATGTTTCTTCTGTACTGCAGCTACTTTATGCTGTATAAGCTTACCTCGGAACTGGCCATAAAAGATGAGAAGTATAAGAATATACTTGTCAATGTAATAATGGCTTCGGTCTTTATTTTGTCCTTTACAGCCATGCTCAACATTGCAGGAATAATTGAGCTAAAAGATGCTTTTATTAATAGGAGGCTGTATGGGTTATATCAATATGCAAACACATCGGCATCGGTGCTGGGCGTAGGGATTGTACTATCACTGAACAGTCTCATAAAGTCAGGTAACACAAAATCAGCCATTATATATGAAATGCTTCTGACTTCTTTGATTTCTTCCTTTGTTATCACACTATCCCGTGGTGGATTTCTTGTACTGGCAGCAATACTGCTGCTGAACTTCGTGCTGGTTAAAGCAAGAGAAAAGGTCAAGATGTTGCTGGGCTTATTCATTGCTTTTCTATCGAATGCAATGTTTATATACAGATTTTACGCTTTGCCGGAGGATGCCCTCACAACTCTCTGGATTCAATACTTAATAAGCCTGGGGATCAGTGCACTGCTTATATATATTGCTTACTCAGTTAAAAAATTGGTTAAGTTTGAGTTTTCCGATAAAACGATAAATGTCTCTCTTTTCGTGGCAGCAGCAATATTTGCAGGTGCTACCGTTTTCGTTCTGACTGCAAAAGAACCCATTACATACAGGGTGGAGCATCATGCTTCAGCAGCGGAGTCCAAGGACTACAAGGCATTTAGGATTTATGGGCTGGCGCCTGATTCAAAGTACACCGTGGAGTTTGATGTCAGATCTTCTGTAGAGAGCCCATTCAGTTACGGTATCGGTGTCAGAAGCATTGACAGTGCAGAGAAGCAAACTGATATTTTCGAGTTTTTTGGGCCCACCAGTTCTGAATTCACAAATAGGCGTTTTGATTTTACGACACTTAAAGATGCCCAGGGAATTGCGGTGCTCCTATACAACTATGAAAACGGAAGCTATACGGAATACACGAATGTTACTTTGAGGGATGCCAATCAGAAAATAGTGGAAAGAATGCAAAAACCCAGGTATGTACCTGAAGCGATTGCCAACAGGTTTTCAGATATAAGCCTGAAAACTCAGAACGTATCTCTTCGCGTGCTTTTTACCCGTGATGGTCTGAAAATCATAAAGGACCATTTGCTGACGGGTGCAGGCGGAGGCGCATGGCGAAGCTTGTACAGGCAGTATCAGTCCGTTCCATATAACACCACGGAAACCCATAATTTCTATGTGCAATACGGTATTGAAGTTGGTATAATAGGTATTGCCGCATTAATCGGACTCTTGGTGCTTCTATTCTTGTCTATGGTAAAGAATATTAAGGCAGGCGGCAAATACTTGCACGTCCATTTAGCTGCGTTCCTGTTATTTGTGCACTCTACCATAGACTTCAATCTTTCTCTGGCAGCAGTTGCCTATATCCTCTGGCTGCTAATCGGCTTGACAAATAGTGAGCAAAGCTTTCCTATTCATGCAAAGTACAATTTAAAGAATGTAGGAGCCTTGGCTTTGATATTAACTGTTGTCATACTGATTACTGCTTCATCCATATTCTATGGCATGAGGCTAGGTTTTCATGCAGCAAGAAGTTATAAAGAGAATAAGGAAGCTGCGCAAGTAATAGAGCTCTATAAAAGAGCCGCAGGGTTTGACCGGTATAATGCCACATATAGGATTGACATGGTTCAGATTATGAACAATGAGCTGAGAAAAGAGAAGAATGTGAAGTACTATAATGAGATTATGGAACAGATTTCCTCTATAAGGAAATACGAGCCCCATAATCATCAGTTTACACCAACGCTTTGCAACACGCTTCTTTCTCTGGGTAAGTTTGAAGAAGCATCAAAGCTGGCAGCATCAAAGCTGGCAGATGAGCCCTTATCTGAGCTATCCTATAAAATAAAAATAGACGTAAATTATGAAATAGCCCAGTATTACGTAAGGGGCAACAAAATAAAGGAAGCTGTGCACTACCTGGAAGAGACCGTGCAGGCAGGGAAAAAGCTCCAAGAAGTAAATGCAAGTATTGAGGAGCCTCTGAGGCTTGGCGAAGACTATGTCAAAAAAATGGACGCGGCTGCAAAAACTCTGCATATGATAGAGGCTGATCTGAAGAAATAAATTATATGAAAATGGGGTAGGAAAGTTGGAAGAAATGAGTATCAAGGATTTAGCCAGAAAGCTGTATAAACATAAGGCTCTTTTTATCGGAATAATCGTCGCTTCGTTGATGGCTTCTTTTATATACAGCTTTTTCATTGCCGTGCCGATGTATCGGGCGCAAGCAGAATGTGAAATAGATGGTTTGAGTACCGGATTAAGCGCATTTGGGTCAGACAACTATCCCAGAGATATAGAACATGCATTATTTGAACGGTTGGATGACCCTCAGTTCATGGAGCAGGTGAGTAAGGTCCTAGCCGGTGACAATATTCAAATAAGTGGATCAGAGTTGAATAAATTATTGGTTTTCAGCAAGCAGAGCGATGGAAAATCAATTTTAATATCTTCAAGGTATCAAGTCAGAAAGGATGTACCGCATATAGCGAATGTAGCAGCAAAAGTATTTAGTGAGTACTCGGCACAATATTTGAGAGAAAAGATAAAACAACAGCTAATCTACATTGAGCGACAGATAGAAATGGGAAAAGCCAAGGCAGAGGAAGCATTGACCCAATACACTGCAGCTTTGTCGGGGTCAGAGAGCATTAGCAGGCTGCAGTCAGAAGTTGACCTGAATGAAGCCCTGCTTGTTCAGCTTAAAGCGAACATGATCAGTGGAAATGTAGGTATGGGAAAAAGCGGGAGTGAACTGGAGCAAGATATAGCAAAACTGGAAAAGGATATTCTATCGCAAAGAGAGAAGCTTATTGATGTGAAGCTCAGAGACAAGCTATATAGCGAAGATATGGAAGCTTCTTTGGAAGTTTATGCAGCACTGAAGCAGGATCATATCAGATTGAAGCTTGTCGAAACCTATTTGGAGTCTGAATCCAATGTCAGAGTAACGTCATATGCAGAAGAGCCAGAAAGTTCGAGTTCACCAGATAGAAAAATGATTATGATCCTATCCTTGTTTGCCGGTATATGTGCAAGCGTGCTGACGGTTTTTGCAGTAGAGTATTTTAAGCATCAAAGATAATTACGACTGGATTCATATTATTGATATGATTAGATAGGCAGGAAAAAATGAAAGCGAATGTGAGAAAGCTATTACTTTTTGTCACGGATATAGTACTGGTAAATGTATGTATATATGTTGCTTTGGTTTTCAGGTTTGACGGAAATATACCAAAACAATTTATGGATATTTTTTTGAATTCGATGATATACCTTACAGGGATAAAGATTGCTGTCTATTACATTTTTGGGCTGTATAGAAGTCTATGGCGGTATGCGAGCATTGATGAAATGCTGCAGCTTGCTTTCGCTGTGTCCATAGAAGGGGTTCTTACCTTCTTGTTTGGATTGTTTTTCGATATCAGGCTGCCCAGGACAGTTTATGCCATAGCCTGTATACTGACATTCCTGACACTCGGTGGAGTAAGATTAAGCTACCGAATAAGCAGAAGAGTGAGAAATTTCGTAACAAAGGACAGAAATGATGTTTCAAGGGTTATGGTCATTGGAGCCGGTGAAGCAGGATCCATGGTAATACGGGAACTTCAAAAGCATGCTGAATTGAAGAGCATGCCTGTCATAGCAATTGATGATGATGACAAGAAGCACAGGGCAAGGATTCATGGGATTCCGATAGTTGGCGGCAGAGTCTTAATAAAGAATGCAGTCAAAGAATACAATATTGATGAGATAATTGTAGCACTGCCTTCCGTCTCTAAAAGTGAACTTCGAAAAATACTGAAGTTATGCAAGGAAACAAAGTGCAAGCTAAAAACTCTACCGGGGATGTATGAAATCATCAACGAGGCTGTAAGCATCAAGAGCATAAGGGATGTAAATATTGAAGACTTGCTGGGAAGAGATGAAGTAGATCTCAATATAAAAGAAATATCCAGCTACATTAGAAATGAGGTTGTTTTGGTTACCGGCAGCGGAGGTTCCATCGGATCTGAGCTGTGCAGACAGATCGCAAGATTCCATCCAAAGCAGTTAATCATACTGGACATCTATGAAAATGGTGCCTATGAACTTCAGCAGGAGTTGAGCCGCTCCTTCAAGGACAAGCTACGTATGGAAGTAATAATTGCTTCTGTCAGAGACAAAATAAGAATGGAGCAGATCTTTGACAATTACAGACCTGGTGTGGTATTCCACGCAGCGGCACATAAGCATGTACCACTAATGGAAGTCAGCCCAGGGGAAGCGGTAAAAAACAACATTAGGGGCACGCTGAATGTTGCACAATGTGCTGATAAATATGGAACGAAAAGATTTGTGCTTATTTCCACAGACAAAGCGGTAAACCCAACGAATATTATGGGTGCATCAAAGAGAGTTGCAGAGATGATCATTCAGGCAATGGATAAGTGCAGCCAGACGCAGTTTGCGGCTGTAAGATTCGGTAATGTGTTAGGCAGCAACGGTAGCGTTATTCCTCTTTTCAAGAAGCAGATAGAAGCAGGTGGACCAGTTACCGTAACGCATCCGGAAATAACTAGATACTTTATGACCATACCTGAAGCAGCAAGGCTTGTCATACAAGCAGGAGCTATGGCTAGGGGCGGTGAAATCTTCATATTGGATATGGGTGAGTCTGTAAAGATCGTTGATCTGGCAAGAGATTTGATAAAGCTGTCGGGCTTTGAACCGGATACGGATATTATGATTGAATTTACTGGCTTGAGACCAGGTGAAAAGCTATATGAAGAGCTTCTGCTGGCAGAAGAAGGGATAGAACGTACAAGGCACAAAAGCATTTTCATAGCGAAGCCCCTGGAAATCAACTACGACGAATTGATAGAAAAGATTGCCGGAATGGAGGAGAATCTTGACTGCCCACAGAAGATTAAGGATAGTATCGGCAGAATTGTTCTCAATTATAGTGTCGCAAATGATGAAGTCGCAACAGCAAGATAGAAGAGTGACCAGGCATCCGGTATTGCTGGAGGAAGGAAGTTAGTATATGGCAAATAGAGTTTACCTTTCGTCACCCCATATGAGCGATGAAGGCTATGAGATGCAATATATACGGGAGGCATTTGATACCAATTGGATAGCGCCTCTTGGCAAAAATGTCAATGAGTTTGAGAAGGAGCTGGCACTCAGAGTCGGAGCTAGGGAAGCTGCAGCACTCAGTTCAGGAACTGCGGCCATTCATATGGCCCTTAAGGCCGTGGGCGTAGGCGACGGAGATATCGTATTTTGTCCCACATTGACTTTCTCTGCTACAGCCAACCCGATAGTATATCAGAATGCGATTCCGGTATTTATTGACAGTGACTATGAAACATGGAACATGAGTCCAACTGCACTGGAGAAGGCTTTTGAAAAGTATACGCCAAAGGCGGTCCTAATTGTTCATCTTTACGGGTTATCAGCGGATATGGATAAGATTACTGCGATATGCAGGAAATATAATACAATGCTCATTGAGGATGCTGCTGAGAGCCTGGGAACGCTGTATAAAGGTAGACAAACAGGAACAATAGGCGATTATGGTGTCTTCTCTTTCAACGGAAACAAAATCATCACCACCTCGGGGGGTGGAATGCTCATATCTGACAATGAAGAACGCATCGCGAAGGTAAGGTTCTGGGCAACCCAGAGCAGAGATCCAGCAAGACATTACCAGCATAGCGAGTTGGGCTATAACTACAGAATGAGCAATATTGTTGCCGGCATCGGCAGAGGGCAGCTTCAAGTGTTAGATCAGAGAGTCAGGAAGAAAACTGAGATATATGAGTTCTACAGGCAGGAACTTGGAGCGTTGGAAGGGATCAAGATGATGCCCTCCAATGACTGGGATGAACCGAACTACTGGTTAAGCTGTATAACAGTAAAGGGTAAAGTAAGGCCTCTGGATATCATGGAGGCCCTGGAAAAAGAGAACATTGAGTCGAGGCCTATATGGAAGCCCATGCATTTGCAGCCATTTTTCGCAAAGTATGATTATATTGGCGAAGACGTTTCGGAAAATATATTTCAGAACGGCGTTTGCCTGCCAAGCGATACAAAAATGACGGATGAAGATTTGAAAAGAATTGTGAAGATAATCAAAGATTTATGGAGGTAGGTATGCAGACTCAGATAAGGCCGGATGCAAAAGCTCCTATAGCAAAGCCTACCGGAGGTTCAGTATACAGAAAGCATTTCAAGAGGCCGATGGACTTTATATTGTCGCTGGGTGCAATTATCGCCTTATCGCCTGTCTTATTGTTTACAGCGCTGCTCGTAAGGCTAAAGCTGGGGTCGCCTGTGATATTCAAGCAGAATCGTCCCGGGTTGAATGGAAAGCTATTCACCCTTTATAAGTTCAGGACAATGACTGATGAAAGAGATGAAGCCGGTGTCCTTTTGCCGGACAGTATAAGACTTACAAAGTTCGGGAGATTCTTGAGATCAACGTCTCTCGATGAGCTGCCTGAGCTTTTGAACATTCTTAAAGGTGATATGAGCATCGTCGGCCCGAGGCCATTGCTTGTCGAGTACCTGGAGCTGTATAATGAGCATCAGAAACGTCGGCATGAGGTGAGACCAGGGCTGTCGGGACTGGCCCAGGTTAACGGCCGGAATGCGATTAGCTGGGAAAGCAAGTTTAATATGGATGTGGCGTATGTAGACAATATAACCTTTTACGGTGACTTGAAGATCATTCTTTTGACCATGAAGAAGGTTTTCGTAAGAGAAGGCATTAACGCTGCAGACTCAGCAACGATGGAGCCGTTCAAAGGAAATACAGAAGGATAAGTGAGCATATGAGCAATAGGTATGACAGGAAAACCAAAGACAAACTTCTCATTATCGGTGCTAGCGGCCATGGCAAGGTAGTGGCAGATATAGCAATCAGCATGCACAATTGGCAGTATATTGCTTTTCTGGATGACAATGTGGATATACAGCCTCCTTTGGGTATGGATGTCATTGGCAGATCAAGCGAGGCTTCTCGCTATATTGCGGAATACGACGTCATAGTAGCAATCGGTGATAATAAAATTAGGGAGAAGGTACAGACCCAGCTTGAAGAAGCTGGTGCAAACATACCTGTACTGATTCATCCCTGCGCTGTTATTGGAGAACAGGTTGAAGTCGGGACCGGTACGGTTGTGATGGCTGGCGTCGTTATCAATTGCAGCAGCAGGGTTGGCAGCGGCTGCATCGTCAATACTGGAGCAACGATCGATCATGATAATATCCTGGAAGCGTATGTTCATTTATCGCCGGGTGTTCATACCGGCGGTAATGTTGGTATTGGTAAAGGTACATGGTTGGGAGTCGGCAGCGCTGTGATTAATAATATAAACATAACAGGAGGCTGTATCATTGGTGCAGGCGCTGTAGTAATTGGGGATATTAAGGAGGCCGGCACATATATTGGGATTCCGGCGAAAAAATTGGTTGTGCAGAAACCTGCAAAATTGCATATGACGAGGAGTGGTTGGGATTGAGGAGCATCTGGATTCTAAATCATTATGCGGGTCCACCGGAGATTACCGGTGCCATAAGGCATTACAAATTCGCTGAGAACCTGATAGCCAAAGGCTACAAGGTAAAGGTGTTCGCCGCAAGTTCCCGGCATGATGCAAAAGAAAACCTGATTCAGGATCAGAGCAAGTATTTGCTTAATGTCTTTGACGGTATTCCGTTTGTTTTTATAAGAGTTCGTAGTTATTTCGGTAACAGCAAGGCCAGGGTACTGAACATGATTGAATATGCAGTCAGGCTCCTATCAGTATCCAGGGCATTTGACACAGAAAAGCCGGATTTAATATATGCATCATCTGTTCACCCATTTACATGGCTGGCTGGTTATGGATTGGCAAAAAGATATAAAGCCAAGTTTATAGCTGAAACAAGAGACCTTTGGCCTGAGACTCTGGTAGCCATGGGGCAGATCAGTAAAAACGGCATAACTGCAATGCTTATGTACTGGATAGAAAAGTTTGTATATAAAAATGCCGACAAGCTTGTTTTCACATTTCCAGGTGGGAAAGATTATGTTGAGAGTATAGGCATCGATGCATCAAGAGTAAGGTATATCAATAACGGTGTAGATTTGAAGGAGTTCAACATCAACAAAGAGTGCCATGTCCTAAATGACAGCCATTTAGACGATGACGATACCTTTAGGATCACTTATACAGGATCCATGGGGAAAGCGAATGCCTTGAATTTCTTGGTGGAGTCCGCCAAAATCATACAGGATAAAGGTATAAAGGATATCAGATTCATTTTGTTCGGAGAAGGATATCAAAAGGATGAACTGGAACAATATGTAATGCTTAATGGTATTAATAATGTATTCTTCAAGAGTTCTGTGGGCAAAAAGAATATACCATATATATTAAGCAAGTCAAGTCTAAACGTCTTTACAGGTCAGAACATCAATTTATATAAATACGGGCTTAGCCCCAATAAGCTTTTTGAGTATCTCGCATCAGGAAAGCCAACTTTGTCAAATATAGAATGCGGATATGATATTTTGAAGCAATATGATTGTGGAATTACAGTAAAAGGCGGCTCTGCCGAAGCCTTGGCGGAGGGCATACTAAAGTTCTATAATATGCCTTCGGAAGAATATGATGCTTATTGCAAAAATGCTTTGAAAGCAGCTCAGGATTTTGATTTTGAAGTGCTGACTCAAAGACTGGAACAAGTAATATTGGAAGACTAACGGATAATGGGACGGTGAAGAAGATGCAAATACCTTTAATAAACTTAAAGACGCAGTATGAAGCAATAAGAGCTGAAGTGAACAAGAAAACGCTTGATGTATTATCATCTGCAAATTATATTTTAAGTGACAATGTAAAGGCCTTTGAAAAAGAGTTCAGGAATTATTTGGGAGTAGAACATTCTATTTCAGTAGCCAACGGGACAGATGCTTTGGTTATAGCACTTAAGGCTTTGGGCATCGGAGACGGTGATGAGGTTATAACCTCTACCTATACTTTTTTCGCCACAGCTGAAAGTATCTCATCAGTCGGAGCTATTCCAGTATTTGTAGATGTAAGAAGAGATACTTTTAATATTGATACTGATAGGATAGAAGAGAAAATTACATCTAAAACCAGAGCTATAATGCCGGTGCACATATTCGGACAGAGTGCAGATATGGACAAAATAAATGAAATTGCCCGAGAATATAACCTTAAGGTCATTGAAGATGCCTGCCAGGCAGTTGGGGGCGAATACAAGGGCAAAAAAATAGGCACTTTAGGTGACATAGCCTGTTTTTCATTTTTTCCGACAAAAAACCTTAGCTGTGCAGGTGACGGGGGTATAATTGTGACAAACAATGATGAACTGGCGACCATATGCAAAGGTTTAAGAACACATGGCAGTGGAGAGAACGGAAGAAAAGCATACAATCTTCTAGAAAATATCATAGAAGATGTAGAAGAGGATAATAACGCAGACAACACGGTTTATAACCCCCTTAAGTATTATAATTACCTTATTGGATATAATTCTAGGCTGGATGAGTTACAAGCTGCAATTCTTAGGGTAAAGCTTCCTTATCTTGACATATGGAATGAAAAAAGAAGGGAATGTGCTCAGTATTATAACATGAATCTGGCTGGCACTGATTTTGTAACCCCCTATGAAAGTGATTTCACAAGACATGTGTATCATTTGTATATGCTTCAGTCAGAGAGAAGAGAAGAGGTTGTACAATATCTTAAGGATAGAGGTATAGCTACTGGCATATACTATCCGGTTCCTTTACATCTGCAAAAGGTATATGCAAGCCTTGGATACAAGCCCGGAGACATGCCTAATGCTGAATATCTATCCTACCGAACCTTTGCAATACCCATGTTTGCAGAATTGACATTGAAAGAAAAAGAATATATTGTGAGAGCCTTGAAGAGATTTGGTGAAGAATATGAAAAAGAATAAATACTATGTACATGAATCCAGCTATATCGATGAGCCATGCCAGATAGGTGAAGGCACTAAAATATGGCATTTTAGCCACGTTATGCAGAATTCAATAATAGGCGAGCGGTGTAATATAGGGCAAAATGTTGTTATATCTCCAGGAGTTGTTTTGGGTAATAATGTCAAGATTCAGAATAATGTATCTGTATATACAGGCGTAATATGCGAAGACGATGTTTTCCTAGGACCTTCCTGTGTATTTACCAATGTAATAAATCCTAGAAGCTTTATCGAGAGAAAAGAAGAATACAGGAAAACACTGATTAAAAAAGGAGCATCAATTGGTGCCAATGCAACAATTGTGTGTGGTTACAGTATTGGCAAATATGCATTTATAGGGGCAGGGGCAGTAGTGACAAAAGATGTTCCTGATTATACACTGGTAGTTGGGAATCCTGCCAGAGTAGTTGGTTATGTATGTGAGTGTGGAAATAAACTACAGAATGTACAAAATGAATATAATTGTGATTTGTGTAATAAAAAATATGAAAAGACAGACAGAAAGCTGATTTTAAAGGAGTAGGCAGTATGAATAAAAGGAATGAGATAAAAGGGATATTATTGGAAAAAATCAAGAATAGGACAGCAACTGTTGCAGTTATTGGCTTAGGATATGTAGGATTGCCCCTTGCAGTAGAGAAGGCAAAGGCAGGGTATAAAACCGTAGGTTTCGATGTACAGGAGTCTAAAGTCGAAATGGTAAATGAAGGCATTAATTATATAGGCGATGTTGTTGATGCTGAACTTAAGGAAATTGTGAGACAAGGATTGCTAAATGCAACGACTGATTTTTCCATTGTAAAAGATGCAGATTTTATTGCGATTTGTGTTCCTACGCCATTAGATGAGTATCAGCAGCCGGATATAAGCTATGTTAAGAATTCCACTATTGAAGTGGCAAAATATCTTAAGAAAGGATCTATAGTCGTACTGGAAAGCACTACTTACCCGGGAACAACAGAGGAGCTGCTTCTGCCACTGCTGGAGGAGGGTTCAGGCCTAAAATGTGGGGAGGAATTCTTCCTTGCATTTTCACCGGAAAGAGTCGATCCAGGCAATCTAATTTATAAAACCAAGAATACGCCTAAAGTTGTGGGCGGAGTCGGAAAAGATTCCACAGAAATCGCGGCGATGATGTATAGGAATGTATTGGAAGGAGAAGTTTTGGAAGTATCTTCACCCAAGGTTGCAGAAATGGAAAAGATACTAGAAAATACTTATAGGAATATCAATATCGGCTTGGCAAATGAAATGGCAATAATCTGCGAAAAAATGGGGATAAACGTGTGGGAGGTCATCGATGCAGCCAAGACAAAGCCATATGGATTCCAGGCTTTCTATCCGGGGCCTGGGTTAGGAGGGCATTGCATTCCGTTGGACCCATATTACCTGACATGGAAGGCCAGAGAATATGATTATCACACAAGACTGATTGAGATATCAGGCGAAATAAACAATTATATGCCGGAGTATGTCGTTGAAAGATGCAGTAAAATACTAAACAGATTCAGAAAGCCTCTTAACGGTTCAAGAATATTTGTTCTTGGGGCAGCATACAAGCAAGATATTGATGATTATAGAGAAAGCCCGGCTTTGAAGGTTATTGAGAAATTTGAAAAGGAAGGCTGCACGGTAGACTATTATGACCCATATGTTAAGTCCTACCAATATAAAGGAAAATCCAAGACTAGGATCAGCGAGCTGAGCATTGAAGCTTTAGAAGGTGCAGATTTAGTAGTCATTACGACAGCTCATACGAATGTGGACTATGAATTTGTGCAGGCTCATTCAAACTATGTCTTCGACACCAAAAATGCTATGAAACATGTAAAGAACAGGGGCAATATCGAACTGCTCTAGTAACGGTTCAGAGAGGTAACAAATGAAGTTTACATTTGCTCAATATGAGATTTTTCTGGACTTATTGAAGTCTAAGAATTATGCTTTTTCCGGCTATTCCCAATATCCACAGTCAGAAAAATGTGTCATACTCAGGCATGATATCGACTTTTCCTTGAGAAAAGCATTGGAACTGGCAAGGATAGAAAATGCCAAAGATGTTAGAGCTACTTATTTTGTGCTGCTGTCCACGAATTTTTATAACGTTTTCTCTAGAGGGTCCTATGAAATGTTAATGGAGGTCATGGATCTGGGCCACTCTATCGGACTTCATTTTGATGAGAAGAGATATGATATAGTTGACAGCAAATCTTTGAACCTGTATATAAATAATGAGAAGCATATTCTAGAGGAATTGCTGGGTGAAAGTATAACAGCTGTTTCAATGCATAGGCCATCGAAATGGATATTGGAGAGTAACGTTAAACTTGAAGGCATAATAAATACCTACTCAGATTGCTTTTTTAAAGATTTCAAATATTTATCCGACTCCCGAATGCTTTGGAGAGAAGATGTTCTTGGGATAATTGAAAAAGATCAGCATGACAGACTCCATATTCTCACACATCCATTTTGGTATTCAGACAATGAAGAGACAATGGAAGAGAAGCTTGTGGGTTTTATTGACAGCTCCAGACCTGAAAGGTACGCCCAGATTAAAGAGAACTTTAGAAATTTAGAGGAAATAATATCATTTAGTAAAATTATTTATTAGTAATAGTAATGATTCAGTTAATATTGCATCATGCTATAGCTGAAAGCCAAATCATATTCTGTTTTGGAAGATGAATTGAAAGTGGTGTGGGAAATATGAAATTTGCCATAATCGGATGTGGACGCATATCGTACAAGCACGTTGAAGCATTGGTGCACAATAGAGAATCTGCTGTATTAGAGGCAGTATGCGATAATGTAGTGGAAAGGGCTCAGAAGCGCTCGATAGAATATGCTCAGGCAGTTGCAGCGGCAGCAGCGCCTTCAGTCTATGCAAATTATATTGATATGCTTAGAGAAGCTGATATTGATGTGGTTGTAATAGCAACAGAAAGCGGATATCATGCTGAAATTGCGAAGTATTGTATGTATATGCAAAAGCATGTAATCGTTGAAAAACCCATGGCTCTTTCAACCAATGATGCTGATGAAATGATAGAGGTAGCCAGAGCCAATGGCGTTAAGCTCTGCATATGCCATCAGAATAGGTTTAACAAGTCCATAGTGGAACTGCGGGAGGCTTTGACCGAGGGACGGTTCGGGAAACTGATCAACGGTACAGCCCGAATACTATGGGCCAGAGATATGAACTATTACAAGCAGGCGCCTTGGCGCGGTACATGGGCACAGGACGGCGGAACCTTAATGAACCAGTGCATACACAATATCGACCTTTTACAGTGGATGCTGGGAGGAGAGATTGATACTGTATATGCACAAACCGGGAATTATATAAGGGATATCGAGGCAGAGGATTTTGGTACAATACTGATCCGGTTCAAAAATGGCACAATAGGACTAGTAGAGGGCAGCGCCTGCGTATATCCCAAGAATCTTGAGGAAACCCTGAGCATCTTCGGAGATAGGGGAACAGCATGCATAGGGGGACTTGCAGTCAACAAGATAGAAACCTGGAGATTTGCCGATAATAAGGATAAGGAAGAGGATGTGTTGCTTGAGCAGCAGGATGATCCGGATTCTGTTTATGGCTATGGCCATATTCCCTTATATAAGGACATGATTGAGGCAGTGAGAGACGGCAGGGAGCCATTGGTCAACGGCGAGGAAGGCAGAAAGGGAATGCAGATTATTCTGGCGGCCTATAAATCGCAAAAGACCGGACAGCCTGTAAAATATGATGGTTTGAAGTTTGCAACAATAGATATGCGAAATGAAGATGTAAGGTGAGTTCGATTAATTATTACCACTATAGGGGAGGAAACAAGTTGCTAGACACAAAATGGTCCATACCTTGTAAAAAGATTGCAGCATTTATTGATAAGAATCTGATTGGCGGTGGTGATATTCCAATTACATATTATGCATCAATGGCCGGCGCAAATAAGAACTGTGTCGTCTTTTCGAGGATATATGACGAAGGATTTGTTAAGAGAGCAAATGAATTATCAGAATTGCTGGTTATCGCCGGCAAAGAATATGAGGGCAAATTGACCTGCCCGCATATAATATCACAGAATCCAAGGCTGGACTTTGTTCGTGTTGTTAATGAATTCTTTGTAAAAGCAGTAAAGAAAATTGCTATACATCCTACGACAATTATAGAAGAGGGTGCAAAAGTAGGCAAGGATGCTTCAATTGGAGCTAATTGTTTTATCGGACAGGGTGTGTCCATTGGTGACGGAGCTGAGATTCATCACAATGTAATTATCGTCGGACATGTCCGAATTGGTCAAGGATGCATTATCAAGTCAGGAGCAGTCATAGGAGAGGACGGGTTTGGCTTCGAATATGATGAGGAAGGTAAACCCCTGCGCTTTCCGCATATTGGAGCCATCATTATTGGCGATAATGTCTTCATCGGTTCCAATACAACGATTGAGCGTGCCACAATTGATGAGACAGTCATCGGTGACAATGTAAAAATTGACGACCTTGCACAAATCGGGCATAATTGCGTCATCGGAGACAACACAATGATTGCAGCTGGGTCGATAACATGTGGTGGTGTGGTTATTGGCAAAGGCTGCTGGGTTTCTCCCAATGTTACCATTAAGCAGAAACTTAAAATTGGCGATGGTTCTTACATTGGAATGGGGTCAGTCGTCATACGCGACGTGGAGCCCGGAAAAACAGTCGTAGGTGTACCTGCCAGGGAGCTAATAAAGTAATATGGGGGCAGTAAAGATGAACAAAGCAATTGAACGGCAGCTGGAATATGTCTTGGAACATAGTGAGTTCTATCGCAGGAAATTTGGGAATGCACAATTGGAAGAGCTCCTGGGTAATTTTGACTCAATACCGTTTACAGTTAAGAAGGAAGTTCTGGATGACCAGGAAGCAAATGCACCATATGGCTCCAATCTGTGTGTAAATGTCAATGATATCAGACGTATTCATAAAACTTCAGGCACTACTCAAAAACCGGTTATTATTGCTTTGACCGAGAATGACATACGACATGTCATTGAAGTAGGGGGAGCGTGTTTTAAAGGCTGTGGGCTTACATACAATAATACGGTCATGCATTGTCTGAACTTCAATATGTGGGCGGGCGGTCTTACGGACAACCTAAGCCTTGAGGCTACGGGGGCTACGGTTGTACCCTTCGGAGTCGGCAATACCAAGGGTCTCATTGAGATGATCCAATTTCTGAAAGCGGACGCGATACACTGTACACCCTCCTATATGTCAAAGATTGAACAGGTGTTAATGGAAGAGTTCTCAATGCTTCCGAGGGATCTTGGCTTAAAAAAGGGTCTTTTTGGAGCTGAGTCAGGACTACAAAACCCTGCTTTCAGGAAGAATTTAGAAGATAAGTGGGGGATAGGTGCTTTTAATGCCAACTATGGCATGTCGGAAGTACTAAGTATGATTGCTTCTGAATGCACTCTGAAAAGAGGTCTTCATTATCGGGCTGCGGGAAAACTTCATATGGAACTGATTGAACCGGAAAGCGGGCGAAGCATTCCCGTTCAAAAAGGAGCAAGAGGTGAAATCGTATTTACAAACCTATTGAAGGAAGCGCAGCCGCTTGTACGTTACCGTTCAGGTGACTTGGTGGAAATTAAAGATACAGAGTGTGACTGTGGATATGACGGCTTTATATTTGAGGTAATCGGTCGTAGTGACGATCTTCTGGTAATCAGGGGATTAAATGTGTTTGTATCTGCCATCGAAAGGGCTATGAGCCGGTGGATTGAACATTTGACAGGTATGTATGAAATACTGGTCAGCAAAAATGAACCGATTGAAGACATTATAATAAGAGCAGAGAAAAATTCAGCTTCAAAGTTATCGGATGACCAGCTCATACATAGAATGATCACTGACTTTAAGACAGTACTGAACATAAGTGTGGAGATAGTACTGATTCCTGATGGGACCATGGAACGCGTAGAAGGCAAAACGAAGCGCTTAAAGCGTGTATTGTAGGAGGATGAAGGTATTGAAAGAGCTTTGTAAACGGGAAATCTATGCTTCTGAGATTTCCGAGTATTTAGGTGTTAAGTGGATGGGCAATGATTTCTTCGTCACCGGACCAACCTCACTAAATTCAGCTGAAGCAGGCAAGTTTGTATTACTTAACGAGAATGAGGTTTTGGACAATATCTCCGAGTTGCTTGTGATTACCGGACTGGAGTCTAACTATAGAGGATCTGCGGTGATACGCGTTAAGCAGCCTGAAATGGCATTCTACAGTGTAATCAATGAGTTCTTTATGGATGTGAAGCCCCCTCAGATAGACGGAACGGCTCATATATCACCATCGGCCAAGCTTTCCCGGGGTGTTTCTGTTGGCAGAAATTCAATAATAGAATCAGAAGTTAAAGTAGATGCAAATACTTATATTGGGTCCGGGGTGATCATAAGAGGTAATGTACATATTGGGAAGAACTGCATAATAAAAGACAATGCAGTGATTGGGAGTGAAGGCTACCATTTTATAGATGATGGGGCATCCTACCTTGAAAAGCCTTGTCTTGGAAGCATACATATAGGTGATCATGTTTTGATTGGTTCTAATACATCCATCGAATTGCCACTATTTGATGAGACGCGGATTGAGTCTCATGTCAAGATCGACGATCTAGCAAACATAGGCTCAAATTGTAAAATAGGATCTAAAGTACTAATCGCTGCAAGCAGCATCCTTTGCCATAAGATAACTGTTGGCAGGAATAGTTTCATAGGCGCAGGGGCAGTTATACGTGATGGATTAAATATCGGAGAACACAGTACTATCGGTATTGGTGCCGTCGTTCTTGGCAATGTTGAGAATAATAAACGTGTTGCAGGCAATCCTGCTCATGAGATATAGGGGGTCAGCACTATGGCTGGAATATCGCGAAATGGAGATTTTCCTGAGAAAGTATCTAAGTTTCTGAAGGAAAAAATTGATAGTGTCGCTGTTACATATGGGATGGATTCACAGGAATATAGAGCACTTGCACTTCAGTATCTGAAGCATCCGGAAGAAGGGCAGAAAAGCGAAGAAAACAACAATCGCCATTGGGAGGCCGATTTGCAGGTAGATACTGTTGATGAGAATACCTTGATTCTGCATGGAATGGAGAGGTTGTACAATAAATCCATTGTTGTAGAACCAACCATGATATGTTCGGCTCACTGCCGATACTGTTTAAGAGGCAATTATGACATCTTCACACTAAGTGAAGAAGAATTGCTGAATATTGCAAAATACTGTGGAACAGTAGGTGCACATTCCGGACTCGAAGAGATACTCATAACCGGTGGGGATCCGTTAATTGTACCGCAACGGTTGGATTATTTTATCGAAAGCCTTATCGAGCACGCTTCGAATATTAAAATTATCCGTATAGCCACAAGGCTTATTACCCATGATCCTGGCAGAATTGGCGACAGTTTCTATAACATATTGAGAAAAAAGAGTGATGAACTTCGTTTTGAGGTGGCTACTCAGATTAACCATGCTGTTGAACTCTTCCCGGAAACGATTGAAGTAATAAGGAAGATTAAAGAGTTAGGAGCAGCCATATACTCTCAGAACGTATTATTGAAGGGTGTAAACGATGATATTGAGAGCTTGATTACCCTTTACAACGCGATGCGCAAATACGATATAGAGCCACATTATTTGTTCCATTGTGTACCTATGAAGGGGATGCATCATTTTCGGACATCTGTGGAAAAGGGCTTGTACCTTGTAAAAGAAATGGTCAACAGCGGGCGTATGTCAGGCAGGTCAAAGCCAATGTATGCACTTATGACGGATGTCGGTAAGGTTACCTTATACGAAGGAACAATAATCGGTAAGAAAGACGGGCATCTGGAGTTGAAGACCAACTATAGCTACGAGGACAGGATGAAATGGAATCCATCGTGGAAGTTGCCGTCAACGGCTTACGTAGATGACAGCGGGAATATTGTTATCAGATATCTGGATGGAATTGACGAATAAATGCTTCTCGAACCAAATCCGGCGAAAGGGTGAAAGAAATTAATATATATAAAATCAATGCTTATTTCATGGCAATATATATATTCCAGTTTGGCATGCTGCAGCCGGTGGCTTCTATTCTTAAAACTCAATTGCCCATAGCCGGACTGACACTCATTCTAATATTCGGCGCTTTTTATTATAACGGCTATAAAGTCAAGAAATTCGTTTATATCCTGGCCATTGCAGCAAGTATGATTTTCTTTATTAATGCCTTGTTTCATCAGGATAGAATGAACATAATACTTGACAAGTACTTCGAGTTCTTTTTTAAATGCGTTTCAGCTCTGATAATAGGAAGCTTAAAAACCGACAGTGAGGAGTTATTCAGTGCATGCCTTAAAGCGGCAGTAGCAAATTTTGTATTGGTTTCGTGGTTTCCCTTTGCTCCTTACTTTTACGCGTCAGAGTACATGCGTTATGGGTATGCATTGGCACCTTCTGCGATAATATTTTTTTGTCAGGCTTATCGATTAAGAAATAACAGATTGCTTTGGTTATTCATGGCGGGAATTTCATTAGGTTTGACCATACTTTACGGAAGCAGAGGCGTTATTGTTGTTTTCTTGATTTTTGTATTGTTGCTGTGGGCTTTTGCCATAAAAAGTTCAGTATTTGTAAAGGGCACTACCTTTTCAATCACTGGTCTTATCATGCTGATTGCATACAAATATGATCTGGTCTCAAAGCTTATAAATTATATTTACGATGATATTGGCATTCAGACCTATGCTCTGGCAAAAATCAAAATGATGCTCAGTGAAGGAATTGTTGAATCAAGCTCCGGAAGAGGGATGATTTATTCAAGCATATTGGAGCTGATATACCAAAAACCGGTGATGGGGCATGGTATTGCTATCACTGATGCGGCAATAGGTTATACGCCGCATAATATTTTACTTCAAGTCCTTGTTGAATCCGGCTTGATCGGCTTACTTGCCTGGCTCGCATTGGCAGCATTCTGCCTGATTATTTTCACATCCTCTGCTCTTCATGAAAAGCCGGGTCTGTTTCTGATTACGACTTTTATTATTTCGACTTCTGTAGGGAGATTATTGGTGAGCTCCGATCTTTGGCTAAGACCAGAGTTATGGTTTGGTTTATCAATGCTATTCAGTGTCCGGTACACCAGTATGGAACCGGAGCATATTCAAACAGGCTAGGAGAAATGGATATGACCAAAATGAACCAGGCAGCCAAATCGATGGTAATAATTGTCGTCCTTTCCCTAGGAAGCAAGTTCCTAGGGTTTATTCGTGAAGCGCTTATTGCAGCTAAATTTGGCTCAGGAATGGTCTCAGATGCTTTTTTTATCGCTATTACAGCCATAGGACTTCTTACAATATTGCTTGGAACAGCGATCAACACAACGATGATACCGATATTGTCCGAAGTTGAAGCGCATGAAGGCAAGGATGGAAAGAAGGTACATTTCAGCAATATCTTGAATATTGTTTTTGCTGCTTCATTGGTATTGATACTTTTTGGCTGGATTTTTGCGCCTGTTGTCGTAAGAGTCATGGCTTCTGGTTTTAAAGGTGAACAATATGAGTTGGCAGTTCTGCTTATAAGAATAGGCCTCTTAGGGATAATCTTCTCTAGTGCGGTATCATCATTCAGGGGTTATCTCCAAAGTGAATCTATGTTTACTGAGTCTGCAGCCGCTAATTTTCCGTTTAACTTTGTTTATATTTCCTTCTTGCTGTTTTTATCCAGTCAGTTCGGTATAAAAGGACTAATGGTCGCAAATGTTATAGCGCTCGCTTCACAGCTTGTAATCCAAATACCGGGGTTAAAAAGGACGGGCTATAAATATTGGTTTATTTTCGATGTCAAAGATAAATACGCGAAACAGGTATTAAAGTTGGTACCTCCTGTTTTGTTGGGAGTTGCCATAAATGATTTGAATGCAATTGTAGACAGAACTTTGGCTTCCGGGCTGGTATCAGGCAGTATTTCTGCCTTGAACTATGCTAATTTGCTGAATGACCTGATACTAGTTGTATTCATTTCAGCAATTACCACTGTTATATTTCCAATGCTATCTGAAAAATCCAGCATTCAGGATTTGGATGACATGAAAAAGACAATAGGATACGGTGTAAATCTCATCTTACTTATCACAATACCCGCAACTACTGGTTTGATAGCTCTCGCCTTACCCATTGTTCAGGTCGCTTTTCAAAGAGGAGCATTTGACGGTAATGCAGCTTTAATGACCTCTCAGGCTTTGGTATTCTATTCTATCGGACTTTCTGCCATGGGATTGAACCTCTTGATTACTAAGGTGTACTATTCCTTACAGGATACAAAAACCCCAATGGTGTATGGGATTGTATCCGTTGCAATCAACATTCTGCTCAACTTCATCTTGGTCAGATATTTGGCTCATAAGGGGTTAGCGCTGGCCACAAGCATTGCGACAACTATTTCTACGCTGTTGATGTTCTATAGGCTGAAAGTAAAGATAGGTGCTTTAGGAAGCGTCAAGTATATAAGGTGTGCAGTGAAGGCCGGTGCCGCCTCAATAATTACGGGTGTCGCATCATACACAACCTATCACTGGATGAGCAGCGCTTTAATCAGCGGCAATATGAACAGCTTGTTTTCATTGTTGACGGCTGTAGGTACCGGATTTTCGGTGTACGTCAGTCTGTGTTATTTATTGAGGGTTGAGGAGATTGGGATAATCATTGAGAGAGTTAGGCAGCAGTTGTTGAGAAATAACCGAGTATGAAAAGGAGTGCCCTCCTTTTGCAACATAACTGCTAAAATTTTAAGAGGTATATCCGGATACGGCCGTTGTCACTTAGAAGTTCGCAATACTGAGGGTCTTCTAGATATTTATAAAGGTATAGCTTGCTCCAATATTGCTTGATTCCGTCATTCGTAAAAGCCACCAGTTGAATATTCAGAGACCGGAAAGCATCCCCTAGTTGATTGGCACTAGTAGCCTTTATTATTGGCCATGTAGGCTTCGTATACATCAATACGGCACTACTGTTAAGATAGTAATTATATCTCATATCATCCAAGAGGATATTTTGTACAGAATGCTCCGAAGCTGCTGCTTCAATTGGGTCAAGTGTTTGGTATAGATACTCTGTAATAGCGGCTGGATCCCTTTGTCCCCACTTAATAACAACAGTTGTTAGTGAAAAAAAGATAATCAATGCCAGAGGGGCTGCGAATAATGCTCTTCTAACAGAAGTGTTGCTGTTTTTGAGAATCACCGGTTTATACTCTGCGTATAAACCAACAATAAACGCCGCAATGCAAATAGATGAGAAAGGGTAAAAATGAAGCTGGTATCTCATGTTCATTACATACCACTTGGTAAGGCTGAAGCCTGCCCAACCGAACAAGTCGCTGATAGTCAGCGCATTAATAAGAACAATTATACTGATGATAAATATTGGATTTGTTTTACTCTTGGAAGAATCTTTCCAACGCCTGAAGAGCATAATCAAAGCAGTCATTAAGCCGCCAATGCTCACAACATAGTAATCCCTAGAGGTAATTAAATTTACTCTTTCAAGAGTATTGGTCGTTCCTTTAAGCCTTTCCGTCTGTTCGACAATATATTCCTTTTCTAGAGGCGTACCAGCAATAGCTTGATCGTTGTAAGCCGCATCTCCAACAATGCTCCCGGTTTCTATGTAAGCCTGGATAACTTGACTGCCGCCAATCAAGGTTCCAATAGCTACTGCCATAGCTATGACGAGAATTCTGATGTTATATCTGAACGCCCCTCTTCTTAACTTCAATGCACATAGTAGCCATGCAAGAACAATTGATGCCATAGGCAGTATGCCAAGAGTGTGCCCTCCCACACAAAAAAAGGCAGCGACTAATGGAAGAACAAGAAATTTATAAAAGTGCTTATATGTTTTTAACTGATGTATTGATCCAATCAATACGATAGTAAGAAGCAGCAGAGGAATAATCCTGAAGGCATCCCTGCTGAAGTGATAGGATACATACTCAAAATGCGGTACCAACAGAACGACTAGTATCGATAGTGGTCTTACGCCCTTTAGTTTTAATAGGCCGGATAAGGCTATGAGACTTAACAGCATATAGATGATTGTTATCTGGAAAGCTATGCGGGCTGCATAATCAAAAGGATACCCCAGGAAACTCATGTCTGTAGCTATCAGTGCATGGCTCAGGTATGCCGGCCATATAAAATTATGGATATTCCCTCTTAATGTCCCGTCTGGAAAACCTCGGAAGCCATTGATGCTGTCTATAGATAATGTTTTACAAAATTTCAGTGCTTCAGAAAGGTATTGTGCAGCATCAGTGGCGACAACCGGAGATAAGGAGTTATTCAACATTTTAAAGATGACTATTAGGATGACTACAGCTGTGCTCAAATAGAGAATCTTAAGCATATTGCACTTGCTGCTGTCGCTTTTTATACTGGCTATTTCTATAGAAAACATATTCTTGAAGTGTTTTCTATACTTGAATATTACCAATAGTGATGCAATGGTTGGTGATAGGAGAAAAAAGAGTCTTGGTACAGAAATAGGGAGAGCAGATACTAAAAGCATCGAGCATGCCAATACAAAAGGAGCGCTGCAAAAGCCGGTTAAAAAACGTGATAATCTTGGTATACTAAGCAGGCGAGGATTCATAAGAGCCATAGTACCTATGGCCATAGACAACAACAGGATATTGGTTAAATAAAATATGCCCCATAAGTATTGTGTATAATGCATGGCCAGCCTCCTATATAATTCCTTTGTGAATTTTTCTGTGTGCCAAGTATTTTAAAATATAGATAAAAGCTACCTGTGAAGCAGCTGTTGCAAGCGCTGCACCAATAAGTCCCCAAAGAGGAATGAGCAGCAAATTTCCAGTTAAGTTTATCAAGACAACACTTAATACCAGTATAGTTTGTGTGCCAGGGTATCCTCCTTGCTGAAGGATGCCGCTGAAGGGTATAAAGCCGGAACTGAAGACAACACCAGTTATCAGGATTATAAAAATCAACTGGCTTTGATGAAACTTGTCGCTGGTGGATAACAACCTAATGATAATGGGATAGAAAAGAACCGCTATCCCACATATTAGCAGCATAACAGGCATGATATAGTATCTGCCTTTTCTAATCATTTTGCTAAGCTCATCCCATTGCTGAGAATGAATAAACTTCGCAATCAGGGGATCATAATTTACTCGGAAGACCATGAGCACCTGACTCATGCCTTCGACCATTATTGCGACAAGGCTGTATATTCCTACGGATTCCATGCTCATAAACAAGCTGAGAGACAGAACATCCACACGGGTATTCAGTTCATTCAGGACACCGCTACCCATACCCCTAATACCGAAGGCAAGGTGCTTTGACATCCAACGGGTTAATTCACTCACCTTTCTGAATGCAATATGCTTTCTTAATACAATCAGCAGGATTATTATAAGAAAGGTTTCCGATACAGAAAATACGACGGACAGGTGTTCGCCTGGCTGCTGTGATTCCACATTAAAAACAAGTGCAGCCAGTATGAAAACATATCTCAAAGATTGGCCAATCGCATAGGCGCGCATCTTACGGAATCCGTTCAGTACTGATAGCAGTACTTTATTGATCGGAAAAAGAAAAAGTCCGATCAATAGCCAATCCAACGCGATTTTAATGCGAAAGTCATTAAACAGGTGCGATAATGGTGTTTTAAGGACATAAATAAAAAAAGTGACACATAACGAGCTTGCAAATGTAAGTAATAGAGCACTAGCAATAATCTGGCTTGATTGATCCCTGTCACCTGAATAAACGGAAACATGCCTGAGCACAGATTGATGCATGCCAAGCGAGCCAAGCTGGGCGGAAATTATAAATATGGCAAAAACATTATTAAACACACCAAGCACCCATGGCTCATAATATCTGGCAATAAGAACATTTAGAAGCAAGCCGGACACGCCCATGACAAAGAAGCTGAATAAATTCCAAAAGACACCGCTCTTAAAAATTGTATCGGGGAAAATGTTAAATTGTTTAAGTTTCATATTTATTTATACATCCGCTCATATAATTTCGGTACACTATTGATAATGGTCAACGCTTCATCAAGATTTATACCGATCAACGATGCATATCCTGCCATTGCTTCATATCTTGGCTTATTGTCTTCCTTAACCAGTCTCAAAGCTTCCTCCCTTGTTATGACACCCTCGCGGATCTGATTGCTACGGAAGGTATCGTGTTCAGAAAAGCCTGCTACACTATGGTATATATAATTATAGAAAGCTGCTGTACCGTCCCCAATGCGCCAGGTATTCTTGGTATCATCTGCTGTCTCCCAATTATACTCTTTAATAAGCGTGTCAGTTATCTTGCTTTCCTCCCAAGGGATGTAGTGGTACAAGTATATGAAGTCGTCCTTTGCAATATAAGTAGAATAATAAGCAAGGAACGTGTCCCACAACGAGGCGTTAAAATACCTTGGATTCATGAGATACTGCTTACCGTAATAAAGCAGCAGATCAACCTTGTTTTTCAAACTATATGCCCATAGCCTGTTACCATGCTCACTTTCCTTTATTCCGCAAAAGGCTGTTTTGAATTCCGTTCTTTCAAAATGGTTGCCCGCACAAAAGATGACCAAAGGTATACCGGTTTCCTTTCTCAACTGGCGTGCTATCTCATAGAAGTATTTATCTCCAGCCATAAAGAGGGGTATCATGCCTAATTCAGGCTTATGAAGCCAAGCTTCTATATTTTTTTTAATGTTTTTTCGTTTCATAAAAATATCAGGAGAGCGGATGATGTTTTCAACGCCAAGCTTTCCACACATATTTGCTATATTGCGTCTCGCCAGATCTGTAACCATTCCCCAATCATAGGTGAATGTTATGGGGTGCATATTCATTTCCTTTGTTAAATAATGTAAACCATAAGAACTGTCACGCCCTCCACTAAAAGCTAAGATGCAATCAGGGGAACCATCCTTGCTCCTATAAGTATCCAATATCATTGAAAGCTCATCCGTTCCCTTGGACTTATAGGGCTTATGGCTTCTGCAATGGCTGCACACACCTTCCTCATCAAAGGTTATTTGTGGGAAGGTCTCAGGAAGGATGCATCTGGTACATCTCTTCAATTCTGCATTAACATGGTTCAGGCTCTTAAAAGTAAACTTGGATGTGTTTTTGCATATGCTTTGATTTGCTTTCTTCAAATTAAAGTAAGAAACATCAAGTTGCTCAATATTAACAATTATCCCGTTCTCAGGCTCCATTTTTTTTGTTTTGAAATCACCCGGGATTTTTTTAAAAATAGGATTTTTTAATAGCTGTTTAATGAAATAGCCCTCGGAAGCAAATGCAAATACGCCGGCAGTACTATTGCTCATATAATATAGAGAGCCCGTATTGGTAGCTAAGCCAAGCAAACCATTGTCTGTCATAACAGCAATAGAAGCTGCTCCGTCAATTTGATTATATGCCTTAGCTAATGCAGTTTCCAAAGTGCTATCTGACTTGAAGTACTTATCTACCAGCAGCATCAACACCTCAGTATCTAGCCGTGATACTGGCTTGATATCATGATGTGCAGACTGGATATGCTCAGTATTTATAATTATACCATTGTGTATGCCTATACAGCGGGATGTAATTACCGGTTGATTATTCTCATACTCTGCTTGTGTACCGTTAGTCACAAGCCTTGCGTGTCCAATTGCTGCAAAGCTTTGATCCTGAATATCGGGTATATTTTTAAAGAAATGCTCGATTTCAATGTTTAAGAGCATTTTTGATGCTCTGGCAGGCTGCTTGCAATAAGAAACTGTATACCCCGATAATAATGCTATTCCAGACGCTTCTTTTCCCCTCTTTTCTGATAATGCAGCCATTTTCTTAATTATTGCTCTTAAATCATTTTTGTCAAGTGCGTTGGGTCGGCTTATCAATCCATAAATACCACACATGTTACCCTCCGTTATAACTATACATTCTGAGATGGTTTTGCTATATATAAATTATTCAAACCATATAGGAATTTTCTGATACGGATATCTGTAAATCCGGCATTATTAAGCAGTTTAATCACGTCGTTCCTGTTCAGGCCAAAAGTTTCTTCCTCATGGACCTCCCTCTGTGAATGTTCGCCCCAAAAGCGTATTCGATGGCTGATTCCTCCGATAACAGGATTTATCATTGTGACTAGGACAATTCCGTCAGGCTTAAGAACCCTGAGTGCTTCTGCAAGCGCTTCTTGTCTTTCCGGTATATGATTCAAACATGCAAGGAAAGATATGGTATCAAATGTAGCATCAGGAAATGGCATTTCAGCTGAGGATTTTATGACAATCTCATCCCCCCCCCATCTGACGACATCAACCCCCACACTCTCATAACTCTCTTTAATATTAGAATTGCGATCCCTGTAAAGAGTGACAAGCAAATTATCGTTGCAGCCAACATCCAAACAACGCCCTTGCATATGCTGCAATACTACGCCCATACGCTCTGCACGTAAAGACGTCAAGCCTAAGGACTCTACCCAATTGTCTGGTAACAGAAGTCTTAAGGGGGAAAACACGAAGTCCAGGAGTATCCTTTTCGAATTCTTGGGCTTTACTAACTCTTTTATCCTGACATTAATCGGGACACATTTATTACACATCATGATTCCCCTTCTTGAGAGTTTTTTTAAGTGAGTACAAAGTTCTCTCCTGATTGACTCTTATTCTTACCAGCATGTCCATTGAGATAGCAGCAATACCGAAAATCATGGATGTATTCATGCAAAATGCCGAAATAAAGCCGGCGAATAAAAACCCGGTAAATTTCCTGGTTAACATGAAATTGTAAAAGAAAAGCAAACCAAAACCAATACCAATAAGTAGGAAAAATAAGCTTATTCCGCCAAAAAACTTGAAGGGGTAATAATCGCGATATATTCTGGTAATTATCATAAATGTATTAACAGCATACTTTGAAATGCTTTTTGCAACTCTAGAGGTTCTTTCCTTGAAATACTTCACTTCTACCGGAATCTCTACTATACAGAGCCTCTTTGATGCTAGATCTATAAAGGTTTCCTGCGTGTATGTAAAAGCACCGTGAAGATTTATCTGTAGAAGGGTCTCACGGGAATAAGCTCTGAAACCGCAAGATACATCATAGAATTTTTGTCCGCACAAGCTGCTGACCAAGTGGGACATCATATGGTTGCCGAATAATTTCACATAAGGCATTTTGGGTGTGTAAGCCTTGTCAATAAATCTTGAAGCAGAGACAAAGTCCGCATCTGAATTAATAATCGGGGAGATGAGTTTTGAAATATCAGCCGGATTGAATTGCCCGTCACCATCGATATTTACCATAATATCATAAGAGCTTTCTATTGCGAAATTGACAGCCGTATGAAAAGCTGATCCTACCCCCCGGTTGCCGCGGTGCTTTATGACAATTGCCCCATTTTCTATTGCTATTTCTGAAGTATTATCAGTAGAGCCATCATCGATTACCAGTATGGTAATATCACTGACCCCTTCAATGCTGGTTGGTACACGTCCAATTACCTCAGCTATATTTGCAGCTTCGTTTAGACATGGCATAGCAACTAATAGTTTCAAATTAACACCTCTCTTATGCGCCAATGCATTTCCTTTGCGATCAACTGCCAAGTGTAATAACTCAAATTCATTAATATGATGAGGCTTCACTCTATTAATATTAGCATAATGCAAATGAACTTACAATTCTTCTCTAAGCGCCAACATGAGTGTAAATACTGCACAATTCTCCGGCTGCTTCTGTATTAAGTAAAAAACAGAAGGGCAGATGTCGCTCTTAGACATCTGCCCTTCATAGCATTGCATATCAAATTTAACAGATATAGAATACTGTTGCTTAGCAAGCTATACATCTGCTATTTCACCGGTGTATAGCTATACTGTGTCAAGGAAAGGTACTGCAAATTCAGGTCAATGATACTGGTATTGAGCTTGCTCTCGAGATCCTTCAAAGCATCCTCGCTGGCTGCCAGATCATTCTTTGAAATCAATCCCAGATCATATTTGGTCTTGTTATGTGTGTAAGTCAATTTGGTGGTTTCAATGGTTTTGCGGAGGTTTTCGATTGATTCCACCATGGTAAGGAGGCTGGAGTAACTTGTCGAAAGGGCCAAATCCAAATCCCTCACAGCCTCATCATATTGGTATTTGGCATCGTCGTAGTCTCTGTTTGCCTTAAATACCATATCTGTATATTCATCTCGGACATCATCGTTCATATTTTTCATTCTGTCGTAATTGTCATCATACTCGGTATCGGTCAGAAACTTCTTATACTTTGCCAGGTCAACCGATTTCTTTGCTGTATAGAATGACGGATTGTTGTTCAGATTGTCTTCTCTGATTTTCTTAAGATCTAAAGCTGCAATATTCGGCATATACATCGTCATGTCAACATCGAGCTTGGAAATGTCCATTTTTCCGCCAATGCTCTTATTCAAGGTTGACAGATCATTCTGCAGATCCGTTACAGAGGCATTATATTCTGTCAGCGAGGTCTTATAAGCATTTTCAACCTGTGTAAGACCGCTGCTGGTCATGAGCCCATGTTCAACCTTGATCTTTGCTACATCAAGGTCTTGCTTTGCAAGCTCCAGGTCACGAGCGGCATCGCCTAAAGCATGCTTTGCTTTCATGACGTCATAATAGGCTTTTGTTACATTGTAGTCGGATGCTCTCTTGAGATCATTTTTGTCGAAGATTTCCTGCTTCATTGCGAAGTAAGCATTCTCCAGGTTCACCTGGTTATTGATCCTGCCGGCTGCTTTTCCGGCTGAAGAGCTGGATCTTACGCCTTTGCCGGCAGAAAAATTCTCACTGAGGTCCGCATAGTCTTCGGTCTTCTGCTGAATATAGCTATCTTGAAGCTTGAACTGTACATCATTCTCCAAGGCCATCTTCTTTGCTTCCTCAAGGGTCAATACAGTCTTTATACCCGAATCCCCTGCAACGGTAACGGTAGATAATAGCATTACTGTACATAATGTCAATGCTAATGCTGTGAACAGCTTTTTCATTTTTGTTCCTCCGTTTCTAAAATGCATCTAATCTATATACGTATCGGCACCCTGAAAAGTTTCATCACTTACTGAAGTGATGTACCTATATTATAGCATTAATTACACAATAATCAAACCCGGGCCAGCGGTGTATTTTCATGAGAAATACTGGAATTAGCCGTTTCACGGCATTTTTCCATGGCAATTCATATTTGCATGTTGGATTGTGGTGGTATAAAATTAGTAATAGAGAAGATTAAAGGGGGTTAACCATGAAAAAACGCAAGATGTTGGCTGTATTAATGGCAGCGGTAATGACGATAGCTTCTATTCCGGGGCTCGCAGTGCAGGCTGATAGCATCGGTAAAGAAGCGCAAGCCTGCAAAGAGCTGGGCATATTGATAGGTTCGGATTCAAGCGGCGTGACCGAGCAGTATTTGGAAACGACCCCTACCAGGGTGCAGGCGTACATTATATCGCTGAGACTGAGAGGACTTTATCAGGAAGCGGGTCAATATACAAGCAGCAACAACTTTAAGGACGCCGGGACGGCAGGCTGGGCAGAAAACTATCTTGCCTATGCAAAGAGCAAGCCTGAGCTGGGTTGGGGCGGATATCCCGACGGAACCTTTGCTCCTTCTCAGAAAATCAACGGACAAGCCTTCTACAAAGTAATGCTGGAGACCCTGGGGTATAAGCAGGATGTTGATTTTTCATATTCTGAGACATTAGATTTTGCCGAGGAACTGGACCTGGTAAAAGATGCAGATGACATAACCAAGCTAAAGTCCTTTACTGTAAATGATATAGCGGAAGGCATTTACAATGCACTAAATACAAAACCAAAAGACTCGGATAAGAAACTCATAAGTGTAATGGTGGAAAAGAACATTATTACCTCTGACAAAGCTGTAACGGCAGGTTTTACCCTTGATACAAAGGATGCCAAAGTCATAGGTTTCAGAGCGGTGTCCAACAGCATGATCGAGCTGGAGTTTGACAATGAAATCGTGTTGCAGAAGGGAGATGTTGAGATATCACAGCTGGGAAGCAGCTCAAGATTATCGGTGCTGAACGTGGAATCCCAGGGAAGGTCTGCACGGATAACGACTACTGAGGCAAAGCCCTTCAATGCATATGAAGTTGCGGTCAATACCTTGGTTCCCACCAATAACATGGTAATCAAGGGCTATAAGAATAAATTCGTTGCAATGCCGAAGGATAGCACAAAGCCCACGGCGAAGCATGAACTCCTTGGCCGAAATGAGATATTGGTTACTTTCAGTGAAGAGATAGACCGGAAAAGCGCAGAAAGCTTGTCAAATTATATGATTGAGCACAACGTCGTGATCCTGAACGCCGAATTGGGAACCTCCGGAACCACTGTACTGTTGAAAACCACCGATATATCATCCAACAGCTTCTATAGGCTGAATATACGCAATGTTGCCGACGTATCGGGAAATAAGATGTCGGACTATACTGCTTTGTTCGAGGGTGCCAGGAGTGATACCCAGGGACCTTCCTTAGAGTCTGCAAAGTCGGAGAATAATACGACATTGGCAGTAACCTTCAGTGAAAGGGTGGACAGCGCTACTGCGGAAGATATCCGAAATTACAGCATCGGCAATAATACGATAGTAATCGATGCGGAATTGGATGACAGCGGAAGGAAGGTAACTCTTACCACCTCCGTTCAGAGCACAGGGGTGAACAAGCTAACGGTCCAAAACGTTGCCGATACATGGGGCAATGTGATGAACAAAAAAGAGTATAACTTTGTCGGGGATACTACCAGGGCAACTGCAACCATTCTGGCTATTTCCAATAATGAGGTGATGGTTACCTTCAATAAGACAGTTGACAAAGAAACAGCAGAAGATGCGGACAACTATTCCATCGACAAAAATCTCGAGGTTAAAGATGCCATACTGGGTGCAACAGGCAAAACGGTTATGTTGATTACATCAAGCCAGACCCTTAGGGAAGTGTATGCGCTGACGATCAGCGGCGTAACCGATTTGTGGGGTAATGAAATTGATACCGGCACAGGAAAGTTCGGAGGAATGCCGGTTAACAATAAGGCGTTGGATTACACGGTTCAAAGCAACAGCAGCGGCCTGATCATAACCTATAACAAAAGGGTGGACAAAGAGACGGCAGAGAATGTGTTCAATTATCACCTGGACAGCCAGCTTGGATATGCTGCAAAGGCTGCGCTGGACGAGGCGGATGGTAGGACTGTAACGCTGCTCACTGCCGGTCTGACCAGCGGCAAGGTTTACACAATCACGATAGAGGATGTAAAGGATATATCCGGTATAAGGATCAGCAAGGATGAAAAGATCAGCACGAAGAAATTTGCCGGAATCAATATGAGGGAGCTGGAAAGCGGTAGTGGTGAGCTGACTATTGAAACAGTGGTCACCGTGGATATGAATACCATTGATTTGGTATTTAGCGGCGAACTGACACAGGATGATTTGGAAGACATGGAGGTAGATGTTGATGTGCCGGAGGATTACAGCCACACACTGCCCTCGAACCTGACCTATTACAAGTTCTTTGTCGGGGACAAGAAAAGTATCAGGGTGCAGTTCAGGACCAGCAATGCGCCGAACCCGGAGCTGTTTAAGGCCGGCAATATCTATGAGGTCGAAATAACAGACCTGGATAGGCTGCAAAGCAAAGACGATGCAAATGTAAAGCTTTTCGCAGGCACCGGCAATCCCAATGAAGCGCCTTATATCCTTGAGGTAAAGGCACTGAATAACGCTGCTGTAGAGATTATCTTCAGCGAACCTGTAAAGGGGATAACAAGGACGCAGTTTGAATTTGATGAAAAGATCACCATAAGCGGTGTTTCTGTTGCATCGGATGAAATTACGGACAAAGTGATGCTTTACATAAGCAACAGTACAAAGCTGGATGATGATGAATACAAGTTGTATATTAAGACAGGTATAAAAGATGCTGCAGGACTAAACGCTTTGAAAATCGGCACCAGTTCGTCCACCAGTTATGTGGAGTTTGACGGAAACGACGAGGAGAATGAGAATCCTTATATAGATTCCGATATCACCGTCATAGACAGTCATACGATGCAGTTTGAGTTTAACGAGCCCATAAAGCCGATTACCACCAGCTCTTTCTCAGTAAAGAAAGTATCTGGAACGAGCAGTTCCAACCTGGCCATATCCAAAGCGATTCTGGCAGATGACGAGAAAACGGTCACTTTATATTTGAATGCAAAATATCCGGGCTTGGACGCAGACGATGAATATGAACTGGTGATAGGCGGCTCAGTCAAAGATTTGCAGGATTTGGCCGTTAATTCAGAAGATAGGATATTGGAAGTCGAAGGGGTGGATAATGAGCCGGAGGCACTTGAAATCATTGCGGCATACGTTGGTCTAGACAATAAGAAGGTGACCTTGCTGGCAAACAAGGATCTGCTGATCAACTACCTGGGACCGGATGACTTCAAGCTATCCGGTGCAGGATATTACAAGAGCTCTACCGATGCAGTGAAGTATGACAGTAGGTCCATCACCATTTTACTAAGCAATGAACTGGATGACAATGAAGAATTGCTGGTTGAGATCACTTCGGCAGGCAGAGGGAAGATCAAGGATTATAACTTCCAGGATCTCTCAACAACAGAAATAGAGGTAGAAACCAACTAGAAAAGGCATTTCAGATGCAAAAGGAAGGCCCCTGGCATATTGCCAGGGGCCTTAAAAATTCAGATTCACGGATAGCTATTCATATCTCAGCGCTTCTATAGGATCCAGCTTAGCCGCCTTATTGGCTGGGTAGAGTCCGAAGAATACCCCGACTGCAGAAGAGAAGCCGAAGGCTACCAATATAACGACCGGTGAGACACCAAGCGGTATATTGATGAGCTTGCCTGCTACAAATCCCAGGGATATTCCCAGCGTCATACCGATGATGCCGCCGATAAGGCAAAGGATCAGTGACTCCGTCAGGAACTGAAGCAGGATGTCTCTGCTTGTTGCACCCAAAGCCTTTCTAATGCCGATTTCCCGGGTTCTTTCCGTTACCGATACCAGCATGATATTCATAACGCCGATACCGCCTACGATGAGAGATATCCCGGCGATTGCGCCAATAACCATGGTAAAAATGTTCAGTATATTGTTGACCATTTCCAACTCTTTAAAGCCTTCTTCAACCGTATATTTGCCTTCGTTGCGGTGTGCCTTTTCCAGAATGTAAATGATTTTCGTAGCAATCTCTTTTGAGTGTGTCATATCGGAAAGCATGACGGCAAAAAATTCGATTTTGTAGTCCGGCAGCACCCGGTCGGCAATGGTAATCGGAATCAATCCGGTACCGGGAAAATTCTCGCCGAACATGGAGGCCATGTTCCCGCTGGGGTTCTTGCAGACACCGATGATGTTGAAATTAACGTTATTGTCCCGTATCGACACCTGCACCCTTTCCCCAACGACATCGGTGGATTTGAAAAGCTTTATGGCTGTCAGGTCATCGATAACGATGACATTTCTGCCGCTTTCCAGGTCCCTTTCGTTCAGGAACCGGCCGCTGACCATTTTGAGCCGCATTAGTTTGGCATAGCTTTCGGTAACACCGTCTATTTCAGCAAACTTTCTTTCCTTTTCTGTCCGGATATTGCCCATATCGTAAGCTGCCGGAATGACGGTCGTCACTTCGGGAATCTTATCCTTGACCAGTTCCGTGTCTGCCAATGTGAAATAATCCCTGTCCTCAATGTTGTTGTCAACTGTTTTGACCCGGATGTTGAGCACATTGGTGCCGATGCTGCTGAACTCACCGGTAATGGCCTGCTTGCCTCCCTGGCCGATGGATACGATGGTGATCACCGAAGAAATACCGATGATAATGCCCAGCATGGTGAGGAAGGAGCGCATTTTGTTGGCTCTTACGCTTTGGAGGGCGGATTTGAAGCTTTCCATCAGGTTCATGCCGTCACCCCTCCCGGTTTGGTTATCCGGTTCTGCACCGGTTTGTCCGAAATAATCATACCGTCACGGAAAACCACAGCCCGCTTGGTATGCAATGCGATATCCTGTTCGTGGGTCACCATGATGATGGTAGCCCCTTCGTCGTTCAAGGCTTCGAATATATCCATGATTTCCTCACTGGATCGGGTATCCAGGTTGCCGGTGGGTTCGTCTGCCAATATGATGGCAGGATCGTTTACCAATGCCCTGGCTATCGCCACACGCTGCTTCTGCCCGCCGGACAGCTCGTTGGGCTTGTGATGCATCCTGTCGCCCAGCCCTACCCGCTCCAGGGCAGCCTTTGCCCGCTTCATACGCTCCCCGTATGAGAGCCCCGCATAAATCATCGGCAGTTCCACGTTCCCCAGGGCAGACAACCTGGGCAGCAGGTTGAAGGCCTGGAAAACAAAGCCGATTTTCCTATTTCGGATGGCGGCCAGGCTGTTGCCCGTCAGCATCGACACATCCTCGCCGTCCAGATAATATTTTCCTTCCGTCAATCTGTCCAGGCATCCCAATATGTTCATCAAGGTGGACTTGCCTGAGCCGGAGGCCCCCATCACGGCTACATATTCCTTTTCCTCTATGCTGAGATTAACATTTCTCAGGGCTTCCACCTGTATTTTGCCCGTATCGTAAACCTTCCTAAGGTTTTCAATTCTTATTATCATTTTTTACCTCTTTTGCCTTCACCGGAGCACCATCGGTAAGCCCCTCAGGCGGGGTCTTGATATACTGGTCTCCGGCTTTGAGCCCCTCGATGATTTGTACATCGAAATCGGTTTCAATGCCGGTCTTGACGTACTTTTTCACGGCTTTCCCATTCTCGATCACAAATACATATTTCTTGCCGTTATCATCCTTAAGCGCTTCGAAATTGACTGCCAAGGTATTGGGGCTTTCCTTGAGCGTAATGTCGATATCGGCTTCATAACCGGCTTTGATCCGGTCATCCGGATTGTCTACAGTGATCTCTATCCCTACCTTTGCTTCCTTGTTGGCCCCTTCGATCCGGATGGTAGCAGCCTCATCTATCTTGACAATGGTACCGGTATACTCCTTATCCAAGCCTTTTACCTTGATGCTTGCCTTTTGTCCCGGAATGATGCTGACTGCATCATATTGGCTGACTTCTACCGCGACCTTGTACAGGGACAGGTCATAGATGGAGATTATACTGTTCTCGGGTGTAGGATACTGGTTCTCCTTTATGTCCAGGTTAACAATTTTTCCGTTGATGGTGGCCTTTATGCTGCTTTGGGCAATTTTGCTCTGTGCGTTGGAAATGTCTGCCTTTGCTGACTCGATCTGATTGCGTTGATCGGCTATCTGATCTTCCCGGCTGGTATCAAAATCGGCAAGGGTATTTTCCGCATTGCTCAATTGAATCTCCGAGAGCTCCATCTGATTCTTGAGCTCCTTCATTCTCTTTTCAGAAGCGTCATACTCCTCTTTAGAGATAGCTCCGGTTTCAAACAACGTCTTATTCTGCTGGAATTTACGATTGGCATCTGCAAAATCGTTTGCTGCGCTGTTCAGGTTGATTTCTGCCTGTTTTACTGCATTTTCCAGCGATTTTTTATCACTTTTAACGTCCTTTTTCATAAGGCGGTTGAGATTCATATTGGACAGTTCCAGATTGAGCCTATATTTTCGAAGCTGGTACTCCAGATCGGTTGTATCGACTGTCAAAAGAATATCGTTTGCCTTTACTTCCTGACCTTCTGTAACGAACAGTTTTTTTACCTTTTGCTGCGTAGAGAGGATGATGTCCTCTTTATCCCTGGCGTCGACATTACCGGTAACAGATATGGTCTGAGCCAGGTTTTTAGCTTGCAGCGTCTCTACATCCACTTCTTTCACCTTGTTTTTGGCTGCAGCCATAAACTGCATGACACCTATAACAACGGCAATAAGCACGACAGTGGCGATGATGATCCATTTCTTTTTGCTTCGCATTTTCTTTCTCCCTTCAAGAATGGCCTGATTGAATGATTCCTAAATAATATACGAAGAATGACCAAAAAAGTTTTGCCAACATGACAATTGTATTACTTATTATATACCTTTGTCTAGAATTTATATATTATGTAAATTACATTGCATGTTTTGGTGCCGTAGGATAAAATATCATTAAAGGCCAGGGTGCGTTATCCATGAGTTGGGGGTGAAGTCGTTGATCAAATTGAATTTCGAGCGGTCGGCAGTTTTTGTTTTGGTGCTCATACTGTTGATCTCTACAGCAAATATATCTGCGCAATATATAGCATTGGCGTTTCAGCGAAAGAATAACGATACCGTTCAGGTGGGCGAGGTGCAAAACATCAGCTTTCCGGTCATGCTGCTCAGAGCGGACAAACTGTATCGGGAAGGCAAATTTGAGGAAGCCAGACAGATATATCTGAACCTGTCACTGAACACAACTTTGAGCTCACAACAGAAAGCGACAGCCAGCTTCAAGCTGGGTCTGAGCTATTTCAAGTTGGAGCAGTACGATAAGGCAAAGGACAGCTTTGCAACATCCCTGACCTATTATCCCAATGATCCTGTTGCCTACAACAATGCAGCCGTTTCGGCCTTTAACACCAGCAATTTTGAAATGGCTGAGGAATATCAGCTGAAGGCAATTGCCAGTCTGCCGGTTGTAGAGTATTATTACAACCTTGGACGCATCTATGAGACTGCAGGCAATTATGATGAAGCCGTCAAATATTTTCTGGCCGTTGCCAGAGGTGAAGAGAACATTACACGTGAGGACCGGATTGACTTGGTCCGTGTAAAGAATAAAGTCGTTCAGCTGTTTCCTGACAAGCATTTGAGGGATGAGTTGTCCAAAGATCCTCTGATTGCCTTAAAGCTCAAGGATACAAGAGAGACCCTGATAATTGCAGATTCAGACATGAAAATAAAAAGCAACGAGTTTGAATGGCATGTTGATAAGAACAACAAGCTATTTTGCACTTACGACAAAAAGAAACTGGATCCATACAACTTGATCAGCACACTGCAATGGATCGTCAAAAGTGATGGGAAAGAAGTGTACAAGAGCAGCAAAGAACAGTTCTCATTAAAGATATCCGAGGAAAAAAACTATGAAGTGATTCTGTCATTGGTAGATAGCGAAAGCAAGCGGAAGCAGAGTTCAATAAAAATCAAACGGAATTCATTGGTGGATCGGGTAACGGAAAGCCAAGGCAGCCAGCCCAATGATATAAAACAAGTCTGCAAGTATTATGAATATGCGGTTTATGAGCAGGTATTCAAGGATGATTTTAAGATCAGTACAAAAGGATTCACAGACAGGTTCAATGTGCGATGGGGAAAAGATAATATATCCACAGAGATCATGCATCAGGATTTCATTGATGCAGAAAGCTCCCTCTATATTAAGAATGATTCGGAAAGGGATGCAGGCATTTGGGCAGACTTTACACCTTTGCTGGACACCTACAGCTTGAAAGGAAAGACCATCAGCATCAAGTTCTACGGAAGAAAGATAACGGAAAATGCATTTTTAAAAGCAAAAGCAAGTGTGAAAATAGGAAAAACGTATAAGAATATCAACCGAAATCTTGATCTGGATTATAAATGGAATCGAAAAAGTATGGACATATCAATTCCCGAAAATGCAGAAGGTCTTACCTTCAGCATAAGGGTCAAGCCGGGAGAAGAAGTTAAGCTTGATGGGTTTATCATCAGTATCGTAAAATAGAAGATAAAAAAAGAGCCCCGGTAAACCGGAGGCTCTTTTTTTATTCAATAATCTTACTTCGCTAAGTTAGTACCTTCGAAGTAGAAGGATTCAGCAGCTTCGTTCTTAAGACCTGCAAAGTCTGCTATTGCTTCTTTCTTCAATGTCAATTCATATTCGTATCTTGCTTCCATCGGCTTAGCGATTGTCAGTTCGATTACGTTATCGCCTACTGTTGTATCAACAACAGCAAGGATTGAGATTGTGCTGTCCAAATCGTAGTTCTTGAATTCGAAGTCAGTTGTCTGTACAACACCAGCAGGGATGTTTTCGCTGAATGTTATTTTGATTGTTTCTCTGTTCTTAGCTACAACTGTATCGATTTCAGGGTTGATTGAGTCTGTATCTTCTGCAGTCAGGACTGTTGTTGTATCAGTGTCGCTGTTTGCTACTGCGAAGCCATGGTAGTCTTCCAGGAAGTCTGCGAAGTTGAATGTGTAGTCTTCGTCTTCTTCAAGCGCTGCATCACCGGCAAAGGTTACAACGTCTTCATCAACTGTTACTGTGAAGTTTACGCCGTTTGCAGACTGTGTAGCGTCTGTTACGTTAACGAATCTGGACATTGTTACTTCGATAGTCGTACCATTAACCTGCTCGTAGGATACAACTTCAGCTGCTTCCGGTTCGTCGTCATTGCCTTCGAATTCGTAATCACCAAATGTGAAGGATGAATCGAGGAATCTGTTGCCAACCAAGTCTTTAACTCCGCCGTCATCATCTCCAGCACCGTATACTACGCCGACAACACTGTAAGTTGTGTCAGCATCCATTGCTGAAGCGTAAGCGAACTCTACTACTGTACCATCTTCTACTACTTCGTTTGCAGCCAATTCGATTGTGTTGTTCACATCACCGTCTATTGCCAGGATCAATCTTGTATCAGCTTCAAATTCTACTCTTTCGTCGAATGAAAGGGCTACAACATACTTGTTCACTGCGTTAGCATCTTCCAATTCAGGAGCTGTTGTGTTCCAAACTGTTGTTGTGTCAACTTTCTTCTTGAAGTATATTTCATTGCCTGCTAAGTCTTCTACGCCGTCAACTACTAAGTCGTATTCGCCATAGCCGTTTACGAGGTCATTAACTTCCAGTTCAACTGTAGTTGCGGTCTTCTTAGTTGCTTTTGTCGGTGCGCCGATTGATTCGTCAATGCTGTAGTTAGCAATGTTTTCAGCTGTTGCTTCGTTTACTTCCTTGTCGAAAGTAAGCATGATCTTGTTTTCGCCAGTTGCTACAACTGTAAGGAGCTTTGCTGAAGCCAAGCTGCCTGCAATTGCTTTAGCTGCCTTTGTTGTTTCTTTCATCACATTGCCGTATTCGTCTTCAACATCTGCGATTGTCAAGTCATAGGATTCTCCAGTTTCCATTTCTTCAACTGTGAGAAGGGCTCTGAAAATTCCTAATTCGTCTTCAACCGTTTCGATAGCTTCGATGTCCAGACCTTCCAATTCATAGTTGTTGAGGTCTGTTGCACTAGCTTCGTCTATTTTGCTTGCATCTGTGAATTCAACCAATATTGCTGTTGGTGAAAGTACTGTGATGGCATTGAATACAGGTGCTGTTTCGTCAGCAGCGATTGCTTCAAATACCTTTGTAGCCGGTCTAGTCATGACATTGGCTACCTTTCTCTGGTCAGCGATGTTGATGACGGAAAGCTTGTAATCTTCTCTCTTTTCCATAGGCTCAGTTACGATTTCAACATTGTTTTCATCGTCGCTGTCCCAAGTTACGGATATGATTTCAAGTTCTGCACCGTCAGTTTCATCTACTGTGATTGTGTAGTTTGCAAGGTTTTCTGCAGATGCTTCCGTTACTTTTTCATTAAATGTTACAACGATTCTGTCGTTAGTCTGTACTTCGATTTCGCCTTCAAGCTTAGGTGCTGTTACGTCAACCTTTGTAGTGAAATCATCTGAAGTAGATTTTCTTGCTACACCGTCGATTGATTTCATGTTTGTTACTTTTACTGTGTAGCTGGTCTTGTTCTTGAGACCTTCTGTAGTCAATGTAACTTCGTCACCATCAACTTCAGCTTTTACAATTGTTACACCAGATATAGCGTAGTTAGCTACGTTTGTACCTGTTGCGAAGTCGATGTTTCTATCAAAAGTGATAACAACTTCTTCAACATCTTCACTTACTACATCTGTGATCTGAGGACCGTCTGCTACCTTTGCGATACCAGTGAACTTAACTGTTTCTGAACCAATTGTCATTGAGTAAAGCTTACCTGCAGTCTGAGCTGCTGTGGTCAATCTTACTGTATCTGTGCCTGCAACGACTACTGAAGTGATTGCAAGACCTTCGATGGAGTAGTTAGCTGCATTACCTGCTGCTGCTGCGTCTACATCGTCTTCAAATACAACTTCTACAACTGTGTTACCGATAGCTTTTACTGTATCAACTTCAGCTGAAACTGTAGCCTGTACAAGACCTGCTGTAACAGCCTTTGCCTTGTCAACTTTACCAGCTTCTACTAATGAAGCGATAAGTGACTTTGCAACGTCTTTAGTGTTTGTCTTTAATGCTTCAACTGTAGCGATTGCCAAGTCGTTAGCTGTGAACTTTGCAACTGAAGCAACCTTTACAAGGCCCTTCTGTGCTGCGAAAGCGATAACGTTAGCCCATGTGAAGTCACCTTCAACACCAGTAGCAGTCTGCTTGTAACCGAGTGCTTCCAACATGACTTTGTAGTACTGCTGAGCTGTGATCATGTCGTTAGGATTGAAGTTTGTGCCATCACCAATCCAGCCGAGCTGCGGATTTGCTTTCAGGTAGCCCATGATTGCTTTTCCGCCGGCCCATGCGATGTTGCCGTCTGCGAAGTTGTTAGTGCCTGTGAAAGCAAGTGCTTCTGTTTCAAGACCCTTAAGTCTCAAGAACATGATAGCTGCCTGCAATCTTGTAGGCTGTGTTGCCAAGTACTCTGCTGTTACACCATTACCTGAACCTTGGAGCATTCCGATAGTTGTAACGATCTGTGCGTCCGCACCGATTGTGTCTTCTGCTGCAAATGCAACTGTGACTGTTGAGAACACAAGAGCAAATGCTAAGAGAAGCGCAAGTATTTTCTTACTCATACTTTTTGTTTCCTCCTTAAATGTGTTTTTGGTTTTTGAGTGACCTTGAAATTTGATGCTTATGCTGCTTTGGTTTTTATCAATTATTCTACTGTGATCGATGGCCTGCACCTCCTTTCAAAGTTGTAGAAGAATTGATTGAAATCTAGCTAATGTTAACATAAATTCAACACAAAAATTCGTTTTCCTGCCTGTGTCATGATACTGTAAGAATACGTAATGGCTGTGTAACAAGTGTAATGTCTGTGCAATAAATGCGTAACATCGTGTAATGTTGATGGAAAGCAGAATTTATGTTGAGAAATTACGTTAACTACAATGGAAGCATTGTCCTGTCTGTGATTCATCTGCTGTCAGGTATGCATTTGGTGTACGAGCTAATACTTATATTATCCCATATCAACCATGCTGCAAAGTGAAATTTTATGGTAACTAGCTGTTTTCAGGACAAACATCCTGCAGGTTTTTTTTGGTCTGATTTCTCAAAACCTTTGTATATCTGATTGGACGGCGGATCGTGCTGAGAGTTCCTGCCAGAATATTAAGAGAATGTTACAGAAGCGAATTTTTCCACCAAATTTAACAGTATAAAGCAGGAATTACGCAAATTCTAAAGAATAATACATATGGACAATTATGTTCGTCTTAGATACATAAGAGTCATTTGTGGGAACATGGATATAATAATAAGGAGGATACTAATGAAAAAGAGAAAAGGATTAAAAGCAGCAGTTATTATGACAGTCCTGAGCTTTGCGGTAACCTGTACGGCATATGGCGATTTGAATGCAACACAGTTGACTGATATAGATAAGAGCTGGGCAAAACAGAATATTGCCAGTGTATACGAGAAAGGTCTGATGGATGCTGCAGCCGACGGTTTGTTCAAGCCTGCTGAAAACACCAGGAACTACGACGCTATCGTCGGTATCGGCAGAATGATGAATGCTGTGTACAAGGCCGACCTGGATGCACTGAAGGCAAAATACAAGGACAGAATATTGGATAAGTTCAATGTACCGGAAAACATAAGGGGCGAAGTTGCGCTCTGCCTTGAAAAGAATGTCATAACGGATTATGACATCAGTGCTTTTCAGGATAGTCCCTATGCCAAGAAAAAAGATGTATGCATGTATTTGGGAAAAGCCTTTGGGATTACCGTGAAAGCCAATATGCCGCCTACCATCCTGCCTGCTTTTACCGATGTATTGTTTATTCCCACGGCTTACAAACCATATGTGAAGTACCTCATTGATATCGGTGTAATCGGAGAAAAGGGCGATGCCAACGGCAAGCTGAATCCCGACGCGATGCTTACAAGAGAAACCTTTGCCAAAATGCTGGACATCTCCAACACGCAGTTTCAGAAAGAAAAACTGGGCGGTGGGGCAGGAACCGGTACAACTGAAGATACAAGCGTCGTCCAGGATAATAATGCCGGATCGGGCAGCAGCCAGGACAGCAGCACCGGTACAAGCATTGGCTCCAATACAGCTACCGATACTGCTGCCGATACACCTGCTATTTCAATAGAGAGTGAAGGAGCACCTGATATCACGGGATATGTGGAAGAGGTTATTGCCGAGTATGGAAACCTGGCTGTCTCTGTAAAGGATGCTGCAGGCACCTTGACAAAAAAAGTATACAGGGTATCTGAAAGCGTGGTCTGTTCCCTGGATGGGGCGCAGGTAAACTATTATAAGCTGAAAAAGGATGACGTGGCGAACCTGTATCTGAATAATAATGTAATAACGAAGATTATCGCTGAAAGTAAAGTGAGGAAGATGGTGGGTGAGCTGATGGAAATCGACACCACTGACAAAACCGTCCTCACTATGAAGACCCATAAGGGCGAAATCAAGAACTATACCATTACAACCAGAACGGTAGTGGTAAAGGACGGAAAGGTAGCAGGCTGGCAGGACCTGAACAAAGGGAACAAGCTGCTGCTGACCTCCTCCTATGATGAACTGCTGGAAGTCAATGCCGATGGAATTGAGACCAATGAAAAGGGCGTCATCGAGTCCATAACTTACAGCAGAACGACAACGCCAAAGCTTGTCCTGACGACAGCAGGTGATCTGCAGTCAGCCTATTATACCGCAAAGACGATTGAAGTCGCGGGAACTGTCAATGATGTATACGGCTTAAGACCCGGAATGCTGGTAGATGTCCAGATTATCGACGAAGAAGTCGTAAAGGTTACCATCGTGAATGAAATAGCCGCAGTGTCAATTGATACAAAAGGTGCTGTCAAGTTTGTCAATGCGGAGTTGAAGATCATTACGATCAGCGAGTACAACGCAATGGGCAAAAACTATGTGGAGAAAAAAGTATTTGCCGGAAATGCCAAAATCGTGGATAAAAAGCTTTCGCCTGTGGATATTATGAGTATCAAGGAAGGCACCAACCTGATCATTATCGGAACGGAAGGGCTGGAAGGCATCAGTGCCGATACCGTCATCGTGGATCTATAGAATTGATTAACAAAAATGCGTCTCAGACGCATTTCTTTTTGAGGTGGATAGTGTGGAGAAGAAGTTGATTTCCGTGGTTGTACCCATGTATTATGAGGAAGCTGTGGCGCAAGTATGCTACCATCGGCTGAAAGCCGTAATGGAGGGCAGCGGTTTTTCCTATGAGCTGATTTTTGTAGACGACGGCAGCAGGGACAGGACGCCTGAGATATTGCAAGCCATTGCCGCCCAAGACCGCAGCGTGAAGGTGATCAGTTTTTCGCGGAACTTCGGGCACCAAGTGGCTGTGACAGCCGGAATCGATAGGGCTGAGGGGGATGCTGTGGTCATCATCGATGCAGACCTGCAGGATCCGCCTGAGCTGATCCCGGAGATGCTGAAGCTGTGGCAGCAAGGCTATGCGGTGGTCTATGCCAAGAGAAAGAAGAGAAAAGGCGAAAGCTTCTTCAAGCTTTTTACGGCAGGCCTTTTTTACAGGCTGCTGGATAAGCTGTCCGACACCCGCATTCCTTTGGATACGGGAGATTTCAGGCTGATAGACCGTAAAGTGGCCGATGTACTGAGGTCCATGCGGGAAAAAAACCGGTTCCTGAGGGGTATGGTGGCATGGGCCGGCTTCAGCCAGACGCCTATCGAGTACGAGCGGGATGAACGGCTGGCAGGCGAGACCAAGTACCCCTTCAAAAAGATGCTGAAGCTGGGCTTCGACGGCATCATTTCCTTTTCGCCCAAGCCGCTGAAACTGGCGCAATACCTGGGCTTTTTTACCGTGATTTGTGCATTTGCAGTCTTCGTATACTCCATACTTTACAGGATATTGGGCGGAAGGAATCTTGTGACCGGATGGGCCTCCATTATGACAACGGTGACTTTCCTGGGCGGCGTGCAGCTCATATCCATCGGGATATTGGGTGAATACATTGCCCGGATGTATGACGAGAATAAGGACAGACCACTTTATATTATAGAAAAGGAAATTAACTTTGATGAAACGTAGTAAGCTGCTGACGACTGTGACAGGTGCAGTCCTGGCTGCAGTCCTGATGTATGCCGTGCTCAGCCGGGCGGGTTTCAGCAACATCCCAAAGTATCTGACGGCCATGGATTATGGGTGGATTCTGCTTTCTATTGTGGTCTATACTTTGGAGGTTTTGCTGAGGGCATACCGGTGGAAGGCCATCCTGGGGAAAAACAGCATATCGGTCCGCCTGACGGACGCTTTTTTTGCCTACAACCTGGGCAACAGCTTGAACATACTGCTCCCGGCCAAGATCGGCGATGTGGGCAGATCCTATTTTTTAAAAAAGAAATACGGCTGCAGTTATTCGGATACCCTGCCCTCCGTTTTTTTGGACAGGGTGTTTGATGTCATTGGTGTCTATATTGTAATACTGGCTTGCAGTATCTACATATTGACAGGCGTACGGCTGACACGGTGGTTCTACAACTTGTTCGTGTTGGGTATTATTGCCTTGCTTGCAGTACTTGTGGTTCTGGAAGTGTTGATGACCCGGCGGGGACTGTTGGATAGGCTGAAGGATGAGCGGATCAAGCGGTTGCTTCGGGCATTACTGGACGGCTTTGCCGGCACATTTAAGGAAAAAAAGAGCTTTCTGAGCCTATCGCTCTGCTCGGCAGTCATATGGCTGCTGGAAGGCATTGTAGCTGTAATGGTTTTTCAAGCGCTCGGGCAGCAGCTGGATCTGATCGTCATCGTTTTTACAACACTGTTTGCAACGCTGGCTAAGATTGTACCGGTGACACCTGGGGGAATCGGAGTATTCGAGGGGACCATGGTCATCCTGCTGTCGCTTTTCGGCTTCAGTAAGGAGGCGGGCGCCATCGTATCAACCGTGAATCATCTGGTGATGAATCTTTATACTATTTTTATCGGGGTTTATGTGATCCTGATGAACCAGATCAAAGTTTCGAAGCTGATAGATTAGAGGGATGATAATATGCGAATCGGAATTATTGGTGCCGGCATAACCGGTTTGGCGGCCGCTTATGAACTAAGCAAGACCCGGCATGAGATAGAAATTTTTGAGGCAGCCCCTGAGATTGGCGGTATTGCCGGTTCTTTTCTGCTTGATGGGGTGGCGCTGGAAAAGTACTACCACCACTTTTTCAAATCCGACAGGCATTTGATGCAGCTGCTTGAGGCATTGGGGCTTACAGCGCAGGTTGAGTGGCTGGAGAGCAGAATGGGATTTTTCTCGGACGGCAGGAGCTATGCTTTCGGAACGCCAATGTCGCTCCTGAATTTTGAACCCTTGAGCCTTTTGGATAAATTCCGTTTCGGCCTGTCCGTGCTTCGGTTGATGAGGGGGGATTCCTGGCAGGCGCTGGAGAATGTTACCGCCGAAGCATGGCTTAGGAAGCACGCCGGAGACAATGCTTTCGAGAAAATATGGAAGCCGCTTTTGATAACGAAGTTTGGAGAGCATTACCGGGAGATCTCCATGGCCTGGATGTGGGGCAAGATCAAGCTGCGTGGTACTTCGAAGGAAGCAGGCAAAGAGGCTCTGGGCTATATTAAAGGCAGCAGCCAGGTGCTGTTGGATAGACTGCAAGAGATCTTGAAAGAGCGGGGCGTGAAGTTGAAGCTTCGTTGCAGTGTCGATTCCATAAAGAAGGACAGCAGTGGGTTAGTGCTGGAATCCAGTCAAGGAGAGCATAGGCTTGACATAGTAATCAGTACAGTGCCTCTGCCCAGGTTTCTGGAGCTTGGTAAAACCTGCCTGCCGAAAGATTATTCGGAGAAGCTGCAGGATATACGTTATACCTCTGTCGTGTGCAGCGTGCTGATTCTCAATAAAAAATTCAGCCCTTTCTATTGGCTGAATATCGGAGATGCATCCATCCCCTTCGGGGGGCTGATCGAACACACCAACCTTTTAGATAAAAGTTTGTACCATGATAAGCATATTCTCTATATCTCAAACTACTTGTACAATACAGACCCCTGCTACCGGATGAGCGACGAAGCATTGCTCGAAGCTTATTTACCGCACCTCTTTAAAATCAATCCCGGATTTAATGAAGCGGATATCCAAAAGGTCTATACCTTCAGGGATGAATATGCACAGCCTGTCATCACCTGCGGGTACTCAGCAGTCAAGCCCGGTTTTCAAACACCGGTTGAGAATCTCTATACGGCCAGCATGTGCAACATCTATCCTGAGGACCGTGGTGTGAACTACGCCGTCCGGGATGGTTTGGCGGTTGCGGAGCTCATAATGAAAAGATAGCAGGACTCACTGTCCTGCTATTTCTATGATTTGAACCGGGCCTGCCGAGTACACTGTTTTTCCCAGTGAAAGCAGCTTGGCTGTCTGCAGCTTTGGAAATCTCAGACGCTCCATATCCCCGATATAGATATATCTGATATTATACTTGGCTATCAGATTGCTTGTCAGCGTTCCATCCTCCGATTCATAAATTCTGGCCACATCCGCCTTCCTTATCTCCGGTTCCTCAAAGCTGCCCCGCCACAGCCACTCATGGACATACCAGCCCAGCACGGTAGGGAGGCCTGTAGCCGCCGAAATGCGTCCGTAATCCGAATAGCTGTCGCCGTCAGCCTCCAGAAGCACCGGCTGCCCTTTGACATACTCATTCAGCCACTTTACAGCTTCGGCATCCCCGGGATATTTTTCGTTCAGATAGTTCAGCCCGTACAGCCCTTTATAATTGGAAGGGCTTAAGCTTGTATAATACCCTTTTACCGCCCAATACGGAAACAGGAGCGGGAGAATGATCATGACAAGAAAAGCGGCCTGCAGCAGGCTCCGGGTCCATCTCTTTGATGCTGCACAGGGTACGGCAGTAAAAGCGTAACCGGACATAACGGAGAACATAATGAATGCCTGGTAAGTCAGCTTGAACATGGTATTGGCGCGATGATAGCCCTTGGTATAGATGTCCTTGACATAAATCACTTCCGGCATCAGGACAAGCCCGATAGCACATGCTGCAAGGATGAAAGCGTACTGGGACCCGGCATCATAGCTTTTCAGAAGGTTGGTGATGATAGCCGCCGGATTCTTTTGCTTCTTGTCAAGCTTTCCCACATAGGTGATGCCCAGCCGCACAAGCAGGAGAATCAAGCTTACCGCAAAAAAGAGCTGTGAACCCCAAAGGACCAGCAATTGGTAAAGGGGCGTCCTGTAAAAGGCAAGACCGACACCTTCCGTGAAATTCTCAAAATTAAAGGTGAAAGGCATCATGAGAAGCTGGGAAGTCAGTATCGTTGCCAGAAACTGCTTGACAGTACAGCTGACGCCGGTTTTCAGGGTCTTTGACTCCGAAGCGTTTTTAAAAAGGTATACGGCCAAGGCCACTGTGAGATAGATGGGATAATCCCAGGCATTGGTCATGTACATAATGCTCAGCAGGAAAGCTACAAAGAAGTTTGCATGATTGAAAACCATGGTTTTCTTGACTGTGACCTGCGATATATGATAGGCATACAGGATTGCCAGAACAGTCAGTACAAACGGGATATCCGATACATGGCCGTGCAGATCGGCTACCACAAAGGAATAGAAAGGAAACTCATGGATGGTTTTGTCATCTGTGGGCGGATCATAGCCGATATAACGGGTGGAATCAGGATAAAAATAGCTGACGGTGGCAGTATTGCCCGGCAGTGCCGGCTTGGCATAGGCGTAAATGAAGGTATGGAGGTTCCCGCTGAAGGTAAGCAGGCAGGCGGACACAGCTGCGCCGATCAGAATCTTCCTGAGGCTGAACCTGCCGGTGTTATGGAGTATGGCCGCGGCCAGGGAGAAAGAAAGCATGAAGGCAAGGGCAAAAATGGTTGAAAGCATGAGGTTGTAGGCAGAGGAAGCCTCAATGCCGCTGAGCTTGATCATGAAGGCGCAGATGAATTGCCCGAAATAGTAGTAATTGATGCCTCTTCCTGACAGCCACATGTCGACGGCAGGCATCACATCAGCACGGAGCATGGCATTGACAAATCCGAAATCCATAAACTTCTCCAGGCCGATGAGATCCGGCTGAAGCCCCCGCACATAGCTCCAGAACGACAGCAATAGCAAAAAAAGGATTTCTTCTATTATAATAATGCGTTTATATTCCGACCAGAAGGCTTTCCAGCGGCTGATGCCCTTTGAAACAGCGGAAACACCTGCAATGGCAAGTAAAATGAGAAAGATGGCATAGCGGTTGAACGGCAGGATCCGCATGGCGGAAAGAGCCCATACGGCATAGCTTGCCGCAGCCATCCCCAAAGGCTTGGAAAAAATATATCCGCCATCCAGAAACTTCCTGAATAGTTTTGTCGAAAAAGGAAGGAAAACAGCACCCATCAATAGAATATATAACCACCACAGAAAAATGCGGCTCAAATCTGCCACAAGCAAGCACCTCCAATAGCATATGCGAATTTTGTCGATGGAAAGTTGTAACATTATTTTAACACAAACGGGTTACAAAATGTCTAATATTTTGCTATAATGTAGCTATTAGTATATTAAGCTGGGTGTGTCATTTTTTGCCATTTAGGGATATTCAAGTCGAAGGAGGGAGAATATGAGAAACAAGCGAGTCTTGTCGATATTCATAGCATTGGTCATGCTGTTCGGTATGCTGCCGTTGAATGCATTTGCAAATGCATCGGTGACTGCGAACCTTAGTATGACTGCCAGCGCTATCGATGAGGGAGGCTACTTCACCGTGGATGTCAGGACAACTGCTGTCGATGGATTCTATGCAGCAGACCTGTGGTTCCATTTCAACCCGGATGTATTGGAGGTAGTCGATGCGGACAGCAGCACTCCAAGCGTGGTTGAGGCTGTGTACCTGGATAATCCTGAGCTGGCAATCAGCGCTATTGATTTAGTCACGCTGGAAAACAACAGCCAGGCGACAGAAACCACTTTTATGAATCAGGTTGATTACATAGGCACGCCTGTTAATGACGGTATTATTAAATACACGACTACCATGCTTGGCAACAATACATACAACCTTGCAGACGATGCATTGCTGGCAAGGTTCAAGTTCCATGTCATAGACGGGACAAGCCCTTTGAACACGGTCATCCAAGCTTATTCCGACAAGGTGAACATGAGGACTTTGGATACCGTAACGCAAGAAGTACATAATGTGAATCTGAGCGGATCAGACCTGGCAATAAATATAAGCGATGAGCCGCAGGGCACCGTCATAAGGCGCTTGGCTTATCCCTATGCAGTCAATCCCGAATATAAGCGGTTCGGAATAGGCTTGAGAGGAGACCTCCTTGGAGGTCTGGAAGAGAAAATGATCGATCTGGTCACCATGGACGGCGTGGATACTGTTGCCAGAGGCTTCCTGCACGATCCCGAGGATGGCTGGGCAGGTATCTGGGATGAAGGACATGAGGCACGGATCAATTTCTACTCCGTCGACCCGGACGGCATTCCTGAAGGAACATTCAAGCTGAAGATATATGAAGTAATAAATAATGAAGAGATAATCTACGACTGGGCGACAGGCGTTGTTGTCACCGCTACGTATGCGCCGTACATAGAGGGCTATATAGACTCGTGGATACAGAAGTCTGGTGCAACCGACTTCGATCTGAAGATACGGCTGAACAATATGCAATCGTTGATGGGCTATAATCTTAAGGTTGTACTTGAATATGAAGAGGATGGCGTCGTTCAGACCATTGAGGCAGAAGTGCCTGCAAACAGTCAGGATATTTGGATTGAGGATGAGATCAGCGGCTACGTACATCCGCACTTTACAAGTGCCTCGCTGCCTTATCCTGAAGAAGGCGAAGACAAAGCCTGGATGCGTTTAGCCATATCGGCAGATATGAATAACGACGGCTCATATGAGGCGGAAGTACAAGGAAGCAATTTCTACCATGTGGCTGCGACATCTTATCCGACAGTCTACGGCATTCATGAAATCAGCAGGGAGGCAATACCCGGCTACAATTCATACGAACTGGTTGCAGAAGGCTGGAACCTGGATGGGAACGGATCCTACAGGGCTGAGTACAAGCTGCCCTGGGACGATGAAAACGATGATCACAGGATAATTACTATAGATCCGGCTAATGTTACAAGCGATGCACTTGCATTCACCTTCGGGAGTTCTGAAGGCGTACCCGCCGAGGGCTTGCCGGAAGGCACATATGACTTCACATTCTTTGACGGCGAAGCTTTTGTAGGCGAAGCCAGACTGGAAGTACGGTGGGAGAATTCCACCAAGCCGGTACTGCTGGATATCACGCATCCGTTTGCGCTGCATGAAGGAGAGGAAGAGATCTCCGTCGGCATCAGCGGCTACAAGTTGGGTATGCTGGCAGATGCCAGAGCTGAGCTTGTTATTGCCGATACGGATACCGTAGTGGCAAAAGCTGAGTATGTCGAAGGCGATGACTGGACCGGAATATATCCGGAGTCGGATAACCGCTGGATGGATGTCAGATTCAGAGCGACATCCGATACGGGTATTCCGGCAGGGAGCTTCGACATAAGATTTGTGAACACTGACGGTTCGACCATTGAATATCGCAGCATGCTGCAGTCACTGCATACCGAGACGGGCGAATTCCTGTCCGGGTGGGTTAACCCATGGTGCCTGAGCGCCGGCGATTTGGGTAACTTTGAGGTGAAACTGGGCGTTGAGAATATCGCTCCGATCATGGAGACGCCATTGATGATCAAGCTCCGGGATAATGACGGAGTCGTCAGATATGAGGTCTCGGGCGCAGGTATCACCAAGCAGAGCTACGACGATGGAAGAGGCGAAATCAAGGGATGGTTTGTCGGACCTGTGATCGATAAAGAGACACGGCTGCAGGTGGAGGTTTTGAAGAGCATCGGCAAGGACCTGGACAATAACGATATCTGGACACCAGTGCTAGGCAGCGGAAGACGCCACATTGACGTTACATACATGGCTGCATTGAATGATATATATGTTGATCCCAAGCGGGCAGGTGAAACAAGCTACACCCTGACGATAGATGGTGTGAATTTCGATAGCACGAAGCAATACAAGATAAGGTATAGCTTGGAAGATGAAGTGGAATATACCATTGACCCTGATGATATTACTGCTAAGCAGATGACCTTTATGCTTGATCAAACAAAGGGTGTTCCAGCAACAGGCCTGCCAGAAGGACATTATGAGTTTACCATATATGAGGATGGCAAAGAGCTTGGCAGCAGAGGCTTCGATCTTTGGTCTGAAGTTCATTGGGTCAAATTCAATCCGGATCCCAAGGATGCAGGCTACACTGCAGTCGAGGCAACCATCAGCGTCAACGAGCCGGAAGGCGTAAACCTCTGGGAAGTCGGCGATTCGAATCTTTCCTACAAGATTTACCTTGACAAGGACGAGATGGGTTCAGGACCGGCATCTGTCAATGCGTCAGAAGAATTGCAGTTTGCATTGCCATTGGGTTTGAGCCCCGACAACTACTGGATTGACATCTTCAGGAACGGGAACTGCGTGGCACACGGTGATTTCAAAATTGTCTATGAAAAACCGGCATTGTTTGAAATCACGCATCCCTTCGCGCTGCACCCGGGAGAAACGGACTTCTCAGTGGGAGTCCAGGGCACTAAGCTGGGTATGCTGACGAATATTGAAGCGGAGCTGGTAGCCAACGAAGGTGCAGGAGCAGTGGTTGCCACTACAATGGTAGAGGGCGAAGAAGAGGACTACGGAATATTCCCCAATGAAGACGGCAAATGGATGGAAATCTGGTTCAAAGCCGTTGATGATGGCGGTATTGCTTCTGGTGATTACCGGATACGCTATATTGATACTAAGGGAACGGCTGTTACTTCAGACGACGAGGTTATGGATTACTATGACTTCCTGCCCATATTGAGTACGTCGACAGACAGCTTCCTAAGCGGATGGTATAATCCGAGGTTTGTCAAGTCAGGAAGTCCTGCAGGCTTCACTTTAAAGATGGGAATGGAGAATCTCTCCACGCTGAACAACTCAACGATAAGGGTGGATCTTGTAGACGAAGACAGCAATGCGGTGCTTAAATCCCAGAATGCATCCAGCATGAACTGGAATGAAGACGGTAACGGTGAATTCTTGGTGAACTTCCCCGGACCGGTGCCGACAGGTGAGAAGCATCTGCGGATTGAGGTCTATAAATGGTTCGACTTAGATGGTGACTTCTTTATGGATGATAATGAATGGTCTGAAATACCCGGCAGCGGAATGAGGCATATGGAGGTTACCGAGTATACTGCGGTCAACGAGGTCTCACCGAATGTTACTCAGGCCAGGGAAACGAGCTACGTCATAACGGTCAGAGGTGTCAATTTTGACAGTGATGATGTGTATACGATTGCTTACAGAATGCCCGGCGATGTAGCGGATAGAGATGCGACCCTCACATACGTCAGTGAGTACGAGTTGGAATTTGTTATGAACGCAGCGGGCGGAGCGCCGGAAGGCTACTATGACTTCAAGATATTCAAGAACAACGAGGAAGTAGGCAGAGAGGGCTTCAAGCTTTGGTACAACACCCCATGGGTGGGGATTAAACCGTACTACCTCTTCGAAGGCTATTCGGCTGCGGAAGCAGTAAGGGATGTCTATGAGAAAGAGGAGAATCTCTGGTCACAGGGTGATACCGGACTGGAATTCAAGCTGGTTGGTCCGTACAACAACGAGGGAGTCCAAGCAACTGAGCATGGACCCTATGGGATAACAGATGTAGCTGATGATAAATTGGGACTGGAATTGCCGATCGGTTTGGATCTGGGAGATTACGATGTAAAGATCCTCAGAGACGGCGACGAAATAGCCAAATCCCATGTAGTGGTATGGAGTAACGAGCCCAGAGCAGAATGGATGAGGACAAAGTACTTCAGGCAGTATGAAGATTACCTTGATATTACAATTCAAGGCTTCAAGCTGGAGGCATTATCCAATGCGTATGCCGAGCTGGTGAAGCTCGACGGGCTCAATACCAAAGTCGGTGATACACTGGGTGACATTGAGCTTGGCGTATTCCCGGACATGGAGTACGGTGAAACAGTAAAAGTCCGCATGGGCGTTTATGATAACGGAGACGACCTGACGATAGGAAGATACCAGGTAGTGTTCAAAGACAAAGACACCCATGGAGTTATCGAAGTGCTTGGACCTCCGTTTGCTAAAGAGATTGAAGTAACCGATCAGCTCTATACGGATGCAAGAGTTTATCCGAAGTTCTTCGGCACCAACTTGGTTCTGGACGGACTGAACGGTGCAAATGCTCCGGATAAAGCGCATCAGTTAAATATTGAGCTTTACAATATCGGCCAGATACAGGCCGGTGACAGCTTCAGAGTTGAGCTGGAAGATTACGAAACCGGTACAAAATGGAACAGTGTCAGTGCAGTGGTAGAACCCTATGTAGGAAAGCCGGGAAGAGGAAACCTGGCAGTCAAGTTTGACGAACCGCTGCCTGCTCAGAAAACCTGGATGGGTGTCGTCGTATATCGAGAGGATCAATCCGGTAACGAGTACCAGATCCTTGGCACCTACGACATAGAGATTGAGGTAACCGATCAACCAAGAGTGTTTGACATTTACACCAGCAACCCGACCGGCGGCTTGGCAAGCTATCCGTTTACGATCAAGGGCTGGAACCTTGAAGCAGGCAAGAGCTACGCATTCTATATGGATGAAGTGCTGTTAGCCAATGTAAACGCAGCCAGCGCGGAGGGAATGGTTTATACTTACAACAGCCCGATAAGCAGCGGCATCCATGAATTCAGGATAGATGATGGTACGGAGGTCATCGGCAAGAGGGGAATCGACTTCAAGGCAGGCGAGCAGCAGCCGACTCCAGCCGCACCGACGGCACCGGCAGGTGGAGCAGAAAATGATATGGCAGATATCTTCACCTTTGTTGTGAACCCGTTGTTTGCCAATATCGGAGACTATGAATACAGCATCAGCGGCGGTGTCGCCGGGTCATGGAATCCCCTCCCGGCAGGCGCAGCCAAGGCAGACAACAACATAACCTTCACTGTAGGCAATATCGCAATACCCGCAGGACAGCTGAAGGTCAGAGTTAAGGCGGATTCAGGTTCGGGCAGACCGTTTGGTAACGCGCTGGCATCGGAAACAGCATTTACGATGTATGTACCGCAGCCTGCAGCACCGACAGAACCAATAGTGGATGATACGGATGACACGTTTGCATTCACCGCAAATCCGGAATACCCCGACGCTACAGATTATGAGTATAATTTAGACAATGGTATAGGTGAATGGGAGACATGCTCAAGCTTCACGATAAGCGTTGGAAACGTAGCGATACCATCGGGCTATGTACAAGTGAGAGTCAAGGCGGATACCGGTTCAAGCAGGCCTGCAGGGATGGTGTTGGCATCGGCAGCGGCGTTTACGATGTTTGTACCTCAGCCTGCAGCACCGACAGAACCGATAGTGGATGATGAAGCAGACACATTTGCATTCACTGCAAATCCGGAATATCCCAATGCTACAGACTATGAGTATAATCTGGACAATGGTATAGGTGAATGGGAGACATGTACAAGCTTTACGATAAACATCGGAAATGTAGAGAAACCGTCAGGCTATGTACAGGTAAGAGTCAAGGCGGATACCGGATCAGACAGACCTGCAGGTGAGGTGCTGGCATCAGATGCCGAATTTACAATAATACAAAGCGGTTCTGTGATGACAATCAGCAAAGGAAAAGGCTTGCCCGGATCTGCAGTAGAGATTGTTATTACAGCTAACGATGTCACAGATGTCAGAGGAGGTACACTCTGGTTGCCGTACAACGATTCGATTGCAGCGCCGATTGCTACAAGCGATATATCGTGGGGAGCAGCACTGGCGGGCTTTACAAAGACACGAAACATAGATACGAACACCAAGACAATCAAGCTCTCGTTTGCAGATGATGTGGGAATATTTGGAGATGTTGAAATATGCAGAATCAGATACACCATTAATTCTTCTGCAGCGTTAGGTAGTGTTATGAACATTAATTTCAGTTCATTACGCTTGAATAATGCAACCGATACATTTGTGCCTGGATCTGTCGCTGGCGAAGTCATGGTAATTCCTCTATACGGAGATGTTGATGGTGACGGTACAGTGACAGCTGGTGATGCTGCACTGATACTGAGAAACGAAGTGGGATTGTCAACATTGAGCGACAGTCAATTGCTTACCGGAGATGTTAGCGGGGATGGGCAGACTAACGCTCTGGATGCAACTCAGATTCTGATGCATTTAGTTGGAAATCTTGAACATTTCCCTGTTGAAGACAATCAATAACCTAAGTAACCGCATATAAGGTGTAGCTATACGCCTTATATGCGGACTCAATAAATATTAGATAAGGGGGTCACGATATGATTTTTCGAAACAGGCTGTTAGCTATCTCTCTTGCATTACTGCTTGCAATAACAGCATGCTTCACTGTTATGCCAGAAACTGTACATGCTGCTGGGACAGCAGAGTTGTTCATTGAAAGTGTTTCTGATATAACCAGCGAATCAAGTTTTGTAGTTCCGGTCAAAGTAAGCAACCCGCAGAGTGCAATAGGAGGGCAATTTTTAATTGTCTATGATAATGATGATATGGAACTGGAAGAAGTTACAAGCGGGAACACGGATACAATTACCTTGGAACTCGGCAGTATTGAGACTGCGAACACAACAGGGAGCATAGGTATAGCTTTCACGAATACCGAAGGAAGCTGGGATACAGATACTGTATGCAACCTTACGTTTAGTTTGACAGGTAATGAGCCAATCAATTACTCCATAGTCGAGATCACTCACATGCCAGACGGAGATTCAGTAAAGCCTCTTTTACAAGCTGCCTCCGGAGAGAGTGGAACAGCTGAAATACCCACAGTACTGAAAAATGGTTACATCAGTGTCCTTAACCCGGTATTGAGCGGTTTACAGAAGCTTGTTCTGGAAGCAATCAGCCTAGATGATGAAACTAGAACCGACTTCGTTACTAATATACTGGCAGTACTTGATACAGAAGGAGCGAATGAGGATACTGCTTCAGGTTTGGTTGATGAAGCAATGAGCTATTTTACTTCTGAGCTTGACTCTACTACCGTAGAAAATGCTTTAGTGACTTATGTAGGCTTCTCAGGATCGAAAAAGGATGCAGCAGAAACAGCCGTACTGGAAGGTCTGTATGATATTACAGGCATTAGTGGATTTGACACCATCAGGTATAAGATTAACGGAGAGATTACAGGTGACCCCGGTGATAACAGAGGCTTGCAGATGGTCATCAAATTGCTCAGAGATACAGTTGAACTCTCATATGATGATGAATATGGATTTGTTGGTCCTGTAGCATTTGATGGCTCAAACGATGATGAAATAGAATTCCGCTTTAGGAATGGCGTCGTTCCTTCCAACGTAGATACAAAAGCTTCTGAACTGCTTGATGCTGCAGAATCCGTTATGGCAAAAATAAATGAGGTTGTAGGGGAAGTTGCTAGTGCCTCAAGCTTTGAAAAGCTTCTTATGTATGCGCAGATAATTGTTAACGACAACCCGGAAGAAGTTCAGTCATTTAAAGATTTCCTGGCAGCCAACAGCGATTTGGTCCCGATTTATGAAGGTACAAGCATGACCGATCCTGAAGCAGTAGCAGCGGACATTGATGCACTTGATGAAACAGATTTCGATTTTGCAGATGGTGATAATAAAGACTCCGTTACACAAAGCTTCACAGTGCCTGTAGTGGGTGCAAACGGAACAGAAATAGTTTGGAGCGAGAACAGTGATAACGTTACTATCAATGTGGAGACAGGTGTTGTTACAGTAGTCAGACCTGCAAACGGCTCCGGTGACGTGACTGTCACATTGAATGCAACTGTGATGAAGCATTCTGTGTCTGACACAAAAGCGCTGGCTGTTGTGATTAAGGAAGATGTTCAGAATGGCGGACTGACAGGCTATGTTACTTGCATGGCTGGCAACAAGTCAGGTACAAATATCATCCTGAAAAATGGAGCAACTACGGTTACCAGTGTAACAACAAATGCTACCGGCCAATTTACGATTCCTAACGTTGCTGACGGGACATACTCTATCGAAGTGAGTAGATCGGGATATCTTGTAAGGACAATTAGCAATATCACTGTAAGCGGCAATGAGGTTGCAGTTTCTTTAGTAGGAACACCAATTACATTGATTCCAGGTGATATGAATAATGACGGTAGCATCAATATTACAGATTTGTCAGCTCTGATTTCAAGATATAACACTGCATCACCAAATGCAAATTATAGAGCAGAGTACGATTTAAATAAGGACAACATGTTGAATATTACGGATTTGTCAGCATTGATCAGCAATTACAATAGAACTCCTGCTAACTATACAACATGGGTATTACCTAATTAATAACACTAGAAAGGGGATTGAAAAATGAGATTTAACTTAAAAAAGGTTCTCAGTTTGATTCTGATTCTTTCTCTGACATTTTCCACGGTAGTGCCGGTATATGCCGAAGGCGAGACTGTGACACTAAGCTACTCTGATGATGAGATTTACGTTGGTGACGTTTTTACGATTGACGTAAGCGTAAATTCGGTTGATTTCTCAGGGGCTCAAGTAGCGATTCACTATGATAAGACAAAAGTAATACCAGTTAATGCCAGCAATAATGCAATAACACAAGCTCAAACGCAAAATGCAGTCATAAAAAACGAACATGCTTATAACTCAGGCACAGGCGTATTTGCATATCTATTTGCACAGAGTTTGGCAAATGGATGGATTGACGTTTCTATGTATGCCGATGTTGCAAACCAACAGGCCGTAGAAGAGTACGATGCAGCAGGTTTTGAGTATACAGTTAATGGCGAAACAGAAGCTGTTGAAAATCCTCATAAGGTGGTAGGAGCAACACCTTATACACTCTTTAGTGTTAGGTTCAAAGCAATAGCTGCCGGTGATACAGGGATTCAGCTTGCAACTCAGGCAGATACTCCTACAGGATACAACCCCGCAAATAGCAATGGATATGCTGTTTCACTGGGAGAGACTCCAATAGTATGTGTAGTGGAAGATGCACCGGTTGTAACGGTAATGTCGCTTCCATCCACAGCACCGAACGTAAACAACATCACAGTTACAAACAATTATGCAGGAACGAATGATACAGTGGCTGTATCCGGATTAGCTGCAACAGATGTTGTAAAAGTCTATGATGCAGCAACTGATGGAGCCGAGTTGGGAACAGCAACAGTCGCAGCTGGCCAGACATCTGCAACTGTAGACATCGCACAGTTGGGCTTGGGAGCCGGTGACGTATGGGTGACTGTGACGAATACAGGAAAAGCAGAAAGCACCCGTGTACAAAAATCATTTACAGCAGAGCAGACTCAAGCTCCTGTTGTTGGCAATATTGCGGTTACCAACAATGTATCAGGGACACCGGATACAGTTGAAGTAACAGGATTGCTTGCAGGTGACGAAGTAATAGTATACAGCTTAGTAACTGGCGGAACAGAGTTAGGGACAGGCACAGTTGCAGCAGGTGAGACTTCAGTTATTGTTTCGATAGATCAATTGGGAACAACAGCTGGCAGTGTGTTTGTAACAGTAACAAATGCCGGCGGCAGATCGGAAAGCGCACCAAGAGTTGAAAAGGCTTACATTGCAGAACCTGAAACTACAACAGCACCAGCTGAAGCAGATATCACAGTAACCAACAACAGAGGTGACGATGATACGGTTGAAGTAACAGGCTTACAGGCAGGCGATGTTATCAGAGTATATGATGCGGCATCTGCCGGAACTGAATTGGGAACAGCAACAGTAGCAGCAGGTCAAACTTCTGTAACAATTACAATAGCACAGTTGGGTGTACCGACAGGATCAGTATATGTATCCGCAGAAAGAAACCCTGACCTTGAAAGTGGAAGAACAGAAAAGACATACGCGGCAGAAGCGACAACAGCACCTGCTGCAGGCGATATAACAGTAACGAACAATGTAGGTGCAGGAGACACTATTGAGGTAACAGGCTTGGCTGCAGGAGATGTTGTGAAGGTATACACCGTAGCAACAGGTGGAACTGCAATAGGCACTGGTACAGTAGCAGCTGGAGAAACGGATGTAACCGTTACAGCAGCATTACCGGGAACAACAAATGGAACAGTCTATGTGACCGTAACAAATGCCGGAGGCTATGCTGAAAGTAATAGAACAGCAAAGACTTACCTGGCAGAGCCGGTAGCAACAACAGCACCAGCCGCAGCAAACATCACAGTAAGCAACAACAGAGGTGACGATGATACGGTTGTAGTAACAGGCTTACAAGCAGGCGATGTTATCAGAGTGTATGATGCAGCATCTGCCGGAACTCAGCTGGGAACAGCAACAGTAGCAGCAGGTCAGACATCTGTATCAATTACAATAGCACAGTTGGGTGTACCCACAGGATCAGTATATGTATCATCCCAGAGAGGTATAGACCTTGAAAGCGGAAGAACAGCTAAGGCATATGCGGCAGAAGCGACAACAGCGCCTGATGCAGGCAATATAACAGTAACAAACAATGTAGGTGCAGGAGACACTATTGAGGTAACAGGCTTGGCTGCAGGAGATGTTGTGAAGGTATACACCGTAGCAACAGGTGGAACTGCAATAGGCACTGGTACAGTAGCAGCTGGAGAAACGGATGTAACCGTTACAGCAGCATTACCGGGAACAACAAATGGAACAGTCTATGTGACCGTAACAAATGCCGGAGGCTATGCTGAAAGTAATAGAACAGCAAAGACCTACCTTGCAGAGCCGGTAGCAACAACAGCACCAGCCGCAGCAAACATCACAGTAAGCAACAACAGAGGTGACGATGATACGGTTGTAGTAACAGGCTTACAAGCAGGCGATGTTATCAGAGTGTATGATGCAGCATCTGCCGGAACTCAGCTGGGAACAGCAACAGTAGCAGCAGGTCAGACATCTGTATCAATTACAATAGCACAGTTGGGTGTACCCACAGGATCAGTATATGTATCATCCCAGAGAGGTATAGACCTTGAAAGCGGAAGAACAGCTAAGGCATATGCGGCAGAAGCGACAACAGCGCCTGATGCAGGCAATATAACAGTAACAAACAATGTAGGCGCAGGAGACACTATTGAAGTAACAGGCTTGGCTGCAGGAGATGTTGTGAAGGTATACACCGTAGCAACCGGCGGAACTGCAATAGGCACTGGTACAGTAGCAGCTGGAGAAACGGATGTAACCGTTACAGCAGCATTACCGGGAACAACAAATGGAACAGTCTATGTGACCGTAACAAATGCCGGAGGCTATGCTGAAAGTAATAGAACAGCAAAGACCTACCTTGCAGAGCCGGTAGCGACAACAGCACCAGCCGCAGCAAATATCACAGTAACCAATAATAAGACAGGCACAAGCGATACGGTCGTAGTAACAGGCTTACAAGCAGGTGATGTTATCAGAGTCTATGATGCAGCATCTGCCGGAACTCAACTGGGAACAGCAACAGTAGCAGCAGGTCAGACATCTGTTACAGTTACAATAGCACAGTTGGGTGTACCGACAGGAACAGTGTATGTATCATCACAGAGAGGTATAGACCTTGAAAGCTCCAGAACAGCTAAGGCATATATCGCAGAGCCCACAGATCCGGTAGCAGCCGGCAACATCACAATCGTAAACAAAGTTGGTGCAGCAGATACGATTGCAGTGACAGGTTTGCTAGCCGGTGATGTAGTTAAGGTATATGCAACTTCAACTAGTACAACAGTTTTGGGAACAGCAACCGTAGCTTCCGGACAGACTTCGGTAACCGTTTCTGTACCGCAGCTTGGATCGCTTGCAGGCAATGCTTATATCACAGTAACAAGCACAGGATTATCTGAAAGTACAAGAACAGAGAAAGCATATCTGGCGGAAGTATATCCGTTTGATATCGAAAAGGTTGGATCGTTGAATACATCTGGTGGTGTCAAAGCAACTGTGACCGTAAACAGAGTTGCAGATACGTTGGATCATGCAGGCGTAGAGGTTATCGTATTCCAGCTTATGAACGGTTCTACACCTGTATCAATCAATGCAATTGAAAAGGATATTCAGTCACTCGAAACAATTTCAGCAATATTCCATGGTCAGACAGGCACAAGTGTCAATGTTATGATACTGACTGAGTTGACCAACAGCATAACCCAGACAGGCGTTAACCTGGCAGCACCTGAATTAGTACAGTAAACAATTGGATAAGCAGCTGCCTAATGAAAATTAGGCAGCTGCATATGAAAGCGAGGAATGAGATAGTGAATAAGAGACCAATATGTATATTGCTCGTAGTGCTGCTTATTGTTTCTATGCTTCCAGTTACTGTCTTTGCAGATGCTATCAATAGTATTTCAAGTACGCAGCTTGGAAGTAATGTAACGATATCCGGTACAACATCAGTAGTAAACCCGGTCCTTACTGTAATTAGACCGGACTCTCAAATACTTTATGTTAAAGTCATAGGAACAAGCAGTGGCGCTTATTCAGAGACCTTCACGATGCCTAGTAGTGCGCCTACAGGTGAATACAAGGTTGTCGTCGGAGAGGGCAGCAACGTGACAACCGCGACTTTCCAAGCGGTAGGCTCTGGAAGCAACGACGACGACGAAGAAGAAGATCCAGGCACCCAAGGCCCGGGAGGCACTGGTGGCACTGGTGGTACCGGCGGAACTGGTGGCACAACCCAGCCAACCCCGGGACAACCGACACCAGGACAACCGACACCAGGGCAGCCAACCCCGGGACAACCGACACCAGGACAGCCAACACAGGGACCAACACAACCCCCGGTTGCTATCATACCGACTGCAACTCCTGCTCCGACACTGGCTCCCAGGCCAACGGCAGGACCTGCAGCAACAACGGTCACTAATGCGCTGGCAAACATAACCACGACAGTATCCAGCACAACACCTATTACAGCAGCACAGGCGCAGCAGGTTACTACAGCACTTACAAATGCTGGAAGCAACTTGGTAAGTACGAACCAGGCAACAACTGCAGCAAATGCACAGACAACTGCCAATGCATTGTCACAGGTCGTTGCAGCGGCTGCAAACACGACTACGACTGCAGATGTCAGGAACCAGATCGCAGCAGCAGCAGCTCAGACCATGAGCAATGTCATAGCAGCTGCTAGAACGGTCACAACAGCAGAGAACGTTGCAGTCATGAATGGTGCATTGACAAATGTAATAGGGGATGCATCAAGACTTCTTGCAACAACAACAAGCACAACAGCACAGACTCAGATTACCACTCAAGTATCAGCTGCTTTGCAGACAGTAGCGCAAAACGCAGCAAGAGCAACAAATGTCAACCAGACAACAGCGTTGCAGATACTTGACACGATTGCCAGCTCAGTAGTCAATGCAACAAATGTTGCGGCTGCTGCCAGCAGCAGAACGGCACAGACAGCGATCGTTTCCAATGCGGCACAGGTTGTCAGATCGGCCAATAATCTGGTCAGTAGTATTACAGATACAAACACAGCGGTTAGCGCTGTCAGAAACATTGTTTCGGCAGTATCCTCAATTGCCAATGCGTCGGATGCACTTGGCTCATCTACCAATAGAGTGGCAGCTGATGTGAGAAATCTCGTAAGCACAGTTGCACAGAGAGTATCGACACAGTCGGTACAAGGAACAACTACAGGAACCACTACGAATGTAAATATTGATGCCAATACAGCAACCGCTTTGGTAGCAAGAGCACAGGAAGTCAGCAGCACAGTCGGTTCATTGAACCAACAGCTGCAGCAGAGCGGCATCGGTACTGTACCCAGGACTCTTGATATCCAGGTTGAAGCAACTGGAGGAACAAACCTTGCAGCAGCAATGCCGGCTTCACTGCTGAGCGGTGTCAGCGGCTTGGTTGACCAGGTGGCCATTCAATCCGGCGTAGCTACAGTGGCTGTCAGACCCGACTTCTTGCCGGCAGATGTAGTGGCAGCCGCTGGTGAGCAGGCACAGGTCAGCCTTGAAGTCAATGAGGCACCGGTTACGGATGCAGCTGTAAGCGCCATGAGCGACGAGCAAAGAGCGCTGCTTGAAACAACCGGAAGACTTTACGACTTCAGTGCAAGAGTTACATCAGGACAGACAAGCACTCAGGTTTCCAGCTTCAACAGCATGGTAGAAATCGAGATTCCGTACGAGCTTGGTCCCGGTGAATCTAGTGACACGGTCACGGTACTCTATCTTGCTGATGACGGCACCATCAAGAATATGACCGGTAAGTACAAGAACGGCAAGGTTGTATTCGAGACCAACCACTTCAGTAAGTACATCATAAAGAACTACATCAAGAAGTTCAAGGACGTTGCATCAAGCTTCTGGGCTAAGGGCAACATCGAGTCCATGGCATCGAAGGGTATCATTGATGGTGTTGGCGATGAGCAATACAAGCCGACAGATCTGGTCACCAGAGAGCAGTTTGCAAAGATGATCACAACAGCCTTGAACATCGTAGACGATAAGGCAACAGTAAGCTTCACGGATGTGAAGAACACAGATTGGTCATACAGTTATGTGGCATCTGCTGTCAAAGCAGGCATCATAACGGGTGTACCAGGCAACAAGTTCGCACCGAAGCAGAATATATCCAGACAGGATATGGCAGTTATGCTGTCCAGAGCAGTGACTAAGGTTTATGGTGAAGCCGCTGCCAAGAACAAGGACGCATACACCGGCTTCGAAGATAAGGCCAATATCGCATCATACGCTCAGGATGGAATCGCAACAGCAGTCAAGTACGAGTTGTTGACAGGCAAACCGGGCAACAACTTCGATCCGAAAGGAAACCTGACAAGAGCTGAAGCAGCAGCAGTCATTTACAGACTGTTCAACCACGACGCAGAATAGATTACCTAAAGCAGGGACCCGCAAGGGTCCCTTTTTTTCATCATTTAACTTGTGTAAAAAGCTGACAGCGTTTAAAATGGAGATAGCACGAAAAATGGAAAATAAGCGCGAAAGTCACAAAAATAGGGGGTGTTTATGTGGAAGGCAGCAAAAACTTAAAGAGCCTTATCCTGTTTGCTGCGATGCTTGTAATAGTACAGCTTTGCATCGGGTTCGGAGAAATCGTACAGATTGTTGCAAATGACTTCAGGACCCTATTGATCTCAACGATTCTGACCTTTATCTTCATCTTTTTTGCACTGAACGAAATCTCAATCACAGATAACGGCTATGAAAAAAAGTACAGGTTTACCCTATCCATTCTGCTCATCTCGCTATTAAGCTTGCCGGCAGCAGCAGCGATCCTTATCTCCGTTACCGGCATGACCATATATCTGATCATCAATGCCGTACGGGAAAGCCGCTTCGATATATGGGACATCCTATACCGGATGTCTGTTGAAGTGATCCCTACGGCGATTATGGCGCGGCTGTTTTTTCAGCTGGGCGGCAAGCCGGGTGAAATCAACTTCCCTCAGAATTTTTTGCTGATCCTTATGGTAAGTCTGGTCAACTATCTGCTTTACACCTTCCTGACTGTCGCATTCAAATATTTCAGGGAGGGCAGAACGGACAAGCCTCTGCTGAAGCTCATAGAGCAGGAATACGGATGGATTATCCGCTATGACCTGTGGCAGGCATTGTTTGCCGTTATGTTCAGCAACGTTGCCATTATCTTTCTTTTTAACAATTGGTCCATGTCACAGACGCCGGGAACAGGCTTACTGGGTGCAGGAGACTATCTATACTTTCTCATATGGCTGGTCATCGTGTCCGGCATACTCATATTCCCCATCCTTGAGAGAATCTCGGCTTTCAGGACTTTTATCTCCTTTAACAGTGAGAATATAAAAAATGTTATACACGATATGCAGGAGGGGATTTTGATACTGGACTCCCAAGGGGTCATAAAGAACATCAATCCGGTATCGGAGAAAATGTTCGACACGCTGTTCGAAATCGAAATCGGCAAGAATTTCAGGTCTTATCTGGATATTTTGGAGGAACACATTGAAAACGGGTACGTCACAAAAGAAAGGATTCTGGATGCACTAAGCACTGGAACGGCTGATTTCCGGACGGAAATAGAATTGACAGGTTCTTCCAAGCTCTATTACCAGATTATGATCAGTTCTGAGATCAACCGTTACGGGGATGTCACAGGCAGCGTCGTTACAATCAGCAATGTTACGCAATACAGGGAGTTTATCAACGAAATCAATGATAAGAACATAAAGCTGGAAGATTACAGGGTTGAATTGGAGAAGCGGTATAAAGAGCTGCAGGATACGCAGCAGCAGCTGATCATGTCTGAGAAAATGGCTGTTATCGGTCAAATGGTTGCCGGTGTAGCCCATGAGATCAACACGCCCCTGGCCTCAATAAAATCCAACGTCGATATGGAAGAAATGATGCTTCAGATGGTTGCACCGGAAAGCGCAGACACGGTTGCGATGTACAAGGAGAGTGCAAACTCCATGATATCAGTCAACAAGATGGCGCTGGAGCGGATCATGGAAATCGTCAAGAGCCTCAAGAATTTCGCAAGGCTTGATGAAGCAGAGTTTCAGAAGGTCAATATTTATGAGGGTATAGACAACACCTTGATTCTGATCAACAACCAGTTGGGCGGCAGGATCAAGATTGTCAAGGAGTACGCAGAGCTGCCCATGATCAAATGCTTCCCACAGCAGTTGAACCAGGTATTCCTGAACATCTTCGTAAATGCTATCCAGGCGATCAAGGGGGAAGGCGTAATCACCATCAGGACACGTCTGGAAAATGGAAAGGCATATATCGGTATCAGGGATACCGGCTCCGGAATCAAAAAAGAAAACCTGGATAAAATCTTTGAACCCGGCTTTACCACAAAGGGTGTGGGTGTCGGTACCGGCCTGGGGCTTTCTATATGCTACAAAATAATAGAAAAGCATCAAGGCAGAATTTGGGCAGACAGTGAAGTAGGCATAGGCACTGAGTTTATAGTGGAGCTTCCGGCAGAACCGGATAAATCGGAGGTATAGTATGGGTAGAACGATATTGTTGGTAGATGATGAAGCAATGATAACGACAACACTGGCGACGCTTATCAAGTTTATGCTGAAGTATGAGGTTGTTGCTGTAAACAATCCGGAAGCAGCCCTGAAAAGAATGGAAGAGACCAGTTTTGACATGATTATTTCAGATTTCATGATGCCGGAAATGAATGGCCTGGAATTCCTTACAAAAGCGAAGGAGATAGCACCGGAGTCTGTCAAAATACTGCTGACAGGTTATGCAGACAAGGAAAATGCAATAAAAAGCATTAACGAAGTGGGGCTGTATTACTATCTTGAAAAGCCCTGGGACAATCAAAGCCTGATCAAGATCCTGCAGAACGGACTGGAGAAAAAGAGCCTGACAGATCAATTGCAGCAGAAGGTAATCGAGCTGGAAAAATCCAATAACGAGATATTGAGGCTTTATGACCTGCTGAAGCTGGATTTTCAGAAGGAAGTGGACAACGTCCAGAACCTGATCATTTCTCTGGCCAATGTTATTGAGGCCAAGGACAGCTATACCGACGGTCATACCAGGCGCGTCGGCAACATCAGCAAAGCCCTGGGAGAAAACCTGGGAATGAGCGGAGAGAAGCTGCAGACCCTTGAAATAGCAGGAATTATCCATGACATAGGCAAGGTGGCGGTGAATGAAGTCATCCTGAACAAGCCTGGGAAGCTGACGGATGAAGAGTACAAGGAAATGCAGAAGCATACCGTCATGGGAGAGCTGATCTGCAAACCTTTGAACTGCCTTAGTGAATGCATCGATATAATACGGCATCACCATGAGAAGCCCAACGGAAAGGGGTACCCGGATGGTCTGGAAGGGGATGCAGTCAGTATGGAAGCACGTATTGTAGCGGTTGCAGATGTTTTTGATGCTTTGTATTCCGATCGCCCATACAGAAAGAAGATGGAGCTATCTAAGGTAAAAGAGATTATGTTTGAGGAAGGGGAAAAGGGCAGCCTGGACAAGGCGCTGGTGGAAATGCTATTTGAGCTGATCGAAAATAACCGGTTGGAGGATATGTAGATGCTGAGAAGAATATTCTTGAACAGATACAACCGGCTCAGATTGATCCTGAAATATCCGTTGATCATGCTGCTTAGTTACTTTTTTTACTTTTCCATATTCGGTTATGTTTCCATCTATGGCATGCAGCTCTTTTTTGAAGCAAAAACAGGCAATCACTTCGGTTTTGACTATATGTTGGACAGCCTGTATGAAATCGGACTGATGGATATACAATTTGAGGTAGCGTTCATCCTGATCATCATGCTTTTTGCAAAATACATAGACAAGTTCAGGCTTTCTGAGCTGGGGCTGAAAGGCGGTATGGGTGCCGTAAGGAGATTTTTCGTTGGGGCAGCGGCAGCGGCATTCTTTATGCTGATACCCTATGTGGCCTGCCTGGTGATCGGATCAGTCCGGCTCGAAGGCTTCTACTGGCAGGTGAACCCTTCCGACAATGGACTGGGCATTGCGATTGTATATGACTGTATCCTGCTGCTGCTGGTGGGCTTTCAGGAGGAGCTTTTGAACAGGGCGTACCTGATCAAAAACCTGGGTGGCTGGAAGCCGTGGAAAGCTATTCTGTTATCTTCGTTGATTTTTTCTGCACTTCACCTGATGAACCCCGGAATTGATTTTATTAATGCGTTTCAGACCTCAGCGCTGGGGCTTCTCAATATTTTTATTATCGGATGGATATATGGCTTGTATTATTACCATACAAGCGATCTCTGGCTGATCACCGGGGCACATTTCAGCTGGAATTTTATGCAGGGCTCCGTTATGGGGCTTCCGATCAGCGGGGATGTGTCCAAAGGAATACTGGTCTCAACGGTAAATGGCAGCAAGCTTCTGACCGGCGGTCAGTTTGGTCCTGAAGGGGGATTACTGGTTACAGGTTCATTGATCCTGATGCTGGTGGCCACGAAGGTTTATTTGGGTAGAGGTAATATGGCACAGCGGAGCGCATAAGCTTCGCTGTTTTACTTTTTTCTCATGAATTAGACATTGATAGACATACTTGGATAAAATGTCAGAATATTGTATAATTAGTTTATAACATGTCATACGTCTGCATGGATACTAATATGAGGATGGTGGAAAAAATGACCGGTAATAAACCAACGGTACTGAAAAAGCTTTGTTTTCTCATAGCGGTTCTGCTGATTGCTTTCATCCCAGCTTTGAATGCGTACGCAGAGGAACCTGAGCAGCTGCAGACACCAAATGCGTGGATTGACACGATAGAAAAATTGCCCGATGACTTTTCCTATTCCAGCAATTCCAGAATAGGAATGGAAGGGTATATGAAGCTGAGGCTGGGCATTACCGATGCAAACCTTAGTAATGCTGAATTCAAGATTGCATATCCCTCTGACATCGTATATGACCCGGTCTTCTGGGATCCTGAAATAGAGGGTATTACCAGGACGCTCAATATATCGGATATAGTCGGAAAGTCTGGCTGGAAGCAGGCGCAAGTCACATTCAGCGGCAGCATTGTGACGGACTCTGAGTATGGAGTATTGGCTGAACTGAGATTTGATCCCAAGGCTGAAGGCACTTTCCCGGTACAATTGATTACGCCTGAGCAGTATCAGGCTGATCCCCGGTTGGCTTGTGTTTCAATGTCAGACGGCTATGGGCCGGTGGAATATGGATATTACGGCTACAATGACATCACCTATTTTACATTTACGGACAAGCAGCATGTCATATACCTTCATGACTTCTGGCTTGGTAATCCACTGACAAATGGAACCCTGTACGCATATTACGAGAACGCTGGCAGGGAAGCGCTGAATGTCACATCCGACAGCTTCGGTGGATATTTTTTCGACTCCGTCCAGGATGCCGTCCAGATCAAGCTCGTGATACCTGGATACGACGATCAGGATCTGAGCGGTGATATTTACCATAATACATCCAATATATCGCCCAAAATGCTGATGGCATACCCGCATATGCTGAACCCCACTAATTGTAATCAGGATATGGATATTTTCGAACCAGGTATTGGTGCGATTGCTGATAGGTTGACTGGTGTTGTATACATGACTGACTTTGAAACCGGGTCAGTTAATCAGAACAAAACGGTTACATTTGCTCCGGCAGGCAGCAACCAGGTCAAAATGCACGTGGATGGAGGCTTCCCTCTGCCGGTCGATGGAGAATTCAGCGAATACAATGTCTATATCTATGATGAGAACCAGTTGGTAGGCCGTATTTATACGCACTTGAGCCTGGCACCGATGTATGGAGACATGAACGGTGACTGGGTGATCAATATCGACGATCTGATCTTTATAGCACAGTATTACGGAAAAGCTGAAGGTGCAGCTGATTGGGAGCAGATTAAGCAAGCTGATTTGGACTACGACCAGGTAATCGATTCAGATGATTTGCAGTATCTTAAGGATATGTACTTCAGTGCTGCACCCCCTGCATCCTAGGAATGTCCACGAGAACCGGATTTATTTGACAATTCTGATTTTGGGAAAATGATTGTAATATCGACATTTATCTATTAGAATAGATATAATAGGAAAGAAAGCAGCAGGATTTTCTTTTGAGTTATGGGGGGTTATTGTGATGTTTAGTTGCATGAAAAAAATGATAGCTTATATTTTAGCAGTGGTTATGATTATTGGCAGCATGCCGGTAATAGGCGTGTATGCTTCTGACGGTGACTATACGGCGGACGAGATAATGGAAGCGCTGAAAGATAACATGGCCAATATACGTTCGTTTAACAAATATCACAAGGCATGGTTTGATGTCAATATCATGTCTGTGGATGACGACAACAACCTGACCATTCAGGACAGCGCTCTTGAATTGCTTGAAGAGGCAGAAGTCAAGTATGATAAGCCGGGATATAAGGATAAGATTGAGTCGCTAGTAGGGGATATCAACAATTTGGCGGATGAATCCGAAAAAAGCCAGATCATTGCCTACATGAACAAATACAGAATTTTAGACAAGGAGATGGCTTCAGAGGAATCAGAAGAACAGAATAGTACTCCGGCACCGACACCTACAGAGGCACCTTTAGTTTCACAGCCGCCAACGCCATCACCACCGACACCAACACAGCCACCGGTCGCGCAGGAATTGGATTTCAACAAGCTCCTCAGTGATATCTTAGGTCTGGCAGGCGCAGTCTCTGGGAGTCCCGCTGTCTCTAAGGAACAAAGCAGCAAAAAAGTAATTGAAACCATGGAGAAGGTATCGGCTTTGCCCGGCTCCAGCCTGGTAGTCATGGAAAAAGAAGGTGCGCTGAGTGTAAGCGTTGATGAAGGGGCATTCAACAACAAAGTAAATGAGATTATGAGCACTGCAGACAAGCTTGCAAAAGAGCTCCTGGATATGAACCAGCCTGAATTGATCGCCGCCATTGACAAGGAAGTGGAGATCAGAATTCCTCAGGAGGAAAGGCACAGGGATAAGGAATTTATCCTCAATATGACTCCGGCTTCTGTAAAAAAAGCTGTTGAAGAGAAAATCAGCCTGAACATACTGTCCTACAATATAGATTTGCAAATGCCTATAACCAATGTTCAATCCGATTTGGCAAAAGGGATATCCTTCAGATCAAAGCCGCTGGAAAGTACGATGGCTCAGGAACTGGTCAGCCGCAACACTTCTGGCATGAAGCTGGTCGGAAATGTCTATGACCTGACTTTAACCACTACAAGCGATTCGAAAGAAAGCAGCAGCCAGATAGGGCAGTTCAAAGAGAAAGTGCGCTTAAGCTTTGCTTTCGATAGTAAGAAGGTCAACAAAAACGCATTAGGCGTATATTACTATGATGAAAAGGTCAAGGCATGGAAATATGTCGGCGGCAAAGTTGATAAGGCATCAGACAAGATCACCGTCGAGACCTCCCACTTCAGCAAATATGCGGTTTTTGAATATAATAGGACCTTTACCGATATTAATAGTACTTGGGCAAAGGATACCATAGAGCATATGGCATCACGGCATGTATTCACAGTCCAGGACGGACAGACGTTCAGACCTTCAGAAAAGATTACCCGGCAAGACTTCGCGGTATGGCTTGTCAGGGCCATGAATATAAGTGAGCTTGCAGCTGAGTCCAGCTTCAAGGATGTATCAAAAGCATCACCCTATTACAAAGAGATATCCATCGCCAGCAAGGAAGGCCTGATACTAGGGTCAGAGGGGAACTTTAGTCCTGAAAGGCTGATCACCAGGCAGGAAATGGCAGTGATGATGGCCAGAGCCCTGAAGTATATGAAGCTGGATCAAAAGGAATTCGAAGGCACAGAGATTACAGCCGGTCAGAATGATTTCTCCGATGCGAAGTCCATTGCACAATGGGCAAAGGATAGTGCAGAGCTTACGTATCGCTATGGCATCATTACAGGCAGGGAGAAAAAAAGCTTCGCACCATTGGAGAATGCCCAGCGGGCAGAGGCCATCACGATGCTGAAAAGGCTGATTGATCTACAATAGAATAAGCGCTAGAGAGCAGCACGACAGGGATACGCAAGTATCCCTTTTTGTTACCGCTAATATACATTCTTCCCAAAACTCACATAGTGGCAAATTCTTACGAAACATGGACAAACCTGTCATATAAAGGTATAATAGTAGTGTCAAAAAAGTTCTCTTTAGCGATACGTATGGATAAAAATGACTAAATTTGATTTATTTGGTATGTTTTGGAGGAGTCTTATGAAGGTTAGAAGGATAATAATCGGGATCGTGATAGTCAACGTCTTGCTTGTAGGACTTGCAACCTTTGGCTTATATCAAGTAGGAGACAGGATTTTTGCTTATATTATTGAGAAACAGATATCAGCCATTGAGGAGCAAGGCGATTTCCTGCTTCCTGATCTAGAGGAGCAACCTTCTGACACTGAGCTTTCAATAGAGCCAGTGCCAATAACGGAGCAGAGTCCTTCAGCGGCCCCGACCCCTATAGAGGGCAGCACGGGAACACAACAGCCTACGACTCAGCCAGCGGCCAAGCCTACAGCCAAGCCCACAGCCAAGCCGACGGCGAAGCCGACACCTGTGCCACAGATATCAAAGGAGAAGCTTGCGGACATTCAGAAAAGCGTAACAGCTGCAGATAAGGTAGCGATCGCTACCCTTATTTTGAGGAAGCTCTCAAAGCAGGATATTGACAACTTGACGAAGATGGCCGGAGGCGGCATTACAAAAGAAGAGAAGGAAGCGGCCAAGAAGCTGGTTTTTGAAAGGTTTACAGAGGAAGAAATTCAGAAGATACAAGAGATGTACAAGAAATATATGCAAACACAATAGCCTAGTCAAAATAACAGGAGGTATAAGATTTGGACAAGTTAACATCGACTGAGAAGATTGAAGTTGTTTTGAGAAATGAAGAACATCATGAAGATACTGGGGAAATGATTTCCCTACGGCAGATTATACAAGCACTCATAAATGGTAAGAAGCTTATAGCGATTATTATGATAGCTTCACTAGTATTGTCATATGCCGGCTTATATGTTGCAACCCCATACACAGGGGTAGCAAAAATTATGATTTCCCTGAACTTTGATGGAATTGAAAAAGGATTGGACCCCTACGGCAAGCGGTTTGATATAGGAAAGCTGAAGTCGCCGTTAGTTATAAGCAAGGCACTTGAATCAATAGATCTGGGAGATTCAAAAATCACAGCCGATGACATCCGAAAGAATATTGAGTTTACTCCGGTCGTGCCGGGAGGCGTTGTTGAGAAAATCAAAACACTAAAAGAGGTTATAGAAGCAGGCAAAGAGAATGTAAAAGCTCTTGAAGACTATGTATACTACCCCAATGAATACATTGTAACATTTAATATTGCGAAAGACGTAGACATTAGTAAAAGTAAAGCACAGGAGATTCTGAACAGTGTCATCGATTCTTATATTGAGTATTTTTATGACTCCTATAGTGACAAATCCGTGTTGGCTAATGCCATCGGAACCCTGAACTATGAAGAGTATGACTATCCGGAAGTCTCTAGTGTGATGCATAATCAAATTGATATCATAAGGAGTTATTTGTCGGACAAGAATAGAGAAGACAGTGTATTCAGATCTAAGAAAACCGGTCTTGCCTTTGCAGACATTATGGAGTCGGTTGATATCGTCAACAACGTCGATATCAACAAGATGGACTCAATCATAGGTGCTTTCAAACTGACCAAGGATAAGGAAAAGCTGATCAAGTCCTATGAATATCTCATAAAAAGGTATGAGTTGACTAAAGGCAAGAAACAGGACGAAGCGGCAATTGTTAAAGATACTATGGAGAAATATTTCAACAACCAAGAAAAGAGTGTCGTAATGATTCCCGGACTTATGAATTCCACCGGTGGCATGATCGAGACAGAAGAAAGAAACCCGTATTATGATGAAATGGCTGAGCGTTCCATGTCTTCAGGTGTTTCTGCGACTAACACGCAGCACGAGATTGAATATATTAAGAAAGAAATAGAGTACTACAGCACAGAAGATAATATTCCGGACGAACTGAAGAAAGCAGCAGAAAAAGATGTCCTTGTCATGATGGAAAGCATCAAGAAGAAGCTGGAGAACTGGATAAACTTGACCAATGAAACAGTATCGGAATACTATGAGACACAGTACTACAACAAAGCAATATTGAAGCTTAGCCCTGTAGAAGTTGTAGCAGCAAATGACAAAGCAAAGCTAATATTGGCAATCGCGCTTGTACTCGGCCTGATGCTTGGCGTATTCGCAGCATTGTTTGCTGATTATTGGAAGAACAGCAGTCAGGCAATTATAGAGAAAGCAAAAGAGCTGCAGGGAATGTTGAAGGCAGACCAGAAGCATAACGCATAATTCAGCCATATGTATCTCTGGAAAAGCAGGGGGAGTAGTATATGACCAACGATCATTTTAATAAGGAGAATAAATGGTTCTATTACATCCAAGTTGTGATGGATATTGTTCTTGTTAACTTCGGCTTGTACTCTGCTTTCACTTATCAGCTTAATGGAGACTTGTTTATTGGAAGTGTGCAGTCGTATACGGAGCTATTTCCATGGATACCATACGGAGCTTTGATATCTGCAACGGCCTTGATTTTTTTTCAAGTCTACGGAGTATTCAAGTGTGGGGCAAAAAGGCACTTTGAGACGATTTACTCTGTGTTCTTGTCTTTGATTTTTATTAATATTATCACGTTTGCAGCCACCTATTTCTATAAGGAATTTAACTCCTCAAGAAGCATTTTTGTATTGGCTTTTGCACTGCAACTGCTATATCTTTCAGCATGGAAGCTAATGGTCATCCTATTGTACGATGTGCTCCGAAAGCCCAAAACAGCTATTATAATCGGGAAAAACGGAGAAACTGAGGAGATTGCCAGAAAATTGATAAGAACGAATTCAAGATCTTTGAATGTAAAATACATCTGCGGTGAGATCAGCAGCAGAGTATATTCTTTGATCAATGAGGTAGAGGTTGTTATTATCGGTCCCAAGCTTGACAGCAAAGATAAGGAATCGATCATTTCCCACTGTGTGGGTTTCGACAAGACAATATTTATTGTTCCGGAGCTTTTCGAAATCACTCTATTCAATGCCAAGCTGACTCAAGTTGACGATATTCCTGTATTCTGTATTGAGAAGCTTCAGCTGTCAAGAGAGCAGCGGATTGGGAAGAGGATAATGGATATTCTCATTTCATTGACCGGTATTTATCTGACCTTGCCGATCATGATCTTTACCTATTTAGGGATCAGGCTCTATGATGGAGGACCAGCGATATTTACTCAGGATAGGGTTACCAGAGGCAACAAAGAATTCAGACTGTATAAATTCAGGACTATGGTTATGAATGCTGAGAAACTGACCGGCCCAGTACTGGCTACAGACAAAGATCCCAGGATCACGCCACTGGGTGGGTTTCTGAGAGCAACCAGAATTGATGAACTCCCTCAGCTTTTCAATGTGCTCTTCGGTCATATGAGCATAGTGGGACCTAGACCTGAGCGTCAATTCTTCATTGACCAATTCAAGCAGTATATACCGGACTTCGAATATCGCTTAGCTGTAAAAGCTGGGATAACGGGTCTTGCCCAGGTACTAGGCAAATACACTACTACCCCGGAGGACAAGCTGCGATATGACCTTCTCTATATAAGGAATTACTCCTTTTTATTGGATTTGCGCATTATGCTTCAAACAATTAAGATATTGTTTATGAAGGCAAGTTCACAAGGTGTCTCAGAACAAGCAACATTTGAAGAGCTTGCAGCGAGCATGCACTATGATCTGCAACGGGAAGTTGGAGTAATTAAAGTTGAACATGGTAAGGTGGCAGGTTTATAAACCATATGTGGTTAAATACTCATCAGTTATTATTGGGTCATGATTCTAGATTAAGATATTCATTTAGTTAGAAAGGTACTAGAAAAATAGACTAAGGCAATGAGCAATTATATGGATTGATCCAAATGGATATAAGATCGAAGAGAAATGATGTTTAAAGGTATATTATGAATTGGAGTCTGTGCAGGAATAAGTCATGGATTATAAGAGAAAAGTTATACTTTCAATATTGCAGTAAGGAAAAGAGGTACCATGTATTTATTCATACTTTTGTTTTTTGTATTCATGTATTATGCAAATAAGCTCAAAAGAAATGAAATATTAATAGTATATCTTGCACTTGTGGTCGGGATTGTTCTTGTACTTTTGCATTCTTTTATGCTTTACTGCCAGTTTGATGTCTGGTTTGAAGGCTCTGACACAATAACTTATTATCAATGGGGTGATTCACTCATAGAATCATGGCCGTTTTCATTCGAAGATGCACCAGAAGTCTTGACAAGTATCCATGAAGATTATAAATATTGGGGATACATGATTTTTAATGCACTTGCCTTAGTACCTAATGCAGATATTAGCATTGCATCAATATTTATCAGACTAAACAATCTACTGATATGGATGTATTCGCTTGTTAGATTAATACTATTCTTAGCTCAGTATAATATTTCTATCAGAACATATAAAAATAGGATCTTAGTCACAGCATTTTTACTGAATGTTTACTGGTGTACTCTTCTGAATTTTAGAGATGGGATAGTAAGCGTTCTATTAATATTCATTATTACGGAGCTATTTTCTAATAAAAGTAAGCTCAAGAAATTTTCACTAAGCATATTGTATATGGCATTAATTTTTTTCTTTAGAGATGAATTAATACCAATTATCATATTAGCTCTTACGCTAAGCTTTTTAATCACAAAATTATTGAATATTAAGTATAGAATATTTTTACTGTTACTTACATTTATTGGATCATTTTTAATTTGGTATATTATACCTTTACCTTCCAATAGTGGAATACAAGGACTGATCGTATCGCGGCCAGAATATGGAAGGCACGAATTAAGTATAGATGATGCATATGACATTATAAAATCAGATGAGGGTCTTGTAGGGAAAGTACTTTCTACCCGTTTTATAAAAGGTATTCCAAGCGTTTTCTTGGCAAATAATTCATTTAGTCTGTTCATTCAATATTTTACAAACGGGTTCTCATTATCTTGGAAAATGTCGTATATCTGTGGTTTTCTATATGCAGGTATAAGTTTTATTGGTTACTTCATAATATTTCCTTCTCTCTTAGTTTTACTCCTTAATCGAAACGATAAACTTTTATTTATTGGGAGAAAGGACAAGTCATTCTTTATACTTACAATATTAGGCATTGTGCTGTATGTGATAGGTGTTTATTCAGTTAAGTATGGTTCATTACAGACCAGAATAAGAATACCTATATATCAACTAATGTTAACTGCATTAATGATGATTGGAAATTTTGATTTATGGAATAAGAGAGTATTCACATTCTCTGTTATTGTATACTATCTTATAGGTATTCTATTTGTTGTAAGCACGTATATGCTTTAAAATGTAATGCTTTTCTAAATAATGTTTTGTAATACTTAGTTTAACTAACTTTGTTTAAAAGAGGTGATAATTTGAAAAGAGAGTTTAATATATTCTTTTACTCCACCAGCGGTACGGAAGAGGCATTTAGACAAATGGAGCCACTGATTGCTTGTTTGGTACAATTTGATTGTAATATATTTTATTCAGCAAAGTGTATAGATAATACGCTCCATATACAGGAGTATTCTGGGATTCGTACTACTTTAACAGAGTATACAAAAAATTACGAAGAAAACTGTACAGTTTTTATTACATTTAGTAATAAAGATACTCTTTATTTAAGAAGAATAATTGGTAATAGAAAAAATTATAGCATTCTATTTAGACCAAGAGGTATTGTACCTGAAGAGTCATTTCTAAAACATCATTCACTGATAAAAAAATGGATCCTTGATTATCAAGAACAAAAGGCTATTGCTGCCTCAGATTGTTTTTGCTTTTTATCAAAAAAACAACAGTTGCATTATATTTCCAAGTATTTTTATAATCAGGACATTTTTTCCAAATCAATAGTTGTTCATAATTATTTGCCTTTTAGTCCAAGATATTTTCCACAAAAAAGTGATGATTCAACGATAAGAATTGTATACTCGGGTGGCTTTTCTAAATGGCAACAAATAGATAGTATTTTTCAATTGATTGCTGATATTCACTCGCAGCTAGAAAATATTGAGTTTTATATTTGCACATTAGAGGATAACAATAACTTGGCAGCTGCGCTTATTGATCAATATAGTATTAGAGACTTTACGAAGGTAAGGAACCTGAATCAAGAAGAATTGGTCAATAGCATTTCAGATTACGATGTTGGTATTATTCTAAGAAGTAACTCTATTGTGAACATTACTTCATCCCCATTTAAAGTTATTGATTATCTAAATGCAGGATTAGGAATCATTATGAGTGATAATATTGGAGATTACTGTGAAATACTATCTGATCGGGATTATGTGTATTTTGTTAAATGCAATTCAAATAGTAATTTTGAATTTGACATAGAGAAGTTGATTGATTTTTTAGTTAAAATAAAAACAAAAAAGAAAGATCAAATTGCAAGTGATTTAGAATCGTTGCTCAATTTAAAAAAAGAGATTGAACAGTTGCTCTGTTTTTTGAGTCGCGAAATAGGTTAACATAAATTTGAATAAGGAGATACTAAATGGGTGTTAAAATAATCGGACCTGTCTCACCTCCAATTTCAGGTCCGGGAGTAAAGAATATGATCTTAATTTCAACGTTAAAGAGATTGAAAATAGAAGTTAATGTAATTAACACACTGTATTGGAAAAAGGACCTTTTTAAAGTGCTTTTCGGAATTATATTTAATAACAGTAGTAACGTAATTTTAAGTACTTCGGAAAGAGGTCGGTATATTTGTTTACCGATTCTGTTATTAAAGAAAAGATTGATAAAAAATTTTAAATTTGCTTTATTACCAATGGGGGGCGGACTTTATAAAGAAGCTAAAAACTTAAACAAGCTTTTTCGAGCTATTTTTGTTGATTCATTAAGAGCAGCAGATTATGTTTTTGCAGAGACTAAAGGACTGGCAAAGGATTTAAGAGAGTTAACCGGCACAGATAACGTTGTATATCTGCCAAATTTTAAAGATAGAGCAGATATATTAAAGCAGGATGTCCCAAATCCAATGAGTACTTTTAAATTGTTGTTTATTTCAAGAATAAGAAAAGACAAAGGTATAGAAATTTCATTAAAGGCAATAGACAAACTGATTAAAGCACATAATATACCAATTTCATATGATGTTTATGGACCTATAAGGGATAGCTATAAAGATGAATTCTTCGGAGTATTAAGCAGATATACCTTTGCTTCATATAAAGGAGTCATAGAGCCGGAAAAAGTAAGTGAGGTAATATCTCAATACCATTGCTTCCTATTTCCCACTTATTGCAAGAGCGAAGGTTTTCCAGGAGTAATTATTGATGCATATATTGCTGGAGTGCCAGTCATTGTAACGAATTGCTCTTTTAATGCAGAAATAGTAGGCAACAATGTAAACGGCTTAATAGCAGAACCTGAGGACGTAGATGATCTGGCTGATAAAATTAAGCATCTATATGATGACCAGAATCTTCTTCATGAAATTGCCTGTAGAAATCAGATTGAAGCTGAAAAATATTTAGCAGATAATGTGATTACGAGTTTTGTTCAGATGTTGAGACAAAAGGACTGGAGCATCTGATTGGCAATGCAAGAGTTGTTGTGTCTTTAAATTAATACAAAGAGGTGTATATATTGGAGCAAAAAGAAATTACACTTGTGTATGCTTATGGTACGGATAATTCTGGTGATATGGCAATCAACTTAGGAGCGATAGATATTATACAGGAAGCATATGATGGGCAGAAGTTAAATCTTATTTCAAGATTCTCAGAGAATAGTGATGGGTTTATTAAAACAAAAGCATTCATCGAAGGCTACAATGAAAATACATGTGTCTATCCTGGCCCTTTTGATTTCGACCGTCATAAACAAAGCAAGATTATGCAGATTAAGAATATTATACTGAATGGCATTATATACGTTTACTATTCTGCTGCTCCTAAAAAGAGATATAATGAATGTCATAGTGATGCAGTTCGAGTTCTATTAAGATCTGATACAATATTATTTAATGGCGGTAATCTATTTAGGTGGAATATATATAGAAAAGAATTAAAATCCTTATTAGCATATTCTTTTCCTCTTGTTGTGGCAAAAAAAGCAGGCGTAGATTATGGCTTTTTACCTCAGTCTATCGGCGAGATAGATGGTTTTGGAAAATACTACTTAAGAGGACTGTTTAATCAAGCAAGATTTATTACTTTTAGAGAAAAGAAGTCAGAAATTATTTTCAAAAAATGCTTCGCTGCCATTAAGAATACTGAAACTTTTATTGATCTAGCCTTTTTTATTAAACTAGTTGATTCAGAAAAATGCAAGGCAATTTTAGAGCAATATTCTCTTGTAGGCGAGGAATATTTTACAATAACCCTCAGAAATACTAAAATCGGTGATACTCATGAACTATGCTCGAGTGATAATCACAACATTATTAGTGTGATAACGGAAGTTATAAATAGTCTACTTAATATGTACTGTAGACATAAAGTGTTGCTAGTGTGTCAAACAAAGAAGGATGTTGAAATCACACAAATTGTTTTAAACAATGTAAACAATAGTAGGTTACTGTCAGTTGAGGAATATGACCCGATAGTTCTTAAGGCGCTATATGCAAAATCGAGCGCATTGATAGCAATGAGGCTGCATTCGGCTATTCTTGCCTTAAGTGAAGGTACGCCAGTCTACGGTATTTATAAAAAAGAGTGGGGAGACAAAATGCCTGGGACACTTGATGAATTCGATCAGGAGTATACCACATTGGAAGAATTTGAGATAGGAAATGTATTAAGAGCAGTTGATCGGTATCTAAGTGACAAGGAGAGTATTGAGGCATTTATCAGAAATAAAATTGAACTAAATAGAAATTTGATTATCGACTATATAAGAAGACATATTGCGAAAGGTTAGTCATGTTTTAAACACCATATCATGAAAAGAAATCTTTCTTTGTAAAGGCAGCATTAAGAATATGGGAAAAAAAGTTATCTTATACTGGAATACAATTAGATATTTGAAATTTAATCAAATCTTCTTCAGAGTAAAGAAGATAGTAATGAGCAAATTCAGGCATAGGAGAGGAGTATTTTCTGATATTCCTTCATTGAATAAAAAGAATCCCATTATATTACCTGAGTTAGATTCTGATCCAGATTACCTGAAAAGGTTTCAGTTAAACGACATTCTAAATAACAAATTTTTCTTTATTGGTCAAACTGTAAAAATTGATTTAGCATCAGGGTGGAATAATGCAGAGTTATCACAACTTTGGAGGTTTAATTTACATTACTTTGAGTATGTCTATGCTTTAGGGTATGCATATCAGACTCAGAAAGACATTGTGTATTACTATAAGTATAAAGAACTTATTAAGTCATGGATAGACAATAATAGTGAATACGCAGGCGATGGATGGCATCCTTACACTATTTCGCTTAGAGTAGTAAACTGGATTTGTAGCTATCGTATGTTTGAAGAATTGATTGATGCAGATACAGAATTCAATATCAGCCTACTCAGGTCAATTTATTTTCAGTATGTTTATTTAAAAGATAATCCTGAAAAGGATATTTTGGGAAATCATTATATTGAGAATTTAAAGGCGCTAATTGCAGGAAGTATCTTTTTTCAAGAACACAACAAAGTAAGAGAATTTACTGATGAGCTAGAGAGGCAACTTAAGGAACAGATACATAATGATGGGATGCACTTTGAGTTGAGTCCAATGTATCATAAAATAATGATAGAGGCTCTTTTGAAGATAGGTTTTTGGCTTAATAACTATGATAGCCAGTTTTGTGCATGTATATCTAAGTATTTGGGCTTGATGTTGAATTGTTTATACTCATTGGAGTACGACATGGGAAAGACACCATTTTTTAATGACAGCGCAGATGGAGTAAGTAAAACACTTTCTTCACTGCTAATCGCGGCTGATAAATATTTTGGACTAAAACCAGCGTATAAAGATACTTTTGCCCAAAGCGGTTATTATATTCTTGAAAGTGAAAACAAAAAACTGATAGTTGACTGCGGAAAGATCGGACCAGATTATTTACCGGGTCATGGTCATTGTGATGCACTTAGTTATGAATTATCTGTAAACAAACAGCCGTTTATTGTAAACTCTGGGACATATGAATATAAGAGCGGACAATGGAGGGAGTTCTTTAGAAGCACAAGAGCGCATAATACTGTTATGATTGGTGAATCAGAACAGTCACAATGTTGGAGCAGCTTCAGAGTAGCAAAAAGGATTTATAAAAATGGAGGAGAATTAGTTAGCTTTAATGGTAACCGGCTTTTCAAAGGTAGTTATTTCAACTATCAGCATGAAAAACACATGAGATGGATTTTTTTTGTTAATCCCGATATATTGATGGTAATAGATAAGGTGATAAGTAATAAAACAAGAAATTACCGTAACTATATACATTTTCACCCAGACTTAAGGTTGGAGAAGAAAGCCTATTGGGAAGTTTGGAGAACGAAGCATCAGTTGGCTCAGATTATTACATTAAATGCTCTGGAACAAAATCAATATAATGGAGGAATCACAAACGGATGGTACTCACCTGAATTTGGCGTAATACATAAGAACCATGTGCTAGAGTTAATGGGATCTTGCGATTCACTATATTCAGGTTACATTATTGATTTTAGTAACAGTAATATTAACTTCGAAACAAATTCTGAATATATTAGGTTGGAGATTGAAAACAGCGTAAAAACTATATATTTAAAGGATATGGGTTTATAATGTACAAGAGCATGATTTAGGTTTGGATGTGAAATTATGAGAATACTATTTTTGACACACTATTTTAGCCCTGAAGTAGGACCTGCCACAAAGAGAATAGCAGGGTTATCCTCAAATCTAAAGAAAATTGGACACGAGGTGAGTGTTGTAACGGGATTCCCCAACTACCCCTCTGGTATTAAACACAAGGGATACCAAAGGAAACTATATATGGAAGAGGAGATTGAAGGAATAAAGGTATATCGATACTATATGTTTTCTAGTCCTAGAAAATCTACAATCAGCAGATTAATGAACTATATTAGTTTCATGTTTTCATGCTTATTCTTTATTTTTAATAAGAATCGGTATGATGTTATTATAACCTCATCCCCTCCCCTTTTCATAGGTATATCGGGATACATATTAAGTCGTATTTTACGGATTCCGTTTGTGTTTGATATCCGCGATATTTGGCCAGATATCGCTGCTGAAATGGAAGAGCTGTCAACTAAGAGTTTAATTTATAAAATGATGGATAGTATTTCTAAGTTTTTATATGCTAATGCTGATTTGATTACAGTTGTTACCAATATGAAAAAAAGTAAGATTTTAGATAAAGGGTATAATCAAGATAAAGTTGAAGTGATTAGTAACGGGTTTGATAAAGAATTTCTGGATTTTCCAATTGATGAAGAACTGATTGAGAGACACAAATTAACAGAGAGTTTTAATATTGTATATGCTGGTATTGTTGGGTTAGCGCAAGGCCTAGACATCATAATTGAGGTTGGAAGAAAGTTGCAATCATATACTGATATTCGCTTTTTAATAATTGGAGACGGCGTTGAAAAAAGTGAACTGGAAGAAAAAGTGGGAAAAATCGGCCTTAAAAATATAGAATTCCTGGGATTGCAAACACACGAGAAAATCTTTACTTTTCTGAAACACTCAGGAGTAAGTATAGTTCCGTTAAAGAGTGACAAGCTTCAGGATAGTGTGCCATCAAAGCTTTATGAAGCATTAGGAGTTGGCTGTCCCGTAGTCCTATGTGCTAAGGGCGAGTCTTCTACAATTCTCAAAGAGTCACAGGGGGGAATTGTAGTTGAACCTGGCGATAGTGAAGGGTTGAAAACAGCTATTTTAGAGCTATACAGTAACCCACAGAAAAGGTTTGAGATGAGTGAGAAGGGACAAGCATATGTTCAATCAAATTTCACTCGAGATATTATTGCGAAGAAGCTTTGTGATACTCTAGAAAAAATTCTTTAAGGGGGTTCATCTATGAAAGAAGTTACAATCTTGGGTCTCGGTTATATTGGTTTACCAACCGCCGCAATGTTTGCATCCCATGGAACAAAGGTTAGGGGTGTTGATGTTAATGAAAGTATCTGCAATACAATTAATGAAGGGAAAATTCATATTGAAGAACCCTATCTTGAACAAATTGTAAAACAATCCGTATTAAGCGGAATGCTGAATGCAAGTACAAAAGTTGAGGAATGTGAGAATTATATTATTGCAGTGCCAACCCCTATTACAAAAGACAAGAAGGCAGATCTTTCATATGTGATAAGTGCTGCAGAAAGTATATTTCCGGTATTAAAAAAAGACAGTTTAGTGATATTAGAATCCACAGTATCACCAAAGTGCACAGATCAAGTGCTTGTACCTATTCTTGAGAAGAGCGGGCTTGAAGCGGGAAAGGACTTCTATGTGGCGCATTGCCCTGAAAGGGTTTTGCCTGGCCAGATTATTCATGAATTGGAGCATAATAATAGAATTATAGGTGGATTTACTGAAGAATCAGCAATAAGGGCTAGAGAGCTTTATAGTATTTTTGTGAAAGGTGAAATGTATATTACAGATTCTATAACTGCCGAATTATGTAAGCTTATGGAGAATACCTATAGAGATGTAAACATAGCCTTGGCTAACGAGCTTGCTGTAATATGCGAGAACTTGGGATTAAATGCATGGGAAGTCGTGAGTTATGCTAATAAGCATCCACGTGTAAATATACATCAACCAGGGCCCGGTGTAGGCGGGCACTGCCTAGCAGTAGACCCATGGTTTGTAGTTGAAGCAGCACCTATGATAGCAAGAATAATTCAACTATCAAGAAAGACCAATGACAGTATGCCGGAATATGTTGCAAAAAAGATTGCTGATATCGTCCCTGAAGAATCAAAGATTGTAATTTTAGGTTGTACCTACAAGCCTAATGTAGACGATATGAGAGAGAGTCCAATAATTGAGTTGATAGATATTCTGAAGAGTAAATATGAGGTTGAAATAGTAGACCCATTTATTGAACAATATAATAAGAATATCTATGAAGCATCCAATAATGCTGACTTAGTAGTATTAGGAGTTAACCACAGGCATTTTAAAACAATAAATTTTGACGTCTTGTCTAAAGTAGTAGACCGGAAGATTTTATTTGATACAAGGAACTTCTTCTCACGTGAAAAGGTAATTGAGAGTGGCTTTAGGTATATCCTTCTTGGCGATGGTAATACAATTTGAAAAGAGCATGCTGCAAGTACAAAAAAGATCATTATTGAGGAGTAAATTCAGTTCATTTGCGACATTTTCTAGAACTCGGGAAGACAAGCTGGGATAAAAGCAACAACTGTCAGAGAAAAATAATTTATGTAATATAAAGAAGGTGCTGAAGTGAAAGGAATAATATTAGCTGGTGGTTCTGGAACTAGATTGTATCCTATTACAAAAACCATTTCGAAGCAAATATTACCAATATATGATAAGCCTATGATTTATTATCCACTATCTGTTTTAATGCTGGCAGGAATCAATCATATTCTTATAATCTCCACAGAAAGAGATTTACCAGTCTATCAGGACTTATTTGGTGATGGGAGTCAACTAGGATTAATATTTGAATATAAAGTTCAGAAAGAACCTAAGGGAATTGCAGAAGCTTTTATTTTAGGAGAAAATTTTATTGGTAAAGACAATGTATGCTTAATACTAGGGGACAATGTTTTTTATGGTACTGGTTTGGTTGATGCATTAATAAGAGCTCAAAACCGTAAAAGTGGAGCAACAGTATTTGGTTACTATGTGAGCAATCCAAGTGAGTTTGGAGTTGTTGAGTTTAGCTCAGAAAAGCAAGTTTTATCGATTGAAGAAAAGCCAAGCAACCCCAAATCAAATTATGCAGTACCGGGCTTGTACTTCTATGATAATCAGGTGATTGAAATCTCAAAAAGTATAAGTCCTTCAAATAGAGGAGAGTTGGAAATTACATCAGTCAATATTGAATACCTTCATAGAGGCATTCTGAATGTTGAGATTTTTGGTAGGGGAACAGCTTGGCTCGACACTGGTACACATAAAGGATTATTAGAGGCTTCCAATTTTGTTGAGGTAATCCAGAGCAGACAAGGTCTATATGTTGCGTGTATTGAAGAAATTGCTTATAGGATGGGATTAATTGACAAAACAAGATTGATCGAGCTGGCTCAGCCGTTAATAAAGACGGACTATGGAAAATATCTTTTGAAAATTTCAGAACTTGCATAATACAGGATCAAGAGGTGCGAAAATGAAAACATATTTAGTGACTGGCGGGGCTGGCTTTATTGGATCCAATTTTGTAAAATACATGCTCAATAAATATAACGAAACTATAAGACTAATAGTATTAGATAAATTAACTTATGCAGGAAATCTTATCAACCTGGAGTCCGAGCTAGATAAGGTTGTGTTTATTAAAGGCGATATATGCGATCAAGAGACTATTAAAGCTGTTTTTGAAAAGGAAGAAATAGATTATGTTGTGAATTTTGCTGCTGAATCGCATGTTGACAGGTCAATAGAGAATCCCCAGCTTTTTATGCAAACAAATATACTTGGAACGCAAAACCTTTTAGAAATTTCCAAGAAAAATTGGCAGATAGACGACGATGTTTATAAAGAGTCTGTACGCTTTGTACAAGTATCTACCGATGAAGTCTATGGAAGTCTAGAAAATGAGGGGTACTTTACTGAAAATACGCCGATAAGACCTCGTTCACCATACTCAGCATCAAAAGCCAGCGCTGATATGATTGTGCAAGCCTATATAGAGACATATAAATATCCAGCCAATATTACAAGATGCTCAAATAATTACGGACCCTTCCATTTCCCAGAAAAACTTATTCCATTAATTATAAAGAATGTTTTAGAGGGCAGGTCTCTTCCAGTATACGGAGATGGAACAAATGTTAGAGATTGGCTCTATGTAAAAGATCATTGCAAAGCTATTGATTTGGTTTTGCATAAGGGGAAACAGGGTATGGTCTATAATGTGGGTGGACATAATGAAAAACAGAATATAGAAATTGTTAGAATTATTATAGATATCGTTAAGAATTTTATGGTAGAGAAACCAAGCTATCAAACCATTTTAAAAACAGAGTTGTCAAAAATAAATTACGAATTAATTAGATTTGTTAAAGATAGGAAAGGTCATGACAAGCGGTATGCTATTGATCCTACTAGAATAAAATGTGAGCTTGGATGGTATCCAGAGACTAAATTTGAAGAAGGAATTGTTAAAACAGTCGAATGGTATTTAGAAAACCAAAATTGGGTTGACAGTGTTGCTTCTGGGGAATATAAAGAGTATTATGAGAAAATGTATAAAGGACGATGAAATGAAGTATCTGCATATATTTCCTAATGAGAAGTTCACTGAATCGTATATAGATTTCATAAATAATTTATTTAATATGGATGATCACATTTTTCTTATAACCGGAAAGAATATTGATGCAAAATTAACAACAAGAGTGAATGTGAAGGCAATTTTGAATAATCCAAGGAGTAAAGTGATTTTACTAAAAGAGATGTATAGATGTAGAAGAATTTTTTTACATAGTCTCTTTAATAGGGAATTAGTGTTTCTACTTTTTATTCAACCATGGCTTTTAAAAAAATGTAACTGGATTGTATGGGGCGGAGACCTATATTGCTATGAAAGCAAGGGAAAAAGTATCAAGTCGAAGCTGTACGAAGTCATGAGGAAATTCATTTTCAAGAATATGCAAGAAATTACGACATTAGTTAAGGGCGACTATGAACTTGCTAAGGAATGGTATAGTGTTAAGGGGAAATATTACCATGGTATTTATATCAATCCTATAAAACTGGAGTTTTTAGACAGTATTGAAAAAAGACATATAGAAAATAACGGAATAATTAATATTCAAATTGGAAACTCAGCCGATAAGAATAATAGGCATTTTGAGATGCTAGATTTGCTAAGTAAATATAAAAATGAAAATATATGCATTTATGCCCCTTTATCATATGGAAACCGTGAATATGCACTTAGCGTTGCTGAGTACGGTAAAGAAGTCTATGGTGAGAAATTTAAACCATTATTAAATTTTTTAAGACCTGAAGAATATACACGGTACCTAGCATCAATCCATATAGCAGTTTTTGGGCATGAAAGACAGCAGGCTTTAGGAAATATCTTTGCATTATTATATCTAGGGAAAAAAGTATATATAAGAAACGATGTAAGTACATGGGATTACTTGAGAAATCAATTAGATTTAAGTCTGTCAAATTATTTGGATATTAGCAAGTTGAGCTTTTCTCAGTTCATTAGTATTGAAAATTGTCTGAATGATAGAGAAAAGGTAAGAATGGTTTTTGATAACGACTACATAAAGAAAGTATGGGAGAATATTTTTCGAAAAGAGGGATAGAGTGGATAGTTTTTATAGTAGGGTAGAATTAGAAAAATTTGGGTTCAGTTCGTTTGGTGAGAATGTCCTGATTAGTAAAAAAGCTAGTATTTATTCTCCTGACAGAATAAAAATAGGAAGCAATGTGAGAATTGATGATTTTTGTATACTAAGTGGTGACATTGTTATTGGTAACCACGTTCATATAGCAGCTTATAGTGCTTTGTTTGGATCAAATGGAATTGAGTTGAAAGATTTTTCAGGAATATCATCAAGAGTCACAATATATAGTTCAAGTGATGATTACACCGGCATGTATTTGACAAATCCAACAGTACCCGCAGAATATAAGAAGATATATGGAGGGAAAGTAACATTAGAAAAACATGTTATTGTAGGTGCTAGCAGTGTAATTCTTCCTAATGTAACATTAAAAGAGGGAAGTTCAATTGGGGCTATGACTTTGATAACAAAAGACACTAAAGAATGGACCATATATTTTGGAATTCCTGCCAAAGAATTAAAAGCGAGAAAGAAGAACTTATTGGAACTGGAGCAAGAACTTTTATTGAAAGAAGTTGAGAACAATGGAAATAAACAGTCATAAGATAACAGTAACTAAGCCATTCTTGCCTCCTAAGGAAGAATTTAATAAATACACTGATATCATTTGGGAAAGCAAGTGGTTAACAAATAACGGACCATTACATGATGAGTTCGAGGAAAAAGTGAGCAATTATTTAAAAATTGGCAATGCATGCTTGTTTTCAAATGGGCATCTTGCGCTTGATATTGCAATAAAGGCTTTAGAATTAAAAGGAGAAGTCATAACAACTCCTTTTACGTTTGCTTCTACAACTCATGCCATTACTATGAATGGATTGACTCCGATTTTTTGTGATATTGAACTAGAGACGTTTAATATAGATGCTAATAAGATAACAGATCTGATAACAGATAAAACATCTGCAATCTTAGCTGTCCATGTTTTTGGAAACCCATGTAATATTATCAAAATAGAGCAAATAGCAAATGAGTATAACCTTAAAGTAATATATGATGCAGCACACGCATTTGGAGTAGAACTTTACGGTAATGGGATAGGCAACTATGGTGATTTTTCCATGTTTAGCTTGCATGCAACTAAAGTTTTTCACTCAATCGAAGGTGGAATTTTATCTTTTAAAGAATCAGAGTTAAAACCAATACTAAGCAAATATAAGAATTTTGGAATAGCAGATGAGGAAAATGTTGAACTAGTTGGATTAAATGCAAAAATGAATGAATTTCAAGCTGCTATGGGGTTATTAAATCTTAAGTATATTGAAGAGCAAATTGAAAAAAGAAAAAAAATCACTAATAAATACCGTGAATTATTAAATGATGTGGAAGGCATTAGGTTGGTTGAGGACATGGAAAATGTCAAGCATAATTATTCCTATTTTCCAGTTACAATTGATGAGAAGAAATTTGGATTAAATAGAGATAAGTTATACGAAAGATTAAAGGAATTTAACATTTTTACCAGAAAATACTTTTATCCATTAACTAGTGATTTTAAATGTTACAATTTTGATTCGCGTAACCTTATAAATGCTAAGTTGGTTTCAGATAATATTTTAACTCTACCAATTTATAGTGAACTTACTTTGGATGATGTTGAATACATATCTGATATTATTTACCATCTTTATTCAAATTGAAAGTAATATGATAAATAAAAATGGCGCTTTTATATGAGGTTAAAGAATTATGGGGTACAATTTGCTAAGAAAGTTTATGTCATTCTCTTATGGTAGTTTGATAGCTTTAGTAATCGGTTTTTTAGGAACAATGATAACTACCAGAATTTTAATTCCGGAAGATTTTGGTAAAGCTTCTATGTTTACTTTAGTACTAAACATATCTATGATCTTTGTTTTACTTGGAACAGACCAGTCTTTTGTAAGGTTTTTTTATGAAGAAAACGAGGAAAAAAGGGGAGGACTATTATACAGTTGCTTAAAAATTACATTAGTTATGGCTGTTCTAGTTTCTGTTTTTATTGTCATATTTAGGGAGACAATTTCTTTTTTTCTATTTGAAGAAACGAATTTGATTGCATTAGTAATGTTAATCTTTGGAATGTTAGCACAAACTCTTTATAGATATGGAAGACTAGTCATACGAATGCAGCAGAATGGGCACGTATATTCAATAATAGAGATTATAAATAAGTCTTTGAGCTTACTAGTATTAATCGGTCTATATTTCCTTATGGGAGCAAGTTATGAGATTATTATTTATTCATCCGTAATAAGTTTAATGGCTTTGGCAATGTTTGCTATTGTTTATGGAAAGAAATACTGGAATCCCAAAAATCTTTATTTGACAGAATTGGCACACAGTAATAAAGATATTATTAGGTATGGATATCCATTAGTATTAACTATGTCAATAACATGGTTGTTTCAGTCTTTTGATAAAATTGCTCTTAAGCATTGGAGTACACTTGGAGAACTTGGGTTATATGCAGCAGCTTTTAAAATCATTGCATTAGTAAATGTAGGACAAACTTCATTTTCAACATTTTGGGCTCCTGTGTGCTACGAGCAATTTGAAAAAGACCCCAATAATAGAGACTTTTATGGGAACATGTCAAAAATAGTATCATTCTCAATGTTTTTTATTGCAATTCTATGTATCGCAGGTAAAGACATTATAGGTTTATTACTAGGTAGGAATTATAGAGAGGCTTCCGATATAATGCCTTTCCTAGCATTTATGCCAATTTTGTATACAATTTCTGAGACTACAGTTATAGGTATTAATTTTTATAAGAAGCCTAAATGGCATATATTAATTGCTAGTGTTTCTTGCATAGTTAACATATTAGGAAATTGGGTGTTGGTTCCTAAATATGGAGCTGTAGGGGCTGCAATTTCAACGGCATTTGCATATATTGTATTTTTCTCATTGAGAACACAAATATCATTGCTCTATTTTAAAGTTAATTATGGTTTGAAGAAAACATATTTTATGTTAGCTTTAATTTCTTTATACGCGTTGTATTCAGTAATCACATCAAACTTATATCTGAACTTATTGTCAGGGCTAGGTGTCATATTTATCATGATTTTTATTTACAAAAAGGATCTGATTAAGGGGTATGCATACATTAAATCTAAGAAGTCTGTGATGGATCACAAAATGTGAAAATTCGATTATCTTGATTAGTTCTAAACCTAAGAGTCACAAGGTACTGTAAAATACCGCAAAAATTCTAATTAACCCTGTAATATATGCATTATAATAATTAAATATTGATAATTCCATACGAATTATCTGTTTCTGATTTGATAATCAATATTGATAGAGTTTTTACTTATAATTTTGCAGAGATATTTAAGAGGTGATAATTAATGCCAATCCTAATAACCGGCGGAGCAGGCTACATCGGCAGCCATACCTGCGTTGAGCTATTAGACGCAGGCTATGACATCGTCGTAGTCGACAACTTTTCAAATAGTAAACCCGAGTCCCTGAAGCGCATTAGCGAGATAACCGGTGAAAGCATCAAGTCCTATAATGTCGACTTGCTTGATGCTCAAGAGCTGGACAAGGTGTTCATAGATAACAACATCGATGCAGTCATCCATTTCGCCGGGCTGAAGGCTGTTGGCGAGTCGGTGGCGATTCCTCTTCGGTACTACCATAACAATATCACGGGAACGCTTATATTATGCGAGACAATGCAGAAATATGGCATAAAGAACCTGGTATTCAGCTCATCAGCCACAGTGTACGGTATGCCTGAAAGGGTACCGATTTCAGAGGATTTCCCATTAAGTGCCACTAACCCCTATGGCCGTACGAAGCTGATGATAGAGGAAATCCTGCGTGACCTATATATCTCTGATAGTAGCTGGAGCATAGCCCTGCTGCGGTATTTCAACCCCATCGGTGCACATTCCAGCGGGCGGATCGGTGAAGATCCCAATGGTATTCCAAACAACCTAATGCCTTACATAACACAGGTTGCAGTAGGAAAGCTCAAGGAACTCAGGGTTTTTGGGAACGACTACCCTACTGTGGACGGTTCAGGCGTGCGAGATTATATTCATGTAGTGGATCTTGCAAAAGGACACTTGAAGGCGCTTGAAAAGATAATGCAGAATCAAGGCATAGAAGCTTATAACCTGGGGACAGGTAAAGGGTACAGCGTATTGGAGATGGTTAAGGCTTTTGAAAGCGTATCCGGCAGAAAGATCCCATTTCAAATTGATGAGCGCAGACCTGGTGATATAGCAGTATGCTACGCTGATCCTGCAAAAGCTAAAAATGCGCTCGGCTGGTTTGCCGAAAAAGGGATTGAGGAGATGTGTGCTGATGCTTGGCGATGGCAGTCGGAAAACCCGAATGGGTATGAGGATTAACAAGCTTTGAATAGATGAGATTGATATACTGCAGGCTATATAATCGGCCTGCGGTTATTTTTTTACAGTAAATTGCCAGCCTTTACGATTTTTGCTATAATAATTATGTTAAGTGAGGGGAATTTTGTCTCAATTACTTATTATTTGAAAAATTGGGGGGCTATAATCTTGGAAGTATTCAAAAGAATAAGATTCTTTGACATGGTGATGATGCTCTTGGCGATCTGCATTCTTATAGTGACAACATCGGCATGCACCGCAAAAAACAAAGTTAAAACGCAAACAAGCGGAACAGCTGCCGTTAATCAGGCTGCATCAGAGCTATATCCTGATAAAAAACAGGATAAATGGGGCTTCCGGGATGCCAAAGGCAATTTTGTAATCAAGCCGCAGTATGAAGAAGCCGGTGTATTTGCCGGAGATATGGCCAGAGTAAAGCTTTCCGGCAAATGGGGTTACATAGATCATTCCGGCAGCTTGGTGATTGAGCCCAAATTCGAGGTGGCAGATGATTTCGAAGGCAACTACGCAAGAGTATCAATCGCTGGCAAGTGGGGCTTGATCGATAAAAAAGGGAATTATTCTATAAGTTTGCAATACGAGGATATTAGGAATTTTGCTGAGGACTTCACCAGGGTAAAAGAATTCGGCAAGTGGGGGTATATTGATGTCACCGGCAAGTACCTGAGTGACGAGCGATATTTATACTCCGGTGACTTTGCCGAGGGCAAGGCGAGAGTGATGCTGCCGTACATATGGAGTTACCTGGATAAGGATGGGAATGAAGTCATGTCCGGAAGCTTCGACAGCGCCGGATATTTCTCTGATGGATTAGCCAGAGTCAATATCAATGGGAAATGGGGATACATCAACAACAAAGGCGAAACGGTCGTTAAGCCGCAATATGCTTGGTGCAGTCATTTTTCAAATGGTATTGCACGGGTCAATGTTGGCGGAAGGCTCGATAAGTATGTTGAGATTATAGACAAATCCCCGGAGCGCATGTCAAAGGATGAGCTAGTAGAGCATAAGAAGAATGCATACCAGTACTTGTCTATCACAGGAGGCTTATGGGGCTATATTGATACAAAGGGCAATTACTTGTCTGATCCGCAGTTTGATATGGCCGAAGATTTTTCTGAGGATATGGCGAGATACAGTATAAAAGGGAAGTATGGTTTTATAGATACTTCAGGCAAAGTGGTACTGAACCCTCAGTTTGACTATGCACGAGATTTTTCCGAGGGTTGTACGGCTGTGAAGCTGGATTATCAATGGGGCTTTATGGACAAGTCAGGAAAATATATCATTAATCCTGAATTCGAAAACGCTGAGGGCTTTTCTGAGGGTTTGGCAGCGGTACAGAAAGATGGAAAATGGGGCTTTGTGGACAAAAAAGGCCAATACGTTGTAAAACCGCAATATGATGAAGTACGAAGCTATTCAGGGGGATTGGCGGTAGCCGTTCTAAGATCCGGCAGCCATTACAAATACGGATATATAGATAAATCAGGGAAGCAGGTCATAAAGCTCCAGTTTGAAGATGCGCTGAGCTTTTCTAAGGACCTTGCATGCGTGAAGTTGGACGGCAAATGGGGCTATATCAATAAATCCGGGAAAATGGTAATTACGCCCCAGTACGAGGAAGCAAAGAACTTTAACGGGGATATGGCAAGGATCAGGGTGGACTACAAATGGGGATATATCAATCCCACAGGTTCATACGTTATTAATCCGCAGTTTAACTACGCAGAGGATTTCTATGATGGAATGGGACTTGTAGGTGTGAAGGATCTGAACGGAAGCATGAAATACGGTTACATCAATAGAAGCGGGAATTACATTGTTCAGCCCAAATATGATCTGGGAGGACATATATCGGAATCGTTGGTCGCAGTAAGGAATACAAACAAGTGGGGCTTTATTGACAAAACCGGCGAATTCATGATAAAGCCGGAATTCGACTGGGCTGAGAACCATGCTGACGGTTTGGCCAGGGTCAATGTAGGCGGTAGGGTCAATCTTAATGTTAATTTGGAGAGTAATACAGACAATACAAGATTTATTGAAGGCGGCAGATGGGGTTATATTGATGAAAAGGGCAAATACCTGGTACAGCCTCAGTATGATTGGGCTGAGGACTTTTCTGAGGGTTTGGCTGTAGTGAACATCGGCTTCAAATACGGTTATGTGGATAAGAGCGGTAATCTTGTCTCCGAGATGAAATACGATATGGCGGAAAGCTTTGGTGAAGGTATTGCTATAGTCAAGGAAAAAGGCAAGTATGGCTATATAGATACAGGGTGCAGCTACATCATCCAGCCGCAATTTGATATCGCAGGAAATTTCTTTGAAGACCTCGCAAAGGTCAAAGTCAACCGGAAGTGGGGCTTTGTGGACAAAACCGGCAAGTGGATGGCAGAGCCACAGTATGACGACGCGGGAGATTTTACTGAGGGTGCGGCCAGGGTCAAGGTCGGTACTGCATGGGGCTACATAGGAAAAGACGGGAAATATATCGTAGAACCTCAATATGATGAAGCAGGGGATTTTTTAAGCGGCTATGCCAAGGTCATGAAGGATGGAGCAGCTTTGTTTATCGGAAAAGACGGGAACCCGATATCAAAGTAGATAAGAGCAAAAACTTGCGGTAACACAGGTTTTTGCTTTTTTACTATCACAAAATGCTAATGGACGTTTGTTCTATATTGTTGCCGTTAAACTGAAATGCTATCATAGAGAATAGAAACAAGATGAATGGAAATAAGGAGAAATGGTCAAATGCACAGCAATTGTCAAAAAAGACTTCTTTTTGCGGTGTGGAATAAAAGAACCCTGGCATGGCTTGCGGTCATAGCCTGGATGTTTGTCATTTTTCATTTTTCATCGGAGATAGCATCTGTGTCCGGCTCAAGGAGCAAAAGCATCACGAAGGCTGTAAGGCAAGCTGTGCCGGAGGCTGTCAAGCAGGAAGCCGGAAAACTGAGTTTTAAGCTGCAGGAATTTCTCGTAAGAAAATTCTTTCATGTTGCTGAATTTGCAGTATTGACCATTCTGATATACGCCGCACTCAGAGCTACTGGAGTCAAGTGCAGAAAGTCAATGCTGCTTTGTATTGCCCTTTCCTTACTCTATGCTTGCCTCGACGAGTTCCATCAGCTATTCACCGTTGGGCGTGAAGGGAAAATTACGGATGTCGCAATTGATAGTATCGGGATACTTGCAGCTGCTGGGGCAATTCGGGGCTACGAAACTCTAATACACCCGCGAAAGGAGAGTTAAATGGAGACCAAAAGAAAAAGCATAGCATTTTTTTTGATCCTTACAGTGGTAATTCAGATCTGTTCTTTGTTGCCTGCAGCTGCCGGTACAAGCTTGGATGAGCTCTATGATAGCACAGGGGTGTCCTCTATAGATATCCAGTTGCATCCGGTTACAAGCGATTATCCTTCAGTCATGATAGGGTTGCATGGGGCCACAGGTACCAAAATCTACGGAGAAAATTCGGGTTTTGAAAATACAAGCATTTGGCTTGTGCAGAGTGAGAGTGGCGAGTATTTCTGCAGCTACAGTACGGAAAGCATTCGATATCCGCTGGAAAACGGATGGACGGAAATTGAGCCGGAGGTCATCGGGGAGTTTGTTATCAAAGTCTATAGCACTGAAAGGATCTCCCATGCTGACCGGAGTGGGGTGAAGCTTAATGTGTTCAATGAAACGGACTTGCCTGCACATATCCTCATCTATAATGATGATGAGGTTTATCCCCGTGTAAAAACTGGAGCCGTAAAAGGGAAAACCTTAATAAACAGGCTGGAGAAGGCTTCATGGCCGGATATTCATACGCTGGCAGTGAATAAGACAGATGCTTCGTTAACAACTTTTTTTCCGGAATACCGTATTTCCAGCATGGCTCTTAGCCCTGACGGAACAAAAGCGGCATATGAATATTCCAGGAATAAAATTGATATATTAGATTTAGAAAACGGACAAGTTGAAAGGACTTTGGTAAATGGCTCATACAACGGCACAAATCCCAGAGGCATTGCCTATAGTCCGGATGGAAGCTATATAGCCTATGGATATTTTAGTGACATCATTTTGAAAAATATTGGAGACGGGTCAGAGATTTATAGAATAAGGAACTCCAATTATAATAGCCAAGGCCATAGCAACACCGTTAAGTGCATCGCGATCAGTGCTGATGGCGAAATCATGGCTAGCGGTTCGGATGATAGAAAAGTAAAGCTCTGGAACGCAGATAACGGCAGCATTTTATATACTTTATCAGGTCATACGGACGGAATAAGCAGTATCGCTGTCAGCGCGGACGGCAAAACCATCGTAAGCGGTTCCAGGGACCGAACGGTGAAGGTGTGGAATGGAGAAAACGGCACGCTGGTACATACATTATCAGGCCATACGAACGAAATAAGCAGTGTAGCCATCAGTGCAGACGGCAATACGATAGTCAGCGGCTCGCTGGACAGAGCTGTAAAAATATGGGATGCAGCATCAGGCACGCTTATCCGGACGCTAACCGGACATTCAGACAGAGTTACAAGTGTGGCAATCAGCTCTGACAATCAGATAATGGCATCAGCCTCTTATGATAAAACCATAAAGGTATGGAATATACTGGATGGACAACTGATAAGAGCTATAAAGGTTCAAAGTACGGCGGATTATGTAAAAATCCTTCCTGATAATCAAACGATCATATCCAAGTCCGGTAAAGGTATATCCTCCTGGAACGTGCAAGTGGAGAGTAATGAAGTTACGGCACCCATTGTATCTATGAAGTATCCGGTTGACGGTACATACTATAAAAAGAAGGATATAAATGTAAGTAATGACCTGATACCTATTGCTGTAGATATTAAAAATATTAACAATCCAAGAGAAGCAAGGTTATATGTCAATGATAAGCTCAATGTCGTTCTTCCGTGCGATGAGAGTGATTTCTCGATAAGCGGTTACTGGGACAACTTTAATATGGATCCGGGTAATTATAGCTTGAGGTGTGAAGTTGAAGATGAAGCAGGGGAGGTATATACCAGTGAATCCATCAATATCGTGATGGAAGGCATCGCTTTGAATAAGAAATACTTCACTGTAGAAAAAGGCGGGATGGCGGAGGCGCTTGAAGCGAGTATATACTTGGCCGGAGACAATAATTGGACGGATATTCAATGGGAAATTGACGACACCATAGCTGCACTTACCCATGATGGACAAAGTGCTGTAATATCACCGGTGTCGCCCAACGGAGGAACTGTGCGGGTCAAGCTGATGAATGGTGACGATATCCTATCTTCAGACATGGCCATGTTTCTTGTAAAAGATCACGGAATGGATAATCTCCTTTTGAATAAATCCCATTTGAAACTCAGTGAAAGCGGAGATCCGGTTGTTTTGGATGCGCAGATTGTTCCCCGGAATCTGACTTTTGATAGGGAGAGAATAAACCTCACATGGTCTACAAGTGATGAAGCCGTTGTATCTATAGAGGAAAACGGGACAAGCGCTGTCGTAACACCTTTGCAGCCAGGCAATGCCGTGGTGGGCATTTCAACAGAGGATGGTACCATGACGGCCCTCTGTGAAATCAATGTTGTAAGCGGACCGGTCATCCGGAAAACGTATCTGACAGTGGATGAAAGTATGAATAAGCAGATCAATGTTGTCTTCAGCAAAGCTATTGATGAAGGAACCGATTATAACAATATCTTTTTAAAGGACTCAGATGAGAATATCATCAATATAGAAAAATCAGTGGTAAGCGAAAGCCTAGTACTTGACGCAGCTTCAAATTTAATTAATGGAGAGCAATATACGGTGGTTATACCTGCCGGTGCCGTCACAGACATGTCCGGTAATCCGTTATCAGAAGAGTATGTATACCCATTCACATCGGTTGCCCCATTTGATCAGAATGATGCCTTTGGGGGGTATGAGCCAGGCGCTTATGATAGACTGGGGATTCAGCCAACTTTGCAGAACTGGACGAGGCAATCGAGGTATGAGGTGGGTACTGATTATGAAGTTAAATGGACCTTTGAAGCCGGTGAAGAAGTAAGGTCGTCAATAGTCATTGATTCAGAAAACATCATGTATTATACAACGGGAGACTATTTGTACGCCTTAGACAACAATGGAAACAGCTTGTGGGCCTATCCGGTTCCGGAAGGCAGTGAACCGGTCATAGGCAAAGACAGGACGATCTATGTAGGGTCGATAGACAGGAATCTATATGCCATCAATCCGGACGGTACGAGAAAATGGAAACTAAATATTGGAGATGGATACTCGAGGATTATAAGTGCTCCTGCAATCGGAGCAGATGGCACAATCTATGCAGGCAGTACAAACGCAAGTTTATACGCGATCAATCCTGACGGAACGATAAAGTGGACATATTTGACTGGGCCTGGCGGGGTCATCAAAAACACACCCATTATCGGAAAAAGCGGGACTATTTATGTAAGCACTGAAAATAAAAACGTATATGCCATCAATCCGAACGGCAGCCTAAAATGGGAATATAGTCATGCCGCTCATTTATCCGGGAAAATGGCAATAGACAACGAAGAGAACATTTATATCGGAGATATTGAAGGCAAGCTGTATTCACTCAATGCCAGCGGCAGTATGCGGTGGGCTGCACTAGACAAAGCTTATTCTACAAGGATAGAACCTGTGGCAATAAGCAAGGATGGGACAGTATATGCGAATTCGTTTAACAACAATTTTAATACTTACAATAAGACTTATGAAATCCGCAAGGACGGTTCAATTGCCGGAGAGAGGAACCTGAATGCGCTATTTGCCATAGACAAGAATAATACCTTCTTATTGGGTCTTTCAGCCATTAAGCAGGATGGTTCTGTAAGCTGGCAAGGGGAACTGGTAACCAATCCTGCGACACGTCCCACAATAGGCCATGACAGCGCATTTTATTTTGCCAATGATCAGGGCAGGATATATGCAATGAGGCGGGTTCAGAATACAGATTCTCCCGGAAAAGGGGATTTCAACGGTGACGGGAAAATAGACTTGGCAGATTTGAAAATGATGTCACAGGCCTATGGCACACTGAATCCTGACTTTGACATGAACGATGACGGCGTTGTCGATATAGACGATTTGGTGATACTGGCAATGAAAATAAATCTTGAGTAAGGTTACAGGAAGATGCAGCCAACCTGGGCAAAAATTATAGCCCCGGTTGGCTGTTTAAATTTGCCCTGTCGAGTATTTGCATATTATTATTGTATTGATAGAAAAATGTGGAAAAAAGGAGTATAATTGAGAAGGAAGTCCTGAAACGCAGGAACGAACCCAAATTTTCAAGGAATACATGCATGCGTGAATTGAAGGAGGAGCCGAGAATGATAAGCAAAAGGACGTCTGCGTTGGTTTTAACCTTGGTATTGCTAATTAGTAGCTTATTTGTTTCTGACGTACATGCATCGTGGGATAGCATTACAATCATTGCCAAGGGCATGACAAATACCTCAGACATATCGGTGTACTTTATGGATGACGGCTATTTTGAATTGTATGAATCGGACCAGCTCAGTATTTCAAAGAGCATCAACAGTACGGATGCCCACATTATGGTATCAGGCCTTGATTGGAACCTTGCCGGCAAATACTATGTCTGCATAAGCGGAGAACGCCTTTATACGGCTGGTGTCACATCTGCCGATGTGGGTGAAACGATTACCTTGGATATAGACAGCACCTACGTACCGCTGCAGGTGGATATACCTTCTGAGGGTGGACTGGTGATTGAGGATATCTCACTATTCAAATGCATGCCCGAGGGAGAATGGATGTGGGTCGGCTGTGAGCTTAAGCCTTCGGATCTTGTTCCGTCGGGAGAGTACGCTGTCCAAGTTATGGCCCACGATAACACAGGCAAATATAATCTTTACAAGAATTTGGTCACGCTTGATGCGTCTAATAGTACGATAGCATTTTCTGCCGATGAGATAGCCGCGGTTGATATCAACCTCAACAATACCAGTGGCATTGGAATGCAGTTCTATACGTCTTCATATTTTTTACACAACTACAATAATGTCATCGATCAATCAGGAACAGGGAGCAACATAAACGGAAGCCTATATGTTACTAAAGGCAGTCAGCTGCAGCGGTTCACTTTTATCACACCTGACGGCTACAGATACAGATATACAAAGAGCTTTGTCAATGTAGCAGAAGATGCGTTATATTCACTGGGAACGGACTTCACTGCAATAGCAGCCGCCGGGCAGCTGTCGTTTGATGCAGGATATTCAGAAGACTTGAGCCAAGTCTTAGGCGTGTATGATAATTTCGGGTACCGGATAAGAGTAAGCAACCCGGATGGCTCGTTGGTTCCCGGTACGTTACAGTTGGTTAATGCAGCCAATATCAGTGAACAATACAGCATTACAATCCCCGACATCATGAAACCGAGAGTAACCTTCCCCAATACATCTGGTACTTTCAATGCGACTTTCCGGGTGGACGGCGGACCTATACCGATTGCGCCTGCAAGTACGGTGATCAACATTGTTGGAGAGGGAGACAACAATGGAGGTGGAGGCAGCAACGGAGACACGATAACACTGATTGCCAGAGGGCAGCGTAATGTTGCTGATTTTAATATTTACTATTTAGAAGACGGTGACTTCGAGAATGTAGATGAAGAATCTTACACTGTTACAATCGGAGTTGCAGGCGATGATTTTGAGATCGTGATATCCGGGCTTGATTGGACCGAGGTAGATAAATACTATGTTTGCATAAGCGGCAACCGTCACTACATGGTTGAAGCGACGCCTGATGATCAGGGCAGTACAATGACCCTGGACATTGACAGCACTTACTTTCCGGTGCAAGTCCTAATGCCTGCGACAGAAGGACTTGTGATAGACGGCATAGCATTGTACAAGTATATGCCTGAAGGCGAATGGCTTAATATAGGTGGGGGTCTTAAGCCTTCAAGCCTTATACCGGCAGGAGAGTATGGAATACAGGTCAGGGCCCATGATGCTACCAGCTCTTATGTGCTATACAAAGAAAACATTGTGTTGGATTCAATAAATGATACGATTACATTTGAGGAAAATGAGATGGCAAAAATGACCATCAATATGAATAATGACAGCGGCACCCCACTGCAGCTTTATAACTGTTTTTCAGCTCCACACTACGAAAGCATCAGTGATACCCCTGGTGTCAGAAATATCGTTAATAGCAGCATATATCTCAATAAAACCTTACAGCGCTTGATTCTTAGGTTTGATACAACGGATGGCTTCAGGTACCGTTACGAAAAAGCAAACCAACAGGTTACCGGAGACTTCACATATCAACTGGGTGCAGATTTTGAAGTCATTACCCCGGAACAGCTTACATATTATCCTGGGTTTAAGAACATTTATAAGGACTTCGGTGTATTTGACAATTATGGGTCTCGCATAAGAGCATATAATCCGGATGGGTCATTTATACCAGGCGAGCTGGAACTGGTAAATGCAGCTAACACCAGTGAACAGTACACCATCATAATTCCTGACATTATGAACCCTGAAGTGGTCCTCCCCAATACATCTGGTACTTTCAATGCGACTTTCCGGGTGGACGGCGGACCTATACCGATTGCGCCTGCAAGTACGGTGATCAACATTGTTGGTGATCCAATTGAATCGATTCCCGGAGACTTTGATGAAGATGGCTTGGTGGATATTGACGATTTGGTACGGTTATCGATGGCTTTTAATAGGAATTCAACGGATCCTGCATGGGATACAACCTACGCGATGTACGATCTGAATGGCGATGGAGCAATCAGCAAACCGGACTTTCAGTTGTTGAGGGCCAATTATCAAAGTACTACCCCGCAAATTAGCTCGCAGCTGCTTATGTGCAATTCACTAGGTCTAATGGGAGATAATGGTATCATAACAGCCGAATATGCAGCAGGTGCAACGACCAGACTGAAGGCAGCAATACTATTCTTGAGGCTCAAAGGTCTTTATGATGAAGCAGCTGCCTTTACCGGAACCATTAATTTCGCAGATGCGGATCAGGTTGCTTGGACCGAGGGACGAAACATTCTGGCTTATCTGAAAGCGAATCCGGAATTGGGATGGCTTGGAGACGGCACAAACTTCATGCCCAACAATACCATAAATGCCAAGGCATGCTATAAAGTGATGCTGGAGGCCTTGGGATATAAGATGAACACTCCTACCGTTATTGGTGATTATACATGGGATAATGTGTTTGAATTTGCGGCATCGAAAGGACTGACGCGGGTAGCGGCTGTCACGAGCTTCAAAAACAACGACCTTGCAATAGCAGCAGGAGAAGCATTGAAGGCTCAGGTTAAGGATACCAATAGAACACTAGCAGATATTTTGGTTGAAGCGGGTATACTTGATCGCACCAAGGCTGAGGGGTACGGTTTGATTTCAGTTCAGATAAGTGAGGACCTGATGATTGGAGCGGAACTGGGTATTTTTGTGGGCAGCGGCAGCGGTGTTACCGTTGAATACGCTGAGACTCATCCTACCAGGCTACAGGCCGCCATATTTACTTTAAGGCTAAAGGGACTGTCGAACGAGGCATTAACCTTCACAGGAACGGACAATTTCCAAGATGGCAACATTGCTTGGGCAGATGGAAGAAAGATGCTTGCTTACTTGAAAGCGCACCCGGAGCTGGGTTGGGCTGACGAAGATTACTTTCGCCCCAATGATGCTGTCGAGATTGACGATTTCTATCGGGTGATGCTTGCTTTCCTGGGGTACTCGAAAAATACCGTTGATGTTGTCGGTGACTTTACAGATGGGAATGTGATTGAATTTGCAGCCTCTAAGGGATTAAGCAGCTCAGCCGATGCTGTGACGATAACGGTCAATGACCTGGCTGTGACTATAGTCGAGACATTGAGAGCGAATATCAAAGGAGTAGATAAGACGCTGGCAGAAGCTTACGTAGAAGACGGTATCATTGATTGGAGTATGGCAGTAAGCCTTGGACTGGTTGATGAAGGGGAAGCGAGATAAAAGAGCAAAGATGAACAACCGCTTGTTAAGTGGATTAGAAAACCGCAGGTTATCAGAAGATATGCCTGCGGTTTCTGTTTGCAGTTTAGTTTTACCAGGCATGGCCATAGTATTGATTCAGTATTTTCAAATCAATTTCATCAATCCTGCCGTCACAGTTCAGATCGGCTCTGGTATCCCATCCCGGTCCGTCCTTGACAGAGCCATATGATAGGGCAACGGTCATCAGGTCATCAATGTCTGTTCGGTTGTTCCCGTCCAGATCAACCTTGACCAGCATAAGCTCGCCGACTGATTTTATTTCCCCTTCCACTACAGAGACATTGACAATTTGGACAGGCACAAAGCCTGATGGATTTTCGGCTACCACAGTATAATCTCCTGCTGTAACGCCTCGAAATTCAAAATTTCCTGTTTCATCGGCCAACGCAGTTGCTATAGGGGCTTCATCTGTATCGCCGTTGTGAAAGAGCTGGACACTTATGCCGTTGATGGACTCCGGAATATTGCTGCGTATGCTTCCTTGCAAGGTTGCGGCAGGCATGAGGTTGATAGTGAAATCATCTATCCTGTTGTCAGGGTCCAGGGGGACCGGAAGCTTCTGCCTCGGCTCATCCTCATCCAGGATGCCATCTCCATCCTTATCCATGTATACGAACAGGTAATACTGTCCCTGATCCACATAAAACGTCCACCAATAGCTAAGAGGCAAGTCATTTAGGCTTTCATCACCTTCAGCGATTTTCTGGGTCAGGCCAGGGTCATGGTATAAACTCCTTCTGATGATGTAACCGTTGCTGATGCACTCTTCACGGGTATACCCTGCAGCATTGATGCTGCCTGTCAGGATCGACGTTGGTAAAGGTGCAGGCGGTGCAGTAAGGACGATGTTCAGCCCGCTGACTTCGCTAGAGAAATCCACATACTGGCTTATGACCTGATAAGGCTCATTGGTATCAAAAACATTGTCTTTATCCATATCAAGATAGACTCTGATGTCAAAAAGCCCTTCCTGAGAGACATAATGACTGAAGGTATAAGGTACTCCTGCAATATCAGTATGTGTTTTGCTGAAAGCCAGCTGGGTCATATTATAATCACGGTACCAGTCAAACCGGATATTATAGCCCCTACCTGCTATATCGGCGTTTGTAAGGCCGTTAATACTGATAGTACCCGATACCCTTACGGCTCCTGCATAAACGTTTTGCACGCTGCCTGGCAACGCAGTAAAAGTAATCATAAATACCAATAAGAAGCACATCAACCTTTTCATTCGTTTCTCCTTTGCTCTTCTCGTCAGTTATAGATGGACATCATTACTTTCATTCTATCATAGTAGAAGAAAGAACGCTATTTGCGATATTTGTATTATACTGTCGAACGATTTGGTGCAGCAAACAAAAGGATAATCGGGTACTATAGCGAACCTCTGAAATGAGTTGATAAGCGGGCAAGCAGGAAGGAGAATGCAGCATGCATCTTATTAAGAGACTGGGGCTATTACTCATGTGCTGTGCAGTACTGAGCATCATTAGCATTTCATATGTATTTGCAGAAAGTCAGCCGGTACCAACGTCATCTCCAATACCAACGTCATATCCAACGCCACCACCATTTATAACACCATCACCGACTCCGTCGCCCACTCCACCACCTCCAACACCCACACCAGCAATACCACCGCCATTTCCGTGCAGGGTGATGAGCGTGTCTTCATCTAATTTGAATGGAACCTATGGTGCAGGTGATATCATTGAGATATTGGTCTTTTTCAATGCCGCCGTGAATGTTACCGGTTCGCCCAGAATCCTGCTTAGGACCGGAGAAACAGACAGATACGCATATTTTGCAGGGTTTAGGTACGACGATTATCCGATTTCGATGTTGTTTCGGTATGAAGTTCAACCGGGCGATTGCACTGCCAGGCTGGACTACGTAAGTGCAGATTCTCTGGAATTGAACGGTGGGACAATAACGTGTAATTCATACAGTGCAAACCTGGCCTTACCTGTTCCAGGGGCCGCAGGCTCCCTCGGTGCTTCCAGGAACATCGTTATCACCAATGCGGACAGGCCTGTCGTGACGAATGTGACTGCCGAGGTTGACAGTGGCACCTTCAAATTCGGTGAAGTCATTCCGATCAAGGTATTTTTCTCGAGTAATGTTTTTGTAACAGGCTTGCCCGCGTTGCAGCTGGAAACAGGTACAAACAAACGCTATGCTGTTTATTCCGAAGGCTCAGGATCGAATGTACTGACCTTCAGCTACCAGGTGCAGGATGGGGATTTCTCAGAGCGTTTGGATTATTACAGTGAGAACCCGGTTGTGCTGTTTGGTGCCAAAATCAGAAGCAGTGAAGGCTTGGAAGCGGGATTGACATTTCCGATACCTGGGCAGGCCGGATCATTAAGTGCCAACAATGATATAGCGATTGATTCCATCCGTATTCCGGCTGAGCCCCTTTCGGAAGGCTGCATATCATGGTACAAGGATATGGGCTCAGCTAAAGATAACTTGTTTGGCATTGCTTATGGCGCCGGCAAGTTTGTTGCCGTTGGAAGGGATGGTCTGGTCAAAACATCTAATGACGGCAGTGTATGGAAAAACAGGAAGATTGAAATACCCGCAATCTTTCAGGATATTACGTATGGCTTGGATAAATTGATTGCAGTGGGGTATGAGATTTTCGGGAAAAAAGGCGTTATTGCAGAGTCAGTGGACGGGATTATATGGGAAGCAAGGATTTTGGACACAGCTGGCCAAATAAATGCGATAGCATCAAGTAGCAGCGCTTATGTTGCCGTAGGCAATGCAGGGGAAATCATCGTATCAGACGACGGCAATATCTGGACCCGTGTAGAGTCCGGGACCACCAATGAATTGCTGGACATAGCATACAATGGCATTGCTTTTGCTGCTGTAGGGGCCAACGGGACTATTCTATATTCCACAGACGCATCGGTATGGACACCCCAAGTATCGGGCAGAAACGGTTCTATTCGTGGGATAGCCTGGAATGGCAGCAAATTTGTTGCTGTGGGTGATAATGGAGCTATTCTGTCATCTCCTGACGGCCTTAATTGGACATCCAGTCAATGGAATCATGAATATGTTTTTCTGAATGATGTTGCCTGCAGTGAGGATTTATTTGTTGCAGCAGGAACCTCATTGGGACCAACGGGCAGCATCTTTACCTCAACAGACGGGGTTGAATGGACGCCGGTTGAATCGCCGGACGGACTTACACAAGGTATTTATGGTTTGACCTATAGCCATGGCATTTTTGCAGCTATCGGGTATAATGACATCATCCTTACTTCTCCCGATGGTATAGTCTGGACGACTCAGGTATCAGGATCGGAACTGAATGGCTGGTATAACGGTATTGCTGAAAATGACGCTATTTTTGCAGCGGTTGGCACCTCGGGGGAAATAATGACTTCACAGGATGGTCGGACCTGGACACCCGGCAATTATGACGGGCTGCAGCAACTATATGCTATTGCCTCGGATGGAAGCCGTTTTGTAGCGGTAGGAGAAACAAGCATCATAACATCTGAAGATGGCATCACATGGGAGGCGGTAAAGACAGGAAGATACTCTGCGGTTATGTGGGACGGCAGCCACTTCATGGCAATAGGGGGTTCCGGAGTGGTGGTATCGCAGGATGGGTCGGAATGGACAACCATCGCATCAATCTCATCGCAGTTCGAGGTATTTGAAACTGAATATAATGGCAGCAGATATGTGGCTGCCGGCATGAACAGCAGCATGGGCGGCATATGTGGGATCATAATGGTTTCAACGAACGGATCAGAGTGGATACCCGTAAAATCTCCAATTGGAATCATGTATAGTATTGTTTGGAACGGGGAACAGTTTGTTGCTGTTGGCGGCAAGTCATATAACTATAGTTCGGGTCCCTTTGAAAGCATATATGTATCTCCTGACGGATTTAATTGGACTGAAAGGACATCACAGCTTATAGATAACCGGAAAAGAGATGCGTTGAAGTCAGTGATTTGGGATGGTGATAAGTTTGTTGCTGTGGGTTATACAGGGACGATTCTTGCGTCAAGGGACGGCTTTGACTGGATACAATTGAAGTCAACGACGATCAACAACTTGTACGCTATAGCCTTTGATGGGGAGCAATATGCCGTATTAGGAGATGAAAGGTCCAGGCTTCGGGGCTTCAATACTGCCTCAGACCAACTTGCCGGTGATTGCAACCATGATAACAAAGTCGGTATGGATGATTTGACCATTGTGGCGGCAGCTTATGGCAGTCGAAAAGGGGAAATACGATATAATGCAGATGCAGATCTGAATAAGGATGACAAGGTGGATATGGATGACCTTTATATTTTGAAGCAGGCTTATGTACATTCGTACTAGTTTTTTACAGTATTTGATAACTGGATGCAATCATGATAAAATGGAATATAAACCATATTTGTTAGCAGATTATATTTTCCGGATTTGAGGGATGATATGAAAAAGTTTTTTGCCATATTGCTGATCGTACTGTTTTTTGCCGTCAACCTTGTCCTGCCTGCCATTGCAGAAGGGACAAGCCCACAAGCGGCACCCGGCACAAGCCTGGCCGAAGACAAAGCCAATAAGGTGCTGGTCAAGTACAAAGCCGGGAGCGAAAAGAAAAAAACACTGAGTGCTGCCGTTGCTTCCAAGGTAAAAAAAATCAGCAGAATAGCAGCCGATTTGCAGGTGTTGGATGTCGCGGATGCAGGTGCGGTAGAGGGTGTCATAAACGAGCTGAAAAAAGACAGCTCGGTTTTATATGCGGAAAAGAACAAGAGGCTCAAGCTGCATGGAGCCTTCTCTGATCCCTTCTATTCGCAGCAGTGGGGTATGACAAGGATTAAGGCAGAACAGGCGCTTGGCATCGTCCCTGCAGGGGGAAACGCCGTGGTCGTTGCCGTCATTGACACCGGCATCGATTTGATCCATCCGGATTTGAGGAACAGGATTGCTCCGGGCGGTTACAATTATGTCAATAACAACACCGATGTGCGGGATGATCATTGGCACGGCACGGCTGTTGCGGGCATTATCGCTGCAGAAGCCGGCAACGGTGCCGGTATTGTCGGGGTTGCCGGAGGCCTGAACGTCAAGATTCTGCCGTTGAAGGTAGCTGATGCAAGCGGAGGAAGCTATTTGTCGGACTTCATTGAAGCCATTTATGGTGCGGTACAAAAAAACGCCGACATTATCAATATCAGTATGGGCAGCGATGAGTACAGTAACGCTGAAAATGATGCAATACAGCATGCAATAGAACAAGGGGTTACGGTTATCGCATCTGCCGGCAACGACTATAGTACTTTATATAACTATCCTGCGTCCTATGCGAATGTCATCTCGGTGGGTTCCATAGCAGAGGATGAAAGCAAATCGGATTTTTCAAATTACAACAATGAAGTCGACATCGTCGCACCGGGGGAAGGTATTGCGACCTGCATACCGGATAATAAATATGCAGAAGTGAGCGGAACCTCTTTCTCAGCACCGATGGTCTCCGGAGCTGCAGCAATTCTCAAAGCAATTGACCCTGGTTTGATTCCCGATGAGATAGATGCAGTAATAAAGGCAACGGCTAAAGATAAGGGCGCTTTGGGGAAAGACAATAATTATGGTTACGGCATTGTCAATGCTTATGATGCCGCTGTGCAAGTTTTGGATGCACCGGTTGAGAGCGTGAGCCTGGGTAAAAACAGGTTGGACATGCATATAGGTGATACTGAAACGCTTACTACAGTGGTTTTTCCGGACTATGCGGTTAACAAGAATTTGATATGGAGCTCAACAAACACCGGAGTCGTAAATGTTACGGCTGAAGGTGTTGTCACGGCAGTCAGTCCTGGTACGGCTTTGATAAGGGCAGCCGGTGCATCAGACAGCAGCAGGTATGCTGAATGTGAAGTAGAGGTATTTGGCACCGACAGCAACAATGATGGTGTCTACAATATGGATGATCTCGTGATCATAGCCCGGGCATTTGGCAGCAGGCCTGAAAGTGCAAGCTGGGATGTGAGAGCGGACCTCAATGGGGATAAGGCTGTTGATACCGATGACCTTGAGATTCTCAAACAGTATTACCGGAGGTGATTATTTGAAAACCATTCTGGTTGTAGATGATGATCGGTTGATTACAACAACGTTGCATATGCTGATAACGACGATGCTCAAGCATCGTGTCGTCACCTCCAATAATCCTGCGGAAGCGCTCCGTTTGCCGGAGCTGGCAGAGCAGAATATTGATCTGGTTATTTCTGATTTCATGATGCCGGAAATGAACGGCTTCGAGTTTCTGCTAAAGGTAAAGGATATCTGTCCCAAGGCAGTTTCCATTCTTCTTACAGGTTATGCCGATAAGGAAAATGCCATCCGCAGCATTAATGAAGTAGGGATATACTATTACCTGGAAAAACCCTGGGATAATACAGGTTTATTGAAAATTATCCGCAACGGCTTGGAAAAGGCTGAATTGACGGAGAGTCTCAAATGCAAAATAATAGAGTTGGAACAGCTGAATGAGACCCTCGAGGAAAAGGTGGCCGAAAGGACGGCATCCGTCACCAGACTTATGGATAGCGCAAACCAGGGCTTTCTCTCCTTCGGAAAGGACATGATCATTCACAAGGAGTATAGCAGTGAATGCAGAAGAATTTTTGGCAGGGAGATCGGTGGAGAACGTTTCAGTGATCTGATCCTGGCAAACGAACCGGAGCATAAAGCATTGTTTGAAGCTTCAATCCGAGATATTCTGGATAACCCGGAGACATGCATGCATTATCTTCCCTTGCTTCCGGATGAGTTGGCTTGCTCCGGCTTACACGTCCATTTGGACTATAAGCTGATGGAAAGGACAAACCGGTTCTTCCAGGACGAAATGATGGTGATGCTGACGGATATCAGCGAGAAGCAGCTGCTGAAAAATCAAATGGAAGCGGAAAGAAAGGCGCTGAAGATGGTTGTTAAGGTAGTGACCCATCGCAATGACTTTGTTGATTTGGTCAATGAATACCGGTCTTTTTGTATGGACGAACTGGAAGAAATTTTGAATGGATCAGAACCGGTTATTGCTATGGTTCATAGGATATTCAGAGCCATTCATACTTTTAAGGGCAGTTTCGCCATGTTGGATATGGCGGACACTTCTGCGCACCTTCATGAATTGGAGTCTGAACTGTCGGAAAGAATACAGGTTCAGGAAGCCCAATCGGATTTTAAGGCCTGGATGCTTGATCAACCGCTGGAAAGCTGGCTGAATGAGGATATGGCAATATTGGAGGAAACACTGGGCAGCCATTTTCTGAGTGCAGAAAGCATGCTGGCAGTCAGCAAAAATAGTTTTCTTTCAATCAAAGATAAGATCCTTGCACTAGAGGACACCGAGGAAAGGAATCTGATTCTTGCAGAACTGATGGAGATGAAGCTGAAGCCGCTGAAAGCGATGCTGCACCCCTTCCAGGAGTATACTGCCAAGCTGGCTGAGCGCTTGGAGAAATATGTCTATCCGCTTGTCATCGAAGGCAGCGATATCATGGTGGACCCGGATTTGTACAGCCCATTGACCAAATCTCTGGTTCATGTCTTCAGAAATGCTGTAGATCATGGGATAGAGTTTCCGGATGAAAGAGCGGCAATTGGGAAGGATGAATATGGGAGCATCCGCTGTCTGATTTCGCGGCTGGACGGGCAGGTGGTCATTGACATTTGTGATGATGGCCGTGGTATAGATAGGGAGGCTGTCAAAGAAGCGGCAGCGTCCATTGATATAGCACCGGAAGGTATGGACGATACGCTTTTGGTTTTTCACGACGGGCTTTCAACCAGGGAAGAAACAAATGAACTCTCCGGGAGAGGGGTTGGACTGGCAGCCGTATATGAAGCTGTCAAGAAGCTTAACGGAGAGATTTCTGTTGACAGTAAGGCTGGAGAAGGAACCTGTTTCCGGTTCAGCATACCGCATAGCCCCCATTCGGGATAAGTATACATAAATCACAAGCCATGCAGAAGGAGGATATGGGATGAAAGTACGTAAAGCAGTGATACCGGCAGCAGGCCTAGGCACCCGGTTCTTGCCGGCTACAAAGGCGCAGCCCAAGGAAATGCTTCCGGTGGTGGATAAGCCGACGATCCAGTATATTGTAGAAGAGGCGATCAATTCGGGGATAGAAGAGATATTGATCATTACAGGCCGCAACAAGCGTGCCATTGAGGACCATTTTGACCGCTCGGTGGAGCTGGAGCTGGAGCTTCAGCAAAAAGGGAATGATGTGCTCTTGAAGCAGGTTCAGGATATATCCAACCTGGTGGACATTCACTATATCAGGCAAAAGGAAGCCAGGGGCTTGGGCCAAGCCGTGTACTGCGCCAGAACCTTCGTAGGGAATGAGCCTTTTGCCGTCATGCTGGGCGATGACGTAGTGGATTCTGACAAACCCTGCCTGAAGCAGCTGATCGATGTTTTTGATGCATATAAAGCCTCCGTACTGGGCGTGCAGAAGGTAAACATCAATGACGTCAGCAAGTACGGGATTGTTGATTACAAGATGGTCGATGAAAGGCTGTATCATGTGCAGAACCTGGTTGAAAAGCCAAAGCGGGAAGAGGCTCCCTCCAATGTGGCGATACTGGGGCGGTATATTATTACGCCCAAGATATTTGACATTCTGGAGGATACTAAGCCGGGTGCCGGGGGCGAGATTCAGCTGACTGACGCTTTGAGGGTGCTGGGCACTGAAGAAGACATGTATGCCTATGAATTTGAAGGCAGACGGTATGATATCGGCAGCAAGCTGGGCTTTCTGCAGGCAACGGTGGAATTCGCCCTGAAGCGGGATGACCTGAACCAGGCGTTCAAGGAATACTTGATCGAGTTGATAAAGTCGATATAGGAGTGTACTGATGGAGCATATTTTAAAATGGATTTCAGCGGATATCATCGTCATGCTGATGTCGATGGTACCCATTATCGAGTTGAGAGGCGCCATACCGGTCGGTATCGCGCTGGGACTGACGCCTTTTTGGTCGATGGTCCTGAGCGTCATCGGAAGTACGGTTCCTGTACCCATTATCCTACTGGGACTCAGACCTGTTTTTGACTACCTTTGCCGCTTCCCGGGATTTAAGAAAATTATTGACAAGACCACCGGGCGCGCCATGCAGAAAAGCGACAGCGTCGTGAAGTACGGCTTCTGGGGTTTGATGATTTTTGTAGGAATACCGCTGCCTGGAACCGGTGCCTGGACGGGGAGCCTTATTGCAGTTTTATTGGATATGCGGCTCAAAATCGCTTTACCGTCCATTTTTCTGGGCAACATCATCGCAGGCACGATTATTTATATTCTGAGCTATTCCACCTTCAGCCTTTTTAATTGGTTTTAAATATTTTCAAGGAGGCATGTTTATGAACCATATGGAGCGGTATAACAAATGGATAACCGAGAGCAGCTTCGATGAAGAGACAAAATCAGAGCTGCTTGGCATCAAGGATAATGAAAAGGATATAGAAGACCGGTTCTACAAGGACCTGGAGTTCGGCACCGGAGGACTGAGAGGCGTCATCGGAGCAGGCACCAACAGGATGAACCGTTATACGGTGGGCAGAGCGACCCAGGGACTGGCCAACTACATATTGAAGCAGAATATTCCGGATCCCAGCGTTGTGATTGCCTATGACTCCCGGCATTTTTCTCCTGAGTTTTCCAGAGAGGCTGCCAGGGTCCTGAATGCCAACGGCATAAAGGTATATCTCTTCGACGCGTTGAGGCCTACACCGGAGCTGTCTTTTGCAGTGCGCGCATTGAAAGCCACTGCCGGTATCGTTGTAACGGCAAGCCACAACCCGCCGCAATACAACGGTTATAAGGTGTATTGGCGCGATGGGGGGCAGGCGGTGTCGCCAACGGCTGAGGACATGATCAGGGAAGCCAATGCCATTGAGGATTTTTCGGAGATCAAGTGCATTTCAGAATGCAGTATACAGGAAAAAGGCTTGCTGCAGATGGTCGGCAAGGATTTGGACGATCTTTACGTAGAAAAAGTAAAGACCCTTTCCCTTAATCCGGATATCATCGAAGCCGTATCCGATACACTTAAGATTGTTTATACGCCGCTTCACGGAACCGGCAACAAGCTGGTGAGAAGGGTACTGAGGGAAGCCGGCTTCAAGCATGTATCTGTGGTGCCGGAGCAGGAGCTGCCGGATCCCAATTTCTCTACGGTCAAGTCCCCCAATCCCGAGGAGCAGGAGGCATTTACGCTGGCTATCGAATTGGCTAAGCAGCAGAATGCAGACCTGATCATAGGCACTGACCCGGATTGCGACAGGGTGGGCGTCGTCGTTAGAAATAACAAGGGTGAGTATGTCGTGCTGACCGGGAACCAGACGGGGGCCCTGCTGATAGATTATATTCTAGGCTCTTTGAAACGGCTTGGAAAGCTGAGTGAAAAAACCACGGTCATTGATACCATCGTTACCAGCAAGATGGGAGCGAAGATCGCGTCCAGTTATGGCGTGAAAACAATTTCGGTTCTGACAGGCTTCAAGTACATTGCCGAGAAGATAAAAGAATTTGAAACGGACGGTAGGGAATTCGCTTTCGGCTACGAAGAAAGCTACGGCTACTTGGCCGGTACCTTCGTCAGGGATAAGGATGCTGTCATTGCCTCCATGCTGATCTGTGAGATGGCTGCCTATTACAAAAAAAGCGGCATGAGCCTTTACGACGGCTTGCTGGGCCTATTTGAAAAGCATGGCTGGTTCAAGGAGAGTCAGACTTCCATCGCCTTCAAGGGCAAGGAAGGCATGGAAAAAATGAAGGAACTCATCAACCGGTTCAGATTTGATGCGCCGGAAACCGTGAACGGGTTGAAGGTTGCAGAGGTCAGGGACTATATGGACTATCAGGGTGAAATCGCACTTCCCAAGGAAAACGTGTTGTTTTTCATTCTGGAAGACGGGGCCTGGTTCTGCATCAGACCTTCAGGCACCGAGCCCAAGTTGAAGGTTTACTATTCCGTAACCAGCAACAGTATGGAGAATGCTGAGGAGAGAATGAAAGGTCTGAAGGCTGCTGTAGAAAGCATGATTGCCTGATGAAGTATTTTCAATAGATGGAAGGAAATCCGTTATCGGCATGGAATATATATTAGTACTGTATTTGCACCAATGATCAGAGAAGAAGCATCACATCAATTCCCACAGCAAAAAAAGCGGCATCAGCCAAATTTTTGAATGGGAGGCACAGACGGATGGACATCAGAAGACTGATGGTCGTGGACGACCAGCAAGGGGTAAGATTCCTCATCAGCGAGATTTTCAAGGATGAGGGTTTTATAGTGGCTGAAGCAAGAGACTATGACGAAGCGATGCAAATCGCGGAAGAATTTATGCCGGATGTTGCCCTGGTGGATATGCGTCTGGGCAACAATACCGACTACGACGGGGGCGATATTGTCAAAGCGCTTATACAGTTCAAGCCGGATCTGATTCCGATTGTCGTGACGGCACACAGCGAACCCGAGAAAATCAACAAAGCAATAAGAAGTGGTGCTGTGTACTGTCTGGAAAAGCCCTTTGACATCGAAAAAATCGTCGGTGTGGTAAATAGTTTTTTTTGAGTTTTAATTGCGAATATGGGAGGATTTTTCATGGAAAAAGTAACAATCAGATTGAGAATGAGCGCGCATGACGCCCATTACGGCGGTAACCTGGTGGATGGTGCCAGAATGCTTGGGCTGTTCGGAGATGTAGCAACGGAGTTATTGATCCGGCTTGACGGGGATGAAGGGCTTTTCTGCGCCTATGACAGCGTTGAGTTCCTTGCACCGGTGTTCGCCGGCGACTATATCGAGGCAGCAGGCGAAATCGTAAAAGTAGGAAACACATCCAGAAAGATGCAGTTCGAAGCCAGAAAGGTGATTCAGGCAAGACCGGACATCAACGACTCGGCGGCGGAAGTGCTGGAAACACCCATCGTTGTCTGCAGAGCCAGCGGAACCTGTGTGACACCCAAGGATAAGCAGAGAAATTAACATTCTGTAAGATTTACTTGCTTCAGATCACGGATAATGTAAATGGAGGTTCTATAAATGGAAAAGCTAATTATCACCGCATGCCTGACCGGCGCGGAGGTAACAAGGGAGATTCAGCCCAATCTGCCGATTACACCGGACGAAATAGCGGAAGCGGCTTATGAGGCCTGGAAGGCCGGTGCGTCCATCGTTCATGTTCACGCCAGAAAAGCCGACGGAACACCGACCCAGGATATGGAGGTCTACAGGGAAATCAAGGAGAAAATCGCCCGGAAATGTGACGTCATTTTTCAGCCCTCAACGGGTGGTGCCGTTTGGCATTCCAAAGAAGAGCGGATCCAGCCGGTCTATCTGAAGCCTGAAATGGCATCGCTCAGTACCGGGACCTGCAATTTCGGACCGGATGTTTTCATGAATACAGAAGAGTACATAGAGACCTTTGCCGGTATCATGAAGGAAAACGGTGTTAAGCCGGAGATTGAGATTTTTGAGCGCGGCATGATCGACAACGCGCTGAAGCTGGTAAAAAAAGGACTGCTTGCAATGCCCATCCATTTTGATTTTGTTATGGGCGTACCGGGAGCAATACCCGGAGAAGCGCGGGATCTGGTATATCTGGCCAACAGCATTCCGGCCGGCTGCACCTGGACGGTTGCCGGTATCGGAAGAGCGGAGCTGCCGCTGGCAGTGATGGCCATTGTCATGGGCGGGCATGTCAGAGTCGGCTTCGAGGATAATGTGTTCTATTCAAAGGGTGTGCTGGCAGAATCCAATGCACAGCTGGTTGCAAGAATAGCAAGGATTTCAAAGGAGTGCGGCAGAGAAGTGGCGACACCCGCCGAAGCACGGAAGATACTCAGCATGGGTCAATAGGAACCAGAATTTCCAAGGGTACAGATTATGCAGCACTTGTATGGCCTGTACCTTTTTTCTCTAAAAAATCGCATATTCCAATAAAGAGGATTTTTGTATTCGATGTAGAAATATATAACTATGAGATTCCTTGGATGGGGGTGATAGCATGCTTTTCGATACGAATATTGGTGCCGCTGTTAAATGCAAGCACTGCGGCAGACTTGTGGTCCGGGACATATCCTTGTTTGATCTGACAGGGAACCGGATGCATGAGGAACGCTGTGAATGCGGGAAGACTGTCATGAGAATAAAGAGCAGCGACTGCAAGACCTTCCGAATTTTTATCAATTGCATTGCTTGTGACAAGGAACATCTCTTCGTGTTCAAATCCAGACAGGTTTTAAGTGAAAAGGTCAAGATTTTGGGCTGCCCCACAAGCAGGCTGGATATAGCCTTCATCGGCAACCGGACGCTGGTCCGGGAAGTAGCCGTGAAGCAGCAGAAGGATCTGCAAGAGCTGATCAATGTACTGGAGCTGTAATACAGGACACGAGTTCAAGGAATGTGCTCGTGTCTAATTATTTAGACATATCGGCATATCGCCATGTATGGCACAAGAAAAAGTGGAAATAATTATAAGAAGATGAGGTGATAGAGGCTTGAACGAATTGATGGAAAAAAGCCTGACTGAGCTTCGTGAGCTGGCAAAATCGCTGGACATAAAAGCCTATTACAAGCTTAAGAAGGAAGAGCTGGTCAAAGAAATACTGAGTAAGATCCAGGAAGCAAAAATTGCACAAGGCATTATCAAACCGGAGGAGAAAGCACCGGAGGAGAAAGCGCCGGAGGAAGAACCCGCTGCAGAAGAGCCGGTCAAGGCAGAAATGCAGGAGGAAGCCGTTGAAACGGCCGTGCACCCGGAGCCGGAGGAAAAACCCCTCAGTGAAGAAGAAAAGCGGTTCCTGGAAAGCAAGGACGTGGAAAGGGGCGGGAGAGCGGACGGCATACTGGAAATCCTGCCGGACGGGTTCGGCTTCCTGCGTTCGGACAATTATCAATCCGGTGACCGGGATATCTACATATCACCGTCGCAGATCAGAAGATTCAACCTGAGAACGGGCGACAGGATCACAGGTATTACGCGGGCGCCAAAAGAAGGGGAAAAATTTCAGGCGCTATTGTATGTGCAAGGTGTAAACGGCGACAATCCTGAAAGTGTCATAAGAAGGCCGAATTTTGAGGATCTCACACCAATCTATCCAAATGAGAAAATCGTTCTTGAGAGCAATCCCAAAGACCTGTCTACAAGACTGATTGATCTTCTTGCTCCTACCGGAAAAGGGCAAAGAGGAATGATTGTTTCACCTCCTAAAGCGGGCAAGACCATTCTTCTCAAAAAAATAGCCAACAGCATTACTAAAAATTATCCCCAGATTGAACTGATCGTACTTTTAATTGATGAAAGGCCTGAAGAAGTGACCGATATGAAAAGGTCCATCAAGGGAGATGTCATTTATTCCACCTTTGATGAAATGCCTGAAAACCACTGCAAGGTTGCGGAGATGGTATTAGAGCGGGCAAAGCGCCTGGTGGAGCAAAAAAAGGACGTGGTCATTTTATTGGACAGCATCACGAGGCTTGCCAGGGCTTACAATCTGACCATCGCACCCACCGGCAGGACATTGTCGGGAGGCTTGGATCCGGGAGCGCTTTATAGGCCCAAGAAGTTTTTCGGCGCTGCAAGAAACATCGAAGAAGGCGGGAGTCTGACCATTCTGGCCACTGCGCTGGTGGATACCGGTAGCAGAATGGATGACGTCATCTATGAAGAGTTCAAGGGTACAGGCAATATGGAAGTCCATCTGGACAGAAGACTGTCGGAGAAACGGATTTTCCCTGCTATCGATATGAACCGTTCCGGTACCCGTCGGGAGGAAATGCTGCTGACACAAAGGGAATACGAGGCCATGATGGCCATCCGGAAGGCATTCAGCAGCGGTTCCATCGGAGAAGTGACGGAGTATCTGATCAACAAGCTGACACAGACCCGGTCCAACGTCGAGTTTGCTGACGCAATCCGGTTGAGCAATTTTAAGGATTGACTCAAAAAATAATTGCCATAATGGAAGTTATATGCTAAAATATATACTTGTCGACGGGATTTTAAAAGCCCGCAGACGCATACTTTAGATGAAAATGGATTACCATACATCCTATAAAGAAAGAGGTGAACAAGAATGAAAGAAGGAATCCATCCGAAATATGGCGAATCAGTAGTAAAATGTGCATGCGGAGAAACCTTTGAGACAGGTTCCGTTAAGAAGGAAATCAAAGTGGAAATTTGCTCCAAATGTCATCCTTTCTTTACAGGCAAGCAGAAGCTGATAGACACCGGCGGACGTGTTGACAGATTCAAGAAGCGTTTCAATATTAAGAGTGAAGAATAGGATTCAGAGGTTAAAGCCAGCTTTAACCTCTATTTATTTTTTCAGATTAACCAGCATGGTGTATGGACAAGCAGTGCAGCATAGTGAAGGTGGGTGAAGAAGATGTACGGACCGAAGGATCACGGATGGATTGAAGCCGTTGTGGGACCTATGTTCAGCGGCAAAAGTGAGGAACTGATCAGGCGGATTACGAGGGCCAGGATCGCCAGGCAGAAGGTACAGGTGTTCAAGCACGGCATCGATGACCGCTATGCGGTGGATCATGTGGTTTCCCATAACGGAAAGCGGACAGAAGCGACCAAGGTATTGACTGCGGAGGAAATATATAAAAACATCGAGCCGGATACTTTTGTAGTAGCAATTGACGAGGTGCAGTTTTTTGATGCCGGGATTGTTGATTTGTGCATCCGCCTGGCTGATGAAGGGAGACGGGTCATTGCTGCCGGACTCGACCAGGATTTCAAGGGAGAGCCCTTTGGCCCGACACCGGCGCTGATGTCGGCAGCCGAGTTTGTAGATAAGATACAGGCCATTTGCATCAAATGCGGCAATCCGGCAACAAGGACTCAGCGGCTGATCAATGGCAGCCCGGCCTCGTATCACGATCCCATCATCCTTGTGGGTGCCACCGAAAGCTATGAGGCCAGATGCAGAAAGTGCCATGAAGTTCCTGGAAAATAATAATTAAAGCTGATTCCGTGTGAATCAGCTTTTTATTTCAGATGCTTTCTTCTAGAGTTGTTTCAGTGTGTCGTCTATTTCTGCTATTGATGCCTGCAGGCCTTGCACGACACCATTAAGATCCTTCGGTGGTTTTTCCGGGCTGTCTGACGCCTTAATGGGGAAAAGCCTCAGGACTTCGTTAACGACGCTGAGGACCTTGTCGGGACTAAAAGGCTTGATGATATAATGCTTGGCACCTTTTTGTATGGCAGTCAGTACCATGAATTTCTGATCCAAAGCACTGATCATGATGATTCTGGCATCAGGGTCGTACTGGATGATTTTTTTGACAGCGCCCATGCCGTCCAGAATGGGCATGGTTATATCCATCGTAACAAGATCCGGCTTTGTTTTCTCGTATTCTTTGAATGCATGCTCACCATTTATTGCTTCCGCTGCGATGGTATGCCCGGCTCTTATCAGGATGCTGGACAGGTTCCTTCGCATAATGGACGAATCATCAACAACCAAAATACGTGCCACCGATTGTCCCCCCTTTATATACTGTGATGTCGTACAATTTATTACATGTAATAATTTTAACATAAAAATTATCCAATTAAAATGAATAATGTAGTAATTCAGAAAAAAATAGGCAGCTATGTCGAAATGCAAAACCAAGGGCACAGCTTGAAAAAAGATGAAAGTAGGGATATACTAATACAGAAGTGTAATATGAAAGGTAGAATTTCTAATGAATATAAAGAATCCTGAAAAAAGGATAAAACCCAAAGCGGTAGGCGGCCAGGCTGTCATTGAAGGTGTTATGATGAAGGGGGCCGATTCCACGGCTGTTGCTGTCAGGAAGCCTGACGGTGAGATCGTTGTCAAGAAGGAAAAACTGAAAGAGAATAGGCAGCATATCTCCAAGATACCGGTTCTTAGAGGCATGTATGCATTTATTGATGCCATGGTGCTGGGTGTCAAATCATTGATGTTTTCAGCGGAGTTTTTCGAAGAGGAGGATGACAAACCGGAAAAGAAGCCCTCCAAGCTGGATACTTTTCTGGCTGACAATATCATTTGGATATCCGTCGTGCTCTCCCTGGCTTTTTCCATCTTTCTTTTCATACTGCTTCCAACGGTAGTGGTTGACCTTTTCAAGCCTCTGACAGTGAACAACCTTGCTTTGAATGGCATTGAAGGCATCGTGCGCATCTTGATTTTTATAGGGTACATTCTGGCCATTTCCGGCATGAAAGACATCCAAAGGGTATTCCAATACCACGGGGCAGAGCATAAGACAATCTTTTGCTATGAATACGGCGAGGCACTGACAGTGGAAAATGTCAAGCGGTACGGCAGGCTGCACCCGCGATGCGGGACCAGCTTTCTGTTCATCGTGATGATCATCAGCATTCTGCTCTTTTCCATGTTCAGTTGGTCCAATGTCCTGACACGCCTTGTGATCAGGCTGGCTTTGATACCCTTTGTAGCTGGAATCTCTTATGAAATCATTAAGTGGGCCGGGAAGAGTGACAGCAAGCTTTCCTGCATTGTATCTGCGCCCGGTATGTGGCTGCAGCGGATAACGACCAGGGAGCCGGATGAAAGCCAGATTGAAGTGGCTATAGCTGCTCTGAATCATGTGCTGGTGGAAAATCCGGAGGCAGATAACTGGTAATGGCTACGATCAGGAATATGTTGAAAAAGGCATCGGATTGCCTGGCAAAGGGGAAAAGCCCCACGCCGGTTCTGGATTCGGAACTGTTGCTGATTCATGCGTTTGAAGCCTACCAGATCCGGATGAACAGGATCAAGCTGATAACAGAGAGTCATCAAGAGGTGGAAACAAACGTAGAGAAGGCTTTTATGGCCTTGATCAATGAGCGGTCTATGGGAAAACCCGTTCAGTATATTACCGGAAAGCAGGACTTTATGGGATTGGAGCTGTCTATTTCCGAAGGGGTGCTGATTCCCCGGGGAGATACCGAAGTAGCTGTTGACAGGGCGGTTTCTTTGAAAAACGGCAGCGAGGGATTGAAGATCATCGATATGTGCACCGGCTCAGGTGCCATTGCCGTTGCTTTAGCGGTGAGATTTCCGGATGCGGTGATCTATGCGGTTGACATTTCACCGGCTGCATTGGCTTGTGCCCGGGTCAATGTAGAGAAGTACGGTTTGCAGGACCGGGTGCGATTGATTGAGGGTGACCTGTTTGCTTCCTTAAAAGGTTTAAATCTGGAGAACAACATCGATATCCTGATATCTAATCCGCCGTATATCCCTACCGAAGACATCGGCTGCCTGGAGGATAACGTGAAAAACTTCGAGCCGCTGCTTGCTCTGGATGGCGGTGCCGACGGACTGGATTTTTACAGCAGACTCATCCTTGATGGAGCGGTCTGGTTGAAACAGGGCGGCTGCCTTGTAATGGAGATCGGTCATGACCAAGGGCAGAATGTCATGAATATGGCAGAAGCCGGCGGTTTATACACCAACGTGTATTTGGAAAAGGACCTCGCAGGGCTTGATAGGTGTGTCAGTGCGATTAGGCGCTGATGTTTGATGAAATAGATAAAATTATCGAAATTTGGAGTGTGATAGAATGCTTGATAAATTGGAGTTCATTGAAGAAAAATATGAGGATCTGAGCCATAAGATCAGCGATCCCGAGATTATTGCAGATCAGAGCCAGTGGCAGAAGCTGGTGAAGGAACATGCCGGCCTGGAGATCATTGTCACCGAGTTCAGAGCATACAAATCGGTGCTGAAGAACATCGAGGATTCCAGATCCATGCTGGAGGAAAGCCTGGACAGGGAAATGGAGGACATGGTAAAACAGGAGCTGGTAGAGCTTCAGGAGAAAAAAGAAAGCCTGGAGCAAGAGTTGAAGGTGCTGCTGCTGCCCAAGGATCCCAACGATGATAAGAACGTCATCGTGGAAATCAGGGGGGCGGCCGGTGGTGAGGAAGCGGCTCTTTTTGCGGGGGATTTGTGCCGCATGTATATACGTTATGCCGAGCGTATGGGCTGGAAGGTGGAAATGCTCAGCTCCAACCCAACGGATATCGGCGGTTATAAGGAAGTCATTTTTGAAATTGACGGCAAAGGTGCATACAGCAGACTGAAATATGAAAGCGGAGCTCACAGGGTCCAGCGGGTTCCCGATACCGAAGCCAGCGGACGGATCCATACCTCCACGTCAACGGTGGCGGTGCTGCCGGAAGCTGAGGATGTGGATGTGGAGATCAATATGAACGATCTGAGGATCGACGTTTTCCGTTCCGGCGGACATGGCGGACAGAGCGTCAATACGACGGACAGTGCCGTACGTGTGACACATTTGCCGACCAACCTGGTTGTCTCATGCCAGGATGAAAAGTCCCAGCTGAAGAATAAGGAAAAGGCCATCAAGATATTGAAATCCAGGCTTCTGGAAATGGAAATCGAGCGGCACAACGCCGAAATTGCCAGCGATCGGAAGAGCCAGGTGGGCACAGGAGACCGGAGCGAGCGTATACGGACCTATAACTTCCCGCAGGGACGCGTCACTGACCACCGTATCGGCATGACTTTATACCAGTTGGATTCCTTCCTGGACGGAGATCTGGATCAGATGATTGATGCGCTGATAACGGATGCACAGGCAGAGAAATTGAAGAATGCAATGTAACCGGAAATAAGCATTGCAGGAGGTTTAGCATGTTTTTATTAAAGCTATCGATTATCCTTATAGCAGCTGAATTCGGAGGATATGTTTGCCGGAAGTTAAAGCAGCCTACCGTTCTGGGGCAGCTCATCATGGGTATTCTGATCGGACCCTCGCTGCTGGGTCTGGTAGAGCCGACTGAGACTTTTGCCCATCTTTCGGAACTGGGCGTTATCCTGCTTATGTTCATTGCCGGTCTGGAGACGGATCTGAATGAAATGATCGAATCCGGCAAATCATCGACACTGATTGCCTTGGGCGGTGTAGCCATACCGATACTGCTGGGTGTCGGCGCTTCGCTGCTTTTTGGAAGGACACCCATTGAAGGTTTCTTCATCGGTGTCATTCTGTCTGCAACCAGTGTAAGCATCACAGTTGAGACCTTGAGGGAGATAGACAAACTCAAGACAAAGCAGGGAATAACCATTTTGGGGGCTGCAGTCATAGACGATGTCATCGGTATTGTGCTGCTGTCCCTGGTGACCGGGTTCATAAAACCCAGCGCTACGCAAGGGTTTCTGATCGTCTGTGTCAAAATTGTCGCTTTCTTCATTCTGGCCATCGTGGCCGGAATCGTGATTATCCGCCTGTCCAAGAAGCTCTTCGGCAGCAAGATCATCAGCGCAAGGGTTGCGATTGTGGGACTTGTATTCTGCCTTCTCATGAGCTTTGTTTCAGAAGAGCTGGGCGTAGCTGCGATTACAGGAGCCTATGTTGCAGGCATCATCCTGTCGGCAACACCCTTCAGAAACAAGGTATCCCAAAGGACCCAGGAGCTTTCTTACCTGCTTCTGACACCTATTTTCTTTGTTGTGACCGGAATGAAGGTTGATGTAACGCACCTCCTGGATGATTGGCTTTTCGGTGTCGTTCTTCTGGTGGTAGCGGTCATCGGCAAGCTGCTTGGCTGCGGTGTCACGGCAAGGTTATCGGGTTTTGACAAGAAAGAATCCATGCAAATCGGTATCGGGATGATCCCCAGAGGGGAGGTCGCGCTGATTGTGACGGATATCGGGTTGCGGTTGAATGTGGTTCCCTCCGGTGTATTTGCAGCCATCATTTTCATGATATTGGCTACAACCGTTGTTACACCCCCGATATTGAAGAACTCCTTCAGCTGACGCAGAAAAAGCGCAGGGATGATATGGATTGAACCAGCATATTAATAGGGATAATGAATTTTTGAACAGGAGTGGGCATTATGTATGTTTTGTTCGTGGTGTTGAACCAGCAGGATCATTTGCATCAGGTACTGAAGCGGCTTAAGGATGTTGGCATCTATAGTGCTACGATCATTGACAGCGTGGGCACAGGACAGATCACGCGGAATCTCGGCAAGGAGATTCCCTTTATCGGCAGCCTGATGCGGAATATCGATGCCGACATGGGCGACAGCAAGACCATGTTTACAGTGGTACACAGCAAGCAGGAAGCGGAGAAGATCATGGGAGAGATAGAAAAGGTCTGCGGCGGGGATATGTCCAAGCCCAATACCGGAATCATGTTCACCGTACCCATTGACATGGTACGGGGCGGCAGTGTCAGCAGAAAAAATACCGACTCAAAATATCACGGTGAATGAATGGAGTCCAATGGTTTAACCGCCATTGGATTTTTTTGTTCGTAGTTTGCCTTCATGCTGAATATAATGATAAGGATCATTGAGATAAAATTGTATTGGAGGCAATAACGTGAATAGATTGATGGCAGTGACAATCATCGGTTTTTTGTGCGGCATGATCGGAACCGGGCTGGGTGGCTTGATCACCCTTTTTGTCAGGCATCCCACGCGGCGCTTCATGGCCATTCTTCTGGGATTCACCAGCGGGATCATGATTGCAGTGGTATGCTTTGATCTTCTCCCGGAGGCATTCCGGCTGGGGGGGGTATTGATGAGCTTATTGGGCATTGCCGGCGGGGTAGCCATGATTCTGGCAGTTGAGCACTTTATACCGGAGCGGGTCAGCGAAAAATACAGCGAAGACTTCAATTTCGTCAAAAGCGGCATTCTGCTTGGCATAGGAATCGCCATCCACAACTTCCCGGAAGGACTGGCAGTAGGCTCGGGATTTGCAGCCAATGATTATTTGGGTCTGGGCCTGGCCATCGTCATTGCCATCCATGATATGCCCGAAGGCATTGCGATGGCCGCACCGCTCAGGATGGGCGGGATCAACAAGCTCAGGATCGTCCTCTATACCGTTCTCGCGGGAATACCCATGGGTGTAGGTGCTTTTATCGGTGAGCTGCTGGGCGAAATATCACTGGCTTTTATCTGCCTGTGCCTGAGCTTTGCAGGAGGTGCCATGCTTTACATAACCTGCGGTGAATTGATACCCAAGACGCAGAATATATACAAAGGGCGCTTCTCTACCATAGGGATGATTGCCGGCATTATGTTCGGCATTTATATCTCCAGCGTGCTGTAAAGCAAAGCTGTAAACAGTTGTGCAATGCCGGTCTCTGTGTTATGATGGATTTGAATAAAGTACATACTATAAAATGAATGCAGCTTACTTAATGGAGGAATGGTTTTGAATACGGAAGTGGTCTACCTGGATGAGCAGGCGCTGGATGACCATATGATCAGAAGAGCGGCCGAAATCATCAGGGCAGATGGAACAGTTGTCTTTCCAACTGAGACGGTTTACGGACTGGGGGCCAATGCGCTGTCGGAAAAGGCCGTGGAAGCAATTTTTGCAGCAAAGGGCAGACCCAGTGACAATCCTCTCATCGTACATATATCCCATTTGGATATGCTGGTTTATCTGATAGGAGAACCCCTTTCGGATAAGGCAAGGCTGTTGATCCAGCGTTTCTGGCCCGGTCCGCTGACCTTGATTTTCAAGAAGTCCGGCAAGGTTCCGTCAAGTGTCACAGCAGGTCTGGATACGGTTGCCGTCAGGATGCCGGACAATCCGGCTGCTCTGGAGCTGATCAGAGCCAGCGGGCTGCCCATAGCGGCACCCAGTGCCAACATATCCGGAAAACCCAGTCCGACGCTGCCCGAGCATGTGGTCAGCGATCTGCAGGGCAGAGTTGATATGATACTCTGCAGCACCAAAAGCCGGATTGGATTGGAGTCCACAGTACTGGATCTCTCAGGCAGCATACCTGTCATCCTTCGCCCGGGAGGCGTGACCTACGAGGAGCTTGCTGAGGTATTGGGTGAGGTGCGGATTGACAAGGGCTTGCTGGATGCGCATTGTACGCCGAAGTCCCCGGGTATGAAGTACACGCACTATGCACCGGATGCTGATATGGTTATCGTCAAAGGTTCAATCAACAGCGTGCAGGAGAAGATTCAAGCCCTGGCAGCTTCAAAGGCTTCTGAAGGACTGAGTGTAGGCGTGCTTGCATCCGATGAAACAGCAGGGTATTATAAGAACGTCAATGTATTATCCCTTGGCAGCAGAAAGAATTACGCAGTGATTGCGTCAAATGTTTTTGAAAAACTAAGGGAGTTTGATATAATCGGAGTCGATGTCATCTATGCAGAGGCATATGATGAGCAGGGAATGGGGCTGGCTGTCATGAACAGGATGAAGAAAGCGGCCGGATTCAATATGATTGAGGTGCAGCCATGAAAACAATACTATTCGTTTGTACAGGAAATACGTGCAGAAGCAGTATGGCGGAAGCGCTTTTCAAGCATTTGCTTGAAAAGGAAGGATGGACGGAACTGTACCAGGTGCAGTCCGCCGGAACCTCCGCCCCCGCCGAAGCGCCCGCTTCCCACAATGCCATTAAGGCTTTGGAGGAAATCGGTGTCGATCTGACCTGCCATGCCTCCAGAATGGTAACGGCAGAAATGCTGGAGGAAGCGGATCTGATCCTGACAATGACGGCTTCCCACAAGCAGTATCTCATTCGGATGAAGCCGGATGTATGGGATAAGATCTATACTTTGAAAGAATACAGCGATAACGGACCCGGCAGCGATATCGAGGATCCTTTCGGCGGAGACCTGGAGACCTATGCAGCGTGCAGGGATGCCATTTTGCGGTGTCTGGAACGCCTTATCGCCAAGCTGAAGCTGATGAAAGGAGAACAATGATGCGGATTGTTTTGGGAAACGACCATGGCGGGGTTTTGCTGAAGTGTGAGATCAAGAAATACCTGGAGCAGAAGGAAGGTCTGGAGATTGCCGACCTGGGCTGTCAGATCGACGAAGCCTGTGACTACCCGGATATGGGACAAGCGGTGGGAGAAGCTGTAGCAGCCGGACAATATGATAGAGGCATTTTATTCTGCGGGACCGGGATTGGTATATCCATATCCGCCAACAAAGTGCCCGGCATTCGAGCCGCGGTGTGCGGAGACTGCTTTTCGGCAAAAGCCTCCAGGGAGCATAATGATGCCAACGTACTGGCATTGGGAGAGCGGGTAATCGGCGTTGAGCTTGCAAAAATGATAGTGGATATCTGGCTGGCCAGCGAATTCCTGGGTGGGAGACATGGCAGAAGAGTAGAGAAAATAAAGAAAATCGAAGAAAAATATTATAAATGATCTGGAGGATGAAGGATGAAACAGTATAAGAATGTAACGGTTATCGATCACCCATTGGTGCAGCACAAGCTCACCATATTGCGCGACAAAAGCACAGGCGTCAAGGAGTTCAGAGAACTGGTAGAGGAATTGTCGCTCCTGATAGGCTATGAAGTAACAAGAAATCTGACAATGGAAGAAACAGAGATCGAGACACCGATCTGCAAAACAAAATCCAAGGTCATCGCAGGCAAGAAGCTGGGTTTTATCCCCATACTGCGTGCCGGTCTGGGAATGGTTGACGGTATGTTGAGCCTGGTTCCTGCAGCCAAAGTCGGACATATCGGACTATACAGAGATCCCGAAACCCTGAAGCCGGTTGAGTATTATTGCAAGCTGCCCAGTGACGTGGCGGAAAGAGACCTGATCGTTCTGGATCCGATGCTGGCTACAGGCGGGTCTGCTGCTGCAGCCATTTCGTTCCTGAAGGACAAGGGCGCCAAGAGCATCAAACTGGTCAACCTGATTGCTGCGCCTGAAGGGATTCAGACTGTTATAGAAGCACATCCGGATGTAGAGATCTATGTTGGTGCCGTTGACGAAAAGCTTAATGATCACGGCTATATCGTTCCCGGACTGGGAGATGCGGGAGACAGGCTTTTCGGAACGAAGTAGGCACGGAACCCTGGCTAGAGGCCAGGGGCCAGGGGAGGTGACGGAAGCATGCGTCCAAGTTGGGATGATTATTTTATGGAGATCGCTGAAGTGGTCAAGAGCCGTTCGACCTGCTTGAGAAGGAAGGTCGGAGCGGTTATCATAAAGGATAACAGGATCCTGTCCACCGGCTATAACGGTGCGCCAAAGGGGATACAGCACTGCGGTGCAGCCGGATGCCTGCGGGAACGCCTGAACGTACCCTCCGGCCAGCGGCATGAGCTTTGCAGGGGACTGCATGCCGAGCAGAATGCCGTGATCCAGGCAGCTGTCTTCGGGGTTGCCGTAGAAGGCGGCACCCTTTATACCACTTTGTCGCCGTGCATCCTTTGCACCAAGATGATCATCAATGCCGGCATCAGGCGGATCGTTTTGAGGGAAGACTACAATGATGCATTGTCTCTTGAGATGCTTGCCGAATCCGGTATTGAGGTTGAAAAAATGGAATGAAGCGGTAGTTCACCGTTTGGAATTTAGTAGATTTTTACTTTTGAGATTATTTATGGAATTGAAGCCCGGATCATATGAATCAACTTGTGAATTGTGGAGAAAATAAAACTGCCAAAGCTTTTAGCATCGGAACCAACAAACCAGGTTTGACATTGTCCTCGTGATGCTGTAAAATTATAATTTGGAATAACAAAAATTTCATAGGGATAAGAGGCTTTTAGCTATAGGAGTGATAGAATAATGATGAAATACCTTATAGCATTCCTGATTGCCGTTACAGTATCTTACCTTGTTACACCCCTGGTGAGGAGACTGGCAGTATATGTGGGTGCTATGGATGTACCGAAGGACGAAAGAAGGGTTCACAAGGTACCGACGCCACGATTGGGCGGACTTGCGATCTACCTGGGATTCATGGCGGGGATTCTTTATTTGGGGAATTTGACGCCCAGAATGACAGGTGTATTGATCGGTGCGACGATGATTATCATATTAGGCTTTTTCGACGACATCAAGCCGCTTTCGGCAAAATTCAAATTTGCCGTGCAGATGGCGGCAGCAGTTGTGGCAATAAATGGCGGTGTTCGTATCGACTTCCTGTCAAACCCGCTGAATTTCATGTTTCAGAATGTTCCTTACTTCAACCTGGGGATATGGGCATATCCACTGACACTGGTCTGGATTGTGGGCGTGACCAACGCCATCAATCTGATTGACGGTTTGGACGGACTGGCAGCAGGCGTCTCAACGATTTCTTCCATCACGCTTTTCGTCGTGGCGTTCAATATGGCGCATCCGGAGGCGGCATTTATCGCGATGCTGGCCATGATGCTGGCTGGAGCCACCATCGGTTTCTTGCCATACAACTTCAATCCGGCGAAAATATTTATGGGTGATACGGGATCTCTGTTTCTGGGCTACATGCTTTCCACCATTTCCGTCATGGGTGTTTTGAAGAGTGCTGCGGCACTATCCATTCTGGTGCCGATATTTGCAATCGGTCTGCCGATATTCGATACGCTTTGCGCCATGATCCGGCGGTTCCTGAGCGGCAAGTCCATGATGGCACCGGATAAGGGCCATTTGCATCACAGGCTCCTGGATGCAGGTTTGAGCCATCGGCAGGCAGTACTTACCTTGTACAGCATCAGCGCCGTATTGGGGTTCAGCGCCGTGGCCTTGGTGGAAGTGACGGTGAAGGTGGCATTCATTCTGGTATTCGCGGTTTTTCTCTTGGTCTCTATGGGGGCAAAATACTTGGGTTTGGTAGAAACAGGGGAGAGTAGCAACAAGATCGACGCATGAGAAGATGAGATTAAATGGTGAGCATATGCCGAAATCATATGACTCACCTTTCCTTTGTTATCATTAGTAAAAGGAGAGAAACACATGATCAAGGTTCTTTCAATCTTCGGAACAAGACCGGAAGCAATAAAGATGGCGCCGCTAGTCAACACATTGTCAGCGGATCCCCGCTTTGACGCCAGGGTGTGCGTTACAGCACAGCACCGTGAAATGCTGGATCAGGTGCTGCGAATTTTTTCCATCAAGCCGGATTATGACCTGAACATCATGCAGGAGCGTCAGACGCTGACGGACATTACGACCAATGCTTTGTCAGGACTTGAACGGGTCATCCGGGAAGCGGCGCCGGATATCATCCTGGTGCATGGGGACACCACAACAACTTTTGTGGGATCACTGGCAGCGTTTTACAATAAGGTTCAGGTTGGGCATGTGGAAGCAGGGCTCCGGACCTTCAACAAGTATTTCCCTTTCCCGGAGGAAATGAACAGGAAGCTGACAGGCGCCATAGCCGATCTGCATTTTGCCCCGACTTCCAATTCAAAGGACAACTTGCTCAAGGAAGGCGTTGGGGAAGAAGCGATCTATGTAACAGGAAATACAGCCATTGATGCCTTGAAAACCACAGTAAGGCCGGATTTTGCCTTTTACAGTGAGGCATTGAAGCGCCTGGACTACAGCAAGCGCATCATCATGGTGACGGCTCACCGCAGGGAGAACCTGGGTGAACCGCTGCGAAACATCTGCAATGCACTGAAGACCGTTGCACAAGGGTTTGAAGATGTAGAAATCGTTTATGCCGTTCACAGGAATCCCGCTGTCCGGGAGACAGCCCATGAAATCCTGGGTGGCCAAGCCAGGGTTCATCTTTTGGACCCGCTGGATGCGGATGAAATGCACAATTTGATGGCACGAAGCTACCTGGTGCTGACGGACTCCGGCGGCATGCAGGAGGAGGCGCCTTCTCTGGGAAAACCGGTGCTGGTGCTGCGGCGCGAGACCGAAAGGCCGGAAGCCATTGAATTCGGAACCTTGAAGCTGGCCGGAACGGATGAAAAGGATATTACGCAGCTGACGGAGCTGCTGCTGCGGGACCGGAGCGAGTATCAGAAGATGGCCAATGCCGTGAACCCCTATGGAGATGGGAGGGCATCGGAGCGGATCATTCAGAGCTTGCTTTATCATTTTGGCAGGATTCAGGAAAGGCCGCAGGATTTTAAGCCGGAGAACAAGTAAACTGCGCATTGCCGAGAGCAGGAGCGGTGTATTATAATGATAATGGTACATTATGCAATTTGTGGCCTTTGCCGTAGAGGTCACTGCAGTAATTCAACCATTATTTTTTTTGGAGGTGGAGTTGTGAAAAACAAGATCAAGACCATTGAGGAAGCGGTGGAATACATAAAAGACGGCATGGTTGTTGCTGTCGGCGGTTTTATGGGCACCGGCTCTCCGGAAAGGCTGATCGATGCCGTTGTTGCAAAGGGGATCAAGGACCTGACCCTGATCTGCAATGATACGGCTTCTCCCGGCAAAGGCGTTGGGAAATGGATCACCAATCGGGTCATCAAAAAGGCCATCGTATCCCATGTGGGAACCAACCCCGAAACCGGTAAGCAGATCAATGCCGGTGAACTGGAGGCGGATCTCGTACCGCAGGGAACCCTTGCAGAAAGAGTCAGGGCGGCCGGAGCCGGATTGGGCGGCATTCTGACCCATACGGGCATCGGTACCGTTGTGGAGGAAGGAAAACAGAAGATAACGGTTGATGGCAAGGAGTACCTGCTGGAGCTGCCGCTGAAAGCGGATGTAGCTCTTCTTTTCGGCAGCATTGTCGACAAGAAAGGGAATGTGTATTATAAGAAGGCAACCCGGAACTTCAATCCCATCATGGCAACCGCAGCAGACCTGGTCATCGTGGAAGCCGAGAAGCTTGTAGAAGTCGGAGAGCTGGATGCTACAGATGTGATGACACCATCCATTTTTGTAGACATCATAGCACAATAGAGAACACCACAAAGCCACCGTGGTGAATATGGGGAAAAGATAGAGAGTAAGGAGTGAATGCGGTGATACAAGATAAAGATAAAAAAAGAGAAATCATCGTGAAGCGGGTTGCACAGGAACTGAAGGACGGCGATCTGGTCAACCTGGGCATCGGCATGCCGACGCTGGTAGCCAACTATATTCCGGAAGGGATTGACATAATGCTGCAGTCTGAAAACGGCTTTATCGGACTGGGACCGACGCCAAAGCCCGGAGAAGAAGACAAGGATTGCGTTAATGCAGGCGGGCAGCCGGCAAGTCATGTACTGGGTTCAGCTTATTTTGACAGTGCCATGTCCTTTACCATCATCAGGGGTGGACATCTGGACATGACTGTTTTGGGTGCCCTGCAGGTGGATCAGCATGGCAATCTGGCCAACTGGATGATCCCAGGAAAGCTGGTGCCTGGAATGGGCGGTGCCATGGATCTGGTAGCCGGTGCCAAAAAGGTCGTCATCGCCATGGAGCATACGGCAAAGGGCGAGCACAAAATATTGAAAAAATGCACATTGCCTCTGACGGCAGAGGGCGAAGTGGATCTGATCGTGACGGATATGGCAGTCATCGAAGTGACGCCGAAAGGCCTGGTGCTGACAGAACTGGCACCGGAGACAACCGTTGAAGAGGTTATAGCGGCTACCGAAGCGGAGCTGATTGTTTCTGAAAACCTGAAGGTCATGAACGTATAATCATTTATCATAGAGTAAAAAAATCGGACAGGATTAGCCTGTCCGATTTTTTTTTGAATATTATTCTCTGGCTGAGGCAATAATTTTAACGAAAGAAAACAGTGATAGAAATCAGGAGGTGCCGTAATGCTGAAAAAGCTATTATTATTGTTATTCGTTATTATGATTGCCACAGGCAGTGTGGGCGCTGCCGCCGACTATCCGGTCAAAATGCCGGAAGAGAATGTGTTGGTTGAATCCTTCGAGAACTGCAGGGCAGAGGTCATTGAAAGCACCATCAACTGTTGGGGCAAAATGAACAACCGTTTTATGGACATGAGGGAGATCCAACTGCAAATGGATGCCTATATTGAAAAGCTGGGATACCAGCGGGCAGTACTGCAAAGAACCGCTGAGACGGATGAACAATTTAATAAAGAAACCGCCTATGTGTCAGAGGGAAACAAAACGTATTGCATTGCAATTGAATCCGTCAATAAAGGACTGGCAGCAGAAAGCTACATCATTATAGACGTTACCATAGATAGGAGCTATCATGAGCTGGAGGCGGAAAAGAAGAAGCTGGACGGGATATTCAGGGAAACGCTGGGGACGCTCAGGTATAGCCGCTGCATCATCGGTACTTACGATGGAAAGCTTGAAGATAAGGAAATGGGCAGAAAGACGAGGACAGCTTTGAATGCCGTAAAGGCCAAAAGGGTGGAAGGGATCGAAAATGAGGAGATGAGCAGCATATCTGCTTTCAGCAGTCAACTGGATGATTACATACTGGCCAACGAGAAAAAGGTCAACCTGCAGGTTGCACTAAGATATAGCGCCTATGATGACAAAACTTACATTTGGATAGGCACACCGCTTATTCCCATCGAATATTGATATATGGGGACAGGGATTATGGGCTATAGGCTAAAGGTTGGGTGTTGCTTCGAAGCCATACTCCATCACATTGCCTTAATCAGTGTATGTGTGCTTAGGAGGATGAGAATTGACAAAATTAATGATTGAAGACCGGTGTATTTTGAACGGAACGGTTGAAATCAGCTGCGCCAAGAATGCCATTTTACCAATCATTGCAGCTGCTTTATTGACGGAAGAAAAGTGCACACTGAAGGATGTCCCTGCTCTGGATGATGTGGAGGTCATGGAGGCAGTGGTTCGGTCCACTGGAGCTCACGCAGTGCGGGAAGGGCAAAACCAGCTGATCATTCAAGCAGAAAGCATAACGGATTATGAAGCGACCTATGAACTGATCAGAAAAATGCGTGCCTCTTTCCTGATCATGGGACCCATGCTGGCACGTGTAGGAAAAGTCAGAATATCCCTGCCCGGCGGCTGTGCCATCGGTACAAGGCCTATTGACCTGCATTTGAAAGGCTTTTCCACCATGGGGGCCAATATAACCCTGGGCCACGGCTATATAGAGGCGTATGCCGAAAGACTGAAGGGTGACAGTGTTTATCTGGACTTCCCCAGCGTGGGTGCCACAGAGAACATCATGATGGCTGCTTGCCTGGCAGAGGGACTGACCGTTATAGAGAATGCTGCTGAAGAACCCGAAATTGTAGATTTGGCAAGCTTCCTCAATAAAATGGGAGGAAATGTGAAAGGTGCAGGTACCGACACCATCCGGATCGAAGGAGTAAAAGCGCTGAAGGGAACCACCCATACGGCCATACCTGACCGTATAGAGGCCGGCACGTTTATGATTGCAGCCGCTGCCACCGGTGGGGATGTCACGCTGCAAAGCGTTGTTCCGGAGCACTTGAAGCCGGTAACGGCCAAGCTGAAGGAGATGGGAGCGGAGATAACCGAAAGCGAAAAATCGATTCGGGTAAGGGCAAACGAGCGCCTGAATCCGATTGACATCAAAACAATGCCGTACCCCGGTTTCCCGACAGATATGCAGTCCCAAATGATGACGGCCATGTGTGTGGCGAAGGGTACCAGCATTGCAACGGAGACCGTGTTTGAAAACCGGTTCATGCATATCAACGAGTTGAAGCTGATGGGCGCAAAAATCAAAGTGGACGGCAGGAGCGCCATCATAGAAGGCTGTGAAAAGCTGAGCGGCGCAAGGGTCAAAGCAACCGACCTCAGGGCTGGTGCCGCGCTTGCCATTGCCGGCTTGTGCGCGGAGGGGGCAACGGAAATATCTGATGTCTACCACATAGACCGCGGTTATATCACGATCGAAAAAAAGCTGCAAAAGCTGGGTGCACCCATAAAAAGAATAGAGGAATAGCAGCAGAAAAAAAGAGGATAAAGAAGAAAGTGTACAAAGCAGCACTTTCTTCTTTATCCTCTTTTTTCGACTTTTCCCGGGAAATAATTTATCGAAAAAACTCACAGACATATTCATAGCCCCTTCAAAATACTTATATTATGAACGCATCATCATTGAAGGAGGCTTACATGAGAAGAGTTGGGGCTTTACTGCTGTTCATTATCGTGCTTTTGTTCGTTCTGCCGCTGGTTTTCATCAGGCACGGCAAGGACGAGTACCCAAAGGATATACACACGGATGATGACCTTAGGATACAGGTTTATGACTGCGAAGCAGGAGAAACAAGGGATATGGCGCTGGAAGACTACATATTGGGCGTCGTTGCCGGAGAAATGCCTGCGGACTTCCATATAGAAGCCCTCAAAGCCCAGGTGCTGGCAGCACGGACCTATACCTTGCTCAGAATGCGCCAAATGGGAGGAAGGGGCTGCAGCGTCCATCCCGGTGCGGACATCTGCACGGATTCCACCCACTGCCAGGCTTACCGGGACCTAAAGACAGTGAGGAAAAACCTGGATAAGCTGAAACAGGCCGTGCAGGAGACAGCCGGTCAGATCATTGTATATGACGGAAAGCCTATTGATGCCGTTTTTCATTCCACCAGCGGCGGCAAAACCGAGAATTCCGAAGAGGTATGGAGCAGCCAGGTGCCTTACCTGCGAAGTGTCATGAGTCAGTTTGAAGAACACTCGCCCAAGTACATCACAAAAAAAGAAGTGGAAATCACGGCTTTTATCAGCAGCATGAAAGAGCTGACGCCGGGAATACAGATCAACAGGAAAAACCTTAAGAACGAGATCAAGGTGCTGGAGAGAAGTGAAGGCGGAAGAATCACACAAATCAAAATAGGCAATAAAGTGCTGAAAGGAACGGATATCCGAAACAAGCTGGGTTTGAATTCAGCTAATTTCAACTGTCAGGTCAATAAGAACACCATTCTTTTTACCGTCATCGGTTATGGGCACGGAATAGGTATGAGTCAGTACGGGGCTGACGGGATGGCTAAAAACGGGTATGCTTACGATGCCATCGTCAGACACTATTATCAGGGGGTAGAGATAGCCGAAGTCCATGATTTGCTGAATGCGGCAGCCGTTCTGAACGAAGGAAAATAATTTATATTTTCACTTCCTTCTGTATTATTTTTATATCTGATGGAAATAATACAAGCGGAGGTGTAAATTATGAAATTCAATAGCCTTTTTAAGAATCGGCGCAGCATATACTTTACGGTTTTGGTTCTTGTTACCTTGCTTTTGGCAGGTGGGCTATGGCAGTACCGTAATTATATCGTAGCTAGAAATGTACAGGATGAGCTTCAGAAAAACCTTGAGGAGCTGTATGAGGAGGACGGAAATAATGACGCTGCCGTGCAGATCATCGAGGACAAATCCGACGGCTATGTAGAGGAAAATACAGCCCATGAAGTAGCCAATACGGAGGAAGCAAAAAAAGTAAAGCCGGAGCCCAAAACCACAGCAGCTGCAAAACCTAGCGGGAGTAAGCAGACGAGTACCGAGAACAAAGCACCGCAGAGCGAAAAGGCGATTTCAGCCATCAAAATGGAAGAGCCCCGGCTCGAAACCATGGTCATTCCGGTATTTGGCACAGCCTATACCGAGTTTGCCGACCAATCTCTTGTCTATTCAAAAACCCTGGATCAATGGACGACACATACCGGCATCGACATTAAGGCCGAGGAGGGCAGCCCTGTCAGAGCAGCCATGGATGGTATTGTAGAGGAATTAAAAAATGATCCGGCTTTGGGGCTGACCATTATTCTGAACCACAGCAACGGTGTTTTTACAAAGTATAGCAATTTATCGACTCTGGATCTGGTGAACCTTGGACAAAAGGTGAAAAAAGGCGATGTCATCAGCGGAATAGGGAAGACTGCACTATATGAGGTTGCAGATGAGCCGCATCTGCATTTTGAAGTTGTCAAGAATGGCAAGAATGAAGATCCTAAAAAATACCTGCCTAAGCAGTCGTTGAAGAAATAGCCAGGGTTTTGGCGCCTCTTTTTCGTCATGAAACCCGATTCTCAATGGTTCTAATTAAAAAAAAGTGAGCATATTAATGTAAAAAGACACCAATAAGGGGGTAGTAGTAATTGAAGGATTACATTGAAGAAAGAGCATTGGAGATTGCAAAATATATAATTAGCAGCAAGACGACTGTTAGAGACGCAGCAAAAATATTTGGCGTAAGCAAGAGCACCGTACATAAGGATGTGACCGAAAGACTTCCGAGAATAAATCCGAGTGTGGCACTGCAGGTTAAAGAAATAATGGATCAGAACAAGGCAGAAAGACATATCAGGGGCGGAAGAGCAACGAAAATGAAGTACCAGTCCGTTAGCTTGTAATTTGCTTTGTTCGATTCTGAAATGGTAATTCTGCATGAAATAGGAAGCGCACACGATTAAGATGTGGATGGTGTGCGTTTTCTATATTTTTTTGTACTTTTTACGAAAATTTGAAGGATTTTTGTCTTCCATATAGAAGTACTAATTGTTTATGTAATTTTTTATGCAATGAGCAGATATCATAGATGGAGGTAAAGAGATGTTCGGAGTACAGGATATTGGAATAGACCTTGGAACAGCCAGTGTTTTGGTTTACATAAAAGGGAAAGGCATCGTGCTGCGCGAACCCTCGGTTGTTGCCATTGACCGGAATACCAATAAAATACTGGCGGTAGGAGAAGAAGCCAGGCTGATGCTCGGGAGGACACCGGGCAATATCGTTGCAATCAGACCCTTGAGAGAAGGGGTCATATCGGATTACGACGTGACAGAGAAAATGCTGCGGTATTTTATAGATAAAGCAGTAGGAAGAAGAAGATTATTCAAACCCAGAATGGTAGTCTGCGTGCCCAGCGGTGTAACCGAAGTAGAAAAGAGGGCTGTTATCGATGCAGCCAACAATGCGGGCGCAAGATCCACCAGACTGATTGAGGAGCCTATTGCTGCCGCAATCGGTGCCGGATTGGATATTGCCAAAGCTACGGGCAATATGGTCATCGACATCGGTGGCGGAACGACGGACATTGCTGTTATCTCGTTGGGCGGCATCGTTGTGTCTACTTCCATCAAAGTGGCGGGGGACAAGTTTGACGAGGCGATCGTGCGGTACATGCGGAAGAAGCACAATATCATGATCGGTGAAAGAACTGCGGAAGAGCTTAAGATAAGCGTTGGAACAGCATATCCCAGAGAGGATCAGCTGAAGATAGAGGTCCGGGGGCGCAACCTGATTTCCGGTTTGCCCAAGACCATCGAGGTCAATTCGGATGAAATGCTGGAAGCATTGTCGGAGCCTGTTTCCGCCATTGCGGATGCTGTTCACTCCGTATTGGAGCGGACACCGCCGGAGCTTTCGGCCGATATCAGTGACAGAGGCATTGTCATGACAGGCGGCGGCTCACTGCTGAACGGACTGGACAAGCTGATCTGCAAGAGGACAGGCATTCCGGTATACGTGGCACAGGAGGCCATTTCCTGCGTAGCACTTGGAACCGGAAAGGCCCTTGAGCACATAGATCTTCTGGAAGATGCCGACATCAATGCCAATAGAAAGATAATCAACCTGAACTATTAAACCATCTGATTATAAGGAACCGTCTCACCATAAACTTGAGACGGTTCCTTTTTCTATCTGCATGTAAAGTTTCATTGAGGATTTGCCGAAAAATATTATATAGACAACGCGTTTAATAGTTTACATGCATGATGTAGCACTATTAAAGGCTCTTGACCAAAGGTGTTGGCTAAGTTATAAATCACGCATCCTTTTCAATGTAAGATCATTAGCGTGATTTATATATCATGGAAATGAGGGTGATGAAATGTTTCGTGGTTTATATATTTCAGCCAATTCGACAGACTTGGCAGCAAGGCGTATAGATGTTGTCGTAAACAATATAGCGAACCTGAATACAACAGGTTATAAGCGGGATTTGGTCGCCAATGTCAATATACCCGAATTTCCGCAGATTTTGCTGTCGGCCATAGGTCCCGGCAGCAGGACGCCGTCACCGGTACCCAATAATACCGGCGTAGAGGTCCAGGAGGACAAAGGCAAATATACGGTCAGCACCAATAACGGATTTTTTTCCGTTTTAACGCCGAAAGGTGAATACAAAAGCAGAAACATCGAGTTCAAGGCGAATGAAGAAGGTATCCTTTCGACCGCTCACGGCTACCCTGTAGTGGGCGAAAATGGTCTGATCAATACCGGCGGACAGCCGATCACCATCAGCGGAGACGGAACGGTGATGGTTGGAGATGAGGCCGTAGACAGGATCAAACGCTACAATCCCCAAAATGTAATCGGAATCATCAGCAACGGTATCAACGTCAACAACGTTTTTATCAAATATGATCAAGGTGACGTCCATGCAACCGGAGACAAATTTGATACAGCAATTCAAGGTAACGGTTTCTTTTCGCTTGAGACACCGGACGGGGTTCAATTTACCAGAAATGGCAACTTCTACAGGGATACGGAGGGTTTTTTGGTAACGGAGGAAGGTTACAAAGTTCTGGGAGAAAACGGCTACATCAAAGTGGATGACAATGGGTTCATCATGGATTCCAATGGGAATGTAATGATAAATGGCGACCAGGTGCTGGATAAGCTGAAGCTGGTGGATTTCAAGGACTATAAGTTCCTGACCAAAGTGACCGGAAGCACCTTCAGGCTGTTTGACGATGCACCCTATGACGCGCACGTGAAAGCATTTGAAGGAACGGTCAAACAGGGGTATTTGGAAGGCTCCAACGTCAACTCGGTAAAAGAGATGGTGTCGCTTCTGGATATCAACAGGAATTATGAATCAAGCCAGAAGATCATTAAGGCATATGACGACCTTTTGGCCAAGGCGGTTAATGATATTGGAAGAGTATAAGCTTTAATAATATAGGGAAAGAGTATGGGAGGTAGTTTTTTATGATGAGGGCTCTATGGACGGCAAGTTCCGGAATGATTGCTCAGCAGACAAATGTTGATATCATATCCAACAATATAGCCAACGTGAATACGCTGGGCTACAAGAAGTCAAGGGCGGAGTTCAAGGACTTGCTCTATGAAACGCTGCAGAAGGGGTCCATGAAGGACATAGACGGTAAGCCCGTCAATATTCAGGTTGGTCATGGCGTCAGACTGGCTGCCACAAACAGGGTCTTTACAGTGGGCAATGCAGAGCAGACCTTCAATCCGATGGATATGATGATAGACGGTCCGGGTTTGTTCAAGGTGGTGGGACCCGACAACCAAACCTATTATACCAGGGACGGCGCTTTCAAGCTTTCCATCGGGGAAGACGGCTCCAAGCTGGTGACAGCCGATGGCTATCTGGTGCAGGGCGCAGACGGAGATATTCTGCTTGAAGAGGATGCCAAAGATATCGTTATTAATGATGCAGGGGTCATCAATGTGAGAAATGAAGACGGCACCCTTGCGGAAATCGGAAGACTGTCCGTCATAACCTTCCTGAACCCCTCCGGGCTGGAAAGTGTAGGCGGGAACCTTTACAAGGCGACAGAGATCAGCGGTGAAGCAGTCGATACGGAGAATGACGGCAGCGGCGGGAAGGTTTTGCAGGGCTTCCTGGAAAGTTCAAATGTACAGGTCGTAGAAGAAATGGTAAAATTGATACAGGCCCAGAGAGCCTATGAAATAAGCTCAAAATCCATTCAGACAGCGGATGAAATGCTTGGAATGGCAAATAATCTCAGGAGATAGGTGATATCATGATCAATCCAATCAGCAGTAATAATGCGGCAATGTATAAGCAGGCACAGGTCAAGAGCCAGGAAGGCAGTCAGGAATCCTTCGAGCAGGCCATTGAAAAGGCAATGAAGGAAAAGGACGAAAAGACCCTTCGCAAGGCTTGTGGTGATTTTGAAGCCGTATTTGTCAACATGCTGCTCCAGCAAATGAAGAACAGCATTCCCAAGTCCGAGGTGCTGCCTGAGGGTTCAGCCGGCGAGATGTTCAAAGATATGCTGTACGAGAAATATTCTGAGGAGGCTGTGAAGACAGGCAGCATCGGATTGGCAGATATGATGTACAAGCAATTGGCAAAAAAGCTTAAAGCGGAGGGCGAGGATCAGAATGCTGAGTAATGTGGAAATACAGAATATCATTCCCCACCGGTATCCTTTTTTATTGGTTGACAGGATACTGGAGATCGAATACGGAAAGAAAGCTGTAGGAATCAAAAACGTGACAGCCAACGAACCCTTTTTTCAAGGGCATTTTCCCGGAAATCCCATCATGCCGGGCGTCCTCATTGTTGAGGCGCTAGCACAGGTTGGCGCAGTAGCAATATTGGGCATGGAGGAAAACAAGGGCAAGCTTGCGGTCTTTACCGGCATTGACGGCTTGCGTTTCCGAAGGCAGGTTGTACCGGGAGATACGCTGAAAATGGAAATTGAGATGCTGGCCTTCAAAAGAGGCATCGGAAAAGCAAAGGCTGAAGCCTATGTAGGTGGCGACTTGGCCGCATCCGGAGAACTGATGTTTGCCATTATCAAGGCCTAATGGTTATCTGACAGCAGTATAAATACTTTTTGTTATGACCTCTGCCATTTTCATGACAAGGCTCAGCCTTACATTATGGGAGAGGAAATAGTTGTTGTAGTTGGAATCGCCTGATTCAGAGAAGGAATCCACAATGCCGATGATGGACAGATCTCCCACAGGAAGCAGCTTTTTTCCGACACCCCTTCCCGGCTGAATACAGCCTTCTCTGGCCTGAATGCAGCCGATGCCTTCTTCGGCACCCAGGCATGCGTCGATAGCGACGATCTTGTACTTGGGGTAGCGGGCTTTGACTTCAATGACGGTCCTTGTCAGGTTGACGGCGTGAACCGGATTTTCCAAGGTCCCGTATATAGGATGGGACAGGTTCAGCTTCTGGAGAAAGGTTCCGGTTATGGGACCCAGGCAATCGCCGATAAATTTGTCGGTACCGATGCAAAGAAACAGGCAAGGCAGTTCCAGTTTTTTCTTCAAATAGCCGGATAGCAGGGCAGGTGCGCTTTCTTCGGCGTAATGGATGTAGATGGCATCCTGCGTTATGGTACGAAAATCTTCATGCAAAGATAATCCTCCTGCTTTTTCAATATTATGGAGATAACGCTTCCTTGTACTTTTCAGCACTTCTCCGTATTATACATATATTGAAAAAAGGGTAAAAAAATAACAATGAATACAGCATTATAATGACGAATTCACAATAAGGACGAGAATACCGAATTGAACATGAAATAATTGCAATATTCTTCTTGCGTATTGACGATTAAAACATAAGATGCTATACTGTTTAAGTGGTCGTCGGGGTGTAGCGCAGCCCGGTAGCGCGCCTGGTTTGGGACCAGGATGTCGCAGGTTCAAATCCTGTCACCCCGACCATTAAGTGAAAACAAAGGGAGTGAAATGATTCACTCCCTTTTAGTGTGCCCAAATACTTTAATAGTGTATGGCATCATAGTAAAAGAATTCGAGAAAAACAGCGAAAATTATAGGATGGATGATAGGACTTGAAAATATGCGTCCATATTGTCGTATACGGCAGTTGTGAATCGTTAATGAACCAGATATAATGTTATTTGTGTCACGGAAAACGAATATACATGGCCCATTGGTCAAGCGGTTAAGACACCGCCCTTTCACGGCGGTAACAGGGGTTCGAGTCCCCTATGGGTCACCATTTATGGGGGCATAGCTCAGCTGGGAGAGCATCTGCCTTACAAGCAGAGGGTCATAGGTTCGAGCCCTATTGTCCCCACCATTAATTTCATATCTGGGGAAGTTCCCGAGCGGCCAAAGGGGGCAGACTGTAAATCTGTTATCTACGATTTCGGTGGTTCGAATCCACCCTTCCCCACCATTATGTTAAACACGCTGGTGTAGCTCAATTGGTAGAGCAGCTGACTTGTAATCAGCAGGTCGCGGGTTCGAGTCCCATCACCAGCTCCATATATTGCAATGAGACGATAATGATAAAAAGTTATCGTTTTTTTATTTTTTGATTATACTATAATATAGTATGATCAAAAGTCGAAAAAGCATCGATAGAAATTCATGGCTGCAATAATCCATTTCGGCATATATTGACATTTTGTTGGCGCTGTGATAGTATATTCCTGAAAAATATAGAAGCCATGCCTTATCAAGAGAGGTGGAGGGAAGGGCCCGATGAAACCCGGCAACCGGCATATGTACGGTGCCAATTCCTACGAGTGTGGTGCTATTGTCTGGTAGCTTCGCTTACCGACGGCAGCGCACTTGAAAGATGAGGGAGTGATACCTAAAATAGGCTCCTTCGTCCGAAGGGGTTTTTTATTTTTCCAACCATTGCATAAACAGGAGGTAATGAAATGATTAGAAAACTATTTACATCAGAATCCGTTACAGAAGGACATCCCGATAAGATTTGCGACCAGATTTCGGACGCAGTGCTGGATGCCATTCTGGAGAACGATCCCATGGGCAGGGTCGCCTGTGAGGTATCGGTTACCACAGGTCTCGTATTGGTTATGGGTGAAATATCAACCAACTGCTATGTAGATATACCCAAGCTGGTGCGCAGGACCATTGAAGAAATCGGCTACACCAGGGCGAAATACGGCTTTGACAGCGATACCTGCGGTGTCATTACCGCAATAGATGAGCAATCGACCGATATTGCCATGGGCGTTGACAAGGCTCTGGAGGCAAAGAAGGGCCAGATGAGCGAAGCGGAGATTGCTGCCATAGGCGCAGGAGACCAGGGTATGATGTTTGGCTATGCCTGTGATGAAACACCCGAGCTGATGCCTATGCCTATTTCTCTGGCACACAAGCTGGCGTTAAGATTGTCACAGGTCAGAAAAGAAGGTGTTCTGGACTATCTGAGACCGGATGGAAAAACTCAGGTAACGGTAGAATACGATGACGGCAAGCCCGCCAGAATCGATACGGTTGTCGTTTCTTCGCAGCACAGCCCCGAAGTAGACCATGACACCATCGAGCGGGATATCATCGAGCATGTTATAAAGCCCATCATACCGGAAGAGATGCTGGACAGCGAAACCAAATACTACATCAACCCCACAGGCCGGTTCGTTATCGGCGGACCCCATGGGGATTCCGGATTGACCGGCAGAAAGATCATCGTCGATACTTACGGCGGTTATGCAAGACACGGCGGCGGCGCTTTCTCCGGAAAAGATCCGACAAAAGTTGACCGGTCAGCATCTTACGCTGCAAGATACGTTGCCAAGAATATCGTTGCAGCCGGCCTCGCTTCCAAATGTGAAGTCCAGGTGGCATATGCCATCGGTGTAGCAAAGCCGGTATCCGTGCTGGTTGAGACCTTCGGAACAGGCAAGCTGGCAGATGACGAGATTGCAAAAATCGTCATGCAGGTGTTTGACCTGAGACCGGCAGCCATCATCCGGGATCTGAATCTGCGCAGACCGATTTACAGGCAGGTTGCCGCATACGGCCACATGGGCAGAACGGATCTGGACATTCCATGGGAAAAGACCGACCGGGTGGAGCAGATTAAGAAACTGGCGGGAATCTAATTTAGGCTATGGGCAATAGGAAATAGGTATTCATGTGAGGAAGGTATGCTGATTCATACCTTCCTTTTAATTGCACAAACTGTTTGAAACAACGCAACAATACATTATAATAGAGTAGATAAGATTAGCAGAATGCGACATAACGCATATTAATCGCAACACGAATCAGATACGAGGTACATACCATGGATGAAATTCAAGGTGTCATAAGTGAAGTCGTTTACCGGAACGAACAGAACGGTTACACGGTTTTGGAGCTGGAATGCGATAAAGAGCAATATACCGTCGTGGGATATTTTTCTTTTATCAATATTGGAGAAATGATCAAGGTATGCGGCAAGTGGGTGCAACATCCCGACTACGGCAGGCAATTCAAAGCCGAGTCCTATACTATCGTAACACCTGCCACACTGAACGGTATCGAGCGGTATCTGGCCTCCGGACTGATTTCAGGAATCGGTCCCCATACAGCCAAAAAGCTGGTAGAAAAGTTCGGCATGGATACCTTGGACATCATTCAGTATAGTCCTGTCCGTCTGACCGAAGTGGAAGGAATCGGAGAAAAAAAGGCCGCCAAGATATTTGAAGCTTTCCAGGAGCAAAAAGAGCTGAGGGACATCATGGTCTTCCTGGAGCAATATGGCATCGGACCCACTTATGCCGTGCGGATCTACAAAACTTACGGCGCCCATACCATCGCAGAAATCAAGGAAAACCCATTTAAGCTGGCGGATGATGTATTCGGCATCGGATTCAAAATGGCGGACAAGGTCGCTGCCGCCATGGGTATCTCCAAGGCCTCAGAGTACCGGCTGGCCTCGGGCACCCGGTATGTATTGAACCAGTTCCATGGCATGGGGCATTCCTATATCCCCCAGGACGAACTGATTTCTGCCGCAGCCACCTTGCTGGAGGTAGAACCGGGCCTGCTTGACGAGGTGTTGTTCCGGCTGTTTCTGGACAAAAAGATCGTGATAGAAGTGCTGAATGATGTAAAGGCGGTTTATTCGGCACCATTCCATAAAGCAGAAGCCGGTGTGACCAGGCAGCTTTTGCAGCTCCTGCGCTACAGCGCGCCCTGCCTGGACTTGGATATTGAGAAGGAAATCAATACAATAGAGAAGGAAGAGGGTGTCGAGCTGGCTGAGAATCAGCGGGAAGCTGTCCGTGCAGCCATCAATGAAGGCATCCTGATTATCACCGGAGGTCCGGGAACCGGAAAGACCACCACGATCAAAACCATTATCCGGCTATTTGAGAATAATCAACTGGAAGTACTGCTGGCAGCGCCTACAGGCCGTGCAGCCAAAAGAATGCAGGAAGCCACAGGCAGGGAAGCAAAGACGATACACCGGCTGCTGGAGTATGGCTTCGGAGACAATGAGGAGGATACATTCTTTCAGAAAAACGAGGAGTCTCCTTTGGAATGCGATGCCATTATCATTGATGAAGTGTCGATGATCGATATCCTGCTGATGAACAACTTGTTGAAGGCAATCGCCGAAGGGACGCGGGTCATTCTGGTGGGTGACGTGGATCAGCTTCCGTCAGTGGGACCCGGCAATGTACTCAGAGATATCATTGACAGCGAGGCGATACCTGTTGTCAGGCTCAATGAAATTTTCAGGCAGGCCCAGGAAAGCATGATCGTCGTCAATGCCCACCGGATCAATAAAGGTGAAGCACCGACCTTCAACGCAAAGGACAAGGACTTTTTCCTGATCCGCCAGGACCAGCAGGAGGAGATTCTGAGCACCATATTGGAGCTGTGCAGTGAAAGGCTTCCGAAGTATGCAGGCTATAGCTCCTTTGAAGGAATACAGGTCCTGTCTCCTATGAAGAAAGGCGTTTGCGGCGTACTAAACTTGAATGTAGAGCTGCAGAAGATCCTGAATCCTCCACACCCAAGAAAAATCGAAAAGCAATACCGTGACATAACATACCGGATCGGCGACAAAGTGATGCAGATAAAAAACAACTATCAGCTTAAATGGTATGCACTGTCCGATTTCCAGAAGGAGGGGGAAGGCGTTTTCAACGGGGATCTGGGAACCATCCTGAATATTGACAATGAGGAACAGTGCATGGAGGTGGTGTTTGACGGAGAGCGTCTGGTACGGTATGATTACGCGATGCTGGACGAGTTGGAGCACGCCTATGCACTCACGGTGCATAAAAGCCAGGGGTCTGAATTCCCCATACTGGTCATGCCCATAACGTACGGACCTCCCATGCTCTTGACAAGGAACCTGCTGTATACGGCTTTGACCAGGGCCAGGGAAATGGTGGTGTTGGTGGGCAAAGAGCGCTACCTGAACCAGATGGTGGAAAACAACCGGATTACCAAGCGTTACTCCGGGCTCAAGGACCGCCTGATCAAATTTTCAGGCAATCTGTCGTAAGGATATGTATATGAAAGAAATCATCAAAAGCTTCATAGACCTTCTTTATCCCAAGCCTGCAACCTGTTACGTCTGTGGTAAAAAGGGACAGGGAGTTCTCTGTCCCTCTTGTACCGGTGCGGTTGCTTTTATTGAAGGCAGAACCTGTCTGCGGTGCGGAAAAGGCTTAAGCGAGCATTATGAAGGATCATATTGCCCGGACTGTGCAGCCTCACAATATGCCTTTGCAGGGGCTTTTGCATGCTTCGACTACGCCGAAACGGGAAAGCAGCTGCTGCACCGGCTGAAGTACGAAGGAGAAAAAGGAATAGCACCTGTTCTGGCAAAATGGATGCATGAAAGGATAAAGCAGGAGCAGCTGCAGGTTCAGGCCGTTGTTCCGGTTCCGATGCATGAGAGCAAACTGGCTGCAAGAGGCTATAACCAGTCCCAGCTGATCGCAGAAACCTTAGGCCGCCTGATGCGGGTCCCGGTTGCGGACTGCCTCCTTCGGAACAGGGAGACAAAAGAACAGTTCGGTCTCGACAAGTTGCAGCGGATTTTGAATATTGATGGTGCATTTTCCATAAAATTCGGGTATAATGTTGATAAATATCAATGTGTTTTGCTGGTGGATGACATCTACACCACCGGAAGCACTGCCAACGAATGCAGCAGAGCACTGCTGAAAGCCGGAGCAAAAAAGGTGTATGTCATAGCAGCCGCTTCAGGCAGCAATACATAGTTTATGTCCCTTTACTCCGATCAAAAAAGGAAATACCTTAATAGGAGGTAGAAATATGCCGGAGATCAGAAATTGTCCCAGATGCGGACGTATTTTCACTTATGTAAACAGGCTTATCTGCAGCAGATGCATTGAGGACGAGGAACAGGAGTTCAAATTGGTGAAAGAATATGTTTATGATAACCCCGGCGCAAATATACCGGAGGTATCGGCTGCTACTGGTGTATCTGTTGATAGGATCATGCGTTTTCTCAGAGAAGAGCGGCTGGAATTGAAGGGAAATGGTGAAAGTCTGGGGTTAGGCTGTGAAAGATGCGGTATGTCCATACCATCCGGTAGATTCTGCGTTAAATGCAAAGAAGAAATCAGCCAGGGCTTTAAGCGGGAATTCGGCTTGGACCGAAAACCGGTTGAGCAGCCAAAGGATACAAAGCAGCAGGAAAAAATGTTTACGGCAACAAGAAGAAAGACTGAATAAACAGGGAGCAGTTCAATACTGCTCTTTTTTCGTGAAATTTTTATAAAAAGAACTAAACATGAAGACGTAGATTACCGATAAAATAATTGAAAAGTAAAGAGGCAAACGGGAGTGATTTTTATGGGCATCAACATTAATAAAGTCGGCGGCGTCAATAGCGTGTACAGCAATCAGAAGGTGGAACCCAAAAAAGGGGTGCAAGGCGCAGCAAACGTGGGGAAAAAGGATGAGGTTCAGATCTCCAAGGAAGCCATGGACTTTCAGACTGTTTTAAAAGCCGTAAAAGCGGCACAAGGACTTCCGGATGTTCGGGAAGAGGTCATCGCACCGATCAAGGAGAAGCTGGACAAGGACCAGTATGAGGTGGACAGCAGCAGTATTGCCGAAAAGCTTTTATCCCGCAAGTTGAATATCAGGTTGTAGAAATTGCCACAGCTTTAGGCCATAACCGGGCTGTGGCTGTTTTATACCATGGAAGAGGGTGCTTTGAGGATGTTTGAAAAGGAAGTAGCAGCAATTATTGAGATATTGAACAAGGAGCTGGGCTATTATTCGGATTTGACAGCACTGGCCAAAACCAAGCGGGAAGTCATTGTTGCAGGGAAAGTGGCCGAGTTGGACAAGATCGTCAAACTGGAACAAAACATGATTTTTGATATTGGTCAGCTGGAGAAAAAGAGAGAAGATGAAGTGAGCCGGTTATGTATCCGTTTCGGGGTAAACGGTCAGGCAGTCACTTTGTCCCAGTTGACACAAAGGCTGAGCAAGGAAGAACGGAGAGTTATGGATGTGCTGCAGCAAAGATTGAAGCATGTATTGGCTGAGCTGAAAGCGGCGAATGATCTGAATGGGGAGCTGATCAAGCAATCCCTTGAATATATTGATTTTTCCATCAATATGATAACCAGTGCAGGAATGTCGACCAGCTCACTATATGAAGAGATGAACGGCAAGGAAAAGACAACGGCAGAAAAGAAGCGTTTTTTTGATACAAAGGTATAGTACTAGGGGTGATTTTAATGTCGTCAACATTTAAGGGACTGGGCATCGGTATATCGGCCGCATTTGCACAGCAGCGGGCTCTGGATGTGACCGGACACAACATCAGTAATGTCAACACGCCCGGATACACAAGACAGATGATATCCCACACATCCAGGACTTCACAGACAATTGGACGTTCCGGAAACGGGGTGTTGATGCAGAGCGGTACCGGAGTCGATGTTCAGGAGATACGGCAATACCGGGATGCATACCTTGACGCCAAGTTAAAAAAGGAGAATTGCTCACTGGGCTATTGGAAAACCCGGCAGTCCGGCATTGAGGAACTGGAAGGCGTTTTTAACGACAGCTCCGAGGACGGTCTGCAGACGGTAATGGACAGCTTCTGGAATTCGTGGGAGCAGCTGACCAAGCCGGCCGGCGGCCTGACGACCAGAGCGCTTGTTAAGGAGAATGCCATTGCCTTTGTTGAGACTGTCAAGAATATGGACATGCTGTTAACCAACTTCAGGATAAACAAAGACCGGGAAATAAGTGACAGCGTAAAACGCATCAATGACATCGCGAAGCAGATTGCAGGCCTTAACATGGAGATAAAAAAAGTTGAGAACCATGGCGTTACCGCCAATGACCTGAGGGACCAGCGGGAAAACCTGATCAACGAGTTGTCAGGAACGGTAAAGATACAGGTCTTTGAAACCTCCAGAAGTCTTAATATTGCCTTGGAGGGAAGGTTACTGGTTGAAGACAACCAATATGACGAAATAGCTTTAAAGGCGGACGCGGGCAACAGCGGGTTTGTCAAGCTGAGTTGGAAAAATTCCGATGACCCTGTGAATTTTGGCAACGGGAGTCTCCGGTCATTGTTTGAAACCCGTGATGAATTAGTCCACGGCTTCAGGGAGAAGCTGGATGAGCTTGTAAAGGGTGTTGTGACGGAAATCAATGCTGTCCATATCACTGGGTACGGCATAAAGGACAATGTCCAGAGGTATTTTTTTATCAACGCGAATGACGAAAGCGGGAACGGCATCAATATCAGCAATCTGGCCTTTAATCCGGAGTTGAATGAATTTGATAATATTGCGTCTGCCAAGGAGCCGTTCAATATTGAGGACAATTCAATAGCGGTAAAAATTGCCGAGCTGCGGCTTAAAGATGTTTTTTCCTCTCAAGGCTATGAAACAAATGAAGCTTCAAGGAAATTCAATTACGATGAATTTTACCGAAACATTCTTGCGGAGTTGGGCAACAAAGGGCAGGAAGCAGTTACAGCTGCAGGATCTCAGCAAGTGCTGGTGGAGCAGATCGAATATAGGCGGCAGGCAGTCAGCTCAGTATCAATTGATGAAGAAATGAGCAATCTGATCCGTTATGAGTATTCTTATAATGCAGCCGCAAGAATTGTGAACGTGATGGATGAAATGCTGGATATCGTCGTCAACAAGATTGGATTAGTCGGAAGGTAGTGGTGATGAGAAATGAGAACATCCTTTGGATCCTTTAATATCGCAACTTCAGGTTTGTTTGCCAGTCAAAGGTCTTTGGACATAACCAGTCATAATATCACAAATGCCAATACGGAGGGATACAGCAGGCAAACTGCCTTGCAAAGGGCAACAATGCCTTTGGCGAGCAGTACCTCCGGTGTTATGGGAACCGGCGTTGAGGTTTATGACATCATACAGATCAGAAGCAGCTACCTGGATAATAAATACTGGGGGCAGAATAGGTCATACAGTGAGTGGCAAGTCAAACAGGATAATCTGGAGGAGATGGAAGGCATCTTTAACGAGCCCTCCGATACGGGCGTCAGAAAGGTCATGGATGAGTTTTTCACCGCGCTGGATGAACTGTCAAAGAAACCCAGCGACAACACCTGCCGGGTAGCCGTAATCGAAAAAGCAAATATTCTGACTGCGTCCATCAACCGGAATGGGCATGAGCTGATAAACAATGTCCGCGATGTTAACTTTGACATCAAAGCAAAGGTTGAAGAGATCAATTCACTGTCGGCCAGACTTGCCAGCCTGAATCAACAGATATTTAATTTCGAACTGGGAGGGCATAAGGCGAATGACCTCCGGGATCAGAGAAATGTACTGGTTGACGATTTATCATCTCTGGTTAATGTGAGCGTCAGCGAGGTTGCCGGACCCAACGGCAATAATTATTTTGACGTAAAAATCAGCGGAATCTCTTTGGTCAGTCATACCAGCTTTAATAAAATCACGACTGTGGAAAAAGAACTGGTTACCGCCCAGAAAAACGGAATATCCGATATGGGCGGAGGTAAAATCAGCCAGGTGGTTTGGGAAGGCATGGGCAACCAGCCGGTCAGGATAGAAGGCGGAGAGCTTAAGGGCTTGCTGGATATACGCGATGGGGACGGTGTCGGGACCAATTACCGGGGACTGCCATATTACCTGAATAAACTGAATGAATTCGCAGCGGATTTTGCATCAAAGTTTAATGAGCAGCATGCTGCCGGAACAGATTTGTCCGGAAACTACGGAAAAGCATTTTTCAACCTTCCCGACAGTCCGGCAGCCATAAACTGCCTTAATTTTTCAGTCAGCAAGGACTTGGTCGCAAACCCGAATTTGATTGCAGCTTCTTCGGCAGGAAATGGTGAGAGCAATAATGAAAATGTCCGCAAGCTGATTGAATTCAGGAGCAATTCGGCAGTCTTCACCTCAGCCAAGGGAACGCCCGATGACTTTATCAAGGCGATGCTTTCGTCATTGGCGGTGGATTCCAGCCAGGCCAAGCGCATGACCCAGAATTACGAAACCATGGTGAACCAGACCTTAGTAAGAAGAACTTCTGAATCCGGGGTGTCGCTGGATGAAGAAATGTCCAACCTCGTTAAATACGAGCAGGCGTATAAAGCATCTGCCAGGCTGATAACAACTTTGGAAAGTGTATTGGATACAACCATAAACAGACTCGGTTTAGTGGGAAGATAGCGGGGGTGATTGAAAATGCGTGTAACCAACGGAATGATGGTTAATAATATGATGCGGAACCTGAATAAAAACCTGGTCAGAATGGATAAGATCCAGCAGAACCTTGCAACCGGCAAGCGGTTTGTCAATCCATCCGATGACCCCATTGGCGTAGCGAGAAGCTTGCGCCTCAACACCGATGTTTCGGTTATGGAGCAGTTCAGGCGGAATGCGGACGATGCCCAGTCCTGGATGGAAACCACGGAGCTGGCCACTGATAATATCATTTCAGTCCTCCAGAGGGCAAGAGAGCTTGCTGTACAGGGTTCCAGCGGGACCTATGGTCCAGAGGACAAGAAGAAAATTGCAGATGAGATTCAGCAGCTCAGGGAACAGCTGGTCAATATCGGCAATACGACCTATGCCGGCAGTTATATCTTTAGCGGCTACAAAACAGACAAGCCGCTTTTGAAGGCCGATGGAACCTATGACCTGGGCGGAACAATGCTTGACTCCAATGAGTCAATGAATATTAACGTCGGAATCGGAGACAAGATCGGCATCAACATGGTGGGACAGAGGATATATGGTTTTGCCAGCAGTCTTACCGATCTCGACAAGGAGATTTCGTCAGGCTTGTATGAGCACCGGCTGAAGGCCCAGTCCAAATATCCGGTTTCCGGCCTTGCAGTCAACGCAAGCATCCCAAACAATAACTTAAGCTTCAGTTACGGAGGGACAGCATTTAGCATCACATTAAGAAATGGCAATTATGAAAACTCCGAAGCGCTTATTACTGAGATACGAAACAGGCTTGCGGAGGTACCTGCATTGGAGGGACATATCAAGACAAGCGTGGACGATGGGGTCATTAGCTTTATTGCAGATGACACCTTCAGTATAGATTTGACAGCATCTTCCGCATCATTGACTGCAGCCATGGGGATACAGACTCCCAATGCGGTTAAGGCGCTGAACAGCCTTGGTACTTCCTACATCGACCTTGGCACTGACAGCTTTACAGTCCGGGGCGGTGCCTACGATAACCTGATAAAGGCAGGCAATACCTACCCGGGCGGCGGATTTACTGCAGACGGTACGATTCCAAACAATAGCTTAAGCTTTACTTATGACGGTAATCCATATACAATTGCTTTGAATGACGGAGCTTATGCAACGGTAGATGATATGATCGGCGAGATCAATAATCAGCTGATGCTTGTCCCCGCGCTTGGCGGGCATGTCAATGTCACCAATGAAGACGGTATGCTATATGTGAAATCGGATAAACCTATTAACATCGATATGATTGCATCTTCCGCGGCGCTGACCGGCGCAATGGGTATAACGTCGGCAAGCAGCGTGAAGCATGCGTATACGTTGGAGGGGAGCGTCCTAGATCTGAGTTCGAGTAACATTTCCATTGCAGCCGGTGTCAATGACCGTTTTGTGCTGAACTATAACGGGACGCCTGCGGTACTGACCCTAAGCCCGAACACTTATGATGGGACAGCTCTGGGCTTGGATGATTTTGCCCGGGACATGCAGGCACAAATTGATTTGGATCCGTCCCTGATGGGTCATATAACGGTTGTCAATGACGGCGGGAAGCTTGCATTTTATTCGGACCAGCCACTTACCGCAGGGAACACGACAGCACCTGTTTCATTCGATGTTGCAGGTATGGGCATGAGTGATCAGCAGGAAGCAGAAGCAGTGAAGAACAATCAGTTTGTTATAAGCTATATGGGTTCGGATTATGAGCTTGCATTGGAATCCAATACCTATAACGGGATTCCCGGCCACGGGCTGGATGATCTGGTAATGGACGTCCAGAATAAGATAAATGCCAACACTGCCCTGGAAGGGCACATTACCGTAGTCAACGATAATGGGAGGCTGGTGTTCTATTCCGACTCGCCCATAACGGTCAAAAGTGAAGGAAGTCCAGAGGCAATGGACATGTCGGCCATCGGCATTGCCAGTCAAAGGAGCTCAGTATCGGTAGGCAGAGGTGTCCGGTCAGGTGATGCGACACAGCTTATCGGTATTTTCGATGAAATGGTTGCAGACCTGCGGGCTGACAATGTGCTTGGGATATCCGGATTCCTGGATAGAATCGATATTCATATCGGAAACATAAATGCGGTGCGAGCAGAGCTGGGAGTGAAATATAACCGGATTGAGCTGACTGCAAACCGGATTGAGGACGATATGATCAATCTGAAAGGGCTGCTGTCCAAGAATGAGGATGCGGATATGTCCGAAGTGATCATGAACCTGAAGATGGAGGAAAATGTATACAGGGCATCCTTGTCAGGCGGAGCCAGGATTATCCAGCCGTCTTTGGTAGATTTTTTAAGATAGGGTGATGGTTATGCTGCGGATCAATAGGACGGATGCCTTGATTGGGATCGAGACAATTCCAGCCAGGCTTTCAATCAAGCAGCCTAAAGTGGATTTTGAGCTGAAGCAGAAGCAGAGCAAGGTAGAGATACAATCCGAACAGATACAGGTACGGATTGATCAAAGAGAATGCTTCAACGAGTCAGGATTGAAGGATAACACAACTTTCAGCAGAGAGGCGGCAGAACTGGGAAAACAGGCTGCGATGCAAGCTATAGATCGGATAACGCAAGAAGGAAACCTCTTGGCGGATATATCCGGGGGAAGCGAGGCAATAGCAGATGCTGCCTTACAGAATACTTCCACACAAGCAGTCTATGAGGCAGCTATAATGCCTGCCAGCAGACCCAAGCTGGATTTTGTCGGGGGAAACGTGGATATCCGTGTGGAGGAAGGTCTTGTAGAGGTTCTGTCAAAACCCAACAAGCCGGTCATTGAAGCAGAACCGGGGGAAGTGAAGATCTCGCTAAGGCAGAGGCCTCAGCTTGATATTGAATACATTGGCAATTCAGTTGACAAAAAAGTATGAGGAGAGGTATGGAAATGCTTGTAAAAACCAAGTTTTTCGGAGAAATAGAAATGGATGAGAAGGAAATAATAAATTTCGAGGACGGTTTACCGGGATTTACGACCCTGCACCGCTTTGCAATGATTCATCAGGAGGAAGCCCCGGTTTTCAATTATATGCAGTCTGTGGAGGATGCCGGCGTCTGCTTTGTTGTGGTTCCGCCTTCTGCATTGGTTGGAGATTACAGCATCGATATCAGTGAAGATGCCGTAAAAAAGCTGGGTATAGAAAACGAGAGCGATGTACTTCTCTATGCCATATTAACCATTCCTGAAAATATCCGGGATATGACAGCGAACCTTAAGGCACCTGTTGTCATCAATATTCATAATCAAGAAGCCATGCAGGTTATCCTGGGGGATGACAGGTATGACATCCGGCATAAAATCGTAAAGGAGGCGGATGCCTCTTGCTAGTACTGACGCGAAAAAAAGACGAGGCAATTCTGATAGGTGACGACATCGAGATCATTATCACGGAAATCAGCGAAGACAGGGTAAAGATAGGCATTCAAGCCCCCAAAAGCATGAAAATATTCCGAAAAGAATTAATTAAGCAAGTAGAGGATGAAAATATCAAATCCGCAAGCTCTACCGGGATTGATATATCCAAGCTGACGGAAATGATTAAGAAATAAAGCTATAGAATTCAACTATAGCTTTTGCTTTATCATTCTTTCGACAAAATAGTGAAAATTTCGAAAATATCGTGTATAATGGTTTTAGAGTTTTATCATGTGCTATACTTCACAGAAGGAGTGAGATGCTATTGAAGATCAAAACTAAATTTTTCGGAGAAGCAGACTTGCCGGACAGCAGTATGATCCGTTTTGAAAACGGTATTCCCGGTTTTGAGAACCTGCACCTGTTTGCGCTTATATCGGATGCAGATGAGCCGGACCTCCATTACCTGCAGTCGGCAGAGGAAGAGTCGGTCTGCTTTGTTGTAACACCACCCGCCGCGCTGGTGGGCAGCTATGATATCGATATTAATGACGAGCTGGTGCAAGAGCTGGGTATTGAGGATCCCACCGATGTTTACATATATACCATCCTTACTATCCCAGAAGCGTTAACAGAGCTGACGGCCAACCTCAAAGCCCCTATCCTTGTTAATTTCAAGAACCGGAGGGGTGTACAAGGCGTGCTGAGCAATACCCGGTACAGCATCAGGCACAAGATCATAAGTGAAGTTGAAGAAGCAACGGTAACGAAGGAATAAAATTCATAAATATTTGTGAAACGGCTATAAAGTTATCGTACAAGCATCCGATATAATAAATGAAAGCATGGATTGTCCAGCCTGCAGCATAGGGCCCATGAAGCAGTCGGACAAGACAAGCTATATATTCCGGAAAGGATTCCGGGAGAGAAAAATTCAAGGAGGGAAAAACCATGAGAATTAACCACAATATCGCGTCTCTTAACACCTACAGACAGCTGTCCAGCAACAGCGTCAACGGACAGAAGTCACTGGAAAAGCTGTCATCCGGTCTGAGGATCAACAAAGCCGGTGACGATGCTGCAGGTCTTGCAATCAGTGAAAAAATGAGAGGGCAGATCAGAGGCTTGGATCAGGCTTCCAGGAATGCACAAGACTCCATTTCCCTGATACAGACTGCAGAAGGTGCATTGAATGAGACCCACAGCATCCTTCAGAGAATGAAGGAGCTTGCGACTCAGGCATCTAACGACACCAATACTGCCGGAGACAGAGATGAGATTCAGAAGGAAATCAATCAGTTGACTTCTGAGGTTAACAGAATCGCAAATACGACTGAGTTCAATACAAAGAAGCTTTTGAACGGCAGCATCCAGGTTGGAACCGGAACGACCTTGAAGACAGGTGGCGACGCACCTGTATACGCTGGCACAAGCTTTGTGAGCGGCAGTGTTGAAGTTGCAGCTAGTTCTACAGCTGTAGCAGGTACCTATCAGGCTAAGATTACCAATGTTGGCGGACAGGCTTCCAATGACGTTGGTGCCGTACAATTGATTGGCGGCGCAGCAAACGGTACTGTTACAGGAACCGATACGGCGCTTGCAGCAGGCTCCTACAAGGTGGTCGTTACTTCCGAAAACTCGAAGTTTGCTGAGAACCAGAGCTTGGCAAAAGGTGTTGAATCAAATTCAGACATTATCGTTTCATCGACCTCAACCCTTGGAAATGCAGCTGATTACAAGATCGTTGTTGGCAAGACAACGACTCATTCCGTTACTTCAGTAGCAACTGCAGGCCTTTCCGACCTTAAGCTTGTCGGCGGCAGCGAACCGGCTGACGGAAGCTACAAGATTTCCACAGCGGCTACTTTGTCAGGCATCGCCAATGCCGGTGGTGGTACAGCTTTAAGTGCATTGAGCAACATTAAGCTGACAGCTGATTCTACATTTGCAGAGACTGGAACCGGCGTTGCTCAGATTAGCATCGTTGGTACTGGTAATGCAGATGAGTACAAAATTGAGATTCGTAACGATGTAGGTGGTGCCGCTACTTTAGTAGGATCTACAACATTTACAGTCGGAGCAACGGATGGTGTTACAGCTGTTCAGATTGGCGACTTCACAATGGACGTAGATTTCGCAGCTTTGTATGCATCAGAAGGTACACATGCAGACAGTTCACTGTCAACCTTCCACAACGACGATATTGACTTTACAGTCGGCAGAAGCGTTACTATCACCAGCGTTGCTGATACTTCCAAGACAGCCACAGTAGACGCATCAGCCGGTTTGGTAGATGGAAATGTCACCTTGGCAAACGGTGGCGGACAGTTCACATTGGACGCAGTGGCAGCTAATGGTGTAACTCCCGGCCAGGAAATCTTTGTAACAGTTTCAACTGCTACAAACTATACCGCACAGTTGAAAGACAACGGCGGCTTGGCTATTGCCGGTTCTGCCCAGCAGACATTAACCGCAGCTCAGATGGCGGATCCTGTTTCATACAACAACGTTAACCTCGGAAACGGTGTAATGGTTAATCTGGATGCAGCAGCTTTGATCGCATCCGCTGACGGTTCATGGACTACTGAGTTCGATATTAATGAGGCAGTGACCAAGACAGCTGTTCTCCAGAATGCAGCCGGTGTCGACCAGACAGCAAAGACAGCTCTTGATACCACAGCAGGCGCAAAGACATTGGCTTTAGGCGCAACAGGCGCATCCTTCGATTACACTGGTAACACTGTCGCTGCAGGCAGCTATGTATTTACTGTTGATGCCAACACGACAGCCGATGACTTCCGGTTGACGCTGACTAGAACACATAACGCTGCTGGCGCTGCTGACGGTACAGTCCTCATGAATGCAGTTGCGGTTGATCCGAACGATGAAGTGGATCTGGGCAACGGCGTATCAGTCAACACAGCTGTCAATATGGCACACAACGAAACAGTCACTTACAAGCTGGCAGCAGGTACAGTGGATAACTCCCTTGCCATGCAGATTGGTGCAAACAAAGGCCAGAGCTTCTCAATCGACGTTGAGGATATGGGCGCAGAGAGCCTTGGCATCAGCGGTACAGCTTCAGGCGGAAATGCCGCTGTCTCCGGTGCAGTATATACTACAGCAAAAGACGTAACTGACGGAACAAACAACACAGGTGCAGAGTATGCACTGGATGTATCCACCTCTACAAGAGCGTCTGCTGCAATAGAAGTTATTGACAACGCTATAGTTTCAGTATCCGGTGAAAGATCCAAGCTTGGTGCTTTCCAGAACCGTCTGGAGCACACCATAAACAACCTGGGAGCAGCTGCTGAGAACCTTACAGCTGCCGAATCAAGAATCAGAGACGTCGACATGGCCAAGGAAATGATGGAGTTCACAAAGAACAACATCCTGACCCAGGCAGCACAGGCTATGTTGGCACAGGCCAACCAGCAGCCGCAGGGTGTTCTGCAGTTGCTCAGATAATTCGTATCGTACAAGGAGACCCCGGTTATGGGGTCTCTTTTTTATATTAAACAAATAATCAGAGGAAGGTTAAGAAAACAGCAAAAAGCATCGATATATTATATAGAGACAGTATGAAGAATGATGCAAGATAAATTAAAACGAGGTGATTTGATTGAGTGAGAGAAAAAGGAAACTATTGATTCCAAGCTATCTGAAGGATTTCATGTGCATAGGACCGGCGTGCGAGGATACTTGCTGCGGGGGCTGGCGGGTTGAGGTGGATTATGAAACTTATGTAAAATATAACAAAATAACAGACAATGAGCTTAAGCCGGTTCTTGATAAATGTGTTAAACGAAACCGCACCGCAAAAGTAAAAGACAGCTACGCGAAAATTTTGATGGATTCTCATGGAAGATGTCCATTATTGAGTTCGGAAGGACTTTGCAGGATACAGCAGAAAAAGGGAGAGGAGTATCTATCGAAGGTATGCCTGACCTATCCCCGCAATTCGAACTGCATAAACGGAGTAATTGAAAAGTCCCTTACACTCTCGTGTCCGGAGGCAGCCCGGAAAGTACTTTTGAATCCCGAAGGCATCGAGTTTGATGAAACTGAAGAGGCATTCGATATAAGGAATATCATTAAGAGCAATATAAATGCAAAGGACAAGGCCAATTCCAAAAAGCCGGCTAAGTACTTATGGGAGCTGCGGATATTCAGCATCAGCGTTTTGCAGAACAGAAGATACAAGCTGTGGGAAAGATTGATCATTCTGGGCATGTTCTGCCAAAAAGCACAAGAGTATGTTGATGGGGGAAGACTTGACGATATACCGGCTTTGATTGCATCATATACCAGCATTATTGAAGACGGCTCACTGGCAGAAAGTCTATCCGCAATACCCGCTCAATACACGATACAGATGGAGCTTATGAAGGAAATTGCCGACAACCGCTTTGTGATGGATGTCAGCAATAAAAATTATCTGAACTATTATGGGCAATTCTTAAATGGCATACAGTATCTGGAGAATTCTACCGTAGAGGAAATTGGTGAAAGGTATAAGGCAGCTTTTGAGAATTATTATAGTCCTTTTATGGAAAAGCATGAGTATATTCTGGAGAATTTCCTTGTGAACTATGTTTTCAAAAATTTATTCCCAATCAATCAAAGCAGCCTGTATGACAGTTTTATCATGCTTACCCTTCATTATGCCTTAATCAAGCTGCAGCTGATCGGCATTGCAGGTTTTAGAAAGGGTCTTGATCTGGACACCGTTGTCGCCGTCATTCAAGGTTTTTCCAGAACAGTTGAGCATAATACCGTATACTTCAAGGCTGTGAGTCAGCTGCTTAAGGATAATAATTATACGGCTATGGCCTACATGTCCATTATAATAAAGAACTAAAGCTGTAAAGAAGATGTAAAGGGGTGTGCGGCCAGATGGATGAGCACCTGGACAGTATGCGGCGTATCATTCAACTGGTTGACACCGGTTATGAGGCTATCCGGCACATTACGCTGCGAATGGAAGCGGGTTACTGGGAAGAGGACTACTACCTGATTTCAGATATCCTAGAAGCATTTAATTGCAGCAGCCGTCATATAGCGAAATTGGCGGACGGTTTGGGAATCATGGCGCCGGAAACAACACGAAGAATCCTGGTGAGAGACTTCCTCTTACTGGTGAGAGCATGTGAAAACGGCTGCAAGGATGATATCCTGCTGCTTTTATACAGGATTGAACCAGTCTACCTGCAGTGGCGGGAGGAGATCGGAAAGCTGGTAAACCCCCATATATTATGCTGAAGCAGAGGTCGCTGTTAAATTTGTAAATTTTCTCTATAGGATAATAAAGAAAAAATCTGAAATTACCGATATATGATATAAACGAACGGATTTTTTTGAATTCCAAGGAGGGAATCGTATGAGGATTGAGAGTAATACGAATTTCGGGTATAACAGCCAAAGCAATGCGCAGCAAGTGGTCACCAAGACCCCCGATACAAACAGCAGACCTGAAGCAGTTAAGGAAGTATCAACACCGGAAAAGTCATCCGGACAGGAAACCGACAGCCGCAGGGATTTGGCGAATAAGCCCAAATATGAGCTTACATTGGATGAGAAGACGATTATCGACGTGATAGAAAAAGCAAACCGTGCTTTCGTGGGCAACACCTGCAGCTTTGAGTTTTCAATACATGAAAAGACCAATGCCATAATGGTCAAGGTTATAAACAAGGAGACAAAGGAGCTTATCAGGGAGATACCGCCTGAGAAAATTCTCGATTTAGTTGCAAAAATGTGGGAGCTGGCAGGCATTATTGTTGACGAGAGGAGGTAAGGCCGATGGCTAGCAGTATCACGAATACCATAAACAACAGGATTAGATTGTCCGGTTTGGGTTCAGGCCTTGATACCGATTCGATTATCAGCGATATGCTCAAAGTGGATAATTTAAAGATTGACAAAGTCAAGCAGGACAGGACGCTGCTTGAGTGGAAAAGAGATGACTACAGATCCATTACAAATGCCATTAGAGGATTCAGGGACAACTTCTTTGATTATTTGAAACCCACATCCAATATGCGTTCCAAAACGATCTATCAGAAGTATACATCGGCTTACTCAGACTCTTCTATCGCCACTGCAGTCGGGGGGGAAGGGGTAACCAGCCTGAAACATTCCATTAAGGTCACTAAGCTTGCAACAGCTTCAGAAGCTACGAGCAGCGGTGAAATTACAAGTAAAGATGTTACGGGTGCAGCAATTTCCAATGTATCGGTTAATAGTACCGAGAATACCTTTAACATCAATTACAATGGAGTTAGCAGATTGATTACACTGCCCAGCGGCAACTATGCGGATGCTTCGGCTATTGTAGGGAACGGTTCGGATGGGAAACTGGCTCAATTAGTCAATCAAGCCTTCAACGGCAATGTTACGGCTTCAGTCAGCGCTGGCGGAGGCATCAAGTTATCACCTGCGAATGCGACTGACACTGTGACAATATCGACCTATGACAGAGCACAGGATGATTTACTGTCAAAGCTAGGGGTCGATGATGAGGGTAAAAGCACTGATGCCATTACTTTTCCACTGACGATAAATAAAGGAAGAGCTTTCAACATCTATACGGTTGAAAACAGGGTAAGCAGTGTAAAAACCATTAGCTGGGAGAATGACAATACATTCAACAATATCACAGACTTGAAGAATACTCTGAATGCAAAGCTGCAGCTGGCCGGTCTGGATGGGAAAATATCTGCAGACATCGAAGAGGGGAAGCTTGTCTTCAAGAAGGATGTTTCAGTTGCAGAGTTTTCATTGGGGGACACGCTAAAGAATGACAATATTGTTGGGTATTTGGGTTTTGATTCCGGAGACAGCAATAAACTCAACGGATCTATGACCATGGGAAAGGTCGCCTCCATGTTGGGAGGCGGCGGAATAATCTTCAACGCCGATGACACCTTCGACCTTACGATTAATGGAAGCACGATCAAGGTAGGCCGGAATGACACATTTAACAGTTTCATAAACAAAGTCAACAGCAGCACTGCAGGCGTCAATATTACTTATAGTGCCTATTCCAACAAGTTCACCTTAACCGACATTGATACCGGCAAGGGAACGCTAGTGCTCAACGACAACGGAAGCAATTTTTTTTCCAGCACCTTGTTGGCAGGGACAGTGGTAGATGGGGTGGATGCTGAATTTCTGATAGATGGGAAATTCGGATCAAGATCCACCAACAGCTTTTCGGCAGACGGCGTTCAATATACGCTCCTCAAGGCTGATCCAGATAAGACGATTGATATTACATTGACGCAGGATGTGGATAGTACCTTCAACGCAATTAAATCCTTCGTAGAAAAGTATAATGAAATTATCGGTACAATCACTACAAAAATTTCTGAGGCCAGAGACAGGGACTATTTGCCTCTCACTGACGAACAGAAAGAGGCGATGACTGAAGAAGACATCAAGAAATGGGAAGCGAAGGCAAAGACAGGGATTCTCAAGAATGACAGTGTCTTAAACGACATTTATCAAAAGATGAGATCTGCACTATACACGACAATATCAGGCAGTGGAGGTAATCTTACGACCATTGGCATCACGACGGGCAGCTTCAAAGAAAAGGGAAAGCTTGTTATTGATGAAACGAAGCTTAGGAATGCCATAAAAAACACCCCGACTGTCGTCATGAATGTTTTTGCCAAAGAATCGAATATTAGCTACTCCCCTGATCTTAACGAGCATGATAAGAGCACCCGGAATCAAGAAACCGGTATTGTCAATAGGCTGTATGACATTATACAAGACAGCATCAGGACAACAAGAAATAATAAAGGGCATAAGGGCGCTTTACTGGAGAAAGCGGGGATTACTGATGATATTTCGGAATACAAGAACATCATTTCCGATGAGATCGGTGGTAAGGACAAGCTGATCGATAACTTGACACAGAAAATGTATGATAAGCAAGAGCGGCTTTACAAAAAATTTCAGGCGATGGAAACAGCTCTTGGACGCATGAACAGCCAATCGTCCTGGATTTCGCAGCAGTTTGGCGGAGGAAGCAGTTAACAATATTTAGAATGGGGTGAACAATATGGCAATGATGAACGGACTCTATCAGAAATTTCCGCAGCCAAGGGTAATCGGTAATACAGAGCCTGCCAAAGGGGTGGAAGCGCAAAGCAAGGAAAGGACTGCACCAAGCGGCAGCAGCAATTCACAGCAGCAATACCAGCAATATCAGCAGAATATGGTCAATACGGCTTCACCGCAAGAATTGACGTTGATGCTTTACAATGGACTGATCAGATTTTTAAGAAGTGCGTTGCAGTTCATTGATATGAAGGATAATGAGAAAGCCGGCAGCAGTATAATCAGGTCTCAAGACATCATATCCGAGTTTATGTGTACCTTGAATATGCAGTATGAGATTTCCAATAGTCTTATGTCGCTTTATGATTATATGAAGAGAAGGCTTATTGAAGCCAATATCAAGAAAGATAAAGCTATTATTGAGGAAGTCCTCGGCTATGCCGAAGAACTGCGTGATACATGGGTGCAGGCTATGAAAATTGCAAAACAGCAGCAGGCTGTAAACAAATAGGAAGTTGAATTAATACGATACACTTTGGATATGCTTAAGAGCCGCTTGGTGATTGGAGCATATCCTTTTGCTTGAGCTTGCTTTAGGGGCTGAGATTCTTCGCAGGCTCAGAATGACAACTTCCGGAGGATGACAAACTACCGCAATCAGAGATATAATAGAACCAATAGAATCAATAGGGGGTATTTGAATGGAAAACCCTTTTGAAGCGATCAAGGTGCTGAATGGGCTTCTGGACAGCAAGATCATGCTGTTTAAAGGTATTTATACCATTACGGCGGAGCAGAAAAAGGATATCGAGTCTAATGAGGCGCAGAACATTGAAGAGCTCATTGCCAAAAAGCAGATTTTTATTGATAAGGTTGATGCAATCGACAAAGCTTTTGCAGAAAAGTCAGAGGTGCTGAAGAAGCAATTGGGAATTGAAAGCTTCGCCGATGCGGATACCGTCAGATACCCGTATTTTAAGGATACAAGGCTGAAGGTGCAGGAAGTGCTGTCCTTGGCACAGCAGATCATGAAGCTGGAGGAAGAGAATAAGTCCAATCTACTGATCATCTACAACGGCCTGAAGAAGGAGATCAAGCAGGTGAATGCCGGAAAAAAGTCCCTGAAGGCCTATGATGCGCCTGCGATCAGCAATGACGGCATTTTTATCGACAGAAAAAAATAGGAAACATGGAAATGTTCAAAAAAGAAATTATAATGTTCATATATGAGATTGACTGTCTGGTGGAAATTTGTTACAATCTAATTGGGACAAATAACGGTTGAGAGGTGTAATCATGGATAGCGAGACGCGGGAAATGTTTATTAAGGTATTTGATGCTCTGGATAGGATGGAGCGATCCATGAAGACGGAATTCGGGGAGCTGAAGGCTGATGTGGTGGAAGTAAAGGCTGATATAACGGAGTTAAAGACTGATGTAGTGGAGCTGAAAGCGGACATGAAACAGGTTAAAGCCGACATCATAAAGCTGAACGACGGACAGCAGGACATCGTTCTGAAATTGGGCGTCATCAAGGAAATGTATTTGGAGCATGATATGGACATCCGGCTGCTGAAGAAAAAAATCGTGTAAAAAGTATCGCTATTTTTTACCTGTTATTGAATAATTTTTTAAAATTGAGACTTTAGCAAGCGAAAATACTTGTGTATTGCCAAAGAAAATTATATAATAGAACCTGTGGTATGTTATCTAGGTCTGTGGTTGAAAATCGAAGCCAGTCGCAGGCAAAACGATCCACGTAAGCAGGAGAAATGCTCCTGTGAGCATGGTGCGGTTTAGATGTAAGTCCGTCCAGATCATTCTGAGAGCGTGAGTAGTGAGGGGCAGAACGCTATTAGCAAAAGCGCCAGACGGCGGGTGTGGGGGAAAAGACCAGGTCAGCTAGTATAATAGCCATCAAAATTAAGGTGTGAGTGCGTGGTGCAAGAACGTTTATCCTGGCAGTAAAAATCCCAGAGCAGTTCTTTATGCCCAACGCCGACCTAAGAAAAGAGAGGGATTTTTACATGTTTCAAGACAAAACGTTAGTGTGCAAGGACTGTGGTAATGATTTTATTTTCACAGTAGGCGAGCAGGAGTTCTATGCAGAGAAGGGCTTCCAGAATGAGCCTGCAAGATGCAAGGACTGCAGAAACAGCAGAAAGAACGCAGGCGGCAACGGCAGAACAGGAATGAAGAGAGAAGTTGTTATGCATGAAGCAGTATGTGCAGAGTGCGGCAGAGAGACTCAGATTCCCTTCAAGCCCACAAACACCAGACCTGTATATTGCAAAGAGTGCTTCGACGCAAGAAGAGCATAAGATGAATGAACCGCCTTTTATAGGCGGTTTTTTTATACACTTGTGCACATGCCACAATCGCACAAATATACAAAAAGTAACATAAAGTTAAATAGTTAAGACAAACATCGACATAAATGTCCAAAATTATTTTACAGTATGTTCGCTCGACAAATTATTATCCCAGCTCCATACACAGATTTTCAACAGGGAGAGCCTTAGAATCTCAAGTTATCAACAGAGTTACCCACATTGTGCACATAAAATAGAAAAAGCCTGTGGATAAGCCTGTGGAAAATGTGATTATCCCATTTTGCCATGCGGTTGCAGCCGGATTGCTAGACGGTAAAGCCATGTTCGCTTTACATAATGATGCAGGGCGGAAACGGGGGTTTTGATACCGAATTTTGCGATTATTATTAGAAAATTGAAAAAAATCAGAAGGATTATTTGTGCAAATGTAGAATAAAATATATACATACGGTAGCATAATAGTTGCGAAAGGGGATGTAGTTATGCGTATAATCGTAAGCGGAAAGAATATGGATATCACTGATGCGCTCAGGGACAGGGTCGAGAAAAAGCTGGCAAAATTTGAGCGGTACTTCGGCCCGGGAACAGAGGCACACGCAACTTTAAGTGTGGAAAGAAACCGTCACATCATTGAGGTGACAATCCCTTTTAATGGAGTTATCTTAAGAGGAGAAGAAGCTACCGGTGATATGTACACTTCTATAGATAACGTAATCGAGAAGTTGGAAAGGCAGATGAGGCGCCACAAAACCAAACTGGAAAGAAGGATGAAGGACGGAAATGTCCGGTTTGAGAACTGGGCGATGCCGGTAGAGGATGATGAAGACGACGGCGAGCAGCAGATCGTCAAGACCAAGAAATTTGCCATGAAGCCGATGCAGACAGAAGAGGCTGTCATGCAGATGGAGCTTCTGGGACATAACTTCTTCGTGTTTTCCAATGCCGAATCGGAAGAGGTTAATGTGGTTTATAAGCGTAAGGATGGCAATTACGGTTTAATTGAACCCGAATTCTAGGAAAGGTGCAGCCGGTATCCCGGCTGCTTTTTATTTTTTGTAGAAGGATGTACTACTGTGTAGTATTGCGCATTGCAAGTGTTTTCGTGTGATTAGCGTGTTTTCATAGTAAAATAGTGCCGCGGTACTATTTTACTATGTATTACGCGCAATTTGTATGATTCATGGAGGGATTTGGACGATTTGGTCGAATAAGTATTACTGCAATCCAGTAATCAGAAGGAGGAGAATCCTTTGTCAATCACTAAAGGCAGCTTGAAGGGCGAGATGGAGCAGTTGATCTGCAAAATGCCGGATATTAAAAACTGCAGTGTTGTATGCGACAATAGCGATAATATTGAGGAAATACATGTACTGGCTGCAGTCGGCCGCAACATCAAACAGCTGGTACGGGATATCCAATCTGCAGTCAATGCCAAGTTTAATATTAATGTCGATTACAAAAAGATCAGCATTGCACAAATAGATGAAGCGGATTATAAGGAAGCTCGGGTCAAAATTGACGGCATCATCGTGAAAAACGTTGAGAACTATATTGAGGCTACTGTTTCCTTGGTATATGAAGAGAAAGTGTTTGAGGGGACAAGCATCAAGGTTAAATCCAAGTCGAACAGGGGGAAGGCTATAGCAGAAGCTACTCTGAATGCTTTGGAGAATTATCTTGGTATAAAAGGCATGTTCTATCTTGAAGGCTTGGAACTTTGCAGGATATCCGACAAGGAGGTTTTTATCACGGTCATAGGATTTTCCTATGAGAATGCTGAGGAGTCGCTTTCGGGCAGCAGTATTATCAGCCAGGATGAAAACGAATCAGCCGTTAAAGCAGTGCTTTCAGCGGTTAACCGAAAAGTGAATATGTTGAGTTAATTTTTGACCGGCAAATCTTTTCAAACATCTTAGCGGAGTGTTTGCCTGTTCCGTTAGCGGAGGAACAGAGCCTTGATCACAAGGAGGCAAACCATGGGCAGAATAATAGCGATACTGACTACCATTATGTCATTAGTATTGGCAGCAGGTGCAAGTCGTTCAGTCTGGTAAGTCAATTCCGGTTTAAGTTTTAAATGATGTTTGCCGGTCAAGTTTTTAAAAAAAGGTGAAGAAGATGACAAAAAAGCTAAAGCTCTTTATAACATTCGTTATACTACTTGGGACCCTGCATTTGCTTAGCACAATAATGATAGATGCTGTAATAGATATTAAGGGTGTCATTGTCTTTATACTTTTATCTATAATTGCAGAATCTCTTTTAATTGTGACATCCAGAGAGAGTGCAATGTCGGTAGGGTTAGCTGTTAACCTTGCAGCGATTCTTGTATTAGGCATGCCTGAGGCTGCATGGGTGACCAGTATAGGAATCATGTTGCGAATTGTGAAACACAAAGGCAGCTATGTCCATGTCTTTAATTACCCAATATATAAAACATTGATTAATGGAGCCAATATTCTTCTATCGACAGGTATGGCGGGGTTATGCTATCAATACTTGGGCGGAGTACCAGGAACAATTAATCTTAGTACCTTATTCATTCCACTAATGGCAAGTATTTTCGTCTATGTCATTATTAATGAGACGATTATATCCGGTTATATAGCAATCCTTACAAACGAATCTTTTGCCAGTACGTGGTTAAGTGATATCAGTTGGGCGTTAAAGGATTGCATATTCTTAGCCCCTTTAGGCATTCTTATGTCGCTTGCATACGTACAATATGGCATTTTAGGCATATTTTTATTCCTAGGCCCACTTCTGTTGGCGCGGTATTCATATAAGCTATATGTAGACATGCGCCGTATCTATATTGAGACGGTTGAGTCCTTATCCCAGGCAATAGAAGCAAAAGATACCTACACTCAGGGTCATTCCATGCGGGTCAGCGAATATGCCTGTGATCTGGCAAAAAGGATGGGCCTTAAACCCAAGAGGATCGATGATCTGAAAATGGCGGCTATCCTGCACGATGTAGGAAAAATAGGAATAGAAGAAACCATATTGAATAAGCCGGGCAAGCTGACACCGGAAGAATTCGAAAAAATCAAGCAGCATCCGGTCATCGGAATGAAGATCATAAACAAGGTCGATTTTCTCAAGGATGCTTCCGACATAATATATGGGCACCATGAGCGCTGTGATGGGACAGGTTATCCGGAAGGAAAAAAAGGACAAGAAATTAACCAAGAGGCCTATATACTGAGTATAGCCGACGTGTATGATGCGCTGACTTCCGAGCGGCCTTACCGCGGTGCCATGACCATGCAGGAAGCCTTGAACATTATTGAGCAGGAAAAAGGAAAACAGTTTGATTCTAAAGTAGCAGAGGCCTTCATCAAAATGATAGAGGAAACAAGGAGTTGAATCAGGGTTGCTGATTGAGAGTGTCGGAACGTCCTTGGTTGCGGGGAAAATACGTGGAGGCAGCTTCAATAATATGAAGGATGCTGAGATTAATAAATGGTATGTTTTTGTCAGTGCCTTTTTACTGGAATTTTTTACTGTCCATATGGCAGCAAAGGGAAGCCGATTTTTTATTGATTACATCCTGCTTTTGCATTTTCTGTCCTATATCCTGATTTTTATCGGTGTTTTTTTCAATTGGAAAAGCATTGCCTTCAGAATCATATTGGTCGGAGTCCTTTTGAACTTTATCGTCATAATGGCCAATGGCGGTCATATGCCTGTTTCAACGGATGCGTTGGTAAAGCTCGGGCTCTTTGATGATTTGCAAGCCGTCCAGAACGGTAAAGCCATCACCCACACACTTTTGACCGGCTCGACCAAGCTTGGTTTCCTGGGAGATGTATTCATGCTTGGGTGGCCTAATCCCAGACCGAAGGTTATCAGCATCGGTGATATTTTCCTGGCAATCGGCGTATTTGTGTATATTCAGGAAATAATGGTTAAAAAAAGAAAAACACAATAGAAATACTGCAGTATAGTCTTTGGATTATACTGTTTTCTATTTATATGAAGGAGCATGTGCCTGGATGGAATTATCTAGAAAAAGTTTTTCTGCTATCCAGAAGACTAAAAGCGATTTATGTGGTAAAATATATAGTTGGACACAAAGTACAGCGAGGTAAATCATGGATACGATGAAATATAAAAATATAAAACGGTATGCAGCTTTCCTTTTCATGCTTTTTACCGTGTATGCCGGCTCTCAGGAGCAGGTGGACGCGCCAAGAGCCTTAAAGAGTCTGCGCAGCGCCGCCGTATATACGCATAAGCTGCATGGTATGCTGGCTCAAAGCATAATGAGCATGAAGGCGGAGAATAGCAGCGAACACGCTCACTTCAATTTCAACCGGATGAATGACGCTGTCGGCGAGGACTATGACGCCGCAGCAGTGGTTTTCGGACCTGCAGTCATTTATGCCGCCGGTATATTGCTTATAACACGCAACAATTGGATGACCAGAAACAATATTTGGAGAAGGATGGTATTCTGATCTCCTCTTGATAGGGCATGAAGCGGATAACAATATTAATCAAGATATAAGGAGAGAGAATAGATGTCTATTTTGGATAAAATTTTTGGAAACCAGAATGAAAGAGAAGTTAAAAAACTGAGCAAGACAGTTGAAAAGATCAATGAGCTGGAGCCGGCCATAAAAAGGTTGAGCGATGAAGAACTGCGCGGCAAGACAGATGCCTTCAAGGAAAGGCTGAGCAAAGGGGAAACCCTGGATGAGCTATTGCCGGAGGCATTCGCCGTTGTGCGGGAAGCCTCTGTAAGGGTGTTGGGGATGCGGCATTTTGATGTGCAGCTTCTGGGCGGCATCACGCTGCATCAGGGACGGATAGCCGAGATGAAGACCGGTGAAGGCAAGACCCTGGTGGCGACCCTGCCGGTTTACCTTAATGCCCTGGAAGGCAAGGGCGTTCATGTGGTAACGGTCAACGATTATCTGGCAAGGCGTGACAGTGAATGGATGGGCAGGCTGTACAATTTCCTGGGGATGTCGGTGGGTTTGATCGTACACGGACTGGAACCGGAAGACAGGCAGAAGTCCTACAATGCCGATATCACCTACGGGACCAACAATGAGTATGGCTTTGACTACCTGAGGGACAATATGGTCATCTATAAGGAACAAATGGTGCAGCGGGAGCTGAATTTTGCCATTGTGGACGAAGTGGACAGCATTTTAGTGGACGAAGCAAGGACACCGCTGATCATATCAGGCGTAGGTGAAAAGTCCACCCAGCTGTATTTCATAGCCGATACCTTTGTAAAAGGACTTAAGAAGGAAGCAGACTATACCATTGACGAGAAGGCCAACACCGTCGTCCTGACGGAAGAAGGGGTAGAGAAGGCGGAGCGGTTCTTCAGCATTGACAATCTGGCGGATGCCAATAACATGGAAATACAGCACCATATCAACCAGGCCCTTAAAGCAAGGAATATGATGCACAAGGATATTGACTACGTGGTCAAGGACGGACAGATCATCATCGTTGATGAGTTCACAGGCCGCTTGATGTTTGGGAGAAGGTACAGTGACGGCTTGCACCAGGCCATCGAGGCCAAGGAAGGCGTCAAGGTGGAGCGGGAGTCCCAGACCCTGGCAACCATCACCTTCCAGAACTATTTCAGGATGTACAGGAAGCTGGCCGGTATGACCGGTACGGCAAAAACCGAGGAAGACGAGTTCAGGGCCATTTACAACCTGGATGTTGTCGAGGTACCCACCAATAAGCCCATGGTTCGTAAAGACTATCCGGATGCTGTGTATAAAAGCAAGAAAGGCAAATTCAATGCCGTCATAGAGGAAATCATCCAGCTGCACGCAACGGGACAGCCGGTGCTTGTGGGCACTATATCCATCGAAACCTCGGAAATGCTCAGTGACATGCTGAAGCGCAGAGGGGTGACCCATGAGGTATTGAATGCCAAGTACCATGAAAAGGAAGCTGAGATCGTAGCCCGCGCCGGTCAGAGGGGCGCGGTGACCATTTCAACCAATATGGCGGGCAGAGGTACCGACATCGTATTGGGGGAAGGGGTCAAGGATCTGGGCGGACTTCATATCATCGGCACGGAAAGGCATGAATCCAGGCGTATCGATAACCAGCTGCGCGGTCGTTCCGGCCGTCAGGGAGACCCAGGCTCCAGCCGCTTCTTTGTATCGCTGGAGGATGATCTGATGCGGCTTTTCGGTTCCGAAAAGATCATGAAGCTGGTTGAAACCCTCGGCATGGATGATGAAATGACCATTGAGCACGGGCTGCTGTCAAAGTCCATCGAAAATGCCCAGAAGAAAGTGGAGGGCCGGAACTTTGACATCAGAAAGCATGTACTGCAGTACGACAATGTCATGAACAAGCAGAGAGAGGTTATCTACAAGCAGCGCAGGCAGGTACTGCTTGGAGAGGACATACGCGAATACATCATAGCCATGATTGAAGAAGTGGTGGATAACGCAGTTTCCACCTATACGGTTGGCAGTGAATATGCAGAGGAATGGGATCTGAAAGGGCTCTTGGAGTATCTCCATCCGATCTATCTGCCCAAGAATGCTTTCAGCATGGAGGAGCTTCTGAAGCTGACGAGGCCGGAGCTCAATGAGCTTCTGCTGGATAAGGCTAAGGAGATATATGGAATCAAGGAATCCCACATAGAGCCGGAGCTGATGCGCGAGCTTGAAAGAGTAGCTTTACTGCGGACAGTGGATACCAAGTGGATCGACCATATTGACGCCATGGATCAGCTGAGAGACGGTATTTCCCTGAGGGCGTACGGTCAGCAGGATCCCGTCCAGGCTTATACGGTTGAAGGCTATGATATGTTCAATGAGCTGATCCGGAATATAAAGGAAGACACAACCCGGTTCATCTTTAATGTCAATACGGCCAACATGCCTAAGCGTGAGCAGGTTGCCGAGCCGGTTACCACTAACCATGAAGAGGGTGTGCGGAAGCCGGTGGTCAAAGAGGACAAAATAGGCAGGAACGATCCATGCCCGTGCGGCAGCGGCAAGAAGTACAAGAAATGCTGCGGAACAGATAAATAGCCATAAGTGAGAGGAGAAAACAATATGTTGGAACTGGAACAGTACCAGTATGAGCTGGTTCAGACGAATGAAACCATAAAAGAGATCGAGGTGTCTCTTTGACATCGGCAGGATTGAGGAACAGGTAGATGAGCTGGAGCAGGAGATGCAGCAGGAGGGCTTCTGGAGCAATGCGGAAAAGGCCGGCAGCATCCTGAAAAGGACAAAGGCCCTGAAGGACAAGGTGGAGCGTTTCAAGAGCCTGAAGCAGGAATATGAAGACCTGGGCGTATTGATCGAGCTGGGTCTGGAGGCCGGAGATGAAACGCTGATACCTGAAGTGTCGGCAGCCTATAAAAAGCTGAAGGAAGACCTGGATAACATGCGTATTGAGACGCTTCTCCGGGGACCTTACGACAGGAACAATGCCATTTTTGACATACATTCCGGTGCCGGCGGCATAGATGCGCAGGACTGGGCTGAAATGCTGCTGCGGATGTATACCCGATGGGCGGAGAAGAAGGGTTATACCGTTACACTGCTGGATATCCTGAAGGATTATGAAGCAGGGATAAAAAGCGCTACCCTGCATATTGAAGGTGAGAATGCGTATGGATACCTCAAGTCGGAAAAGGGTGTTCACCGGCTGGTTCGCCTGTCGCCCTTCGACGCGGCAGGAAAGCGCCATACTTCCTTTGCATCGGTTGATGTCATGCCGGAGCTGGATGACAATATAAAAATTGAAATCAGCGAAGAAGACCTGAAGGTGGATACTTTCCGCGCAGGCGGTGCCGGCGGACAGCACGTCAACAAAACCGAATCGGCAGTCAGGATCACCCATGTCCCCACCGGGCTCATCGTGCAGTGCCAGAATGAAAGGTCGCAGCACAGCAACAGAGAAATGGCCATGAAGATGCTGACGGCCAAGCTTTTAGAGCTGAAGGAGCAGGAACACAAGGACAGGATAGACGATTTGAAAGGTGAGTACAGGGAGATTGCTTGGGGAAGCCAGATACGCTCTTATGTATTCCATCCCTATAGTATGGTCAAGGACCACAGGACCAGTGAAGAAACAGGCAATGTCAGCGCCGTTATGGACGGCGATATCGACGCCTTTATCAATGCTTATCTGAAGCATCTGATAGAAGCATAAAGAGATTTTGACGAGGCATATGTGCTGTACGCAGACATATGTCTTTTTTTCTGTAAAGGTGTATTAAGCTTCCCCTAAGAACTGCCGATGATAATAATAGCATACTTTTTTGTACAATACGCAATATATGAAGCAAAGATTGTCGAATAATGGCGCAGCAGCCGGAGATTAAATGACAAAGCTATTGTATATTCGGGGCACATGTATTAAAATAATGATAATATTCAGGACAATACCAAGAATTGTGTGCTTACAAGTACGTTGAAATTGGGGGAGCAATATGAAAAAGAGGGATAGCTTTATCAGAATACCGGCCGCTATCAAAAGCGGAGCAGGTAAACAGAAAAGGAACCTTTTCGGTTCTTTGAAAGGGATCAAGATACCTAAACTGAAGCTGCCGAATATAAAATTGCCGGTTTTTGATCTGAAAAAAGCGGGGTCTAAAGTACCTCAGCCATTGAAGGCGGATTCCCCGAAAAACGGCAGGAACAATGCCTTTCAGAAGATGACCGGTGGTATCAGAGGCAGGATCATTATTCTGGTCATTATTATCACGCTGATTCCCTTAGGTATGCTGACCTATTTCAACATCAATACACAGACCCATTCAATCGAGATGAGCATGCAGGATTTGAACAAAGCTGTCAATCAGGGTATGATCGAAAGGATCAACGCTTTTATCGTACAAAGCCTCAACACACTGGAGCAGATGCCGAAAACCATAGACATCCTGACACTGGACAGGTATCAACAGGAAAGGATCATCCGCAAGATAGCATCCGGTCATGGGGCAACCTACAGGGAGATCACGCTGGCTGATGGGCAAGGTATCGTAGCCTTCTCCATGAATCCCAAGCTGAATGATACCAATATAGCCGGATCAAGGTGGTTCACGGAAGCAATGAAGGGAAAAAGCTTCATATCCGACTCCTATGTGGACAGCAAAAGGACACCGGTCTTTGACATAGCCGTTCCGGTAATGGATCAGAACAACCAGGCAATCGGCGTCCTAAGCGCCAAAATCGGTCTGGATGACATCCAGGCCATGGTCAGCAAGACCAAGATCGGGCAGAACGGCATCGCCTATATTATTGACAAGAACGGTGTGGTTCTGGCTCATCCGGAGTTTAAAGCTAAGGTCATGGACGGATACAATACCGTGACCAATATGATTGAAGGACCGATAAAAGTCATCAAGGGAGAGGAAGGCACCTCTTTATACGATAACGACAAGGGACAAAAGGTCAACGGGACGTACTTCCGGATACCTTTGACAGGCTGGGGCATGATTACCGAAATTGGGGTTGAAGAAGCGATGCAACCGGTCAGGAAAGCAGCTAAAGACTCTGTGGTCCTGATGCTGGGTGCCATAATCATTGCAATGATTGGAAGCTTGCTGCTGGCCTATATTATCACCAAGCCGCTGGTCAATATGGCCAGAGTAGCCGGTGAAATAAAGGACGGCAACCTGAACAAGCGGCTGCAGGTAACCTCAAAGGATGAAATAGGCGATCTGCAGATGTCCTTCAATCAGATGACGGACGCACTGAGCAGCATTCTGGCAGAAGTGGGCACAGCCGTAACGGAGATAACGGATGCAGCGGCACTCTTAAGCCAAAGCGCACATATCAGTACGGCTGCAACGGATGAAATATCTGCCATCGTTGAGGATGTTGCCATGGGTTCGCAGTCGCAGATACATTCCGTAAAGATTACATCTGAAATTACGGCTGAAATTTCGCAAAGTGTTGAGGAGACGGCCCGCAAGACCCAGGCAGTTGCTGATACGGCGGAAGACGCCGCAAAAATTGCAATGGAGGGTTCTGTCAATATCGGTACAATCAATGAGAAGATCGGCATTATCAAGGAAAATGTCGTCAGTTCGGCCGCGTTGGTTGAAAAGCTCGGCAATAAATCTGCCGAGGTCACAGGCATGGTCAAAGTCATACGGGACATAGCAGGGAAGACCAATATGCTGGCGTTAAATGCAGCCATTGAAGCGGCAAGGGCGGGAGATGCAGGAAAAGGCTTTGCCGTGGTGGCAAATGAGATAAGAAGCCTGGCAGAGCAGACCAGGGACGCATCCAAGGATATAGAGACATTGCTTCTGGAAATAAGGACAGAGACAGACCAGACAGTAAAAGCCATGAACCAGGGTCTGGTCGAAGTGGAGAAGGGTACGGAAGCCATTACAGCTACTTCCGGAACCTTTGAAAAGATCATAGGGGATATCCGGCTGGTAGCAGAAGATGTCAGAACGGTATCCGACGCTGTTTTCGGGTTGCGGTCGGAAACCGTCAAGGTTATCAATGCAGTGGAAGAAGTCAATACCATTGCCGATGCGACTTCCAAGGGAACCCAGAACGTATTGGCCAGCACGGAGGAACAATCCTCCGCCATGCAGGAGATCAATGCATCGGCAGCAAGGCTGAGCGAAATGGCCACAAGCCTGAGGGATATTTTAACCCGCTTTCAACTGTAGGGATTTATGAATTCAAGCGTTTGCGTAGAAAACTCTATAATAAAAAACGATGAACCTTACCTTGGGTCCATCGTTTTTTATTACTCCATGGCGATAATTTCTGCTCTTTTGCAGCCTTTGCAGCCCATCAGCAGTTCAACCAGCTCATCAGGGGAAATATCCATGATCTTGGTGTCGATGGTGGCTGTCAGAGAAGCGGCATCCATGATGGGGATAGTCTGGTTGATGGTGATGATATTGCCTTTGACGGAGGCTACCTTGTTGATGATATCCGACAGCACACCCGGTGTATGCTTCAATATCATGAAGATGGTGACAATCCTGCCACGATCCTGGTTGGCATAGTCAAAGACAAAATCCTTGTATTTGTAGAAGGCGCTTCTGCTCAGGCTGACCCTTTCGCAAGCCTCCTGTATCGTCGTGGCATCGCCGTTCCGCAGCATAACCTTGGCAGCAATGACTTTCTCAAAAACCTTGGGTAGAATGCAGGAATCCACGATAAACATTTTTGTATCATCCATGATAGCGCCTCCAATTAATGTAAAGGGACACACCTTGCTCGAGCAGGAGGTATTCCTCTTTCGTTAAGGAATGTCCCTTTTTGATCATGTTTATAATGGGTATACTACCACAGTTTATTGACGGATGCAACAGTTTTGAAAGGGCTGTCGTGCAGCAGTAAGGGCAATTATTGCTTTCAGCAGGGCGTTATAGTAGTATTAGGAATAGCAGAGCGAGCAAAATCAAAAAGGGGGAGAAAACATGTCAGAGATATTGGTGGAGGTAAGCAGAGGAAGTTCTGTAGAGAACATCCACAGGGGCAATATTGCGGTTGTGAACCTTCGGAAGAAATTGGCTGCATGGGTAGGTGAGCCTTATAAGCGGTGTTTTATGCGGTCATGCTCGAAGCCTATTCAGGCAATTGCAGTATTGGAAACCGGTGCGGCAGAATATTACGGCCTGAGCGACAGGGAAATTGCCGTCATGTGCGCGTCCCATTATTCAGAGAGCTTTCATGTTGAGGCTGTTCTGTCGATATTGCATAAGCTGGGATTGGAAGAAAGCCATCTGCGGTGCGGCGCCACCTATTCAATCAATGAGAAGGTAACAGCGGAGCATATCCGGAAGGGCTTTGACAGTCGAAAGGTCTTCAACAACTGCTCGGGCAAGCATGCGGGTATGCTGGCCATGGCGTTGAAGGAGGGTTATGCAGTCGAAAACTATGAGGCGGCGGAAAACCCGGTACAGTTGAGGATGCTGCAGACAATGTCCGATTTCGCCGAGGTGGCACTGTCGGAGATCGGTCTCGGCATCGACGGTTGCGGTGTACCGGTTTATGAGCTGCCGCTCTATAATATGGCGCTTGCCTTTGCAAAGCTGAGCTGCCCTGAGGGGTTAAGCCTTGAAAGACAGCAGGCAGTGAAACGGGTTATCAAGTCCATGACGGCCTATCCGGAAATGGTAGCGGGCACGGACGGGTTTTGTACCGAGCTGATGCGGCATACGGGAGGCAGACTGGTTGCAAAGCTGGGTGCCGATGCCGTCTATTGCGTCAGTGATATGGAGAAAGGCCTGGGGCTGGCATTAAAAATAGAAGACGGCAATCTCAGGGTTCTGTCCTGCGCAGTCGTGGAAGCTTTGTGGCAGCTGGGACTGCTTCGAGAGCAGGAGCTGGACCGGCTGAAGCCTTTCCATATCAAGCAGAATCAGAACACCTTAGGCGATAAGGTGGGAGAGATCAGGCCGGTTCTAAAGCTTAAAACAGAATAAAAGTACACCTTTATTTTTGGGACGGTTTGTGTCAAGCCAGGAAGCTTGTGCATAGCTTAAAGTAGGGACAAGAGAGATTGGGTGATTCTAACCAAGTATTGGCCCCAAAAATAAAGGAGGTTGTTTTATGGCACAGGATGACGAAAGAGATTATGAGTCATCAAAAGAACATGCAGCTGTCTTGGATGCTGAAACCTTGCCGGTTTGCTGTACCGATAGGGAATGGAAGGACTGGGACAAGAAGGGGGTATTGGTCAAGGTACCGGTGGTTATTGCCGAGCCCAAGATTCAAGTCAATGTGGAATCCACCATCCGGCTGGAAAACAAGGCGCTGGAAATCAAACGTATCTACAAAAACCTTTTCCTGACACAATGCGAGCTAATTCCTGACGAGTGCGGCAAGTATGGCAAACTGTTCCTGAGCGGTTTCATCAGAAAGAACATTGAGTATGCAACAGCACAATATGTAGGTGACTGCGCAATCAGCGGCGACATCCGGCACACGACTGCCAAGGTTCCGTTTACCTGTGTGGCAGTTGCTTACTTCCTCTCCAAGCCGGAGCTTAAAGAAAACTTCGTACCGGTTGAAGTAGAGGTTCTCAATAAGCATGATATGGGGAAGGATCCAAACGAGAAGCGGTTCAACCAGCATGTCAGCTTCAACGAAGGTTTCTTCTGTGAGTTGGTGGAAGCCAAATTCCGTGAAATCGACATTAAGGACGATCCCAAGTATGTCGGTCTGAATGAGACTGTATTTGATACGCTGACTGAGAAAATTGTTGTGGACATCAAGTTGAAGGTCCTACAGAACCAACAGATCGAACTGCCGAAGTTCAAGAAATACGATGACGGTAAAAAGGAAGACAAAAAAGACGACAAGAAGGATAATGACAAGAAGGATCATGACAAGAAAGACTACTGGAAAGAGCATGACGAAAAAGACGAGGAAAAAGACGAGGAAAAAGAAGACGATTGGGATGACGATTGGTGCGGTAAGGACTATGACTACAAGAAAACCAAAAGCTGCTGCAAGCCGCATAAGAACTTCGGGAAGAAGAAGATGGCAAAAAACGGCAAGAGCGGGACTTGGGAGTATTAGTATAGAATAATTTTCAGCTACTTGTATCAAAATGCTCTGGAACGCATAATTTGAAGTAGGGACAAGAAGAATGAAGTTTATATATCAGCCCATTCCATAAATCTGTTCACCTTCCCGGAAATGAAGGCCAGCTTGGCAGCTGTCTCATTTCCTTCTTTTTTTTGGATAGAATAAGGATAAAGATTGTCACTTCAGGTAATTCGTAGTATATTAATATTGCATTGAAACGTATCATACTTAAAGGAGGAAGCCCATGGATATAATCGGCAAATTGGCGAAGGAGCTGTCCGTCAAGCCCTGGCAGGTAGAAAACACTGTAAAAATGATCGATGAAGGGAACACCATTCCTTTTATTGCCAGATACCGGAAGGAACTGACAGGAGAGCTTTCCGATACCGTACTGCGGGACTTGAATGAACGGCTGAGCTATCTGAGGAACCTGGAAGGCCGCAAGGAAGAAGTAAAGAGGCTGATTGACGAGCAGGGTAAGCTGACGGAAGAGCTGAAGGCAGCTATCGATAAAGCTGAGGTGCTGCAGGAGGTAGAGGATCTATACCGACCATACAAGCAGAAAAAGAGGACCAGAGCCACGATAGCCAAGGAAAAAGGCTTGGAGCCGCTTGCAGAAATCATTTGGAGGCAGGAAAGGACGGCACAGACGCTGGAGGAGCTGGCGGCACCGTTTGTCAATGCCGAGCTGAAGGTGGAAACGGTACAGGATGCCATCAACGGCGCATTGGACATTATTGCCGAACAGATTTCGGATAACGCGGATTTCAGGAAGGAAATCCGTGAGCTGACCTTTAAGAATGGGAATATCATCTCCAAGGGCAATACCGAAGAAAAGTCGGAGTATCAGATGTACTATGACTACTGCGAGCCGGTATTCCGGATCGTACCTCATCGGGTACTGGCCGTTAACCGGGGAGAAAAGGAAAAGTTCCTGACTATCAAGATTGAGGCACCGGTTAGCCGGATATTGGATTACATAAATAAAAACGTGGTCGCAGTGGGATCTCCCTATAGAAATGTTTTGGAGGAGACGGTCAAGGATGCCTATAACCGGCTGATTGCACCATCCATAGAAAGGGAGATCCGCAATGAACTGACGGATAAAGCAGAAGAGCAGGCAATCAAAGTGTTTGGCACCAACCTGAGGAATTTGCTTTTGCAGCCTCCGATAAAGGGTAAGGTGGTAATGGGCTTTGACCCGGCTTACAGGACGGGATGCAAGATTGCCGTGGTCGATGAGACGGGAAAGCTTCTGGAGACAGTGACGGTGTATCCCACACCGCCTCAGAGTCAATTGGAGCAAAGTAAAAAAACAATGAAGGAACTGATCAGGAAGTATCATGTTGAGGTTATTTCCATCGGTAATGGCACAGCCTCAAGAGAATCCGAGCTTTTCTGTGCGGAGATCATTAAAGAGCTGGACAAGGGGCTGCATTATATTATCGTCAACGAAGCCGGCGCTTCGGTTTATTCCGCTTCAGAGCTGGCAGCGAAAGAATATCCGGATATCAACGTATCGCTGAGAGGTGCGATTTCCATAGCAAGAAGACTGCAGGACCCACTAGCCGAGCTGGTCAAAATAGACCCCAAATCCATCGGCGTAGGCCAGTACCAGCATGATGTGACGCAGAAGCGGTTGACAGAAACCCTTTCTGGGGTCGTAGAGGACTGTGTCAATAGTGTCGGCGTGGACTTGAATACAGCTTCGCCTTCGCTGCTGCAGCATATTTCCGGTATCAATTCAGCCATCGCGAAAAACATCGTGGCATACCGGGAGGAAAACGGCAAGTTCAAGAGCCGGAAAGAGCTGCTGAAGGTTAAGAAGCTGGGAGAAAAGGCCTTTGAACAGGCTGCCGGCTTTTTAAGGATTCCGGAGAGCGACAACATACTGGATAATACTTCGGTACACCCGGAGTCCTATGATGCTGCCGCCCGTCTGATCGAGCGGTCGGGACAGAGCCTCAAAGCGCTGAAGCAAAAAGGGGTTACGGCTGCGATCCATGAAATCATGCAAATGGATATTGAGGCGCTTTCTAAGGAATTAAGCGTCGGAATACCGACGTTGAAGGACATCATCAAAGAGCTGCAGAAGCCTGGACGGGACCCAAGGGACGAAATGCCCAAGCCTATTCTGATGACGGATGTAATGGATATCAAGGATTTGAAGCCCGGCATGCTTTTGACGGGCACGGTCCGCAATGTGATCGACTTCGGTGCTTTTGTCGATATCGGCGTTCATCAGGACGGGCTGGTGCATATTTCCGAGCTGGCCGACCGTTTTATCAGAAGACCGATGGATGTGGTCCAGGTCGGCGATATCGTCAAGGTGAAGGTGCTGGATGTGGATCTGGACAGAAACCGGATCAGCCTCAGCATGAAAGGCTTGAATTAGGAAGGCATTTGATGTTATAATGATTATTAGATAATAATCTTCAGGGACGGGTGCAATTCCCTACCGGCGGTATAGCCCGCGAGTGGGGCGGAACAGTTGTTCCGCTGGCAGAGCTTCAGCTCTGCTTGTGGAATGCTCGGCTTGCAGAATCAATGGTTCTGCTGGTGAGAAAAAGGTTTCGCAACACAGATCCGGAGAATTTCCGGAGCCGACAGTAAAGTCTGGATGGAAGAAGATGCTTGTATTATGCATGTTCGGTCCCTGGAATTCCAGGGACCTTTTTATTTTAATGTCCCCTGGAAAACAAAACCATGTACATTAAAGGAGGAAGAAACATGAGAAATTCCAAGCTTCAATTGATGACCAAAATCGGGATTCTATCCGCTATCGCATTTATTGTAATGTTTTTCGAGTTCCCGGTACCCTTTTTTCCGCCCTTCCTTAAAATCGACCTCAGTGACATACCCGCCATTATCGGCGCATTTGCCTTTGGTCCTGTAGCCGGTGTAACCATTGAGCTGATCAAGAACTTGCTGCACCTGATTTTCCGGAATGAAACCGGCGGCATCGGTGAACTGGCAAATTTCCTGACCGGCGGTTCCTTCGTATTGGTAGCCGGACTGATCTATTTCAGAAAAAAGTCAAAGACCTACGCATTGATGGCGTTGCTTGCCGGTACCGTCACCATGTCTCTGGTGATGTGCTTTGCCAACTATTTCATTCTGATACCTGTTTATGCACCCGCTATGCCCAAGCCGGAGGTCATGAAGATGATCTATACGGCCATATTCCCCTTCAATCTGTTTAAGGGTGTGGTTGTGTCAGCCATCACGCTGCTGATTTACAAAAGCCTTTCGCCCATTCTGCACAAGTAAGACAATAATGGGGTAAAGCTCGACAGGATATCAAGGGTGATAGCTTGTCGGGCTTTTATATAGTATCGGAAAGCAAAACTTTCCGATACTATATAAAATTTTGATTTAACTGCCCGCACCAATATTTCCTCATAAACTCGGAAATGGTGCATGGGCTTCAAATGCGACGGAGGCGTCGCCTTTGTTCTCACTTATGTCATGTATACATTTGTCCTTTTATAGACTATAATAACAATATATATTGTGGCAATTGCAAAACTGCTAATAACAATGGGGGGAAAACATGCTGAAGCTTATTTCAAGAAGCGTGCAGGATACCTTTGACATTGGCGAACGGCTCGGAAAGCTGCTTGAGAAAGGCAATATCCTGTGCCTGTCCGGGGATCTGGGAGCAGGCAAGACGGCAATGACACAAGGCATAGGCAGGGGGCTTGGCGTTTCGGACTATGTTACCAGCCCGACCTATACCATCATCAATGAATATCAGGGCAGACTGCCGCTTTACCATTTCGATGTCTACAGGCTTGACCATGTGGATGAGATGTACGAGCTGGGTTATGAAGAGTATTTTTTCGGTGATGGGGTTACTGTCATCGAGTGGGCGGATAGCGTCAAGGATATTATACCGGTCGCAAGGCTCTGGATTACGATTTTGAAAACCAAGGATGGGGAAGGAAGAGAAATTCTTCTGGAGCCCACAGGAGAAGAATACATTAGGATAACGGAAGGGATGGAAGGGCATGAAGGTTCTGGCCGTTGATACCTCTACTGCCGTGGCAACGGCGGCAATCATCGAAGAGGACAAGTTGTTGTGCGAGTCCGTATTGAACAGTAACAGGGCACATTCCCAGAAGTTGATGGGCCTGATCGACGAGTTGTTCATGCGTGCCGGACTGACCCCTGCCGATATGGACTTTTTTGCCTGCTCAGCAGGCCCCGGCTCATTCACTGGCCTGAGGATAGGCGCTTCCATCACCAAAGCAATGGCGCAGGTGCTGAAAAAGCCCATTGCTGCGGTCCCCACACTGGACGCATTGGCATTTAACCTGTTCAATTGCAGCGGAGCAGTATGCCCCATTCTGGATGCACAGCGGGGAATGGTATACAGCGCGCTGTATGCCTGGGAAAAAGGCGAACTGGTCAAACGGCAGGACTTCCGCGCCATTCTTCTGAAGGATCTTCTGCAATACATAAATGATGAGGGGCTGAGTATTACCTTTCTGGGAGACGCAGTAAGCCTGCATGCGGATGAAATCAGGGAAGCGATTCCGCACAGCTTCTTTGCGCCGCCTTCACTGCTGCTGCCAAGGGCATCCTCTGTAGCAGCACTGGCCTTGCAGCTGCATGCAAAAGGTCAGGTGGAAAGCTACGATGCCTTCAAGCTGACCTATATACGGAAATCCCAGGCTGAAGTCGAGTATGAAAAAAAGCAAAAAGCAGTTATCGGGGAGATGTCGGCGGAAGATATCGATGCCATTTGCGAGATTGAGCAGCTCTGCTTTGAATCGCCTTGGTCAAGGGAATCCTTCGAAAAGGAGCTGTATGACAACAAGCTGGCCAAATACGTCGTTGCCAGGGTGGACGGCAAGGTCATCGGGTATGGCGGAATGTGGGTCATATTTGACGAGGGGCATATCACCAATATTGCGGTGCATCCTGATTACAGGGGACGCCGGATCGGTGAGAAGATCCTGGAAGCCATGATGGATACCGCCAAAAAGAACAAAGTCGAAAACGTGACCTTGGAAGTGCGCACCTCCAACCTGGCTGCAAGAAACCTATATAAAAAATTCGGCTTTGCTGACGCCGGCATAAGAAAAGGCTATTATGCGGACAACGGAGAGGATGCTGTCATCATGTGGAGCCATATATAAACTTGAGCATTGCCATTAAATAGAATGGCTGTTTGAATCAGACAGTTATTCTATTTAATGTTTATATCAGACAAATTTTTTATAAGTGCGTATATAAGTACAAAAGGATAACGCAATAAAGTACGGGATACAAAACGTAAAACACGCAACAAAGCGGTAGAATAAGGTGGCGATCTATTTGAATGCCTCTGACATAGAGATCATTAACCGGTGCTTGGGCGGGGAAGTAGACGCTTTCGGCACGCTGATCGAGAGGTACAAAAGAGCAATTTTCAATACGGCTTTCAGGATGATGGGAAACAGGGAAGAGGCAGAAGACATCTCCCAGGAGGCCTTTATTCGGATTTATAACTCATTGTCCAGATATAATCCCGAATATAAGTTTATGACATGGGCTCTTAAGATTACCACCAATCTGTGCCTGGATAACCTGAGGAAAAGAAAGGCGGAAACCGTTCCCATCGATGACGGCTTTGAGCTGAAGGACGGTAAGGACACACCGGAGGAAGAATACATACGCAAAGAGAACCAGCTGAGGGTTCAAAAAGCCATTAACCAGCTTCCGGACAAATACAAGGAGTTCCTGATACTTTTCCATCATCAGAACCTTTCGTATCAGGAGATTATGGATATAACGGGAGAATCGCTGACCATCGTAAAAAACAGGCTGTACAGGGCGCGACAAATGTTGAAGGAGACCCTTATGCATTCTGAAAAGGAGGATGACGCATATGCAGTGCAGGGAAACAAATGACCTGATCATGAAATATTTTGACCATGACATCAGTGAACTGGAAATAGAAATGCTTTTGAAGCACAATGAAAAATGCCCCGGCTGCGCGCTGGAATTTGATGCCATGAAGGAAGCCTTGTCGGCACTGGAAGAATTGCCTCTGCTGGAAGTTCCGGAAGGCTTTGAAGCCAAAGTGTTGGAGAGCATCAGGATGCGGGATGCAGCAGTCAATCATGCACAGTCGCTTGTCTTCTGGCTGATCGGAATCTTGGGGCTGATCATCTTTGCTTGCAACATGATGTCCTTTGTTATCATACCGTATATCCGGGACAGCGGCATACTGCTCATCGCCCAAAACGTCATCATTTATGCCGTAACAGGTGTTCTGGAGCTGCTGCGGGAAGCCTTGGTGACACTGTCGCTTTCGGTGGGGAAATTGTTGATACTCAGAAATGTCCTGCTGAGGGACTATATGGATGCAGTCATGATGGTTGTGTTCGCTTTTGTCGGTATGAATCTTTTATTAATCAGCAAGCTGAAGCTTCAGGAAGATTGGGAGGGTCTTAGAAATGAATTTTAAGAGAATGGCAGCAGTGCTATGCCTGCTTATGCTGGCAGCAATGCTGTGTGCTTTCGCATGGACGACGGATAACCGGGATAAGGTTGCATTTTTCAAGGATGTTGTTGTACCGGGCGATGTAACAAATAATGGAGATGCAGTTGCCATTTTCGGCAACGTGACTGTGGACGGAACACTGCGGGGAGATGCGGTTGCAGTCTTCGGAAGTGTGACCGTCAGGGGCGCCATTGATGGTGATGTTGTAGCCGTTCTGGGAACGGTTCGGGTTAAAGACAGAGGTGTCATCAGCGGCGACACGGTAGGTGTCGGAGGCGGTGTGGAAAAAGGGCCCAATGCAATCATCCGAGGTGAAATTGCGGATGTCAGCACGCCTTTCTCCTTCGGAAGGCACGAACTGATCCCCAGGGTTGGTTTTGGTGACATGCTGGGACTGTTTGTCATATATGCTTTTGCCTGTCTGGTGGTATTGATTGCGCCTGATAGAGTGAGACTCATGACAGCAGCCGTCAGGGAGAAAACCGGCAAGAAGCTGGCCATAGGCACGGCAGTACTTCTGCTGTATTTCCCGGCATTCGCAGTGGCCTGTGTCCTTTTGGCCATTACCATCGTGGGAATCCTGCTGATACCTTTTGTTGCCGTGGCCGCACCCATCGCCTTCTTTGTGGCAGTTTTTATGGGCTTCATTGCAATGTCCATCGCTTTAGGCCACAGGATCACAGGCAATCTGGAAGGCCGGCATTCTGTCTATATCCACCTCCTGGTGGGGGGAACGGTCCTTTACGTCATCAAGCTGGTTCCAATCCTGGGTGCGCTGACCTACCTTGCCCTGGCAGCTTATGCATTGGGTGCTGCTATTGATACAAGGTTGGGTGCGCCGGTAAGAAAGCAGGCTCAAAATGCGTAGGTATATTATGATACTGTGTCTGCTGACGGCAATCACGATTGCCGCTGCCGGATGCGTTATAGAGTTTGACGGGGCTGCGGGCATGATTTCCGGAATCATCAAAGAGCACAAGGAAGTCATGGAGCTGGATGCATACACCTTTGACGGGAAGCCGGTCAAGGCTGACCTGGAAATGAAGGCTGCGAAAGCTATCGTCGTCAAGTCAGAGGATAAACTGCTGGATGCAGCATTCCAATTTAATACCGAAAGCCTTAAGCCGGAAGTGACAATGAAGCGGGATAAGCTGCAGATTCAGAACGGCAGGCTGCAGCTGGGCGCCGGCAAGCCGGTGAACCGCTGGAACGTGAAGCTGTCGGATCAGATCCCGCTGGAAATGAATCTGACTGCAGAGGCATCGGATGTGAATATGAAATTGGGGGATATGAGCATCCCTGAAATGGATGCAGCCTTGAAGGCATCCGCCTTCCGCCTGGACTTTGACCGTCCCAACCGGATGGAAATGGAGCGGCTGAAACTGGATATCAAAGCGGGCAGTGCCGACCTGTACGGGATGGGGAACAGCAGGAGCAAAAGGTTGGATATCGATGCCGATGCTTCTAAGCTCTACATCGACCTTTCCGGACAGAACGAAACCGACAGTACCCTTAAGATTGGTGCCAATGCTTCGGCCATAAAACTGAAGCTTCCTGAAAATGCAGGCGTCAGCATCATCATTGACCGATTTGACATTTCCACTGTACGGGTGGAGAACGATCAGCTGCTGAGCCGCAATGAAAAGGAATACATCTCAAGAAATTACGGCAGCGCCAAAACCCATGTCAGGATCATCATTGATGCAAAGATGACTACGGTGACCTTGGAATAAAAACTTTATAAAAGCGGCAATAATATATACAATGCATTCTTCTCATTCAAACAGGTATGTGATATAATAACCTTTGTTATGCTTTTATTTAGTTTTTTACAGGAGGAATAGGATGCTGCTTCGAGAATTTGCGATAGATAATCATATAATCAGCCTCATTCAGAATGATGATATCTATGTGACAACGGTTGTGAACGGTAAAGGGGAAAAGCTCTACTACCATGAGTACAAGGATTATGAGAAAATAAAAGGCTGCTTTGATGAGATTATCCAGGCCATCGGGGCTGAAGGGATCAGCATCGATAAGGTGATCCATATTCTGGAGCGCAGTACATTATAAAAGAAAGGCAGGGAAACCCTGCCTTTAGTTTTCGCTATTTTAGGTTGTAATGGAGTGATACGATGAATCAGGAATCTGTCATACTGGCTTTAGAGACCTCCTGTGACGAAACCGCGGCAGCAGTGGTCAAGAACGGCCGGGAGGTGTTGTCCAACATTATTTCCAGCCAAATTGACATTCATAAGAAGTTCGGTGGTGTCGTACCGGAGGTAGCCTCCAGAAAGCATATGGAGAATATCAGTCCCGTGATTGACGAAGCCTTGCTTTCGGCAGGTGTGACGCTGGATGAGATTACAGCCGTTGCGGTTACTCATGGACCTGGGCTGGTGGGCGCACTGCTGATCGGTCTTTCCACGGCCAAAGCCATCGCTTACAGCAAAGGGCTGCCCTTCATCGGAGTCAATCATATTGAGGGCCATATTGCAGCCAATTATATACAGCATAAGCAGCTGGAGCCAACCTTTGTCTGTCTGGTGGCTTCGGGAGGACACAGCCATATCGTTCATGTGCTGGACTACGACCGCTATGAGATCATGGGGCGGACAAGGGACGACGCGGCAGGCGAAGCCTTTGACAAAATAGCAAGGTCACTGGGGCTGGGATATCCGGGAGGGCCGTTGATAGATAAACTATCAACGGAGGGAAACCCTATGGCGGTGGATTTTCCGAGAGCCTACCTTGAGGAAGGCAGCTATGATTTCAGCTTCAGCGGGCTTAAATCGGCCGTACTGAATTACCTGAACTCAAAGAATATGAAGAATGAAACGGTTAATACGGCGGATGTGGCAGCCAGTTTTCAGGAAGCTGTGGTAGAAGTATTGGCAGCAAAGCTGATCAAAGCCGCCAAGGACAAAAAATCTCCCTATGCCGTACTGGCGGGAGGCGTGGCGTCCAATAGCAGACTGAGGGCGGTCCTGATGGAAAAAGGGCAAAGAGAGGGTATTGAGGTACTGTATCCCTCACCCATCCTATGCACCGACAATGCAGCCATGATAGGCTGTGCGGCTTACTACCGCCTGCTTACAGGCAAAACGGCTGACTTCACTCTGAATGCCGTACCCAATTTATCCATAGGACAGTAAGGGGGAATAAAGAATGAAACCGGCTCCCTTTAACCTGCTTCTGCAAAGTGCCAGCAGAGACAATGTTCTGACGCTGACCACAGCTTGCAGCACAGCCTGCTGCTTCTGCAGCCATCATCAAAACTCCTCCGAAGTGGAGGCGTTTTTTGTTAACCGGCTGACAGAAGAAGAAACGGATGTGCTGATCGATTTTTTGGATGGCAGCAGAAAAATCGTTATCGGCGAATCGGCTACCCGCATCTGCGAGGGGGAGCCTTTCCTTTTTGACGGTATTTTTCCGGTTCTGCAGCGTATCCGGAGCCGGCACAAGCATACGCTGATCCAGATTACCACCAGCGGCGTACCGCTGGACCGGTCCAAGCTCGAGCTTCTGCAGGCGCTGAGCCCTCTGGAGCTGAACCTTTCGCTGAATAGCTGCAGCGAAGAAGGCCGCAGGCTGCTTTACAACGGACAGGCCCACATGGCCGCTGTCGAAGCTGCCGGCATGCTTTCCGGCTTCCGCATCCCCTTTCACGGCAGCATCGTAGCCATGCCCCATGTGGTGGGCTGGCACGATGTGGAGGCTGCCGTCCTTTTTCTCGCGGAAAAAGGTGCGGAAACCGTACGGCTTTTCATGCCGGGCTACACCCGGTTTTCCAAGCAGCCGCCGCCGACCGAGGACATCCGGCAAGCCCTGGCGGATTTTGCGGCGGCAGTCAGACTGAAAACCGATGTGCCGGTTCTTGTGGAACCGCCTTTCATAAATGACCTGACGGCAGTGGTGGAAGGCGTCATAAAAGCTTCGCCGGCGCAGCTTGCAGGGATGCGATGCGGGGATGTTGTCTTATCGGTAAACGGCAGCAACGTGTTCTCCAGGGTGGCCGCCTATTATAGTCTTTTACGCAGCGAGAACCCGGTTGTGGTGCTTCTGCGTAACGAAGCAGTGCATAAGCTGCAAATCGAGAAAAAGAAAAATACAGCCTCGGGGCTGGTATTCAACTACGACATTCATCCGGATGTGGTTGAGGCAATAAGTAGGACTGCCAGGCGAAACAGCGGCAAGAGCTGTCTGTTACTTACCTCCCGGATGGCCTATCCGGTTCTGGCGGCATGCGGCAGTCTGCCGGAGAATCTGAGCATCGAAGCAGTCACAAACGGTTACTTTGGGGGCAATATCGCCTGCGCGGGATTATTGACGGTAAGCGACATCCTGTCCCATCTGGAAACGGTTGAGCCGAAGCCGCAGGTATTGCTGCTTCCCGCTATCCTATTCGATCCGTCTGGGCGGGATATCTTGGGGCAGCACTGTTCGCTGATCCGGGAGCGCTTCGGTATTTTGACAGAAATTGTGTAAGGACGCCAATACTTCCATTAAGTTTTTGAAAAAAGCTATAAAAAATTGATAAAGTAGGATAAAATAGGGATATAAGAATCAGGCAATAGGAGGGAGCATTATGTATAGAGCGACTCTGATTCCCGGGGACGGCATCGGACCGGAAGTTACAGCTGCAGCCATAAAGGTCATTGAGGCAGCTGGTGTCGATATGCTGTGGGAGACCAAGCACATGGGGCAAACTGCATTGGATATGTTTGGGACGCCTCTGCCGGAAGACACTGTCCTATCAATAGAGAATAACAAGGTAGCGCTGAAAGGACCCGTTATGACGCAAATGGGCAAGGGCTTCAGAAGCGTGAATGTAGGCGTGAGACAGCAGCTTAACTTGTATGCCAACATCAGGCCTATCAAATCCATCGAGGGAGTCAAGTCCCGCTTTAAAGACGTGGATATCATCGTGTTCCGTGAAAATACGGAAGATGTCTATGTAGGCTACGAGCACATGGTTGGCAAGGATGCTGCGGAAGGCATCAAGATCATCACCAGGGAAGCCTCCGAAAGAATCGCATCTTTTGCATTCAACTATGCGGTCCGGGAGAAAAGAAGAAAGGTGACCTGTGTACATAAGGCCAATATCATGCAGCTGACAGACGGATTGTTCCTGTCCAGTGTCAGGAACATAGCCGGGAAGTATCCCGATATAGAATATGAGGAAGTGACGGCGGACTACCTTTGCATGAAGCTGGTCCAAAATCCTGAAGCCTTTGATGTGTTGGTACTGCCCAACCTTTACGGCGATATCGTATCAGAGCTTTGCGCGGGGCTGGTAGGCGGTCTGGGGGTTGTGCCCGGTGTGAACATCGGTGTTGAATGTGCAGTCTTTGAGGCAACCCACGGGACGGCGCCGGACCTTACCGGAAAGGGTATTGCCAATCCCATGGCGTGCATCCTTTGCGGCGTCATGCTTCTGAAGCATCTGGGAGAGAAGCAGGCAGCAGAACGGATCTACAGTGCCATCACCCGCGTTATCCGGGAAGCCAAAGCGGTTACGCCGGACTTGGGCGGCACCGCCACAACGGACGAAATGGTAGATGCCATAATCGCATACCTATAATGAAAGAGACCCGCAAGGGTCTCTTTTTTAACTTATCTCGCTCCATTCCTGATATAGCGCATCCAGGCAGGCTTTTTGCCGCTCACATTCATCGTGCAGCTCCTGGCATCGGATATGATCGGAAAAAACCTCAGGCGTTTCCTGCAGTCTCTCGATTTCCCTGATTCTTTCCTCACACAGCGGTATTTCCTGTTCCAGGAACTCCAGTCTTTTCTGCTGCTTCCGCTGACTGGCGCGTTCTTCCTTTTGCTTCAGCCAATCGGCCTTTAAGAGCGTAGCTTCTTCCGCATCCGCTTTGACCTGGGTATCCTGAGCAGCCGGCAAGGTGCTTTTTTTGTTGATATAATAGGTATAATTACCGGGGTACATGGTGCAGCCGTCTTGCGCCAGATCAATGATTTTTGTTGCCACCTTGTTTAGAAAGTACCGGTCATGGGAAACCAGCAGAACGGTGCCGTCGTAGTTGACCAGAGCGTCCTCCAGCACTTCCTTTGAGAGAATGTCCAGATGGTTGGTGGGCTCATCCATCAGCAGGAAATTGGACTTTGACAGCATCAGCTTCAGGAGGGAGATCCTGCTTTTTTCTCCGCCGGAAAGCTTGTAAACCTCTTTAAAAACGTCCTCACCCTGAAACAGGAAAGCGGCCAGCTTGTTCCGAAGCTCTGTCTGATTCAGGAAGGGGTAGTCGTCCCAGATTTCATCTATGACGGTTTTATCAGGATTCAGGTGCTGCTGCTCCTGCTCGTAGTAACCCACAAAGACATTAGTGCCGAGACGGATGCTGCCGGTATCGGGATTCTCCGCGCCGGTCACCATCTTGAGCAGCGTCGTTTTCCCTATTCCGTTGGGACCGAGGAGCGCAACCTTCTCACCCCGGGAAACCTCCATGCTGGCATTTCTGAAAAGCAGTCTGTCGAAGGCCTTTGACAGGTTCTCAATTTTTAGTACATCATTTCCGCTTTTGATGCGGGGCTCGAACTTGAAGTGCGTGCTTTGCGGCAGCGCATCCGGCTTTTCGATCCGCTCCATTTTCTCCAGCGCTTTTTCCCTGCTTTCCGCTTGAATGATGCTCTTTTCACGGTTGAACTGACGGTACCGCGCAATGATGGCTTCCTGTCTGGCGATTTCCTTTTGCTGCTCCTGATAGCTTTTCATCTGAAGCGCCCTAAGCTGCTGCTTCTTTTCAATAAACTTCGAATAATTTCCCTCAAATTCTGTCAGGACCCCATTTTCGATTTCAAAGGTCCTGTTGGTGACGACGTCGAGAAAATACCGGTCATGGGAAATAATAAGAACCGCACAGCGGAGGTTTTTCAGGAAGCCTTCCAGCCACTCTACCGATGGGATATCCAGGTAGTTGGTGGGCTCATCCAGCAGCAAAACATCAAAGCTTTGCAGCAGGACCTTGCCCAGCGCGATTCTGGTTTTCTGGCCGCCGCTCAGGGTGCTGACCTTTTTGTCGTATTCCTCCAATGTGAAGCCCAATCCTTTGATCACGCCTTTGACCTGGCTTTGATAACCGAAGCCGTTGCTGCTTTTATACCGCTCCTGCAGGTCCGCATAGTTTTTCATGCAGAGGTTCAGAGCTTCCATATCGCCGGAGCTGCCAAGGCGGCTTATGTCCCCCTCCAGTTCCCTGAGGGCGTGCTCCATCTCCATCACAGGCCGGAATACGCTGACCAGCTCATCCCAGATCGAGTTATCCGAGTCAAAGTCAAAGTCCTGGGACATATAGCCCAGCCGTACATTTTTACTGATGAACAAGTCTCCCTGGTCCTGCTCCAGGCTGCCTGTAATAATTCTAAATAGTGTGGATTTTCCGGCGCCGTTGACACCTACGATTCCCACTTTATCTTCTTCCTGAACGGCAAATGTCGCATCCTCAAGGATCACATCGATGCCATAGCTTTTTTTAATGCCTTTGCCTGCTGCAATGATCATGCTAGAACCTCCATCGCTTACATCTGCATCTATTTTAACAAAAAAAGCAGCTGTTTGTACATAGCGATTAAGTAGCGGCAGATGCCGCATACTATCTATTTCTTGACATTGTTAAGCGTATATAATAAAATGAATTTAAAATTGAATCTGGTTAATAATGTAACAGAGTGCGGACCAAGAGACTCTAAGCTTCGAAGCACATTGAAAAAATATGAAACGAGGAGTAGATGCTATGGAGAGATTCAGCAGTATATCAATGGCTGTTGTAAGAAGACTGCCAAAATATCATCGTTATCTAGGGGATCTGCTTAACAATGACGTGAGAAGGGTTTCATCCCAGGAACTCAGCAAAATTACCGGATTTACGGCCTCTCAGATCAGACAGGATTTGAACTGCTTCGGCGGATTCGGCCAGCAGGGGTATGGATATAATGTAGATGAGCTATACAACGAAATCGGAAAGATACTGGGTCTGGACCGGTTGTACAGGACCATTATCATGGGCGCCGGCAACGTAGGCCGTGCAATAGCCAACTACACGTTCTTCGATAAGAGCGGTTTCAAGGTGATTGGCATATTCGACAGCAATCCCCAAGTGGTGGGAAATAGCATCAAGGATATGACGGTGATGCCGTTCAGCAGCGTTGAGAGCTTTGTACAGGAGAACCCGGTGGATATCGGTGTCATTTGCACACCAAGAGAGCAAAGCCAGTCCGTTGCTGAAGCGCTGGTGAGATGCGGGGTCAAGGCGATTTGGAATTTTGCTCCGACCGACCTCAAGGTACCGGACTCCGTCATCGTCGAGAACGTTCACCTGAGCGAGAGCTTGTTTACCATCTCCTACCTGTTGAAAGAGCATGAAGAGTTGGAAAAGAAGAAAAAATAAGGGCAACTTAAATATTTGTCAAAAAACACGCTGATGTGGTATTTTACATTAGCGTGTTTTTTGGTTAAACTAGATACGGAATCGATTTAGAAACCAATGATAAAATAGGATAAGGGGTTGAAACGATGCAGGATTTGCTAAAGGGTCTGATTTCAATTGAACCGGGAAACATCATCATGTATATTTTCGGAGGGCTTCTGATTTATCTGGCCATTGCCAAGGAATATGAACCGATGCTGCTATTGCCCATCGGCTTCGGGGCCATCATGGCCAATATACCTCTTGTGGTGGAATCCAAAGGGATTGAACCGCTGCACAGGCTGTATGAAATGGGCATCAAGACGGAGCTTTTTCCGCTTTTGATATTTGTTGCGGTAGGTGCCATGATTGATTTTGGTCCGCTGCTCAAGAACCCGAAGATGCTGCTCTTTGGCGGGGCTGCCCAGTTCGGCATCTTCTTTACTATGGCGGCGGCCACCTTGCTGGGCTTCAGCCTCAAGGAATCTGCAGCCATCGGGATCATCGGTGCGGCGGACGGACCTACTTCCATTTATGTTGCGGAACGTTTCGCAGCGAACCTTTTGGGGCCGATATCGGTGGCAGCCTACTCCTATATGTCGCTGGTACCGATCATACAGCCCCCCGTTATCCGTGCACTGACCACAGAGGAAGAAAGAAAAATCCGGATGCCTTATTCGGAGCATTCGGTTTCAAAAAAAGTCAAGATCATTTTCCCCATTGCCGTAACCATGATTGCAGGCCTCATTGCACCTGCCAGCATTTCTTTGGTGGGCTTTCTGATGTTCGGCAATCTGGTCAGGGAGTGCGGCGTGACGGAAAGACTTTCGAAGTCGGCCCAGAACGAGCTGGCTAACCTGGTGACCCTCCTTCTGGGAATAACCATCGGCTCAACCATGAGCGCAGAAAAGTTCCTGAACCTCCAGACCCTCGCCATCATCGCGATGGGCTTGGTAGCCTTCATATTTGATACCGCTGGGGGTGTGCTTTTTGCCAAGTTTCTCAACCTGTTTTCTACGAATAAGATCAACCCCATGGTGGGCGCTGCAGGCATCTCTGCATTTCCCATGTCTGCCCGGGTGATTCAGAAGGAAGCACAGAAGGCCGACCCGGGAAACTTCATACTGATGCAGGCTGTCAGTGCCAATGTAGCCGGCCAAATCGGCTCCATTATCGCCGGGGGCCTTATACTTGCCCTTGTAAAATAAATCACGAAGGAAGGAAATCAAAGGATGAATATGGTGAATTTTTATGAAAGCTTGCGGGTGATGGGCATGGGAATGGCAGGAATCTTTGTTGTCATTGGCGTGTTTTATGCACTCATTGTGATATTGGGAAAAATATTCCCGGAAAATGCACACAAGTAGATGGATGCAGGTCCAGAGGGGGAGATTTGTAAATGAAGGTATATGCATTGGTGGGACAAAGCGGTACCGGTAAGAGCTACAAAGCATTTATGGTAGCCAGAGACAGGGAGATCGAACACATCATTGATGACGGTCTCTTAATCGGCGGCACCCGGATCATCGCCGGCAAATCGGCCAAAAGGGAAAAAACCAAGATTGCTTCCGTCAGAAGGGCGCTTTTCAGTGAGCCCGACCACCGTCAAAGCGTTAAGGATGCCTTGGCGCGCCTGAACCCGGAAAAGCTTTTGATACTGGGAACCTCAAATAAAATGGTGGTGGAAATACAAGAGGTCTTGGGATTGCCCAAGATAGAGGAATTTATCCAGATTGAGGATGTGGCCACAGAGAAGGAGATCGAGCTGGCAAGAAAGTCCAGGCGGGAGGACGGGAAGCATGTCATTCCGGTGCCGACCCTGGAAGTAAAAAAGGATTTTTCGGGCTACTTCATAGATACCTTGAAGATATTCAATAAAAAAGGCAAAGCCGGGGACGTGGTGGAAAAGACGATTATCCGTCCCACCTTCAGCTATCTGGGAAAATACGAGCTGACCAAGAATGCCATATCGCAGATGGTCAGCATTTGCGCTTCCGGTTTTGAGCGGGTCAATAAGGTTCTGAAGGTACGGGTCGATAACCAGCCCAGCGGCGTTGTTGTGGATGTAGAGCTTTCGGTTAAGCTGGTATCCAGAATGGACCTTCTGATGATCGAGCTTCAGAAGAAGCTGGCCGGGGAGTTGGAGCATATGACGGGGCTTAATGTGCTGGGGATCAATGTCACGATCAAGGCTATCGTGACGTAGGATAATGGAGTGGTGTTTTTGAAACTGAAAAAAATTGAGAACGGCGTTTTATTGGAGGGTGTGCGGGATTTTGAGGCGCGGCACATTTTTGAATGCGGTCAATGCTTCCGCTGGGAAAGACAGCCGGACGGCAGCTACACCGGCATAGCTTTCGGGCGTGTATTGAACGTCATGTCGGATGTAGAGAAAGAGACAGTGGTGCTGAGAAACACCAATGAGGAAGAGTTTCAGACGCTCTGGCTGGATTATTTCGACCTGAGGCGGGATTATGGTGCCATCAAGTCCAGATTGGCGCAGGATCCGGTCATGGCTGCGGCCATTCAGCACGGGCAGGGGATCAGGATCCTCAATCAGGATCCCTGGGAGCTGCTGGTGTCTTTTTTATTGTCCATCAACAAGAGCATCCCGCTGATCTCGCAGAATATACGGGACCTGAGCAGCATGTACGGAAGGCCGGTCTATTACGAGGGGAAGCGGTATGATACCTTTCCAACACCTCAGGCACTGGCCCTAACGGAAGTGGAAGCCATGAAAGCCTGCCGGGCAGGGTTCCGATGCCGCTATATCCACGAAGCCGCCGGTTTGACTGCCGCAGGGCAGCTGGACCTGGAGCGGATAAAAGCACTGGACACAGAGGCGGCAAAGGCGGTGCTGATGACGGTAAAAGGCATCGGTCCCAAGGTGGCGGATTGTATCCTGCTTTTTTCCATGCAGAAGTATGACAGCTATCCGGTGGATGTATGGGTAAAAAGGGTGACGGAGTTTTTTTATATGGACGGCAGTGCAAGCCATAAGGATATCCGGCAGTTCGCACTGGAAAAGTTCGGCGGACTCGCCGGCTTTGCACAGCAGTATCTGTTTTATTATGCCCGGGAGCAGAAGATCAACAAGTAAGGGGTAAGGAGGAGAAACATGATTTTACTGGGAGCAATCGTTAACGGAGCAGCCGTCATCATCGGGGGAACCTTGGGATGCCTGCTGAAGAAGGGTCTGCCTGAACGCTACGGCAGCCTGCTGGTAACGGCCTTGAGCCTTTTCACATTTGCTTTGGGCATCCGTTTTGCAGTAGCGTCCAATGACTTGATGGTGGTGGTTTTCAGCCTGGTGCTGGGCGCGTTGCTTGGAGAGCGGATCGATATCGAAAAGCGGATGGATGACCTGGGCAATTGGGCACAGAACAAGCTTAAAGGGCAGCACGGCAATTTTTCGCAGGGCTTTGTAACGGCCAGTCTGCTTTTCTGTGTGGGTTCCATGGCTATCATGGGGTCGCTTCAGAGCGGATTGTCAGGCAAGCATGAGATCCTGTTCACAAAAGCCATTATGGACGGCATTATTTCGGTGGTATTTGCGTCTACTATGGGGATTGGGGTTGTGGCATCTGCCATTCCACTGTTTTTTTATCAGGGCTCCATTTCGATGCTGGCATCCGTAGTATCACCATTACTGAGCACGGCTGTGGTTACAGAAATGACGGCTACCGGAGGCATACTGCTGATCGGGATAGCCATCAGCATGCTGGAACTGAGAAAAATCAAAGTAGGAAACCTGCTTCCCGCCATTTTCCTTCCCATTTTGCTGATGCCCCTCTTTGAAATGCTGGCATTATGGTTGAAATAGAAGGTAAATAGGACAGACATTCGAAGAAAACAGGAATAATATGAAGAGAATATGCGTAATTTACCGTAATGTGGATATAATATGGAATCATAGACATTAATAGCGGTATAATGCTAATTTTGGTTAATTAGCGAATTTGATAAACGTAAGCGCATTAATTATTATTAGAAGTGTAATTAGCACTCAATTAGAGTGAGTGCTAATAAAACGAAAATACATAGATTTTTCAATACATTCTAAGGAGGGTAATTTATGAACATCAAACCATTGGGTGACAGAGTCGTAATCAAGGTCGTAGAAATGGAAGAAACTACCAAGAGCGGTATCGTGCTTCCCGGAACAGCCAAGGAAAAGCCCATGCAGGGTGAGGTCCTGGCAGTAGGTTCAGGAGAAATGGTGGACGGTAAGAAGGTTCCTCTGGAGTTGAAGGTAGGAGACCGTGTCATCTACTCCAAATATGCCGGAACGGAAGTAAAGATGGACGGCACTGAATACCTGATCCTGAGACAGAGCGACGTATTGGCAGTATTAGTATAATATAAGGAGGGAACATAGATGGCAAAACAGATCAAATACGGAGAAGAAGCAAGAAGAGCGTTGGAAAGCGGTGTCAACCAGCTGGCCAACACTGTTAAGATTACATTGGGACCTAAGGGAAGAAACGTTGTCCTGGATAAGAAATTCGGTTCACCGGTTATTACAAACGACGGCGTAACCATCGCCAAGGAAATCGAGCTGCAGGATGCATTCGAAAACATGGGTGCACAGCTTGTCAAAGAAGTTGCCACAAAGACCAATGACGTAGCCGGTGACGGTACGACGACAGCTACACTGCTTGCACAGGCAATCATCCGCGAGGGCTTGAAGAATGTAGCAGCAGGTGCCAACCCCATGATCATAAAGAAGGGCATCAGCAAAGCAGTTGAGACAGCCGTTGCAGAGCTCAAGAAGACTTCCAAGCCCATCGAAAGCAAGTCCGCTATCGCTCAGGTTGCTTCCATATCCGCAGCGGATGAGACCATCGGCGACCTGATTGCAGAAGCGATGGAAAAGGTCGGCAAGGACGGCGTCATCACAGTTGAAGAATCCAACACCTTCGGAACGACCTTGGATGTCGTTGAAGGCATGCAGTTTGACAGAGGCTACATTTCAATGTACATGATCACCGATACAGAGAAGATGGAAGCGGTTCTCGACGATCCGTACATCCTCATCACCGATAAGAAGGTCTCCAATATACAGGAAATCCTTCCAGTGTTGGAGCAGATCGTTCAGCAGGGCAAGAAGCTCCTCATCATAGCAGAAGATGTAGAAGGAGAAGCACTGTCCACGTTGGTCGTCAATAAGCTCAGAGGCACCTTCACCTGCGTAGCGGTCAAGGCACCCGGCTTCGGTGACAGAAGAAAGGCCATGCTGGAAGATATCGCTGTCCTCACAAACGGTCAGGTTATCTCCGAAGAATTGGGCTTGGAGCTCAAGGAAGCGAAGCTCTCACAGCTGGGTCGTGCAAGACAGGTTAAGATCCAGAAGGAAAACACCATCGTGGTCGACGGTGCAGGCGACGCTCAGAAGATCAAGGACAGAATCAGACAGATCAAAGCACAGATTGAAGAAACCACTTCCGATTTCGACAGGGAAAAGCTTCAGGAAAGACTGGCTAAGCTTTCCGGCGGCGTAGCGGTTATCAAGGTTGGTGCAGCTACTGAAACAGAGCTCAAGGAAAGAAAGCACAGAATAGAAGACGCATTGGCAGCAACCAGAGCAGCTGTAGAAGAAGGTATCGTACCTGGCGGCGGAACCGCATTGGCAAACACCATTCCTGCTGTTGAAGCACTCCTTGACGGGATGGAAGGCGATGAAAAGACCGGTGTCAAGATCGTGAAGAGGGCATTGGAAGAACCCGTGAGACAGATCGCAGAAAACGCAGGTCTGGAAGGCTCAGTTGTCATCGAAAAGGTTATGGCCAACAAGGCCGGCGTTGGTTTTGACGCACTGCATGAGAAATATGTGGATATGATCGAAGCCGGTATCGTTGATCCCACAAAGGTTACAAGATCCGCACTGCAGAATGCCGCTTCCGTAGCAGCACTGCTTCTTACCACAGAAAGCGTTGTAGCAGATCTTCCTGAGAAGGAAAAGCCGATGATGCCGGGACCGGGCATGGGCGGAGACATGGGAATGTACTAAAAAAATGCCGCTAAAACGGCATTGAAATATAAAAATAGCAACAGGTTTGCTCCTGTTGCTATTTTTTATGCCAGGAATTTTTCAAATTCATCAACCGGCACAGGCTTGCTGAACAAATATCCCTGAAGAATATCACAGTTTTCATTTTTCAGGAGTTCCATTTGCTCTGAAGTTTCTACCCCTTCAGCGGTAACATTAAGCTTCAGATGCCTGCCCATGGCCAGGATGGTGGAGACGATAGCCGCATCCTTGGGACTCACGGTCAGGTCACGTATAAAGCTCTGATCGATCTTCAGAGTGGTTATGGCAAAATTCTTGAGGTAATTCAGTGAGGAATAGCCGGTACCGAAGTCATCCAGCGCAATCCTTACGCCTAATTTGCTCAGTCTGGACAGGATCTCAGGAATGTACTCCGTGTTCTCCATAGCGATGCTTTCTGTAATTTCCAGTTCAAGATATTGCGGCTGCAATCCTGTTTCCTGGAGAATCCCGCTGACCATCTCGACAAAATTCTCCTGAAGCAGCTGGATTCCTGAAATGTTAACCGATATATAGATTGGGTCATGGCCTGTATCCTGCCAGTATTTGTTTTGGGTACAGGCTGTTTTCAACACCCATTCTCCTATTGATACGATTAAGCCGTTTGCTTCCGCAATGGGAATAAACTTCGCCGGTGATACCAGTCCCAGCTCCGGATGCTGCCAGCGCAGCAGCACCTCGCATCCGATGATCCTTCCGCTTGCTACATCCACCTGCGGCTGGTAATGAAGCAGCAGCTCGTTGTTCCCCAAGGCGTGATGCATGCTGCTGTCAAGGTAAAGCTGTTCCATCAGCTTGTAGCTGGCCGTCGCATCATAAAGCTGCATATTGTCGCGCCCGATCCTCTTGGCGCGCTGCATGGCAGAGTAGGCATTCTTGAACAGCTCGGCACTGTTTATGCCGTCCTCGGGATAGAAGGCAATACCGATACCTGCCGTAACATACAGACGGTAGTCATCGATGATGAGAGGCTGCTTGACAAGCTCCAGGATCGTGCGGGCCTTATCCAGGATATCCTTCTGCTCTGTTGCATGACGCAGCAGAAGGACAAATTTGTCTTCGCCTATGCGTGAAAGGACCTCATCCGGTGAGAGGCAGCCTGTGATCTTGGAGGAAAGGTTCACCAGCAAGCGGTCTCCTACGCTGTGTCCCAATGTGTTGTTGATATTACCGAACCGGTCGATATCCATGACCATGACCGCTACCTTGCCGTTCTCGCCTGCCGCCTCTTTCAGTACCGATCCGAGATGGTTGGTGAACATGAGGCGGTTGGGCAGTCCGGTTAGGGTATCATGGTATGTGAGATGGCTGACTTGCTCCATCATCCTGTTGAAGCTGGAGGAGGCCTGACCCACCTCGTCTTCCGACTCTACAGCCGCACGCGCTGATAAATCGCCGGTAGTGGCTTTGACAAATACATCCTTTAGCCGGATGATGGGATGTGAAATGCTTTTGGCAACGGTGGCGCCCAGTATGATTGCGAGCAGCATTGCCGCAACACTGGCAGCTGCCATGCTGTTTCTGATTTTGCGTATGGGATCCAGCCAATAGTCCAGCGGAATCTTGATAATAATTTTCCAGCCGTTGGTATTGGGAATCTCATGATAATAGCTGAAGCTTTCGGTATTATTAAAGGTGTACCGTACTTTACCCTGGACATTGTGCAGGATGCGCGTGGATGCCGAAACAACACTTTCGTTTATGGCGGCAGATTGCTTGGAGATATTCTCTTTCAAGATGTAGTCCTGATTGGGATGTGCGATGATCAGGCCGTAACGGTTGACGATATAAGAGTAGGAATCCGCATGATCATACTTGAAATTTTCGATCATTCGTGAAAACTTGATCAGGTTGATGGTGCCGGCCATAACGCCGACGATTCTGCCGCTCTGATCCCAGATGGGGGCAGCCACAACGGCTACTGCGTTGCCGTTGGTTCTCGAAATAAGCGGTTCGGAGATCACAGTCCTGCCGCTCTTGGCAGCCTGGAAATAGGCTCTGTCCGAAGCGTTGCCGGGGTTTCTTTTCAAGGTGGTGTTATAGTTGCCGTCCAAGTCGACTATCATGAAATGGTCATAGATGCCCAGCTTGCTTTTGATTGCATGCTGCAGATAAGGCTCTGCAATATCCCAGTCCATAGAACGAACATCAGTGCATGCTGCATATATTTCGATCTCCTTCATCCGCTCCATGACCCAATTGCCTATATTATCCGAATAAAGCTCGGCACTTTTCATACTTCGTTCGTCGATTTGATCCTCTATGGTACGAAGGGAAAGCGTATTGGACATATAGATCAGAAGAAAGTTTTCCAAAAGGCTGATGAAGAGTATAAAGGCCAGGATTTTGAGTGTGATGCTTTTGAGAAACAGTTTTTTCAAAGGCGGTTTCCCCCTTTCGCTATGGGATATATAAAATGCCGCTGGGAAAACTTTATGAATTAAGTTAATTGATAATTTTTCCATACTAATAGAATTTTAACATTAATGCTGTTTTTCTGCAATCTGGTTGTCAAAATAGCACGAAAGGCGTCAGGACTGTGGATATGTCATTCAAGAGAATACCCAAATGCTTGAAACAATAAGGCGGGAGTAGGAATCGATCAGCTTGAAAACTGGCAGCGACAAACAGAAAGCAATTATAAACACTTTATTGGAGAATTCTATTGGATAAAGGACGAGTGCAGTAAGAAACATGAGAAATTCTTCTTTATAGATATTGACGCCATAGAAAAATGCTGGTAAAATGAAAACAGGATGAGAATGAGAGTAATTATCAATATCACAGATTTGAAATAAGGAGGGATTGAGATGCCTTTAACCATGCTGCCTCCGGGCAAGGACGCCATCGTTAATGCCTGTCGTGCGAAAGACGCAACAAGGAAATTCTTGGAGGGTCTCGGCATCATTCCCGGTGCACAGATTGCCGTCATATCGGAAATGAGCGGAAACCTGATTGTCAACGTAAAAGGAGCCAGAGTTGCTTTGAGCAAGGGACTTGCACAGCAGCTGCTGGTGGAAGTATAGAAGGAGGAGAAGGATTTTGGAAAAGACGCTGAAGGATTTGAAGCCGGGAGAGAAGGCGGTGGTAGCCAAAGTTACCGGAGAAGGCGCCGTCAGGAGAAGGCTGCTGGATATGGGTGTAACTAAAGGAGCCGAGATATTGGTACGGAAGGTGGCGCCGCTGGGAGATCCCATCGAGGTGAATGTACGGGGCTACGAATTGACCTTTAGAAAAGCAGATGCAGAGAATATCATCATCGAAGCATAACGCCGCTGGGATAAAAGCGGTATTTTTTAAACAGCGTTATGAGAATGATTATCAAAGTCGATAATAGGAGGCTGACAAATGGCATTTAGATTTGCATTGGTGGGGAATCCCAACAGCGGGAAAACCACCATGTTCAATGAAATGACCGGAAGCACCCAGTATGTAGGAAACTGGCCGGGCGTTACGGTGGAAAAGAAGGAAGGGAAGGCAAGAAAGACGAAGGAAGATATCCGGATCATCGATTTACCGGGTATTTACTCCTTATCACCCTATTCCCTGGAGGAAATCATTGCAAGGGATTATATCATTGACGAAAAGCCGGATGTGGTCATCAATATCGTCGATGCTTCCAATATTGAGCGCAACCTGTATCTGACCACGCAGCTGCTCGAATTGGGCGTGCCGGTAGTCGTAGCGCTGAATATGATGGATACGGTGGAAAGCAAAGGTGACCAGATCGATCTGAAGCTTTTGGAAAAGGCACTGGGTGTGCCGGTAATACCGACTTCTGCCAACAAGAACAGAGGAATCAAGGAACTGCTGGAAAAGGCATTGCAGGTGGCACAGACAGCGGCAGCCGGAGCAGCAGCGAAAACGGAAGGCAGATCGGACGGTCCTTATGACAAAAATGTAGAGGCTGGCATCAGTTCGGTAAGGGATTGCATGACGCCTTTTATTGGGGAAAAAGGGCCCAATCCAAGGTGGGCGGCTATCAAGCTGCTGGAAAACGATGAAAAGGTAATCGAAAAGCTGAAGCTTTCAGATGCCCTGATGGAAGAAGTAAAGGCCTATCGCAGCAAAATGGAGAAGGATTTCGACAGTGATATGGAAACCATTATGGCCGATAACAGGTATAACTACATATCGGGAGTGGTAGGCAAAGCAGTACGAAAAAATGCGGCAGGCGGAAGCCTAACATTGTCAGACAAGATAGACATAGTGGTTACTAACCGGATTCTTGCAATACCGTTGTTCCTGGCTGTTATGTATGCCGTATTCCAGATCACCTTCGGCGCTATAGGCTCCTTTACGATCGATTATATCGATGTCCTGATCAATGAAACCCTGGCAGGCGCAGCTTCAGGCTGGCTTGAAGCTGCAGGAGCTGCAGAGTGGCTGCAGGAGTTGGTTGTAAACGGCATCATAGCCGGACTTGGAAGCATCATGGTTTTTGTACCACAGATCATGATCATGTTCTTCTTCATCTCCATCCTGGAGGACAGCGGCTATATGGCCAGAGCAGCCTTTGTCATGGATAGACTGCTGCGCAAGCTGGGTCTCAGCGGGAAGTCCTTTATACCCATGCTGATGGGCTTCGGCTGCAGCGTACCGGCTGTCATGGGGACCAGAACGCTGGAAAATGAAAAGGACAGAAGGCTGACCATCATCCTGACGCCTTTTATGTCCTGCGGCGCAAGACTTCCCGTATACGCATTGTTTACAGCGGCGTTCTTTGCTGAGAATCAAAGCTTGGTCATTTTCTCCATTTATATATTGGGCATCGTTGTTGCAATACTATCCGGCATCATTTTAAAGAATACGATACTGAAAGGTGAAGCAGCACCCTTTGTCATGGAGCTGCCGCCTTATAGGATTCCCACTGCAAAAGGGCTTCTCATTCATATGTGGGATAGGGGCAAAGGCTTCATTAAGAAGGCGGGTACCGTTATATTTGCTGCCTCTGTCATCATCTGGTTCTGCCAATCCTTCAGCTTCTCGCTCCAGATGGTAGAGGAAGCATCTGAGAGTATTTTCGGAATTATCGGTGGAGCCATCGCACCAATATTCGCACCTTTAGGCTTTGGTGATTGGAAATCGGCCGTAGCTCTGCTGACGGGGCTGGTAGCAAAGGAAGCAGTAGTGGCGACAATGGGTATTCTGCACGGCTTGGGTGCAGTTGCAGAAGATTCCGTAGAGCTTGCAGTTTCGCTCCAGAACTACTTTACGCCACTTAGCGCATATGCGTTTATGGCATTTACCTTGCTGTACGTACCTTGCATAGCGGCTTTCGCTGCCATCAAAAGAGAAATGAATTCATGGAAATGGACATTGTTTGCTGTAGCATACCAGACGGGTACTGCCTGGATCGTAGCATTTATCATCTATCAGGTCGGCAGACTCCTGGGCTTGAATTAGTAAAGGAAGGTGAGTTTATGATCAATTTTGTATTAGGCGGTATCATATTGGGCTTTACGGCCTATGTGATCTATAAGACAGTGAGGAATATGAAGAATGGCGAAGGCGGCTGCTGCGGGGATTGCAGCCAGGGCTGCCATTGCGACAGGAAACCCTAGAGGAGGCTTGGAAATGAGTATCGTACTTGTGGGGGGGCATGACAGAATGCATGCCGAGTATAAAGAGATTGCTGATAAGCATGGCTGCCGGGTGAAGGTCTATACCCAGAGAACGGCCAGGTTTGACAAGGCTATCGGCAACCCGGACGGCATCGTGCTTTTTACCAGCACGGTATCTCATCAGATGATCCATACGGCTGTCAAGGAAGCAAAAAGAAAGCAGATACCGGTGATGCGGTGTCACAGCAGCAGCGGGGCGTCGTTGGAGGTAGCGATAAAACAGCTGGGAATCAGTTTGCAGAAATAAAATATTGATGGGTAAAGGCCTACTGCGAGGCAACCTGCCTCAGCAGCTAGGTCTTTTTTTATTTTCATATTTTTGGTACACTATATGATAATATGGATAAAACATCTGGTCAAAACAGGACATTAAAGGAGGCTGAAGCCTTATGGAAATGAACAATTTGATGATTGCATTCGGGTTGACTTTATTTGCGGGGTTGTCGACAGGTATCGGCAGTGCGCTGGCTTTTTTCACCAAGCGCACCAACACCAGGTTCCTATCCATTGCACTGGGTTTTTCTGCCGGGGTTATGATCTATGTATCCATGATTGAAATATTCAACAAGGCGAAGGATGCTTTGTCAGGGCCGCTTGGAAAGACCGGTGGGGCTTGGGCTACCGCAGGCGCATTTTTTATGGGCATGTTCGTCATCGCACTGATCGACAAGCTGATTCCCTCCCATGAAAATCCCCATGAGATGCGCAAAATTGAAGAACTGGATGGGAAGCATGTCAAAGACAGCAAGAGTGACGACGGGAAGCTTCTCAAAATGGGGACCTTTACTGCTTTGGCCATTGCCATTCACAATTTTCCCGAGGGTCTTGCCACTTTTACATCGGCGCTGCGGGATCCGTCTCTAGGGATTGCCATAGCGGTTGCTATTGCGATACATAATATCCCGGAAGGGATTGCCGTATCCATTCCGGTGTATTACGCCACAGGCGACCGGAAAAGGGCTTTTCTACTGTCCTTCTTATCAGGCTTTTCCGAGGTTGTGGGTGCCATTGTGGGCTACCTGATCCTGCTGCCCTTTTTCAATGACGTGGTTTACGGTGTTCTATTTGCAGCTGTAGCCGGCATCATGGTTTTCATATCCCTGGATGAGCTGCTGCCCACTGCAAGAGAGTACGGTGAAGCCCATCTTGCCATTTACGGCCTGGTTGCCGGAATGATGGTAATGGCGTTCAGCCTGCTATTGTTCATATAATTCAGGATATATAAGCGTAATTGTGGGAACAATAGAGCGGCAGACAGGATTCCTCCTGTGGACAAGGACCGTTTTTGCGGATAGAATAGAGTAGAGGTGGTAAAATGAGCGAGAACAACAAAGAAACCCAAGGCGTGGGCGGGTTTACCCATATCAACGAGCAGGGATACGCCAAGATGGTGGATGTGTCCGAAAAGACCGACAGCTTGAGGGAGGCCATTGCACGAGGCTCCGTCTATATGAAAAAGGATACGCTGAAGGCTATTGCGGAAGGGAAAATAAAAAAGGGAGATGTGCTGGCGGTGGCGCAGGTTGGGGGCATCATGGGCGCCAAGATGACCTCGGATATTATTCCCATGTGCCATAACATCAACCTGTATGGAGTTGATATCGAGTTCAAAGCAGACATGGAAAACTGCAAGCTGGACATTGAAGCTGTGGTCAAGACCGTCGGCGTGACCGGCGTTGAGATGGAAGCCCTGACGGCTGTCTCCATTGCAGCTTTGACAGTTTATGATATGTGCAAAGCCATTGACAAGTTCATGGTCATCAGCGATATTCACCTGGTGAGAAAGACAGGGGGAAAATCGGGAGATTTCAACTTTGAACAGGCGAAGCCGGAAGGATGCAATCCGGCGAAATGTTAGTTATTTTCAATAACTAAGCGTATGCATGCATACGCAATGACGTTTGCGATAGCTGGAAACGTGGACAAACCGTAATTGTAGCGAATGCTAAATATATTCTCGTATTGTTATCCTTATTAGAAAGGACTATTTGCTTGTCTTATTGAAAAAACTAACGCATTAAAACCGTGCATCGTGCAGGGTAATGCTTGGCTGGCGTCCGTGCCATCCATACGCTTTTTAAATAAGCCTTCACAAAGACCTTTGAGCTAACCGGATAAAGATACGACCCTATATATACCATCGATTATAGGTTAGGTTTGTCTTTGATTTGAAGTATCATAAAGCGATAGCTTAGAGGAGGAAAGGTGAATGGAGCGGATTACGGTAGGGATTATTACCGTCAGTGATAAAGGTTCAAGGGGAGAGCGGGTAGATGCTTCAGGGCCGATGATGGTCGAAATGATCGGACAGATCGGTGGAGTTGTAGAGAAGTATGTCATTGTGCCGGATGAGAAGGAGCAGATCAAAGAAGCCATCATCGAGATGAGCGACAGTCTGGGACTGAACCTGGTTCTGACTACAGGTGGCACAGGTTTTTCCCAACGGGATGTCACACCCGAAGCAACGCTGGAGGTCGTGGAAAGGCAGGTACCGGGGATACCGGAGGCCATGCGGGCCAAAAGCCTGCTGATCACCCCAAAAGCGATGCTCTCGCGGGCACAGGCAGGCATCCGGAAGCAGACACTGATCATCAACCTGCCGGGCAGCCCAAAGAGCGTGAAGGAAAATCTGGAGGTCATCCTGCCGGCACTGAAGCACGGCATCGAAATCCTTATCGGAGATGCTTCGGAATGCGCAAGAACATAAAAGCCTTGGATTGCTGAACTGCAATCCAAGGCTTTTTATTACTTGCTCTTATCCACCGGTTTGACGACGCGGTTGAGGATGCCGTTGATATAGCCGATGATGATACCGTAGTTGACGATGGGCGTCCCGGCCTCACGGCAGCGGCTGAGCCGATCCAGCACCTCAGCCCTATTGATCATGCAGGCGCCGCAGTGTACGATCAGCTTGTAATCCGTCAAATCCTCCGGAAAATCCCCTCCTACGACCCAGCTGAATTCCAGCTTGCCGCCTACTTTGCCTTCCAACCACTTCGGTATTTTGACCCTGCCGATATCCTCGTGACTGGGATAGTGGGTGCAAGCCTCTGCAATCAACACCTTATCACCGGGCTGCAAAGTGTCGATGGCTTTGACGCCGTTGAGGAAGTCCCTCAGGTTGCCCTTGTAGCGTGCATAAAGGATGGAGAAAGAAGTCAGAGGTACTTCCGGCGGGACGATCTTTGACACAAAGGCAAAAGCCTGGGAGTCGGTCACCACCATGGCCGGAGGCGTCTTGAGATTTTGGAGGGCCGTTGCCAGCTCATGCTCCCGGACCACTATGACGCAGACGCCGGCATCCAGAGCATCTCTCATAACCTGGACCTGCGGCAGGATCAGCCTTGACTTGGGAGCCCCGGCATCCACCGGACAGACCAAGATGACGGTTTCATCCTTTTTCAGCAGATCTCCCATAATGGTCTCAGGCAGGTAATCCTCAGGCGAGTATTCAACGATCAGTTTCTTTAGTATGTCGATACCCTCACGTGTCAGCGAATTGACACGGCAGAAGGGCACATCCATGCTGTTGAACCATGTTTCGGCCTCGGTGCCGGTGCCGATATCCTGCTTGCTGATGATGCCTATCACGGGTATGCAGCGGTTCCGCGCTTCATTTACGATCTTGGAATCAAATTCGTCCGGCACGCTGTCTGATGCGACGGTCAGCAGTAGCAGGTCGGTTTTTGCCAGCACCTTCATGGACTTTTTGACACGCAGCTCCCCCAGGACACCTTCGTCATCAATACCCGCTGTATCGATCAGCGTCACGGGGCCTATGGGCGCGATCTCCATGGATTTGAAGACCGGGTCGGTAGTGGTGCCGGGCACTGGGGACACAACTGCCAGGTCCTGATTGGTGATAGCATTGATCAAGCTGGACTTCCCGGCATTTCTCCTGCCGAAGATGGCAATATGCAGCCGGACGCTTCTCGGTGTATCTAGCATAAGAGTTCCTCCTTATGGTATTCCTAAAGGTAGAGATCCCGTTTTCCCTTTTTAATTTCTTCAAGGCGTTCCTTGGTCAATTCTTTAACCTTCTCGTTCCTGATCTGCTCCAAATGCTTTTTGATGGTTTGCTCGCCGATTTCCCGCGTCTCGGGAGAAGCATAATCAAGCAGATATTCCTGAAAGGTCAGCACAGCGTTGGGCTGACAGACATTCTGTATGTTTCCGTTCTTGGCCAGCTGCATGAACCGGTCGCCCACCCGTCCTTGCCTGTAGCAGGCCGTGCAGTAGCTTGGAATATAGCCCGAACGGCAGAGGCTCTGGATGACTTCATCGGGAGAACGGTTATCCTCTACAGTAAACTGGGCAGTACTGCTGGCGCATTCATTTTCATGCTCATCCCGGTAGCCGCCCACACCGGTGCAGGAGCCTGCACTGATCTGGGAAACACCGTAGTTGATGACTTCATCCCTCAGCGCCGCATTTTCCCTGGTAGACAGGATGATGCCCGTATAAGGCACAGCCAGCCGCAGGATGGAAACGATCTTTTTGAATTCCTTGTCGCTGACCAGGTAGGGAAAGTCCTTGAGGTCCATTCCCGCAGCCTGCTTCAACCGAGGTACTGAAATGGTGTGAGGGCCGCAGCCGAACTTTTCCTCCAGGTGGAGCGCGTGATACAGCATGGCAATCACTTCATATTTATAATCATAAAGTCCGAAAAGCACACCGGCGCCTACATCATCGATGCCGGCTTCCATAGCTCTGTCAAAAGCGGTGGTGTGATAGTCATAGTTGCTTTTCGGTCCCGACCGATGCATTTTTTTATAAGTTTCCCGGTGATAGGTTTCCTGGAACAGGATATAGGTGCCGATATCGGCTTCCTTGAGCCTCCGGTATTCCTCCACGGTAGTGGCTGCGATGTTGACATTGATCCTCCGGATGCTGCCGTTATCAAACTTGATGGCGTACACGGTCCGGATGGCATCGATAATATAGTCCAAGCTGCAATTTACCGGATCCTCGCCTGCCTCCAGGGCAATCCGCTTATGGCCCAGGGACTCCAGGATCCGCACTTCCTCTGCGATCTCCTCAGGCGTCAGCCGTTTCCTTTCGATGGCGTTATCGCAGCCATAGCCGCAGTACGTGCACGTATTGACACAATAGTTGCTGACATAAAGCGGTGCAAAAATGACGACGCGTTTTCCGTATATTTTTTCCTTGATCTCGTGTGCTGCATCAAATATCTTGGCCAGTACGGCTTCATCATCGGTATTCAAGAGTCTGGCAACTTCTTCCGGTGTCAAACCGACAGCGTTTCTTGCCTTGCTGATAATGGCTTCCAACTGTTGGTTGGAGGTATTTTTTGTTTGCTCCAGAAGGCTGTGGATTTTTTCTTCATTAATGAAGTCAGCTTTTTGTCTGCCGGTTTGATTATTCATGGCTTTCCTTCTCCTTACTCCGGGTGGACTTGCTATAGAGCTTCAGGGAATGGCCGTGCTCCTGCGATACTTCGCGTCCCAGCGAGGTGATGATTCCGGTGATGCAGTTGCGGCAGTGCGCCGGATCATCGGTCAGGCAAATCTTGTTGGGGTATAGCTGGTACATTTCCCTAAGCTGCATGGGGGTGACATTGGGCATAACGACATTGGCACCGGCCTTCAGTGCTTTTTGCCGCCCCAGGCGGTCCAGGCTTCCCATGGCTGTGGTGGCCGGGATGTGTATATTCCTCAGAACCAATCTTGCCATCGCCACAGCCTTCAGGGTGGTCAGCAGCAGACCGCCCTTGGCATCTGCCAACGGGGTCTGGGGATTGGGAATGAAGGGGCCGATTCCGGCCATATCCACATCAAGGGTTTTCAAAAGTAAAATGTTTTGTACAAGGGTCTCTGTGGTTTCGCCGGGCAGCCCTACCATAAAACCGCTGCCTACCTGGTAATTCAGCTCTCTCAGCATATGCAGGCATTCAATCCTTTCATCATAGTCCGAATCAGGATGGATTGCTTTATAAAGCTCACGGTCTGCCGTTTCGAAGCGGAGCAGGTAGCGGTCTGCGCCGGCATCACGCATCAGCTTGTAACCGCGATAGCTGAACTCGCCGGCCGACAATGTAATTGCCAGGTCTGTTGCGCTCTTGATCTCACTGACCATTTCGGCAATTTTTTCTGCTGTGTAGTAAGGATCTTCTCCGCTTTGAAGGACAACGCTGCGGTAACCCAGTTTCTCTGCATTGACCGCGCATTTGACGATCTCAGGGATTTCCATCCGGTAGCGCTGCAGACCCTCGATATCCCGCCTCAGGCCGCAATACATGCAGTTTCTGGAGCAGTAGCTGGAGAATTCGATCAATCCCCTCAGATGGACCTGGTTGCCCATCTCCCTTTCCCGCACCTTATCCGCTGCATCAAATACCAGCTGGCTCAGCTCGTCGGGACAGTCAAAAAGGAAACGGATTTCATCCTTGTTCAGCTGACCGTTGGCAACAACTTTTTCACAGAGGTCAAGCAGTTTTTTTTCTTGGTTTTCCATAATCTTCTCCCATAAACGTAATTTGCATAATCGTTAAAAAAACGACAATTTGCCGCAAAAAATTCTTGTTACCTTAATTATAATCTATCATATAATATTCTTACTGTGATTTGCAACACACTTTGAAAATAATCATTATTAATGGTAAATAATACGATTTTGATGGATTTTTTACAGCAGTCGTCCCATATTTTTTAATGTGTTATTTTATTGACAATTAACGCTTCATTGGGTATCATGTTAATGGAGACTTATCATATGATCTATCGTATATTTCTATGCGCTTAATTATTTGACAATAAAGTACAATTTATATTAGGGGGAAACTCAAAAATGGAAATGATAAACGTAACGATTGACGGAATCAAAACACAAGTACCAAAGGGTTCAACGGTGTTGGCGGCAGCAAAATCATTAAATATCAATATTCCGACACTTTGTTACTTGAAAGATTTGAATGAAGTCGGCGCATGCAGAATGTGCGTTGTTGAAGTGCAAGGTGCCAGATCGCTGCAGGCTTCCTGCGTGCTTCCGGTATCCGAAGGAATGGTTGTCAAGACCAATTCCCAATCTGTCAGAGAAGCCAGAAAAACAATCCTTGAGCTGATCCTGGCAAGACATGAACGAGAGTGTCTCACCTGTTCAAGGAACCTGAACTGCGAGCTTCAGAAGCTCTGCGAAGAAGCGGGCATAACGGGTGTAAGCTACGAGGGAGAGAGAGTCATCTACGCAGTAGATGAAGCATCACCTTCTGTTGTCAGAGACCAGAACAAGTGCGTCCTCTGCGGAAGATGTATCAGCGTCTGCAAGAAGGTTCAAGGCACAGGCGTTATCGATTTTGCAAGAAGAGGCGTTAATACGACAGTTACGACAGCCTATGATAAGGGTTTGACTGAAGTAGCCTGCATCAACTGCGGACAGTGCATCAAGATCTGTCCGGTAGGTGCTTTGAGGGAAAAGGATGATACCGACAGAGTATGGGAAGCACTCAGCAATCCCGACCTGCATGTGGTGGTCCAGACAGCGCCGGCAGTACGTGTTGCCCTGGGTGAAGAATTCGGTATGCCTATCGGAACCAATGTAGAGACAAAAATGACCTCCGCTCTCAAACGGTTGGGTTTTGATAAGGTTTTTGACACCAATTTCTCAGCAGACTTGACAATTCTTGAAGAAGGCACCGAGCTTTTGAACAGGATACAGAACGGCGGCAAACTTCCGCTCATTACCTCCTGCTCACCGGGCTGGATCAAGTTCTGCGAGCACAACTACCATGAATTCCTCGAGAACCTGTCCTCCTGCAAGTCCCCGCAGCAGATGTTCGGTGCAGTAGCGAAATCCTACTACGCACAGAAGATGGGTATTGATCCCAAAAATATCTTCGTGGTCTCCATCATGCCATGTACAGCCAAGAAGTATGAGGCACAGCGTGATGAGATGAATGTTGCCGGTTTGCAGGATGTGGATGCAGTCCTCACCACCAGGGAGCTGGCCAGAATGATCAAGCAGGCCAGAATCGACTTTCCGTTACTTGAGGACGGATTCTACGACAGTATTCTGGGCGACTCCACCGGTGCAGCAGTTATATTCGGCACAACCGGCGGCGTTATGGAAGCAGCACTCAGAACTGTTGCGGATATTCTCACGGGAGAAGACCTCAAGAACATCGAATACTTGCCGGTCAGAGGCATGGAAGGCATAAAGGAAGCTTCCGTTACGGTTAACGGAATGGAAATAAAGGTAGCGGTTGCGCATGGCACAGCCAATGCAGCAAAGCTTCTCGACAGGATCAAGAGCGGCGAAGCCAACTACCACTTTGTTGAGATCATGGCATGCCCCGGCGGCTGCATCAACGGCGGCGGACAGCCCATCATCATGGACAAGGAAAAGACCGAAGAAGTTAAGAAGCTGCGTGCCCAAGGCATTTATGCCATCGACAAGGGCAGCAAGCTGAGAAAGTCCCATGAAAACGAAGAAGTAAAGGCGCTTTACGAGGAGTATCTTGAAAAGCCCAACAGTCATAAGGCGCACCACCTTCTGCATACCCATTATGTAGAAAGAAACAAGGTGTGATGTTAAATGAAGGGTAAGCTAAACATACTGACTAAAGCAGCGATATTGCTGGCAATTGCCATGGTGTTTCAGCTTGTGAAGCTGGGTCAGTTCTTCACCGGTGCAGGTATTAATACCGTACTGATCATTGCGGCATCGGTTTGCGGTCCCCTGTGGGCAGCAGCCATCGGTACACTGACGCCTTTCCTGGCTCTTGCACTGGGCGTTCAGCCGCCTGCCATGCTGCCGGTACTGCCGTTTATCGTAGCAGGAAACATTGTTTATGCGGTATTGTATTGGCTCATTCAAAATAAAAATAGATACCTGGGTGTTGCAGCAGCATCATTGGCGAAATTCGCACTGCTTTATGCAGTGGTGAATTTCCTCATCACCGTCAAGCCGCCCATCAAGGTAGCTCTTAGCCTGCCGCAGCTGGTGACAGCCGTAGCCGGCGGTGCAATAGCACTGATCGTACTGAAAGCATTGGAAAAGGGAAACAGCTAAAATGAAAAGCCTGTTTGGATATGATATGCTCCCTTCAAAGTAGACAGATGAAATAAAAAACATCTGAAAACTTTGAAGGGAGTATTTTTATGCCGCAAAAGGGACGATTACCTGTAGAAAGGAAAATAAAGATCGTTGAAGACTACTTGGCCGGGAAGGAAGGAATTAGCTCTATATGTGAAACAACAGGGATCAGCCAGACTATACTAAGACAATGGGTACGATTGTATGAGACGCGGGGTATAGAAGGCCTGGTACCAACTGCAAAGGACCGGAAATACTCTGCTGAACTGAAAGTGATGGTAGTAAAAGAGTATATAGCAGGAGATATTTCTATAGAAGGGCTATGCCGAAAATATGACATTACAGATCCTCAGATTGTACGAAGATGGATAAAGAAGTATAATGACCATAAAGAGTTCAGAACACCAAAAAGTGGGAGTGAAATCTATATGGTCAATGGACGCAAAACTACCTGTGAAGAACGCATAGAGATGGTGAGTCACTGCATTTCCAATGGAAAGGACTATGGCAAGACGATTGAGAAATACCACGTATCCTACCAGCAGATTTACAGTTGGGTACGAAAGTACGAAGAACACGGTGTGGAAGGGCTCGTCGATAAGCGCGGTAAGAGAAAACCATTGGAAGAGATGAACGAGGTCGAGCGCCTTCGTGCGGAAGTTAAACTGTTAGAGGCTGCGAACAGACAAAAGGATATGGAGATAGAGATATTAAAAAAAGTTCAGGAGGTAGAAAGGAGGCGGGACTGAACGGCGTCAGGCAGGAATGTCTATATGTTGCAGTTACTGAGTTACATAAAGAGAAAGGTTATCCTATTGAAAGGATCTGCCGAATCTTAAATCTGAACCGGTCATCATACTACAAGTGGCTCAGCCGCAGCAAGAGTGCGCGAGAGGAAGAGAGCGAAGATTTGCTACATAAGATTGGATATATATATGCCGAATTCAACGGGATTTATGGATACCGCAGGATAACAGACGAGTTGAACAACCAATGCAATACCCAATACAACTACAAGCGAGTTTACCGTTTGACGAGGATCGTAGGGCTAAAGGCTGTCATCCGTAGAAAGCGTCCGCAATACCAGCGCTCCACACCGGAGATTACGGCAGAGAACATTCTGAACCGTAAGTTTACAGCAGATAAACTCAACGAGAAATGGCTAACCGATATAACAGAATTCAAATATGGAGCCAATGAGAAACTGTATTTGAGCGCAATCCTCGACCTTAAGGACAAGGGTATTGTTTCATTTGCAATTGGAAAACGTAACGATAATCGCCTTGTATTCGATACGTTTGATCTGGCTGTAGCCAAATATACTGACGCCCATCCGCTATTTCATAGCGATCGGGGCTTTCAGTACACCAGTCGGCAGTTCAAATCTAGGCTGGATAATGCCGGGATGACACAAAGCATGTCCCGTGTGGGGCGCTGCATTGATAATGGGCCAATGGAGGGGTTTTGGGGCATCCTAAAGTGCGAGATGTACTATCTAAACAAATTTGAGGACTATGACAGCTTAGCCACATCTATTGAGCATTACATCCAATTCTACAACTTTGAGCGTCGTCAGAAAAAGCTAGATCATCTAGCGCCTATGACTTACCGACAGCTGCTCGAAAATGCAGCATAAAAAACTGGATTCCGTTTGTTGACGAAATCCAGTTCGATCGTTTTTCTTTTTTGTCCTGTCTACTTGACAGGGGGCAGTTCAATATCAAAATATCCGAGCAGGCTTTTTTTAACGAATAGGAAAGTATCAATTTCCTTAGTGTACCACTTTCCGTAAATGAGTTTCAAAGAAGGCGTCCTTGGTTGTTAAATGCTTTAATAGAGGCCTTATTTACTTTGTGAAAACCATAATTATCGATTGATTTTTCTGTAAATTGATTTATAATGTATTTAATTGTGTTTTGATTATAATGAGATGATTCTATTTCGTATTCTTTACATAAAGGGGGAGCACAATGGTAAATCTCACAATTAACGGGCAGGCTGTCCAGGTTGAAAACAGCTTCACCATACTGCAGGCAGCGGAACAAATGGGAATCAGCCTGCCGACTTTTTGCCACGACAAACGCCTGACAGGCCATGGTGCCTGCCGCATCTGCGTGGTAGAGGTCAAAGGAGCTCGTTCCCTGATGACGGCCTGCACCGTACCGGTATCGGAGGGCATGATGGTGGAGACCCACTCGCCCAGTGTCATAGAAGCCAGGAAGGAAATTCTACGGCTGATGATTGAAAACCATCCTTTGGACTGCCTGACTTGCGCCAAGGCAGGCGCCTGCAAGCTGCAGGACTATTGCTTCGAGTATGACGTCAAGGAAGGGGGCTACCAGGGCGCAAAGAAAAACTATCCGATAGATGACAGCAACCCTTTCTTCTATCTTGATCGGAACAAATGCATCCTGTGCGGGCGGTGCGTCAGAGTTGACAACGAGCTGCAATGTACGGGCGCAATTAACTACAATCAAAGAGGCTTCAATACCCATATCGGTATTCCCTATGAAAGGGATTTTGAAGCATCCACCTGTGTTTCCTGCGGAAACTGTGTATCGGCCTGTCCTGTGGGCGCACTGATGCCGAAAAGCGATGTCAAATTCCGGCAATGGGAGGTGCGAACAGTCAAAACCACCTGTGCTTACTGCGGCGTAGGCTGTCAGCTGGAGCTGAAGGTGAAAGGAAACAAGGTTGTCGGTGCAGAGCCGGTTGAAACAGAGCCCAACGACGGGCTTCTCTGCGTAAAAGGCAAGTTCGGTTACCGGTTCCTGGATCATCCGGACCGGTTAAAGACGCCATTGATCAGAAAAGACGGCAAACTGGCGGAAGCAAGCTGGGAAGAAGCGTACCGGACGATTGCAGGTAAAATGCTGGAGATCAAGGAGCAGCATGGGCCCGACGCGATGGGAACCTTTACCTCTGCCAGATGTACCAATGAAGAGAATTATCTCATGCAGAAGCTGTTCCGGGCGGTGGCAGGCACCAACAATGTGGACCACTGCGCCCGCCTCTGACATGCCGCAACCGTTGCAGGTCTTGCAACGACATTGGGTAGCGGCGCCATGACAAACAGCATCAATGAGTTGATTGATGCCGATACGATATTGATTATCGGCTCCAATACCACCGAAAACCATCCGGTGATCGGAGCCAAGATCAGACAGGCAATCGGAAAGGGGGCAAAGCTGATCGTAGCCGAGCCCCGTGAGATAGAACTGGCAAAAGAAGCCGATGTGTTCCTGCAGATCAGGCCGGGAAGCAACGTAGCGCTTCTGAACGGCATGATGCATGTGATCCTGGCTGAGGGATGGCAGGACAAGGCATTTATTGAGGAGCGGACGGAAGGCTTTGAGACGCTTGAGCGTGTGGTGAAGGCGTATACGCCTGAGCGGGCAGCGCAGCTGTGCGGCGTGAAGGCGGAAGACATCGTTGCAGCGGCTAGGCTGTATGCCAAGGCCGATAAGGCCAGCATCATATACTGCATGGGCATTACGCAGCACAGCAACGGCGTCGGCAACGTCATGTCGGTGTCCAACCTGGCCATGCTCTGCGGACAGCTGGGCAAGGCATCCTCCGGCGTCAATCCCCTCCGCGGACAGAACAATGTTCAGGGTGCCTGCGACATGGGCGCGCTTCCGGCCACGCTGCCGGGCTACCAGCCGGTCAGCAAGCCGGAGGTCATCGCGAAATTTGAGCAGGCCTGGAACACCAGGCTGTCCGCCAAGGCGGGGCTGACAGTGCCGGAGATGATGGATGCCGCCTGCAGGGGCGACATCAAGTTCCTCTATATCATGGGTGAAAACCCCATGGTGTCCGATCCGGATACCGCACACGTCAGGCACGCACTGACCCATACCGATTTTCTGGTGGTGCAGGATATCTTTCTGACCGAGACGGCAGAACTGGCTGATGTGGTATTGCCTGCAGCTGCCTTTGCGGAAAAGGATGGCACCTTCTCCAACACCGAGAGGAGGGTCCAGCGCGTGAGGAAGGCGGTAGAGGCGCCGGGCAGCGCCAAACCGGATTGGGTCATCATTATGGAACTGATGAATGCTTTGGGCTATAAGAGCATGTATCGGGATCCTTCTGAGATCTTTGACGAGATAGCTTCCCTAACGCCGTCCTATGCGGGAATGAGTTATGAGCGGCTGGAGGAGTGCGGTATCCAGTGGCCGTGCCCCGACAAGGCGCATCCGGGTACGTCGTATTTGCATAAGGGTGCGTTTTCAAGAGGCAAGGGTCTGTTTAAAGGGGTTGAACACCAAGAACCCGTTGAGCCTACGGATGAGCAGTATCCCTTTGCGCTGACTACAGGACGTGTGTTGTACCATTATCATACCAGGACCATGACAAAAAGAGTCAAGGGCCTGGAAGCCAAGGTTCCGGAGAGCTATTTGGAAATCAGCCCATCGGCTGCAGCAGAGCTTGGTGTCAAGGACGGCGATATGCTGAAGGTGTCCTCCAGAAGAGGGGAGATTTCCATCAAAGCAAAAGTAACGGATCGCGTAAGCGGAAATGTTGTTTTTATACCCTTCCACTTCGCCGAAGCCGCAGCCAACGTGCTGACCAACAGCGCGCTGGATCCCAACTGCAAGACGCCGGAACTGAAGGTCTGCGCCGTAGCAGTGAAGAAGTAAAAAAACCGAAGCTAATGGGGAAAGCTAATGGGGACAGGTTCCTTGTCCCAAACGGACAAGGAACCTGTCCCCATCGACTCTAGCTATGATCCAAAGTGTTTCCTTCTTTTTTTATGTGTGACTGAAGTCACGGAAATCCTTTCTGTCTTCCTTTATGATGGAGTCAAGAGGTAAAACTCAGGTGCGAGATAAAATGAACGGACTTGGGAAAACTAATTGACAATTGAATGTATGAATGTAAAGGAATGAAAGGAGATTATTATGAACGGACAGCATTTTATCAAGAATATGGATTTTGCAAAGGTTGTTGAATTTGAGACATTGGTGGATTACCAGGAGGGCAGGGTGGTCAGCAGGACACTGGCTCAGGGAAGGCCTCTCAGTGTGACGCTTTTCGCCTTTGACAAGGGTGAAGAGATCAGCACCCATTCTGCCGGCGGTGACGCTTTGGTCTATATACTGGACGGCTCCGCAGAGATAACAATTGGAGATCAGACCTTCAATGTGAAAAAAGGTGAAAGCATCGTCATGCCGGCTAACATCCCACATGGACTTCTGGCGGCAGAAAGGTTCAAGATGCTTCTGATCGTGGTTTTCAGTCTGAACTGAATAAACCATTTGACAGCGGTAAATATATACTGTATAATAAGCAATAATTAATATCAAAGGCTATGAAGAGGAATAGTAGAAGGGAAAATTCTGAAAGAGAGGAAGACTCACCGGCTGAAAGGTCTTCTAAGATTATTTTCTTTGAACCCGCCCTCAGAGCTGCAAATGAAAAAGTTTGTCCGTAGGCCTGCGTTAAAGGCGCAAAGTGGATTAGCATCTGTTTCGGCAGCGGCTAGTCAAGTTGGGTGGTATCGCGAATAACCTTCGTCCCTTTTTGGGATGGAGGTTTTTTATTTTGGGGTGCATGTCATCCTGAGTGTAATGAAAGATCTCAGATCATTAAGGAATATCTGCCAATTCAATATCAATAGGGCTATGAAGAGGAATAGTAGAAGGAAAGATTCTGAAAGAGAGGAAGACTCACCGGCTGAAAGGTCTTCTAAGATTATTTTCTTTGAACCCGCCCTCAGAGCTGCAAATGAAAAAGTTTGTCCGTAGGCCTGCGTTAAAGGCGCAAAGTGGATTAGCATCTGTTTCGGCAGCGGCTAGTCAAGTTGGGTGGTACCGCGAATAACCTTCGTCCCTTTTTGGGATGGAGGTTTTTTTATTTATTATTCATTATTTTTTAGGAGGGTTATGTATGGAAACCACAAAGAAAGTCATTCAAGAGGTCGAAAGCTGCAGTGCGCACAACTATCATCCACTGCCTGTCGTGATCGAAAAAGGAGAAGGTGCCTGGGTTCACGATGTGGAAGGGAAAAAATACCTGGATATGCTGTCGGCATACTCCGCACTCAATCAGGGGCACCGTCACCCCAGGATCATTGATGCCCTTGTAGAGCAGGCAGGCAAGGTCACCCTGACTTCCAGAGCCTTTCACAACGACAAGATGGGTCCCTTCCTCAGCAAGCTATGCGAGATTTCAGGCTTTGAAAAGGCACTGCCCATGAATACAGGGGCAGAAGCAGTTGAAACAGCTTTAAAGGCTGCCAGAAAGTGGGGGTATCAGAAAAAGGGCGTGGAGGAAAACCAGGCTGAGATCATCGTTTGTGCCAACAACTTTCATGGCAGGACTATTTCCATCGTAAGCTTCTCTACCGAGGAGCAGTACCGGATGGGCTTTGGTCCTTTCACACCCGGTTTCAAGGTCATCCCATACGGGGATGCGGAGGCTTTGGAAAAGGCGATTACCCGCAATACCATCGCATTCATGATGGAACCCATTCAAGGCGAGGGCGGCGTCATTGTTCCGGAAAAGGGTTGTCTCGCAAAAATCCGGGAGATCACCAGGGAAAACAATGTGCTGCTGATTTTTGATGAGATACAGACCGGCTTTGCCAGAACCGGCAAGATGTTTGCTTTCCAGCATGAAGCAGCGCAGCCGGATATCCTGGTGGTTGGAAAAGCCCTGGGAGGCGGCGTTTATCCGGTATCGGCCATGCTGTCGAATACGGAAGTGATGGAGGTGTTCAAGCCGGGAGACCACGGTTCCACCTTCGGCGGCAATCCTCTGGGAGCAGCAGTAGGGCTGGCGTCGATCCAGGTCTTGCTGGATGAAAAGCTGGAAGAAAGGTCGGAGACGCTGGGAGAATACTTCAGTAAAAGGCTGCAGGAGCTGAACAGCCCCTACGTCAAAGAGATCCGCGGGAAGGGATTGCTCATCGGTGTTGAAATCAAAGCGGAATGCGGAAAGGCCCGCCCCTTCTGTGAACGTTTGATGGCACTCGGGGTATTGTGTAAGGAGACCCATGACCAGACCATACGCTTCGCTCCCCCGCTCATTATCAGTAAAGATGAAATCGATTGGGCACTAGAGAAAATCAGCACCGTTTTACAGGATGCAAGCCAAAATATTAGCTGGGAGGAATAAATCATGAAAAAGAATATCGGCTTTATCGGCTGTGGAAATATGGCAAGAGCAATGATAACCGGCCTTATAAGCTCCGGTATGACAACTGCGGATGGGGTTATGGCCAGCAATCGGTCCAAGAGCAAGCTGGATGCAGCGAAAAAAGACTTCAACATCAGGACGGCGCAGGATAACAAAGAGGTTGCCCGCTATGCAGATATACTGGTCCTGGCTGTCAAACCCAATAAATATAAGGCAGTCGTGGAGGATATCAAGGACTCGGTAAAAAAGAACGCCATCATCGTAACCATTGCTGCCGGGATTAAAATTGAGACCGTAGAGAAGTTCTTTCAGAAGAAGGTCAAGATCGTACGCTCCATGCCGAATACGCCTGCAATCGTCGGGGAAGCGATGACAGCGCTGTGCTGCAACGACCTTGTTACCGGGGAGGAAATGGAAGCGGTCATGGCGGTTTTCAGCAGCTTCGGACAAGTGGAAATCATTGATGAGGAGCTGATGGATGTCGTGACTGCTGTCGCAGCTTCTTCACCGGCCTTGGTCTATATGTTCATTGAGGCGTTGACAGATGGGGCGGTGCTGAAGGGGTTGCCGAGGGAGCAATCCTACAGACTGGTATCCCAGGCCGTCCTTGGAGCAGCCAAAATGGTTCTGGAAACCGGAAAACATCCGGGACAACTGAAGGACAGTGTCTGCTCTGCAGGGGGGACAGCGATCGAAGCCATATATGCGCTGGAAAAGAAGGGCTTCAGAGGGCATGTCATCGAGTCCATCGAGTGCTGCACCGACAAGGCCGCCAAGCTGGAGAAAGGACTGAACGGACCATCAGCAAGCATCAGAAATGATATTGGCGGTCTCGCCAGGAAACAGAGGATTTTTGCTGTAAGGTAAATCCGGGGATGGTTCTTGACTTGAACGAGAAAGCTTCTCGTTCAAGTCAAGAACCGTCCCTCATTTCACCCGGGTCTTAATATTAATAAGATTACTGGTAAAAATAATAGGCATGGTGTATAATATTGAGAAGATTGATAACAGAGTGCTAGACAAATGAAGAGGAGGTAATGGATTCATGAGCGAAAACACGCATGTTGATGAGAATAGATTAAGAGGCGCGGAGCAGGCTCAAGAGGACGTGAAGCCGTATTCCAACTTCATCCATGATTTTATTGACAAGGATCTGGAGGACAAGGTCTATGACAAGGTGCTGACGCGATTCCCGCCTGAACCCAACGGCTATTTGCATATAGGGCATGCAAAAGCCATTTATATCGACTTCAGCACAGCGGCCAAATACAACGGCGTATGCAACCTGAGGTTTGACGATACCAACCCCATCAAGGAAGATGTGGAGTACGTGGACTCCATCATGGAGGACATCAAGTGGCTGGGTTTTGATTGGGAGGACCGTCTTTTCTATGCATCGGACTATTTTGAGAAGATCTATGAGTACGCAGAATTCCTGATTAAAAAGGGTAAAGCCTATGTCTGCGATTTGAACCAGCAGGAGGTGCGGGAATACAGAGGCACGCCCACCGAGCCGGGGAAGAACAGCCCCTTCAGAGAAAGAGGCGCAGAAGAGAATCTGGACCTTTTTAGAAGGATGCGGGCAGGGGAGTTCCCTGAAGGTGCCAGGACACTTCGTGCCAAGATCGATATGGCATCCCCGAACCTGAACATGAGAGATCCTGTATTGTATAGAATATTGAAGTCCCACCATCATCGGACAGGGGACCAGTGGTGCATCTATCCGATGTACGACTTCCAGCACCCGCTTTCAGATGCACTTGAGGGCATTTCCCATTCTTTGTGCTCATTGGAATATGAGGACCACCGTCCGTTGTACAACTGGGTTGTCAATGAAAGCGAGACAGAGCATACGCCAAGGCAGATCGAGTTTGCCAGATTGAACCTGACTTACACCGTTATGAGCAAGCGGTATCTGAGAGAGCTTGTGGAGACCGGAATCGTCAGCGGCTGGGATGATCCGAGAATGCCAACGCTGTGCGGCTTGAGAAGAAGAGGCTATACGCCGGAGTCCATCCGCAGCTTCTGTGAAAAGATCGGTGTGGCAAAGACCAACAGTACGGTAGACTACGCACTGCTTGAGCATTGCATCAGAGAAGACCTGAATAAGAAAGCGGAGCGCGTCATGGCGGTGCTGCGGCCCTTGAAGGTTGTCATCGACAATTATCCGGAGGGACAGGTTGAATATTTTGATGTGGAGAATAATCCGGAGGATCCGGACAGCGGTACCCGGAAGGTAGCTTTCTCCAAAGAGCTCTATATTGAGCAGGATGACTTTATGGAGAACCCGCCGAAGAAGTATTTCAGACTCTTTCCTGGCGGCGAGGTCAGACTGAAGAGCGCTTACTTCGTAAAGTGCGAGAATGTTGTGAAGGACCTTGCAACAGGCGAGATAACGGAGGTGCACTGCACCTATGATCCTGCATCCAGAGGCGGAAACTCTCCTGATGGACGCAAGGTCAAAGGCACCATCCACTGGGTATCCGCAGCCCATGCATTGGATGCCGAGATTCGTTTGTATGACCAGCTTTTTGCAGTACCTAATCCGGGAGAAGATGGCAGAGAGTATAAGGATGATATGAATCCCGACTCCCTTGAAGTGCTGACCCACTGCAAAGTGGAGCCTGCGCTGGCAGAAGCGGCAGCGGGAACAGGCTATCAGTTCCTGAGAATGGGCTATTTCTGCGCGGACAATAAGGACTTCAGCAGGGAGAAGCCGGTGTTCAACCGCATCGTCGGCTTGAAGGATTCCTGGTCAAAAGCAGCAAAGGAATAGGAAATAGATAGGAAGCCCGGCAGTGTGATACTGACCGGGCTTTTTTAGCGCTTGTTACAGCTTCATACAATCTTCACCAGCGTACGCACCCAGACATACTTGACCAGATCAAGTATGTCTTTATTATGCATTCGTATGCACCCATTGGAGATGGCTTTGCCGATGGAGGAAGGGCTGTTGGTGCCATGAATGCCGTAGTCGCCGTAGGGCGCATCCAGGCCTAGCCAGCGGACACCGAAGGGGCCACCGGGATTGACGGCTACGTTGACAATTTTGAAGCTGCCTTTGGGTGTAGGACTGGAAGGTTTACCAATAGCGACCGGATATGACTTGAAGATCTTCCCGTCTTTTATAAGATATAGGCGTCTTTCATTCAGATTTATCGTTATCCTGTAAGCAGATTGCCGCATCATATCACTTTGGTACAAGTAAGGACAGAAGGGGCAGTTATACATTTTTCACCTCCTTTTGAAGCTATATACTATTCTTATTATGACAATGCTTGTAATATGTATTGATGTTTCCAAGGGCGCTTCGTTAAAATTTACATTAATATAACAAAAAGATTTATGTAAATTAATATGCCACGCATCCGAGCTTAACAGAAGCCACTTATACTAATATTGTAAGTAAAAACAAAGGAAGGCAAGGATAATGGGCATGAACAGATTAAGAACGAATTTCAAATTAAATTGGGGTGCAAAGCCTGGTTTTTTGATAGATTTGAGACCGAAATTCAATGGCAAATTCACATCCAAATTGAAGTATCCTGTAGATTTTCTATTGGAGCTTCTAAAGAATGTATCCATCAAGAATAAGATCATCAGCATCGTCATCGTGTCTGTGCTCATACCGATGACACTTTCTACCTTTGTGTCGGGTAAAATCGTGGCACAGAGCTTAGAGAAAGAATTCCAGACAAAGGTATCCAATGTCATGGACTACGCTTCAAACCGGTTCATTGATTATCAGAAAAAAGCGCTGAACAATGCGTCCATCCTTTCCAACGTAACGGAGCTGCGGCAGTATGCAGCGGAAAGCAACAATATCAAGGCGTCTCAATTCCTGGTGCAGCTATCTACCGAGATCGGTCTGGACTTTGCCATGATGGCGGACAAGGATAAGAAGCTGTTGTCCAGGACAGACCAGCCCACACGGAGCGGGGAGGACCTTTCAAACGATATTGCCATCAAGAGCGGTTTTGCAGATTTCAAGACCGTTATCGTTCAACCGTCGGCAAAAGGCATCCTGGTACAGGGCGTATCTCCAGTCAAATCCGATGTTGCCGCTACCGGGGTTCACACAGTTGGGGTTTTGGTAACCCAATACAATATTGATCAGCGTTTTGTAAAGGATATCAAGCAGTTATATAATGTAGAAGCAACCTTGTACATAAAAGACCAGATCATGACAACGCTGAAAGGTGAACATGCTGCAGTCGGAGAAAAACCGGACCCTTCCCTGATCATGGATGAAGGGATGAAGGCCAAAGTCATCGGCAGCGATACGGCTCTTTTTGAAAAGAAAACGATTCTGGATAAAGAATATACAGTAGCATATTTGCCGCTGCGGGATAGGAAATTCCAGACAGCAGGCATTCTGTCCATCGCCATTGCTACAGAACAGCTGAAGCAGGCAAAGCTGTATACACAGCTCAACTTGGCCGTCATCAGCATGATTGGTGTCGCAATTGCTGTCCTCATCGGATACATTACTTCAAAGAGCATTGTAAAGCCCATCTATAAGCTGATAAAGGACACGCAGATCATAGCGGACGGAAACCTGGCATATAAATCCCAACTGAACGGAAAGGACGAGGTGGGGCAGCTGGCGGCGGCATTCAACACCATGGCGGACTCCCTGAGAGCTCTGGTGAACCAGATTCATTACACTGTCAACGATACCGTCCGGTTGTCTCAGGATCTGGACAGGCAGGTAGGGGAGGTAGCGGCTATTTCCCAGGAAGTCGAGAAGGCGTCCGAAGACTTGAAGAGCGGTGCAGGACAGCAGGTAGCGGATCTTGAGGAAGCAGACAGCAAAATCAGGCAGGTTGCGGATAGTGCCAAAGTAATCCTGAAACAAACAGGTGAAATGGCAAGCTATACGACTAAAACAAAAGATGTAGTCAGAACGGAAGAGGAGGCTCTCCAGGAACTGACAGCACAGATGCTGAAGACAAGGGAAATCATCCATATGACATCCGAAAGGATTGGCAGTTTCAAAGCAAACCTTCATCATATCGGCAAAATGACGGAAGTCATTACGGATATTGCGGGAAGGACAAAGCTGCTGGCTTTAAACGCATCCATCGAAGCGGCAAGGGCTGGGGACGTGGGCAGAGGCTTTGCTGTTGTGGCAGAGGAGATAAAAAAGCTATCCGATGAATCCAATAAGTCGGTCGGCAGTATCAAAGCAATAATAGGAAGCCTGTTCAGCGAAATGGAGAGTACCTCCGGTGCAGTGAGCGAAAGCGTACAGCATGTGGCAGCAATGCACGACATTGTGAACAGTACCGAAGCTTCCTTTAAGGAAATAGTCAAGGTTATCGACGAAATGAGCCGTATGATAGCTCAAATCGCGGTCAAATCGGAACTTCAAGCCGCTGAAACGGATGCCATTATGATCACTGTCGGCAAGGTGAATGAGATATCAGGAAGCTCCTTTAATGAATCCGAAATCCTCATGACAGGAGCGGCCAGCCAGACGCGTTCTCTGGAAGATGTACAGTCGGAGTTGGGCAGGCTGATGGAGAATATGAAACATACCGACGAACTGATCAGCAGGTTCGTCATCTAAATAGGGTGAGATTAATGGAAAGATAACAAAAGGCTTATGCAACATGCATAAGCCTTTTGCATAAGCTGTACTATCTGAATGATAATAATGTTCATCAAGGAGGCAGTCTTATGTGCGGAATAATCGGCTGGGTCAATACCGAAAGAGACCTTGCAACGGAACGGGATACCATTCAAAAAATGACATTGACTTTGAGCAAAAGAGGTCCGGACGATACCGGGATATATATGTCGAGAAATGCGCTGTTGGGGCATCGGCGGCTGGTGGTCGTAGATCCGGAAGGGGGCAGGCAACCCATGACCCGGTGGGTCGGGGGGAACAGCTATACGCTCATCTATAACGGAGAGCTTTATAATACCGGTGAGATCCGTTCTGCCCTGAGGGCCAAGGGATATCATTTCAAATCCTATTCAGATACCGAGGTGCTGCTGGTCTCCTATATCGAGTGGGGTGCAGAATGCCTGAAGCGGTTCAACGGCATCTTTGCCTTCGGGATTTGGGACAAAAACAAGAAGAGCCTGTTTATCGCCAGGGATCCCCTGGGCGTCAAACCGCTTTTTTATACCCAGGTCAACGGTTCCTTCATATTCGGGTCGGAGCTTAAGGCGCTGCTGGCCAATCCGGAGGTGGAGCCGGTCATTGATGGGACCGGGATTATGGAGCTGTTCGGCTTAGGACCCGCAAGGTCACCCGGGTGCGGGGTGTTCAAGGGAATCAATGAAGTGCCGCCAGGCTGCTGTCTGACCTATCAGGGAGGCGCCGCCAAGCTGGAGCGGTATTGGCAGCTTCGCAGCATGCCGCATAACGACAGCCTGGAGACGACGACGGAAAAGGTCAAGCAGCTTTTGGTGGATGCCATAGAGCGGCAGCTGGTATCGGATGTGCCGGTATGCACATTTCTTTCAGGGGGACTGGACTCCAGTGCCATATCGGCTGTGACTGCCGATTATTACAAACGCAAGGGAAAAGGTTCACTCAATACCTATTCCATTGATTATCAGGATAATGAGCTGTATTTCAAGGCGGATGACTATCAGCCCAATTCTGACGGGGTTTGGGCACAGAAGATGGCGGATCACATCGGCAGCAGCCACAAGAATATCATCATAAATACGCCGCAGCTGGTGCAGGCGCTGCAGGATGCCGTCAAGGCAAGCGACCTGCCGGGAATGGCGGATATTGATTCCTCGCTGTATCTGTTCTGTCGGGAGGTCAGGAAGGATGCAACGGTTGCCATATCAGGGGAGTGTGCAGACGAGATCTTTGGGGGGTATCCCTGGTATACCCGCCCGGAGCTGATAGGAGCAACCACTTTCCCATGGTCTGAGGCCGTAAAGGAAAGGAAGAGCCTTTTACTGGGAGATTTTCAGAGCCTGCCTCTGGAAGAATATGTGCATAGCCGGTATGATGCCACCCTGAAGGAAATGCCGGGGCTGGAAGGCGAATCCCTGTCAGAGCGCCGGATGCGGGAAATACTCTATCTGAACCTGAAATGGTTCATGATCACACTGCTGAACCGTAAGGACCGCATGAGCATGTCCAACAGTCTGGAGGTGCGAGTGCCTTTTGCCGACTATCGAATAGTGGAATATGCATTTAACATTCCGGCAGAAATGAAGCTGTACGGTGGGCGTGAAAAGGGGCTACTCCGCAATGCCCTGAAGGGAATTCTGCCTGAAGAGATACTGGAGCGCAAGAAGAGCCCTTACCCTAAGACCCATAACCCGGCATATCTGAAAGCAGTACAGGATTGGATGTGGGGAATCCTTCGTGATTCAAGCTCTCCCATTCATCAACTGGTAGACTATAAGACGGTCAGCGAAATCGTGGAATCAGGCGGTCTTTCCTTTGGAAAGCCCTGGTATGGGCAGCTGATGCGGGGACCGCAGCTGCTGGCGTATCTGATCCAAGTTGATACTTGGATGAGGGAATATGGGGTGAGAATCGAATAGATCAGCATATCATTCTGAATACATGAAGAATCCCAGACCCAAAAGGAATACCCGAGAGCTTGCTTTCGGGTATTCTTTCGGGTTTATTTTTTTGAGCAAGGCATATAGCTTGACCCATTTGCATATTAATCGTTATATATCTTATCAACTGGGCAGAAATGAATGCCATGATCCGGAGGTTATCCATGAAGGTGTGCATCAAGAGAGGCTTTTTAATTGTTACCGACAGCACAATAGCAGTACTTTCCTATTATTTCGGCCTTTTAATACGTTTTGACGGTTTTATACCACATGCCTATTTTGAAGCGTTCATAAAATCCTTTTTCATCATATCAGCCGCTCATGTTGCCGTTTTCTATTTTTTCGGACTCCATAGGGCATTGCTTAAATATACCGGCATCAGCGAGCTGACAAGAATTTTTTTTGCTACATTGACAGCTGAGGAAGCCGTTTATTTGTTCGGTAGATTTTCTACATTGCATTTGCCTCGCTCTGTATATGTTATCGCCTGGCTGCAGCTTTTTATCTTAATTGGGGGAATGCATGTCAGCTATCGGATTGTCAGTAATGGAAAAAAGCTGCTCGGCCAAAGGAAGCCCGGCTTAAAGCGAGTCATGATCATTGGCGCCGGTGATGCAGGCTCCATGCTGATTAAAGAATTGCTTTTCCAAAAGGAGCTTAAGAGAAAACCGGTCCTCCTGATTGATGATGATATGAAGAAGCATGGATCCACCGTTCAGGGCATTCCGGTGAGAGGCTGCAGAAAGAAGATCGGACTCCTGGCCGAGAAATACCGAATCGATGAGATCATCATGGCATTGCCCTCAGCCTCCCAAAATGACATGGCAGAAATACTCAGCATCTGCAAAGAAACCAGGTGCACCTTGAAAAAGCTTCCGGGATTTTGTGAAATGATGGACGAAGAAGTGAGCTACAAGCATATACGGGACGTGAAATTGGAAGATTTGCTGGGACGAGATGAAGTCAGGCTTAATACGGAGGAGATTTCGGATTATCTCAAAGGTGAAACCGTACTGGTTACCGGAGGAGGTGGTTCCATCGGCTCGGAGCTGTGCCGCCAGATCGCCAGGTTCAATCCCGGCAAGCTGATAGTACTGGACATCTATGAAAACTGCGCATATGAGCTTCAGAACGAACTGCTTCATAAATATGGGAAAAAGCTGGATTTTGAAGTGCTGATCGGATCCGTCAGGGATACTGCGCGGCTCCGCAGCGTATTCTCAAAGTACCGCCCCGGTGTTGTTTTTCATGCTGCAGCTCACAAGCATGTGCCGCTCATGGAGGCAAATCCGGCGGAAGCCATAAAGAACAATGTCATCGGGACATTGAATGCAGCGGAGTGTGCCAGTGAATTCGGAGTAAAAAGGTTTGTCCTGATATCCACCGATAAAGCGGTAAATCCGACCAGTGTCATGGGCGCAAGCAAAAGGATGGCCGAGATGATCGTCCAGTCCATGAACCGGAGCAGCAGCACCCGGTTTGCTGCCGTCAGGTTCGGAAACGTGCTGGGCAGCAGTGGCAGTGTCATTCCGCTTTTCAGGAAGCAGATAGAGCAAGGGGGACCCGTTACTGTTACCCATCCCAACGTCACGCGTTTCTTCATGACCATTCCTGAGGCCGCTCAACTGGTCATACAGGCCGGTGCCATGGCGAACGGGGGAGAGATCTTCATACTGGACATGGGTAAGCCAATTAAAATTGCAGATTTGGCCAGGGACCTGATCCGTTTGTCCGGTTTGGAGCCGGATATCGATATCCGGATTGAGTTTACAGGTTTGAGACCAGGGGAGAAGCTTTTCGAAGAACTGCTTTTATCAGAAGAGGAAATCAAGACGACGCCATACCAGGGAATATTCGTCGGAAAGCCTTTGGACTTGTCATTCAATGAAATCATGATGTTTGTCAAGGCTCTGGAGAATTGCATTGAAAACCAGGAGCTGTTGATTGACTGCTTGAAGAAGGTTGTGCCGACATACAGGTTCGAATACCGGAAAACTGCAGCGGCGGAGTAACAAACTGGGCTTGCTGAGCTGGGAGTGATACCATGATCGATATGCATGCACATATACTTCCGGGTGTGGACGATGGCCCGGATACTCTGGAGGATGCTGTAGAGATGATCAGACTTGCGATGCGGGAAGGGATCTCTCATATCATTGTAACGCCGCATTACAAGCTTCCAAGGTATGATAACACCAAAACCCTCGAGGCGTTCAACCAACTCATGGAAGCAATAAAAAGTGAGCCAATAGGGATCGAAGTGAGTTTGGGAAATGAACTTTACCTGGATGAGACGGCATTGACAGCACTGACCTCTCAAAACTGCAGGACTTTGGCTGGCTCACAATATGTCTTGGTTGAATTGCCTGTGCAAAGGCTGTACCCGTTCCATGAACAGCTGCTGTATGAGATTCAGATGCGAGATTATAAGGTTATTTTAGCACATATCGAGCGATATGATTACTTTATGGATAACCTGAGCTATTTGGAGGAAATGATTCATCGGGGTTGTTATACCCAGATGAATGCATCATCAATAGTGGCGAGAGGAACAAGCAAAAAGCTATTTACAATAGTAGATAAAGGCTTAGTTCATCTTATTGCTACAGATTGCCACTGCATAAAGAAAAGGGCACCCTATTTCAAAAAAGCATATGAACAGGTTGAAGCCAGAGTGGGTGCAAAAATGGCTGAGCGTCTATTTTTTAGCAACGGCTATAATATTCTGAACAATCAACCACTAGCTTAGCAATGGACTGCTGAGAAAGAAAAAATGATACAAAAAATCCTAGTCAGATGGGGGTGTTCAAAGTGAATGTCGAATGTCAGGAAATCGAGCTATTGGACCTTATGAGAAGAATAGCGAAAAAATGGTGGTTAATTGTAATACTGGTAACGATCTCTGCTGTAACGTCCTATTATGTGACTAAAATGCGAATAACACCGATTTATAAAGCTACCACAACAATTTTTATTGGAAAGGAAAGCAGCAGCATTACGGATATCAGCTTGGCAGACTTGGAAATAGGAAATCAGCTGGTCACAGACTATAGGGAACTCATCAAGACGAATCTGGTAGCCAAGGAGGTAATCGAAAAGCTTGCATTGAAAGTGACGCCTGTTGATCTGAACAAGTTTTTAATGGTTCAGACAGTTAAGGGCTCAAGATTTATGCATATATCATATAAAGATCCAAGTCCGGAATTGGCAGTGAAAATAGTTGATAAGGTTTCTGAAGTCATGAAAGAAAAGGCAGAAACCATCGTAGGAGCCAAGAATGTGCATATTGTCGATTACGCTGAATTGCCACACAAGCCCGTCAGCCCCAATCTGTTCCTGAATGTTGCCGTTGCAGCTGTTCTGGGTTTTATAACAGCAATAATAATCATTGTGCTGGATACGATGTTGGATACCGCAGTTCACAAGGAAGAAGAGATTGAGAAAGAAATTGGGCTGCCTGTCCTGGGTATCATACCGAAGTTTAAGGGGGTAGTATGACGATGAAGAGCCATTGCCTAACGACTCTAAGTGATCCCCTATCGAGCATTTCGGAAAGCTATAAGATGTTTCGCACCAATCTGGATTTTATGAATATCGATAAGGAAAACAGAGTTATCTTATTCACCAGTGCGGTCAGTGAAGAAGGCAAATCCACCTCTATTGCCAATACGGCCATATCCTTTTCAATGACAGGCAGGAAGGTGCTTTTGGTAGAAGGTGATTTGAGGAAATCCCGTGTCCACAGCCTTTTTAACATTTTACAAATTCCAGGCTTGACCAATGCTTTGGCGCATAAGAAAGCTTTGTCGGAGGTGGTTCAACCTGTTGTTAACCTTGATAATCTTCATATATTGACCTCAGGCCCCTTACCTCCGGACCCGGCTGAATTGCTGGCAACCCATGCTTTCGAAAAGCTTATAGAAGAAGCGAGATGTACTTATGAAATGATTTTCATAGATGCACCGCCGGTCCTGTCGGTTGCTGATGCAACAGTCCTGAGCAGAGTAGTGGATGGAGTTGTGCTCGTTATTGCAGCTAATCAGACCAAGAAAGAAGAAGCTAAGCAAGCGAAAAAGGCATTGGAAAAGGTTGGAGCCAATATCATCGGCGCCTTGATGACCAAAGCGGAAACAAAAAAGCGAGGGGCTTATTACTACAGTGATGAGAAGAAACAGAGAAAATTGGATGTCAGCTACATGAATGAAAGGAATGAATTAGCAGCAGCAAATCTTGATATTGCAGCTGTAGAACAAACATAGCAGGAGCCATGGCAAAGCTTAAAGGTTGGGGTACAAAGCTTAGCAAATATATGAGTGTGAGGTGAGTCTTGTGGAAGCAAATGAGGTAAGAAACATTCCTTTTTCCCCACCGGATATTACCGGTGCAGAGATTGATGCAGTCATACAGACTTTGAAATCCGGGTGGATTACAACTGGACCCAGGACAAAGCTTTTTGAGCAAAAAATAACTGAATATATTGGCACAAAAAAAGCTGTATGTCTTAATTCGGCAACTGCAGCTATGGAGCTTACACTTCGCGTCTTAGGTATAGGACCTGGTGATGAGGTCATCACATCTGCTTATACTTATTCTGCCTCCGCAAGTGTCATTCATCATGTAGGCGCAAGAATTGTACTGGTTGATACGGCTAAGAATTCCTTTCATATGGATTACGAACAACTGGAAGAAGCCATAACAGAGAAAACAAAGGTGATTATTCCTGTAGATATTGCCGGTGTGATGTGTGACTATGACAAGGTACTCGATATTGTAAGCAGAAAAAAAAGCCTATTCAGCCCATCAAATGGGCTTCAAGAAGCTATAGGCAGAATTGTGGTCCTAGCTGATGCAGCACATTCTTTCGGTGCTAGTTACAAAGGGAAGCGAAGCGGCGATGCTGCAGATTTTACATGTTTCTCGTTTCATGCGGTAAAAAACCTAACCACTGCTGAGGGTGGGGCGGTCACATGGAGAGAGATGGCCGGTTATGATTGTGAAGAGATTTACAGGCAGTTCATGTTGATGTCCCTTCATGGCCAGTCAAAGGATGCTTTAGCAAAAACAAGGCTCGGCGCATGGGAATACGACATTGTTTATCCTGCCTATAAATGCAATATGACGGATATCATGGCTGCGTTGGGTTTGGTGCAGCTGCAAAGATACCCTTGGATTTTGGAAAGAAGAAAAAAGATTATTGATATATATGATAAAGCCCTGGAAAAAATTAAAACTGCAAGCTTAAAGCATTATGGCAAGGATTTCTCATCCAGTGGGCATCTATATCTGGTCAGATTAACGGATAAGGATGAAGTTTTTAGAAACAGTGTTATTGGAAAAATGGCAGAGGCAGGCATTGCAACGAATGTTCATTACAAACCGTTACCAATGCATACAGCCTATAAGAATCTGGGTTTTGATATGAAAGATTATCCGAATGCCTTTGAAATGTATAGGAATGAGATTACGTTGCCGCTGCATACCTTATTGTCGGATGAGGATGTGGAATATGTTATCAATCGTTTTTCAGATATTGTTGAGGAATTAAAAATTGTGTGAGCAGTGAGGTATGAGCGATGAAAAAAGTATTAATATTAGGTGTTGCCTCTGTGCAAATGGACGCAATATTAGAACTGATAAGAATGGGCATAGAGACATTTGCGTGTGCCAGGGAAAATGACGGACCTGGCAGCGAAGCTGTTGACCATTTTGAATTATTGGATTTCATAGAGCAGGATAAAGTTATGTCATTCATTAGGGAGAAGAAAATAGATTGTATTTATTCCGTCGGCTCCGATATTGCTATGCCCGTATGCAGCGAAATAAGCGAGAAGTTGCATCTCCCATACTTTGTGACTTCTGAAACTGCAAAGATATGCAATAATAAGAAAAAAATGAGAGAATGCCTTGGAAATGACTTTAAAGGTAACATCAGGTTCCAAGCACTGGAAAATTGCGATACAGAAATAATGCTCGACTATCCATTCATAATCAAGCCATCGGATTCACAAGGTCAGAGAGGGGTCCATATAGCTCATAATTATGAAGAACTTAAGCGATATTTTGATATCTGTAAGGGATTCTCCCGCTCAGGGATCGTCATGCTTGAAGAATATATCGAGGGGTTTGAGGTGTCACTGAATGCATATGTTGTGGACGGCAAAATCTGCTTCCTGGTTGTGTCGGATCGTATTACATGGAGCGAATTCCAAGGAGGATTAGTACACAAGCACATAGTGCCTTCCAGGTTTTCCAATTGGCGTGTAAAAGAGAGTTTAAAGGATCTTGCAGAAAGAACGATACAAAAGCTGGGTATTCTAAATGGCCCGGTCTATTTCCAAATAAAGGTCAGAAACAATCAACCTTATATCATTGAAGTTACACCCCGGCTGGACGGATGCCATTTATGGAAAGTCCTCAAGTATTACACAGGGGTGAATGTCTTAAAATTAACCTTTGAACATTTGATCTTCAAGGACGTGGGAGAATTAAAGAATTATATGGATACGGATCGTGACTATGTACTTGAATTTTTATGTGATGCTCCAAGGAAAAAAGCGGATTACACCCAATTTGAAATTCCTTCTGATGCTGTTTGCAACTTCAAATATTACAATGACGGTGATGTGGTTAGGCCGATAAATGGATACATGGAAAAAATCGGTTATTTCATTACACAGAATCAAAGGTGATGTCATGAGGGTAGCGATAACAGGAGGCTCGGGTTTTCTTGGGAGGGAAGTTGTTTCTCTTATAGAAAAAGAAAAAGTCCATACCCCGGTAGTGCTAGGGCGAAATCCCTCAGATGGAAGTAAGGAGTATGAGTACAAGCAGACAGATTACTCGGTAGACAATCTAAATGCAGTATTAGGTGATATGGATGCAGTAGTACATTTAGCTGCTATAAGAGGTGCCAATGGGAGTATTGAAGATTTTCACCACAATGAGATAATTACAGAAAATCTTTTTAAAAGTTGTGTTAATACGGGCATTAAGAATATTGTCATTTCATCGTCCATAGCTGTTTACTCTGATGTTTCCAGAATACCTTGGGATGAGGAACAGCTTCCGTCGCCGAAGACTATTTACGGAATAAGCAAGCTTGTATGTGAATACTTAAGCCATTTATACATGAAGAAGCATGGATTAAAGGTTAAATCTTTAAGACTGGCTCAAATCTTAGGAGATGGCGAGCGTAAAGGACACATGATGAACACTTTTATTGACAGTGCATTTGAAAAAAGGCAGCTGAAAGTGATCGGGAAGAGTTTGGCTGCACGGGAATACGTTTATGTAAAGGATGCTGCAAGGGCTATTCTGCAAGCAGTGGCCCAACCGGATGTTAATGGTGTATTCAACATAGGCAGCGGGCAGGCATTGACTAATCTTGAAATTGCACGACTGGTGAATAAGTGTTTTCATAATGAAGGAAATCTGGATTACAATCCATCGGTGAGCGAAGAGATTGAGTCCTCATTGATGGACAGCTCAAAAGCAGGGAATATCTTGGGGTACAACGCCCGGTTTTCTATATGCGAGGCTTTGAATGATATAAAAAGTATCATGCAGGAAAGGGTGCGAAATGTATAAATCCATTTTTAAAAGAGGGATGGACATCTTAATATGTGTAATGGCACTTCCTTTATTTGCAATATTCTTTATGGTGGTTGCAGCGGCAATAAAATTGGATGACGGAGGGCCAGTTCTTTACTGTGGAGAACGGGTCGGGGAGCGGTTTAAAACATTTAAAATGTATAAGTTCCGGTCAATGAAGGTGAATTCACCTGATCAAAGAAATGAGGATGGAAGTACATTCAATGCCAGATATGACGCGAGATTAACAAGAGTGGGAAAATACATCAGGGAATGGAGCATAGATGAAATACCGCAAATCCTCAATGTGTTAAAAGGCGATATGTCCTTGATCGGTCCCAGGCCAAGCCCTTGCGGCAACATGCATTTATATAGCAAGGCGTATCTGAGGAAGTTCAGCGTGAAGCCCGGGATAACCGGATATGCACAAGCAATTTTTCGCAACAGTATCCCGCCAAAAGAAAAGGAAAGATATGATTTATATTATATCGATCATTTATCCTTCGTACTGGACATGAGAATACTCTTCAAAACGGTGAGTACTATTTTGATGCGTAAAGGGGTATATGGTAAAGATCATAGAACATTTTCAAATGACTGCTGAACGCGGTAAAAAGTGAGATATATTTGATATCGGGGTGTGGCTGTAGATGAAAAAAAAATTGCTTATAGTGACAAGAGGTGATGCAATAGGCGGAGGAACAGAATACCTGATCACTATCATAACAATGCTGCATAACAAGTTTAATGTGGACATACATATGACATATAGCAAAGAGGAGATAAAAAATCATTACTTCAAGTACTTTGATTACGTTACATTTCATCAAATTCCAATAAGAAGAGAGATCAATCCGGTTGCAGATTTTATTAGTATCTCGAAGCTTATGAGACTGATGGCGATAGAAAAATTCGACATAGTCCATACAAACACTTCGAAAGGCGGTATTGTAGGCAGAGTTGCAGCCGGAATCAAAAAAGTGCCATTCATATTTCATACCGTACATGGCTTTGCTTTCCATGAGCAGTCTTCACGATTCAGCATTCTAGCATACTCACTGATCGAAAGGATTGCGGCACATTTTTGCAGCTATATTATTACTGTAAGCGACTTCCATAAAGAATGGGCTGTCAAACTGAAAATTGCAAAGGAAGATAAAGTTTTATCAATCCCCAATGGCCTGGATTCACAGAGAGTTGCAGCCACGTTAGCGAGAGAACAGATACGCAAGGAACTATGTATCGGCAGCAGCCAAATTGCAATATTTACGATTGGCAGACTTGCGAAACAGAAGGGGATCGAGCACCTGCTGGATGCAATAAAGCTTTTAGAGGGTGAGCCTGTAAAAAATGACTACCACTTTTATATTGTGGGTTCGGGTGAATTAAAAGAGCATCTGATTAGAAAAGCAAAGCAACTGAGTTTAGAGAGTAAAGTGACTTTCTTGGGACACAGAAGTGATGTAAATAATCTTTTGCATGCGACTGATATAATTGCTATTCCTTCTTTACGGGAAGGTTTATCTATTGCATTGCTGGAGGCAATGGCTGCTGAAAAAGCGATCATATCGACAGATATAGGGAGCAATTTGACGGTCATAGAGCATGGGAAAGATGCGTTGATTGTAAAATGTAAAGACTCTGTCGGGTTAAAGGTAAACATCAGGTTGTTGATTGAAGATGTGGAATTGAGAGAAAAAATTGCATCTGAGGCTTATAAAAAGTTCAACGCAAGGTTCACTAAAGAGATTATGACGCAAAGATATTGTGAATTCTACAAAACGAAGGTCAGGCTTGAAGAAAAGAGGTGTTGAGCCAAGATGAGAATATTACATATACTGGCAAGCGATATATTTACTGGTGCAGAAAATGTAGCGGCAGATATTTGTATGATGTTCAAGGACGAACATGAGATGGCATACTGCTCACCAGATGATGGTTCTGTTAAAAGAATACTTGAAGATAGAGGCGTAAGTTTTTTCCCAGTTCGTAAAATGAGTATGGCAGAAATAAAAAGCAAAATTAAAGCTTTCAGACCTGATATCATTCATGCTCATGATGTGCGTGCAACCGTACTGGCAAAATGTACAGCAGGAAAAATACCTGTAATATCACACTTGCATGTAAGGGGAGATGATATGTCGGTATTTTCACTGAAGTCCTTGCTCTATTTGATCGCTGCAATGCGTACAAAGCGGGTAATAGTTGTTTCAAAGAGCTGCCTTAGTGATTATTATTTTGGTAAGCTGATAAGATCCAAGACAGTATTTTTGCAGAACGTCATTTTTTTACCTAGAATCGAAAAATTAATGTATAAAGATACAAAGGATTATCACTTCGAACTTGTGTTCCTTGGAAGACTGTGTTACCAGAAAGACCCACAGAGAATTGCAAAAGTCGCATCCCAAGTACTAAAAAAATGCGCAGATATTTCATTTGGCATAATTGGAGAGGGTGAGCTAAGGCATGAAATGGAAGCCATTTTCAGAGAAGAAGGTGTAGCAGATAGAGTATTTTTTACCGGCAGATTGGATTATCCATATAAGGCACTGAAACAAGCTAAATGCATGCTATTATGCTCGCGATTTGAGGGTACGCCTATTGCTGCATTGGAAGCGATGGCACTGGGAGTTCCAATTGTAAGCACTCCGGTGGACGGGATGCTTGATATCATAGATAATCAGAGAACCGGCTTTTTATATTCGGACGATCAAGCATTAGCAGAGGCAGTTCAGAAGCTCTTGCTTGATAGGCATATTCATAAAGAAATGTCTATTGCCGGCATCAATAAATTCAATGATTTGAACAATGTAATAGACTATAAAGGCCGCCTGGGAGATATTTATTTAAGCGCGATAAATTTGTAGGGTGTAAGGCTAATGCATTATAATGCATGTTAGTCGACTGACGGAGGTGAAAAATTGGAGGTTACAATAGCTATATTTGGAGGCGTTTGTTTTACATTATCGGTGTTTTTAGCTTTACACTTGAAGCTTGTCAAAAAAAAGAGCTTGGAGATGCTGGATTGGTTTTTAATGTCACTTGCAGCTTTTAATGGCATAGGATTTGGCTTTGTTATGTGGGCTGCATATGAAGGTAAAAACAATTCATATGACTTCAGTTACATTATTATGAATTATGGCAGCCCGCTTATTCTCATTTATTTTGTGTTTAATCTGGTACTGATATTTAGCATATTCTGCGGGTGGTATCTATCGTCGGCATTTTTCAATTCGCCCAAAAGTAAGAAAACAGTAATCATACCTTACCTGGATTACGATTTTTTGAGGACCACTGTATTTGTTTCATGGCTAATGCTTATAATTTCTATAATCGCTTACTGGTTATATACAAGAGCGTACGGAGGCTTTATTGGCTTTCTTGCTTATTCACGGGCAATACGGTCGGGCGTTTTTTCCGTTGAAAATCGTTTTAGTTTTTTTCAGACATTCGGTAGCTTTGCATTCTTTTCATCATTTGTTTTTTATTCAATTCTGATCGACAGGGAACAACGAACAAAGAAAACCAAATTGGTATTTTGGGGATTCATTATTTCTTTCAGCTTTTCTTTGTATGTACTTTACAGTTGGGTAGGGAGAGTTAGTCTTACTATATACATTGCGACTTTCCTTTTAGGACGCATATTCTATTCCAATAAAACTGCCGTCGCTTTTGTAGGCAAAATATCATTTTTTTCGATATCAGCACTATTATTATTGGTTTTTACAGACATCATATTGGGACGTTCCGGCGGGAATATGGGAATAGTCGAGTTATTTGCAACAGAACTATCTTTTCCGCTTGCTACGTTTTACCATGTTGTGGATACATCTCAATGCAGGTGGTTTTTTGACTTGTTGGTTGCACCTCTGTATATATTACCTGCGAAGTTCTGGTCAGGGATGCTTCATATAGAAACAGCTTCGAGTTTGAATACATTTCTAGTTTTAGGAGCTCGCAAAGGCGAGGCTGAAATTTTTGGTGAAATACCGATAGATATGCTCTCGTTTTCTTTTATGCAGGGAAATGTTTTTGGCATACTGATAGTTGGCTTGCTTTGGGGGGCACTTTTATATATGGTGCAAATTCTGATCAATAAAATACCGGCAAGAGGCTTCAGGAGTATAATCAATGCACATATCATATTGAATCTATGTATTTTGAGTGTATTATATGGGGATCCACAGCATATTATTGTAAGAAATTTTCACTTGATTGTCGGCTTGCTCATGTTATGGTTTTTTTCAAAGTTATTTAGAAAAAAAACGGCTGCAGATCAAATGAATCCTGCCCAATGATCAGCGGTAGAGTATTTACTTTTGCGAAAAGGAGTTGAAATTATGCCTGGCTATTTTGTTTTATCACTCGATGTTGAACTTGCATGGGGCACATTTGATAAAAATGGTTTAGTGATTTACAAGAATCATTTTGAGAAATACAGGGAAAACTTCGACAAACTTATTCAACTCATAAATAAATACAAAATGAGTGCAACATGGGCCATGGTAGGACATTTGTTTTTGGATCAATGTGATGGCAGACATGATAATATTCTTAGACCGAAATATAGCTGGTTTAATAGACAGGATTGGCATGTTATGGACCCAGGAACTTCAATAGAAAAAGATCCGTATTGGTATGGCAAGGATATTGTAGATAAGATCCTTTCGATAGACATTCCGCAGGAAATAGGCACGCATACCTTTTCACACGTCGTTATAGGTGATAATGAATGTACTGATGAAATTGCGCATTCACAAATAAAAGAGAGTATAAACCTTGCTAAAGAAAGAGGTATAGACATACGCACGCTCATTTTTCCAAGAGGTAATGTAGGACATCTTAAAGCAATAGCTGAAGCAGGGATACAAATCTATAGAGGTAAAGAGCAAAGCTGGTATAGGAGTATTGAGCTATTGTATCTCAGGAAAATATGTCACATTGTGGATCAATTCTTAGGAATATCACCTCCTACTTATCCAATAGAATCATTGGAGAAAGTAGAAGGAATGTTAAATATACCTTCTTCACAAATGCTTTTAGCGTATGATGGATTTAGAAAATATATACCGAGTTCTTCAAGACTAAAGAAGGCGCGTTCAGGAATGGAAAAAGCCATTAATGGAAATGAAATATATCATGTGTGGTTTCATCCCTTTAATCTGGGAAGCTCAGACAGAATGCTGGAAGTATTGGAGGAAATCTTTTCATTTGCAGATAAAAAGAGAGCTGAGGGCCAGCTGCATATTGTAACAATGAAAGAGGTATTAGATATCTATAACTCTTTGGAGGTGTCGGGTAAACCATGCAAAGAAAACTAAGCGTGATACAAATTGTGCCAAAGTTTGTACTCGCCGGCGCAGAAGTAATGGTAGAGAATCTAGCAGCTGCTTTAATCAAGGATTCTTTTGATGTAAGTATTGTCAGCTTATACGACTATCACTCGGCAATCACTGAAAGATTAGAAAATCTAGGCATACCCATTTTGTATCTAGGCAAAAAGAAGGGATTCGACCTAACGATTATTTTTAAACTGTATAAGATTTTTAAAAAGGCAAGACCGGATGTTATTCATACGCATCTTTATTTAATGCCATTTGCAATACCAGCTGCAATACTCGCTAGAGTGCCTGTAAGTATCCATACGATCCATAATATTGCCAATAAGGAAGTGGGTAAGCACCTAAGAAAACTGTACGCTTTCTTCTATAGATATTGCAAGGTGATCCCTGTTTCTATCAGCCCCCTTGTTAAAAAATCGGTCATGGAGGAATATAGATTCTCTGATGAACAAGTACCGATGATTTACAATGGGATAGACTTGAATAAATGCATACCGAAGGAAGAATATGAAGGGAAAAATAGTAAAATCAATATACTCCATGTAGGGCGTTTCTCAGAACAAAAAAATCATCTGGGTTTAATAGAAAGCTTTAAGATTGTTCATGATGAGGAGCCGAATACCGTATTGAAGTTGATCGGCTGTGGGATTTTGGAAAGTGCTGTTACGGAAAAAGTAAAAGAATTGAACCTGGTGGATTGCGTTGAGTTCTTGGGGATGAAAGCAACTGTATATCCTTACTTCAATAAAGCAGATATATTTGTTTTACCTTCGAAATGGGAGGGTATGCCTATTACTTTAATAGAAGCAATGGCTACTGGCTTGCCAATTGTTGCTGCCAGTGTAGGGGGAGTGCCTGATATGATTGAGAATAATGTAACAGGAATACTTGTTGACACACAAAACGAAAATATTGCTGATGCACTAATTACACTCATAAAAAATCGCAAGCTGAGGCAGGAACTTGGAGAAGCTGCAAGAACTGCCTCCAGCAAATTTTCTGTAGAAGCGATGGAAGGACAATATGCGAAGTTATATAGAAATTCTTTAGTTTAACGAGGTGTAGCTATGAATGCAGGTAGAACCCAGAATTCAATAACAAACATCTATGTTGCATTTATAGCTCAATTAATAGGCATAATCATTAGTTTCATAGCGCGTATTTTCTTTATAAAGTTTTTAGGAAAAGCGTACTTGGGCGTTAATGGATTGTTTTCCAATATTCTCACTGTGCTTTCAATGGCTGATTTAGGGATAGGCACTGCCATAACCTATAGCTTATATAAGCCTTTGGCTGATAGAAATCAATACAAGACGCAGGCATTAATTGAGTTATATCGAAGAGCTTATCAAATTATCGGATGTATCGTAGCAGTATTAGGTTTGCTCATCACACCGTTTTTAGAATATATCATTAGAGACATACCGGATATCCCCCATATTTATTTGATCTATTTGCTTTTTGTCGCAAACGCCACCATTTCATATTTTTATTCGTATAAACGCTCTTTGATTATCGCAGATCAATACAGGTACATTGCGACTTATTATAGATACGGGTTTTATTTAATATTAAATATTCTGCAAATCATTATTTTGGTATTAACCAGAAACTATATTTTTTTCCTGGTTCTGCAAATGATGTGCACCCTGGGAGAAAATATCGCCATCTCTAGAAAAGCAGAAAAAATGTATCCTTTTTTGAAAAAAAGATCAAGCAAAAAAGTTGATGATCATACGAGGCGACAAATTATCAGAAATACCAGTGCCATGATTTTTCATAAGCTTGGAGGGATTGTCGTTGATTCAACAGACAATATTCTGATTTCGTCGATGATTGGAATTGTCTGGGTCGGGCTATACTCAAATTATTACATGATCATTAATGCATTAAACATTGTTATCAGTCAGATATTTTCTTCGATAACTGCCAGTATTGGTCATCTAGGTGCTACCGAATCAAAAGAAAAAGCTTATGAGATTTTTCTCTGCACAGAATTTGTGACATCTTGGGTTTTCTGCTTTTCCAGTATAAGCTTGTTCATCTTGATTGATCCGTTTATAAGCCTGGCGTTCGGCAGCGACTTTCTCATGTCACAAGGGATCGTGCTAATATTGACTGCAAATTTCTATATAAAAGGGATGCGAAGTGCGGTTTTAACATTTCAAGCTGCATATGGGCTTTACTGGAACGATCGGTTTAAGGCTTTATTTGAAGTCATTATCAACTTAGTGATTTCGATTGTCTTGGGTGCCACGATTGGCATTGCAGGCATATTCATTGGAACCCTGATCAGCATGGTGACTACTTGTTTATGGATTGAACCGTATGTAATTTATAAGCGCATATTTGACAGGAGAGTAGGTGAATATTTCATAAAACTCTTGGTTCATACAGTCATTACACTTAGTGCAGGTTTTATAACATATTGGGCATGCGCTTATGTGCTTTATACAGGGGTGATGGAACTCATTGCCAAAGGAGTTATATGCTTGACAATACCCAACATCATCGTTTGGGCAGTGTTTAATAAGACAAAAGAGTTCTACTTTATACGCAATTTATTGCTTTCCATAATAAGAAGTATAAAAACAAAATTCAAAGGGTATATGAGGACATGTGTTTGTGACACACAAAGCACAGGAAGGAAAACAGTGTAAATGGGTATGAAGTGGAGGGAATATGATCATTTGAAAGGATACAAGGTATTCGCATGGATTATGGTGCTTGCTTCGATTATAATGATCTTCGCATTATCCTCCCAGACGGCAGTCGAATCAGACGGAACTAGCAAATGGGTCACAAAAATGATTTTGAAAGCCGCGGAGCAGCTGGGTCTGGTAGAATCAAGCACATCAGAAAACGCACACAGGATTGCTTTAATGAACCAGCAGCTTAGGCAGCTTGCACATACCTTTGTGTATTTTGTTTTCTCCTTCTTTCTATTTAAGGCGTTAAGTCGTTCAGGAACATGCCTGCCAGCTTCGCTTGTTCTGACTTTGCTGCTAAGCTGTATCCTGGCAGGGCTGGACGAATGGCATCAGGCCTATGTACCCGGGCGGGGGAAAGAGATCAAGGACTTTGTATCGGATGCGCTGGGTATACTTCTGGCTGTAATGCTTTGCTTGTCCGGTCAGTTTGCGGGAAAGATGGCAAATAAAAAAGCATCGTAGGGAATTGTAAGATAAATGCTTAAAAAGCTTTATCTATCGCTCAGTATTTTTTGCAGTTTTTCCAAATTGATTGAATCAACCAACTCATACCAGATCCCGTTTATCTTTTTCGAGCCGGTATTCAAAGTATGGCAATCAAAAAAGAAAGGCTCCGAACCGGTGTAGGCAGGCAATTTTAATAAAAGATCACCCAGAGCAATATTGGGCTCTGCATGGCTGACAAGAATATCAAATAGCTCCATCAAGACTGATAAATCGTTCTTGGCGCCAATTACGCCATTTGCAATAGAGTGAACAACCTCCTGCTGTCTTTTGATCCTCCCGAAATCCCCTTCGGAATCAGACCGGTAGCGCACATAAAACAATGCCTGGTCTCCATTCAGCTTGATCTCTCCTTTTTTCACGATGACCTCAGAGCCATATGCAAAATCCTTTCCGGCGTTAACCTGAACGCCTCCTAGTGCATCGATGATCGCCTTAAATTCCTCAAATCCCAGCTTTAAAGTGTAATCAACCCTCGTGTTGAAAAGCTGTTCCAGCGTCGTTTTCATCAGTTGAGATCCGCCGAAGGCATAGGCATGGTTGATTTTGTCGCTGCCGAATCCCGGTATTTCCACCTTGGTATCCCGGGGGATAGAAATGATGAGCGCCTTACGTTGAGCAGGCTGAATTTTCAGAAGCATGATGATATCGCTTCTAGCCGTTTCAGTAGACCGCTCGTCAGTTCCGAAAATTGCAATTGTGACTTCATCCTGACTATGGAAAGGCTTTTTATCAAGCATTTTTATAATGATGGTTGCTGTCTCAGCCCTTGTCATATGACTGTCCGGCTTGATTCTACCGTAAGGGGAGCCGGAAATAAGCCCTTCCTGACCCAATACCCTTGCGATCATTCGAGTCGCTTCAGCTTGTGTAATATACCTGCCCGGTTCGAAGTTCAATCCGTCATATTCATCTGCTTTAATAATGCCTTGCTTGATGGCTGCTCCGATATAACCGTTTGCCCAATGGTTGCGGGAATCCCTGAAAAGCATATCCGCAGCTTTATTCAGTGACAGCGAGGATACCAGATACCTGATGAAGGAAGCTCGAGAAACGGGTTTATTCGGCTTGAAGAACCCGTTTGGATAGCATTCCATAATATCTTCTTGCACAATCTCTTCTATGTAGTCTTTTGCCCAGTGTACATCCACGTCTCTCACTTTATCCGGGTCAAAACTGCCGTATGCAGGCATAATGCCAAGCAATATGAGCAGAAAAGCTGCCAGTCCAATGCGGAGCAGCTTTCTCAAGTACAGTTCCATAGCAGATCCCTCGCAAGCTTCGTATTTTTCCATAACCTGTCTTTAAAATCTATTATCTGACTGAGCAGATTATTCATGACATTTTCATAGAGAGACAAGCTTTCTTCGACAATGCTTCAGTCGGAAGAAGCATAACTGAAAAATGCACGGCTGGTGAATAGATACCGGTCGTGCATTTCTCCTTATATAAACAATTGCATATCCGATTCCAGGGCATCCTGGAGATAGGTCTTGGCTTCCACCACTTCCAGCTCAGGGATAAGCTCTTCCCTGGTGATGCCCATGATCTCCATGGAAAGCTTGCAGCCATAGAATTTGACACCCTTTTTTCGGGCACCGCTTAGAAAGTCGCTGAGATGCGGTGCGCTGTCATCATCCATCATATCCAGCAGCATTTTCTTGCCCAGGCCGGCAAAGTTCATCTTGGACAGCGGCAGGGCTTCGGGCCCTTTGGGTGTCATCATCCCGAACATCTTCTCATAAGCCGATTTGTCCTCCATGGATACCTTTTCCGGATCGCGAAGGAGACATAGTCCCCAGAAGGCAAAAAACATGGTCACATCTGCTTCCAGCTCTCTGGCAGTATTGGCCAGGATCAGCGCGGCTAAGGCCTTGTCGTAGTCTCCGCTGAACATCAGGATGTTCAGTCTTTTGTTCATCAAGCTGCCTCCTTTTGTTAAAATACTTACAACAAGTATTTTAACCAGTTTACTCGGATTCCATCACATATTGATACTTTTTCAGGTACGCCTCCTTGTTCCGGCTGATGTGGTTCAGCTGTGCAGCCAATGCATCGATCTCATCACGGGTATTATACAGCCCGAAGCTGAGGCGTACCAGCCCCGGATGGGGCAAAGAAGGATTGCGCATCCGCCTGCGGATTTCCCGTCGTGGGACGCTCAGCAGCTTCTGGACATAGGGCTGCGCACAGAAGCAGCCGTTCCGGACAGAAATGCCGGCTTCGGCAGCTAAGGCGGAGGCGGTGATCTGGTGGGGCATATCTGCGATATTGAAAGGGATGATGCCGACTCTGTGGCAGCAGTCTTCCCGCCCGATAATTTCAATATCGGGTATGGGATTCAGTCGCAGCATGGTATGCTCCAGTAAGCCGGCCTCATACTTTTCAATATACTCAATACCAATGGTATTAATGGTTTTGATTGCCTCCTGGAGTGCAACCACACCCATGACATTGGGTGTGCCGGCCTCGTCCTTCTGAGGCGGTGCAGCCCATTTCACATGATCATGGGTAACGATGCGGATTGTGCCGCCTCCCTTGTAGTCCGGCTCACCTTTCTCAAAATCGGCTGTAGGGCCGATCAGAACACCGGTGCCAAAGGGGGCGTACATTTTGTGAGCGGAGAAAACAAGATAGTCAATGTGCTCGGGCGAGCCGGACGGCCTCATATCAATTGCGGCATGGGCAATCAACTGTGCTGCATCTACAAGGATTTTTGCATCATATTTGTGTGCAAGCCTGGCGATTTCGTATATCGGATTCTTGAATCCGGTAACATTGGAAGCACCTGTAACAGTAACCAATTTAACACGGCCCCTGTGCTTCCGCAGTTTTTTTTCCGCATCCTCCAGGATCAGGCGCCCTTGACCATCAATATCGATATAGTCGACATAGTACTTGTCACGCCAGGGCAGGTCATTGGAATGGTGCTCCATGAAGGTAGAAAGCACCACCGGATGCTTGCACCGGTTAGAAAAGCGGAAAGAGAGCTTGTTGATTGCCTCAGAAGTGTTTTTCACATAGATGACTGTATTTTCCGGACCTGCACCGACAAAAGCCCTGACCGCCTCTCTGGAATTTTCATATAGATCCGATGCATACTGGGATTTATATCCGGTTCCCCTGTGGATGGAGGAATACCATGGTGCAAAATTCGTTACAGCCTGCATTACCGATACAAATGGCGGGGTCGTGGCAGCGTTGTCGAAGTTGATACCGGTCACTAGCTGTCCGTTGGAAAGCGGAACCCGGGCGTTGACGCCGACAACAAGGTCGCGCAGATTTCCATAAAAATTGTTGTACATTTGTTTTCACCCGCACTAAAAAATTTTATACATTAACATAGTATTCAGCGGAAAAAAAAGTGACACCGATAATGCTTGACTACAATGTAATAATGGCGGCAGCTTGCGGAAGGCATATCATACCATTGAAAAAACGGGAACATTTATGTAAACTAAAGACAAGCCGTACTGCAAGAATAGACAATTTGCGGAAGCAACAAATATTGGATTTTTTTAAGCTGAATCCCATAAAACACTTGAATATGGGAGCGGGGGAATACAATGGGGTGAACGGTTACTTGTGCTGCAAGTGAACCTAGGGCGAACTCTCCGTCCGAATCCGTCAACTAACCTCGTAAGCTGAAGAGCAACAAAACGTTAAAACTCTTTTTTCTCGTTTTGTTGTATCAGGAGAGGAGATTTCATGAGAAGAGACAAGCTTTTAATTTTTCTGTTGATTTTCATTTTTTCAGGAACCATTCTGGTTCATGCCGACTATAATGCGGAGGCGGAATACCTGGCGTACCTGACCAATGAGAGACGGAACGCCGAAGCGGAGTATCTGGCATATTTGAAAACCTTAAGCGAGGACACTGCAGAGCAAGCTGCAAATGCTCAGGTTCAGTTGAAATCAACAAACAGGCTCACAGCCAGCAAGCTTGCTGAAAGTAAAATTGAGGTTCTGGACTGGTGGAAGGAAGCCAAAACGGTGTTCTATATCGGTGCGGTTGCCAAGGTTACAGATGTCTGGACCGGGAAAAGCTTTTATGTAAAAAGGACCTATGGAAGGAATCACGCCGATTGTGAAACGCTGACCGAAGAGGATACCGTCGTCATGCAGGAGGTCTGGGGAGGTTCATGGAATTGGAACAGACGACCCGTCATATTGGAGGTCGACGGCAGAAGATTGGCCGCTTCAATGGCGGGAATGCCCCATGCCGGACTGGACGAACAACCGGTCAATAAAATTGTCAGCAGCAGAAGCGCAGGCTATGGCCGGGGCTATAACCTGGACAAAGTGAAGGACAATGATATGGACGGTCACATTGATGTGCACTTCTTGAACAGCCGCACCCACGGCACCAACCGGGTGGATCCCAACCACCAGAAGGCCGTAAAGGAAGCAGCAAAAGCTAAATTATAGAGAGATAAGCGATGCAGTATGGCATCCCGGACGCCAGTCCGGGATTTTTTTTATCCTGCGGAAGGCCGGTCAAGGTATCACACTTCCCGAGGGTACGGCATATACTGTAATGATATGCGAATCAATCCATTTATGAAGAGGTGTTGAATCGACATGAAGCCATATTATCCAGATAACTTATCGTTTGAAGCACCCTATTTTTGTCCATATGGCGCCTTTTGCCCAAGGGTGACCATGAACGCCTTCATCCGGGTGCTGCATGCATCACCGGGTGCGCCTGCTGTAGACGTATATGCCAATGGCAAGCTAATAGCGGGAAACCTGGCCTATAGAGCGTTTACACCGTATCAACAAGTAGACTCGGGAAATTACAATATCCTTATATACCCGGCAGGGCAAATGACAACCCCCCTGCTGGATACCAGCGTAAGGATCGAACCAGGAACCATTTCCACCGTAGTAGCCATCAACAGGCCCGGGGAGCTGGGCTTGCAGCTGATTCCGGAGCCCAAGCTCATGATTCCCCCGGGCAGGACCATGGTTCGTTTCATACACCTGTCACCCAACGCACCGGGGGTTGACGTGACCCTGCCCAATGGAAGGAAGCTTTTCAGCGACGTGACCTACCGGGAGGTAACGGATTACATCCCGGTGAACCCTGGTACCTATACCCTGCAGGCACGTATTGCCGATACCGATCAGGTGGTCTTGAACGTGCCCAACGTGCGCCTGCTGCCCAGCCGTTTTTATTCTGTTTACGCAGTGGGGCTCGCGGCCGGTACGCCGCCGCTGCAGGTACTGATCCCCTTGGATGGAAATACGTATTTGCTTATATAGCAGACGCTCTGTGGAAAGAGGCAAGCTGATTGCGCACAATCGGCTCTTGCCTCTTTTACTATGCCGGCGGGATTGGGAAATGTCGAAATGTGTAGTGGATGCGGTTGTAGTTTTGTGAGGATTGGTGTCGGGAAATGTATGACGAAGTACATTGAAGTGGCCCGTTTTCTGTGAAATAATAGATTATGTTGGAAAAATAAAGTGCCGGTAGATATTGACACAATCTGATAATGGAGATGGTGATGGGCTATGCGTGGGAAAAAAGTCATTGCACTGATGTTGTTGATTTTCAGCTTGACTTCATATTTGACTATAGGTGCAATGGCTGCAGCATTGCCCCAACAGAGGAATGTATTGATTCTCAACTCATATAACAAGGGTCATAAGTGGACAGACAGCATCGTTGCCGGAATTGAATCGGTATTTGCAAAGTCCGGCGTACAGACCAACCTTTATTATGAATACATGGACACCAAGCGTTGCTCGGAGGACAAATATATCACGCAGCTGTTCCAAGCTTACGAGACCAAATACAGGCAAACATATTTTGATGCTGTCATAACCAGTGACGATGATGCTCTGGATTTTGTGAAAAAATACAGAAGGCGGTTATTCAAGGATACACCGGTTATTTTCTGCGGAATTAACCAGGAAACGGACAAGGTTCTGGACGGCATGAAAAACATGACGGGTATTCTGGAAAGGCCGGATTTTATCAACTGCGTGGATCTGGCGGCAAAGCTTCACCCGGATGCCCGGCGCATCATCGTGATATCAGATCAGACCAGGACAGGCCAGCTTCTGACACAGGATTTTGAAAGAGAACAGGCATACATGAAAGTGGATAAAGAAATAGCACTGCTAAGCGGCAACAGCCTGGAAAAAATCCTCAGCAGTCTTTTGGCCCAGACACAGGCACAGGATAGGTTCATCGTATTCTGCCTCGGCATGAACTTTCAGAACGAATCCGGCGATGTAGTCACCATGGCCGAAAGTCTGAAGACGCTCAGAAACAGTGTGGATATGCCTTTTTACAGTGCATGGGACTTCCTTCTGGGTGACGGCATCATCGGCGGCGCGCTTGTGAGCGGCTTCCAGCAAGGGGTCACGGCTGCAAGGATTACGGAGCAGGTATTGAATGGCAAAGAAATTGACAGTATCCCATTAACAACAGGGAGCCCCAGTCAATATACGTTTGATTTTAACATGCTTAAGAAGCATGGCATTGCTTTGACCAGCCTTCCGTATAACAGCCGGGTGATTAATATGCCAACGGAGTACTACACCATAGAAAAAGCGATGGTGTGGGGCGCAGCAGCATTCAGTATATTCATACTTATATGTGTCAATGTCGCCCTGCTCAGCAACATATTTATCCGGAAGAAAGCCGAGCGAGAACTGGCAGAACGGGAAGAACTGCTGCGCGCCCTGATAAACGGAACACCGGATATCATCTGCTATAAGGATGGCGAAGGCAAATGGCTGGAAGCCAACGACGCCATGCTGGAGCTATTCGGAATCGACCGGACCGCATACAGAGGAAAAAGCAGTGAAGAAATTGCAGCGACAAGTGTGCTCTACAAAACAACAAGGGCAAAATGCCATAATACGGATGAAAAGGTCTGGAAACAAGGTTTGATATGCCGGGAAGCACAAGAGCTTGTGATGTCGGATGCTTCCAAGAAAACCTATGACATGGTAAAAGCACCGCTCTTTCATGAAAACGGTGAAAAACGGGGCATGGTTATCCTGGGGCGTGATATTTCAGCGCATAAGGCTGCGGAGGAAGCCCTTAGTAAAAAGGAAGAGATACTGAGGGCCACCCTCAATGCCACTATGGATGGTATACTGGTGGTCAACAATGAAAGAAAAGTAATGGACTATAACCGCAAGTTTTTGGAGCTGTGGAACATACCCAATGCATTGATGGAGACAAGAGACGAAAAGATCCTGCTGGAATATGTCGAGAACCAGCTGTTAAACCCGGAGCACCTTGTCATGTGGGTCAACAGCCTATACGACGTGAAGGATACCGATCTCAACCATGTTACCTTTTTGGATGGACGTGTTTATGAAATACAGACGGCGCCGCTTATGGCACCGGTAGGGACTGCAGAAAGCATGATGGGTCGGGTTTGGAGCTTCAAGGATATTACACAGCGCGTCATGGCGGAAAAAGCACTTTGCGAAAGCGAGGAGCGTTATAGAAAACTGGTTGATTTCTTGCCCGACGCCATTTTTGTCAGCTCGGGTGATCATATTATTTATGCTAACGCCGCAGCAGTCAATCTTGTTGGCGTTGATGCGAGAGACCTGCTGATCGGGAAATCGCTTCTGGACTATATCCATGAAGACGGGAGAAGGGCTATGGAATTCAACCTCAGGGAGGCAGTGGACGGAAGGTTTATCATATCTCCTGAGGAGCAAAGGCTGGTCAGGGCGGACGGCACCTATCTGGATACGGAAATAGTCGTGACGGCATTCTACTCTAAGGGAGAGCCGGCTGTGATGAGCGTTGTCCGCGATATGACCGAGCGAAAGCGCGCCAATGAGCTGAAAAGAAGAATGGACGAGAATGTAAAACGGCTCAACGAAGCCTTGGAATATGATAAGCTGAAGACTGAATTTTTTGCCAACCTGTCCCATGAGCTTCGGACACCTCTAAACATCATATTGGGCTCACTCCAGCTTTTCAACATGACCCTGTCAGGACAGGAAGTGAAGGATGCGCAAAAGGATAGGCTGCTGAAATATACAGGCATCATGAAGCAGAACTGTTTCAGGCTGCTGAGGCTGCTGAATAACCTGATCGATATTACAAGGATTGATTCCGGCTTCTTTACTCTGCAGCTGCACAATAAGGATATTGTCAATGTGGTGGAGGGAATAACCCTGTCTGTAGCGGAATATATCGAGAATAAAGGAATCCACCTCATTTTTGATACCGAAGTGGAAGAGATGTGGCTTGCCTGCGATGCGGATAAGATCGAAAGAATTATACTTAATTTGCTTTCAAATGCAGTCAAATTTACCAGCGAGGGCGGTGTGATCAGTGTCAGGATCCAGAAAAACGATAGTGCTGTCATCATTAAGGTAAGAGATACCGGAATTGGGATACCTTCTGATAAGCTGGGGTTGATATTTGAACGCTTCCGGCAGGTTGACAAATCCTTTACAAGGAACAACGAAGGCAGCGGTATCGGCTTGTCCCTGGTAAAATCCCTGGTTGAACTCCATGGCGGCAGGATTGAGGTTGCCAGCCAACCGGGGGAAGGAAGCGAGTTCTCCATCAAGCTTCCGGTGAGGCACCTGTCCGAGGCAGAAGAAAATACGGCAGACGGAGCTGCCGCAGAAAGCCGCATAGAGCGGATCCATATCGAGTTTTCGGATATTTATATATAAGTGGCTTTAGGCGACAGGCTTAAGGCTACACTTCGATGCAGAGGTTATCGATCAGATTGGTATTGCCAAATTTGGCAGCTAAAGCGATCAGAATCTGTCCAGCAATAAAATCAACCTTCTTCAGGCTGACGGCATTTACCACCTCCACATAACCGATCTGCGCCAACGGTTCTTTCTGAATGACTGAGGCAATGTACTGCCTGATTTCTGAAGCGTCTCTGATACCCTGACGGATCATTTCTTCGGCTTGGAACAGGGATTGGGATAACACCACTGCAGCATTCCGCTCCCGGGCACTCAGATATACATTTCTTGAACTCATGGCCAGCCCGTCCGGTTCCCTGACGATTGGGCAGCGGACGATGTCAAGATCCATGTCCAGATCCCGGACCATGTGCTCAATAACGGCTGCCTGCTGGGCATCCTTCTGTCCGAAATATGCCTTATGGGGCTTGACTATGTTGAAGAGCTTGGCGACCACTGTGGTTACACCTTTAAAATGCCCTGGCCGTGCGGCACCGCATAGCCCAGTGGTTATTTCCGCCACTTCCACGTAGGTTTGAAAGCCTTTCGGATACATCTCTCCTGCATCAGGACAGAAGATCAGATCAGCACCTGCACTTTCCGACAGTGCGGCATCTCTATCAAGATTCCTGGGATAAGTCTCAAAATCCTCATCCTTGCCGAACTGGGTGGGGTTGACGAATATGCTTACAACCACAAAGCCGGTCTCAGTCTTTGCCCTACGGATGAGGGACAAATGCCCTTCATGGAGGGACCCCATTGTGGGAACAAAACCGATGGTTTTTCCTTCACGGCTGGCATTATGTATGATCTGCCGCGTCTCGCGGATCGTGGTGACGATTTGCATGGTTTCCTCCTAATACAACTTCGATAATACTTCTTCGTCCATGGGGAAGCTGTGCTCTCCGGCTGGGAAGGCCATAGCCTTGACTTCTTCGATGTACTGTCTGCAGCCTTGCTGCATCATTTCGCCGACCTGCGCATATTGCTTGACAAATTTGGGCTTTATATCGGCATATATCCCGAAGACGTCCTGAATCACCAGCACCTGCCCGTCGCAATATTTTCCTGCACCAATCCCGATTGTGGGAATGGAAAGCTGCTCCGACACCAGCTTTGCCAGCTTTTCCGGCACGCATTCCAGTACAATGGCGAATGTGCCTGCTTCTTCCAGAAGCTTTGCGTCCGCCAACAGCTTCCGGGCCTGTGCCTCATTCTTGCCCTGCACCTTGTAGCCGCCCAGCATGTTGACGGACTGCGGCGTCAGCCCCAGGTGCCCCATCACCGGAATCTGCGCCCTGATAATAGCTTTCACCTTGTCGATGACCTCCTCGCCGCCCTCCAGCTTTACTGCGCCGGCGCCGCCTTCCTGGATCATCCTTCCTGCATTCCGGACACTTTCCTCGACACTGATATGGTAGGAGAGAAAAGGCATGTCTGCTACCACCAATGCCCTTTGGGTACCTCGGGAGACTGCACGGCAGTGATGAACGATATCATCGACGGTTACCTGCAGGGTGCTCTCGTAGCCCAGCATGACCATGCCCAGGGAGTCTCCCACCAGCAGGCTGTCCACACCGGCCTGGTCCAGCAGCTTCGCAGTGGAATAATCGTAAGCGGTCAGCATGGTGATTTTTTCGCTATTATTTTTAGCGGTCAGAAAAGATGATACGGTAAACTTCTTAGCACTCATCTTATTTTCTCCTCTCAATTCAATCAATATAGGGCAGAGCCTCAATGCGGGTGCTCAAACCGGCCTAAAAGCCTTGTGCCGGGCAATGATGCGGTTTAAGGCTTCTATTTTTTCAGGATCCTTCAGCTTTTTTCTGCTTGCCAGTGCCAATGTGCCTTCCGCCATCTGCAAATAGAGGGGAAGCTTATCAGGCAGCTTGCAGGCGATGGCGTCCAGGTGGCTTTTCACTGTATCGGCATCTCCTCGGGCTATCGGTCCTGTCAAAGCAGCGTCTGTGTGTAAATTCTCAATGTTGCTCAGCGTACCGGCAATGAGGGGCAGCATAGCCGCCATGCCCTCTTTTGCATTGATACCGATATGCTGCAGATACTGCAAGCCTTCCTCCAGCAATGTGGTCATATAGTTGGAGAATATGCAGGCGGCAGCATGATACAGTACCTTGTCATCAGGCTTGATGTGGAAGCACCGGTTACCTGTTTCTTTCAAAAGCTCTTCCAGAACAGTATGTTTTCCCCGAACGCCTTCTATACTGAACACCGTATGGGTCAGTTCGGATACGGCCTTATGGATATCGGCAAAGGACTGAATAGGGTGCAGAGAATATATGTGACAGCCCTGATCACCGGCGCTCTGCAAAACAGAGGAAGAAAGGGCGCCGCTCATATGGACGACTGTTTGTCCCGCCCTGAAAGCACGGTTCTCTGCCAGAATATCGCATACCCTTTTGATTTCACTGTCTCCGGTTGTGATGAAGAGCAGGTCAACAGCTTGTGCCAATGCAGGACCATCGCTATATGCTTTGCTCAGGGTCAGGCCTGCCGCCTGCTGTGAAGGTCCGGGACTGCGGCTGTAGTAGCCTTCGATAGGGATGCCGCGCTGCCGGAGGTAAATACCGAAGGCTGTGCCCACCTTTCCCGCTCCGATAAAGCCTATTTTCAGCGGCTGCTTCTCCATGTTGCTTTTCCTCCAAAATAAAAATCACTCTTTGCAAGCCCGAAAACAGGCAGGAAAAGAGTGATATCATCACGAGATCACACGAATATGTTGCCTGTCTCCGTCCAAAGGCTCAGAGCAGATATAAAATGTTATAAAATGCATCTCGGTATAGTTCCTTGCGGATACTACCCGAAGACATCATAACATAAACCCTGGAATAACTCAATATAAATGTGGTGATGGGCTGTAGGCAATGGGCTATAGGCAAGCAGCAGAGAATTTTATATAATAGCAATATAACATGAAAAAGCTTTTTCATATGAAGAGCGGAGGAATGAAATGCAAACATGGGATGGCAAGCGGTACAGGCAGCTGAACGGGTATCTCAGGGAGAAATTCGGTGAAAAGGTCTTCAAAATATCCCTGGACGCAGGTTTCACTTGTCCCAACCGGGACGGCTCCAGGGCATCGGGAGGCTGTGTTTTTTGCAGTCCGCGCGGCTCAGGGGATTTTGCCGGGACAGCAGCAGATCTGGTGGAGCAATTTGATGAAGTCCGGGGCATGATGAATAAAAAATGGAAAAATGGAAAATATATCGGATATTTTCAAGCCTATACCAACACCTATGCCACAGCGGCAGTACTGCGGGAAAAGTACGAAACCATCCTGAACCTGCCGGATGTGGTGGGCCTGGCCATCGCCACAAGGCCGGACTGCCTGCCGGAGCCGGTGCTGGAGCTGCTTTCCGAAATCAATGAAAAAACTTATTTGTGGGTGGAACTGGGGCTTCAGACCATCCATGAGAGGACTGCCGAAGGGATCAACCGCGGCTATGACCTGGATACCTATGTGGAGGCCGTAAGAGCCCTGAAGAAGCGAAAGATCGAGGTCGTGACCCATGCCATACTGGGTCTCCCGGGTGAAAGCAGGGAGGATATGCTGGAGACTGTCCGGTTTATTGCCAATACCGGCACACAGGGCATCAAGCTGCATCTGCTGCACCTCTTAAAGGGTACGCGGCTGGTTAAAGCCTATGAAAACGGCGAGCTCAAGCTGATGGAACTGGAAGATTATGTGGAGACTGTGGCGGACTGCATCGAAAGGATACCGGCAGATATGGTCATACACCGGATTACCGGGGATGGTCCTCGGGATACACTGATCGGGCCTCGCTGGAGCCTGAAGAAATTTGAGGTCATGAATGCCATCGATCACCTGTTGATGGACAGGAGCACCTGGCAGGGGAAGAGATATCAGCCGGATGATGAAATAATCAGGTTGTTTCAAGTCTAGACAAAGAGGAAGGTGAAAAACATGGGCAACCCAGTTATTCCTTTCAAGCTGCCGGACGACTTCTTAATGGGCACTGCAACGGCTTCGGCTCAGATCGAGGGCGGAGATAAAAACAACAACTGGTATCGTTGGGCGGAGCAAGGCCGTATCAAGGATGGCTCCCATTGCATTGTGGCTGCCGACCATTGGAACAGGGTAGATGAAGATATCAAGCTGATGAAAAGCCTGAACTGCAAGCTTTACAGGCTGAGCCTGGAGTGGAGCCGCATCGAGCCGCAGCGGGGGCAGTTTGACCTGGCGGCGATAGCGCATTACCGCAGCGAGCTTGAAAAGCTTCAGGAAGCGGGGATCAAGCCGCTGGTGACACTCCACCACTTCTCCAATCCGCTTTGGTTGGAGGATGAAGGGGCATGGCTGAATAGCGAGGTCATTGACCTGTTTGAACGGTATACGGCATTTGCAGTGGCGCACCTGGGGGACCTGGTATCGGATTGGGTGACCATCAATGAACCCAATGTGTATCTTTTATACGGCTATATTTTCGGTGAATGGCCGCCGGGGAAGAAAAGCATGGGAGATTACTTCAAGGGCGCGGGGAATATGATCCGGGCTCATATCATGGCTTACAGGAAGATTCATGAACTGAGGAAAACCAAGGGATATGAGGATACGCTGGTAGGCGTGGCCAATCACCTGAGGCTGTACGACAGCAAGAACGACAGCTCGTTGGAAAAGCTGGTCTGTCGTCTTTACGACCGGCTTACCCAGGAGATATTTATCAGCGGCATGACGGAAGGAAAGCTGATTCCCCCGCTGGGTGCAGGGTATCCCCTGGGGAAGGGACGTTACTTCGACTTCTTCGGCATCAATTATTACACCAGGGATATGATCGGTTTTACCTTTGATCCGGCCATGATGTTCGGCCGCAGAGAAGTAAAGGAAGGCGCCGAGACCAATGACCTGGGATGGGAGCTTTATGCCGAGGGGCTGTACCGGCTGTGCAAGAAATATTACCGGCGGTTCGGCGTACCGGTTTTTGTGACGGAAAATGGAACCTGTGATAATCAGGACTGTTTTAGAACAAAATATATCTACGATCATTTATATGAACTCAAAAGGCTGAATGAAGAAGGAATCCAGGTGCCCCGCTACTACCATTGGACGTTGATGGATAATTTCGAGTGGATCGAAGGCCTGTCAGCCCGCTTCGGCCTGGTAGAAGTGGATTTCGAGACCCAGGAACGGAGGATACGCAGAAGCGGGGAATTTTTCGCCGAAGTGAGCAGCAATAATGGGGTAACGGAAGAGATGATTCAGAAGTATCTTCTGCAAAATTGACTTTTGAGAAAAAATATGATATGATTTTTCCAGCAAAATGCGAAGAACGGGACCAGTAAAAGAATGGGGAACTTTCAGAGAGCCGGTTGGAATAAAAACGAAAGTGCAGGCGTTTTCAATTTTTATTCTTGGTGCGAGCCGGCAGTTGCAATTCTTTGAACTCACCCAGGAGCAGCAGCCTGAACAGAGTAAGGCATGCCGGTTCCCGCCGTTACAGGGGCATGGAGTGGGCGCTTCATACTACGTGGAGCGTCAAACAGAGTGGTACCGCGGAACAAGTTCCGTCTCTTTTGAGATGGAGCTTTTTTTATTGCTACAATAAAAAGGAGTTGTAAAAAATGCCGTATTCAAAAGATATTGACCGGAAATGGCAAAAGAAATGGGAAGAAACACAACTGTACAAATTTCATCCTGAAAAAGTGGATAATAAGCTGTATTGCCTGGAGATGTTCTCCTATCCCTCCGGAGCGAAGCTTCATGTAGGCCACTGGTACAACTACGGTCTCAGCGATTCCTGGGCGCGCATGAAGCGGATGCAGGGCCATGAGATCTTCCAGCCCATGGGCTTTGATGCCTTTGGTCTGCCGGCGGAAAACTACGCCATAAAGACCGGCATCCATCCTCATGATTCCACCATGCAGAATATCGCCACGATGGAGCAGCAGCTGCGGGAGATGGGTGCAACCTTCGATTGGGATTATGAAGTGGTTACCTGTCTGCCGGAGTATTATAAATGGAATCAATGGCTGTTCCTGAAGCTTTATGAGAACGGCCTGGCCTATAGAAAGGAAGCGCCGGTCAACTGGTGCCCCAAGTGCAACACAGTCCTGGCAAACGAGCAGGTCATCGACGGGCACTGTGAGCGCTGTGAATCGGAAGTGACCAAGCGGAATCTGACCCAGTGGTTTTTCAGGATCACAGCCTATGCACAGGAACTGCTGGACATGGTGGAGGGGTTGGATTGGCCGGAAAAAACAAAAAAAATCCAGAAAAACTGGATTGGCAGGTCGGAAGGCTCGGAGATCGAGTTCAAGATCGACGGCAAGGACTTGAGCTTCAAAGTCTTTACAACCAGGGCAGATACGCTGATGGGCGTCACCTACGTGGTTTTGGCTCCTGAGCTGGAACTGGTGGATGCCATCGCAGCGGATGACTGCAAGCAAGCTGTTGCAGCCTATAAGGATTTTGCAAGAAAAGCAACTGAAATAGACAGGTTATCCACTACCAGAGAAAAGACCGGTGTCTTCACCGGAGCTTACGCCATTCATCCCATAACCGGCGAGAAGGTTCAGATCTGGATAGCCGACTACGCTTTGGCCAGCTATGGTACGGGCTGCGTCATGGCGGTACCGGGTCACGACGAGCGGGATTTTGCCTTTGCTGAAAAGTTCGGGCTGCCCATCAAGCGGGTCATTAAAGGCAAAGACGGGGTGGATGATCAGCTTCCTTTTGTAGAATACGGCGTATTGGTAGACAGCGGTGCGTTTAGCGGCATGACCTCCGAAGAGGCAAGAGTCAAGATAACCGAAGCGCTCTCTGCCAACGCTATGGGTGAGCTGAAGATAAATTACAGGCTGAGGGATTGGTTGGTATCCAGACAGCGTTACTGGGGCACCCCTATTCCTGTCATCCATTGCGAGGCATGCGGTGTGGTTCCGGTTCCTGAAAAGGATCTGCCGGTATTGCTTCCCTATGATGTGGAATTTGCCCCCGATGGTGAATCACCGCTTAAGAAAAGCAAGGAATTCATGAATACCGTTTGCCCTGCCTGCGGCAAACCGGCGCTTCGGGATCCCGACACGCTGGATACCTTTGTCTGCTCTTCCTGGTACCATCTGCGCTATGCGGACAACAAAAACACCGAGAAGCCCTTTGACACCCAATGGATCAATAAAATGTTGCCGGTGGACAAATATATCGGAGGTGCAGAGCATGCTGCGATGCACCTGCTCTATGCACGGTTCATCAACAAGGCACTGCGGGATATGGGCTATCTGAGCTTTGACGAGCCTTACCTGTCTTTGGTGCATCAGGGAACGATCCTGGGCGCGGATGGGGAAAAAATGAGCAAGTCAAGAGGCAATGTTGTTTCACCGGATGTCTATATTGACGAGCATGGCTCCGATGTATTCAGGATGTATCTGGGTTTCGGCTTCAACTATGTGGACGGCGGTCCTTGGAGTGATGATGGCATTAAGGCGATAGCCAGATTTGTCAGCCGATTGGAAAGGATTATCGACCGGCTGATTGAGCTGAGAGGCCAGCATGCCACTGACGAAGTCGGCTCTCAGGAAAAGGAGCTGAACTATGTCAGACACCTGGCAATCAAGGGCGTTACAAAGGATGCGGAGATTTTCCAGTTCAACACCTCCATCGCCAAGATGATGGAACTGCTGAATGCACTCTACAAATACGACCTGGATGTCAAGGACAAAAATGTAAAGTACTTTGAAGGTGTCGTTGCCGATCTGCTCCGTCTCTTGTCGCCCTTCGCACCGCATTTTGCAGAGGAAATGTGGGAGAAACTGGACTATGCTTACTCCATATTCAACGAGGCCTGGCCGATATACGACGAAAAGGCATTGGTCAAGGATATGGTGGAAATCGCAGTACAGATCAACGGCAAGGTCAGAGGCAGGCTGGAGGTACCGTCCAGTGCAGATGAGAAGAGCGTCGAAGCGCTTGCACTGGGCAGCACGGAGGTAAACGCCCTGCTGGAAGGCAAGCAGATTGCCAAGATTATTGTTATCAAGAACAGATTGATTAATATTGTTGCCAAATAATGATGGATTTGCAGGAAAATCCCAGAAGGAATCGAATATAAATAGATAGAGGAATAGAAACGGCGGGTTGTGCATCGTAGAGGTACAGCCTGCCTTTGTATTATTGTAAATATTCAGATTCAGGAGGGTGATGCTTTATGTGGAAACCTTGGGAAAAGAGTACAGCCTGGGATTGCAAGCTTTTTGGGGAGGAAAAATACCGGCAGATGTATGCCATTGACTGCCACACTGAAGGGGAGCCGACACGGATCCTGATTGACGGCATCCCACCTGTATTAGGGGCCACCATGGCTGAAAAAAAACAGTACATGGAAGAGCATCTGGACGATGTCCGGACCATTGCTATGCTGGAGCCAAGGGGACACAGGGATATGTTCGGCTCTATCCTGCTTGAGCCTATCGATGAAGAAGCGGATTTCGGCATTGTTTTTATGGACGGCGGCGGTTATCTGAATATGTGCGGCCATGGCACCATCGGTGCAGCGACAGCTGTGGTAGAGACCGGTATGTTAGAGGCTCGGGAGCCTTATACAGATGTTGTATTTGAAGCACCTGCAGGGCTTGTCAGAGCAAAAGTCAGGGTAGAGAACGGAAAGGCGAAGGAGGTATCTTTTGTCAACGTACCTGCATTTGTTTACAAGCGTGATATAGAGGTGGTGCTCCCCGGAACAGGCGTGGTCAAGCTGGACATCGCTTTTGGCGGCAGCTTCTTTGCTATCATAGAGGCATCGGAGCTGGGCGTGGATCTGCTGCCCGCCAATATGCCGCAGATCATGGAAAAGGCACTGCTGCTCCGTCAGATTATCAATGATACCATACCCATACAGCATCCGGAAAAAACGCATATCAGGACTGTGGACCTGGTGGAAATTTACGGACCGGCATTGAGCGGGGCGGCGGACCGTCGGAATGTAGTGGTGTTCGGTACGGGACAATTCGACCGGTCTCCCTGCGGAACAGGGACCAGCGCCAAGCTGGCACTGCTGTACGACAAAGGGGAGATTGGCATGGATCAGCCCTTCCGGTACGAAAGCATCATCGGAACAATATTCAAAGGACGCATCATAGGGAAAACAAAGGTGGGAGACTTTGAAGCAGTCATCCCTGAAATTACAGGCAGCGCCCACATCACCGGCTGCAATTGCCTGATGGCGGATGCTGCGGACCCGGTTGAAAAGGGGTTCATCGTATAGCGCGTGTTATCCGAAACCTGGAGAAACCATTAGTGATAGACATTAAGCAGATGAATATTGAAGCGTTATGCGTTCACTTACACAAATAGTGGAGGACATATGATGAAGACAGATATAGTACATAACTCAGACGCAGTGCACAATGAAGCAGCAGACAGAAAGCCCATAGGAAAAATTTTATTCGCATTGGGCATTGGCACATTTATGTCGGCACTGGACTCCAGCGTCGTCAATATAGCGCTTCCCAGAATCGGCAGTTATTTCGGCATATCCCTTTCCATCGTGGAATGGGTTGTAATGGCTTATCTGCTGGTTATAAGCAGCCTTCTGCTTACATATGGCCGATTGGGCGATATGTATGGACACAAACGGATTTATCTCACAGGCTTTGTTATCTTCACCGCCGGATCCCTGCTATGCGGAATGGCGCCCGGCATCATGCCGCTGATTGTATTCCGCGGGATACAGGCTGCAGGTGCCGGCATGATCATGGCGATAGGCCCGGCCATTGTAACGGCTGTAACCCCGCCGCAGCAGCGGGGAAGGTCGCTGGGCCTTATCGCAGTTGCTGTATCGGTTGCCCTGACGACAGGACCTGTCTTGGGCGGACTTCTGACATCTGCCTTCGGATGGCAGAGTATTTTCTATATCAATATTCCTATTGGCATACTGGGTACTCTGTATGCGGCTAGAGTCATACCGGAGACAGGTGAAAAAGCGGTTCAGCCTTTTGACAAATATGGAGCTGCCGCCGTTTTCCTTGCCTTGCTTTGCTTACTGGTGCCTTTGAGCTATACCGAGAAGTTCGGCTGGCGCAATCCATATATCTTGCTATCGCTCTTTGCCGGTCTCTGCTTGCTGGGTGCATTTATTCTCATTGAGAAAAGGATAGCTTACCCCATGGTGGATCTTGACCTGTTCCGAAGCAGGCTGTTCAGCATGAGCAACATCTCTGCCTTGCTGAATTATATGGCGCAGTTTACCATCATCCTGCTGATGCCCTTTTACCTGCAGCAGCTGCTTGGACTGCCTCCTTCCAAAGCGGGCCTTTTCATGATACCCATGCCCCTAGTGACCATGCTGGCAGCACCGCTTTCAGGCGCCCTGTCCGACCGTGTGGACAGCCGCTACATCAGCTCAGCCGGCATGGCAGTGACAGTCCTGGGCATCTGGCAGATCAGCGCTTTGGATGCGGCGTCCTCCCCGGCAGTCATCATTGCTGCCATGGCCACCGTCGGCCTGGGGTCAGGCATCTTTCAGACGCCCAACAACAGCGCCATAATGGGGTGTGTCCCTCCGAGCCGCCGGGGGATAGCCTCCGGGCTATTGGCCACCATGCGCAACCTGGGCATGGTCCTAGGGGTCGCTGTTTCCGGTGCTTTATTCAGCGGCCGTCTGCACCATCTGCAAGCAGTGTTTGCCTCAGAAACGCTGTCTGAAGCACAGCTTTGGGAGCTGGCTTTCACAGGGGCCTTCCGCTTCACACTGACAGCGGCTGGAGTCCTGGCACTGGTGGCAGTAGCAACTTCTCTGGCGAGAGGATGCAGCATCTCTTCGACATAATCAGAGAGGATCGGATTTTCGGTCCTTTTACTTTTTCCCCTTGCTATAAATGAAATTTTGTATTATAATGGATTTAGATATTTAGATAATTATCTAAATATCTAAATTATGAAAAGTGATGAGGCGATCGTATGTCGGTTTTGAATCTACCGTTTAAAGCATTGTCCGATCCAACCAGGCGCGCCATCATCCTGCTGCTTAAAGAGCGGGACATGACGGCAGGCGAAATTGCAGAGCATTTCGACATGACAAAGCCCAGCATCTCGCATCACCTGAATGCGCTGAAGCAAGCGCAGCTGGTGCAGGATGAGCGGAAAGGGCAGAACATCTATTATTCTTTGAATACCACAGTCTTTCAGGAGGTTGTTGGCTGGTTTTTTAATTTATTCCATCAAGGGGAAGGTGAGGTTGAACATGAAAAAAATAAGTAACTTTATAAAAAAAGAATGGATCTTGCTGTTGATACTGGCAATGGGCTTTGCCGTTTCGCTGTATGTATATCCCATGATGCCGGAGCGTGTACCGAGCCATTGGAATTTTAAGGGAGAGATTGACGGCTATTCCTCCAGACTGTTCGGTGCCTTCGGGCAGCCGTTGATTGCCACAGGCCTTTATCTGATGTTTTTTTTACTGCCCTATATCGACCCCAAAAAAGCAAATTACAAAAACTTTGAAACCACCTATCAGTTTTTTAAAAGCATTTTGGTCGTCTTCATAATGGGTATTCACGGCGTCATTCTGGCGGCAGCCCTGGGCTATCCGGTGAATACGGGATTACTGGTCAAGCTTGGCGTAGCGCTTCTGATTCTGCTTATGGGCAATGCCATGGGGAGAATCAAGCACAATTACTTTGTGGGAATAAAGACTCCATGGACACTGGCCAGTGAAGAGGTGTGGCGGCGTACTCACAGAATGGCCGGTCCTATGTGGGTAGCTGCAGGTGCGGTCAGTGCTGTAGCCGCATTTATCGATCACAGTGCAAGCCAGGTGATTTTCTTCGTGGCCATGCTGGCAGCAGGGTTGATCCCCTGCGTATATTCCTATATCATATTCAGGAATCTTACGAAGAAAAGCAGCTAGAAAGAAGATTTATGATTGGTTAAAGCTATTGATTCGGTAATCACTACAGTTGTATGACAAACCTACATTTAACGGTGATATGTATAATGACGTATCTCCAATTCGGTCAGCTAAAAGGACTTTGCGAAGGATTATTCAAAAGCCGTAAGACTGGCACGGACGCCAGGCTAGGTTCAAAAGCTTGTCGTAGCTCATGGATGAGCGTTTTGAACCGTTAGACTTTTTAATAATACGAGCAATTAGTCCTTTCTGATAAGGATTGCAATACGGGCTTATACATATCTACCGTACAATCAAGGTTTGTCAACAATGTTTATCGATGGATCAATAGCTTTTTTCGTGCAAAATTATACCGGCCCCCCAGGGTTCCACATTTTCTTGTACCTTAATAAATTGTATTAAGGATGTTGGGTAAACTGCCGGGGGGGATAGGATGCTGCCTTACAAGACTCAGCCGGTTCTGAAGGAAAGGATATGGGGAGGAAGGCGCCTGCTGCACTATCACAAGTTTTTTGAAGGCTGCAGGATGGGTGAAAGCTGGGAAACACCCTTGGGAGAACAGGGGATCCGGGTTCTGGTAAAGCTGCTGGATTCCGATGATGTCCTGTCATTACAGGTGCATCCGGATGATGCTTACGCACAGAAGCATGAGAAGCAAATGAATGGAAAAAGCGAAATGTGGGTAATATTGGAATGCAGTGAGGATTCATTTGTTATTCATGGGTTTGCAAAACCTGTTCATAGGGAAGAATTATTGATGCATATTGAAAAAAACACATTGGAAAGCATTTTGAATTATGTCAAAGTCAGAAAAGGCGACTGCATTTATATTCCGGCCGGTACCGTCCATACGTTGGGAAAAGGCATTGTGGCATATGAAGTGCAGCAGCCTTCCGATCTGACATACCGGCTTTACGACTGGGGAAGGACGGATGGGAACGGGAAGGCAAGGGAACTGCATGTGGAAAAAGCACTTGAGGTGATGGACTTCGGAGCAAGTCAGCCAGAAATCAGGAATATTTTTGATATGAAGCCTCAAAAGGGCTTGAATCTGATAACTTGCCCTTATTTCTGCGTTACCTATTATGCCTATGATGCCGGAGCACGGGTAGAAATGCAGAAAGCAAGACCGTTGATATGGTCATTGCTGGAAGGCAGCGCAGCGATATTATTTGATGAGGGTATCATACACGCAGTGAAAGGCGATACAGTAGTCATACCGCATGATTATGGCAAATCTGTGCATATCGATTGTCAACAAGACATAAAATGCATTGAGTCTATCGCTTGAACCAGTCTTTTCAGCCAGGTTACAGCCATATTACATGGCGATTAAAAGTTGAAGACATGCTAAATGGGAATTGACAGGAGCGGACAGGTAAATGTACAATTAACTTTACAGAGCAGCAAGCAGTCACTTGGAGTAAAAGTGAAAGGGGTGGCAATATGAAAGCGGGTATCAAATTTGTGAGCAGTTCCGGGAACCAAGGAAACCAGATCGTGAACTTCTTCAAGAGGGACCAGAAAATCAGATATAACAAAAAATTGACGGGCAAGGTCAGGCTGTATGTCAGCGAAAAAAATGCGCTGAAAAGCCTAAGCGGTATATTGTCACTATATGAACACAATCTGCATTAAAAACAGTACCCCGGTTGGATCATCTGAGAAGCAAGTCTTCCCAATGAGCAAACCGGGGTTTGTGTTTCCAGGTCCGATGAATTGAGTTTACATAATATAAGAAAGGGTTACAGTGCCGACACCATAACCCTTTCTTCATTTTCTGATTATATATTAAAGTTAAAATGGGAAGTTGTCAAGAGAAAATGAGATATAATAAGAGAAAACCGAAGAAATTCTGTTGACAGGCAGAGGCAGCTTGCCGGATTAAGGTTTGAAGGATTGCTGGATTTCACTATTGGCAGCGGTTCGAATAAAATAGATTCATGGAAGAAACATATTTTGGGAGGTGGGCGTGTGCCTGCAGAAAAACACCCTGCATACGGGGAGGAAATAGAAAGGCTTCGGTTCACACTGGGCTACGTGGAAGAAAGCATCGGCAGCATGACGGGCAGGAAAAGCCGTCTGGATGAAGAAGTATCAAGAGGCAAGCGGCATTTTAACTCCGAAAGCAGCCAGCAGTATATTGAGCTGATGATCAACAGTATGCTGCAGGAGCGGGCGGAGTTGAAGCTTCGAAACCTCTTGACGGCCAGAAGCCGGCCCTATTTCGCCCGCATTGACTTCCTGGAGGCGGAGAAGGAATCGGCCGAAAAGCTGTATATAGGAAAAATGGCACTGATCCGTGAAGAGGATCAGGAGCTGATCATCGTGGACTGGCGGGCACCGGTAGCCAATTTATATTATGAAGGCCGACTGGGAGATGCGCATTACTGGAGCCCTGAGGGCGACATTGCAGGACAGCTGCTCTTGAAACGGCAGTTTTCCATTGACACGGGCCGGCTGGAAGAAATGTTTGATATCGATATCACGACAAATGACGAGTTCCTGCAAGCCTCTCTCGGTGCAAATGCTGACAACCGCTTGAAAGAAATCGTATCCACCATTCAGGTGGAGCAGAACCGTGTCATCCGTGCCGACATGTGGAAGCCTCTGATCGTGCAGGGGGCTGCAGGAAGCGGAAAAACCACCATCGCCCTGCACCGGATCGCTTATCTTATCTATCTATTCGAAAAAACCTTTAAGCCGGAGAACTTCATGATCATAGCACCCACCAAGTTTTTCCTGAATTACATATCGGAGGTGCTGCCGGAGCTGGGGGTGGAAAAAACCAAGCAGACCACTTTCGAGGAGTTCGCGGTGAGTTTGATTGGCGAGAAGTTCAAAATCAAGGATGCCAACGAAAAGCTTTCGATTTTTGTCAACCGGAACAATACCGAAGCGCAGCAGAAGCGGAATTTACTTTTGCATAAGGAATCCCGCCTAAAATGTTCTATGGTTTTTAAAGAGGTAATCGACGATTATATCGGCACCATCGAGGAAAAGTTCATTCCCCAAGAAGATTTCAAGCTGTTCAGCCGGGTGGTGCTGCCCTACGATGAGATTAACAGGCTGTTTCTGATTGAGTACCGCAAGCTGCCCATCGTCAAACGGATCGACGAGATACGCAAGCACCTGAACAACAGGCTGAAGGCCTACGAGGCAAGCGTTATCCAGGAAATACAGAGCCGTTGCGACAAGTACATCATCAATGTCAAGCAGCACATGGAGGAATCGGAGGAGCGGCGTGAGATGATAGTTAAGGCGATAGACAAGAAAAATGAGGCAGTCGGGCAGGTGCGCGAAGGGGCTAAAAAGGCTGTGAAGTCCTATATCGCCAAAATATCCAGGCTTAATCCCTTGGAATATTACAAGGACATGGTTTATGACGAGCTGTTGTTCAACCGTTTGTTTGAAGGTCGTGCCGAGCCGGAGGTGCTTCGGTTTGCAAGGTCTTACTCAGAGGAGGTCCTCAGATCAGGTTATGTGGAAATAGAAGACATAGCGCCTATCATGTATCTGAAGTTTAAGATTCATGGTGTTGATGAAAAAATACCCGTCAAGCATATTGTTATCGATGAGGCGCAGGATTTCAGCGTATTTCAGCTGTATGTGCTGAAGAACATCATCAAGGACAGCTCCTTTACCATCCTGGGAGACTTATCCCAGGGGATTCATGGCTACCGGGGAATTCAGGATTGGAAGGACGTAAGCCGGCATGTATTCGGAGGACAGTGCGAAGAGCTGGTATTGGAGCAGAGCTACAGAACCACAGTGGAGATCATGGATGCAGCCAATCAGGTGATAGCCAAACTGAGGGATCCCAGGCTCATTCCGGCAAAACCGGTTATCCGGCATGGAAGCCCTGTGGAAATCATCGGGATGGACAATAGGGATGAAATCGTCAAGGACATTGCCCGGAAGCTGAAGCAGATGAAACAGGAAGGGCTCAAGTCAATGGCCGTTATCTGCAAGACCTCGGAGGAATGCATCGATATACATGAACGGTTCAAGAAAGCCAAAGGAGAGCTGCCTCATGTCATCACCGAGAAGGATAAGGAGTACAAAAGCGGCATGGTGATCGTGCCTTCCCATCTTGCCAAGGGCTTGGAATTTGATGCGGTATTTGTAGCCAATGCGGATGAAGACAGCTACAAGCTAGACGAGCTGGATGTCAAGCTGCTGTACGTCGCCATGACAAGACCGCTGCATTATCTCCGCATCTACTATAGCGGCAATCTGACACCGCTGCTGAGATAGGTGCCAGGCACGCCTGTTAGCCGGTTATTGCGCCAGCTGCGGGCCAGTTGATCCAGCTCATCGGCGATGATGCCTATCCCTTTTTCGATCTTTTCCCTGCCGGTGCGGCAGATGCTGAGACGGAAAGCATTGTCCTGCCTGAAGCCGGCCAGGTACATCCTTTGGGCGTCCGCCACAAAGACCTGGCGCCGCTCCAGGCTCCGGACCAATGCTTCCGTCTTCAGCGGCTCCGGCAGCTCAAAGAGGGCGAAAAAGCCGCCGGCCGGGACGCGGCAGGTGACGCCCCGCTCAGTTAAAAGGGGGCTTGCCTCCTTGAGCGCCGCCATTCTATCCTGGTAGAAGGCTTTGATCCTTTTGCTGTGGGCTTCATACATGCCGCTTTTCAGGTAAATCTCCAGAGCGCCCTGCGACAGTACCGCGGTACTGAGATCGCAGCTTTTTTTATGCTCCAGGAAGACTTGCTGCAGCAATCTGGGCAGGACCACCGAACCAACCCGAAGCCCGGGCAGCAGTGTCTTGGAATAGCTTTTGACATAGACGACGCGGCTGCTGGCATCATAAGAATAGATGGGGTCCGCTTTGGAATCGGTCTCCAACTCGGCCAGGTAATCGTCCTCTACAATATAAACGTCGTATTTTTTTGCCAGAGCCAGTATCCGCTTCTTCTGCTCATTGGAATACGAATATCCGGTGGGGTTCTGGAACCGGGGTATGGTGTAGAAGAATTTGATGCTTCCCCCCCTGAAGATACGCTCCAGTTCTGCAAAGTCAAGGCCGTCCACACTCCGCCGGATGCCAACCGCATTGACATTCAGGAGCTGCAGCGACTTCAGCATTTCACTGAAGGTGGGCTGCTCCACCAATATATTGTTTTTTCCGTTGGGGAAGGGCATGGCTGCAAGAATAAAGAGGGCTTGCTGAGACCCGGACGTAATGAAGATATCCTGGCTTTTCGTAAAGATCTGCAAGTTCTGCAGATGCTTTTCCAGTGCTTTTCGCAGCTGCGGCAGGCCCTGAGGCTCAGCATAGATGAACAGGCTATCCTTGTACAGTGCGATTGCCTGGTTCAGGCAGTGCTGAAAGTCGATGTAGGGCAGTGCTTCAATATCCGGCACCGCCGGAGTAAAATCGATAACAGGATTGTTTTTCATATCCTGTGCGGGCATATATTTATTTTCAACTAAATAATAGCCGCTTTTCGGTTTCGAAAACACCAGGTGCTCCTTTTCCAGTGCATCGTAAGCATGTATGACCGTTGCCTTGTTGCAGTCGAACTGCTGGGACATTTCCCGGATGGAAGGGAGCTTGCCGCCGGGTCGGAGCCTGCCTTCCCGTATTTCCAGCTTAATATGGCCCATAATAACCTCATATTTGGTTTCCATATGCAAACCCTCCTGACTGTACTGATACAGATAACCTTTATGCTGCTTGAAATCTTGCTGAATCCCATATTATACTATAATTGTACTGGTAAAGAATTGGAAAAGCAAGATGACAGGGGGAATTCAGATGGAAAGCTATTATGAGGGATATCGGTTCAGCGATGATAAAAGCCTGCTGCAGCTTGAGTCGGTTTGGGACTTTTTGTGCAACCGGTCCTATTGGGCAAAAGGAAGGTCTGCGGAGCAAGTGACAAGCTCCGTCGAGAACTCCATTTGCATCGGTATTTATGAAGGAGAAAAACAAATAGGCTTTGCCAGGATGGTGACGGACTATGCCGTCATGTACTGGCTTTGCGACGTATATGTAGAAGAGGCATACAGGGGGAAGGGACTCGGCAAGTACCTGATGGAATGTATCATCACCCACCCGGTTCTGGAGAAGCTGCACGGGACCCTTGCAACCGCAGATGCCCAGAGCTTGTACAAAAAGTTCGGCTTTGTATGCATGCAGCCGCCTATAACCTTTATGAGAAGAAAGCATCTGTCCTCTCAGTGATTCAATTCAAGAACCGTCCCCGAGTTGAACCGTCTCCCGAAAAGACTGAATAAATCAGTCTTTTTTTTTACTATAATAATACTAGAGTGCGAAAAAAGGAGATGCCAAATGCTGAAGTTTTTTGAAGAACTGAGACGAAAGGCAAAAGCCGGCGACCCGGAAGCAGCAGAAAAATATAATAAGATCATGGAATGCCTTAACACCATGGATGACGACCGTGTAGCCAACTGTATCATTCTGATGAAGGAAATGATTCCTGAGCTGGAGAATCAGAGCGCTCTGCTGATAAAAAAATACGTAGTGGATGAAGAACGGAGTCTGAGGTATCTAAGCAGGGACGAAATCAACCTGATCCAATTCCTGCGGGACAATCTGAAGGATGGAGAAAACAGGCACTAGGGCTCCAAGTTCGTGACGATTTAACGTAGATTTCAAATGGAGATAACATCTGTCAGGTATAATGCATATTGAGCAATAAGAGAATACTTCTATAAGTTTTCACACAATGGAATCAACACATGAATAGAATAGGAAAGAAGATTGCTGTTATCCTCAGTCATACTTTTATCGAAGGAGGATTGTTTATGAAAAGCATCACCTATGGAGAAGTTTCATTTGAAGGCATGTGCGGACTTATAAAGCGTTATTTATCGAAGGACAGGAGCCGGGCTTACAAAATCGCAGTCGGCACGGACTCACAGAACTATGACATTACTAAAACCGTTGTCGTTGTGGCTGTATGGCGGATCGGCAGCGGCGGCATCTTTTTCTATGATATCCGGAATGTAAAAAGGATCACCAATATAAGACAAAAGATATTCTATGAGACCAGCCTGAGCCTGGAGATGGCAAACAGGCTTTCCGTGCTCCTGCAGCAGGAAGGTGTGGACTGCGAAATCGATATCCACGTGGATGCGGGAGAAGACGGGCCATCAGTGGGCGTCATCCAGGAGATTGTCGGATGGGTAAAAGCATGCGGCTATGACTGCAAGACAAAGCCGGAAGCATACGCCGCCTTCTGCATTGCAAACAAGTATTCAAAATAAGATAAATAATAAATAAAAAAACTGAGCAGGTTTTAAATCTGCTCAGTTTTTTAATCAGCTGAGTGCGGGTGCGGCCTTTGTTCTGCCCAGTCTCAGCGGCGATCTCATTCTTTCGGGTGCAGCATTTCCGGTGCTCCTGATCTTGGCATTAACACGGATGCCCACCGGATAATAATCGAATCTTAGTTTCAGCATTTTATCAATACTCAGCATGTTCCTTCCGTCAACAATGACTTTTCCCTGCATCCGGCTTTCGGGGTAGAGCAGGAAGCCCAGGCTTTGAAAACGTATTACTTCCTGCCGGTCAGACGCTGCATCGCAAGCTGGTTCACTGCCGCTGTATTCGGGAGCAAAAATGCGATACCCGATGCCCCGGTCCTCAAGATGCCTGGAAAGTCTGCCAAGGGTTTTGGCCACTCCGTTGATCTCCGGTAAATACGTATCGGTGAAAACTGCGATTTTCATAGCAACCTCCGGATTGTTAATAATATGTAAGTCATCTTATCTACTCCCATTTTATGATGTATATGTTATCACGCGATAAAAGCAGGGTTATAGGCAGGTAAATTGCAGGTAAAATAATGCAGGGTCAAGGAATGTGGGACTTGTGCACATAACAAGGTGTTAACCGAAAGTTAACTCATACAGCGTCAATTTTCTGACAAAAAAAGCTACAATGATAGCAGAAGAATAAGCGAGTGGAAGGAGCGGTCATTATGCTGATGGCAAGTCATACACTGATTGGAAAGACCATTTCAGAAACACTGTCCGGAAACCTGAATATAAGACTGGACGAAAGCGGCTTTAAATACGGCTGCATCAAACCCGATATCGTTCCAAGATTGCGTGCCATACCCCATTACATGGACTGTTCAATGGATTTCCTGATAGAATCAATGGAGACCTTGTACAATGGCGCTTTGATCACATCACCCGGAGCGTTAAAGACATTTTCAATTGAACTGGGTGTTGTAACCCATTATGTGGCGGACTATTTCTGCTTTGCCCACAACCACCACCGTTACAGTTTCATACCTTTGCATATGATATACGAAAATAAGCTGGCGCAGGAGCTTGCAAAAACCGATCTGAAGACGCTATGCGGCAAGTTCTTATACACGGCGGAGGCGCTTGAGATCTGTGACAGAAATGATTGGCGGAACTATCTGGTGAAAAACTACCGTGATTATTTGTACAGCAGGGAGTGCATAGGGGATGATATACGGTACACGATGAAGACCTGTACGGCAATAGCTTATTTGATCGCATCCAGATGCCTGGAAAAAGAAGCCCAGGCAGTCGCATAAAAACGCAACAACAGTAAATAACACTGTTGTTTTTTTTTCGACGTTTTGGTGACGGCGGTTTTTGTATAATACAAATAGGAAAAATAACGGAAGAACACAGGAAAGAGAGGATGGTCAATATGGAAATAAAAGTACCCAGCGATATCGAAATCGCACAGCAGGCGAAAATGAAGCCCGTTACAGAAATCGCAGAGAACTGGGGTGTTCTGGAGGACGAGCTGGAGCTCTACGGGAAGTACAAAGCAAAAATCAACCTGAGCATTTTTGACAGGCTGAAGGATAAGCCTGACGGCAAGCTGGTTCTGGTTACGGCCATCAATCCCACTCCGGCGGGAGAAGGAAAATCCACAACCACAGTGGGACTGGGCCAGGCATTGAACAAAATCGGCAAGAAAACCGTCATTGCGCTGAGAGAGCCTTCGCTGGGACCGGTCTTTGGCGTCAAGGGCGGCGCTGCAGGCGGCGGTTATGCTCAAGTCGTGCCCATGGAAGATATCAACCTGCATTTTACCGGTGACATGCATGCTATTACGACAGCCAATAACCTTTTGTCCGCAGCAATAGACAACCACTTCAACCACGGCAACGCCTTAGGTATCGATCCGAGACAGATCGTCTGGAAGCGTGTCATGGATATGAATGACAGGGCATTGAGAGAAGTCGTAGTTGGACTTGGGGGAAAGGCCAACGGCTTTGTCAGGCAGGAAGGCTTCATGATCACCGTTGCATCCGAAATCATGGCAATTCTGTGCCTCTCAAACGGTCTTATGGATCTTAAAGAGAGATTGGGCAGAATCATTATCGGCTATAATTATGAAAACAAGCCTGTTACAGCATCACAGCTCAATGTACAAGGCGCAATGGCGCTTCTCCTGAAGGATGCCATTAAGCCAAATCTGGTTCAGACCTTGGAAAACACGCCGGCGCTGATACACGGCGGACCATTTGCCAATATCGCTCACGGCTGCAACAGCATTATGGCCACTAAACTAGGCCTGAAGCTGGGGGATTACCTGGTGACGGAAGCCGGTTTTGGCGCCGATCTGGGTGCCGAGAAATTCCTGGACATCAAGTGCCGTTATGGCGGCCTGAAGCCTTCGGCAGTGGTCATCGTGGCAACCATCCGCGCTCTGAAGATGCACGGCGGCGTCCTGAAAGCAGAACTGGGAAAAGAAAATCTGGAGGCCCTGGACAAAGGCTTTGCCAACCTTGAAAAGCAGGTCGGCAACATCAGAAGGTTCGGTTTGCCTGTGCTGGTTGCAGTCAACCGTTTTGTCTCAGATACCGAAGCGGAAATCCAGCTTTTGATCAATAAATGCAAGGTCTTTGGTGTGGAGGTGGCTCTGAACGAGGTATGGTCCAAGGGTGGAGAAGGCGGCGTTGAGATGGCCGAAAAACTGGTTAAGATGGTGGAAAGCAGCTCGCCTGATTTCAAGCATCTGTATGACAGTGAGGCACCTATTACAAAGAAGATAGAGACCATTGTGAAGGAAATCTACGGTGGAGACGGCGTCATCTATTCCGGCAAGGCCCAGAAGGAAATTCAGCGGCTGGAAGAGCTGGGGCTGGATAAGCTGCCGATCTGCATGGCAAAGACGCAGTACTCCCTGTCGGATGATCCCGCTTTGCTGGGTGCACCAAAGGGCTTCAACGTGACAGTTAAGGAAGTGCGGGTATCTGCCGGAGCCGGCTTTATCGTATGCCTGACAGGGGATATCATGGTCATGCCCGGACTGCCCAAGGTACCTTCCGCTGAAAAAATCGACATTGACGAAAACGGTGTCATCACCGGTTTATTTTAACGTTTTGAAGGAGGAGTCGGAATGGTTTCGAACTACGACATTTCCCAGGCTATGACCGTCAAACTGGACCCAGTCCTGCCGGAGTATCCGCCTTTTGAAGAAGGCAAGAGAAGGGCACCGGACAGAGGCTTCAAGTTGACGCAGGCCCAGACAGAGGTGGCGCTCATGAATGCGCTGCGCTATATCCCGGAAGCGCTGCATGAAAAGGTTGCACCGGAGTTTCTGGAAGAACTCCTGACCAGAGGCAGGATCTACGGCTACCGCTTCCGTCCGGAGGGCGACTTGAAGGCCAAGCCCATCGACCAATATAAGGGCAGCTGCATTGAAGGCAAAGCCTTTCAGGTGATGATCGACAACAACCTGAGCTTTGATATCGCCTTGTATCCTTACGAGCTGGTCACTTACGGCGAGACAGGCAAGGTATGCCAAAACTGGATGCAGTACCGGCTGATCAAGAAGTATCTGGAAGTCATGACCAATGAGCAGACACTGGTCATCGAATCCGGACACCCCTTGGGACTTTTCAAATCCAAGCCCGACGCACCCAGGGTCATTATCACCAATGCCCTGATGGTGGGCATGTTCGACAACCCCAAGGATTGGGACATCGCTGAGCAGATGGGCGTTGCCAACTACGGCCAGATGACGGCAGGCGGATGGATGTATATAGGACCACAGGGAATCGTTCATGGTACCTTCAATACCCTGCTGAATGCCGGCAGAAAAATACTGGGGATTCCCCAGGACCAGGATCTTAGAGGACACCTTTTCGTCACTTCCGGTCTCGGCGGCATGAGCGGTGCTCAGCCTAAGGCCGTGGAGATTGCCAATGGTGTGGGCATCGTTGCAGAGGTGGATTACTCCAGGATCCAGACAAGGCACAGCCAGGGCTGGGTTCAGAGGGTCTCCTCCGATCTGAAGGAAGTATTTGATATCGCCCATGAATATATGGCGAAAAAGGAGCCCATGTCCATCGCGTACTTTGGTAATATCGTAGATCTTCTGGAATATGCAGTAAAAAACAACATCAAGCTGGATTTGCTTTCCGACCAGACCTCCTGCCATGCGGTCTATGAGGGAGGCTACTGCCCGCAGGGACTGACCTTCGAGCAAAGGACAGACATGCTGAAGACGGATCGGGAGCATTTCCGGAAGCTGGTCGACAAGACCCTGAGACGGCATTTTGAGCTGATTAAAGCTCTGGTGGAAAAAGGGACCTACTTCTTTGATTACGGCAATGCCTTCATGAAGTCGGTTTATGACGCAGGCGTCATGGAGATCTCCAAGAACGGCATTGATGAAAAGGACGGCTTTATCTGGCCCTCCTATGTTGAGGACATCATGGGACCGGAGCTTTTTGACTTCGGCTATGGACCTTTCCGGTGGGTGTGCCTCAGCGGTGACCCCGAGGATCTCCGAAAAACCGATAGGATGGCAATGGATTGCATCGATCCCAACCGGCGCGGTCAGGACAGGGACAATTATGTCTGGATCAGGGATGCGGAAAAGAACAAGCTGGTTGTGGGCACCCAGGCCAGAATCCTCTATCAGGATGCCATGGGCAGGACCAAAATCGCATTGAAGTTCAATGAAATGGTGAGAAAGGGTGAGGTAGGCCCCATCATGCTGGGAAGAGACCATCATGATGTCAGCGGTACCGATTCACCCTTCAGGGAAACCTCCAATATAAAGGACGGCAGCAACGTTATGGCCGATATGGCAACGCAGTGCTTCGCAGGCAATGCGGCCAGAGGCATGAGCCTTATCGCACTGCACAACGGCGGCGGTGTCGGCATCGGCAAGTCCATCAACGGCGGCTTTGGCATGGTGCTGGACGGCAGCGAGCGGGTGGATAACATACTGAAGTCTGCAATGCCGTGGGATGTTATGGGCGGTGTGGCAAGGCGCGCCTGGGCAAGGAATGAGAATTCCATTACCACCAGCATGGAGTATAATAAGGAATTTGCAGGAACGGATCATATAACCATTCCCTTTGTACCAAAAGAGGATTTGGTCAAAGGACTGGTTGAAAAGGCTTTTACAAAATAGAGTAAAGAAAGGCGGAGTAAAATGAGCAGTTTTGTTAAGGTTGTCGAGTGCGTTCCGAACTTCAGCGAAGGCAGAGATTTGGAAAAGATCGAAAGAATAGTCAACCCCTTCAGGGGCAAGGATGGCGTGAAGCTTCTGGACTACAGCCGGGATGAAGACCACAACCGTTTGGTCGTTACCGTGGTGGGCGAGCCGGAAGCATTGAAGAATGCCGTTCTGGAAGCCATGGGCGTTGCAGTCCGGGAAATCGATATGACCAAGCATCAGGGCCAGCACCCCAGAATGGGCGCCATCGATGTTGTACCTTTTATACCGGTCAAGAACGTCAGCATGACAGAAGCGGTAGAGCTGTCCAAGGAGGTTGCCAGGGAAGCATCGGAAAGATACGGCCTGCCGATCTTCCTGTATGAAAAAGCAGCTTCTGAGCCGGTCAGGGAGAATCTGGCCAACATAAGGAAGGGCGAATTCGAGGGCATGGCGGAAAAGATCAAGCAGCCTGAGTGGGCGCCGGATTTCGGCAAAGCCGAGATTCACCCCACCGCCGGTACAACAGCCGTAGGAGCCAGAATGCCGCTGGTTGCCTTCAATGTGAACCTGAATACCGACAACATGGAGATTGCCAACAAAATTGCAAAGAACGTCCGGTTCATCAACGGCGGCTTAAGATATTGCAAAGCCATCGGCATTGAGCTCAAAGACAGAGGCATCGCTCAGATTTCCATGAACATGACGGACTACACAAAAACAGCGCTCTATAGGGCTTTTGAAATGATCCGTTTTGAAGCAAACCGTTATGGTGTCACAATTGTAGGCAGCGAAATCATCGGGCTGGTACCCATGGAAGCCATGATCGACACGGCTGTATACTATCTGGGCGTAGAGAGTTTCTCCATGGAGCAGGTTCTCGAAGCCAGAATGATGGAGTAAGCCATGAAGAAAGGGTGCTTGCTGATCAAGAATGCTGCTGAGCTAGTGACCTGCAGCGGCTCTCAGGCAAAAAAAGGCAAGGAGATGCAGCAGCTTCATGTCATTCTAGATGGTGCAGTTGTAATTGAAGACGGCATCATCAAGGCTGTAGGGACGACAGCAGAGCTTCTGAAGCTATATGATGAAGCAGATTACCAAGTCATCGACGCGGCTGGAAAAGCAGTCCTGCCGGGATTCGTGGACTCCCATACCCATGTGGTGTTCGGGGGGTACCGTGCAGAGGAGTTCTCCTGGCGCCTCAGAGGCGATAGTTATATGGAAATCATGGAGCGGGGCGGCGGCATCATCAACTCCGTCAGAGCCACACGGGAAGCTTCCAGGGAAGAGCTTTTTGCAGTGGGCAAAAAGCGTCTGGATTCCATGCTGTCCTTTGGCGTAACCACGGTGGAGGGCAAGAGCGGCTATGGACTGGACTACGACACCGAGATCAAGCAGCTGGAAGTTATGCAGGAGCTGGATCAAGTGCATCCCGTCGATGTAGTCAGGACCTTTCTGGGTGCGCATGCCGTACCTAAGGATTATAAAGGGCGGGAGGACGAATTCATTGATTATCTGATAGAAAAGGTACTGCCGGCAGTGTCGGAAAGAAAGCTGGCAGAGTTCTGCGATATATTCTGTGAGAAAAACGTGTTCTCGGTAGAGCAGTCCAGAAGGCTACTGTCCAAGGCCAAGGAAATGGGGATGAAGCTAAAGCTCCATGCCGATGAGATCGTGCAGCTAGGCGGAGCGGAGCTGGCAGCCGAGTTGGGCGCAGTCTCTGCGGACCACTTGCTGCAGGCATCTGACAAAGGCGTGGCAGACATGGCGGAAGCGGGCGTGGTAGCAACTCTGCTGCCGTGTACGGCTTTCAGTTTGAAAGAGCATTTTGCCAGGGCCAGGTATATGATCGACAGCGGCTGTGCCGTTGCATTGGCCACCGATCTCAACCCCGGCAGCTGCTTCACCGAGTCCATCCCGCTGGTTTTCGCACTGGCAACGCTATATATGAAGATGTCCACCGAAGAGGCCATCACCGCGTTGACCATTAACGGTGCCGCAGCCGTAGGCCGGGCCGATAGCATCGGCAGCCTGGATGCAGGCAAACAGGGTGACGTTGTCATCCTGGAGTTCCCGTCATACAAATACATACCATACCATATAGCCGTCAGTACGGTAGAAAAAGTCATCAAAAACGGCGTCCTTGTATTTGACAAGGAAGCCAGATAATGGAGGGAAATAGAAATGTTAGCAGATATGAACATAAAGACCTTTCTTCAGGGGACAGCTTCCAATGCACCGGTGCCGGGAGGCGGAAGCGTAGCCGCTTTGAGCGGAGGACTGGCAGCTGCTCTGACTGCCATGGTTGCTAATCTGACCATCGGAAAGAAGAACTACGAGTCCATGGAAGAAGAAATGAAGGCTATTGCTGAAAGCATGACCGCCAAGCTGAATAAGCTGGTAGCAGATATAGACCGGGATTGCGATGCCTTCAATGAGGTAATGGCCGCCTTCAAGCTGCCCAAGGCAACGGAAGAAGAAGTTGAATCCAGAAAGGCAGCTATCCAGCTGGCAACAAAAAAGGCTGCGCTGGTGCCGCTGGAAGTGGCTCGGGACGCTTTCGACCTGATGGACAGCATCGAAGCCGTTGTTGAGAGGGGGAACAAGAACGCTGTGACAGATGGCGCAGTTGCTGCCATGATGGCGAGAACAGCCGTATTGTCAGCCCTCTACAACGTCAAGATCAACCTGGGCTCCATTAAGGATCAGAGTTTTGTGGATGAAGTGGGTAAAGAGGTAGCAGCTTTAGAAGCAAATGCAGTGAGCAGGGAAAAAGAGATATTGGCAAAAGTCGTATTATAGACTTTTGTATGGCCATAGGCCGGAAGGAATTGAGACCCCCTTCCGGCTTTTGCTTTTTGCGGATAGTTACGTATGATATAATATTCCTGGAATGCTTCAGGAGGTGATAGAATGAGTTCCATAGTGGTAAAGCTGCTGCAGTCCCCGGTGGTGCTGAAGGAAGGGGTTCAGGTGGTCTTTCCCTTCCGAAAGGCAGAGGCGCTTTTTTATTACCTGCTGGTGAAGGGGCAGGCAACGCGTGACGAGCTGGCCGGCCTGCTCTGGGGAGAAGAGGACGAGGAAACGGCGCGGAAGAACCTGCGTCATGCCATGTATAAGATCCGCAAGGCCTTTGATATGGACATCATTGTGTCACCTCAGAAATCCGTTGTCATGTTCAATCATGAAGTCAAGACTTCAACGGATCTTCATGTATTCCTGAGGGATGATGAGGCTGCTGTTGATGCCTATAAGGGAGAGTTCCTTCAGGGATTTTTACTGAAAGGCGAGGAAAAGTTCGAGGATTGGATGTTCCGGACAAGGGAGCAGTACCGTGACCTTTACCTGGCAAAGCTATATGAGCGGATCGAGGCATGCCAGCGGGATAAGGAGACAAAGCGGATCGATTACTACGGAAAGCTCCTTCTGGAGGCAGACCCCTTTGATGAAAAGGCATATCAGATCATGATTGAATGCTGCGGCAGCCTGGGTGCTTACCACAAAGCAGCAGAGCTGTATAATCGGCTGGCAGCGCTGCTGGAGCAGGAGCTGGGCATTGCACCCAACGAGGAAACCAGGCTGATCTATGCCAGGGTGCTTGCAGGGCAGAAGTTGGAGGATGCAGGAAAAGGAAAAGAAAAAAGCAGAGCCTTTTTTTATGGGCGCAGTACTGAGTTCAAGGCAATGCAGGCACAGTATGAAGGCTTTCGGAGCGGACAAAAGGGCAGGTCTGTTCTGCTGGTAGGGGAAGCAGGCGTAGGGAAAACCCGATTGAAGGACAGGTTTCTGGAATATGTGGATGGGAATGACGTATTTGTGCTGCAGACCAATTGCTATCAAGCAGAGGAAAGTTATCCGCTGAAGCCTTGGAACCACATTTTTTCACTGCTTGCAGAGCTGTTCCGCACCAACCGTATCGAGGTTCCCCATTACTGGAAAAATATCATTGTGAAGCTGTTTCCTATTTTTGACCCGGCAGATATACCCGCAGGCGTCAACCCGGTAGAGCGTATCGACCGTGTGAAATACCGGCTGGCGGAAGATGCGGTATTGGAAATATTGAAGCGGGCTTCCAAGGTCCGGCGGCTGCTTCTGGTTGTGGAGGATCTGCATTGGATGGACAGCATGAGCATGCGGCTTCTCGGCTTTGTCTTGAGAAGCCTGGGGGGTAGCGGACTTTTGCTGGTTGCCACCTGCAGGAACAGCTACGGCAGAAAAATGGATGCTCTGATAACGGCCTTGGCCAAGGAGCAGCTGCTGGAAAGAATTTTTCTTGAACGATTCAATAAAAAAGAGGTGGCTGAGTTTATAGAGCAGGCGCTGCCTCAGCATGGGCTGACGCTGGAAACGCAGGAACAGATCTACCACGAGACGGAGGGAAATGCGTTCTTTCTGGCAGAGCTCCTGAATACCGTAAAAGAAAAGGGTGATGTGGGTGAGATATCGGGAAAGGCCCAGGACATCCTGAAGAGCAGGATCATCGGCATATCAGAGGCAGGTATGAAGCTGCTGCACATTGCAGCCTTGTTCTTTGACAAGGTGGATCTGGAGCTGCTGCTGGCGATAAGCGGCAAGGACGAGCTGGCGCTGCTGGACGCACTGGAAGAGCTGCAGCTGAAATACATCATAAAAGAGTATGAACAGGGTGAGGAGATTTATTTTGAGTTCACACATCACAAGCTGCGGGAGTATATATACGGGCTTCTGTCCACCGCCAGGAGGAAGATCCTTCATAACCGGGTAGGCCAGATCTTGGAAAAGCGGCTAAAGAATGACTACCGGGACAAGTATATCTACTCAAAACTGATCTACCATTTTTCAAAAGGCGGAAACAAGCTGGCGGCGCTTAAATACCGCATCAAGAACCTGAACGATTATTCGGATTTCAGTCATGAGCTTTTTCCGGTGCTGAATGAAGAGGATATGCCGGAAGGCACCAGCATGAACCAGGAGGAGTCCCTGAGACTGCTGAAGGATCTGGAGCAGCAGCTTATCGAGGTGAGGAAGGACTGCGGCGGAAGTGAAGAGATTAACGGGCTGGAAATTGCTTTCTATCATACCAAGGGCAGGTTCTGCATACAGGAAGGAGAATACCGGCAGGGCGTGGATGCCATCTTGAAAATGATTGCGTGTGCGGAAAAAGCCGGAGATGATGTTTATTTGCTGAAAGGTTACCGGCAGATGATCTATTACGGTATACAGGTGCACAACACTGAGTTGATGCAGGAATACATCACAAAAGGGCTGCTTCTCGCCGAAGCAAGACATCAGATCAAGGAAAGGGGGATCCTGCTGAGGCTGCAAGGACTGCAAAAGCTGATGAGCCAGAACTATGAAGAGGCTGAAGAGACATTGAAGCAATCCATTCATATCTTTGAGGGGCTGAACAGGCAAGAAGACCGTTATGCCCTGAATATTGCAGCTGCATACAATTACATGGGGGAGATCCGGCGCTACAATATGAAATTTTCCAGTGCACTGCATTTCTATGACAGGGCGATGGAAATCTGCGATGAAAAAAAGGTGTTCAAAGGAATGACCCTTTTTAATACCAATGCAGGCCTGGCAGCCTTTGATATGGGGGATTACAACCGGGCGCGGGACTATTTCGCCAGGGCGATCCGGAATTATCAGCAGATGGATACGCTGCTGGGCCGTTCTACGGCCGAAGGCTATATGGCGCTGCTTCTGGTGGGAGAAGGCAAATACAGGGAGGCGCTGGAAAGCCTGCTGCGGGCGGAGGAATACGCAAAAAGGCTCAAGAGCCCCTATGAAATGGGTCTGATTTACCGGATGAAGGCTGAAATCAGAGGCAGGATGGATCATAATCCGGGTCTCAGGAAGGTATTTGCCGCGCAATTGCCGTTGACCGTCAACGAATATTGCGATGGAGGAATAGAGCTTCTGAGCGGGCTCAAAAACTGCTATGAGACAGAGATCCTGAGAGTCCTGCGGCGGGATAAAGGATAAACTTAATACTTATAGGGAAATTGGACTGACCCCCAAGCATATATTATATAAAAGCGTAGTAGAAAATTATGATGGCAAATCTACAGCTATAACGGTGATATGTATAATGGCGTATCTTTATACAATACGAGCTTATACATATTATCCGTTACAATAAAGATTTGTCATCATTACCGCTTTAATATCGTATATGGAGGGGGTCGCCTTGAGGAGAATATTGGGCGGATTGATTCTGCTTATTTTTTTGGCCGGATTGGTATCTGAAGTGTACATATACAACATCCGTGATAAAGCTGATAATGCATACGAGCAGTGGGAAATGCATTGCATAAAGGAATATGCAGAAGCCAAAGAATACTTTGTATTTGTGGACGTGCCGCAGCATGAACTGCGGGTATATAAGGCGGATGAGCTGTTAAAGACCTACAAGGTTTCCACTGGGAATGAGGATGCACCCTCACCCTTGGGTCTTTGGAAGGTTTCCTCCAAAGCGGAATGGGGTGAAGGCCTTGGCGGAAAATGGCTGGGACTTAATGTTCCTTGGGGCAGGTACCACATACTGGGTACGCTGGATCCCGGCAGTGTGGGGTGGGGCTCATCTGAGGGGAGCATCCGCATGTACAACAAGGAAGTAAGCGAACTGGCGGCATATCTGGAAAATGGTGCGGTCGTCGAGGTATACGGCGGGGCACTGGGTCCCTTCGGTGACGGATTAAGAACCCTGGAACCCGGAGACCGTGGCTCAGATGTGATGGAGGTACAGCGAAGGCTTCAAAAATGGGGTTATCTTGATCAAGAGCCAAACGGCATCTATGATGAAGCTATGGAAGCGGTTGTGCAGCGATTCCGCAAGGAAAACGGGCTGAAAGCCGGTACGCGCATTGATGCGGCATGCTATGACCTGCTGGGGATCATACCTTTTGAATAAAAAAGGCGACTCACGACGCACTTTTTTTCGCTATGGAACCCTATGTGCATCACTCCCCTTGCATCCCCCATAGTACAGTCATTTATATTCTCCTGTACTATGAAAAATCAACGGTCAGCACATCCAGTGTGCTGACCGTTCTAATCAGTTCACGATTGTAAAGTCACTGCTTGTCTGCAGGAATATATCCTTCAGACCTGAGGATACGTAGACTTTTTTATCTCCGGTTACAAAAATGGCTTCAACATGATCCAGTTTTTCAATCAGCTTCATGCCCTCCTCAACACCCAGCAGCAGGCAGGTGGTGGACAGGCCGTCACCGTCGATGGACTTTTCGGTGACGATGGATACGCTGTGAAGGTTGTTTTCAACCGGATATCCGGTCTCGGGATTCAGGATGTGGTGATATTTTTTTCCGTTTTGCTCGAAGTATCTTTCATAGGTTCCTGAGGTTACAACGGTCTTATCCTGGCTAGGCACGATGCCCAGATAGTCTCCGCGGGGGTTGAAAGGATCCTGGATGCCGATTTTCCATTGGTTTCCATTGGGATTGCCTCCTACGGTCAGGACATTCCCGCCCAGGTTGATGATAGCATGCTTGACGCCTTCTTCCCGTAGGATCCGGCCTGCTTCATCCGCTGCATAGCCCTTTGCGATGGCGCCCAAATCCACCTTCATACCGGCTTCCTGAAGCATTGCGGAATGGTCGGCGGCTTTCAGCTGCAGCTTTTGATAATCCACCAGCTTCACCGTATCACGGATTACCTTGTCTTCAGGAACGGCTGCATAATCCGTTCCGATATTCCACAACTTCACGATAGAACCGACGGTAATATCGAATTTGCCTTCGGTAAGCTCGGAGTAGTATTTGCCTCTTTCGACCACCAGGTATGTGTCCGGGCTTAACTTGACAGCACCGGTGCCCGATGCCTCGTTGAGCTTGATGATTTCACTGGTTTCGGCATTATTAATCGTCATTTTTGCTTCTATTTCTGCAATCCGGTCAAATGCCTTGTCGATGATTTTTTCATCCAGCTTATCAAATAGAGATATATCGACATAGGTTCCCAACAGGAAAGCGGACTTCGACAAAGGTTGTGTCGATGCAGGTGCCGGCGTCTCTGCGGCTTCGCAGCCGGAAAGCATGGGCAACAGTATCAGGACTGCAAGCAACAGGGCAAATCTTTTTTTATAAATCAAAGCGGATCCTCCTTAAACATCTTTTCTAGTGCTTATTTTACCCAAAAGGCAGGTAAAATGCAATCATAAAGCAGGGATGCTGTATATAAATGCAGAAAAAAACAGCATTGACGACAAAACTACAATTAAATATTAATTAAGATTATGTCTTATAATATTATAAAACAAAAATTCATGTTATAATAGTGCTGAGCAAAAATGATGTCGTATAATACCAAGTGAAGTGAGTGATGAAATGAAGTTTAAAAAAGGCGATATCGTCATTCTTGTGATTCTGATAGCGGCCGGTCTTGCCTGGTTCGGCCTGGAGCAAATAAAGGACAGCGGGAGCGGCGGGGAGATTGTCATTCAAGTTGATGGACAACCATACAAGAGAACGCCCTTCAACAAGGGGATGAAGCGGCAGACGTTCCATATCGAGCTGGATGAGAAGCGGTTCATCGATATCGTTGCAGACGGCAAAGGTGTGCATGTGGAAAATGTCATCTGTCCAGACAAGCTCTGCCAAAAGACCGGGACCATTGACAAGACCGGTCAGAGCATTGTCTGCTTGCCCAATAAGGTCGTTGTTTTTATAGAAGGAAAGGGCAATTCCCAGGTTGACAATGTTTCGTATTAACGGGAATGATGAGGTGCAGACGTGAGTAAAACAAAAAAGATGGTCCTTTTGGGAATTCTGGTTTCCCAGGCTTTGATACTACACATAATAGAGAGGATGATTCCGGTACCTGTTCCCGTGCCGGGAATCAAGCTGGGGCTGGCAAATGTCATCACCCTTATAACCATTATTATTTTTGGAGGCAAGGAAGCGCTGCTGGTGGTTACGCTGCGGACCTTCCTGGGTTCGGTTTTCGGCGGAGGTATTTCTTCTTTCCTATACAGCATTGCAGGCGGGTATTTGAGTACCTTTGCCATGACATTGATGTACAAGTATTACAGGAAGCTTTTCAGTTTGCCGGCTATCAGTGTCGTAGGGGCCGTCTTTCATAACTTCGGGCAGATTGCAGTAGCCAGTCTGATCGTCATGAATGCCAGGCTGTTTCTTTATCTGCCGGTTTTATTGATTTCAGCGGTGATAACAGGTCTTTTCATAGGCTTTGCGGTGAAATATGCAGTTGGGCCCATGAAGCATATACTGAAGATTGGAAGTGATGGAGATGTGGCATGACGCTTTTTTGCCGGGAGAGCTTTTAAAGGTTGAGGATACACTGAAAAGAGTTTTAAAAACCAGAAACAAGACCGTTGAAGCTGCCTTGCTCAGATTAACGGAAAGCGGCGGAAAGCGACTGAGACCTGCCTGCGTCATTCTGGGTGCCGCCTTCGGCGATTACAAAAGCGAGAGAATCATTCCCGCAGCAGCAGCAATAGAAGTCGTCCATATGGCAACCCTGGTCCATGATGACATCATTGATGATGCAAGACTGCGAAGGGGAAGTGAGACACTTCAATCCGCCCTGGGAAAAGATATAGCGGTATATGCAGGCGATTTTCTTTTCAGCCGGGCCTTTGTACTGGTGGGGGATCTGGTGGAGCCGGAACTGGTCAAAACCGTTGCAAAAGGCATGGCATTCATATGCGACTGCGAAATCGCACAAAACGAGCAGCGGTATGACACCGGTGTTTCTGTCAAGCAGTATCTCAGAAGAATCAGCGGCAAGACAGCCGCTCTCTTTGCGGTCAGCCTTGGTACAGGTGCCCATTTGGCGGGCTGTCCGGCCGGATTGGTCAGCAAGCTGAGCATATTGGGACACCAGATCGGTATGGCTTTTCAGATCGTAGATGACCTTCTGGATTTTAATGGGGAGCAGACCACCGTGGGTAAACCGCTTTTCAGCGATGCATTGCAAGGCGTATATACACTCCCGGTGATCTATGCGCTGCGGTCCAAGCAGCGGAAGTCAGCCCTTGACGCCATAGAAAGGCTGCCGGATGACAAAGGAGAAATGCTCAGGCAGGTGCTTGTTGAGACTCAGTCCTTGGAGCGGGCGCAAAAAATCGCCGAAAAATATATCGACAAAGCGCTGAAAAGCGCAGCTTCACTGCCGGAGACAGGTGCAAAGCAAGTCATTGCTGATATTATCCGCAAGCAGATCGGAAGAAAATTCTAAGAAGCATGCAGAGACTATTGAACTGCCCCCTGTCAAGTAGACAGGACAAAAAAGAAAAACGATCGAACTGGATTTCGTCAACAAACGGAATCCAGTTTTTTATGCTGCATTTTCGAGCAGCTGTCGGTAAGTCATAGGCGCTAGATGATCTAGCTTTTTCTGACGACGCTCAAAGTTGTAGAATTGGATGTAATGCTCAATAGATGTGGCTAAGCTGTCATAGTCCTCAAATTTGTTTAGATAGTACATCTCGCACTTTAGGATGCCCCAAAACCCCTCCATTGGCCCATTATCAATGCAGCGCCCCACACGGGACATGCTTTGTGTCATCCCGGCATTATCCAGCCTAGATTTGAACTGCCGACTGGTGTACTGAAAGCCCCGATCGCTATGAAATAGCGGATGGGCGTCAGTATATTTGGCTACAGCCAGATCAAACGTATCGAATACAAGGCGATTATCGTTACGTTTTCCAATTGCAAATGAAACAATACCCTTGTCCTTAAGGTCGAGGATTGCGCTCAAATACAGTTTCTCATTGGCTCCATATTTGAATTCTGTTATATCGGTTAGCCATTTCTCGTTGAGTTTATCTGCTGTAAACTTACGGTTCAGAATGTTCTCTGCCGTAATCTCCGGTGTGGAGCGCTGGTATTGCGGACGCTTTCTACGGATGACAGCCTTTAGCCCTACGATCCTCGTCAAACGGTAAACTCGCTTGTAGTTGTATTGGGTATTGCATTGGTTGTTCAACTCGTCTGTTATCCTGCGGTATCCATAAATCCCGTTGAATTCGGCATATATATATCCAATCTTATGTAGCAAATCTTCGCTCTCTTCCTCTCGCGCACTCTTGCTGCGGCTGAGCCACTTGTAGTATGATGACCGGTTCAGATTTAAGATTCGGCAGATCCTTTCAATAGGATAACCTTTCTCTTTATGTAACTCAGTAACTGCAACATATAGACATTCCTGCCTGACGCCGTTCAGTCCCGCCTCCTTTCTACCTCCTGAACTTTTTTTAATATCTCTATCTCCATATCCTTTTGTCTGTTCGCAGCCTCTAACAGTTTAACTTCCGCACGAAGGCGCTCGACCTCGTTCATCTCTTCCAATGGTTTTCTCTTACCGCGCTTATCGACGAGCCCTTCCACACCGTGTTCTTCGTACTTTCGTACCCAACTGTAAATCTGCTGGTAGGATACGTGGTATTTCTCAATCGTCTTGCCATAGTCCTTTCCATTGGAAATGCAGTGACTCACCATCTCTATGCGTTCTTCACAGGTAGTTTTGCGTCCATTGACCATATAGATTTCACTCCCACTTTTTGGTGTTCTGAACTCTTTATGGTCATTATACTTCTTTATCCATCTTCGTACAATCTGAGGATCTGTAATGTCATATTTTCGGCATAGCCCTTCTATAGAAATATCTCCTGCTATATACTCTTTTACTACCATCACTTTCAGTTCAGCAGAGTATTTCCGGTCCTTTGCAGTTGGTACCAGGCCTTCTATACCCCGCGTCTCATACAATCGTACCCATTGTCTTAGTATAGTCTGGCTGATCCCTGTTGTTTCACATATAGAGCTAATTCCTTCCTTCCCGGCCAAGTAGTCTTCAACGATCTTTATTTTCCTTTCTACAGGTAATCGTCCCTTTTGCGGCATAAAAATACTCCCTTCAAAGTTTTCAGATGTTTTTTATTTCATCTGTCTACTTTGAAGGGAGCATATCATATAGGAGTAACTATAGTCTTTTTAAATTAATAAATTTAGCAAATCAAATATTTAGAATAATTAAATATTTGATTTGCTAAACAAATAGCTATACAATATAAAATGTACAAGAATAGACTACAGACCCTGCTACATACACTATCTGACAGATAGGTAACAGGCAATCACAGGAGGTTATGATGAAAAACAACACAGCAATCAAGGATCTGACCCAAGGCAATATGATGCGGAGCATGCTGCTTTTCTCACTGCCCATGCTGCTGGGCAACGTGCTGCAAAACCTGTACAACTGGGTTGACAGCATGATCGTCGGCAAATACCTGGGGACAGGTGCTCTGGCGGCAGTATCCGTTTCATTTCCCATTATGTTCATTCTGATTTCTGCCATACTGGGCTTTACCATGGCCGCTTCCATCCTGGTCGCACAGTATGCAGGCGCAAAAAACGAAGTCATGATCAAAAGGACGATCAGCACCACGACGATTTTTCTTGGTGCCTGTGCCATTATTCTGTCCATTATCGGTGTGGTTTTCAGCAGAAGCTTTCTGACCCTGGTGAACACGCCGGCTGACATACTGGATGCAGCAAACAGCTATCTTGTTATCATTATGGCCGGCTTGATCTTCATGTTCGGTTACAACATGACCAGTGCCATCTTGAGGGGTCTCGGCGATTCCAAGACGCCCACGGTATTCCTGATAGTCGCCACTTTCTTGAATGCGGTTCTGGATTATGTTTTCATTGCAGGCGTAGGTCCCTTTCCGGCTATGGGCGTAGGAGGTGCTGCACTTGCTACCGTGATAGCCCAAGGAGTCTCCTATATTCTAAGTGTTATATACCTGGATAAAAAAGGCCATCTGATCAGTTTCAGACCGTCGGATATGGTGTTTGACAAGGATATCATGATGAAGATCCTCAAGCTGGGCGTACCCTCAGCCGTACAGCAGTTTATCGTATCTTTCGGCATCATGGCCATGAGCAGTATCATAAACGGCTTCGGTACGGATGTGGTTGCAGCTTTTGGAGCCGGATCAAAAATAGACAGCTTCGCCATGCTTCCGGCAATGAGCATCAGCCTGGTTGCTTCAACGGTGACAGGGCAATGCATCGGCGCAGGAAAGAAGGAAAAAGTCAAGGATGTACTGAAAAATGGAATGCTGCTGACAGCAATCCTTTCCGGACTTACCATCCTTTTCGTCTTTACGGTGGGCAGGGCTTCCCTACATTTGTTCCTGAACGATGAGAAGGTTATCAATCTGGGCGTCACCTACTTGAAAATCGCATCGGCAGGTTATCTGTTCATGGGTTTCAGCTTTGTTCTGGCAGGCATACTGAGGGGTGCAGGAGACATATGGGCCAATGCGCTGATCACCGCATTCAATTTCCTGGTCATCCGGGTGCCTATCGCTTATGTACTGTCCAGAATGACAACCTTGGGCGTCAACGGCATCTGGCTGGCGTTCCCCATCAGCTTCTTCCTGGGCAGTGCCATGAACGGTGCATACTATGCAACCGGCAGATGGAAGCAAAAGAATGTGATCGGGTCAGCCGAAATTGCGATGGCGGAGGAATAAATATGGAGAAGGATACCAGGATTCTGGCGGATGGAATGAATGTGCTGATGATGCAAATGGGTCTTTGGACCAAGGCGCGCTTCAATGAAGTAACGGTGCAAAGGGATGATTTCAAGTTTACACTGCCGCAGTACAAGACGCTCCTGATGCTGAAGCGGCTGCAGCCTTGCAAGATGGGGGATATCTCCTGCGAAACCAAGGTCAGCCATGCCAGCCTGACCAGTATGGTGGACAGACTGGAGGAGGAAGGGGCGGTGGAGCGTGTCTTCTCCAGGGAAGACCGCCGTGTCGTGCTGCTCAGGCTGACCAAAGCCGGTGAAGAATACCTGTACAGCATGGAAGAAGCCTTCATCGCAGCCCTGGATGTCAAGCTGCAGGCGCTGGAGCGGGAAAAAAGAGAAGCGATAGCGGCAGGAATCCGGTATATGAAGGAAATATTCTGATACACGTCTTAGCAGTATTTTATTCTCAAATTAATAAAAAAGTAAGAATTATTCCGCTCGTTACTGTGTTATAATTTAAGACGAAAATAAAATGAAGCCCGGAGTGAAATGCATCACCGGGCCAGTTGGTTAGCGGAGGTAGACGATGAACATTTTTCAAGCTGTTTTTCTCGGAATTGTACAAGGGCTGACAGAGTTTCTCCCCATCAGCAGTTCAGGCCATCTGGTGCTTTTTCAAAAGATATTGGCAATAAATGAACCGACGCTGGTTTTTGATACCTTTGTACATATCGGCACACTTTTTGCAGTCTTAACGGTATTCTGGCAGGATATCCTGACACTCCTGAAAAAGCCCTTCCAGAGGCTGACCTGGCTGCTGATAGCAGGTACGATCCCCACAGCCATCATAGGTTTTACCTTTGAAGACTTCTTTACAGGCCTTTACAAAACAGGGAGCACCCTGGGTGTTGAATTCATCATCACAGGCTGTATCCTTATATTCGCCGAGAAACTCGGAAGGGGACGAAAGGGCGTCCGGGAGACCAGCTATCTGGATGCAGCATTCATCGGCGTCATGCAGGGAGCTGCCATCCTTCCAGCCATATCCAGGTCCGGGTTGACAATATCCGGTGCATTACTGCGGAACCTGGACAGGGAATTTGCGGCTAAGTTTTCCTTTTTGCTTTCCATCCCGCCAATCCTTGGGGGTGCGCTGTTCCAGTTCAAGGATATGATGGAAACGGGTAGCGCCGGCTTCAATATCCTTCCCCTTGCAGCAGGAACCATTGCTGCAGCTGCAGCAGGCTACCTGTCCATCCGGTTCATGCTGGGCATCCTGAAGAGAGGTAATCTGAGAGGCTTTGCCTACTATGTGTTTGCCTTGGGCGGCCTGGTGCTCATCGATCAGCTTTTCACGCACATTTTCTTCTAAACGCTTTCTATACGCTTCTTAAGAATTTGTAATCTATTTTTAATATAAACTGATTGGAAATTTATAATATAATTTAAGTATGAAAAAAATTGCAAGGCCAGGGGTGAGTTTGCGTGGATGAGCTGAAGGAGCTGCTCCCATATCTGAAAATGTGGAATACCTATATCGATATCGGGATAATCGCCGTTATAATCTACAAAGCGATGAATTTAATAAAGGAAACAAGGGCGGAGCAGCTGATAAAAGGTATCGTTATGCTCATTGTAGCCACCAAGCTCAGTGAGGTTCTAGGCTTCCACGCCGTATACTGGCTGTTGAAGAACGCCATGACCGTCGGGGTAATCGCCATTCTGATCATATTTCAGCCCGAGCTGCGTCGCGCATTGGAGCACTTGGGAAGGGGCCGCTTCTTTGTCAAGACGGAGCTTCTGGAAAAGGAAATGGACAATATGCTGGATGAGATCAATATTGCCGTTACCCACCTTTCCAAGAACAAGATCGGCGCTATCATCGTTCTGGAACAGGAAACCGGCCTGAATGAATATATCGAGACAGGAACCAAAATCGACTCTCTGGTTACCAGCGAACTGCTGGCTAACATATTCATACCCAATACCCCGCTGCATGACGGAGCCGTCATTATACGTAAGAACAGGATCTCGGCTGCAGGCTGCTTTCTGCCGCTGACTCAAAGCCAGAGCCTCAGCAAGGAACTGGGCACACGGCACCGGGCGGCCATGGGCGTCACTGAGATATCAGACTGCCTGGTCATCATCGTATCGGAAGAGACCGGCGTCATATCCTTTGCCAAGCTGGGCAGACTATCAAGATACCTAGATACAAAGTCCCTGAAGGAAATCATCAAAAGCAGCCAGAAGACCAAGGATGTCAAGCAGCCCTTATGGATGATGAAATGGGGTGCGAAAAATGAATGATGAAATCTTAAAAAAAGACATAACCATCCGAATCCTATCCGTCATTTTTGCAATGCTGGTATGGTTCTACGTCATTACCGAGCAGAACCCGGTCATGACAAAGGAACTGACCCTCCCGGTAAAGCTATTGAATCAGGAATATCTGCAGCGGAATAATATCATCATGATGGAAGATCCCGGCAGCTTTAAGGTTGCTTTGAAACTGAAGGGTAAAAATAACGTATTGAATCAGATAAACAGCGCAACAGTGACTGCGGCTGCCGACCTCAGCGGGCTTGGGGCAGTAGGGGAGAATTACGTCAATATCAATATTACGGGTTTGCCTGATGGCATCAATCTCCTTTCCAAGACACCCAACAGCTTGAAGCTGATGCTGGAGAACAAGATCAATGTGCAGATGCCCGTCCAGATCAATGTCATGGGAAATCCGTCACAAGGTCTGGCTGCCATGGCACCGGTCAGCATTCCTGCCGATGTGGTGCTTTCGGGAGCCGAGTCCCAGATCAACCGGGTTAAAACCGTCAGGGTGGATGTGGATATTGCCAGTGTCACGGCAGAGGTCAAGAAGATCCTTCCTGTCCGGCTGCTTGATGAAAACGGCAAGGACGTGACTACCGTAAACATAGACCCCAGCACCGTTGAAATCAGTATTCCCATTGAAAACACCAAGAGAATGAAAATAGAGCCCGTTATAACAGGCCAGCCTGCTTCCGGATATGTGATCACCCAGACCGCGGTTTTCCCGGCTGAAATACTGGTTACCGGCAAGGCGGAGCTCCTGGAGGGCATCAGTACGGTTCAGACGGAAGCGGTGGATGTGACAAACAAGAACGCAGCCATAGAAAACGAGATCAGGCTGGTGCTGCCGAAAGGCGTTGAACTGGTCAACAGGAACGAGAATACCAAGATCAAATTGGTGATTGAGCCTGTCATTACAAAGCAGGTCAAGCTGGAGACCGTAGAGTACGCCAATCTGGACGCCGGTCTTCTGGTGGAGAGCCTCCAATCGGATATCCAGCTGGTATTGACCGGTCCGGAAAGCCTCGTCAACCAGGCACCCGGTAATCTGAAGGCGTTTCTGGACTTGTCCGGCATCGGTGAGGGTACGCACACCATCAATGCAGAACTAGAGGTACCCGCCGAACTGGGTATAATCGATGTTTCATCAAGGCAAGCCGTTGTCACGATCAAGAAGCAGTAGCGGTTTAAGAAGTTAGCGGAGTTAGATGCATATGTGAGGAATTTACTTGACGGAGTGGTTTGATGCAGATAGAAATAAGCAATCTGAAGCAGTCCATAGAGGCATACCTGGAGCAGCCGGAAACGGAAGGCGTCAGGCGCTTGGCTGCTGCCCGGCTTAAGCTGGATCCGGTCGCAATACCTGAGCTGAGAATTCTGCGGAAGTCTGTGGATGCAAGAGACAAATCACGAATCCAGTTTGTCTACTCTGTGCAGGTGACTTTACCGCAGGGCTATGGCATATCGAGACTTAATAACCAGAAGGATATTGAGGTGCAGCCGGAGGACACTGAAGCTGCCCGCGGTCTGTTGGAGAAACTCCCTGGCGGGACAGAAAAAATAAAAGACAGGCCAATTATCATTGGAAGCGGACCGGCAGGATTATTTGCCGGTTTAATTTTAGCGGAACGGGGATACAAGCCCTTGATATTGGAGCGGGGCGCGGATGTGGACAGGAGAACAAGGGATATCGAGGGTTTCTTCCAGTCCGGTCAATTTGACGAAGGCTCCAATATCCAATTCGGCGAGGGGGGAGCCGGTACCTTTTCCGACGGCAAGCTGACGGCGCGGAGCAAGGACAGCCGCTGCAGCATCGTTCTGGAGCGGTTGGTACAAGCCGGAGCGCCGGCTGAAATACTCTATATCAACAAACCTCATATCGGCACGGATATTTTAAAGCCGGTCATAAAGAACATCAGAAGCAGCATCATCCGTCTGGGCGGCGAAGTCCGCTTTGATGCCAGAGTGACGGGTGTTGTCATTGAGGCAGGAGCCGCTAAGGCTGTCATAGTCAATGAAAATGAGCGGATCGAGTCCAATGTCATCATCGCAGCCCTTGGGCACAGTGCACGGGACACTTATCAAATGCTGCATGACAGAGGCGTTGCCGTCATACCCAAGCCTTTCTCCATTGGTGTCCGTATCGAGCACCGGCAGCAGATGATCGATCAGGCTCAATACGGCCGGTTTGCCGGTCACCCGGCACTGGGGGCGGCGGATTATGTGCTGACCTTCAGAAGCAATACCACAGGGCGGTCGGCATACAGCTTCTGTATGTGTCCCGGCGGAATGGTGGTTGCTGCTGCGTCGGAAAAGGACATGGTGGTGACAAACGGAATGAGTGAATACAGCCGGGACCGGGAAAATGCCAACAGCGCCCTTGTGGTTTCGGTTTCACCGGAGGATTTTGGCAGCACCCATCCCCTGGCGGGAATCGCATACCAGAGAAACTGGGAGGCCAGGGCCTATCAGCTGGGCGGAGGGGGCTACCGGGCACCGGTCCAGCTGGTGGGCGACTTTATGAAGGGCAATGCTTCAAGCGGCATTAGCCGGATCAAGCCCAGCTACCTGCCCGGTGTCAAGCCGGCGGATATGGCCGGATGCCTGCCGCCTTATGTGATAGCCACTATGAAGGAGGCGCTGCGGGATTTTGACCGGAAGATCAAAGGCTTCGGAGAGGCCGAAGCCGTCTTGACGGGGGTTGAGACCCGGACCTCTGCGCCGGTCCGGATCGTACGCAATGAACATATGGAAAGCGAAAACACCGCCAACCTTTATCCGATTGGCGAAGGGGCCGGCTATGCGGGCGGCATCGTCAGCGCCGCCATAGACGGCATCAAGGCGGCGGAGAAGATAATAGGCAGGTTTAGGCCGCTATAAGGCGAGGTTGATTTATGGAAAGAGAGATAGAACTGATTCTGAATTCCACCCATGATGCCATGATCGCCGTCAACAACAAAGGTATTATTACTTTGTTCAATACGGCGGCTGAGCGTCTGACGCAGATCGCGTCGGAAAATGCCCTGGGCAGGTTCGTCGGGGATGTGGTCAGAGATACCCGGCTTCCCTACATCCTGGAGACCGGCCAGTCAGAGCTGAACAGGCAGCAGGATCTGGGAAGCATCAAGATCATCACCAACAGGATGCCGGTGAAGGATGACAGCGGCAATGTGGTAGGCGCCATCGCTGTTTTCAGGGACATTACCGAAGTGATCAAGCTGGCGGAGGAAATCACCAACCTGAAGGAAATGCAGAGCATGCTGGCAGCGATTTTTAACGCCACCCAGGATGCTATTTCGGTTGTAGATCAAGCGGGTTTGGGGGTCATGATCAATCCGGCCTATACCAGGATCACAGGCCTTACGGAAAAGGACGTGATCGGCAAGCCGGCAACCGTTGACATTGCCGAAGGCGAAAGCCTTCACATGCAGGTTATCAAGACCCGGAAACCGATAAAAGGCGCACTGCTCAAAGTGGGACCCACCCATAAGGAGGTGCTGGTCAACGCTGCCCCGATCATCGTGGACAGCGAGCTGCGGGGAAGCGTCGGTGTCATACACGACATATCGGAGATCGCCAAGCTGTCCAAGGAACTGAAGCAGGCCAAGGAGATCATACGCAGCCTGGAAGCGAAATACACCTTTGAGGATATCGTAGGGGATGACCCGCTGCTGCTGGCTGCCATCGAAAAGGCCAGGAAGGCGTCGGAAATACCTGTTACCGTCCTCTTAAGGGGAGAAAGCGGTACAGGCAAGGAGATTTTTGCCCATGCCATCCATAATGCCAGCGAGCGGAAATTCAGGAAGTTCGTGCGGGTCAACTGCACGGCCATTTCAGAGTCGCTTTTGGAATCCGAGCTTTTCGGATATGAGGAAGGCGCTTTCACCGGCGCCAGGAAAGGCGGGCGGAAGGGGCTTTTCGAGGAAGCCAACGGCGGCACCATTTTCCTGGATGAAATCGGTGAAATCCCTCCCGGTACACAGGCGAAGCTGCTGCGCGTCCTGCAGGAGAAGGAACTGGTCCGGGTAGGCGGTACAAAACCAATCAGCGTGGATGTCCGCATCATTACGGCTACCAACGTGGACCTGGAAGCAGCCATCAACAGCGGCCGTTTCCGGGCGGACCTGTATTACAGGCTGAATGTCTATCCCATCAAGATACCGCCGCTGCGGGCACGTATGGGCGACATCTACGACCTGACGCTGTTTTTTATCAAGAAGTTCAACCAGCAGTATGGAAGAAATATCATGGATATTTCCCACCAGGCGGTGGGGATGCTCAAAAGCTACAATTGGCCCGGGAATGTGCGGGAACTGGAAAACGCCATCGGACGAGCCATCATCAATATGAAGACCGGTGACAATGTCATTCTGGAATCCCATCTTCCCACCTTCGAGCGGATCACGGAGAAAAATGAAACGGCATTTGCCGCCGAAGAGGACTATGGGGATGATTCCCGCAGTCTCAATGATATTGTGGAGCAGGTTGAGAAAAAGTATATCCTCCAAGTGATGAAGCAGTGCCAGGGCAACAAGACCCAAGCTGCCAAAACATTGGACGTATCCCTCCGGAGCCTTTATTACAAGCTGGAGCGTTACGGTATAGCGGAAGAGAAATAGAAGTGAAAATCCGGGTCATAAGTGGGACATGTATGTACGCCATACATGTTCTTTCTTTTTTTGAATATTTTGGAGTAACCTTTGCTTTTATTACGTATTTAGTAAAGGAATGACTTATTGTACCTGGGAGGATAGATATGGAATTATTAATTGATAAAGTCAGCAAACGTTATGGCCGGAATAGTTGGGGACTAAAAGCCTTCAGCCTGAAAACCGGACCTGGCGTTCTGGGACTGCTGGGTCCCAACGGCGCGGGAAAATCAACACTGATGCGGATAATCGCATCAATAACCAAGGCCACAGAGGGAGAAATCATGTGGAACGGAAGAGATATCGCCATTGAGCCGGGCGAGCTGCGGCGGTCTCTGGGTTATCTGCCTCAGGACTTCGGCGTTTATCCCAACCTCAACGCCGTGGAATTCCTTTCGTATATGGCTGCCCTCAAGGGCATCCAAGGCTCTTTCGCCAGGAGGCGGATCGATGAGCTGCTGCAGCTGGTCAACCTTGCAGAGGCGAAGAAAAAGCCCTTGGGAGGCTTTTCCGGCGGAATGCGTCAGCGGGTGGGCATTGCTCAGGCACTCATCAATGATCCCAAGCTGCTGATTGTGGATGAACCTACTGTAGGCTTGGATCCCGAGGAAAGGGTCCGGTTCAGGAATCTGCTTTCCGACTTGTCCGGTGAACGGATTGTCATCCTGTCCACCCATATCGTATCGGACGTGGAAGCAATAGCCACAGAAATTGCCATCATGTCCGGGGGTAAGCTCTTGAAACATGCTGAGCCGGAAGCGCTGTTGAAGGAAGTTGAGGGCAAGGTATGGGAATATGTCATACCAGGTTCCAAGCTGGAAGAAGCGAGGAAACGATGGATGATCAGCAGTACCGTAAGAAGAAGCGACGGCGTGCATCTGAGGGTCGTTGCCGCAGATGCTCCCGGCAGGGAAGCCATAGCGGCGGCAGCCAGCCTGGAGGATGCATACCTGTATTATATTTCAGCCAGCAGGGAGGATGAGAAGGTATGACGCTGGTTGCAATCTACCAAACACTAAGGGCTGACCTGCTGGAGCGTGTGAGAAGATATAGCTTTCTTGTTGTGCTGCTATTGACGGTTTTTATAGCTTATTTGCATGTGCCGCCGGCCAGTGCCGGTTATGTTGTCATGCGCTTCGGTGCTTACCAGGGGTTGTATAATTCAGCTTGGATAGGCAGCCTGGTTGCATTGCGCACAAGTCTGCTGCTTGGCTTGCTCGGGTTTTATATCATTAAGGATGCCATCGAACGCGACAGGGTGACGGGCGTAGGGCAGATCATTGCCACGACGCCTATTGGCAAGCTGTCCTATCTTTTTGGTAAAATGCTTAGCAATCTGGCTGTGCTGCTTGCCATTGTCCTTGCGGCCATCATCGCTTCAATCATCCTCTACTTTTTAAGGGGGCAGGAAGGGCACCTGGATATAGCGGCTATTGTCATGCCATTTATTGTTGTTGTTGTGCCGCACCTTTTTTTTACCGCTTCAGCTGCAGTATTCTTCGAGGTCATTCCGTTTTTGAGGCATAGCCTTGGGAATATACTCTACTTTATATTCTATTTCTTTCAATTGCAGCAATCCGTTCCCAGCCCTGGCAGGATGGCGGCATCCAACCTGTTTGCCAAATTGGATCTTATGGGCTACTTCTCCGTTATGAGCAGAATCATGCTGGATGTCAAAAACATGGACCCCAGATATACCTATGGCAGTCTCAGCTATGGCATCATAGCAAAACAATCCGAAGCAAAGTTTTTCCTTTGGCAAGGGATGGATTGGACCGTGCTTTTGCCAGGCAGACTGACGGTAATAGGTGTTGCACTTCTTGTGTTATTAGCCGCGGCTGTTTTCTTTGACCGTTTTGACTCATTTCAGGCACCTAAAATAAAAAAGCTGAGAGTAAAGAACAGTGTGGTACAGTCATCAGAAATTGCTGCTGCCGGTATTCTCCCGATAAAAAATTTATCGCCGATGGGAGCGGCAAGGTTACAATTCAGTGTTTTACGCCTTGTCAAATCGGAGCTTTTTTTGATGCTGAAAGGGGTCCGAATAATGTGGGCAGCAGGTGCAGCCGGTCTATGGGCAGTTTCCCTGATATGTCCGTTTGAAATGCTGCGACAGTTCATTTATCCGCTGTTGTGGATCTGGCCTGTTGTTCTCTGGTCTTCTTTGGGTTGCAGAGAAAACAAGCATGGCACTGAAGCGATGGTATTCTCCTGCCCTCATTTCATGAAGCATCAGTTTCCTGCGATGCTGTTGTCCGGTATGCTTGTTGCGGTTGCATTGGGCAGCGGCGTGTGTATCAGATTCCTGGCGGCGGGGGATGTGCCGAGTCTGCTGGCGTGGGGTGCAGGCATCCTGTTTGCACCTGCACTCGCTTTATGTTTGGGCGTGTGGAGCGGGAGCAGCAGGGTTTTCGAAAGCATTTATTTGCTGCTCTGGTACATCGGTCCCTTGAATAAACTGCCGGCACTGGATTTTATCGGAGCCGGAGAAGCTTCAGCCCATATGGGCATATCGATATATTATTATCTGATAAGCGTGTTGCTGGTTAGCACGGCATACATAGGGAGAAGAAGGCAGCTGGAGAATTAGGCTGCAGGCAGAGTGAGAGCTGCTTAACTTTTTTATTTTTGAGTGGAGGTTGCAACTTTGGGAATCATACTGAAATATCTGCTTAAAACCATGGGTGAAAAGAAATTGCGCACATTCCTGATTACTTTGGCCATCGTTTTGTCCTCGGCAGTCTTTTTTGCATCCCTGTCCATTTCGGGCAGTCTGATGGAGATGTTTACCGGACTCATTCGAGGGTATTACGGAAACTGCGATGTTCTGATTACCCAGTCAGAAAAGTCGCCGTCACCTTTCTTCTATACAGCCAAAGCGGAGAGCTACGGCCACAGACTGGAATATGTCGTGGGAGAGGTTGGAAGCGGCGGTGTTTTCCGGCCTTCACGGGACGAAGAGGTCAACGTCCAGTTGAAAGGGATTCATTTGGATGAGCTGCAGAAGATGAACCCCTACACCATCGAAAAACAGGACGGGCTTTTTCCTTTTGAAGGACGCAAGGTCATTATAAGCAGCCAAATCGCTGAAAAGCATGGGCTGAAGCTGGGGGATACCGTCACCATTGAGCTGGGAGAGGGTAAATTCCGTTTCCGGATAGCGGCGCTGGCTTCCCCCACCGGCTTTTTCAAAGGGGATAACGAGACAGCTTTTATGGTTGCACCCAAGGATACGCTGGCATCCATAGCCAATGCCAGAGGCAAGGTGACCAGCATCTACATCAAGCTGAAAAATCCGGCGGAAAAGCAGGAGCTGATCAAGCTGCTGTCAGAGGCTTACAAGAACTATCGGGTAGAGGAGCCCTTTCCTTTTGATACGCTGAAAAAGCAAACCTCAGAGCTTTCAGCTGTCTTTATGATGCTTTCCTGTGTGGTATTTTTCATGAGCGTGTTCATCATATACTCCTCTTTCAAGGTCATTACGGCAGAAAGGCTTCCTGTTATCGGTACATTCCGAAGCATTGGTGCGACCGGCCGTATCACAAATCTGCTGCTATTGGGTGAAAGCGCCGCTTATGGGATCATCGGCGGCCTGCTTGGCTGCGGGCTGGGGGTAGTGTTCTTATACCTGATGGCCTTTGTGATGAATAAGATGATCAGCGGGGCCGAGGGTATCGCTATCGATATGCATATTGCTTTTTCACCGCTGCAAATGGCAGCCGCTTTCGTGGTGGCGCTGGTGCTGAGCCTGGTCAGCTCCATTGTGCCCATTTTCAAGGTGTCCAGGATTTCCATCAAGGATATTGTGCTGAACTTTGTGCAGAAGACCCGGAAAAGGGGAAAAATCCGTTTGTGTGCCGGCATTTTATCTGTCATCCTTGCTTTTGCACTTTCCTATGCCCGGTTTGAAGAAATGGAAGCGCTGGCGGCAGGTGTGGGAATGCTTTTGGCCATGACTTCGGTGGTGCTCCTGATTCCCTATGTCACCCTGGTATTCATCCGCGCTTTTGAAGGGATATATGGCTATCTTTTCGGCAATATAGGCATTCTGGCAGTCAAGAACCTGCGCGAAAACAAAAATATCATGAACAACATCGCCATGCTTGCCATCGGTATCTCCAGCCTGCTGATGATCAATACGGCGGGCTATGACTCGGCTGTATCCATAACAGACCGGTACAAGGACAGTTTGTATGATATTGAGCTCTATACCTGGCGGGCAGACAGGGAGTTCCTCAGAATGGTGCTCAATGTGGACGGCGTGTTGGATGTTTACGGGGACTATGAGTTTTATCATATAGAGCTGGCAGGCAGTAAGGAATACGTCAGCATGATTAAAGGCGTGGATAAGACCAAATTTACCGATTTTTTCAAGCTGGAGAGCAGGTCGGACCTGAAGCCGGCGTTGGAGAAGCTGGATGAGGGAAGAAACCTCCTGGTTTCCGATGCATTGAGGGAAAAACTGAAGCTGAAGGAAGGGGATACCTTGCGGTTGAAAACCAAAACGGGGGAAAAGGGCTACAAGGTCATCGGCTTTTTTGACAGGTATATTTATGCGGACTGGAATTGCGCGCTGGCGGCAGAACGCTTCATCAAGGCGGATATGGGAGCCGGGGAGTTTTCGGCCGTCCGCGTCAAGACTTACAAGGATCCGGAGCAGGTGGCAGAGAACCTCAGGAAGGAATTCAGGCGTCGGCGGCCATATATCCAGACAATGGCGCAAAGGAAGGAGGCGGACATGAACAGCAATAAGCAAGGCATGCTGCTGATGTCCGGCTTTTCGGTGCTGGCTTCGGTAATCGGTATTTTCGGCGTGTTGAACAACCTGCTTCTCAGTTTTATAGAGAGAAAGCACGCCCTTGCTGTGCTGCGCTCTATGGGGATGAGCAAGCGGCAGACCCTCCGGATGATTTTCATCGAAGCTGTGACCGGCGGCATCATCGGAGGCGGCATAGGCATCCTGGCAGGCATGATGCTCATCGTCGTTCTGGCAGGTGCCAGTACGGCAGCCCGAGTGCATTTCCCGCTGGACACTTTCCTGCTGTATGTAGCCGCGGGAGCGGTCATCATGCTGTTGGCATCCATCGGTCCGGCAATGAAAACTGCCGGTCTCAATATCATGGATGAGGTCAAATATGAATAGACAGAGCGGCTAAACTATGCAACATTTTGCAAAACTATCGGTATTTTGCAAAATGTTGCATGCAATAAAATGCAATAACGGACAGGACTACAAAAAAATGAGAGATGTTAAAAAATATTTTTAACCTGCAGCCCGGCAATAGCGGCTTTTGTCGACAAGGGATGCAGGTTGCTTTTTTTTTTGCTGCTTTATGGCACACGAATTGCATAAATAAAAGATATCATCTAAATAAAAATGAAATGAACATAATAGTTATACAAGCGCTACATACTCAAGAAAGAAGGAGCGGTGAAACGTGGTTAGAGAAAACATATTAGCGATCAATCCGGGATCAACCTCCACCAAGGTAGCTATTTTCCGAAACGGAGAAAATGTTCAGCAAAAAAACCTGAGTCACTCCACAGAAGAGATCAGCAAATTTGAAAAGATAACCGACCAGTATGAATACCGTCAGCAGGTGATTCAGGACTGGCTGAAGGAAATCGGCGTGGAAACGGCCAGCCTTGCAGCGGTTGTGGGAAGAGGCGGCCTTCTGAAATCAATGCCCAGCGGTACATACAAGGTTACCGGCGTCATGATTGAAGACCTCCGGGTAGGCATTCAGGGAGAGCATGCTTCCAACCTGGGAGGCATCATCGCAAAAGGCATAGCAGATGCCGAGGGCATTGACGCTTACATCGTTGATCCGGTTGCAGTGGATGAGTTTGAAGATATAGCAAGGATTTCCGGCATGCCGGAGCTGCCGCGCAAATCCCTGGTGCACGCTTTGAACATCAAAGCGGTGGGCAGAAGGGCAGCCAAGGATATGGGAAAAGGTCTGGATGAAGTGAATTTTATCGTTGCGCATCTTGGCGGCGGTATTTCTATTGCACCGCTTAAGAGCGGCAAGATCGTCGATGTCAACAATGCCAACGACGGTGGTCCCTTCTCACCGGAGAGAGCCGGCGGCGTGCCGGTAGGCGAAGTGATGAAGCGGTGCTATTCCGGCAAATACACGCCGGCTGAGCTAAAAAAGCTGTTTGTTGGAAAAGCGGGCCTTGTAGGATATCTGGGAACCAATGATGCAAGAGATGTGGTCAAGATGATCGAAAGCGGAGACAAGAACGCAGATCAGGTATTTGAAGCGATGGCTTACCAGATCGCCAAGGAGATCGGTTCCATGGCAACCGTGCTGAAGGGCAAGGTTGACGCAGTCGTGCTGACCGGTGGACTTGCATACTCCCAAATACTGTGTGAAAGAATATCCAGGAGAATCAATTTCATTGCACCTGTTAAGGTATATGCCGGTGAAGACGAAATGCTGGCATTGGCAGAAGGTGCGATGCGCGTGCTGAAGGGTGAGGAAGCAGCCAAGATCTATGAGGAAGAGGTGAAATAGCATGATACATGCTTTTAATGAAATATTGAAGGCAGCCAGGGAAAAAGGTCGCAAGACCATTGCCGTTGCTGTCGCTCAAGATATAGAAGTTTTAACCGCAGTTAACGGAGCCAAGAACCTTGAGATTGCGGATGCCATACTTGTCGGTGATAAGGAAGAGATCCAGAAGGCGGCGGCCCAATGCGGTGTTGGTCTGGATAAGTTTGAGATAATCGACGAGAAGGATAAGGAAGCAGCCTGCCGCAAAGCGGTGGAGCTGGTCTCCGGCGGCAAGGCCCATCTGGTCATGAAGGGCTTGGTGGACACCTCTGTGATACTGAAAGCCGTACTGGATGAAACCATCGGCCTCCGGACGGGAAATGTCCTGTCCCATGTTGCGGTTTTTGATGTTCCGGGTTATGACAGGCTTTTCTACGTAACGGATGCCGCTATGAACATCGCGCCGACACTGGAGCAGAAGAAACAGATCATCGAGAACGCAGTGACCGTTGCAAATGCATTAGGGAATGACAACCCCATGGTGTCTGTGCTGGCAGCTGTCGAAAAGGTCAACCCGAAGATGCAGGCAACGCTGGATGCGGCAGAGTTGGTGAAAATGAACGAGGAAGGCAGCCTCAAAGGCTGTACCCTGGGCGGACCCTTTGCGCTGGATAACGCGGTTTCTGTTGAAGCGGCAAAGCACAAGGGCATCAGCCATCCGGTAGCGGGTCATGCCGATATCCTGATGGTCCCCAATATCGAATCCGGAAATCTGCTGTATAAGTCCATGGTATTCTTTGCAAGAGCCAAGAATGCCGGGATCATCGTAGGTGCAAAGGCGCCGGTGGTCCTGACCTCCAGGGCGGATTCCGATGAAGCGAAGCTGAACTCCATTGCCATCGGTGTATTGATGGCAAGTTTATAATCCAATAAATAAGATTATTGCATTATAAACTTGGAGTATTCGATAAATACTCCCGTGTGAATAAGATTAAGGAGGAATAAGTGTATATGCAGGAAGTTTACAGACTGCTGATCATAAACCCGGGCTCCACATCCACAAAAATCGCGATCTTCGACAACGAGAAGCCGGTGCTGGAGCAGACATTGCGGCATTCAAACGAGGAGCTGGCGCCTTATGCCACCATCATTGACCAGTATGAGTTCAGGAAGAATGTCATACTGGACACACTGAACACCAACGGGATCAACATCACAAAGCTGAACGCCGTCGTGGGCAGGGGCGGTCTCCTGAAACCCATGGAAGGCGGGACCTACAGTGTTAATGTAAAGATGCTGGAGGACCTGAAAAGCGCGCCCATGGGGCAGCATGCATCCAACCTGGGCGCCATCATCGCCAATGAGATTGCGTCACAGTTGAACATTCCCGCCTTTATCGTGGACCCTGTGGTCGTGGATGAAATGGAAGAAGTCGCAAGGTATTCCGGTATGCCGGAAATCAAGCGCATCAGCATATTCCACGCCTTGAACCAGAAAGCGGTTGCCAGAAGGGCAGCCACAGATCTGGGAAAGAAATATGAGGAGCTCAACCTCATCATAGCTCATATGGGCGGCGGCATCTCGGTAGGTGCCCATAAGGACGGCAGAGTGGTGGATGTCAACAATGCGCTGGACGGAGAGGGTCCCTTCTCGCCGGAAAGAACAGGAAGCCTCCCGGTAGGCGGGCTGATGAAGCTCTGCTACTCCGGGAAGTATACCCTGGAAGAGATGAAGAAAAAGGTTGTTGGGAAAGGCGGTCTGGTGGCCTATCTGGGAACCAATGACGGCAGGGAAGTCGTGAAAATGATTGAAGACGGGGACAAGAACGCCGAACTGGTATACCAGGCCATGGCCTATCAGGTAGCGAAGGAAATCGGAGCCTGTGCAGCCGTACTGGAGGGAAAAGTGGATGCGATCTGCCTGACTGGCGGCCTGGCATATGACAAGATGCTGATGGGTTGGATCCGGGAACGGGTTGAGTTCATCGGTGATGTCAGGGTCTATCCGGGTGAGGACGAAATGATCGCACTGACGGAAGGCGGCCTGAGAGTGCTGCGCAAGGAAGAAAACGCCAAGGAATATATGTAAGGAAGCAAGATCATTTCTTGAATGAAGGATGATAACATGTTGAACGAAAAGAGAGTCAGGATCGTGACCGGCCACTACGGAAGCGGGAAAACGGAGTTCTCCGTCAACTACACCTTCCGGCTGGCGGAAGCAGGGAAAAAGACGGCAATCGTGGATCTGGACATTGTCAATCCATATTTCCGGTCCAGGGAGCTGGAGCCTCAGTTCAATGCCAAAGGCGTCCGGGTCATCTCCTCTTCGGTCAAGGGCTTGTCCGGAGACCTTCCGGCCTTATCACCGGAAATCTACACGGTGCTGCAGGATACCTCCTATGAAGTGGTTCTGGATGTGGGAGGAGACAAAGTGGGCGCGACGGCGCTGGGCCGTTACCACGAATATTTTGACCGTGAACCTTACGATATGCTGTTTGTCATCAATGCCAACAGGCACCTGACCAGCACGCCGGAAGAAGCAGTGCGGTATCTGCGGGCCATCGAGACCGGCTCCAGGCAGAAAGTCACGGCGCTTGTCAACAACACCCATCTCTGCAGCGAGACAAGATTGGAAGACATCGTGAGAGGGCAGGAGCTGGCAGAAAAGGTCTCATCCATGACCGGACTGCCTGTGAAGTATATCGCAGCCGAGCGGAAATTTGCAGACTTGCTGCCGGCGGGCATGCAGGGCGAGATTTTTCCCATAGATATTCACATGAAGAAACCCTGGGAAGATTGATTTGGAGGAGAACCAATTAAATCGTTTTATTAAATGATCTAATTTAAAGGAGGTAAGAAAATGGCGGCAAAGGTTATTTTCGATGAAAACCGCTGCAAGGGCTGTGAGCTCTGTACCACAGCATGTCCGGTGAAAATCGTGGTCATGGACAAGGACAGGATCAATGTAAAGGGTTACCACCCCGCAACCGTTAAGGAAATGGACAAGTGCATCGGCTGCGCATCCTGCGCGAGAATCTGTCCCGATGTAGTCATCAAAATCGAAAAAGAGAAATAAAGGGAGGTTAAGCATAAATGGCTAAGGAATTATGGAAGGGCAATGAAGCCATCGCAGAAGCGGCCATTAAAGCCGGCTGCAGGTTTTTCTTCGGCTATCCGATCACACCCCAGAATGAAATACCTGAATACATGTCATTGAGAATGCCGCAGGTTGACGGATGCTTCCTGCAGGCTGAATCAGAAGTAGCTGCCATCAACATGGTATACGGTGCGGCAGGCGCCGGTGCCAGGGTTATGACTTCATCCTCCAGCCCAGGCATCAGCTTGAAGCAGGAAGGGATCACCTATTGTGCAGGCGCGGAGCTGCCCTGCGTTATCGTCAATATCGTACGCGGAGGCCCAGGCCTTGGCGGCATCCAGCCGGCTCAATCCGATTATTTTCAGGCTACCAAAGGCGGCGGACACGGTGACTACAGACTGATCGTTCTGGCTCCCGCATCCGTGCAGGAAGCAGTTGATCTGGTCCAGCAGGCATTTGATATGGCAGACCAGTACAGGAATCCTGTCATGGTCATGGGAGACGGTATGATCGGTCAGATGATGGAGCCCGTTGAGTTCACTGAGGTAGAAAAGAGACCTCTGCCTGAAAAAACATGGGCAACCACCGGAACAAAGGGCGAGAGACAGACCAATGTCATCAACTCCCTTTTCATCGATCCGGCAGAATGTGAAAAGCACAATCACAGATTGTATGAGAAATATAAAGCCATTGAGAATAATGAAACAAGAGTGGAGAAATATAACCTGGATGGTGCCGAAATCGTATTTGTAGCCTACGGCACAACGGCCAGAATCGTGAAGAACGCCATCAGTGCACTTGAGAAGGAAGGCATCAAAGCCGGCATGATCAGGCCCATCACACTTTGGCCCTATCCCTATAAGGCGATTGAAGAAGCGGCCGGCCTGGACAGTGTAAAAGCCTTCATGGCAGTTGAAATGAGCATGGGCCAGATGGTTGAGGACGTCAGACTGGCGGCAGCCGGTAAGAAACCGGTCCACTTCTACGGCAGGACCGGCGGAATGGTACCGACTCCGAAGGCTGTCGTCGAACAAGCCAAGATGATCCTAGGGGGTGTAAAATAATGGCAGTCATTTTTGATAAAACCAAGGGATTAACCGATAAGACCTTCCACTACTGTCCCGGCTGTACCCACGGCATCATCCACAGGCTGGTGGCTGAAGTCATGGAAGAGCTTAATTTGCTGGATAAGGCAATCGGTGTTGCGCCGGTAGGCTGTGCCGTATTTGCATATGACTACTTCAACTGCGATATGCAGGAAGCGGCTCACGGGAGAGCACCGGCAGTTGCGACCGGTATCAAGAGAGTTCATCCCGAAAGCGCCGTATTTACTTATCAGGGCGACGGCGACCTGGCTTCCATTGGCGCTGCCGAAATCGTGCATGCAGCCATGAGAGGCGAAAAGTTCACCACTATCTTCGTCAATAATGCCATTTACGGCATGACCGGAGGGCAAATGGCACCGACCACCCTGGTCGGACAGAAAGCGACTACCGCACCCCTGGGAAGAGATGAGAACCATGCCGGTTTGCCGCTCCGGGTAAGCGAAATGCTGGCTACCATTCCCAAGGCCGTATTTGTAGAGAGAGTATCCGTACATGATGTCAAGCACATCATCCAGGCGAAGAAAGCTATCAAGAAAGCGTTCCAGGCGCAGATGGCAGGCAAGGGCTTCACTTTGGTAGAAGTGCTGTCCACCTGCCCGACCAACTGGGGCAAGACACCCTTGGAATCCCTGAAGTGGCTTGAAGAAAACATGATTCCCTACTATCCGCTCGGAAACTACAGAAGTCCTGAGGAGGTGAGATAATGACACACGAAATTATAATGGCAGGCTTTGGCGGACAAGGCGTTATGGCTATGGGAAAAATACTGGCGGAAGCAGCGCTGATGGAAGGCAAAAACGTATCTTGGCTGCCCTCTTACGGTCCTGAAATGCGCGGCGGTACAGCGAACTGCAACGTTATTATCTCTGAGGATCCGGTGGGTGCACCCGTTGTGACGGAAGCCACCGCAGCAATCGTAATGAACAGACCGTCCCTGGATAAGTTTGAGAAAGACGTTGTTCCCGGCGGAACACTAATCATCAATAGTTCTTTGATAGACAAAAAGGCAACCAGAGAGGATATAAAAGTATACTATGTGCCGGCTAACGATATCGCCAACGAACTCGGTAACGGCAGAATTGCCAACATGGTCATGCTGGGTGCCTATCTGGCTACCTCAAAGGCCACCAAGGAAGACACCATCATGGAAATCATCACAGAGATCTTCAAGGACAAGAAAGCCAGCGTCATCCCGCTGAACAAGGAAGCTCTCTTAAAAGGTGCAGACTGCGTAAAGTAATGCACTAAAGCGAATGGCAAGAGGCAAAATGGAAACACAAAACACATAACATAATAAAAAAACCGCTCCGAAGGAAAGCCCTCCATCCTCCATCCTCCTTCAAGGGGCGGTTTCATTTTGCTTAAAATTGAAGCAATTATAAGCAAAATGGGATAAACGGCACACCGTTTATCTGCTGACGTTAAGCTAATATAAGCTTAACTGTAGCATGAGGTAGGAGGCAAAAGATTGAGAAAAGGGTCAAACAGCTGTCGCTCTTTGACTCAGACGTAACGTAACATACTACGCTACTGGGGGTCATCTATTGTGAATGATGCAATTTTAAGCAAAATGGGTCATTGTAATAACATGTCCCAAATCTGCATATACTATAGAGAAGTGAAATATGTGGAAGAGGGGGATGGGGTATGTTCGGGAACAAGATCAGCCGGCAGCTTATCGATATCATTAGGGACACGGCAGTACGAAACCGTGCCAGAAGGATCCGGAAAATCACACTGGTGGCAGGCGATGAGGCTGTCATATCCCAGTCGCTTCTGGAGCACTTTGCCCTCATGTCAAAAGGAACGCCTGCAGAGGGGGCTCTGGTAGAGATCAGGAAAGAAAATAGCCGTGTCAAGTGTGAAGCCTGTAGGATATTTTTTAAGCAAAAATCAGGGGATACGCATTGCCCGCGATGCGGAAAAAAAGGCATAGAATTTGTACTGGGAAAGAAATTTTTCATCGAGAGCTTGAAAATTGAGGTGTAATATTGACTAAATGTGTAGAACTGGGTACAATAAACTATAACCCTATCATGATGGATCGATGATCCGGAAAAGTACCTTCAAAGTATTGTTCAAAGAGAGCCGGGAGGACTAAAAACCGAAAGTGGCGGCACTTTCAGCATTGGTTCTGGTGAAAGCCCGGCAATAATACCGAAGGGAAAAGAGCCGGTGAGAGTCCGACCAAAAGGCTCATTGTGTTGGCACGGAGCCCCAGTAACCCGGACGTAAGCCTGCGATAAAGGCATTGAGTGGCCGTTTCTTTCTTCAGCCTGTGGTGCCGAAGAAGAAAAGAAATGGTATTAGAGTGGTACCGCGGGAACCCCGTCTCTTTATATGGAGGCGGTTTTTTTATTCTTTCAAAAAGGGACATTCCTTAACGTAAAAGGAATATCTGTTATTCAGAAAGGTGTGTCCCTTTACATTAAACGAGGAGGTTATGAAATGGATTTCAAGAAGGAAATAGCACAGAAAATCAGTCTGCTGACAGACATGGAACTGGAGAAAGTCCTTGACCTTATAGAGACACCGCCGCAAAAGAATATGGGGGACTATGCATTTCCCTGCTTTCAGCTGGCCAAGGTCATGAGGAAGGCGCCCAATATGATTGCAGCAGAGCTGGCTGCCAAGGTGCAGCCCGACAATGTGGTGGAGAAAGCGGAGCCGGCAGGCGGCTACCTCAATTTTTTTATCAACAAAGGCGAGTATATCAAGGAAATCATCTATGAGGTACTGGCACAGGGTGAGCAGTTCGGCAGCTCTGATATGGGCAAGGACAAAAACGTTGTGGTAGAATTCTCTTCACCCAATATCGCCAAGCCCTTCCATGTAGGGCACTTATACACCACCGTTATTGGAAATGCCATTGAGAAGATTTATAAGCATTTAGGCTACAACACCATCAAAATGAACCACCTGGGAGACTGGGGCACGCAGTTCGGCAAGCTGATTTCAGCCTATAAGCGGTGGGGGGATGAGGCTGTTATCGAAAAAGATCCCATTAACGAGCTTCTGAAAATCTATGTCAAATTCCATGAAGAGGCGGAAAAGGATCCAGCCCTGGAGGATGAAGCCCGGAACTACTTCAAGAAGCTGGAGGACAGCGACCCTGAAGCCGTTGCCCTTTGGCAGAAGTTCAGGGATTTGAGCCTTAAAGAATTCATGGAGCTTTATAAAAAGCTGAACATTTCCTTCGACTCCTTTGCAGGAGAGAGCTTTTACAGCGACAAGATGGGGGAAGTCGTCGAGATCCTGAAGGAAAAGAACCTTCTGAAGGACAGCAACGGTGCCAAAATCGTCGACCTGGAGCAGTTCAACATACCCCCGTGCATGATTTTGAAATCCGACGGCGCGACCATCTATGCAACCCGTGATTTGGCAACGGCTCTTTATAGGAAACGCACCTATGATTTTTATAAGAATGTTTATGTCGTTGGTGGTACGCAGTCCCTGCATTTCCAGCAGATATTCAGCACCCTGGGATTGATGGGCTTTGAATGGCATAAGGACTGCATCCATGTCAGCACTTCCCTGGTGAAGTTTGCCGACAAGAAGCTGTCGACCCGTAAAGGAGATGTCATTTTTGCGAAAGATGTCGTCAATGAAGCCATCCACAAGACGCTTGAAGTCATAGATATCAAGAATGCTAACCTGGAGAATAAGGAAGAGGTTGCTAAAATGGTTGGCATCGGGGCACTCCTGTATGCTTTCCTGAAAAACAGCAGGGATAAGGACGTTATCTTTACCTGGGAGGACACGCTGAGCTTCGAAGGCGAGTCAGGACCCTATGTCCAGTATACCTACGTCCGTGGCAAGAGCATCCTGAGAAGGGCCGGACAGGTTGCAGAGACAGCGGATTACAGCTTCCTGCAGTCGGATGACGAATTCCAGCTGGTAAAACTTCTGGGCGGCTTCAAAGATGCGCTGAAGGAAGCAGCTGACCGGTATGAGCCTTTTGTGGTCACACGGCATATTACAGAGATTGCCAAGGCGTATAACAAGATATACAACTCCCATCCCATCCTGAATGCAGAAGCAAATGTCAAGAATGCAAGGCTGCATCTGACGAAGGCTGTCTGCACCGTTATCTACACCGGCCTGAAGCTGGTGGGTATCGAAACACCGGAAAGCATGTAACTCAAAGAAAAAGCTGCCTGAATGCCCATTCAAGCAGCTTTTTCCAATTCTTATGAGCGTATTCTCTCGATATAGTTCTCGCCGCCGCTTAAGCTGTAAGCTAGCTTATCCTGCTGTTTCAGCTCCGGCAGCAGCTCGACCAGAAAGTCCGATGGAATCCGTTCCTTTATGAACTTGCCGATAGATCCCTCATACAGGACGCTGCCCGTTTCATAATAGCTTTGATCGAAAATCCGTATTTTCATATTCAGCAGCTCCAGATCAATGGGCACCGCATAATCCTTGTGGGCGTCATAGATGACAGCCTTAGCCTTTTTCATCTTTTTTCCTCCTTCAGCACCGGTCAGGCCGGTTTGGCATTATATGATGTAGTATTTCCATTACACCTATTAACACTATACCACTAAATCCTATATTTTCACATCCGAAACAAGTTGTAAAGCATTTGTAACTTCATAGGCCCGGCCAATATAAAATTGAAAGTTAAAATCATATATGGTATGATTACAAAGTGAAGAAAACATTGAAAGGGGTCTTACAATGGGTCGCTTATTTGGTACAGACGGCGTCAGGGGGATTGCCAATAAGGAGCTGGACTCAGAGCTGGCTTTCAATCTTGGACGCATCGGTGCATATGTATTGACCGAGGAAACCCACCACAAGCCCAGGATTGCCGTCGGAAAAGATACGCGCGTATCGGGAGATATGCTGGAAGCGGCACTGATCGCAGGCATCTGCTCCATGGGAGCGGAGGCAGTCGTGCTGGGCGTACAGCCGACACCAGCGGTAGCCTATCTGACACGGCATTTGGGACTGGACGCAGGTATCGTCATATCGGCATCCCATAATCCATTTGAATATAACGGAATCAAATTCTTTGACAATAAAGGCTACAAGCTTTCTGACGAACTGGAGGACAGGATCGAAAGCCTGCTGGCGAGTCCTCATGACAAGATTGCCAATCCGGTTGGCGCCGAAATCGGCAAAAAGGTTGAGATCGACAACGCCGTACACGGCTATATCGATTTTCTAAAGAAAACCATCGATGTCAATCTGAGAGGGATGAAGATAGCGGTAGATTGTGCCAATGGTGCGGCCTATATTGCAGCACCTTCCGTATTGGCGGACCTGGGTGCGGAAATCGTGGTCATCCACAATAAGCCTGATGGCAAAAATATTAACGTAGACAGCGGCTCCACCCATCCGTCCCGGCTGCAAAAGCTGGTGGTGGACACAGGCGCCCATGTAGGCCTTGCCTTTGACGGCGACGCTGACAGGCTGATTGCGGTTGACAACAAGGGAAGGCTGGTCAGCGGAGACCATATGCTGGCTATTTTTGCTAAGCATCTGAAAGCCAAGGGCAAGCTCAGCAAGGATACCATCGTGGGAACCGTTATGAGCAATATGGGACTGGACATTGCGCTAAAGAAGGAAAAATGCGGTCTGGTGAAGACCGCAGTCGGGGATAGATATGTCCTGGAGGAAATGATCAAGAACGGTTATAACATCGGCGGCGAGCAGTCGGGACACATTATTTTCCTGGATCACAACACCACCGGAGACGGACTGCTGACAGCACTCCAGCTCTTGGCCGTCGTGAAGGAAAGCGGCAAGAAGCTTTCCGATCTGGCTTCCATCATGACGGAGCTGCCTCAGGTGCTTGTTAATGCCAAGGTGAAGAATGAGAACAAAAACAAGTACATGGAAGATAGAGAGATTGCCGCCATGATTGCAAACCTGGAAGAAAAGCTTGATGGCTGCGGCAGGGTCCTCATCAGGCCCTCCGGTACGGAACCCCTTGTGCGCGTCATGCTGGAAGGTGAAAATGAGACAGAGATAAAGGAAGATGCATCCCGCCTGGCAAAGCTGATCGAATCAAAGATGTCGTAATGCAGAGAAGTACCTGAAAGGGTACTTCTTTTTGCATTCAGCGTTCCAAGCACCTCTATAGACACAGCGGAATATGATATATTACGGATAATGGCATCGTGAGTGCCAAATTTGCATATATATTATCAAACTTTTGCTTGAAATATCCGGAAAAATAGAATAGAATTGTATAGGAACATTAGGGTTCCGGATTGATTAAAAAAGGAGGGGGTACAGGAAGCGCAGCCATAGCAGAAAGGTGGTGACAGGATGCAAGGTGAGTTAAACTGAATGTAGCGCCAGACTGGGATATTTGATGGTATACAAGGCTTATACACACCAAATATATCAGTTGACGAGGTCGGGGTTAATCGAAGTTTTCGGCGGGTTCCCCGTGCTGTGGTTCAACAGTATCACAGGTTTTACAAATCCTCAAGCGATTGATGGGACAAAAGAAACCTGATTGGACCAAGGGTTAGACGTGCATACCAGCGTTTGCAACCTGGTGTGTTATTTTTTTGCCCAAAAACACCCTTGACGTAAATTGCTAAAGTATGGATGAGGTAATATTGATAATAATAATACAGAATAAATTGAGAGGAGACTTTAATTATGTGTGGAATCGTTGGATATATAGGTGAAAAGAAGGCTGTGCCGGTCCTGATCGGCGGCTTGCAGAAGCTGGAATACAGAGGTTATGACTCTGCCGGTGTAGCGGTGTTTGACCAGGGTGTCATTGAGGTCAGGAAATTCAAAGGAAGACTGGCCGTGCTGGAGCAGCACCTTCAAAAAGAATCCCTGAACGGAAGCCTGGGGATTGGCCATACAAGATGGGCTACCCACGGTGAGCCGTCAGATGTCAACTCCCATCCGCATACCAACTGCTCCGGAGACATCGCAGTAGTGCACAACGGGATCATCGAGAACTATATGCAGATCAAGAGCATGCTCATTGAGAAGGGCTATGTCTTCGTGTCCGAGACAGATACAGAGGTACTGGCACATTATATTGACTTCTACTACCACGGCGATCTGGTTGAGGCCGTCAAGCAGGTGCTGGCAAAGATCAGAGGCTCCTATGCTTTTGCTGTTATCAGTAGGAGAGAGCCTGACAAGATGGTGTGCGTCCGCAAGGAAAACCCGCTGATCGTCGGAGCAGGCGTGGGAGAAAACTTCATTGCATCGGATATTCCGGCTATTTTGAACCATACCCGCAACATTTACCTGCTCAATGAAAATGAACTGGCAGTTATAGAGAAGGAAAAGATCACCTTCTTCGATGAAGAGGGCAAGGAAGTCAAGAAGGATATTTTCGAAGTCAACTGGGATGTATCGGCAGCTGAAAAAGGCGGCTATGAGCATTTCATGATCAAGGAAATCAACGAGCAGCCCAAGGCCGTCAAGGACACCATGACCTCCAGAGTGCTAGAGGATGCAGACGGCATCAAGCTGGATAAGTTCTCATTGACAAAGGAGCAGCTGGAGAAGTTCAACAAGATATACATTGTTGCATGCGGAACAGCGTTCCATGCCGGAATGGTCGGCAAATATGTCATTGAAAAACTGGCAAAGATCACGGTAGAAGTGGATATCGCTTCTGAATTCAGATATAGAGACCCCATCGTTGATGACAAGACGCTGACCATCATCATCAGCCAGTCAGGCGAGACCCTTGATACTTTGGCAGCCTTGAAGGAAGCTAAGAAGAAGGGTTCCAGGATCCTCAGCATTGTCAACGTTGTAGGAAGCTCCATAGCCAGAGAATCCCACGACGTGCTGTACACATGGGCTGGTCCGGAGATTGCTGTTGCGTCGACAAAAGCTTACACCACCCAGCTGATCGCACTATATGAGATTGCACTTTACATGGCAGGGCTCAAGGGAACGATGACGGCTCAGGAGATCAATGCCATCAAGGATGAAATGCTGAAGCTGCCTAAGATGGTAGAAGATGCCCTGAAGCACAAGGAAACCTTGCAGAAGTTTGCGACAAGGAACTCCAACGCAAAGGACGTTTTCTTCCTGGGAAGAGGCATAGACTACGCCATCGCCATGGAAGGCTCGCTGAAGATGAAGGAAATCTCCTACGTGCATTCCGAAGCATATGCAGCAGGCGAATTGAAGCACGGCACCATTGCCTTGATCGAGCAGGGAACCATCGTATTGGCAGTTCTGACGCAGGATGAACTGTACGAGAAGATGGTGAGCAACGTCAAGGAGGTAAAGGCGAGGGGGGCGTTCGTATTCGCCATTGCGAAGGAAGGCAACCATGAAGTGGAATCGGTGGCCGATTACACGATGTATATACCGAAGGTAGCCGACATATTGGCACCGGTAGTCGCCGTCATCCCGCTGCAGCTTTTAGCCTACTACATGGCAGTTGAAAAAGGCTGCGATGTTGACAAGCCGAGGAATCTGGCGAAGAGTGTAACGGTTGAGTAAGATGGGATAGCCGGTTGAACAGCTGTTTGACTGTTAATAATAAAGTTATACAATTTATAATAAAGTTGTGAAATAAATAAAAAAGATGTAAAAACGATTAGCAATAAAATACCGGTATGTTCAATATTGAAGTACCGGTATTTTTATTGCTTTGAGTTCACTTTTGAATTATCTGCGCAAAAAAGCGTTTGACCACTGTGAGTTATAATATAACTTGTCATCAATAATAATTAAATATGTCATCGATTATAATGGACTACCCCTGAAAAAGTAGAGTCAAAATTGGCAACTATACTACTTAGGAAAGGGTTGTTTTTATGTCTGCAAAACGATATATGATTTAGAGCAACAAGAACAAATAGCAAGGATGTCTGCGTCTACAAATGGATCAGCCAGTACAAATAGAAGAAGGGTATTGCTATTCCATCTTCTCTGAGACCAGCAGTCAATATAGAAGATAAGCTAAGAATCAGGAAACTGGAGAAACTCCTAATAGACAAGGATGAGGAGATCGCAAGGACCAAGGCTAAAGCCGCGCTGCTTAAAGATATCAAGAGAATTCACAAGAAATCAAGAGAGAATTACGGTACAAGGCGAACAAAAGAAGCTTTGGAAAGGGAAGGTAAAAAGGCAAGCGCAGTACAGACCGGAAGCCAAGCGAAGGTCTAATTTGTCATTCCGATCGGGGCGTTCAGTATGCCAGCGAAGAATACCGGGAACTATTAAGGGGATTTAAAATAAGGGGCAGCATGGGCCGTAAGGGAAATTGCTATGACAACGCTTATGCCGAGAGTTTCCATGCCACTATAAAGAAAGAGCTTATCTATTCAGAACGCTTTAAAACTAGGCGGGAAGCAGAGAACAAAATATTTGAGTACATCGAGGTTTTTTATAATAGGCAACGTCAGCATTCTGCACTAGGACATCAAACTCCACATGAGCACTGGCAGAAATTTGCAAGTGTTTAGATGTGTTGATATACAATTGATCTTGCAAGACTATTAACTATTTTTAGGAGACTATACTTTTTTCAGGGAATCCAGTGGTAAACAGTGCAGCAAAAAAACTTGATTTCAGTAAGCCACTTATAACAAAACTACTATTGAGGCAAATAGAAGTATACGAAAAACAAAAAGCTATCGCTGATATTCCGATGATTTCTATACTGATAATATAAAGGTTTATTGACTTAATACCAACTTCTGACAAACCAAGCCCATATAAAAATAATTCAGCTGATAAAAAATTGTCAAATTACATGTACTCACAAGTAGCATAGAGAACAGTATAGCGGTGCCTTTACATATGCAGGATAATAGATTTATCATCTGGACATCCCCCTAATCTCACATGATCTATACCCTTATGGGGATTAATCATTGTTGGAACCAAATCAGCTCCTGTGCAAAAAAACAGGACAAAATTATAAGTGTATAAGGCTGGTACGGTTGCGGCCTTTTTCTTTTGCCGTATACAATGCCTGATCAGCCAGCCGGAGCAGATTTTCCAGATCCGTTTCATTGGCAATATCTGTCCCGACAACACCAAAGCTTGCGGTTATTCTGATCGAGCTGTTTAAAAGATTTAAAGGTGTTGTGGAAAGACTTCTTCGGATACGCTCAGCGATTTGAAATGCTGCTTGAGAGTCCGTGTTGGGCAGAAGGCATATAAATTCTTCCCCGCCGTATCTGGCAAATATGTCCGTATTTCGCAAGCAGTTGGAACAGACACGTGCAACTGTACAAAGTGCTGTGTCTCCAGCCTCATGACCAAAAGCATCATTGATTTTTTTAAACAGATCAATATCGAATAGGATAAGGGATATTGGTTGAGCTTTGTTTTCTGACTGTTCCAGCTCTTTACGCCCCAGCTCAAGAAAATACCGCCTATTGAAGATATTGGTCAGACCATCCAGTGTTGCCAATGACCGGAGGCGTTCCCGTATCCGAATCTGCTCGGTTACATTCCGAAGGACCAGTGTTTTGCCGATCAATTGCTTTTTATGACTCAGAACCCTGAACAGGGTACAGCTGTAGTAGACGGAAGAACCCTTTAAAGTAATTTTGACTTCATTCTGTTGACCTACTCCACTCAAAAACTTGTTTGAAATTCCAAAGTAATCTTCTAATGAGGCGGGCAGATGACATCCAAGCACCAGATCTGCAATGCCATCAATCATATTCACAGCAGCGGCATTAAAGTCTACTATGCGGTTCTGCATATCAAAGACAATAACACCGTCGTGCATTGCTTCAAAAACATTGTCCCTTGCAATGGGGACCAGGTTAAAGACACCGTATTTGTAAATGCCCCAAACGCAAATCATTCCCGATATGCCGTAAGAGATGGGGCTGCTGTCGATGCCCATAAAGGGTTTTCCGAAGTGGTAGAACAGGTTTGCCACCAAAGGAACGGCTGCGCTGGCAAGAAAGGTGGAGAGCTTGCCACGGTAAGCTCTGGGGGTATATATCCATTCCTTTAGCAAGAGGTAATAACCGCTGAAGAAAAGCAAATAGGAATAGATCAATTGAACCCAATACCATCCTCCCTTTTCTAAATAGATTGTGCTAAGGGAGCCGGGGCGGGTTAATACGATATTTGTATAGTAAAAGTAATGATAATCGTTTGTGTATTGCAGAAGCAATGTAATAGCCGGGATAATAAACAACCGGTATACTGCCTGCTTGTTTAACTTCTTCTCATTTCCGGTATACTGACAAATCATGATATACCAGAATACCGGTATACATACAATTCCCCAATAGGCAGTCCTAAGCCAGAAAAGCGCTTTATATACCGATAGGCTTGAGGCTTTAAAGATATAGCAAAAAGCAAAAAGCGCTGCTGAGAACATGAGGCAGGCAAAAGCTAAAGCGCCTTTGTTGACACGTCGCTGCAACGCAAGAAGACCCAGTAAAGCCGTAACAATACAGGATAGTAACAGATACACATAGTATAGCGAATACCCGAGTGTCATAATTAACCCCCATGATTAATGAGTCGGTCTCTATCAAGCACAACTAGATTTCTACCTTGTCGATGAACAAGGTCAGTTCGTTTTATAAATCATATTCTCGGATTCTGTTGTCATGGTCGGATATCCTGACGATAGGTCGAGTAGGCAGCTTCGGGTTTTGGCCTACTACAACGCCGGATTCGCCATTATTCAGGACAATGCCTACGGTAGTCCAATGCCGAAGTGACATGCTCACTGGAACTGTCATCCTCAAAGCGTTTGAGTTTGATATCATGCAGGAACGCCCCTGAATGCAGCAAGCACGATGCTTATGACACATACGTTCATTGCATGAATGCAACGCTGATCCAGAACTGCGAAATTATTGAACAAAATAATCGGCATACCGATGGATGCTTTGCTGATAGTATTTATTGCCGAGAACTTTACTTTGTGATCCATAAGCCGCATGGACTGTATATCATCAGAGAAATCATCATCAATATATACAGAGAATATTCCGTGCAGCATCAAACGTTCAGTAACCTTCTATGTAAGTTTTGCACCCATAGGCAGGAGAGTCCTTCCGTCCATAGTCATTACTGGAATGCTGGTGATTTCATTGTTTTTTAGGGTTCTAACATCAACAAGTCTCATTTTTTCCTCCTAAGTTGTATCTTGATTAAGCACTGCCTGATCCAAAAAGTTCAGCAGATATACCGCCGCATACCTGTTGAAGATGATAAGAATATAAGAACGGTAAACAGCGACTATAAGTTAAAAGCCTTTGCTGTGCATGCCAGTTCTATGATGGTATTATTCAGTCCCCTCATAGCGTTGGTAACCTCTTCGATGGTTGCAGACTGCTCTTCAGCCGATGCACTGACCTGCTGCGTAGATGCGGACGCTGTATCTGCTATCACAGAGATATTCTCAATCGCTTTAAGAATCTCGTCCTTAACTGAGTGGATTTCCTCTATATCCTTTGAATAAGAATAATCTAATATAGCATGTCGAATTATACCAGAACTCGTGTTTTACTACCAGTGTCCAAAAGTATAGTTATCGGGAGAAGATGTGAAGCACTCGTTGCATATGTATAAAGGAATATGCTATTATCAAATATAGTACATATAGCATTTTTATCCAAATATGGATTGTATGATGAACTGGTATCCAGAAATGAACAAGAAGTCAGGGAACTGTTGAAAGTGTAGAGTTTAATTCAATGTTTTCGGGAGATATGAGATGAAAGGGTTATTAGAGCGAGAAGCGCATAGTGCTGTAAGCTTTGAAAGGGAATCCATTGAGAATTTGAAGAAGTTTCAGGATTCCAGTTATTTGATCATGAATTATGCAGAGACAAAGCTGTTGATACCGAGTCCGCCGCATAAGCTGGTAGGCCGTCCGAAGCTGTTGCAAAAGCTGGATGAAATATTGAAAAAAAAGCTGACGGTGATATCTGCTCCTGCGGGGTTTGGCAAAACTACCTTAATAAGCAAATGGGCAGTTGAAAAGTGCCGGGATGTCAATATTTCATGGATTTCGCTATCTGAAACGGATAATCGGGCAAGTACTTTTTGGTTTTATATTGTGCTTTCTTTAAAAATGCATTTGGGACACAATGCATGGCATGTCATTTCAGCATTGGAAAATGATAATCAATATAGCATTGAAAACGTTTCAAATTATCTGATTAATACTTTAAACAGGCTGAACCAGGAGCTTGTGCTTATACTGGATGATTATCATCTGATAAGCGATTATAATCTCAATAAAAGCATGGCATACTTCTTATCGAATTTACCTGCAAATATGCATGTTGTTATGGTCACTAGAACTAAACCGGAACTGGCTCTTTCACGATTGAGAGTAAGGGATGAGATACTTGAGCTTAAAGTGGATGAACTCCGGTTTAACTCAATGGAAATATCTGAGCTGCTTACAAAGCTGCTAGATTTAAACTTGTCTGAGGATGAAGTTCATTGCATAGAAAATTTAGCTGAAGGGTGGATCGCAGCACTTAGAATCATCGCAGTCTCAATTGCTAAGAGTAATGATTATAGGAGCTTAATTTTCAAATCAAATTGCTGCAATGAATACATGCTTGAGTATCTGTCTGAAGAGATTATCAATCAAATACCTGCAAACATTAAGGAGTTTCTGTATAAAACCTCAGTATTGCCGGTTTTGAACAGTTCAATATGCAACTTCATATTGGACATTGACTATGCTCAAGAGGTTTTAGAATGTCTTATTGAAAAGAATTTGTTCATTGTAGTATTGGATGAGAACAGGTGCTATCTCAGATATCATCATTTATTCTTAGAATTTCTGAACAACCGATTGCATAAATACTATCATAATGAGGTAGAAGAAATATATATAAGGGCAAGCAGATGGTATGAAGAATATGGCTACTTCCAGGAGGCAATTGATTTTTCAATCAAAGCAGGTGATCACAATAATAGTGCCAGGCTCATTGAAATATATGTCGGAAAAATTGCTGTAAGGGGTGAGTTCCAAAAAATTATCCACATCACGGAAACGTTACCAAACAATTTGATTGAATCAAAGCCAAGAATCTGCATTTATTATGCGGTTGCTTTGGCTTTGTCGGGGAAGCTTGATGAGGAACAGAGCTATCTAAAAAAAAGGGGCATCGATTTAGATTCAGATTTCTTCAATAGTCATAGAGCTTTGATTTATGGAATCAAGTCTATAGCGGCGCTGTACGGATCATCAATCGACAAGCAGTTGGTCAAGGTGAATGCGGAAAAAGCTTTAAGTACCATAATGAACGATGATTTTCTTGGGCTATTGCTGAGAGCAATCGTTTACAGCAACTTAGGCAATCTTATGGCTTTGGAAGGCAATTTCGATCAGGCACTGGAGAATTTTGAGACAGCATTTTATTATGCGGATAAATCCGAGAATCTTTTTGTCAGATTGACTGTCACCCATAAGACAGCACAAGCTTACTACAATCAAGGCAAGCTTAATTTGGCCTTGGGGTTATATGAAAATACCATAAACATTCTGCAACAGGATGAAAGCCTGCTCTACCCAAGCGTAAATATGATCTATCTTGGAATCAGTACAATCTACTATGAGTTGAACGAAACCGAAAAAGCTTATAAATATGCAGAGAAAAGCATGAGTCTTAGCAAAGCCCGAAATGATTCCATAAAGCTGCTTCAAAGCTACATATTGTTGGCAAAAATATATGCGGTTCAAGGGAAAGCCCATGATACCGTTGCTCTTATCAAGGAAATTGATAGAATGGTCTGCAGTCCTCAGCTGGAGTTTATATTAAAACAGTATATTTCCGATATTGTAAGGCTGCTGCTACATGTTGAAGAAATAAGCCTGGTCAGGCAATTCATGGACAAGTACAACTTTTGCGATATTGAGGCGTTGGTTTTTGACAATGAGGATCAATATATAGCATGCGCTGAACTCAGTATTTTTGACAAAGCATATTCGGATGCCTCATTAATACTGGAGAAACTATTATTGGTAGCAAGAAACGAGAGAAGGCAATGGAGCATAATCAGAATCCTGATGCTATCAGCAGTTGTCTCAAAGCATTCAGACAATAAAAAGCAAGCGGTAAAACATGCAGGAGAAGCGATAAAACTTGCAGAGCAATATGGGTATTTCCGAACATTGATTGACTATGGAAAGAATGCAGGAGATTTAATAGACCATGTCTTAAAAAGTCTTGAGGAGGCACCGCAATGGGATGCCCTTAGAAGATATTGCCGCAAGCTTTTGACAGCCTTTAATAATACCACAATTAAGGAAACAGCAGAGGGTGTTGACGGCTTCGACAACGTCATTTTTTCGCCTAGGGAACAAGAAGTCCTTGCGTGCATATTGGAGGGCTCAAGTAATGTGGAGATATCGGAAAAGCTTTTTATATCGTTAAGTACAGTAAAGAAGCATACCAAGAATATACTTGTAAAGCTAAACGTAAAGAGCAGGGCTAAAGCCATTGCAGCTGTAAAGAAGCTGGATGTGGTCCGGAAGCACAAACAAGGATAATCGAGCAAGGTGTACATAAGTACACCTTGTTTTTTTTCAGGCATAATAACTGTTCTTTCGGCCACTTACATTTTTTTTGTAATGTTGCTAATATTTTTTTATAGTACAAAATCCAACGAACTATAACAAAAAACAACAACAGAAGTGACGTAATAGGTTGTACTCACAATTTTTGAAAAACACATAAAAAGGGAGGATTCATATGAAAAGGATCAGCACAAAAATCATACTAACCATCATTGCATGCTCGGTAGCAATTGCTTCAATCATCGGCAGTGTCAGTATATTGAAATGTAATGACATTGTCGACAAGGAGTCAAATGAAAAACTTCTGTACCTGACAGAAAGCTATACAAAAGATATGAGCTATCTAATAGGTGACATTGAAAGTAAAGTAGACGGGCTGTCAACTGTAGTTGCAAATACCTTCAGTTTAGAACAGTTAAAAGGCAACCCGAGGTACTTTGAAGAATACGATAAGCAACTGGCAGGAATCGTACGGGACTATGCAGAGGCAGCAAACGGTGCTATGAGCGCTTACATTTTCTTTAATCCTGAGCTGATAAACAAAGCATATGATATTTACTTTGCAGATACAAAAGGTGACCGTAATTTTGAAAGACAAGTGATGCTCGCGATGGATGCGTATAATCCAGCCGCGGATGATATGGGATGGTTCTATAACACGATTATTGCAAAGAAGGGGTTATGGACAGACCCATTTTTATATTCTGCACTGAATATTAAAATGATGACTTATACAAAACCTGTATATATAGACGGCATTTTTGTGGGCATCGTAGGTTGTGATGTTAATTTTGATAGTTTGAAGAATACAGTCAATGGGATAAAAATATACAAGACGGGATATGCCTTCATGCTCAATGATAAATATGATTATATCGTGCACCCGACACTAACGGAAAAGGATAACTTGAGGACATTGCAGGGTGGGGCTTACAAAAATATGGCTGAAAGCATAGACAAAAAGGCCACGGATGTATTACTGATCAACTTTGGCGGGACAGTAAAGCGGCTCGGCTTTTCCCATCTTTCAAACGGGTACGTGCTGGCAATCACAATACCAGAGTCCGAAATACTTGCAGAACTCAATAAGACTAAAAGGGGACTTATTTACATCGTCATATTATGCATTGTCGTTTCCGGAGTGATTGCATACCTTATTGGCAGGCTTATCTCAAAACCGATCGTGTGTATGAGTGAAATTATAAATAAGGTAGCCAACCTGGATTTAACTCCAGATGATAAATATCGCTTTCTATTCAAGTACAAGGATGAAACCGGCATTATGTTTAATGCAATAAACCAAATGAAAGATGCTTTGAGCAAAAAGGTACATACGCTGAGCCTGAATGCACGGGATACAATGCAACATGCAGAGAATTTAGCTGCCATAACCGGTGAATCGGTTAGTTCTATCGAACAGATATCCAATGCAGTTGATGAACTGGCGAAGGCCTCAAACGATCAGGCAGAACAAGCTCAGAAAGGGTCTGAGAGTCTTAACTGTTTGTCAAATGAAATTAATACCGTCACTAAGAGCTCTGAGGAAATGAGCAGTTATGCTAATGAGACAAGTGATGTTAATGGTCAAGGTAAAAGGATCATTGAGCAACTGCAAGGAAAATTTCAAGCTAATACAGAGCAGGCTATGGTTGTAGCTAAAAAAATAGACATATTGGCGAATAAGTCCGGTAACATTAGCAATATCGTAGAAACCATACAGAAGATAGCGGCACAGACCAATCTATTGGCACTAAATGCTGCAATAGAAGCCGCACGAGCAGGAGAGCTGGGGAAAGGGTTTGCGGTTGTTTCCGAAGAGATAAGGAAGCTGGCTGAGGAAACTGAGGATTCAACAAGAAAAATTGCCAATATCATAGGGGAAATCCGCAGCGAGATTGACAGCACCAAGGAAGCTATGGATAAGACAAAAGTGATTGTAGAAAGCGCAAATGGCGGCGTATTTGATGTGGAGAATGCATTCAGCACAATCTCTGTTTCTGTCAGAAAGACCATTGATAAAATTCAGGGTGTAGTTTCCGGTATGCAGGTAATGCAGGTAAACAAAGACAGCATTATTGCAACTATCCAGGAAATATCTGCAGTATCACAAGAATCTGCAGCTTCTACCGAGGAGATTGCTGCATCATTGGAAGAACAAGCAGCCGGTGTAAAAACATTGGCAAAAACAGCTGGTGAGCTTCGGACAATTGCCGATGTACTTCAATCAACAATTGGCGATTTCAAGCTTTAGCTAAAGCCAGAAAGAACGGTGCTTCAAAGACAACATTGAAAGGACGTTTTTTATGAATAATGAAATTCAACTGGTAGTTTTCAAGCTGCTGGAAAAAGATTATGGCATAGATATCCATAATGTGAAGGAAATAGGCCCCTATAAAAAGCCGGTTGGCCTGCCTGACACCCCGGATTATTTTGAGGGGATCATCAATCTCAGAGGGGAGATAATTCCTGTAGTCTGTCTGAAAAAGAAATTTGGAATTTTGGGCGCCAGCCATGATGATAGAAAAAGGATTATTGTAACATCAGTCAATAATCTGCAAATTGGATTTATTGTGGATGAAGCTTCAGAGGTATTAACTATCCCTGTAGACAATGTGAACACAAGCATAGAGGCCTTTCAAGGCTCTCTAAGCAAATATGTCAAAGGGATTGCAAAGATAGATAGCAGGATGCTCGTACTACTTAGTGCAGAAGAGATTGCAACTGAACTGAGTGCAAGTTGAGGAATCATCATGAATCACATATACGAAAACACTTGCTCGATAATTCATTATCTGGCTAATAAGCATAAAGAAGCAAAAGATATCAGCAAGTCTCTTGAACTATACAGTATGCTGGACGATTTCTATCTATTAGTAATTAAGCAAGGGCAAGTGGTTAAATGTCACAATAAAAAGTTGGCAATTAATCAAAAAATTATGAATGTACGAAAACGAATAGAAACGTTGCAAAGAGTTGTAGACTCAAAAAATAAGTAATATAAGACATGTTGGGGGGATAGCGTTGACAGTGACATTGAGTGAAATTGCAGATAATCATGCGATTGAGCAGTTAGACAAGTCCAATCAGGATATTTGTCTCACGGATATGAGGTTTTTTTACGATCCTCTAACAGGCTTACCCAACAGGGCGAAATTTGATCATTATCTTTCAATGCTTAGATTGAAAGATAATGTGCTAAATTGCGGTATTGCTGTAATTATTATAGACCTCGATAAGTTTAAGGAGATTAATGATACACTTGGCTACGATATGGGGGACAAGCTGATTATAAAGGTTTCCGAAGTGCTGGCAAGTATGCTATCGAACGATAATTATATATTAGCCCGTACTGGTGGTGACGAGTTTGGCATTATTGTAAGTCCATACAGTATGACAGAAGAGATTGAGGGTTTGGTCAAGGCAGTAATCCTTGCGATAGAAAGGCCGTTTCTGATAGAAGACTACGAACTGCATGTTACAGTGAGCATTGGAATAAGCCAATTCCCGAAGGATGGGGAAAGTACCGATGCAATTAAAAAAAGTGCAGGAATAGCCATGTATGAATCAAGAAGGCAGGGGGGCAATACATATAGTTTTTATACTTCGAAAACATCCCACCGGAAATATGATGAAGCCGGGTTAGTCAGAGAGATGAACCAAGCACTTGAGAGCAACCGGTATATGCTGTTCTATCAACCAAAAATCAACTTAAAAACTGGGTGTATAGACAGTTTGGAGGCATTGATCAGATTACAAAGCACTGATTTAGGTATTATTGGACCAGATAAATTCATTCCGCTGGCAGAAAAAACAGGCTTAATAATCAGTTTAGGCGAGTGGGTTCTCAGAAATGCCTGCATGCAAATAAAAGCCTGGCAGGATAAAGGGACTCCGCCGATGAGAGTGGCAGTGAACATTTCGGCCCGCCAGCTTCGTCATCGGAACTTCTATGAAAAAGTCATATCGATTATAGAAGAGACGGAGGTAGAGCCTACATACTTGGAACTCGAGATTACAGAAAGCTCTGTCATATCAAATATAAATTCTGCAAACATAATTCTAAAACAGCTAAGGGAGCACGGGATACGGGTATCAATGGACGATTTTGGAACTGGATATTCATCCCTAAGCTATCTTAGAGAAATATCCATAGATACTTTGAAAATTGACCGCTCGTTCCTGAAAGATTTGTGCGGAGATTCTGGTAAAAAGGCCATTGTTGCAGCCATTATCAATATGGCGCACGGATTGGGACTGAGCGTTGTAGCGGAAGGCATCGAAACTGTAAAACAGTTAAAGTTTCTTGTTGGTGAGCAATGTGATTTTGGGCAAGGTTATTTGTTCAGTAAACCTATTAGCGCGTATGAAACAGAAAGGATGCTGGGCAAGCAAAAGCCCTTATTCCGTTGGGCTTGATAGCTGTTGCTGTGTGGTTTAATAACGGTATAGACAATATGTATCAAAGTAGTGAAAGAAATAAAAAAGACGTAAAAACCATTAATAGTCCTTCTTTGGCTCCGGTTCGTCCGATGGCCTGTTTAAGGGCAGCTGAAACAAGCTCGGTTTTCATACGGCTATCCATAGCCCAGCCAACCAGTCCGCGCCCATATAGATCCATTACTCCTGCTAGGTATAGCCAGCCTTCTTTTGTTGGTATGTATGTTATATCTGAGACCCATTTTTCATTGGGCTTGTCTGCTTTAAAGTCTTGATTTAATATGTTTTCTGCTACCGGCAGATTATGCTTAGAATTTGTTGTTGCTTTGTATTTCTTTGTTACTTTTGATCTGATTCCATCTGCCTTCATGAGTCTGGCGACACGTCCTCTGCTTGCCTTTTGGTCAGCGGGTAGATTCTTCGTTATTTGAGGTGCACCATAGATCCTATGGCTCTTCTCATGTATTTCCTTGATGGTTTTTAGAAGTTTACGATTTTCCTTGGTTCGTTTGCTCTCACCCCTGGAAGCGAAAGCATAATAGCCACTTCTTGATACTTGTAAGGCCTTACACATCTTTGCAATCCGAAATATGAAGCGATTTTCATGAATAAACTTGAATTTTGTTATTTCTGATTCTTCGCAAAGTAAGCCGCGGCTTTATTTAATATGTCATTCTCCTCCTTGAGATCGGCGAGCTCACGGCGGAGTCTACGGATTTCCTCGTCCTCAGGTTTTAGATTGCCACTACCCAGAAAGGCGTTGTTGCCATGCTTTTGTAGTTTTTAACCCATTCTTTAATAGTAGTGTAATGGACGCCAACTTCGTCCGCCATCTTACTTGTAGTTGAATCACCGGATAGTATTCGTAGCACCACTTGCTCCTTGTATGCTTTGTTGTATGTTTTTCTTTCTCCCATTTTTGAATCCCTCCGTTTATATTATAGAGGAATTCTTAGTGTCCATCAAACTGGAGCAAGGTCAGTTATGCTAATTGATTTTAATAAACTTATAAGCTGTGTACCTGGCACTTATCTATTCAAGAATAAGAAGTTGCAAAAGCAAAAGAACCTTCCTGATGCTTTATAGAGTTCTATAACAAAAGGATAATTATAAGTATCTAGAAATAAAAGAAGATATTGAGAAAAAACAGGAAGCATCACAAGCTGCTTAAATAGCAATTTTGCGATGCTCCCTATTTTTACTCTATGCACACTCTGAATGATTTGAATTTTTTAATAAAAATCTTAATTCATCGCCTGATATTGTTTCTTTATCCAGCAATAACTCAACTACCTGCTCCAAAACGCTTTTATACCCCGATAGAAGATCGCGGGTATCATTCTCTACCTCCCTCAGAATCGATGTGATAGCTGAATGAAGTTGGTCCCTTGGGATGTCCTCAACAGAGATAATCCCAAGCTCGGACATTCCACTGTATATTATCTGCTTTGCCATGTCGGAGGCGTGCTTAAAATCACTGGAGCCACCTGTACTCCTGTTGCTGAATATCAGCTCTTCGGCCAGTACACCTGCCAAAGCCACTGCAATTCTTGACTTAAGGTAATCGCAAGTATATAGGTACATATCATTTTCCTGCGTCTGGCGCACATAGCCCAAGGCATTGCTTCGAGATGCCACGTTGACACTGGCGACAGAATCAGGAAGCCTAAGCTCACCAATTAGAGCATGGCCTGATTCATGCACTGCTATCCTGTGCTTTTCTTCCTTGCTGGGAAGCCTGTCAAGCTTCTCACCCATCATTACCTTTTCGATAGCACTTCTGAAATGACTGGATGTAATATTTTCTGAAGCATCGCGCATCGCTAGTATGGCGGCTTCATTAGTCACACTCTCCAATTGCGCACCAGAGAATCCGAAGGTGTCCTTTGCCAAAGCACCAATGGATACATCTGCTGCAAGTGGTTTGTTTCTGGTATGCAGCTTTAGAATATGCAAGCGTCCTTTTTTATCAGGCAAATCAACCTTTACCAGGCGGTCAAACCTGCCGGGACGAAGCAAGGCGGGATCCAGCATATCAACACGATTTGTAGCGCCGATGATCAGTAATTTTACCCCTTCGTCAGAGGATATGCCATCCATCTGTACCAAAAGCTCGTTCAGTGTCTGGTCATGCTCCTGATTTCCGTGATTCTGGCCTCTTGCTCCTCCAAGCACCTCTATTTCGTCAATGAATATAACAGCGCTGGATTTTTTGAGTTTTTTTGCTGCTTCTTTTGCTTGGTCGAAAAGCCTGCGCACTCTCTGTGCACCTACCCCCACATACATTTCTACGAATTCTGAGCCGCTGGTGGACAAGAATACCGAGTTTGTAAACTGAGCAGCAGCTTTGGCCAGTAAAGTTTTCCCTGTACCGGGAGGTCCACTGAGCAGTATTCCTTTTAAGGGACGTATTCCCAAAAGTTTTATCTGTTCATCGTTTTTCATGAAATCGAGAGCCTCAATGAGCTCGTTTTTGGCAACCTCTTGACCGCCTATATCATCAAAGGAAATTGTGCAGGTATTTCTTTCTACTGAAGCAATGTTGCTGTCATGACCACGCTGCTTTCTAAAGTTGAAATATAATACTGCGCCGACTATACCTGCCAAGAATACTACAGGGAGAATATCCACGCCTTGAAGCATAAGGAACAAAAGTATTCCCAACCCAGCTCCAATGATTATTTCTTTATTTTTCATCAAAGATTCCATCCTATCTTTCAGATTGTCGGGCTACTACAGAGTATAAAATACAGTCGGTTTTTGCAAGCTGCAGATAAATATTCTGTTCATCTACATAAACCTTTGCTGCGGCTCCTGCTGAATCAGCTTTTTCCCGGATTTTTGCTTCAAGCAGCGGAAAGTCTCCATCTACTATCGCCTTTTGAATATAGTAATGTACGTCATAGTAAATCTGCTCCAGCTCGGGAGAACGGTTATCCTTTATTTCCAGAGTATATTTGCTGCCTTTTAGTGTCTGTTCAATTTTTGTGTTGATTTCTTTGTAAGTTTTTTGAAGATTGGCTGTATTGTCTAGTGTAACGTATATAGTTGTACTGTCACTAATTTTATGACCATCCGCCAAATTTACACTAAGAACTCCGTCAATATCGTTTAATGCTGTATCTATAGGCAAGTCGATTGCGTAGCTCTGCCATACTGCTTGTACTATATACAAGCATGCCACTGTTATAATGAATGCCATACAGCCCTTCAGAAGCTGAATGTATTTTATTTTCATAACAGGCCTCCCATCTGAAATTAGTTTACATAATATTGTATCATACAAAACAGGACTCACCAACGTAAGATTTTAGCATTACTTTGCGCCGAAGCTCAATGAACCAGAATTATGAAAGCTTTGTACAAAAGTATAATAATTTTTAAAGTGAAAATAATATATTATAATCCGTTGAACCTTTGTAAAGGGCTGATATCAAACAATTTAACAGCAGAGAAATCTTGTATGAAGCTTGTTTAAAAAGGTTTATACAAAAAGGTCACTAATTAACTCTATTCGTTTAGAAAAATGTAAAAATTCTGCAAAAGAAAGGATGTTTGGACTGTATGGACAGATTAGCACTTGTTTTAGTTATTGTGGGGGCCTTGAACTGGTTATTGGTCGGTCTTTTTCAGTATGATCTGGTGGCAGCTATTTTGGGAGGGCAGGATGCTCTTCTCAGCAGAGTGATTTATACTTTGGTGGGTATTGCGGGCATCTGGTGCATCAGTCTGCTTTTCAGAGAGCGTGATAAGGCAGCAACAAGGGATAAGAACAGAGTATAAGTAGGATAGGTGCCAAGTACAGAACAAAATAACTTAAATAGTGGATGTATAAAAAAAGTTCTTAAGTTCTGTACCTGACACCAGAAAAATCAATAACTGGACTTGCAATAATTAAACCTTTTGGTAACATTAAGATAAATGTGTTGCCGAAAGGTTTTTTATTGTAATAAGAATTTCAAATACATAAAAACAGGAGTGATACGATTGAGAATATCAAATTACCACACACACTGCAAATTCTGTGATGGTGTCGGTGAGCCAAGGGCGTTTGTGGAGCAAGCCATTGCCAAGGGCTTCAAGCATCTGGGCTTCTCCAGCCATGCGCCACTTCCTTTTGAGACCGTATGGAACATGAAAGAAAGCAGCGTGGAGAGCTATCTGGATACGGTTCAAAAGCTTAAGCAGGAATTCAAGGAGGATATCGAGATATATTGCGGCATGGAAATCGACTTTTTTGAGAGTGACAACGGGAAGCTGTTTAATAAATATGATCTGGACTATGTCATCGGTTCCGTCCATTTTTTCAGAACTGCCGCGGATGAAACCTGCTATGGTATTGATGGCGGCGACGATGATTTCAGGAGAACCCTGAACGATTACTTCAAAGGAGATATGAGAGCATTTGTCAAAGCTTATTACGGACGCATCCAGGACATGGTGCGCTTATGCAAGCCGGCTGTGTTGGGACACTTCGACATCATCAAAAAGAGCAATCGCGATGAGAAGTTCTTTTCTGAGAAGGAAGGCTGGTACAGGGAAGCAGTGCAGGAAACATTGCTGGCAGTAAAGGAAAGCGGGACAATCCTGGAAATCAATACAGGCGCCATGATCAGAGGCTTTCTGAGTGTGCCATACCCAAGCGACTGGATCCTGCATGAATGCAAAAGGCTGGATATACCCATCACAATAAACTCGGATACCCATGCGCCGGAAAACCTTGACGGTTATTTTGACCTGGCCTTTTCCATGGCCAGGGAGGCCGGCTATACAGAGCAGGTGATTCTAAAGAACGGCATTTGGCAAAAGGTAAACATCCTATAAAGAAGGATAAAAGGAAGGAAAAGGCGAATTAAATATATATAAGTCGAATAGGGGGGATGCATAATGCGAATACCAAGCATATCAGCAGGCAGCATAGTATTCAACAGTCTGGTGACCGGGTTGCTTTTCACCGTATTACTCATTCTGTCATTTTTCTTTCTTGTAAGACCCCTCAAAAAAGAAGTCAAACGCGTAAGCGGACTGCTCAAGAACATGTCTCAGGGAGACCTGACCCATAATGTTGAGATAAAACGCAGCAGCGCTTTCGACACCCTTCTGACCAATCTGAACAGCTTGACGATGCGGTTCAGGGGCTTGGTGGCACAGGTCAACGCCATGGCGGACAAGACCACCAGCTATGCCAGCGAGCTGAACCAGGATGCCCGAAAGGTCAATCATGGCAGCAAAGAAATGGCCTCGGTGGTCAATGACATAGCAAAAAGCATGGAAGAGCAGATGGCCCAGATCAATCATGCCGAAAGCTATTCCTATGAAGTCATTGATTCTGCGAAGAAGATCGCTTCAAAATCTGAGTCCGTCAAGCAGAAGGCAAATAATACGATCGCAACCATCAATGCAAGCAACAGCAATTTCCAAACCCTGATAGAGAAGCTGGATATGACAGCCAAATCCAGTCTGGAGACAATCAGCCGCATCCGGGAGCTGGAAAAGCAGACCTATTTGATACAAAGCATAGCAGATCACGTCAGCAAGATCAGCGAGAGCACCAACATGCTGGCCCTGAACGCTTCCATAGAGGCAGCCCGTGCCGGTGAAGCGGGAAAAGGCTTTGCGGTGGTCGCATCCGAAGTGCGGAAGCTGGCGGAGGACTCCACGGAGCAGGCAAAGCAGATTCAGAAAGTGGTAAACGGGATCAAGACAGAGATACTGGATATAACCTCCGGTATGGAGAAGGAGACACGCACCATCCAGGAGAATATTGATTTCTCCCGCATCACAAAGGAATACCTGAACAAGATTAATACAGAGACTAAAGAAACCTTTGATGCATTTGGTGAAATCGATATCCAACTGGAGGACCAGGCAGACAAGATCGATAAAGTGGTCAAAATCATTGAGAGCACATCCCACACCTTTGAAGGCCTGGCAGCCGCAACACAGGAGCTGGCAGCCAGCACGGAGGAGCAGGCGGATACAACGGAAACCATTTTCAATAGGTTGACCCGTCTGGTGGATATGAACAAGGAGATAGAGCAGTATATCGGCGGGTTCGTCCAGGCCTACCGGGTAGACGATAAACTGCAGCGGCAGATAGACAAAGCAGTGTCCGCATTAGGCGAGATAGCCAAAACACCGGGTTTGTCAGCGATGGACTATCGCACCTGCACCCCCATCCTGAAGGAAAAGCAGGCCGCTCATCCATATTTTGAACTGCTGGCCGCCCTGCAGAAGGATGGGATGAGAAAGGCTGTGAATCTGGACCTGCCAGAGCAGCAGGTATATGCAAGCTATGCACACCGACCGTATTTTAAGGAGGCTATCGAAGGCAAAACCTATATGTCAAAGCCCTATATCTCTGTTGATACAAACAATTACTGCATTGCCATGTCGGTACCGGTGCGGAATGCCGCCGGTGAGATAACAGGTGTTTTGCTGGGCGATCTGAAGCTATAGATTTGAATATGATTCAATGTGGGATTGCAACTTGAGGGTTGTAATCCCATTCGTTTTTAGAGACTGGAAGAAAACGGCAGGAAGGTATATAATTTACTTAACCCAAAGCAAAAGAAACTATAACGCCCGTGCAGACATAACCTTTACATGGCGGTCATATAAAAAACCAGGGGGTGATCATGTGTCGGAGCCGATTATTGTCACGGACAGCTCAAAATGCAGACAATGCTATTCCTGTGTGCGGAATTGTCCTGTAAAGGCGGTCCGGATCAAGGAGGGCAAGGCGGAGGTTATACAAGCCAGGTGCATTCAATGCGGCAACTGCGTCAAGCACTGTTCGCGCCATGCCAAGAAAATCCAGAACTGTATCCCGGGTGCAGTATCCATTTTACATTCAGGAAAGAAAACCATTGCATTGCTGGCACCATCCTACACGGCGGGGCTTTACCCCCTGACACCGGAGCAAATCATTGAGAAGCTGGGCAGGCTGGGATTCCATGAGATTTGGGAGGCGGCCATCGGGGCAGAATACGTGATCGATAGCTCCGCTGCTTATGCAGAAGCCAACCCCGACAAAGCATGGCTAAGCTCACCGTGTCCGACTTTTGTCAACTTGGTTGAAAAGCATTTCCCGCAGCTGATTCCCAACCTGTTGCCGGTCAGTTCTCCGATGATTGTTACGGGAAGGATCATAAGGCGCAGATATAGGGAAGAAGATGTCGGTATCGTTTTTATAGGACCCTGCATCGCCAAAAAAGATGAGATTCAGCAGGAACAGTTTGACGGATGCATCAATGCAGCCTTGACATACGAAGAAATCAGCAGACTGTTCAATAGCATCGATGAAAAGAGTGCAAATCGCAGAGAGGCAAACCCCATACCTTACTATACTGCTTCTGCCAAAGGCAGAAGAATACCGCTTTCCGACGGAATCATTTCGAATCTGAGAGGCAGATTTGCAGAGGATCAACTGATTTCATGTGAAGGCATAAGCAATTGCATAGAGCTGGTGAAGCATTTGGAGCAAGCTCAAAGGTATGGCACATCGGACTTTCTGTTTTACGATGTTTTGGGCTGCAGAGGCTGCATAGACGGCGCCGGTATGGAAAATGACCTGCTGATCCATGAACGACAAAAGCTTATCGTGGATTTAATCGGCAGGAAGGCCGTTGTTCAGGGGGAGATTCCGATCGGCAGGTTTGAAGACATCGATATGGGAAGAACTTTTCATGATAGGATGGTGCCCCTAAGCCAGCCTGATGAAGGCAGTATTCGAAGCATACTTGCCCAAATCGATAAATTTGCGGAGGAGGATGAGCTGAACTGCGGCGCCTGCGGCTATTTGACCTGCAGGGATAAGGCCACTGCCGTATACCAGGGAATTGCGGAGGTGGAAATGTGCATCCCCTATTTGCTCTCCCAGAAAAGCCAAAGCTGCTTGAAGCTGAGTGAAGCCTGTGATACCGTGAATCGCCTGAATGAGCAGTTGAATGCCATATTTGAGTCATCCTACGATGGGATGGTGGTATGCGATGCGGCTGGCAAAATCATCAAAGCCAACTCTGCCTGGAACAACATGGTGGGGCTGGAAGACATACCGGCTGCAGCCTTGCTGGCCCTGAAGGAAAAAAGAAGAGTCACTTTTTTGCAGGAAGGCAAAAACCAAAAGCGGTTTATCGCCACCGGCAACCCTATATACGAGAAAGATGAAATTGTCGGCGTTGTGACCAATATCCGTGATATTGAGGAGCTGAGCCGTTTGAAGCGTGACATCCCGAAAAAGGAGGGAAAAGAAATATCCTCCTATGAAGGGATCGTTGCAGAAAGTCTGGAATTCGGGAAGGTACAGAAGCTGGCCGCACAGGCTTCAAAGTACAAGTCAACGGTTCTGCTGCTGGGCGAAACGGGTGTAGGCAAGGACGTCATCGCCAGGCTGATACACAATCTGAGTCCGGTGAAAGACGGACCTTATGTAAAGGTGAACTGTGGGGCCATACCGGAAAACCTGCTGGAATCCGAGTTTTTCGGATATGAGTATGGTGCCTTTACAGGTGCCAAAAAGGAAGGTAAAACCGGATACTTTGAGCAGGCCCATAACGGCACCATCTTTCTGGATGAAATAGGGGATCTGCCTCCGCCGCTGCAGGTGAAGCTGCTCCAGGTCCTGCAGGATAAAAACGTGCGCCGTATCGGCTCTTCAAAAAATGAACAGATCGATATCCGGATCATAGCGGCTACTAATAATGACCTGAAGAAAATGGTGGATGAAGGCCGGTTCAGGGAAGATCTGTATTACCGGTTGAATGTGGTCTCCATCCACATCCCGCCGTTGAGAGAGAGAAAAGCTGATATTATACCGCTAGCCCATCATTTTCTGGATGTATTCAACAAGCAGTATGGCTGCAGCAAGGAGTTCGCCCCGGATGTTCCGGCCATATTGGACAGTTACTATTGGCCCGGCAATGTGCGGGAGCTGGAGAACATTATTGAGAGAATCGTTGTAACATCTATTGATCAGGAGATCACAGCAAAGGATATCCCGCCGTATATGAACCGGCTTTCAAAGACGCAGCACGGGCAGATCATCGTAAACAGCATCGTACCGCTCAGAGAAGCCATTTCCGAGCTGGAGAAGCAGATCATTACCCGTGCTTACAAGGCTTACGGCAATACCTACAAGATAGCCGAAGTATTGGGCGTCAACCAGTCCACTATCGTCAGGAAGCTGAAGAACCTGCAAGACAGGAAATAGAGGTGCCCCTCCAATGCAGCTGTGCATTAATAATGCGCAGCTGCATTACCTATTTTTGCCGTTTTGCTCCCATTGCAGCGGAACTTTAATGCACTGCTGCATGAGAAAAGAAGGACAACCCGCTCTGAACCGTTGAACAGCGGACTTTGGTGAATCGGCATGAGTCTTGCAAAATGTGTTCGTTATATAACAAACATAGTATTTGCATAGTGGAGGTGTTTTAATGTCGCAGGTTATTCAAAAATGCGGATGCCGGGAACTAAGCGAAGTGGAGAAGTATGCTCTGCTGGAGGATGTGATTGAAGAGTATGAAGGCAAGGAAAGCAACCTGATTCAGATTCTTCACATGTCGCAGGCCATCTTCGGTTTTTTGCCCCATGAGGTCCAAAACTTCATCGCCGAAAAAATGGATCTGCCCATTTCAAAGGTCAGCGGCGTCGTTACCTTTTATTCGTTTTTCTCAACCAAGCCCAAAGGCGAGTATACCGTACGGGTTTGTCTGGGAACGGCCTGTTATGTCAGAGGCGGCAAAAAAATACTGGAAAAGCTGAAGGAGCATCTGGGGATCGATGTAGGGGAAACCACAAAGGACTCCAAGTTCACCCTTGAGGTGATGAGATGCCTGGGTGCGTGCGGCTTGGCGCCTGTCATCAGCATTAACGGCAAGGTGTATAAAAGAGTCAATGCCAACAAGGTGCATCACATCCTGGATAAGTACAACAAAGGGGGTGTATAGGGAATGGTTGAAAGAATAAACAGCATGGAAGACCTGGCATTGGTAAAAAAGAAGTTCACAGAAGAGTCCGCAAAGTATCAGAAGACGCTGCTTTTCTGCTCCGGCACCGGCTGTGTTTCCTCCGGCTGTGGGGAAGTAAGGGATGCACTGGTCAGAGAACTGGAAAATGCAGGTCTTGCTTCAAGTGTAAAGCTGAGCCTTACCGGATGCATCGGCATCTGTGATGTGGGGCCAAGAATGACTGTGCTGCCGGATGGTGTTTTTTACTGCAAGCTGAAACCTGAGGATATGAAGAAAATTGTCCGCAAACACCTGATTTCAGGGCAGATCGTGGAAGAGTGCTGCTATACCAACAGAAACAGCGGGCAAAGGGTTCCCTATATGAAGGATATTGACTTTTTCAAAGGGCAGAACAAGGTTGTATTAAGGGACTGCGGGATGATCAACTACAGGTCCATTGACGAATATATTTTCAATGAAGGTTATTATGCACTGGAAAAGGTGCTCCGGGAATCAAGTCCGGAGCACGTTATTGATGAGGTCAGAAAATCCGGGCTCCGGGGAAGGGGCGGCGGGGGGTTCCCTACAGGCATGAAGTGGCAGCTGGCGGCAAAGTCCAAGGGGGATCAGAAATATGTCATCTGCAACGCCGATGAAGGGGACCCGGGTGCCTTTATGGATAGAAGCCTTCTGGAAGGCAACCCGCATCTGGTGCTGGAAGGCATGGCCATTGCGGGATATGCCATTGGTGCGGATAAAGGCTATGTCTATATCCGGGCGGAGTACCCACTGGCCATAGAGGGGTTGGAGTATGCCATCCAGGAAGCAAGAGATAGAAACCTGCTCGGCAGGAATATCTTCGGAAGTACGTTTGATTTCGATATAGAGATTAGGATCGGAGCAGGGGCTTTCGTATGCGGTGAAGAAACAGCGCTGATGTGCTCGGTTGAAGGAAAACGCGGGGAACCAAGGCAGAAGCCGCCCTTCCCATCTGTGTCCGGTTTGTTTGGTAAGCCCACCGTGATCAATAACGTTGAAACCCTGGGAAATGTCCCTATTGTCATTTTAAAAGGTTCAAGCTGGTTTGCTGGGATGGGAACGACCAAGAGCAAAGGGACGAAGGTCTTTGCTTTGGCAGGGGATATCAACAACACAGGGATCATTGAAGTCCCCATGGGGGTTACACTTGGGGAAATCATCTTCGGCATCGGCGGCGGCATCCCCAAGGGCAAGAAGTTCAAGGTGGCGCAGACAGGAGGACCCTCCGGCGGCTGCCTGACGAAGGACCACCTGAATACACCCGTGGATTATGACTCCCTGGTGGAGCTTGGCGCCATCATGGGGTCCGGCGGGCTCATCTGCATGGATGAGGATACCTGCATGGTAGATGTAGCCCGATACTTCATGGAGTTTGTACAGGAGGAATCCTGCGGCAAATGCGTGGCTTGCAGGCTGGGCACCAAGCGGATGCTGGAGATCCTTGAAAGGATCACCGCCGGCAAAGGCCTGCCAGGGGATGTGGAACGGCTTGAGGAAATCGCAAAGGCGGTCAAGGATACGGCGCTGTGCGGTCTGGGTCAGACGGCGCCAAATCCTGTACTGAGCACCATCAAATATTTCAGAGACGAATATGACGAGCATATCGACAAGAAATACTGCAGGGCCGGCGTATGCTCCGAGTTGTTCATTTCACCGTGCGAAAACGCATGCCCGGCAAATGTCAATGTACCGGGTTATGTGGCGCTCATTGCAGCCGGCAGGGTAAAGGATGCCTACAACCTTATCAGGCAGGAGAATCCATTCCCATCGGTATGCGGCAGGGTATGCACTCATCCCTGCGAAAGCAAATGCAGAAGAGGCCAGTTGGATGATCCCATCGCCATTGCCGATCTGAAACGGTATGCGGCTGATGAAGTGATGAAGCATAACGAGCCCTTCACCGATCTGGTATTTCCCAAGAAGTTCAAGTCGGTAGGGGTCGTGGGGGCAGGCCCGTCAGGCTTGACCTGCGCCTATTATCTGGGAAGGCTGGGCTATGATGTGACGGTTTATGAGTCCCAGCCTGCTGCCGGCGGAGTCCTGGTATTCGGGATCCCGGAATACCGGCTGCCCAAGGAAGTGCTCCAAAAAGAGATCGACACCATCAAACAAGTTGGCATCGAAATTCTGACCCATACTGAAATAGGTAAGGACCTGGCCTTTGATGAGATCAAAGGGAAACATGATGCCATCTATATTGCAACGGGGACCCAGTTCTCCCACAAGGTGGGGGTTACCGGAGAAGGCCTGCCGGGGGTCTATCACGGTCTGGATTTTCTCAGGGATGTCAACCTGGGCAAGGAAGTCAAGCTCAAAGGCGTTGTCGCCGTCATAGGCGGGGGCAATACAGCGATAGATGCTGCCAGAGTGGCCGTCAGAATGGGTGTCAATGAAGTCCATGTCCTCTATCGGAGGAAGATGGAGGATATGCCCGCTGATAAACGTGAAATCTCAGATGCCGTCGAGGAGGGAATCATCATTCATGAACTGGTGGAACCTATCGAGTTTATGGGTGATGAAAAAGTAAGGCAGGTAAAATGTGTACGGATGGGGCTTTCAGGCTTTGACTCCGATGGAAGGAAGAAGCCTGTCAGGATTGCAGGCTCGGAATTTACGCTGGATGTAGACTATGTCATTCCCGCAGTAAGCCAATACTCCGACCTTCCTTTCATCAGAAAGGATGAGGTTGAAGTAACCCCGATGGGCACTTTTGTTGTCGAGGATGCGTCGCTGATGACTTCCATGGCAGGCGTATTTGCCGGAGGAGATGTTGTAAGAGGCTCCGATGTGGTCATCACGGCCATTGCGGATGGGAAAAAGGCGGCAAGCGCCATTGACAGGTATCTTGGCGGCAACGGGCAGCTGAATAAGGGCGAGCCCATCAAGATCCCGGATACCGTGGACGACTCCGAGCTGGTTGAGCATGAGCGGTTCAAGATGAACTATATCGATATGGACTCACGGCAGCGCAGCTTTGAGGAAGTATCACGGGGTTTTCACCGTTTGAACGCTATTGCGGAAGCCATGAGATGCCTGCGATGTGACCGAAGGCAATAAAAGGGGGGTGAAAAGATGATAAACCTGACAATCAACAATAAGAAGATATGTGTAAAAGAAGAAACCACCATTCTGGAGGCTGCAAAGCAGAACAACATACTTATACCCAGCCTGTGCTACCTGGAGGGTGTCCACAAGTTAGGCTCATGCAGGGTTTGCGTGGTGGAGGTAGAAGGGGCCAAGAACCTGCAGGCTTCCTGCATCACGCCCGTCAGCGAGGGCATGGTCATCCGGACTAATTCCGACAGAGTCAGAAGAGCCCGGAAGGTGCTTTATGAGCTGATGCTATCGGATCATCCCAGGGATTGCCTGCAGTGCTCCCGCAACCAAAGCTGCGAGCTCCAGAAGCTTGGGGAGCTTATCCAGATAGAGGAATCACGGTTTGAAGGAGAAAAATCCAAAGATTTCACTGATGCAACTTCTCCTTCCATCATCAGAGACAATTCAAAATGCATTCTTTGCAGAAGGTGTGTGACGGTATGCAATGAAGTCCAGGGTGTGGGCATTCTGAATTCCCAATTCAGAGGGTTTGCAACAGAGATCAGCCCGTCGCCGGAGCTGCCCTTGGGCTCCGCATCCTGTACCTACTGCGGCCAATGCACCACCGTATGTCCAGTAGGCGCATTGAAAGAGAAGGACTCGACAAAGACCATCTGGCAAGCGCTGCTGGATCCGGATAAAACAGTGATCGTACAGACGGCGCCGGCTATCCGCGTAGCCTTGGGAGAGGAGTTCGGCTGCCAGCCGGGCACCATCGTGACGGGCAAGATGGTTAGTGCCTTAAAGGAAATGGGCTTTGATTATGTTTTCGATACCAATTTTACAGCAGACCTGACCATCATGGAGGAAGGCACCGAGCTGCTGGGCAGAATTGTCGGATCTTTGCACGCAGGGAAGGTCATCAGCAATGAACAGCTGGAGAAGACCGGCTTCAAGCCGTCGGACAATGTTCCGGTGCTTCCGATGATCACCAGCTGCAGCCCGGGCTGGATCAAATATATCGAGCATTATTACCCTGAAGGGATCAGCCACCTATCCACCTGTAAATCCCCGCATATGATGCTGGGTGCTTTGTGCAAAAGCTATTTTGCTGAGAGGATCAATGTAGCCCCAAAGGATATGTTCGTGGTTTCGGTCATGCCGTGTACGGCCAAGAAATTTGAGATTACGCGGCCGGAAATGGTGAATAACGGCGTTCCCAACGTGGATGCGGTCATCACCACAAGGGAACTGGCCAAGATGATCAAGGATGCCGGCATCCATTTCATGGCGCTTCCCGAGGGTAAAACCGACCATCCTCTGGGTCTATCCTCCGGTGCTGCAGATATTTTCGGTGCAACCGGCGGTGTCATGGAAGCAGCTCTGAGAACGGTATATGAAATCATTACAGGGAGGGAGCTGCCCTTCGATAAGCTGCATGTTTTGCCCATTCAGGGGCTGGAAAGGATAAAAACAGCGGAATTGACCATTCTGGAGGCCAAAAAAGAGTGGGCGTTTCTAAATGGCGTCACACTGAAAGTCGCAACAACAAGCGGGTTTAGAGGCGCTTCCATCCTGATGGATGATATCCGGAAGGGAGAAAGCCCCTACCACTTTATTGAAGTGATGGGCTGCCCCGGCGGCTGCATCAGCGGCGGGGGTCAGCCCAGGCCTACCAACGATGAGGTTAGAAAGAAGCGGATTCAGGCCATCTATGCTGAGGACGAGGGAAAGCGTCTCAGAAAGTCCCATGAGAATCCGGATATCAAGAGCATATACGATGAGTACCTCGGCAAACCGCTGGGGCATAAATCCCATGAGCTGCTTCATACCACTTATACCAAGAGAAGCAAATTCTAAAGCGTTACTGTCGGATCAAGCCTGTATCCGGGTGAAGCCCGGGTAGAGGCTTTTTTGCTTAATAATGGATAAACTATATAAAAACAGGCAGGGGATTTTATTCCGATATAGAATATTAGTAACCAGAATTCGTGATAGAGTCACAGGGCGTGGTTACAGCAGAAGAGGGAGGATAAGCATGGAGACAAAAAAGGTTTCTTTCAGGGACTACATCACCCAGGCCTTGAACGGTATGGCACTGGGGCTTTTCTCATCCTTGATCATCGGACTGATCCTGAAACAGATAGGCGATTATTCCCATATCGAGATGGTGAGCAAGTTCGGCAGAGTGGCACAGTTCATGATGGGCCCGGCTATTGGCGCGGGGGTTGCCTTCAGTGTGAAAGCGCCACCTTTGGGTGTATTTGCATCAATCGTTACAGGCGCCATCGGAGCGGGCACTATAGCACCGGGAGAGGGAGGCGCTTTTCTGGTAAAGGTGGGCGAGCCGGTAGGCGCTTTTGTAGCAGCACTGCTGGGCGCCGAATTCTCCAAGCTGATTTCGGGAAAGACCAAGGTGGACATTGTGCTGGTTCCAGCGGGAACCATATTGATCGGCGGCTTGGCCGGTGTTTTTGTGGGTCCTGTCATGACTACCATCATGAAGGGGCTGGGAGAGGTCATCAACCGGGCGACGGAGCTGCAGCCCATTCCCATGGGAGTCATTGTATCGGTATTGATGGGCATGATCCTGACTCTGCCGATAAGCAGCGCTGCTTTGGCAATTTCTCTGGGCCTCAGCGGCCTGGCGGCAGGAGCATCGGTAGCGGGCTGTGCGACACAGATGATCGGCTTTGCCGTTGCCAGCTACAGGGAGAACGGTATAGGCGGTGCCATTGCACAGGGCTTGGGTACTTCCATGCTGCAGGTGCCCAACATCATCAAGAACCCATGGATCTGGGTGCCGCCGACCTTGGCCAGTGCTTTTGTCGGACCGTTGGCGATTGTTGTTTTCAAAATGCAGAACAACAGCATCGGTGCCGGTATGGGCACAAGCGGACTGGTGGGGCAGTTTGCCACCATGGCCGTCATGGGCGGGCAGGAGCCGGCAATGATGATCATAGGCAAAATCGCTTTACTGCATTTCATCCTGCCGGCCGTTCTGACACTGATTATTTCCGAATACATGCGGAAAAAAGGCTGGATCAAATTCGGCGACATGAAGCTGAACCGATAATCAGAGGCTGAAGGTAAAAAGGGGGACGGTTCTTGAATTGAATGACAAGCATTTGTCATTCAATTCAAGAACCGTCCCTGATTTACTTATTATTTGCTTTCATCTTTTCCAAAGCACGTTCTGAAAGCCTCCAGGAAGCCCACGGCAAACTCCCGGCTATTGGGATCGATAATCGCGTTATCCACCACTTGCTCCAAGAGTACCATCAGGTTCTCCAATTCATAGCCTTCAAATTTTACTGTATCCTTGTCAACTTTTATCATGATACCCTCCGCCATTATGATTACTGAACCATTATACCGCAAAAGCACCCTGTTTTACAGCCGATGGGGCAGCTTTTTTGCTTGAAATAATTACCACCATTCCCTTATCCTTTAATCTCATGTATAATTATGACTAAATATAGAGTATTCGATTTGTTCGAGGACTGTCTGCAAGGGGGTATACAATGAAAAAAGCGGTTAAGATCGCATTGTCTTTGGTTTTGGGCGCACTTATCGGCGCATATTCATTCAATAATGTCTTGCTGCCCAGCAATCTGATAGCGGGAGGTCTTGGCGGCATAGCCACCGTCATTACCAAATGGTACTCCATCAACATACAGCTTGTATTGGCTGTGTTGAGTCTGCCCATACTGGTCTGGGCCTATGTGACATATGGCTTCAAGCAAATTGTTTATGCTTTTGCCAGCTTTGCCCTTTTCACGGTATTGCTGGGCATTGTCAAAGTATTTCCGGTGCCGCAGATTGATGTGGTGCTGGCAGCATTGGTTTCAGGCATATTATTCGGGATATCCGGGGGAGTCATTTTGCGACTGGGGGTAGCCAACGGGCCGGAGGCATTGGTGGGATTGTATCTGAAGCGGAAATACGGGATTTCACTGGGTGTGTTTTTCACTGTACAGAACCTTATCATCGTATCCTCCTCTTTGCTGCTTCCCAATATTACGCTGAATAACCTGCTATATTCCATGATTTCCATTTATATTTCCGGTAAAGTGACGGATTTCATCGTGACGGGCTTCCGGCGGGACTACGAAGTGACGATTATATCCGGTAAGTACATGGAGATTACGGAGTTCATCCATAAGGATCTGAGCAGGGGTGCAACTTTCATGAAAGCTATCGGCTCATATAATCAACAGGAGCACATGCTGATCAAGACCATAGTCAGCAATCAGGAGCTGATTGCGCTGAAGGACTATGCAAAAGAATTGGACCCGGCATGCTTCATCTATATCAATCCAAGTATCGGGATTGTCGGTGAAGGCTTTGCGGGATAGGAGGTTTAAGAATGGATACCATCAGTCTGGGACGTACGAACCTGAAAGTAACAAGAAGCGCTTTTGGCGCGCTGCCCATTCAAAGAGTGGATATGGAAGGCTCTATAAAGCTTCTCCGGAAAGCCTTTGACAGCGGCATCAATTTTTACGACACAGCCAGAATGTACACGGACAGTGAGGAAAAGCTGGGCCGTGCGCTTTCCGGGGTCCGGCATGAAATCATTCTTGCAACAAAAAGTATGGGACAGACCAAGGCTGTGGTACTGAAGGAGCTGGAGGAAAGCCTGAAGCAGCTGAAGACGGATTATATCGATCTTTATCAGCTGCACAATCCCAAGGAGCTGCCGGATCCGGAAGATGAAAACAGTAGCTATGCTGCCCTGACGGAAGCAAAGGCCAAGGGGTTGGTCCGATTCATCGGGGTCACAAACCATAAGGTGGATACGGCAATGGCAGCAGTCAGGTCGGGGCTTTATGATACGGTGCAATTTCCTTTCAGCTGCCTGTCTTCTGAAACGGATATACAGCTGGTGCAGCTTTGCAGCCAGTACGATATCGGCTTTATAGCCATGAAAGCCATGTCCGGCGGGCTCATAACCGATGCAAGAGCTACTTTTGCCTTCATCAGGCAATTTGACAACGTGGTTCCCATCTGGGGCATTCAAAAGGAAAGCGAGCTGGAGGAATTTATTTCCCTGGAAAAGAACCCGCCGCAGCTCGATGAAGCTCTCAAGACGCAAATAGAAGGCATCCGTTCCCAGTTGACGGGGAATTTCTGCCGCGGCTGCGGGTATTGCGGACCATGCCCCGAAGGCATTCCGATCCATGTGGCGGCCAGGATGACACAGGTCATCGGCAGGTTTCCGTCAGGCGCCATGTTTGATGAGGAAAACAGAAAAAATATGGAGCTTATAACCCAGTGCAAGGAATGTGGCCTGTGCAAGCAGCGCTGCCCCTATGAATTGGATATTCCGGTCCTGCTGAAACGGATGCTGGCGGAATATAGGGAGCTGTACAGTGCATATTGTACGGGGAAATGATCCTGCGTAATGTGATTGGAATCCAGTGAATTTGCCGTAGACAGCATATTTTTGTTTTTAAGATCAATACTACTATGGAATATGCTTTCTGAGGGGCGATGAGATGGCGTACCTTATAATATTTTTCAGGATCATGACGATATTGCCGATGTTTCTTGCGCTTACCTTGCTTACCGGGAGGCGGAAAATCGGAGAGCTTCCCGTGTTTGACTTCCTTTCGCTTATTACCGTGGCTGCAGTGGTGGGGGCTGATATTGCAGAGCCGAAAGTCGAGCATTTGCCTACGGCTTTCGCTGTTGTAATCATCATGCTCATGCATTACCTTTACAGCGTTGTCATTATCAAGAACAGGTGGGTTGGAAATCTGCTTACCTTTGAACCCATAGTGGTCATAGAAAACGGGCAGTTTGTGAAAGGAAACCTGAAGAAGCTCCGATACAGCATCGACAATATTTTAAGCATGCTCAGGGAGAAGGATGTTTTTGACGTTGGCGAGGTGGAGTTTGCCATTGTTGAGTCCAGCGGGCAGCTCAGCGTGCTGAAAAAAACCCAATACCTTCCCATGACGCCCAATGTTGCAAAGGTTGATACCGGTTACAAAGGACTATCCCTACCTGTCGTTGTGGAAGGCGAAATCTATTCTGAAAATCTGGAGAGGCTTGCGCTGAGTGAAGAGTGGTTGAAGGATCAGTTGGAAAGCAGTCAGATTCACGCTTTGGATGAGGTTTTCTTTGCTGCAGTGAACGCTGAGGGGAAGCTTTATATATCCAGAGGACTTAATGAATCAAAGGGGGTTCATTCTTTGCGTCATTAAGCCCGGAGGCTCATGGTGCGGGGTCAGATGAATAGAAAGCTTAGCAGTCAGGTTGGCAATGTGCGCAAGACGCCGGGGCCAAGAGACTGCTTTTTTACTTAGAAGCGCTTTGATATGGCGGATCAGGAAGAATATGGGTATACAAACGGCAGAAATGGTGATACCATAGGAGTGAAAGATGAGCCTGGAAAATGGAGGAATACCAATGATAATCAAACCAAGAGCACTGAGAGAAGGAGACAGGGTGGCGGTCATATCCCCCACAACACCGGCAGCCACGGATGCAGTGGAAAAGGCAGAGCAGCGTATCCGCGCTCTTGGACTGGTGCCGGTCATGTTCCCGACCTGCTACTCCCGGTATGGGCATCTGGCGGATACCGATGAGAAAAGAGCCGCGGATGTCAACCATGCTTTTGCGGATGACGGCATCAGAGGGATCTTTTGCCTCAAGGGCGGTTACGGGACCATGCGCATACTCAATCTGCTGGACTACGGCATGATCAGGCAGAATCCCAAGGTATTCGTCGGATTCAGTGATATTACAGGGCTGCATGCAGCTTTTAACCGGATATGCAGAATGGTTACATACCACGGCCCCATGGCCATGTCCTCCTTTGGAAAGGTCAAGGGGGGAAAGGTCAAGTTCGAGCCGTATACCTATGACAGCCTGAGGCGTAATCTCTTCACCGATGAGGCACCGGGAAGGGTGGAGAATCCGGAAGGGGAGATTCTGGGCAGTCTTGTAGAGGGCAAAGCGGAAGGCGAGATCATCGGAGGGAACCTTTCCCTGCTGGCAGCAACTTTAGGCTCGCCCTATGAAGTGGATGCCAAGGGGAAAATCCTATTTATTGAAGATATTGGAGAAGCAGTCTTTAAAGTGGACAGGATGCTGACATCTTTGGCATTGGCAGGCAAGTTCAGAGATTGCGCAGGTATCCTGATGGGACCCTGGATCGACTGTGAGCCCGAACAAAGGGAGCCTGAGGGCGGCTCTGATCTGCCTCTTGAGCAGGTATTCCGTGATATTATCGTGCCCTTTGATAAGCCGGTCATCACCAACTTCCGGGCGGGACATATATTCCCACAGATAACCATTGCTTTTGGAACCAAGGTCATTATGGATGCCGATAAGAAAGAAGTCATTTTTACGGAGAGCGGCAACCTAACGTTATGATAAGCGAAAGCATGGAGTACCTTACTTGAATTTTTATTGAGCGGAGGGGTTGCTGTGAGCAAGCAGACGAGAGCAGATTTGATGCTGCTCATCATCACAATATTCTGGGGGGCTTCATATATTCTGACAAAGGTGGGATTGGAGACACTTCAGCCATTTAACCTGACGGCCCTGCGTTTCATCCTTGCATTTATCGTTTCGGCTGCAGTGTTCTACAAGCAGATTTTCAAAGCGGAGCAGAAAACGATCTTGTATGCTTTTATCCTGGCTGTCATATTGTTCGGGGTTTTCATCACCATGACCTTCGGATTGAAATATACCACCGCCTCTAATGCGGGGTTCCTGGTCAGCCTTACGGTTGTCTTGATCCCAATCCTTTCTTATCTATTCTTCAAACAAAGGATAGAAAGAAAAGTGGTCGCAGGGGTCTGTGTCGCCATCGCCGGGATTGCTTTGCTGACGCTGAACTCGCAGCTCAGTATCGGCGGCGGAGACATTCTCTGCATTCTATGTGCTTTGTTGTTTGCATTGCATGTTGTAATGACAGGAATTTATACTCAGGACGTGGATTCAATTGCTCTGGGTGTTTTGCAGCTGGGCTTCGTCGGTTTGTTCAGCACGGGGTTTTCCTTGCTTACAGAGACGATAAAGCTGCCGGACAGCGGTCTGTCCTGGTTTGTTGTACTTTCCTTGAGCATTTTATGCACCGCTGTCGGCTATATTGTACAGACAACGGCGCAGCAATATACAAGCGCCACGCATACAGGTCTTATCCTGTCGCTGGAGCCGGTTTTTTCAGCGATTTTTGCCTATGCCTTTTTGGGAGAGCTTCTGACAACGAGAGGGTATGTCGGTGCAGCGATCCTCTTATTTGGTGTTTTGATTGCAGAAGTGGATTTCAAGAAAAAGGATAGCACAGCCGCAGTAAATGCAGCTAGAGGTAGTGAATTAAACAGGGGAGCAGACAACTGATCAGGATCAGCACTCTACTCCCCCGGTATAAAACCTTAGCCTATTGCTGCATCTCCCGGCTGCCAGTTCACTGGGCATGCTTTCTTGGTTTGGAGCGCAGCCAGGGTTCGGAGGAACTCATTGACACTCCTGCCGGTGGCGGTATCATAAATTGAAATGGCCTTCAGAATCCCCTCGGGATCAATGATGAAGGTTCCGCGCAGGGCGATGCCCTCATTTTCCATCAGAACGCCATATTCCTTTGAGACTTCCTTGTTATAGTCGGACAGCAGCGGATAATCGATACCGCCCAGTGTATCAGCCCAGGCTGCATGGCTGGGCACGCTGTCAGTGCTGACACCAAGGACCACTGCATTCAACTTCTCAAATTCCTTCAACCGACGGTTGAACTCAGGTACTTCCGTACTTCAGACCGGCGTAAAATCCAGAGGATAAAAGAACATGAGCACATACTTTCCCTTGTAGTCCTGCAAAGCGATTTCTCCCTTTGTGCTTTTCAGCTTGAATTGGGGCGCCGGATGATCGATTTTCAACATAAACAAACCTCCTTCAAATGGTAAAACTTCGCTTATATTATTGACAAAATAAAAAATTTGAAACGTCTGCTGAAGAAAACAGGTTCTAGGATAAAATTCCTATTGAACTTCAACATGAAAAACCCTAAAATTGACGTGGATCAATTCAAATATATGGAAATGGAATTGATGATATTGGTTTATGGAGTTGGAGGAAGCAATAAATGAAAAAGAGAAAAGCTATCATTCTGGCGGTTGTGGGGGTGATCGTCTTAGCCATTATCGGTGCAAGCGGATTCAAGTGGTACCTTGAGAAAAACCTTGAAAAGCTGGCAGACTCATCCATAGCGGATATAAGTCTGTCAAGTATAGCGGACGGGAGCTATACCGGCAGCTTCAAAGCATTTCCAGTGGCTGCTGAAGTAAAGGTGACGGTGAAGGATCATCTGATAACGGAAGTGGCGCTGCTGAAGCATGAGAACGGCCAGGGGACAGCTGCAGAAGTCATTCCAAGTCGAGTCGCTGAGGCACAGACACTGAAAGTGGATATTGTAGCCGGTGCAACCTACAGCAGCAAAGCCATACTGAAAGCCATAGAGAACGCGCTTGCGCGTGCAGGCAAATAAAGGAGCAGGGGTAATAATGATGAGCAAGACGGTAATCTATTATTTTTCCGGAACAGGCAATTCACTGCACGCAGCCAGGGAATTGCAAAAGCGGATTCCCGGTACGGAGCTGGTACCGATAGTAAGTCTATTGAACAGGGATGCAGTTGAGGCACAAGGCGAGATAGTGGGCTTCGTATTCCCAATCTACATGACGGCCATTCCCAAGCCGGTGAAGGACTTTATAAAAAAGCTGGAGCTGAAGCCGACCCAATACACTTTTGCGATAGCGACACGTATCGGGATTACGCACAGTGCATTCAGAACCATCGATAAAATATTGAGAAAAAAAGGAAAAAGGCTGGATTCCTGCTTTACGCTGAATATGGCCAGCAATGACCCAAAGTTCAAGTACAAGGCGCCGACCCGAGAGGAAATAGCGGTATTGGAATCGGTTGTTCATGAGCGGCTGGATTCCATACAGGCCAATATTGTAAATAAAGCTAAGTCTTGGGAGAAGGATACACATTTTACATCGCGCATTCCCGTCATCTTTCTCCCCCTCATGGCTCTCATGGCTGATAGTGCCAACTACAACCTCTATTCAGACTCCAAATGCACAGGATGTGGAACCTGTGCCAGGGTTTGTCCGGCAGGAAAAGTTATCATGCAAGCCGGAAAGCCGGTGTGGCAGAAAAGCGTCAAGTGCTACAAATGCAGCGCTTGCCTGAATTATTGCCCGATGCAGGCGTCTCAGATCAAATCCTATACAGAGAACAACGAAAGGTATTCCCATCCTTATGCTACAGTGGAGGATATCGCCGGACAAAAGGTTTAACCGGTGTGGTTATCCGGTCATTTGATGCTGATTAAAAAATAGGTGCCGGGTAGCGGGTGGTCCTATGCCACCATCGCCTTTCCTGGCACCTAAAAGGTATTCGCGATATACAGATGCTTTGTTATCGATAGATCGATATCCACGTAAAGATTCCGGATATCCTTCCGTTCATCCCTGAAGACCCGCACAACGGGGCTTTCGGGGTAAAGCTTGTTCTGGCGCAGTACGATGCCGCGATGGTTGGTATTGAGGATCACACCTGTGCCGGTAGGGTAGATGCTCAGGTGGCGGGCAAATTTCTCCATGATTTCACAGTCAAAATGCTTATCTCCCAAATGGGTAATCTCTTTGAATACCTTGTCGGGGGATAATTTTTTCTGATAAACCCTGTCGTTGGACATGGCATCATAGGCATCCGCAATGGCGACAATTCTGGAAAACAGCGGAATGTTGGTGCCTTTGAGGCCTTTCTGGTAGCCGGTGCCGTCATATTTCTCATGATGGTTCAGCGCAATCTGTGCCGCTTCCTCGGCTACGTCGGTCCGCTTCAGGATTTCATAGCCGTAATCCGTATGCTTTTTGATCTCTGCGAACTCTTCCTTTGTGAGGGAAGAGGGTTTTTTTAGTATATCCTCCGGGACCACTGCTTTTCCGATATCATGCAGGATTGCGCCGATACCCAGGTTTCTGAGGGCATCCCGATCCAAGCTCATATCAATTCCAATGACCAGCGACAGCACGCCGACATTCACCGAATGACGGTATGTATAATCGTCCACAGAGCGCAGCTGTGACAACGCAAAGACAAACTCCTGCTTCTCCAGCAGCTGATCGATGATTTCTTCTACCAGCTTGCCGATTCTTGCAATGTTTACAGAGCCTGCAGCACTGATCTTGATCATGGTTTTCTTAATCTGTGTCTGGGCTTGCGATATGGTTTTTTCGTGAACGATATCATTAATATGTAAGCTCTTCCGGATATGATTCATCGTGTCTTTTGTCATTTGTCCGTTCTCTTCCACGAAGATCTCCTTGACCCCTGCTTCGTTGAAGTGCTTGACAAAATGCTCCCTGAAGGCTACGCCCCTAGACACCAGTATGATGCCGTCCTTGCTGTAGACGTCCCTGGAGATGATTGAACCCGGAATAACATTGTTGACCAATACTTTCTGCATGACATTCACCATTTTATCCGTATATTTAAACGCACAAAAACTACTATATCATAATTCGACTATTTCTTCTCAATTGTTTATAGGTTTTTCCAGTATCTTTGAAATTTTTTATGTAAAATAGCCCAGGAGAAGCCAGATTCATGAATGATTGTAAAAATATACAAATAAATACCCTGACGGACCGGAAATGCGACGGGTGAGGATACTTAGTAAAAATTTCATTGCAAAATTTAAATTAAATGCGGATGATTGCAGGAAAATTTAAATAGTACTAGAATTATATACTATAAAATTAAGCGATGTTTAAATGTATCAACTGTAGTGATAAAGTTTACATAGTGGAGGAGTAGCGATGCACAAGGAAATCGGGGAAAAGATCAATACGCTCAGAAATGCACAAGGCATGACCCTGAAGGAGCTGAGCGAGAAGGTGAACCTTTCGGCCAGTTTCATTTCCCAGGCGGAAAGAGGATTGACATCCATTACCATCAATACCTTGAAAAAGATTGCGGATGCATTGGACGTGGACCTGAATCACTTTTTTTCTCCTCCCCGGAGCCACCGGCCAATGATCGTTCGCAGCTATGAGCAGGAAGTCCTGCGGATCGATGAATCCAAGTTCATTTACTACAGCCTTGGCAGCGATATCGCAAACAGGCAGTTGGACCCGCTGCTGGTCACCATCCTTCCGGGACAACGGCCGGAGGAAGTCATGGCGGCAGAGCATCCCGGGGAAGAGTTTGTCTACGTGTTGGAAGGCATCCTGACATTGATCCTGGATGACAGGCAGTATGAGCTGTACCCGGGGGACAGCATCCATATGGCATCCAGCGTTCCTCATGATTGGGTAAACCTGACCGGCAAGCTGGTCAAAATATTGGTGGTCAGCTCACCCAGCGTATTGGGGTAAAGGTTTTTGCTTTGAGAATCGAATGTGAGCCTGTAATCCTTTTGTTTGGGCAATGGACATTACTTACCAATTGCCTCATTAGGATGAAGGTGAATATATAAAGGGGGTTAATGAAGAATGAAACGCGTGGAACAGCTCAGAGCGAGGCTCAAAAAAGAAAATCTGGACGGCATCCTTCTGCTCAAGGATTCCAATATCCGCTATGTCAGCGGTTTTACCGGATCGGATTCCTATGTCATCATGGCACCGCAGGAGAACATTTTTATTACCGATTCCAGGTATACCGAGCAGGCGGCAGCAGAGTGTCCCGGTTTTGAAATCGTCAGGTGGCGTGCGCCGGCTCCGGGCTTGCCGGAGACCATACAAGCTGTCTGCAGCAGATTGGGGATCCAGAAACTGGGCTTTGAGAAGGACCGTGTCACTTATGAACTGTACGAAAAGCTGTCAAAGGGGTTGAATGGGATCCAACTGATACCAGTTTCAGGTCTCGTGGAAGGGATCCGGTATGTGAAGGATGTCCATGAGGTGGCGTGCATCCGCAAGGCTGCTGCTATGGCAGACGAGGCGTTTACAGAGATTTTGGGCTTTATCAGGCCTGGGGTTTCTGAGAAGGCGGTTGAAAGGGAGCTTCAATATGCCATTAAGAAACAGGGTGCAGACGATATCGGCTTTCCCATCATTGTGGCTTCCGGGAAAAGGAGTTCTCTGCCCCATGCCACGCCTACCGACAAACAGATTGAAAGCGGCGATTTTGTAACCTTGGATTTTGGCGCCATGTATAGGGGCTACCGCTCGGATATGACCAGGACCATCATCGTAGGGCAAGCCACTGATAAGCAAGAAAATATTTACGGCATTGTAAAAGCAGCGCAGGAAGCCGCTGAGGCCGCCATAAAGGCAGGGGTCTCAGGCAAGACGCCTGATGATTGTGCGCGGGGTTATATTACGGAAGCCGGTTATGGTGCACACTTCGGTCATGGACTGGGACATGGGGTAGGTTTGGATATTCATGAGGAACCCTTCATGTCACCCAGCTGTGAACGGATTCTGGAGGCGGGAAATGTGATTACCGTAGAGCCAGGCATCTACCTGCCTGATTGGGGCGGCGTCAGAATTGAAGACACTGTACTGGTCACTGCGGAAGGGATAGAGATCCTGACAAAGGCTTCAAAAGAACTGATCATCGTAAGCTGAATCTGTAAATAACCTAAGAGGAATGAGGAGGAGAGAATATGTTTAACCCAAGCAAAATATCGGCTTTGTCCCTGCGGCTGCAAGAAAACGGACTGGATGCGATGCTGGTAGGTCCTTCGTCTGACCTGGAGTATCTGACCGGTCTGCATTTTCATCCCGATGAGAGGTTCAAGGCACTACTTGCATTGGCAGACGGCAGCTTTTTCCATGTCATGCCGGAGCTGTATTACGAGGAAGCCCGGGAGAAACTGGGGCCAGATGCAAGAATCTTTGTCTGGAGCGACTCGGAAGGCTTCCTGACAGCCATCGATAAGGCCAACAGCGAATATGGGCTTGAGGGATTGGCAATAGGCGTGAATGACGGTGTCAGAGCCGTAGACCTGTTGGATATGAAGGAGCGGGTCAATGTGGTCTTCTCCAATGGCAGCAGCATATTGGAGCATATGCGGCTGATCAAAAGCTCGGAAGAAGCGGACTGCCTGAGGAAAGCGGCTGAGATAGCAGATTGGGTAATGGGTGAGACCATAAAGTTTATCCGGCCGGGTCTCAAGGAACGGGATATAAGCAAGAAGATAGAAGAGCTGTTTATGGAAGCAGGCGGCTATGGGCTGGCCTTTGGATCCATTGTGGCTTCAGGAGCCAATACCTCAAGGCCCCATTACAACCAGGACAGCAGGGTGATTGAGGCGCAGGATGTCATCATTCTGGATTTCGGATGCCGGTACAACGGCTTCTGCTCCGATATATCCAGAACCGTCTTTGTGGGAGAACCCACAGAAGAGCAGCGCAAGGTGTTCGATATCATCGTCAGGGCCAATACCGAAGCGGAAATGCTTGCAGGGCCCGGTGTGACGGCAGGACAGGTGGATACTGCTGCCAGAGATATCATCCGGAATGCAGGCTATGGACATTGTTTCCTCAACCGGACAGGGCATGGCATCGGATTGGCGGTCCATGAAGGCCCATATATCAAAGAAGGAAACAGCGAGGTGCTGGAACCTGGGATGACCTTCAGCGTGGAGCCCGGAATCTACATTGCAGGCCGGTTCGGCATGCGGGTGGAGGACATTGTGCTGGTTACTGATAATGGAAGAGAAGTCCTGAACAAATTCACAAAAGATATCATCATTGTATAGCAATTCAATAATAAGCTTTAAAAAAACCAGGAGTTTGCAGCTCTTGGTTTTTTTCACTTCTGATGAAAAATATGAATTGCATGCCGTTTCATCTCTTGCCGCAAACTATTGACATGTCAAATTGCGAAGAAGGAGGTACAATATGAGAGCTTTCAGGAAAGCGTTAGTATTGTTGGTGATCATTTCCCTGACGGTACCCGGTCTCACGGCATGCTCAGCCCAGGATAAGCTTGAGCTTTTGAATGCGCTTGAAAAAACGGCATTGATCAGCACTTTTGAAAGTCAGAGCCAGGTAATCTTCGAGAAGGTGGAAATGCACACCAACCTTGACGAATTTACCGTAATGGAGCCTACAATTTCAATACTTAATGGAATGTCGGTCATAGCAGATCAAAAATCATATCAGAATCAGGAAAAGACAATTACCCAGGCAGAAGTATATATGAAGGTGGACTCTGAGGCATTTTCTGAGGAAACCACAGTCTGGTCCTATGCCGATTTCACAGGGGCAAAGCCTGTGATAAGGCAAATCGTCAAGGTTCCATCGCTGTTTTCCGGTTTTCTGCCCGAAGAGCTGAGCGGCAAACCCTATATGGTCATGGACCAGTCGGATCTGGTAGAAGCGGATCAGATGACTCAGGCGGAATACAATGAAGTGGTGGAATCGGTCTATAACATGCAGTCAAAGATCATCAACGAGCTGAAGGAGTATGCTCTGGAGCACGACATTGGCATTATTGCCGTGAGACAGTTGGACGATCAATGGTTAAATGGAAAAAAACACACTGCCTATCAGCTGCAGCTTGACGACGCATCATTAAAGGTGATCATAAAATCGGCGCTTCTAGAGATTTCGGATAACGAACAGGCCAAAGAGCTGATCAAGGAGTTTTTCATTACAACGATGGGGATGACGGCGGGGTATGAGGGCGGTTTTGATCTGGAGCAGGCCTACTTTAAGCTGGTTGACGGCAGCAGCGGCTTTGAAGAGGATGTAGACAGGGTCGCCGGACTGATGGATAATGTGAAGATGCTGGGCAGCCAGGGAATCGTCATCAACTTCCTAATCGATGAAGCAGGTTACATAGTTGGTCAAAACGGTGTGTTTGACCTGTATATGGATTCACAACAGGTGGAAAACGCCCTTGAAAGGCTGTCGGGTGAAACGCCTGATCCCGGCGAGTATTTGAAAATGACCTTTGGATTAAAGGTGATCTTTAATTCGCTAGTAAGCAATATCAACGGTGCTGTGGCCATCGATTACCCGGAGCTGACCGAAGAAAATTCCTTTGATGTAAATGATATGCTGGGAATCAGCGCCATGAATACGATGCTGAATGTGGGTACTGCAAAATTACCCAAAGCCCTTTCGTCCAGCGAGGCATTCATAAAAGCAGAGGTGTTCCCGGTAAAGATAGGAGACACGGTGATGCTTCCCCTCAAACCGGTATGCGAGCTTGCAGGAGCGGATTATAAAGCGCTGAAAACAGGCGGCTTTAGTATAACCGCCGGCAGCTATAAAATACTGGGGATAAAGAACAGTGCCGATATAACTGTCAACCAGAAGGCTGAGCAACTGGATTGGCCTGTTATCTATATGGAGAATCATTACTTCGTACCTGAGCAATTGGCGGAAAAGTATCTGGATATCAAGGTTTCCATCACACCGGGCAACAAATTGCTGGTGCTGAAAAAATAAACAGGTCTATCCCCTTCGATAATCACCGGGTGTCTTCCCGGTGATTTTTTTGAAGACCTCATAGAAAAATTTCATGTCGTTGAAGCCGGTTTGCATGGCAATGCCGGTTATTTTCATGTCTGTATTCCTCAACAGGCTGCAAGCCTCATCTATACGGAGCTTTTGCACATAATCGATGAAGTTTGTTCCTGTCACATCTTTGAACAGCTTGCAGAAATAATTCTTGCTGATGAAGGACTTGATGGCAATGTCCTCCAGCCGGATATCGGTATTGTAGTGGTGCTTCAGATAGTCAATGGCCTTATTTACCAACTCGACATTTTTCGGAAGGATGACCTTCGGTCTGACCAGCTCCATGTACCTGAATATCTTGATGATCAATTCAATGAGACGTGCCCGGATAATATCGCAATAGCCCTTTTTCATCTCTTTGTATTCGGAGTACATATCGCTGAACAGAACACCAATCTCCTTGAAATCAGTACCCCTCAGGTTCAGATCCGGCAAAGGGGACGTGCTGTCCGGAAAAAGGGATCTGAAAAGAAAAGAAGAGGTTATATCCTGAAAACGGAGGCTGCTGAAAAGTGAGGCGTCAAGAAATTGCGGCATGAAGACGCAGTTGTAGACCACAGGGCCTTCCGCTCCTTCAGTACTGGGGAAAAAACCGTGGGGAACGTCATAATTGATGATGAACAAGTCTCCTTTGGAGGTTTCGTACTGATTATCGCCTACAATGTGTTTTCCGCTGCCGGAGATAACATAAACGATTTCAATGAAATCGTGCTTGTGCATCAGGTTCATATATTCCTGAAGCTCGCTGGACCGATTGATATAAACCAACTCGTTTTTTCTGAACAGTGAGTCACCCTTCAGTACGGGAAATGGCTGCATGCTCATACTTTTCTCCTTATTCGAGAATTTCACCCAAAAACAGAATAACATATCCCAAAGAAATATTGAATGCGCTGCAATAAAATTAAATCAAATACCTTAGGGAGGGGAGAGCAATGCTCAAGCTATTGGCTTTTGATTATGGTGCCGGCAGCGGCAGGGGCATTCTGGGTCGTTTTGACGGAAATAAGCTTCAACTGGACGAGATGCATCGCTTTACCAATGATCCTGTCATAGCAGGCGGCAGCTTTTACTGGGATATTTTACGGCTTTATCATGAGATGAAGCAGGGTATTCTTAAATGTGTGAAGAACGGAGACGGCGACTTTGCCGGTATTGGCATCGACACCTGGGGTGTGGATTTCGGTCTGCTTGGACAGGACGGTCAGCTTCTGGGAATACCGCATCATTACAGGGACAGCCGTAACGACGGGATGATTGAGGCAGCCTGCGAGGTCATTCCCAATAGGGAGATATATGACGCCACAGGGATCCAGTTCTTGAAATTCAATACGCTGTATCAGCTTCTGTCCATGGTACGAAGCCGCTCGCCCATATTGGAAAAAGCGGAAACCATGCTGTTCATACCGGATCTGCTGAACTATTTCCTGACGGGTGTTAAAGCCAGCGAATTTACCATTGCAAGCACCTCTCAAATGGTTGATCCGGTTAAAGGGGAATGGGCAAGGGGCATGCTGGAAAAGCTGGGGATACCGGAGGGGATTCTTGCGGAAATCATTGATACGGGCTCCGTTATAGGCCCGATAACAAAACCTGTATGTGAAGAGCTTAGTATTAAGGCAGTGCCTGTTATCGCAGTTGCCGAGCACGATACCGGAAGCGCTGTGGTGTCTGTACCGACAGCAGAAGGAAAGTATGCCTATCTGAGCAGCGGCACCTGGTCTTTGCTGGGGGTGGAGCTTCCGGCACCTATCATCAATGATGAGACTTACAGGCTGAACTACACAAATGAAGGCGGAATCAACAAGAGCACAAGGCTGCTCAAGAATATCATGGGGCTTTGGATCTATCAGGAGTGCAAGCGGGTATGGGATTCGACAGGAGAGGCAGTCAGCCATGAGGTACTGCTGGCGCAAGCAGCTTCAGCGGCGCCGTTCACGTCGTTGATTGATCCGGATCATGACAGCTTTTACAGTCCGGGAAACATGCCAGAGAAGATAAGGGCATATTGCAGAAGCACAGGTCAAGAGCCTCCGGAAAGCAAGGGCGAGGTCGTTCGGTGCGTTCTGGAGAGTCTGGCTTTGAAATACCGCATGGCGCTTCTCGGGCTTGAAAAAATAGTGGGCTATGGAATACCTGTCCTCCATATCGTTGGGGGCGGGACCCTGAATACCATGCTGAACCAGTTCACTGCCAATGCAACGGGAAAACCGGTCATAACCGGTCCGGTAGAGGCCACGGCAGTGGGCAATCTGGCAGTTCAATTGCTTGCGCTGGGAGAGGTATCTGGGCTCGGCGAAGCAAGAGCGTTGATAAGAAGGTCATTCCCGACAAGGGAATACCTGCCTGTTGACAGAGGTCGCTGGGATACAGCCTATGAACGTTTTTTGAGAATCATTACCGGCAATTGATTTTGGGAGGGAGTTATATGAGTCAGTTTAATACAGAGAAAACAATCAATGAGCGTTATTTCTATGCTAAGGAAGTTTATGCCGCTTTCGGGGTTAATACCGATGCGGTTTTGGAGAAGCTGCAGGAGCGGCAGATCTCACTGCACTGCTGGCAGGGTGATGACGTAAACGGCTTTGAGGTGACGGCTGGCGGTGCAAGCGGCGGGATCCTCAGTACCGGAAACTATCCCGGCCGGGCTAGGTCTGGAGAGGAGCTGCGCGCTGACTATGAGAAGGCCTTGAGCCTGATTCCCGGCAAGCACCGCATCAATCTGCACGCCATTTATGCGGAAACAGACGGTGAAATTATAGAACGGGACCAGCTTGAGCTGAAGCATTTCAGAAAATGGCTGGATTGGGCGAAAAAGCGGGGGGTGGGAATCGACTTTAACCCCACCTGCTTTGGGCATCCCATGGCTGCCTCCGGCTTTACATTGGGCAGCAAGGATGAGGCGGTCAGAGCCTTCTGGGTCCGCCACGTCAAGGTGTGCCGTGAAATAGCGGCAGCGATGGGTAAGGAATTGGGAACGCCCTGCGTGATGAATATATGGGTGCCCGATGGAATGAAGGATATTCCGGCGGACCGGCTGGGTTACCGCCGGCAGCTGAAGAAATCTCTGGATGAAATCCTGGAAGTAAAGTACGACAGGCAATATTTGATCGATGCGCTGGAAAGCAAGTTGTTTGGGATCGGTGTCGAGTCCTATACGGTTGGTTCCCATGAATTCGTCATGGGCTACGGCTTAAAGAACAATGTGACCATATGCTATGACATGGGTCATTTTCATCTTACAGAGAATATGGCCGACAAGCTTTCGGCGACACTCCTTTATTCGGAGAATCTTTTGCTGCATGTTAGCAGGCCGGTGCGCTGGGACAGCGATCATGTCGTCATATTGAACGATGAGCTGATTGCACTGGCACAGGAAGTAAAGCGCTGCGATGCTTTTGACAAAGTGTACTACGCATTGGATTTCTTTGACGGCAGCATCAACAGGATCACAGCCTGGGTAACGGGTACACGGGCGGCACTCAAATCAATTTTGATTGCACTGCTTGAGCCTACGGATTTGCTTGCTGCTGAAGAGAATGCCGGGAATTACGGAAACAGGCTCGCATTGATGGAAGAGTTCAAATCACTTCCCTTCGGAGCGGTCTGGGATAAGTATTGCCTGGATATGAAAGTGCCGGTAGGTGCGGATTGGCTTGTTGATGTGAAGGCGTATGAAGAGAAGGTTCTCAAGAACAGGTAGGGAAGGGGATTGACATGGATAAAAGAGGTTTGAAAGAACTGGAACGCATATCCGCGGCAGCAGGAAGCCGCATAGACTATGTACAAGGCGGCGGCGGCAATACATCAGTGAAGCTGGGTGACGGATTGATGGCAGTCAAGGCATCCGGATTCAAGTTGAGCCAGATCACACCGGAGCAAGGTTTTGTGGTGGTGGACTATGAAAGGATCCGACATTACTACGAAAATGTCGATCTAAGCCAGGATAAGGACTTTGAAAAAGAAAGCGTAACGTTGGCCAGGGACAGCGTCGTGGAAATGGAAGGCCTGCCTGTACTGAGGCCCTCCGTTGAAGCAGGCTTTCATTCCATCTTGAAAAAGTACGTTATCCATACCCATCCGGTATATGCCAATATTCTGTGCTGCAGTACGGAGGGGAAGGATTTGGCTGAGCGGATTTTCAAGGATAAGGCATACGGCTGCATCTGGATTCCGTATATCAATCCCGGCTTCTGCCTGACGCTGAAGATCAAAGAAGAAATAGAAAAATTCATAAGTGAGACCGGCAAATTTCCCGAGGTCGCCTTTATGGAGAATCATGGGCTTATCGTCACGGCTGACAGCTATGAGAGAGCAATCGGCTTGCATGATGAAGTCAATGATACCATCATTGCGCATTTCGGATTGTACGGGGAATATCCGAAGCTTGAGCTTGAAGCTTTGGGAGAGAATGAATTTGTTAGTAAAACCGGGTACCTGAATGAGTTCTTTGCCGTGAGGCATGCAGATGCAGGTTTCTTCGAGAAGTATTCCCTCTACCCGGACCAGCTGGTTTACCTGAACAGCAGCCTGTCGGTTGACGGGCAAGGAAATAAGCTGAATGTGAGTAGCAATACAGGAGAGCGGTTATACAAAACAAATTACTCCGAGGCGCTTACAATTGAGGAGACGCTGCTTGGCTATGCCTTCGTCATCAACAGCGTGGAGAAATGCGGACTTCGCATCAAGACCATGTCCGAAAGAGATATCGACTTCATCAAGAACTGGGAAAGTGAAGCTTACAGAAAGAGTCTGGTAAAGGATTTGACTCGATAGGTGCAACTTGTAAAGAGGCAGATAGGTTGGTTATCTAACCTGTCTGCCTCTTTGTTCCGATGGGTGCATAATTTGACTAAAATGAACACAAAAGAACAAAATTATGTTATAATCTTATAAATTGCGTGGGTTATTTTGGATTAATTATCATCATAAGGAGTTTTAGGATGTTTGCTATAGAAAGACAGAATCGGATCAAAGAAATATTGTATAAAGAAAAACGGGTGGATGTTTTTGAGCTGAGCGAGCTTTTTTCCGTCACGGAAGTCACTATACGCAGGGATCTTGACAAGCTGGAGCAGGAAGGCTTCCTGATCAAGACCTATGGGGGTGCCGTCCTGAACGAGGAGAGCATTCAGAAAGCTTCTCTGCCGGTGTCAGAAGACAGCTTGCAGGGCGAGAAAAAGATGATCGGCAAAATTGCATCCCAAATGATAGAAACCGGTGAAGCGATATTTCTGAGTCCCGGCACCACCTGTCTGGAAATAGCGCGGAATATAAAGGATAGAAGGGTTACCGTGGTGACCAACGACCTGATGATTGCTTACGAACTGAAGGACAGCGTCGGCATCAAGGTCATCGTAACCGGCGGAGACCTGATCCAATCCTCTTCTACGCTGGTAGGCGGCTTCGCGCTTCAGGCGCTGAACGGTATTTATATCAATAAAGCCTTTGTCGGCGTAAAAGGCGTCAACTTTGATTCCGGCTACACGGTGGACAGCTATGAAGAGGTCATGGTGATCCAGGAGGTCAAAAAGATTTCCAACGAAATCATAGCCGTTGCCGATTATACCAAATTCAACCGCACTGCTTTCGCCAGACTGGGTGATTTGAATATGGCAAAAAAAGTGATTACCAACAAACAGGTACCCAATGAGTACAAGAAGCACTTCTTCGAGCATGCCATTAAGCTGTATACCACCTTTGAGTTTGAATAGACCGTTATTCCAGATGCCTTTGAGACTGTGTCCCAGCTATATGATGAAAAGAGGGAGCCGCTTGAATAACTTCTTAGAGATGAGAAAGATAACAAAACAATTTAATGATAATGTTGTCCTGGATCAGGTGGATTTCTGTGCGGGCAAGGGGCAGGTGCATGCCCTCATCGGAGAAAACGGAGCGGGGAAATCAACGCTGATGAAGATCCTGGCGGGCTTGCATATGCCGGATTCCGGAGATATCCTTATTGAAGGCAGCAAGGTTGCGATAAACAGCCCCAAGCAGGCACAGGAGTTGGGCATCGCGATGATATACCAGGAGATCCGGCTTTTTCCCGATCTGAACATTACCGAAAACGTCTATATCCGGAGAGAGCCTATGAAGAATCCCAGGTGGTGCAAGCTCATCGACTGGGAAAAAGCCTATGAGGACACGCAGAAGTATCTGGATTATTTCGGGCTGAAGCTGAACCCCCGCAGGCCTGTCAATACACTGGGCATGGGGCAGCAAAAGTTCGTCGAAATCATCAAAGCTGTTTCCCAGAATGCCAATATCATCATTATGGATGAGCCCACTGCTGCGTTGACAGATCATGAAATTGACATCCTTTTCAAGGTCATCGGCGACCTGAAAAAGCTGGGCGTCACCATCATCTATATTTCCCACCGGCTTGAAGAAATCAAGCGGATCGCCGATCAGGTCACCGTTATCAGGGATGGCAAGGTGATACAGAGCTGCAGCATTGATGAGGTCGATATTAACGGGATCATTAAAGCAATGGCGGGCAAAGAACTGGAGGACCGGTACCCCAAGCTGAAGGTCAAACTCGGCAAGGAGCAGCTGCGTGTTGAGGGGCTGAGTTACGGTGGGAAGCTAAAGGACATCAGCTTCAGTATAAAGAAAGGCGAGATCTTGGGCATAACCGGCTTGAGCGGATCTGGCAGACGCACCCTGACAAAGGTATTATGCGGGTTTGAAGGCCCTTATGAAGGCAGCCTGTATATCAACGGCAAGCTTTTCAAATCCATAACACCCCATATGGCGAAGCTGAACGGATTGTGTTTTGTTACCGGCATCGGTACGTCGGAAGGACTCATAACCAATGCGCCCATACAGGAAAATGTAACGATTACCAACATGGAGCGGGTGTCAAAGCTGGGCTTTATTGAGAGAACGACAGAGGCAGAAGCGGCCAAGGATCTGATTGAAAGGCTGGAAATCATGGCCAGTGAAAATGAAATTGTCAATAATCTGAGCGGCGGCAATCAAAAGAAGGTCATTTTTGCCAAATGGCTGTTTGCAAACGCTAAAATTCTTTTTATTGAAGAACCTACCGCCGGTATCGATATCGGCTCCAAGGTGGACATATACAATATCATCAATGAGCTTGTTACCTCCGGCGCCTCAGTGGTCATGATTTCCTCCGACCTCTCGGAAATTGTGGGCATGTGTGATCGGGTCATGGTGATGTATAATGGGGAAGCGCGTGGAATTTTCAATAAGGGAGAGGTCTCACAGGAGGATATCCTGTATTATGCATCAGGCGGCAGGGGATAATACACAAAAAAACAAAAATAAACATTGTTCGCAATAGAGCTTTAGCATGCTGCAGACTTGAAGACATACTGAAAAATCAGTGTTTCATCCCAAAATGCAACCATGCTTTTTTTTCTGTAAAATTTATTTTTGGGAAGAAGGATTTTCCAAAAGAACATAGAATATATATAAATAGAACACAAATGAACATAAAAGAAAATAACTAAACAGTCTTAGGACGAACCTTAACATTTTCTCCGGAATCATTTTTAAATTTAGATATGCGTGAACAGGAGTATCGATATGGCTGATTTTGTTCTAGAGCTAAAGGGTATCACGAAAGTATTTCCGGGAGTCAAGGCCCTGGACAATGTTCATTTTCAATTAGAGCAGGGAGAAATCCATGCTTTGATGGGAGAAAACGGTGCAGGCAAGTCCACATTCATCAAAATTATTACAGGGGTCTACCAGCCGGATGAAGGGGAGCTGTACCTGAACGGCCACCGGATAGAGATCAGAAATCCGAAGGATGCCCAAAAGCTGGGCATTGCAGCAATATATCAGCATGTGACCTGTTATCCCGACTTAAGTGTTACGGAAAATATCTTTATAGGGCACGAAAAAGTACAAAAGGGAACCAACAGGATTCTCTGGAAAGAGATGCACGAGGAAGCGAAAAAGCTATTGGATCAATTAGGAGCTAATTTTGACCCCAAGGTTCAGATGGGAGCTCTCAGTGTCGCGCAGCAGCAGATTGTAGAAATCGCCAAGGCGCTTTCCACAAATGCCAAAATCATCATTATGGATGAACCGACGGCCGCCCTTACAAAACGTGAAAGCGAGGAGCTTTACAGAATAACCGAGCAGCTCAGGGATAACGGTGCTTCCATCATCTTCATATCCCATCGGTTTGAGGATATGTACCGCTTGGCGGGCAGAGTGACGGTTTTCAGGGATTCCAAGTATATCGGCACCTGGGGCGTCAATGAGATTTCAAATGACGACCTGATCGTTGCTATGGTGGGCCGTGAAATCACCCAGCTGTTCCCTAAGAAAAAGGCTGACATCGGGGAAGAACTGCTGAGAGTGGAAGGCCTTGGCAAAACAGGGTATTTTGAAGATATATCCTTTACGCTCAGAAAAGGAGAGATACTGGGGCTTACAGGCCTTGTAGGCGCAGGCCGGACGGAGGTATGCCAGGCTATTTTCGGTATACTGGACTACGAACGAGGCAGCGTACACCTGGAAGGCAGAAAGGTAGAAATAGACCATCCTCAAACAGCGATGAAACTTGGCATCGGATATCTGCCGGAGGACAGACAAAAGCAGGGACTGGTGCTGAACTGGGAAATCGGCAGGAATATTACGCTGCCTGTCATTGAGAAGCTTTCAAACAACGGATGGTTGAATGATGGCAAGGAATCTGAAATGGCCAAAAACCTGTCGGAGAAAGTGCAGGTCAAGGCAAACAGTATTTTCGACCATGCAAGCTTATTATCAGGCGGAAACCAGCAGAAGGTAGTTGTCGCAAAGCTGCTGACAGCCGATCTGAAGGTCATGATCCTGGATGAACCGACGAAGGGTGTGGATGTCGGTGCGAAATCAGCCATTCACGAAATAATGAGCGACCTGGCATGCCAGGGGTACGGCGTGATCATGATCTCATCGGAGATGCCGGAAGTGTTGGGGATGTGCGACAGGATAGCGGTCATGCGTGAGGGGAGAATCACAGCGACCTTTGAAAGAAGTACTGCGACGCAGGAAGCAATACTTGAAGCGGCAATGATGAGAGGTCACGCGGAAGCTGAAAGAGCAGCGATATGACGATAAGAGACGAGAAGGAGAGTTTGCAATGGCTGAAAAGGTTCTGAATAAAAGCTTCAACAGCATCAATATAGCAAAATTCAGGGAGCTGGGACTGCTGGGATTTATCCTGCTGCTTTCCATTATGGTGCAGCTCCGGAATTCCAGCTTTATGACACTGGAAAATATCGACGATATGATCACCAATACGGCCATACTCAGTATCCTTTCCGTGGGAATGATGCTGGTTATCGTTACGAGAGGCATCGATCTTTCCATCGGTGCAACCCTGGCTTTATCCGGCATGATTTCCGCATTGACGGTAAAGGCAAACCCCGATCTCCATCCGCTGTTTGCCATACTGCTCGGCACATTGATCGGTATGGCTTGCGGCGCACTGATCGGCCTTGTCATAGCCAAGACCGGTGTCCCGCCGATCATTGCAACCTTAGGCATGATGAACGTGTTCAGAGGCCTGACCTTCATGATCAGCGGGGGAAAATGGGTCAGCGCCCATCAAATGTCTGTAAGCTTCAAAGGGATTGCCACAAGCTCGATTTTCGGAATCAATACGTTGATTTTTATAGCGATTGTCATTTATGTCGTGTTCTACTACTTCATCAACCATACCAGAACCGGCAGACAGATCTATGCGGTGGGCAGCAACCCTGAATCCGCAAAAATCAGCGGTATCAATAACGAAAAGATCCTGTGCCTGGTTTATACCATCATGGGTGCGCTGGCCGGGCTAGCCGGTGTCCTTTGGGTATCTAAGTTTGCTTCGGCTCAGGGCGATACGGCAATGGGTTTTGAACTGAACGTCATCGCAGCCTGTGTACTGGGCGGTGTCAACATTGCAGGCGGCTCAGGGAAGATTTCCGGAATCGTACTGGGTGCCCTTCTTCTGGGTATTCTGAATAACGCACTGCCGCTTATCAATGTATCCCCCTTCTGGCAGATGGCTATACAGGGTGGCATCATTCTGATCGCCGTCATCACAAATGCGCTGGTCAAGCGGAGTGTAGACCGGAATAATCTCATATGGAGGAAGATATAAGCTATGAAAGAGAAAAATATAATCGCAAAAAAGGAATTCAACCTGAAAAGCTTTTTCTTCCAATGGGAATGGATGCTGGTGCTGTTATTTGTCGTCATCAATATTATCAATACGTTCCTGTCCCCTTATTATTTGGATCCCAAAAAGCTTTTGGATGCCACGATGACTTTTCTTGATAAAGCCTTCATCGTTCTGCCTATGGTTTTTGTCATCATCCTGGCTGATATTGACATTTCAGTAGCTTCCACTGTGGCCTTGTCGGCAGTCGTGATGGCCGTATCCTACAACTTGGGCGTCCCGATGGCACTGGCCATAATCATCTGTCTGTTGGTGGGTACATTATGCGGTTTTCTTAACGGCTTGCTGATTGTTAAATTTAAAGAACTGTCGGCGGTCATCGTCACCCTTTCCACCATGATTATTTATCGCGGTATTGCGTATATTATTCTTGAGGATCAGGCGTCCGGCAAGTTCCCGGCATGGTATAAGTTTTTGGGCTGGGGCTACGTGGGCGGCATTCCTTTCATCCTCATCGTATTTGCCGTATTTGCGGTGGTCTTTGGATTGCTGCTACACAAAACGACCTTCGGAAGACGGGTCTACGCGATGGGAAACAATATCACCGCCAGCAGATTTTCCGGTATCCAGGTCGATAAAATAAAAGTCATTGTTTTCACACTGACCGGTTTTATGTCAGCTGTGACCGCTCTATTCCTGACATCGAGGATGGGAAGCACGAGACCCAACGTTGCCAGCGGTTATGAGCTGGATGTCATTGCCATGGTGGTCCTTGGCGGCATCAGCTCCACCGGCGGGAAAGGAAAGCTTACAGGTGCCATCATATCCATTTTCCTGATAGGCTTCCTGCGCTATGGACTTGGACTGAAAAACGTACCTGCTCAGGCTTTGCTGATCATCATCGGCCTACTTCTAATATTTGCTGTCATGATCCCCAATCTCAAGTTCAATTTCAAAAAATGGGGCAAGGTTCAAAAAACCTCTTAAAAGGTATTGCCGCCCCGAAATTGACCCTGTTTAGCTCAAAAAGGCGAGGGTCTGGTATCGTATTGCCAAAAACAGGTCTTAACCGGGTATACGGCAGCTGCAAGCTGTCTTGTATATAACAAAACAAAAATAGGGAGGAAGAAAAATGAAAAAGGTATTGGCATTAATACTGGCAGTCATCATGATGGTGTCCTTATTGGCAGGATGTGCGGCACCACAGCCCGCATCAACGAACACGGAGACTCAGACGACGACGACGGAACAAAAACCGGAAGCAAAAAAGAAGTTTGCGTTTATCTTTAAGAATACCGGAAACCCCTATGGCGAAAAGCAAATGGACGGATTTAAGACAGCCATCGAAGAGCTTGGCGGCGAAGCGATCCTGAAGGCACCGGACCAGCCTACAGCAGAAGCACAGATTCAGATGATTGAAGAGCTCATAGCACAGAAAGTGGATTGCATAGCCCTTACAGGGAATGATCCTGATGCACTTCAGCCGGCTCTCAAGAAAGCAATGGATGCGGGCATAAAGGTTCTTTCTGCAGACTCGGCAGTTAATGCACAGAGCCGTATGGTCCATGTCAATCAGGCAGACCCTGAAAGAATAGGCCGTGTTGAAGTTCAGGCTGTTGTGGAAATGATTGGCGGCAGCGGTGAAATAGCTGTTCTTAGTGCAACTTCACAGGCAACAAACCAGAATACCTGGATTGAATGGATGAAGAAGGAACTGGAAGATCCGAAATACAAGGATGTTAAGCTTGTCAAAGTCGCTTACGGCGACGACCTCAGAGATAAGAGCGTTTCTGAAACCGAAGCCTTGCTGAAATCCTATCCGAACCTTAAGGGCATCATCGCGCCTACAACAGTTGGTATTGCAGCAGCAGGCAAAGTTCTTACGGACAAGGGCCTCAAGGGCAAGGTCCAGCTGACAGGTCTCGGACTCCCAAGTGAAATGGCTGAATATATCGAAAGCGGCGTTTGCCCGTGGATGTACCTCTGGAACCCCATCGATGTAGGTTACCTCACCGGTTATGCTGCCTTTGCGCTGGTAGAAGGCAAGATCACAGGGAAGGTCGGAGACAAGTTCAATGCCGGCAAGCTTGGCGACAAAGAAGTCATTGCAGATGGCGACGGAACTCAGATCATGCTGGGCGACCCCTTCAAATTTGACGCAAAGAACATAGGCGAGTGGAAGTCGGTTTATTAATACGCGCCAGGAAACTTGAAAGATAAAGAGCTCCTCCTGCGGCAGACCGTTCGCAGGAGGAGTTCCTTTAAAACATGAAAAGGTGAAAATTGCTTGAAGGAGGTGGCGGCAGAATGGAAAACAGCAATAAGTTTGCATGGACATGGCAGATAAAGGACGAGTGCCTCGAGGAGTATGTGAAGATGCATCTGGAGCCGTGGCAGGAAATCCTTGAAGAGCACAGTAAAGCAGGAATAAGGAATTATTCCATTTTTCAAAACGGGAACCAATTTTTCTACTGCTTCGAGTGTGATGATGTTGAAGCTGCTTTCGCATACATTGCAGGGAGCGAAGTGTGCAACCGTTGGAATGCCATTACATCCAAAATGGTGAAGGGATCCTTTGATTTTAACGATACAGAACCGATAAAATCCATGCGTGAAGTGTTTTATCTTAAATAAGCCCAATGCGTAATGCGGCAGGCTGCAGACTTGTAAAGGGAGGCATCAGGATGAATAACAGGCAGAGAGTGAAAGCAATTCTGAACTATGAAAATTATGACCGTTTACCGGTGGTGCATTTCGGCTACTGGGAGGAAACCCTGCAGAAATGGTGTGACGAAGGCCATTTGAAGCCCGAAGAGATCACGGACGTGGCGGATGGAAGTCCAAACGAAAAAGCCTTGTCAAAAAAGCTGGGTTTTGATTTCAACTACTATACGACTTTTCAGGACAGATCGGGGTTTTCTTCGCTTTTCCCCGCCTTTGAGCCTAAAGTAATTGAGGAGCTGAGTAACGGGACATACAAGTATCTGAATGAAGACGGCGCGATTGTCCTTCAGAAGAAAGGGGTACGCTCCATCCCTGCTGAGGTGGGACATTTGCTGACGGACCGCAAGTCTTGGGAGGAGCATTATCTTCCACGCCTACAATATTCTGAAGAGCGTTTTGACAGTGCAGCGATCCAAACAGCGGTGCTCGATTCCGAGACAAGGGATGAACCGTTGGGGCTATACTGCAAGAGCCTTTTCGGACAGATCAGGAACTGGATGGGCGTTGAAGGGATCAGCTATTTATACGCTGATGATGAGGAATTATACGATGAGATTATCGATACGGTAGGGACGCTTTGCTACCGGGTGACGGAACGTATGCTGTCCTCGGGAGCGAAATTTGACTTCATACACTTTTGGGAGGATATTTGCTTTAAGAACGGACCACTGGTCAAACCCGCCGTCTTTGACGAAAAAATAGGGCCCCATTACAAGCGGATAACGGAGCTGGCTGCAGCATACGGGATCAATATTGCCTCCCTTGACTGCGACGGCCTGATCGACTCACTAATCCCTACATGGATAAAGAATGGAGTCAATACAATGTTTCCCATTGAGGTCGGAACCTGGAGTGCCAGCATCAAGCCCTGGCGCCAGCAGTACGGGAAGGAGATCCGGGGTGTCGGCGGAATGAACAAGACGGTATTTGCTTATGATTATGCTGCTATCGATAAAGAGATTCAGCGATTGATGCCGTTGGTAGAACTGGGCGGCTACATACCTTGCCCCGATCACAGGATAGCACCGGATGCAAAATGGGAAAACGTGCAATATTATTGTGACAGAATGCACAAGATTTTCGGCTGATTGAAGCAAGGTCTAGAGCTTGAAAGCAACTTCAATAGCGCTGATGCTCTCTTCGTCAATGGACACAATTTCCCCCAACTCTTTGGATGCGATGATCGCCTTTGCGCTGTATTCCAATACCTCAAGGCGGTCAAAAGCATTCAGAAGGCTGCTGCCGGTTACGATCACACAATCATTCTCGGCAATAATCACCGGTATATGGGGAGCAAACATACCCGCCACCTGCTGCGGCTGAGTAAAGCTTAAGCCGAAAGGCAGCCTGTTGACATGCCGGAGCAGGATATAGCTTTCCGGTATTGTCCTCGAATCAAAAGCTTCTTCTGTCACGGCAAAGGACATAATATTCGGGGGATGCGCAATAATGACGGAGTCAATGTGGGGATGCTGCTGGTAGATGTACTTGTGCAGCATTACCGACCGGCTTGGCTGTTTGTCTTTTTCTTTCAAGCCCCCGTCTATCCGGACTATATCACTTGGCTCAATATACTTCCTGTCCACGGCATAAGGAGTGATAAGGAAGGAGTCATTTCCGAGCCTTTGTGAGAAGGTTCCCTGGGTACTGGTGAACAGTCTTTGATCATATGCCCGATGGATCAGCTTGCACATTTCCTGACGGGCTTCTTTTTCTTTACTGCTGTGGCTCTGAGGTACAAAATCCTCCATCGGGACAAACTGCTTGTTTTTTGACAGCTCAATATGATTTGGCGGTAAAGCGACAGGCTTCCCGATGCGGTTTGCGTTTATTTCGAGCCGTGCGCAGAAATCAAGAGTTTCAAAAGCCATGAAGGCTTTAAAGAGGTTCTCGGCTGCAACAACGACACCGTGATTTTCCAGAATTACAGTATCGTAACCTTTTTCGAAAATCAGCGCTATTTTTTCTCCCAGGTCAGTGCTGCCGGGAAGGCCGTAAGGCGCCATCCCAACATCCCCGCAAACAAAATGCGCATTGGGAATCAGATTGGTATCGGGTATCCTTCTGACAATGCTGAAGGCGACCAAAGCAGGCGGATGAGCATGCAAAACCGCTCTGACATCGTGCCGCTTCTGATAAACAAGCTGATGGAAGGGAAATTCCACTGAAGGCTTATGATTGCCGAGGATGGTACCGTCCGGCTTGGCCTGTATGATGTCTTTACGGGTCAGAGATCCTTTATCGATGCCGCCGGGGGTGATCCAGATATCTCCGTTCTCATCAAGAATGGAGATGTTTCCGCCGGAGGTGGTGGTCATACCATACCCGTAGACACGCTCCATGATCATAACGATCTGGTCTGCGGGATGAAGCATTTCAAAATTCATGGCAGGTCTCCTTTCTGCTTGACGGGTTATAAAGCTACAACCAACGCCACATTGCTTTCCTTCAACGCCTCGTTCCAGTCAGCCGGGATGGGCGCATCGGTAATAAAATAATCAAAATCGCCAAGTTGTGCAGTTACCACATACCCGACCTTGTCAAACTTCATACGGTCGCACAGGAAGATAGCCTTTTCAGAACGCTGCAGCATGGCTTTGCGTATATCGGATTCCTGTTCGTTGGAATCCATGAGGCCTTTTTGGGGGGAAAATCCTTTGCAGGAGATAAAGGCCTTGGACACATGATAGTTGGAAAGGGCAGTCTCGGCTGTTTTTCCGACATAGGAAAGGCTTTTCTGCCTCAGAATGCCGCCGGTGGATATCAAGGTGACATCTTCACAATCCGAAAGCTCAAAAATGATCCGCTCTGCGTTTGTTATGACTGTCAGACCCTTTTTATCTTTTATGTGCTTTGCTACAAATAGAGAGGAGGTGCTTGCGTCCAGTATGACGGTATCACCATCATGAATCAGCTTGGCGGCTTCTTTCCCGATGGCATCCTTACCCGCACTGTTAATGCCTTCCCTTACTTCGAGGGCTGCTTCTGTTTTTGATTCGTCGGCCAGGATGGCACCGCCATGGGTCCTCAGTATTAGGCCGCCTTTTTCCAGCTCTTTCAGGTCGCGTCTTATGGTTTCTTCAGTCACGCCGAATATGACGGCAATCTCATGAACCAGCATGCTTTTCTTTTCCTGGAGCAGCAAGAGTATTCTGCTTCTTCTTTCAACACCAAACATTGTCCTACCTCCGTTCCATACTGTCCATGCATTTCAGTCCGGCTTCCTTGTAAAGGGCTATCCTGCTTTCAAGATCGGGATGTTTTTTCAGCGTTTCAGGAGAAAACATGCCCGACTGAATCTGTTTGGTTGCTTCCGATTCATGTCCGATCAGCGCCCAGGCAGCGTCCTTGAGGTTCTGGAAGCCAGGATTCCGCATTGCCTCACAGACGAAGGCCTGCCGGGGAGAATTGATATCTTCACCGCTGATTTGGAAGAAGCCTTTTGCTTTGCACAAGGCGCGAAGCCGATCCAGCTGCGCCATGCTGTTCCTTGAGGGCATGTAGGTAACGGCATCAAAACCCAAATCTTTGATAACCTGGAACAGCAGCTCGATATAATCATCCTCGAACTTCTGGGTTTTCTTATCTCCTGTAACAGAGTCCCCTACGTCTCCCAGATAGGCATAAGCCGAAACGGCACCGATACGCTTTGCAAAGGCAATCAATTCACTGATATCCGGGCATTCGTCTGTTGCTTCAATATAAACGGATGCAACCAGCTCGCCCTTCAATAACCCTAGCAAATCATAGGCATAATAGGGGTTCTCAGCGTCCAATAAAAGGCCTTCCAGTTTGGCGCTTATGCTAAGCTTCAGCCTGCTTTTCAGGAAACCGACCAGTCCCGGACCCTTGCCGAAATGCTCTATTAGCTTGAGAGATAAGCCGTATAGGATATGCCTTTCGGTCATGCTGCCTCCTGCTGCGCACATGGATAAGGGCTCTATGTCCCGGGAAAAGTCCAATTCGATTCCATAGGGGCGAAAGATGGCATTTATTTTCTCCGTCATCTGCCTGTTGCGTTTATTCCTCTGCTGCGTATAGGGTGCCAAATAAGCTTTGACGTTTTCAATCTGTGTATGAGGAATCCCGTGGATGGCGACATAAGCAATGGAACGCTGATCAGGGTTGTTGATCCGCCTGCCCTTAAGCGGTGTAGCAGAAAAATCCGCCCTGCACTCAATGCCGATAGTGGTCGCGATACCTGCAATCTTCCCGGCTTCGATGAACTCCTCAGCACCGCTGATGGTGTCATGGTCCATGATGCCTGCTGTTGCCAGCCCGGCATTGTAAGCCATCCACACCGCCTTGGCAGGTGAATAAGGGGAAAAGGAAAAGGTGGTATGGATATGGTTGTTTACATCCGTGCCTCTCTGTGGTCTTGCAATCTCAGCCGCTGCAATTTTTCCCATCAGCTTGCGGAGACTATCCAGCCGGATACCTGCATCCGGATGGTTCAGATTATCCAGAAGTATTTGTATTGTTTCATGCATTCCGAGATTCCTCCTAGCGCATTTCCTGTCCGCCCGTAACGTTGATGGCCTGGCCCGTCATATAGCTGGAAGCGTCTGATGCCAGGAATACCATGACATTGGCGATATCCTCATACTCGCAGCTTCTGCCCAAGGGTACCTGGCTCAAGTACTTCTGCCGGACCTGTTCTTCGGTTATGCCCTGATTGGCGGCGTACTGCTTGAACAAGCTGTTGGGCCCTTCATTCCAGAGGGGGGAGTTCAACAGATTTCCCGGGCAAATGGCATTGACCCGGATGCCGTGCTCCGCCATTTCCAAAGCAAGGCTTTGGGTGAAGCCGATGCCTGCGAATTTTGCAGAGGCATAGGCCGAATTCTTGAAAGAGCCCTTTTTCCCGGACTTGCTGTTGATGTGAACGATGTTTCCTTTCCTATTGGGGATCATGACCCTGGCCGCGTGCTTGGCACAGAGGAAGTATCCGGTGAGGTTGATATCGATCATTTTTCTCCACTGCTCAATAGGGAAATCCACTACCGGCTTGGCAATCAGAATGGCTGCATTGGAAACCAGCAGGTCCAATGTGCCGTATTTCTCCACGGCTGCGTTGACCATGGCCTCCACCTGCAGCTCGTCTGTTACGTCTACTTTTACTGCAAGCGCATCCTTAAGACTGTCCGCCACCCTTTTGGCGCCTTCACCATTGATATCGGCCACGACGACTTTGCAGCCTTCCTTATCCAATCGCTTTGCCAGTGCTTCTCCAAGTCCCTGTCCCGCACCGGTGACGATAGCAACCTTTCCTTCCATGCATCCGGTTTGAATCATACGTAACGTCCCCCTTTATTTCTATACTTTCATTATAATCCCAATGTTTAAATATGTCTATATGTTTTTATTTGTGTTTATATATGTTGATTTAATTTGAGTTTTATATTAATATGGAGATAGAGAAGCGAATCAAGAAGCAAAATACCATTTAAATAGAGGGAGGATTTTAAGATGAAGACAAAAGCGGTCAGACTCTATGGAAAAAACGACTTGAGGCTGGAAGAATTCGAGCTGCCGGAAATAAAGGATGATGAGATACTGGCGCACATCATATCGGACAGCATTTGCATGTCATCCTATAAAGCAGCCATTCAGGGCAGCGACCACAAACGCGTCCCTCAGGATATTGACAGGAACCCGGTCATTATCGGCCATGAATTCTGCGGTGAGATCGTAAAAGTAGGGAAGAAGTGGCAGGACCAGTTCAAGCCGGGAAGCAAATTCTCCATCCAGCCGGCCATGAATATGGAACATGACCCCTATGCAGCACCGGGATATACCTTCAGGTATATCGGCGGAAGTGCGACCTATATCATCATCCCCAATGAGGTGATGGCGCTCGGCTGCCTTCTGCCTTACGAAGGAGATGCTTTCTTCTACGGTTCACTGGCAGAGCCCATGTCCTGTATTGTGGGTACTTTCCATGCCAACTACCACACCACCCAGGGAAGCTATGTGCACAGCATGGGAATCGTCGAAGGGGGGAGCATGGCAATATTGGCGGGCGTCGGACCCATGGGCCTTGGTTCCATCGATTATGCCATCCACTGCGACAGGCGGCCCAAACTGCTGGTGGTAACCGATATTGACGATACAAGGCTCCAAAGGGCTGCTTCCATTTATTCGGTGGAAGAAGCCAGGAAAAACGGCGTGGAGCTGATCTATATGAATACCTCAGGCAATGACTTTGCAGTAGAGCACCTGATGGCGCTGACAGGGGGAAAGGGCTATGACGATGTCCTGGTATTCGCACCGGTAAAGCAGGTTGTGGAGATGGGTGATAAAATACTGGCCAGGGACGGCTGTCTGAACTTCTTTGCCGGTCCCAGCAATACGGCGTTTTCCGCCGAGTTCAATTTCTACAATGTCCACTACAACGCAACCCATGTGGTGGGCACCAGCGGCGGGAATACCGACGACATGATCGAATCCCTGGATATGATGGCTAAAGGGCTCATCGATCCGGCCTCAATGGTGACCCATGTAGGGGGACTCAACTGTGTGGTTGAGACCACCTTGAACCTGCCCAAAATCCCCGGAGGCAAGAAGCTGATCTACACCAATATTGAGATGGAGCTGACTGCTATCTCGGACTTTGCCGAAAAGGGAAAAACCGACCCGCTGTTCGGCAAGCTTGCCGAAATCGTCGAAAGAAACAATGGACTGTGGTGTGCGGAAGCGGAAAAAGTCCTTCTTGCCGACGCAAAAGCCATATAAACAGCCGATCCGTTATCCCAGCACCGGTATTTGATGCCGGTGCTTTTTGCTGTCAAGCCGGGCAGGGATCAGGAGGCTATGGGATTCCGCTTCCGGTTGTGCTATCATACTTTTGAGTAGATTATTTTGCAAGGGAGACGTGCTTATGTCCATAACAGTTTATGAAGCGCTTAAACTGGAGCGGCTCAGGGGGTTTCGGCTGATAGCGGGAAAATCCGGATTGGATAACAGGATTGAACGGGTCGGCATATTGGACTGGGAATTTGACTTCAAAATTGAAGGCCAGTTCGGCAAGGGTGAGTTTGTTCTGAGCAGCTTTCTCTGTGCCAAGGGAGATGTGGCTGTATTCATAGAAGCGGTAAAGTGGCTTTATCAATGGGGGGTATGCGGTTTAGCCGTCAAGAACATCTACTATAACGAGATCCCCGAGGAAATCGTCAAATTTGCAAATGAGAACGACTTCCCTGTCTTCATCTTCGATAACTCGGTATTTTTTGATGATATCATTACCGATGTGGTCTCTGCCATCCGAAACCGTGACAGTGATCAGCTTTTTGAAACGAAAGTAGACCTGATCATCAACAAAAAAATCAGCAAAGCCATGATCAAAGAGCTGGCTTTGGAGATCAACAGCTCCTTCAAGGAGAACCTGATTGCAGCCTATTGCAAAGAGAAACGGTATATTGACGACGGCAGCATGATCCGGCTTCTGGAAGGCATCAGAGGGTCCGCGCTGATGAAGCCCGATACAGCCGTTTTCAAGTACAGGAGCGGCATCCTTATTATCCATAGCTATGCGCATAAGGAAGACATCAAGCCGCATCAGCAGAATATCGAACTGGTGAAGCAGCTGGGCATGACTACTGTAGAGTATCATATCGGAATGAGTGATGCACATTTTCATCTGGATGAGCTGGACAGTGCCATCAGTGAGTGTCTATATGCTGAAAGGGCAGCAGAGATCGTTATGCAGGATTTCATGCAGTACAGGGATATCGGCATATATAAGGTGTTGATGCCGCATCTGGACGGTAAGCACACGCAGGATTTCTGCAGGGAAATACTGCTGCCTCTGAAAAGCTACGATGAAAAAAACCATACTGAGCTTTTGAGTACGGCCATTAAATATATTGCGTGCGACGGCAATGTAAAAAAGACCTCAGAAGCACTTTTCCAGCATGACAATACCATCCGGTACCGGGTCGGCAAGATGAAGGAAATACTGGGTATGGAAGGCTTGGAGGGGGGTTTTTACGAGCAACTTTCCGCAGCTGTAAAAATCTATCTGGCCAGACAAAAGGGTTTGTAAAAATTACAACCTTACAGCCCTCGATTGTATTTTTTCACAAAGGAAATAGATGGAAGAATATTGAATAGTCATACTACCGGTCATAATATGGTGATGATGATAAGGAGGGTACGCAATGAATTTTGATGTTGAATCCATAAGAAAACAATTTCCGGCATTGGAACGGAAGGTGAACGGATTTCAGGCAGCATACCTGGATTGCCCCGGGGGTACGCAGGTTCCCCAGCGGGTCGTGGATAAGGTGGTCGATTACCTGGTATGGCATAATTGCAACATTCACGGTGCCTTTGCAACCAGCATCGAAACCGACAGCATCATTTTGGAAGGCAGAAAGGCTTTTGCGGATTTATTGGGCTGTTCCTGGGAAGAGATATCCTTCGGCGGCAACTCCACATCCATCAATTTCAACCTGGCTCATGCCATTGCCAGGGATCTGAAGCCGGGTGACGAAGTACTCATAACGGACATTGACCATGAAGCAAACCGGGGGCCGTGGGAGCTGTTGGAGGAAAGAGGCATCACGGTACAAAACGTCAAGGTGGATTTGGACCACTGTATCATAGATATGGCGGATTATAAAGCCAAGCTGAACGCAAGAACCCGTGTTGTTGCCTTCAATTATGCGTCCAATGGAGTAGGAACCATCAGCGATGTGGAAAAAATGGTGGCTATGGCTCATGAAGCCGGCGCACTGACAGTGGTGGATGCAGTCAACTACGTGCTGCACGGACCGGTAGATGTAAAGAAGATTGATACCGATTTTCTGATCTGCTCCGCCTATAAGCTGTTCGGACCCCATATAGGCATTCTGTATGCAAAGAAAGAAAAGATGGAAGCCTTAAGGACCATCAAGGTCAAAGAGCAGGAAAACTGGGCGCCGCTGAAGTTTGAAACGGGAACCCTGAACCATGAAGGAATTGCCGGAGCTGCTGAAGCTATAGAGTTCATCGCTTCGGTGGGTGAGAAATATGAAGCGGATTTTGAAAAGGAGCTGAAGGGCTTGACGGGAAGGCGGCGCAAGGTCATTGCAGGCATGCTGGCCTTGGAGGCCTATGAGCAGCCGCTGACCGAATTCTTGCTGGATGAGCTGGAAAAGATTCCGGGCGTGAAGGTGTACGGTCCTCCGAAAGGGCATCCCAGGACATCGACAGTATCCTTTACCATGAAGCAGAGGTCGCCGCGGGAGGTTGCTGAGTATCTTGCAGAAAAGGGTATTTTCGTATGGGACGGAGACTTTTTTGCTTCCAAGCTGGTGTATGTTCTGGGCCTGCGGGAAAGCGGGGGCTTGATCCGGATCGGTTTATCACCATACAATACCAAGAATGAGCTTGAAAGGACCCTTCAGGCACTGCGGGAATTGGCATAAATGCATCGAATCAAAGGGGTTAACTGATGGAAGCATATAAAGAAGAAATATACAAAGAGCTTGAAAGCATGGGGGACAGGATCCTGCCTGTTAAGGTGCTGATTACCGGCTTGAAATGCGAGTGCAGCATCCTCCCCCATTGGCACGACTATATGGAGATCCTGTATTTTTATCGGGGTTCTGCCGTCGTCCAGATCAACAAGGAGTATATCCAGGTGGCTAACGGTCAGATTGTCCTGGTTGATGCCTTGGATATCCATTCCATGCAAGGCAGCGCGGAGTATCTGGTGCTTTTGTTCCGGCCGCAGCTGGCAACGGATTTTTATATTGACCTGAAGAAGGCCTTTCTGCTGCCGGACAGGGAAAAGGTGCTGGATTCCGCTGAAGCCGGAAGCCGGTTTATAGGCGAGATAGCAAGGCAGATGCAGGAAATCAGGGAAATCCACGAAGAAAAGCTGCCGGGGTATGAAATCAGCATCAGAGGCAGCATTTACAAGATTGTGGCTGCCTTATTCGCCTATACCCAGGAAAGAGGCTGTGAGGCCGTGGAATATCAAAAGCAGCGGCAGAACCTTGAGCGGCTGGATCGGCTATTGCAATACATTGACGAGTGCTATCATGACGACATTTCCATTGAGGAAGCAGCCAAGTATCTCAGCCTGTCACCCAATTATTTCTGCCGTTTCTTTAAGAAGCTTATGGGAAAGACCTTTGTCGAGTATCTGAACATGTACCGGTGCGCAAAGGCTGAAGCGTTGATTTGTACAACTGACCGATCCATAACGGAAATTGCACTTGCCGCGGGGTTCAGCAGCATCAGTTATTTCAATAGGATTTACAGGAAGTACAAAGGCTTCAGCCCATCCCGGAGAAGGAAAGAAGATAATATCGTACAACAACACGGCAATATTTAGATAGCCTTGCGCCCCTCCGTAAGCTAGAATGGTTACTGGAATGACATTTGGAGGGAAAGAAAATGAAAGCAAGCACACATAAAAATACTACTGTGGTGGTATTTACATTCTTGATCATGATGCTGATCGGCTTCGTAGGAAACCTGAGAGGGGTCTTGCTGCCTGCCATCAAGCAGAATCTGAGCATCAGCTACACCAGCTTCGGTCTGTTGATTTTTATTACCGGCATCGGCTATATGATAGCCGTAATGGCAGGGGGGATCATCAGCGACAAGCTGGGCCACAGGAAGGTTTTCATATTTGCGTTTATGCTGGTAACCATGGGGATCGCCGGCATTGCCTATACCGGAAGCTTTCCGGTGCTTGTGGTGACCATGACGCTTTTATACATGGGCCTGGGCAGCTTCGACGTAGCGGTGAACACATTGGCTCCTCGATTGTTTGTTGCCAATACCGCCGTGATGATGAACATCATGCATTTATTCTTCGGAGTAGGCTCATCAGCCAGTCCCAAAATAGCAAGCTGGCTAATGGCAGGAGAGGTGTCGTGGAACCTTATTTATACCTTTTCCTTGATCATGATTGCGGCGGCTTTTGTTCTGTTCCTGTTTTGTCCGCTGAACCTGGGCAGCGCATCGGTGCGACCTGCTGAAAAGGCATCTCTTACGAGTCTGCTGGCCAATAAAAAGGTGTGGCTCTTAATTGGTGTTCTGGGATTTTGTGAAGCGACGGAGGTCGGCTTTACAAGCTGGTTCATTAATTTTCTGCAAGTGGAAAGGGGACTGGACGCCGGCAGCAGCGCGCAATATATGTTTTATTTCTTCCTGGCTTACGTCATAGGCAGAGTCTTAGGCGGACATATCGCCGAAAGAGTGGGATATATCAGGACTGTGGCCGCTTCGGTATCCATCGTTGCCATCCTGTTTGCCTGCGGGCTGTTTCTTGGAGCAGGCTGGGAGATTCTGTTTTCCCTTATGGGACCCTTTATATCCGTTATGTTTCCTACGATGATTGCTTTGATCGCAAAGGAGTTCAGGCAAGGCGCCGGATCGGTCATGGGCATCATATTGACCTCCGCAGGGCTGATCTGTATGTTTACAAATTCGCTGATCGGCAAGCTGAACGACAGCATGGGTGTTTTTGCAGGCTTTGCCGCCATATTGGCCTATGCAATGCTCATCCTTGTTTTTCTCGGGGTGTTGAGCAGGTATCTGGCAGCAGAAAAGCGGGTGCGGATACACACGATGCCATCAAGCCCATGCGAGGAATACTAGTCATATCTGTAGCAGCTTAAGGCCAGCAGGATTACAGCCGGTGTGTAGAATACCCAGATCATACTACTGGCAATAAGCCAGGGGAGGCCGGGCTTTAGAATTCCATCAAGACCTACCATGATATCACAAAGGTAAAAGCAGACCATGCCGGTCACAATCAAGATGGAATTCTCAGCAGGGAATAGTCCCAGTGTATAGTTTGCTGCTGCTATCCATAAAGAAATGCTCAAAAGAAGGCCGTAGGCCATCGCAATAGCCTGCAGGCTGCAAGATCCGGCAAAGGCTTTGAGAATGGAAACAAGTGAATAGAGAATAAACAATAAGCTGAGTCCCAGAAGGCTCAGCTTGGTTTTTTGACCGGGCGCAGCATTTTTCAGCCCATATCGCAGCCCGTTGCCGTTTCTGAGGATCAGAAGCAATTGACAAACAGCAAAAATGCCAATAGCGATATCAGGCCTGCCAAGAAGAAAAGCGGCTTCACCCAAGCAGATGACCAGAAAAATCCGCTTCATCCGGGTTATGTCCTTGATGTTATAGCTATCCCTGCCGGCAGCCCATACCAATAAGGCTGCCAATAGGACATTCACTCTCTTGATCCAATGGACCGGGAAAGTATCATAAAGTGCATATGCACCCCAGAATCGTGAGAAGTCCAGCACTGTACAGAATAAGCCCACTGACACTGCAAAGATCAAGATGAATGCAACTGTCGCTCGCTTGCTTTTAGTCATTTTTATCCCAGCCTATCAATCATGCTTTCACTATTTTATTGCAGCTGGTGAGATTTATACCTGGGATGCCATGACCATATCCAGTTCTTTTCCATATTCTCTGACCGATTCGTCGCCGGTCTTGACCAGTGTAACCATTATGGCCAGGGATGAAGCATAGTCTCCAATGAGGTGCAGTGCTATGGCCAGGAGTACCTTCAAAATGCGCTGCTCAGGGAATAGCCCGATGGCTTTTTCAATCACTGCCTTTGCTTCGGCATGCATGCTCAGTCGCAAGTAAACACAAGCCAGTTTCAGAAAAGCTTCAGAGAGCCGGCCATCGTCCAATCCCAACTGTACTGCCTTATCGTAATGCTGTGCAGCCTTTTCCATAAATCCCAGCGAATAATATACCCATGCGCATTCGTAATTTGTTATGGCATCCATGGGGTTGGCGTTCAGCATTTGCAGCAGCTCTTTCTCGGTTTTTTGGACGGTTTCACTAAGGCTTTGATTTTGATTGAGTTTCATATCACTCATGATGCAAGACCCTTCTTTCATAGACTGACAACGGATAACCGTACTTTTACAGTCTCATCATAGCACTAAAGTGCAGATAGGAAAAATCGATATACCAATACATAAATTGTGCAATCTTAACAGAAAAAGGGATAGACGGGGCAGATAGGATGTATTTGCACCGAAATATATAAATATCGGAATTTCGGAGGCATCATATATTGCATTCGCCAGAAAATAATGCTAAAATAAAAACGACTAGTCAGTCGGTTTTGTTGGAGGTGGCAAATGCCCAAGATAAGCGAGGAAGCAAGGGCTTCCAAAAAGAAATATATTCTGGAGCAAGCGGCAGATGTATTTTCGCAGAAAGGTTATACTGAAGCCTCCATTGATGATATTGTAGACGCTGCCGGCATTAGCAAGGGCGGAATCTACAACTACTTCAATAGTAAGGAGGAAATATTCCTGGCCATTGCCGCAGAACGGTTCAAAACCCGTCACGAGCTGGTAGCCTGCTTCCCGGAAAGCAGCAGTGCCAAGGAAAAGCTGACGAAGTACATGGAGTGGGTCTTCAGGGGACTCTTGAATGATAATGTCATGACCAATGTAAGGTTTACATTTGAGTTCTGGTCAGTGGCTTCAAGAAAAAAAGCGATCAGGGATACCGCCGGAACGCGGTACGGCATGTTCTATGAGGACCTGGCAGGAATCATCCGGCAAGGGGTTGAAAGAGGCGAGTTCCAAAGCAAGCTGGACATAGACGCCATTGTCTACATCATCCTTTCAGGCCTCGACGGCATTGCGTTCACGGCAGGGGTCATGGGAATACCTGTTTCACAGGGCGTGATACAGAACTACATCGATATGATATTTAGAAAAATGATAGGGGGCGAGTGATTGTGCTGAGCTTCAAAAAAGCATCGGAAGTGGATTTTGGCCTGGTTTATGAGGCATTCAACATCGGGTTCTCGGATTATATCATCAAGGCGGAAATCAGCCGGGAGATGTTTCTAAAGAACTTTTTCGGTCCGGAAGGGAACAGCCTGGACCATTCTTTTGTGGCGTTGGATGAAAATAAGGCGGTAGGCCTGGTGCTAGGCGGCATAAAGGTATATGAAGGCATGAAAACCATGCGCTGCGGCACAATGGCAGTACATCCGGATTATAGGCGGCAGAGGATTGGAGAGCAGCTGATGGCGCTGCACAAAGAGGAGGCTGTGAGGCAGGGGTGCAGATGGCTTTTCCTTGAGGTGATCTCCAGCAACGACAGAGCTGCAAATCTATACAGAAAGCTGGGGTACGAAAAGGTGTATGACCTGGAATACTTTACGCTGGAGGCAGCAGAGCTGCAGGAAAGATCTTGCCCGGAAACGGCAGAGATAAGACCTGCCGGACTCCACCAGCTATACCAGGCCAGGCAGCAGCTCCGGGATGTGCATATCAACTGGCAGAATGATGTGGAATACATTGAAAAACTGGAAGAACCGGTTTTTTTCGGTGCCTATGAGGGGGAGCGTTTGTCAGGTCTCCTGTGCCTGCAAAAGACAGGTAGAGTTAAATTCCTATGGGTTGATGCAGATAGCAGGCATCAGGGGCTAGGGACGAACCTGATTAGATTTGCTGTAAAGGAGTTGGAGTTGGCCAAAATACATATCAGCATGCCAAATAACGCATCTTTGCGCGGCTTTGTGACCCGTTTGGGATTTAAGCAGGATCCCATCACACAGTACGAAATGTACCAAATACTGAAATAGCAATAGAAAAGACGCTTTGAAAAGAAGCGTCTTTTTCTATTGCTCATCCGGATAAGCTGCAAGATAATTGAGTATGTCATCGGACAGGTCAAATCTCATTACCTGCATCATGAGGGGGTTCTTAAAGAAAGCATATACAAGCGTCCTGTTAAGGTCTGTGGTGTAGTCTCTGAATTGCCTCATGGTATTGCCTGATATGTCAACTGACATATCCAGCACCTTTGGTGCAGCATCCCGGGAAAAATCAAAGTCGTGCAGATCAAAGTACTTCACTATTTGAAAACGCTTTGTGGAAAAGTATACGCGAAGATCATTCACATCATACACAATGCGCCATACGGTATCATCTCTCTTTACAGCCTCCAAGGCATCGAAACCGCACCCAACCAGATCGTCCGCTGTGTCAGGCATTTGGCTGAGAAAATCAGCAGCTTTTAAGAAGCGGTCTATGGAATTTTTCTTGTATGGATCTGAAATATTTCCTGCTAAAGCAGGATTTTCGTGGAAATGCATTGATTCCGCATAGGGACTGTTCGACAAGGCTTTAACCCCCAAAGTACCATTCCTGTATATCTGCAGCTCTCCGTTAAGGTACTCGGCAACGGCAGAATTGCCTTGCCTGTCGCACAGCATATAATGAATCGGGCAAGCTGCTTGAGAGACGCGTACCTGCTTCATTGCCTCCAATCCTTCGTCTACCGTTCCGCAGGTATCCAGCAGGAACTGAATGAGCTGCAGCTCCTTTACCGCAGGTTTCTCATCCAAAGCCGGATAAACCGTTTCCAGCAGTGTCATTTGCTCTATAGCCAGGCCCGCGGTATTCATTCCTGCTGAAGGGAACTCCTTGCCGCATTGTGAAAAAGTCATGCTGCCGTACCGTGATACCCATTGGAGCGGTTTTTCCGGCGGCATGATCAGCGCTGTTTTTTTAATTCCCACATGATTTGTGAAGACCATTCCGTTCTCAAGAAAAATGTCCTCATTATTCGCCAAGACAATACGCTTTTCACTTCTTAAACAAATTGTCGTGCACATAAAAAAACTCCCATTCATTTATATTCGTTCATATAAGAATGGTAACAGCATTCCTAGGGTTTTTCTTGATTATTTTTGCAGTCATTACGGGCATATGGGCACATAAACACAGAACTGATTTGTAGCATAATAGTTTTCGTCATATATCTCAATAAGATCGGGTCCGCTTTTATCAATCGGTAGGTCGGAAATCACCAAAGCTTTGCAGATATCATCAAATACAGTGCGGTGGATGTCTTTCATACTGCTGGCGTATCGAAAAACGGCATAATCCAATGCCGGTATCACCTGCTCTTCCAGTCCGGATTTCGGCAGCATGTGCTTCTCATATCCATAGAAATAGCCGATCCTGTCAGCGAGACCTGTTTCACTGTCCGTAACGCAGTAAAGCCGATTGATATTGCTGCCTTCAATATGGTGCTTCACAAAACCCTTGACTTTGGACTGCAGCTGATCAAGCTCCCCAGCCTCCACGGGGTTGAACAGGCTTCGGCTTCCAACCAGATTAAAGGCAGGCAAGGACTGAATTTTATAGTCAACAATAAAATCGCTGTTGAAGTTTTTAAAATCTCTTTCAATAATATGCAGTTTATTGCAGTGTATTGTGTTTGAGGCACTTCTTCTATACTCCAGGGGTGTTACCGAAAAAAATCTTTTGAAGCTTCGTGAAAAAACCTCAGGTGATTCATAGCCATAATCAAAAGCGATGTCGATAATCTTGCGGCTTGATTTGCTTACCTGCATGGCAGCATAGGATAGGCGGCGCTCGTTGATGTACTCCCTGAGGGTCTTATTGGTTACGGCTTTGAATATGCGGAGATAGTAGTATTTCGAGATAAAGCACCGCTCAGAAAGCTCGTCAAGCGTTATCACCCGGGTGAGGTTATCCTCAATATACTCCAGCGAGTCGTTGATCATTTCTATATAATTCATAAAGACTTCCTTTCGGTGCTTTGTTATATCTCAACGTTAGCATTTTCCAGGAATTATTTCAACTGTGACGCACTTTGACGCTATTCCCTGCTATAATTGAATTATATGCCGGGTTTTCATAATAGGATGCAACCAATTGCTCAGGCAGAGGAGGATGGCAGCTTGGAAGAGACATTGCTTCAAAAACAGGCCGGTCCGGTTATAAATCCAAAGGAAATCAACAGCAAAATCGTTTCGATGCTGGTGCCGATTACGATAGAAAACCTGCTTCAAATGGCGGCAGGCATCGTGACCATGGGGATGATCGGAAGGATTGATGCACTATCCATCAGCGCTGTGGGGATCAGTATACGGATCACACAGATCATATGGGCGCTTTTCAGAGGTGTTGCCATTGGTGCAACCGTATTTGTGGCACAATACTACGGTGCCGGTAATCTGGAAAAGGTAAAGGCAGTCATCAAGCAAACACTGCTTTCCAGTATCATATTTGTTGCGGTGCTGCAACTGATCATCTACATAGAAGCACCGAACCTGCTTATGATTTTCGGTCCGCAAGCGGAGCTTTTAAACCTGGCAACCGAGTTTATCCGGATTGTTTCCTTTGGGCTTCCTTTTCTGGCTGTTATGCTGATCGTCGGCGGTGTTTTGCAGGGATTGGGGAATTCCAGGATTCCGATGCTGATTACTTTAACCATGAATTTGATCAATATTGCTGTGGGATACTGTATTATTTTCGGCAAACTTGGTTTTTCACCGTTGGGCGTCAGAGGCGCAGCTGTTGCTTCGGTGGTTTCGCAAGGTGCCGCAGCGGTTATGGGGCTATTCATACTCTTCAGAAGGAATGGTATTCTGGAGGGGTGTTTCAATAGAAAGCTTTTCTCTATCGATACGAAACAGATTGCTGCCGTCTACCGGGTTGGACTGCCATCTGCCATGGAGTCGGTTTTCTGGCAGCTGGCAGCTGTGATTCTGACACGGGCTATGCTGACTTACGGAGAAACGGCATTTGCCGCCTATCAGTTGGGGCTTCAGGCAGAAGCCGTCTCCTATATGCCGGCAATGGGCATCGGTGTTGTCACAACCGCACTGATCGGGCAGGCGTTGGGTGCAAGGAATCAGGATCTTGCCCGGCAATATCTGAAGCAGATACTGAAGGGGACCTTCGCCATCACAGCAGTGTGCACCATTATGATGTTGTGCTTTCCTAAAGCGATGATGTCGGCTTTGACAGACGACAAGGAGATCATTGCGCTCAGTGCAGTTTACCTCATGCTGATGGGCTTGGTGCAATTTCCGCAGAACTTGACCGGTGTCCTGTCCGGTTCCATGAGAGGAGCAGGATTGACCAGGGCACCCATGCTGATTGCAGGTTTCGGATTATGGGGCGTGCGTGTGCCCTTGGCACTGCTCATGACCTATGCTTTTGACCGCACCATCATTTGGATTTGGATCGTCATGTGTGTTGACATCGTTATCAGGTCAGTGGTTTGCAGTATCCTGTTCAAGAAAAAGAGCATTTATGAAAGCCGGTTGCTGGAGTAGTGGTACAGGTAGGTTTGAAGCATAAATATTCCGATGAACAGCTGCTTTATTGATAATTATGCGTTGCCTTGAAGGGAGATGGTGTAGTGGATTTTTTGAAGACGACGAAATACAAGGTGAAGCACCCAATATTAAAGCAATTTATCAAGTATTATTGGGCAATTGAAAGCGATGAAACCATAATGGTCAATCACAAGCTTTTACCTGTATGCAACATTGATTTTGTACTCAACTTTTCCACTCCTATTAAGTATACTTCAGCCGATAAAAAAGAGACAGTTCAGAAGGGCTTTCATTTTAACGGCTTGCGAAATCAATACTGTATGATAAACCAAACCGGGAAATTGAATGTATTGGGTATTTCTTTCTTTTCTGTCGGGCTATATCCCTTTTTGAAAACTCCGATAAGTGAGTTTTCAAACAAGTCGATTGAACTGGATATGCTTTCACATGGATTCATATCAGAATTAGAAGAAAAACTAAGAGACACTGATTCAATTGCTGAAAAAATTGAGATAATGGAAAAAGAACTTGTGAAATTGATAGATTTCGAGCTTATTCCTGAGAATGCGTTTAACAGCATATTCAATGCTTTTGCTGCTGAGGAAAATCCGATGAATGTTTATGGGTTTTGTGAGAAATACGGAATCAATCAGCGCAAGCTGGAGCGTCTGTTTAACTTATATATCGGTACCAGCCCCGGTGCTTTTTATCGCCTTAATCGATTCCAATGTATACTGAACCAAATAATGGACAGGAGATATGTCAATTTGACATTATTAGCTCATGACAATGCATATTACGATCAGACACATTTTATAAAAGAGTTCAGAACATTTACGGGTTGTTCGCCGACACAATTCCTCTATGAAAAAAGATCTGTAAAACAAATGTTAAAGTAGCGTTGAATGTCGCTTTTTTACTATTCATGAAAGCGTACTCAGAATACAATTACGATGATGCTGGAAAATTTAATGGAGGTAAAAAAATGGACAGAAACCTGATAACTGAGATTGTAGAGTTCAAGGTGCATACCGGAATTGTAAGCGAAGAATTCGTAAAAACAGTGGACTCACTGGAGACGAACTTCCATTCCTTGCAATGCGGTTTTATTGACACAGAATTAGTCAAGGGAAAAGAAGATCGGCAGTGGTTCATGATTCAGCACTGGGAGTCCATGGATAACGTAAGAGAAGCCGCTAAAAGGATGTTTGAGGACCCCGTTACCGAAAGCTTCCGTCAGGCAGTTGATTCAACAAGCGTGAAGATGCTGCTTCTTGAACAGGTTAAGACGTGGAAAAAATAAAAATTCTCTCCTGCTGTAACACATTCACAGCGTATATGAAAAAGGCAAGCCTAAAAGTGCTTGCCTTTTTCATATACTTTCTTTGTCTCTTATAGATTATTGGCAGCGAGTGTGCCAGAGTCATATCCGTGAAGCGCCTTGAGCTCATGCTCATGAGTCCGGGATTCTTTGTTGCTCATAGAGCGAAATTTTGACATAATATGTAAGTAATGATAATATGGATACGGATAAGGCAATAAAACATTTTCAAAGCATCAGGAGGACTTTAAGGATGATGGGCTTTTTCAATAGCAGATGGAAGTATATGTTGATACTGATAGCACTTTGTATGTTGGCTGCAGGTTTGATATTGCGAATGGTTACTAATACTGTAAAGCTGGGCAGCACTTCCTCAGAATTGCAATATGCAGGCTCATTGTTCAAGTACAAAACTGCCTATGTTGGTGACAATAGCAAGGTAGTGAACCTCATCAGCAAACTGCCTTTCGCAGATCTGCGAAAGGCTGTAACCCTAAAGACTAAAGCAGCGCCATACGGTATCGATGTGCAATATGACTTCAGCGGCGCAAAAATCGATCTATGGCAGGTGGGATCTACCTTTCACCTTAATGCGGCAGTCCTTTTTGCATTGATTGACAATGTGGATATGATTGCCTTTTATGTTGAGGGAACGACGGGACAGAAAAAATTCCGTTATGTCAGATCAGAACTGCAAAGGGAATTTGACAAGGATCTGCGGGAATACGCAAAAGACCTTGTGACGTTTGATGCCTTCTTAAAGGATATCGCCTTCAGGCTGTATGTTTTCCCCGGGAAATATACACCGGCAATGTCTTCGACGCCCGGAATCCGGATCCATGCGGCGTATATAGGCACTGCGGGAAAGGTACGCTACACTGCGCAGCAAGGAAAGATGTTTACATGGGACGCAGCAACAGGCAAGATTTCTGATGGTGCCCCTGAAATCGAAGTCCCATACGGCCTTCAGGCGTATTGGTCGCCGTTGGCCAACCATAGCGGGCAGGTCGTTAAAGATAAGGAAACTGCCATAACCGTTGCGCTTCTGGACGAAAAAGATAAGGTTATTACTGAAAAGCAGGTAAGGATCCTTTACGACGGCTCTTTGTTCTTTTCGGTTCAGCCTTCATCAGGGATAACGGTGGGAACAGAAAAGCAGCAGCAGCCTCAAAAGCCCCAAAGCCTTGAAGATGCAATAAGCAAGGCTGTCAAATCCCGGGCAATCGGCTATGCGCCGGGAGAACTGGCTACCGAAGGACATATACTGCTGGAGAAAGTGGAAAAGGATGGCATCATCAAGGCCTACACTGTATCCAGCTATGGGGCTTATGGGTTCGAAAACGGCATTTTCACTTTTGTCAGCGGAAGCGGTGCCATTCCAACGGTGATGACCTTTTCGAGAAATGAACAGGGGGAATATGCACTGCTTGAATATAAAGAGCCCACGGATGGGGGAGGGTATATCGGGTCTATAAAGGAAATGTTCCCCAAGCATTTGTGGGAGACAGTACTGGATTCCGGTAAATATCCCTCAATCAGGGATCAGCAGGAGAAGCAAGCCGCATTATATCTTCAGAGCATTGGCAGAGAAGCACCCATCGGCCCTTCCCATATTGAAAGGAAGTTGGCTGACATTAATGTGGAGGCGTCTAACAAGCTGTTTTCCGAGTACACAAAATATAATGCCGAGTTGAACACCTTTCCCTATTGGCTTGGCACAAAGGAACAGATCGAAGACGGCATTCGATATATTTATGAAACCTCCCAAAGCAAAACAGAGGATGGGTATGACCTCATTGTATTCAGAAAGACAACGGAAGACGGTTCGCTTATAAAGGAATACCGATATAAAATCATAGGCAGTGAGCCGCAGTTGTTGGAATAGAGGCTTGTACGGCTTACCGGGTATTTAAATGGCGCAGCACATCAATCAAATCTGCTTCATCAAGGCTGCAGTTACAGTCGCCGATCTGGATGAGGGGTTTGTTTTTTCCATGGAAATCACTGCCGCAAGTTATAAGGACACGATGTTCTTTGGCTTTCTGCAGGAAATAGTCGGAAGTATGGGGCATATGATAGTTGCTGAATACTTCGATTCCCATAACCCCTTCTGCAAGGATGCTGTCAATCAGCTCCGGGGAATGTTTCAAATTATTGCCGGGGTGTGCTATAACAGGTACGCCCCCGCTGTTTTTTACTAACTGGATTGCAGACTTCAGAGACATATACTGCATAGGTACATAAGCGATTTTGCCCTGTGCAAAAAAATCCAGGTAAAAGTTGAGATATGGCATATCAGACCGCGGTCCGCCCTTAAGATAAGGTCTCAGCAATCGGTTTTCCCAGCTGTCAGCTTTATTGAGAAGCACTTCGGCAATCAACTCACCACAGGGAGCTTTGCCTTCGGCTTTATTCAAAATTTCATGAGCATCTGCTTTGATGCCGATTTCTCCCAGATTACGGATCATCGTCGGAAAGGCATCCATTTCTTGCGTGTAAAGATCTTCTTCCAGTACTTTAAATCCCTTTGTATGATAGTCAACATAATAACCCAGCAGGTGAAGATTTAGGGATTGAAAAACACAATCAATTTCTATTCCCGGGATGACTTCAATGCCCAGTTGATTACCAAAGGAGACGGCTTCCGCCACGCCTGCAACGCTGTTATGGTCTGTTATCGCTATGGTCCGCATTTCCAGTTCACGGCATCGGTTCAGTATATCGTGTACTGTGAATTCTCCGTCTGCACTATGGTTTGAATGCATATGCAAATCGATCCTGTTCATTTGTGCTCCTCCTTACAATATAGGGGAAAAGAGCCTGAAGATGCGCTCCTGTATCTTCACCCATAACCCTCTGTCGTCGTACCATTCTTTTGTGACCAATCGGCTTTTGGACATATCTTCCTTGAATATGTCCAGGCATTTTTGAGAAAAATCCGTGTCGTAGACGAAGGTGTTGATCTCAAAATCCAGCAGAAAGCTTCGAATATCAATATTGGTGGTGCCCATTACCGAGATCCGCCCATCCATGACAGCCATTTTGGCATGGAGAAAGCCGGGGTACAGATAAACCTTGACGCCATAGTCCATCAGATCCCTTATATAAGAAGTGGTGACACGGTAGACAAATTTTTTATCCGGAACAGAAGGCAGCATGACCCGCACATCCACGCCTGACATTGCAGCAATCTGCAAGGATTCCAGAAAAGAGTCATCCGGTACAAAGTAGGGGGACTGTATATAGAGCGTTTCCCTTGCGGAATAAATGACCTTCATCAAGCCCCGCTTGTTCTGTTCTCCACAAGTATCGGGACCGCTGGAAACAACCTGAACGCCGGTCTTGCCGCAGGCTTCGGCAGCAGGGAAATAACGCTGCAGGGCTCCCGCTTCGTTGATCCCTTCCTCGCTGGAAGCATAATACCAGTCCTTGAGGAACCGCTCCTGAAGGAAGCGGACGGACGTACCGGTCATGCGGAGGTGCGTATCCCGCCAGGGTGTCTTGCGTTTATCCAGCCCCATGTATTCGTCCCCAATATTCATACCGCCTATATAACCGATTTTACCGTCAATGACGACGATCTTGCGGTGGTTCCTGAAGTTAAGCCGGAGGTAAGTCCCAAAACGAAGGGGAAAGAACCGTGTAACTTTCCCTCCTGCCTTTCTCAGCTCCTTGAACATGCTTGGCGGTGTCAGCAGGCTGCCGATCTGATCATACAGCACCCGCACTTCTACGCCTTCTTTTGCTTTTTCGGTAAGTGCATCGACAACGCGCCTGCCGATTCTGTCATTATTGATAATATAGTACAACAAGTGAATGGAGGAAGTTGCCTTTCTGATATCCTTCAAGAGCCTGTCGTATTTATATTTGGCATCCGTAAAAATAGTGATGTCATTATCCTGGGAATAGATGCTTCTGCTGGTGTTCAGCAGCATTTCTATGATGTCTGAGTATTGCTTCATGCTTTGATCTGTAAAATCAAATAGCCTGTCGTCCAGAAGGTGTCGTTGCTCAACCAGTCGTTCGTAGTACATGTCGTCATAATCTTTTTTCAGCCGGAAGATCCTGTTTTTATTCAACCGCAGGGTTCTGCCGAAAACCAAGTAAAGAAAGAACCCCACCAGGGGAAGGAAAGTCAGGACCATGATCCATACTGCGGCGGAAGCAGGCTTTTTCCTTTCAAAGAAGACGGCTGTAATGATGAAAATGAAGTTAACAAGGGTAATGGTTTCGATTGCCAGTGTGAAGAATGAAATATCCAAAGCTCTGCCCCCTCACATTTTCCTTTACTACAGTATATATTTTACCAGTATAGGTTGAATCATGCTAGCGGTGCTTTGAACAAAGTATAATTTGGACCGCACTGCAAAAACTAACACGATGAAACTCAAAGGGAACGAGGTGGGCAGCTATATGAAGGTGGCCATTATTGGAGCAGGTACCTCCGGGTTGGCATGTGCCATTGAACTGGAAAGGCACGGCATCTATCCGACTATATTTGAACGCAATGATTTTATCGGGGAATACCACCCCCATGTATCGGCATTTCTGGGGCTCATCACCCGGCCTGCGGCAGATCCCATCTTATATATGGACCAGGTATTGGGAATCAAGCTGCAGCCCCTACATGCCTTTAAAAAGGTCGTCCACCACTCTCCTAATAATGAAGTTACTGTGACCGGACCTCTAGGGTATTTTATGATCCGGGGAAAAGAAGAAAACTCCGTGAAGAATCAGCTCCATCAAAAGATCAAATCACAGGTCCATTTTAACCGCTACGTGCAACCGGAAGAGTTGGAAAAAGACTTTGATTATGTTGTGGTAGCCGATGGGCATTGGACGATTCCCACAAGATACGGCATCTGGCAGGAGGTCATGAGGACATGGCTCAGAGGCGGTGTTTTTGCAGGAAATTTTGAAGAGGATACCCTGCACATGTGGCTGGATAACGAGCTGACCAAGGGGGTCTACATTTACATGGCACCTTACAGTAAGAATAAAGCAGTCATTGCCCATGTAGTGCAAGGGATACAACAGGAAGAAATGAATGATTACTGGCACCGTTTTCTGGAATCACGCAATATCCTTAAGCAATATGACCTGATGGACTCATGGACATTGCCCCATCATGCCGGTACGGTTACAACCAACAAAGTCGGCAAGATTTACTTCGTCGGTGCTGCCGGCGGTGGCGTAGAGCCATTCCTGGGCTTCGGGCAGTTCAATGCAGTGGTTAGCGGCGTGATGGTTGCGAGAAGCATAGCAGAAGGGAGCGATATCGACCTGCTGCTCAGTGATTTGAGAAAGAAAAGCCAAGAGCTCAGCATCCTCCGGCCATTGCTGAATGCAGCTACCAATCAGGATTTCGACCGGCTTATGACCATGATGAAGGCCCCCGGCCTCAGAAGCCTGGTATATAGAACGGATATAGACGTTATCAAGCTGCTTTCCAGCGGGTTAAAGCTGATCAAAGATCAGAGCCAGGCGCAGACTCCTGAAAACAAAGGAGGTAAGTGATGGTGGATGGATTCAAGGTCATCTGCGTGAAATGCGGATCAGATAAGATTCTGGAGAAAAGCGGCAAAAACACGCTGGATTGGGTGGGGGACTGTGCAAAGATAGGCGAGGGAATCCAGCGGAAATGTCTGGACTGCGATAATGAGTCCTTCATCATTTTCAAAACCTGGTTGAAGGAGCAGGGTTAAGAAGCCTATATGCCGCTGCTACTGCTTTGCCGGCGGCTTGCCGGATGTTTTCTGTCTTCTTGACTTGATTTCAACTGCCAGAAGTATAATGGCGGGCAGGAAGACCTGAAAGGGAAGGGCATAGGATGACCAGTATTTGAAAGCCCATTCCATCATTTCCATGATGTTTTTGTATACGATGTAGGCCAGGGTAACCATCAATAATGCTATGGGTGTGGCAATCTGCCGATGATTTTCCAAGCTAAAAACCTTTGCAATACCGGTACAGGCAGCCAATAAGCAGACACTGATTTTGACAAACCCTGCAATGGTGAATACCACTACCACAGAAATCTCCAGACGCTGAAGAAAGTTGCCTACATTGATCCGGCTTACGGCATGGTATGAAGGAAAATACAGCATGGAAATGTAATTCGCTCCTAAAACCATAACGTTTCTAAGAGCAGCATAGACAACAATGAGTCCCCCTAAAAGGATGCCGTAAACGAGAACCTTATTGGGTGATTCCCTGGTTTGCAGGGAAGAGAAAACCAGGGTGAAAACAACTGTCTCGGCAAAAGGAAAGCTAAGTGCTGCAAGAGTGCCGTGTAGGACAGGAACGACTCCCTCGTATAGGACCGGCAATAGATTCTGAGGCTTCATAAGAGGAATCGACAAAAATCCGATGATTAAGATGAATCCGATTAGGATAAAAATGAAAAACTCACTCCACCGGCCGATAACCTCTATGCCTGCTTTAACTGCCCAGAGTGCAAGCCCCCCAAGAAAAAGCATGGATACCAGCATCGGTGTTTCCGGCAGAGCGGCTGTTTTTATGAATTCGCCGTAATTGCGGAGGACCAGGGCGCCGAGATGGAAAGCAAACCAGGCATAGAGGATGCAGACAATCTTCCCAACCACCTTTCCGAACACAATTTGCAAAATATCATATAAATCCTTGCCTGGGTAAGTGGACAGGATTCTGGCATACATCAAGACAACCGGTATGGCACTTGCAATCGCCGCAATGATGGCAAGCCACATATCCTGCTTGGCCACGCCGCCGACGCCCATAATAAGCGTACTGCCCATAATAAAAATGGTGACCATGATCAGTGCTTGCTTATCGTTTATAGTCTCTTTGCTCACTTCAACCACGCATCCCTTATTTGACAATAGCATCGATAAACACTTCAATGGCTTTTGCCGGGCTTGGTATTCGGATCCCCAGGCTTAAGAGAACCGCTAGCCCGAAGGAGAACAGAAAAAGGGTCAGGTACACCAGATAGGTGCGCTTTTCTTTTCCTCGCTCCTTGTAGAGCGGAACAAGCTCCAGTATTGCGATTATCATGAATGCTGCAATAGTCAGTAGAATCATATTCTAATCCTCTATCATAATTGGCTTTGAAGTTGTGGCACTGCCTCTGATCTCAAGATCAACAGAGACCTCTACCTCCATATCCTGGAGGTATTCGTCCCAGTCCGGCTCCACTTCCCGCCAAATATCAGGCATTTCGGCTTTTACCTTGCTTCCGAAGCCCAGAATATCACATTTAAACTCCTTCTGCGCCTTTTTAACAACCTTTTCAATATCTCTCTTGATTTGCTTCTTCCCTTCGGCAGTCAGCAGCTTCATACCATCCGGTTTGATGACATCCATACTGCTGCTGATTTCTGCAATTTCTACCGAGAGCTTGATAGTGACAGCCATGGAGAGGCGGCCTTCCTCAAAAACCGGCTTGACAGTGGTTTTGCTTTCGAAGATTTCCAATGTGACATTGGTATCAGGGCTTCCGACCTTTTCAATAATCGTCAGGCCGCCTTTCAGCTCATCGCGGATCCACAGCAGGGCTTTCGTCTCCTCAGCCGTCAGCCAGCCAAGCAGCTTCTGCTTTTTAATGACAGCGCAGCCTTCTATCAGGGGAACCGTTTTACCTTTTTCATCGATGAGCCTTACGGCTGGCAATATGGCAGTATTTTCCCTGCTGGTCATATCATCTATCAATTTCCAAAGCTCAACGCTGGGAAACCTGGAAATGAATCTCTGGGACCTTAGGGTAGCGTCCAGCTGAAAGGATACCAGTTCTTCCAGCTCAGGCTTGCTTCCTAGTATTTCACTGGCTTTGCGGCCCTTTGCCACCAGGACCCACATATCCTCCCGGGTTTCTGCATCTCTGAATGCCCAATCCAGCGCACCTATCAGCTTCCCGTTAAACATTTCCTCCCCCAGCAACAATACCTTGGCATGACTCCAGTATACCTTCATTCCGGACTTGGCGATGATTTCCCTGACTGCATCGAAGACAGTCTTTCCTTCGGATTTAAGCAGCACCGGCTTTACCGTACCTTCACCCTGACCCGATGCGGGATTGGCAATTTCTATATTCAGTACAATCTTGTCTTCCAGCGAGTCTAATGACAGGCCTGAGGCTATGGCAAGCCTTTCAATCTCCCTATAGTTCCAGCAGCCGCACAGCAGGCATATTACTGACAACAAAAATACGAGATACAGGAGCTTGACACTTTTCATTACTGCTTGCCTCCGTTGGGTTCTATATCGGCTTTGCGCTTCATGTTCTTTTTTCCGATCAGCTGCGGTCTTTGCGTCATGGTCTGCCACGGCGCACGTATAAGCATATCCTTCTGATCTTGGAACTTCAGTGAGCCGGTATTCAGCATATAGGGAATACCGAAGGACCTTAGGGATGCGATGTGCAGAAAAAGGCCTACGACACCGAATAAATACCCATATAACCCGATGAATGCTGACAGGATCAGAAAGGTAAACCGGAGGATGATGATAGCGCCATCTAGCCTGGGAACCAGGAAGCCTGTGATGCCGGCCAGGCCGGCCACGATGATGATAGGTGCACTGACCAGCTTGGCTTCCACCGCTGCCTGACCGATTACCAATGCGCCTACGATGCTGATGGCCTGGCCGATGACCGTTGGGATGCGCACACCGGCTTCCCTGAGCACTTCAAAGACAAACAGCATCAGCAATGCTTCCACAATGGTCGGAAAGGGAACCCCCTGACGTGAAGCTGAGATGCTCAGAAGCAGCTGGGTGGGGATCATTTCCTGGTGAAAGGTAGTTAACGCCACATAGATGGCCGGCACGCTGGTGGTCAGGAAAAATCCGATCCACCGAATGAACCGGTTGACGGATGCAAAGGTATAATTGAAATAATAGTCCTCGTCGGCCTGGAAGGTTTCCATGAATAAATACGGCAGCGAGACGCAAAATGGCGTACCGTCGCACAGAAGGACAAAACGGCCTTCCAGGAGCTTTGCGCAGGCGATATCGGGCCTTTCCGTCGCACCGGCAAGGGGAAAGGGCGTAAAGGGGGAGTCTTTGACCATCTCCTCCAGATATCCCGAGTCCAGGATGCCGTCGATCTCGATCTGGTTGAGTCTTACTTCCAGTTCCCTTAGGATGTCATGAGACGCAACACCTTCGATATAGCAAATACAGACATTGGTACGGGTAAGCGTACCAATTGTCCGGAATTTGCATTTCAATTGAGGCGTCCTGAGCCTTTTTCGTATCAAAGCCAAATTGGTGATCAGGGATTCGTTAAAGCTCTCCTTGGGACCTCTAACGGTTTTCTCTGTGGTGGGCTCAGTGATGGAGCGGTTCTCCCAACCGTGAGCCTGTATTATCAAAGCTTCGAAGGTGTCATCTATGAGCAGAACCGCATTTCCACCAGCCAGCGCCTGGGTCAGTGCGTCGATTTCGGAGGCGGCATGGATGCGGATGGAGGTAATCACTTCATTCATGATATATCCTGCAAAATCAGTGGGGCGTTGGCCGGACCTGGGCAGCATGCTCATGATGGGTGATATGACATTGTCATTGATATAGTTTTTGTCCACCATGCCGTCGATGTAGATGACACAGAAAGCTTTGCCTGCTTCGGCGGTTTTTCCGAATTCCCGGTATACCAATGACTGATCACTGAGAAAAATATTTTTTATGGCAGCAATATTCTGCTGAAGCTTAAAGTCGATCTTCATCTCATTCCCTGCACTTTCATCCGCTCATATGCCTTAATATCTCCATGTTGGTATTGATTATTCAATGTACAAGGGGTCCTCCGCTGGGAGTCGTTGAACCCCTGCATGTGATGTGATATGATAATTCTAACGGCTATCGTTCTTACCGGCCTTTTAAGAGAGGAGACAGTCAAATGAACTTCGCAGCGCTGGATTTTGAAACAGCCAACTCAGACAGGAACAGCGCCTGTTCTTTAGGGGTGGTTATCGTTGAGAAAGGGGAAATCAAAGAAAAGCTCTACTGGCTCATCAAGCCCCCGAGGCTTTATTTTCACCCGATCAATATCTCCATACATGGGATTACCGAAAGGGATGTGGCAGACAAACCGGAATTCAATGCGTTATGGGATGAGATATATAGCCATATCAAAGGAAGGGTTCTGGTTGCACATAATGCCAGTTTCGATATGAGTGTTTTAAGGTATATTTTGGATACATATTCAATTTCCTATCCGGAGCAGGATTATTATTGCTCCGTAACTGCAGCCAGAAAAGCGTGGCCCGGCCTGATGAGCTACCGACTGGATTCCATGGCGGCGCATCTTGGGATACGCTTCAACCATCATAACGCCTTGGAGGATGCGCTGGTGTCTGCCAGGATCATCATTGAAGCTTGCAGGCTCAATCAGGCTGAAACGGTTGCAGAATTATCCCAGAAGCAAAAAACCAGGCTGGGCCGGATTTTTCCCGGGGGGTATACAGCAGCATCCCAGTCTGCCGGACGGGAGGCGAAGCTTCCCAGGGCAAGCAGTATCGTGGCTGCACAAAAGCCTGCGGATGCAAGCCATCCGTGCTTCAATAAGACCTTTGTATTTACCGGTACACTCCAATCCATCAGCAGAAGAAATGCAATGCAGAAGGTCGTAAATGCCGGCGGCATATGTGCAGATTATGTATATCCAAATGTAAATTACCTGGTGGTCGGCGTGACGGATTATAACAAGCTAAGCGACAGTGAAAAAAGCAGCAAGCTGCTGAAAGCTGAGGCACTGATAAAAAAAGGCGCCGGAATCAGAATCATTACGGAGGATGCGTTTATCAAGCTGCTTAAGGAGGGCTTATGAAACATCTGGATATATTGATCAATGTGCTGACACTGCTATCGGGATTCACAACAGCATTATTGGGCTTCCTGCTCTATCTGAAATACAGGATCAAGGAAATCCGTTATTATGCATTTTTCATACTCACCACCACCTTCACGGTTACCTTCACTACTGTATACAGCTACATGACTTACTATGTAGATACAGTACTGTATGGATTATGGATGTCGCTGGCGTTTATTCTATTTGAAATCATGATCGTGCTGATCAATTATGCGTTTACATTGTTTGCACTTGGCATTATCAACAAGCGGTTTTCACCGGTCAATAAAGTATTGGTAGGCGTTCCATGTTTTTTCATACTGCTTACTGTCATAATACCTGTATTTTCCGGCTATGGCAGAGAGGGCAGCGTACTGCCTCCTATTGTGAACTATTTCTTTATGGTGATCCTGTTTTCATTATTTCTGTCTTTTGTCATCTGCAGCATACAAATTGCGAGAAACCTGGCCAGTATTTATAACCCCGACCTGAAGAGAGCCTTGAAGGTACTGGCTTTGCTGATTATGCTTTTTATTCCGGTCCAGGCACTGGTTGTCGTATTCATCAAAGAGTGGGTGTGGATCATGCTGACACGCAATCTGCTTTACTTTACCGTCCATCTTGTCAGCATCATTTTCGCTGCGAAGTATTTCTTTGTTGAGATACCCTCCATCATGGAACAGGTGGAGGTCAGTGACAGCTTCCTGAAAAAATTCGGTATCACCAGCCGGGAAAAAGAGGTGATGGAGCTGCTGCTCAGCGGACTCTCCATAAAGGAGATCAGCGCTAAGCTGGACCGGTCCTTCAAGACAGTCAATAATCATATCTACAATATCTACAAGAAAACCAATGTCAGCAGTAAGATGGAACTGCTCAATTTAGTGAGAGAAAACAGGCTATAGGATATAATCCCTATAGCTTTTTGCTTGTCTCAACTGCTATGATAATATGGGATCAAAATCAATGAATAAGGCAAAGAACAGTGCATAGAAATAAAATATCGGGAGTAATGAGGATGAGTAAAGTAGAAATCTATTATTTTTCCGGAACAGGCAACTCCCTTGCAGTGGCGAGGGACATTGCAAGGCGGCTTAATGGGAAGCTGATCCCGGTCATGTCGGTGATGGATCAGGACTTGATCGGAAAAGAAGCAGACGTAATCGGTATGGTATTTCCCATCTACGACTTCAAACCGCCCAAGTTGCTGGCGGATTTTATTGGAAAGCTGGCAGACATCGGTTCCAAGTATCTTTTTGCAGTCAGCACCTACGGGGTTACACCGCTAAAGGCCATGAAGAAAGCGGATGCAGATGTTGCAGCTCAAGGGGGAAAGCTCTCAGCAGGATTTAACGTGCAAATGCCCCATAATGGCATCGGATACGGAGATATCTCTGTAGATAAACAAAAGGAGATGTTTCGCAATTGGGATATTAAGCTGGATGTGGTTGCAGATTATGTGGATGCACGTAAAGAAGGCTGCCTTGAAACAACCAATGTGATGACGGGCTTCATTCTGTCCGGAATGCTGTTCAAGGCGTTGCCGTCGATCGCATCCCTGCTTTGGCATGTGATGCGGCACGGATGGGCGTCCATGGGCTTCATTGCGGATGAAAAATGCAGCGGCTGCGGTACCTGTGTCAGGGTTTGCCCCATGCAGAATATCAGCATGGCTGAACAGAGACCTTGCTGGTCGGACCATTGTGTCAGCTGCTTCGCTTGCATCCAATGGTGCCCAAGGGAAGCCATACGGTTGGGGAACTACAGGGCAAACCTGTTCAGATATCGCCACCCGGAAGTAAAGCTTTCAGATATGCTGAGGGAGAATCGGCTGGGAAGCACGAAATAAGCAGTATTTCATAATTTTTGTCTCTTTAGTAGAAAATAATGTTGATATTTGCGGAACAAGCTTTTTAAGCCGCAAACACAACATACGACGAGAAAGGGGCTTTTTTTATGAGTGAAACGATACTGGAAAAGACGGAAGGCCGTGTGAGCTATCATGACTCGGTAGAGGAGATGCTGAAGCGCATTCGAGAAGATGGAATGTCCAATGTGTTCGACCGGTATGCAGCGCAGGAAAAAATCCGCTGTAAGTTCTGTCTGGAGGGTTTGAGCTGTCAGCTGTGTTCTCACGGACCCTGCCGATGGAATGAGAAGTCAGGCATTGATAAAGGCGTATGCGGCATCGGGCCGGATGCAAACGCTATGCGGAAGCTGCTGATCCAAAATGCTTTGGGGGCCGGCACGTACAGCCACCATGCCTATGAAGCCTATCGGACCCTGAAGGCTACGGCAGAAGGCAAAACACCCTTTAGGCTGACGGATGTAAACAAGCTGAAGTGGATGTGTGAGAAGCTGGGTATCAATACCAGCCAGGATGTCAACCAGATGGCGGTACAGCTGGCGGATCTCCTAGAGCATCAGCAGAATATCGGCACCGAGGAGCCGAATCTGATGGTGGAAGCCTTCGCACCCAAAAAGCGCAAGGAGGTCTGGCGGAAGCTCCACTTATATCCCGCCGGAACCGTCCATGAAGAACAGAACTGTATCGCCAGCTGCCTGACCAATGTGGACGGAGACTACGTTTCTTTGGCCAAGAAGGCGCTGCGCCTGGGTGTGGCCACCATTTACAATACACAGATCGGTTTGGAAATGGTGCAGGACATTTTGTTTGGTACGCCGATGCCCCATGAAGTCAATGTGGACCTGGGCATTTTTGATCCGGATTACGTCAATGTGGTGTTCAATGGACACCAACCCTGGGCAGGTGTAGCTGTTATAGAAAAAGCCAGAAATGCCGATGTGCAGCAGAAAGCAAAGGCTGCAGGGGCAAAAGGGCTTCGCGTCGTCGGCTCTATCGAGACCGGACAGGAGTTGCTGCAGCGTTTCCCAATCGATGATGTTTTTGCCGGGCTGATGGGCAATTGGCTGGCTATCGAGCCCATGTTGGCCACCGGTGCGGTGGATGTGATCGCGATGGAAGAAAACTGCTCGCCGCCGGCTATTGATATGTATGCCGAAAAATACCAGGCAACGCTGGTAAGCATCAGCACCATCATAGGTGTTCCGGGTGCGCAGGAGCAGATACCTTACCACCCGGCAAATGTGGGCGCCATGGCGGACCGGCTGATTGACCTGGCAATCGAGAATTTCAAGAAGCGCCATGGCAAGATCAAGCCGATGGTGCCGAAACGGATACAAAAGGCAATAGCCGGTTTCTCCACTGAGGCGGTGCTGGGCGCACTGGGCAACAAGCTGGACCCGCTGGTTGACGTGATTGCAGGAGGCAAAATCAAAGGGGTGGTAGCGCTGGCCAATTGTGCTACCTTGCGGAATGGCCCCCATGACTGGAATACGGTAAACCTGACTAAGGAGCTGATCAAAAGGGATATTCTGGTGATCAGCGGCGGCTGCGGTAATCACGGCCTGGAGGTGGCCGGTCTCTGCAGCCTGGACGCAGTTCCGCTGGCGGGAGAAGGTTTGCGCTATGTCTGCGGGCTGCTGAAGATTCCGCCGGTGCTGAGCTTCGGTACCTGTACCGATACCGGCAGGATGTCGATGCTGGTAACAGCGTTGGCGGACCACCTCAATGTAGATGTGCCTGATCTTCCCATAGCGGTCACCGCACCTGAGTGGATGGAGCAGAAGGCTACCATCGACGGTGTCTTTGCAGTGGCATACGGTACATACACTCACCTGTCGCCCACGCCTTTCGTAACGGGGGCGCCGCAGCTTGTCAAGCTGCTGACAGAGGATGTGGAAGGCCTGACCGGCGGCAAAATCGCACTGGGCGATGATCCGGTGGAGGTTGCCAATAATATTGAAGCCCACATCATGGCCAAAAGAAGGGGTATGGGGCTGAGTTAAGCAAAAAAGCAACCGCTGCGGCGGTTGTTTTTTTATGCCTGTAATCTCTCTGCCCGCTACAAGTTCAAAAGAAATCTGACTATTTGATTAAGAATATTGATTTATATAAAGGGAAGCACCCGCTATAATAAGTGTAATATGACAGTATTGCGACTACAAAACAAGCAGGGGGGTAACCCATGATTAAGCAAAACATACTTGAAATGAAGGGTATCACTAAGACGTTTCCGGGTGTCAGGGCGCTGGATCATGTGAGCTTTGAGCTTAGAAAGGGTGAGCTTCACGCTTTATGCGGAGAAAACGGTGCGGGCAAGAGTACTCTGATGAAGATTCTCGGCGGCATCTATACGCCGGATGAAGGCGAAATCCGAATCAACGGAAAAACCGTGCAGATCCGGAACCCGGAGGACTCCATGGACAACAAGATAAGCATCATTTACCAGGAGTTCAATCTGGTGCCGCAGCTCAGCATCGCGGAGAACCTGTTTCTTGGAAAGGAGCTTCGGAAGGGCCTGCACCTGAACAAGAAGCAGATGGTCAAAGCAGCCCAGGAGGTCATGGCGAAGCTGGGCTTGGCGGACATAGACTGCAGTAGGTCCGTTTCCGATATCAGCGTTGCAACACAGCAGTTGGTGGAAATTGGAAAGGCCATATTCAACGATGTCGATATACTGGTTATGGATGAGCCCACCGCCGTATTGACCGAAAAAGAAACCAAGGCGCTTTTCGAGTTGATACGGCAGCTCCTGGCAAAAGGCATCAGTATAATCTACATCTCCCACAGGCTTGAAGAGGTGACGCAGCTGAGCAGCCGCGTCACCATCCTGCGGGATGGCAAGTATATTGAAACCCTTGATAATGGGGACAAAAGGCTGAAAAAGGATGATATCGTCAGGCTAATGGTAGGCAGGGACCTGGAGGATTTTTTTCCGGAAAGGAAGGATACCGTTCAGAGCGGATATGTGCTGGAGATTAAAGGGCTCTGCAAGGAGAAACAGTTTACGGACATCAGCTTTGGTTTGTCAGGAGGGGAGATTCTGGGCTTTGCAGGGCTTGTGGGGTCGGGCCGCACAGAAATCATGAAGGCTATCTTCGGATCGGCAAAGCCTGACGGAGGAGAAATCCTGATCGATAGCAAGCCTGTCCGGATCAGCTCACCGAGTGATGCAATCCGGGAAGGGCTGGCACTGGTGCCGGAGGACAGGAAAAAAGAAGGCCTGGTTCTTGGAATGCCGCTGGGCGACAATATCTGCCTGGCAAATATGCCCCTCATCAGCAGATTGGGCTGCATCGTCAAAAACAAGAAAAGGGAAATCGTAGACAGATTCATAGATGACTTGCAGGTCCGCCCGGCGCTGCCCGGCAGGCTGGCAAAAAACTTCAGCGGCGGCAACCAGCAAAAAGCGGTTATTGCTAAATGGCTGGCGGTAAACCCCAAGGTGGTTATACTGGACGAACCGACCCGAGGCATCGATGTGGGAGCAAAGTCCGAAATATACTCAATTATAGAAGGCCTGGCACAAAAAGGTGTGGGTATCATCTTCATATCTTCCGAACTGCTGGAGCTGCTGGGTGTCTGTGACCGGGTCATTGTCATCCATCAGGGCAGGATTGCCGGAGAATTTAGAAAGGACGAATTCTCCGAGGAAAAAATCATGCTGGCTGCTTCCGGCATGTAAACGGACAGATAAAAAAGATAATTTATAGGCAAAGTCACTCAAAGGGTGGCTTTGTCTTGCTTGTTTGACAAGCAGGGGGTTAATGGTATAATGTTCATTAATATGAATACAATTCCATTTTCAAAATAAAATGAAATGAAGGGATGAGTATGCTGCGCTTTCTGAAAACCCTCCTGACCGGAATCATCAGGCCATTGACAGTCAGCATCCGCACAAGAATCGTCATTATTTTTGCATTGGCAACCATCATTCCCATGGGCGTGATCGGCATGGTATCGTATCAGAAATACTTTGAAAGCATGCAGGAAACCATCTCAAAGTCGACCGCACAGATAGCAGAACAGCTCAACCGCAATCTGGAGCTTTTTTTCAACAATATCAATAAAACCCTGGATATGGGCAATAACGAGCTCCTGATCCGCTTCCTGGATGAGAAGGACACCGATAAGAAATATGCCTACGCCAAGGACATCGGGGAGCTATTCGAGATATACAAGGGAATCTATGATTTTCAAGATGTCATCGTCGATATCAACATTATTGGGATCAGCGGCAACAGCATCAGCGACAGGGTAGGAAGCTATACCTTCTACGGAAAACTGGAGGAAAACAATGTATATAAAAGAGCGCTGACAGAACCTGAAAAGCTTCACATCATCCTAAATGAAAAGCTGGAGGATATCAGAAGGCTTCCCTATAACAATGTTCTGACCATTGCGAAGATCGTCAGGCGGCCGCTGACCAAGGAAATCAAGGGTATCATACTGGTTGACATCGACAAAGCAGTCATTGAGGAAATCTGCAGCAATATCAAGCTGGGAGATACAGGCCAGTTTTTTGTTGTGACACAGGACGGCCAGTATATCTATGACCCCACCCGTGTGGGAGGGCTGACCCACAACGACTTTCAATCCAGAAAGATTGAGGATGAGATCGCCAGCAGCAAGGAAGGCTACTTCATCGAAGAGATTCAGGGCGTAGAACACTTCATTGTGTATAATACCCTCAAGATGCCGGGATGGAGCATTATCGGAAAAGTAAGGCTCAAGGAGATCATGAAGACAGCTTATGAAATCAAGTCCATCACCATCATCATCAGCGGTATATGCATCCTGGGCATCGTGCTGGTATATGCCCAAATTTCAAACTCGCTGACCAAGCCCATCCGGGAGTTGCGGCACAAGATGAAGCTGGCGGAAAAGGGCAATCTGGATGTAGAAGCACAGTATGCCAGCAGGGATGAGATAGCCGATCTGTGCAAAGGCTTCAATACCATGCTGGTGAAGATTAAAGCACTTTTGGAAAAAAGCCTCATTGACCAGGAAAATCTCAAGAAATCCGAATTCAGGGCGATGCAGGCCCAGATCAACCCCCATTTTCTATACAATACGCTGGATGCCATCGTATGGATGACGGAAACAGATAACAAGGAAGAGGTAGTCAATATCACGAAGGACCTCTCTGCTTTCTTCCGGATCGTACTGAGCAAGGGGAAGGAGTGGATCCTCATCCGAGAGGAGCTTTCCCATGTCCAAAGCTACCTGAGGATTCAAAAAGTCAGGTATCAGGACATTATGGACTATGAAATCTGCATCAACCCGGATATACTATGTCTTCGGATATTGAAGCTGACCCTGCAGCCTCTGGTCGAGAATGCCCTTTATCATGGCCTGAAGAACAAAAGGGGCGGCGGGCTGATACGGATTTATGGCGATAAGTTGGACGAAGACAGGTTGGTATTTGAAGTGAGCGACAATGGTATCGGAATGACAGAAGAGCTGCTGGCACAGGTGCGGGAAGAAATAGGAAAGACGGAGGCTGACACCGATATGCAAGGGGGCTTCGGAATAAAGAACGTCAATCAAAGAATCAAGTTATACTACGGAGAAAGGTACGGCTTGTCGATATCCAGTGAATATAACACAGGGACCTCCGTCAGGGTTGTCCTGCCAATCGATTAGACATACGAGGGGGTCAGAGGCATGTATAAGATTTTTTTAGTTGAAGACGAAATTGTCGTCAGGCAGCGTATACGGGATGGCATCGACTGGGAGAAAAACGGCTTCATATTTGCCGGAGAGGCTCCGGATGGGGAAATGGCACTGCCTCTCATAAAGGCTTCACAGCCGGATATTCTGATTACCGATATCAAGATGCCCTTTATGGATGGTTTGGAGCTGAGCCGCTATGTCAAGAAAAACATGCCCGCCACCAGGATCATTATCCTCAGCGGCCACCAGGAGTTTGAATATGCAAAAAAGGCAATCAGCATCGGTGTTGAGGAATATGTATTGAAGCCTCTCAGTGCCAAGGATCTGCTGGAGCTTTTGGGGAAGGTTGCGCGGGATATCGATGAGGAGAAAAAACTGGCGGCAAACGTTCAGAATTTGAGCAAATATATAAACGACAACAAAGCACTTTTGCGGGAAAGCTTCCTGAACAACCTCATCATGGGCGCCATCCCCCCTGCTGTGGTGGTAGATAAAGCGCCCTCCTACGATATAGATATTTTTGCGAGATATTATATGGTAGTGCGTGTCAGCATAGAAGCAGATACGGAGGCGGGCTACAGCCGGTATGAAGCGCTGGAAGCCTTTGTAAACGACGCACTGGAAAGCATGCCCCATATCATCCGCTTCAGGAGGAGCCTGAATGAATACATCCTGATCCTGAAAGGTGATGACCGAGATGTGCTGATGCTGCAATGCAGAACCTTATCAGATGCAATCGTATCGGAGGAAGCCTATCGGACGTTGGCAATAAAGGTGGACGCCGGCAGTATCCATGAGAGAATTCAAGGAATCACGAAATCCTTTAGGGATATTGAAAACGGCACTAAAGCTGAACAGGAGACGGGACTGTATTGGAACGCACTGCAGCAGGAGCTTCATAGGCTCAATGAGAGCCAGAAGGAATACTTTGGGTTTGACGACGGACAGATACTGCATGCCTTGCGCTACGGGAGCCGGGATACGGTACACCCTGTAATCGATGCCTATTTCGAGCGGCTCAAGGATAAAAAGGCCAGCGTCCTTCTGAACATTTATCTGGCTATCCGGATCAATTACGTCGTTGCCGGTTTTCTGGGTGAAATCGGTGTCAACGGGGAGCAGCTCCTGCCGAGGCAGGAACGGATAGAAGAAATTGCAGTCCGGCTTGATACCTTTGACAAGCTAAAGCAATATATTGAGGGTTGTATAGAGATTGCTTATCAATGCCGGGAAAGGATAAAGAATAACCAGCATTACGAACTGATAGCCAGTGCCAAGCGGTATATAGAGAAAAACTGCGGGGATCCCGACATGTCACTGAACCTGGTTGCAAACTATGTCAATATGAGTGCCTGCCATTTCAGTACGATCTTCAGCCAGGAAACAGGGGAGACATTTATTCAGCACCTGACCAATGTTAGGCTTAGGAAGGCCAAGGGACTGCTGAATACAACCAGCAAGAAGACGGGGGAGATCGCTTTAGAGGTGGGATATCAGAACCCCCATTATTTCAGCTACATCTTCAAGAAGAACGTGGGCTGCAAGCCCAGAGAGTACCGGAGCAGCTCCCATACTGCAAGCCAATAGAGCAAAAAGTGAGCCTGTAATAAGCTCACTTTTTTATTTTTAAGAACGGCAGCAGCCGTCGTAGTTCATATGCCATGCTCAAAAGAAAATGTTATATTGAAAAAAGTTTTGACATGCAAGCTGGGAAACTGAAAAAGAAAACGGTAGAAGGTAAAAAGATAATGAATTGAGCAAAGGGGACCCCGTTAGTATAATAAGGCTAAGCAACAGGTCGCGCTTCAGCGGGAAGTAAAAAAGAATTTAAAGGGGGATTTTTAATGAAGAGGAAACTGTTCTTCAGAATGATGGCTCTGATACTGGCTCTAGTCTTTATGGTTTCATTGGCAGGATGCAGCAGCCCGGCAAGCAATGCACAGACCAGCAGCGAGCAGAATGCGGCACCCACTCAGGAAGTTAAAAAGGAAAGAACCTTCGGCATTGTGTTCCCGGTGGTGCATCCCTTCTTTGAGCCGGTTGCGGCAACAGCAGAAAAATATGCCAAGGAAGTGGGCTGCAAGCTCATAATAAAAGCGCCGGACAAATTTGATGTCAGACAGCAGATCGAGATCCTGGAGAATCTTATTGCAATGAAAGTGGACGGCATCGCAGTGGTTCCCACTGACTCCGAGGCTGTGGCTCCCATCGTAAACAAGGCCATAGAGAAAGGCATTCAGGTGATTGCATTCGAGTCAGACATACCCAAGAGCAACCGGAAGGGCTTCATGGGGACCGATAACCTGAAGGCCGGACAAAAGCTGGGTGAGGAAATCGGAAAGCAACTGGGCGGAAAAGGAAAGCTCATCGTGTGCACGGGTCTGCCGACACAGCTGAGCCTGAACCAGCGCCTTGACGGGATGAAAGAAGTCATCAAGCGGGATTACCCCGGCGTGGAAATCCTGGATATACAATCCGGACAGGGCGATCCCAGCATCACCATGTCGGTTATAGAAAGCATGATTCAAGCGCATCCGGATTTTGACGTATTCTCAGGCATTGATGCCACCGGCGGTCCGGTAGCGGCAGCCATCTGGAAGGCCAGAGGCTGGACCAAAAACGACAAGAAGATCATAACCTTTGACAATGTTCCGGAAAATGTACAGGGGGTAAAAGACGGCATCATCACCTCCCTGATCTCCCAAAGGCAGTGGACATGGGGCGACCAGATCGTAAAGGACCTCAATACGCTCTGTGACGGAGGAATGGTATCCAACTATGTTGATACAGGAAGCATCGTTATAACATCGGAGAATGTCGATACTTATATGAACTAGGCAAGTTAACGCATAAAGCTGGAATCATACGCTATTCCCGGATAGCGTATGATTCTTGAAGCATTAAAGGGGTGATGATATGCCAAATCCGGAAAGTCACGTTATGGATGCTGGTGTCAAGAGAAGAACCAGGCTGTCCGGCATCATAAAGGGCCTGTTCGCACGCAGGGAAAGCGGTTTGTTCATGCTGCTCCTGATCATTTGCACCGGTATGTCCATTGCAAAACCGGATACGTTTTTTACCAGCGACAATATCTTCAACATATTCAGGCAGGTCAGCATCATAGCCATCATTGCTGTAGGGCAGACCTTTGTCATGATTTCCGGAGGGATCGATCTTTCCATCGGCTACAACCTGGCGCTTTGCGGCATTGTGCTGTCTTATTTCATCAAGCTGGGGATCAACCCCTATGCAGCCATTTCACTGGGTGTGCTGACAGGTATTATTGTGGGCTGGCTGAACGGCGTAATGATTACTAAGCTGAAGCTGCCGTCTTTCATTGTGACGTTGGGAATGGCCAATATTGCCAGGGGTGTTATCTATGTCATTACAAAAGGCTTCTCTATATCCGTGGATCACCCTTTTGTCATCGGGGTTGGCAATGGAAGCATCGCATCGATCCCCATCCTTTCCATCATCATGTTTATTATCGTTCTGATAGGGGCTTACGTGCTTGACAATACCGTCTTCGGTACCCGGGTCAAAGCCATAGGCGGAAACGAGTTGGCGGCAAAGCTCTCCGGCATTAAGGTCAACCGGTGCAAAATTGCAGTCTATACACTGACCGGCGTCCTTGCAGCCATAGGCGGCCTGATTATTGTGGGCAGGCTTTATGCCGGCAATCCCAATGCGGGGGCTAACTTTGAAATGGATTCCATCGCTGCGACCATCGTGGGGGGCACCAGCTTGGCCGGCGGGGAAGGTACCATTTTGGGCGCGCTTCTGGGTGCATTGCTCCTGGGAGTCATCAAAAACAGCCTGGTGCTTTTGAATGTCAACATGTATTGGCAGACTGTCGCAGTCGGATCGATAATCATTGTGGTCTGTGCCATAGACCAGTTCACCAAAAGGAAAGCGGAGTAGCCTCTTTGGGAGGAGCGATATGAAAGAAAAAATCGAAGTAGGTATAGAGTTTTATGGGCAATTCAGCAGGATTGCAGGAAAGAAGCTGGATAGAGCTGAAGTTACTCCGGTTTTGAAAGACAGTGTCAAGGATATCACAAGCTATTTGGACGAAACCTATGCCATCCGCCAAGGCTTTGTCATCATGCTGAACGAAAGCAGCATCATCGGGGCTTTGAAGAAAGATGAAAACAGACGGCTTTCGGAGGACGATGTTTTCAAGATCATTCCGGCCGTCTCCGGTGGTTAAGAAAGAGTGGAAGAAGGGGGAAAACTTCATGCCGTATGGTTATCATGGAAAAATCCTACATGTGGATCTGACTGCAGAAAGCTTCCGGATTGAGGAGCCGGAAGCGGGCTTCTACCGAAAATATGTCGGTGGCAGCTGCATGGGCGGCTACTACCTCTTGAAGTATATGGAACCCGGTATTGATCCTTTTGATGAGAGAAATGTCATTGTTTTTGCCGTTTCTCCCGTCACCGGTGCTGCAGTAAGCGGTACGGCGCGGCATTGTGTTACCACCAAGTCGCCTCTGACCGGCACAATTGCCAGCAGTGAGGCAGGTGGATACTGGGCACCTGAATTCAAGTTCACGGGCTTTGATGCGGTGGTCATTACAGGAAAAGCCTCACGACCTGTCTATCTCTGGATACATGATGGGGAGTACGAGCTGAGGGATGCCAAAAACGCCTGGGGAAAAATTACCGGAGAGGCACAGAAAATCATCAGGGAGGAGCTTGGCGATGAGCTGGTGAGGATTGCCATGATCGGACCGGGAGGAGAAAATCTTGTCCGGTACGCCAACATATCCAATGAGCTGGGTCATTTCAACGGGCGGAACGGAATGGGTGCCGTCATGGGCTCCAAGAACCTGAAAGCCATTGCCGTCAGGGGAACAAAAAAGCCCGTTTTCTTCAATGAAGACAGGATTCAAGAGTTTGCACGCAGTGCCGCTCAGAAGGTGAAGGAAGACGCTTTTGCTTCCACCTTCAAGGAGCTGGGCACCAACCAGAACTTTGAATGGCATACGCCCATCGGCGGTGTGCCGACCAGAAATTGGAGCGCCGGAACTTTTGAAAATGTAGAAAAAATCAATGCCCAAGCACTTCGGGATACCGTATGGAAGCGGAGCGGCACCTGCTGGGCATGCGCCCAAAGCTGCAAACGTGTCGTTGAAGTGAAGGAGCCGCCATATGTGGACCCTGCTTACGGGGGGCCGGAATATGAGACAGCGGGTATGTGCGGGTCAAACCTGGGAATAGATGACCTGGTAAGCATCAGCAAGATCAATGAGCTGTGCAGCAAATACACCATGGATACCATCTCGTGCGGCGGGACTATCGGCTTTGCAATGGAATGCTATGAGAAGGGCATCATCACCTCAGCCGATACCGATGGGCTGGCGCTGAACTTCGGCAATGCCGGAGCCGTTATCGAGCTGGTAGAAAAAATCGGCCGACGCAAAGGCTTGGGAGATTTGCTGGCGGAAGGAACCGCAAGGGTAGCTGATAAATGGGGAGCAGAAGCGAAGAAGCTGGCTGTTCATGTAAAGGGAAAGGAGTTTCCCGCCCATATGCCCCAGGTTAAGGCATCTCTTGCATTGGCTTACGCCTGTCTCCCTTACGGACCTGATCATGTATCCTCAGAGCATGACGGTGGAATCGGTGCTGCGCCGCTATCCTATAAAATGATGGGGCTGGGCTTCTATGACGCTGAGGATCCTGCCGAGTTGAACGAAGCAAAAAGCAGACTAGTCTGGGTTACGCAATGCGATTACAGCATTGTGGATACTTTTTCCCTCTGTCAGTTTATATTCGGGCACTGGACCCTGTTTGACCTGAATGACCTGGTAGACTTTGTGAATGCAGCCACTGGCTGGAAGACCAACCTATATGAGCTGATGTTGGTGGGAGAACGGCGCATCCAGATGTTCCATGCCTTCAACCAGAGAGAAGGTTTCACACCTGCAGAGGACGTATTGCCTGAGAAGCTGTTCAGCCCGCTGGAGCTTGTTGGTCCTTCTGCAGGCTTTAAGGTAGACAGGGATGCCTTCATAAAGTCACGGGATCTGTATTACCGCTATGCGGGCTGGGATCCTGATACCGGAAAAGTCTCAGAAGCAAAGCTGAAAGAATTAAGCTTGGATTGGATCAATCCATTATTATAAGCACCACATGCCATTCCCTCTGATAGAGCCGATAAGAGCAGTGAAAACTGCCTATACGGCTCTTTTGTTTTGGACTCGATCTTGACATATTCTATAAATATTTTTCAATATCTGAAGTGTGGTCCTTGACAAAATTTTGGTAAAAGCGTAAAATAAAACTATGGAACCGGTTACGGAAACGGTTACGGTATTGGTTGCGGATTAACCTAAAGGAGAGCGGGTGAAGAAATGACAATAGATGAAATCGCCAAACTGGCGGGGGTATCGAAAACGACGGTTTCAAGAGTCATCAACAATAAGCCGGATGTCCGCCCTGAAACGCGGGAACTGATACTGAACATGATAGAAAAGTATGATTTTCAACCCAATGCACTGGCAAAAGCCATTTCCTTGCAGAAAAGCCAGCACATCGGGCTGATTATTCCGCATGAAGCTGAGTATATATTCTCCAATCCCTTTTATGTGGAGGTTATGAGAGGTGTTTCAACTGAAGTGAACAAAAGAGGCTATTACCTCCTGCTGTGCTATCCGCATGACCACAATTATGTGGACATATACAAGCAAAAGCGCATCGACGGGTTTATCCTGATGAGTCCAGGATCCTTCCACAAGAATATCATCGAATCGCTTTACGAGGTAGGCGCACCCTTTGTTGCCACTGCAAAGCTTCCTGCTGAAAAGGATATGGTCTATGTAGATGTTGACAACTACTATGGTGCAACCCTGGTCATGGAGCATCTGGTCGCATTGGGTCATAAGAGAATAGCCTTCATTGGAAAACCTACACTGGTCAGCAGCCAGGACCGTCTCAGAGGCTATAGGGATATGCTGGAGAAATACAAGCTGCCTTATGATGAACGGTTGGTTCTGGTTTCGGAAAACTCCCTGATCAGAGGCGGACATGATACCATGCTGCAGCTTTTGAACAGCGAAGCGCGCCCTACAGCAATTTTTCTGAGCAATGATATATTAGCCATCGGTGCAATCAATGCTATCCGGGAGAGAGGTCTGCGCGTGCCTGAGGATATATCGGTGGTTGGCTTTGACGATATACCCCTAGCCGAGTATGTGAGCCCGCCCCTGACAACCGTCAGGCAGCCTGCCTTTGATAAGGGTGTCAGAGCCACCAGGATGCTGATTCAACAGCTTGAAAAAAAGAAGAAATCCAAATCGGTTACACTGGATGTGGAGTTGATCATCAGAAAATCTACGACAAGCATTGGGAAGCGGGGGTAGAACCATGGCGAAAGCATGTTACAGGCATTTTGGCTGCAGAGTGACGGACCAGTTGATTTACAAAGGAATGCGGACGTTGTTTATGGAAAACGAAAGCCTGCGGATCGGAATCCTTTTGGATAAAGGTGCGGATATTTTTGAATTCCTGCATAAGCCCACCGATACCGACTTCCTATGGCGTTCTCCCCAGGGAATCGTTGAGCCTGCCAGGTACAGGGAAACCATTGCTTCCGGATCGGGTTCTTTTTTGGACCATTATCACGGAGGCTGGCAGGAAATACTGCCCGGCGGCGGACCTACGGTATACCGAGGTGCCGAATTGGGCCTTCATGGAGAGGTTGCCCATCTGGGCTGGGACTTCGACATCCTCACGGATACGCCGGAATGTGTTGAAGTCAGATTGCAGGTGGCGTGTATCAGAACTCCTTTGAAAATTGAAAAGAAGCTGCGCCTTGAAAAAGGAAAGCCGGTGCTTTTTATGGAAGAAAAGGTTTCCAATCAGTCATCGGAAGCCTTTGAATTCATGTGGGGTCACCATCCGGCCATCGGAGCACCCTTTTTGAAGGAAGGCGTCAGGCTTTTTGTTCCCGCCGGAAAAGCGGAGGTCCATGATCCGCGGTTTGCGGAAAGCGGCATACTGGAACCGGGAATGGCCTTTGACTGGCCCCATGTGACTGTGGGCGGCAAAACCGTTGACTTTTCCCTGGTACCCGGTCCGGAGGCCGGTTACAGTGAGCTGCTGTACCTGAAGGATCTGTCCCAAGGCTGGTACGCCGTGCTGGATCCAAAAGAGCGCCTTGGGCTGGGTTTTGTCTGGCCAAAGGAAGTATTCCCCTATCTATGGTTCTGGCTGGTATATGGCCGTGCACCGGGGTATCCCTGGTGGGATCGGGTATACTGCATCGCATTGGAGCCATGGACCAGCATTCCCAACAGTCTGCCCAAAGCAATGGAAAGAGGCAGCCATACCGTCTTAAAAGGAGGTGAAAGTCTGACTGTTCAGTTCAATACCGTTGCCATTACCGGATTAGAGGAAGTAAAAGGGATTGAAATGGACGGGAAGGTATATTGATCCATGCAGAAAAGAAGTATAAAAAAGGGAAGTAACCCCGCATTACGCTATCCTGCCTTCGAAAACAGATAGCAGAAAAACGCCGGGCTACATCCGCGTGTGTAACCTATTATACCACAAAAACCGTAAATTCAACAATCGATTCTTCAACGGAGTAAACCTTGCGAACAGAGGGTCATGAATGAACTTTGAAATGTAAAGGAGAGGGAATGAGCATGAATAAAAATTCTAAGATAATAGCCTTGATACTTACAATATTGTTGGTGGCTTCCATGGTGATCGGCTGCGCGCCGAAAGCGGCAGATACGCAGAGTGAAGCTGCAGCGGCACAGCCAACAGCAGCTCAGGAAGCTGAAAAGAAAGAAATCGTCATCGCTTATGCCAACGGTGAGCTTGTTAATGCATGGCGGGTAACCAACCAGAAGGATATGGAAGCACAGGCAAAGAAATTCGGCGTTAAGCTGATCAGCACCGATGCAAACCAAGACCCCTCCAAGCAGTTGGCAGACGTCGAAAACATGCTGGCACAGAAGCCGGACGCCATGATTGTGGCACCGCTTGAATCCAAAGCGCTGGTTCCGGTTGTGGAAATGTGTGAAAAAGCACAGGTGCCGTTGATTATCATAGACAGAACCATTGATGCGGAGCCCGGCAAGGGAATGTACAAGACCGAGATTACACAGAGTCACGTACTTTCCGGCCAGCTGCTGGCAGAAAAGACCGTTGAGCTGCTCACCAAAAAGTACGGCAAACCCATGGGCAGTGTTGCGCATGTGCAAGGGATGGCCGGTGCATCACCTGTCATCGATGCCAACAAAGGCTGGGATGAAGTCATGGCAAAATACCCCGACATAAAGACAGTTGCAACGGCTGATGCCGGCTTCACTAAGGAAGGCGGACTGGCCACAATGGAAAACTTCCTTCAGTCTTTCCCAAAGGGCAAGATTGACGTTGTACGTTCCGACTACAGCGACATGACAATGGGTGCCCTTCAGGCCATCAAGAGCGCAGGCCGTGATGAACTGCTGGGATTTGTTCTTGGTGAAGGCGGACATATAAAGGCTGTCGAAGCTGTCATCAATGGAGAAATTGCCCGTGAAACACAGACCCCGCCGTACTTCGGCGAACTGGCCATCAAGAGCGCCTTGGAAATCATCAATGGGAAAGATGTCCCGGCAAGACAGCAGGTTGATATAAAAGTATTTGATTCCGATAAGAAAGACGAAGCACAGAAGTACTTTGATTCTATCAAGGCTGCAGGCCTGGAATTCTAATCTTAAGCTTATTCAATAGTAGAAAGTGCGGGAGGAAGCTTCCGCACTTTCTCAACAAACTGGAGGGAAATCAAGTGGCGGACGCAAAGCCCATTCTTAAACTGAGCAATATCAGCAAATCGTTCTCCGGTGTGGGTGTGTTGAAGGGTGTATCACTGGCGCTTTCTCCGGGTGAGGTGCACTGCCTGCTGGGTGAAAACGGTGCAGGAAAGTCAACCTTGATCAAGATCATTTCCGGCGCATATAGACCCGATAGCGGAATGATCCTTTACCAGGACAAGGAAGTGGTGCACATGACGCCTAGATGGGCCCGTGAAAACGGTATCAACACCATCTATCAGGAGATTGACCTGGTACCGCATCTCAATGCCGCTGAAAACATTCTCCTGGGACAGGAACCCCTGAAAAAAAGCGGAAGCATCGACTGGAAGGAAGCACACCGGCTGGCGATGAAGATTTTTGACGACATGGGCGGCAGCGTGGATATGGGGGTTCCCGTGGGCATGCTGAAGATTGCCCAGCAGCAGATGGTGGCCATTGCCAAGGCGCTTTCCATGAACAGCAAGGTTCTGATATTGGATGAACCCACCTCGGTATTTACCAGCAAGGAAGTAGACCTGCTTTTCAGGATCATAAAGGACCTGAAAGCGCAGGGCATGGCGATCTTATACATTTCACACCACCTGGAGGAGATTTTTCAGATTGGAGACAGGATCACAGTCCTGAGAGACGGCTGTCTGATCAAGACTGGCGCCATCGGTGAATTTGACAAGGTGAGCCTGGTCAAGGCCATGGTGGGCAGGGAGATCGATTTTACACAGCGGGTGGAACCGGCAGCCAAAGGAGAAGTGGTGCTGTCGGTAAAAAACCTGACGCGGGACGGCGTTGTGGAGAATGTTTCCTTTGAGCTTCACAAGGGGGAGGTTCTGGGAATCGGCGGGTTGGTCGGCGCCGGAAGGACGGAAGCCGTGAGGCTGCTGATTGGAGCCGACCCGGTTGACAGCGGAGAAATTCTTGTCAAAGGAAAAGCGGTTCAGATCAAATCCCCGTTGAAAGCCTTGAAGCTGGGCATTGGCATGGTACCGGAAAGCCGCAAGGAAAACGGTCTGGTAGGCGTCCGGTCCATGGCTGAAAATGCCGGCTACAGCTATGTTGAAGTGACGGCCCGGAAGGGGCTTGTCAATTGGAAGAGCGTAAAAGAAAAAGTTTATGGGCTCATTAAGAAGTTGGAAGTCAGGCCGCAGAATCCCGCCTTGAAGGTGAGCAACCTCAGCGGCGGCAACCAGCAGAAGATTGTGCTGGGAAAATGGCTTGCGGCAGATTGCGATATATTGATTCTCGATGAGCCCACCAGAGGTGTGGATGTCGGTGCCAGAACCGAGATCTATGCACTGATGCAGGAGCTGAAAGACAATGGGAAAGCCATTCTCATGGTTTCCTCGGATATGACGGAGCTCTTGACCCAATCCGACCGGATCCTTGTTATGTCCAAGGGAAGGCTTGTGTCGGAAATGACTGGGAAGGATGCTACGGAGGAGAAGGTCCTGTCCCATGCACTGCAGTTGGGAGGTGGCGTACAATGAACAAGAGCTTGAATATCAGCCGTACCTTGGTATGGCTTGGCAGATACAGTGCCCCGGTTGCCCTGGTCCTGCTTTTCATCTTCGGAGCAGCTGCGGTACCGAACTTCGTATCGGAAAGAAATCTGACGGCAGTTCTGTTCCAGTATTCCGTCATAGGCTTTCTGGCTCTGGGACAGCTGCTGGTCATCCTGACCGGCGGGATTGATCTGTCGCAGGGATCCATGGTGGCATTGACCTCCATTGTCACTTCCGTGGTCATGAGCCGTTATGGTCTTGCAGCAGGGGTTATTTGTGGTTTGACTATGACGACCTTGCTGGGCGTGATGAACGGTCTGCTGGTCTCCAGGACAAAAATGCCGGCTTTCATCGTAACCCTGGGCATGCTGGGAATTGCCAGGGGCCTGGCTATGCTGATCGCCAACGCCAAACCTGTTCCCATCAAAGAAGCTGGATTTGCTGTCATCGGCAAGGGCACTTTCCTTGGGATACCAATTTCGGCGCTGCTTCTGGCGGCAGCATGTGTCATCATTCATTACTTCCTGACCCAGAGACGGCTGGGCAGATATATTTACGCCGTCGGCAGCAGTGAAGACTGCACCATACTCAGCGGTGTCAATGTTCAGAATGTCAAGCTGCTGGTCTATTCACTGTCTGCCTTGCTTACAGCCATCGGCGGACTGATCTGGAGTGCAAGACTGACCTCGGGTTCTCCCATCGGCGGCAGCGGCTATGAAATGGAGAGTATTGCTGCAGTCGTGGTTGGCGGCGGCGACCTTTTTGGCGGTCAGGGCACCGTATTGGGAACCTTGTCTGGTGTTCTGATTTTCGGTGTCATCAACAGCATGCTGAACCTGGCCGAGATATCGCCGTTCTGGCAGGGGACCCTGAAGGGGATTCTGATCCTGCTGGCGGTATCCTTCAGTCTGGTGCGCCGTCCCGGCGAGTCTAAGCGGTAGGGAGGGGAAAAATATGAAAGCTTTGATACAAAATGCATTTAAGATAGATCCCGGGTCTGATAAAAGGGACCTGGCAAAAACCGTTCTCATATTGCTGGGATTGATGGTCATGGCAACCATCCTCTCAAAAGGAATCTTTCTTGATTTAAACAACATCATTAATCTGTTGAACCAGAATGCCATTCTGATCCTGGTTGCGCTGGCGCAGTTTCTCATTATCCTGACGGGAGGTATTGACCTGAGTGTAGGCGCCATAACCGCCATCAGCAGCGTCGTGATCGTGCTTTTTCAGGATCTGGGGCTGGGTACAGCCATTGGACTGGCGGTGCTGATATCGATGCTGCTGGGTATGGTAAGCGGTGTGCTGGTGACCTACAGGAAGCTGCCTTCCTTTGTGGTGACACTGGCCATGATGCAGATCATTTATTCATTATCCAAGGTGCTTTGCGGCGGTGCCGCTGTTTACAACACCTTGGGCGGCGGGGAAATCAACGAGAAGCTCCTGGGCTTCTTCGGCGGTTCATTCCTGGGTATTCCCAACCCCATTCTGGTGTGCATCGCTGTGGTGATCTTGATCAGCTTGTTTATGAGAACCAGTTATGGCCATTTCATATATGCCATCGGCGGGAATTACAATACAGCATACTTCTCCGGACTGCCCGTCCGCTATGTGAAAGTATCCGTTTATATCCTTTCAGCCTTGATTTCCTCGATCGCGGCCATCTTGTTCGTTTCAAGAGTAGGCATGGGAGACCCCAACACAGGCCAGTGGCTGCCTTTGGACTCCATTGCCGCCGTCACTATAGGCGGTGCAAGCTTTTCCGGGGGTGTGGGGACAGTTGCAGGAACCATTGTCGGATTATTCATTCTGAGCGTGCTCAACAATATCATGAGCCTGCTTAACGTACCCCCGACGATACAGCCTGCCATCAAGGGTGCAGTCATATTGATCGCTGTTTACCTGAACAGCAGAAAAAAACAAAGTTAGGGGGTGCAATCTGTGGGCGTGCAAGTTGCAATTGCAAATATAGCAGACGGAAGATCGGATTTTTATGAAAAACGCAGACCCCTTGTGGAAGAAGAGCTGAAATCCCTGGATTGGATCCGCAAGGATTTTGCCTGTGTGGAGTCGGAGATCATACGGTCGGACCAGGATATCCAAGGCTTTGTCCAGAAGGTGAGGTCCTGCGGTCCGCAGACCCTGATCATCCATATACCCATCTGGGCGGAGCCCATTCTTTCCATCAAACTTTACAACCATATCAAGCTGCCGGTGCTTTTGCTGGGGAACAACCGGCCTGAAACCTCCAGCATGGTAGGCCTTCTGGGGTCGGGTGGGGCGTTGGATCAAATGGGCTGTGACCACTTGCGGGTTTTTGACCATGAGGACCACTTGTCAAAGATGCATGTATCGGCATTCATCAGAGCGTCGGCAGCTATTAACGAACTGAGGGGGCAAACCCTTGGCCGGTTCGGAGGTAGAAGTCTCGGAATCGCTACGGCGGATATCGATCCTTCCCAATGGCAGCAGCTCTTTGGGGTGAATGTGGAGAATATCGATCAATACGAAATCGTAGATATTGCTGAGAAGCTGGATGGGGGCGAGGTGGAGGCTTTTGCCCGATGGTTCCGCAGCGGCTTGGGCGGGGTTGAATATGGCGGTGCTTTTAACGCAAAAGCACTGGATAAGCAGATCAGAGGCTACCTGGCAACGGTGAAGCTGATAGAGAAATACCGCCTGGACCTGATTGCGGTCAAGTGCCAGCCGGAGTTAAGCGACGGCTACGTAGCCCATTGCCTGGCGCATATGATGCTGAACGGCAGTAAGGCTGAAAAAGGCAGGAAGCAGACCCTGGTGCATGCCTGTGAGTCCGATGCGGACGGCGCATTGACAATGCAGATACTGAGGCTGCTTACCGGGGGCAATGCGGCAGCTCTGCTGGATATAAGGTGGTTTAACCGGGAGAATGGGGTATGGACACTGGCAAACTGCGGTGCCATGCCGTTGGATTTTTATGCTGAACCGGAGGCTGACGATCCGCTAGCCAAAGTAAAAATGGTGCCCCATGTATTTGGTACAGGGGGCGGTGGGGCCTTAAGCGGGGTTGTGAAGCCTCAGAAGGTGACAATGGCAAGGCTTTGCAGAAAAAATGGCGCATACCGGATGGCTATACTATCCGGTGAAGTTGTGGAGGCCACCGAAGAAGAAATGGCGCAAACCACAGGTGCTTTCCCCAAAGCTTTCGTAAAGACTGCTGCGGGAATAGATTTTCTCGACTTTTTCGGCTCCAACCACATTCACATGGTTTCAGGGAGCTGTACGGAGCAACTGGTCATGTTCTGCAAGCTGAAGGGCATTCAATATAAAGTCTGGTAGGAGTGGAGGTCGTATTATGGAGCAGAAATATTACGGATTTCGGGGACGCATACTGAGGGTCGATCTGACTGCTATGAAGGTGACAGTGGAGGAACCTGGACCGCGTTTTTACCGGGTCTATATGGGCGGACGTAACTTCGCGCTGCATTATCTGATTAAGGAGCTGCCGCCAAAGATCGATCCGTTGGGAGAAGAGAACAAGTTGATGTTTATGACCTCCTGCACTACCGGTGCGCCGATATCAGGCCAGGCCAGGCATACAGCGGCCGCCCTGTCACCGCTGACCGGCGGGCTTGCCGACTCGCAGTGCGGCGGTTTCTGGGGCGCAGAGCTGAAGTTTGCAGGCTGGGACGGCATCATTATTGAGGGAAAAGCGGCAAGCAAGGTTTATATCAGTATTGAAGATGACAGGGTCCAGCTGCTGGATGCCGGAGAATTGTGGGGCAACGAAACCGGTGATGTGCAGGAGATTCTTACAAAAAGACATTCAAGCAAAGCCCACGTACTTCAAATAGGTCCTGCAGGGGAAAACCTGGTAAAGTTTGCGTGCATCACCAGTGATCTGAAAAATTTTCACGGCCGCGGCGGTCTGGGTGCCGTCATGGGCAGCAAAAACCTGCGGGCAATTGTTGTAAAGGGAAGTCAGCGCAAGTTGAACACAGTTGATCCGGAGGGTCTAAACCGGATAGCAACCTGGTTCGCCCGCAGCAGAAAAGGGCATCCTGCCATCAGCCTTCACCATGAGCTGGGCACTTCGAAAGGGGTTTTTCCCGTTAGTGTCGCCGGCATGCTGCCCACTTACAACTTTCAGGATGGTTCCTTCAAAGGCGCGGAGGCCATCGGCGGCGAAACCATGAACAGAGAACTGAAAGGCAGGGGAGAGACCTGCTTTGGCTGTGCCGTTGCCTGCAAGCGATCCATAGAGGGTGAAAAGGGCCGCTTCAAAATTACCCGGCAATATGGCGGACCGGAGTATGAATCCATTGGATTGCTGGGATCCAACCTGGGCATTGATGATATCTATGCTGTGGCAGCCAGCAATCAACGATGCAATGCACTGGGACTGGATACCATATCCACAGGCTGCACCCTATCCTGGGCGATGGAATGCTTTGAAAAAGGCTTGCTGACCAAAGAGGATACCGGCGGCATCGAATTGAAATGGAATGATCCCGAGAAGGTTCTTGAGCTCATCGAGATGATAGCCAAAAGGCAAGGGATTGGAAACCTGCTGGCGGAGGGCAGCCGTGGTGCTGCAAGGCGAGTAGGCAGGGACACCGAAAAGTATGCGGTACAGGTAAAAGGACAGGAGTTTGCAAATCATGAGCCCAGGGGAAAATGGGGCGTTGCACTGGGTTATGCCGTCTCGCCCACCGGTGCCGATCACCTTCAGGCAGCCCACGACCCTTGGTTCAATAAGCCTGGCGATTATTCCACCGAGTGCAACTGGGTAGACTTGGAAGATCTGAGTCCCGTAGGACTGATCGATCCTGTACCCAGTGAGGATATCAGTGCGGCGAAGGTTCGCCTGTTTGTATACCTTCAATATATTTGGGGGCTCCATGACGTACTGGATTGGTGCATCTTTACGTCGGTGCCGGAGTTCAGAGCGATGAGCCTCAACCAGCTGGTTGATATCATAAACTGTGTAACGGGCTGGCGAACAAGCCTGTTTGAACTATTGAAGGCCGGTGAGCGTGGCGTCACCATGGCAAGAGCTTTCAACTGCATCCATGGCTTCACAGCAGAGGACGACCGGCTGCCGGAACGCTTTTTTGAGCCCATGCGTGAAGGGACGCTGAAAGGCCACTATATAGACAAAGAAAAGTTCTATGAAGGCGTTAAGCTGTATTACGGCATGATGGGCTGGAGCGACGACGGCATACCGTCCGCGGCAAAGCTGGAGGAGCTGAATGTAGGCTGGGTGAGAGAATTTGTAAAAGTCTCGTAGGATGATTTGGAGATGAACATGGTGCATGTGAAGGTAAGATTATACGGGACGTTAAGAAGGCTTTCCGGTCCCGGCACGCCGGGGCTATGGGAGGGCTTCATTCCGGATGGGACGGATATCAACGGGCTGATTGTCATCCTGGGTACCAAGCCGGCAGAGGTGGCGGTTGCCTGTATCCATGATGCGGCCTGCCCCTTTGATACCGTTATACCGGATAATGCGGAGATCATTCTGGTCACACCCTTCGGTGGCGGCTAAACGGCTGCATTCCCTGAATTTACCCAAAGGATGTGTTAGGATGAAGCAGAAAGCGCAGCGGATTGAAAAGGAAATTATCAAGCGGCTGGCCTTGGATTACTTGCTGTATCTTCCCGAAGGTTGCCTGGAAAGTGGCAAGAAATGGCCTTTGATTCTATTTTTACATGGTGCAGGCGAATGCGGAAGTGATCTGGAGCTGGTAAAAAGAAACGGCATCCCCAAACGGGTGGAAGAGGTGGAGCACTTCCCGTTCATTGCCGTTTCTCCGCAATGCCCGGAGGGAAGCTGGTGGGGGGATGAGATCGAGGCACTGATATTATTGCTGGATGAAATCGCAAGCAGATATCCAATAGATCTGAATAAAGTTTACCTGACCGGATTAAGTATGGGCGGCTATGGAGCATGACTGTTAGGCGCACTGCATCCTGAAAGATTTGCGGCAATGGCGCCCATATGCGGAGGCGGTGATCCCCAATGGGCGGAGCTCCTGAAAGAAATGCCCATCTGGGCATTTCACGGTGCGAAGGATGATATCGTGCCGCTAAGCGAGTCGGAAGCTATGGTGGCTGCAGTAAAAGCCGCCGGGGGAGATGTACGGTTGTCTGTCTACCCGGAAACAGGCCACGCCTCCTGGGTTGAAGCCTATGAAGACCCGGCACTGTACGACTGGTTTCTAAAAAAATCAAAATAACCAAGCAGCAGGATAACAGGCGGTTCATATAATAATATGGATCGCTTTTAATTTGGAGAGGTGAGGGGTATGTACCGGGATATGATGATACCGCAAGGATTCTGGCATGGAAGGCCAGGCAGCCACATGAAGCTGGAAGGTGTTGGCAGTGTCATGGCCAGCCCGGATATGGCAGCTGTGACCATTGGCGTTATGACGGAAGGAATGAACCTGGAGAAGACGCAGCAGGAGAATGCGGAAATAACGGACCAGATTGTACGGGCTTTACTGGAAATGGGTATAAACGAAAAGGATATACAGACGCAGCGGTATGCTGTTGAGCCGCAATACGACTATCAAGAGGGCAAACAGGTTTTTACGGGATATAAAGTAACGCATTTATACAGAGTTAATGTAAGAGATATCTCAAAAACAGGGCGGGTAATTGACACAGCGGTTGCAAGCGGAGCAAATGTCATAGGAGATATCGATTTCATGCTATCCAATCCGGATGCTTACTACCGTCAAGCGCTCAGGCTTGCTATCATGGATGCTGTAAGAAAAGCGGGAGAAGTTGAGCGCACACTGGATGTTCAGGTCAACAAGACACCTGTCAGTATAGTTGAGGAAACCGGCCAGGGCGCAGCACCTCAACCGTTTATGCTGAAGGCTGAGGTAGCGACGCAGATGCAGCCAGGAATCCTGGAGGTGACAGCGAGGATCAGGGCGGTTTTTGAGTATAGAGAATAGTAGTACTGGGACTATGCGTATAAGTGGCAAAAGCCGGGAAGCACAGGGCAAAGTATCCTGTGAGTGCCCGGCTTTTTATCTGCTGTCTTTCTTGAAGGCATCAATAAATTATGATAGATTAATAGTAAGGATAGTTCGACAAGTTTCAACAAGAAATGGGCATTGGAAGAAGATGAGGCCTATGCCGAAACATGGCTTCAGTGTGTAAAAATACCTAAGTGAGTGAGGAATGTTTATGAAGCTATTAAACAATTTGAAGCTGGCAACAAAAGTGATGCTGGGATTTGGTACGATTATCCTGCTGCTGGTTGTCACCGTTTTGTTCGGATATTTGGGTCTGAACAACATCAGCAAGGACTTCGCCTACTACAGGGATCTGACTTCCCATACTGCTCTGACGGAAGACACTCTGAAAAACCTTCTTGAAAGCCGTCTGGCCTTTAAGAGCTTCATTCAGACAGGAAACAGTATCAACCAGGAGATCTTTGAAGCGAATTACGGTGTGATGGAAGAAAAAATCGCGCAGCTTAAGGACGGGGTCCATGACAATGAAAGAGCAAAGCAAGTAGAGGAAATCCTTCAGCATGCAAAAGAATATAAAAAAGGCTTCGATGCGGTCGTTGCTTATAAGGAGCCCAGGGACAAGCTGTACCAGTCTATGAGCACGCTGGGATCCTCTATAGAAGAGGATTTGACAAAGATCATAGAATCTGCTTATCAAAAGCAGGACGAAAAAACGATCTATCTATGCGCAGACGTGCGCAGATACTTGCTTTTAGCAAGATTGAACGCTGCCAAGTTTATGGAAAACAATGAAGCACAATACGCAGCAGCTGTACATGGTAATTTTGAGCAGATGAACAAGCGTTTGTCATTGTTGGAAGGACAGATGACCCATGAAGCTTTTGGCAGGCTGTTTGAAGAAGTTTCAAGGAATAAGGATGCCTATCAGCAGCGGTTCAGCGAGATGGAATCCCTTATTAATAATAGGAATCAGATAATCGGCAGGATGGATGAAATCGGTCCGGAAATCAGCGGGCATGCTATAGAACTGATGCTTTCCGTGGCGGATGAGCAGCAGAAATACGGACCCATGGTGAAGTCCAGGATCGATGCATCAACGGCCATTATGCTGACCATTGCAGGATTTGCCCTTTTGTTTGCCTTCCTGGTATCGCTGGGTATTGTGAAGATTGTGGTGCTGCCTGTTAAGACCGTTACGAATACTTTCAAGGCGATTGCGGAGGGCGAAACCGACCTGCGCGTTAGGCTGAAGGAAAGCTCCAGCGACGAACTGGGTGAAATGGCAAAAAACTTCAACCGTTTTATGGAAAAGCTTCAGCAGATCCTGAGTCATGACAAGAACCAAAGCTGGCTGAAAACAGGACTGGCGGAGTTGAATGAAAAAATGCGCGGGGATTTGGACATCATTAAATTAAGCCATAATATCATCAACTATGTAGCAAAATATCTGGATGCCGGTGTGGGTACCATTTATGTGAAGTCGGATAATGAATATTACAAGCTGACGGGCAGCTACGCCTTCAGCAGGCGCAAGGGCATTGCCGGTGAATACAGACAGGGAGAAGGTCTGATCGGGCAGGCCATATTGGAGAAGCAGCCATTTGTGGTCAGTAAAGTTCCGGAGGATTATATTCATATTGCTTCGGGTACAGGAGAAGCAGTGCCCAACAGTGTAGCCATCATTCCATGCGTCTATGAGGGGAACGTGAAGTGTGTTTTGGAACTTGGAAGCTTTGAACCCTTCGATGGAATCCGGCTGGAATTCCTGAAAGCTGTCTCCGAAAGCATTGCCATCAGTTTGAATACAACGGAAAACCAGGTAAAAGTGAAGGAATTGCTGGAAAGGACCATAACCCAGTCAGAAGAGCTGCAGGTTCAGCAGGAAGAGCTGAGGCAGAGCAATGAGGAGCTTGAGGAGCAGGCAAAAGCGCTGAAGGAGTCGGAAGCGCAGCTTCAGGCACAGCAGGAAGAGCTGAGGGTTACCAATGAAGAATTGGAAGAGCGGTCCAGAAGACTGGAACAGCAGCGGAGCGAGCTAAGTGAGAAGAATGACCATCTGAGGAATGCCCAGCGGGATATTGAGGAAAAGGCGAAGGACTTGGAAGCGGCCAACAAATACAAATCTGAGTTCCTGGCCAATATGTCCCATGAACTTCGGACGCCGCTGAACAGCATCATGGTATTGTCCCAACTGTTGGCAAATAAAGCGGACAATGAGCCTTTAACGGAGAAACAGCGGGAGTTTGCCAAAACCATCCACACGGCGGGTGCAGATTTGCTTAAGCTCATCAATGACATACTGGACCTTTCAAAGGTGGAAGCAGGCAAAATGCAGATTACCCCTGACAAGGCCAATATCAGGGAACTGTTTGGAGATTTGGAGCGGATCTTCGCACAAATAGCCGCTGATAAGAGTATCGATTTTACGATTGAGACCGGAGCTGGTGTACCGGAATGTATTGTAACAGACAGTCAAAGACTCAGGCAAATTTTGACCAATATGCTGTCTAATGCCTTCAAGTTCACGGAAAAAGGCAGCGTCAAACTGTCGGCAGCGCTGCCTGAAAGCGGTACCTTCAAAATGAAGGGTAACAGCGGGGCTCTGATATGCCTTTCCGTCAGTGATACAGGGATCGGCATCCCAAAAGAAAAGCAAGCCGTCATATTCGATGCGTTCATGCAATCGGACGGCACCACCAGCAGAAAATACGGCGGTACCGGACTAGGCCTTTCAATTTCCAGGGAACTGGCTCATTTGCTGGGGGGCGAGATTCACCTTGAGAGTGAAGCGGGCAAAGGCAGCAGGTTTACATTGGTGTTACCCCTGGAAATGAAGCAGGAAGGCGATCTGGAGCAGGAGAACGGTGTCGTGAATGAGCAGGATGGTGTGGACAATGCTGAGCCAATTATAGAAGTTCTGCAGGAAACCAACGAAAAAATGCTCCTTATTATTGAAGATGATCCTGTATTCGCAGGCATATTATCGCAGCTGGCTAGAGAAAAAGACTATATACCGATGACGGCTGAAAACGGTGAAAAGGGGATCAGGCTGGCGGAGGAAAGAAGGCCGGACGCAATTTTACTGGACATTGGATTGCCGGGAATGAACGGCTGGGATGTGATCCAACAGCTGAAAGGAAACCGGTCAACAGCAGGCATACCGGTTCATGTGGTAACCGGAGCAGAGACAAGCAGCCGCATCAGCGAAAGTAAAGATATCGTGGGTTACTTAAAAAAACCCGTAAGCATGGATGAAATGAATGATGCCTTTGGCCGCATTGAAAAAGTCATTGCACAGCCTTTTAGCAAGGTACTGGTGGTAGGGGGCGATACACATCAGAAATCCGACATTCTGTCTGCGACAGTGAAAAAAAGCATGGAGGTTACTTTTGCTGAAGAAGGAAATCAAGCGATGGCGCTTTTGAGGACAGGTGAATTCGGAGGCATCATACTGGATACACGGTTGAAGGATATGACCGGAATTGAGCTGCTGGCGAGGCTGCGGGATGAGCTGGGCATGCAGATACCTGCCATTGTTTATACGGACGGCAGCTTGACCGAAGATGAAGAGGCAAAGCTTCAGCGGTATGCTGAAAGCATCATCATCAAAGGCAGCCGGGCCATTGAAAGATTAACCGCTGAAGTCAGTCTGTTTTTGCATAAGCTGGATATGAAAGCAGCGGACAAAAAAGTTAAGGTGGTCAGGACAGGACAGGAGCGGGAAGCTTCTTTGACGGGAAAAAAGCTGTTGATCATGGATGATGACATGCGCAATGTTTTCGCACTGACCAGCGTGCTGGAGGAGAAGGGTGTTAAAGTGATCGTCGGGCGCAACGGAAAGGAAGGGATTCAGAAGCTGCAGCAAAACCCCGATGTCGACCTGGTCATCATGGACATCATGATGCCGGAACTGGATGGCTATGCGGCCATGCGGGAAATCCGGAGCAAGGAGGCATTCCGCAAGCTACCCATCATTGCTTTGACTGCCAAGGCCATGAAGGAAGACCGTCAGAAATGCATCGAGGCAGGTGCCAGTGATTATTTGATGAAACCCATTGATATCAGTAAACTAATTTCATTGTTAAGGGTATGGTTATACAAATGAAACAGGATTATTACACCTTCCATGATATGGATGACGAGGAAATAGAGATCAGGCTGCTGTTGGAAGCCATCCGGCTGAAGTACGGCTATGACTTCAGCGGTTATTCAAAGGTCCATATCAAGCGGCGGATCCTGCGAAGGCTTTCCTTATCGGATTATAAGAGTGTACTGGATATGCTTCCACAAGTCTTACGGGACCGCGCTTTTTTTGAATCCCTACTGACAGAGTTTTCCATCAATGTGACGGAGATGTTCCGGGACCCTTCATTTTACAAAGCTTTCAGGCGGGATGTTGTACCGGTACTGAAGACCTACCCTTTCATCAGAATATGGCATGCAGGCTGTTCCACCGGTGAAGAGGTCTATTCCATGGCCATTCTGCTGAAGGAGGAGGGTTTATATGACAGAGCGCAGATCTATGCCACCGATTTTAATGAAACCGTGCTGCAAAAAGCCAAAGAAGGGATCTATCCCATCCATACAGTGAAGGATTATACCCACAACTATCAATTGGCCGGCGGTGAAGCATCCTTTGCCGACTACTACCTTGCTGATTATGATTCGGTGATACTGGATCAATCCTTGCGGAAAAGGATTATTTTTGCCGATCACAACCTGGTTACCGACGGTGTTTTCGGCGAAATGAACGTTGTTATCTGCCGGAATGTCCTGATCTACTTTGGGAAGGAGCTGCAAAACAGGGTCATCGGACTGTTCTATGACAGCCTGTGCCATGGTGGGTTCCTTTGCCTCGGCAGCAAGGAGAGCTTGAAATTTACAAGCCGCGCAGAGCATTTCCAGAGCTTTGCAGAGAATGAGAAAATTTTCAGGAAGCGGTTCGGAGTGTGAGGTGTAACAAATGGGCTATGAAGCAGTCGTTATAGGTACTTCAACAGGCGGCATGAATGCATTAAAGAAAATCCTGATACAGCTTCCTCATGATTTTCCTATGCCGATTATGATTGTACAGCATCTGAGCCCGCATTCGGACAATTACCTGGTCAAGTACTTGGAAAATCTATGCCGGATTTCGGTTGTAGAGGCTGAGGAAAAAGAAAAAGCGGCGGCTGGTGTGGCATATATTGCACCGCCAAACTATCATCTGATGGTGGATCATGAAGGCTGCCTGCAGTTATCCATTGATGAAAAGGTGAACTATGCCAGGCCTGCAATCGATGTACTCTTTGAAACGGCTGCAGACGTATACAAGGACAGGTTGATCGGCGTCCTGCTCACCGGTGCCAACAGCGACGGCAGTAAGGGTATGTGCCGTATAAAGGAAAAAGGCGGCGTCACCATCGTGCAGGATCCGGAGACCGCAGAGGCGGATGCCATGCCGAGGGCTGCTCTGAAAGCAGCTGTGATGGACTATCGGCTAAGCTTGGATGAAATCGGTAAAAAAATAATTGAATTAGCGGGTGAAGGAAATGTCAAATAGTTTTATCAACATATTGATTGTTGATGACAGACCGGAAAATCTGCTGGTCCTGGAGGGGCTTCTGGAAAAAATGGACTGCAATATCTTCAAGGCTTTTTCAGGGAACGATGCATTAGGGTTGATGCTGGATCACGATTTTGCACTGGTGCTGATGGATGTCCAGATGCCGGAAATGGATGGCTTCGAGACAGCTGAGCTGATGAGGGGAAGCGAGAGGACACGCCATGTCCCCATCATATTCGTTACGGCTATCAATAAGGAGCAATGGCACATTTTCAAGGGTTATGAACTGGGTGCTGTTGACTATCTGTTCAAGCCCATAGAACCGATCATCCTACAAAGCAAGGTAAGGGTGTTTTTGGACCTGTACAGGCAAAGGATACAGCTGCAAAAGCAAAAAGAGGAACTGGAGCAAAAAATCAGGGAGCTGACCGCGCTAAAAGTGGAGAATGTCAAGCTGGAAAGCCTCTCTGTACAGGATGCCTTGACAGGCATACCCAACCGTCGCAGCTTCGACCGGTATATGGAAAGCAGCTGGAAGGAAGCGGCAAGGGAAATGAAGCCCATTTCAGTCATTATGCTGGATATTGACAACTTTAAGGCCTACAACGATCATTATGGACATCTTCAAGGGGATGAATGCCTGGTAAGGGCTGCAAAAGCCATGACCGCTGCATTGAAGCGTCCGATGGATTTTGCCGCACGCTATGGAGGAGAAGAATTTGTTATCGTGCTTCCGGATACCGACAGCCAAGGTGCAGCAGTCATCGGAGAGGCCATCCGTTTCCAGGTGGAGGCTTTGGCAATTGACCATGGTTTCTCAAAGACGGCACCAGTGGTGACTGTCAGTCTGGGAGCGGCAACCATTGTTCCGAAAGCTACCGATGTCATGGAGGATTTTGTTGGAAAAGCCGATATGGCACTGTACCGTTCCAAGGAATCAGGCCGTAATCAAGTTACAGTGATTGAAATATAGCATAAAAGCCAGGAACGGTATTGACCGGACCTGGCTCTCTTTATCCGAACTTATTTAAAGATTATCCAATTGATGAATGAAGGTCAGCCACTTGTAGGTAAAGCCTTTCCCCACCGAACGGTCAATGTCTTCAAACTGCAGGGATATCTCACCGATCTGCTTGTCGGATAGCTTTCGCTCAAACCAAGGATAGAGGATCTCATCCTCTCTTTTGATATGCTGCTGCAGAAGCCGGTTGTAACGTTCCAGGTTTTGGGCAATCAAAGTGCCGTCCTGTTCCTCCAAGCCTGCCAGAATGGCTTTGACATAGCTTCTTGCCGTCTGGTGCTCCTCCTGCATGGCTTTTATGATGTCGGAGTCCTCTTCGGCATATTTGAACAGGATATCCTCCTCTTTGGCATGATGGAACCGGTCCGCATAGCTTCTTATAAAGTCCACACTTTTCAGAAGGATGGATTCATCAATAGCCCCTGGGCGTTCTACTGCCTCTGTAAGTTTGGGTATGCCGGACAGAAAGGCTTTGATCAAGCTGTGCTCGTCAACCAGCATCCTGATCGGCATCGAGTATCTAACGGGTTTGACCGGAGTGTTTTGGGTGAAGTCGAAGTGCAAAGGTGATGACGTCTCTTTATCAGGGAAAATGATCCTTTTGACCTGTGTCATCAATTCAGTTTCTTCCTGTTTGGGAAGGTGGTGTATATCAATAATATCCTTGAAAAGGCATGTTCCCATGCTGCAGGTCACGCACCCGATCCCGAACCGTACCAATAGGGCCCCGACTTCGGGAAACGTTGAGATAACACTCTTAACACTTTTATTCATATAATTTTCCACAGATTTCTACCTCCTCATGTGGTTTTGTTCTACTCTTTTGATTTGATTATAGCCAATATGAGCCATTGCGTATGTGATTCAAATCAATAATCCAGACTGGTTTGGGAATTCTATAAATAGTCTGGTATGTAAATTTAAAGAGAAAGCGGGCTGACGCAATATGGCTTGGTGCCTCTTTGCCGCTGCAGCTTGGACAGCTGCACTGCTGGCAGTGCCTGTCCGGCAATGGAAAAAACACTGGAAAATGGGTGTGGCGGGGATGATTGTTGTTTTTGTTATTGATACGCCATTGATTCAACTGGATGCTTTTCAATATAGCCATACCGGCAGGATGGTGTCAGGATTGCCGCTGCCCTATTGGCTCAGCTTTTTTCCGGGCGGTATGATCTTTGACCGTTTACGTCCCATGAGAAGCCATTGGGGAAGAGCTGCTTTTATTGCCGGCTGTGCAGTATTTCTGCTTGTGCTGGAAATTCTGATGATCCGGCTGGGAGGGTTCCGGCATATCCGATGGAACATTCTCAAGGCATTATTCTTGAACCTGGGCGGGTTTACCAATCTGATGTGGATAGCTGAATGGTTGAGTCCTCAAGAGACATAGGCGGTTGCTGAGTGCTATTGCCGATGTCTCTTTTTTTACTTTTGTTCCTTAGTCACAAAAAAGTTGAGGTGGAAATATAATGGTATAAATTTGGTTTCATACCTGCCATAATGATATAGAAATGGGGGATATCATGTTATCGGACCGGGATTTTATCAAGCTCTCACTAGAGCTGAACCTGTTCTTCACAAGAATTGCCAAGGAGCATGCCATCTTTGCGGCAGTTTCTCTGCCGCCTAAGGCTACGAGAGAGGCATACCGACTGATTGCCATGAAAAACGACTATGAGAAGCTGTTGGAGGAAGCCCTGGATCTGACAGATGGTAACGTCAGCCCAGAAGTCTATGCTTCTGAGGAACTGGTTACCGGAATGACCTTACCGGCGGAGAAGAAGACGCAAGCCTTGACAGGAATACCCATCGACATGAAATTGACAAAGCAGGAGCTTGCCCTGAAGCCGGAAAGAAAAAATAGCCTGCCTGACCAGCTGCTTCCCCGCGTTGCCGGCCTGAACAAACGGGCTCATGCTCTAACACAGGAGGCATTGGAGTTCCTTTCGACACTTTACAGGGATGCCATAGACTGCAAGGCCTTCAGCTACACCTACCCCTCCATGATCAAGCATGTGGCTGAAGAGACGGAGCATTATCTGCACATGCTGGATATGCTTGAAAAACGGGACGACATCGACAGTGTAAGGGACATCAGTCATCAGGAGCGCTTTTGGAATGAAATCATGTATGAGCATGCAACCTTTATCAGGGGCTATTTGGATCCCTCGGAGGAAGAACTCATTCAAAAAGCGGATACCTTTGCTAAGGAACTGGATGCACTTCTTGAAAAGACGAAAAAGCTGCAGCAGAGCCCCGGCATGCTTCCGGATGTGACAAAGGAAAGTCTTGTTGAGGTGAGCTGCCTGAAGGAATTCAAGGAAGAGGGAACAGCAGGCATATTGGAATGCGAAATCAGTTCCATCATCCCGCCCCTCCTGAGTGATCATGTTCTAAGAGAAGCGAACCACTATCTGAGGATGCTGAGATCCTTTTATGATATGTCGCTAAAGTAACTGTAAAGGGAAAGGGCTGCCGGCAAATAAAATTTGCCGGCAGCCTTATTTGTCTTCTATTCATTTGTGAATTCAATCTTGCCACCTGCTGCACGGATGGAATTCATGATGGAATCCCAGGCAGAGTCACCGCATAACCCGCCAAGCAGCGGGATTCTGATAATGATGCATATGCCGCTGGGAGAGCTGATTTCGATAAGGTTCAGCAGATTGATGACGGCACCTGCCGGAATAAAAATCCTAAGGACTGTTCCCGGCTTTTGCGGGCAGGGTCTTGTTGGGTACTTTTCGCCGCAAGCCGCAACAGCGTCATTGCTTTCCGGAGCGCCTTCCGGGTAGCAGCCAAATGCTTTTTTCATATTTTTCACCTCCTTGTCTTATCCTCACTACATTCTATGAACAAGCTCCGGCTTGGTTACATTTTTCTTTGAATAAGCCCCGATGTATCTAAAAAAGCAGTCGCAGCAGAAAATCCATGAGCAGAAATTTTGGTTCTGAATATAGTGTAGTAGGACCTGAAAATCAAGCAGGAGGATACTTGCTTGTTAATCGGAAGGGAGGGAATGGAATGCCGGTACCGTTTAAAAGTGTTGATTCCTATTTTCTTTGGGTAGCAAACTTGCCTAGGGCCATTGAATGGTATATGTCCGTACTGGAATGCTCGCTGCTTTGGCATAACAGTGAAGGCGGATTTGCCGCCATAGAGGTTTGCGGGTCGCCCGTCACTTTAGTGCAGCATAGAGGCGAGACGGGTTTTCAACCGATGACTTATGCGCCCTTTAACCTTTATGCTGAAAATATTGAAGAAGCCTATCAGTACTTAAAGGAAAAAGGCGTCGTGGTTGGCGAAATAGAGGTGCTTTATGATGTAAAATGGTTCTGGTTTATCGACAGCGAAGGCAACAGGCTGGAGACCTGTTCCTATGTACAATCGTAGCAATGGACCTGATAATCAGCAGCCCGCTCCTGGATAGGAGCGGGCTGTTTTCCATATGTTTTACAGACCGAAGGTCCTGCCGAAGCCGCCGAAGCCGATGACAGCGAGGATAATGATAAAGAAGTAGTTGTTATCAATACCCCAGGACGGACCCGCAGCCAACAAGATGAACAACAGAAGCAGGAGAAGGAAGCCGTTGCATTCAAACAAGCCGCCTAACGGTGATACCGATGTGCCGGGATTGCATCCCCCGCCGAAGCCGAATAATCCGTTACCCATACCTTATACCTCCAATATTATGATGAAGAAGCGCAAAGCAGTCTTTCTGCTTGTTCTCCTTTCTCAGTACCATCATATGTACAGACCGCTGTTTGGTTACAGATATTATCTTCCATTGGCCGTTACTTTCTGCTAAGATGAATTTGTAGGCCAATTCTTCGTGAAGCGGCTGCTAAGGATTCATCAGGATAACAGAAGAGAAAGGTGAGCAAAAATGATCGACTGCATTAATCCGTTTATAGAAGCCTCTTCAGAGGTGTTGAGCAAAATGGCCAATGTAAAAATAAAGAGAGGGACGGCCTATCAGAAAAAATCCGGTTTTGAGAGCGACAACATGGCAATCGTATTCGGGGTCGTGGGCGGCTTGAAGGGTCAAATCATTTTTACCATGAAGGAGCAGTCCGCCTTATATATTGCATCCCTGATGATGGGAATGCCGGTTGAGAAGCTGGATGAAATGTCAAAAAGCGCGGTTGCAGAGCTGGCCAATATCATTTCCGGTAATGCACTGACAATTTTTTCGAAGAGAAACACCAACATGGGCATCTCACCGCCGACGGTATTGACGGGAAGCGGAATGAACATTTCCATATCAAAGGCGGCCATCATTGCAATACCGATGATTTTCCACAGCGGGATGTCTTTTGAAATCAATGTGGTATTAACATCATTTTAAGGGGAGGCAGCGGATATGAAAAAGACAATCGGCATTCTCGGCGGAATCAGCCTGGCTTCTACCATTCAGTACTACCGTACCATTACTGATCTTTATTATGCGGCAAAAAAGGATTATTACTATCCTGAAATCATCATAAAGAGCCTGGATTTTCAATATTTTACCGATCTGGAAGACCAACACAGAACGGACGAATATATTGCGTACATTGTGAGCGGCATCCAATCCTTGGAAAGGGCTGGCGCAGATTTTGCCATCATGGCCGCCAATTCGCCCCATTCGGTTTTTCATCAGGTGAAAGACAAGGTTCAGCTTCCAATGATCAGCATTGTCGAGACAACAGCAAAAAGAGCGGCCCGGCTGAAGCTGAAAAAAGTGCTTCTGACCGGCATCAAATATACGATGCAAGGAAGTTTTTACCAGGACGGCTTTAGAGAATTCGGCATCCAGGTGGTGACACCCACGGAAGAACACCAGGATGAAATCAACGCCATCATTTTTGAAGAGCTCGTCATCCATAAGCAGTCAGATGAGACCCGGAGCAGAATGCTGGATATCATCGGCTGCTATGATGTGGAGGGCGTCATCCTGGGTTGTACGGAATTACCGCTGCTATTAGAGCAGCAGCATTCCCGGCTGCCGCTGCTGGACACGCTGGCGCTGCATGCCAGAGCAGCCATAGATTTTGCATTATAAATTACTGCGCAAGAATCAGGACGCTTTATAGCCGCCGGCATGCTATAATTGAAAAAAAGCTGCGAGGTAGCGGAACAACAGGAAAAGGGGCGTTGTGCCATGATGAGCTTGACGGATGCAGCCAGGTGGGAAGCGGTTGCAAATAACGATGCATCCTATGACGGGGTATTTTACTACGGTGTCAGGACCACCGGGATTTTCTGCCGGCCTTCATGCCGGTCCAAGCTGCCCAACAGGGGAAATGTCGTTTATTTCGACAGTCCCGGAGCTGCTGAGGCTGCCGGTTTCAGGTCCTGCAAACGCTGCAGGCCGGAGCTGCTCCATTTGCCCGCCGATGCAGTGCTGGAGATCGGTGAAGCGGTAGAATTGATTCTGACGGGAGAATACGGCACTTTTGACATATTGGAGGCACTTCCCCTGCGGGTAGGGGTCAGCCCGTTCCACTTGCAGCGGACTTTCAAGAAGTTTAAGGGCATGACCCCCAAAGCGTTTTTGCAGCGCCTACGGATCGAAAAAGCAGGAATGCACCTGAAAGAAAACAGGCTGAGCAATACAGATATCTGTTATCTGGTGGGCTTTTCAAGCCTTTCGAGCTTTTATGCCGCATTCCGTGCCGAGACAGGGGCCTCTCCCAGGGAATACCGGCGAAATTACAGTGAGATGCAGAGGGGTAGTATCAATGAGTATTGTATATGATCATTACGAAACACCTTTTGGACGGGTACATCTTCTGGCCGGGAATGACGGGATCAAAAGCGTGATATTGCTGGAGGAGCACTGGGAGGAATACCAGAGGCTGAAGGGCCCGGTGATGCGGGACCCCGGCATATGCCGACAGGCGGTGAAAGAGCTTGATGAGTATTTTTGCGGCAAAAGAAAGCAATTCTCTGTTGCTTTATCCTATGAAGGGACTGTGTTTTATAAGAGCGTATGGCAAGCGCTGCAGGAAATACCTTACGGGGAGACCCGGAGTTATGCCGAACTGGCAGCATCTATCGGTCGTCCGAGAGCCTGCAGGGCTGTAGGACAGGCCAACCGGCGCAATCCGCTGCCCATATTCGTACCCTGCCACCGGGTCATCGGCAAAGACGGCGGACTGACGGGATATCTGGGAGAGCACTTGGACATTAAGCAGTTCCTCCTGAGGCTGGAAGCAATGAACAAATAAAGGTTGGTGAAGGATATGACAGAGGGTTCAACGGATCAGGACAAGCAGAAACTTCGCGTGGCCATGGCACTATTTGCACTTTACTTTTTCTGGGGAGGCACCTATATCGGCATGCGGGTTGCCATCGAGAGCTTCCCGCCCTTCCTGATGGCGGGAATACGGTTCGTATCAGCCGGACTGGTTCTTTTTAGCCTGGCAAGGTACCAGGGGGCAGGAATGCCGGACAGGCGGCAATGGCTTAACGCAGGCATTGTGGGTGCATTGCTGCTTCTGGGCGGAAACGGTATCGTGGCATGGGCTGAAAAAACTGTGCCGTCCGGTATCGCTGCTTTGATCCTGGCAACAGTGCCGATTTGGATCGTTTTGATGAATTGGATTGGCAAAGGCAAGACCAAACCCAATATGGGGATTATTACAGGGATCCTTCTTGGAATGGTGGGGATTGCCATTATGGTGATCCGCCCAGGCAGTACTGCAGATGGCGGAAAAATAAGCATCATCGGTTTGCTGGCACTGGTTTTTGCTGCATTTTCCTGGTCGGTAGGTTCCCTTCTTTCACGCAGCATCAGACTTCCCGACTCGGCTATACAATCCACCGGCATGCAAATGCTGACAGGCGGAACGTTGCTTCTGGGCGCTTCGGTCTTTGCGGGAGACTGGGCCGTGTTTAACCTGCAAAGCATAACGGGACGCTCCCTGATCGCACTCTTTTATCTGATCTCCTGCGGTTCCATCATTGGATACAGCGCTTACATCTGGCTGCTGAAAAATGCGGAGCCTACTTGGGTATCCACCTATGCGTTTGTCAACCCTGTGGTTGCTGTTTTCCTGGGCTGGCTGATCGCAGGAGAAACATTAAGCGTCAATACCGCTGTTGCTGCCTTGATCATTATCGCAGCGGTGGTCATCATAACGGTTTTTCGTGACAAACCTCAAAAACAAAGCGGTTGATACAAAGTTAAGCATTTCAAGGTTGTCTGGCAACAGACAGCCTTATTTTTTTAGACTGAATCGATAAATTCTATGTGACATTGCAGGGCTATAGAAGTTATCAATAAGCATACCCGACTAATAATTATTCCTGTATAATAGCATTGTTATTTAATCGACAATAATTATTGCATATTTAGAATCAGGAATAATTTGGGAGGGTTTTGAATGGACAAGGAAGCACTTTTCAGTCAAATCAGTCAGGCGCTTGTGGACATGGAAGAAAACACAGTGGTGGAGCTGTGCAAAAAAACACTGGAAATAAATATACCTGCTTATGAAACCATTACTCAGGCATTGATTCCCGGGATGGACAGAGTCAGCAGGCTTTATGAAGAAGAAGAATACTTCCTTCCGGAAGTGCTGATTTGCTCCGATGCCATGAATGCAGGCATTGACATCGTCAAGCCGCACTTGGATAAAAACCTGCTGGAGAAGCCCGTCAAGGTTGTCATCGGTGTTGTAGAAGGCGATACCCATGATATCGGCAAAAACCTCGTTAGGATCATGATGGAGGCAGCCGGTTTTGAAGTTTATGACTTGGGCAGAGATGTTCCGCTGGATCGCTTTATCAACAAAGCAGAAGAAGTGGGCAGTGATTTCATCGGCATGTCCACATTGATGACAACGACAATGGACGGAATGAAAACCGTTATCGATAAGCTGAAGGAAAAGAACATCCGGGACAAATACAAGGTGCTGATCGGCGGCGGCCCCATATCTCAGAGCTTTGCCGACAGGATAGGCGCTGACCTCTATACGAAGGATGCCAGCGAAGCCGTAAGAAGAGTGAAAGAGATAATGGGGAGGTCATAGGATGCAGATCAGAGAAGATATATTAACGCCAAGAGAACGGGTGCTGGCGTTCCTGCAAGGGAAGCCGCTGGACCGTATCATTTGCATGCCTATCGTTACAAGCAATGCAGCACATTTGATAGGCAAAAACATTATGGAATTCCAGCTGGATCCTGAGGTTATGGCAAAATCCTATATTGCTGCCTACGAAAAATTCGGGTTTGATCTGGTATACCTTTTTACAAATTGCTCCTACGTTGCAGAAGCTATGGGAGCCGAGTTGGTTTACTCGGACGACGAACCGGCCAACAGTGAGGTGCCGGCAGTCAATTCTATTGAGGACTTGAGCAAGATCAAGGTAGCAGAAAAGCACGACGGGAAATTTCCTGTTTTTTATGAAGCCCTGGACATCCTGAACCGGAATATCGGTGACAAGGTTTTCCTTTCCGTCTGTTTCTCAGGTCCGGTTTCTACAGCTGCGACACTCAGAGGAACAGAACGCTTTGCCAAGGATACCTATGCCAATCCGGAGCTTTGCCATACATTGCTCAGAATGGCTACCGACAGCTGCAAGAACTTCATCCGTGAAGTAGTGGCGCACGGCGCCATGCCGATTATCCTGGAACCCATTGCATCAGGCAGCATATTCAGCCCCAAGATGTACCAGAAATTTGCTTTTCCCTATATCAAGGAGCTGATAGACCTGGCGCATGAGTTGGGTGCGCTCATACCCCTTCATATCTGCGGAAAGACGCACAAAATTGTGGACCAGATGGCGGATTCCGGTACGGACGTGGTAAGCTTAGACGAATGCAGCCTGGAGGTGGCAAAGGAAAAGGTGGCAGGCAGGGCTGTGATCCTGGGCAATATTACACCGGCTACCGATCTGTTGTTCGGTCCGGTGGAACGGATCCACCAGGTATGTAAGGAAGCCATTGAGACCATGAAGGATTACAAGCCCGGCTTCTTTTTATCCAGCGGCTGTGAAATCCCCACAAAGGTGCCTTTTGAGCACATCCAGGCCATGATGGATGCAGCAAGAAGCTATGGGGCTTATGATTACAATAAAGGTGAGTAAATGAACGAAAAGCAGCGGCTTATGAATGCCCTGACAGGCGTGCCGGTGGACCGGCCTCCTGTCATTTGCCCCGGCGGCATGATGAATGCCAGTGTAACGGAGCTGCTGGGCGATGTTGAAAAGAACCATAATGCGGATGTGAATACCATGGTGGAGGTAGCACGGCGGGTACATGACCTTACGGGCTTTGAAAACTATGGCGTGCCCTTCTGCATGACGGTGGAATCGGAACCTTTGGGTGCGAAAATCGACCTGGGGGACAAACGGATCGAACCCAAGGTGCAGGAATACAACCAGGCAGCCCTTGAGGCCATCATGGAAAAGTGTGTTGCGCCGATTCAGAGCAAAAGGATGCAGGTTACGCTTGAAGCTATTAGGTGTCTGAAAAACGAGGATATTCCGGTTATCGGTAATATTACCGGGCATATCAGCACCGCCACCTCGGCGGTTGATCCATTGGACATATTGAAAATGCTGAGACGGGATCCGGACCGGGTGTACCGTTTTTTTGAGTTTATCGGAAATTATTCCAAGGCATATGCCATTGAGATGATCAAGGGGGGAGCGGATGTCATCGCCGTTTCGGATCCCACTGCTACGGGAGAAATTCTGGGAGCAAGGAATTTTGAAAGGTTCGCCGTCCCCTTATATAACGAGATCATTGATGTCGTACACAGCTTCGGGGTGCCTGTGATCATCCATATCTGCGGCAATGCCAACACCATTGTCGATAGCTTGAACCTGGTCAAGGCCGATGCTGTCAGCTTTGACTCCGTGGTGAGCCTGAAATCGGTAAAGGCAAGGTTGAAGGCGAAACTGATGGGAAATGTCAATACACAGCTGCTCCATACCGGAGAGAAGAGTAAGATTGAGGCTGCTACCCGGCATTGCCTGGAATCAGGAACTGATATCCTATCGCCTGCTTGCGGACTCAGTATGGCCACACCGGTTGAAAATCTGAGAAGCATGACAGAATACGTGAAGAAGGGCTGCAGATAGATGGCACGGGTACATTTCGTTGAAGAAAACAGAACGATTGAAGTAGAGCAAGGAACCACTTTATCAGCGTGTATACGGCAGGCCGGCCTATTCCTTGAGACGCCATGCAATTGTCTGGGTCTATGCGGTAAATGCAAGGTTCTGGCAGCCGGAAGCCTGAGTGAACCCACCGAGCAGGAGCGGACTTATATTGGTGACGGCAAGGGGGTTCGTTTGGCGTGCCTTGCAAAGGTGACCGGTGATGCGGAGGTCAGGATAAAGAAGGCTCCTGCCGAGCTTAGGACAGTTGACAGGGGCTATATGAGCGTCGATGCTTCTGTCGAAAAAAGAGCCTTAGAGATAGGGAGCATGAGAGAGGTGCTCGGCGTTGCCGTTGATATTGGGACAACCGGTGTCTCCGCTTATCTGGTGGATTTGAGGGATGGCAGCGTCCTGAAACGGATATCCTGTCTTAATCCGCAAACCCGATATGGGAGTGATGTTCTAAGTCGGATCACCTATTGCATGACCAATCCCAAGGGGCTTGAGCATCTGAAGGATGCCATAGTTGGAAAAATCAACGAACTGATCGGTCAACTGACGGGTGAGTGCTGCAGGGAAAAGGTACATCGCGTAACGATCACCGGCAATACCACCATGCTGCATCTTTTTATGGGAATTGATCCCATGCCCATAGCCAAAGCGCCATATCGGCCGGTATTTATTGATAAGCAGGAGCTGATCCCTCAGTGCATCGGCATTCCGATTCATCCTGAAGGCAGGATTACACTGCTGCCTTCAGCCTCGGGCTATGTGGGTGCCGATATTCTTGCAGGTGTGGCAGCGACTTCTTTTGATAAGAAAACCCACGCAGCCGTTTTTATTGATATCGGCACCAACGGTGAAATCGTTGCCATTGCCGATGGAAGGATGGCAGCTACCTCAACGGCTGCAGGTCCGGCTTTGGAGGGGATGAACATCTCCTGCGGCTGCAGGGCGGAGGCCGGGGCCATAGATACCTTTGAAATCGACGAGGATTTCAATGTATCCTATACAACCATTGACGGCGCTGCACCCGCAGGCATTTGCGGCAGCGGGCTTATCGATGTGGCAGCTGCTTTTGTGAAACGGGAAGTGGTGCTGAAGAGTGGAAAGTTTAATCCCGCAATGGATCACCGCATCAGAAACCGGCTGCGGGATAAAGCCTTTCATATTACCGGGGATATCGCCGTTACACAGAAGGATGTCCGGCAGATCCAGCTTGCCAAGGGTGCAATCGCAGCCGGGGTGTCAATGCTGCTGAAAGAGATCGGCGTACCGGTGGAAACGGTGAGGGAAGCAGTCATAGCGGGGGCTTTCGGTTACCATATCAACCCTGAGAGCATCAAGGCAATCGGATTGATTCCGAAAGGCTTCCAGGGAGAAATCAGCTTCGTCGGCAATTCTTCTGTGGAAGGTGCCAGGCTGGCGCTTACAAGCAGTGCGTTGCTGCGGCGGATGGAAGCCCTGCAGCATGAGATTGCCGTTATAGAGCTGTCGACGCGGGATGATTTTCAGCCGTATTTTATCAAGGAATTGAGTTTTTGAGGTGCGATATGATAAAAGTGGATGTGATTTCAGGCTTTCTGGGGGCAGGAAAAACCACGCTCATCAAAAAGCTTTTGAAGGCTTATGAGAATGACAAGGTTGTCCTGATTGAAAACGAATTCGGAGAGATCGGAATCGACGGGGACCTGGTGGAACGGGACGGCTTTGAGGTTTTTGAGATTTCCAGCGGCTGTATCTGCTGCATCATGAAAAAGGACTTTGTGAAGGTTTTTGAGCGGATCATCAAGGATTTTCAACCGGAACGGATCATCATTGAACCCACCGGCATCAGCATTCTGAGCGAAATCATCGAGGTGCTTCAAAAACCGGAGTTTAAAGCCCAGTGCAGCATCAATACGCTGATTACCATAGTGGACAGTGTTCATTACCTTTCACAGCGGGAGGTATTCGGCGAGTTCTTTGAGGATCAGATAACCAATGCTTCTGCGCTGATGCTGAGCAAAAGCCAGTTCGTAAACGCCGAGACCATTGATGAAATAACGGCCTCGCTGAGAGCGTTGAATGCGGATGCACCGTTGGTGACTGCCAACTGGGAGCTGTTGTCCCATGAAGATATAAAAGGGCTTTTGAGCGGTGTTGAGCTGGTGCTGGATTCCAAGTCGCTTTTCCGGACGGAATACAAACCTTGCAGTGATAATCAATTTGACACCTTTGCTATCGAAACTTCGGTGAAGTTTACACGGAAGGAAGTAGAGGCGGTGCTCACCCGGCTTTCGGATCCTTTATATGGTCACGTGCTGAGGGGCAAAGGCTTCCTGGTGGGAACAGACTATTATTACGACTTCAGCTATACCAACGGCAGTTACATGATCAATCAAAGCAACATAAAGAGCAGCGGCAAGCTTTGCCTCATCGGCAGGAGTCTGAGGGAAACGGAGCTGAAGCAGCTTTTCAAGGTTAAGGCAGGAGGCATTTTCAAATGGTTGAAATTTTGATCGACAGCATAAAGGACGTTGTGCGGGTTGTCCCGCTTTTATTCGTTATATTTCTGTCGGTAGATTTGGTCGTGCTGAAGCTCAATAAGGAAAACGGCCTGCTGGAACGGTTTTCAAGCTTTGACTGCCTTGGCGGCGGCTTGCTTGGCGTTATCCCCCAATGCGGCATTTCAGTTGCTTTTGCAAAGCTCTATGCTAATGGATATATTTCTCTCGGTATGCTTTTGGCTGTGTTTCTGGCGGGCTCGGATGAGGCGTTGATCATATTGGGTGTGCACCCTGAACAGATCGGGCTGGTCGCATTGCTGCTGCTTATCAAGATCATTGTGGCCGTTTGCGCCGGTTACGCCATCAATGCTCTGATCAAGGAAAAGCGGAACCGGATCAAAGGCTGCGGAATCGGATGCAGTTGCCCCAGATGCAGGAAGAGCGATAATAGTGTCATCAATAATATCTACCACACCCTAAAGATTGCTGTTTTTCTGGTTATTACCGTGTTTTTGATGAACCTGGGACTGGAAAGAATCGGAGCAGAAGGGTTTTACAGCCTATTGGGCAAAAACAGCGTGTTTCAGCCGGTTATTGCTGCCTTCATCGGTGCAATTCCCAGTTGTATGTCTTCCGTTGTTCTTGCAGAAGGGTACATTCAGGGGGGCATTGGCCTTGGTGCTCTGATTGCCGGGCTTTGTGCCAATACCGGCTATGGTATCCTGGTGGTATTGAAGGATTTGGAACTGAAAAAGGCGGTGAAGGTTCTTCTCCTGCTGTTTGGTGTCAGCATACTGGTTGGCGAAATAATATTCTTGATAGCGGGGTGATTCGATGGAGCAAATGGTAGATTTCAAATGCGGCGGTGAAAATCTTGAGCAGATACCTGAGGCGGTAAAGGCTGCTACCGGAATCAGCTTCCCCACCGCTCATCAAAGCAGTCGGGATATCGCAGTTCTTGCTTCAGCGCTGCGTTATTATAAGCAGGATGTCATCTGCAGGGTGCCATTTTGTGTGACGGTTGAGGCAGAGGCTTTGGGTGGCCATATCAAGCTGGGGGACGATAAGTTCGGTCCAAGGGTGGAAAACTATGCTTTCAGTTCATTGGAAGAAATGCAGCATATCGTCATGATTGATTTTGGCAAAGGCAGGATAAAGGAAGTGCTGGACAGTGTCGAGCTGCTATCCAACCAAGGAGAGGCAGTTGCACTCAGCATCGAGGGCCCCTTTACCATCATTTCCTCCCTGATTGAGCCCATGACCTTTTATAAAGAGATCAGAAAAGACAAGGAACAGACTGATCGGCTGATGGAGGTTATAGAGGATAATATCATCAGGTACATGCTGGAAGGGATCAGGAGAGGCGCGAAAATCCTGTCCTATGGTGATCCGGCGGGTTCAATGGATATTGTGGGTCCGAAGGTCTATAGGGAAATCAGCGGCAAGATCTCTTACAACATCCTGAAACGGGTGGAAGGTCAGCTGGCGGGGGCCATTGTACACCTCTGCGGAAAAACCTCCACGGCGTGTAGCCAATTAGGGCTGTGCAAGGCTGAGCCTATTGAGCAGGCGGAAGGGATCACCTACGGAGCGGCTGTTATGAAGCTTTTGGAGGAAGGCAATACAAAGTTCATCGGTCATTCCTGCATCAAAAGGACACCCTTTCTGCTTGCAAAGCCGGTGGTATGGGGAATAACATTAATTTAAATTATAAAAAATTCTCACTTGACATCTATTTTTGTCTCATGGTAATATAATCAAAATTGCATATAAGATAAACTCTTATCCAGAGTGGCGGAGGGACTGGCCCGATGAAGCCCGACAACCAGCATTCTCATTCGAATGCAACGGTGTCAATTCCTGCAGTACAATGTACTGATAGATGAGGGAGGGCTTTCACTGTTATTTTTGTATTACAGGGTAAACGCAACCTCTTTCATTATGAAGGAGGTTTTTTATTTGCATATCCATATAAAGGAGGAATTAAAAATGAGTGAGAGAAAATTCAGCTTTGACACGCTGCAGGTCCATGCGGGACAGCAGGCCGACCCCACCACCGGCTCCAGGGCGGTGCCGATTTACCAGACGACGTCCTATGTTTTTGAGAATGTGGAGCATGCAGCCAACCTGTTTGCCCTTAAAGAGGCAGGCAATATCTATACCAGGATCATGAACCCCACCACGGATGTGTTCGAACAGCGGGTTGCCGCACTGGAGGGCGGGGTAGGCGCCCTGGCCGTTGCATCCGGTTCGGCGGCCATTACCTATGCGGTTCTCAACATTGCAGGCGCAGGTGATGAAATCATTGCTGCAAGCACCTTATACGGCGGAACCTATAATCTTTTCGGCTCCACCCTGCCGAAGTATGGGATCCGTACTTTGTTTGTGAATCCCGACGATCCGGAGAACTTCAGAAATGCCATCAACAGCCGTACAAAAGCGCTCTACATAGAGACCATCGGCAACCCCGGCATCAACCTGACAGACATCGAAGCAGTGGCCAGGATTGCCCATGAAAACGGCTTGCCGCTTATTGTGGATAACACCTTTGGGACACCTTACCTGATCAGACCCATCGAATTCGGAGCCGATATCGTCGTTCATTCCGCCACCAAGTTTATCGGCGGTCATGGCACTTCTATCGGCGGGATCATCGTGGATTCCGGAAAATTCGACTGGGCAGGCAGCGGCAGGTTTGCCGGCCTGACCCAGCCCGACCCCAGCTACCATGACGTCAGCTACACCGAAACCTTCGGTGCCGCTGCTTTCATCGTCAAAGCAAGGGTCCAGCTGCTCAGGGATACCGGCGCCTGCATCAGCCCCTTTAACGCATTTTTGCTGCTGCAAGGGCTTGAGACCCTGTCCCTGCGGGTAGAACGGCATGTAGCCAATGCAAAGCGCATTGCGGCGTTCCTTTCCAGCCATCCACTTGTTTCCTGGGTGAACTATCCCAGCCTGGAGGACAGCAAGTACTATGAGCTGGCTCAAAAGTACCTGCCGAAAGGTGCCGGATCCATCTTTACCTTTGGGATCAAAGGCGGTGTGGAAGCCGGCAAGAAATTCATCGACAGCCTCGAAATCTTCTCACTGCTGGCCAATGTAGCCGACGCCAAGTCCCTGGTGATCCATCCGGCCAGCACCACCCATGCGCAGCTCTCAGAAGCCGACCAGCGTGCAGCAGGCGTAGCACCGGATATGATCCGGCTGTCCATCGGCATTGAGGACGTGGAGGACCTGATCTGGGATCTGGACCAGGCTTTGAGTAAGACAGTATAGGAGGAGTTGACGATGCCCATTAATATTGCCGATGATCTGCCGGCAGTGGAAACACTGAGCGGAGAGAACATATTCGTCATGACGGAAAGCCGGGCCTGTCATCAGGATATCCGGCCGCTGAAAATAGCCATACTGAACCTGATGCCCACCAAGATTGCCACCGAGACCCAGCTGCTGAGGCTTCTGGGCAATTCGCCGCTGCAAGTGGATATCACCTTGCTGCATCCGGTGTCGCATCAGTCAAAGAACACAACCCAGGAGCACCTCTTCAGGTTTTATAACACCTTTGAAGACATCAAGGGTGAGAAGTTTGACGGACTGGTCATCACCGGAGCACCGGTAGAGCAGATGCCCTTCGAGGAAGTGACTTATTGGGAGGAGCTTAGGGAAATCATGGATTGGAGCCTGCACAACGTCTACTCGACGCTGCATATCTGTTGGGGGGCGCAGGCAGGCTTGTACCATCACTACGGCATTCCGAAATACGCATTGGATAAAAAAATGTTCGGCGTTTTCCCGCATCGGATCAACCGCAGGAATGTCAAGCTTTTCAGAGGCTTCGACGATGTCTTCTATGCACCCCATTCCCGGCATACCGAAATTCGGCGGGCGGATATCGAAGCGGTTGGAGGCCTGGAACTTCTGTCGGATTCGGAGGAAGCAGGCGTCTACATTGTGGGGACCAAGACAGGAAGACAGATTTTTGTAACCGGTCATTCGGAATATGATCCCCTGACATTGAAAGCCGAGTATGACAGAGATGCCAATGCCGGGCTGCCCATTCAAGTACCCAGGAACTACTATCCCGGGGATGATCCCGCAAAAGAGCCCGTCGTAACATGGCGCGGGCATGCCAACCTGTTTTTTTCAAACTGGCTGAATTACTATGTTTATCAGGAAACGCCCTACAATCTGGGGGAAATCGATTGATTGAAATTGTATAAAGGTGGGAGCACAGTATGAAAAAAGTCAGAGTTGCCTTGTTGGGACTGGGGACGGTGGGGACCGGTACCTGGAAAATTCTCCGGGACAACGGTCCTATGATTGAAGAAAAGGCAGGCTGCTGCCTGGAGGTGGCCAGGGTTCTTGTGAAAAATCCGGAAAAGAAAAGGGCGGTGGAGCTGCCGGAGGGAATATTGACTACCGACTTCGAAAGCATTGTTGCCGATCCCAGTATTGACATCATTGTTGAGGTCATCGGCGGTATTGAACCGGCAAGGGATTATATCATCCGTGCATTACAGGCGGGAAAACAGGTGGTCACGGCCAATAAAGCCGTATTGGCACAGCATGGGAGTGATATCTTTGCAGCGGCAGACGCGCAGCGAAGAACGATAAAGTATGAAGCCAGCGTATGCGGCGGTATTCCCATTATCAGTGCGCTGCAGCAAAGCCTGCTTTCTAACGCTATCCTGGAGATTACGGGGATTCTCAATGGTACGACCAATTATATTCTGACCAGGATGACGGAGTCGGGGAAGGACTTTGACACGGCGCTGAAGGAAGCGCAAGGTCTGGGTTATGCGGAGGCAGATCCGGCGGCAGATGTCATGGGCGTTGATGCTGCCAACAAACTGGCGATCCTTGCTTATCTGGCCTTTGGACTAAAGCTTGATGTAAAGAGCATACAGACAGAGGGGATAACAGGTGTGACACAGCGTGATATTGCAGCTGCCAGGGAAGCGGATTTCTGCATCAAACTGCTTGCCAGTGCCAAGAAGATCAATGGGACATACCGCTTGAAAGTATGCCCCGAAGTGATTCCCTTGAACCATCCCCTTGCCGGTGTAAGCGGGGTCAACAATGCTGTGCTGGTCAAGGGAAATGCCGTCAATGAGCTGATGTTTTACGGGCAGGGTGCCGGTGAAATGCCCACTGGCAGCGCCGTCGTCAGCGATATTATAGCGTTGGCGCTGCAAGTGGCTTAGTGGCACTTGCCTTTGCCGTCGCGCATAAAGGCCATCATCAGAATATGGCTTAAAGGGCAAATCAGGATCATAAGATATGGAACTACCTGTCCAATGCTGGTGCCCGTACTTCCACGGTAATTGAAAAATACCAGGGCAGCTATGGGCAAAAAGCAGCAAAGCAGCATCAAAGCACCATGCAGCTTACTCTTTTTATGGCAAGATTTTGAATTTATATTTCCTTCTTTTGCAGGATCGACTTGATCGTACATTTTTTAACCACCTTCCTCTTGTGATGCTTTTATAATAATACGTGAATATGTAGATAATATGGAGAAAAAATATCGGAATAATTATTTGATAGCGTTGACAAATATGGGTTTATAGTGTATATTAGTTAATAATAAAACCTATAGGATTAGTAGGAAAAGGTGGCGCAAATGAAGATTTCTACAAAAGGAAGGTACGGACTCAGGGCTATGGTGGATCTGGCCGTCAACTCAGCCGTTGACCACGTGGCATTGAAAAGTATCGCTGAAAGGCAAGGAATCTCGGAAAACTATCTGGAGCAGGTCTTTTCATCTTTGAGGAAAGCAAGCCTCATCAATAGCATCAAAGGTGCCCAGGGAGGTTACGTCTTGGCGAAAAGCGCAGCAGGCATAACGGTAGGCGATATTCTGCGGGTATTGGAAGGTGATCTGTCGGTCATAGACGACAAGACGGCTGCAGGAGAACAGAGTAACAAGACAGAGGCCTGTATAAAAGGCGCTGTATGGGACAGTATAAATGCCAGTATAAATGAAGTTGTGGATGGCATCACGCTGGAGAAGCTGGTGGAAGACTATAAGAAAATGACAAAATCGGAATACCATATGTTTTACATTTAGGTTCAAGCAGCAGCGCATGCAAGAAACTTAAGCTTAAGCGACAATGCTTAAGCCTGTTGCTTGGTGGAATACCAACTAAATCTATAGGAAAAATAATTAACCTACAAGGGACATTCCTTAACGTAAAAGGAATACCCCCTGCTGGAGCAAGGTGTGTCCCTTAACATTAAACAAGGAGGAAATAAAAATGTCAAAAATAGCAAAGAACCTGACGGAACTGATCGGAAATACGCCTTTACTGGAGCTGGCCAATTACAATGAAAAGCAGGGGCTTAAGGCCACAATAACGGCAAAATTGGAGTATTTCAACCCTGCTGGAAGCGTAAAGGACAGAATCGGCTATGCCATGATCAAGGACGCTGAAGATAAAGGCCTGATCAATAAGGATACCGTCATTATTGAGCCCACCAGCGGCAATACCGGCATCGCATTGGCCTTTGTAGCGGCAGCTAAGGGCTACAGGCTGGTACTCACTATGCCGGAGACCATGAGTGTAGAGAGAAGAAACCTGCTTGCCGCATTAGGCGCTGAGCTGGTTCTGACACCGGGACCGGAAGGCATGAAGGGTGCTATCCGCAAAGCGGAGGAGCTGACCGCAGAGACACCTAACGCATATATGCCCCAGCAGTTCAAGAACCCTGCAAATCCCGAGATTCACAGAAAGACGACGGCAGAAGAAATCTGGCGCGATACGGAAGGTGATATCGACATTTTTGTAGGCGGCGTAGGAACAGGCGGAACCATAACCGGTGTCGGCGAAGTGTTGAAGCAGCGCAAACCGGATGTGAGGATCATTGCGGTTGAGCCTGATGATTCACCGGTGCTTTCAGGCGGCAATCCGGGACCCCACAAGATACAGGGCATCGGAGCCGGCTTTGTTCCGGATGTATTGAATAAGGCTGTAATCGATGAGATTATCCGAGTGAAAAATGAAGAGGCCTTTGCGGCAGCGCGCAGCCTGTCGAAAGCAGAGGGCTTGCTGGTGGGGATTTCCTCCGGAGCTGCCTTGCATGCGGCAACGGAGCTGGCAAAGCAGCCGGAAAACGCCGGTAAGAAAATTCTGGTGCTGCTGCCTGATACAGGGGAGAGGTACCTGTCTACCGTGCTTTTCCAGGAAGTATAAAATATGATGAAAGATATTTATGATAAGCTTGAGGAACTAAAGAAGAACATAAGAGAAATGGGCAGCGTATTGGTTGCGTTCTCAGGCGGTGTTGACAGCACCTTTCTGCTGTGGGCTGCGAGGGAAGCACTTGGGGATAATGTGCTGGCTGTTACAGCCAGCTCGGAAACCTATCCCCGAAGGGAGCTGGAGGAGGCGAAAGCTTTTGCAGCGCAAACCGGTGTCAGGCATTTGGTGATTGAAACCAGTGAACTGGCAATACCGGGTTTTTCGGATAACCCCCCGGATCGCTGCTATCACTGCAAGCATGAGCTTTTTTCAAAGCTTGCGGAAATTGCGGCAAAGGAGAATATCCGGTATGTGCTGGATGGTTCCAATTCTGACGACTGCAACGACCACCGGCCGGGAATGCGGGCCGCGCGGGAGCTGGAGGTAAGGAGTCCCTTGAAGGAAACACAACTCACAAAGGAAGACATCCGCGAACTGTCAAAGCATAATGGTCTGCCGACCTGGGATAAGCCCTCCTTTGCCTGTCTATCCTCAAGGTTTCCTTACGGCATGAAGATTACGCCGGAGAAATTGCAGGCAGTCGGCCAAGCAGAGGATTTTCTCAGGGACTTAGGTTTCAATGAATTACGGGTGAGGCATCATGATAGGATTGCCCGGATCGAAGTCGGCAAGCGGGATTTTGAAAAGCTTCTAAGGCATGCCGATGCGGTGGTGAGCAAGTTGAAAAGCCTTGGTTACCTTTATGTAACCATGGATTTGACGGGCTACGCCACCGGCAGCATGAATTTGAGTCTGAATGAGGATGAAATCTGCAGGAATAAATAGATAGAATAGGATACCAGGCCCAGGGGAACGGATAACACTGAAGACACGGAATACTCACTGAACGCACTGTTGGAGAAAAATAGGAGAAATCTATTTAGGCCAGCATGAACCGATAATCTGAGTACCCCATAAACTCTGGATATTGCTGAATAGACTAAAAAACCCTGCCGTGTCCTTCGGTGAAATCATCTGTGTTTTCTGTGTTACCTGGTACTCCTTAAGCCTAAGGCAATTCATTCAAATGTGTTAGCATACAGTAAAACCCATTATTCCAATAGGAAAAATAATAATTAAAACAATAATTGGAGGAGTAAAAATGAAAAAAAGAGTACTAACCATCACAGCAATTATCATGGTATTGGTTGTTGCCCTCTCCGGCTGCAGTGCGCCGCAACAGGCAGCAGCACCTGCCGAGCAGCCTGCTGCTGAACCCAAAGAACAGACCCTTCTGGATAAAATAAAGGCAGACGGCGTTATCAAAATCGGGACAGAAGGCACCTATGCACCTTTTACCTTCCATGATAAAGACGGCAAACTGACAGGCTTTGACGTTGAAATTGCCGAGGAAGTTGCAAAAAGACTGGGCGTTAAGGCAGAGTTCATCGAAACAAAATGGGATGGCATGTTTGCCGGCCTGGATGCAAAAAGGTTTGATGCGGTGGTCAATGAAGTAACGATTAGAGCAGACAGACTGGAAAAATATGATTTTTCAACACCGTATATCGTAGCTAAGGCCGTGTTGGTGGTTAACCAGGATAACAATGAAATCAAGACCTTTGAAGATTTAAAGGGAAAGAAGTCCGGACAGGCCCTGACCAGTAATTTTGCTGAGGTGGCAAAATCCTTCGGTGCAGAAATTATTCAGGTAGACGGGTTCAACCAATCCATTGACCTGCTGGCTTCAAAGCGCATCGATGCAACAGTCAACGACAGCTTATCCTACCTGGATTTTAAGAAGCAAAGACCGGATGCACCGATAAAGGTGGTTGATCAGGCAGACACCAAGGATCAGCAAGGCATCCTGTTCAACAAGGGAAATGTCGAGCTTGTTGAGGCTGTAAACAAAGCATTAAGCGATATGATGAGTGACGGCACCTATTTGAAGATTTCCGAAAAGTGGTTCGGAGAAGATGTGTCCAAATAATTTCAGGAAAGGTGAGATCCAATGACGGATAGAATGGCAAGAGTTGTCGATATACTGATCCATTCCTTCGTACCATTGCTGAAAGCAGGGTTAGCCTTTACAGTGCCTCTTGCCATCATATCCTTCGTTCTTGGCATTGCGATTGCCTTTATCGTTGCCATCGTAAGGATCTCACACATAAAACCCCTGGCAGCTTTTGCCGGGTTTTATGTGTGGATCATAAGAGGAACACCCTTGCTGGTACAGCTTTTTATCATATTCTATGGCCTGCCCAGTATCGGAATTACTTTGGATGCCATGGTATCGGGTATCATCGGCTTTACGCTGAGTGTGGGAGCCTATAGCTCCGAAACGATACGGGCAGCCATACTGTCGGTATCCAAGGGACAGTGGGAAGCTGCCCATGCCCTTGGCATGTCGAAGGGACAGGCGCTTCGGCATGTCATCCTTCCACAGGCTATCCGGGTTGCAGTGCCGCCCCTGGCCAATTCCTTCATCAGCCTGGTCAAGGATACATCCTTGGCGGCGGCAATAACCGTAACGGAGATGTTTCAGGTTGCACAGCAGATTACAGCACGCACATACGAGCCGTTATGGCTTTATTCCGAAGCGGCGCTCATTTACTTGCTGTTTTGCTCGGTACTGGCTTATCTGCAGTCAAGAATGGAAGTCCGTTTTGCGAAGCATCTGTAAGCCTATTGCCTGAAAAAGCAGCTTAGCTTATACTTTCAAAACGGAAAAGGAGAACGTACGTTATGATTAGGATTGAAAACGTCTATAAAAGCTTTGGTGCGCTTGAGGTGCTGAAGGGTATTGACATGACGGTGGGAAAAGGCGAAGTGGTCTGCATTGTAGGCCCCAGCGGCTCAGGGAAAAGCACCCTCCTCCGGTCGCTCAACCATCTGGAGCGGATTACCAGCGGGAGAATATTTATTGACAATGTGCTGCTGGATGACAGGCAGGATGATAGGGACATTCAAAGGCCGGCGAACCGGGAAGTAAATGCGTTATGCTCTGAAATCGGAATGGTGTTTCAGAGGTTCAACTTGTTTCCTCATTTGACTGCACTTGAAAATGTCATGCTGGGTCCCGTTGTGGTAAAAAAAGCAGCACAAGAGGATGCGAAGAGGGATGCAATAGAATTGCTGGCGAAGGTAGGACTCTCCGATAAGATGGATGTGTATCCTTCAAAGCTTTCAGGCGGACAGCAGCAAAGGGTTGCCATTGCCAGATCGCTGGCAATGAAGCCCAAGATCATGCTTTTTGACGAGCCCACGTCAGCCCTTGACCCGGAGCTTGTGGGTGAAGTGCTTAACGTGATCAGGGATCTGGCAAAGCAGGATATGACGTTGCTGATCGTGACCCATGAGATGGCCTTTGCCAGGGAGGTCGCCGACAGGGTGGTTTTCATGGATGAGGGCAGGATTGTCGAAATCGATACGCCGGAGAAGATTTTTGGAAGCCCCTCTCACGAAAGGACCAAAAGGTTTTTGGGCCAGGTACTGAATAAAAGCGCTTAGAAGCTGTAAGAATAAAAAGGAACCGCATGCCCCGATGTCTTTAGAGCGGATTATGACGGGAAGTCCGTATCATTGGATGTTGAACTTGCGGATGAGCTGCTTGCTGAGGTAGAGCATGCGAAATCAATATGTCCTGCGTGGGCAATTACAGTGCGGATGATCCTGCAAACGCTGATATGAATGCTTGAATGTCAAGCAGCCATGGGAAAAATGGGAAAGGACCTTGCGGTATGACTTCTGAACTGAAGCAGAAAAGCAGTAGGTCCTTTTTATTTTTTATACGTTAGTACTTATTTCTTTCGTGCAATATGGTGTAGAATAGAATAAGGAATATGTAAGGGATGAATCGGATTGGCATGTAATTTGCAATATAAATTGATTGGAATTAATGCTAGGGGGTGTTTTTATGAATGTTCGAAAAACGGCTTTATACATCGTTCTGGCAATCATTGCACTTCTGCTCATATATAACATGGTTATGCCTTTTATGGCCTACCAAACCCCGAGAATGGGTATGATGCATAGAGGAATGAATAATTACAGTTATTATTTTAATCCCGGATACCTGGTAATGATCCTTGTGATACTGGCGACAGCCGGTTTGGCAGCATTGATCATGTCGGCTCAAACAAGCAGGAAATGCAGGCAGTGCGGGTTGGAAATCGAGAGCGAGACTTGGAAAATATGTCCCGGCTGCGGTACAAGAATCGAAGGAAGAAAGGGTGATGGTAAATGACACTCCTTCTTTTAAGCGTGATTGCAGCCTTGATCTATTATATTGCAATTTACCGTGTTGACAACAGCGGCAGCAGTAAGCAGGAAAATGGGAAGAAGTGCCCATCTTGCGGCAGCCCGGTTGAAAAAAACTATAATGTCTGCCCTATTTGCCGAGAAACCTTAAACGTTAAGTGCCCTCACTGCGGAGAAAAGCTGGATGTTGCCTGGAAGTACTGTCCTTACTGTGAAAAAAGGCCGGAGCAGGGGGAGTCGCATTGAAGCATTTCACTAGAAAATTTGCATATGAAATGAGTGTACTTTTTCTGATTGCCGCCATCAGTGCCGTCCATTATTACAACAATAGCCTGGATACACCATTACCCGGCTTCTACAGGCTGCTGTATATTTTCCCGATTCTTCTGGCTGCCTTCAGATATGGCTATAAAGGCAGTATCCTTACAGCGATCATCATTAGTATGATCTATTCACCCCATATCCTGCTTTCACTTCGTGTAGGTGAGCAAGCGGTTGGAGAGCTTTTTGATATTGCACTGTTCTTTTCCGTCAGTTTGCTTGCTGGGATCCTTACAGAGAAGAAAAACCTAAAAATTACGGTGCTTGAGAAAGAACTGGGTCGCTATATGATCATGGAGAACTATTCAAATAGTATTATTGAAAGCATAAAAAGCGGTGTCGTTGTCATTAATAAGGATATGCTGATAACCATTATCAATCAAGGGGCAAAAGAGATTCTCAATGTAGAAGGTGACTGCATCGGACAGAGCTTTTATGAGATATTTGCGTGCTGTGAGAATATGAAAGACAAAATTATAAAATCTGCATGCGAGAACAAACCGGAAAAAACGCAGGTGGATATTAGCAGGGAACTGGGTGAAATGAACTTGGACATCAGCTTGTTTCCGCTGTATTATAATAACACCAATAAGGGCCTGGTTATTATCATCGAAGACATAACCGAGCTGAAGAGACTGCAGCAGCACATACAAAGGAATGATAAGCTGGCGGCACTCGGTGAGCTATCCTCAGGCATTGCCCATGAAATCAGGAACCCCCTGGCAATAATAAAAGCCATTGAGCAGACAATGCGGAATGAACTGAAAAATAACCCGGAAGCGCAAACGGAGCTGGAGATTATCGACGAAGAGATCGAAAGAGCTAATCGGATCGTCAAGCTTTTGATGGATTTCGCTAAGCCGGGCAAAAGCAAAACAGGTCGGTATTCTATCAATTACATTCTGGATGACGTGCTGATCATTGTAAAGAAATATGTGGAGCAGCACCAGGTTGAAATGGTCTTTGAGAAGAATCAAGTGCCGGATATCGAAGGCGATATGGACTTGCTGAAGCAAGCGTTTATCAATATTATTTTTAATGCAGTTGAGGCGATGCCTCATGGCGGGACACTGACGCTGTCAACCTGCTATGTGGAGGACAATCATATACGCATCATAATTCAGGATAGCGGGATGGGGATTTCTTCAGAGAATTTGGAAAAGATATTCAATCCCTTCTTCACGACGAAGGAGGAAGGTACAGGCTTAGGCCTTTCTATTGTACACAGGATTGTGGATGAGCATTGCGGGATAATCAATGTAGCAAGCAAGGTTGGGCAGGGTACGACCTTCGTGGTGCTGTTGCCCGCAAAAAAGGAGGCGGACGCTTCGGTATGAAAAAGGTTCTAATAGCAGACGATGAAAAGAATATGCGGTGGGTACTGCAGAAAAACCTGAAGGAAGCCGGCTTTGATGCCGTAGAAGCCGTTGACGGAGAAGATGCCTTTAACCAGTTCCTTGACAGTGAGCCGGATCTTATAATATTGGATTATCGAATGCCGAAGCTGGACGGCATGGAAGTATTGCGGAGGGTCAGGCAGATCAACGACAAAACCCCTGTCATCATAATAACGGCTCACGGCAATACCGAGGCTGCTGTTCTTGCAATGAAGCTAGGTGCCGTTGACTACATCCCCAAACCCTTTGACATCGAAGAGCTGAAGCTGAAAATCCGAAAGGTACTCAATATAGATGAGCTGAGCAGAGAGGTTGATTACCTTCGTGATGAAATAGCCAATGTATTTGATAGAAAAATGATAGGCAACAGCAGAAAAATTCAGGAAGTATACGAGTTGATAAGCCGGGTTGCAGATACCAATGCTACAGTTCTGATTACAGGTGAAAGCGGGACCGGTAAAGAGCTGGCAGCCGCAGCTATCCATCAGAAAAGTTCGCGGCGGGATAAGCCATTTATCCGGGTGAACTGCGGTGCGATCCCCGAGAACCTGTTGGAGAGTGAGCTTTTCGGTTACGAAAAGGGTGCTTTTACAGGGGCTCAGGCAAGAAAGCCCGGACGTTTTGACCGGGCTCAAGAGGGCACCTTGTTTTTGGATGAGATCGGTGAAATCAGTCCGGCATTGCAGATCAAGCTGTTAAGGGTTTTGCAGGAAAAAGAGTTTGAACGAGTGGGCGGGACGGAAGTATTGAAAGCCGATGTGAGGATTCTGGCGGCAACCAACCGGAACCTGGATAAGATGACGGAGGATGGCAAGTTCAGAGAGGACTTGCTGTACCGTTTGAAGGTAATACCGATACATATACCTTCACTTAGGGAGCGGAAGGAAGACCTGCCGCTTTTGGTCGATTACTTTATCGGTAAGTACGGAAATGAATTGAAAAAAGGTAAAGTTGCGATGGACATAAGGGTACTGGAAATTCTGATGAAGTATGATTTTCCAGGAAATATCCGGGAGCTTGAAAATATCATCGAAAGGATGGTGATTCTTTCAAAGGAGGGGCAGATCAATCCTGCATTGCTTCCCAAGGAGGTAATACGAGGCGCTTACAATGAGAAGCAGGAACTGTTTGTTTTGCCCGAAGAGGGCATTGAGCTGGAAGAAGTTGAAAAAAGCTTTATCAGACAAGCTTTGGAGCGTACAGGAGGCAATCAGACACAAGCAGCAAAATTTCTGGGCATTTCACGCCATGCATTGATATATAGAATGGAGAAATTCGGGTTATAAGATGCAGTTTATTATCGGCCTAAGGATCAACAATGATTTTGTTGGTCCTTTTACTTTTTGTGTGTTTTTGAACAACGGGGTGTGTGATTTCGCACAGTCATTGTTTGGATGGACGAAAAAGCGGCTATTTGAAAAGGTGTAGGATATCAAAATGCAGGCAAAGTAATGAAGAAACCTACAACTTCAGTATTTTATAAACATTATAGCCTTATTTTATGGAAAGAGTTTCTGAAGTGGCACTTTGGCATAAGGATTGCAATGTATATTGATGAAAAGAATAACAGTGGAAGGAAGGAGTTTAAATCATGAGACAGGATATGTTAAAAAAACTAATTGTTGTTTCACTACTGGGACTTGTCGGTCTATGGCTGATCAGTTCACTGCTGATGGGTACGGGACTGGGTTTAGGCTATCACACAAGAGGAGTCTATGGAGGCGGTCACATGTACATGGGCGGCGGATTCGGATACGGTACATCTTTCGCTTATTGGTTATACCTGCTTGTTAAGGTGCTTTTCGCAGTATTTGTCATAAGCATGATTGTCGGGATTGGCGTATGGGCGAAGAACTTATTTACCGCAGAAGATATTGAAGCCGTAAAATGCACTTTGAGAGGCACCGGCATAAAGGGAAAATGCAGCGCATGCGGCTATGAGCTCAATGTAGACTGGAAGATATGCCCGCACTGTGGTAAGGAGATTGTGATAAAGACAGCATAAATAGCAGCACTACACGAAAAATACTTTAGGGAGGTAATGAATATGATGCGAGGTCCTTGGGTTAAGCTGGCAATCGTATCCATGGCAGGAATCGTATTAAGCTTTGTGATACTGATGGGAATAGGCAGCTTCGGTTATAATGGTATGAACATGGGTTACGGGAGCAACTATAATAATATGAACATGTATGGGATGCCCATGAACGGCATGTATATGCCAAACAATATGAATGGCAATATGAACATGTACGGAAACATGAACATTCAGGGTGGTATGAACATGCAGGGCGGCATGGGCAGGATGAGCGGTATGATGAACGGTATGATGGGTGGAATGGGCATGAAAGGCGGCATGGGTATGATGAATGGCATGATGGGCGGCATGTAAGAAAAGGAGGTATCTTTATGGGTTGCGGAGGCGGCGGAGGCTTCTTTGGCAGAGGCTGCGGCAGGGGTCTCTTAGGTGGACCCGGTTGCCTGGTTTATGTAATTGGAGTCGTGATTACGTCAATTTTCATTATGAATTTTTTATAGAGCCAAAAAAAGTGCACCCCAAATGTTAGACAAAAATCTAATATTTGGAGGTGCACTTTTTTTGGCTCTTTTTTTGCAATCCCCACAAAAAAATCAGAAATCCATAAATTCTACATATTTAAAATCTAAAATGGAAGCATCGGTGAAAGACGTGCATCGTTATTGTTTTCCTGGAAGTCATTGAAAAATGAAAAAAGAAAAAAGGGGGAATGCACAATGATAAAATTCATTAACGGTTTTTTAGTATTTGTTTTGCTCATCGTAATATTCGGCGGACTTGGGTATATCGGTTACAGCTATCTGAACCCTGATCTTAGTCATGCGGGAATGGGAAACAATACCGCTCAGGCTGAACAGTCCGTACAGCCGGCTAATACCAATACGAATGCGGCTCAGAATCAACCGGGTTCGCAGGATGGTACGGCAAGCAACACACAACAAGGAATGCAGCATGGTACTGCAAACAGTGGACAGAACAGCAATGCGCAGCAGAACGTCAATGGGCAGCCAGGCTTAAGTGCGGCCACGGAGATAACCGCATTGGCAATCAAGAATAAGGACAATCTGGACGGTGCTATCGCTGCTCTGAAAGAAGCCGTTGAGTTGATGACTTTGGATCCCTATGCAGTCAGTGAAGCAGCAGTTGCAAGTAACGACAGCAACATGAGCATGCCGGATATGAGCGGTATGACAGGGCAAAACGGAGCACAGGCAGCAGGTGCCGCACTGCCAGGTATCCAGCCGGGTGCAACGCAGATACCGGGAGTGCAGGGAAATACCACCATCAACATATTCCCGCAGAACAGCAATACAACCATGGCGCAGCCTGACAGCAGCACAATGAGCACGACGATGGATATGGGAACAAAATATGATCCGGCCAAAATGGAACAGCTGCATTCCGGTTTGTATAAGTTAGCGGTGGGTATGCAGCTTTTGGATCAGCTGAAAAATGAGTTTATCATGCAGGCTGAAAATGCCAGCGTCAATGTGTTGAACCCGGCTCAATACTATGCAAACCAATATACATTGACCTTACAGAGCAAAAACAAATTAAGCCAGGCGCTGAATTATATCAACGAGTCGGCAAATCTGGTTAATCTCAACCCCTATATATCCCAGAACGGTTTGGTATATGACAAAGAGCGGATGGGCAAGATCCATCAGAGCATTTATAAGCTGGCTAACGGCGTAGCGGCGCTGAACCTGTTGGGCGATAGCCTGACGAAGCAAGCGATACTGACAGCCAATACCGCGCAGACTTACATTAACTCTGTGAATACTGCAGCAGCAGACGCTTCAGTCATGAACCATGCAACAGCACCATCTGCCGGTTTGTATGGCAATTTGTTCAGCAATCTTAATCTGCAGTCTGTAATCAGTATCGTATTGGTCATCTTCGTGACAATCTTCATTCTCGGAATTCTAGGTTATGTATTCAGCTTGCTGAAAACCTCCCCGTCACGAAAGGCATGAAGAAGGGACATCGAGAAAGGAGAGATGCAAGATGTGGGAAAGCATAAAGAATGATCCGCTGTTAAAAACGATTGCCGTTATACTGCTCGGGATACTGGGATTCGGCTTTGCATTCAACGTGATGTTCGGGAGAAACACCGGTGGAATGGAGCATGGCATGTCCGGCGGGTATTCGCTGGACGCTACGCTGAGTTATATCATAGCCCTGCTTGTAAAGCTGCTGCTTATAGCTGTCCTGGTTATAGGCATCATGACGGTTGTCAGATTGGCAAGGAAATATCTGTTTGGAGGAAGTGAAATAAAAATGATTGATACAATAAAGCGTGATCCGATTTTGAAAATAGCATCGATCATCATTCTGATAGTCCTTGCATTAACTTTGGTATTGCCGGTCTTTAACGGACTTTTCGGGATGGGGAGCGGATACGGGAATCACTACAGCAATATGAGCGGTTTTAGCCTATCCGGTCTTCTCACCCTTTTGGTAAAGTTGCTTTTGGTTATTTCGGTACTAGGGCTTTTCACCGGCATAACAGCTTATATCCTGCAAAACTACGTGAAGCTTGACTTCAGAAGACAGGCAGCTGCAGCACAGTGTGCAGGCTGTGGTTTGGAACTGAAAACAGAATGGAAATGCTGCCCTAATTGCGGTAAAGACGTAGGATAAGGAGAGAACCATGAATATCCGGTTTGACTTCGTTGTTCACTGGCTATATGCCATATTATGGGCTTTGCTTGCTATCAGCGGGTTCGCCATGGTTGGGGCTAAATACGGATGGATATTGAATTTCAGCTATGCAACTGCAGATTATGTCCATCGACTGTCGGCAGGCCTGTTTGTGATTGTGACTCTGGCTTCCATTGTTTATGAAGTATGGCGAAGCATTAGAAATGACAATAAATATCTGGCGTGGCACGTTATAGGGAGAAGCGGTTACCAACTGTTCACCTTCATCGTTACGCTGATCCTGATAATCACAGGTGCGCTGATCTGGATCTGTATCGAATTCAATATGGCAGGTATCGGATTTGCTCTGTTTGTACATGAGTATATTTCATACATTGCCCTGGCCAGCGTCATATGGCACATTTACATGAAATGTCATGCGCTTACCTGGCCGAAAAAGGCGGACAGCAGAAAGCAGAAAGCATAGGAGGTTGAGAACATGCTTCAAAAACCATGGTTTAAGGTGTTTGTCTGGTTTATGGCAATCTTTTTCTTCTTCCTGGCAGCCGGTGTTGTCATTTCGATTCTGAAACCGGGTCCCTCAGAAGCAGAAGTCATGAGGTTCATGATGGGGATGATGAACGCCATGGACAACTCCATGATGGGTGTCATCATGAACATGGAAGGACGCGGAATGGTTGCTTCGGTTATAGCGCTTTCTTCAAGGATTGCAGTGCCGGTTATGATCGTCAGTCTTCTAATGGGTTTTGGGGTCAGATTGATGCAGCGGAGGGATGCCTATGCTAAACAAAAAGAAAATTAACTTCTGGCGGCTGGCTTTTATTTTCACCGCACTTGTCATCAGCGTATTGTTCCTGCTCTGGAACGCTCCGGCAGGGCCTAAGGCATCCATGATGGATACAAGCATGGGAAACATGATGAAGGGAAAGCATTTGTCCGGTATTACAATCTATGACCTGATCAACGGTATGGAATACCAGGAGCAAATGCGTGAAATGCACAGCCATCACCAGGGTCAGTCCCCCATTATCTTTCAGTTAAGCTATTTGACGACCGCGGCCATTTTCCTCCTGCTTCCCTTCATTATAGGCGGTGCAGTCATACTGGGAATAGTTTGGATCAAGTAAGGAGTGAAACAAATGAGTATTCTGGGCTCGCTGGGTCAGTTGTATATGTTTGTCCTGCTGGTGCTTTTATTTCTGGGTTCCGGTCTGGCCTTGTGGGGATTCATCGGCTTTATCACAAGCCGGGGAAGCAGTAAAAAGCCAGGACAAACGGTTATGAAAAATAATAACAGATCTATGAATAAAAATTTAGGAGGTTTTATTATGGCAAACAATGGATGGTTTAAATTGGCAGTTTTCTCTTTCATAGGCATATTGGTCAGCATGGCGGTGCTGGGATTGATATCAAACAGCAGCTTGGGCGGCTACAATGCACAAATGCAGCAACAGGCGATGCAGCAAAACAATATGGCAAATATGAACATGCAAGGGGTGAACATGCAAGGTGGTATGAGCACTCAGGGAAATATGAACATGAACGGCAATATGCAAATGGGCAATATGCAGGGTAACATGCCGATGAATGGTATGAATATGCCAATGCAGGGCAATATGCCAATGAACGGTATGAATATGCCAATGCAGAGTAACATGCCGATGAACGGTATGGGGATGCCCAATGAAATGCAAATGATGCAGATGATGAACCAAATGCAGCAGCAAATGATGATGATGCAGCAGCAGATCAATATGATGCAGAACAGCATGCCCCAGAGCGGTGGCTCTATGAGTGGCGGTTCCGGCTCAATGAGCGGCGGCTCAGGCGGCGGAATGGGCATGATGTAGAGCCATGGGCAATCGATTAATCATTATTTTGGCTTTGATTGCAGCGGTGGTGGTTGTTTTTGCAGTGATAACCTTTAACCGGACGCAAATGCTGTACAGCAGACAAGCTGCTGTACAGCAAAGCGAGACGGCTACGCCGGTCAGCAATCCGCATAACATGTCCGGAACGCCGGCAGATGCTGCAAAAGCCGGTAAGCATGACTATGCAAGAGGGATAGTGAAGCCAAGGCAGGGACAACCTATAAAACAGTTTAAAATGACAGCACTTGAAACCAATATCCGGCTGAAGGATGGCATGAGCATGGCAGCCTGGACCTTTAACGGAAATGTTCCCGGTCCCGAGATTCGGGTAAAGCAAGGGGATTTTGTGCAGGTTGAACTGAAAAACAATCTTAGAGAACCTGTAACCATCCACTGGCACGGATACCCGCTGAAGAGTGCAATGGACGGCGTACCCGGGCTTAATCAGGATGCAGTAGGTCCAGGTGAAACTTTTGTCTATGAATTTTCTGCGGATGTACCGGGTACCTATTGGTATCATTCCCACCAGGAGAGTGCAAAGCAAGTGGATAAGGGGCTCTATGGGGCACTTATCGTAGAGCCGGCGGATCAAGGAAGGATAGACAGGGATTACTCGCTGATACTGGACGAGTGGATGTCAAATCCCGAGGCGGGTGTGGGCGGAGACAGCGAAACAGGCGGACACAACGGAACGGATATGTCGGCTTCGACAGACAGCAGCCATAGCGTCATGACAATGCCGGCAGCCGGCGGTGATCAGGTTATGGAAGAGGAGCAAATGATGGCCTATATGTATGACATCTATACGGTAAACGGAAAATCAGCCGAGCTGATAACACCGCTTGAAGCCAAGGTTGGTGAAGTGGTCCATTTGCGGTTCATCAATGCAGGCTACCGGACCCATGGCATTCATATTCCGGGACAGGATATAAAGGTCGTAAGTACCGATGGACAAGATATCAACGATGCAACTTTGATAAAGGATCAGATTATCATGATAGCGCCCGGAGAACGATACGATGTTGAATTTACCGTTGCTTCAGGTGACAGCTTTGTAATCGACGCTCATGATGACAACGCATATAACGATCAGTTAAAGATCCCCTTTAATGTGACGGATGGAACCGGCAATAGGGTAAGTGAGCCTCTGATTGCCGAATTTCCAGTGTTTAATCTCTTTAATTACGGCAGTCCGGGAACAGGTAAATTCAGCCTTGAGCAAAGCTATTCTGTGGACCAGCGGGTTGAACTGGGAACTGATACGGCGGACAACACCCTGAAATATACAATTAACGGAAAGGTCTTCAAGGAATTACCGCCGCTTCAGGTCAAGACAGGAGATGTGGTGAAGCTTACTTATATCAACAACAGCCAGGTGGATCATCCGATGCATCTGCACGGCCACTTCTTCCAGGTGCTTTCCAGGAATGGAATGCCTCTGACTGGTGCGGCAATAATCAAGGATACGCTGTTGATCAAGCCTGGAGAGGCGTATGAAGTAGCCTTCAATGCAGACAATACCGGTAACTGGGTGCAGCACTGCCACGAATTGCACCATGCGTCGGCAGGCATGATGCAAGCTGTGATATATACGGACTTTGAATCAGTATATAAACCGGATCCCAATAACCCGGTCAACAAACCTGAATAAATAGAGAGAGGCGTCAGTTAAATCAGACGCCTCTTCGTTTAATGGAGGCGCAATTCCTTCATAAAATCTTCATAAATACCTGTTATAGTATCATTTGAAAAGAAAAATTCAGAGGTGGTAATAATATGAGTAAACAGAATAAAAATAAGGCGCAAAAAAAGTCGGGCATCAATAAGGGTATAATGCTTGCAGGCATCCTCCTTGTCGCAGTCATTTTGATTTTTACTTTCAAAAATGCAGATGGGAAGCAAGCTGCTGCCGAGGGTGAAATAACACAAGAGCAGAATAATGCGGCAGGCAGCAGCGAAGATTTAACGATTCAAAAAAGTGAAGTAACGGAAAAGGTTAAGTTTTATCCTTACAAAGCAGATGGAATCTACATGGAGGTCATCGCTGTGAAGGCAAGTGACGGTACGGTAAGAACGGCACTTAACACTTGTCAGGTATGCTTTGATTCAGGGCGCGGTTACTACGAGCAGCAGGGAGACAAAGTGGTCTGCCAGAACTGTGGTAATGTATTCCGGATTGATGACATAGAAAAAATCAAGAATGGCTGTAATCCGGTACCTGTAATGTCTGAAAACAAAACGGAGGACAGTGAAAAAATCGTCATTTCCAAGGCCTTTTTATCAGACAACAGTGAATACTTCAAAAAATGGAAAAAGTAGAAAAATGCCGCTTAAGAGCGGCATTTGCTTTATAGAGCCATATAAAAAAGACCCCATTGCGAAAGACAATGGGGAGAAAGTTTGAAAAAAATATTAGCACTGTTTTTATTATATGTAAAAATTATGGAGATTTTATGAAGAAAACAGGACAAATACTATTCTTAATTCGTCATAAAATCTCCATAATTTCTTGTTATGATAAGATCACTAGGAGCGACTTCATTGCAAATAGGAATGGAATGGAGCGGTAGTATGGAAACAAGAATGATTAAGGAAGTTATCCCTGTCACAGGGATGACGAGTACAAGCTGTGGGAACAGAATCGAAAGCGCATTGGGAATCATCCAAGGTGTGAAAGAGGTTACAGCAAGCCTTGATACTTCGAAAATATACGTAGCCTTTGATGTAAACCGCATAAGTCTGGAAGAATTGAAACAAATTATACGGTTTAAGGGCTTTACGCCACTGACCATGGAAGAGTTTAATCATCTCCATGATTCAAAAATGCCGAAGGGCAGGCATAGGACTAAGAAAGCCTTGAAATGGGCGCTTTGCATCGGCCTGGCCGGTACGGTCCTGCTGTTACTGGCCAATGGTGTTGCAAGATTTTAGCAGAGGAGTGAGTATATGCAGCCAAGTGAAATAAAGGTGTTGATTGTAGACGATGAAGAGAAAATTGTAACCGTCATCAAGTCATATCTGAAAAACTGCGGTTATGTTACATATGAGGCCTATAACGGGGAACAAGCCTTGCAGCTTTTTGAGAAAGTAAATCCGGCATTGGTTATTTTGGATTTGATGCTGCCGGATGTCCCGGGTGAAGATGTCTGCAAACGGCTGCGAAAAAAGTCGCGCGTACCGATTATCATGTTGACTGCAAAAATTGAGGAAGAGGATATTCTGAAGGGGCTCGACATCGGTGCTGATGATTACATGACCAAGCCTTTCAGCCCCAGGCAATTGGTAGCACGCATCGCAGCATTGATCAGAAGAAGCGCAGAAGATATCGTGCCGTTGTGCAACACCCTATCTTTTTATAATGAGGACTTGATTATCAATTATCAGAAGCATGAGGTCAAGAAGCAGGGAGAAGTCCTTAATCTGACGCCCAATGAATATAAAATTCTGACAACCCTGGTCAAATACCCTCAAAAGGTATTTACCAGGGATGAACTGATTACCATCGCTTTAGGCGAAGACTTTTATGGGTTTGACCGCACCATTGACTCACATATTAAAAACCTAAGACAGAAGATCGAAACAGATCCCAAAACGCCATGTTATATCCTGACGGTACATGGTGTAGGATACCGGTTTGGTGGTGATTAAATGAAGCATAGTCTGAGAACGAAGCTATCCCTTTCACACATTGCAGTTGCGGCCATATGCGTTTTTCTGATCAGTATCGTTTCAAATTTCTTTTTGGAAAAGCAGTTCAGGTACTATGTCATGCAGAATCAGGAACAAAAAAACAGCAGAATTGTGGATATGATAGAAAAACAATATGAAGCAGACGGAAAATGGGAGACCGGCGTGATACAAAATATTGGCATAAGTGCATTGGAGCAAGGTTTGATCATTAAGATAAATGACAGCGCCGGCAAACCGGTCTGGGATGCGATGACTTATAATAACGGCCGGTGTGAGCAGATTATCGCACATCTTTCGGAAAATATGATCAGCCGCTATCCCAATTGGAAGGGCGGATTTCTGGAAAACAGCTTTTCACTGACTGCAGGCGGAGAAAGCATCGGAACGGTTGATATCGGGTACTATGGCCCTTTTTATTACACGGATAACGATTTACTGTTTATAAATACGCTTAATAAGGCGCATATGGGTGTCGGCCTGTTTTCCCTGTTTATCGCGTTAATATTCGGCGTCATTATGTCAAACCGCTTATCCCGCCCCATTGTCCGTGTAATACACACAGCACGCTCCATAGCCAAAGGCTATTATTCCGACAGAAGCTTCGAAAGGTCAAACACCAAGGAGCTCAGCGAATTGATCGAAACAGTCAACGGCTTGGCTGGAACGCTGCAGAACCAGGAAAGCCTGAGAAAAAGGCTGACTGCAGATGTTGCCCATGAGCTCAGAACCCCGCTTGCTATTCTGCAAAGCCATTTGGAGGCAATGATAGATGCTGTGATGGAAGCGGATGAGGAAACCCTGAGAAGCTGCCATGAGGAGACCATGCGGCTGAATAGGATGGTGGGTGATATTGAAAAGCTTTCCAGGTACGAAAGTGAGAGCCTGATATTGAATAAATCGGATTTTGATATCACGGAGCTGATTAAGCGAATACTGCAGAATTTTGAGAACGAGTTTTTCAGCAAACGCATAAGAATCAGCTACCAGGGTGAAATGCAGATGCTTTATGCTGACCGGGACAAGATCAGCCAGGTGCTGGTGAATCTGCTGTCCAATGCGCTTAAATACACCAATGAAGGCGGCAACGTTGAAATCAGCACGGCCAGAGAAGGATCTGAAACCGTTATCAGAGTGAAAGACAGCGGTTTGGGTATCTCCAAGGACGATATTGAGCATATATTTGAAAGGTTTTACCGTGCGGATAAATCCAGAAACAGGATGACAGGGGGTTCCGGCATCGGCTTGACCATCGTGAAGGCAATAATTGAAGCGCACAAAGGGACGGTTGCCGTTCTAAGCATATTGGGAGAAGGTACGGAATTCATTATACACCTGCCGCAGAGCGCTGAATAGTTGAATCAAATGAAGTGAGGGCTACCGGTGGATTGTAAATACAGTATCATAGGGATTGAGTAAAAATATATTAGGTCGGTCTCTTGTTGTATCAGCCTATTTTGAGCAGTCTTAGAGTAAGGAAAGAAGGGTTTTATATGATATATCTCGATTATAATGCGACAACACCAATAGATAAGCAAGTAGCAGATGCTATGATTCGATTTATTTATGGAAATTACGGCAATCCGTCCAGTAGCCACGCATTGGGGGCGGGTGCAAAAAAAGCCGTTGACCAAGCAAGGCAGCAGGTCGCTAACCTTTTGAACTGCTTGCCGGAAGAAGTCATCTTTACAAGCGGCGGCAGTGAGTCAAACAATACGGTCATCAAGGGCGTTGCTTATACTTACAAGAATAAAGGTAATCACATCATAACCTCAAGGACGGAGCATCCGGCGATACTAAATCCGTGCAAGTATTTGGAAAGGTTAGGATATGAAATTACCTATCTACCAGTTGACGAATATGGCATGGTTAGTGTTGCAGAGTTGGAAAAGCTTATTACCGATAAAACCATGCTAGTTACAATAATGCACTCAAACAACGAAACAGGCACGTTACAGCCCATAAAGAAGATTTCGGAAATATGCCAAAAGCATAATATTCTGTTTCATACCGATGCTTCTCAGTCTGTGGGGAAAGTACCTGTTGACATTAAGGAGCTTGGAGTTGACTTCCTGACGGTTGCAGGGCATAAGCTCTATGCTCCCAAGGGTATCGGGGCTTTGTTCATAAGAAAAGGAATCAGCATTGAACCACTGATTCATGGAGCAGGACATGAAAGCGGAAGACGTGCCGGAACGGAGAACATCATTTTTGATGTGGCACTGGGTAAGGCATGTGAAATTGCAATAGATGCTTTGAAAAGTGATAACGTAAAGCTGCTTACAGATTATTTTTATGCCGGACTTAAAGAAAAATTCAGTGACAAGATCAGATTAAACGGGCATCCGAAAGAAAGACTTCCTAATACCTTGAACATCAGCTTCATTGGTTATAACGGACATGAAATTTTAAACGGTCTTGGCGATGTGGCAGCTTCGACTGGTTCTGCCTACCATTCAGGGTTGACTACAATCTCACCTGTATTAAAGGCTATGGGCGTTCCCGATGAGGTTGGACGCGGCGCAGTGCGTTTTAGTCTTGGAAGATACACAACCAAAGATGAGATTGATGCTGTTATTGAAAAGCTATCAAGAATCATCGAGAAAAATGGTTGACAAAAGGGCGAAAAGCCATTTTCCTGGAAACACCCTCAAATCCGATGATGAAGGTTGTTGACATTGAGCAAACGGCAAAGCTCGCTAAAGCGACAGGCATACTGACCATCGTGGACAACACTTTCCTGACGCCCTATTAACAGCAGCCCTTGGAGCTTGGAGCAGATATTGTTTTGCACAGCGGGACGAAGTTTCTGGGAGGCCATAATGATACTTTGGCGGGCCTTGCAGCAACCAATAACGAAGGTTTGGCTGAAAGGATAGGATTCATACAGAATTCTGCGGGAGCAGTGCTGGCACCCTTTGACAGCTGGCTTATCCTGAGGGGGATAAAGACCCTGGGGGTAAGGCTTAACAAGCAGCAGCAAAATGCATTTGAAATAGCCGCTTGACTGAAAGGCAATAAAAATGTGGACCAGGTCATCTATGTGGGATTGCCGGAGCACGAAGACTATGAAATATCCAGAAAGCAGGCGACAGGCTTCGGATCTATGATTTCTTTTACGGTCAAGAAGGCAGAAACAGTGGGCAGAGTATTGGATAACCTTAAGCTGATCTTCTTCGCGGAAAGCCTTGGTGGAGTGGAAAGTCTGATAACTTATCCTATGGTTCAGACCCATAGCGCAATTCCCCAGGAAACCAGGGAGCGTCTCGGCGTCAATGACAGACTGCTCCGGCTATCTGTCGGAATAGAGGCAGCAGAAGATATCATTGCGGATCTGGAACAGGTACTATAAAAATCAGAAAAGGGTACTTCAATTTTGAAGTGCCCTTTTCTGCAATCAGTCATTTATTTTACCTCTATGACACACTTTTGTCCATCCCACATGGTTTCCTTGACGTGGTATGTTTTAGTGTGATCAATTCCCTTGATCATGCCTTCCATCGGGTTGAGACAATAGATGGAGCAGGGGCTGCCTGTACTCATTCTTTTAGCCATGGCACATAGCTTGCAAGTTTTTGATTCTGCAGTGAACCCATTTTCTAAATTGCTGATTTCCCAAGAAGCGCAGTTGAAGACCTCCGACAGTCTCGTAAACACTTCTTCAGGTTTTTGTATGCCGAACCGATCGGCTTGCTGCTTTCCTAATGCAAACTGCTCCTTTTTCTTTTGCTCTGTTACCTTTTCCAATATGCCTTCGTTGCCGAAGCAGCGTACCGAATCGGCTAGAACGCCTGCATAGGCCACTTCAAGAATTTGTGCTCTCTTTTCTGAGTCCATATAGATTCCTCCCTAATATTAATCACTGTTTGGGTGTTCACTTATATTAGAGAAGATCCCGGAGAATTTGTGACATGAATCTATAGATTAACCCAATAATTTTTTTGAGGCAATATATTCCCTGATTCTTGATATAAATTGACCTTTGAAACAAAATGCCTTAATTTCTGATACTCCTGCGGAAGCTTGATATCGGTAACCAGATGCTTCATTCGGCATTTGCAGCTGCCGGTCGGATTATATAATACGCACTCATTGTTCAGGAAATTTTTTAGCTTGCTTCTGCTTCGGGAGATGATCTTTCTGGTTGTCGACGGGTCCTTATTAATAATTTCGGCAATCTCTTGATAAGAAAGCTGTGCCACATCCCTTAACAGGTAAGCAGCCGGTTTTCCATATCCAGGCAATGTAGGATGCCGGTCAGGCATTTGTCGCACATCTCTTTGATCCAAATCGGTTTGTCATAGTCGATATCATAGGGTATTTCAAGCTGATCACCATGGAAATAGTCCCTCAAGAACCGTGTAGAATAAATTCTATCTCGTTGGGAATAGTGCATTACCGCATGGTATGCAACCGTGTATATCCAAGTAGAGAGCTTGGCTTCTCCGTTGAACGTAGGCAAACCCTTTAATATTTCTGCCCATGCTTCTTGTGCGGCATCCTTCGCGTCTTCAGCATTCTGAAGCATCCTGCGGCAGATGGAGGAGACCAAAGGTCCGTATTCTTCAGCTATGTTTGCTGCACATACGCCGGAAATATTATTTTCCAATTATCTGCACCCCATTTCAGTTGAAGCCTTTTGTTTCCATTATACCGTTTTCCCTTAAAAAAATCTGCAGCTGTAAGGATATTTCATATTCCTATATTGACAGATCGTAAAAAGCAATGTATAATTAAAACAATAAAACCAATAGGAATAGTAGGAATTAGCGATGACGGGAAGAGTAAGCAGGTGGAAGCTGACAGAGAGTGACCCTCGATGGCTGAAAAGGGTGACGGTTGGATACCGGCTGAAGTGCATCCCGGAGCACCGGACCGAAATGGAGTAGGCTCCGGCAGGTACGCCTGTTACAGCGTTGAGGTATGTATGTACCGGAGAAAAATGAGTTGGCATATTCATGTGAGTATGGCAAACAGAGTGGAACCGCGGAAGAATAGCTTCTGCCTCTGTACCGGAGGCGGGAGTTTTTGTTTTTGTCAGGCATTAAAATGAAAGAAAGGGTGTTAAGTATGAACTCAGCAAGCTACTTTGATGCAATAGCCGACAAGTGGAATGTCATCAGGACGGAGTATTTTGAAGAGAGACTGAAGGATATCGCACTGTCAAAAACCGATATAAGCGGCAAGATATGTTCGGACCTTGGTTGCGGCACGGGGTTCATATCTTTGGCACTGGCCCGTGAGGCAAAGTTGGTGCTGGCTGTGGATATTTCCAGAAACATGCTGAAGGAGCTGTACAGGGAAGCGAAGGAAAGAGGGGTGGATAATCTTTATCCGATCCGGGGATTCATGGATGACATTCCCATGTTCGATCAGTCCGTTGATGCGGTGTTTACCAACATGGCACTGCACCATGTAGAGAATGCAAAAAAGGCGGTCACTGAGATGCACCGGATACTGAAGCCCGGCGGAACGGTTGTGATAACCGATGTGGAAGAGCATGACGGATACTGGGCTATAGAGGAAATGCATGATGTTTGGCTTGGGTTCTCCAAGAACCAGATTATTGAATGGATGATCGGTGCAGGCTTTCAGGATATTGAGGTTTCAAGCACCGGATTGAAGTGCAAAGGCTGCTCCAGCAAGGGTGAATATACGGAAACAGGGATTTTTGTAGCTAAAGGGATTAAGAAGGAGGAAGTATAATGAGATTTGAAACAGTATTAATTCATGGCGGTATCGATGGGGATGAGCAGACAGGTGCGGTGAATGTGCCGGTTTATCTGACTTCAACCTACAAACAGGACGGATTGGGCGGACATAAGGGGTATGAATACTCCAGGACAGGGAATCCCACCCGTCACGCGCTGGAAGTACTGATTGCCGAAATGGAGGGCGGAAAGGCAGGATATGCTTTTGCGTCAGGAATGGCAGCGATTACAGCGGTTCTGACACTGTTCGGAAAGGGAGACAAAATACTCATTTCAAGCAACATTTATGGCGGTACTTACAGGGTTCTGGACAAGGTTTTCAAAAACTTCGGGCTTCAGTATGAGATCGTCGATACCAACGATGGTCAGGAAGTGACAGGAAAGCTGGATGACAGTGTAAAGGCGATTTTTATCGAGACGCCCACCAATCCATTGATGAGTATAACCGACATAGCAAAGATTGCAGCGCTTGCCAGGGAGAAGAATGTATTGACAATTGTGGATAATACCTTCATGACACCTTATTTGCAGAAACCCATCGAGTTGGGCGCAGATATTGTGGTGCATAGCGCTACAAAATACCTGGGCGGGCATAGCGATCTGGTAGCGGGAATTGTTGTTGTCAACAGTGACCATCTGGCTGAAAGAATTCATTTTATTCAGAATGCCACCGGCGGTGTTTTGCCCCCCTTTGACTCATGGCTTTTGATCAGAGGGATCAAAACCCTGTCCGTGCGGATGGACCGACATGTAGAAAATACTGAGTATATAGCAGCCAGCTTAAGTAAGAATGCCTCAATAGAAAAAATCTATTTTGCAGGATTGGAAACCCATCCCGGCCATGAACTGCACAAAAGGCAGTCAAAGAAGCCGGGGGCAGTCATCTCCTTTACTTTGGGAGAAGCATTGGACATCAACCGCTTCCTCAAAGCGCTCAAAATCATAACGGTAGGTGAGAGCTTGGGCGGTGTGGAGTCGTTGATGACCCATCCGGCATCCATGACCCATGGAGCCATTCCGTATGAACTAAGGCAGAAAATGGGTATAACCGATACGCTGGTCAGGCTGTCGGTAGGTTTGGAAAACAAGGAAGATCTGCTTGAAGATATACTGAATGCCATCAGGACAGCACAAATATGATTATTGGAGGGTAAGAGATGTATTACAATGATATCCGGGAATTGGTCGGCAAAACCCCGCTTTTAAAGCTGAATCACTTTGAACTCAAAGAAGGTATCAACCTTTTTGCGAAGCTTGAATATTATAATCCCGGCGGCAGCGTGAAAGACCGGATCGGCCTTTCCATGATCGAAAAAGCGGAAAAGGACGGGGTCTTGAAGCCAGGCACAACAATCGTTGAAGCGACTGCAGGAAATACCGGTCTGGGCGTGGCTTTGGCTGCCATCAACAAGGGCTACCGCGTTATTTTTTCGGTGCCGGAGAAGTTTTCCATCGAAAAGCAGCTTCTGATGAAGGCCTTGGGTGCGGAACTTGTTATCACACCTAAGGCTCAGGGCATGAAGGGTGCCATGGAGAAGGCGGAGGAACTGTTGAACAGTATGGATAATGCCATTTCTCTTAAGCAGTTCGAGAATATGGCCAACCCGCAGGTGCACTATGAAACGACGGGCCTTGAGATTTATGAAGCCTTGGAGGGGCAAATCGACTATCTTGTAGCCGGAGCAGGCAGCGGCGGCACTTTTACCGGTGTAGCCAGGTATCTGAAGGAAAGGAAGACCGGGCTGCAGGCACTGGTTGCCGAGCCTGTGGGTTCCACCATGGGCGGGGGACCAGAGGGCTGCTATCTGATAGAGGGGATTGGGAACAATTTCATACCTTCAACCATGGACATGTCATTGGCGGACGGCTTCATCGCTGTAAAGGATGAAGAAGCCTTTGCAATGGTAAAGGCACTGGCAAGAAAAGAGGGCATATTTGTCGGGTCGTCATCCGGTGCTGCAATGGCAGCAGCCTTAAAGCTGTCTGAGAAGATAGACAGCGGAAACATCGTTACGGTATTTCCGGACAGGGGAGACCGGTATTTCAGCAAGAATTTGTATTAGTGCAAGAGATTTGAACCGTTGGAAGCAACCTATATTGCATGAGGGAGTATAAACAACCGGTCGAAAGGCCGGGTTTTTTTATAATAAGCCGATAAACGAACATGAACTTTTTTACTAGTGCGTTTTACTCCATAAAATCTGCATATTTAAGCTGTATGATTAAGCTATAAAAAATCGACGCTGGTATGCCGGAAAAGAGAAGTAGGATGAATAATCAAAGGTTGTGCGTATTCACACACCACTGTGTTGGAATACACACAGTTGTTGTCCGGAAAGAGCGGTATGGATATAATTTCTGGATGGCATGAATGCCGCCTTCGCTGGACATACAAAAAAAACCTAGTAAAATCAAGCACTCAGACTTCTTGCAGTTTCTTCTGCGTTATTGGCACGGGGTTTGCAATAAAGGAGGATATAAAGGCAAATTTGTTTGAAAGGAGGTGAAACAATGAAGGGAAATTGGCTTTTCAGACTGATTGCGGTCCTTGCAATAGCAATTTTGGGCCTTTGGCTTCTGCAGACGTTGCTGTTTGGAATAGGAACAGGTATGAGCTTTGGTTATAGAGGTAATATAGGAGGTGGACATATGTACGGATTGGGTTATGGTTTCTCTGCAACTTCCCTGTTGCTGCTGCTCATAAAGTTTTTGTTTGTCGTATTTGTGATTGCGTTTATAGCAGGGCTTTTCGTGTGGATAAAAAATAACATTTTTACTTCCGATGATGTCGAAGCTATGAGGAATACCTTGAGGGGCAAGAGTAGAGCGAACACAGCGGCATGCAGCATATGCGGCAAGGAAGTAAGCACGGATTGGAAGGTATGTCCGTACTGCGGAAAAGAACTAGAAGTCAAAACGGCATAAGCAGAATACCGAACTTAGAACAAAAATGTGAGGAGGTCATCAAGATGAATAGAAATCCATGGTTAAAGCTTGCGGGAATAGCGCTGGTAGGCATTGTGCTCAGCTTCTCGGTATTATGGGGTATCAGTTACTTCAATGCCTATGCTAACTACTCAAGTATGAACATGAATGGGATGCCCATGTATGGCAATATAAACATGAATGGAATGCCCATGAACGGTAATATGAACATGAATGGAATGCCCATGAACGGTAATATGAACATGATGCCTATGAATGGTAGCATGAACATGCAGGGTGGTATGAATATGAATGGCGGCATGAACATGAACGGTATGGGCATGATGAACATGAACGGTATGGGCATGATGAATATGGGCGGAATGAATAGCATGAATAATATGGGCAGCATGCCGCAAGGCGGCTCCGGCGGAATGATGATGGATATGATGAACGGAATGATGTAAGCCTATATGGAATTGTTCAGAGAAAATTCAGAAGGCCTGGCAGAAAGCTGCCGGGTCTTTCTCCGCAGATACCGATACCTCCTTTATAGGATTATGACATTATGCTGATGTCGGCAAGTGTATATTTTTTATTAACTTACGTTGTCCGGTAAATCAAACAAGTATACAAGAGAGGCGTGTGAGTGTTATGTGGGAACCGATGCTGGGCAGCAGCTTCGGATTAACTGCCTTGCTTTACCTGATGGCCCAAATGCTGCTGCTCATTTCTACAATGGCATTGATTGCGGCAGTAATCATTTACATCATTCAGAGCTATCAACAGTGTTACTCGTTTAACACTGAAGGTAAGGCTGGCAGTATTGAAATCCGTGCGTGCAGTCATTGTAGAACAGGGATCGGGAAGGATTGGAAATGCTGTCCGAACTGCGGCAGAGAGGTTCTTGAAGTGGAACCGAAGGAAGAACAGGAAACGGATAAAGCGGACAACACGATTGAATACGCTGATCCGGTTAAGAGCGCTGATATTATCGATAAAGCCAATGTGGAACTGTCAACTATCATAACAGGGGAAGAACAGCCTGGCAAATCAAAAAAAAGGAAGAATACAAAGAATGCATAAAAAAAGCCCCGGTTCTGATGCAAATATCAGAAACCGGGCTTTTTTACGAGGTCAATCTTAGTCTTTAATTGTGACGCCGTAAGGTCCTTTTCCGACCGGTATCGTAGCGATGACATTATTGGTTGCTACTTCGACTACAGTGACATTATTCCCGCCTGTGTTTGTTACAAAAACGCTCATTCCATCCTTGGATACTGCAACGCCGCTGGTCTTGTCGCCTGCTATGACGGTTTTAACAACTTCAAAGGCAGCCGTATCAATAACACTTACATCATCGGAGCCTGAATTTGCTACATAGAGGAATCTGCTGTCAGGAGTTGCATTAAGCTGCTCAGGGTTTTTGCCTACCTGGATATTTTTTACTACCGTCATATTTGCCATTTCGATTACTGCAACCTGGTTATCCTCATTAAGAGATGCGAATGCATATTTGCCGTCAGCAGTGAAAGCAACCTGTCCGGGCTTTTTACCAACGTCGATGGTCTGGATAACTGTATTGGATGCCGTATCGATTACAGAGATCTGGTTCGAATCAGAATTGGCTACAATAATGTGGGATCCGTCAGGAGAGATGCGGATGCCGTGGGGCATGATCCCTACAGGAATTTTGGCGGCAACAGCACCGCTTGCAATGTCAATGACATAGACGTTGCCTTGCGTTTTGTCACCGGACATGCCGTGACCACCGCCGGACATGTTGCTGACGGCCATCTCTGCAACAGTCACATAGGCTTTTTGGGAATCGGGCGAAAATACAATGCCTGTCGGTCCTTCGCCAACTTTAATCGTATTGGTCATCATGTTGGATGCCGTATCAAGGGCAGAAATGCTGTTGTTTTCGCTTTCAACAATGAACACATACTTGCCGTCGGGTGTTGCCTGTGCATTGTGTGTGCCTTTGCCCCCGGGAATGGTGGCGCTTACTTCCATAGTAGCCATGTTGATGACGGAGACCGTATTATCGCCTTCATTAGCTGTATAGATATAGTATTCAGGCATCTCACCGGTACTCTGATTATTCATAGAAGCCATCGGAGTAGGCGCATTCGCCGGGGTTGCTGCCGGCTGCACCGGAGCAGCACTCTTGGACGCACAACCTGTTGCAAAGGCAATGACAAGAATAAGCGTCAAAGCCAGGATCAGAGTTTTTTTCATATGCGTACCTCCCTAAATTAGTTTGTAGTTCCTTTTGCACTCTTAATATATAGAATTTTTGTGGAGAATTTATGGAGGATTCGACAGCCGCTTCTTCACAATTTCTACACAAATTGAAGGTATCATAATGTCAGGAGGGGAGTGGTACATTGGCAGATGCAGTCATTGGTATATTTCAGCGGTTTTCCTGGATCATTCTTGTATTCATACTGATCATCGGCTGGTATTCGCCGGTATTGATGCTCTTGACCTTTGTCTGTATGATAGCACCGGTTTTTTTCTCGTTCAAATACGGCAGGGCGTGGTGTGGGAATTTCTGTCCCCGGAGCAGCCTGAACAACCATATCTTAAAGCTTGTGGGAAGAGAAAGAACCATACCCTTGCTTTTTTGCAGGCCATGGTTCCGTCTGCTTATTTTCGTGCTCTTGATGTTATTATTTGCATTGAACCTGGCACAGTCAGGCGGCACATGGAAAGGTATCGGATACGCCTTTCTCAGGATGATGGTTTTTACCACCGTTATTGAAATATGTCTGGGGATATTCTTACAAAGAAATGCATGGTGCATGATATGTCCCATGGGATCCCTTTCAGCGCTGGTCACTAGAATCCGAGGATATTCGAATGCCGCAATAAAGGCGGTGGAAGGATGCACCAAATGCAATGCATGCAGCCGGAACTGTCCGATAAGGATTCCCGTTCCGGAAGCAATGAGAAACGGGAGGCTGACGGCTAGTGATTGCATGAAGTGCCGGAATTGCATAAAAGCATGCCCTCATGGCATTTTATACTGGGAGATGAAATAAACAAGCTGTAGCGGGTGTACCTGCTACAGCTTGTTTGTTGCTGTTTTTAGTTATACAATCAGCATTTTCTTTTTTATTTTTCTTTCTTCGGATAATATCAACTGATTGGCTTCCTGCCAATTGAAAAGGTTGTCCATCAGGCAGTCAGATTTCAAGCTTGCTTCAGGCTGATTTTCAGGGCTGTCGGTTTCCGCCTGCATAAAAGATATCTTCTGGTTCACCAGAATGGTCAATTGCTCAGCCAGTATATTCTGGCCATTCATGAATTCAAACCACGCGATGACTTCTTCCTGAGTACCCGGCGGGAGGTTGATTTCATATCGCATTATCACAGCTACTCCTTGGCAGCCGCTGCCAGATCAAAGACTGATTCATCCAGATTGGCGTTCTTGTACCGGTTTGCATTTTTCCAGGCACCGAGCGCATTCAGCATAATAGCATTATCGCTGAAAATCATGGGGATTCTCGACAGATACTGACGTATCAGTTCCTTCAACAGCATGGAGCCTCCGCCGCAGAGGATCAGGAGGCCGATATCCGGGAGCTGTACCCCTGCCGCTGCAGCCTTTGAAGAAAACTCGTCCACCAGCTGGCGCCCTTCATGATGGATAATTTCACGGCATATTTCGTGAAAATGGGGTATTTCCTGCCCGTAAACCAATAGTTTTTCATTCCGGATAATGGCGTTATCGATCTTATGTTTCGGCACAGTGACCTTGTAATCGGTTTTGATAAAGTCAATGATCCGGTTAAGCGGATCAACCGTCCCCTTGTCGATGCCGAAAAAGGTCCGCAGTTCGAAGTTGTGGGTTACCGTGACATCGGAGGTAAGCGCGCCAATATCAAAACCGACGATGGTGTGCTCTGCATATGTTTTCTCATAATGCTCAAGCAAATCCCCCTTATCATCATATAAGACTGCATTGATTGCACATAGGCCTTCCGGCTGTGTGCTGACGCCGACGATGTCGAATTCAACTTCAATTCCATTGAACAGGGGGTTCAGGAAACGGACCTTGTGTGTTCCTATCAGTTTATTTTCCAGAATTACAGCATTCTCTCTATGATTTCTGAAGAATTCTTCGGTGGGAAGCATCGTTCCGAGGACTATTTTCTCTTTTATCTTTTTTGCCTGCGGCTTAATCAGCGAAACAGCAAGAGATGTCAGCAGGACAATCAGCGTTCCAGTGTCATTGGCTTTACCGTTATGCCTGTCGGCGATGGTTCGTTCCTTGAGAATGCCTCTATTGAAGTTATAGGCCATTCCGCCTACGAAGTATCTGCCGAGATTTTCGGTACGGCTGACAACTTCCACCTCCAGCAGATTCAGCGGATAGCGTGAGTCTTCACTGATAACCCGTCTTTCATACCAAGGAGAAAGCAAATTGAGTATTAAAAGCTCTTTTTTTGACGGGCTGATAATTTTAAAGGAGTCATTTCCTAAGTCTGCCCCCAGTGTCAGGATATTATTTTTCATGTCGGACCTCCTTGTTTTGGTGTTATTTGCAGTTGGAAATCATTTGTAAGTTCATTATATATTGCAGGACAAGCTTTATCAATATTGTGGAAATGATACCAAAATTCGACAGTTAAGCGGAGTTTTTACATCCTTTGATGAAATAGACCAAGTCTTTGCCGAATTCGGCAAAATGCTGCTGTGTGCTTTTGAACAATCGTCACAATATCAGATAATTTGATGCGGAAATAGGAAAAAAGATAGGGAAAAATTTTTTTATGTCTTTTCATGCCAAAACTGTTAAAATACCAATTCGATGCATAGATGATGTGAAATTGCTAAAAATAGTTATGGTATGAGCATATTATGCATGCTATGGATAATCTAGTGTTTGTTACGCAGTTTAGTGCCGCACTTATAAAAAACTGAAAGGGAGAGAAGATAAATTATGAAGTTGCTTAGAGGATTGCTCATTTTTTTCCTGCTTTTGGTGATAGTCGGTGGAGTGGGTTATATCGGATGGACTTACTTTTACATGCCGAATATGGGGCAGACCGGCAACATGCCGCCTGCTGCATCGCCGACACCCACACCAACAGAAACCAATCAAAATATGCAGGGAAATATGGGTACAATGCCAATGCCCGGGCATGGCGGCATGACGGCACAAACAGCCACAGTGGGTCCTAACGCTGCCTTCAGTGCAGTAGCATTGCAGAATAAGGGCAATCTGACTCAGGTGATAAGTACCATCAACCAGGCACTGGATTTGATTACAATGGATCCATATTCCAAGCTGACGGTTCCGGAGAGAACAATTGGAACTGCGGCACAGCAGCAGACTTCAGCAGCTCAGGGAGGAGGAACGGTAAATATCTATCCCAATGGGAACAACGCTGTCAATGTCAATCCTGCTCCGACCACAGGAACAGGAGTAGGAACAACACCTGCAGCAGCTGCACCAATACCAGGATTGCCAGTCGATATCAGTTTTGTTTATGACCAGGCAAAGCTGGAGCAGCTCCATAGGGGTATCTTCAAGCTGGCTCAAGGTGTAATGCTTTTGAATCAACTGAACAGCAATTTGACCATGCAGGCCGGTGTAATGGAAGCAAATCCGCCGACCTATCAAAATTATGTTGACCGTTATAATATGACGCTGCTAAACAAAGCTAAGCTTAATAATGCAATCGGTATGATTAATGAAGCAACGGACCTTGTGAACGTGAATCCCTATGCGTCTCGCAGCGGCTACCAATATGATGTTCAGGCCATGGACCGGCTGCATAGGGGGATATATAAGCTGGCACAGGGAATGGTACTGGCTTCCGAATTGGATGAGGATTTTACAAAGCAGATGGCAATAGCAACAACTGCGGCGCAATATCTGTATTCTAACGGCTCAATGTCCGGTATGAGTATGAATATGCCGGCGACTGGCTGGGGTTCGTTCTTTGGACCGATAAATCTGGCTTCACTATTTAATCTGATCTTGGTTATTCTGATCATTTCTTTAATTCTGAGCATTTTTGGTGCTATCGGCCAGACACTTGGTGGAAAAAAACATGGTAAAGACAGCGATAAGCATCGCGATAGTACAAATATCTAGTAGAAAGGAGAATCCTGCCAATGTGGGAAAACTTAAAGAATGACCCGTTTTTCAGGGTGGTTATGGTAGCTGTTATCGGAATACTGGCTTTCGGCTTGTTGTTCAATCTATTCTCTGGTCAAGGCGGATTTCTTGGATTTGGGGGTTACCCAAGCGGAGGAATGATGGCTGGAGAAGGGCATATGGGGTCTGGAAGCGGGTACGGCTTAACGTATGGAAGCCTTATCAGCTGGTTATTGGCTCTGCTGATAAAGCTGCTCATTTTCATCCTGGTCGTTGCTGTTGTCCTCGGCATATTTACCTGGTTCAGAAGTTTTATTGCAAAAGATAGCAATGCGCCATGGCTGCAGTCAATCAAAAGCGATCCCTTTTTAAGAACGATTTCGGTCATTACCCTTGCCATATTAGGTTTAGTACTGGTGTCCGGCATTTTCGGCAGTGTGACGGGATATGGCATGGGGGGATATAACCCTATGTATGGTATCGCCGGACTCTTAGCCGCATTAATCAGGCTGCTGTCTTACATATTGGTGATTTCTTTGATTGTTGCAGCGGTGATGTATACCAAGAAACAATATGAGAGTGGCAGCGTAAATCTTTTCGGCACCAACGCACCATCGAATTCTACAGGCACAAATACCGCAGCGGCTATCATAGTGAGCCCTACAGGCATTGACAAGACAGCAAACAATCATGTGGAAAACGAGTTGAAGGCAAAAAACGACAAGCCACTGTAGGAAGGACTGTGAGGTAGGCATTTGAACATCCGATTCGATTTTATCATGCATTGGTTGTGGACAATTGCATTTGCGCTATTAGCTTTAAGTGGGTTGGCGATGGTAGGCCCCCGGTATGGCTGGCTGCTGTCCTACGATATTGCGTCCGCTGATTTTGTACATCGTGTGGTGGCCGGTATTTATGTACTGCTGACTTTTGTGTCAGTCGCATATGAGATAGTGAGAGCGGTCAGAAATGACAATAAGCGGTCAGCCTGGTTCATCATAGGCAGCAGTGGTTATCAGCTCTTTACTTTCATCACGACCTTGGTTTTCATCATAACCGGAGCCATTATATGGGTGTGTATGGATTCAAATATGGCAGCAACAGCCTTCGCATTGTATATCCATGAGAAGCTGACCTATATTGTCATTGGAAGCCTGATCTGGCACATTTTCATGAAAGCTCATGCCCTGCTGTGGCCTAGAAAGCGTGTAAAGGATGATAAAGCATTATGATGCAGAGGCCTTGGTTTAAAGCCTTCATCTGGTTTGCAGCTACTTCATTTTTCTTTATGGCCTCAGGAGTCTTGATTTCTTATCTGGGTCCTGAACCTACTGAAGCGCAGGTAATGGCGTATATGAAGGGAATGATGGCCGCTATGCATAATTCCCTGATGGGGTTTTCCATGTCCCTTGAGGAGGATTCTGTGCTGAAAGCCTTGATAAGCCAGACAGCAAGCGTGACGATTCCTTTGATTTTCACCGGCATCGGATTCGGGGTGCTTGTACGGTTAAGGAGGGGCGGACTTGGTTGATAAAAAGAAGTTACATTTCCTTGAGCTGGCCTTCCTGTTCGGATTGGTTGCGGTTCTGACGCTTTTATACCAATGGGGTTACAGCCCAATCTTGGAGACAGGAACGGGTATGATGAGCGGTAGTATGGGAAGCATGATGGTTTCGATGCATGGCCGTGGGGCTACCTTGGCAGAGCTTTTGCGGCAGGAAGAGGCCTCGGAAGCCGGTATGACGGGCAGCAGTTCCCATCAGGGACATCATGGCAATCACTTGAGCCGTATCCATTACATCACCACCATGACCATAATTGTGTTGCTTCCTTTGATCATCGCCGGTTCTGCTTTTCTGGCTGTCATATGGGTTAAATGATGCATAGGAGGTGGTAACGTGAGTATACTAGGTCCAGTGGGTTCTTTATATATGCTGATCCTGATCCTGCTGCTTATAGCCGGTTTGGGAATGGTGGGCTTGTGGTTGACAAACCTGATATTAACGCCTTTGAAAGCAAGTAAAGCATCAGAAAAGAACAAAGATAGGAATAAAACAAATGGAGGTATATATATGAATTCGTGGTTAAGGCTTGCACTGTTTTCCTTAGTAGGGATCATTATATCCATGGCTGTAATGGCGTTTATTTCGCCTGGAGGCTTTAACGGCACGGGGAATATGATGGGAGGCACCTATCAGGCTCAGCAGCATGCAGCAATGAATTCTGCCGGAAGTGGCGGAATGGGCGGTATGTCCATGCAAAGCAGCATACCGATGAATAGTATGTCATCGGGCTCAGGCAGCATGCAAGGCATGGGTAATATGCAAGGCATGAACGGCATGGGTATGATGAATATGATGCCTATGAATAATATGTCGATGGGTTCGGGAAGCATGGGCGGTATGAGCAGCGGTGGCGGCATGGGTATGATGAACATGATGCCGATGAACAATATGTCAATGCCGATGGGCAGTATGCAGATGCAGGGCGCTACATCCGGTATGGGAGGCACGAATATGTCAAACATGCAGCCGATGACGAACAACGATATGCAGATGATGCAGATGATGTATAACATGCAAATGCAGCTAAATCAAATGCAGCAGCAGATCAATGCCATGGGTGGCGGTAGCATGAGCGGCGGAGGAGGCATGGGTATGATGTAATCCCATCCTGAAAAAAAGAAGTATAAAATTAGGTAGCATTCAGATATGCTTACCTTTTTTTTGTTCCAGAACTTCATAAAGAATTCAATAGTTTGTCATAATACCTTAAGGATGCAAAATCAGTAAGTGATGGTTGGCTACACTGGCTTTTTATATAAGGTAGGAGCATTCCTGTATCAAACAAGAATGATATAAAGTGAAATACTAGTTTGCAGGCGCATAAATCAGGCCCTAACGTGTGATTAGATTAAGCATAACCAGACTGAAACGTTACTAGGGATATTAAAAAAGAGAGCCAGGATAAGTCAGATTGAATAGAATCCATAAGGGCAAAGACCCTGTGAAACATGGGAGGGTAGCCACCGGAGAGCAAGTGGATTCCAATGGCAGGAATACTAAAAAAGCAGGAAGGTCTACTTGGTTTACATCTGTGCATCCAGATATAGACATAGACGATACAATCGATATTGCTTCGGGTAGAAGAATAGATATTGAGTTTATTTCAAATAACATAGGAATATGGCCAGTGAATGGCACCAAAACCTTTCATCAGTCAAATAATGGGGAATCTCCTGGTGGCATGATAAGTAGACTTGTGTATAAAGATTATTTAGTGAGCAATGTAGAAAAACCAGTTAACAAATAGATTGTTAGCTGGTTATTGATATTACATGTTTGCCATTTTTCTGCACTCTTCAGCACACATGCGGCAGATGTCTGCACATTTTTGGCAGTGGTCATCCTTGAACATTTCGCATTCTTTCGCACATGCTTCGCAAATATCAGCGCACATTTTACAGTGCTGCTTTGCAAATTGTCCGTTCATGGACATCATACCTGCTGACATCTGGCACATTTGTGCGCATTCAACCAGTATTTTTACACAGCTTTTCCTAGCGTTTAAGTCAGGTTCATTAACACATGCTTCGAAGCATTCAAAGCACGCTTGTGCACATTTATTGCATGCATCAATACAAGCCTGAAAAGCATTTGTTACTCCAGTTACTACACCCATTCCTATCACTCCTTTCAAATAACCTTCATGATTATTGTTGTAAAATGAACATTGCTTTATTCATTTTCTTGGAATAGTTGATTAATCAAAAGATTACACCAGTACTTGAGAAATGAATGGCCATTTTTAAGTGCATAGATTTAATCATAATGATAAAAATACCAATATTGGAGGATTGATATATTGGTATGGTTATCATTGATTCCAGCGTTAATAACAATTATACTCACATTTAAAACTAAGAAACTAGTTATTTCTTTATTTGCTGGTGTGTTGGCAGGAACACTCATTAGTAAGGGTATATTTGGCGGGATAACAGCAATCGGTGAATACATGATGGACGCTGTATCAGACAAAGAAAGTGCTTATACTCTATCGTTTTTGATCGCTTTCGGATCACTAGCCGAGCTTATTGAAATGGCTGGAGGTATTGCTGGTTTCAGTGAAAAAGTCGGTAAACGTGTTAAAAGTGAAAAAGGGGTTTTAGGATGGGCATGGGCACTAAGTATTATAACCTTTTTTGATAGTGCTTTTCATACTATTGCAGTAGGGACGGTATTATCACCGGTATTGAACAAAGTTAAAGGATCAAAAGAGAAATTTGCCTTTGTACTATCAGTTACTAGTCTACAGCTCATTCTGCTGATACCAATCGCAACTGCATATATTGGATATATGGTTACTCTAGTGACAAATAATATAAAGGGAAAAGATATGACCGAGGCAGCTTATACTATTGTAGTCAAAAGTATGCTATGGAATTTCTTTTCATGGACAATGCTGCTGCTGGGCATTGCAGTAACAATATTTGGCCTTGGATTTGGACGGTTTAAATTTGGAAAGGAAACTGAAGAAAAAGATGAGTTTACTGAAGCGCATCTGAAAAAGGAAGAGTCCTATAGCAAGTCTATTGAGGAGTATCCTAAGAACAGCATGAATTTGATGATTCCCGTAGCTATACTACTAATAAGCACTATCTTTTTTTTCTGGTGGACTGGCAAAGGAGAAGGCAAAAGTTTTCTACAAGCATTAAGCTCAGCTAAGTTTAGCGTTTCAATATTCTCAGGAGCAATGCTTACGCTACTGTTTACCACTATCTATTTTGTACTCCAAAAGATTAGCCTTGCTGAAATAGAGACACATATCATCATAGGTGGCGAGAAGATATTATCCTTGGTTATAATTCTAATACTAAGCTGGGCCCTTACTTCAGTCACACAAGACCTTGGGTTTAATAAAGTGGTCAGCCCTGGATTAATTAAGAGCATACCGAAGTTCTTAATCCCCGCCATATTATTTCTTTTCAGCGGAATGATCTCTTACATGCTTGGCTCATCTTGGGCAACATGGGCTCTGATGATGCCATTGGCAATCAATTTTTCCATCAACTCAGGTGTAAGTGTTCCTATTATGGTTGGAACAGTATGGGCAGGAGGAGCGGTTGCAGATATAGTGTCACCGCTGTCAGCACAGATGGCTGATATTTCATTTGGCAGGCATTTGACCACATCTTTTCCCTACGTTATTGCAGGAGTCCTCATAACAACTATAGCATATGTAATAGTTGGTGTGATGATATAAAGAAATGATTATGGTTAAGTCAAAAATCTCCATACCTTTGCAACATGAACAAAACCCAGTGGATTGTCTCACCTCGGGCGAAAATGCTGAAACATGATGGATGTCAGCAACCCTGAGGTAAGGCAGCTTTTACCCAGTTACGGGTTATGAAAACGCAGAATATCACGCAATTGCAACAGGAAATTCAAACGATGATGTCACAAAGAAAATCTTAATAGAAAGTAAACAGAAGGCTGATTTTACTTCTGAAGCCTTCTGCTTTTATATGTTGAGGAGGAATGCAGTTTTAGTTAATCCATTTCCATAATTGCGACCCCGTTGGGTCCCTTTCCTACGGGCACTGTTCCAATAACATTATTCGTTGCGACATCAATAACCGTGACATTATTGGAACCGGTATTGGTTACAAAAACAGATTTCCCGTCTTTTGAGATTGCGACGCCATGAGCCTTGTCTCCGGCAATAACGGTTTTTGTGACGCTTAGAGTGGCTGTATCTATAACACTGACATCATCAGAACCGGTATTGGCGACATAAACGAATTTGCTGTCAATGGTAGAATACAGCTGGATAGGGGTTTTTCCTACAGGTATTGTTTTTGTAACAGCCAAGGTTGCCATATCAATGACGGCTACTTTATCTTCACCACTCAATGAGACAAATACATATTTATTATCGGGTGTGACGGCTACCTGTACAGGCTTGCTGCCGACCTTTATGGTATTCGTGACCTTGTTGCTTGTGATGTCGATGATGGATACCTCATCCGAATCCGTATTGGCGACGAATATCATACCTTCCGGTGACAATCTCAAACCATGGGGCATTTTGCCTACGGGGATTTTTGCTTTGATGGTGCCGCTCTGAAGGTCAACGACATAGACATTGCCTATGACAGCTTCTCCTGCCATGCTGTGCTCACCTTCTTTTTCCTCCATTTCCGCAATAGTCACATAGGCAGTTTTTGAGTCGGGAGAAAAAATAATGTGGCTTGGGCCTGTGCCGACGTTGATTGTCCTGGCAACAGTATACATTGTGGTATCAATAGCAGAGATGGTATTGTCATGGTTTTCAGTAACAAATGCCAGCGTACCGTCAGGAGTGACTTGGACATTATGGGGTCCTCTGCCGACAGGTACCGTAGCAATGACCTGCATGGTTGCCATATTGATAACCGACACTGAAGCATCATCTTCATTGGCAGTATAAATATGGTACTCTGGCATACCACCCATTGGTTTCACTATAGGTGTAGGTGTGAGTGCCGGCTGAGCAGGTGCCGGTTGTGGAACATTTCTCGGAGCACATCCGGCTAGAAATGAAGTCATGAAAACTAGGATCATGATAACATATTTGGTATGTTTCATAAGTTGCCTCCTTATGGTTTTGGTATTAGTATCTGATGTTTTGCTGGGGTTATTCCATTAACAATCCAAAGCAGAAGGCATTTAGTCCTTACATTAGTTTAAAAAAACCGCAGTATAATATGTAATGAATATAGTCGAGCAAGGGAGTAACGGAGATGGATAAACACGATGATGCAATACGAAAGAGATATGACAGGGCCTCATTGTTCTATGACATAATGGAAGCACCTATGGAAATGATGGCTTTCGAGGAATGGCGGATCCAATTGATGAGTGAATTGAAGGGGAAGGTGCTGGAGGTTGGTGTCGGTACAGGTAAGAATATTGCATTCTATCCTGACGGATTGGATATTACAGCAATAGATTTCAGTGAAAAAATGCTTGCAAAGGCAAAAATAAAAGCAATGCAAAACAATAAAAAGGTGAACCTCCTTCAAATGGACGCTCAAAAAATGGACTTCCCTGGCAACTGCTTCGACATGGTTTTCACGACTTGCGTATTCTGTTCGGTTCCTGATCCTATAAAGGGATTAGGAGAAATCAGGCGGGTTTGCAAGCCAGACGGGAAAATTATCATGATTGAGCATGTACGTAGCGAGAAGGCAGTCCTAGGGCTTATTATGGATGTTCTTAATCCCTTGGTGGTAAACATGCATGGTGCCAATATAAACAGGCGTACGGTTGAGAGTATCAGGATGGCAGGGTTTGCAGAGATCAAGGTGACTAATTTATGGAGTGACATCGTAAAGAAAATTGAAATTGTGAATATTAAGGATTCCATTTAAGGGGAGGTGGAGGAAAATGGGTTCGACGGCATAATGGGAAACTTTAGCGATAAGTTCATGGTAAATATTAAGGGAAAAAGGATTTGTTAAATAATAAGGATTGGTACTGTTCTCAGACGGTATCAATCCTTATTTACATAATCTCCATAAAATCTCCATATTTCTCGTTTAAATTATTGTTAGATATAGACTATGGGGGTATCCTACATGACATAATAATGGGAGATGTATGAGAAACAGCTAATTGCATAAGAAGGGAGAACTTTCATGAGGTCAGATATTTTCAAGATAAACGGTATGACATGTGCCGCCTGTGCCAAGGCTGCAGAGAGGTCTGTAAAAAAGCTTGATGGCGTAGGCGAGGCCAATGTCAACTTCGCTACAGAAAAAATGAATATCACGTATGACGAAGCAAAGGTGAAAAAGGAAGACATTATTAATGCTGTAACAAAGGCTGGGTACGAAGCTCTGGAAGAGATGGAGTGGAAAGAGGTGACGATCCCAATAGATGGGATGACCTGTGCAGCTTGTACCAAATCAATCGAAAAAGCTATAGGAAAGCTGACAGGAATAGAACGCGCCAGCGTCAGTTTTGCATCGGAAAAAGCAGTTGTCAAATATAGTCCCAAGGCTATCAGATTGTCTGAGATCAAGCAGGCTATAGCAAAAGCCGGTTACAAGGCACTTGAGATAGACAACAGCAATCGGGTGGATGAGGACAAAAAGAGAAAAGAGAGAGAAATAGACTTAATGTGGACTAAATTCCTGGTATCTATTATTTTTGCTTTACCCCTATTATATATTGCCATGGGTGCTATGCTTGGGTGGCCCATACCGAAAGCAATAGATCCGATGGATTTTCCGCTGCTTTACGCCTTTGTCCAAATCATCCTGACAATTCCTATCGTAATAGCAGGATATAAGTTTTACACTGTGGGATTTAAAGCAATCATAAGACGAAGCCCCAATATGGATTCCCTGATTGCAATGGGTACTTCAGCAGCAGTCATCTACAGCATTTACTCCACATACAGGATTTCCATCGGAGATTTCATGTATGTTGAAGATATGTATTTTGAAACTGCCGGTGTCATCATCACCTTGATATTGTTGGGAAAAGCTCTTGAGGCCGTTTCAAAGGGAAGGACCTCCGAAGCCATAAAAAAGCTCATGGGTCTGGCACCAAAGACAGCTATTGTAATGCAGGACGGCAAGGAGATGGAAATACCCATTGAAGAAGTGGAAGTCGGCGATATCATTGTCGTAAAGCCGGGAGCCAAGATTCCGGTAGACGGTGAAGTCATGGAGGGGTATACGGCCATCGATGAGTCCATGCTGACCGGGGAAAGCATCCCTGTAGAGAAAAAACCAGGTGATAAGGTTATCGGGGCCAGCATCAACAAAACGGGTTCCATAACATTCAAAGCGACCAAGGTTGGCAGTGATACGGCGCTGGCGCAGATCGTCAAGCTGGTTGAAGATGCACAGGGCTCAAAAGCACCCATTGCACAAATGGCGGATATCGTATCCGGTTACTTTGTACCCATCGTCTTTGTAATTGCTGTATTGTCAGCGCTGGCTTGGTATCTGACCGGTCAAAGTCCTGTTTTCTCATTGACTATCTTTATCGCAGTATTGGTGATCGCCTGCCCTTGCGCACTTGGCTTGGCTACTCCAACTGCCATCATGGTGGGGACGGGGAAAGGCGCTGAATACGGTGTGCTGATCAAAGGCGGAGAAGCACTGGAAACAGCACACAAAATCAGGACCGTCGTTTTTGACAAGACAGGAACCATTACCGAGGGAAGGCCTGAAGTAACGGATATTGTCACAACGGCACTGATTGTGCGGAATAAGCTGCTGCAGCTTGCCGCTACAGCAGAAAAAGGCTCCGAGCATCCTCTGGGTGAAGCCATCGTCAGAGGTGCAGAAAAAGAGAATCTGGAAACACTGAGAGTTGAAAAGTTCAACGCCATCCCCGGCCACGGCATAGAGGTAAGGATTGAAGGCCGGGAAGTGCTGCTGGGCAACAGGAAGCTGATGGTGGAGAGAAGTATCGGATTGACAGAGCTGGAAAGCGAGTCGGACAGACTGGCTGCAGAGGGCAAGACCCCAATGTATTTGTCGGTGGATGGACAGCTGGCGGGCATCATAGCTGTTGCGGACGTTGTCAAGGAGAGCAGTACAAAAGCAATCAAAAAGCTGCATCAAATGGGCATTGAGGTTGCCATGATCACCGGTGACAACAGAAAGACGGCGGAAGCGATAGCACGGCAGGTCGGTATCGACAGGGTACTGGCGGAAGTATTGCCGCAGGATAAGGCCAACGAGATCAAGAAGCTACAGGCTGAAGGAAAGAAAGTCGCCATGGTAGGCGACGGCATCAACGATGCACCTGCGCTGGCACAGGCTGATATCGGGATCGCCATCGGGTCCGGCACGGATGTGGCAATGGAATCCGCAGATATCGTGCTGATGAGAAGCGATCTGATGGATGTACCCACAGCCTTACAGCTGAGCAAGAGTACCATCCGAAACATCAAGCAAAACCTGTTCTGGGCTTTCGGTTACAATGTCGCCGGCATTCCGGTGGCAGCCGGTTTGCTGTATGCTTTCGGCGGACCGCTGCTGAACCCGATTCTGGCTGCTGCGGCGATGTCGCTCAGCTCCGTATCGGTTCTGACAAATGCTTTAAGGCTGAAAGGGTTTAAACCTTATAAATAAAATCAGATCAAGGTGTTAGGCGAAAAAGAAGTATAACTTTTAGAGCGGAGGAGGAATCGCATTGGGGTATACAATGCCTTCTGATCAAGTAAATAAACTAAGCAATACTGATTTGAATATTCGTTCGGAAAAAGAAAAGACAGAGCTTTTTGCAAGACTGAGCCGAATAGAGGGCCAAGTTAGAGGAATAAAGGGAATGGTAGAGAAGGATGTGTACTGCGATGATGTTCTGAATCAAATTTCATCCATACAAGCAGCGATGAATTCTGTTAGTTGCTTAATTCTGAACAACCACCTGAAATCCTGTCTTGTGGCTGGAATACAATCGGGCGAGACGGATGTTGCAAATGAATTGCTTCATTCGATGGAGAAAATTATGAAGTGATGCAAAGAAGACAAATGCATAAAGCGTTTGACAACTGCAGAACAAAATAGTACGGAAAGTAAGCGGTGCTGCCGCTCACTCTCCGTACTATTCATTTATCTTACTTCAACAACACACTTTTGACCATCCCACAGCGTTTCCTTGATATGATATGTGCTGGCCGGATCGATTCCTTTGACCATACCCTCCATGGGGTTAAGACAATAGATGGAGCAGGGGCTTGCTGTGCCCATTCTCTTGGCAATGGCACACAGCTTGCAAGTTTTTGATTCTGCGGTGAAGCCGTTTTCCATGCTGTGGATTTCCCACACTGCGCAGTTAAAAATCTCCGAAAGTCTGGTGAACACTTCCTCGGGCTTTTGAATGCCGAACCGCTCGGCCTGCTGTTTTCCCAGTGCAAACTGCTCTTTTTTCTTTTGCTCGGTCACCTTTTCCAGTATACCTTCGTTTCCTAAGCAGCGTACCGAATCGGCCAAGACGCCTGCATAGGCAAGCTCCAGTATTTGTGCTCTTTTTTCTGAATCCATATAGAACCCTCCTAATCTAATCCCCTTTATTTTGGGCTTTCACCTTATTAGAGAAGATGCTGAAGGGTTTGTGACATCATTTATGCATTCAGCCAATAATTTTTTTGTGGTAGTATGCTTTGTGATTCCTGATAAAGGTTGACTCTTGAAGCAAATTGCCTTAACTTTTGATACTCCTGAGGCAGCCTGATGTCGGTGACCAGCTGCTTCATCCGGCATTTGCAGCTGCCGGAGGGATTATATAGGGTACATTCGTCATTCAGGAAATTCTTTAGCTTGCTTCTGCTGCGTGAAACGATTTTCCTAGCAGTTGCCGGATCTTTTTCCACAATTTCAGCAATCTCTTCGTATGAAAGCCGTGCCACATCCCTTAATAAATAGGCCAATCTGGTCTCCATATCCAGGCAATGCAGGATGCCGGTCAGACATTTGTCGCACATCTCTTTAATCCAAATCTGCCTGTCATAGTCTATTTCGTAAGGTATCTCAAGCTGATCGCCATGAAAATAATCCCTCAGAAATCGGGTTGAATACATTCGATCCTTTTGGGAATAGCGCATGACGGCATGGCAGGTTACGGTGTAGATCCAAGTTGAGAGCTTGGCATCACCCTTAAAAGTATTTAAGCCTCTAATTATCTCCATCCATGCTTCTTGTGCAGCATCCCGTGCATCTTCTGCATTTTGAATCATCCGGCGGCAGATGGATGAGACCAAAGGTCCGTATTCTTCGGCAATATTTGCCGCGCATATACCGGAAGCATTATTATACAATGGTCTCCACCTCTTTTCAATACGAAGTCTTTAGTCTCTATTATACCTTTTTGTTATAAAAAAGTCTGCTGCTGCTGAAAATTCTACCAACGAGGCCTTGCTTGTATTGTTATAATATGTTGAAAGTTTGGATATTTTTGCTATAATTAAAAATAGGGTTATTGTGCGACAATACGCTTCAAATCTTTATATCCTGTAAATACAAGCAGAGCAGAGAGGAATTATGGAATATTCTGTTAATCAAATGATTGAACTGGAACTAAATCAATTAAGAAATGACATAGAAAAGCTTAAGATAATATTTGAAGCCTCCAAAGAGGGAATGTTTTATATGGACTCCCAATTTAACGTACGGTTCTATAATACAACCTTCTATGAGAACTTTGATGTGGATACCGGGCATTCAACATTAGAAGACTGGCTTAAATTAATCCACCCGGAAGACAGGATCCCCATGAAAAAAAAGGTTGGAATTCAGACTTCGGAAAATATAGAAAAAGTCTATACGCAGTACCGGGTAATTAATAAGCTGGGTCATTACATCTGGATAGAAGCACTTGGCAAAAGCATATTTGATGAAGAAAACAACTTTCTATTTATGGTTGGTTCTCATACGGATATTTCCGAAAGGAAAGCCTACGAAAAGAAAATTCTCCAGATGGCCTATCAAGATAACTTGACCGGCCTATTCAATCGTAACAGAATGAAGGAGATTTTAGAGCAGGAACTGGCCTGCGGCAATGCGGGCTTTATAGTCTATCTTGATCTGATCAATTTTCAGGCAATCAATAGAACCCTTAGCTTTAGAATGGGCGATGAGGTGTTACAAGCTGTCGGTGAGAAACTAAAGCTTTATAATCATGGGAAATATGATGTTGCGAGATTAGAGAATGATGACTTTATGATGCTTTTTAAAGATGAGGCGGAGGATGAGATAGAAGCTCATGCCATCGCGTTGTTGAATATTCTGAGAGAAAATATTTGCTATCAGAAGCGAATTATTAATTTGGATGCAAGAATTGGAATAATCCAATATCCAAGCGGAAACGATGATGCTGATGAAATTATACAAAATGGTGCCTTATTGATATCTTCAATGCGAGATCATCATATGAACGGATATCTCAGTTTTTGTGATGAAATAAAAAGCACCATTGTACGCAAAATGAGAATTGAACACCAGCTCTTTCGTGCTATTGAAAGAAAAGAGTTTTATCTGGCATATCAACCTATTGTTGATTTATCCAGCAAAAGCATTCTAGGTTATGAAGCCCTTCTAAGGTGGAAAAATGGAGAGCTGGGTGAAATCTCTCCCGCTGAATTTATACCAATTGCCGAGAGAAACTCAATGATAAATCCAATTGGAGACTATGTCCTTACAGAAGCGTGTCGGTTTGGAAAGAAATTGATGGATATGGGAAAGCCCTTAAGGATATCAGTCAATATATCGGCTATACAGTTACTGCAATCGGATTTTGTTAAAAAGGTCATTGCAATTATAGAAGAAACCGGCTTTGAAAAGAACTTATTGGATTGTGAAATAACAGAGTCTGTAACATTATACATGGATGATAAGATCATGGACAGAATTCGTGCGCTGCATGACAACGGTATACGCATTTCACTTGATGATTTTGGAACAGGATATTCCTCTATTATGAACATCGTTAACCTTCCTCTTTCTTATTTGAAAATTGATAAATCGATTATTCAAAAGGTACTAGAAAGTAATGAGGCAATACTATTAATAGAGCTTCTCTCAAATTTCTCGCATCAAGCCAATTATAAGATTATAGCTGAAGGGATAGAGAATGCATCTATAACGGATAAAATGATTCATTCTCGGATTGATTATGGACAAGGCTATCACTTTTCAAAGCCGAAAAAAGAGCAGGAGGTATTAGAGATTCTTTTTTCATGAGTCTGCATATATAAAGCCGCTTTTCAAATGTAATGATAAGTATGAAAGAATCCGGATATTCGGGTTCTTTTTTTTTTCCTTGCACGCCAGAACTGAACATGCGCTAGATAATGGATAGGCTTTTGGCGCATAATAAAGGCAGAATAATAAGAAGATCCGAGAATCTTCATAAAATCTTCATAAGTATCATGTAAATTATGATTGTAAATACAGTACAGGGGTATCCTAAATACCATAATGAAAATAGAATTCAAATTAAATCGGTATTGACATTAGAAGGGAGAACTTTTATGAGGTCGGATAATTTCAAGATAAGCGGAATGACATGTGCTGCATGTGCCAAGGCCGCTGAACGTGCAGTTAAGAAACTGGACGGCGTAACCGAAGCAAATGTCAATTTTGCCACGGAAAAATTGAATATCACCTATGATGAAGCGAAAATTGTTAAGGAAGATATCATTAGTGCGGTGGCAAAGGCAGGCTATGAAGCTTCGGAAGAGGTTGAATGGAAGGAAGTGACAATTCCTATTGCGGGAATGACCTGTGCGGCCTGCTCAAAAGCAGCAGAACGTGCTATAAACAAGCTTGGCGGGATAGAAAGCGCAGCTGTTAATTTTGCGACGGAGAAGGCCAATGTCCGATATGATCCCAAGGCTGTGAGACTGTCGGAAATCAAGCAGGCTATCGCAAAAGCGGGTTATACGGCACTGGAGATTGAGAATAAGGACCGTGTTGATGAAGATAAGCAGCGGAAAGAGAAAGAAATAAAGGTTCTTTGGACAAAGTTTATTGTTTCGGCAGTGTTTGCTGTGCCGCTTCTGTACATTGCCATGGGTGCCATGCTTTACTGGCCGATACCGAAAGCGCTGGATCCCATGGATTATCCGCTGCTTTATGCTATTGTGGAAATCATCCTGACCATTCCAATTGTCATTGCAGGATACCGGTTCTATACCGTAGGCTTTAAAGCCATCCTCCGCAGAAGCCCCAACATGGACTCGCTGATTGCAATGGGAACATCAGCGGCTGTTTTATACAGCTTATACTCCACTTACAGGATATCAATAGGGGACTTCATGTATGTTGAAGATCTGTACTTTGAAACGGCCGGCGTCATCATAACCCTGATCCTGCTGGGCAAGTCCCTGGAGGCTGTATCAAAAGGAAGGACATCGGAAGCCATTAAGAAACTTATGGGACTGGCGCCGAAAACAGCGATCGTGCTGCAGGACGGCAAGGAAATGGAGATACCGATAGAGGAAGTGGAAGTAGGCGATGTCATTGTCGTTAAGCCGGGAGCCAAGATTCCGGTAGACGGTGAAGTCTTGGAAGGGTATACCGCCATTGACGAGTCCATGCTGACCGGAGAAAGCATACCGGTAGAAAAGAAGCCTGGGGATAAAGTGATTGGAGCAAGCATCAACAAGACAGGTCTCATCACTTTCAAGGCAACCAAAGTGGGCAGTGATACAGCGCTGGCACAGATTGTGAAGCTGGTTGAAGACGCACAAGGATCAAAAGCACCGATAGCACAAATGGCGGATGTTGTTTCCGGATATTTCGTACCCATCGTCTTTGTCATAGCAGTACTGTCGGCCCTGGCCTGGTACCTTACCGGTCAAAGCCCGGTATTCTCACTTACGATTTTCATCGCCGTACTGGTGATTGCCTGCCCTTGCGCGCTTGGCTTAGCAACACCCACAGCCATCATGGTCGGGACAGGCAAAGGTGCAGAATACGGCGTTCTGATCAAAGGCGGCGAAGCGCTGGAAACAGCACACAAAATCAGGACCATCGTATTTGACAAGACAGGAACCATCACAGAGGGGCGGCCTGAAGTAACGGATATTGTCACAACGGCTCTGATTGAACGAAACAAGCTGCTGCAGCTGGCTGCAACGGCAGAAAAAGGTTCCGAACACCCTCTGGGTGAAGCCATCGTCAGAGGGGCGGAAAAAGAGAACCTGGAAATGCTGAAGGTTGAGAAGTTCAATGCCATACCCGGTCACGGCATTGAGGTTGGTATAGAAGGAAAGGAAGTGCTGCTTGGCAATCGCAAGCTGATGGTGGAGAGAAATATAGGGTTATCGGAGCTGGAAACCCAGTCAGACAGATTGGCTTCAGAGGGTAAAACACCCATGTATATGGCAGTGGACGGACAGCTGGCTGGCATCATAGCCGTAGCGGATATCGTCAAGGAGAGCAGTGCAAAAGCGATCAGGAAGCTGCATGAGATGGGCATAGAGGTGGCCATGATTACCGGTGACAACAAAAAGACGGCGGAAGCCATTGCGAAGCAGGTGGGCATTGGCAGGGTTCTGGCAGAGGTACTGCCGCAGGATAAGGCAAACGAAGTTAAGAAGCTGCAGGCGGAAGGCAAGAAGGTTGCCATGGTCGGTGACGGCATTAACGACGCACCGGCGCTGGCGCAGGCTGATATCGGTATAGCAATAGGATCCGGAACGGATGTTGCAATGGAATCGGCAGATATCGTTCTCATGAGGAGCGACTTGATGGATGTACCGACAGCCATACAGCTCAGCAAAAGCACCATTCGGAACATCAAGCAGAATCTGTTTTGGGCTTTCGGTTACAACGTAGCCGGTATTCCGGTAGCAGCCGGATTGCTGTATGCATTTGGCGGACCGCTGCTCAACCCCATTCTGGCTGCAGCAGCGATGTCACTCAGCTCCGTATCGGTACTGACAAATGCGTTAAGGCTTAAAGGGTTTAAACCTTATAAATAATGAATAGAACAAAAATGAAATGGAGGAATAAAAAATGAAGAAACAGATCAATATCGAAGGTATGAGCTGCGGCCACTGTGTGAAGCATGTGAAAGGTGCTTTGGCAGAGCTGCCTGAAGTCGTCAACATAGAAGTCAATCTGGAAGGCAAATATGCAATCGTTGAACTGAATGCTCAAGTAGCGGATGCCAAGCTGAAGGAAGCAATCGAAGAGGCCGGCTATGATGTGACAGGCATTAAGGAAGTTTAGCTTAGGAGGAGACCCCATGGGAGATACAAAAGCCTTGAATCAATGCAGCCACTGCGGACACGAAGAAGCACACCAGGCTACGACAGCGCGCTCCGATAAAGCAAGGAAAGATCTACTGGCAAGGCTGAACCGGGTTGAGGGGCAGGTCAGGGGCATCAAAGGCATGATTGAAAAAGATGCCTATTGTGATGATATACTGAATCAGATTGCCGCAGTGCAGGCTGCCATGAATTCCGTCAGCCGGCTGATCCTGAACGACCATATGAAAAAGTGCCTGGTATCGCGAATACAAGCCGGAGATATGGAAGTTGTCGATGAGCTTCTGCAAACAATTGAAAAAATGATGAAATAAAGGAGAAATAAAAATGAAAAAAGTTATAGTTACAGTATTGGTTTTATCAATGGTCTTAGCATTAGCAGCATGCCAGCAGGCAGATGTTGTCGGCAAGGTTGCCGTAACCTCTTTCGAAGCCGTCCTCAACAAGATACCGGACAAGATCACTTCTGATGAAGCCAACAGCGGTTGGGCACTGACTTCGCCGACAGGAGAGCGTTTTGTATGGAGCAAGGATTTCAGCAAGGAAGGGAATCCGGACATCCTCCTGGAATTTGATGCGAAGCCATTCTTGGACGCAGGGCTGGATTCAGCCAAACTGCCGGAAGGCATGTACGTCTATGACAGCAGCGCAAACAAGCTGATGATTCGCTCCGAGCTGAGCGCAGACAAGTTTACCTACAGCGGTGAAGCAAAGCCCGTTGATACTTTTAAAAAGATCGTTGAAACCAACAGAAAAAGCATTGGTTACCACGAAAAGCTTGACCACTATGGTGTAGCTTTAGGCAACGGCAACATGTTTGAATGGGCAAAAGACCTGAATACCAATGACAAGGATATTGTCTTCGTGTTAAACCCGCAGCCTTTTATAGATGCTGGCGTAGACCCTGCCAAGGTTGAAGGCTGGGTATTTGCAAAGGTAGAAGTCAAGGACGACCAGGGCAAGCCTATGGAAGTGGACAAATTCCTGAAGCCCTTCGATTTGAAATAATAGGATGGATGCACCAAATGAAGTTCGATCCGGACAGAAAAGATTTGCGGTGAAGGAGGCGGTTCAGTGGAACTCATTCAGTTGATGAAGGCCTTATCGGATAGAACCAGCTTAAGGATTTTCAATTTACTGAGAGATGGGAGCTTATGCGAATGCGAAATCATTCATCTGCTCAATATCAACTATGCTGGTGTAGCAAAGCATCTTCATCGGTTAACCGTACTAAAGCTCATTTCGGCTGAAAGTAGGACTTACGGAGAGCATTTCAAAATCAACGTGGATACGGTAAGACGTTATCCATTTATCGAGAGCCTACTTAACGAGGAGCTCTTGCGGATTGAAAAGCTCCGACTGGATTCGGAAAAGCTCAGAAGGTTGAAAAAACGTGGCTTATGCTGCGAAAATCTTCAGCAATTGAAGCCTGCTGACGAGCAGAAAAAAGATTAAAGATAAAAAAGATTGAAACCCATTGGATTTCAATCTTTTTTGCTTTCACAAACAAACTTATAGTCCTTTACTTCGGTTATCGTCGGAGCGGTGCCGCACAAAGTACAGCTAGGATCCGGCATATGGTCCGGGGTATAAAAATCCGTGTCCAGGGCATCAAAAAACAATAAGCGGTTTTTCAGCAGCTTTCCGACACCGGTCAAGCATTTCAATGCTTCGACTGCCTCAATAAAGCCCATCAAACCGGGGACCGGACCCAAAACACCTGTTTCTGAGCAGGAAGGAACAGACCCGGTGATCCTTTCCTCGGGGAAAACGCAACGGTAGCAGTGACCGCCGCCAGGGATGATGGTGGTGGCCAATCCGGTAAAGCCTAAGACGCCTGCAGACACTAAAGGCTTTCCGGTGAAATAGCAGACATCATTCAGCAAATACCGGGTGGGCAGATTGTCAAGCCCATCGATGACGATATCATAGTCCTTTACCAGTTCCAGTGCATTATCCCGGCTGAAGCTGGTCTGGTAGGTTTTCAGATTCAGGCCGGGATTGATTTTCTTAAGGAAAACCGCAGCGGATTCTACCTTCGGCATACCGATTCTTGAGGTGGTATGCATGATCTGACGGTTCAAGTTACTGAGCTCTACCCCGTCATAGTCCACTAGGCCGATTGTGCCGATACCGGCTGCTGCCAGAGCGTATGCGGCAGGTGACCCAAGACCGCCGCTGCCGACGATCAATACACTTGACTTTGAAAGCCTTTCCGTATCAAGAGAAGGCTCTATAACTGCAGGATTACCGGAAAATGCCTCAGCCAAGCTGCGGTCATGGAAGACCATGTCCTGCAGGTTAAAAAAAAGCCCCCGGGAAAGTGTCTTTCCCAGTCTCAGACAGTATTTTACATGTTCTATGACCGCGATAGTGCTGACTACGAAGGCGGATAGCAAGGCTGCCTTGGTAGTATCCGGCATGTTGCTTTTCATTTCACCTTCATCCGGCATTTCTAAGAAGTTGTCAAACGCATTATAGGAGCTGAAGACTTGAACGCCGCCGCACCAGTGTTGTGTTACTGCTGCAATGACAGGCGAAAAGGCTTCGGATGAGGCCGGGTTCTGCAGCCGGCCGCATATTTCCCGGGCAAATGCAGGGCTGCCCAAAACAATCCTGACTGCTTTCGCGTTTTGACTGTCAATCAGGTCAGAGATCGCCGGTTCAATTTCAACATCCGGATTCAAGTCCTTCACATTATCAAAAAGTGCTTGCTGCGCATGATTGTCCTTGAAACTGCAGAAGATCTGTCCTATACCGCAAGCAGCCAGATAATAGACCAGTGGTGCAGCCATATCGGCGTTTTCGCTGAAGACATGTGAAGCGGATTCAATGAGCTTCTTTTGCCCTGCCCCGCTGATCTCAGGGATGGCTATATGCCGCATATACCGGTTGATTTGCTCTCGCGTGAGGATCACTTAACATCCCTCCCCATATAGTTGTCAATAGCGTCATGTAAAGCCGTAGCTGCAATATTCGAGCACAGCAGCTTCTGCTCCGGCAGACCGCCCAGAGCATCTGCCACATCCTGGTTTGTGATCTTCATAGCCTCTTTCAGTGTCTTTCCTTTTGCCAGAACGGTCAGCATACTGCTGGCTGCAATGGCAGCACCACACCCGAAGGTCTTGAACCGGACCTCTGAAAGCAGGCCGTTTTCCACTTTTATATAAATCGATATTTTGTCGCCGTCTGTGGGATTGCCGGCATGACCGATCCCATCCGCATTCAGGATTTCCCCTGCATTCCTGGGATCAGAAAAGTGGTCCAGCACAGTGTCGTTATACATGGGCGAACCTCCTATACTCCATTCATCTATTGATTTCGTACTTCAGGCCTCAGTCCTTCTTCCTGAACAATCTTCTTCCAAGACCCAGAGCGGTATATCCAGCTATTTTGGCGCCGTTGACTGCCAGTTTCACGGCACCGTTCCCTATAGCCTTGAGGGTTTCCTTGGCGGCCTTGCTGTCCGCTTCCAGATCCTCCATCGTGATGCCCGCGTTTTCCAGATGACGGTCCCGCAATTCCGGATCGATCCGTTTCAATACCTTCTTCAGGCTCCAAAGCATGACGATGATATTGTCCAATTGTCCGGCCACAGGTATGATGCCGGGTATCAGCTCGATAGGGGAAACGCTGTACGCAATACCGGCAGACAGGATGGTTTTTTGCTTTGCAGGGACTTCCTTATCCTGGTATAGGGCAAGCAGAAGCTTGGCGTAGTTGGGGATTTTCCGAATCAGCTTTATGATTCCATCCTCCTGATCGTTCATGACAAACCTCCTGAAAGTCGTTTTTTTGCGAAAGAGTTGCTTTTATTATAACGCTGACGCATACAGCTTTCAAGAATAGCAGGTATGCATTTGAATGCTGATATGATATAATAGCTGCTAAGGCAACCCTTAGACTTGGTGCCTGGTACGAATGCAGTATGAGGATTGGGTGGGTGTCGGATGGCAAAAGTACTGATAGTGGATGATGCAGCGATGATGCGTGATATGTTGAAGGCGATGTTGAAAGAAGCAGGGCACGAGGTTGTGGGAATAGCTTCCGGTGGTGCGGCGGCATTAAGTGAATACAGGAAGCACCTGCCTGATTTGGTAACCATGGATGTGACAATGTCGGATATGAGCGGAATCGAAGCCTTGAAACTGATTCTGGAAAGTTTCCCGGAAGCGAAAGTGGTTATGATCAGTGCGGTCCAACAGAAGGATATGATTTTCAAGGCGCTGGTAAGCGGTGCCAGGAACTACCTGGTGAAACCGGTGACAAAAGAGAAGCTTCTGGATGTGGTGGAAAGCGTCCTTGATGTATCCTGCTGAACAAATGCGATACGATATTGCAGTGAGACAAAGCTTGAGTTATAATAGGATTGAAAACAGAATGCGGTTCATGGGGGAGTAAGGGCGCAACCACTTTCCAGTCGGTTGCGTGGCAATGTCAACATACTGATGAAATCATCTGGCATGCCTTAAATAATGAGACTCATGTATAACGGGTTTATTTCGTTATACATCGGTCTCATTTTATTTGCGATGCAATGCCGCAAGAGGAGGAAAAACAATGGGGATATTATCTATCATTTTAGTCGGTATCGGGCTTTCAATGGATGCTTTTGCGGTATCGGTATCTAACGGAATGGCCATAAAGGAACTGCGGCTGGGAAAGGCTTTGCGGATCGGCCTTTTTTTCGGCGGGTTTCAGGCTTTGATGCCTGTTTTAGGTTGGGCTGCCGGCTTCCAGTTCAAGGCGTATATCGTCAGCATCGATCATTGGCTTGCTTTTGGGTTGCTGGCATTTATCGGCATCAAGATGATAAGGGAAGCAATGGACAACAAGGAAGCATGCAGCTGCAGCAGTGACGATGAGCTGGCTGTATCGAGACATGAAGCCGGGCAGGCGAAAGTGCTTGACAATGTATTGAGCTTCAAGTGCCTGGTGATTCTGGCTGTCGCCACCAGCATCGATGCTTTGGCGGTAGGGGTGAGCTTTGCGTTTCTGAAGGTATCTATCCTGCAAGCCTCCTTACTGATCGGCTTCATTACACTTATTATTTGTACAGCTGGGGTATATATCGGAAGGAAATGCGGTGACCTGCTGAAAAAAAAGGCTGAAATTGGTGGAGGTGCCATTCTGATATTGATGGGGTTAAAAATTCTGGTTGAGCATTTGGGACTTCTTGACTGGCTGACCGCCATGTGGTAAGCTGTGATTGTAACTGTTTAAAATATATTTGAGAGTTACAATTAAGGAGGGTTTGTCATGGCTGAGGTATACAAGGCACTGAAGGACATTTTGGGGAATAAAGGATATCAGTCAAGGCTCATATCCATAAGCCACTTAACGGAGCTGCAGGTGGAAATCAAAGGGCTGCATGAAATAGGTATGCTGGAAGATACTATCTATCAAAGATACCTGAAGCGGTTTGACTATGATCATGGCAGCTTGCTGTCAAAATTCAAGTCAATTCTGACGATTGCAGTTCCACAAGCCTTATCCAGTATTGGATTTACCATAAATGGAAATACGTACTCTGCCGTTATTCCGCCGACCTATATCTACGGAAAAGTCCTTGGCGAGACGGAGAGCCTGCTTGAGAATATACTTGCAGGATATGGATTTAAGGCAGAAAGGGCATTGCTGCCTTTGAAGCTGCTGGCTGTCAGAAGCGGGCTCGGTGCCTTCGGAAGGAACAATATCTGTTATGTTCCGGAGATGGGCAGCTTTCATCGGCTTATGGCTTATTTTACCGATATGCCCTGCAGTACTGACAGCTGGCAGGAGGTAAAGACGATGGAACGCTGCAATACCTGCTCAGCTTGTGAGAAAGCTTGTCCTACCGGCTGTATAGATATAGACCGGTTCTTAATAAAGGCTGAAAACTGCCTGACAAACCTAAATGAAAATACCGATGTATTTCCAGGATGGGTAAAAGCAGATTGGCACAACGCCCTGGTAGGCTGCATGAAATGCCAGCAGATCTGTCCCGAAAACAAGCCCTTTATCGGGAATGCTGCGGAGGCTGCTTTCTTTTCAGAATCTGAAACAAAAGACATCTTGAGAGAAACTCCATTGGATCGGCTGCCGGACGAAACGGTCAAGAAACTGGAAGCGTTGGATATGGCGGAATACTACGATGTATTGGCACGCAATTTGAAGCTGCTTATAAAATAAGGCAGAAAAAGCTGTGCAGGTCAAGAAACTTCATAATATCTTCACAACCCTGTTGTACGATAGTATCAGTTAGGAGGGATTGTGAAATGGAAAATAACATTGTTAAGAAGAGTTATGCTGTTCAGGGCATGACCTGCAGCAATTGTGAGCTAAGAATAGAAAGTGCCATAAAAAAACTGGATGGTATTCTGGAGGTCAAGGCAGTTTTTGGACAGTCCAAGCTGTATGTTACATACGATGAAAAACTGATTGGCTATGAAAAAATCAAGGAAACGGTTGAGAAGGCAGGCTACACCATGGGAGCGCCGCTGAAGGCAGGCTTGCAGGGCAAGGAAGGTAAGGAAAGCATTAATCAGATGGTGGGACTCGGAATCATTCTGCTGGCGTTATATGTTATTGTAAAGCATACCATTGGTTTCAATTTCATACCTGAGATCAATCAATCCATGGGATATGGTGTTTTGTTTATTGTAGGTCTTTTGACCTCGCTCCATTGTATTGCCATGTGCGGCGGTATCAACTTGTCCCAGTGCGTTGCATACAAGCACTTTGACAACACCGCTGCCGGAAGGATGAAGCCCAGCCTTTTGTATAATGGCGGAAGAGTATTATCCTATACCGTTATAGGCGGTATTGCCGGCGGTATCGGCTCTGTCGTCAGCTTCTCCGGTGGAGCTAAAGGTGTTGTTGCCATCGTTGCCGGTATCTTTATGGTTATTATGGGCTTGAATATGCTGAACATTTTTCCGTGGCTTAGAAGGTTGAATCCAAGGATGCCTAAGGTTTTCGGCAAACTGATATACCAGAACAGCGGAAAGAACGGACCTTTCTACATCGGGCTCCTGAATGGTTTGATGCCTTGCGGTCCGCTGCAGGCCATGCAGCTATACGCATTGGGCACCGGTAGTATAACGGCAGGTGCATTGTCGATGCTGATGTTCAGCTTGGGAACCGTACCGCTGATGTTCGGTTTCGGCGCGATCAGCTCGATGCTGAGCAAGAATTTCACCGGAAAGTTGATGAAGGTTAGTGCTGCTTTGGTGATTATCTTGGGTATCGTTATGATGAGCAGAGGATTGAGCCTCTCCGGCATAGCGGTATCAGCTGCAAATGCGGCTCCAGGCAAAACAGTCAGCGGCAATGCTGCCAAAATTGAAAACGGTGTACAGGTTGTTTCTATTGATCTGGAGTCCAACCGCTATGCGCCTATCGTTGTTCAGAAAGGCATACCCGTTAAGTTCATTATCAATGCAAAAGCTGAGAATATAAATGGCTGCAACAATGCGATCATTATACCGGAATACAATATTGAGAAGCCGTTATCTCCCGGCGAGAACGTGATCGAATTCACGCCCACCAAGGAAGGGACCATTCCGTATTCCTGCTGGATGGGTATGATCAGGAGCAAAATAACGGTCGTTACTGATTTGTCCCAAAGCAGCGAAACCGGTAATCAGCAGTCTTCGCAGGACGCTTTGCCGGCAGCAGGCGGCAGCTGTCATTCAAGTGGTCAGGGCGTACTGCAGACCAATCCGGGAAATCTTGCAGCATCAGATATAGCTGTTGCAAAAATCGAGAATGGCAAGCAGGAAGTCACCATCACAGTTAACGATGCAGGCTTTTCACCGGCGGTGGTGGTTTTGCAGAAGGGGATAAAAGCAAAGATCAAATTCAACCCCGAAAAGCTGACTACCTGCAATTATGCCGTATCATTTCCGGAATACCAGGGTTCCCTGGATCTGAGCAAGGGAGAATTGGAAACACCGGAGCTGAATGTGACTCAGGACTTTACCTTCCAATGCTGGATGGGCATGTTGAACGGCTATGTCAAGGTTGTTGACGACATCAACAATATTGATCTGGAGGCTATAAAACAGGAAGTGCAGGCAAATGTGCCTGCAGCCGGCAGTGGGGGAGGAAGCTGCTGCAACTAGTGTGCGGAGGTGTCAAAGATGACTAAAAAACTGAAAAAACTCTTAGATGATTTTTTAAAGAAACTGGCCAAGGAAAGCGAAAAAAGCTTTGGCAATGAAAGGCTGGATTGCTGCAAACTGGACCGGCCGAAAAAATAAGTACCAGGCACGCCTGTTAGCTGGTTATTGGTTCAATAACCAGCTAACAGGCGTGCCTGGTATCTAGTGGGGTGATACAATGAAGGAAAACCAATCCGGTATTCTACTGGTTGATGATGAGGAGAAAATCGTTGAGGTCGTGAAATCCTATCTTGAGAATAGCGGCTACAAGGTATATGATGCCTTTGACGGTAAAACGGCTTTGTCATTATTTGACAGGGTCAATCCCTCGCTTGTCATTCTGGATCTGATGCTGCCGGATATATCCGGAGAAGAGATTTGCAGGACGATAAGGAAGAAGTCCAGGGTCCCCATCATCATGCTGACGGCAAAGGTGGAGGAGGAACACATTCTGAATGGTCTGGGAATCGGTGCGGATGATTATGTTACAAAGCCCTTCAGCCCCAGACAGCTGGTGGCACGCGCAGCGGCGCAGCTCCGAAGAACAGAGGATGAAAAGGCGGCACTGGTCAACGTTTTTAACTTCAATCAAGGGGAATTGGTGGTAGATACGCTCCGGCACGAGGTGCAGAAGAACGGGGAACCGGTGAGCCTGACCCCCAATGAGTATAAAATACTGTTGAGTCTGGTCAAGTACCCTCAAAAGGCATTTACCCGTGAAGAACTGATCTGCCTGGTGTTGGGGGAGGATTACGAGGGATACGACAGAACCATTGATACCCATGTGAAAAACCTGCGGCAGAAAATTGAGCCGGATGCCAAAAACCCCAGGTATATCCTGACGGCATATGGTATCGGATATAAGTTTGGCGGTGAATAAGATGAAATTTAGTCTGCGCAACAGGCTGTCTCTTTCATATATTTTAATAGCACTGGTTTGCATGGTGCTTGTGGGCATCATCGCCAACTATTCCCTGGAGAAACAATTCAGGAGCTATGTGATACAGAATCAGGAGAAACAGAACAAAGAAGTGGTTACGCTCATCAATCAGCAGTACCTGGGTGAAGGCAAGTGGAAGAAGGAATTTATTCAGGACATCGGCGTTTACGCGCTGGAAAACGGCATGATCATTGAAGTAATGGACCTTAAAGGGGATACAATCTGGAACGCTACAGAATATAACTATGGATTGTGTGAACGGATGATGGACCAAATGAGCCGCAATATGATGAGCAGATATCCCAACTGGAAGGGCGAGTATAAGGAAAACAGCTATCCTTTGACCTATGGCACGGATACCGTCGGCCATGTCAATATCGGATATTATGGACCTTTCTTTTTCAATGAACGGGATCTGGCTTTTATCAATACTCTGAATAAAGCTTTTGTAGGTGTCGGCTTCCTGGCGCTGGTTTTTGCATTGGTACTGGGTTACTTGATGGCAAAGCAGCTGTCCAATCCGATATCCAGGGTCATCAATACAGCGCAGATGATATCCAAGGGGTATTTCGGGGACCGGAGCAGCGAAACCTCCAGTATCAAGGAAATCAACCAGTTGGTGACCACCGTAAACAATATGGCCGATACATTGGAAAAACAGGAGCTTCTGAGAAAGAGGCTGACAGCGGATGTGGCCCATGAGCTCAGGACACCGCTGGCAACCCTTCAGAGCCATATGGAGGCCATGATTGATGGGATCTGGCAGCCGGATTCGAAACGCCTGAAAAGCTGTCATGAAGAGATACTGCGCATCGGCAGAATGGTGGGAGACTTGGAAAAGCTGGCCAAGTATGAGAGTGAAAACATTATTCTTAATAAACAGGTATTTGATTTGACGGAATTGACCAAATCCATCCTGCTGAATTTTGAAAAAGACTATATGACGAAAAATATTACGGTTCGCATCGATGCGGCTAAAGCTGAAATAGAAGCGGACAAGGACAAAATAAGCCAGGTGCTGATCAACCTGATAGCTAATGCATTGAAGTTCACACCCAAAGATGGAAGCGTCTTTATAAAGGTAACGGAGGCTTCCAACAGTGTCAGCTTTGAAATCAGAGATACCGGCGTGGGGATAGGACAGGAGGATCTGCCACATATATTCGAAAGGTTTTACAGGGCAGATAAATCCAGGAGCAGGATCACCGGCGGCTCCGGTATCGGATTGACAATTGCAAAGACTATTGTGGACTCCCATAAGGGCAGCATTTCTGTGGACAGCAAGCCTGGAGAAGGGACAGCCTTCAACGTAACAATACCTCGAAAATAACGGCATAAAAAAACGACTGTTTGCACAGCCGTTTTTTTATGCCGTTATTTTTAAATACTTCAAGTTGCCTGAAAGACAGGTCCGACCCAAACTGGCCGGCAGCAAGATGGAATCTCCACTGCATACTTTTTCAACGCCTTGCTGATATACCAATTCGCCTTCGCCTGCCAAAATGCAGTAAACGGCAAAGCTGCCCCCGGTATCATCCGTCTCTTCTCCCAAAACCGCCCGCTTATCAATTTTAAAGAAGGGACAGGAGAGGGAAGGTCCGCTGAAATCTGTTCCGGGACTGGAATCAAAATTAATGACGTCTAGGGCCCGCTCAATATGGAGTGGTCTTTTTTGTCCGTTTTCATCCAAACGGTCATAATCATAAAGCCTGTAGGTGATATCGGAGTTCTGCTGCACCTCATAGATGACGATCCCTTCCATCAAGGCATGGACTGTTCTGGAGGGGATGAAAATCAAGTCACCCTCTTTCACAGGAACAAATCTCAACATCTGGGAAATGCCGCCTGTCTCCGCCGCTTCCTTCAATAGGTCTCTGGTAACACCGGATCTCAGACCGTAGATGATTCCGGCATTTTCCTTGGCGCTCACGACATACCAGGCCTCAGTTTTACCGCAATCACCCTCCAGCCCTTTGGCATAAGCATCGTCCGGATGCACCTGGACTGACAGCTTGTCATTGGCATCGATTATTTTAAGAAGAAGCGGGAATTGGCCAGCGCTGCTGCGGCTGCTGCCTAGCAGGTTGTCGGGATAGCGCTCTGCAAGCTCTTTCAATGTGCTTCCCTTGAAATAACCGTTGGTGACAACGTTGAAATCGTTTTGCCTGCAGCAGATTTCCCAGCTTTCGCCGACACGGCTGCTGGGCAGCATGCGATTAAACAGCTTCTCCAGGCTTGAACCGCCCCAGAGCTTTTCTTTGTATATGGGCTGAAATTTCAGGGGATACATGCTTTGCACCTCCATTTTTTGACTTTTTGTAAGCGGCAAAGTCAAATAAATGAGCATCAGGTGCATGCGGCCACCTTGCAACTGGAAATAATGATGTGGAAAAATGTCGGTGTTTGTCCGATTAATAAACTTTTGCCACATTGTTAAGGTAACAAATAAACCCAATGGAAGTGTTGTATTTCAAGGCAAGAACAGTATAATATAACTAAAGCGGCAAAATCAAATTAATAAAGCAGATACCACAAGAAATGCGGTAAAAGGTGATAAATAATGGAAAGAGCCTACAAGATCATCCAGCTGTTGCTCAACGAAGCGGAGCCGGTTACCATGAACCGGATTGCCGAGACATTCAAGCTTTCTAACAAAACGGTAAGAAACGACATGAAAAAAGTGGAAGCAGTTTTGGCAGGCAGGGGGCTGACATTGGAAAAAAAGCCGGGCGTCGGGGTGAAAATAAATGGTTCCGAGGCCAGCAGGCTTGACCTTATGGGAGAAGTCGGTCCCCAATCCGGTGAGCTGTCGCCCTATTCGGCAGAAGCAAGGCGGAACTATATTCTGAAACGGCTTTTTATGGCTGAGCGGAACCTGACCATCAAGGAATTGTCAGATGAATTATATGTCAGCAAGGTAACCGTTCAGAAGGACCTGTCGGACATTGAGCTGTGGCTGGAGAAGTTTCAGTTGAAGCTATACAAAAAGACCAACTACGGAATAGAAGTGAAGGGCAAGGAGGAAAACTGGCGGAACGCCGTAGCAAGCCTCATTGCCATGAATAAGGAAAACAACGCCCTGAAGGAGCTGCTTTACGACGAATACAGCGGCAGACTGGATTATAGAACCGTTATGAAGCTGCGTGAGATGATCAATCTGGATTATGCCAAGCTGGAGCGTGTCATAAGCAATGCTGAAGCAAAGCTCCGGTTCAGGTTTTCCGATGAAGCCTTTGCCAGCCTGGTGATCCATGTAGCCATAGCCATCAAAAGGCTTAGAAGCGGCAAGGATGTGAGGCTCCCCAGGGAATTTCTGGGCAACCTGAAACGGCAGGATGAATTCGCTGTAGCGGAGTCCATCGCCACCGATATACGTCATGCCTTCGGGATCAAGCTGCCCGAGGAAGAAATCGGGTATATTCTGCTGCACATTCTGGGAGCTAAGATGCAGCAGGAAGGCAGTGACGGAATGGAAATCGACCTGGCTGATGCTTATGAAAACGAGATAGCCGTGGTGATGGCAAAGGAGATTATAGAAATTGCACAAAGAACACTGGCCGTTAGCTTTGAAAATGACAGACAGTTGTTGAACGGGCTGGTATTGCATCTGCGCCCAACCGTCAACCGGGTGAAATATGGGCTGACCCTTAAAAATCCCATATTGAACGATATCAAAGAAAACTATCCGGATATTTTCGGTGTAGCCTGGATGACCAGTGTCGTGTTTGAAAAGTACCTGGGGAAGAAAATCAGTGAAGAAGAAATCGGTTATATCGCACTGCACATCGGTGCTGCCATAGAAAGGCTGAAAAAGCCTCTGAAGGCCATTGTTGTCTGTCCTAGCGGCATCGGGACTTCACAGCTTTTGGCTGTCAAACTTGAAAAGCATTTTCGCGAAATTGAAATAAAAAGTGTGGTCTCTATACTTGACCTTAAGGAGGGGCGCTTCGGGGATACCGATTTTGTCATATCGACTGTTCCCATTGATGCAGGTAAACCGGTTGTCTGCATCAGTCCACTCTTAACACAAAATGATATCAAGAAACTGGACCAGTTTATCAGCGATATGAATGAAAGAAGAATTGCCGCAGACAAAGCCATCATCTCGTTGTTGGATCCGGATCTGATTGAATTGAATGCAGGCTACGAGGATAAGGAAAGACTGTTAATGAGCCTTTGTCACAAGCTGATGGAAAAGAATTATGTCAAAGAAGGCTATGAAGCGGACATCATGACTCGGGAAGCCATTGCCTCAACGGCCGTAGGCAGTGGTGTCGCCATCCCCCATGGTTTGCCCCAGATGGTGCTGAAGTCAAAAATTAGCATTGTTATTCTGGGAAAGCCGGTTTTCTGGGGAGATGAAAGCGTCGATATCGTACTATTGGTTTCCTTGACTGAAAAGGATATCGCCGTTTCGAGAAAGCTGTTCCGATCCCTATATAAGAAGCTATATTCGGAGACATTCCTGGCAATGCTTAGGAAAGCAAAGGATAAAGAAGAAGTGACAAGATTGATGGAGGGAATTTACCATGCTGATTAATGAGAATCTGATCCTATTGGATTTGAATGCCGAAACAAAGCAGGATGCCATAGAAGCATTGGCCTCTCTCGGATATCGGGACGGGCGGATCGATTCCCTGGAAACCTATGTGGAGAATGTGCTGCAGCGGGAACAAACATATACCACCGGGGTTGGAAACGGTGTTGCAATACCACATGCCAAATCGAACTCAGTGAAGGAGGCGATGATAGTATTCGGAAAACCTACCAAGGCGATTGAGTGGGGTTCCCTGGATGATAAGCCTGTGGATATGGTATTTCTTTTAGGGGTGCCGGAGGACGGCGCCGAAAACCTGCACCTTAAAATAATATCCCAACTGTCCCGTAAGCTTATGAGTGAGGAATTCATCTGCACAATCCGGAATGCAACGTGTAAATCCGAAGTTATGAAGGCCCTTGGAGACATTTAAATTTAGATAAGGGGGAACATTCAATGAAGGAAGAATTGAAAAGAATCCGTGTGTATTTAATGACAGGTGTTTCGTACATGATACCCATCGTCGTCATCGGCGGTGTGCTGATTGCTTTTTCCATCGCCCTGAGCGGCGTCGAAGCTGGAAAAGGTGCCAATGTAACCAATCCCATGCTGGTTAACATGCTGAACATCGGTGTTGCTGCTTTTTCAATGATGGTGCCGGTGCTTGCTGGCTTTATCGCTTACGCCATTGCAGACCGTCCCGGTATTGCACCTGGCCTGGTGGGCGGTGTTCTGGCCGGTAATGTCAAGGCAGGCTTCTTAGGCGGAATTATTGCCGGTTTTATTGCAGGCTATATAGCAAGATGGATCAAGGGCTGGAAGGTTCCAAAGCAATTGAAACCCGTTATGCCGATATTTGTTATCCCGATTCTGACCTCTCTGGCAGTAGGCGGACTTATGATATACGTTATAGGAACTCCTATCAGTAATTTGATGACAGCCATGACGGATTGGCTGAAAGCCATGAGCATGGGCAATGCAGTAGTGTTGGCCTTGATCATGGGTGCCATGATTGCCTTCGACATGGGCGGACCGGTCAACAAGGTTGCCTTTATGTTTGGTGCGGCAATGATCAGTGAAGGTGTTTTCACCGTTATGGGTCCGGTTGCAGTGGCAATCTGTGTTCCGCCGCTTGGCATGGGTCTGGCAACTTTATTGGCCCCCAACAAGTATACGGAGACAGAAAAAGATGCAGGCTACGGTGCCCTGGCCATGGGTATGATCGGTATTACCGAAGGCGCCATTCCTTTTGCAGCCGGTGATCCGTTGAAGGTTATTCCGTCCATCATGTTCGGTTCAGCCATTGGAGCTGCAGTAGCAGCAATCGGCAAAGTCGGCGACCATGCTCCCCACGGCGGTCCCATCGTCCTGCCCGTGGTAGACAACAGGCTGATGTTTATCATCGCTGTATTGGTAGGTGTCACGGTTACAGCCTTTGTGGTCAATTACCTCAAGAAGCCGGTTACTGGTGAAATCAGCGGAGACAACAGCTTTAGCGCATAATATCAAAGCAATGATGCGCATTTACGGGCGATAGGCAATTGCCTATTGCCTGTAAAATGCATTACGAAGTATATAATGTAATGTATGAACAAACTCAGAAAGAGGTCGATAGAATGAAAATTGTTGCAGTCACTGCCTGCCCGACAGGTATCGCCCACACATATATGGCTGCTGAAGCACTGGAAATAGCGGCAAAAAAGCTGGGCCATACCATTAAGGTGGAAACCCAGGGGTCCATCGGCATTGAGAATAAAATCACATCCAAGGAAGCGGCGGAAGCCGATCTGGTTATTTTTGCAGCGGATGTAGCGGTAAAAGAAGACATACGATTTGCAAAAAAACCCCTTTACAAAGTAGAAGCGCAAAAAGCGATTAAAAACGCACGGCTGGTGGTGGAAGAAGCGCTCAAGTTCTATGAAACCAATGCCTGACAGCCTGCTTATGAATTGAAGGGAAGCTGCATCATGATAAGAGAATTGGAATTGCAGAACAAGTCCGGGCTCCATGCAAGGCCGGCCTCGTTGTTCTGCCAGGAAGCGAAAAGATTCCATTGCGAAGTTGAAATAGAAAAGGATGGAAAAAGCGCCAACGCAAAAAGTATACTTTCCATATTGGCTATGGGGCTGGCAAAGGGAAGCCGGATCACGGTCAAAACCAGCGGACCTGACGAGCAGGAAGCCATGGAGGTGCTTACGGCACTTGTAGAAAACAAGTTTAATGAGGCGTAGGACTTTATGTTATGGAAAAGAAAATGATCAGCCTAGAATCGTTGTAGGCTGATCATTTTCTTTTAGTAAAAGACTTTGCGAGTCTTTTTAAATGGAAGGATCTTTCAATCTGTAGTGTTTGTACCGGATACTTGTATTCTAAATCAGTTTATTCCCATAATACCTATCCTTCATGCTTTTGCTGAAAATGGCCCGGGCCAGATAGACAATGGGGCACATCAGAAGCATAAGGAAGGGAATGAAACCGCCAATGCTCATCATTTCCACACCCAGTGACGCAAAAAGATACACGGCAGCAGCTGGCAGCGCACAGCATAGTATGACAACGATCTTACTCAATTCAAGCTTTTTTCCGTGATGGTTATGGCTTAACATAAGTTCTCCGCCTTTCTTAATGAAATCGTTGCAATTTGAAATCAATTTTGCTTCAATTTTATAATATCAAAGAATGCTTAAATAAATATTAAGAATTATGCCAACTATTTCAGTATATGCTATATAAATCGCATGACATTAATGACATAAAAAATGAAGCAATTGATAATTTAGCCAACGACGGTACTTTTACGCACGTCAATTTCTATAGCTTAGTGAGTTGTCTATAGCATAATAAGTGCATAAGTGGTATAAACATAAGCTAAGCCTGGGACAAAACATATGTGCTGATACAATGTTAAATGTGTGTTAAATAAATGAAAAAAAGCGCAAAAATATTTTTACGCTTTCACCCAACGGCTAAAGTTACGTCATTATACATACTATCGTTTTATATTGTAGGTTTATCATAATTAACGTTTGCATTTATTTTTATACATTTATTTTACTATTTAAGGTTAAGAAACCTCTCGACTACCTGCTGCATTTCATGCTTTTCACATACGGTCTTGTGAAGGATGGGGCGCTGCTCCAAGCCTTGGATGCCTTGGGGGATCTCGGTGGCGGTCAGGCTGCTGAGTGCCTGGATCAGCTGGAAGTCAGCAATGCTGCCATATTTAGGATCAATGGCCTTCAGGACGTCTGCAGGGAACTTATAGGGGCTTGCGGTAGATACGATGACGGCTTTGCGGTCATCGCCAGGATTCTGCCGCTGATATCGGCTGTATACCGAGTAAGCTACTGCCGTGTGGGTATCCATGACGTAGCCCGAAGCCAGATAAATCCGCTTGATGGCTTCAGTCGTATCCGCCTCCGATGTATAGCCGCCGGAAAAGCCGGAAAGCCGAGCTTTCATTTCATCCGTTATTTCATAGCAGCCTGTCTCTGCCAGTTGGTGCATCAACTCCCGCACTTTTAAGCTGTCCTCGCCTGCAGCCCAGTAAAGAAGCCGTTCCAGATTGCTGGATATGAGAATATCCATGGAAGGCGACATGGTGGTGACGAATTCCCTCCTGCGGTCGTAAACGCCGCTCATAAAAAAGTCATAAAGAACTTTGTTTTCATTTGAAGCACATACAAGTGTGCCCAGCGGCAAACCCATCATTTTGGCATAACAGCCGGCCAATATGTTTCCAAAATTGCCGGTAGGTACGACAACGTTCAGGACCTCGCCCGGCTGGATCTCTCCCATTCGGCATGCCTGCAGGTAAGCATGGTAATAATAGACGATCTGCGGAACCAGTCTGCCGATGTTGATGGAGTTCGCAGAAGAAAACAGGAAGCCTGCCTCTTCCATCCGCGACAGCAGGCGGGCATCGGTAAAAATCTGTTTGACGCCGCTTTGCGCATCGTCAAAATTCCCCTGTATGCCAACCACCAAGGTATTGCTGCCGGTTTGGGTAACCATCTGGCGCTTTTGTACGTCGCTGACACCATCCTCAGGAAAAAAGACAACGATCCGGGTGCCTTCCACATCCGCGAAGCCTTCTAAAGCAGCTTTTCCGGTATCACCGGAAGTTGCAGTCAGAATAACGATTTCCTTGTCGATATTCTGTTTTTTTGCTGCTGTCTTCATGAGATGGGGCAGGATCGTAAGGGCCATATCCTTAAAGGCCAGCGTTGGCCCATGAAACAGCTCCAGGAACAGAGCATCTGCTTTCTTTATAAGGGGGGCAATAGCCTGTGTACTGAATTTATCATCATACGCCTTGTCAATACAGTCTTTTAGTTCTGCATCACTGAAATCCGGCAGATAACCCTTCATGATTTCAAACGCCAATGCCTGGTATGACAAACCAAGCATCTGTGATAAAGAAAGTGCCGGTGTAGGAACCGAAACCGGCACAAAGAGGCCGCCATCCGGACTGATGCCTCTCAGGATGGCTTCGGAGGCGGAAACCGTCTTCCCATCTCCGCGGGTGCTTGTGTACAATAATTCCATTATGACGCTACCTCCTGCAGCTTTTCAGTGTCAAGAAAGCGGTCCATAAGTCGGAAGCCTTCCTCAATATACAGGGATGTATTCTTGGAGGACGCTTTCAAAGCAGAGGCTTCATCGTAGGTTTGCATCGGATGGTTCTTAGGGTCGCTGCTTTGAAAAATCAGGTAAGGCACCGGCTCGGACGTGTGGGTGCGGAGCACCAGCGGCGTCGGATGGTCCGGCACAACCAGCATCCTGTAATCCTCGCCAAGCCTGTTCAATTCATCCATGATGGGCTTTATGATCTGACGGTCTATCAGCTCGATAGAACGTACCTTGTTGTCTACCTCGTGGCGGTGGCCGCATTCATCCGGCGCTTCTATGTGAATGTAGACAAAATCCTGCCCACGCTTTAACGCATTCAAGGCAGCCTCGGCTTTGCCTTTGAAGTTGGTATGGATATTGCCCGTTGCGCCCGGGACCTCTACCGACTCCAATCCGGCACATTTGCCGATACCTTTGATGAGATCCACCGCGGATATAACGGTGCCCCGAAGGCCGTACTTGTCATAGAAGCTGGAGAGTGCCGGCTTCTTGCCCTCGCCCCAGATCCATATGGAATTGGCAGGACGCAGCCCTCTTGCGATTCGGCTTTTGTTGACAGGATGCTCAATCAGGATGCTGCAGCTTTCTTTCATCATTCTTTCCAGGACACTGCTATGACTTCCGGCTGGCATATAATCGGTTATTTTCTTTTCCAGAATGTCATGAGGCGGTATCAGGCGCCAATCATAAGGGCCTTTATCCCAAACCAGCACATGTCTGTAGCCGAAACCGGGATAAAAACGGAAAACTTCGCTACCCAGCTTCTCACTGATCGCGAGGATCAGCGCCCTTGCTTCCTCGGAGGTGATTTCGTCGGCGCTGTGGTCCAGCATGGTTTTTTCTTCGTAGGGCTCATCCTCCGAAAGGGTAACCAGGTTGCAGCGGAAGGTGATATCCGTGCTTTTCATAGGGATACCCATACTGGCTGCTTCAAAAGGTGAACGGCCGCTGTAGTAAACGGCAGGGTTATAGCCCATAACGGCCAGGTTTGCAGTATCGCTGCCCGGCGGCATGCCTGCCGGTACCGTCTTAGCCAAGCCCAGGATGCCGTGTTTTGCCATATAATCTATTGCCGGGGTAACGGCAGCCTGCAGCGGCGTCTTGTTGCCAAGGCTCTCGACGGGATAGTCCGCCATGCCGTCCCCCAAAACAACTACATATTTCATACGATCACTCCCTGTTTTCAATACATTTTTATCATTATATCACATCATATAAGGTCCGCAATTTGCAGCAACTGCCATTATAGCGGATTATCGGTAAAATACATTCAATTTCTTCACGAAATCTCTACAATTTGTATCTATATAGTAAACATGTGTACTAAATACAAATACATAGGTTTTGTTTCCGCATTGTATACAAAGCAACAGAAATTCTTCAGAGTAAGACTTCCCGAAGGAAGAGAATCAGTATAGAATAGAGGGGTATAATGTAAATAACACACAGCAATTCAAAGGAGCAGAAATATGATCTATTTCGATAACAGTGCGACCACAAAGCCTCGAAGTCAGGTCGTCCATGAGGTGACGGAATGCATGGAGAAGTGTTTTGGCAATCCCTCCTCAGCACATCGGCTTGGTATGGATGCTGAAAAAAAGCTAAAAATGGCCAGGGAACGTGTAGCCAGGTTGATCAATGCCAAACCGGGAGAGCTGGTTTTTACCTCCGGGGGCAGTGAAGCCAATAATATGGCAATCCTGGGCGCCATTGACAAGGGGCAGCATCTGATAACCTCGCGGATTGAGCATCCCAGCGTGCTGAGGCTTTTTGAAAAGCTCGAAAAGGATGGCTTTCCGGTGACCTATCTGGATGTGGACAGAAGCGGCCTGGTCAACCTGGAACAGCTTGCAGCCGCGATACAGGAGAATACGCGGCTGGTGTCTGTCATGCACGTCAATAATGAAATCGGAACCATCCAGCCGGTGCCAAAGATTATACAGCTGGTGAGAGAAAAGAACAGGAAAGCAAAAGTGCATGTGGATGGTGTTCAGGCCTTGGGAAAAGTGGCTGTGGATGTGAAAAAGCTGGATGTTGACCTGATGTCCCTAAGCGCTCATAAAATACACGGTCCCAAGGGTGTAGGCGCCCTGTACGTCAAGAACGGCTTCAACCTGAAGCCGCTTATGATCGGGGGCGGTCAGGAGGCAGACCTGCGGTCCGGGACGGAAAACCTGCCTGGGATTTCCGGTTTTGGTGTTGCCGCGGAGCTGCTGGGTGAGGATCTGGAAGCCAAACTGGCACATGTCAAAGCATTGAAGCTGTACTTCATCACTATGCTGCAGGCATTGGATGGAGTCCTTATCAACTCCCCTGCGGATGACGTCCATGCAGATGCCATTCTCAATGTGTCCTTTGAGGATGTGAAGGGAGAGGTCCTGCTGCGGGCACTGGAGGATTATGAAATCTATGTCTCCACAGGCTCAGCCTGCTCCGCCAGAAAAGCGGCTCACCGGAACTATGTGCTGCCGGCCATCGGTCTGAAGGAAAGGCATATAGAGGGTGCTATCCGGTTCAGCTTTTCACATTTGAACAAGCTGGATGAAGTGGAAAAGGCAATGGCAGCCCTGTATAAAATATTGCCGGTTTTGAGGAGGGTGAAAAAATGAAATGCATGCTGATAAAATATGCCAGTGAAATCACACTGAAGGGGCTCAACAGGAGAAGCTTTGAGGATGCACTGGTGCGAAATGTAAGGAGCAGTATCGGTGGCCATGCTGTTATCAAGCGGGAATCGGGACGCCTGTTTGTCAACGACTACTCGGATGAAATGGTAGAAAAGGCGGCAAAAGTATTTGGTGTGATCTCTGTGACCGTTGCGGAAATAGTCGAGAAGGATATAGAAATGATCGGCAGAGCTGCCGTTGAACAGCTTAAGAGCCAAACAGGCCACAAGACCTTCAAGGTAGAGACAAAGCGCGGCGACAAGCGGTTCCCGTTGGGGTCCATGGAGGTATCGGCCAAGGTCGGCGGTGTGATATTGCGAGAGCTGCCGGAGCTCAAGGTGGATGTACATAAGCCGGAAATCGTTGTAAATGTTGAAATCAGGGAGCAAGCCTATGTCTTTACGGGGGAAAGGAAGGGGGTCGGCGGAATGCCTTATAAATCCTCAGGGAAAGGCATCCTGCTGCTGTCAGGCGGAATCGACAGTCCGGTGGCAGGCTTTACGATGGCCAAAAGAGGCTTGGAGCTGATATCGGTTTATTACCACAGCCACCCTTATACCAGTGAACGAGCGAAGGAAAAGGTTGTGGAGCTTGCAAAAATATTGACCCAATACACCGGTTTCATGCGGCTTTATGTGGTGCCATTTACCGAAATACAGATGGCAATCATCGAGAACTGCAGGGAAGACGAGCTGACGATCATCATGAGGCGTTTCATGATGAAGGTAGCGGAAGTCATCGCAGAAAAAGAAGGTGCCATGTGCCTGGTAACCGGTGAAAGCCTGGGACAGGTGGCCAGCCAGACGCTGGAAAGCATTTTTGTGACCAACAGTGAGCTGGCAATGCCTGTATTCCGCCCACTCATCGGAATGGACAAAATAGATATCATCGACATCTCAAGAAGGATCGGAACCTATGATACCTCTATTCTCCCCTATGAAGACTGCTGTACCGTGTTCGTACCCAAGCATCCCAAAACAAGGCCCAGGTTGTCCGAAATCAAGCGTTCCGAGGAGGTGCTGCCTGCTGAGCAGCTGATCCGGAATGCTGTTCTGGGTGCAGAGATACTGAATTTTAAATTATAATTCATAAAACACCGGAATAAAAACCTTCCACCATCCAAATAATATGATTTGACGGGTACTTTAGCGCATGCTTTCGCTGGAAGACCGGAATACACCAAGCTTAATATAGGAGGTATCGTTCGATGGAAGGCAGAGTAGAGAAAAGGGATCATCAACACCTGTCAGGTGTTAAATGTGTGGTAAACACATGCTACTACTACGCAAGCGGCGACTACTGCAATGCTGCGAAGATAGAGATTCAGCCCAACGACGCCAGCAGTACCCAGGAGACCGACTGTGCAACCTTCATCAGAAAGTAAAAAGAAGTAAACCGGGGACGGTTCTTGAATGAATGAGAGGCTTTCATTCCATTCAAGAATCGTTCTTTTTTTTGAATTTTTAAAATTTTTTGAGTTGACAATTCAAATCTCACTCGCTATACTGGACACTAATACAAAAATTGACTGAAAATTTAGGGTATTGCAACCGGACGCGTTATTAAATGCATTATCGGGGAGATAAGCGCTGTGGTTCTTTTTGGTTTTAGGCTTGCGGGTCTATAAAAATTAAAGTGGAATAGGAACCCTATTCCACTTTAATTTTTGAAAATATAAATCAATGTATGGAGTAGGAGGTCTTAGTATGAGTGAATCCAACCAATACCCCCAAAAACAGGGTCTTTACGACCCGAGCTTTGAAAAGGACAGCTGCGGTGTAGGCTTTATTGTCGATATCTTCGGGAAAAAAACCAGCGAGATCATCAGCAGCGGCTTGGAAATACTGAAGAATCTGGCACACCGGGGAGCAACCGGCTCAGATCCGGAAACAGGAGACGGTGCAGGGATTTTGATTCAGGTGCCGCATGCTTTTTTTCAGGATGAATTGAGTGCAATGCAAATCAAGCTTCCCGGTGAGGGGGATTATGCTGTCGGGATGCTTTTTTTCCCCATGGAGCCCAATGCACGTTATTACTGTGAAGGTGTGTTCGAAAAGGTACTACTGGAGGAAAATCAGAAGCTCCTTGCATGGCGGGATGTACCGGTTGACGATAGGGCTTGCGGTGTGTCGGCTCAAGGGACCAGACCCTTTGTCAGACAAGTATTTGTAGACAGGAACGGCCAGGAGCCGGATTCCTTCCGGAGAAAGCTTTACATTGTAAGGAAAAGGTCGGAGAAAGCGATTCGTGATGCTGCAAAGCCGTATACCGAAGCCTTTTATATCTGCAGCTTTTCTCCGGAAACCATTGTTTATAAGGGACAGTTTCTTGCTCATCAGATAGAGCATTTTTATCCCGAGCTTAAAGATGCCAGGCTGAAAAGCGCCATTGCTGCGGTACATCAAAGGTACAGCACCAATACCTTTCCATCCTGGCGGCTGGCTCATCCATACCGTTACATTTCACACAACGGTGAAATAAACACCATCAGGGGCAACGTCAAATGGACCAGCGCCAGAGAAAGCGTCATGACTTCAAAGCTGTTCGGCGCCGAACTTGAAAAAGTGCTGCCCATCATACAGGCAGACGGCAGTGACTCCTGCAGCCTGGATAATTTTTTTGAGTTCCTTGTCCTGAACGGGTATGACATGTCCCATGCCATCAAGATGCTCATGCCGGAAGCCTGGCGGTATGACAAGACCATGCCTGCGGATCTGAAGGCCTTTTATGAGTATCATGAAGGCCTGATGGAACCTTGGGACGGCCCTGCCACCATCGTTTTTTCCGACGGCATCCAGGTCGGGGCCACCTTGGACCGGAACGGGCTGAGGCCTGCCAGGTATACCGTTACCAGGGATGGTTTGGTTGTTATGGCTTCAGAGTCAGGCGCCCTCAGGCTTCAGGAGGAAAGGATCCTGAAAAGGGGAAAGCTGGGCCCCGGCAAGATATTGATCGTCGATACAAAAGCACAACGGATCATAGAGGATGAAGAGGTCAAGCAAAGGCTGGCCGGTGAAAAAGGATATGCAAAGTGGATCCGGGAAAACGAAATCGACCTGAAGAAGATCCGGTTGAATAAAACGCTGCCATGGATGGATGAAGATGCTCTAGTGCTGAAGCAAAGCATTTACGGGTATACCGAAGAAGAACTGAAAAGGGTCATTGCACCTATGGCTGAGAACAGCAAGGAAGCCATCAGCTCTATGGGCAACGATGCCCCACTGGCTGTATTATCCGATAAGCCCCAGCTGCTTTTCAACTATTTCCGCCAGCTTTTTGCGCAGGTGACCAATCCGCCCATTGATCCGATAAGGGAAAAGAAAGTCATGTCCCTGAACCAGTATATCGGGCGCAGCGGAAATATTCTGAAGCGGGTCGATGAGCTGGAGCCCAATCCATTCATTGAGCTGGAACAGCCCATTCTTTATGCGGAGAAAATGGAGAAAATCAGAAGCCTGGAAATTGATACCCTCAGAAGTATGACCATACCGATCATCTTTGAAGCGGACCAGTACGAAAAGGGCTTGAACGATGCACTGCTGGCTTTGAACAAGAGAGTCGAAGAAAGCATCATGCAGGGATACAGGATCATCATACTCAGCGACCGGGATGCCGACCGCTATCGTGCGCCCATCCCCAGCCTGCTGGCAGTCAGTATGGTGCACAACCGGCTGATAGAGAAGAAGTTGAGAACAAAGGTGGATTTGATCATTGAGACGGGGGAGGCCCGGGATACCTTCCATATGGCGCTGCTTCTGGGATATGGGGCTACAGCTGTATATCCGTATCTTGCGCTGGAGAGCATCAATCATATGGTTAAGAATGGTCTCTATGTTGAAGCCATGACAGTAGAGGAAGCAAGTTCAAATTATGTCAGGGCATTGGGCTACGGCATCCGGAAGATTACGTCCAAAATGGGGATATCAACCCTGAGAAGCTTTAATGGCGCACAGATATTTGAAGTTATCGGACTGGATGAAGCGCTGGTAAGCAGCTGCTTTTCCGGTACGCCTTGCCGGCTGTCGGGTTTGAAGCTGGACGGGATCGCAAGAGAGACGCTGATGCGCCACGCCAAAGCTTTTGAAAATACGGCAATTGCCCAAAAGCTGGAGCTTGGGGGGCAGATTCATTGGAGAAAAAACAGCGAGGTGCATCTTTTCAATCCCGATACCCTGTCAAAGCTTCAGCATGCCTGCAGAACCAATGATTATAACCTATTCAAGGAATATACGGGACTTATCGATGACCAGTCCGGAAGGCTGCTGACCATACGCGGGCTTTTGAAATTCAGGCAGGGAAATCCTGTCCCGTTGGAGGAAGTGGAGCCAATTGAAGCGATCCTCAAGCGCTTCGCCACAGGAGCCATGTCCTTCGGCTCCATCAGCAAGGAAGCCCACGAGACACTGGCTGTTGCAATGAACCGATTGGGTGGCAGAAGCAATTCCGGAGAAGGCGGTGAGGATGACGCACGATATATCCGGACAAAGGACGGGGATTTCAAGGCAAGTGCCATCAAGCAGGTAGCTGCTGCACGGTTTGGCGTGACTGCCAACTACCTGATCAATGCAAGCGAGCTTCAGATCAAGATGGCACAGGGCGCAAAACCGGGTGAAGGGGGACATCTGCCGGGGGATAAGGTAACCGAAGAAATTGCGATGGTGCGCCACTCCCTGCCCGGAATCGATCTGATCTCCCCACCGCCCCACCACGATATTTACTCTATTGAAGATCTTGAACAGCTGATCTTTGACCTGAAGAATATCAACCCTGGGGCTCGGGTCAGTGTCAAGCTGGTGTCCGAGGCAGGCGTGGGAACGGTGGCTGCCGGGGTTGCCAAGGGCAGCGCCGATATGGTGCTGATCAGCGGCCATGACGGCGGCACCGGCGCTTCACCCGTCACATCCATCAAGACAGCCGGTGTTCCCTGGGAGCTGGGGCTTGCCGAAACGCAGCAAACGCTGCTCTTGAACAATCTCAGAAGCCGGATTGCGGTTCAGGTAGACGGACAGATGAGAACGGGCCGGGATGTTGCAGTAGGCATCCTGCTTGGGGCCGAGGAGTTCGGCTTTGCCTCGGCACCTCTGGTGGTATGCGGCTGCATCATGATGCGAAAGTGCCACAACAATACCTGCCCGGTAGGAGTGGCAACTCAGGACCCAGAGCTTAGAAAGCATTTCCAGGGAAAGCCGGAGCACGTGGAGCGCTTCTTCCGCTTCATTGCTGCGGAGGTCCGCGAGATCATGGCAGCGCTGGGCTTCCGGACAGTGGATGAGATGGTTGGAAGAGTGGATATGCTGGAGGTAAATGAAAAGAACAGGCATTGGAAAACGGAAAACCTGAATCTCAGCGCTGTTCTTTACCGCCCGGAACTGCCCACGCGCTTTGCAGTCAGAAAGACGGAAGAGCAAAAGAATCAGACAATGCATGTACTGGATAAAAAACTGATCGAGGCAGCAACACCGGCGTTGGAAAGCGGTAAGAAGATACAGGCAGCCTTTGAAGTCAGGAATACGGACCGGAGCCTAGGCGCCATGTTGTCTGGAGAAGTCACGAAGCGTTATGGCAGCGAAGGGCTTCCTGAGGATACCATTGACCTGACCTTCGCGGGCACGGCAGGCCAAAGCTTCGGTGCATTTGCTGCACCCGGCGTGACCTTGCGGCTGTACGGCGATGCCAACGACTATGTAGGGAAGGGTTTGTCCGGCGGCAAGCTGATTATTGCGCCGGGCAGGCATTCAACATTGGCTGCCGAAGAAAATATCATAGCCGGCAACACGCTGCTGTATGGTGCAACCTCCGGCCAGGCATTTATCAGCGGCAGGGCAGGAGAACGGTTTGCCGTCAGGAACAGTGGGGCATCGGCTGTGGTTGAGGGCATAGGCGAACACGGCTGCGAATATATGACGGGCGGACGTATCGTCATCCTTGGAGAAACCGGCAGAAACTTCGGTGCCGGTATGAGCGGCGGAATTGCATACATTTTCGATGAAAAAGATGAGCTCAGTGCGAAATGCAACTTTGAGATGATTGAGCTGGAGCCTCTGGCAGAACAGGATCTCCGGCTGGTCAGAAGCATGATTGAAGACCATGTCGAAAATACCGGCAGCCCAAAAGGCAAGAGGATCCTGGCGGATTGGACGAAATATGCGGCCAGGTTTGTCAGGGCCGTCAGCCCGCAATACCGGGCAGTCATGGAGGGAACAGCACAAAAGACGATAGATAGTTTGGTGGTGAATTATAATGGCTAAGCAACCGGCATTCAAAATTTACGGCAGAAGGATGGCAGATAAGATTCCGGCTGAGGAAAGAATCAAAAACTACAAGAGCGTTTATATACCCCAATCAGAAGAGGACATCAAGACGCAGGCATCCCGCTGCATGGATTGCGGCGTCGCATTCTGCAACCACGCTTGCCCCCTCGGCAATGTCCTGCCGGAGTTAAGCTACCTGATAGCCAAAGCCCATTGGAAGAAAGCATTGGATATCCTGCTATGCACCAATAACTTCCCAGAATTCACCGGACGCCTCTGCCCGGCCTTATGCGAGGCTGCATGTTCGCTGGGAATCAATCAGGAGCCTGTTACCAACCGTGAGCTCGAATTAAGCATTATCGAAAAAGGCTTTACGGAAGGCTGGGTGAAAGCAATGCCGGCAAAAATGCGGACCGGTCGAAAGGCTGCGGTGGTGGGCTCAGGACCCGCAGGACTTGCTGCGGCGCAGCAGCTTTGCCGGGCAGGCCATGATGTGACGGTTTATGAAAGGGCGGAGGACATAGGCGGGATTCTGGCTCTGGGTATCCCGGATTACAAACTGGAGAAGTGGGTGCTGAAACGAAGATTGGAGCAACTGGCAGAAGAAGGAATTGTTTTCAAGCCTAACACCAATGTGGGTGCGGACATCGCCGTAGAGGCCCTGAAATCCAGGTTTGATGCGGTTTGCCTGACAGGCGGCTCATCAGTCCCACGCGATCTGGATGTGGAAGGAAGAACGCTTAAGGGGATCCATTTTGCAATGGAATTTCTGACCCAACAGAACCGGCTCAACCTGGGCAAGGCGCTCGCCGATGAGGAAAGGATTGACGCAGCTGGAAAAAATGTTGTGATCATAGGGGGAGGAGACACTGGAGCTGATTGTCTCGGTGTCGCGATCCGGCAAGGTGCGAAGCATGTCTATCAGTTTGAGGTCATGCCCCAACCTCCGAAAAGCAGGTCGGAGAAAATGCCTTGGCCGTCGTGGCCGATGATTCTTCGGACCAATACCTCCCATGAAGAAGGCGGTGAAAGAAGATGGAGCGTTGCAACGAAATACTTTTCGGGTGAAAACGGCCACGTCAGAAAGATTGTGTGCATAGAACTTGCTTGGATTGAAGATATCAATGGCATTAAAAGAATGGAAGAAATCACGGGAAGCGAGTTTGAACTGGATGTGGATCTTGTCATCTTCGCCATGGGTTTCCTGCATCCGGAGCAAGGCACCATGCTGACAAAACTGGGTGTTGAATTCAACAGCAGAGGGAATGTGAAAACCGATTCCGAATATAAGACCTGCATTGACGGTGTATTTGCAGCAGGCGATATGAGAACGGGCCAGTCCCTGGTCTGCAAGGCCATTGCAGACGGAAGGGCTGCTGCGGCAGCTATCGATAGATTTCTCAGAAACCAATGAAGCGGCTAAGATTAACAACCTGTCCATGGGCAGGTTGTTAATCTGCATGTACCGCCTTACGATGCTCCAGACTGTTAAAAAAGTAATATCTGGAAATTGTCCAATATGAATTGACATTTGAGTCCAAGCAAGATAGACTTTATATGATAATGACTGACGGAGGCTGGTACGGGCATGAATGGAAGAATATTGGTAGCAGATGATGCCGCATTCATGAGAATGATGCTGAAGAATATCCTGATAAAGGGCGGCTTCGAAATTGCAGGGGAAGCAGAAAACGGGATGCTGGCTGTGGAAAGGTACTTTGAGCTTAAGCCGGACTTGGTGACGCTGGATATCACCATGCCGGAAATGGATGGAATCTCGGCAGCAAAAGAAATATTGAAGCGGGATCGGGATGCCAGGATCATCATGTGTTCTGCCATGGGGCAGCAGGCCATCGTGGTTGAAGCCATCCAGGCAGGAGCGAAGGATTTTATAGAGAAGCCGTTCCAAGCGGAAAGGATCGTTGAAGCCGTGAGAAAAGTATTAAAGGTCTAAACGGTAAATAAAATTTATACCCCTCCGAAAGAGGAATTTGCCATAAAGTGTCGAATATAAGCTAAGCCTCCAAATTGGTACTAATTACCTATATTGGTTTAATCGTACGATAGAACCGGTATTTGTAAAAGCAATTTGGTTGGAAGAAAAGGCACACTTATCGAAAGATAAGGCCGCAAAGCCGTGGGTCTAAAGAGAGCACTCTCCATGACTGCCTGGTTGCCGTTAGATATCCGACATTCTAAAAAATGTCAGGCACCAGAAATAGACTGGTGTCTTTGTTTTTTGGAAAAGTACAAAATTTTACACTAATGAACAAGAAATTACATTGCAATGGGTTTGACGCTAAACTAATATGAAATTGGTGGATACCGATTGTGTGGGGGGAAATACTGTTGAATTATAAGGAAACTGCTGTTTCAAACGGTTATATCGAAATTGTTTATGTTGAACAACAAGAAGCCAGGCAGAAGAACGAGTTGAATAACAAATACAGACTTTTGGATACAAAGCTGTTAACTCCAAGTATAACTGACGGAGTCGTTTTCAGAAACCGTCTTTTTGAGAAGCTGGACGAGAGTTTGCGAAAAAAACTGACTATTGTACAAGCTCCAGCCGGATTTGGAAAAACCACGCTTGTAAATTCATGGATTTCTGCGAGGAAAGACCGGATTCAAGCTGCCTGGCTTTCAGTGGATACTGAGGATAGTGATATTCGCCAGTTCTGGTATTATGTCATATCTGCAGCTGAAAAAAAGAACAAGGGTTGTTTTCATCAACCGCTGAACATGCTTCAGTCGGTTCAGCCTTACCCCATTGATTCGGTTTTAAAGGCATTTATCAATATTTTGTTCAGCATACCGAATGAGATGGTTCTTGTCATCGATGATTATCATGCCATAACGTCCGGTGAAATCCAGACCTCTATGGAATACTTCTTAAAGCATCTGCCCCAAAATTTTCATGTTATCTTGACGACCCGTATGATGCCTTCTTTTGCAATGTCACGTATGAGAGTTAATGACGAAATGACAGTGCTTAAGTCAGAGGATCTCCGCTTCACCGGTAATGAAATTGGGGATTTTATCAATGGCAAACTGAGCTTAAACCTGACCAATAAAGAGATTGCTCAACTTGAAAACAAGACGGAGGGCTGGATAGCTGCTCTGAAAATTGCAGCATTCTCAATGCGGGAATGTGCCAATAGACAACAGTTTCTACTTGATTTTGACTGCAGCAAGCAAGAACTGCTTGAATATTTGTCGGAAGAAATAATTAATCAATTCTCAGAAGAAATTAGGGAGTTTTTATACCGCACCTGTATTCTGGATGTATTGAGCAGCAGTATTTGCCAAGCGCTTACAGGAGAAAAGGCATCGCATCAGATATTGGAAATGCTGTCTAAGAATAATCTATTCACATTTGCACTGGATGAAAATGGGGAGCATTATAAATATCATGACATGATGGCAGGCTTTTTGAGAGACAAGATGTCGAAATGCTGCCCGGGACTGGAGAAAGAGCTTTATGTAAAAGCAAGCGAGTGGTACGAAGCAAATGAGAATCTGCCGGAGGCATTGGATTATTCTGTAAGATCTGAATATCACGCAAATACTGCCAGGTTGATCGAGAAGTATGCGGAACAGATCCTGATGAGCGAAGATTACGTACGTTTTATTTCTTTTGTTGAAAAACTGCCGGCGGAGGTGCTTTTGGACTATCCGTTAGTCTGTATCTATTATGCCTTTTCCTTTGCGCGATTGGGATTGGTTGATAAAGAAGAAAGCATTCTGCATGGGAAAGGGATCTCTTTGGATCATGAGCGGTTTAAGGAGTTTGCCTTTGAAGTGGCGCTGGTCAGATCCACAGCTGCAAGATGCAGAGCGGACATTGATATTGAAGCGGTCATAGACTTTGCCAAAGCTGCTTTGAAGCAGGAAAAACCAGTCAATCTGCTGCATGTCCTGGTGAATGGAAATCTGGGGAATGCATATGCGATGAAAGGGGAACTGAGAAGGGCGGAGTACTATTTCAAGCAGGCGCTTCAAATCAGTAAAAAATACGGTGGTCCATACCTAACATTCCGGTGTATTCATTTTTTGGCGCAGATTCAAGTGAATTTCGGTCAGCTGCATAGTGCGATGGAGGTTTATAATAATGCTGTGCTGCTGCTGAATGCAGAATTGGAGTTGATTGCACCGGCAGCAAATGTTATTTATCTGGGAATGGGCAATATTTATTATGAGCTGAATCAAATAGAGCAAGCGCATCATTATATACAAAAATGCATTGATTTAAGTGAACTTCGTAAGGACTCTATCCGATTGGTACAGGGCTATATTGCCCTGATAAAAATCCTGCAAGTCCGTGGGAAATACGGTGAAGTGTTTGAATACCTCAGCCACATTGAGGAAATTTGTACCAATGTTCGTGCTAAATTTGTTATGCTGCAGCATTTTTCCGAAATTAGCAGAGTCCTGATGCTCATGGGACAGAGAGAACTAGCTAAAGGACTGATGCGCAAGTATGAAGTGGGCATCCATGAAGAGAAGAGTTTTTTATATGAGGATGAGCATATCGCTGTGTCGGATTATTGTATCGCTGCCGGTGACTATCGTGAGGCTGATGGATTGCTCAATGTGATGCTGCCTGATGCCAGGAGCAACGATAGAACCTTCAGCATCATCAAAATACTGGCGTTGAAAGCATTATCCGCAAAGGAAACCGGCTGCGCCAGTGATGCGTGTATGTACCTTCATGAAGCAGTATGTCTGGGCTTAAGAGGCGGATTTATTAGATTGTTCATTGATTACGGAATGAGTATGAAGGAATTGCTCCTGACTCTTGTGGATTATGAGCGATGTAGAGAGGGTTTCTCAACAGCGGTAGTCAGTTATATTTTAAAATTGCTGTCTCATTTTGATAATTGCGGCAGCGCAGCCGTGAAAGAAGAAAACTTCATCAAAGGGTTCCGTAACAAGGAAGTTGAGGTTCTGAAGTATCTGATGTCCGGTTATTCCAATCAAGAGATTGCTGATACGCTTTACTTATCAGTCAGCTCAGTTAAAAAATACGTCAACAGTATTTTCGAAAAGCTCAACGTCAATACAAGAACGCAAGCCATCGCAATGGCAAGGAGATTTTACATTGTCGATGCCGAAAAAGTGGATGCCGGTTAAATTTACTCGTGTAACTGAAATGAGAAAGAACCTGCACGGTCTGAAAAGATTCAGACCGTGCAGGTTTTTTATTGCGGGGCATTTCTACACGACTTCTAGTAGTGACACAATTCCACCTTTTTTTATCCTTTCGGACACTGATTAAGGTAGAACGTTTTGCTAGAATCAAACAGGATGGATTTTCTAAAAAAGTTTATATGAGTATTGGGGGCTTATAAAATGCATAACGGGTTTGATCTGGCCAAGACGCTGTATAATGCTTATTTTCCCTACGCTAACGATGCTAAACATCTGAAAAATATGGGATATATGCTTCAACTCATTTATAACGATTGCGATCGGAATTTTAGTCATTGTGTAAGGGTATCCAATTATGCCATGATGACTGCCGAATATTTAGATATTTCGGCAGAAGACAGGAAGAAATTATGGAGTGCTTCGATCATCCATGATATCGGGAAAATGTATATTTCAAAAGGCGTACTTATGAAGCCCGGTGGCCTTACTGATTACGAGTTCAAGGAAATCAAATGCCATGCATTTAACGGTTATTATATGGCAGGTCTTATTTGCGATAATAATGAAATTGCTTTGACGATATTGGACCATCATGAGCGCTATGACGGGAAAGGATACCCAAAGGGCAAGATGGGAAAAAAAATCCCTTTTCTTTCAAGGATTCTTTCTGTTGCCGACGCATTTGATGCGATGTCCTCCGAACGTGTTTATAAAAACAAGATGTCTTTCGGGGAAGCCTTGGAGGAGTTAAGAAGGGAAAAGGATAAACAGTTTGACGGCCAAATTGTGGATGCTTTTGCAGATGCTTTAGAATTCATCGGGACAGAACCGTTTGTGCTGAATGCTTCGCCAAGCTGTGTTGTTTAACGAAGCTTTATTATAAAAGGAGGAGTATCATGAACAGTATTAGAAAAAAGTTGTTGGTGAGTATCTTATCTGTTATGCTGGTCACCTTGGGGGTTGTGTCCATTGCGTTTTATTCCTATACCCGCTCCATGATGGAACAGGACATCGAAAAACAAAGCAGATTGATTGTGCAGGAAATGGCAGAAAAAATCAATGGGTGGCTGATGAACTCGGCAATGATCATTGATGCGCTTCATGAAGTCAATCTTACCACAGGCGTTGATGAGACCAAGGAGCAGGCAACCTATGTAAGCATCACCCAGAAATATGACCAGATACAGGACGTCTATATAGGATTGGAGGACGGACGTTTTATAGATGGAAGCGGATGGGTTCCGCCTGCAGACTATGATGCAAGAATCAGACCGTGGTACAAGCAGGGCTTGGAAGCAGACGGGATTGCATTTAGTGACCCCTATTTGGACGCCATTACCAATCAATTCATCATTTCAATCATCAAGCGCGTTGATTTTCCTGACGGAAAGGTTAGGGGGGTGCTGGCAGGAGATATTTCACTTGAGGAAATCAGCCGCTATGCCAAGGAGTTCAAATATGGCAAAAGCGGGTACATCGTCGTTGTAGATAAAAACGGAACGGTTCTGGCACATCCGGATAAGGCTCAGCTGAGCCAGAAAATGCAGGAGAACTCCGACAAGGACGTTGTAAAACTGGCAGAGACCATTCTAAAAGCGGACAACGGCTTCATCCACTATAGTTATAAAGGACAGAAGAAAGTAGCGACTTTTGCAACCATACCTGCAAACGGGTGGAAGCTGATGGCCTCCATTCCCGAAAGTGAAGTCTATGCAGAAATGAACAGAGTCGTTGCCAATTCGGCCGTAAGCATGCTGGTCGCGCTGCTGCTGATGAGCGGAATGGTCTTTTTCATAGCCAAGGCGATTGCAAAACCGATTGTGAAGCTAAACAGTGCAGCAGTGGAAATGGCTTCGGGAAATTTAGCACATCAAGTGACGGTAAACTCCAAAGACGAGACCGGCCAACTGGCAGCCAGCTTCAACAAAATGTCCGACAGCTTGAAGCAGATGATCCACCATATAACCAAGCTGACTCAGTCTGTAACAGAATCGGCACTTCAAATGACGAATACATCCATGCAGACAGCCAGAGTATCGGAACAAATTGCGGCAGCAGTATCCGACCTGGCCAAGGGAGCTGATTCGCAGTCCGTCAGCGTCCAGGAGGGTGCGCAGAAAATTGGAAACCTGGAAGCCGCGTTACGATCGGTAGGAGATCAAATAAGCTTGGTGGATGATGCGGCGAGCAGGATATATAACCTGATAGACAGCGGGATGGAAACTGTTAAGGTACAGGGTCTGAGAGTACAGGAAAACACGAACGCAGGAAAGAACGTTTCCGTGGCGATCGGTATGCTGGACGAAAAGTCAAAGCAAATCGGCGAAATTGTAGAAGTTATCGACGGAATATCCAGGCAAACCAACATGCTGGCACTTAATGCAGCAATCGAAGCGGCCAGAGCCGGCGAACAAGGCCGGGGCTTTGCCGTTGTAGCGGATGAGGTAAGGAAGCTGGCAGAACAGTCCACTGCAGCAACAGGGAAAATCAGCGGACTGATCAGTGAAATCCGGAGGGGAACAGATAATGTCGTCAATGAAATGTCGACTGCCGGTAAAACCATAGAAGCACAGGAAGTATCGGTAAAAGAAGTTGAAAAGGTCTTTGAAGTGATAGCGGAGTCCATACAGGAAATTATCCAGCGGTTCAAAAAAGTCAAAACAGATGCATTCAGTATCAATAGAGAAGCATCAGATATCAGCGAAGTAATCAACAGCATTTCGGCTGTAGCTGAGAGTTATGCAGCAAACTGCGAAGAGGTAGCGGCTTCTACTGAGGAACAGACTGCATCGCTCCAAGAAATTGCAAATAGCATCAACCAACTGTCACGGCTGACTGCAGAGCTTCAGGGAACAGTCAACAACTTCAAAGTATAGTTAAAATGTTAATTGGAGGTAGGAAATGAAGCTGCAAAACAAGATCATTATTCCAATTGTCTTTGTGCTGATCATAGCTTTTGCGACAATTACAGCTTTATCTTATTTGCTCGAGGAGAAGCTGATTGACGGAAATATGGAGAGTATTACAAGTTCAAAGCTGAATGAGGTTGTCGCTACATTGGACGGGCAAAAAATCGAGCTGACTGAATTGAAAAAGGATATGAACGAAAACTATCTGACAAAAGCTAGAACCCTGGCGGCTATGATTCAGGTAAAACCGGAAATGATCGAGAATATCGATACATTGAGTACGATCGCTAAAAGCCTTGGTGTAGAAGAAATCCACATTTGTGACGAGAAAGGTGTGCTTCGATGGGGAAATATACCTGATTTCTATGGATTTGACTTTAACTCGGCTGACCAAACGAAGCCCTTTCTGGCAGCATTAAGCAAACCGGACTTTGAATTAGCCCAGGAACCGTCGCCCCGAGGCGCTGATAACGTGTTGTTCCAATATATCGGAGTGGCCAGAAGGGATAAAGCGGGTATCGTCCAAGTGGGTGTAGCACCTGAAAAACTCCAAAACGCGCTGGCCAAAGCAGATATAAAGGGTATCGCTTCAAGGTTTCAGTTCGGGAAAAACGGTTACATCTTCGTCCTGGACGCAGCATCCAATAAAGTGATCAGTCATAAGGATGAGGCACGGATTGGTGAAGATGCAACGCAGTACCCTTTTTTCAAGCAGCTTGGAGGAAAAACAGAGGGTAGCTTCAAATATGCGTTCAATGGAGAAAACAAGTTTCTAAGCTTTAAGAAATATGATAACTATCTGATTGCTGCAACGATACCAGCCCACGAGTTTACAGGCGGACTGGCAATGCTGCTGAGGGATGTCGCCATTGTGTCATTCATAGCTTGCTTTCTTTGTATTGTCATCATCTACGTTTCTTTAAAGAGAAATGTTCTGAATGAGCTGGCAAAGGTATTGACCGCGCTGAAAAAGATCGGCGGCGGAGACTTGACGGATAAGCTAAAGATGAATTCAAGCAAAGAGTTTAAGCAACTATGCGACGGCATTAATGGAATGACTGAAAACCTTAGAAATACGGTGGTTCAAAATGCCGGTATTACAAACAAGCTCAAAAGTGCAGCTGATAAGCTGGGTGAGAATGCTAAACGCTCCAGCAGCGGGGCACAGGAAATTGCCTCAACAATTGATGATTTGGCCAGTAATGCCAATGATCAGGCAAGTCAGGTTGCAAAGGGTGCTGTGCTGGCGAAGGAAGCGTTATCCAAGCTGCAGGATATTGTTGTGAACATCAAGGACACGGTTGACAGTACGGAGGTAACCAAACTGGCTGTCAGAACAGGCTTGGATACCATAAACAGCCAGAATGAAAAAATGATGAAAAACGTCGACAGCTCCAGGACAGTCAGCAATGCTGTTGATGAACTGTCAACCAAGGCAAAGGAAATCGGGCAGGTCATCAACGTAATAACCGGCATTTCGGAACAGACAAACATGTTGGCCCTCAATGCTGCCATTGAAGCGGCCAGAGCAGGGGAAGTCGGCAGGGGCTTTGCCGTGGTTGCGGATGAAGTACGCAAGCTGGCGGAGAATTCCAATATGTCCACCAGGCAGATTTCCAATATTATTGCGGAAATCCAGAAAAAGGTGGAGAATGTACGGGAGCATATGAACGGCTCAATCCAGGCGGTGGAAGAGCAGCAGGCTGCAGTACGGCTGACGGAAGAAGCATTTGAAAAGATTTCTTCAGCTACAGGCAATGTGGTAGGACACGTGAATGTGATTTCCGGTTCAGCAGCGGCTATAGTATCCGGTATCGAGGAGATCGCGCAGGTTATGGATGCGACTGCCGCAGCCGCTCAGCAAAGTGCTGCCCATACAGAGGAAATAACAGCCACAACAGAAGAGCAGTATTCCACCATTGAGGAAGTAAACACAACGGCAGGAGATCTGACAGGGCTGGTCGACGAACTGTCTCAGTACACAAAAGCTTTTAGGATATAAAGAAGGGGTGAAAGCATGCAAACGATGCAGCTGGTAATATTCAAGCTGAATGACCAGGAATATGGACTGGATATATTCAATGTGCGGGAAATCGGCCCTTACCGCCAGCCAACCCAAATCCCCAATTCACCGGATTATATAGAAGGCATCCTTAATCTCAGGGGGGATATCATCCCCATCATCAACCTCAAGAAGCGTTTTAATGTACAGGAAGGTAACCTGAGTGAAAAAACAAGAATTATCGTAATCAATTCAGGACAGAAGATGATGGGCATTATTGCTGATGAGGCATCTGAGGTATTGACCATGGATATTGACCAGATTGACTCGGTCTGGGATATGACCGGCATCATTAACCGGCGCTTTATTTCCGGAATCGGGAAAAGATCGGAGAATGAGAATATGCTTATTATTCTTAACATAGAGGCAATCGTCACAGAGAATGCTGCAATAGCGGTTTAGTCTGCCTCGGGCCTGCACGACACATCAATATGTGTTGCTGCAGGCCTTTTTTATAGCGTAGGGAAGTATAACATGATCTATAATGGCACAGGGATGCAGGTTCTGATACAATGAATAAAAAGAGCGTTAAGGAGGGACTGCATGAAAAGCATCACGAGAAAGGCCTGCATGAAGATGGTATGGCTGATAATGGCGTGTGTTTTTGTTCTGACATCATGCATGGGGGCAGGCGACATCGGCAGCATAACTGAAGACAAAGAGGAAGAGATCCCGCAGGAAGCGCCAGTGCCTGAAATCCTTGTTTCCAACACTGTGCTCTGGCCGGGTGAGTTTTTTTCAGTCATTATAAAAGCTGCTGAGGGTCAGGATGAAATCAGGATCATTACGGCACTGTCTCAGACAGAGCCGGTATTTTATCCCTATCAAGCTGGGAAAATGGCGTTAGTAGGGGTTAACTGCAGAACCAAAGAAGGGAAATACCCCTATACCATACAGGTGCTCCGTAACGAAAAAGTTGTGGCACACAAGGATATTGTCATGGATATCATGTTGAAGCAGTTCTCGGAGCAGCGCCTTAAGGTGTCAGGTGCACAGAAGGAGCAGAGAAGTGAGGAAAACCTCAATGATGACCGTGTCCATGTGGAAAGGGCAAAAGCACTGTCTGCCGGTGAGCCGCTGTGGGAAGGCGTGTTTGTACTGCCGGTGATGGGACGGATATCCACTGATTTTGGGATGATACGGTATGTGAACGGAGAAGAAACAGGACGCCATACGGCACTGGACATATCGGCAAAAACAGGTACGCCTGTTGCCGCTTCCAACAACGGCATCGTCAGGCTGGCCATGATGTTGAAGGTAACAGGAAATACAGTCATCATCGATCATGGCTGCGGTATCTTTAGTGCATACTGCCACCTGGACAAAATAAAGGTTGTGGAAGGGGCAAACATCGAAAAAGGAGAAATCCTTGGAGAAGTGGGTTCCACCGGGTTTTCTACAGGACCGCATCTGCATTGGACGGTCAGTGCCGGACCGGTATACATCGATCCGAGCTACTTGATGTCCAGAGACCCCATGGAATTTATCAGGAAGAGCTTTGGTGATTCACCGGTCCTTTAATTGTACAAAGTGGTTGAACTGCCGGTCAATATAGGCTGCAAAGCAGACAAAGGCCAGACAGCAGGGGAAAAGACCCATAGCCAGCATCAGGAACTGCGTGGGAAGTGAATAGGCTGTTCTGTATGGGTAAAGCATCAGCAACCGGTTAATAGTGAAAGTTGTAATAGCCATGATGCAGGCAGTGGCAGCGGATGCCGCAACCCTGCTTCTGCTCAGTCGGTACCATAGGCTGCCTGATAAGCCGAGCACTCCCGTAATTCCCCAAAACAGCACGGCATCATAGGGATTTACCACCGCTGTACCGATTCCGACGATAATATAGGCTGCAAAGCCCAAAAACAGGGACATACCGGTCATCATGAATATCAGCAGACTGCTGAAGACCGAGAGTAGGACCAGCTGATGTCCGATAGCTGCAGGAACCGTCTGGAAAACCACCGAGAGCCCCATAAAAAGCAGGCTGAAGAGCAGCAACCTTTCACTTTTCATCCTTCCACCCCATTTTAGTTTTGCACCTATTGCATCAAATGCTTGTTTACCGTTCTACTCTAAATCTTATGTGGAATGGCCTGTACAAAAGAATCAAAACAGTAAAAAAACGCCAAACCTTTTAAACGCCGGTACGTATTATAGGTTGTGGGGTCTAGGATCCAGTTGTTTATAAGGAGAAGTACAATGGGTATCATTCTAAAATTTGCTTTCAGAAATATTTTTGAGAAAAAAATGCGGACATTTCTGATTATATTTTCCATTATCCTTTCCACGGCATTGTTCTTCGGCAGTATTTCCATAACCGGTACCCTGAAAAACATGTATGTCGAGCAGATGCGAAAATACTATGGGACAGCTGATATCATAATTCACTCGATTCGTACATCACCATCGGGTTTCTTCTCTGCGCAAAAATGCGGGAGCCTGAGGAATGAAATGTCGTATATCGTTGGTGCCGTACAGAGCAATGCCATCTATAAATTCAGCAAAGATGAAGTCGTCCGGATCAACCTTCAGGGCTTTGCCCTGGAGGAGCTTCAGCAGATGAATACCCTTATGCTTACACAACAAAGCGAGTTGCGTCCCTTTAGTGACCACAAGCTCATAATCAATGCCTATACCGCTTCCAAGTATGGCCTGAAGCTGAACGACATCATTGATCTGGAGATCCGGAAGCAGAGGTATAAGTTCAGGATCAGCGCCATTGCCGAAGCAGTGGGTCCATTCCAGGAAGATGGGCGTACCACGACGGCGGTTGTACCCAGAGAAACCCTGGCATCCATATTCGGCGCTCAGCATCTGGTTACCACGATTTATATGAAGCCCAAAGATCAGGCGAAGGAGCAGCAGCATATCGAAATACTGTCATCCATGTATAAGCGGTATCGGGTTGCAGAAACAATAACCGATGAGGATATGAAGAGCTATACCGACCGGATAACCAGCTCGTTTTTCATGATGGGGACCATCGTGTTTTTTATGAGCATCTTCATCATTTATACATCCTTTAAGGTCATTACCAGGGAGCGCCTGCCTGTGATCGGCGCTTTCAGAAGTGTCGGTGCGACTAAAAAAATGACGGATATCGTGCTGCTGGCTGAAAGCATCTTGTATGGAATCATCGGTGGCGCTATCGGCTGCCTGCTGGGTCTGGCCATTTTGTATGCTATGGCGGTCATGTCCGCACCTAGCTGGATGGGAAAGATGGACATAGCCCTGGAATACTCACTCCTGCAGCTTCTTGAAGCGTTCCTGATGGCTTTGACGCTGTCCGTCGTGAGTTCTGTCATACCTATCATCAAGGTTTCCAAGCTGCCGGTCAAGGATATAGTCCTGAACAAGATAGAAGCAAAAACAAAAAGGAAAAAATGGAAGCTGTACTTGGCGCTGCTCTTCCTGCCTTCTGCGTTTGTAGTGCCGCCCTTTTTGCCCGGGAAGCTGGCACTGCCTGCCGGCACGGTGGTGCTGCTGCTGTCGGTAGCAGGGGTGATTATGGTGATCCCCTATTTAATGCATTTCTTTGTCTGGGTTTTTGAGCGGATCTATACTTTGACTTTTGGAAACATCGGAGTGCTGGCTGCCAAGAATCTGAGGGACAACAAAAGTATCATCAACAGCACCGCATTGATTGCCATCGGAATTGCAAGCATTCTGATGATCAAGACGGCCGGTGTCAGTGTATTGACAGAGCTTTCGGATTTCTTTGGGAAATGGAATTTCGAGGTGTACACCAGTCCCCAGATGGCAGACCGCAATTATGAGAAACGTTTTAGATCCATTGAAGGCGTAACAGATACCTACGGCGTGTTCGGCTATTATGAAGGTATTCCGGTGGCAGGAACGGATGTAAAGCTGAACTCGGTGGATGGGGTTGATAAAAAGTTCTTTGACTACTTCAAGCATGATATTCCAGGCGGTCCAGAAGCGTACCTCAGCACCTTGGAGGCTGAAAGAAGTATCATCATGACCAGTAAAATAAGGGATAAGCTCCATGTCAAACTGGGAGACAGCATAACGCTGGAGACAAAAAAAGGAGACCGCAGCTACAAGGTCATCGGATTTTTTGAGTCGCTGGAGAACAATGGGGATTATGCCCTGATAGGGGTCAAGTATCTTAAGTCAGACATGCAAGTACGCTATTACAGCGCAATATGTGTCAGAGTAGACGGGGATCCGGATTTGGTACAGCAGTCCATCCGGAGCAAATTCGTCCGGGAACAGTTCTGGAATGAAACGGTAAAAGGAATCAGAGGACGGAATATTGCACAGAATGAGCGGATGTTTGTCATCATGGATGGTTTTTCCCTCATGGCAATGATCATCGGCATTTTCGGGGTTCTGAACAACCTGCTCCTGAGCTTTCTGGAAAGGAAGCAATCTCTGGCGGTGCTGCGGTCCATGGGGATAAGCCAGGGTCAGATCATCCGGATGATATTGATAGAATCCATGACAACAGGTCTCATCGGCGGAATTATGGGAGTTTTTGCAGGCTGGCTGATGATATCGGTCATACCTTATGTGACACGCAGCATGGGGCTTAATGGGAATATGATTTACTCCACCAGTATGTTTGCATTGGCGCTGGCTGCGGGGATGGTAATTACCATCACGGCTTCCATCAGTCCGGCTATGAAATCCTCCCGCCTGAATATCATTGAGTCCATCAAATATGAATAGAGGAAATCAAACCGTACACCAGCTTCAAACCAAAGTAAATAATGACCGTACCGCACAGGATATTGATGATCCGCAGGGTTTTGACCCCGATCATGTTCCGGAAGTAGGATACGAGGGTGGCAAGACTGGTAAACCAGATAATGGATGCAGCTGCAACACCCATAATGAAAAGATTGGCGGAAGCGGCAGGCAGCGTAGCCCGGAAGCCGCCCAGAAGCAGGGTGCCGTCAATGATGGCCTGAGGATTGAACCAGGTAACGGTGAAGCATGCGGCTGCAACCTTCAGAAGCGGCTCATCCACAGGGATGTTTCTTGAAACACTTGGCCTGGAGCGCAGCAGACCGACGCCGATATACAGGATCACAAGGCTGCCGGCAGCGAGTATAAAGCTTCTCAGTCCCGGCAGTTTGTCAAGGATCAGACCGATTCCGAAAAAACAGGACAATGCCAACGTAATGTCAAAAATAATGGTAATGAGGGCTACCTGGTAAGCCCGCAGCCTGCCGGACTTGAGCGCGGTATTGATGACGTACAGGTTTTGCATGCCGATGGGGGCTACGTAGGCCAGCCCCAGCAGAAGGCCGTTAATAAAATGGTTGAGCATTTTGTTCTCCTTTTCGTGGCTTTTCTAGTCCCATTATAACCGGAGCAAGTGCTGGTGTCTCCATCCAATTGGATTGAATCGATACCAACCAAATGATACAATTGAAGAATACGGGGATTTAGGGAAGCGAGCAGCACGGTAACTTGTCATTCTGAGCGCAGCGAAGAATCGCAGACCCTAAAGGAATACACATGAGCGGGGGAGGCAAACGACTTGATTCATATAGACTGGAAGCCGGATAAAGGGGTTGATACACCCCTTTATCTGCAGATTGTGCAATATGTAAGAACCAAGATATCTAGGGGAGAGTGGCCGGTGGGCACGTTGATTCCGCCGCAGCGCGTGCTGGCGGAATTGATGGGTGTCAACCGCAGTACGGTTGTTGCAGCCATGGATGAGCTGGCAGCGGAGGGCCTGGTGGAAGGCAGCGGACGATCCGGCACCAGAGTGGTCAACAATACCTGGTCGCTTCTGGCGGCAACACCGCCGCCGGATTGGCACGCATACATCCAATCGGGCGTGCACCAGCCCAACCACTATACGATTCAGCAAATCAACCGCAATGAGTTCATTCCGGGCATCATCCGTCTGGGGACAGGGGAAATGTCGCCGGAACTTTTTCCAAGTGAAACCATGGCCTGCATCATGGAGAAAATGGCAGGCAGAATGCGGTCCTTGGGCTATGAGGAGCCAAAAGGCTCCTTAGGATTGAGAACGCAAATCAGTGAGAGGTTAAAGCGCCGCGGCATCAACGCATCCGCTACGTCCATACTGGTGGTTTCGGGTGCGCTGCAAGCACTGCAGCTGATTGCCGTTGGCCTTTTGCACAGGGGATCGGATATCCTGATGGAGAGTCCGTCCTATTTGTATTCCCTGCATGTCTTTCAATCCACCGGTATGCAGCTTTCCGGCGTGCCGATGGACGAGAACGGGATACGGACGGACCTGGTTGCTGCTTTGAAACGGCAAAAGCGGGCAGCACTGCTGTATACCATACCTACCTTCCATAACCCTACCGGTATCCTGATGCAGTCGGAAAGGCGGAAGCAGCTGATGGAGACCTGCGAGAGGGAGCAGCTGCCGGTTATCGAGGATGATGCCTATGGGGAGTTGTGGCTGGAGTCACCGCCGCCACACCCTCTGAAGTCGCTGGACAAAACAGGGTTGGTGCTGTATCTTGGAAGTCTATCAAAGTCCCTGAGTCCCGGCCTGCGGATCGGTTGGGTTGCGGGACCGGAGCCCGTTATTGAACGGCTGGCGGACATCAAGATGCAGACCGACTACGGGTCCAGCTCATTATCCCAATGGGCGGCGGAAGAGTGGCTGGAAAGCGGCTTGTATGACAAGCATCTGGAATTTGTCAGAAGGCAGCTGCTGATCAGGCGGGATACCGCCCTCCGCGCGTTGAGCCGGCATTTTGAATCAATTGCACATTGGCGTGTACCAAGGGGTGGATTTTACATCTGGCTGAAGCTGCTGGCAGATACCTCTATGCAAAGGGTTTTCAACCGGTCACTGGAGGAGGGGATCCTTCTGAATCCCGGTAGTGTCTACGATCCCTGCGCAGGGAGCTTTATTAGACTATCCTATGCTTATGCCGGATTAGAGGAACTGGAGAAGGGAATAGCCAAGCTGGCATCCATCATAAAGGAGTGAAAAATGCATTGTACATCAGCAAGGTTCATAACAGGCTGAAAAAGGCAGTCATGACGGCAGCTGCACTGGTCCTGCTGTCTTTTGCTTTTATAGAGATCCTGATTATCGGCTCGGCCATAAAGGAGGATCATTTCAAAGCCGACTATTTGATCATATTGGGTGCGTCCACGAAGAATGGGGAACTGTCGGCCAATGCCAAAAGCCGCTTGGAAAAGGCCATGGCATATATCCATGAGAACCCGGATACGGCAATCATCGTGACAGGCGGCAAGGCGCCTGGTGAATCTGCCTCGGAAGCGGCTGTTATGGCCGGCTTTCTCATGAAAAGAGGGGTAAGCAGAGGAAGGCTCATTCTGGAGGAACTATCTACCAGCACCTATGAGAACTTCAAGTACTCTAGAACGATCCTCAGGCAATTCGATCAGAGGGAGAGTATCAGCCTCATGATCATCACCAATGGCTTTCACCAATACAGAGCACGACTGATTGCAGGGCATCTAGGCTTTGCACCATACGGGCAGGCGGCGGATACACCGCTTTATCTGGTGCCGGGTTGCCATCTGAGGGAGTATCTTGCCGTTCTTAAAACCTGGGTATTCGATTTGTTATTGGGGTGGGAATTGGGATAAAACAAATGAAGCAGTCACTAACGAACTGCTTCATTTGTTTTATCCTTATGCACTTGTGAGCTTTTTAACCACTTCTTGAATGGTATTGACATAGCTATGTAAGTTTTCAACCTGGTTTTCCAGGGTGCTGCTGACCTCATCAGCACTGGAAGCGGTATCATTTACTGCTGCTGCAATGCTTTCAACCGCTCTCGAAACCTGATCGGCCATTTCTGCAAGCATTCTTGACTTGGATGAAATCTCATTTATTTTATTATCCACGGTTCTGGTGTTAAGGACGATGGAATCAATGCTTTCCGTTACTGCATTTGAAGTTGCAACACCGTACTTGACGGATTTATCCGTTTCATCAATCGCACTGATGACATTTGAGATATTTCTCTGCGTATCGTTTATGAGCATCGTAATATCTACGGTAGCGGTTTTGGACTGCTCCGCCAGCTTCCTGACTTCATCGGCTACAACGGCAAAGCCTTTACCATGCTCACCTGCTCTGGCCGCTTCGATGGCAGCATTTAGGGCCAGCAGGTTCGTTTGCTCGGAAATCTGATTGATCAGATTAACGATATTGCCGATTTTGTTGGTTGATTCATGAAGTGTACTGATCATGCTCACGACGTTGCGGGAAGAATCGGAAATGCTGTTTACCGCTTTGACGGTGTTTTCGATGGATTCTGTCCCCTGCTTGGCTGAACTTAACACCTGCTTGCTCAGGTCAAGGGTCTCTTCCGTCAGCTTGCTGATCAAGTGGGTGTTGCCTGTCATTTCCTCCATACCGGCAAAGATCTCCTGGACAGAGGAGGAATTATCCTGAGCCTTTCCTGAGATATCATTAATGTTGTTATTGACTGCTTTCATTTCCTGATAGGAAGCATCAATGACCGTCACAACCTGATTCAAAGAATCGCTGATCAGGAATTCCTTCTCCAGGCTTTTCGCAAAGCCGATAGCCCCGATGCACTGGCCCTTCTGGTTTCGGATGGGATATGTAACGGCCTTGAACGGGACCCCGTACACCTCTTTTGGCACAATAGCCTGGACGATGGTATTGGTTTTTAACGTATGTCTCAACGGATCTTCGGCAGGAATAGGGGTTCCCGGTGATAAATCCACCTTAAGCTTGTCCCCGGGGAAATAAGCAATGAACTTCTCCTTGTCAGTAATGGATGTCATAATGTCTTCCTGAATGATATCTTTCAGACCGGCAAGCACAAACTTGTAGTGATCAAAGATTTCTTTTTCGTTGTTTTTGCTGAACAATGACATTTTCTGCCTCCTCCTAAACCCACCTGAGTAAGTGGATAAAAAATTAAAAATGCAATGTTAAGTCTATTATACACAAAAAATGCATTAAATTGTTAAAAAAAAGCCAATAATCAACAGACAAAAGTCGACATCGTTCTACTTTGGCTAATGGTGCATTTCAAAGGAGAAGGATAAGGTGTATCATGTCAATAAGATAAAGATGTGTATGTAACGGCAAAGGAGGGTTACGATGGCCAGGAAAGCATACAATGAAAAGCTGCATGGGTCTAAGGATCTGCCCAAAATAGAAGTTGTTGCTTCTGACAGTGTGATAGGAACACGTTATGTTGTAAAGGATTATAAAAAAGCATTGTATGACCTCTTTTAACCCGATATTTAGTTGAAGCCGTAGTACCAGAGACTACGTGCAATAGTACTTAAGGCCTACTTTTCCGTGCTACGGTATCATTTCATTTATGGATGATGTATAATAAAGAATATTGCATATAGAAGGAAAACAATCGTACACGATAATGGCAAATCTATCGAAAGGTAGAGACGCAAAGCTACGGGCCTAATGTACTCCACGATGGCAGCCGGGCTGCCGAACTGTGTTTGTGTAAAAACGGACAGAACTATTTCGGCAACAGCCGTGATAGTTTTTTTTAATTCTAAAGAAGCAGGTGAATGACGTGAGACTGGTCCCTACAACACATATCCCAATGGATGCCATTCTGTCCGATCCGCTTTATACTGCGGACGGGCGGATGCTTGTAAGGGAAGGCGTCCAACTGACTCCTGCCCTGGTGGATAAGATCAACCAGAACCATATTTTCTCGGTATACATCAAAGACAGGCATAGTACCGGTGAGATTGAGCACTTGGTTGATCCCATGCTTAAATTGAAAGGCTACAACCTGGTAAAGAATATTTTCGATGCAGCCAGTTATAAGAAACCTGACGGCACACCGGCACCAAAATCCATATTTGAGATGATGCCGGAGCTTACACGGCTGATGGAGGATATTCTCTATGAAATGATCGGTTTCAGGGAGAAACAGCTGGAATACATCGATATCAAAAACGTAAACAGCTATCTGTACAGCTCGGCCATAAACGTGGCACTGTTATCTGTACTGATAGGCTGGGAATTGGGATTGAATGCAGAAATGATCAACCACCTTTTTATGGGCGGGATCTTTCATGACATCGGATTGGCCATGCTGCCGAAAGAAGTGTTATACAAAAAAGAGCCTTTAACGATGGATGAAAAGCGCCTGATCCTTTTTCATCCGCTGAAGGGCTATGAATACCTGAGGGATAAGAGCTTCCTAAGTTCCTATATAAGGGTCATAACGCTGGGACATCATGAACATATTGACGGCTCCGGCTACCCCAATAGGAAAAGCGGGGAGGAAGTCAGCCAGCTGGCACAGATCGTCGGAATTGCCGATATATATGATGCCATGACCTCCGATCGGCCATACCACCGGGCGCTGCCTGTCAGCGAGGCGCTGGAGTACATCATGTCTGTTGCTGACAAGCATTTTGACATGGCGATAGTGAAAGCTTTCATAAAGAAGATAAATCCCTACCCGGCAGGCAGCCTTGTCAAGCTGGTAAACGGCCAGATTGCCGTCGTGAGGAAGGTGCCGGCCAATATGCCGCTAAGACCGCTTATCAGCATCATCAAGGAGCGGGACGGAGAATTCGAGTATGAGGATGTAGATCTTATGGACAACAGGACACTGACAATCAAGGGAATACATTATTAAAATTATAACGACATGATACCGGGGAACAGCTTGAGAGCAAGAAAAACAGCAGCAGCACCGGCAATGCCGCTTACGATGATAATGGATAGGCTGGGTTTGCCGTCTTTAGTCAGCAGTATTTTAACCACTGCTGAGGTGATGGCAAAAATCAATGCACAGATCAGATAGGACAATGCAAAGCCTTTAAAGGGACCAGAGCCCATATGTATCACTCCTTTGAATCTTCGTTTCTCCAATATTCGCTGCGGCATGTCCAAAATCCTTTTGCGAATTTCAGCTTAATATGAAAAAGACCCTACTTTTGTAAGGTCTTTTCTGATTTTTGAACAGGAGCTTCTGTAAGCATCCTTTCACCACGAAATTTTGATCAACAAGATATTTAAAATCTTGGCTTGATTATTGGAGGTATATACAATATACTAAAAGTATAAAAATATACCGAAGGTATATACAACTATTTTGGTATGCTGTTTTTAGGGTGCCTGAACCAATTGAAGGAGTGATAGCATGGATTTCATGCAGGTAATTAAAAATAGAAGGTCGATAAGGCGTTTCCTTCCCGATCCCATACCCGATGATGTTATAGGAAATCTATTGGAAGCGGCACGGCTTGCACCATCGCCAGGCAACGGACAGGGATGACTTTGGACTGATCGTCAATCATACACGGTTTGGTATGGGATTTAAGAGTAAGGAGAGATTTTTATGGTAATAATGACAAACCGTTCCACTGCAACGAAGGAATTCAACAGTCAAATCAATGATCTGATAATGGAGGCTTTTGGTTTCAGCTTTGAGAAATGGCATGACAGGGGCTTTTGGACTGACGATTATGAACGTTATTCAATCCTTGAAGAGGGCGTTATGCTATCAAACATATCCGTATACAAAATGAAAATGATGGTAAACGGCTTGCCTTGCGACTATTTGCAGTTAGGCTCGGTGGCAACAAGGCATGAGAGCCGCGGTAAGGGGTTTTCCCGAAAAATAATGGAACAGATCTTTAAGGTGTATCCGAACACACCTGTTTTTCTGAATGGCGATAATGATGCGCTGGACTACTATTCCAAAATGGGCTTCAAGCCGCTTATATGCAAACAACCGTATGTGGAATGCAGGCTGGATAACACCGGAAAAATGGAAAAGCTTGACATAGACAATCCTATGGTAGATTTCTATTTGAAAGGACGATCACAGTACTCAAAGCTGCTTGATTGCACAAATCAGTATGAAATCAACTGGTTTCATGTGCTATACCTGTTTCCTGACAATATTTATACCATACCGGAGCTTGATGTGATGCTGATAGCAGAACAAAATGGAAGCACACTAACCATTCATGATATAGCAGCCCAAAAGCCCGTAAGCTTCTCACAGCTTGTGAAATGCCTGGACTTCGAAGGAACAGAGCGGATCCATTTCGGCTTCAATCCGGATTGGCTGGATGTTGATTATTCCATGGGTGAGTATGAGGCGGGAGACTCAACGCTTCTTATCAAAGGTGATTTGGCTGTAGATAAGGGATTTATCATACCGACACTGATTACGACATAATAGAGGGGGTAACAAAGTTATTAATCCGGAGTGACACTTCTCCAAGGCACCCTCTATCCCGTGAAGAAAGAATCAGATGAAATATAAGCTTGGCCTGCCATAGCGGTACATGCTGCTGCACTGGAAGTCATGAAAAAGTAAAATTTAAGGAGGCTGCTATGTCAGAATATAAAATAATGATTGCGGATGCAAAAAAGAGAATAAATCTAGGCAGTAAGATGATAAAAACAAGGCATGGGGAAATGGAATGTGCTGTAAAAGGAGAGGGCCCACCGGTATTGATTGCACACGGAAATGGCGGTGGATACGATCAGGGACTGGAGCTTGCAGAATTATACACATCGGGAGAATTCAAGATAATTGCACCCTCACGCTTTGGGTATTTGAATACCCCTCTTCCGGCGGGCATGAATGCAACACCCAAGGCTCAGGCAGATGCTTATGTGAGTCTGCTGGATGAATTAGAAATTCCAAAAGCTGTTATACTCGCAGTTTCTGACGGAGGACCTTCAGCTTTGCAATTTGCTATCCGCCACCCCGAAAGGTGTGAGGGGTTGATCATGGTAGCGGCGAAAAGCAGTCCGCCGCCAAAAGATACCTGGCTGCAGGCAATCCTTTTTAATTCAGTTTTGAGAACAGACTATTTATACTGGAAAATGACCTACAAGCACCGCTCACTTATGTTATCCGTTTTTGGCATACCAAAGGAAGTACAAGATAAATTCACGGATGATGATAAAAGAATGGTTATGGCAGTAGTAGATCTGATGAACCCTATCAGCTACAGGAAAAGAGGTATTTTTAACGATAGAAAATGGATGAACAACAAAACACTGCGTCCGGAAGACTACCCCCTCCATGATATAAAGGTACCTACTTTGGTAGTCCATGCAGTTGATGATAGTTTGCAGCCATTATTTCATGGAGAGTATACAGCATCAAATATTCCCGGCGCACATTTTCTGAAGTTAGAAAGCGGCGGACATTTTTCAGCAGGGCGAGTTGAGGAAGTAAGAACTGGAATAACGGCATTTTTGAATAAGATATATGGTATATAGTTAAATTTTCGGCTATATCAATATCCCATGCCGCATGGGGGAGCTTCCCTCCATAAATTCTGTTTAGAACCGTACCTCAGGGAAGTCACTTTTGACTTCTCTTAACTGTTTTTAGGAGCAAGCGTCTCGATCAGCATTTTTAAGCTAAACTGAATGAATTCATCTTTCGCGAATTCGTTTTCTTCAAAATAACGGTCATTGGTTCTGGACATGGTATTCAGATAGGATATAGTCGTGACCACTGCAAAGTGTGCCGCCTTTTTTGCGTCCAAAGCCTGCGATATGCTTCCATCCTTTTTACCTTCCTCGACGAGTCTGGTATACATAAGGAAGGATTCATTGTGGAATCTGTGCAGCTCTTGACGATGAGGGGGGACTTCACCATCCGGCCTGGTTGGGGGTATATAATTGATGAGCCTGAAAATCTCAGGGTTTTCCCTGGAAAACTGATAATAATGGAATACGGAGCTCTGGAATTTCTCCAGTGCCGTTTTCTTGCTCTTGAATGAGTTCTCGTATTTTGCATTCAACTGCTTTGAAAACATGAGTACAACGGCATAGAACAGGTCTTCCTTATTCAAAAAATACTGGTATAAGGTACGTTTTGTAAATTGAGCTTCTTTGGCGATATCATCCATTGAAGTGTTTTCGTAACCATTCTGTATGAAGAGTTTCTGGGCAACCTCCAGCATTTCGGCTTTTCTTGTTAATTTTTCCCGTTCACGCCTGGTCAAACTATATTCCAAAATATTCATTCCTTTCACTTGATTATTTAATGCAATTATAATATACTAATAGTATACTTAGTTACTTATAATATACTTATGTACTCGTAGTATACCATATTTCCTTTTTGAATGCAAAAAGTATGTATATGCGTAGAATCCAAAAGACCACGTTAGAGACTCATTAATAATGATAATTCAAAAAAGAAGGGAGTATTCACATGAGAAAATTTCAGCTTATCATGGCCTGCTTGACATTGCTGCTGATGTTCAGCACAATGGTATGCGGGATGTGGATTCATTCGGAGGGGAGCAACGTGACTGATCCACAAAGCTCAATCCGTTTTCACATGACAATCGGCATCATGACCGCAGTCTCTTACTTTGCAACATTCATTTCAATCATACTCAACAAAGAAAAACCCCGGAAAAAGCGGATTCATGGTTCAGTTGAGGAAGCCTAGCTGCTTCCTCTTTCCATATTCCAAACTTGATTGCCGCACAAGACGGGTTAATATCGGGAGAAGAAAGGAGGAAGCAGTTATGGAGGCTAAAATCAGCCTGGTAACAATTTGGACGAACAATATTGAAGAGATGAAGCGGTTTTACTCTGACGTGCTGGGATTTAGCATCATAGTTGATTTAGGCAGTTTTATCCGGTTTGAAAATGAAGGGGTAAGGTTCGCAATCTGTGAGAGGAAAGTTATGTACCAGTATTCCAATGAATACAAGAAAACGGGAAGCGGGCAGACCTTTGAATTGGCATTTCCTTGCTCCGACGCAAGCGACGTTGATGCGTCATACAAGCAGCTCATTGCTAAGGGAGCCAAGCCAGTCCACGAGCCGCAGGACATGCCGTGGGATCAAAGGACGGCACTGTTCGCAGATCCGGATGGCAATATACACGAGATTTTTGCTGATCTGAAATGAGTAAATGTGAGTGGGGTTACAAAATTATCAAGCATTGCGAGGAGGAAATATGAGGAAATTTCTTGTAATCATGATGTTGATCATGATTACCACGGCTCTATTTGCATGTGCTGGAGAAAAAAGCCCAGCATCAAGTGTCAGCAATGATAAACAGGCTTTAGAAAACGCGTCAGCTGAATCCCCTGATTTCGAATTGGAAAGAGTAAATGATCACGTGTGGGTTCATACAACTTATGCAGATTACCAAGGACATAGAACACCGTCAAACGGTTTGATCCTTGAAACTTCAGACAGCTTGGTTCTGATTGATACGCCATGGAATAATGCTCAGACAAGTGCACTTATAAAGTATGCAAGTAATAAGTTCGGCAAGGCGTTTTCCCTGGCAATAATAACACATGCCCATGAAGACAGGATGGGGGGGATCGGTGCATTGATTGAAAACAGCATTGGTGTTCAAAGCACCAGCATGACAGCACAACTGGCTGAAGAACAAGGCCTTTTGACGCCTGAGCCAAACCTGGACAATGACCCCCGGATTGAAGTGGGTGATACGGCGATAGAAGTGTTTTATCCGGGCGAAGGGCATTCCCGTGACAATATTGTTGTATGGATACCGGAGTATAAAGTGTTGTTTGGGGGCTGCATCATCAAGCCTCTGGATGCAAAAGGTCTGGGCAATACAGCGGATGCCAATGTGGGGCAGTGGCCTGCCTCTGTAAGAAAGATCAAGGACAGGTTTAAAGAAGCCGATTTAGTAATACCTGGCCATGGGAGATGGGGTAATGCGGCACTAATTAATCACACTTTGGAGCTGACTGAAAAGTAAGAGCACTTATGGGTTGAATGGAGCACGTGCATTTTAAAATTTTTTTGCCCAAACATTATAGGCGGTTGTAAACGCATATGATGGAAATGAGCTAAGATTTGTGTCAGGAGATTTAGTTGGTCGTTCCTCAATCAATCAAAATAGGGAGGTATGACAATGCCGACAAGAGGAGCAGTAAAAAAGGTATTCCCGGGGGGCAATACTTACAGGGGATTCTATTCCTTCTATGATCATATCATTCCGGAGGATGCGGCAAGGATTTTCGTCATTAAGGGTGGTCCGGGCGTAGGAAAATCCAGCTTCATGAAAGCCATAGCCAAGGAAATGCTGGAGGCAGGTCATGATGTGGAAATGCATTTCTGCTCATCGGACAATGATTCCCTGGACGGTGTGGTACTGCCGGATTACGGGATTGCCCTGATCGACGGGACTGCACCTCAAAGGGTGGTATCTACCCCAAAATCAAGAAATAACTTCCCTGAAGAAAAAAGGGAAGTTATTTTATTATACGGATAAGGGGGTGATGATATTGATAGCAATGCTTCAACCAAAGAAGAAATGGGCAAAAGTTTTTCATGTTTTCGTTTTCACGCTTATTTTCAGCATAGAAGAATATATGCTTTTAAAGACAGGTGCTATAGAGTATATTCACTGGGATTTGCTAACCCGCAGTATCCCCATTAATATACTGGCAGTCACATCAATAAGCTGGTTTTCAATTGTAGTATTGGATAAAGGAAGGTAAAGAGCTTGAGCATTTACGCGTATGCAGTAGGAATATTTGTTATCGCAGCAACATTATTCTTTTATGGAAAACGGGTTAAGGGTAAGTAAATTTAGGTGTTAGCGTTCCATATGTATTTGTCCTCTCCAATACCCTAAAGGCAAAGTATTGTTGGGGGCTTTTTTAATTTTTCGAAAAGGAGGAATAACCATGGCCAGAAGACGACAGGATCTGCATGAAAAGAGGATCCAAGCCTGCAGCAATCCCCCGGAAATGATGAAGTCGCCGCCTGGGCGCTGAAAAGGGTCCTTCCCCAGAACGATCTTCGCCAAATGGTCGCTATTTAATAGATACAGGCACTGAATCACTTTAGGTCCCATATGGAAAACGGTTCTGCACGAGGGTGCTGGATGCTTCCATATGGGATTTTTGTTTTCTCGGTCTAGAAAGGATGGTATAAATGGGAGGTAGATTGGACCGATACACATCCGCTTACGCGGTGACGGTAGAGTTCATTACGAAAAGCGGTTTCCACAGGGCGGAGTATGAATGAAAATAGGATGGAGCAATTGAACCACGGCAGGAAGACTGGTAATTGAACAATCTTCTTTATCTCTTGCAAGTGGACATTCAATGGTTACATATAATTTAGCAAGCTTAAAAGTAGGGGGTATGTCAATGAAGAAGGCAGCAAAGTTTAATGTGCTGGTGGAGCCGGCAGGCACTGAGTCGGAGAGACAGGATATATACCGTAGAACTCTGCGCCTTGTCATTACTAAATGCATGAGTGAGGAATCAGCAAATGAAGGCGATCATATATCTGAGGGTATCAACCGAGGAGCAGGCCGAAAAGGGCTTCTCAATACAGGGACAGAGGGAAGAGTGCACTAGGAAGGCCTCTGAACAGGGCTGCACTGAGACCCTGGAGTTCTGCGACGAAGGGGTATCCGGATCGGTATTGGAACGGCCGGAGCTTATCGCCGCCTTCAACAGGATGGATGAGGGAGACATCAGCTACTTTGTGTGCTATGACTGCAGCAGGCTTTCACGTAACGTGTCCCATCAGCTTATTATAGTAGACGAGATCAAGAAGCAAAAGGTGCAGTTGGTATTTGTTAAGAATACTTATGAGGACAGTCCGGAAGGGCGGTTCCAACTGACGGTCATGTCAGCTGTGGACGAGTACGAGCGGGCACGGCTGCGGTTCAGGTGTGAGCTGGGTAAGCGGATCAAAGCCAATCAGGGAAAGCTGACACATAGCCCCGGGCTGTATGGCTATGACTTTGACAAGGATACAGACACGCTGCATATCAATGATGGCGAAGCGCGAATCATCCGCATGATGTACCACATGCTGACCATCGATGGTATCGGGCCTCATTCCATAGCTGCCAGGCTTAATGATATGGGGATCCCGTCGCCAAAGAACAAGCTATGGCAGAAGACTACAGTAAAAAGAATTCTCAACAATACCGCCTATAGGGGCACACTGTTTATCAGACGTTATGATTCGAAAGACGTCAAGCTGAATAAATATAAGCCGCCGGAGGAGCGCGTCAGCGTCAAGGAACGCCCTCGGGAAGAATGGGTGCCAGTTGCAGTTAATGGAATCATTGACGAAGAGGTATGGGATGAGGCCCAAGATATCCTGGCCAATGCACGGCGGCTTTGGCGCAGCTGCAGCAAAGCCGATTACCTGCTGAGCACCCTGATCCGGTGTGGAAAGTGCGGGTTGACGGTACATGGCAACCTGATCACCAATAGGAACAAGAAACATCGATATTATGTATGTACGGGAAGGTCTCCTGGAGTGGATGGGAAGGAAAAGTGCAGCCTTGGCTTTATCAATGCGGACCAACTGGAAGAGATCATATGGAATAAGATAGCGGCATGGCTAAATAAACCAGAAGAACTGGAGAAAGAAATACAAGATGGATTGCCGGACGATCTGGAAGAGAAACAAAAAAGGCTTGAGGAACTGGATAAAGAGCTTGATAAACTTGTAAAGGAAAAAGAACGAGCGGCGACCATGTTTCAAAAGGGCTTGATAGACGAGCTGAGCGTAGAAAAAAGATTGAAGGAGATAAATGCCAGGAGCAGCACCTTGAAGCAGCTGCAGCAATTTTTGTCTAACGAGATCAACAGCGGCGGTCTAAGCAGCCGGGAGCTTTCGGAGATCAAGGAAATAGCCGGCGTGGTGGCAAACACGCTGGATAAGCTGGAGTTCAAGGACCGGTATGAGATTGTAAGGTCTCTGATAGAAGCAGTGATTATTACTGATGAAACAGTGATCATTAAGGCAAAGATCCCTGTACTTGTGGAGAATGAGGAAATATGAAAAAGCAGCGAAACGCTGCTTTTCATGGTATATATCCAGTTGAAAACAATGAACACGAAAGAGGTCTGTTACTATGGCTTAATGAGGTTGCGACCCTCGTCCTTCGCCGCGTACAGCTTCTGATCCGCTGCTTTTATGATCTCCTCGAGGTTGCTGTAGGTACTGCTGAATTCCACGATGCCTCCGCTGATGGTTATGAAGCCGTAGGGACTTTCGCAATGTGCAATATTCAGATCTTGTATGGCTTTCATGATACGCCGGGCAATTGCATTGGCCGTACTGCTGTCGGCATGGCTGAAAATAACGGCAAATTCTTCCCCGCCATACCGGAATACCCGGTCTTCCTCCCTGATGGATGCTTTGAGGGTTTCGGCAATAGCCCTGATGACCTTATCACCCTCGGCATGGCCGTAGCAGTCATTGTACTTCTTAAAAAAGTCGATATCCGCCATCATCAGGCAGAATGTCCCCATACTTTGCCTTGCATCGGCGAAAACCCTTGAAATACTCCTGTCAAAGGACCTTCTGTTATGAATTCCTGAAAGTCCGTCCAGCAGGCTCATTTCCATCAGATCGCTATTGGCTTGCTCCAGTGCCCGGGTTCTTTCCTCTACAATCCGCTCAAGGTTTTCCTTGGAATCTTGGATGTTGGCCGCCATCTCGACAAATCTTCGGGAGAGCAGCCCGATTTCGTTGTTCAGCTCAACCGGCAGCAGGATTTCGCTTTCGGCCACCTCCTTGTATTGTCCCTTGCCTATGGCCTCTGCGGCAAGGCTTAGCCGCTTCAGGGGCTTTTCAGCCTGACGGCCCATGACAATATATACAATCAGAAGGATGGTGAAAAGAATCAGCATGCCGCTGATAAAGACTTCCAATGCAACGTTGTGAGCGGCGCTACGGATATTCTTCATCGGGAAAACCCTGATAAAATACCAATTAGGTCCTTCTATCTGACCTACCGCAAGGTAGCTGTCATGGGCTTTGTTCCTGATGATCCTGACTTCTTGGGCATCCCCGTTAATTTCCTCTTGAATCAACTTATATGCCTCAATGACAGAGGGGATTTTTATCTCATCCAAGGACAGCTGCCCTACCCATTTCTGATCATCGGTGGGGTCGGAGGGGTGTGCTACAAGATAGCCGTCTTTTCGTATGATGAAATTATAGGTACCGTCGTTATTGTCTTCGACCAGGCGGTCTACAAGATCGCTCAGATATAGGTCATGCCCCGGCGTTATAAGATGCCTGCCGCCGTCATCAACAGGGTCCATATAAGTGATCATCCATTTTTCAACCGTTTCATCATAATAAAGCCCTGACCAGATGGATTTTCGCTCCGGGTTATTCTTCGTATTGACTGCTTTTATGACGCCCAGTTCATTCATGGGGAGATCTGCTCTGGCTTTCAAACCCCAGGGCTCTTCGGGATAAAACAATGTAATGGCATTTTCGGGGTAGGCCACATGGACGTTGGCAAACCGGTTGACCCAAGCTGGGCCAAGCTTTGCCAGGACTTTGTAAGTAAGGATAAGGCGCCTCTGAAAATCGGGATCCGCCACACTTTGATTGTTCCCGATAAAGCTGGATATGCCGTATATGTAATTCTGTTCATTATCAAAGATACCGTCGAAGTATTTACGCTGCATTCTGGTGGCTTTTTTGTCATCGGTGAAATAGTATGACCAGAATTCCGCATCCGACACTTTTACGTCGGAATGATAAAGCTTCAGAAACTCCTTTTCAAAGACTTTTAAGTTATCCTCGGCAAGTTTGAAAATCTCACTGTCCGTCCGTACTCTTTCAGAAACATAGCGTTGGAGGTCCTCCAGATTTTTTGCTGTCTGCTTGTGATAGACATTGAAATATGAGATGAAGGTAATCAATGTAACGATGCATACTGACATTAGGATAATCCTAATCAATATGCTTTTGATTAAGGTTGTCGGTTTATTCCTTTTTTTCGAACTGACATCGGGCGTTTTCATCTGCTGCTACCTCCCCAGCGCTTATATGGCAACGAATTTGTAACCAAACTGCAATTCTTTTGTACTGGCAGAAAAGTCTTAATCATTATTACATTCTACATACTTCTACAATTTTCCTCTTATTTCTCATTTTGCTTTTAAGCAGTAAAGCGTGTTGCGTAAGGTTATGAAAAAAGCGGCAAACAGTGCTGTTTACCGCCAAAGATTATCGCAAATCATCCAATTCAGGCTGCTCAAAGATCAGCTTCTCTCCGTTGCCCACCATAATAAAGGGGATACCCACTCGTCCAACCTGTTTTATAGCATCAAATTCGGTTCTGGTGTCCCTCAATTTAAGATAAATTTTGAGATTTCTTATGCTGTCCGTAATGTCGATATATTCAAACTCGATGCCGTTATTTGAAAGAAACTCTTTCAAGGGTTCACAATCCTGTCAATACTTGCTGCCGAAAACCGTAATCTTTTTCATTCCTATTCCCCCTCCGCTATATTCCTTTTTATTTTACCATTTTTTCCTGGCATTTGCCACAACCGGCGGCACAATATACCCAATCAGACCTTGCAGAGGATAATGCGTATATAAAGTTGAATATGAATTAGGGGGAGCAAGTCATGAAGAAAAGAATTAGTATTGCTATCACTGTCGTGATTGGCGTTTTATTGGTCGGATTCGGGGGCTTCTACTTTGCCTATGTGGCACCGGGCAACAAGGTTTTGGAGGAAGTCCGGAGTATGGAAATTCAGGACATGGACCTGAGCCGTGTTGCCGATGGGAAATATACAGGGGAATTCAGTTACAGCAAATCCTATTGCCAAGTGGAGGTAGAGGTTGCAAACCATCGAATAGAGGCTATACGGGTACTGGAAAACGGAAGAAGTGAGCATGCTAAAAAAGCGGAGGGTGTAATCGCAAGGGTCATGGATCAACAGACGAGCAATGTCGATGTGGTGGCAGGGGCTACCACAACCAGCAAAGCGCTGCTGAAGGCAATTGAATCGGCGCTGAGCAGCGGTTTGGATAACTGATTGAAATAACGTTAATAGGGATTCATCGTATGAGAAGGCTGGTTGTTTATCGGCCTTCTTTTCTTATAGAAAAGATCAGTTGAAGCGGAAATGAAAAGGATATACTTGCTGGAAGTATATCCTTTTGAACCGGCTTAAGAAATACAATTGTGCTATTGTATCGGGAAATAGCCCCGCATCATGCCGTATCCATATCCGCCTTTAAAGCCTGACTGACCGTTAACCTGACCATGGCAGCCGCCAAAGCCTGAACCGAAGGGTATACCATTTTCAGCATGCCATTTTTCCATGGCTTCGATCTGCTCTATGTATACTTTTGCCTGGTCTTTTGTAATCAGTCCTTCATCTACGGCTTTTTCCACCTGGGCCTTCTTCCAGGCCATCATGTCTGCGAACCACTCAGGGGCATTGTTTTCTGTTTCAGCAGAAACCGTAACCGCCAGAGCAAAAGTAAGCAGAAGAGTAACGACCAGAATAGTACAAAGTTTTTTCATGGGATCATACCTCCTGTTTTATTCTTTATTTCAATATAAAGATATAATGATGTTGTGAAGATATAATGAAGATTTGATAACTTATGGTAAAAAATCAATAAGTTATCGGCTTCATCAGTGATTAAGGCTTTTGGACTTATATGTACACACAATAGATGGCGATGAAAATATAATATTATTAGGACAGGAAGCCGAATAGATGACGATGCTCATAGCATATGGAAGTGAATGTATAAAGGAGAGGTGAAAATGAGCGAAAAGCCTGCATTAGGATATTTGGAAATCGAAATTTGTAAAAAATGCAATTTGAATTGCAAAGGGTGCTCACACTTTGCACCACTGGTAAAGGATGGTGGGGAATTTGACTTTGAAGGCTATAAGCATGATATTATGCGGTTGAGCGATATATTCTCAAATATAAACGTTATTCGGTTACTGGGTGGAGAGCCATTACTAAATGAGAACATTTTAGACATATTAAAGTTTACGCGAAATATATTTAAAAAATCGGACATTAAAATTGCTACCAATGGCGTTAAGCTTATGGGCATGAGCAACGAATTTTTTGAATGCCTGGTGAAAGAAAATGTTAAATTGGCAATATCTTTATATCCAATTTTGAAAGATTCCAAACAGAAAATAATTAAATTCTTGGAAAGCAAAGGTGTCGAATATAAACTGAGCGAGAAGAAAAAGTTTGCAGCAAGGTTGAACCTGCAAGGTGACTTTGACGGCGTAAAAAATGCCAATAAATGCAAAATCATGTGTCCCACATTAAAGGACGGAAGGATATACAGGTGTTCAATTCTTGCAAGCATAGACAAATTTCAAGATTATTTCGGAAAAAGTACTGTAGAATGCGATGATGGTGCAAAGGTAGACATATACAGATGTGACGGAGCGGGAATAATTAAGAGGCTTAAAGAAGCCAATAAATTATGTTCCTATTGTTCGGGAAACAATGATTTCTTATTTGATTGGGCTTTATCCGAAAAAAAGATTGAAGAATGGTGTATAGAACGAAAGAAGTAGCATATGCTTGGGCAAACATGGCCTTTGACAGATCCGACATTTTTTATAGCTGCAAAATTGAAAGAAGACTCATGTCTAATTTTACTCAGTAAATATTAGCCTTCACACTTTACAAGCGCCTAACTGATCAACAGGGTTCAAACTTTGTGTAGAAAGGGTATAATAAATCTGCGGAAGCAGACGCTAAGAGTTAAAGTAATAGACGGAAAAAGAGGCGATATGATGACGGAGAAAAACGAAAAAACAAGGGCAGGATGGAACTTTGACAACAGTTATGCTCGTCTGCCCAAAGCATTTTTTACCCGACTTAACCCAACCCTAGTACGGTCACCGAAGCTGATCATTCTCAATCATCCCTTGGCCGTATCGCTGGGATTGAATGACGAGGTGCTGCAAAGCAATGATGGTGCGGCGGTATTAGCCGGCAACCGGATTCCCGAAGGGGCGGAGCCGCTTGCTCAAGCGTATGCAGGACATCAATTTGGCCATTTCACCATGCTGGGGGATGGCCGGGCCATACTGTTGGGCGAGCAGATTACGCGCAATGGCCAGCGGTATGATATTCAGCTGAAGGGCTCAGGCAGAACACCATATTCCCGCCGGGGCGACGGTCGTGCGGCACTTGGACCGATGCTGCGCGAGTACATCATCAGCGAAGCGATGTATGCGCTTGGCGTACCTACCACCCGCAGCCTAGCGGTGGTTACCACCGGTGAACCGGTAATCCGCGAAGCCGAGCAGCCGGGTGCTATTCTGACCCGTGTGGCTGCCAGCCACCTGCGCGTTGGAACCTTTGAATATGTTTCCAGGTGGGGCACTGCCGAGGAGGTCCGCACCCTGGCTGATTATACCCTGCAAAGGCATTTCCCTGATTTTGAGGCTGCTGAAAACCGCTACCTTTTCCTGCTTCAGGAAGTGATCAAGCGCCAGGCCTCGCTGATTGCCAAGTGGCAGCTTATCGGCTTTATTCATGGCGTGATGAATACCGACAACATGGCTCTCAGCGGCGAAACCATTGACTATGGTCCGTGCGCCTTCATGGATGCCTATGACCCGGCAACGGTATTCAGCTCCATTGATATCCACGGACGCTATGCCTATGGCAATCAGCCGAATATTGCCGCCTGGAATCTCGCTCGCTTTGCCGAGACTCTACTGCCGCTGCTGCATGCCGATCAGCACCGGGCTGTCAAGATGGCTCAGGATACGGTTTCAGGTTTTTCAGAGCAGTATCGTCGCCATTGGCTGGCAGGAATGAGGGCAAAACTGGGCCTGCTAAGCGAAGAACCGCTGGATGAAGCCCTGATTGGGGATCTTCTTAGCATGATGCAGAAATACCATGCGGACTTTACCAACACCTTTCGGGCATTGACCCATGACAAGCCCGAGGATACCAACCTGCTTGGCACCGCAGAATTTGCCCGGTGGCACAAGCTGTGGCAGGCCCGGCTGAGCAGGCAGCAGGAGTCTAAAGAAGCTTCGCAGCAGCTGATGCAGAGCGCCAATCCGGCAGTTATCCCACGCAACCACAGGGTAGAAGAAGCACTGGAGGTCGCTGTGAAAAGAGGCGACTACAGCGTGATGGAGCGGCTGCTGAGGGTATTGACTAAGCCCTATGCGCACGCCATTGAGCAGGCTGAATATACGACGCTGCCGGAGCCGTCCACCTGCCCTTACCGAACCTTCTGCGGAACTTAGATGGGATGCTGATAAAAGACCGGTATACTTAATATGTTTGCATATACTTATTCTTCAGTAGGAGCCATGCAGAAACAAGATAAGATATGCCTGAAACCAGTAACAGGATGTATGCAGGCAGCACATCTATAAGCATCCCGGCTAGAATGATTCCTAGAGGACCCATACCGCCGGAGATTGCATGTGACACTCCCATGGCTCTGCCTCGCAGGTGGTCGGGAATCATTCGCTGAAACGTTACATTGAGCGGTATGTTGACAAGCACCAGGGCCCATGCACTGACAAGCAGTATGACGGTATAATAACTCATAATCAGTATTGACTGATTGAAGCTTCCCAGGTTATGAATTGTCGGCACGCCCAATAAGATCATGCTCATGCCGATGAGTGCAATACCGGCTGACAAGCCTTTAAGTTTCTTGTCCTTTTCCGGCAGCTTCCCGATGATAATGGAGGACACCAGCAAGCCCACAGGAAATGCGGCTTCAAGGATGCCGTATTGCTTGGGTGACATTCTCAGGACATGGTTGATGATGAAGGGAAAAATTACGGAATAACAGGCACCTATAGAAAAATTAAGTAAAACTGCATACTTCATAATGGTGAGTAATTCGGCTTTCGTTTTAAAAAATGTCAGAACCTCCCTTACATCATCTTGGATCACGGACAGGGACAATACGCTCTTCCCCGGCTTATTGTCCGAAGGCGGGCAATTTAAACGAAAATCAATAAACGTTTCGGAAGCAGCAGAAAGAAGAAAGGATAGTCCGTTAACCACTAGAAAAAGATTGATTGGGACGATTCCGTATATGATGCCGCCTAATATGGGACCCATTATGCCGGAAAAGGAATTGACCGCATTGGAGTAGGAAGTAATCTGCATCAGTTTCTTGTCTGTGACCAGATTAGGCACCGAGGCTGAAAGCGCGGTATCAAAGAAGGCACTGATAATGGCCAGGCTGAGGTTGGTGATATAAATAAAAACCAGTTTGAGCCCCCATATTGAGCTGATGCAGACCAAGCTCATGACCACCAGCCCGCTTAAAATATCCAGCCCTACGACGATTTTCTTCCGATCAAACCGATCTGCCATTGTCCCAGCTACTGGTCCCAGAACGACACGAGGCAGCATTCCCGCAAGAATACTGAGAGAGAAGAAAGCTCCGGATGCCGTGGTTTTAAGGATATACAAGGACAAAACAAAATTATAAATGTTGGTACCCATCAAGGAAATCAGCTTTCCCCACAGGAAGATCTGCAGGTTCAGCGTTTCCCTTCTTTCAACAGGCCGCCGGAGAGATAAACGCTCCACTACATTTACTAAATACATTGGGAATCACTCCTAATTATAGAATAGTTTAATATAATTAAACTTTTAACTAAATATTACAATATATATTGTGAAATGTCAATAATAAAGTTAAATATAATTAAACATTGTCATTATATCTTACTACATTAGCTTGCAAGTTAAACTACTTTGTACTATACTATAGATGGACGAAGCACAAGGATGTGAAGCATATGAATCAAAGCTTGGGAGAAAGAATAAGAAGCTGCAGAAAGCAGCTGCGGCTGACCCAGTCTCAGCTGGCAGGGGAAGAGCTGACAAAAAGCATGCTGAGCCAGATTGAGAACAATCAAGCCCAGCCATCCATGAAGACCCTGTTGTATCTTTCTCAGCGATTGGGTAAGCCCGTGTCGTATTTCATTGATGTTGAAGGGGAAGAATGCCCGCTTCCTGAAGCGATCATTTATAATGAAATTCATGAAATCAATAATCTGCTCAGACTGCATAAGACTGAGGATGCCCTTGAAGCAGCCGGAAGGCTATCGAAAGCCTATCCTTACAATAGAATGAGCCGATTATATGCTGATGTCATTTGCAAGTTTGGTGAGTGTTTAATAGCATCAAATCGGTTAGATGAAGGAGAGACACTGGTGCAGCAGGCTATCGTCATTTATACAGCTCATGGCTTGCAGGTTGATGCTGCTAAAGCCAATTTAGAGCTGATGGGACGTTACTGGCATGTTTTTGACTATAATGGTTGTCTTGGAATCATCGAGAAATCGTATGAGATCTATAAAAAATCACCCGGAGTAGACTATGCCTTTGAAATCCAGGTTTTGTACTATTATGCCATCATGTATTCGGCATTGGGAGATGACAGTGCAACGCTCAAAATGCTTGACCGCGCTGCAGATGTATCCCGAAAGCATGAGATATATTACAAGGCGGATGAAATCAATAAGGTTTATGCTTTTTTATATCTGCTGTCAGGGGATTATCCCCGGTTTCATAAGCACTTGGAAAAAGTTGAACACTATGCCCGCTTTACCGAGAATGCTCACAGTCTGGCAAGCGTTGAATTGATGCATTCCTTATATGAAAATACCATTGGTAACCCGAAAAAGGCGCTCGCGCATATTTCTGCTGCTACAGATTATTTTAAAAGGAAAGGACCTTACTATTACATACAGAGCGCAGTCTCATACTATTTAATGGAGCAATATGAAACCGCCTTAAGTTATATAATGCAAACCGATTACAGCAATAAGGAAGGTCACTATCACAGCTTCGACCATCTTATGCTCCATTCAGGCAAGGTATATGAAGGCTTGATACTGAGCAAGCTGGGAAAGTCCAAGGAGGCCCTCGAAGCGATGCTGACCGGAATAGAGAAAATGGAAGCCTTTCGGCCTGGCTATTTTCATGTCTTTGCATACAAAAGCCTCGGTGAGGTATACTCTCTGACTGGGGACTATGAAATGGCTTACAAAGCTCTGAAAAAGGCCGAAGAATATCAGGCTGCCGGCTTATCGACCGGTTCCAGAATAGCCAATGATCCATAGTTTGTTTGTACCCAAAGTTCAAATATAGACTTCCCTGAAGAAAAAAGGGGAGTTTTTTTATTATGTAGCAAGGGCGGTGATGAGGCTGAGCAGTGATTTCAAAAGTTGAGCAGGCTGTATATCTGATGCTGCCGGAGCCGTCCTCCTGTCCTTATCGGACCTTTTACGGTACGTAGGATAAGTAAAGCTCAGAATGGCAATGCAAAGGATATACTCCTGATGAAGTATATCCTTTTAAATGGCTAAAAAACAAAAAATAAAAAGAGACTATTAAACATTAATACTCTCTACGTAAATCTTTATATGGATAATTACTTGTGCATCAATCAGGGAGTGGGAGAACAGCTTATGCTTGATTGCATAGCGTTTTTCTTCAAACTCGAATATGTCTCCGTTTTCGGGTATCAGGATTGGCAGACCTATTTAACTTCGTTTAAATGGATTCCTGTTTTCTTGAAAGTGATGTCTGCATTTTCAAAATAGCGCATGATAGCCCCCTGATTCTTTTCAAAGGTTCTGAGCTTGGACATGGCCTGCTTATGGTTCTGATCAACTTTTGCATTCAGAGTGCTCAGATCCGCCTGCATTTTTTCCTGATTTTCTTCCATTGCATCACCTCCTACCTGTCCATTATAGCATCAGTGTAATGAATGAAAATAGAACTACGGGCTTGTTTGGTTTATTATATGCTAAAATATGGAATTTATTTATGACAGGCAGTTTTAGCCGCGTTCTGCGGTAGACCCCACCCTTCACATCGTAGACCCCAAGAACCCAGGTGCAGTGGATGAAATCATCAACCTGGGCGAATACTGGGATGAAGCGGGTATGGTGCGGAACAGGCGTGAGATACTGGGCTGCAACAAGGAAGTGAAAAAGCTGTTTCAGGCGGCTTACCGCTATCTCACTTCCGCCAAGCAAATGCAGGACGATGTGGAATCCATGGTCGAAGAGGCACTTGACCGGGTCAGATTCAATATGCTTCTGATATCCCTCAAAGATGAGCTGGTGAATGGTATTGATGCGGTAGAAAGGAAGGCCAGGGAAAGGCACCTCTTTGACAGTGCCATCACGCCGGATGGGTTGGTAGATTATATTGATACGGTTATACCCGGCAATTATATCGTCTATTATCTGAAAGGGGAGCAGGGTGCTGCAAGTACCGAACTGCTGTTGACACTGGCAAAGGAATACGGATTAAAGGGGTATGATGTAGAGCTGTATCACCAGCCTTTGAATCCCGACAGGCTGCAGACCCTTATCATCGACAGGCTGAAGGTTGCAGTGACGGTGAATCCTAAGACGGCGGATGGGGCTTACAAGACGGTTGATCTGGATGAGACCCTTGACAGAGCTGTCCTGGAGGGGCGGAAAGAGTTTCTGACCAGCGCCAGGGGACTGTATCAGCTGCTACTGGATGAAGCAGTCAAGCGGATCAATCTGGCGAAAAAGATGCATGATGAGATGGAAAAAAGCTATATCCCCAATATGGATTTTGCAGCCATTACGATGCTAAGGAACAAGACAGCAGCCAGAATCAGAGCGATCATCGCGCAAAGTGAATAAGACATGAAAAGCGGCGGTTTATCCCTTCCGAGATAAGCCGCTTCATCTTTAGTGAGGTGCTGATCAAAGCCCTGATTTGCATTTTTGCTACTTTTTCGCATGCGTGGTATAATACTATCCGTAATTCATTATCGATCACGGATATGAAGGGAGATTATTATGGGATGCAGCGGAAAAGGATGCGGTCAGGACAAAACAGGCTGCGGCAGCGGATGTGGACATGGATGCAGCAGTGCCGTTACGACGGAAGGGATCAACACGATCTCAGAGCTGAAGGTTTACTATAGCATGCCGGCTGGTAAGGAGAAGGAAGCTTATGCTTTTGAGTATTTGCACTGCATAACCAATGTCCAGATTGAAAAAAAGGTGATAACAGGCCTTGAGGGGGTGTGGTTTGACTCGCTGCCAAAAATGCAGGAACAAATCCTTATTCAGCTTAAGCACGACCTTGACTTGAGTGATGAATGGGCTGATAATGTTGACCTGTATTTTTTAACCATTGAGCCTGATTTATCGGTACAAGTTGGGGGAACAATATGATAAAATAGACATAAAAAGGAGGCGATGTCATGTCTTGTCACAATGTAATGGCTATTCTGATCGACCATCGAACCAACAAGGCGCCGGAGGTCCAGAACCTGCTGACCGAGCACGGCTGTATCATCAGTGCAAGGATAGGCCTTCACGAAACCAGCAACTGTTCGGATGAAGGGCTGATCATCCTTCAGCTTTGCGGCGGTAAAGGCGAAATAAGGGCATTGGAAGAAGCGCTAAACAGCCTTGAAGGCGTCAAAGCAAAGAATATGGAGATTTCGTGATCAAACGAATAAAGAAAGCCGTTTCGGTCTTATGGAAGCTGCTGCTTCCCGGCTGCAGCGGCTTTTTCCATTTCTGTACAAAAAAATGTTGTAAAAGGACAGCACATGGTATAGTATAGAAATATAAAACCGGTTTTATAAAACGGCACCATGTTTTATAAAACGATGGAAGGAAACACATATGAAAAGCAGGGAAAATAAGGCTAATCCCACAATTTATGATATCGCCAAGGCTGCCGGGGTTTCACCCGGAACGGTATCCAGGACCCTGAACAACATCGGTTATATCAAGGATGAGACAAGGCAGAAGATCCAGCAGGTCATGCAGGAGCTCAAGTATATACCCAACCGGGCGGCAAGGACCTTAAAAACCAAAAGGACCGGATTGATCATGCTGGCCATTCCGGATACCGACAACCCATTCTATGTAGACATGGTCAAAGCGGTTCAGGAGGTTGTTAAATACAACGGATATTCCATGATCCTGTATTATACGGAAGGCAAGAAGAGTGATGAAATAAAGGTGCTCAAAATGCTCCACGAGCATTTTGCCGACGGAATGATCCTGATCAATTTCAGCTATACAAAAGAACATGCCAAAGAGATAGAAAGAGTGGACTGCCCTCTTGTATTGAGCAGTATTTGTGTTTCAGACATAGGCGGCGGTGAAAGCGATAAGTTTGATTATGTAGGGGTGGATACTTATAAGGGCATGTATCTGGCAACCAAGCATCTGATCATGCAAGGTCATACCCGCATCGGTTACATAGCGGGCAGCAGGGAGCTGACGGTCTTCGGAGAGCGCTACAACGGCTATCGCAGCGCCTTTGCTGACAGCGGTCTCACAGTATCGGAGGACCTGATATTCTGGAAAAACTATTCAGAGAGCACAGGGTATGATGCCGTCAAGCATTTTTTAAGGTTGGATGCCCGTCCTACCGCTGTTTGTGCTGCAAACGACCTGCTGGCATTGGGAGCAGTGCGCGCCTTTGAGGAAATCGGTGTGAGTATACCGGAGGAGATCGCTTTGGTTGGAATGGACAACATCGAAACCACAACCAGAATAAAACCGAAGATGACGACAGTAGCCATCGCTCAGGCGGAGATCGGGAGGACAGCAGCAGAGCTTATATTCAAGCGATTGAACGGCCAGGAAACAGGACCTTCCCAAAAAATCATTTTTGAACCCAGGCTGATTGTCCGAGAGAGCAGCATCAATATCAGGTAGTTTTTTTTGGACAATGTAAAACCGGTTTCATATAACAAAACGAAAGGGGTATGAAAATGAAAAAGCTTAAGTTCAGTTATTTCCAGCTTACTTTCGGTCAGGCGGAAGCCTATCTGAATCCCCGGGCAACGTATGAGAGATTGAAGAGATATGGGTATGACGCCATTGAAATTACACCCCCAAAAGGCAGATACGGCCTGGGTGTAAAAATGGAAAGCTACCTTGAGACCCACAAAAAGCTGAAGGAGGAATACCAGCTTGAAGTGTCCTGCATCAACGAGTGCTGGGGGGAGAAGTGGGACCCCTATTCCCCTGTCTACAAAACGCTGACAGAGTACAAAACAGCAGAATTGGCCGTATCGGAGACAAAAACCTCCATCGATTTTGCTGCGGAGCTGGGGGCTCCCTTTGTCACCGTAGCTGTCGCCATTCATGACCTGATAGGCAAGGAAAATGCTGAGGAATGCACCTTTGTGGCCGTTGAATCGTTGAAGCGGATGTCCGAATACGCGGCACTCAAAAACGTTAAGCTAGTGTTTGAGGCTACAAACCACCTGGAGATGGGGAAATATGTAAACACAGTAAGCAATCATAAAAAGCTGATCCAGCTTACCGGAAAAGATAACATCGGCATACAGATCGACTGGTTCCATGCGAATTTTGAAGAGCTGAATGCATACGAGGCGGTCATGGACGCCGGCCCGTTATTGTGGCACATGCACTTCAGGGATTCCAACTCCTTAACGCCCGGATACGGGACAGTCGATTTCAAGGCTGTCATCCGTGCCTTGAAGAAAACCGGATATGAGGGGTACTGCACCATTGAGAGTGCGCCGATGATACCGGATTCGGATACGGCATGCCGGGATGGCATCGATTATTTGAAGTTTCTTGAAAGAATCGCAGAATACCAGTTGAGTGATGAATTTCCAAACGGCTATAGCCTGTAAAAATAAGGGAAAGGGGATGTCGCAATGAGTACATTTGGGGTAATCGTTTCAACGCGCGGTTTTTTTCCAGCCCATCTGGCAAAGAAGGGCCGGGAGGAAATCCTTGCGAAACTGGACAGACTCGGGCATAAGGCGGTCATATTGTCCGAAGACAGTACGGTGTATGGTGCTGTGGAAACACTGGAGGATGCGAAAAAATGTGCCAGGCTGTTCAAAGAGAATAGCGATAGGATCGAAGGCATCATCGTTATTCTTCCCAACTTTGGAGACGAGACCGGTGTCGTCAACGCCATTGATATGGCGAAGCTGGAGGTGCCGGTCCTGGTACAGGCGTGTGATGATACGCTGGACAAAATGGGCATTGCCAACCGCCGGGATGCTTTCTGCGGCAAGCTGTCTGTCTGCAACAACCTTTATCAGTACAACATTAAGTTTACAGACACAAAGCTGCATACCTGCAGGATAGATAGCGAGGAATTCACCCGGGACATTGATTTCTTTGCCAGAGTGTGCAGGGTTGTCAAAGGGATCAGGACAGCTCGGATAGGCGCTATAGGTGCGCGTCCCGGCCCGTTCCAGACTGTGCGCTTTTCTGAGAAGCTGCTGCAGGCCTCAGGCGTCACAACTTGTGTAGTGGATCTTTCGGAAATTCTGTTTGCCGCCATACGGATGGAAAACACCCAGGCGGTAATGGACCGGGTTGCCGAGATCAAGGCCTATGGACAGATAGCGGATCACATTAAGGAAGAAAACATATTAAAACAGGCGAAGCTGAGCCTGGTCATCGAAAAGTGGCTTAAGGACAATGAATGCAATGCCAGCGCCATCCAGTGCTGGAGCTCTGTTCAGGAGAATTACGGCTGTGCGGCATGTCTCACCATGAGCATGATGGGAGAAAAAGGCATGCCCAGTGCATGTGAACTGGATATCACCGGCGCACTTACCATGTATGCGCTTTATCTTGCCTCAGGGGAGCCTGCCGGTTATTTGGACTGGAACAACAATTACCTGGATGACAGGGATAAATGCGTCTGCATTCACTGCTCCAATTATCCCAAAAGCTTCATAGGGAAGCCGTTTGAGATATCAAATCTCGATATTCTGGGCAAATCCCTGGGAGAAGATAAGTGCTTTGGCGCTTGCAAAGCAAATGTTGCGTCCGGTCCCATGACCTTCGCCAAAATATCCACAGATGATACCCGTGGTAAAGTAAAGATATACATCGGAGAAGGTGAATTTACCGATGACACCGTTGATACGATGGGTGGTGTAGCGGTCTGTAAGGTACCGGAGCTGCAGGCATTGATGAAATTCATATGCAGGAACGGCTTTGAGCACCATGTGGCCATGAACCGTTCCAGCTCTGCCACCGTACTGGAAGAAGCACTGGGTAAATATCTGGGCTGGGAAGTCTTCAGGCATAACTAGCCATAATTTTGGTTCATCATAGCGGGAGGTGTAGTAAATGGCCGGATACTTACTGGGTATCGATTACGGCACCGGCGGTGCAAAAGCATGTATAATGGATGATCAAGCCGATGTGCTCAGCTATTCTTACAGGGAATACCCCATCTTAACTGAAAGGCCCGGGTGGTCGGAGCATGATCCCCATCTATACTGGAGCATAGCCTGCGACCTGATCAGAGAATGTATACATAAAGCCAATATCAATCCGAGGGATATAAAAGGGATCGGCACTTCTTCCGCGCTGCCATCCATGGTTATCGTTGACAGAAGCGGCGAACCGATCAATCGCGCTTACAACCTGATGGACCGCAGGGCAACCAAGGAAGTGAAATGGCTGAAGGACAACATCGGAGAGGAGCGTATATTCAAAATATCCGCCAACAGGCTGGATGACCACCCGGTCATCGTCAATCTGTTGTGGGAAAGAAACAACAGGCCCGATGATTTCAACCGGATTGACAAGGCGCTGACCATCGACGGCTTTATCCGACGCAAGCTTACAGGCCGCGCCACCATGAGCTTTTCTGCCGGCGCATTCTATGGTGTAGCCTATAACATTCTGACCGGAGAAGTGGATCAAAAGCTGATGGCGGAGATCGGATTATCGCCCCAACTGATCCCAGACGCCTATGCCTGTGAGGCTATCATTGGGGAGGTTACAGCTGAAGCTGCAGCCATGACTGGCTTGGTGCCGGGAATACCGGTTGCGGCAGGCCAGGTGGATTGCAATGCCGGTTGGATCGGCGGAGGTGCTGTAGAAGAGGGCGATATTCAGATGAACCTGGGAACGTGCGGCAATTTTGGCATTGTCCACAAGGATCCTACCTTTCTGGATAGCATGATTGCATGCTCCTATACCACAGACTCACGCAGCACCTATATAACCATACCGACGACTACAACGGGAGGGCAGCTGCTGCGGTACATGCGGGATCAGTTTTCACCGGTAGAGTGTGAAATGGAGAAGTTGTTACAGATCAGCGCCTATCAGCTGCTGGATATGGAGGCGGAAAAAATCAGGCCGGGAAGTGATGGACTGATCGTACTGCCTTACCTGATGGGGGAAAGGACACCCATATGGGATGTCCATGCCCGGGGTGTCATTTTCGGGCTCTCTCTGACCCATACGAAGCCGCATCTTGTGAGAGCCATGATGGAATCGGTGGCATACGCGCTGTATGATTCTTTTTGCCTGATAAAAGATACGGGAAGAAAAATCAATTATCCCATTGTGTTGAACGAGGGCGGAGCAAGAAGCAAGATCTGGCGGCGCATCATAACGGATGTGTTCAATATTCCCACCGTCCTGGTGAAGAGCAGAGTGGGAGCGCCTTATGGGGATGCTGTTCTGGCTGGTGTGGCTACCGGTGTATTCAAGGATTTTTCCATTTGCAAGGCAAAGGCGGAATATGTGGACCGGATGGAACCGGATCAGACAAACCACGACCTCTATATGGATTATTTCAAGCTTTATAAGAAGCTTTACGGACATGTGAAAGAGGACTTTCTGGACCTGGCTGAACTGCGGAGCAAGTATCTTTAAGCTAATTAAAAGCTGCAGGGGTTGAAGGTAAAATAGAAGAAATGCGGTGACGAAATGAAAGGATATGATGCTTACAGGCACTTTGTATTGGGCTGTGACCATGGGGCTTTCACGCTGAAGGAAAAGATAAAGGAATATCTTCTGAGCAGGGGGCTGGAGGTTGAAGATACCGTACCGGTCTACACCAACCCGATCGCTTATGTCAGTGTAGCGAGAAATGCATGCCGGAGGGTTTTGGATTTGCCTGGTACACTGGGTATACTGACTTGTGGAACAGGAGCAGGGATGTCCATTGCTGCCAACCGGTTGATAGGCATACATGCCTCTTTGCTTTACGACGACTTCACAGCAGAGTACAGCCGGAGACACACCAATGCCAACGTGCTTGTTTTCGGCGGCAGGACAATGGCACCGGAGGATGTTATCAGAAGAATAGACATTTTCCTGTCCAACGAGTTTGAGGGTGGGAAATACGCACTGAGAAACCGGGAAATGGACGAACCCTATTGATAGATATAAAGGAGAAAATGCATATGTCAAAGGATATGTCAGCAGTCATTTTAAGAGGACCAATGGATTATGAAGTCGAACGCGTGCCGGTGCCGGAATGCCCTGAGAGCGGCATCCTGCTGAAAGTAAAGGCATGCGGGCTGTGCGGCTCGGACCTGAGGACGCTGAAAAGCGGGCATAGAAATATTGCATACCCATGGATCATCGGGCATGAGATCAGCGGGGAAATCGTTGAAGCAGGAGCACAATACAAGGGGCGCTGGAAGAAGGGGGACATGCTGGCCATTGCACCCATGGCATACTGTGGCACCTGTGATTTCTGCATGGAAGGAAAATATGACCTCTGCGACAACTCAAGGGAAATTGGGCAGCACTGGAAGGGCGGCTTCGCAGAGTACCTGGCGGTACCGGAAGAGGCTCTTGTCCTGGGAACCATTCAGGCTGTTCCGGAGGGTCTGGATCCTGTTGTAGCCGCAGTAGCAGAACCTGCTTCCTCCTGCATCAATGCGCAGGAGAAGGGTCAAGTAGGCTTGGGGGATACGGTGGTCATCATCGGCAGCGGTCCCATCGGCTGTATTCATATCAGTATAGCCCGTGCCAGAGGCGCCGCCAAGATCATTGTAGCAGATGTGTTTGAGGAACGGCTCAAGCTTTGCGAACCCTTTGGCCCCGATGTATTGATCAATGCCGCCCAGGTTGACTTGGTTGAGGAAGTAAGAAGGCTGACGGCTGGAAAAGGCGCTGATGTGGTGATTACAGCCAATCCTGTAGGGAAGACACAGGTACAGGCGGTAGAAATGGCAAAAAAGGGCGGGCGGATCCTGTTCTTTGGCGGATTGCCCCATGACGGCAGCAAACCCGGCATCGACACCAACCTCGTACATTACCGGGGCCTTCATCTGATTGGGATAACCACCTTTGCACCGCGGCATCACTTGCTGGCGCTATCGATGTTCGCATCCGGCAGGATACCGGGCAGCAAGCTTGTAACCCACACCATGCCGCTCAGTGATTTCAAACAGGGCGTTCAGCTTGCAGCCGAGGGCAAAGCCCTGAAAGTTGTTTACTTGCCATGATGCAGGTAGGAGGGCAATGAGATGAGAGAGCTTGAACGAAAAAAAACAACCCTGGCAGCATCGGTATCATGCTTTAACCTGTATAATCTGGCGTCGCAGGTGCCTTTGCTTGAGGAAGCCGGGATAGACCTGCTGCACTTTGATGTGGTAGACGGCAGGTTCAACGACTGCATCATCCTGGGTACACCCACGCTGCAGGCCTTAAGGCCTCATACAACACTGCCTGTTGAAGTGCACCTGGGTGTATATGAACCGGAAAAGTATATCAGGCAGTTTGCAGATGCAGGAGCAGATTATATTGCAGTGCATTATGAAGTATTGAAGGAGCCGCTGAAGGTATTTGATGAGATCATAAAGGCAGGGGCAAAGCCCTTGCTTGCTCTCAGGGCAGAAACAGATGTGGATGAGGGAATCATAAAGCTCCTGCCCTATGTGGACTGGATCATCAAGCTAACCGTCAATCCGGGTTATTCGGGCCAGAGCTTTCAGCCCGAGACGGTAGAGAAGATCCGCCGGCTGAGGTCAGCAATAGAGGGAACGGGACTGAATGTCGGTATCGAAGCGGATGGCAATATCAATCCCAGAACGATCCCCACGGTCGTCAAGGCAGGCGCGGATATGCTGACAGGGGGCACCTCGGGTTTATTTCTCCCTGGCAGATCTATAAAGGAGTCTGCGGTGGAAATGCTAAAAGCTGTTTCAGCAGAATAATCTTTATAAAATAGAAACCGTTGCAATCACAGGTGGAGTCCGATACCTGTCATGCAACGGTTTTTCTATATATTTTCTATTGCAACGGCACGGACCGGTGAACCATCCGCATTTTCATATTTCAACGGCAGGCAGGAAAAAATAAAAAATTCTTCACGGATGCCTTCCAAATTTGCCAGGTTTTCAATTACGATCATATTGGAACGGAACAAGTGATAATGGACCGGAAATGTGGTGGTTTTCATGTCATCTATAGAGATGGCATCAATCCCGACTCCCTTCAGGTTGAAGCCGGTGAGCCATTCAGCAGCTTCTCCCGTCAAATATGGAAACCCATTGAAATACCTGTCGGTACCCCAGTGCTTTTCCCAGCCTGTTTTCAGTATCAGAAAATCCAGGCAGTCCAGCTTACTTTCATATTTCTGCAGGTTGCTCAGGCTTATTTCACTGCTCTCCAAGCCGGAAAAGTCCAAAACGGTTGCTTTCCCTGCAAAATGATTCACCGGCAGCTGATCCAGCGAATTTGAGCCGGCTACCATATGGGCAGGTGCATCAATATGGGTTCCGGTATGTGAATACAGAGACAGCAGCGTTTCTTTGAAGCCATCCTTTTCGATGGTATTTGCCGGTTTGAAAACAGGTTTTTCAGTACCCGGAAAGACGGGCATGTTCGGATGCATCACATGCGTCAAGTCAATGATCTTCATTCTTTCACCCCAATATTCGGTTATTTACTTAACTATGATAGCTCTATTTTTCATAGATTTCAATCCCCCATCCGCTTCCTTTGAACAACCGTGACAAATTCCGGTTGTCCGTCATTAACAAATTATGCCCATGCTACATATATAGAAATTGAGGGATTGAATTCCTCAAGAAGGTTGTTTTGGAGTAAATAACGGAAGGGAGGTAGAGGTTTTGGAAAAGGTATATGATCCCTATGGTAGGGAATACGGCTATGTAGAAGGAAGGACCATCTACAATGCCAATAACCGGGTCATGGGCTATACGGACGGCAGGGTAATTTATGATGAGGCTTACGCACCCTTGGCTTATGTGGGCAACGGGTTTGTCTATGGAATGGACGGTGTACCTCTAGGGTACTACAGGGATTATCAGTTGTATGATATGGGCGGAAACTATCTGGGCTACGGCAATTCAGGCTTTAGCGGACTGCTGGGAGCGACACTTCTTTTGCTGCTCTTCAGCCCGGTTTTCAGGCGCAGACGTTTTTTCTGGTAAGGTGTAGGCTGCTGAAAACTGAAATTTATGGGGACACCCCGAAGACGTCAGGTGAGAAACCTGAAAGCGGAAGGGAGTCCCTTTTTTGACCTGTTTGCATTGACTTTTTTCCCCAAAAGGAATATATTTAACTTATTATATTAGTAAGCGGGTGTTCATTTATGCAAGTACTAAAGGATGAAGTGAGGAACCGTATTTTTGAAGCGGCACTCAGAGAATTCAAGGAAAAGGGTTATGAAGGCGCATCCATGCGTGAGATTGCGAAGGATGCAGGGCTTTCTGTGGGCAATCTTTACCGGTATTTTGAGAACAAGGAAAAGCTCTTCTATGCTATCATCGGACCGGTTTACAACCGGCTCATCGACTTGACAAAGGATTGCTTCCACTATAAGCTGACCCATGATGAAAGCAGTTTTCTGGACTATCTGACGGACAGCATCCTGTCAAACAGCCGGCAGTATGGGGTGGAGATGTCCATATTGCTCAATGGCAGCAAGGGCACGCAATACGAAAAGGCAAAGGAGGACATTATCAGCCTGGTAGAAGGCTTTGCAAAACAGATCGTAACAAGGAACCAGGAGCGGAAAAAGATGACCCTGAAATATGATTACCTTTGCCAAGTCGTGGCGGTGCTGCTGATTGAGGGGATTTCCATGATCATGGGTCATTTTGACAATGAGGATGAAGCAAGAGAAGCAACGAAGCTTTTTGTTACCTTCTACCTCAAGGATGCTGTCAACAGAATCCAGTAGAACGGCCGCAATTTTTTAACCGAATAATGAACGAGAGTATTTTATTACATAGAGACAGGGGGTAAGCAAAATGAATAAGAGATGGTTGGCAGGCATTCTGGCTGCAGCGATGCTTTCGGCGTCAGCCTGTGCGAAGCAGCCGGCAGTATCGCCTGATAAGGTGAGACCCGTCAGAGCGAAAGAACTGAAGGAAGAGGTAAAAGACAAGCTTGTAAGCTATACAGGTATTGTAAAAGCGGAAGAAATGAAGAAACTGTCATTTAAGAGCTCGGGAAGGCTGTCGCGAGTGCCTGTCAAAAAAGGTGAGGCAGTGAAAAGAGGACAAGTGCTGGCGGAGCTGGATAAGACCGACCTGGTTTTTGCTGTGCAAGCGGCAAAAAGCCAGTATGAGGCGGCAAAGGCGCAGTACGACAAGGCAAAGAACGGTGCTCAGCCGGAGGATATCCGAAGCCTGGAGCTGAATGTGAAAAAGGCAAGGGATGCCATGCTGTATGCCCAGGACAGCTTTAATAGAGTGGAAGCCTTGTATCGAGCCGAGGCAGCTTCAGAAAACGACCGGGATAAAGCAAAGCTGGACTATGAGATAAAGGCCTCTGAACTGAATCAGGCCCAGGAAGCCTATGACAAAGTAAAGAACGGTACGCGGTCAGAGGATGTGGAAACCGCTCGCAGCCAGATGGAGCAGGCGGAAGCAGATTTGAAGCATAAGCAGAGCCTGGTAGAGAGTGCAGTGATTTATTCCTTAGCCGACGGTTATGTGGCGGAGGTATTGTACAAGGAAGGGGAAATGGTTTCAGCCGGATATCCTGTCATCATTGTCAGAAATGACAGCGAGGTGGTCAATGTAGGGCTTGCGGGAGAAGATTTCCGACAGGTCCGTCTGGGCATGGCGGCGGTTATTGGCGAGGACGGCAGCGAGGCAGCAGGTGTGGTTACCAATATAAATGAAGTGCCTGATGAGCAGAGCAGAACATATCCCGTGGAGATTGCTGCAGCAGATGCAGAGCTGCTTATAGGCAGCATCGAAAAGGTAAAGATCCGCATCGGCGAGGAAAAAGGCATATGGATCCCGATTACGTCGATGCTATCGGACGGTGAAGATTATGTATATGTAGTTCAGGAGGGGCGAGCGCAAAAAAGAACGGTTGTCATTTCCGAAATAAGAGGTAGCAGTGTGAAGGTATCCGGCGTAGCCGCAGGGGATTGGCTGGTCGTTGAAGGAATGACCGCCATCAAGCATGGCGACCGGGTTGCGGTAATAGATTAAGGCTGAGGTGAGATAATGAAAAAAGGTTTGATTGCAGCGGCAGTCCGGAACTACAAAATTACACTTTTCATGGCGGTCATGGTCATGCTGTTCGGCATATACAGCTTTGTGCTGCTGCCCCGTCAGGAGACGCCGGATATCAGTGCACCGGCAGCCTTGATTACGGCGATATACCCGGGTGCCTCTCCGGAAGATGTGGAGAAGCTGGTTACAAGCAAGATTGAGGAAGAGGTCCTTGAAATAGAAGGCTATGACTATTCTATTTCTCATTCCAAGAACAGCCTGTCGGTGGTTATGCTGATGCTGAATAACCGGATCGACAAGGATGAGACCTGGGATAAGCTAAGAAGGAAGATGGACGACCTTGAGAGCCTGCTGCCGCAAGGCTGCCAGAAAATCTTGGTTAATACCGATCTGACTGAAACCGCCGGTATGATGATCAGCATATCCGGGGATGGCTACAGCTATGAAGAACTGGCAACCTATGCCGAGGAGCTGGAGTCCCGGCTATCCAGAGTGGAGGGAGTATCCCGCTTTGACCTGGCAGGAAAGCAGAAGAAGGAGATCCGGGTGGAAGTGAATGCCGATGTGCTGAATCATTATGGTGTTTCACTGGCTGATCTGGATGGAATCATAGCAGCACAGAATGTGGAGATGCCGTCTGGACAGATTAACGACAAGAACGCCAGGATCAATGTCAAGACCCATGGCATTTACGGTTCATTGAATGAAATCGAAAACACCGTTATCGGTGTATCAAAAGAAAACGGTGCCATCATACGGCTGAAGGATGTGGCTAAGGTCCAAATGGAGCTGGAGGATGCCAGCTATAAGATCAAGCATAATGGAAAAAAAGCAGTATTGCTGACGGGTTATTTCAAAGAAGACAAAAACATCGTTATCATCGGAAGGGAAGTGGAACGGGAGATCGATGGGTTCAAGGCCGGCTTGCCGAAGGATATCCTCTTCGACCTGGTGCAGTATCAGCCTAAGGATGTGGGGCGTTCCATCAGCAGTTTCAACCTCAATCTGCTGGAAGGCATCCTCTTTGTGGTCATTGTCGTTTTCATCGGCATGGGCTTTAGAAATGCCGTCATCGTATCCACAGCTATCCCGCTTTCCATCATCAGCACTTTTGTTGCAATGCGGCTCATGGGCATTGACTTGCATCAGATCTCCATTGCGGCGCTTATTATAGCGCTGGGCATGCTGGTGGACAATGCCATTGTGGTCAGTGACGCCATTCAGGTCAGGATGGATAGCGGACAGGAAAGGTTTGATGCATGTATTGAGGGGGTCAGGGAGGTTGCCATTCCGGTTCTGACATCGACGCTTACAACGGTGGGAGCTTTTATTCCGCTGCTGATGCTGAAATCCATAGCAGGTGATTTTATAAGAAGCATCCCGCAGATCATCATGGTTTCCCTGAGTATTTCTTACATCGTAGCGTTATTTGTTACGCCTACCATGGCTTATCTTGTTTTCAAACCGGGGATGAACAAGGAAAAGGTTTCGCGGACAAGGCGCTTTTTTGACGGGCTTTTGAGATGGGGGCTATTACATAAAAGGAAGACACTTCTGATTGCTCTGACAGCCTTTGCCTTGACGCTGGTATTGGCGGGAAGACTGGGGCTCCAGTTTTTCCCCAAGGCGGATAAGAATGTCATCCATATTGACGTCAAAACAGAGCAGTGTGCGGATATCAACCAGACAGAGAAGCTGGCTGACCGAATTGCGGAAATCCTTAGGGAACAGCCGGAAGTGGCCGCATATACCGTCTCCATTGGAGATGCACTGCCGAAATTCTACCATGCCATGAAGAAGTATTCAGAGTATATCGATTTTGCACAGTTCATGATCCGAGTAGACCTTAAGGCTGGAGGGCGGTTCAGAAACAACACCGAACTGGTCTCCTACCTGCAGGAACTGCTGGATGCCGGCATTTCCGGGGGGACGGCAACTGTAAAAGAGCTGGAGCAGGGTGAACCGGTGGGATCGCCCATAACGGTCAGAGTAACCGGGAGGGACATGAAGCTAATAGAGGCGGCTGCTGCAGAGGTGCGCAGAGAGCTGAGTGCTGTTCCGGGAACCTATAATGTGGAGGATGACCGTCTGGACAGGATTTACGAGTTCGATACGGTAATAGACAGCGATAAAGCCGGGGTCTACGGCATATCCAAGCTGGATGTGCAGAGGGAAATCAGTCTGGCGTTGAAGGGCGCTACTGCCTCTGTATTCCGTAGGGATGGCAAGGAGTACGGTATAGTGATTAAAACAGGTATCCGCTCCAAGGAGGAGCTGGAAAACCTGATGATCAAGTCTGCTATTGCCGATATCAAAGTACCGCTGAAGGAGATTGCAAGGATCGGTTTAAAAAGCGTCAGTCCCACTGTGGATAAATATGACGGAGAGCTATGTATCAGTGTCACGGCAGATGTAAGGCCGGGCTACAGTCCGGTGGAGATAGAGGATCAGCTGAAGGGGCAATTGGCCGGTAAGGAACTGAATGGCGTCGATCTGGCTTACGCAGGTGAAATGAGCAAGATCATGAGAAACTTCGGAGATGTAGGTGTAATGGGGTTGTTCTCAGTATCGGTTGTGTACGCCATCCTTCTTTTTCAGTTCTCATCCTTCCTGCAGCCGCTCGTGATTATGCTGACCATTCCCCTTTCTATGGCCGGTTCGGTTCTGGGGCTGTATTTCTTCCGTCAGCCGCTTTCTTTTACCAGCCTTTTTGGCATCGTCAGCCTCTTCGGTATCGTTGTCAACAATGCCATCGTGCTTCTGGACTATATCAACAGTGAACGCAGGAACGGAAAAAGTATTGACGATGCCTGCAAGGATGCGGTCTATAAGCGTTTCAGGCCCATTATGCTAACGACCATTACCACCGTCATCGGGCTTGTTCCGCTGATTTATGAAGGCAATCCTCTGTTTGCACCGATGTCCATATCTCTTGCTGCCGGATTGGTCCTGTCTACACTCCTGACACTGGTTGTTATTCCGGTTGTATACAGCATGGTTCATGTCAAGCTGGGGCGTGAATAAAATTACAATACTTTTTTAAGACTGCCACTAATTTTGGCAGTCTTTCTCTATGCTTTTGATGCTAGAATAAGAATTTAACAAACAGATTTATTATAAATATGCAAAATCACAGCATAATAATGCATAACGATAAATGAACGTAAACGTGTACAACAGCCCTGAGGGCAGTAATATCAGCGAATACCGATGACAAAATTCGACAATTGAGATAAAATGTTGTTAATAATTATAAAAAATACTATTTGAAAATTTTTGCGGCTGTTATATAATGAAAATATTACAAAATAGTGTCGAATAATGACGAATAATGCGGGAGGGTGTGTATGAAGGGGAAAAGACATTTACAGTCACAAATCGTAACATTACTCGTAATCGCCGTATTGCTGCCGGTTGCCGTGATATCGGCTTTTAGTTACGTGACCTTCAAGGACAATATTGAACATAATTTTGAGATGCTGATAAAGGACAATATCAGCAGTGTATCCAACACCATCAACGGCATGTACAGAAGCAATGTGGAATCCATCGACCTGTTGTCGAAGGATCCCAATGCAACGGCCATTCTGACCAATGCAGACAGCGAAATGTGGCTCAGAAAGTCCCTGAACGTGTTTTTGGAAACGCATCAGGGTTATACCAGCATTTATCTAGGGCTTCAGGACAAAAGGATGATTCTATCACCGGAGCAGGAGCTTCCGGCCGGTTACGACCCCACAGGAAGGCCTTGGTATACGGCAGCTGCTCAAAATGCAGGCAAGCCAATATTGACGGCGCCTTATGAGGATGCAGCCGGAACAGAAAAGCGCTTTATCGTAACATTTGCCAAAACAGTCCAGGATTCAGCCGGTCAGATGGTGGGTGTCGTAGGAATGGACATCAAGCTGCAGACCTTATCGGACCAGGTTGCAAACACCAAGATCGGAGAGACCGGTTATGTCCTGCTGCTTGACAACACCGGAAAGGTCATTGCCGACAGGGACAAGGAGTATCTGAACAAAACCGCAGCTGAGGAACCATGGATCAGTGAAATCACCAATAGCAAGGATGAACAAAACAATACCGTTGCAATCCAAGGTGTAAACCATTATTACTATAAACTGGAAAACCCAGAGACCAAGTGGACGGTTATCGGGTTGATACCTGAAACGGAGCTGGCTGGCAAGGTTGATTCTGTTCGCAACTTCACTGCAATAATTGCAATCGCTTCATTGATATTGGCACTGCTGGGCGGTGTCCTTTACTCAAGGAGCTTTACGAAGCCCATAGTCAACATGGTTTCCGTACTTGACAGGATCAAGGAAGGTGACTTTACCGCCAAAGTGAAAGTGGACAAGCATGCCAGTGCAGAGGTAGCTTCAATTGCAGAGTCTCTGAATAACGTCATAGACAATAACGTACGCATCGTCAGGAGCCTGACTGAAACCTCCAGAAAGGTAAAGGAATCTGCACACCTGCTGGTCAATATTACTGAGGAATCCAACAAAGCTGGTGATGAGGTTGCGCGGTCCGTTCAGGAAATTGCAGAAGGCGCAGCGGCACAGGCAAAGAATCTGGATGCCGGTGTAAGCATTACCAACAACCTCAGCGAGCAGATCAACGGTTCCATAAAGGATGCAGGTAAAATGCTGGGTACCTCAAATGAGGTCAAGAAAGCAGCCGAGCAAGGAACCGTGGTCATAGACAACCTGAGCAGCAGCTTCAAGGAAACCTTCGTAGCCAACGAGCAGGTGGCGGCAGACATTGAAAGGCTCGCCCTCAGCTCCAATAGGATATCCGCTATAACAGACACCATTAAGACCATAACCGAGCAGACCAACCTCCTTGCGTTGAATGCCAGCATCGAAGCTGCCAGGGCAGGTGAGGCCGGAAGAGGCTTTGCAGTGGTTGCTGAAGAGGTCAGAAAGCTGGCCGAGCAGTCCACGGGTTCCGCTTCCGAAATCTACAATGTTATCAATGAAATCAAAAGCAGCATTGATTCCGTTCAGAAAAAGATAAAATACTCAATAGAAATCAATGAAAAGACAGAAGATAATGTGGAATTCACCAAGACCAGCTTTATCAAGATCGTAACTGCGCTGGATGAGCTGCAGAACAGCATCAGCAGCTTCAATACCTCATTGGATGACATCAACCGAAACAAAGAAAGAGTGGTAGGGACCATCAATGATGTCGCGGCAGTGTCCGAGCAAACTGCAGCATTATCCCAGGCTGTCAGTGCCTCCTCGGAGGAACAGGCAGCATCGCTGCAGGAGATCGTAAGCTCTGCAGACAATCTGAACAAAGAGGCCAGCAAGCTGGAGAATATTGTAAAAGAGTTCAAGGTCTAGGGTTTGGCTGAAGATTACACAGGAGAATGGCACTATCTTTCATGATAGTGCCATTCTTATATATTGCTTGTTTGCGTTGTCAGACTTGAATTCCAGGTATATAATATTATTATGAAATTATATAAATATAAAACATTGAATGGAGAGTGGGGTTGCATGGATCAACATTTTTTTAAAAGGAACAGAACGAAGCTGTTTGAAGCCATTGAGGACAAGGCACTGGTGGTTTTATTCGCCGGTGAGCCGCCGCAGAAATCCGCAGATGAGCGGTACCGGTTCACACCCAACACCAACTTCTACTACATGACAGGGATTGAAAGCCAGTCTGCGGTGCTGGTGATGGAAAAGCTGGGTGAACGTTTAAAGGAAACACTGTACATAGAAACGCCGGATCCTGATTATGAAAAATGGAATGGCAAAAGGCTCAGGAAGGATGAGGCAGCAAACGCTTCGGGAATTGAAAAGATTGAATACCTTTGCGATTTCACAAGGAAGTTCAACCGGTTGTTTGAGGATGATGAATTCGATATGCTTTACCTTGATCTGGAGCGTCTGGACTGGGAAATGCCGCATACACCTGCCCAGGCTTTTGCTGGAGAGACATCTCGAAAATATCCTTTCCTCCGCATTAAAAATGCGCGATATCCCATTGCCCAGCTCAGACTGATCAAGTGTGAGGAAGAAGTGGAGGCGCTATGCAGAGCAATCGGTATTACCGGAGAAGGAATCAGAAGCATGATGATAAACTGCCGTCCGGGGATGATGGAGTATGTCCTTGAAGCTCATTTCGATTTTGCTTTAAAAACGGCAGGCGTCAGGGATCTCGGTTTTTTCTCCATCGTCGCTTCGGGGCAAAATGGCACCATCTTGCATTATGAAGCCAACAACTGCAAAGTGGAAGAGGATGCGCTGGTGCTTGTGGATGTGGGAGCAAAATATAATCATTACAGTGCTGATATTACCAGAACCTTTCCTGCTTCAGGCAGATTTACCGACAGGCAGAAGCAGCTATACAATATCGTCCTGGAAGCCCAGGAAGCGGTCATTCGTGCTGTCAAGCCCGGTGTGCCGTTGATGGACCTGAATGGAATCGTGAAGCAGATCTACTGCGAAGCATGCAAAAAAATCGGCCTGATTCAGGATGAAGCCGATATTTCCAAGTACTATATGCACGGCGTCAGTCATTTCCTTGGCTTGGACACCCATGACGTCGGAGGCCGCGAAACGGTTCTGAAGCCGGGAATGGTGCTGACAGTGGAGCCCGGCATTTATGTTGAAGAGGAAGCGATAGGGATCAGGATAGAAGACGACGTATTGGTAACGGAGGAAGGCTGTGAAGTGTTGTCCTGCGGCATACCAAAAACAGTTGAGGAAATAGAAGCGCTTATGTTAAAATAGAGCTATCAAAAGGATAGAGCGGTGAAGCCCTATCCTTTTCTCTTGCTGAGGTGAAATGGATGCAGAAACAGGTACTGCAAAACTTGGAGGCAAAAGAAATCATCAGCCAGCGGAACGTGGCGGATCTGAGGTGGTATATCCGGGAGAAAAACCCCGATACCCCCGGATCCATGTTGGCATCCATCCTTGCAGACGCTTTGCATAAAGTGATGGATGCCAATCTGAGTTATTTCGGCCAGGAAGACCGGAGCAGGATCAGGAAAAAGGTCTTCGAGGGGGCGGCGGAAAAGAACTGCTTTTCAGTCAACGCGGCCGAGGTCTTCCATGTCTGCATTTCAATGAAGCATACCGGGGAAGCGTTTCGAGAGAGCCTGGTCAAATGGATAAGCAGCAATCAGGCTCTTGAAGTGGACAGGGATTTCATTTCGACATATTTCCCGGGAAAACCGGATGGAGATCCGCGGCCGCAGTCGACAATCGTTCCGGTTCCAAGCGAAGATATCAAGAGACTTTTCTGGAAAAGGAGAAAGGGATTCCCGAATGCCTTGCTCTTCAGTCTTTTAACGGCGGCGGCCGCTTGTATCATTTTTACAGCCGTCAAGTTTTTGCCGCCCCAGCCATCAGCAGGCGTGCAGACGGTTGACGCAGTGCTGGAGCAGCAGGAGAGCACAGGCCACGGGTTGGGTTATGTAGAGGTTGAAGCGACATCGTTGAGGTCGTGGTTGAGTACAAAGAATTCTCTTCTGGCAGAAGAGCCGTATTTTTCGTCCATCTTGAAAGTCTGCAGGCAGTATGATGTCCATCCGCTGCTGATGTTTGCCATTGCTGGGCAGGAGCAAGCCTTTGTTCCTAAAAACGACAAAAATGCCAGGAAAATGGCGAATAATCCATTCAATGTATACGGAAGCTGGCAGAAATACAATACCGATATTCAGGATTCAGCAGAATTGGCCGCTGGACTGATTGTCAGGTCCATTGAGGACATGCCTGCCGGAGAAGATGCCATACGCTGGATCAATAAAAAATATGCTGAAGACCCTGAATGGTGGATCAAAGTAACATGGATTTTTGAGAAAATGAAGCGCGACATGCTTTTCCAATAAATGCCGCGCTATTTTTTTGCAAAAATCGTATAAATAGAAGGGTTTTTGTGTGTTTTTGTAGAAAAGGTAAAGTTGATTCTTGATCCACATACCACAGGTCTATCACATGGAAAGGAAGTGAGCGGTTGATAGAGTTTGTAAATGTAGGCAAGACGTTTCCCGATGGACAGCAGGTGTTGAATAATATCAACTTATATATAGAAAGAGGCGAGTTCGTTTTTCTGGTGGGTTCCAGCGGCGCCGGCAAGTCCACGATGATCAAGCTGATCCTGAAAGAAACGGAGCCTTCCGCAGGCAAAATCATCATAGACAATAAAGATATAACGAAGTACAGAAGGAGAGACATTCCTTATTTAAGGAGAAGCATAGGTGTCGTGTTCCAGGACTTCAGGCTGCTGCATGAAAAAACAGTGTATGAAAACATCGCTTTCGCAATGGAAGTTATTGAGGCACCACCCAAAGAAATCCGGAGGCAGGTGCCGATGGTGCTGAGCATGGTGGGGCTGAGCAAAAAAGCCAGCTTATATCCCCAGCAGCTTTCGGGTGGTGAACAGCAGCGCGTATCACTGGCAAGAGCAATGGTAAACGGACCCTCGATTCTGATTGCCGACGAGCCCACAGGGAACCTGGACCCCGACATGTCCTGGGATATTATGAAAATATTGACTGAAATCAATCAGCGGGGGACAACCATCCTGATGGCGACTCATGACAGCGAGATTGTCAATAAGATGAAAAAGCGCGTTGTAGCTATAGAGAACGGCACTATCAGCCGAGATGAAAAGCGAGGTGGGTATTGCTGTGAAACTTAGAACGAGCAAGTTTTTTTTCAGGGAAGGCTTTCGCAGCCTTAGGCGGAATAAGACCATGAGCGCAGCCTCCATTACATCTGTTATTGCCTCACTGCTGGTCATAGGAATTTTCTACCTGATTATGCTGAATATTGATTATGCAGCTACTGTACTGGAATCGCAGATAGAGATGCGTGCTTACCTGACGGAGGGACTCAGTGATAATATCATTAAGTCGATATCCCAGGAAGTTGACGCAATATCCGGTGTCAAGGATGTGTTATTTGTTTCAAAGGCGGAAGCACTGAAACAGCTTGAAAAGGATTGGGGCGACAATGCGTACCTGCTTGAGGGGCTGGATGGTGAAAATCCGCTGCCGGATACGCTGGTGATCACGCTGGAGGATCCCAACAAGGCATCCGGTGTGGCATTGGCTGTATCCTCCATTTCCAATATTGACAAGGTACTGTATGGCAAGGATGAACTGGCAAAGCTCTTGAAGGCTACCTACATCATCCGGATGAGCAGCCTGGTGATCATTTTGATCCTCTTGTTCATTTCGGTTTTTATCATAGCCAATACCATAAAGCTGACTGTTTATGCCAGGAGGCGGGAAATCGGCATTATGAAGTTTGTGGGTGCAACCGACTGGTTTGTAAGGGGACCCTTCGTCATCGAAGGCATACTGCTTGGGCTTCTGGGCGGGCTGATAGCCACAACGATTCTGGGCTTTGGTTATCATTATTGCGCCGGTTTGATCAGGCAGCAGATGGTGGGTTTCATGTCAATAGCGCTGATGCCTTTTGGGGAGATCATTGTCAGCCTGTTGGGACTGCTTACTTTGGTAGGCATCGTCATAGGCGCGGTGGGAAGCCTGATATCCGTCAGGCGGTTTATTAAGGTATAGGAGGGATTGCAGAATGAAGAGAATACTTTGTGTTTTGCTGGCTCTGGCATTTTTGTTGTCTGCAATTCCGGTACAGGCAAAAGCGCCCGATGATTACAATAAACTTCTGGAAGAGCAGAAAAAAATCAACCAGCAATTGAAAGCCACACAGCAGAGCATCACACAGATCAGCAAAGAGAAGAAAAGCGTGTCCAGGCAGATTGAAGATCTGGACAAGAAGCTTCATGCGGCTGAGGATGAGCTGGAACAGGTGGAAGGACAGTTGTCGGTTTTGGAAAATCAGATCATTATCACCGAAAGAGAGCTTGAAAGGGCAGCCGGTGATGCAGATAGCCAGAAAGAGCTTCTGAAAAAGCGTGTCAGGGTCATGCATGAGAACGGAAACATCGGCTATCTTTCTGTTATACTGGATGCCAGCAGCTTTGCTGATTTTGTCACCCGGCTGGATTTTCTAAGGAAGATCGTCAAGTTTGACTCGGAACTGTTGACAAAGATGAAAAGCTACCGGAATGCCGTCGATGAGAAAAAGCAGCAGCTGCAGTCGGAGCAGGATCAAAAGGAAAAGCTGAAGCAAAACCTCAGCGAGAAAAAGGAAAAGGTTGAGACGGCAAAGTCCGACAAGCAGGAAAACCTGAAAGAACTGATCAAAGATCTGAAAGAGCTAGAAAAGCAAGAGGACAAACTGTTGGAGCAAGCCAATGAGATTGGGAAGAAAATCGTTTCGCTGCAATCCAAGGAAAAATACGTCGGCGGCAAGATCGGCTGGCCCGCTCCCGGCTATTATAAGATAACCTCACCATACGGATATCGGATCCATCCCATATTAAAGAAGAAAAAGCTTCATACCGGCATCGATATTTCAATCCCCAGAGGCAAGGATATTGTGGCCGGCAATTCAGGAAAGGTGATTTACTCCGGTTATTACGGCGGTTACGGTTATGCGGTCATCATCGATCACGGGGGAAAGATTTCTACCTTATATGCTCATAACGATAAGCTGTTGGTCAAAGAGGGCGCGCAGGTGGAAAAAGGGCAGGTCATCGCCAAGTCCGGCAGCACCGGCCTGTCGACGGGACCCCATCTGCATTTTGAAGTCAGAGAAAACGGCCAGCACGTCGATCCTATGAAATACCTGACGGCAAAATAGAACAGTGGATATATATACAAAAAAATACACCTAAGGGTGTATTTTTTTGTATATTTGACAGCTAAATGGCAATACTGTATAATGTAAATGCAAATGACTTGCAAAATGAATAGGATTGCCGGAGGTACGAACTTGATGAAAAAAACTGCAATAGCGATAACAATGATTATGCTGCTGAGTGTGCTGCTGGGAGGCTGCGCTGCGAAACAAGCCTCTCTGGAACCGGAGGAAATGAAGGCACTGGAAGGCAGCAAAATACTCAAGGCTTATACAAGCTTTTATCCGATATATTTCCTGACGAAGGAGATAGCGGGAGAGCAGGCGGAAGTGGTATGCATGGTCCCGGCGGGAGCGGAGCCCCATGACTGGGAACCCTCGCCAAAGACCATTGTACAGCTCCAGAATGCTGATCTTTTCATATATAACGGTGCTGGAATGGAAACATGGACCGATACGATCATCGGTACGCTGCAAAAGAATAAAACGAAAGTAGTCATGGCCAGTGAAGGGATAGAGTTGATCAAGCCCGAAGAACATGAGCACCGCCATGAGGATGAAAAGGAGACTCACGACGAGGGGGAGGAAGAAGAGCATGAGCATGGTGAGTTCGATCCCCATGTATGGGTGAGCCCCTTGAGAGCCAAGGCACAAGCGGAGAATATCTTCAGGGCATTGGTAGAAGCAGACCCCTCAAATAAGTCCCACTATCAGGAGAACTATCAAGTTTTGACTGCGAAGCTGGAGAAGCTGGATATGGATATACGGGAAGCCTCCAAGTCGTTTAAAAGCAATGTGTTAGTGGTATCCCATGAAGCTTTCGGCTATCTGACGCATGATTACAACCTTGAGCAGATCGCCATCCGGGGTGTCAACCCTGAAGCGGAGCCTAGTCCGGCAAAAATGGCGGAGCTTGTAGAGGAATGCAGGGAGCATGGAGTGAAATACATATTCTTTGAGAAGCTTGTGAGTCCCAAGCTTTCGGAGGCCCTGGCACGGGAAGTGGGCGCACAGACACTTGTGCTTCATGATGCTGCAGGCTTGAGTGAAGAGGATATAAAATCGGGGAAAAGCTATATCACTGTCATGTACGACAATCTGGAAAATCTGAAAAAGGCGCTGGGTGAATAATGAACAAGACCATGCTAAAGCTGAAAAACATCACATTTTCATATGGGAACAGTATCATCCTGGAGGACGTAGATGCTTCCATCCAGGAGGGGGATTTTATGGGCATTGTAGGCCCTAATGGCTCAGGGAAAAGTACCTTGCTGAAAATATGCCTGGGTATCATAAAACCCCAGAAGGGGAGTATTGAAATCTTTGATACGCCCATCAGCCGTTTCAAGGATTGGGGTAAAATCGGTTATATCCCTCAGAAGGCAACGGCTTTCAACCAGGGCTTTCCGGCCACTGTGGAAGAGGTGGTGACCGCCAATCTGTACCCCGTCATCGGCTTGGCAGGAAGGGTACGCAAGTGCCACAAGGCGCAAGTGGACGAGGCTTTGGATACGGTAGGGATGAAAGACTTCAAGCAAAGGCTGGTAGGCAGGCTTTCCGGCGGTCAGCAGCAAAGGGTGTTCATCGCCAAGGCATTGGTCAGTGCGCCGCGGATCATTTTCATGGATGAGCCCACTGTAGGCATCGACAGCAAGGCTGAGGAGAGCTTCTATGAACTGATGCTGAAGCTGAATAAGCAGAAGAATATCACGCTGGTTATGGTAACACACGATATCGGTGCAATCGATAAAAGGATCAACAGGATACTATGCCTTTCTGACGGCAAGGTGCTGGAGCACCAGTGCGGCCTGGATACTAGTTGTGACCTGTATGGCCAGGCTTACGGCAGCCACGCGGTCAACCCTATCCGTCACAACCATGGAAGGAGGGGCGGCAATGTTGGAGCTTCTTAACTACGAATTCATGCAGCGTGCCTTTGCTGCCGGTATCCTGGTAGCGGTTATCAGCCCGTTGATCGGGACTTTCATCGTCCTGAGAAGGCTTTCCATGATCGGCGATACGCTTTCCCACGCTTCCTTGGCGGGAATTGCGGCAGGCATGCTGGGCAACTTTTACCCCTTGTGGGGTGCGCTGGCTTTTTCCCTGGCAGCGGCCATCGGGATCGAGCGGCTGAGAAAGCGTTTTTCCCAATATGCCGAATTGTCTATTTCCATCGTATTGTCCGCCAGTATCGGTTTGGCTGTGGTATTGATCAGCCTGGCAAAGTCCTTCAATGCCGACCTGATGAGCTATCTTTTCGGCAGCATCATAGCCGTTACCATGCAGGACATCTATCTGATGCTGGCACTGGGCATCGTGATCATTCTGTCGGTTTGGCTTTTTTACAAGGAATTCTTCTACATCGCCTTTGATGAGGATGGTGCGGAACTGGCTGGTATTCCTGTGGCGGCGCTCAATATTTACTTCACGGTGCTGACTGCCATGGCCATTGTCGTAGGCATGCGCATTGTGGGTATCCTCATGATATCCTCCCTGATGGTGGTTCCGGTGGCAGCCAGCCTGCAGCTTGCCAAAAGCTTCAGGCAGACCATGCTTTTTTCCGTTATGATAGCCCTTGTTTCTGTTATATCGGGACTTTTTACTTCCTATTATTTTGACCTGGCGCCGGGCGGCACCATCGTTTTGACTTCAGTGGCTATCCTGGTACTGGTGCTTATAAGGAATCTGTTTGGAAGGCGTTGAGAAAGAGGAAGTGCTTTTATGAGTAACACAAGCTGGATTGAGAACAAGCTGAAGGAGAACGGCTGCAAGCTTACCGAGCAGCGCAGGCTGATCATCAAGTTTTTTGAGGCAGAGCCGGGACACTATACCGCTCAGGAGGTGTTTGAAAAGGTAAAAGGCATCTGCAGCAAAATCAATTTTTCCACCATCTACAGAAACCTGGAGCTGCTTTGCAATATGGGCATCATCAAAAAACTGGACATTGAAAGCGGCATCAGTCACTATGAGCTGAACAAGCCCGGACACCACCATCATGTGGTCTGCAAGGGCTGCGGAGACATGAAGGAAATCGACATCTGCCCTTGCGAAACCATCGCGAACAAAGAACTGAAAGCCATGGGCTTCCAAGCCACTGAGCACAAGTTCGAAATATACGGCTACTGTAGAAACTGTTCAAAAAAATAGGTTCAAATCAATAATAATATGACAGCAACCATAATATAATCAGAATAGAACATTCAGGTAAGGTAATAAGCATAACTTATTACCTTTTGTTTTCTTGAATCGTAGCATGGAAACCCGGGAGCCGGATGCATTTCAACAAATAGTGTTGGAAATAATGCTAATATGCTATAATGGTTTCATGCGCCGGACAATATACCATGCAGAAGCGCAAATCGTGATCCTGCCTATTAATGTTATTGGGGTGAAATGAATGATAAGTAAAAAGACAGCATTGTTCTGGGCGGTATTGCTGGTTATCCTGACATCCTTCGTTACTTTTGCGGCCACCAACATCTTCGCCGTAAGCGTAGGCGAAAAGGTGGTCATTTCCAAAAAAGATTTGGATACCTTGAAAAGCCTGGAGAAACTGATTGGACTGAAAGAACATATCAAGAGCAATTACGTGGAGGGAGCAGAGGACGGCAAGCTGATAGAGGGTGCAATAAAAGGCATGTTCCAGTCCCTGGAGGATCCCTATTCCGTTTATATGACCAAAGACGAATTCAAGAATTTCAATGAGTCAACCAAAGGCACCTACGGTGGCATCGGTATCATTGTAACACTGAGTGACGAGGGTTATGTCACGGTTGTAGCCCCAATCGAGGACACCCCCGGAGAACGGGCTGGCATCAAAACCAATGACAAGATCATCAAGGTGGATGACGAAGACGTTATCGGAGCAGATTTGGAAAAAGCCGTGTCACTTATGAAGGGTAAAAAAGGGACCAAGGTTACTTTGACCATCCTGCGAGAGACGGTTAAAGAACCCTTGATGTTCGATATAAAAAGAGAAGAGATCATACTGAAGACCATCAAGTCAAAGCTGCTGGAAGACCAGATCGGCTACATACGCATCACGATGTTTGACGAGGATACCGGCAAAGAGTTTAAAAAATCATTGGAAGCATTGAAGGCTCAGAACATGAAGGGTCTGATCATCGATTTGCGGCAAAACCCCGGCGGCTTTATAACCCAATGCATTGAAGTAGCGGATGAGCTGATGGATAAAGGCTTGGTGGTCTATACCGAAGACAAGAATAAGCTCAGGGAAGACTATCAGTCCAAGGACGGAAAGGTCAATGTTCCCTATGTGCTGTTGGTGGATGAGGGCAGTGCCAGCGCTTCCGAGATACTTTCAGGTGCTGTCAAGGACCGCAAAACAGGCTTGCTGATCGGAACAAAAACCTTCGGCAAAGGCCTGGTCCAGTCCATCGACCAGCTGAAAGACGGCTCGGGCATCAAGCTCACCACCCAAAAGTATTATACGCCCAACGGCACCAGTATCAACAAGATCGGCATCCAGCCGGATATCGAGGTTAAGCCTGAAGAGATGCGGGACGGACAGAAGCCGGAGGAAGTGCCGGACATACAGCTTGACAGGGCGGTGCAAGAGGTTCTGAAGCAAATAAAGTAAGAGGTGTGCCTTATGTTTGCGTTACTAAAGATTGCAGGGATGATTCTCAAGGAATTCGGTTATCTGATCACCGACGAGTTCTTCTGGATCATTCTGATTATCCTGATTACGTTATACAAAAGGAATACCTCTATGGAGCAGACCATGCTGGGAAAGCCCTTTTCCCTTGCCGGAAAGGTGGCAAACTCGGTTCTGGTAGGCTGCGCGGCAGGACTTATGGGCAGCTTGCTTGTTGTTTTGCTGGGAATCTGCATAGAGAATTATACCGCCGGTGCCTCCGGAACAGTCTCGGAGGGTATCGGGTATATCTGGGTCATGGCTATTTTCCTGGCATTGTTTAACCCCAGATACCTGTGTTTCTCCTATGCAGGCGGAGCAGTGGCCCTATTGAATCTGACCTTCGGCTTTCCACAGATCAATGTACCCGGTTTGATGGCGCTTATTGGAATTCTGCATCTGTTGGAGAGTTTTCTGATTTGGTTTGACGGTTATACCAATGCAGTCCCCTTGTTTTTGAAGCGAAAAAACGGAGAAGTTACAGGGGGATTTTTCATGAATAAGATATGGCCTATTCCATTGGTGATCCTGGGGATCACGGCAGGCGGCGCCGAAGGTTCGGCATACAGCCTAGCGGGTGTCTCGGGCATGCCGGCGTGGTGGCCTCCCATCAAGCCTGCGGCTGAAGGGATCGGAAGCCTGCTATTCCAGCCCTTGATGATTCCGGTGATATTGGGATACGGCGACATGGCAGTTACCACAACGGCTGAAAAAAGGTGCGGCAGCTCAGCTTTCAGGCTGGCGGGATACAGCATCGTGCTGATCATCCTTGCGGTTCTGGCGAATTTCTCCAGTTTCTTCGCCTTTTCCGCAGCCATTTTTGCTCCTCTGGCCCATGAAGCCCTCATCCTATACGGCTCAAAAGAGGAAGAATCAGGCAAGCCCTTGTTTGGAAAAAATGCTGCAGGCATTACCGTACTGTATGCGAAACCGGATTCTCCAGCCGGTGCCATGAAGCTGGAACCTGGGGATATCATTTTGAGCGTCAACAACCGGACGCTTCAAAATGACAAGCAGCTGTCGGAATTCCTGGCAGAATATCCTTCCTTTATTTGGATGGAAATCTTGAAGACCGGCGGTGAGAGAAAAACGGTGGAGTACCGGGATTACAAGAGTGGAATCGGCAGCCTCGGTGCATTGCTGGTTCCGGAGGTCAGCGACATCTATTTTGAAATGGGCAGCGGCACCTCGGTTTTCGGCAAGCTGCTGAACCGTTTCACAAAAAACAACAACAAGGACACCAGCATATAAAGTCAAAATGCATGTTTGCTGTTTCAGACAGCAAACATGCATTTTTATTTTTTATCTAAAATTTTCGTTCTTTTCTGGTCTTATACGTATATTCCAAAAGCTCGCAGAAGGAATTGCGGTTCCTGTCGCTGATTTCCTCCAGGCGTTTAAAGATTTCGAAATGGTCGTTCTTATCTGCCGGGCAGGTGCCATGCTTTTGTGGCGCTTTAGACGAGTTATTGTTCATAAATATACACCCTTTTCATCATTTTTTTAAAAAAATAAGCAACCATAACAACAGTAATACTTAATATTATGGCGCAAACAGCTAGTTTTATTCCTAATTGTCAAACAAAACAATATGGATAAAAAATTAATGCCTATGTATATTTTTACATAACTTGCACCAAATGTCAATGGGGTTGGAGCAAATTGAAACGGAGATTTATGCGCCATATATAAATAATTACAAAAACAGGTCGCCATGTTCGGGATAACTCATAATGGAATCGAAGAAAGCATGGATTTATACTTAAATCAGAAATAAAAAAAGTGAGGTAGAAGATTATGGCAAATCTGTCTTTAAGGCACATTAAAAAGGTTTATCCGGGCAATGTAACGGCAGTTAAGGATTTCAACATGGAAGTAGAAGACAAGGAGTTCATCGTGCTGGTCGGACCCTCCGGCTGCGGAAAGACAACAACCCTTAGAATGATCGCCGGTCTTGAAGACATATCCGACGGCGAACTTTACATCGGTGAACGTTTTGTCAACGATGTTGCCCCCAAAGACAGGGACATTGCCATGGTATTCCAGAACTACGCTTTATATCCCCATATGACGGTCTATGAGAATATGGCATTCGGGCTTAAGCTGAAAAAGGTTCCCAAGGCCGAAATTGACAGCAAGGTGAAGCATGCAGCGAAAATGTTGGAAATCGAGCACCTTCTGGACCGCAAGCCAAAGGCGCTTTCAGGCGGACAAAGGCAGAGGGTGGCACTGGGGCGCGCCATTGTCAGAGAGCCCAAGGTATTTCTGATGGATGAACCCTTATCCAATCTGGATGCCAAGCTCAGGGTCCAGATGAGAACCGTGATTTCAAAGCTGCATAAACAGCTTGAAACGACCTTTGTGTACGTCACCCACGACCAAACGGAAGCCATGACGATGGGTACCCGGATCGTCATTATGAAGGACGGCGATATCCAACAGGTGGATACCCCGCAGCGTGCTTACGACAATCCGGCCAATCTATTTGTTGCCGGCTTCATCGGCAGCCCTCAGATGAATTTCCTGAAAGGAACAGTGGTTCTGGAAGGTCAGCGCGTCTGCCTGAAGCTGCAGGACGGCACCATGGTCGGTATATCGGATGAAAAGGCTGCTGCTTTGAAGGAAAGAGGATATATCAGTAAAGAGGTTTATATGGGAATCAGACCGGAGCACCTGCATGATGCGGACATTGAGCCTCTGTCCAGTGGATACTCCGTATTCAAGGGACAGATTGAGCTGGCAGAACTGATGGGAGCAGAGATATACCTGTATTTCGACCTGTGCGGCAAGCAGATAACTGCCAGAGTGGATTCCAAAGCCGCCAAGAAGTCAGGAGACGCTGTGGAACTGCATTTTCACTGGGATAAGGTCCATGTTTTCGATGCAGAAACAGAGAAGGCTATTTATTAATTGACAGGAATTGTGTTAATATAAAGTAAAGGTACAAAAAGGCGGATTGTATGGCATACTGTACAGTCCGCTATTTTCTGCTAAAGGGGAAGGACATATGGATGAATTGAGAGAGGTGCTGTCCAAAGCGTCAGAGATCTCAAACAGGGATATAGCCGTTATTTGGGACAAGGGCTGCTGCCGGATTTCGGAACAAGGGATACCCGGCTTAAGCTATGAAGAAGCCCGTCAAAATTCCGGCAGCAGCTGGAAGGGCTATATCATTTATCCTTTTGAAGCCGTCGGAAAGACCTATTATGTCTGCATCCGGGCTGAAGGCTGCAGGTCAGAAGCTGAGGATCAGCTGATTCTGCTGGCGATAAAATCAGCTGTGTTCAACCGTTGCTCGGAAGATGAACGGCTGGCAGCTGCATTGAAAGAAGATTTCGACACCGCGGTGGGCATGCGGCTGGAAGAAGCATACGGCCAACGGCTGTGCGGCTATGTCCTGCTTGTATCAGGCTATGAAGACTGCCTGAATGAAGTGCTTCAGATCATGGACAATACGATTGAAACGACGCTGCGGTTTGAATATGAGGGCAGGATCCTGGCAGTATCTCCTGAAGGAAACATAGAGGAAGCCTGTGAAAGCCTGAGTAAAAATATCTTGTCTGAGCTTTTGCTGGAGTGCACTGTTGCTATCGGTGGGAGAAGCGGAGGGATACAGGATTTGAGGCGGATGCTGGACTGCTGCCTGGAGGCGCTCTTTATCAGGCGCACATATGGGTTGTCCGACACAGTAATGAATTATGACAAGCTGTATGCATACCGTGCCGTGAGCTGCTTAAGCCCCGGAACAAAAGCAGACATTCTGGCAAAGGTGTTTACACGAGAGTTTAAAGAGATGCTCAACAGTGAGTTGAGCATTACTATAGAAGAGCTTTTCAAGAACAACCTGAACCTGACGGATGCGGCAGGCAAACTGTATATCCACAGGAATACGCTGCTCTATCGTTTAGACAAGATATTCAAATGCACCGGCTTCGATCTGAAAAAATTCGAGGACAGCTGGCTGTTCCGGCTGGCCTGGCTGATCAATAAGGAGAAGTAATGATGCAGATCGTTCTTCTCCTTTGTCTATGGGAAAAATAAGAAAAATAGTGATGGCTTGTTGACAGGGCGGCACTAAAATTATACAATGATTACGAACACGCGTTCTGTAGTTAAGAAGCGTTATGATTGATAAAGTCAAACGGGTGGTTTTATGATATAATATTTTATGTAAACAGAATGGGGTGATGGAATGGAGAAGTTCAAACTGGTGTCGGAATATAAGCCCACAGGGGATCAGCCGGAAGCCATCAGGATTCTGACTGACGGCATCAACCAGGGCGATCGGTATCAGACGCTGCTGGGCGTAACCGGATCGGGCAAGACTTTTACAGTGGCAAATGTAATTGAGAAGGTGCAGCGTCCCACCTTGGTATTGGCGCACAACAAAACCCTTGCTGCACAGCTGGCAGGGGAGTTTAAGGAATTCTTTCCTGATAATGCCGTGGAATATTTCGTCAGCTACTATGACTTTTACCAGCCTGAGGCTTACGTTGCCCACTCTGATACCTACATAGAAAAGGAAGCCGATATCAACGATGAAATCGATAAGCTGCGGCACTCGGCTACCGCAGCGCTGTTCGAACGGAGAGACGTTATTGTGGTTGCCAGCGTTTCCTGTATTTACGGTTTGGGAGATCCGGAGGATTACAAGAGCCTGGTACTGTCCCTGCGAAAGGGTATGGCAAAGGACCGCGACGAGGTGCTCCGAAAGCTGATTGACATACAATATGACCGGAATGACCTGAATTTTGTGCGCGGGACCTTCCGGGTACGCGGCGATATATTGGACATATTCCCCGCGGCTTCCTCGGAGAAGGCTGTGCGGGTGGAGTTTTTCGGGGATGAGATTGAACGGATCCTGGAATTCGATGCTTTGACAGGCAACATTATCGGAGAAATGCAGCACACCTACATCTATCCCGCATCTCACTTTGCCACCACACAGGCTAAGCTGGAGCGGGCCATCGGCACGATTGAAGCGGAGCTGGCACAGCGGGTGAAGGCGCTTAAGGAGCAGGATAAGCTGCTGGAAGCCCAGCGGCTGCTGCAAAGGACCAATTACGATATCGAAATGATGCGGGAGGTAGGCTACTGCTCCGGAATTGAAAACTATTCCAGGCATATCAGCGGCAGAGAGCCGGGCAGCCCGCCCTATACGCTGATTGACTTCTTTCCGAAGGATTTTCTGCTGGTTGTGGATGAATCCCATGTTACCGTGCCCCAGGTACGCGGCATGTATTTTGGAGACCGGTCCAGGAAGGAAGCACTGGTGGAGTACGGTTTCCGCCTTCCCTCCGCATTTGACAACCGGCCGTTGAACTTTGAGGAATTTGAAGAACGATTGAATCAGGTTATCTATGTCAGTGCTACACCGGCCAAATATGAGATGGACCGCAGCACGCATATCGTAGAGCAGATCATCCGTCCCACCGGTCTGGTTGACCCGGAGATCGAGGTCAAACCGGTCAAAGGGCAGATTGACCATTTGATCGGCGAAGTCCGGGAGCGTGTGGCTAAGGAGCAGCGCGTGCTGGTGACCACCTTGACTAAAAAGATGGCTGAAGACCTGACGGATTATATGAAGGAATTGGATATACGGGTGCGCTACCTGCACTCCGAGGTGGAGACCATGGAGCGGATGAAGATCCTCCGGGATCTCCGATTGGGTGAGTTTGACGTGCTGGTGGGCATCAATCTGCTGCGGGAAGGATTGGACCTGCCGGAGGTGTCCCTGGTTGCCATCCTGGATGCGGATAAGGAAGGCTTCCTGAGATCGGAGACCTCTTTGATCCAGACCATCGGGAGAGCTGCCCGTAATGTTGAGGGCAAAGTGGTCATGTATGCCGACAAGCTGACGGATTCCATGAAGCGGGCCATCAGCGAGACCAACCGGCGGCGGCGGATCCAGATGGAATACAATGAAAAGCATGATATCAAACCGCAGACCATCCGCAAGGCAATCCGTGATATCATAGAAGCCACCAAGGCAGCAGAAGAGGAAGTCAAGTACGGAGCCAGAAGCGATATTGACAGAATGCGCAAGGAAGACATCGTCAGACTTATCGCGGCACTAGAAGAGGAAATGAAGGACTGTGCAAGGGCCCTACAGTATGAGCGGGCCGCTGAGCTGCGCGATAAGATTATCGAATTCAGGCAAAAATTGAAAACCAAGTAGGAGTTCTATACTAAGGAGAGTAAGATGGCGAAGAACAAAATCGTGATAAAGGGTGCAAGGGAGCACAACCTTAAAAATATAGACGTGGAGATTCCGAGAGACCAGTTTGTGGTGCTGACCGGACTCTCCGGATCGGGCAAATCCTCGCTGGCCTTTGATACCATCTATGCCGAAGGGCAGCGGCGGTATGTGGAGTCACTGTCGGCATATGCAAGACAGTTTCTGGGTCAGATGGAGAAGCCGGATCTGGATTATATCGAAGGGTTGTCCCCGGCCATATCCATCGATCAGAAGACCACCAACCGCAACCCCCGTTCCACAGTGGGTACGGTAACAGAGATTTATGACTATCTGAGGCTGCTGTTTGCCCGCATCGGGGTTCCACACTGCCACATCTGCGGCAAGGTGATTTCCCAGCAGACGGTGGATCAGATGGTGGATTATATAAAGGGCCTGGAGCAGGGAACCAAGCTTCAGCTGCTTGCACCGCTCATAAGGGGCAAAAAAGGCGAGCACCAGAAGATATTCGAGGATATCAAAAAAGGCGGTTACGTCCGAGTCCGGGTGGACGGGGAAATGATGGATATCAACGATGAAATCAAGCTGGAGAAGAACAAGAAGCATACCATTGAGGTGGTAGTTGACCGTCTGGTGGTCAGGGAAGGCATCGAAAAGCGGCTGGCCGACTCTCTTGAAACGGTACTGAAGCTTTCTGGCGGTACAGCGCTGATAGACATCATCGATCAGCATGAAATGCTGTTCAGTCAGAATTTTGCCTGCACCGAATGCGGCATCAGTATTGATGACCCCGCTCCCAGAATGTTTTCCTTCAACAGCCCCTTTGGCAAGTGCCCTACCTGTGACGGACTTGGCGAACTGCGGCGCATCGATCCCGAGCTGGTTATCCCTGACCGCACAATGTCCATTTCAGAGGGCGCTATAGATCCGTGGAAGAATATTGATGAAGAGTCCTGGTATTACAACATATTGGATGGCGCGTCGAAGCATTACGGCTTCAGTATGGATACACCCATCAAGGACCTTAAGCCGGAGATTCAGGATTTGATCCTGTACGGCAGCAAGGGTGAAAAGGTAAAGGTCAACTATCAGCGGGACTATGGCCGCGGTGAGATCAATGTGGCCATTGAAGGGGTCATCAATAACCTGGAAAGACGCTACAGGGAAACCAAGTCGGAATATATGCGCAGTGAGATAGAGAAGTACATGTCATCCGTATCCTGCCCGGAGTGCAAGGGTGCAAGACTGAAGAAAGAGAGCCTGGCCGTCAAGATCGGAGGACTGTCCATCACCGAGGTCTGCGAGATGTCGGTCTACAAGATTAAGGATTTCTTTGACGGGTTGGTTCTAACAGAGAAGCAGCAGATGATCGCCAAGCTGATTCTGAAGGAAGTCAGGGAGCGGCTGGACTTCCTCATCAATGTAGGTTTGGAGTATCTGACACTGTCTCGCGCAGCCGGAACGCTTTCCGGCGGTGAAGCACAGCGGATCAGACTGGCAACCCAGATCGGCTCCAGCCTGGTAGGCGTACTATATATCCTGGATGAACCCAGCATCGGGCTGCACCAGCGGGATAACGACAAGCTCCTCAGGACGCTTCGCAACCTGACAAACCTGGGTAATACGCTTATTGTAGTGGAGCATGATGAGGATACCATGCATACTGCCGATCATATTATCGATATTGGTCCCGGTGCCGGCATCCACGGCGGACAGATTGTGGCCGAGGGATCTCTGGACGATATTATGGCCTGTGGGGAATCCATTACCGGACAATACCTCAGCGGCAAGAAGTTTATCCCTATACCGGAGGAGCGCCGTAAGCCCAATGGGAAATGGATTCAGATCAAGGGAGCCAGCGAGAACAACCTGAAAAATATCGATGTCAGGATCCCATTGGGGGTATTCACCTGTGTAACCGGCGTATCCGGGTCAGGTAAAAGTACTCTGGTAAACGAGATCCTATACAAAGGGCTGGCGCATAACCTTTATGGTTCCAGGCAGCGGCCAGGAGCCCATGAGGAATTTACAGGCATCGAATACATCGATAAAGTGATTGATATTGACCAGTCTCCTATCGGAAGAACACCCAGATCCAATCCGGCTACCTATACCGGCGTGTTTGACTTGATCCGGGAAGTTTATGCGGCCACCCCGGAAGCCAAAATGAAGGGCTACAAGAACGGTCGGTTCAGCTTCAATGTCAGGGGCGGTCGCTGCGAAGCCTGCAAAGGTGACGGCATCATAAAGATTGAGATGCAGTTTCTTCCCGATGTCTATGTGCCATGTGAGGTTTGCAAGGGCAAGCGGTATAACCGGGAGACGCTGGAGGTCAGATATAAGGGTAAGAATATTTCTGATGTTTTGAACATGACCGTGGAAGATGCCTTGGAATTCTTTGAGAATATTCCCCGTGTACACAGAAAGCTGGAGACACTTTATGATGTAGGACTTAGCTATATCAAGCTGGGGCAGCCCTCTACGGAGCTTTCCGGAGGCGAAGCCCAGCGTATCAAGCTGGCATACGAGCTGTCCAAAAGGAGTACCGGCAAAACGGTTTATATCCTGGATGAACCCACGACAGGCCTTCATATCGCAGATATCCACAAGCTGCTGGGCATCCTGGACCGGCTGGTGGATACCGGCAATTCCATCATCGTTATTGAGCATAACCTGGATGTCATCAAACGGGCGGACCATATCATCGACCTGGGCCCTGAGGGGGGAGACCGGGGCGGCACCATCATCGCACAAGGGACGCCGGAGGAGATTTGCGCCGTAGAGAAGTCTTATACAGGCCAATTTCTGGGCAAAATATTGGAGCGGGATCGAAACCGCGGATAAGGAAAACGAGAAAAAGGCAGACCATTTAAGGTTTGCCTTTTTCTCGTTGCGCACAAATCAACAGCTTGCAGGAAAACACCGTGCATATGGAGAATATTATACTAATCTCCATTTTTACTAATTTTCAGGGGGTAGACATGAAGCTGAAGCGGTTAGGGGTTTTCTATCTTGCAGTCCTGATGATACTGGGCTTTTTCCCGATTATTGCGTCCTACAAGCTGTTTAACGATTATAAGCCTGCTCCGGAAGCGGTTGTCGGGAAGTCAGCTGCGGCGGAAAAGATAGAAATTCGTTTTTTGAGCAGCTGGGGCGGGACGGATACTAAAGCCATGCATCTTCGCAATATACTGGAGCAATTCGAGCAGCAGAACCCCAATGTCAAAATCATCAATGAGTCCATGGCGGGTGCGGAGTTTCTGTTTAAATTGAAGACAAATTTCGCCCAGGGCAATGACCCCGATGTATTCGGGCTGTGGCCGGGGTCGGATATCAAAATTCTCATCAAGGCCGGCAAGGTAGCGGACCTGACGGAGCTTTTGAACAGCAACAGGGATTGGGCTGCTCTCTTTGCAGAAGACACATGGGCATATGATGAATTTAATGGTAGAATATACGGGCTGCCCAGCGAGATTATTTACGAAGGCTTATTCATTAACAAAGACCTATTCAAGAAATATAATGTGCGCATACCGAAAACCTATGAAGAACTGAAAAACGCCGTTGTGGTATTCAAGGAGAATGGGATAATCCCTATTGCTTGCAATGCAACGGCTGAAGGGACCTTTATCTATCAAAACATCGTGGCCAAACTAGGGGGGAAACAAGATACCGAGAACCCGTACCGGGACGGCAAGATCAACAGCTGCTACATCGAGGGTATGAAATATGTCAAGGAGCTTTATGCGTTAGGAGCCTTTCCACGCAACGTCTTTACCATCGACAACAAGACAAGGGACAATCTTTTTTTAAACAAAAAGGCCGCCATGATCATACAGGGGTCCTGGTTTATCGGACAGGGTTCCCTAGAAGCAGAAGATGATACGGTTGATATCATTCCGTTTCCTTCTTTTCCGGAAGGGAAAGCCCATCCTACGTCCATCATATACGGTTTGGGCAACGGGAACTTTTCAATGAGCAGCCAGGCCTGGCAGGATCCCCAAAAAAGAGAAGCATGCATCAAGCTCTTGAAACATCTGACATCAGTGGAAACCGCCAAGCTGTTTTCTCAGGGGACAGGTTTTATCAGCGCGATTCACATACCCACCAACGACAGCAAGCCTGGAAGGCTTTATAGCAGAGGGATGGAACTGATTGCGAATTCACAGGAACTGATTGGCCCTACGGATAGTTTTCTTGACCGCAACCTGTGGGAGGAAGTCCTTGTACCGCGTTTCCCGCAAGTCCTGGAAGGAAAGCTGAGTCCAGAGGAAGTCTTTGATGAAATCAGCAGAGGCATATAGGGGGAGTATGATGCGATATTTAGCCGGCAGGCTGACCCATTTTTACAAGAACATATCCATCAAGCATAAGCTGCTGCTGCTTTTTTACATACAAATCATTATTCCGCTGCTGTTTATCGGCTACACTTCATACCAGAAATCGGCAGAGATCATCGAGTACAAATCCATCAACTATTCACAGGATATCCTGAAGATGATCCAACTCCGGTTCAATGACCTGTCCACAAACATGCGGTCACTGACCCTGGAGCTGCTTTATGACAACAGGATTTATGAAGCGTTGAATACGGATGGTGTCCGAGATAACGTCAGCATATTCAACCAGACAACGGAAATAAAAGGGATACTCAGGCAGGCGACCTTATCCAGAAATGAAATACAATCCATCTGCATTGTTACAAAGAATAAGGAGTATTATGGATTTGATTCCGATAATGCTGCAGCGATGATCGAAGTGATGCTGCCTTATGATAGGATCATCGCTCAGGCCAGAAAAGGAAGCGGAAGGCTGATCTGGTCCTTGGACAGGTCCGATGGGAAGATCCGCAACATCTATATAACTAGGATGATATATGACAGGGATACCTATGAAGAAGTGGGATTGCTGGCTATTCTCATTAAAAAAGAATACCTGGAGTCCATATACAAGGACTTATCCAGTGAAACCATCAATAATATTTCCATCCTATCCCAACAGAATGAGGATATTCTCAACCAGAATACCGACACAGGCAATTTGTTGCAAGGGTTTTTGAAAAGGCAGATTGAAAGTGATAACGGATATTACATAGACAAGCAGAATGACACACTGGTATCCTATATCCTGCTGGAGGATCCGCAGTGGAAGATCATTTACCATATACCTTTGAAAAAGCTGTATAGAGAAATCAATACCTTGCGGTATTGGGTGCTTCTCATGATCCTGTACGCATTGATCATCCTTTCTGTTCTCAGTGTCCTGACGGCAGTGGACATTGTCAATCCCATCAAGCGGCTGGTTGAGGGCATGAAAAACCTGGAGAAAGGCGCAGTGCACAAGGATATCAAGCTGGACCGGGATGACGAACTGGGATACCTCAGTGACAGTTTCAACCGGATGTCCCAGAAAATAGACTACCTTGTCAATTGTATTTATAAGGAGGAGCTTGCTCTGAAAGAAGCGGAGATCAAAGCCTTACAGGCGCAGATCAATCCGCATTTTCTCTACAACACACTGGAGAACATCAACTGGATGGCACAGCTTAACGGTGTACCGGAAATCAGCGAGACGGTTTCGGCGTTGGCCAGCCTGATTGATGCCGGCATCGGGAGGGGGGATCGCCTGATATCCCTGAAGGAGGAGCTGCATTATATCGATAACTATATGACTATCCTGAAAAGCAGGTATGAAGACCGTTTGCAGGTGGTCAAGCAAGTTGAAGAAGACCTTCTGGGTATGAAGATTCCCCGGCTTCTGATACAGCCTCTGATAGAAAATGCAGTGAAGCACGGCATCGAGAAAAGCAGGCGGGTTGGGATCATTTCTCTGAATGCTTGCCGCAAAGAAGCGGATGTGGTGATCGAGATTACCGATAACGGCATCGGCATGACGGAAGAAGACCTGAAGTCCATTAACGACAAGCTGAGTGAAGCCGGTTTTGATTATGAAAAAGGACAGCTTTCCGGCAGCAAGAGCGTGGGAATGGAGAATGTCAACAGAAGAATCAAGCTGTTGTATGGGGATAGCTACGGCATCAGTATTGAAAGCAGCTACGGAGACTATACCCGGGTTATTGTCAGGCTGCCCGGCCAATTCATAAACGAGGGAGACATCAATCATGTTCAAGGTATTGTTGGTTGACGACGAAGCCATCATCCGAAAAGGATTAAAAAACATCATCGACTGGAGGAGCCTGGATTGTGAGGTCTGCGGCGAAGCCAGCGACGGTATTGAAGGCATGCGGCTGATCCGGGAGCTGTGTCCGGATATCGTGATTACCGATATCCATATGCCGGAAGTGGATGGACTCAGCATGATCAAGGAGATCAGAAAAGCCATTCCCTGCTGCGGCAAGATTATCATTCTGACCGGTTACCGGGATTTTGAGTACATTCAGGAGGCTATCCGTCTGGGGGCTTTCGACTATGTGCTGAAACCGTCAAAAATAGAGGATCTGACCGCCATCATCAAAAAAGCCATATCGGAGCTGCAGCTCCATTCCAAGCTGGAGGATGAGCTCAGCAGCCTGAAAAAGCACTTTCAGAGCAAAGTACCCATCTTACGGCAAAAGCTGCTTTATGACATCATGTTTACTGCCAGCCTGAAAAGGGATGAGGTTCTGGAAGAGCTGAAGCTCTACGGCATGAAGATCGATACCTTTCTCGTCATGGTGGTAGAGACAGATGAGGAGGAGCCCGACAGCGGCATTAAGAGCCAATACGAGCGGCATTTGTACCAGTTTGGCATCATCAATACCCTGGAAGAAATGATGTCGGATATGTTCAAGGTTACCAGCGTTCCATTAAACAGCAAAATGGTGGTGTTTATCGTACAGCCTTCGGAAGACCCCAGCGGAAGCAGGTTTTCCGAAGATCTGGTCAGCAGCCTTTATAAGGATGCCAGCAACCTGCAGGAATTGGTCAAGAATTGCTTCAATTTTACTGTAACCATTTCCATGAGTACTGTAGGCCATGGTCCTTTCCAGCTGGCCGAGAAAACCAGGGAGGGTCTGGAAGCGCTGGACTACAAATTCTATATGGGAAAAAGCTCCATTATCCTATACGAGGACCTGAAATCCTTCTACAAGGCCACGGACTTCTCGGTGATGGAAAGCTATGAGAAGCAGCTGGTTCAAAGCATAAAAGCAGGCAATGAAGCCAACACGAAAAGCGTTTTGTCCGATATATTGAAGTGCATCAACAACAGCAAACTGGATAAAGACAGCATCAAGAAGCTGTATTGGAACAGCATCAACCTGATCTACAGCATCCCGGCCGCCATGCACTTGGGAAGCGAGGACAGATCTTGCGGAAAAAGCATTACCGACATATTCGGAATGGTGGAGCAGTGTGACAGCCTGATGGAGCTGAACAGGATACTGGAGGAATTGGCGGTAGGGATTGCAGCAACCATCAACCAATACAACCAGAAAACCATCAACGGCACCCTCCAGAAGGCAATGGAATACATCAGCCGGAAGTACCATGAAGCAGTGACGCTGAATGAAGTAGCGGAGCATACCTATGTAAGCACCTATTACCTGAGCAGGATGTTCACAAAGGAGTTGGGCAAAAACTTCGTCGATTATCTCAATGAAGTCAGAATTGAGAAAGCTAAGGGATACTTGAAGGACTCCAATTACAAGACCTATGAAATTGCAGAGCTTGTGGGAATAAAGGATGCCCACTATTTCTCCAAGCTGTTCAAAAAGTATACCGGCATTACCCCATCGGAATATAAAACCAGTACTCCGGTGTAGTAGGGATGGCCGAGGGGTAAAATCTTGCACTGCCTTTTAGATCAATCAAAATAATGCATGACGAAGTTATAATGCAAATATTCCGCAAAATGCGTTAAACCATGCGCATTGCAAGCCAAAAGCCTGTCCCGGGAAGCCGGGGCTTTTTCTTTTTTTGCCGGCATCATGTGTAAAATCTTGCACTGGCCAAGAGGGCAATTCCGTAAACCAAAAGGCAAGATGCTCCATTTAAGCCCGTGCTGGAAAAAAGTATCATTAGAGTGTAGGTCAGATCAAGTTGGGAAAGGGGGTGTCTTTATGGCTGAAATACAAAAGGTTACTGTCGGCAAGGCTGTTACAGGTAGAAGGACCAGGCCGGCATTTATTAGAGAACTTATAAAAAACAAGGTTTTGTTCTTAATGATGCTCCCAGGTTTGCTTGTCCTTCTCGTCAATAACTATCTGCCGATGCTCGGAATTGTCATTGCTTTCAAGGATTACAACTACGCTAAAGGCTTTTGGAAAAGCGACTGGGTCGGCTTTGAGAATTTCAGATACCTGTTCAATTCAAATGCAGCATTTACCATCACCAGAAACACAATCTTATACAACGTGGCATTCATCATTATCGCTGCCACCGTTGCAGTGGCACTCGCCATCATCTTCAATGAGCTTTTAAACAGAAAACTATCAAAGTTTTATCAGGGCATCATGTTCCTGCCATACTTCCTTTCGTGGGTTGTTATCAGCTACTTGGTCTTTGCACTCTTAAGCTCGGATATGGGTTTCATCAACGGAATACTGGTCAAACTGGGCAAGGAGCGAATCAATTGGTATGTTGAACCGGCATTCTGGCCTCTCATTATCGTCCTCGTCAATACATGGAAGTGGACCGGATACGACAGCATCATCTACCTAGCCGCCATTATCGGTTTTGACAAGTCCTATTATGAAGCAGCAGCGGTTGATGGCGCGACCAGGTTCCAGCAGATCAAAATGATCACATTTCCCATGCTGATGCCGGTCATTACGGTTTTGACACTGATCAAGGTAGGAAGGATCTTCTTTACGGACTTTGGATTATTCTACAATGTGACAAGAAACAGCGGACCTATTTATGATGTGACAAACGTTATAGAGACTTATGTTTTCAGAGCACTCAGGCAGACAGGTGATGTCGGAATGGCTTCTGCAGCAGGCTTCTATCAAGCGGTAATCGGGCTTATCGTCGTGCTGACGGCAAACTATATCGTTAGTAAAATTGACAAAGAAAACTCATTATTCTAAGGGGGGGAGCGGACATGGAGAAAGTATTCAACAAAAAACCGATCTTCAAAGATTATACTAAAATATCCAAGAAAGCGGATTTCATGCTCAATATTATCATGATCCTATGCACCATTGCCTGCGTACTTCCTCTGCTTATCGTATTTTCAACATCCATTACGGACGAGAAAACCGTCACTTTGTATGGCTACAGCCTGCTTCCCAGGAAAATCAGCTTTGAGGCTTACAAGTACATTTTCAAGGATATCATGGTTGTCTTAAGGGCCTATGGCGTAACGCTGTTTGTAACCATAGTGGGAAGTCTCATGAGCATCAGTATTATCGCAATGTACGCTTATCCGATATCCAGAAAAGACTTCAAATACCGCAATATATTTACCTTCATGGTGTTCCTGACAATGCTCTTCAATGGCGGTCTGGTACCGTGGTACATGGTTTATGTCAATGTGCTCCACATTCAGGATACGATCTTCGCATTAATACTGCCCTATCTGATGACTCCGCTGTATGTACTGATTATGAGGACCTTCTTCATAACCTCTATACCGGATTCCATCATCGAAGCAGCTCGAATTGACGGAGCCGGCGAGTTTCAGACCTTTATCCGGATCGTGCTGCCGCTTGCCAAACCGGTTCTTGCCACCATCGGATTGTTTAACGTATTGACTTATTGGAATGATTGGTATGCACCCTTGCTGTTCATTACTGACGAAAAGCTGTTTAACTTGCAGTACATCATGTTTCGGGTGGATAAAGCGATATTGTACCTTTCCAATAATGCAAGCTCCATCAACAACGCGACGCAGATCATGGCAAACCTGCCCTCGCAAACGGCACGCATGGCTATGGCGATGATTGCAATCGGACCTATTGTCTTTGCGTACCCGTTCTTCCAGAAATATTTTGTTGAAGGTTTGACAATCGGTTCCATCAAAGGTTAACAATAGCTCATTTTGGAGCTTACATAGCTCCATTAATAATAATAATAAGGGGAGAAGAGTATGAAAAAAGCAAAAAAACTTCTTTGTCTCGCATTGGTTCTCGTCTTTGCATTATCAGCCGTTGTAGGCTGCTCCAAGCCGACACCGGCAGCAGCACCTGCAGAAGGAACAGCATCAGCTGCAGAAGAGTTGAAACCGGTAGAGCTGACCTGGTACTTCATTGGCAATGGACAGCAGGAAGACGTTAAACTGATCGAAGAAGAAGCAAACAAGTACTTGAAGGATAAGATCAACGCAACACTGAAGCTGCAGTGCTATGCGTGGGGCGCCGAGTACGACGACAAGCTGAAGCAGATGATTGCATCCAGACAACCTTTTGATATATGCTTCACATCCAACTGGGCGAACAACTACCAGCAGAATGCTGTAAAAGGTGCATTCCTTCCGTTGAACGAGCTGATGGATAAATACGCACCCAAGACAAAGGCATTGCTTGGTGCAGACTTCCTGTCCGGCTCACAGATTGACGGTATCAACTACGCTATTCCGGCCAACAAGGAAAAAGCACATTCATGGGGCTTCATCATCAAACAGGATTTGGTTGACAAATACGGTTTTGATCTTTCTACAGTCAAGAAATTGGAAGATCTGGAGCCCATGCTGAAGGTCATCAAGGAAAAAGAAACAGGTGTTTATGGTCTGGAAGCATTGGATGGAGAATCTCCATACAAGCTGATGGACTGGGATACTATCGGCGACGACAAATGCCCCGGCGTTCTCTACAACGATACGACAGACTTCAAAGTTATCAACGAGTTTGAAACACCGGAAGCAATGGCTATGTTCAAGACCATCAGAAAGTTCTATCAGGCCGGCTACATCAGACAGGATGCAGCAACTGTAACAGACTATAACGCGGATGAAGCGGCAGGTAAGATCTTTGCAGCAACAAAATCCCTGAAGCCCGGCAAGGACGCAGAAATGTCCCTGACACACGGCTTCAAATGGACACAGGTTTATATTACGCCTCCTGTAATCTCCAACAGAGAAACAACAGGTTCAATGCAGGCAATTTCCAGCACATCACCGAATCCGGAAAGAGCAATGATGTTCCTGGAGCTCTTCAACACCGATCCTTACCTCAATAACCTGATCAATTACGGTATTGAAGGCAAGCACTATGTAAAAGTTAGCGACAATGTTAAGAAGGCAGGCCCGGATGTAGCAAAATACAACCCTGGCACAGGCTGGATGTTTGGAAATCAGTTCCTGAACTTCCTGGACGAAAGCGAAGACCCGAAGAAATGGGAACTGTTCGAAAAATTCAACGCAGATGCTAAAGGTACAAAATCCTTGGGCTTTGTCTTTGACTCAACACCGGTTAAGAATGAAATCGCCGCTGTACAAAATGCTTGGGACAAATATGTTCCAGCGCTTGAAACAGGCTCTATCGATCCGGAACAGAATTTGCCGAAGTTCCTGGGAGAATTGAAAGCAGCCGGCATCGACAAGGTTATTGCTGAAAAGCAGAAACAGTTGGATGAATGGCGCAAAAAGACCGGCAAATAAAATAAAAACAATGGTTATACGACAAGTTATGGGGTTTGTGTGTAAGCTCTGAAACAGGAGAACGGGCTGTACCGGAGTGGGGTGCGGTCCGTTCTCTGAATAAATCGAGAAAGATTCGTCAACATCAAGGAGGTTGTTTGAAATGAAGTTTTTTAAAACGGATGGAATTCTTTATAAGGCCATGCAGCTTATTTACCAGCTATTGATGTTGAACATCTTGTGGTGCTTATTCAGTATTCCGGTATTTACGATAGGTGCTTCTACCACTGCATTATATTATGTATTGGGGAAAATCATCAGAAGGGAAGAGGTCAACGAATTCAAGGACTTTTATAGAAGCTTCAGACAGAACTTCAAGCATGCAACCGGTATTTTTTTCATACTCTGTGCAGCTTATCTGGTTATTTATACCAACCTGAACTTTTTAAAGTACACACCCGGCCTCAGCACCTTACTGTTTCTGGTTCAGATTCCGGTATTGCTGCAGGTGGCTATCGTCTCCCTGGTTGTATTTCCCATGTTGTCACGCTATGATCTGACTGTTTTGAATGCCATTAAGATTGCATGGCTGGTCGGCATCAGACATATTTTCTCATGTTTGCTCTGTACGGCGGCTGTTGCGGTGATCTTCCTACTGGTAAAAGCCGTTCCGGCAGCAGTGCTGTTATGCTTGATCAGCTTGACGGCTATGAGCATATACTTTGTTTTCAACAACGTCTTGGAGAAATACCGTTCTTTATGCTAGTCCCTGCTAGTGAACGGACACAAGCTTGTCAGGGCTGCAGGCAAGGACGCTAAAAATGACAATAATGCGACGCTTAATATAGATTCTGGCTAATAAGGAGTATCAACATGCAATACGGATATTTCAGCGACATCAACAGGGAATATGTCATTACCAATCCCAAAACACCGGTCAAATGGGTCAACTACGTCGGCGGCCTGAGCTTCGGCGGGTTTGTGGACCATACAGGCGGATCGCTGCTTTGCAAAGGCGACCCGGCTATCAACCGGATTGTGAAATATATTCCTCAGCTTCCGGCATCGGAGTTCAAGGGAGAAACCATGTACGTCCGGATCAAGGGAAAAGAAGCCTATACTTTGTTTTCTCCCTATTTCGTACCGACCCTGGACCAGTATCAGGTGTACGAATGCCATGTAGGCCTGGGTTATAGCCGCATTATATCGGAGTTTTACGGCATCCGTACGGATGTAACCATATTCATCCCCATGGAGGGTGAGCAGCTTTTGCGGGATATCCGTATCACAAACCTGAGAACGGTACCGGTGGAATTGGATGTCATTCCGGTGGTGGAATATACACACTTCGATGCATTGAAACAGCTGGTAAACGGCGATTGGGTTCCCCAAACCATGCAGTCCCGCTGCCATGATGAAGGGAATGACATGAAGGTCATAACGCAGTATGCGTTTATGAACCGGGATACCCGTGTGAATTATTTCACCTCCAACCATCAGGTGTCTTCCTTCGAGACAGAACGCCGCAGGTTTCTGGGAGACAATGAGTACGGAACCTGGGAAAGCCCCCTGGCTTTGAACGGCTGTGAATTAAGCAGCAGTGAAGCAAATCGGGGAGACAATATTGCCGCATTGATGCACCATCTGGGCCGCGTCAATCCCGGTGAGACCAAAAGACTGATTACCCAGCTAGGCCAGTGCACATCCATTGATAAGGCAATGTCAGCAATCCGGCGCTTCCGCAGTGAAGAAGCAGTGGATGCCGAATTTGCCAGACTAAAGGCCTTCTGGGATGATTACCTGTCAAAACTTCAAGTGGATACCCCAGATAAAGGCATGAATGCCATGTTGAATATACACAATCCAAGGCAGTGCTACATGACAAAAAACTGGTCCAGGTACCTTTCGCTTTATCAGCTGGGTTTTGGTGCCAGAGGCATTGGCTTCAGGGACAGCGCACAGGATGTGATGGGCATCATGGGCAACGCACCGGAGGAAGGAAGAGCACTTCTGGAAATGCTGCTCAGTGTTCAGAAACAGAACGGCTCGGCAATGCATCAGTTCAATCCGGTGACCATGATTGCCAATGAAGGGGATTCCCGGGAAATGGAGGACCGCCCGAAATACTACAGCGACGATCATTTGTGGATCGTTCTGGCTGTATGCAGCTATTTGAAGGAGACCGGCAACATGGCTTTCCTGCAGAAGGCGCTTCCATATTATGAAAAGGATAAATCAGAGAATCCCATTGCGTTGGGAACGGTAAAGGATCACTTGGAAAGGGCCATAGAGTTTACAAAAAGAGATACAGGTGCCCATGGGCTGCCGCTTCTGGGTTTTGCGGACTGGAACGATACCGTCAACCTCCCGGCCGGTGCTGAATCCTTCTTTACTGCCAATCTGTACGGTAAGGCATTGCGTGAGATGATCGAGCTTTCCGCATATCTGGAGGACGCTGCTGCCGAAGAGCATTATACTGCCTATTATGAGGAAATGAAAGCCGTTGTCAACAGGCAGGGCTGGGATGGGAAATGGTATCTGAGATACCTGGACCATCATGGAAACCCAATGGGATCAAAGCATAACGACGCAGGAAAAATCTATGTCAATGCGCAATCCTGGCCTGTGATCTCAGGTTTTGCACCCGATGACCGCGCTGCAACTGCGCTGGATTCGGTAAACAAGCTGTTGAATACCTCAAACGGTATCAAGCTGAGCTGGCCCGGATACAACGGCTATGACCCGGAGAAGGGCGGTATAACCACCTATCCGCCGGGGGCCAAGGAAAACGGCGGCATATTCCTACACTGCAATCCTTGGGTCATGATAGCGGAAACGATAATCGGCAATGGCGACCGTGCCTATGAATACTACAACCAGATCAACCCGGCAGGCAAAAACGGTAAAATCGACGAATATGAGTGCGAGCCTTACTGCTACCCGCAGAACATTCTGGGAAATGAACATCCGCAGTTCGGGCTGGCAAGAAACAGCTGGCTGTCGGGAACGGCCTCCTGGGTTTACCAGGCAGCAGTAAAGCATATGCTGGGTATCCGTCCCACCTATGACGGGTTGCTGGTGGATCCCTGCATCCCCATGGAATGGAAGGGCTTTAAGGCGAGAAAGCATTTCAGGGGCGCCGTGTATGATATCAGTATCAAAAACCCGGAGAACATATCAAAGGGTGTCAAGGCTGTCATCATCGACGGTGTCAAGAGCAGGGAGAACAAACTGCCGGTTTTTAACGACAACAAGGTACATGTAATAGAAGTGATGATGGGAGAGGGTGGATCAATATGAAATACGGGTATTTTGACGACGGCAGCAGGGAATATGTCATTACCACACCGCAGACGCCGTTTCCCTGGATAAATTATCTGGGGCAGGAAAACTTCTTTTCCTTGATTTCCAACACCGCGGGGGGCTACTGCTTTTACAAGGATGCAAGGCTCAGACGGCTGACCCGGTACCGGTACAACAGCATACCGTGGGATAATGGAGGAAGGTACTTCTACATCAATGACGGCGGTACTGTCTATTCTCCGGCTTGGAAGCCTGTCAAGACTGCTTTGGACAGCTATGAATGCCGGCACGGTCTGGGCTATACCAAAATCAAGAGTATGAAAAACGGCCTCCAGAGCGAGCTGTTATTTATGGTTCCATTGGGCGACATGCTGGAACTGCACCAGGTTAAGCTGAAAAACACATCGCAGCAGGAGAAGCAGGTAAAGCTGTTTTCTTTCATCGAGTTCTGCTTATGGAACGCTTATGACGACATGACCAATTACCAGAGGACGCTGAATACCGGTGCTGTGGAAGTGGAAGGCAGCACAATCTATCATAAAACCGATTACCGTGAGAGAAGGAACCACTTTGCATTTTATGGTGTCAACCGAGATATTGACGGTTATGATACCGAACGTGACAGCTTTGTCGGCATGTATAACGGTTTGCATGAACCTGAAGCGGTTTTCCAGGGGACACCCCGCAACTCGCTGGCCAGGGGCTGGAATCCCATCGCATCCCACTATATGGACATTACATTGAAGCCAGGAGAAGAGACATCCATGGTTTTTGTACTGGGCTATGTTGAAAATGCACAGGAACAGAAATGGACTGAAAAAGGAACAATTAACAAGGAAAAAGCGTACGCAATGCTAGAGAAGTACAACAGCGATGCAGCTGTTGAATCAGCTTTCAGCCAGCTTAAAATGCATTGGGAAGAGATGCTTTCCCGCTTTGAACTGAAGAGCGGAGAAGAGAAACTGAACCGGATGGTGAACATCTGGAATCCCTATCAGTGCATGGTTACCTTCAATATGTCCAGAAGCGCCTCTTACTTTGAGACCGGAATCGGCAGGGGTATGGGCTTCAGGGACTCCAACCAGGATATCCTGGGCTTTGCCCATATGATCCCTGACAAGGCCAGGGAAAGAATACTGGACCTGGCTTCCACACAGCTGGAAGACGGCGGTGCGTATCACCAGTATCAACCCCTTACAAAAAAGGGCAACAACGAAATCGGCGGCGGCTTCAACGACGATCCGCTGTGGCTGGTATTGTCCACGGTGACCTACATCAAAGAAACGGGCGACTACAGCATCCTGGATGAAACAGTGCCATACAATTGCGATCCCGGTAACGTGGGAACCTTATTTGAGCATTTGGAGCGATCCATCAACTATACATTGAACAATCTGGGACCCCATGGCCTGCCGCTGATCGGCCGTGCGGACTGGAACGACTGCCTGAACCTGAACTGTTTCTCGGAAAGCCCCGATGAATCCTTCCAGACCTGCGAGAACAAAAAGGGGCGGACCGCCGAATCGGTGTTTATTGCCGGCATGTTCGTTTTCATCGGCAAGGAATATGTTCGTTTGTGCGGTAAGCTGGGGCTGGAGGAACAGGCGGCAAGGGTGGCTGAGGCCGTGAAAATGATGACTGAGAACGTTGAGTGCAGCGGCTATGATCAGGATTGGTTCCTGAGAGCCTATGACTTCAACGGGAACAAGGTAGGCAGTGCAGAAAACGAAGAGGGACAGCTGTTTATCGAACCGCAAGGCTTCTGCGTTATGGCAGGAATCGGTCTCGAGAATGGAAAGGCCCAGCGTGCGCTGGATGCCGTCAACGAACGGCTGAATACCAAATACGGTCTGGTTCTGCAGAACCCGGCCTATAGCGAATACAAACTGAATCTGGGTGAAATCACCTCTTACCCGCCGGGATTGAAGGAGAATGCAGGCATATTCTGCCACAACAACCCATGGATTGCCATTGCGGAAACGCTGCTTGGCAGAGGGGATAAAGCCTTTGAGTATTACAGCAAGATTGCGCCCGCTTACCTGGAAGAGATAAGCGAGATTCACAAAATGGAACCCTATGTCTATGCACAGATGATCGCTGGAAAAGATGCACCCAATCACGGTGAAGCAAAGAATTCATGGCTCACCGGAACGGCTGCCTGGAACTATGATGCCATCACCCGGTGGATACTGGGGGTCAAGCCGGACTTCGACGGCTTGCTGGTAGATCCCTGCATCCCGGCAGAATGGGACGGTTTCAGCGTCAAGAAGAAGTTCAGAGGTGCTGTATATGAAATCAACATAAAGAACCCGAGTCATGTGTGCAAGGGTATCGCTCAGGTCAAAGTAGACGGAGAAGCCGTTGAAAGTAATTTGATACCGGTATTTGAAGACAGGGGAATACACACAATTGATATCATCATGGGTTAAATACAATGCAGGAAGCCCATCTCAATTATTTTTCCTCCTCCCTAAAAAATAGAAAGCAGCTTAGCTGCTTTCTATTTTTTAATATCTCTTTTCAGGGATTCTTTTTGAAACCAGTAATCCTTTAATCTGCTTCACTTCTTCCGGATCGCAGGTCATTTGAATGACCCCGAAATCGAAGGTTTGGTAGATCATAACCTTATCGTTGAAAGCCAGAAAGCTTTCGATGCGCTCATAGGGATAGTAGCCTACGGCATTGTGATAATTAAAGGGGACGGACAGCTCCAAACGGATATCGAAGCCGGTCACTGCAATACCTTTGTCGGTAAAATGAACCCGCAGCGACTTACTGCCGACATACAACAACAGTTCTATGACAGCCATAAGCACTGCAATAGCCAATAATCCCGCCAATGCAGATTTTGTAACGGTTCTTTGCCGCACCATGGGAAGCATGACGGCTAGAACAGGCAGCAGCAGCAGAACGATCCGGTCACGCCAGGCAAAGAAGGATGCTTTCACTGTCAGATAGACATTGGTGCTTTTCAGCCGGTTTCCGGTATAAAGATGCTTGCCCAAAGCCTGAGAGAGCAAGGCGGCAATATAACCGGCAATATACAGGCTGCTGGTCAGAATAGCCGCATAGGGGCTGTTGACTATGGCGGCGGATAGGTTCAAGGCGCTGCTTGCCATAAAAAATAAGATGAAGACAAACATGGAGATAATAAACAGGACGGTTTTCATTGTATTGGTCATATCCAAACCTCTTTTCGATGCACTTGTTTTTATTGGGTATTCGTATAGATTATAACCAAATACCAGATTAAAATCAAACTATGATATAATGTAAGGGAATAACCTTTTTGATCAGGGTAAAGGGACACTTATAATAAGACGATAGTGGGAGGGCTGCCTGTGTTGACCCTTGAAGATAAACTGAGAAACCTGCCGGAAAAACCCGGTGTCTATATAATGAAGGATTCCGCCAAAGAAATCATCTATGTGGGGAAAGCCATCAACCTGAAAAACAGGGTGCGGTCTTATTTCCAATCCTCCAAGAATCAGCTGCCCAAGGTAGCGGCCATGGTGGAAAGGATTGAAGATCTGGAATACATCATAACGGACTCGGAACTGGAAGCGTTGATCCTGGAATGCAACCTGATCAAAAAGCACCGGCCCAAGTACAATGTCATGATGAAGGATGACAAGTCCTATCCATATATTAAGGTGACGGTCAACGAAGCTTATCCGCGGCTGATGGTGGTCCGGGAAATCAAGAAAGATGACGCCAGGTATTTCGGACCTTATACCGATGTGTCGGCTGTATATAGAACCATTGAGCTTCTGAAAAAGCTCTTTCCCATCCGAAGCTGCAGCAAAAACATCGAAAAAATAATGGGCAAGGAGCGGGCCTGCCTGAACCATCATATAGGAAAATGCTCGGCACCTTGCCAGGGCAGCGTCGGACAGGCGGCATACCGGGAACAGATCAAATCCATCCTCCTGGTGTTGGATGGAAAACAGGATGAACTGGTGAAAGAATTGGAAGGAAAAATGCACGAGGCAGCAGAAAACCTGGATTTTGAAAGGGCTGCCCAATTGCGGGACAATATCAATTCCCTTGTGAAAATCGGAGAGAAGCAAAAGATCATCACCTCAGCTGCGGTGGATCAGGATGTCATTGCCTATGCCACGGATCAGGGGGAGGCTTGTGTCCAAGTCTTTTTCATCCGTGGCGGCAAGCTTATCGGCCGGGAGCATTTCCTGATCGAGGGGATGGCGTACAGCGATTCCAATGAGATCCTATGCAGCTTCGTCAAGCAGTTCTACAGCGAGAATGATGTTCTGATTCCTCGGGAAATTGTCCTGCAGGAATCGGTGGATGAGCTTGATATACTCCAACAGTGGCTCAGCGGCAAGCGGGGCGGCAAGGTGAAGCTAACCGTTCCGCAGCGCGGCGAAAAGCAGAAGCTGGTAGAGATGGTCAGCAAAAATGCAGAAGATACGCTGAAGCTTTTTATTGAAAAGCAGAAAACAGATATGGAAAAGACCTTGGGTGCGTGTAATGAGCTGCAGGAAGTGCTTGCGCTTCCCAAAACGCCTTACCGGCTGGAGGCCTTTGATATTTCCAACTTGCAGGGTGTGATGAATGTAGGCTCCATGATCGTTTTTGAAAGGGGCAAGGCAAACGCCAAGCATTATCGCCGGTTCAAAATCAAAACCGTTGAAGGCGCTAATGATTATGACAGCATGCGGGAAATCGTTGAAAGAAGATTCCAGCACGGGATGAAGGAACGGGAAGAGCTGGAGACCCAGGGCCGGGAGCCGGAAATGGGCAAGTTCTCGGTGTTTCCCGATGTGGTGATGATCGACGGTGGGGTTGGGCAGGTGAATGCAGCGGAAGCAGTTTTGGTGCAGTTGGGACTCAATATACCGGTATGCGGCATGGTCAAGGACAGCAGGCACCGAACCAGAGGCCTTTATTATAAAGGGCAGGAGCTTCAAATTCCGGTCAATACCAATGTTTTCAGGATGATCACCCACATGCAGGACGAGGCGCACCGTTTTGCCATCGAATATCATAAGAGCCTGAGGAGCAAATCCACCGTCAAATCCGCTTTGGATGACATCCCGGGTGTGGGACCGGCCAGAAGGAAAGCGCTCCTCAAGCATTTCGGGAGCCTGAAGAACATCAAGAACGCCACCGTCGAGGAACTTGCCCAGGTGGTAGGCATGAACAAAAAAATCGCTGAAGAAGTATATAATTTTTTAAATGTATAGAACATTAAGCATTCTATACATTGGGGGATGCAAGGGGGTACCCCTGCCGTTGAAGGAGGGTGCTCAGGATGCTTGCATCCGTCGAAGGTTCATCACGCTTGCGAGGAAGATGGAGCAAGAGGCGTGATGCCCATAGGGTGCCATAGCGAAAGAAATTTGCGTGAGCAAAATTTTTTAAGAAATTGAAAACTTTTTTCATATCCCTCCGTATTATTAAATGAAAAAGCAAATATGAAACCAATGGCCATAGGTTCATTAAGAAAACAGTTTTAAAAATAAACGGAGGTAATTAAAAATGTACAAAAAGTTATACAGATCCAGAACAAAGAAATCGGTTGCAGGTATTTGCGGCGGATTGGAAGATTATTTCAATATTGATGTCACCATCATCCGGTTGATTTGGGTAGCCATTACCATCGCTACCGGCATCTTCCCCGGTGTTATTGCTTATGTTGCTGCTGCTTTGATTATTCCTGAAGCGCCGGTAGGCTATGATCCCAGCCATGTCAACGAAGCAGACTACAAAATCGAAAAAGACGAAGAGAATAATTAGTCAAGAGGGATTGCCGCGGGGGCAATCCTTTTTAAGTTGGGAAAACAGCGTATAGCTATTGAAAAAACAGCTTAAGTCTGCTACAATTTACAGATAAATTTAAGTGTACTAGCAGAATGAGCGAAGAAGGTGTTTATTTGAAGTTCCTGGTTGATACACATTGTCATACCATATCCAGCGGGCACGCCTACAGCACCATATCCGAAATAGCCGAGGCAGCCAAAGAAAAAGGACTGGAAATCATCGCGATGACCGACCATGGGCCTGCCATGGTAGGGGCGCCCCATCTGTTTCATTTCGGCAACCAGCGGGTGATACCCGATTATATAAGGGGTGTACGCGTACTAAAGGGTGTGGAAGCAAATATTATGGATTTTGAGGGTGGGCTGGACCTGCCGGAAGCCTACCTGAAGAACCTTGAGATCGTCATCGCTTCCTTTCACGATGTGTGCATTGCACCCGGCAGCGTGGAAGAGAATACCCGGGCATTGATCAATGCCATGATAAATCCATATGTCGATATTATCGCACATCCGGGAAACCCCTGCTTCCCCATTGATATTGAACGGTTTGTGTTATGTGCCCGTGATACCGGCACCTTGATTGAGATCAACAACAGCTCTTTTGCCGGAAGCCGTGCGGGCAGCTCTGAGAATTGCAGGCGGATTGCTGCCATGGCAAAGGAAAAGGGAGTCATGCTGGCAGTAGGCAGTGATTGCCATATCAGCTTCGATGTAGGGCGTGTGGATAAAATTGAAGCGCTGTTTGAAGAAGTGGATATGCCGGAATCGCTGGTAATCAGCACAAGCCCGGATAAGTTGCTGGCATATCTGCGGGGGAAAGGGCGGAACATACGCTAATATATTGCTTCACATCAGAATATATATAGAGTAAAAGCTTTGCTGGAGGGATACAAATGACCCTGAAAAGAGCCGTTACTCTTTTTTTATGTGCACTTATCATTTTATATATACTGGCCGGACCGCAGCTTCTGGAACATATGAAGCATCAGTATGAGAAGAGTCAGGAAATCGAAAGGAAAACGGCAAAATGGACCGGTGTGATTACGTTGTGGGATTATCCAAGACTGGATACCCGCAACGGCAGCCGGTTCAGATGGATCAGAAGCAAGATCAGGCAATTTGAGAAGCAGAATCCCGGCGTATACATTGAGTTTCGTGAGCTGGACTGGAAGGAGGGGCCCAATCTGCTCAAGGCCGCAGCCAAGACCGGTGCCAATCCGGATATTGCGCCGGTAGGGAGCGAGTTCTTCTTTGCCTCCGGAGGGTATCTGGAGGCTCTGGATGCATATTTGGATCCGGCAGACAAAATGGATTATCTGAGAAGCGCACTGGATACAGCTACCTGCAACGGCAAGCTTTACGGCTTTCCATGGATGACAACGGGCTATACGCTTCTTTTGAACAGCGACCTGTTCAGTGAAAGGGGGATCAGCCCTCCGGAAAACGGGGAATGGACCTATGAGCAGTTTGTAGAAGCTCTGAAGCAGCTGACTTACGATACAAACGGCAAGGGGGGGCCGGATGTATTCGGCTTCAACTCCTTTATAGAGCCGGGCTATTACAATATATTCGGGCTGCTTTTGTCCGACGGGGCTCAAGTCATGGATCGGAGTACAGGCTTGTATACCTTCGACAATCCTGAGGCAGTATCGGGACTTCAGAAGCTCTGCGACTTGAAGCATAAGTACAAGGTCACCCATCCCGGCTTTGGAACAATGAGTGAAAGCGAGGCCTGGAGCAGCTTTCTGAAGGGACAGACTGCCGTTTATACGGCAGGTTCATGGACGGTGCCTTACCTGAGGAGCCTTCAGGGCACGGGCGGTGTCAATTTCACCGTCGCGAAGTTTCCAACCGGGAAATCCGATGTCCCGCTTATGCTAAGCGGTGCAACTTGTTCCTACGCCGTTTTCAGGCAAAAAGACGAGGGAAAGCGGCGGGCTTGCATTGACTTTATCGCCTTCCTTACCTCTGAAGCCTTCCAGGATGAATTGACTAATTTTGGATATTTTCCAGTCAGAAAGTCAGGAAAGCATCTGTACGAAAACGATAAAGAGATGTATACTATACAGCAGAGTCTGTATTTTGCAGAGCCTTTGCCCCAAACGGCCAACTGGCAGGAAATCGATATGGTCCTGCAGGCCAGGGTCAGTGAAGCCGTCAACGGCGCCAAATCGCCGGAGCAGGCATTGGTGGAGGCGGCAAGGCAGATCAGGGGAGGAACGCAGCCCTAAGAGGTGTAAGCATGCAGAAAATGGTGTATAATAGTAGAAGAAACTGGAAAGATACATAAGAACGAGAGATAAGCGGAGGTAAAGATCATGTCGGAAGCAGTTCGAACGAAGAAAGAAAAACAGCCGGTGATTGAATATAATGGCAGGAAATATCTGAGGATTCCGGTAAAGACCCATGTCATCACCAAGGAAGATGCCATCAGCGATGTGGTGAAGAAGTATGTTCAGGAAGTCGTCCAGGATAAGGATATCGTGTTTATCAGCGAAAAAGCTGTAGCTATAACACAAGGCAGGGCATACCCCATGAGTGAGATCAAGCCCAGGCCGCTTGCACGCTTTTTATCGAAATATGTGACCAAGACCTCCGCCGGTATCGGCCTGGGCATACCGGAGACGATGGAAATGGCCTTGAGGGAGTGCGGTGTACTTCGGATCCTGTTTGCTGCCTGTGTCAGCTTCGTGACCAAACTCTTTGGAAGAAAGGGCGATTTCTACCGGATAGCAGGCTATAAAGCCTCCTCTATTGACGGTCCCACCCCAAATACCTTGCCGCCATACAACAAGTATGTTGTGCTGGGCCCCGACAAACCCGACCAGGTGGCAAAGCGCATCAGTGAAGCCATCGGGGCGGAAGTAGCCATTGTGGACATCAATGATCTGGGAGGAAACATATTGGGTGCCTCTCATGCCGCTATGGATAGAACTGCTCTGGCAGGGATCCTGAGAGACAATCCTCTGGGGCAGTGCACCGAGCAGACGCCAATAGGCATTATCAGGGATTATGCAGAATAACAATGGAGTTAAAGGAGGACATCAGTGCGATGACACAGCCAGGAAGCCGTACAGACAGCTGGGATTCAGACATCAAAAATATCAGATACAGCGAGCCGATGAAGAACTACACCTCCTTCAAGCTGGGAGGGCCGGCAGACATCTTTATTGAGCCGGATAACGTAGAGGATCTGGTTTTTGCCATAAAGACGCTGAAGGCCAAAGGAATAACGTATCATGTCATCGGCAACGGCACCAACCTATTGGTTTCGGATCAGGGGATCAGGGGGGCGGTGGTCCGGATCGGAGAAAAATTCGGCAAGGTTGAAGTACTGCCTGAAAGACTGATTGCAGAATGCGGTGTGCTCTTGTCAACGCTTTCCAGACAGGCTGCGAAGCTGGAGCTTGCCGGTATGGAGTTTGCCAGCGGCATTCCCGGTGCTGTAGGCGGCGCTGTTGCCATGAATGCCGGTGCCTATAACGGCGAAATGAAAGATATTGTGGAATGGGTGGATCTCTTGGATAAAAATCTGCAGATGATCCGGCTGAAAAATGAAGATATGGAATTCGGCTACCGCAAAAGTGTGGTGGAACCGCACCATCTGATTGTCATCCGCTGCTGCTTCAAGCTAAGAAAGGGAAGGGCGGAGGAAATCAACGCCTTAATGGCGGAGCTGGCAGAAAAGCGGAGAACCAAGCAGCCCTTGCATTTACCCAGTGCAGGCAGCACCTTCAAGCGGCCGGAGGGCTATTTTGCCGCCAAGCTGGTTGAAGATGCAGGCTTGAAGGGCTTTACGATAGGCGGCGCTCAGGTTTCGCCTTTGCACAGCGGCTTTGTGGTCAACAATGGGGAGGCTACGGCAAGGGACGTGTATGATTTGATCCGGCATGTACAAAAGACCGTCCACGAAAAATTCAATGTCCGGTTGGAGACCGAAGTCAAGTTATTGGGAGAGTTCTAGAGCTAGCGGAATAGGTACTGATAAGGAGACAACCGGAACAGCCGGTTGTCTTTTGGTATGACCCGCAGGGTTTGGCTCATAATAATGATAGAGTGCATTTATGACATAACGTACGATACGACGCATTTAGCTAAGGAGTGAATCGCTTGATCACATTATTTGCGGATTATCACACACATACCCTGTACAGCCACGGGAAGGGTACCATCATGGACAATGTCATGGCTGCAAGGAAGAAGGGTTTGACGGAGCTTGCCATTACCGACCACGGCATCCGCCATTTTACTTTCGGGACCAAAGCCAGGGACGTGCAGAAAATGCGGTGCGAAATTGACAGGATCAATGAAAATGTCGATGGCATCAAGGTGCTTCTGGGAATGGAGTGCAATATCATCAGCACAGAAGGGGACGTGGATATTACGGATGACATCCGGAAGCACCTGGACATCCTTCTGGTGGGGTATCACATGATGGTACTGCCAAAGTCAGTCAAGGATTTTATCAATATCTACGGAAAAAACTATTGCGCCAGAATATTTCCGGGTCTTGCGGAAGGAATTAGGGCAATCAATACCGAATCAATGATTAAGGCGCTAAAGAAGCACAAAATCGATATCATCACCCATCCGGGCACCAGGATACCACTGGATACCACTGCCATTGCAAGAGAAGCCGCCAAGCAAGGGACTGCGCTGGAAATCAATTCACACAGCAGCTTTATGACGGCAGAGCATGTCAGGGCAGCAGCCAGGGAAGGGGCGCGGTTCGTCATCAACAGTGATGCCCATACGCCGTCCGATGTGGGCAATTTGGATAGGGGGCTGCAAATTGCATTGGAAGCTGGGCTGGAAAGCAGCCAGATCATCAATGCGGTAAAGTAGCCATGTTTACTAAGGAGGGTGCTCTATGAAATTTATTATTGTTACCGGCTTGTCCGGTGCGGGGAGAAGCCAATCCGTCAAGTTTCTGGAAGATTTGGGATACTTCTGCGTTGACAACCTGCCACCCGCGCTGCTCTTGAAATTTGCTGAAATGTGTGCTCAAAGCAAGGGCACCATTGGGAAGGTGGCCGTCGTCATCGATATACGAGGCGGTAAGTTCTTCGATCAGTTGATAACCAGTCTGGATGAGCTTGAAACAGCCGGATTCAAGTATGATATCCTTTTTCTGGAGGCATCGGATGAAACGCTGATCAAGCGGTTCAAGGCCAGCAGGAGGAAGCATCCCCTTGCGGCGGAAGGCCGTATCATCAAGGGCATTAAGGCAGAGAGAAAAAGACTCCAGGAGATCAAATCAAGAGCCAACAATATCATTGATACGACCAATATGAGCACCACCGAACTAAAGGAAGAAATGGTCCATTTGTTTGTTGAAGGCGGCAAGTCTGAAGGGCTGATCATCAATGTCCTGTCCTTCGGTTTCAAGTATGGTATTCCCCTGGATGCAGATATGGTTTTCGACGTCCGGTTCCTGCCCAATCCGTATTATGTAGAGAGTCTGAAAAAATACAGCGGTGCGGATGAGGGCGTCAGAAATTATGTTATGCAGTGGCCGGCGGCCCCGGAATTCATGAATAAACTGATTGATATGGTGGAATTCCTGATTCCCCATTTCATCAAGGAAGGCAAATCCCAATTGGTCATCGCTATCGGTTGTACCGGCGGACGCCACCGCTCGGTAACCATGGTTAACCTGTTGAGCCAAAAGCTGAAGGAGACCGGGCACCGTGTCCTGACGGAGCACAGGGATATTGAAGAGGAGAACTATAGATAACTTTTTTTATAATTGAATAGGGGGAGGGGGGTTTACTTGAGTGCGCACAGGATCAAGGATACATTGAACGGCAAGAGCATCTTCTCCGGTGGACCCAAGGTCGTTGCAATCGGGGGTGGAACAGGACTGTCGGTCCTGCTGAGAGGTCTCAAGAAATATACATCCAATATTACAGCCATCGTCACCGTATCGGATGATGGCGGCAGTTCCGGCATGCTGCGGGAAGACATGGGCATCCTTCCGCCGGGAGATATTCGGAATTGCATCGTGGCCCTTGCCAATACAGAGCCCATTATGGAGCAGTTGATGCAATACCGCTTCACGGAAGGCAGCCTGAAGGGACAGAGCTTCGGCAACCTGTTCATTGCAGCCATGAATGACATATGCGGCAGCTTTGATGCGGCAGTCAGGGAAGTAGCCAACGTTTTGGCCGTGACCGGAAAGGTACTGCCCGTCACTTTGGAAAATGTCATTTTATATGCGGAGCTGGAGGATGGGACGGTGGTAAAAGGAGAATCTCAGATTCCCATCAAGCAGCAAGCCATCAACAAGCGGATCAAGCGGGTTTTTCTGCGGCCGTCCAGTTGCAGACCGCTGCCAGAAGCCATTAGGGCTATCAAAGAAGCGGATGCCGTCATTCTAGGTCCGGGAAGCCTCTACACCAGCATCATTCCGAATCTGCTGGTCAAGCATATTGCCAATGCGGTTAATAAATCGGAGGCAGTCAAAATCTATGTCAGCAATATCATGACCCAACAGGGGGAGACCATCGGGTACAGCCTATCCGAACACCTCAGCGCTATAAACGGGCATGCCGAAAAATTGGTGATCGACTATGCTGTGGTCAATACAGGGCAAATACCTGAGTCGTTGATCAATAAATATGAGACAGAAGGCGCTGCTCCGGTGGTGATTGACTATCATGCTATCCGGGCGCTTGATATCAGGACAGTGGAAGGCAATTTCGTCAATATCGAAAACGGATTTTTGAGACACAACTTCAATGAACTGGCAGAATGTATCTTTCAATTGATCCAGGAAGAGAAACTTCAAAAGGATAAAAGGCGCTTGCTGGACTATTATTACGTGGCAGGCAAGCTTAAAAAATATGAGAACAGCTAGGAGAGATGGGATTGGACGAAAATATCAAGAAGGAAATTATATCATGGATAAAGCTGATTGCTTCAGCTTTTATTATTGCTTTTGTGCTTAAGTCCTATATTTTTCAGATTGCGTTGGTTAACCAGATTTCCATGGAGCCCACGCTGGTTGAGGGGCAGGTCCTGATCATCGATAAGGCAAGCTACCTCCTAGGCAATCCGAAGCGCGGCGATATCGTCATTCTGAGGGATGAACTGGAGCGCAAGTACCTGATAAAAAGAGCCATAGGTCTGCCCGGAGAGCATGTGGAGGTTAAGGATCAGCAAGTCCATATCAACGGGGAGGCCCTTGAACCGGATTATACCGAAGCACCTACAGAAGCAGCCGGGACATCGGTCTATGATATACCGGCCGGCAAGTATTTTGTATTGGGCGACAACCGCATGCACAGCAGGGACAGCCGTTCCGACACGGTAGGACTGGTAGACCGGAAGAACATCGTCGGGAAAGCGGTGTTCAGGATATGGCCTCTCAATAAACTCGGCATGATAGGTGCAACAAAGTAAATGAGGTGCGGATATGACTTTTTCATCCATAGCCAAAAGCGAAATATCTAAAATTCCCGTTACCAGTAAATGCTGCCAGCTGGCTGAGCTTTCAGCATTGATCAAAATGACAGGGACCATACAGATCCACGGCATCAATAGTGTCGGCATCCGTTTGTCCACTGAAAATGCAGCCATCGCCAGAGCACTCTTTTCCTTGATCAAGAGCTGCTTTGACATTCATACCAAGGTGACGGTGAGAAAAAACAAACAATTGAAGAAGAACAACAATTACGCTTTGTACATTGATCCCGAGTCCGGTGCCAGAGAAATATTGAAGGCCACCGGTATCCTCAGTGAAGGGGAGAAGGGCATCAAGCTGAATTATAAGCTGCCGCACCAGCTGGTTAAAAAAAGCTGCTGCAGGAAGTCGTATCTGAGGGGTGTATTCCTGGGAGGCGGTTCGGTCAGCGATCCGGAAAAGACCTACCATCTGGAGTTGGTTATCAATAACGAAGATTTTGCAGAGGATATCAAAAACCTGCTGAACGAGTATGGGTTAGGTGCCAAAGTAGTGGTCAGAAAGGGCAACTATGTGGTCTATATCAAGGAGGGGGAGCATATCGTAGACTTCCTCAATATCATCGGTGCCCATAATGCGCTTCTCAGCCTGGAGAACGTCAGAATATACAAGGAAATGAGAAATAACGTCAACAGGATCGTCAACTGCGAGACGGCAAATCTGGATAAGACGCTGAACGCCGCCATGCGCCAGATTGAGAACATCAAATACATCAAGAGCAAAATCGGATTGGAACGCTTGCCGGAGGGCCTTGCGGAAATAGCGGAGCTTCGGCTCCGGTTCAAGGACGCCAGCCTTAAGGAGCTGGGGGAAATGATGTCGCCCCCCATCGGAAAATCCGGCATCAACCACCGCTTGAGAAAGCTGGGGCAAATTGCAGAATCGGTCAGAAAGAAAAATAAGGAACGGGACTAATAGCATATTTGCAAATCTCGATAAATTTTGTATACTTAGGAATAAATAATCTATACGCAAATATACGGGGTAGCATATGAGAAAGATACCTGTAGACAAGGTCAGAGAGGGTATGACGCTGGCAAGGCCGGTTTATGGATATGACGGCAATGTCCTCCTGAATACCGGCATGATGATGAAAATGTCCTATATCAATAAATTGAAGGAATTGGACATTTTTGAGCTCTATATAGATGATGAAATCAGCCGGGACATTATCATCACCGATGTGATATCGGACGAAACGCGATTCGAAGCCCGGCTCAGCATAAAGAACGCAATGGAAAGCATTCGTTTTGGGAACACGCTGGATCTGAAGCCCATACGGAATAGTGTGGGCAAGATGATTGACGAGCTGCTGCAGGTCAAGGACGCTGTCGTGTGCTTGCAGGACATCAAGAGCAAAGATCAATATACTTTTTTTCACAGTGTCAATGTATGTGTTCTGTCCGTGATTACCGGGATATCGATGAATTATGACCAGGAGAAGCTGAAAGAACTGGCCATGGGTGCCATGCTTCATGATATAGGGAAGGTGAGTACACCGCGACATGTGCTGAACAAACCCGGTCCGCTGACCAACGAGGAATACAGCGTCATCAAGGAGCACGCAAAGGCAGGCTACGAGACCCTGAAGAAAAGCAGGATGCTCAGTACCTATACCAGCTATATTGCTTTGACCCATCATGAAAGGGTTGACGGGACAGGCTATCCCTTGGGGCTTAAAGGAAATGACATACATGATTTCACTAAAATCGTCACCATTGCGGATGTCTATGATGCCATGACCTCGGATCGGGTATACAAGAAACGTTGTCATATAAGCGAAGCGGTGGAATATCTTGTAGGGATGGGATACCATCAGTTTGACTACGATATGGTAAGGCGGTTTATCGAGCATGTCACCATCTATCCGCCGGGTACTTGCGTTAACCTCAATACCGGCGAGAAAGCCATTGTGGTGGATGTGAACAAGAAATATCCCAACCGGCCCATTGTCAGGATCGTGGCGGATAGGGACGGGCAGCCCGTAAAGCAGCCGGCGGAAGTAGATCTGACCAGGAACAACAATATCCTGATCAATGAGATTCTGGATGATATTTAATATATAGCTTGGGGGTTACGAAGTATGAGAGTGGGAATCGATGTAGGCGGTACCACCATAAAGGCGGGGTTGGTCAATGAAGAAGGCATGATCCTCCGTCAAAGCGCCATTGAAACCAAAGTCGGCAGGGATTACCGGTTGATTATTGCGGATATGGTGGCACAGATAGAGGATTTGCTGGTAGTCGGCGGCTGCAAGCGTGAGGCGCTGAAGTCCATCGGGATTGGCATCCCTGGTCTGGCAGACTATAAGACGGGAAATGTCATCTACTGCACCAATCTGTTATGGACAGATATTCCGTTGGGCAGCACATTGCAGGCACATTTCAACATGCCGGTCTTTCTAGAAAATGACGCAACGGTAGCCGGCCTTGCAGAAAGTGTCAGGGGCTCTACCAAGGGCTTTGAAAACTCTGTCTTCCTGACCCTTGGAACGGGAATAGGAAGCGGCATCATCATCGGCGGCAGGCCTTACAGCGGAAGCCACAGCGCCGGTTCTGAACTTGGTCATATGATTGTCGGTGAGAACTTTTATACATGCAACTGCGGCAACAACGGCTGTCTGGAGACCTTTGCCTCTGCAACGGCCATAATCAAATATGCAGTTCACCGGATCGAGAAAGACGGCATTCGGAGCAGCATTCTGGACAAAGCCGCAGGCAAGACAGAAAACATCAATGCCAAGGCCATATTCGATGCAGCCAAGGAAGGGGACAGCCTGGGACTTGAGACGGTTAACCGGATGGTGAAGTATCTGGCCATCGGCATCATCAACATCATGAACATCCTGGATCCGGACATCATCGCCATTGGCGGAGGCGTCTCCAAGGCTGGGGACTATTTGACCGGGTTATTGAAGGAGCAGGTGCAGAAAATGCAGTTCACCTGCAATGTGAAGTATGGAGATATTGTACTTGCTGAGCTGGGCAATGAAGCCGGGATCATTGGCGCGGCATTTCTGGGATGATAAAAAACCGCGATCGCAAAATGATCGTGGTTTTTTTATGTTATTCATAAAAAAGCCGACGGTAATTTGTGATTCCTCATGAATTTTTGATAAAACGGGATGTGGACTATTGCTAAATGGAAAGGGATACAATAAATTATAGGTAATAGAATGAAACAGGGGAGGACGAAATATGACCAGGATAGGTTTTGATTATTCCAATGCCATGCTCCGTGAGTATGAAATAAGCTATATGAAAGAACAGGTCGCAACAGCTCACCGGATGCTTCACAGCAAAGCAGGTGCAGGCAATGACTTTCTGGGTTGGGTGGATTATCCCAGGAACTTCGATCAGGAAGAGCTCACTAGGGTTCTGGCGGCAGCTGAAAAAATCAAGGGTGATTCCGATGTGCTGCTGGTTATCGGAATCGGCGGTTCATACCTGGGAGCCAGAGCGGCTGTCGAGTTTTTAGGCCACGGCTTTCACAATCTGCTGCCCAAGGACAAAAGAAAGGCGCCGGAGGTTTATTTCTTGGGAAATAGCATCAGCGGCACCTACTTCAAGCAACTGATGGAAGTCTTAGAGGGCAAGGATGTCAGCGCATGTGTGATTTCCAAGTCAGGAACCACAACTGAGCCGGCCATTGCTTTCCGGTTCATCAAGGCTTTTTTGGAAGAAAAATACGGCAGAACGGAAGCGGCCAAGCGGATATATGCCATAACAGATGCCAAACGGGGTGCACTGAAGACGCTGGCTTCAGCCGAAGGCTACGAAAGCTTTGTCATTGCCGATGATATCGGAGGCAGATACTCTGTGCTTACGCCGGTTGGGACGCTGCCCATTGCCGCAGCCGGAATAGATGTGGCCGAAATGCTGCGGGGAGCGGCAGATGCATGGGAAGAGTATAATGAGCCGGATGTCCTCAAAAATCCGTGCTATCAGTATGCAGCCGTAAGAAACCTGCTTTACAGGAAAGGCAAAGCCATCGAAGTCATGATCAGCTACGAGCCGGCACTGCATTTTGTATCCGAATGGTGGAAACAGCTGTATGGCGAAAGCGAAGGCAAGGATGGCAAAGGTATTTTCCCGGCGTCCATGGAGTTCTCCACCGACCTCCATTCTTTGGGACAATTTCTGCAGGATGGCACACGCAATATGTTTGAGACCATCCTGAACGTCGAGAAGCCAAAGGAAGACATTGTGGTGGTGGATGACAAGGAAAACCTGGACGGCTTGAACTTTGTCAGCGGCAAAACGATGGATTACATAAACAAGAAGGCGTTTCTGGGCACCATGCTGGCGCACCAGGACGGCGGAGTGCCGATCTCTGTCCTGAGCATCCCTGAGATCAGCCCGTATTATTTTGGCAAACTGGTCTATTTCTTCGAAAAAGCCTGCGGCATCAGCGGTTATCTGCTGGGCGTCAACCCCTTCGACCAGCCCGGCGTGGAGGAATACAAGAAAAATATGTTTGCCTTGTTGGGCAAGCCCGGCTTCGAAAGCCTGGGAGAGGAATTGAACAAACGCCTGAAGTAGGAAGTAGGCATTGAAGTCGGCGGCGATTTATAATATGATAAGGTTATGAGAAACACAAAAAGCACATATGGATTTTCATATGTGCTATTTTGTATGATACAGGAGAATGAAAATGAGAAGCTTTGTGCACCTGCATGTTCATACCGAATACAGTCTGCTGGACGGGGCATCAAGAGTCGAAAAGCTGATCCTGCGGGTTAAAGAGCTTGGAATGGATTCGGTTGCCATTACAGACCATGGGGTCATGTACGGCGTCGTGGATTTTTACAAGCTGGCGAAGAAGCATGGGGTCAAGCCCATCATCGGCTGTGAGGTATATGTTGCAGCCCGGACCATGCGGGACAGGGACCCGAGGCTGGACAACAGCCAGAATCACCTGGTGCTGCTGGCTAAGAATGAAGAGGGCTACAGAAACCTGATCAAGCTGGTGTCTATGGGCTTTACAGAAGGTTTTTATTATAAACCCAGAGTGGACCTGGATGTGTTGAAAAAGCATTCAAAAGGGCTGATTGCGTTGAGTGCCTGCCTTGCCGGTGAAATCCCCACCTGTCTCACAGCCGGCAATTATGAAGGTGCAAAAAACGCCGCCATCCGGTACCGGGAGATTTTCGGTGAAGAAAATTTTTATCTTGAGCTTCAGGACCATGGGATCCGCGAGCAGGCACTGGTCAACCAGGAAATCATCCGGCTGTCCAAGGAGACCGGCATACCGATGGTGGCCACCAACGATGTCCACTATGTAGACAGTGCTGATGCCCGTGTACAGGATATCCTGCTTTGCATACAGACCGGAAAGAATGTGGAAGACGAAGGCCGGCTCAAATTCGAGGGTCAGGCGTTCTATCTGAAGTCACCGGAAGAAATGTACGAACTTTTCAAATATGCACCGGAAGCCGTATCAAATACACTTCGCATTGCGGAACAATGCGGAATGGACTTTGAGTTCGGGAAGGTGCATCTGCCTGCCTTTGATGTGCCTGAAGGCTATACCTCCGATACCTATATCCGGAAGCTGTGCTTTGAAGGGCTGAGCAGCCGCTACGGCAGTATAACCGATGAATTGAGGGAAAGGGCGGAATATGAGCTTTCTGTCATTACCCGGATGGGTTATGCGGATTACTACCTGATCGTATGGGATTACGTCAGCTTTGCAAAGCAGAACGGCATCATGGTAGGGCCCGGCAGGGGCTCCGGTGCAGGGAGTCTTGTGGCCTATTGCCTGGGCATCACCAATATCGATCCTATCCGCTACAACCTGATTTTTGAACGGTTCCTGAATCCCGAAAGGATCAGTATGCCGGATTTCGACGTGGATTTCTGCTATGTCCGGCGGCAGGAGGTCATTGATTATGTTGTCCGTAAATACGGCAAGGAGCGGGTTGCGCAGATCATCACCTTCGGAACTATGGCAGCCAGGGCGGCTATCCGCGATGTAGGAAGGGCCATCAATATTCCCTATGCGCAGGTAGACCTGATTGCAAAGAAAATTCCTTTTGAAATCGGGATGACCATTGAACGGGCATTGGAAGTTAATCCGGAGCTGCGCAGACTTTATGAGGATGATGAAAGCGCCAAATACCTGATCGACATGTCAAAAGCTGTGGAAGGCATGCCCCGACATGCTTCCACCCATGCGGCAGGTGTCGTTATATCCAAGGAAGCGGTGACAGAATATGTTCCGCTTCAGATGAACGAGGATGTCATCACGACGCAGTTCACCATGGGGACGCTGGAGGATCTGGGACTTCTGAAAATGGATTTTCTGGGACTCCGCACCCTGACCGTTATCCGGGATGCACTTGCGCTTCTGAGGAAAAAAGGTGTCGAGATTCCCGATATTGATCTTATAGACTTTGACGATCCCAATCCCTACAAACTGATTTCGCAGGGGGAGACTTACGGTATTTTTCAGCTGGAAAGCGGGGGCATGACACAGTGCATGAAGGAGCTTAAGCCCAACTGCCTTGAAGATATTATAGCCGGCATCTCGCTCTACAGGCCCGGAGCCATGGACCAGATCCCCAAATATATCCGGAACAAGCACAACCCGGATAAGGTGCAGTACATGCATCCTGCATTGGAGCCCATCCTGAAGGTGACCTACGGCTGTATCATCTACCAGGAGCAGGTCATGCAGATCGTCCGGGACCTGGGCGGATACTCCATGGGTCGGTCCGACCTGGTCAGGCGGGCAATGGGCAAAAAGAAAGCCGATGTCATGGCGAAGGAACGGGAGAACTTTATCAACGGCATCGTAGATGAAGCAGGCAATATCGTCGTGGCCGGCTGTGTCAGGAATGGCATTCCCAAGGAGACTGCCGCCGATATATTTGATGAGGTGGCCAAATTTGCAGGCTATGGCTTTAACAAGTCACATGCTGCGGCTTATGCCATCATCGGTTATCAGACAGCATGGCTCAAATATTACCATCCTGTAGAATTCACTGCGGCATTAATCACCAGTGTGATGGACAGCAGTAAAAAGGTTGCAGAGTACATTCTCCACGGCAAAAACAGAGGGATCGAGTTTCTTCCCCCGGATATCAACGAAAGCAGCATTGACTTTACCGTAAAGGAAAACAAAATCCGCTTCGGGCTGGCGGCGGTCAAAAACGTCGGGGTCAACGCAATCGGCGCCATTATACGGGCCAGACAGGAGAAAGGCAGATTTGAAGGACTCTATGATTTTCTGCAAAAAATCGATATCGGCTATGTCAACAAGCGAACGGTGGAAAGCCTGATCAAGTGCGGTGCCTTCGACAGCTTCGGCATATACCGGAGCAGGCTGATGTCGGTCTTTGAAAAGCTTATGGACAGCATACAGGAACAGAAAAGAAACAACATTGACGGGCAGATTTCACTCTTTGACACGTTTGAATGCGCGGAGAGCATGGTAACCTGCGTATTTCCCGAAATCAACGAGTACCCGAAGAAGGTGCTGCTGGCGATGGAGAAGGAGATGCTGGGGCTCTACATCAGCGGGCATCCGCTGGGCGAGCTTAAGCAGGACCTGGAGGCCAGTATCTCCATTACCACAGCGGAACTCAACCGGGAAGCTGATCCGGACAGCGGACAGCAGGTGGAAGAGGATCTGTCGATGGATGGTAAAAGGGTGATTATGGGCGGCATCGTCGCCTCAATCAAGCAGAAGAGCACCAAGACCAACAATATGATGGCATTTGTCGAACTGGAAGACCTTTTTGGGACTGTGGAGGTCATTGTCTTCCCCAAAACCCTGGATAAGTATTCTTCTATGCTGGTGCAGGACAGCATCGTCCTGATAGAAGGCAGGATCAGCCAGAGGGAGGATGAGGAAACAAAGCTGATTGCGGAGTCCATCAAGCCACTTGCGAAAGTAAACAACCATAGGCTGTATGTCAAGATCCATTCCAATACCAGGCCGGATATGCTGGAGCAGGTAAAGAAGGTATTGGCGGAGCACAAAGGCAGCCAGCCGGTTTATGTCATCAATGAGGGGCAGCAGGAAAAGGACAAGCGGAATGTCATGAAGGCGGACAGCAGCCTTTGGGTTACCATCAGCGATGAGTTGCTCGGGAAGCTGAAGAAGATCGTCGGCGAGGATTGTGTAGCAGTGAAGTAGAATAGATTTCGAGGACAAATGCCATAATAAAATAGTCGAAATTTTATTTAAGGCTTGATATTAGAAATTATTTCAATTAAAATTATCTATAAATAGGACTCTCTTACGAACTGAAGACGCTTAGACCGACTGAAGGAGGCAGCAAGAATGTGGACTGTGGTCTATTTGGCAAAGAACAAGAGGATGGCGGATAAGATCAGCAGCCTTATGTCACAGGAGGGCGTTCTTGTAAAGGTGCAGCCCGTCAGTAAGAATACCGGAGATGAAGACAGCTATTACGAGATACTTGTGCTGGAGTCCGAAGTGGAAGAGGCGCATAATATCCTTTACGAGCTGGGTTATTGATAAAAAGCGGATCAGAGTCATGTGTAAATCAAACACACAGTTTTGACACAATAAATTGGCAAAACCGGTTGCGTGATACAATAATTGTGTGTTTTATTTCAAAGAATCGGGACGGATTTTGACCATGCAGGACAAAAGGAGGTTGAGTCATGAAAAATATTGCTGTATTGACCAGCGGAGGCGATGCGCCGGGCATGAACGCCGCCATTCGGGCAGTGGTGAGGACTGCTATTCACAACGGGATCAGGATCTACGGTATCCGAAAAGGCTATAAGGGTCTCATAAACGGTGACTTTTTTGAGATGGACATGTCCTCGGTTTCAGATATCATCCATCGCGGCGGCACCATACTGCAGACGGCGAGAAGCGAGGAATTCAAGACACCTGAGGGATTGAAGAAAGCTGTTAACATGGCGAGGATATTTAATATAGATGGGATTGTGATTATCGGCGGAGACGGTTCCTTCATGGGAGCAAAAAAACTGACGGAGCAGGGTATTGCCTGCATCGGAATTCCTGGAACCATTGACAATGACCTGGCCTATACCGACTATACAGTAGGGTTTGATACCGCTGTCAATAACGTTCTGGATGCCATAAACAAGATTAGAGATACATCCACCTCCCATGAGCGGGTGAGCATCATAGAGGTAATGGGCAGGCACTGCGGGGATATCGCCCTGTATGCCGGGATGGCCGGAGGCGCAGAGATCATCCTGGTTCCCGAAATGGAATGCTCCTTGGACTGTATCTGCAGGACCTTGATTCAGAGAAGGAATATGGGCAAACTTCACAGCATCATCATACTTGCGGAAGGCGTGGGAAATGCGAAGGATCTGGAAAAGCAGATTGCCGAGAAGGTGGACATTGAGGTAAGAGGCACCATCCTGGGATACATACAGCGGGGCGGCAACACCACCGCTGCGGACAGGATCCTGGCCAGCCGGCTGGGAGCCAGGGCGGTGGACCTTCTGAAGGAAGGAAATGCGGGCCGGGTTGTGGGTATCCGGGATAACCGCATTATCGATATGGATATCACAGAGGCACTGAACATGGAAAGAAAATTCCAGAAGGAGCTGTATGAAGCAGCTGAAATTTTGGCAAGCAATATGAAATAGCTTTTTTGTATATAATAGAATCAGGTTTGCTGGTTTATCCTGCTATTTATTAATATAAATAAATTTCAACAACGAAGAAGGAGAGATTCATCATGTCAACTTTAAAAGGAAACTGCCTGGTGGCACAGTCTGGAGGACCAACATCCGTCATAAACGCCAGCGCTTGCGGCGTTATTCAGGAAGCACTGAAAGCTCAGGAAATCGATAAGGTATATGCCGCGCTTCATGGCGTTGCCGGTATTTTAAACGAGGACCTTTTCCTTTTGAACGAGGAAAAGCCGGAAGAAGTCGAGCTTTTAAAGGTAACACCTGCTTCTGCTCTGGGTTCCTGCCGCTACAAGCTGAAGTCCATAGAAGCCTCTGAGGGCGACTATAAGCGGATCCTTGAAGTTTTTGAAGCCCACAACATCCGGTACTTTTTTTACATCGGCGGCAATGACTCCATGGATACGGCCAACAAGGTAAGCCAATATGCGCAGAGAGTGGGCTATGAACTGAAAGCCATGGGTGTTCCCAAGACCATCGACGATGATCTGCCGATAACGGATCATACACCGGGCTTTGGAAGTACGGCCAAGTTTATCGCGACTTCACTGAAGGAAGTCGGCCTGGATGCAAGAGTCTATGATTACCAAACAGTGACAATCTGCGAGCTGATGGGCAGAAATGCAGGCTGGATAACGGCATCCGCCGCACTTGCCAAAGATAAAGAGGATGATGCACCTCATTTCATCTATCTGCCGGAGATTCCCTTCTCCTTTGAACAATTTGAAGCGGATGTGAAGTCAGCATTGCAAAAATATAATTATGCTGTTGTGGCAGTGTCTGAAGGCATCAAGAATGCCGAAGGAAAGTACATTGCAGAGCTTGGCGCTGAGAACCTGACCAGAGATGCCTTCGGCCATGCGCAATTAGGCGGCGTATGTGATGTCCTGCAATCTTATGTTCAGAAGAATATCTGCAAGAAAGTCAGAACCGTCAACTACAGCAGCATCCAGCGCTGTGCCGCGCATTGCGCATCTCTGACGGACAATGAAGAAGCATATATGGCCGGCCAGATGGCAGTACGTTATGCATTGGAGGGAAATACAGGAAAGATGGTAGGCCTGATCCGTGAAGCGGGCCCGGAATATAAATGCACAACACAGCTGATCGATCTGAATGATGTTGCCAATATTGAGAAGAAGATCCCGAGAGAATGGGTAAATGAAGCCGGCAACTTTGTCACACAGGAAGTCATAGACTATATCAAGCCGCTGATTGCCGGTGAAGTCAAACTGCAAATGGTAAACGGCGTTCCGAGATATTCCAGGCTGGAAAAAAAGCTGGTGGAGAAGAAGCTGGAAAGCTGGAACGTGAAATAGTCTGCAAGCTGGATAAAGGACTCTGATGAGGAGGAAATATATGCGAAAAACCAAAATTGTCTGTACCATCGGACCGGTTACCGAGAATGAAGAAATGGTAGAAAAGCTGGTAATTGCGGGCATGAATGTTGCCCGGCTCAATTTTTCCCACGGCAGTTATGAAGAGCATAAGAACCGGATAGAGCTGGTAAGAAAGGTGAGAGAAAAGCTGAACAAGCCGGTTGCCATCATGCTGGACACAAAGGGACCGGAGGTCAGGCTGGGTTATTTCAAAGAGGGTAAGGGAGAGGTTGCTGCAGGGCAGCGTTTTACGCTGACCGTAAGGGACATACAGGGTGATGATACTCAGTCAAGCATCACTTATAAAGAGCTTCCCCGGGAAGCATCGATAGGAACCAGGATCCTGATTGCCGACGGGCTTATCGAGCTTCGTGTAGTCGAAAAGAACGAGACCGATGTCATTTGCGAGGTCATAAACGGAGGAGCTTTGGGAGACCGGAAAAATGTCAATATACCCGGTGCAACCTCCAAACTTCCGGCTCTGACGGAAAAAGACATTGCGGATTTGAAGTTCGGCATAGAGAACGGCGTGGACTTTGTGGCGGCATCCTTTATCCGGAAAGCGACAGATGTGCTAGAAATACGGAAGGTGCTTGAGGAAAATAACGGAAAGTATATACAGATCATATCTAAAATAGAGAATCAGGAAGGCGTGGACAATTGCGACGACATCCTGAGGGTTTCCGACGGCCTAATGGTTGCCCGGGGTGATCTGGGGGTGGAGATTCCTACAGAAGAGATACCGATTATACAGAAACTCCTGATACGGAAAGCCAATGATGCCGGCAAGCCGGTCATCACAGCCACCCAGATGCTGGACTCCATGATCCGCAACCCAAGACCAACCCGTGCTGAAGTGACCGATATTGCCAACTCGATTTTTGACGGCACCGATGCCATCATGCTGTCCGGTGAGACAGCAGCAGGCAAATACCCTGTAGATGCGGTAAAGACAATGGCGGCAATCGCAGAAAGAACGGAAAGTGCGTTGGACTTCGGAAAAAACCTCGGAAGCTTCGGCAGCAGCAAAATTACAGTGGCCAATGCCATCAGCCATGCTTCCTGTACAACAGCCTATGAGCTGCAGGCAGCGGCCATCATTACACCGACACAGTCGGGCTCCACTGCCCGGATGGTCTCCAAATTCAGGCCCAAGGCGCCGATCATCGCTGCTACTTCGGATGAGCGTGTCATGAGAAGGCTCATTCTGAGCAATGGCGTTTATCCTGTCCTGGTTCCGGCTTCAGACAATACCGATGATCTCTTTGAATGCTCCGTAAATGCAGCTGCGGCTGCCGAGTTGGTGAGCAGCGGGGACCTTGTGGTCATCACAGCAGGCATTCCAGCCGGTGTCGCAGGAACAACCAATCTGATCAAGGTTCATATCGTGGGAAAAATCCTTGCCAAAGGTATCGGCATCGGAGACCGGTCCGTAACCGGCAAGATCTGCATTGTGGAGGATCTGGAGCGGGACGGTTACAAGCTGCAGGAAAATGACATCCTGGTCTGTAAGGCAACGGACAAGGAGATGGTGCCTCTGATGGAAAAAGCGGCTGCCTTCATCATTGAGGAAGGCGGGTTGACCTCTCATGCAGCCGTTGTGGGTATTGTACTTGGGAAGCCTGTCATAGTGGGAGTAAAGCACGCAACAGATCTTTTCAGAGATGGTCAGACGGTTACGTTGGATACAGCCAGAGGGCTGATTTACAGCGGTACGGCTAGAGTTTTATAGAAATCACGCAGATGTGGAGGGATCAAGTTGCATATTTGCAAGCCTTTCAGAGTCAGATACTGTGAAACCGACAAGATGGGCATCGTTTACCACGGCAATTACTACCCTTGGTTTGAAATAGGAAGGACGGAATACCTGCGGGACCTGGGACTGACCTATAAAGCAATGGAAGAGCAGGGAATCCTTCTGCCTTTGATTGAGAACCACTGCAAGTACCGCATTCCTGCCGTTTATGACGATGAGATTTTTGTTAGGACGACAGTCAAGGAACTGACCGTTGCTCGGGTGGTTTTTTCTTATCAGCTGTACAAGCTGGAAGAAGATGGAGTCTTATTGGCTGAAGGAGAAACAGCCCATGCATTTACCAATACCTCCAACAGGCCGGTGAATATCAGAAAGCTTGCACCGGAGCTGTTTGACAAGCTGAAAAGCTGCATGGAGAAAGCAGAAGGATGAAAAAATGACAGGCAGGTATAAAATAGAAATTACAGGCAATAATTCATAAAAAGGGAACTGATTCAAAACTTTTATCGAAGCACCCGCAAGGGTGCGTTTTTTTTGTTGGCATTTTGCTCGAAAAGGACTATAATAAAGATATAATATATGAGGTGGATATGAAATTTCATTGCTGTGAAATATATTGTCAATAGAGGGGCGGTAAGTGGAAATGAGAGATGAAAGACTGTCAAAGCTGGCAGATGTCTTGGCGGACCATTCACTGGAAATCAAACCGGGGGAAAATGTGATCATCCGGTCGCATTATCAGGCAAAGCCTTTGATCGACGCGTTTTACACGAAGGTCACCCATGTGGGTGCCAATGCATTTGTTCATGTCATAATGGACGATCATAAGAAGCATTACATGGAAAATGCATCAGAAGCGCAGTTGGAAAGCATGAACGACAGCTATGGCAGTATTTACGATAGAGCGGATGCCGTCCTTTGCATTGAGGCGCCGGAAAACGTCAAATACCTGGCAGGCGTGTCGCCGGAAAGAATTGTAGCGTATAACAAAGCCTTGGCGCCGGTACTGCGCACCATCACCGACAAAAGGTGGGTGCTTACCAATTATCCCACACACGCGTTTGCACAGGAAGCCGATATGTCACTGGAAGAATATGAGGATTTTCTATTCGACGCTGCACTGGTAGACTATAAAAAGATGGACATGGAGATGAACCGTGTCCTGGAACGGTTCGACTCGGCATCCAAGGTCCGGATCATCGGCCGTGATACCGACCTGACCTTCGACATTCAAGGCAGAAGCGGAACAAAATGCAGCGGGCAGAACAACATACCGGACGGAGAAGTCTATTACGCGCCGATTACCAATTCGGTAAACGGACATATTTATTACGAGTTCCCGGTAATTCGTTACGGGAACCAGGTGGATGCTGCGAGGCTGGAATTCAAAGAGGGCAGAGTGGTCAGCGCAAAGGCTGACAAGAATGAAACCTTCCTGAATAAAATACTGGATACCGATGCGGGTGCAAGGTATCTGGGAGAGTTCGGCATTGGAATGAACTATGGCATCACACGGTTTATTAAGAATATCCTTTTTGATGAAAAGATCGGGGGAACCATCCATCTGGCTGTAGGCAATGCCTATGAAGGCTCCGGCGGGGATAACCGCTCAAGCATCCATTGGGATATGATCAAGGAATTGAGGGACTGCGGAGAAATCTATCTTGACGATATACTGGTACAGAAAAACGGCGTATTCCTATTTGAGTAAACAGAAGGCTGACCGGATCTCATAACGGTCAGCCTTCATATTTTATAAATCAGAGTGAATGTGAATGGCTGAATTAACTGTACAAAACTGCATTCAACCGCCAAATGCTACCGTTTATATGATAAAAGTGACCGTTTGTCGAAAAATATACAAATCAGGCGAAGAATGTGCCAAAATGGAATTAACTGATTATGATGAAAATGGCGGTGTTGGGATTGAAGTTGAAGCAGGAAGATATCCGGTTTTTATCCGAAGGGCAGCAAATAGAAAAGGCTATATTGCGCAAGTACAAGACAATGAGGGAGTTTGCAGAAATCATAGGCATGCGGTATGAAACTGTCAGGAAGTATCTCAGGCAGGCCAACGGCGGCTCGGGGGATTTCAAGCAGCTTCTGATACAGGAGCTGCAGATCAGTTACTTTGAGATCGTACTGTCGAAGCAGCAGCAGATCATCCGGTTGGTCGACCAGGTTGCCAGGAATATTCGGGACTACAAGGACGATGAAGATCTGCAGGTGCTGGAGGCATTAAGGAAACTGTGCTCCGAGCTGAACCTGAACCTGGATAAGGCAAAAATGCATCGGGCCATCGGCATGTATTATTTTCACAGGAACGATATCAATACAGCCAGAAACCTGCTGCAGGTTGCCATCGATATGGTCAGGACGGAGAAGGCTGAAACCCTGCTTGCAGCATATTGCTCGGAGCTGGGACTGATCTGCTTCTACAACTGCGACTATGCAGAAGCTAAGAGCAATTATGAAGAAGTACAAAGAATGATGATGACTTCAACCGGTATTGACCGTAAAACCCAGTTCCTGCACTATTACAGATACGGACTGCTGTTCAGCAGCAGGGGTGAGTATGAACTGGCCAAGCCATTGCTGCTCAGAGCTGTGTCCTGCGCCGATGAAAAGCATGACCTGGCGATGGCTGTCATGAACATCGGCATCCTTCACAGAAGGCAGAATAACCTGAAGGAAGCCTTGAAGCACTATCGTCAGGCACTGACAACACTGGATAAGAATGATTATATGGGCATGAACGCCATTTACAATAATATGGCGGATGTATACAAGCTGCTGGGTCAATTCGAAAGGGCGCTTTCCTATATCAACTGGGCACTTGCCAACTTTGACCGTATGGATGACTCCCGCAGCTTCATCGTCTTCGGAACCTATACAGAAATCAAGCTGCTGATGGGGGAGCCGGAAGCCGCATTCGATAAATTCCTGGAGCTTCTGTCCAAGGTGCATGACTTGCAGTTGCACAAGACCTTCATCATTAATGCTGTCAATAGCATCATCCGCATAGAAAATCTGGATCAAAGCATTCTAGACGGTCTTAAAGATGTGGTCATCAAGCTGATTCATGAGACAGCCAAGGAAAACGAAGAGTATCGGCTGAAGCTGACAACTTGCCTAGGCAGCATTTGCCTCAGAAAAAAAGCAATCCGTGGATAATTTTTTAATCGTCGTTCCAAAAATAATAACAGATAACGAAGGGTGGTAATCAAATGATAAAAAGAGCTGCTGTAATTCTGCAAAAAATGATTCCATGGTTGGGGAAAGCAATGGGGAAAATGATTGAAGATATTGAGCCCTATGATGTTTTGAAATATGCATTGCATGCGTGAGGCGTGCAATGCATATTTTATATGCACCGCAACACAAAATAATTCCAAAAGACTCAGGAGCGTGTTGCGATGAGTAAGAACAATCTGACAGATACCATCTTATCGGACGAAGAAGAGCGGGAGCAGCAGATCCATGAGCTGATCAGAGGCAAACGGTCGCTTAATATGAATATAGAGCTATGCAAGAGCTCTACATTTGGAGAGAAGCTGGCTGACAGGATCGCATCCTTTGCTGGAAGCTGGTCCTTCTTGAGCTTTTTTGGGATGATCATCCTGGCATGGATGATAACCAACACCAGGCTGATTCTTAGCAGACCCTTCGATCCATACCCCTATGTGTTCTTGAACCTGATTTTGGGCTGTATCGCTTCTGTGCAGGCACCCATCATCATGATGAGTCAGAACAGGGAGTCCCAGAAAGACCGGCTTCGGTCGGAAAACGATTATCTGATCAACCTAAAGTCCGAAATCATATTGGAGGACCTGCATATGAAAATTGATGACATTATTCATGAGCAGAAGGTATTGAAAAAGACGCTGAGAGAGATTAAGATGGATATGGACAAATATAACGCGGAAGAGCACTTAAGGAGCGGTTTGGATGGAAAAGGGGATACCGGTAGAAAAGAACCGGGACTATATAGTTGACATAACGGGAATGACAAGCGAAGGCACGGGTGTAGCAAGGATTGAGGGCTATACGGTATTTGTGGATGGTGCACTTCATGGTGAGCGCGCAGAAATCAAAATCGTCAAGACACTGAAGTCGTATGGCTTTGGAAAGCTGCTGCGGATTATGACGCCGTCCAAGGACCGTATCGAGCCGGGCTGCGGCATAGTCAAGCGCTGCGGAGGCTGCCAGCTGCAGCATGCCTCATATGAGGCCCAGCTCCGATACAAGACGCAGCAGGTGCGGGATGCGATTCACCGCCTGGGTGGGCTGGATGACGTTGCCATTCACGATGCCATCGGCATGAAGGAGCCGTGGCGCTACAGGAACAAGGCGCAGTACCCTGTTGGCTTTGCAGCCGACGGGACGCTCAAGATCGGTTTTTATGCCAACCGGACCCACGACATCATTGATGCAAATCAGTGCATGATTCAGGACGAGGCGAGCGAGAATGCAGTGGCTGTTGTCCGGGAGTATATCGGTAAATACGGCATCAGCGTGTATGATGAGAAAACAGGGAAAGGGCTGGTTCGCCATGTGATGACGCGGAAGGGCTTTGTCACTGGGGAGGTCATGGTGTGCATCGTATGCAATGGGGGCACATTACCCAACAAAGAAGTATTGGTAGAGAAACTCAAAGACAAGATAGCGGGTCTGAAGAGCGTTATCTTGAATGTTAACGTTCAAAGGACCAATGTCATAATGGGAGACCGTAATATCGTACTCTTCGGCAGTGATGCCATTTATGACTATATCGGGGAATTCAAATTCAAAATATCACCACTTTCCTTTTTTCAGGTCAATCCGGTGCAAACCGAGGTGCTGTACGGCAAAGCTCTTGAATTTGCAGGCCTGACAGGGAATGAAACAGTCTTTGATGCTTACTGCGGTATCGGAACAATATCCTTGTTCTTAAGCAAGCGAGCAAAAATGGTATATGGCGTTGAAATTGTTGAGCAGGCTATTGAAAACGCAAAGGAAAACGCAAAGCTGAACAGCGTGACAAATACAGAGTTTATTCTAGGCGAGTCCGAGAAGGTCATCCCGGAGCTATACCGGAAAGGCGTGAAGGCAGACGTCATCGTCGTAGACCCGCCACGAAAAGGCTGCGGGGAGGAGCTGCTGGAGGTTATCGCTGAGATGAAGCCGGAGCGGGTGGTGTATGTATCCTGCAACCCTGCCACGCTGGCAAGGGATTTGAAGTATTTGGCAGAGCGTGGATTCAAGGTGCAAGAGGTGCAGCCCGTGGATATGTTTCCGCATACGGTGCATTGTGAGGCAGTTGCATTGTTGGTGCGGGAGTAGGATGATTTCAATGGCTCTGAAATCTTTAAGTGAAAGTTTTTAAGTGTGTTTTTTCCCTCAGACTAAGCTGTTTGGGGGATTTTGTTTTTTGAAGACGTACCGATATGCATCCCTTGGAATATTTACTAGAAATCTTTATTAATATACAATTATCCTGTCATGTAAAAGCATAATATGACAGGACATTAAAATTTACTTATGTTAATATACAGGCATAGGAGGCAAATAAAATGGGATGGCTTAACAAAATGATGGATGCTATTGATTACATGGAAATGAATGTGGAGAAAAAGATTGATATTGAGGATGTGGCGAGAGTGGCATGTTCTTCTACCTTTCATTTTCAACGTATGTTTCACATGCTAACAGGTTTTACAGTTTCAGAATATATTCGTAACAGAAGATTAACTCTAGCAGCACAGGAATTAGCAATCCTATCGAAAATCAGGGTTATTGATGTAGCATTAAAATATGGTTATGATTCTCCTGAGTCCTTTACAAAGGCATTTCGAAGGGCACATGGAATTACTCCTACTGCAGCACGTGAACCTGGTGTAAACCTTAAAGCATTTCCACGTATTTCTTTCCATTTATCGTTGAGAGGAGATAAAGATATGGATTACAGAATAATTAATAAAAATGCATTCAAGGTAATAGGAGAGGTTATCAAAATATCTACATGTGGCGAACAACATCACCAGAGAATTTCAGAGTTTTGGGGTGAGTGTTTAGCTAATGGGACATGTGAGAAACTTTCCTCCTTAGGGAATACTCAGACCATGCTTAGTGTGAGCATGGATTGTCAAGAAGATATGGATCAAATGTCTTACATGATAGGCATAGAAGATATCAATAATATAGAGGGCACTGAATTTTCTAAAATAGAAATTCCAGCTTCTACATGGGCTATATTTACTTCATTAGGATCTTTGCCATTTGCAATACAAGATACACTAGCAAGGATATTCCAAGAGTGGTTTCCAGCTACTAGTTATGAACATGCCAACGCACCAGTGCTTGAAATTTGCCCTCCTGGTGATACTAATGCAGCAGATTATAAGTGTGAGATATGGATACCAATAGTAAAAAAATAATCAGTCATGGTGCTAGGCATCGCACTTTCGCACATATAAATCATATGCTAACAAGAACACACCATCCATTATGAGGCTGTTGCCTTGGTGGTTAGGAAGTAGAATAGAATATTAATCCTCTGACGGAGTAGTTCCATCAGAGGATTTTTTTATTCTGATAAAAGTTCTTAAGTGGGTAACTTGGTATCTTAGTATTCAAGTAAGAGAAAATATCAAGCCAGATACTTTTTATAATACTTGTCAAAGAGAGGGTTTGAAATCTACAAAGTTCTGTTTTGGATTATAATCCAATGGTATAATAATGAAAAACACTTACTGGCGTATGGAATAAATTTTTGTCTGAGAGAAGGAGTGAGCATATGAGCAAAAACTATTTGAATAATGAAGTGACAGCCTTTTTAGATAGCTTAGAACATTCATTAAGGGATGGGATTGAGTATTTAAGAAAAACAATAATGAGCACAGATTTTAATTTGACTGAGGGAATAAAATGGAATGGGCCTAACTACAGCATCAATAGCGAGGACCGTATCACGATAAGAATCAATCCACAAAAACAGCTTCAAGTTATATTTCATCGTGGAGCAAGGGTTAAGGAGCAACTAGAGGAAAGATTATTAAGTGAGAAATATGATATTTTGATATGGAAGGAAAACGACAGAGCAATTGCATCATTTAAGAGTCTAGTGGAAATTCAGAATAATAGCATAATGTTAAAAGAAGTTGTTGATAAATGGATAGAAGCCACAACATAAAAGACATAAGTGACATGGTCGTCTTGGTGGTCAGAGAGTAGAATACATGATTACTTGACAAGGAGGAATAGAAGAGATGGAAAATGAAAAATGTGACCTTGTTCATCCTAATGGAGTGAAAGAAAAGAAACTAGAAGTGATTGATGGATATACAATTAAGTACCACGCCAATGGGACTACAGTTTGGTCGAAGGGCAAGATGGTGAATGGGCAGCCCGAAGGTTATTGGGAATGGTATCGACCGGATGGTACAATAAAACGTTCAGGGCATTTTGAAAAAGGAGAACCCGTAGGGGAGTGGATTACATGCGACGATAAAGGCACTAAGCATAAGATAACCAAACGGGATAAAAAGGGACAGTAAGAGTAATAGTGATTCTATAATGCAAATCAGAAATTGTTGGAGGATTTACCCATGAGAGACTAGGGGACAGTGATCTTCTCCTCAAAATTATGGTCCACTCTCAATGAGAAAAATGATAAAATCAGAACAAGGGAGTGGAGTAAAAATGAGAAAGAAATTTACAGAAGAACAGATTACATTCGTACTGAAGCAAGCTGAACTTGGAACCCCTATTGAGGAAGTTTGCAGGAAAGTCGGAATATCCGAGCAAACCTTCTACCGCTGGAGAAATAAATACGGTGGAATGCTTCCTAGCGATGTTAAGAAGCTTAAGCAGCTTGAAGAAGAAAACAGGAAGCTCAAGCAACTTGTTGCCGATCTTAGCTTGGATAAAGCGATGCTCCAGGATGTACTATCAAAAAAGCTCTAAAGCCTGCTGCCAAAAGGGAACTTGTAATGTACTTGCAGAAAGCTTATGAAGTAAGCGAACGCAGGTCTTGCAAAGTATTAAAGATCAACCGAAATGCCTATAGATATAAACCTAAAAAGGACGAGCAGGCGTTCCTACGAATGAGAATTAAAGAAATAGCAGCTACCCGCATAAGATACGGGTATAAGCGAATACATATATTACTCAGGCGCGAAGGGTGGAATATCAACCATAAGCGCGTATATCGGTTATACAAGGAAGAAGGCTTGAACCTTCGAAATAAGTCTAAGAGAAAGAAAATCAGTGAGCCTAGAGTACCAGATAAAAACTTAGCATCAGCTGTAAATGAATGCTGGGCGATGGACTTTGTATCTGATCAGCTCTATGACGGGAAGAGATTCAGAGCTTTGACAATCATAGATACTTACAGCCGTGAGTGTCTAGCTATTTGTGTCGATAAATCCATTAAGGGCGAGGCTGTAGCTTATACCCTATCTGATATTGGATTAACTAAAGGTCTACCAAAGAAAATTAAAGTCGATAACGGTCCAGAGTTCATCTCAAGATCCTTAGATGCCTGGGCTTACTTGAATAACGTTCAATTAGAATACTCAAGGCCAGGAAAACCAACGGATAACGCACATATCGAATCCTTCAACGGAAGCCTTCGGGATGAATGCTTGAACACCAATTGGTTTATGTCCTTGGAAGATGCTAGAAATAAGATAGAAAACTGGAGAAAAGACTACAATGAGTTCAGACCGCACAGCGGACTAACATACATGACGCCGTTCGAGTTCGCTTCTGCGGCAATAAATCCAGCGATTTAAAGGTTCGAAAATTCTCATAAAGAGTGGTACAAAAAGTGGGGGACCCTCAAAGGGTCCAAAAATTCTCATTAAGGCTGGTACAAATTTTGGGGGACCCTCAGCCTGATGGGAGTACAAGAAGGGACTTTTATAGAAAGCAGCTGCTGTTTAGCTTTAAGAAGAGGAATAAGCAGGGAGCATATGGGAACGAAAGGACAGGGGGATAGGTTGATATTGATATAACCCCCTTGTCCTTCTCTGTATTCCCGAATCTTTTAAATCGCCTTTTTTCAGTGCAATACAAGAACAAGGTGTGGTATACTGATTTTACTCAAGTCAGACTTTCTAATGGTAAAGCTAGATTTATGCTTGATCAGTAAACTTCTTATTAATAGACGTAAAGTTAAAAACGCAAATCATTCTAAATGGAAATTGAAATAATCAGTAGGGATTAAACTATCATGGTCAGTTTGAAAGGAGATTTGAATGCTCAAATTTTACAAAAGGACAATTAAAGGCGAGTTTTTTGTGACGGGATTAACCAGTGTTCTGATTATTTCTATGATTTTTATTGCGCTAACTCTGGTGAGTGTTTATATGCTGAGACTTGAAAACGCCCGCCAGACACTTAAAACAGCGAATTTACATATAGCAACATACACTGATGGTGTCTTAGAGAGTTTAGTGATGTCGGCTAAAACAAATGCGGCTTTTCCTGGAGCGATGGATTATGACTCGGACAACTACCCAGCGCAAAGTGGTCTATTGCAGCTATTTGCAGCGACGACACGAGCTAATCCCAATATCAAATATTCTTTTGCAGGATATGAAGATGGTTCGCTGTTAATTGAAGGTTATGTTCCGACAGCGGATTTTGATGCACGCTTGCGCCCTTGGTATAAATCAGCTGTGGAGCGGTATCCAGATATTTCAGTGGGTCTACCATATCAAGATGCAAAAACCGAGGAGTGGTTGGTTTCTGTTTCTCTAGCGATGTTCGATGGCGAGGGTCATTTAGTAGGCGTTATGGCGGTGGATTGTACCCTTGAGTATGTTAAATCCCTTATGCTGCAAGCGACCTATTTTGATTCCCAGACTAATTACGTGCTGGATAAAAATAGAAAAGTCTTTGTACATAAGAACAGGGAGTTCTTGCATCAATCCGCAGATTTAATTGTCCCAGGCTTATCACAACAGTTTTCTTCAGATTCTGGATTTATACATTATAACTTGGAGGGGGCTAAGAGGCTTGCTTATTATCAAGTTTTGGATTCTTCGGACTGGATTATCGTCTCGGCCATCGATCTCTCTGAGGTAACAGCTCCGATTATAGTCATGCTGATTTATAGTGTTATGGCGTTAGTTTTCTTAAGTTTGGTGTTGGCTATTGGCCAAGTGAAGCTTTACGAGAAGCGTTTTGTAAAACCCATTAATTTATTAAAAGATCACATCGAAGAGCTTACATTAGGTAAAGACATTAGGCAAATTAGTACGCAGTACTCCTATTCCAATAGTGAACTTGCAGAGATTGCCAATCGTATTGTAGAGATGGCGACAAAATCTCTGAAGAAGAAAACAGATGACCTAAAGCTGATTTTGGATGCGACGAGCGATGCAATTCTCGTGTTAAGTGTTGGGGCGCAAGTTATTCATATGAATGAAAAATATGCTGACATACAGTCAGATTTGTCTAGGGTGTTAGAAGATGAAGGATCAAAGACCGAACGACTCTTTTCTCAAAAGGAGATGTTGGATATGGTCTATTTAGAAGATGGACAAGTATTGGAACAATACACCTGTCCAGTGCTTGAAAATGGAGAATTAATCGGTCAACTGTGGCGTTATCGCGATGTGACTGACCGAGTACGAGCAGAAGAAAATCTTAAGGAATTAGCGATAACAGATGAATTGACAGGGCTATGGAACCGTCGCTATTTTCTGGAGCGCGGCGTGGCAGAGGTTGGCGTCATAGACCGGACAGGGTTGCCATTATCCCTGCTCTTCATCGATTTGGATTATTTTAAACGAGTCAACGACACTTATGGCCATATGGTCGGCGATGATGTATTAAGATGTGTTGCAAAGATGCTTAGAAGCAGTGTACGTAGCACGGATTTGGTGGCGCGTTTGGGCGGAGAGGAATTTTGTGTATTATTGCCAAATACGAGTTTTGATGCAGCAATCCAACTAGCAGAAAAATTGAGAGCTTATTTTGATGCTCATGCTTGTGCAGCAAGTGACGAGCAGATTCGTTGTACCATCAGTGTAGGCGTAGCAACGCATACATGGGACAATGGTAGCTTCGGAGATTTGTTGGACAAGGCGGATCAAGCTTGCTATAAAGCTAAGGACAATGGTCGCAATTGTGTGGCATCTATTTAATAGAAATTGAAATAATTTACAATTAGCATGTCGAAAGCAGCTGTCAATTACCACTGATAGCTGCTTTTTTTCTTCATATAATAGATTGCAGGCACGACAGTTAGACAGTTATTGTCGTAGCGATAGTCTTACTGATAGTATAATTATAAATATGTTCAGAAGGGATTTTTTATGGGAAAACCATGGAGAGAAGAATATCAAGGCTGACAGATATACTGGAGTATCTGAATACAAATCCGATTTTTTAAGAAAGCCTTGCTCAAAAAGACGACACAGCGATTAATCTAATGATTTTTAATTTACCTCAACTTTCTATAGATATCGATATGGACTTTTTAATCAATAATAGTGGAGAAGAAATGCTGAAACATCGTGAGTTAATAAATAGCACTTTGATCGCTATATGCTATCTCAAGGTTATACAAAGAATAAAAACAGAACTTTTACCTGTGATAAAGAGAAAAGACAATTTGAATTAGAGTAGGCAAAGAAAATCGTTAAGGATTACATCGCTGGTTTAATGCTTCTTACAAAAGACGAGAAAGTATTCATGGATATGTTTGACAATGGTGAATACATTCCAGAATTGCTATTTGAAGATAAAGAGATACAAGACCGAATGAGGAAAAATGGGGTCAGGCTTGGATTATACCCTTATTAATACTATAATATAAAATGATGGGGGGGTGCTAGTTTATGCCAAGAACACCTAGAATTGAATATCCGGGAGCATTTTATCATGTAATGTGTCGAGGTAATAATGGTGAAATACAACTCAAAGCAACCCATGGTAGTAAGTAGGAAAATCAGACTTGAAGCTATTATAAATAAAGTGTGTAAAGAAGCAGAAGTTTCTATTGAGGAAATAATAAGAAAGACCAAGATTCAGAAATACTCTGATGTCAGGAAAGCGATAGTCAGATTAAGTGAGAAGTACACGGATGTATCAAAAAAAGAACTGGCAAATGAGCTAAACCTGCCACCATCAATGATTTCGAAAATTATAAGTGGGAAAAGTGGAGGCACTCAATAGGTTGATGAATTAATACGTAAATTTGAAGATAAGTGAATAATTCAAGCCTGACCCCATATGGAATTATAACAGCAAGGGGTATCTAGCTATTTGTATGAATATTTGGTAAAATTGAAATAAAGAAAGTAGCTTACGATTGGAGCAAATATGAATACTTCAACATTGCTATTAATTGCCTCACTGGGTGCTATTTCTGTATTACTAATGCTATATATCTATATTTTCATGTTTGACCACAGGCATTTTCTTGGACTGTGGTTTTTTGGCTGGATCACCATTGCTGTCAATTATAGCCTTGATGCATTTTTCCCTGCCCTGCTGAGACAAAACCACCTGGTTTTACTGCTTAGCTTAAGCTCATATTTTTATGCAAACCTTTTGATATTCTGGGGTACCCTGATATTCCTGCGTTTAAAAAAAGGAATACCACTGCTTATTAGTGCCGGAATAGTCTGGTTCTTTCCCTTTATTATCTTCGTGAACCAGAATTGCACCGATCTGCAGCTGATTAAATATACCTCTTTATCGGTATTTGCCCTTTCCTTCTGTGTAGGCTGGGTCATGATCAGATTAGAAAAAAAGTTTGGAAAGCTTGCATTGTTTATAGGCTTGTTAAATATAGTCTGGGTCGGGAATGCAATTATTTTTTCTTATATTTTGGAAATGCCACGGATGGCTCCTTATATTGTTTCACAAATAATACTGCTCTTTAACGCCATCGGGCTCATTCAACTTTTTCTAAAAGAGCAGAAAAAAGAAATTGAGCAGGGTATGGCACGGATATCCTATCTTACTTTTCATGATGAATTGACGGGATTATATAACAAGAATTATTTTGATGAAAAAATACAGGAACTGGGAAATAATATTGACTGTCTGCCTGTCTCCCTGATTGTTGGCGATATGAACGGCCTGAAATTTGTTAATGATGTTTTTGGTCACCAGGAGGGGGATAATTGGCTAAAAGCGGTGGCACACATCATTCAGCAAGCATGTCGGCAGAATGACATTATAGCAAGATGGGGTGGGGATGAGTATGCGATTATTCTTCCAAACACCGACAAAGAAACAGCCTCCAGGATTGGAAATGAGATTAACGAAGCATGTAAAAGCAGCCAGGAAACAGATATGATGCTAAGCATATCCCTGGGCGTATCAACCAAAATCGATATTGAAACGGATATAACAAGCGTTTTAAAAGAAGCTGAAGATATAATGTATGGAACTAAGCTTGTTGAAGGTAAGAAAGCCAGGGGTGCTATAGTTGAGACCCTCGACAGCCTATTACAGAAAAAAAACTATGAGTCCAAAGAACATCTCGAAAGAATGGAAACTATGGCTAAAGAGCTGGCTCGGATTCTCAATTTTCACAAAGAAAACCTTACATACCTTGTACAAGCTATACATCTGCATGATATTGGAAAGATCGGCATACCGGAAAGCATTATTCTGAAGAAGACTCAGCTTGACGAATCAGAATGGCATATTGTTAAAAAGCATGTGGAAATTGGTTACCGAATTGCCCGTGCTTCCGGAGAATTTGCACATCTCGGTGATATCATTTTATATCATCAAGAGTGGTGGAATGGCCAAGGCTATCCTCAAGGACTTGAAGAAGAAGAGATTCCTCTTAATTCGCGTATTATATCCATTTTGGATGCTTTTGATGTTATGACCCACAACCAGCCATATAAACCTGCCGTGAGTATAAACGAAGCCATGGATGAGCTTTACCGTAAAGCCGGAGTCCAGTTTGACCCCGATATAGTTCCTCTTTTTATTAAGATGTTAACCGATAAAAATCTTTGATTGAGCAGTTTATGTCTGTTTCATTCAAAGTATGTGGGTAGTGAAATTGTGAGCAAAATTAAAAGCCAAATGAGACATAAGATGGAGGCGCTTCGTATTCTAAGTGGCGCCTGTCGCCTAGGAACTAATGTGTCTTCACGACATCATTTTTGTCTACTCAAGGCATTGTGAGGCTGTAGCGTTGGTTGTTAGGGAGTAGAATAAGAATAAAAATCCTCTGATGGCGAATTTTCATCAGAGGATTTTTATTCAATAAGTTGGTAAGTAATGATATATTATGTATGTGTGATAGCATCTTGACTACATTGGTTTTGTTTTAAAATAGAAATAGAAAGCAATAGGAGTTGTGCTTATGATTACAAACGAGTTGGTAAATAAAAGTATTGAGTATATCTTGCGACATTTAGATGAGGAGATTTCCCTCGAAGACGTTGCAGCACACTGTCATATTTCAAAATATTACTTTTGTAGAATCTTCAAGGCTGAAACAGGAGAAAGTATCTACGCCTTTATCAAACGCTTAAAAATGGAACATAGTGCAGTAAGACTCAAAACGGAAAACGACAAGTCTATTACCGAAATTGGATTTGATTATGGATATAGTCCATCAAATTACAGTTCGGCATTTAGGAAGCACCATAATATTTCTCCGGCTGAATACCGAAAGAGTATGAATATAACATGTTTACCCCATCCCTTTTACCCGGACAAGCTTGCCAGATTTCAATCATTCGAAGAATATAATAAGCGTATCCTAATAAAGGAATTAGATGACTTCTTGGTTGTTTATGAAAGACATATCGGAAACTATATAGAGCTAGGAAAGAATTGGTATGACTTCACGGAAAAATATAAAGAATATTTAAAGGAAGATACACTATTGATTGAAAAGTCCTATCATGACCCCTCTATTACAAATGTAGATCAATGTTTATATGATATATGCATGACTGTTGATAAAAGTTGTTCTCTTGAGAATGTTACAACTATTCAAGGGGGAAAATTCGCAGTTTACCGTTTTAATGGATTGATACAAGATATTTTTGTTGCTTTTCAGGGCATATTCAATATTTGGTTGGCATATAGCGGTTATGAAATGGATGAAAGATATGGATTAGGCATTTATCGGATGGTTGATAGAGAGAACATGCATGTTGTAATGGATTTATGCATACCTATAAAATAGAGCAAGAATTCAGAAGTAAATAAGCAGACTTCTTACTATAATTAGAACTGTAACAGATATATAGTTCTATTTGAAAGGAGTCTGTTTTATGTTTTTAGAAGTAATAGAAACAAAAGAGGTAGATCATGGCAGTGGGATTGTATTAGCTATGATTTAATAAACTTATAATCTACAGCAAAATGAAACAAAAAATGGAGGGTATTAAAATGTTTGATATAAGAAAAATTCAGGAACAGGTAATATATGGAGCTGTCAAAAGTGCGAGCAGTGATGAAACAGCAAGAGAAATAGTATTCGGAAAAGACGAGTCGGCTAGGACAGAGAGTAATCCGACATGGGTAAAGTCTACAATGATGAGGTTAGAAAACCACTTTGATAAGTTGGAAGTTAATCAGATTAGAATGAATTGTCAGTGCGGATATGGAATGGATGAAAAATTAGCTCTGGTGAAAGAACTAGTAGCACTATCATCCAGTATGGAGGAGTTTGGAAACTTAGACAAAGCAAAAGCAGCAGGAATGTACAGTGTAAATGGAGAACTATTTCTTCAATTTCCTTTCTGCCCATGTCCAATGCTTGCAGATGTGGATAGATTAGTTACTGATACTTGGTGTCAATGTACAACTGGGTATAGTAAAGTCCTTTTTGAAAGAGCTTTTGAGTGTAAAGTAGATGTGGAACTATTAAAAAGCATAAAAATGGGTGATGAAATATGCCTTATGAAAATCATTCCGCAAGGGACTATTTGGAAATAGATTAAGTGCCAGGCACCAAAGTTATCCAGTTATTGAGTTAGTATAAGTGTATGCTAACTAGAACACACCATCTATTGTCAGGCCGTAGCATTGGTGGTTAAAGAGTAGGATGCTTACTAGGCATTAGATTAAAATAGCTGAGAAAATTTTACAATGTACTTGACAATTTGTATGAGGAGTTTTATTATATAAACAACAAATAGTGGAAGTAACCCCCTTGAATTATTCAAGGGGGTTATATTTTGCGGCAAAGACCTATCTAATACATGAGTTAGATGGGTCTTTGCTTTTGTTTTTATTTAAAAGCAAGCATTTGAAAGGAGGTGACATATATGGAGAAAGAATTTAAGGGTTTGCCTAGTAATAAACTGAGTGTAATACTAGATGCATTGGCTTATTATATGAAAACCAGTGAATCTAGAATGGAACATTTATTGGAGGCTATGGCGAACTATGAAAAGAAGCTTGATTATTATGTAGTTATGGCACAATTGGATACTAGTATGATTGACATTAGGAATGAAACTAGCTTGACACTGAATTTAATCGCCAAGAAGCTTGAGTACTTTGAAGAATATTTAAAGGATGCAGAGTGCATTTATAATGAATTGTTGACATATCTAGAAAGTAATTATTAAGGAGTGTTATTATGAAAAATATAGTTAGGAAATATGAGAACTTTGACTTGGCCGAATTAACTGATGGCGTGTATTCAGCAATTTCAACAGCAGGGAGTGAAGCATTCAGCAATGCGGGTATCGTGGATTTAGGCGACTGGATCTTGTTGTTTGATAGCTTCTTGTCCCCTCATGCTGCTATAGAATTGAAGGAATCAGTAAAGAATCATATAGGTAAACCTATAAGGTATGTCGTGAATAGTCACTACCATATTGACCATACTGGCGGAAACCTAGCTTTTACAGAGGAAGCCGGTCTAATTTCCAGTGTTATTACCAGAGATTTAATACTAGGTAGAAATCTGGATATGGTCAAATACTATCATGAAAATGGTGCTAATATGCGTGTTCACTTCCAGAAACTGTTGGCAAAGGAGGAAAAAAGCAAGGCTTCTGAGCAGATAAAGGAGCAACTTCTGTATATTGATATACTCACGCACGATGAATTTCAATTAGTGCGTCCTAATATAAGTTTTTCAGATAAGCTTAACATTACAGGCTCAAAGAATCAGATAGAACTCTCCAACTATTATAACGGGCACACGGAATGTGATACAGTACTGTATATTCCCGATAAAAGAATACTGTTTGGCGGAGATCTGGTGTTTGTGGACCGCCATCCATGGCTGGGTAGCGGTAACCCGTTCAATTTGATACAGATACTTGAGAATCTCAAAGCTATTGATTTTGAAATATTGATAACAGGTCATGGAAATATAGGATGTAAGAAGGATATTGATCTTAATTTGCTATATATAAAAAAGGTGGAGGAATTAGCTAGAGAAGTAGTAAGGGGCAATAAAGATATTGAAGAAGTCAATGAAGATTGCCTAAATGAACCCTATAAATCATGGAAAGGGGGTAAATTGATTCCCAATATCAATTTCCTAGTTGAAAATTATAGGGACTATCTATCCAAGTAAAACTGTAAAATAGGGCATTAGGCATCACGATTTTTTATTACTTGCTCTAAGCTAACTAGAACACACCATCCATTGTGAGGCCTTAGCGCTGAAAGAAAGGAAATAGACGGTTTAAAGGTTTTTAGATGTATGCTTTATTTTCCCTCAGCCTGATGGTTCGAGGGAATTTTGCTTTAGTATGAAACACATTTTAAAACCTCCACTATCGCACCAGGGTCTTGTCAGTCTGCTATAATGAGAAATGTAAATTGGTGATATATGAGTTAATCGTATTAAATTGAAATTTGATGAGGTATAACTATGGATAATAATAGAGACCATTTCATGGGAGATATAAAAAAAATTAAACTAAGAATGCCATAGCTGCAGGTCCTCGCCATTCAGTTGGACTTAAGTTGGATGGAACGGTGATAGCTGTTGGTGATAATAAGTATGGCCAATGTGATGTAAGCGGTTGGCGTGGGATCAAATTGCCCTTTAAATAAATATGTTTCATACAGTTCAAAAATATGAAGTCTGCTAAGTAAAAAGCAAAATGACTTCATATGTAATTGAATTGAAATTCAGCAAATGAGAAAGTAATGAGGTAAAATGACATGGGCAAATATACAAGAGATGAATTTTCAGATGCACTAGAAGTTGTATCATCTACTATTAGTAAATGTGAAAAGATACAACCTAAATTTGCGGAGGGGACTTCTCAATATACTCTTCTTAAGAACAGAATAAAGGCTATGTATATTTCGAAGGCACTAATTACAGAGGACAGTGAGATTGAGAGATATTCGAAAGAAGAATTAATTAATGCTCTTAAACCGGTAGCATCTGTCATAAGTAAGTGTGAAACGGCTCAAAGAAAACACGATTTGGAATCATTTCACTACAAGAGCTTTCGGAAGATAATTGATGCAATGAATATTGCTAAATCGTTAATTGCAGATGAAATTAGTAAACGATATACATAGGAGAACAGGTGCCAAGCATCGAATTTTCTCACATATTCAGAATATGCTAACAAGAACACACCATCTGCGTGGAGTGTGTTGTGTTGATACAAGGAGTATATATGTAGAAATCCTTAGATTTAAGCACTTTACGAGGCATATGGTGTTCACCGAAAACGGTAAAAAACCTCGCAATAAGGAGATAAAAAATTACATTAATGTTTCAGTGGCTGTTGAAGTAGTATGTGGGGACACAAAGAAATAGAATACATGGCAGGGAGAGGTCACCATTTTGATTCTGGTTGGGGACTCCACATTACAAGGCACACTTTGAAAAAAGTGCAACAATATTGTAACAACCGAGAAAAAGGGAAATGGTCATGGTGCTGCGGGCAGCGGAGGACATTCCGGTAGGCACCAAAATAGAGAATAAACACCTTGCTGATGTTAAGCTGGACAGTATGTTGAGTGCGTAATTAAATTAAAGCGCGGAAAATATCAGTTTTGAGAAATTGTATGATATAATGTGGGAAATACTGTATGGTTTTAATGAGATTTTGCAGGAGATCTTGAAACTTAACAGATATCTAGTTATAAAAACTTGAAAGGGTTTTAGATATTAAATTACGTTGCTTTGATAACTAGTAATGTTAAGATTTCAAGCATGGTGATTGTGAAGGTGGGATTTATAATGAGTGAGCATGTACCAAAGGGAAGCAATGTTAGGCTTACTAATGGAAGATTTGTTGATGTTACCAATGGGTGCTATTTTAGTAAAGGTTTAGATGTAGTTATTCGGGATAGCAAGATTGTAAGTCTGGTTAATCCTTTGCAGAGAGAACAAGCAAGGGCTGATTCTGAGATAGACCTTATGGGCAAAACCGTTATCCCTGGGATAATTAATACGCATACTCATATTCAAATGGTTGTTCCGTCTCTTATATATTCATTCAAAATGCTGAACTTGGTAAAGAAGTACCAAGACAAACAAATCGAAAAAAGAATGCGCGATTGTTTGGAACATTGAGTTACAATAGTACGTGATTGTGGTACTTTTTACACGCCTTTGAAAAATAATAGAGCTTTAAAAGAAAGAATTGAAAAAGGAGAAATCCTTGGTCCCAGAATATATCAGTCAATTATTGTGAATTTATTAGGCAACTTTATGGCAGAAAGCCTTGGATTTATTGACTTTTTACTTCCCCTATTAGGCATGGGGTTAAAATACAGCGACCCCGAATCCTCAGTGATGGTTTTTCACAAGGATGCTACTGCCCTGCAGGTGAGAGAAATTGTAGATAAAGCGATAGAGGAGCGCCATGCTGATTATATTAAGCTTGGAGAGCAAAACTACCACCGTCTCAAAACTGAGAAAAAGCTGCCATTTATGTCTGAGGAACAAATGAGTGCCATCGTAGACCAAGCAAAACTCCGCGGTATAAAAACTACCATGCACCATATAGAGGTAAATTCCTTTACACGGGCAATCAATGCGGGGGTGCATTCAATAGCACATATGCCTACAGACAGGGTAATGAACTCTTCCGAGATTGAATTGTTTATGAATTCAAATAGCCTTATTGAGCCAACAATTTCTGGCGCATATGTAGGAGCTTGGAAGATAAATGATGTTCCTGAAGGTAAGCATCCTTATGTTGAAATGCTGACAGATTATAAGGGAAAAACTCTTCCTAATTTAATTCAGGAGTACTGGATACCGGAATTTCATGATAGCATACAAGAAGGCATAAAAAGTATTGAAGTAGGTGAGTTTAAGAAATTCATGATGCCTGATATGAAACCTCTTTTAATCAAACAGTTAAAAGGAGCAGTAAATTGGCTTGAAAATGTTAAACTCTTAATTGAAGCCGGAGCATTACCCAGGATGAGCTTTGCAAATGATGGGGGATTCTTTCCTGTAAATGATGCTAATATAGATATTGAGTTGGGCATGCTTGATTTGTGTCATAAAGTTTTGAATAAAAGACTTGCTGGAATAGATGCTCTCAGGTATGCCACAATAAATGGAGCTAAAGCAATGGGATTGGAAAATGAATTTGGCTCAATCGAGGCAGGGAAAACAGCTGATTTGGCCATAATTGACGGAAACCCGATTGAGGATTATGCTTGTATTGGTAAAAGAGTATCCGCACTCATCAAGAATGGATGTATTGTTATTAACAATTGTAACTTAGAAATCAAACCATTATCAGAATAAATTAATATTACTCTTTTACAACATTGTTTAATAATTAGAAAAAAAGAGCAAGACAAAATTGCGTATTTGTATCACCTTGCTGCCAAAACACACATGGAAGCGATAGTTCTGATGACATTGGCTCTTCTGAAGGATAACAACTATAAAACGTAATTCAGATAAGAAAGCCTAATTGCATTGGGATGGACTATTTATGTGTTGTGTAGTAGTCAGATTATACGAAGCTATGGACTACCCCTTCCTAAGTAGTATAGTTGCCATTTTTGACTCTGCTTTTTCAGGGGTAGTCCAGTGAAGAGGAATTACTTAAGAATACTATTGAAAGTCAGACAAAACATGATATAATTATATTGAATAAAAATTCAACCAACGAAAGGATACTGCTTTGGCTAGGAATAAAGAACTAAATCAAAAAATAAAGGACGAACGGCGGGAACAGATATTGTCCAGTGCTTTGATGCTATTTGCAACAAAGGGTCTTTCTGCTACTAGAATCACTGATATATCCGCTGCTGCAGGGATCTCCCAGGGTTTAATGTACCATTATTGCAAATCTAAGGAAGAAATATTTAGTGAGTTGATCAAATATGCCTTAGATAGGATGAATGCTGCTTGTATTGAATTGGAGAAGCTTCCTTTGCCGCCCCACCAAAAAATCAAAATGGCAATTGAGAAACTGCTTCAAGGCTTTGATGCTAACAAGAATACCTCATATTATTATTTGCTTATTTTGCAGGCAACAGTATCAGAAGCCATACCGAGGGAGGCTAAAGAAATCATCAGCCAAGGAAGTTCTTTGCCTTATGAAGTAATTGAACGTATCTTAATTGAAGGTCAAAAGGAGGGCACAATTAAGGACTATGATGCGAGGGATTTGTCGGTTGTTTTCTGGACATCCATAAAAGGACTTGCCTTGAATAAAGCAGCTTTTGGAGGAAGCTATAAGATGCCTGATCCAAGAATATTGGCAGGTATATTCTTGAACGAATAATTCTATAAAATTTTAACATTTGAAATGTCAAATATTCTAAAGGAGAGCCGCTGTTGCTTTTCATCAACGGTATTGGAGCAGATATCAAGAATCCGGTGGGGGCTGCCAACTCACCTCTGCCGAAACATTTTACCGTACTCGCTTTTGATCCTCTCGGACTTGGAGATCAAAAAGTTCTACAGAGCCCTTCGGTATTGCTGATTTGGCTGCTGTTTATGCTTTGATAAAGGAGAGGAATCCTGTCCCTTAAAAGATGACCGGGACGTATTGCTTAAGAAGCTGAATGGTTCAGACGGAGTGGTCTTTGTCTCTCCCAGCTACTCCCTTCAGGTATATTCGGAGGAGCCTCTATTGTAAGGTACCTGGAGACAATGGGAGAGAACTTTGGGTTTCGCATGGCAAGAGGATGTAGTATGATAATATTTCGACTGAGTCGTTTTATGCTGGCCAGCGAGAGAAGCAGAATCAACAGGTCTGCGCGTATTAAATACGAAAAACAGAGTGGTGATACATATGAGGTGCTGCCGCAAGCTGTTGAATTCTCAAGATACATCCAGGAAAATATCCATTATGACAAAGCATGGGAAGCAAAGATCAATGATTTCTTCAGAAACAAATGACTTTATCCATCTATAGAATCTTTGTCTCTTCCATCAGCTTCGTAACTAACTGCTCATAGTCTCCTTGGTACCCAATTGTTCTGTTTACAAGAAACACCGTTAAGCCATGAATCATACTCCAGACCGACAGAACTTTTATATCAGCATTGTCATCTATCTGATTGCTTGAGATCAGGTAGTCCGTTACAATGCTCATGGCAATGCCAAAAGGATGATTTTCTCTGAGTTCAAATTGGTTGCCTTTAAGTACTATGGGATTGTTGTGATCAGTAAGAAAAATGAATTTGAAGTAATCCGGATTTTCTACCATGAAGCGGACATATTGCTTTCCCATTTCCAACAAGCGAGTACGGGCATCATATGCCGGTTCTGCCGCAACCTGCTTAATCATTGAAATGAAGCTTTCAGAGACCTCATTTATAATTGCAAATATCAGCTCTTCCTTATTTTTAAAATGCTTATATGGTGCTGCGTGACTTACACCGCAGAGAATAGCTACCTTGCGAAGAGAAAACCCATCATAGCCTTCCTTATTAAGTAAATGAAGGCCGTTTACTATCAACGTCTTTTTTAAATCTCCATGATGATACTTTGCTTTTGTCATTTATTTTACTCCTTTACTTACAAAGATACATTAAATAATAATATCATATATGGTTAACGCTGTAAACATTGTGTGTTATTATTAATTTATAAGTTGACACTTTAAACATATGAAGAATCAAATTTATTTGGAGGATACGTTATGAAAATTTCAAAGAAAGATGCGTTGATATGGTTTGATTTTTTTTCACAATTGACTGAGGAAGAGAAGATTAGCACAAAACATGAAGAAATCATTTACTCTACCTTTTCACAAATTGAGGCAGCGATCGATCATAGAAATGATACGTTAATGTCGAAAATTAGTGGTTTAAAAACTTTGGAGAATAGAACTTTATATGTGGGAAATGAAAATAAATTCCCAAAAGGATGTCGTTCTTGTCTGTTGGGCACTGGTTTGAGTGCAATTAGGAAAACGAACAAATGTAACTTAGAGTGTAAGTTCTGCTATAATTATGGCCAGCTAGAAGATATTCCTCCTGTTGGAGAAGGTATGTGGGAAATTGGAGGAACTAAATTTTATGAGAAGGATATTGATTTACTTCTGTCCATCCACCAGAAACCCACTGGCATTTCCTACGTCTATTTAGAGCCATTCATGGAAATTGAAAAATACTATTCGGTTATAAAGAAATTTTGTGATGCTCAAATTCATCAGCATTTATACACAAATGGCACTTTAGCCAGGTCAGAGACATTGAAAGCATTAGGCGAAGCCGGTCTTAGCGAGATACGTTTTAACCTAGGTGCTTCTAACTGTTCAGACAAAGTTATTGAAAATATTGGAATAGCGAAAAAATATATAAAAAGTGTAGGTATTGAAACGCCAATGACTCCTGAGTTTTTCGAAGCATTTTTTAAGAAAAAGCAAGCGATCTTAGAGACAGAACTCGATTTTATCAATTGTGCAGAATTACATTTAAATGAAAATAACATAGGCAATTATTATGGGGAAAACATGTATATTTCCAGACATGGCTATATATCTCCAATTTGGAGTAGGGAATTAACCCTGAAATTCATGAAAATAGCCGATGAAGAAAACTGGGATTTAGCAGTTCATGATTGCTCAAACTATACCAAATTTGCCAGAGGTTTAAATTTGAGCAGCAAAGAGGGCAGGTGGTTCGGAGCCAGTAATTATGCCTGTGAGTTTTCTGGGATTCCATACGAAGTATTTATACCAATATTGAATGATGACAATTTCAAATTTTTAAGTGAAGAAGAATTGCCTGACGACTATAAACCAGCATTGATTAATTATTAGAGCATTATGTCAACTCCAGGCACGTGGAGACGATAGTCCAGATGATGTATTGTGGCCAAGAGGGGAAAAAACGGTTTTTCATTGGTATCCGTATCACATGCTGACAACATAGACACAAAACCGGAGCATGGTATTCTTTTGAGGGAAGCAGCACGCATGAAGGAAGCGGCGACAATGATTCAGATGCGGTTCCCTTTGTATTGCCACACGTACCACCCTGGAAAACGGGAATGCGGACAAAGTTGCCTGGGGTCAAAACCCGACGGTTTCAGCTCAGTATTTTGATCTCTACTGGAACGACGTGGACGGAGAGTCCCAATATATACTGGAGGTTTCATCAGGCGAGTCATTTAATAATCCGGTTTCCGGATATACAAATACGGAATATCCTTCAAATACCGTTTCCGCCAGAGAGGTGTTTGTGAAACCGGAAACCGGCCCAAGTCCAGCTACCGAGGACTTCAGGATTCTGACCAAGGGTGACAGAAGCTATATGCTGTTTTCAGGAGGAGAAAGGATCCAGGACCCATCGGACAGCGATGCGACAAAGCACATTAAGAATGTCTAGCGGCCGTTTTTGATCCGGAGCTTCTGGCGTGGGGCGGCTTCAGCACAAACCTGACCAATCAAAAGGAAAGCTTTGATACATTTGAAGCGTGTATTTCAGCTAATGGCACAATACACGTAGCAGTTGCGGAGCTTGATAGAATAAATAGAAGGTTATTTCAAAGATACAGAAAGGTATGATTTTTTGAGTGATCGTTTTAATGATGTATTTGAAAAGTATTATGATGATAGCTATGTAAAAGTATATCGTTTGGCGCTTAGTTTAACGGGTAATGAGAATGATGCGGAAGAAATAACCCAAGAAGCTTTCTGTAGAGCTTTTCGTTCATTTGACACTTTTCATCGGGACAGTTCGTTTTTTACTTGGATATACAGGATTACTTTAAATGTGGGAAATAGTTACATGAAGCAGAGGAAAATGAAAATGCCAGTAGAAGTTCTCACAGAAGATATGGGGTATTCATTAAATGATATATTTGATGAAAATCCTTCTAGCAATCCGGAAACGCTTTATATCGCCAAGGAGGTAAGGGTTAAATGTCTAAATTGTCTTACGACATGCTTGCCTTGTGAACAGAGAAAGATTTTTTGCCTTGCCATAACCCTAGGTTTACCATATAAGCAGGTGGCAGAAATATTAGAATGTTCGTTAAGCAAGGTTAAAACCACTATACATAGAGCAAAACAAAGATGGTTCGGATATATGGAGGACAGATGTGCGCTTATTAAAAAGTCAAACCCCTGTCATTGTATCCAATGGGTCCGGTTTGGTATTGAACAAGGTTGGTTTTCAAAAGAAGAGATAGAAAATAAAATCCCGAAGATTGATTTGCAGGTTGCAGGAGAAATCAGTGAACTCAGAAACCTGCGTGATATTTACAAAGTATTGTATCCGCAGGATATAGATAAATATTTAGCCAATAGGATCAAAGAGGGAATCAAAAAAAAGGAATGGACGATATTAAATAAAGACTAAGAAACCTGTAACCTTTTCTTCCTGCTTATGTCTAACTAATAGAAAGAATAACAGGAGGTTTTTATATGCATCAAAATGATTTGGCAGAGAAAATCAGAAATAAAGCGCTTGAGCTTGGTTTTGAAGGCTGTGGAATGATAAAGCTGGATAAGCTAAGAGATTATGAAGAAATTTTGGATCAGCGTATTGAGGATTGCCCGAAATCAAAACCAATGCTTGGAAATACAAAAAGATATGCAAGACCGGAGATTCCATACCCATGGGCAAAAGCCGTCGTTGTATGTGTTACAAGGTATGGAAAGTATAAGGTTCCGGAAAACCTTGAAGGCTTGATAGGTAAGTATTATCTTTATGACCACAAGCTTCAGCCGGATTCAAGGGTAACTAAAAGTATAGCTGAACTTGAAGAGTATTTTACTGAGCTTGGCATCAGATTTTCCAAGGAGCTTCATGGGGTAACGGCAATGAGATGGGCAGCATATAAAGCAGGCTTGGGTATTATCCGTAAAAATAATTTTCTATATACGAAGCATGGTTCATGGGTGATTATTGATACATGGGTTATAGACCATGAATTGGAATGGGTAGAAACCAATGATTTAACAGCTTGCCCAGACGATTGTAGTAACTGTATAGACGCATGTCCCACCAGGTCGCTATTCAAACCATTTTGTATGGATTCGACTGCATGTATTACAGGGCTGACCTGGGGCGCTACCGGTTTGCTGCCTGAGAGCCTGAGTGAAGCAATGGGCAAATGGATATACGGATGCGACGCTTGTCAGAATGCCTGTCCGGAAAATGGTGCAACATGGACTGAAGAAGTAGAATTACCCGGTCTGACTGAACTTGCCAATAAGATTTCATTTTCAAATATACTATCTATGGATGAAAGTGCGATGAGGGAAGTGCTGCTGTCAAAATTCTGGTTTATTCAGCCTGAGAAATTTTGGCTATGGAAGGTCAATGTACTTCGGGCAATGATAAATGATTTTAAACCTGAGCACAAAGACGATATAATGAGAGCATCCGAAGACAAAAATGAAAAGGTAAGAGAGATGACAGCTAGGTTGCTTAAAAAGATAGAATTTGTTTAATCCTGCGTGAATAAATTAAAAAAAATGCTTAGAATGAAAAGTCAAATTGTTAGAAATAGCACTGCCGCTAAGGCCACACCGGGCTCAAGCGGCATAATTTTTGTCTCCGTAAGGCATGTCTTTCCATCCCTGACGAAAAAAGTGACCGAATTTCCATCGATAGATATTTTAAGTCAATTTTTTAAAGCTAAATGACGTTAGTGCACAATCCTACTACGCTTCCAGGGGGTTCCGAGGCTCACTAAGGGTCCAATTCGATTGTCCTCTCCACTTTAATTATAGCATACAAAAAATTGTAAATGTAGACTATTTGTTCCGAATTACTACTGCTATAATGCAATAGTATGTTAATGCAATTTGTTGGAGAGTATTATGATGGAAAGGATATCATCAAAACTATCAAAGTAGGAATTACCAAAGGAGGTAAACATATGAGTTCCTATGTGCTTGGCTTTCAGGACATTGACAAAGCAAAACTCATGGTTGTTGGCGGTAAAGGCGCGAACCTGGGGGAACTTTCCAAGATTAAAGGGATACGTGTACCGGATGGCTTTTGCGTTTCGACTGAATCCTTTAAAAGAATCATTGGGGAAACGTCGTCGATTAACGAATTACTTGATCAGTTATCAAATCTTATGGTGGAAGACCGGGATAAAATCGCTGAACTTAGCGGTGAGATTCGCAGGGTCATGGTCGGGATAGCCATTCCTGAAGATATTAATGAAGAGATCACCCGCCACCTCTCCAGACTTGATGAAAATAATGCCTATGCAGTGCGATCCAGCGCAACTGCGGAGGATTTACCGACGGCCTCCTTTGCAGGACAGCAAGATACGTATTTGAATATTATAGGAAAGGAGGCAATCCTAAAGCACATCAGCAAGTGCTGGGCATCGCTATTTACCGAGAGGGCCGTAACCTACCGCATTCAAAACGGCTTCGACCACCGCAAAGTACACCTGGCTGTAGTTGTTCAGAAGATGGTCTTCCCACAGGTAGCAGGAATTCTGTTTACTGCCGATCCTGTCACGGGCAATCGAAAGGTGTTATCCATTGATGCCAGCTTCGGACTTGGTGAGGCATTGGTCTCCGGCCTGGTGAATGCTGATGTCTATAAAGTGCGTGATGGCAAGGTTATCGATAAGAAGATATCCACCAAGAAGTTGGCTATTTATGCTCTAAAAGGCGGTGGTACGAAAAAACAGGAGATTGAGCATGAGCAGCAGAATAGGCAAGCGCTGAGGTCTGAGCAGATTTTACAGCTTGAGCGCATGGGCAGAAAGATCGAAGAACATTTCGGCAGTCCTCAGGACATCGAATGGTGTTTGGTTGATAATACATTTTATTTTGTCCAGAGTCGCCCAATCACGACTTTATACCCCATCCCTGAAGCAAATGATGAAGAAAATCACGTTTACCTATCTGTCGGTCATAACCAAATGATGACCGATCCCATGAAGCCATTAGGATTATCCTTTTTTCTGCATGCAGCCGCTGGCCCCATGTTTCAAGCGGGTGGAAGGCTGTTTGTTGATGTTGCACCTATGCTGGCTTCTCCTGACAGCAGGGAACTGTTATTAAATATGTTTGGACAGGGCGATCCGCTTACCAAGGACGCACTGATGACCCTCATAAATCGAGATTTTATAAAATTGCTGCCAAATGATAAAAAGGAACAAGATCCCAATAAAAGCAATAAAGGGTTGCCGAATTGGGGAGCTCCAGTACAGATCGAAAGTGATCCGACCCTCGTTTCTGCTTTGATTCAGAAAAGTCAAACATCGATAGAAGCGTTAAAACATAACATTCAAGAGAAATCAGGAACAGATTTATTTGATTTTATTCTGGAAGATATCAAGGAGTTAAAGAACATTCGATCTGATCCAGAAGGTGCAGCTGTGTATATGGCTGCTATCAATGCTTCAACATGGATCAATGAAAATATGAACAAGTGGCTGGGTGAAAAAAACGCAGCAGATACGCTTTCTCAATCTGTACCACATAATATAACTTCAGAAATGGGTCTGGCGCTATTGGATGTGGCAGATGTGATTCGTCCTTATCCGGAAATCATTGATTATTTACAACATGGTAAAGCGGATCACCTTTTGGATGAACTGGTTAAGCTTGAAGGTGGAAAGGAAGCCAAAGACGCTATCTATGCTTACCTTAACAAATACGGAATGCGATGTGTCGGAGAAATCGACATTACGAAAACCCGTTGGAGCGAAAAACCAGCTGCACTTATCCCTCTGATTCTCAGTAATATCAAAAACTTTGAGCCGAATGAAAGCCGCCGGAAATTTGAGCAAGGGCTGCAGGAAGCGTTAGAAAAAGAAAAAGAGTTATTAGAGAGATTGAATAAGTTGCCGGATGGTGAAGAAAAAGCCAAAGAGACAAAAAGAATGATCGACATAATCCGGACCTTCATAGGTTATCGCGAATATCCAAAATACGGCATGATCAATCGCTACTTCTTTTACAAACAGGCTTTAATGAAAGAAGCCGATCGACTCGTACAGGCAAATGTTATTCATGAAAAAGAAGATATATATTACCTCACTTTTGAAGAACTTCGCGACGTTGTACGCACAAATAAACTGGATTACAAAGTCATCAGTAAACGAAAAGAAGAGTACAAATTATATGAAAAACTAACACCTCCACGTGTTATCACCTCTGAAGGTGAAATAATTGCAGGCGAGTACAAACGAGAAAATCTTCCAGCGGGCGCTATGGCAGGTCTGCCTGTTTCTTCAGGGGTTATAGAGGGAAGAGCACGCGTCATCTTAAGTATGGAAGACGCAAATTTAGAAGATGGAGATATATTAGTCACTACCTTTACTGACCCCAGCTGGACACCATTATTTGTATCCATAAAAGGCCTGGTCACCGAAGTTGGCGGACTGATGACCCACGGAGCAGTTATCGCACGTGAATATGGCTTACCAGCAGTTGTCGGAGTAGAAAATGCTACCAAACTGATAAAAGATGGACAGAGAATCCGGGTTAATGGAACAGAAGGCTATGTAGAAATAGGTGCCAGGCACGACGTTTAGACGGTTATTGAGCGAAAGTATAGGCATATGCGAACAAGAACACACCATCCATTGTGAGGCCGTAGCCTTGGCGGTCAGGGAGTAGGAGAGGCGTGGTTTTAGTAGGCCCAAAGATAGGATGTATCACATTTTGTTGATTATTAGTATTATATATTGGATGAAAGTCTATAAATTCGATTGTTCGTAATAGATTTCAATGTCGATCATTTGGAGAGGAGGGAGACTATGACTGATTATAGTAGGTTTGCAGACATGGTTGTAACTTCAACAGTAAGCATGTTTGGGCTTATGTATTTAAATACTTACGAGGAAGATCATCTATTCTTTAGCGAGAATCGAGTATATATGGCACTCATAATGGGATCAGCAATGGCTGTGATCATGCTTTCCAACATGCAGGATATGTACACGGACAGAAGAATGAATTCCGACATTTTCTTGTTTAGCACAGCAGTGTTTGCAATTGCCCTTTGGCTCTTACGCAGCCAAGCGCTCATCGATGATGTTTCCTGGATGAAATCAATGATACCACACCATTCAATTGCCATTCTTACCAGTGAGAGTGCTAATCTAACAGACCCGCGTACTCAGGACCTTGCAAATAGGATTATAGAATCTCAGCGCGAGGAAATTGAAGAGATGAAGGTACTGATTCAAGATATTGAGAGACCGGAACAAGCCACCCTTGTGTAATGTGAGGTGTTGAAAGAGCGGGTTTAGAAAGTTTTATTTGTTCCCTCGGACTTATGTCTTGAGGGAATTTTTCATTCAGAGTGTTGTACTTTTACGCATTGACTCTATATATAACATATGTTAATATTAACATATGTTATTAAAAAGGAGGTTGAAATATGTCAATCAATTATGCGATTCTAGGGATTCTAAGCTACAAGTCAATGGCAGGATACGATTTAAAAAAGATTATTCAAGACTCTGCTTTTATGCATTGGTCAGGAAATAATAATCAAATATACAAATCACTGACTGACTTGCTTGATAAAGGTCTGGTAACGAATGTAGTCAAGCATCAGGAGAGTTCCCCAACCAAAAAAATCTATACAATAACCAGTGAAGGACTAACAGCATTAAAAGAATGGATTCTTTCTCCAAGCGAGCCAAGTGAAATAAAAAAGCCTTTTCTCATTCAGCTTGCATGGTCCAATCAACTCAATACCAGTGAATTGAATAGGCTGCTTGATGGATATGAAAATCAAGTTAAAATCCAGTTATTAATGGAGCAAAGTAAAAAGCAGGATACAAATTTTCTATCGGGCAGCACTGCTCTGGAAACAACAATATGGCGTTTTGTCAACGATAATATTCGAAGAACCTATGAAAATGAACTGGGATGGATTCAAGACCTGCGAAGTGCTATAGCAAATATTCCCAATATGAACGATATACAAGAAAATGCAACTATGAAAGTGACCGGTCAGGCAGAAAAAAGCGACAGAATGATGAAGTATAGAATAAACAGCAATAATGGAATAGGTTATGTTCATTTTAATGATTCAGAGACTAAACTTGAAACAGAAAGAGATATTTTAGACATCATTACTGTATTAGCTGAAAATAATACCCAGTTTGTGTTGCTAGATAGTGAAGCACTTTCTAAGAATTTCCTTGAGCTTAAAAAAGGACTGCTCGGAACTATGCTTCAAAAATTTACGATGTATCATATTAAAGCTGCAATTGTTGTTAAAGATGTGAATAGCTTGAAAAGTGAATTTAGGGATTCAATTGCTGAAAGCGGAAAACATGGCGTTCTTAGGCTATTTACCAATATTGCAGATGCAGAAAAATGGTTTTTAAGTCTAAAGCAAAAGGAGGACCTTTAAATGAAATATAGTAAAGCATTCAAAACACAACAAGGGCGGGATGAAGTACTTCAATATTATGACATGCTTCTTGAAAAGCTGACAATACCATATGAAAGGTTAAGTATAGACACGCGTCATGGCAGCACATTTTCGATAGCTGCCGGAGATATAGCTGCACCACCGCTGGTTTTGCTGCATGGGAGCAGTATGAATTCAAGTATGTGGATAAGTGATATCATGAAGTATTATCAGAAATACCGGGTATATGCGCTTGATATACCCGGTGAAGCAGGGAGAAGTGATGAGAGACAGCTTCCATTTACCTCATCGGATTTGGATGACTGGCTATATGACGTATTCAATGGGCTGTCAATAAGCAAGGCAGTTGTGATGGGAGCCTCCCTGGGAGCTTGGCTGGCGGCCAAATTTGCTATAAGGTATCCGGAAAAAATAGACAAGTTGGTTTTACTGTGCCCGGCCGGCATAGGCACTCAAAATAAAAAATTCATATTTACAGCAATGTTTCACATGCTTTTTGGGGTAAAGGGTGTTAGAAGGCTGTTTAAAACAATTAACGGCAATGTCGATATGCCTGAAATCATATTAAAATACCAGATTTTAATAACGGAAAATTTCAATTCCAGGCGTGAACCGATACCGATATTTACTGATGATGAATTGAAACGCCTGACGATGCCGGTATTCTTGTTCGTTGGAGCCAAAGATATCATTCTGAATTCTATAGAGACTGCCGACCGGATGAAGAAACATGTTCCAAATGCTAGAATCAATATTTTGCCCGAAGTAGGGCACAGCATCATAAATCTTACCGATACAATATTTGAACAATTAAAGTGAGAAGGAGCGCTTGACAATGAACTACACTTTTTACGGAAAAAACGATTCCATTGTATATATTGAGAGCGAAGATGTTTTAATAACGGACGCACAATCGGCTCTCGACCTCATGATGACGGTTCAATATGAAAAAGACTGCAGCAGAATTATCCTGGAAAAGAAGGCCATAAGTGAAGCTTTCTTCAGACTTAGCAGCGGTATTGCCGGTGAGGTTCTGCAGAAATTTATTAATTACCGCACCAAGCTGGCGATTGTCGGTGACTTTTCCAAGTACACAAGCAGGCCTTTGCATGATTTTGTTTATGAGTGCAACAAAGGCAATGATATTTTTTTTGTAGGCAATTTGGATCAAGCATTAGAAAAGTTGGTATTGGCTAACTAATGACTGACGCTGTCTTTTGAAATATGTTCTTGTAAAACATGTCATCGCCATGAACATGTTATAGAAATTATGGTACAATGATGGAAAGAGTCAGAAGTTCACAGGCCATAATTGTGATAGTCACAGCAGCAATAAAATGAAAAGGAAAGTGTTTGAATTTTGAATAGATCAGACAAGGATTATATGAGTAGTATTGAGAAAGAAAGACCTATGGAATTTTGTAGAAGCATTATTGAAGGCGTGGAGATCAAGCGGTGTAGAAACAACCCCCATGAATATAAGTCTCATGTCCATCATGAACTTTCCATAGGGTATATCGTAGAAGGATCTACTGATTTAACATTGAATGATAGGACTATCTTTTATGGATCAGGTGATGGTGTCATTATTCCACCATTGATGACTCACAGATGTGCACCGAAAGATATCAATCATTGGGCATACGTTATGTTATTTGTTGATCCCGATTACTATGGCGATTTAGTAGGTTTTAATCAAGCAACAAAGCTAACAGGTAATCAGGTTCAGAAATTAACAGGCTTTATTGAACAATTGTTAATAGAAAAGATTCCAGACATATTGGAAAATATACTGATTGAGTTATTACTGGAGTTTGGAGAAAAAAGCATTACAGAAGCTCCTGCAAATACAAGTGATATCGTCAAAACGATCCATGATTATATATTAAATCACGTGAATGATGATATAACATTAGATAAACTTCAGCAAATATCCGGGTTAAATAAATTTTCGATAATCAGGAATTTCAAGAAGCTATATACAACCACACCTGCTGCATACCATTTGCAATATCGAGTAGCTGAAGCAAAAAGGTTATTGAGTAAAGGTGCAGACGTGTTTGATATTTGTGAGGAATTAAAATTTTATGATCAAGCCCATTTGATACGAGAATTTAAGAAGATGTATGGTATTACGCCGGGGTCATATATAGAACAATTAAAAGGATAGTGTCAATTTTATACAATACAGTAACTCCTTTCTTTGCTAATCTGTAATTAGCAAAGAAAGGAGTTTGTATATGAATAGAATTAAATTGGTACTTGTTATGATTCTTTGGGGTAGTCTGGGTGTATTTACAAGATCCATTCCATTGTCCGCTTTTAGCTTGTCTTTTCTTCGGGCATTCATTGCACTGCCGGTTCTTTTTGTTGTAATGAAAATGAAAAAAGCGGACAAGGTGAAACTGTCGCTTTTAAAACCATATCTTATTTCTGGTGTATTACTGGGTTTCGGCTGGCTGACCTTGTTCTATGGATTTAAGCATACCAGTATTTCATCTGCTGTTATGATCTACAACATGTGCCCGGTTTATGTCATGATAGCTGCACCACTGGTATTAAAAGAGGCGATCTCAAAGCTTCAAATTGCAGTAATTTCCGTCTCGTTTCTGGGGCTCTCTCTGATTGTAGGGCAAAACGTACTGGAAGGTTACGGGTACATGGGAATGGTGCTCAGTGCTGTTTCAGGAATGCTTTATGCAACTATAGTGCTTATTAACCGCAGCATTAAATTCAGGGTGGATAATCAGACTGCCACCTTTGTGCAGATATTTATAGCGATGATTGTTTTACTGCCGTTTGTATTGATTGATGGAAATATTTTAACGGTTGTAAAATTGGATGCCATAGCGATTATTTATACCATTCTATTGGGTGTGTTGCATACAGGTGTGGCCTATACCCTGTTCTTTTCCCTCTCTGCACATATGAAATCTGTTGAAATAGTGTCCTACAGTTATCTGGAGCCTCTATTCGGTATTTTATTTAGCGTGATCTTTGTCGGAGAGGCATTGACATTCCCACAGATGATTGGCGGGCTTCTGATATTGGGCTCGACTTATATCGGGGAAATGCTTAAGGATAGAAGAACAGCCAAAGAAAAAGTTCCGGCTCAAGTGGTAACAACTGATGCTTACAGAAGCAGCTAAAAGACTTGGCCTTACGGCAGGCATAAGAAACAATATGTTTGCGAGGACAAAAAAATAATAAGACAGGAAATGTTTACTCTTTTGTATAACAAGCTGAAGTAAAAGGGTGAATTGTCACGGAGTAATAAGTAATGAAAGCAGATAGCGGTTCTGGTAGAAATTAAGAATACGGCTATTTGCTTTTATTTATTGAGAAAATATTGTTTAGCAATACACTTGCTGCCAAGGTCTTATCAGCCTCAAACGGCATCTATTCTGTCTCCTCAAGGCACGTGGCGTGTGTGGCATTGCATATGTTCCCTAGGACTGAGGTTTGGGGGAACTTTTTAGTTGAGGAGGGTGCTGGATTTTTCGATAGCAAGGACCTGTAAAAATAACTTACTATGATATAATAAGAATATCGTGATTTGATCTTTTCTGTGCAAAATTCTCTTAAAGGGAGGAAAACAATGGAACACGAGTATATTGAAATAGTAGGTGCACGAGCGAATAACCTAAAGAATATCAGTTTGAAAATTCCCAAAAAGAAGATAACGATTTTTACCGGCGTGTCCGGGTCGGGCAAATCATCGATTGTATTTGAAACCATTGCCCAGGAAGCGGGCCGGCAGTTGAATGAAACCTTTAGCAAGTTCGTTCAAGGTTTCTTACCCAAGTATGGTCATCCGGAGGTGGATGCCATTGAGAACCTGTCTATGGCGATTATTGTCGATCAAAAGAGGATAGGCGGCAACTCACGCTCAACACTTGGCACAATAACGGATATTAATCCGTTGATCAGGCTGCTGTTTTCACGAATCGGGCAGCCGCATATCGGCCCATCCCATTATTTTTCATTTAATGACCCCAATGGAATGTGCAAGACCTGTGAGGGGATCGGCAGGATTGTCACACTGGATCTTGAAAAAGCATTGGATAAGGAAAAATCGCTGAACGAGGGAGCGATCTTGCTGCCCGGTTTTACCCCTGGCACCTGGCAGTGGAAAATGTATACCTCAACAGGTTTCTTTGATTGTGATAAGAAGATTAAGGATTATTCAAAAGAAGAATATGATAAGCTTGTATACTGTAAACCGGAAAAAATCAAATCGGCCTTAGTTGAAGGTATGAACTCCACTTATGAAGGTCTTGTTGAGAGATTTATCAGACAGAACATTAAAACCGAGGGCGAAAAATCGGAGGCATCACAGAAGAAGATCGCGCCATTCATCACTGAAAAACAGTGCGATGCTTGCAGCGGCAGGCGCTATAACGAAAGTATTTTATCGTCGAAAATCATGGGATATTCCATTGCGGATTTTTCGGCTCTGCAGGTGGATGCGCTTCTGGAATTGATCCGAAAAATTGATGATCAGAACGTCAAACCGATTATCAAGAATCTGACTGAGCGGCTGAATGATTTGATTCAAATAGGACTTGATTATGTCAGCTTAGATAGGGAAACGTCCACATTATCCGGCGGCGAATCACAACGTGTTAAAATGGTCAAGCATCTTACAAGCAGTTTGACAGATGTCATGTATATTTTTGATGAGCCAAGCATCGGATTACACCCCAGAGATGTGCACAGGCTTAACGAACTGCTGATAAAACTGCGGGATAAAGGCAACACGGTGATTGTGGTTGAGCATGATCCTGATGTGATAAAGGTTGCCGATTACATTGTTGATGTTGGGCCCAAAGCAGGTAAAAACGGCGGGAGAATCATGTTTGAAGGCAGCTACAGTGACCTATTGAAAGCAAATACACTTACAGGAGAATACATGGGCAGGAGTCTGCCGATTAAAAGTAAGCCAAGGATAAGCAATGATTTTTTTGAAACAAAAAAGAGCAGGCTGCATAATCTGAAAAACGTAAGCTTAAGAATACCTAAAGGTATATTCACTGTTGTTACAGGAGTGGCGGGTTCCGGAAAGTCTACTCTTGTTAACGGTGTCTTTGCGAAGGAATTCAAAGATGCCATCATTATCGACCAGTCCGCAGTCAGCGCGAATTTACGTTCAAATCCAGCGACCTATACTGGAATTATGGATGAAATACGCAAACTATTTGCTGATGAAAACAAGGTAAGCGCGGGATTGTTCAGTTATAACTCAGAGGGAGCATGTGAGGCTTGTAAAGGGCGGGGTTATATAGAAACAGATCTTTCCTTTATGGATTCAGTTGAAACCATCTGTGAGGAATGCGGCGGCAAACGGTTTAAGCATGAGGTTCTGGCGTACAAGTATAATGGCAGATCCATTGTTGAAGTGCTTGAAATGACAATAGCAGAAGCTGTCGACTTCTTCATGCAGAAGGAAATAAAAAATAAGCTGAAGTACATAGTCGATGTCGGTCTGCATTATATGACGCTGGGACAGCCCTTGGACACCCTTTCCGGTGGAGAATGCCAGCGCTTGAAGCTTGCCAAGGAATTAAGCAAAAAGGGCAATATCTATATCATGGATGAGCCTACAACCGGTTTGCACATGTCCGATATTACAAGTATTCTGACCATTATTGACCGTCTTGTTGACAAGGGCAACACCGTTATCGTCATAGAACACAACCTTGATGTCATTCGTAATGCCGACTGGATTATCGATGTAGGTGTTGAGGGCGGAAGCAGAGGCGGACAGATTCTTTTTGAAGGAACACCTGGTAACTTGAGAGATTGTAAGGAGTCTATTACTGCAAAATACTTGTAAACGAGATCGACAAGTAAATTTCCGGTCGAGAAAGAAGCTTAATGAATTATTTACTCACATGAAATTCACTCAGCCTATGAAAGACTCAAAGAAGACGGTGTGGTTATGATGGAACGGCAAGAGACTTTCTGGAGTAAATGCTATGGCTGTGCAGCAGATAAATTTGGTTTTACCTGGCAGATGAGTCTGGAGTCAGATAAAAAAATTCTTTGCTGCTGATTAGAATAACCCGCAATTTGTTAGATTTCTGATTTACTGGTATTATATATATATGGATAGAGATATATAGCGAAGGATTAAATAGATTATGAAAAAATTGGTCATTGGAATATTAGCACATGTAGATGCGGGTAAGACAACATTATCAGAGAGTTTGCTTTATTTGAGCGGTAAAATTCGAAAACTAGGAAGGGTGGACAATAAAGACGCCTATTTGGATAACTACGAGCTCGAAAGAGCAAGAGGGATTACTATTTTTTCGAAGCAGGCCATGTTTGAAGCGGCTGATACACAGATTACCTTATTAGATACCCCGGGCCATGTAGATTTCTCTACAGAAATGGAGAGAACACTCCAGGTGCTGGACTATGCCATTTTAGTGATAAGCGGAGTAGATGGCATACAGGGGCATACTAAAACCTTATGGCGTTTACTTTCCATATATCAGATACCCATTTTTTTATTCATTAATAAAATGGATCAAAATGGGACTGATAAGCGAAAAATAACGAATGAATTAAAGAAACAGTTGAGTGATGGGTGTATTGAATTTGGACAAGGTGAGACAGCGGACTTCAACGACCAATTGGCAATGTGTGATGAAGCACTCTTGGAAGCCTATTTGGAAACAGGAGATATCCAAATCCCACAGATTAAGGAAGCTATCAGGGGACGCAGGGTATTTCCGTGCTTTTTTGGTTCAGCTTTAAAATTGGAAGGTGTAGAGGCATTTATTCATGGCATTGTGAAGTATGCCGGCATACCTTCCTATCCGGATAGTTTTGGCGCTAGAGTATTCAAAATTGGCAGGGATGAACAGGAAAACCGCCTTACCTATATGAAGATTACCGGCGGAAGGCTTAAGGTAAGAGATGTTATAAATAATGGCGTATGGGAAGAAAAGGTTAATCAGATCCGAATCTATTCAGGACAAAAATTCGAAGCTGTGAATGAGGTAGAGGCAGGCTCTGTATGCGCAGTAACAGGACTGAGTCAAACAAAACCGGGAGAAGGTTTGGGGATAGAGGAAGCTTCAAATGCACCCATCTTGGAGCCTGTATTGTCCTATCAAATTTTGCTTCCGGAAGGCTGTGACCCAAGAGTGATGATACCTAAGCTGCGCCTCTTAGAGGAGGAGGATCCGGAGCTCCATATTGTCTGGGATGAGCAGCTTAAGGAAATCCAGGTACAGATTATGGGCCAGGTGCAAACCGAAGTTCTGCAAAGTCTTATACAAAGCCGATTTGGTATCGAGGTATCATTTGATTCAGGCAAGATTGTTTATAAAGAGACTATTGCAAATGTCGTAGAAGGGGTAGGACACTTTGAACCCTTGCGGCATTATGCGGAGGTTCACCTGTTGATGGAACCGGGGGAGCGGCAAAGCGGTCTGCAGTTTGGGGTAGAATGCCGTGAAGATTTGCTGGGTAAAAGCTGGCAAAGACTTATTTTATCCCATCTGGAAGAAAAGGTTCATAAAGGGGTTCTCACAGGATCAGCGATTACAGATATGAAAATTACTTTAGTGTCAGGTCGAGCGCATAATAAACATACTCAAGGCGGTGACTTTAGAGAGGCTACCTATCGTGCAGTGCGTCAAGGCTTAAAGGAGGCAGAATCAATATTATTAGAACCATATTATGCCTTTCATCTTGAGCTGCCTGAGAAAATGGTAGGCCGTGCTATGACGGACATTGAGAAAATGCATGGGACATGTCAAGTGACTCACATAGAAGATGAAATTGCAGTTCTTGGGGGGACAGCCCCTGTTGCTGCCATGAGAAACTATCAGAAAGATGTGATGGCCTATACCAAAGGTCAAGGCAGGCTCTTTTGCAGTCTGAAGGGGTATGAGCCCTGTCATAATACTAAAGAGGTCATAGAAATGGTGGGATATGATTCTGAAAGGGACGTGGAAAACCCTGCGGATTCCGTATTCTGTGCAAATGGCGCTAGCTTTTTAGTTCATTGGGATGAAGTAAAGGACTACATGAATGTTGAAAGCTGCTTTCAAAAAAAGGATGATTTATTGGAAGAACCAGCTGAAATCCAGGCTTCATATTCAGAGGAGAAAAGGATTGATCCAAAGGAAATTGACAGGATCCTTAATCAAACCTATTATGCAAATCAAGCGAAAAAGTCTGTTTGGCAAAAACGAAGAACAGCTCTCGAAATTAATTATAAACCCACTGCCTATATTAACGAACGAAAAGAAACCAAAGAAGAATATCTTCTTGTGGATGGCTATAATATTATCTATGCATGGCCTGAACTGAAAGGGCTTGTTGATGGGAATATGGACGGTGCCAGAATGAAATTGCTTGATTCTCTAAGCAATTATCAGGGGATCCGAAAATGTCAGATTATCGTTGTGTTTGATGCCTATCGTGTTCAGGGGCATCTTGAGGAAATTATCGACTACGGTAACCTCCATGTCGTATATACCAGGGAGGCACAAACGGCGGACCAGTATATCGAAAAATTTGCCCATGACAATCAGAAAAAATATAATATAGTGGTTGCAACCTCAGACGGCTTGCAGCAGATCATTATCAGGGGGGCAGGCTGTTCCTTATTATCCGCCAGAGAGCTGAAGGAAGAAATTGAAAGAGCAAATGAAAGAGTCATTCAGGCCTATCAGGAAAAACAAGCAGTGAATTTTAATTATCTAGAGAATGCATTATCTGTTGAAATCAAACAGCAGTTGGATGAACTCTTGCAAGAAGAAAAAGGTAAGTAGGTGCCAACATTACTGGCTTAAATATCCTCTGTTGAAAATAGATTCAGCAGAGGATATTTTTTTTACAAAATTTACAAATTGTTATTGACAGCATAAAACCAGTATGTTACTATTTAATCGACAGGCAGTCGGTCTGTATAAAGGAGATGCAAAATGAGAGTTGTAAAAGATGCAGAGGAACGCAGGAACGAAATACTTGACGCGGCGGATATGCTATTTGGGTTGAAGGGCTTTGACGGCACAAGTACGAATGATATTCTCGAAAAGGTCGGGATTGCGCGGGGAACGCTATATTATCACTTCAAGTCGAAGGAGGATATTATGGATGCGCTGATTGAGCGGTATAATGTCCGTTTCTTAGGCGCGGCTCAAGAAATTGCCGCTGACAAGAGCATACCCGTAAGCGAGCGCATTATCCGCGTCGTTATGGCATTGAACATAAGTGGAGGAAGCGGCAAGGAAATTATGGAGCACATTCACAAGCCGCAGAACGCGCTGATGCATCAGAAAATACAAAAGGTCATAATCAACGGCGTTACCCCCATACTGGCGGGAATAATTCAGGAGGGCATTGAGCAGGGACTGTTCAGCACGCCATTCCCGTATGAATGCATGGAAATGGTTATGGCGTATACGAATACCGTATTTGATGATGATATGGTTAAAATGACGAATGAGGAGCGCGCTTCACGCATACAGGCGTTTGTTTTCAACGCAGAAAGGCTGCTCGGGGCTGAAAGCGGAAGTCTTAAGTGCATTATACAGATGTTTGGCAGCGGAAATGGAGGAGGCTATGAATAAATCGGAAAAATCCTTTGGAAAATTTCTTCTACTGTGGTCAGGAGAGCTTGTTTCAGCGATAGGCAGCGGGCTTACAGCCTTCGGGCTTGGGGTTTATGTTTTTGAGCAGACGGGAAAAGCATCGGCGGTGGCATTTGTAGCTTTACTTGCGTATATGCCGTCGATTCTGCTAAGTGCCATCGCGGGAGTGCTTGCGGACCGTCATGACCGCAGGCTACTAATGGTGTTGGGCGACAGTCTTTCTGCGCTTGGAATTGCATTTATTCTGATTTGCATGCTTCGCGGAGAAACACAGCTATGGCAGATTTACATGGGTGTTACAATTAGCGCGGTGTTTTCATCGCTGCTTGAGCCCGCATACAAAGCCACGGTTACGGATTTGCTTACCGAGGAGCAGTACACAAAAGCAAGCGGTCTTGTACAGGTGGCAAGCTCGGCAAAATACCTGATTTCGCCCGTCATTGCGGGATTTCTGCTCGCCATTTCCGATATAAAGCTCTTACTTGTAATCGATATCCTAACATTTTTCGTAACTGTTATTTCTACCCTTGCTGTACGCAGAGGTCTTGCTCCAAAGAAATCCGAACAGGCAAAATCGTTTATCCGCGCGTTCAAAGACGGCTGGGGTGCCGTTTCTGAAAAGAGGGGTGTGCTTGTACTTGTAATAATGACATCGGTAATAACATTTTTCCTGGGCTTCATACAAACACTTTCCACACCAATGATACTTGCTTTCTCCGACAGCTCCGCATTGGGAACAGTTGAGACAATCGCAGCTTCGGGAATGCTTGTGACAAGCGTGATCATAGGAACGCTTCCGATAAAAAAGGACTATGTGAAAATGCTTACGGTTTCTTTGTTTTGTGCCGGAATATTTATGGCGATGTTCGGACTGCGTGAAAACATTGTACTTATCTGCGTTTCGGGATTTCTGTTTTTCGCAATGCTCCCGTTTGCAAACACAAGTCTGGATTTTCTTACCCGTACCAACATAGAAAATGACCTTCAGGGAAGAGCATGGGGACTGATCGGTGTCATTTCTCAGCTTGGATATGTTGCTGCTTATGCGCTGACCGGCGTGCTTGCGGATTATGTGTTCAATCCTTTTCTGCTAGAGGGTGGCATACTTGCCGGCAGTGTGGGTAAGATCATCGGCACTGGCAGCGGCAGAGGAACGGGATTTCTTATTATTATTGCAGGCGTACTGTTATGTGTGACTTCGGTCATTCTGTATCATGTAAAATCAGTTAGAAAGCTTGAAAAGCTTGAAAACGGAGGTGACTTATGTATTATGGTATAATACGCAATGACATCTTAAAGAGCAAAGCCATTACGCTGACGACTATGATATTTGTCGCTGCGGCGGCTATGCTTGTCTCGCTGGCGGCGATACTCGTCGTAAATCTGACCGGCTCGATAGACACGCTTATGACGCAGGCAAAAACACCGCATTTTATGCAAATGCATTCGGGTGAAATTGATACTGTGCGGCTTACGGCCTTTGCGGAGCAGAATGGCAATGTCGATGAATTTCAAGTGCTTGAATTTCTCAATGTTGACGGCGCGCAGATAGTATTTGACGGAAGATCTCTTGCAGATAATGTTCAGGATAACGGTTTCAGTATACAGAGCAAAAAATTCGATTATCTTCTAGATCTTGACGGAAACGTCATAAACGTAACCGACGGAGAGCTTTATGTTCCCATATGTTATATGAAGGACAACACTGCAAGGGTCGGTGACAAGGCAGTCATATCCGGCAAGGAATTTACCGTTGCGGGATTTCTCCGGGATTCGCAGATGAACTCCACGCTCTCCTCCTCAAAGCGATTTCTTGTCAGTGAAAATGATTACGCGGAAATAAAAGACCTCGGAAGTACGGAGTATCTGATTGAATTCAGGTTAAGAGATTTGTCGGCACTCAGCGCATTTGAAACCGCTTACACCTCGGCAGGACTTGAAGCAAACGGACCGACGATCACATACGCGCTCTTCAAAACGCTTAACGCAATTTCTGACGGGCTGATGATTGCGGTTATACTTCTTGTAAGTGCACTCGTCGTTTCAATCGCATTCATGTGCATACGCTTTACGCTCCTTGCGAAAATCGAAGACGACTATCGCGAAATAGGTGTTATGAAAGCAATAGGGCTGCGTGTTTCCGACATAAAGAAGGTTTACCTTGCGAAATACGCGGCGATCGCAGCAGCAGGCTGTATACTCGGCTTTGCATTATCATTAGTGTTCAGAGGTGCACTTCTTGAAAATATAAGGCTTTATATGGGTGAAAGCGAAAGTTCTTCTTTTGCCGCGGCTTTAGGGATAATCGGCGTTCTGCTCGTATTCCTTGCAATTATTGCCTATGTAAGCGTGGTGCTGAAACGCTTCCGGAAAATATCCGCCGCGGAAGCAATACGCTTTGGCACTTCACAGGAAAAACACATAGGCGCAAAGCGTTTTTGCCTTAGCAGAAACAGGCTGTTGGATACGAATATTTTTCTCGGCGTCAAAGATGTTCGTGCCAGAAAAGGTCTTTACGCCACTATGCTTGCCGTGCTCGTGCTTTCGGCGTTCATCATTATTGTTCCGCAGAATCTATATAACACGATTTCGTCAAAAAGCTTCATCTCCTATATGGGGATTGGAAGCTGCGATATGCGTATTGACATTCAGCAGACAGACAATATTTCTGAAAAAGCCGCTGAAATTGCTAAGGCGATGAAGGTTGATAGTGTCATTTCAAAGTATGCCGTACTTACAACAAAAGTATTCAAAACAAAGACAGAGGGCGGCTCGGAGGAAAGCATAAAAATTGAGCTGGGCGACCATTCGATATTCCCTGTAGCATATTCCCAGGGCAGAGCACCCGCCGCAGAAGACGAAGTTGCGCTTTCTGCAATAAACGCCAATGAGCTGGGCAAAAAGGTCGGCGATGTCATGACGCTGGTGATGGAGGGGAAGGAGAAAAATCTCATGGTATGCGGAATCTATTCCGACATTACCAACGGCGGCAAAACCGCAAAGGCTGTTTTCACCGACAATTCAGCGGACATTATGAGGTGCGTAATCTCAGCGGCGTTTTCTGATAAAGCTCTTACCGACGGCAAGGTTTTGGAGTATGGTAATAGATTTACCTTTGCAAAAGTTACGGGCGTGGATGAATTTGTTTTACAGACATTCGGACCGACGATAAGTGCCATCAAAAAAGCTTCCTATGCAGGAGTGGCCGTTGCGTTGATTATAACGGGACTGGTTACACTCTTGTTTATGAAAATGCTTGTCGCAAAGGACAGGTATTCCATTGCCGTAATGAAAGCGTTCGGCTTTACAAACTCTGATATCAGGTTGCAGTATGTGACGCGCTCGGTATTCGTCCTGATTATGGGAATTGTTCTCGGTACGCTTCTGGCAAACACGCTGGGCCAGGTACTTGCGGGGGCGGTCATCTCCTCATTCGGAGCTTCGTCGTTTGAGTTTGTGATCAATCCGCTTACAGCGTATCTGCTTTGTCCGATGATGATGATAAGCGCGGTGCTTGCTGCAACAATGATCGGCACATCGGGCACGGGACAAATAAAAATATCGGAAAATATAAAGGAGTAGCATATGAATAAGATTATTATCGGTGAAAACATTGTGAAATCATTCGGTGAGGGCGATGAAAAGCGTCATGTTCTGGACGGTGTTTCTGTTGAAATCAACGAGGGTGAGTTCGTTGCGGTTATGGGACCTTCGGGCTCGGGAAAATCGACGCTAATGTTTGCGCTGAGCGGAATGGACGATGTTGACGGCGGGAAGGTCGTTTTTGACGGCAGGGATTTATCGGCGGTGGCTGAGAATGAGCTTTCAGATATACGCAGAACAAAAATGGGATTTGTTTTTCAGCAGCCGACGATGCTGAAAAATCTGAATATCCACGACAACATCATTCTTCCATCAATGCGCGGCAACAGGAAAAACGCCGTAAAAATATCGGAGAAGGCAGCAGTGCTTATGAAAAGGGCAGGCATTGCAGAACTCGAAAAGCGCGACATAACACAGGTTTCGGGAGGACAGCTTCAACGTGCAGGAATATGCCGCGCGCTTATGAACAGTCCCAAGATCGTCTTTGGCGACGAGCCTACGGGCGCACTCAACTCAAAATCCGCGCAGGAGATTATGGACTTGTTTTCCGAGATCAACGGGGACGGCACTGCGGTTATGCTTGTGACGCACGATGCAAAGATTGCGGCGCGGACGGAGCGTATCCTGTTTATGCGCGACGGAAAGATCGAGAGCGAAATGCGGCTGCCAAAGTTTGACGGGACGGATATTGATAGCAGGGTTAAAGAAGTAACGGTGAAAATGCGGGAAATAGGCATATGATAATATAGTACCGAACCTGGCACTACAACAGGAGGATGAATGATGGATCTATTTGAGATTATGAGTGAGCTTGAGTCCCTCGGCAGTGAAAGAACGAAGAAGTACTATGAAAGCCAAGGCGCCAGGGAGCCGCTTTTCGGTGTTGCTTCAGGTGCCTTGAAGCCAATTGCTAGAAAAATAAAGAAAAACCAGCCGCTTGCTGAGGAACTGTACGCAACTGGAAACTATGACGCGATGTATCTGGCCGGAATGATAGCAGACCCCAAAAACATGACGCCCGCAGATTTTGACCGTTGGATTGAGAAGGCTTATTTCCATATGATTTCAGACTTTATTGTTGCGGTAACCCTTGCTGAAACTGATTTTGCTCAAGAGGTAGCGGATAAATTTATTTCAAGCGGAAACGAGTTGGTCATGTCTGCGGGATGGAGCTGTTACGAATGGTTGATCGGCTCGAGGAAGGATACTGAGTTTGATCGCAGTAAGATTCTTTCTATGCTTGAAGCAGTTGAAAAACACATACATTCCCAACCAAACAGGACGAGATACGCAATGAATGGTTTTGTTATTGCTGTAGGCGTATCGTATATTCCATTACACGAAGAAGCGATGCGTACGGCTGAACGGATCGGTGAAGTGTCGGTTTCTTTGGGCAAGAGAGCATGCCGCGTACCCAACGCTTTTGATAGTATCAAAAACCAAACGGATAAGGGACGGCTGGGCTTCAAACGCAAGAGTGTCAGATGTTAGGCATCTTTCGACAAGTTTGGCATTAAGTTGAATTGATACAATAACTTTCTTGATAAATAACCGGTCAAAGAGTATAATAATTAAAATACATCCAAAAATGACCATATGGGACGCGAAATGTCCTGTAAAACATATGATTATCACAGGAGGTTGCAATGTCAATTCGAAAAAAACTCGGAATAAACTATGGAGATATTGATCCGATCACTACCCAGGAAGATAGGATCCAATACATCAATTTTAAATTGGCATCCCACGGTTTGCCGATCTATCGCTCAAATACCGCCAGTGAAGCAACAAGCACGTATTTCATCGATCTTTTTGAAGACATCATTAAGGATTACAAAGAGAAGACCAGAATGGTCGATGTGAATGAAGTCGGTATTCATAAGCGCATCAACCGATTCTTAAGCACCTATTTTTATGACAGCCCTATGCCATTGAAAGGCGTAGAAGATTCCCTTACGCTGGATCATTATGGACTCGCCAGAGAAATGTCGCTCCCTCCCGACGGGAATACCTTTAGCAATGCGTATATCAGCAGTTACCGCATTAAACAAGGCGTGCTCCATAATCCAAGGAACGACAGACGTACCACCGAAGGGTCCTTTCACATTGTGGAAGGGGGATTGGCAATCCCTTATGACAAAAAGGCCGTGCCGAAGGAAGCCTTTGTAAAGCTTTATCAAGCTGCTATTCGCCCACCTGAAGAACTGTTGATACTCCCTTTTACCATCAATCAGGCTCAGGCCGCGAAGACATTTGTCTCTTTAATGATTAAACCCATTGTCTCACCAAAAGTCCCCGGGGTTTTGGATGAAAAGACAATGGAAGTCCTATTTGTGGCACCGGGCAGTTTGGTCTCAAATCTGGATTTTATCGAATCTGTCTTCGGCAACATGGGCGATCCCAGTTTTCACAGCAATGACTCAGGCCTGGACGTAGATAACTGGTCCGGACACACAGGCTATATTTTGCTTGCGCCTCACTTGACGACAATGAAGAAAATCGACCTGGGGCTTCCCCATTATAACGATGCCACAGAAAGACAACGACGGGATGGTATGTGCTATAAGGATGAAAGCGAGTGCTATAACGACGGCAATGCTTTTAAGCTTACTTGCCGTGACAGAAGCGGCGTAGCAGTAACGCTGATTGCCGACAATTACTTCGGCTATTCAAAGAAGGAGATAAAGACACAGATCAGCTTTGCAGCAAACCTATTCGGGAATGTGGAAGAAGAGCATGCCGGCGGTACTATTGCCTATCCCCAAAAAAACCTTGGTGCAAACTATAATGCAGTGGAAGACCATCGGTTAACAAACTATTCTTTTGATGAGGTTATAGAGAACTATGGCAGCTTGATGAACCTTCATGAAGACCATTATGGTATTGACAAGCACAATAAGCAAGTCATCTATTTACCGGAGAATGTCAAAATAGATCTTTACAAAACAGAAATCAGCTGGGAATATAACGGGTTGATACGGTCGCTGAAATTGCTTCCGAATTACTTCTATGTACTTCCAAACGGTGAAAGGATCTATATGGAGAAACACCCTGAAGCCCCTACTTGGAAGCTTATCGGGACTGAGGCTGAGGGTACTTTCTGCCACAAGCCCTGCACGGTATCAGGGGGCGGAAAATCTGAGATTTCCAAATCCATTCACAATTCCATCATCTATGGTACCTATTACGTGAATGACCTGGTCAAGGACTTGGATAATGTGGAACGCATTCTCAACTACGACTATAGACACCGTTGGAAAGATTATCCGGATAGGACGCGGCCATCAAGACCCATCCTGTCGATTGACCGTACCCTGGGGTCGGTCATTAAGCTCCTGACGCCCTCAACAGCCTATACCGATGAATTCAATGCCTACATTGAAGCGATCCCCAATCATGTAAAATCGCTGCTTTTCATGGTAAAAAGGTTTTACCAGCAGTCCTGGGGGAATGACTGGCGGAAGCACTTCAGCGTTGATATCATCAATGGAAAGCCTGGGAACGAGCTAAAATTCGACAATCGAAAAATAAGGCCCAGCTATCTGCGTGTCGGATTCAGGGATGAACAAGCCTGGAGAATCTTTAAATTGCGCATGGACTTCATGCCCAGTGAGAAGATTCAAATGGAGGATGATATTACAGCATCGGTCATGGTCCCTTGCAAGCAGCTGCCGTACATTAATCCGGATTATACCAACGGAAGCTTTAAATTCACAACCAACTGCGAATACCGTTTCTTCCAGCGGCCGGATGATGCGATCCACAAAGGGTATGACAAGCAGGCAGAAAAAGATCTGTCCAGCAATAATCTCTTTGCCACCAACTATCAGCCTCTCACAAAAGCAGATGTTGCAGCAATCAAAAACGATGTTATGGGGTATATTGCTTATACCGAACCCGTCAAAACGCATATTGAAGCGTTTTTAAAAAGTGACGATGAATACTGTGTCGTGTCTTCGGAACCCAGGATTGTGGATGGTAAGCCAAGTAAGAATCCAAGATACTTGGAGCACCGGTCGGACTTTATGGATCCCCTGAAAATATACCTTTCCGAGGTAGGGGTGCGTTTCTCTAGGAGGATCCCCTTGGGGCAGCCTATACTTACCCCTGTAAATGCCATATTGGCGGGCCGCCGAAATAACCCGCCGGGAGAGGAAAAGGGTAAGAAAATATTGCCGCTGAGCGTCTATAATCCGATTCACTATCAAGAGTTTCCTGAACTCTTTATGGACTTTATCAGCAGCTTAACCGGCAAATCACCCTCAACAACCGGCGCAGGCTCCGAAGGCGCGCTCACAAAAGCCCCCTTCAACATGCTCCTGCCGGTTTACGATCTGAACAACGCGCTTTTGTCCTATGTACTGGGAGATTATGCTGTCTTCACTACCCCCGCCGGACACATAGGCTCCAAGATAAAGGTTGACCATGACATCTCCATTCTGGTGCCGGAGATATGGTCGAGACTTAAGGAAGCAGAGCGCAACCCGGCCAGGTTGATTCAGGAAGGTTCATTTGAAAAGCTTGAAGACTTCGACTATCAGGGTGTACACATTCCGGCCAGCAGGCTGGGTTATCGCATGACCGATGTATTTTGCTACAAGTATCTGGGGAAAATCTTTGACGAGCCGCAGACTGTTTTCAGTGAAGACATCCTGAAGCCTGAAAAACAGAGCATGGAATCCTTTGCGGACGGGGTGCTCAATATCGCAAACGGTCACAAGAAAGCGGCCTTGAACTATTTCCAGGATGGCAGCATAGAAGATGCGATTCCCCCTATAAGAGCGATCCTGCATATTATGGCTTATGGCGATTACCAGGGTCATACCCTTGAATCCAGTGCAGTACGCGATCTTTTTAAGAAAGAAACCATTCTTTCAAGCGACTGGTACGACATAAGGCTTAAGAACAAACAACAAATTGACATAAATCTTATCCGAAAAAAAATCGGCAATCTTGAGGACTTTATTGCAAATCCCATCAATGCATCAGTAATCAAAGAATTTCGTTATGATGCCAGACTGGCAGCGGCGAAAGATACCCTTGACTATTATCAGTCAGATGCGTATTTGGAGGCACTGAAAGGTACACTGGGGGCAGCCGCAATCGCATTGGGATAGGGAATACTACGGCACATAAGAATGCCTGTATAAAAAATCTTCAGCCGAGTAACCTCTCTGCTGAAGATTTTTTATTCCAATAATTTAGCTGAGCTGAACTGGGTTAATACTTGATGAACTTGGTTCCTGGCACGCCGCAGATGCTGCATTTCTCCGGAACGAATTTTTCGATATTCCCACATACCGGGCAAAGAAAGTAGAATACTTCTTCTGTCTGATCGAGGCTTTCCAAAGCTTCCTTATAAAGCTTGGCATGGACCTCCTCAGCTTTCATGGCAAAAGTAAACGTCATGATTGCCGCCTTGTTGCCTTCTTCTTCGGCAGTTTTTAGAAAATCAGGGTACATATCCTGGTATTCGTGGGTTTCACCCATTACGGCATCCTTCAGGTTGTCAACCGTTGTTCCGATTTTGCCTGCAACGTCGAAGTGCTTGAGCGCATGCAAGGTTTCGGCATCTGAAGCTGCCTTGAACAGCTTAGCAGCGTTGATTTTCCCTTCTGCCTCCGCTTTCCTGGAGTAGGCCAGGTATTTTCTGTTGGCTTGAGATTCTCCGGCAAATGCTTCCATGAGATTCCTAAGTGTCTTTTGCTCTCCCATATAGATCCCTCCATTATGTAATCGTTAGTTATTTTAATCATTATACAATTCGGCTCTCTGATATGTAAATAATTTTCACCACTTTGGTCAATAAAATACAATATTTGCTGTCTTTTTACCGGAGCGATTATTACCGAACATGGCAAGCAGATCCATAGAGACTGAAGAGTTAATGCATTGCTTTTCTTTGGCATAATAATTGCGAAACCAGTAGCTTTAGTAATACAATTTAATTAGAAGATGGATTTTGAGGAGGTAGTTCGATGAAAAAGCTTATGACAGGTGACGAAGCAGCAGCCAGAGGTGCCTATGAGGCAGGAATTTCCTACGCTGCCGCTTATCCGGGCACCCCAAGTACTGAAATACTTGAAAATATAGCCCTATACACAGAAGACATCATTGCAGAATGGGCACCCAATGAAAAGGTCGCGCTGGAAGCTGCAATCGGGGCTTCCATTGCAGGCGCAAGAGCCCTTGCTTCCATGAAGCATGTAGGTGTAAATGTGGCTGCAGATCCGCTGTTTACCTTCGGATATACCGGGGTGAATGGCGGAATGGTACTTATATCCACGGATGATCCGGGGATGCACTCATCACAGAACGAGCAGGACAACCGATATTATGCCAAGTTTGCCAAGGTTGCGATGCTTGAGCCCAGCAACAGCCAGGAGTCCAAGGACATGGTGAAGGCCGCCATGGAGATAAGCGAAGGATTCGATACCATGGTGCTTATGAGAATGACAACAAGAGTGTGTCATAGCAAGACCTTGGTGGAATTGGGTGAAAAATCAGAGGCAGTCAAGAAGCCTTATGTCAAGAACCTTCAGAAGTTCGATGCAGTTCCGGCAGTCTGCAGGAAGCTGCACGTCGCACTTGAGCAGAAGCTGATTGACCTGGAGAAGTTCTCAAATGAAACGGAGCTCAACTACACTGAATGGAACAGCAAGGATATAGGCATCGTTACAGCGGGAATAGCCTATCAATATGCAAAGGAAGTGTACGGGGAGAAAGCATCCTATTTGAAGCTGGGCTTCACTTATCCGCTTCCGGTGGATAAAATAAGGTCGTTTGCAAGTCAGGTGAAATATCTTTATGTCATAGAAGAACTGGAACCATACATGGAAGAGCAGATAAAAGCAGCAGGTATCCCATGCATAGGAAAGGATGTGGTACCGAGGACCGGTGAGCTGAACCCGGACATATTGGCTAAAGCGCTTTTGGGAGTAGAAAGGGAAGTAATCAGGTATGACGATTCTGTTGTAGTGCCCAGACCGCCGGTACTGTGTGCGGGTTGTCCCCACAGGGGCTTCTTTTATGAGCTTTCAAAGCGAAAAGATATTATGATCACCGGGGATATCGGCTGTTACGGCTTGGGCGGCATGGATCCGCTGTACGCCAAGGACACCTGTATCTGCATGGGCGCAAGCATCAGCATGGGACACGGCGCCCAGCAGGTCTTTAACCGGTTCAACGAAAAAATGAGGGCTGTTGCCGTCATCGGCGACTCGACCTTCTTCCATACAGGTATGAACAGCCTTTTAAATACGGTTTACAATAGAAGCAATTCCATAACCTGCATACTGGACAACCGGATCACAGGCATGACAGGTCATCAGGAAAACCCGGGAACCGGCTTTACCCTACAAGGTTTGCCTGCTAAAATCGTTGAGATAGAACCGCTTGTAAGAGCACTGGGGATTGACCTGGTCAAGACAGTCAATCCGTTGAGATTGGATGAGCTAAAGGCAGCTTTTGACTGGGCGATGGAACAGACGGAACCGACAGTCATCATCACCAGATGGCCATGCGTACTGAAAAAGCATTCTGAGCATGACATGAAGGAATTCGGCGACTACAAGAGCTTATGCGAGGTTGACACCGATGTATGTATCGGCTGCAGGTTGTGCACCAAACCGGGCTGTCCTGCTCTTGCCTTTGACAATGAGAGTAAAAAAGCATCCATTGACAAGATCCAGTGCATAGGCTGCCAGGTATGCGCCCAGGTTTGCCCGAAAAAAGCGATCAGAAAGGCAGGCAATTAGTATGGCGGATGTAAAGAATATTTTATTGGTCGGGGTTGGTGGCCAGGGAACCATCCTGGCGAGTCAGATATTATCGACAGGCCTTGTTTCGGCGGGCTATGATGTCAAGATGTCGGAGGTCCATGGAATGGCTCAGAGGGGAGGCAGCGTCACGACCCAGGTAAGATTCGGCAAACAGGTCCATGCACCCATCATAGGCAAAGGCCAAGCGGACGTACTGGTTTCCTTTGAGATCATGGAGACCTTGAGATGGCTGGAGTTCCTGAAGCCTGACGGCAAAGTCGTGATCAACAACCATAAGATTCCTTCCGTGCCTATCTTGTCGGGCAAAAGGGAATACCCAAGAGGCGTCATAGAGACCATTTCCAGAAAAGTGGATGCAACTGTAATCGATGCAGGCAGAATCGCAGAGGAATTGGGCAATCCCAAGACAATGAATGTGATCCTCTTGGGAGCGCTTGTAAAGGCCATGGGGCTTACGGAGCTAGAATGGAGAGCGGCCATAAAGGAATGTGTAAAGCCGAAATTTGTTGAAATAAACCTGGAAGCTTTTAAGGCGGGTTTGAGTGTATAGCAGGTGAACAGAGGCTGAAAGTTGGCTTCTAAGCATAAAATGATGCATAGATAACAATTTGTTGAAGATACTATGGATGAATAAATATTATAGGAGGTATAGCCAGTGGCAGGAAAAGCTAAACAATATGTTGATCAAAGTATGTCATCCGTACAGTCGACAATCAGCACATTACAGCAGGCACTTAACTCTGCAGAGAAGCAAGACAACAAGAACAGGATCCAACAGGCAATAAATTCACTAAACGCTGTACAGCAGCAATTGAATGGATACCAGGATTAGCAAAATTCAATTTACCTTAGAATCTGTTCAAAACACTTTATTCTAGATCTAGAATAAAGTGTTTTTTATTTGATACGATACAACGCTCTATCAAGAATTAATGTGAAAAAATCTTTTGTTGTCCTATAACCAACAGGCTTATTCGCGAATAGGATGTAAAAAAGAGAAAGAGTGGTTATTGTGGATAGAGAAAAATATAAGTATTCTCTTGATGAAAAGCATGCTGCAGGCTGTCAGGATATCCACGCAAATCTGTTGGATCCTAAGTCCGTCCAACTGTCCAAAGCCTACTACACTTGACAAAGTAGTGTTCGGCTGTTTAGTTTAGGCATTTTAACCCCTCTGTCCAGGATAATCAGGCGGAGGGGTTTTTGTATGACTCAGTCCAAGTCACGTGCAATTATAAGAATATCATATATTAAACAACAAAATGCTCCAACGACACTATGAAAAATAGAGGCATGAACGAGATGCGAAGGGGAATGGGATTGTTCTTTTTCTTTGTGATTGGAATCATAGATACGGATATATAAAGAATGGTATATTATTATTATATAAACAGATTATGGGGAGGTATCATGATGAGCTTCAGAGATTTTGCTTCCAATACTCAATCGACGAGAGAATATGAAGAGGGTCCCTTGAACAAGGTGGTGCTTGGTGATGTCATGGCATACCTGACGGAAATCAACGCAGGTATCGGCAATGAAAAAGGGTTTTCACTCATACTGCTGGAAAATGGTGAAGAAGTATTCAATAGCTTAAAGGGTGTAGGCGGTTATCATGGTGTTATGATCAAAAGTCCTCATTATGTGGGACTTACTGTCTCAAAAGAAGATCCTGAAGCTGAGTTTTTGGGAGCCTATTATTTGCAGTCAGTGGTCAGAAAGCTATATGAGCTGATGCTGGGCAGCTGCTGGATCAATCTGAGAAATATCCCTCTAGAGATCAATTCCAAGCTCCAGGCAGGTCAGTCCGGAAAGATGATCTACCTTCTGGCCTTCGGACAGGCAGATGAGAAAGCTGTTAAGCATAAGGCAGCACACGTCATCGTAACCAGTACGGCTGCTTCTTTTAAACAAGACCCTTATGGCACAAAAATGAATGAAGCGGAACCCTTTGACACCTCCAGACATTCGCTGGGAGAAATTGTATTCCTATATGATTGGGGCAGGCAAGCAACTTATGAAGAGCTGGAGAGCAGGGGCATGGCAGAAGTGTTTTATTATGTCAGAAATGCGCCTTCTTACAAGAATATTCAGCCTTGCAGATTCATCCTAAAGGATGGCGAAGCAGAGCTCGCTGTCATAAATAATGAGAATCAGGAAAACGACATCGACGCAGGCATCATGATGTATATGTTCGAGGGTTTGGCAGGTGCGATGGGGATTCCCTGCAAATGGCACTTTACTGGGATAGAACCCGGGAATAAAGACTATCGTACCATTGCGAAAATCGAACTCTAATGTACTGTGAGAATATGAAAACAAAAGAAGGGGAAGGGAGGATGCCCAATATGGAAGAAATCAAAGCAGCACCCGAATCAATTGATGTCTATATTTCACAATTTCCGCTTGAGCTTCAGGAAACGCTGCAAACCTTAAGAAAAGTGATAAAAGAGTCCGCTCCGGATGCTGAGGAGAAAATAAGCTATCAGATGCCTACCTTTTCACTGCATGGAAATCTGGTGCATTTTGCCGCATTTAAGAGCCACATCGGGTTCTATCCGGCACCCAGCGGTATTGAAGCCTTTAAGGATGAGCTATCGGTATATAAAGGGGCAAAGGGGTCGGTGCAATTCCCTATAGATAAACTGCTGCCATACGAACTGATAGGCCGGATCGTAAAATTCAGGGCAGCTGAGAATACAAAGCTGGCAGAGGAAAAAAAGAGAAAAAAGAAATAGTGGCACTGTAATCTGTGTGACTGCCTTTCGAGGCAGTCTTTGAACAATACAAACTAGTAAACCGCATTGACCGCCGCACATGCCAGCATAGCCAGCACAGAGCCGGTTATGAGTGTCATACCGCCGTCTATGCCGGTGTGCTCTGCTACAAAGCCAATCAAGCCTGGTGTGATGATGGCAGATATGGTGGTAAGGGTCAGCAGCGTACCCATCGCCATGGGATAATTCTTTATGACAGCACCGGTATTAGAGATGGAAGTAGGGTAGATACCCGACATGCAGAACCCCAGCCCGATGATATAGATGGTAATTAGCGTGGGATTCTGGCTGGAAACCATGAGAATAAAGAAGATACTCACACCCACGCTGGAAGTCAGCAGGACAGCCTTGTCCGGAACAAGGCGTGCAAGGTAACTGCATAGCAAGCGGCCAAGCAGAATCACGATCCACAATATGGCCGATAAGGCTTGTGCAAAGCCCAGGCTCATCAGGCCCGAGTCGGTAAAATAGGTTACCAGCCAGCCGATAATGCCGTTTTCTGCGCCGAGATAAAAAAACAGGATGCCGCAGGTGATCCAGAAACGACCGTTTTTCATAAATTCGAAGGAGCGGGTGTGACTAGACTGCATTCTTTCACTTGCAGGTGCCATCTTGGTTTTCATTAGAAGAGCACAAGATATGATTCCGAACAGGATGGTTGCAGTGACAGCACCTTTCCAGCCGTAACCGCTGCTGCGGGTGCAAAAGAGGACGATAAAGGGCGCAGAGAAAGCACCAATTGCGAAACAGCTGTGCAGAAGGTTCAATGCGCTGGAATTGCCGCCCGAAACGCTGTTGACTGCACTGTTGCAGTAATTGTTGAGGCCGCTGCGGCCGATTCCGGTCAATAGGAATGCGGCAATCAGCAGAATGGGATTTCCTGTAAGCATGATGAGGGCAAGTCCAATATAAGGGAGTGCATTGAAAAGCACAGCAGATCTTTTAATGCCGATATATAACGGAACCACACCGGAAATAAAGCTGGCAGACAGATTTCCAAAGGAATGTGAGGACAGCAGGACACCCCCCAAGCTGTAGCTGAGGCCGTATTCCGACTTGACCATCGGAAGGATGGAACCCAGCAGAATTACAAAAATTCCGCTTCCCAGGAACGCGACGAAGTAAGAAATGATATTATACCGCTCTTCACGGTTCAATGCCGAGAAAAATGACTGACTCTTCATATGGAGCTCCTTTGTTATGCTTAATCTTTTCATATAGTTCATAATTATACTATTGAAATAGCTGGCGGACAATAGCATTGAGCAAATTATAACGCTGCTGTTCTCTACGCTCCCGGTATGACTTCCTTGTATTGATTACTTATGCATTCAAGCTTATAATAAGATTGAGTGTTGCAATCCAATTGGAAAAACACATGATGAATCATACGAGGAGGGCATGTCTATGAAGTTTTGCTGGTGTACCTTGACAGTCAGTGATATGGAAGCGTCATTGAAGTTCTATCAGGAAATTGTTGGACTGAAGCTTGAAAGAAGGTTTAACGCCGGGCCGGAAACGGAAATCGTGTTTCTGGGAGATGGCGAAACAAAGGTTGAACTGATCAGCCATAAAGCGAACAAGGAAGTCAATATCGGGCAAGACATTTCCCTGGGCTTTGAAGTGAAGTCTGTTGACGAAATGATGGGTTATATAAAGGAAAAAGGTTTGAGCATCCACAGCGGACCCGTTCAGCCCAACCCCCATGTGAAATTCTTCTTTGTATTGGATCCTAACGGTTTGAAAATTCAATTTGTGGAAAATATGTAAGCTTAGATTGGTATAGGCATCTGCCGGAAGGCGGGTGCTTTTTCATATGCCCTTACAGGGAGGGATTTATGGAACAATTGTTGAAAAATAGCTATTTTTGAAATATAATGTAAATAGTATTCACAATGCCTGTCTGTTCATGTTTCTCCTGAGACAATTCATGAGCTTCATATAGCTTGTGCATGTTTGATTGATACCGATCCAACACGTTCTATCATCTAATACTCTGCATTTTCCCGATTATATGGCATCACAGTTGCATCTGATGGATAATTAACGAAGGAGTACGGAAATGGAGTTTTCGGATAAGTTTTACCGGTCTATAATTGAGAATATGGTAAACGCTTTTGCCTTTCATGAAATCTTGACAGATGAATGCGGTAAGCCTTTGGATTACAGGTATATCGACATCAACAGCGCTTTTGAATGCTTGACGGGATTGAAAAAGGAGAAAGTCATCGGCAAGACCGTCCGGCAGATCCTCCCCGATATAGAAAAGGATGAGGTGGACTGGATTTCCATATATGGGGAGGTTGCCTTAAGTGGAAAGCCTGTCGATATCATGCAATATGTCAGCGGATTGGAACGCTGGTACGGGATTCATGCTTTTTCGCCTATGAAAAGGTATTTTATAACGATTTTTAATGATGTAACGCTGCTGAAAGTGAACGAGGCTCAGTTAGAGCAGCAGAATAAAGAATTGCTGAATGCAAACAGGATAGCCCGGGAGAATGAAAGGCGGCTGAACAAAGCACAGGCGCTGGCCAATGCAGGCAACTGGGAAATCGATCTGCATACGGGTAATGTTTGGGCGTCAGAAGAGGCGTTCCGGATATATGGTCTGGAACGGAAGTCACCTTATCTGCCGCTTCCTGCGGTTCAGAGCATGGTGCAAAGCCAGTATCGCAGGAAGCTGGATGAAGCCCTGCATGACCTGATTACAAAAAGAATGCCTTACAACGTAGAATTCGCAATTAACGATCCATCAGTCCAGGAAAAGTACATTCACTCTGTGGCAGAGCTGGAAACTGATGCTGACGGCAAACCGGAAAGAGTTTTAGGCGTATTGCAGGATATCACTGCCAGAGTCCGGTATGAGAACATATTGCATGAAAAGAACAGGGAGCTTTCCGCCCTTTATGAAGAGGTTCTGGCTTCGGAGGAAGCACTGAAAGAGCAGCAGGAACGCCTGCAGTACCTGGCCTATCATGATTCCTTGACGGATCTGCCCAACCGCAGCCTGTTTATGAATCGGCTCGATATAGCCATAAGCTTGTCGGAGCGGAGCCGCATGCATGCCGCTGTGGTTTTTCTGGATATAGACAATTTCAAGGACGTAAACGACATTCTAGGACACAGTGTGGGTGACAAGCTGTTGAAGGCAATTGCCTGGCGGTTGTCGCAGCGTATGCGGAAATATGAGACGCTGGCAAGGCTGGGTGGGGATGAGTTCGCCCTTCTGGCACAAAACGTAAAGGACCCCAGGGAGGCTTATGAGTTATGCCAAAGACTGAAGAACGATCTGGACAAAACCTTCGAATTCGACGGTTATAATTTTAATATGAGCGTCAGTATGGGAATCGCCATGTATCCTGACGATGGGACAACAGCGGAAGAACTCCTCAAAAATGCAGACACCGCCATGTATAAAACCAAAGCCATGGGGAAGAACAATATTCAATTCTTCCGGGAAGAGATGAAGACGGATATTCTGCGACGGCTTATGATCAATAATTGTGTGCGCAAGGCTCTGGAGCATGACGGCTTTAGTCTCCATTACCAACCGCTGGTTGAACTGAGAACCGGCGTCATCCGCTCCTTCGAGGCACTGCTTAGATGCAATGATACTGAATTGGGAGCCATTTCTCCCAAAGAAATCATACCAGTGGCAGAGGATACCGGCTTGATTGTACCCTTGGGAGAATGGGTGCTCACAGAAGCCTGCCGTCAGGGAGCGGAGTGGAATCGTACATGCAGTCCGGAGTTGCTCATTTCTGTGAACATATCCGCAGTACAGCTGAAGCAATCGAATTTTGCCGAGATGGTAAAGCATGTCCTGGATGAAACGGGCTTCGAGCCGGCACATTTGGAGCTGGAGGTTACCGAGAGCCTGCTGATCAACTCCTTTGAGCAGACGGTTGCGATGCTGGAAGAGCTGCGCGGGCTAGGTGTCAGGGTCTCTATGGATGACTTCGGAACAGGCTATTCATCCTTGAACTATCTTAAAAGGCTGCCACTGAATACCTTGAAAATTGACCAGAGCTTTATACGGGATATCGATACAGGTTCGATGGAAAAGGATATAACAGGGTCCATCGTATCCTTGGTGCAAAAGCTTCAGATTGAAGTCGTAGCAGAGGGTGTTGAAACGGAGAGCCAATTGGAATATCTGATTGGATGCAGCTGCGATAACGTGCAGGGATACCTGATGAGCAAACCGCTGCCGCCGGCAGAAGTGCCCAAGCTGATGGAAATAGATTATTTTGATGCAATTTTGCGTAGAGGAGGATATAATGCTGAAGGAGTTTAAGAAGTTCGCTCTGAAAGGAAATGTGGTTGACCTGGCAGTAGGTGTTATCATTGGGGGTGCTTTCGGTAAGATCGTCACCTCATTGGTTAATGATGTCATCATGCCGGTATTGGGGATTTTTACCGGAAAAATCAACCTGACGGCTTTGAAATGGGTCATCAGCCCCGGCAAGCAGGGCGTTGAAGAGCTATCCATCCGTTATGGTCAGTTCCTTCAGACCACCATTGATTTTTTTCTGGTGGCATTCTCAATCTTCATTGTTATCAAAGCCTTGAATGCCTTGCGTAAGAAAGAAGAGGAAAAGCCTCAGGCAACCAGACCATCCGATGAGGTATTACTGTTGACGGAGATCAGGGATTTATTAAGAGATAAGGAATAGAAAAAGCCGGTGCTGCCGGCTTCTTCTATTCCTTATGGGTATGCAGGGTATTTGGAGTCAGCTTTTGAATTAAAACCAGGGCGGTGTATTGGCCCAGACACACACGCAACGCTTATCACCGATGTTCTTTTTTGAATGGGGTTCCTCAGAGGAAAAAGTAATGCTATCGCCTTCACTCATCAGGTATTGCTTGTCTCTAATGGTAACAAGGAGTTCACCTTCCAGAATCAGTCCGCATTCCTGACCTATATGCGTGTAAAGATTATCCCCGGTTCCCGCACCGGGCTCATAGATATTATAGATAAATTCTATGGGTCCGCTCATGTCGGGATTCAGAAGGTAGAAAACCACACCCTGCTGGGGGGAAAGTATTTTTCTCTGATGTACATGCACGATAGGCGATTTCTCATTGCCGCCGCTGTGACTGCTTGACGGACTGTCATCCGCATCAGCATCGGCAGACGCAAAGAGATAGCTTAGGGGTGTATCCAGAGCATCTCCAATTTTTTTTAGCGTATCGATAGAGGGGGAAACCAAAGCCCGCTCAACCTGGCTGATGAAGCTGGACGTCAAACCCGTGATGCCCGCAACATCAACGATCTTCAGCTTCTTCGTCTCCCTTAAAGCCCGCAGGCGTTTTCCAAGCTCAAGGTTCAGATCATTTCTGGATTTCTCCATTTTATCACCACGATTCCATTTCTTTAATAATGAATTCATTTCTATACTAACTATTTAAGCAATAATTAATTATTGTGTCAATAGCACTGGCTTTATTCTGCCTTTCTGAGGGCGTGGTAGGGGAAACAGCTTGGAATAAAGGGTGCTGATGGCACGTGAACAAAATTTCACAATTAAGGATTAATTAATTGACGCAAACAAAAAATTAATATATACTAAATTTGTAATGTGAAGTATTACATTTTTGTTAATTCAATACAGATGAAAAGCCAGCTGCTGATCAAGGGGGAATAAGAGATGTCGAAGTGGCAAATACCCGCAAAGGGCGGTCACATGGAAAACAACACCGGCGTATACTTTCAGAACATGACAACTTCACAGGTAAAAGAACGATTGAAGAACAACGACGTCATACTGATACCGGTAGGGTCTACTGAGAATCATGGCCCCAGTGCGCCATACGGTGAGGATACTTTCCTTGATACCAGACTATGCGAGCAGGTGGCATTGGCTACCGGCTGTACGGTTGCTCAACCCATCTGGTATGGCTCCCATCCTTACCATCACTTGGGCATGCCGGGTACCATCATGATCCCGGAAGAAACACTGGCGGATTATCTGTGTTATGTCTTTGCCGGTTTCTGGAACACCGGTTTCAGAAAAATGATTGTTGTCAACGGTCACGGACAGGATTATGTGATCCCTTTGGCTATCCATAAATTCGGGAAGAAATTCCAGGTTCCCGGTATTATTCTATATTGCCATTTCTGGAACGCTGCGAAAGAGCTGCTCAATACGAAAGCGTTCGGCGGCCCCTTTGAAACCCCCTTTATACATGCTGACGAATGTGAGCAGTCCTATGCGCTGGCTTTATTTCCTGAATTATGCAATCAGGCGGAGGCAGTAGAAACAAAACCGGCACCCATGCTTCCGCCGGGACATATCAATAACTCCGCAGAAAATGGTCCAGGGCCTATCAAATGGTATAACGCATACGGTTCCGTGGGGATGGAATGCATCTGCACGCCCGAAGGGGTCATCGGCAACGCAAAGCTGGCTGATGCGGAGAAAGCCCGTGAAGGGGTGGAGCGAATCCTGGACTATCTGGAAAAGCTGGTACATGACATTACTGCGAAATATCCTCCGGGAGAACTGCCGCCTATTGAACTGGTGACACAAAGGAAACGTGAGGATATCGAGGCAGTTATCAAAGGTCCATTTAATGGTGGAAGACATATTTATACGTTAACCTATTAATTTGAATGATAATGAGGTGAAAGCAATGGAAAAGTATAAGAGTCCGCTTCATCAGACAGCCGTTACAACAGTGACGGATTTCTGGAATGATTCATGTTCGGTGGAGGAGCTGAGTGAAGCCATTGAGAATGGGGCAGTTGGGGCAACAACAAATCCTGTCATCGTGGTAGATGTGCTGAAGAAGGAAATGTCTTTGTGGAAAGACAGGATCCTCGAGATTACAAAAGAACTGCCGGAAGGTACGGAAGATGATATTGCCTGGAAGCTGATTGAAGAAATGGCTGTGAAGGGTGCCGGTTTGCTCATGCCTGTCTTTGAAAAAGAAAACGGGAAAAAGGGCCGCATCTCGATCCAGACCAATGCAAAATACTACAGGGATGCAAGGCGGATGGCTGATCAGGCTGCTTACTTCAACACCCTGGCTCCCAATATGATGGTCAAAATGCCTGTAACCAAAGCTGGAGTCAAAGCCTTTGAGGAGGCGACCTACAGGGGTGTCAACATCAATGCGACCGTATGCTTTACGGTGCCTCAGGCTGTAGCTGTTGCAGAAGCTGTGGAAAGAGGATTGAAGAGACGGGAAGCGGAAGGGCTGGAAACTGCGTCCATGACACCGGTTTGCACCATCATGGTTGGCCGTCTGGATGACTGGATGAAGGTTGAAGCCGTCAGGAAGTGTATCGACATTGATCCTGAGTACCTGGACTGGTGTGGTATTGCAGCCATGAAGAATGCCTACCGTATATTCAAGGAACGCGGCTACAAGACAAGGCTGCTGGCTGCTGCCTACAGGAACCTGAAGCAATGGAGCGAGTTTATCGGCGGCGATATGGTGCTTACCATACCGGCCGGCTGGCAGCAGAAGATCAACGCGTCGGATATCGAAGTCATACCAAGAATGGATCATCCGGTGGACCCGAAAATCGTCGAAGAATTGCTCCTGAAGTTTGAAGACTTCCGAAGAGCCTACTACCCTGACGGCATGACCACCGAAGAATTTGATTCTTATGGGGCTACGGCAAGGACGCTTAGAGGCTTTATCAAAGGCTATGAGGAATTACTCGGCATCATCCGAGACCTCATGATACCCAATCCTGATCTGTAATCCCGGTTGCCTTTAACGGTTAGAATATTGACAGAACATACGTTTGGAATTATTATTGTAATATGAAGCGTGTACACATATTGTCAATAGTTGCCAAAGGCATCCGTAAGCCGCTTCATCCAAGAACAAAAGGATAAAGAGAGGAAGGATCAGAATGGAAAATTATGAAATTGTTCTCGCCTATTTCAACAACGCAGACAAACCGGTCAGCGCAGGACAAATCGCAACAGCAACCGGCATCGACAGGAAAGAAGTAGATAAAATTATGGCCAAGCTCAAGAAAGAAGAAAAGATAGTATCACCAAAGGTATGCTATTGGGAAATAAAAAAATAAGTGGAACAAAGCTGCTGACTTAAACAGCAGCTTGTTTTTTAGGGCACCATTCAATCGGGAATAAGAACGGAGGAGATCAAATGATGAATACATCAAAGTTGAAAGAGGCAGAAGAACGGTTTTTTGCCCGTTATCCTGGCGGCTTCTCCAATCCCCTAATGCTTGAAATCGCAAAAAAGCATAAAGTGGAGAAGATGAATAAGCTGGCGCAGGAGAGCTTCTCACTGGAACAATTCGAAAGTCCGGACAGAATCGTAGAAGTCATGAGCAAGGTAGTCAGCCAGTCCTCCATGGTCTCTGTTTTTGAAAAGCCGAAATTCAGAGACTTGGCGAAAGCAATGAACGATAGCGAAAAAGAGCGGATGGCCCACGGCTTGAAGGCTTTCCTGCACGGTGAACAGGCTTTTGGTTTTAACTTAATGCTGGGTGTGCTCCATGAGTACAAGCTGGCGAAATGGCCCCTCCTGACCGTTTGCCCCGTCTATTACAGACCGGGTGTGGAGGTGTTTATCAAACCCACAACGGTTAAAGGTGTCATTGAGCATTTCGAATTGGAGGGGCTCCAATACCGCCCGCAGCCCAGCTTTGAGTTCTACCGTGCCTACCGGGACCGGATCAACAGCATGAAGAAGGAATTGGATCCATCGCTGCAGCATGACAATGCGGCTTTCTGCGGTTTCCTCATGCTTTCACTTGAAGGGGCTGAAAACGCCTAAAGGGGAGCATTATCGAAGGATTTAATCAAAGGAGCAAAAGAAGATGGAGTTGCTGCAATCAATGGGCTTTACACCGGAGCAATGGTTATGGCTGGTCACTGTAGCTTTTATGGTAGGCTTCTCAAAAACAGGGATAAGCGGCATGACAACTCTTGCCGTTCCAATAGTTGCTGCTGTTTTCGGGGGCAAGGCTTCTACAGGTATCATACTGCCGATGCTTGTCGTCGGTGATGTTTTTGCTGTAAAGTACTATAACCGGCACGCGGAATGGGGCAATATAAAAAAGCTCATATTCTGGGCAGCGGCCGGTTTGGCTCTGGGCATTTTTGTGGGGAATCTTGTGGACGACAAGCAATTTAAGGTATTGATCGCCCTATCGGTACTGGTGTGCCTGGGCATACTTATCTATACCGAAAGGAGAGGGGAGCAGTTCAAGGTACCTGAGAAAGTCTGGTTTTACGCACTGACCGGCATAGCCAGCGGTTTTACGTCCATGATCGGAAATGCTGCCGGGCCTATCCTGAGTGTTTATCTGCTTGCAAAGGGCTACAAGAAAAATAGCTTTATGGGAACTTATGCCTGGTTCTTCTTAATTATCAATCTAATAAAAATGCCGCTGCAGATCTTTTTTTGGAACAATATCCCTCTGAATACGCTGATGGCGGTTGCAGCTATGATACCGATTATTGCGTTTGGTGCATGGTTGGGGATCATTGTTATCAAGAAGCTTAACGAAAAGCTCTTCCGCTGGATGATTATCATCATGACAGCTTTAGCCGCAGGGAAGCTGATATTATAGAATCACCGGCGTATGCTATCTACCTCCTTTATCATGATAAGCATGGGTATAAACAGAAATGAATTAAACATAATAGTATAAAAGAGGTGTTTAGCATGGATGGCAATGCAGAATTATTGAATTATATCCACCAGAATTCGGAAATGGGTCAGGAGACCATCAAGCAGTTGACCAGTATAGTGAATCATGCCGGATTCAAGAAAATCTTGGAGTCACAGCTTCATGAGTATGAGAAGATATTCAACGCATCTGATGAGAAGTTAAAAGCTGCACATAAGGAAGCAAAGGAGATCGGCCCATTCAAAAAAACGTCAGCACATGTTATGATCAATTTGCAGACTATGAAGGACAAAACCCCGTCTCACATCTCAGAAATGCTGATTCAGGGAAGTACCATGGGCATCGTGGACATGACGAAAAAGCTAAAGGAATATCAGGAAGCGGATCAAGAAATACTGGATTTGGGTGAAAAGCTATTGAAATTTGAGCAAGCTAATATTGAGGAATTAAAGAGATTCCTGCAGTAATTTGGTTAGAAAAATACATATCCTACTCTGATATTTTGAGGTGCCATTGTTTTTTATGGCATCTTTTTATGTCTTGCCAACTGGTAGTATCGCTTTTTTAGCCGCAGAAATCAAGGATAATAAATCACCATGCTCAGTTTGGTAAGAACCTCTCCGGGATTATGATAGAAGTGAGGAGCATCGGCCTTGAAGCGGATAGAATCGCCTGATTCCAGTTGGTATTCTTCATCGCTGACCTTCACTGTCAGTTTACCAGAGAAAAGAGTGATAAATTCTTGCGTATCCGTGGGGTGCGGCTCTGCTCTTAAACTGCTGCCCCCATCCAGCTCGATGGCATATATTTCGAATCTTCTTGCTTCATCGTAGGGAAAGATCGGATAGTTTCTATATTTTCCGTTGTCTTCTACCAAGGGTTCAATCTCTCTGCGGGATACCAGTTCGATGTCGGATTGGGGCCTGTTCAGCAGCGCAGTAAAGGAAATCTTCAAGCCGTTGGCAATTTTCCAGACAGTTGATATAGTAGGATTTACCTCGCCCCTTTCTATCTGGCCCAGCATGCTTTTGCTTACGCCTGTCAGTTTTGCCATATTGTCCAGGCTTATTTTCTTTTCTTCCCTTATCCGCTTCAGGTTTCCGGAAAAGATGGCGTTTAAATCTTTCAAAAGGGATACCTCCTGTATCTTGACATCATCATGTACAAGATGTAAGATTAAATAAACGATATAAAGCACGTTATGTATATTATATTGCACATAATGATGAATGTAAACAGAAAAAAGCATAATATGCTAAACAAAATAAGGGGGTCCGACAGATGTACAGTTTTAAAAATGACTACAGTGAAGGGGCGCATCCTAGAATACTTAACGCATTGATTGAGTCAAACCTGGTTCAGACGGAAGGATATGGAGAAGACTGCTATACACAGGAAGCCGTTGAACTATTGAAACAGAAGATCAATCGGAAGGATGTAGATATCCACTTGTTATCCGGCGGTACGCAGACTAACCTGATTGCCATTTCCGCTTTCCTAAGGCCTCACGAAGCAGCGATAGCGGCCAATACAGGCCATATTCTTGTGCACGAAGCCGGGTCGGTAGAAGCTACTGGGCATAAGGTTCTTTCCATAGCAGTGGAGGATGGGAAAATAACACCGGCCCAGATCAAGTCCGTATTGGACACCCATACGGATGAGCATATGGTAAAGCCCAAGCTGGTATATATTTCAAATCCCACTGAGATCGGATCCATTTATCGTAAGGGTGAACTAGAACAGATCAGCGGTTTCTGCAAAGAAAACGGCCTGATTCTGTTCCTGGATGGCGCGAGGCTTGGTTCTGCATTATGCGCGGCAGGAAATGACCTGACGCTTACCGATCTGGGAAGGCTGACGGACGCATTCTATATCGGCGGAACCAAAAACGGTGCGCTGATTGGAGAAGCTCTGGTTATCTGCCGTGAGTCCCTTCAGGAAGATTTCCGCTTTCATATGAAGCAGAAGGGTGCGCTGCTGGCAAAGGGCAGGCTCCTTGGCGTGCAGTTTCTTGAACTGTTCAGGGATGAGCTGTACTTCGATCTGGCTAAGCATGCCAATAAGATGGCCGATTTGCTGAGAGAGGCCATAAGAAAAGAAGGTTTTTCATTCCTGACGCAATCACCCTCAAACCAGATTTTTCCTATTTTGCCCAACCGGTTGATAGAGGCGCTGCAGGAGATATATGCATTTTATATCTGGTCTAAGGTTGACGAAGCACATTCATCGATTCGCCTTGTCACTTCATGGGCGACGAGGGAGGATGCCGTATTGGCATTTATTGCAGATATGAAAAAAACGCTGGAAAGCCGATGAGGCTGAAACATATCCCGATGAATGAATGAATAAGGTTATAGGGAGTGAAATGCAGATGTTATCTGAACAGATCAAGAAATTTGTACTGGAAGCAGGTGCACAGGCCTGCGGAATAGCCGATATCGGAAGATTTGAAAAAGCGCCGATAGGCTTCAGTCCCAAGGATGTTTTCAGCCAGTGCAGAAGTGTTGTTGTTTTCATCAAGCAGATGCCCATTGATGCCATCCTTGCCGAAAGCCCTGTTCCTTATACACATACCGCCTACAAGATGTATGAGGAACTGGACCGGATTGCCATGGAACTTTGCCGTTTCTTGCAGCAAAAGCAGGTCAGGGCTGTATTGGTGCCCTCCGATGTGCCCTACCTGTCCTGGGATCAGGAAAACATGCACGGCAAAGGCATTATTTCACTCAAACATGCGGCAGTGCTTGCCGGGTTGGGTATAATGGGTAAAAGCACGATTTTTATGAATGAAGCGCTGGGCAATATGGTTTATATCGGTGCAGTGCTCATCGATGCGGTAGTTGAGCCAGACCCTCTGCTGGAAGACTTCCAGTGCCCCTCTGGTTGCCGGCGGTGCCTGGAGGCTTGCCCGCAGCAGGCAATGGACGGAATCACGGTGAATCAAAAGCTTTGCCGTGAAAAATCCTTCTTTAAAGCGGGAAGGGGCTGGGATCTGTATAACTGCAGCGCCTGCCGCAGGGTCTGTCCATACCGGACGGGGCGCAAAAAAAGCAGTCAATGAGCTTGAGCGAGATAGAGAGACCTGCAGCTACTTTGAAAAAGGTAGGATAACGGCATTGGCCGTATCCACCCTGGTAATTTCAAATCCGTTGATATCGGACCTGTACGCAGCTTTCAAAGTGCTGCAATATATGATATATTCTATAGTAATGAATTTCATATGGTACCGTTTGAGGTTCAGAATGAATGAAAATTAAAAGTGAGGTAAGGAAATGAAAGGTAAGTCATTAATCATAATCATCATCGGTATTGTCGTTCTCTTGGGCTTTTATTTTGTAGGCGTGCAGCGGAGCCTTGTCAACCTGAGTGAAGATGTCAATGCTTCCTGGAGCGATATTGAGGTGCAATATCAAAGAAGAGCGGACCTGATTCCCAACCTGGTAGAGACAGTCAAAGCACAGGCCATAAAAGAACAGGAAATCTTTACACAAATAGCGGAAGCACGGTCAAAATTGGCCGGTGCAGCCAGCGTTCAGGAGAAAATTGATGCCAATGCTGAAGTTTCTTCGGTGCTGGGAAGGCTGCTGGCCATTACCGAGAATTATCCCCAGTTGAAGCAGAACGAGGGCTTCCAGGACCTGAGAGTCCAGCTGGAAGGGACCGAAAACCGCATTGCAGTGGCAAGAAAGTATTATAACGATACCGTAAAGGTGTATAACAAGAAGATAAAGGTCTTTCCCACCAACATAGCAGCAGGCATACTGGGATACAATGAGGAGTTCCCTTATATCCAGGCAGAAGCAGGCGCGGACCAGGCACCTGAAGTGAAGTTCTAGGATAAGTCTGGACGCTTTAGCCATACAGTTTGGATCAGGATAACAACTCTAAAACATGCTTTTAGAGTTGTTTATCTATCCGATAGGTTTTGAAAAATAGGGGGCGTATAAATGAAACAAACCAAGCTGCAAGCAGCTTTACTGGTCCTATTGATATTGGCCGCTATGACCTTCGGCCTTGCTGATGCCCAGGCATTGGAGCCTAAGATACCAAATCCCTCCCGTGAGTTTTACAGCAATGATTTTGCGGATATATTGGATTCGGATACCGAACGTGATATTGTCAGCATGGGAGAAAGCACCTTCAAAGCCAAGGAGGGCGGGCAGGTGGTATTTGTCAGCATGGATTCGCTGGATGGTGCTGCCATTGAGGAATATGCCAACACCCTTTTCAATAAGTGGGGGATAGGGACCAAGGATAAGGGAGTCCTTTTTATCCTAAGCATGCAGGAGCGAAGATCCAGGATTGAAGTGGGCTATGGCTACGAAGGGGTTTTGACAGATCTGGAAAGCAACAAGCTGCTGAAGAAGTTTTCACAGCTGAACGAGGAAGTTGGCATCGATGGTGCCGTGAAGATCATTTACTCCGATATCTGCAGCATTGTTACCGGAGACGGAGACAGTGTTCAATATCCGGAAACCCGAGAAGCAGTTGATCAAGGAGATGCCGGCAGCAGCTTTGTAAAGGAGCACCCGATACTGACCGCTGTTATGGTCATCATCATTCTGATATTAGTCGTTCTGGATTTCATTCTGACCGGAGGGCAGGTTACGTTTTTCATCCTCCGGATGGCTGCTGCGGCCTCAAGAAGAGGCGGCGGTGGCGGCAGGAACTCAGGCGGCGGTGGACGCTCCGGAGGCGGTGGGTCCTCATCCGGGTTTTAGCCGTTCAACTGCAACCTAAAAATAGAAAAGATAATAGATAAGCGCAAACAGCGAGAATGATTACTTGCTGCTTGCGCTTTTTTCTTACCTTAATGCAACCAAAACGCAGGCCTGAACAGCTGTAAGCCGTTTTTCCTGTATCAGCTTCAGAAGCTCTGTGTCAGTAGTACCCGGTTGCAGCCATACATAGGGGATACCCAGTGCTGCCGCTTCTTCAATAAACGCTTTGCCCCGTTTGGGTGACACCACCATATCCAGAACCTCCGGCTTCTTCGGCAGGGAAGTCAGATTGGGGTAGCACAGATCGCCTTCAACCTTGTCATGCAGGGGGTTTACCGGGTATACCTCGTAGCCCTCTGATTTCAGTTTTCTATAGATAATGTTTCCAAATTTTCCGGGATCGTTGTTGGCTCCTATCACAGCCCAGATCTTTTTTTCCAGCATGGCTTCCTTTGTATCTGAATGATTGCTCATTGTTACACCGCCTATCCGTAAAGTTTTCTTCTCACTCTTTATCCTATTATATGACATATTGTGACGTTTTACAAACCAATCCACCAGTTTGGGTTGTTTCCATAGGATCTGAGACTCTAACTGCGTCAGAGTGACATGAATGAGAACGTTATTTAAAGCGAGCAAGCTATATTAGTTGAAAAGGGAAAATATGTTATAATGTTAATGGATATATAGAATCGGAGGTGCAGGTATAATGGACTATAGATTTGCAGACAGGATGGACAATGTCAGAAGCTCAGCGATAAGGGACTTGCTGAAATACGCAGAGGAGCCCGGCATCATTTCTTTTGCCGGCGGTTTTCCGGCGCCGGAGCTGTTCCCCATTGAGCCGTTGCGGGCTGTATTTGACAGGGTGCTGGTGGATGAGGGGCGGGCAGCGCTCCAATATAGTTCCACGGAGGGCTACTTGCCGCTACGAGAAAAGATTGCAGCCAGAATGAAGCGGCTCAATATTGACTGCAATGCCGGCAATGTCTTTATGGTACACGGCGGACAGCAGGGCTTGGATTTTGCAGGTAAGTTATTCATTAATGAAGGGGACACCATTATATGCGAAAACCCCACTTTTTTGGGAGGCATCATTGCCTTCGGACCCTATGTGCCCAAGTATGCCGGCGTACCGATGGATCAGGACGGCATGATCATGGAAGAACTGGAAAAAGTATTGGAAGCCAACCCCAAAGCGAAGTTCATCTATACCATACCGGATTTTCAGAATCCAACCGGTGTCACCCTGAGCCTTGAGAGAAGAAAACGTATGGTGGAACTGGCAAATCAATACGATATGGTCATCATAGAAGACAGCCCGTACAGGGAGGTCCGCTATGAAGGCCAGCATCTGCCTTCCATCAAGAGCTTTGATACCAAAGGCCTGGTCGTACACATCGGAACCTTCTCCAAGATCCTGAGCCCCGGTATGCGGCTGGGCTGGATCGTGGCCGAAGAGGCTCTGATTCAGAAGTTTGTGACCTTGAAGCAGAGTGCCGATACACAGACCAGTACCTTGATCCAAAGACAGGTAAACAAGTACCTGGAAATGTATGATATTGACATGCATATTGAAGAAATAAGAAAGCTGTATAAAAAGAAGAAGGATTTGATGCTGGAGACCATCGCAAAGGAATTCCCGGAAGGTTTCACCTATACCAATCCCCAAGGGGGTCTTTTCACTTGGGTGGAGTTCCCGGAAGGCATGGATGCGGCGGTTGTCCTTAAGAAAGCCATTGCAGAAGAAAAGGTTGCTTTCGTCCCCGGCGCACCGTTCTTCCCTAACGGCGGTCATGCAAACCACTGCAGGATGAATTATTCAGGCGTAGCGGAAGCACAGATCACCGAGGGTGTGAAGCGTCTGGGAAGAATCTTAAAAACCCTCCGAAAGAAAGAAAGCTGGTGACGTGAATGATTGGTTTTGCACCCTTCCCAGCCATGGAGACAGAAAGGCTGACACTAAGGAAAATACGGCAGCAGGATGCCGAAGACTTTTATTCGATGCGGAAAGATCCGCGGATGCACGTCCATACGGATACCAAACCCGATGCAAACATGGATGAGACGACGGTCTATATGGACAAGATGAATAAAGGCGTTGAGGATAACAAATGGATCATATGGGCAATGGAGCATAAGCAGCTTCATAAAGTGATCGGCTCCATCAGCATATGGAACATGGACAGCCTGCAGGAAAGCGGCGAATTGGGCTTTGGCATGACCCCCGATTGCCAGGGGCAGGGGTTGATGAAGGAAGCCTTGCTGCGGGTAGTGGAATATGGCTTCAAAGTGATAGGGTTGAAGGTTTTGGAAGCCTATACTGAAGAAAACAATGTCGGAGCTATCCGCCTTTTGGAAAAATGCGGTTTTATGGAGACTAACCGTGTGGATGATGAAGGTTGCCTGAATGACCAGGTTTATCACATGGTGGTATACCGACTGGAGAGGGGTATTACATGATGTTCTTGTTTGGCAGAAGAAAGCCCAAGGTTAAACGTAAAGCAGTGCAGGATGGGGTCAGATTCGATATTGAGTATTACAACCATCAAGCACCGGGGCGCTATAAAGCAGAGCTTCTGGAAAAAATAACGGATTCCGGCATATGTTTGGCAGTAATCAATACGGACAACATGTACAAGGAGCAGAATATTGCATACAACGGCAAACAGGATGAAATCTTAAGCCTGTTGAACCGGATCAGTATAGCGCACCGAAAGGTTACCGTCAAGCGGAAGAAGGAGACAAAAATCTTTGGAATGGCGATGAACCAGGACGGTAAAACCTGCGAGGAGCTGGTTATCGGTTTGGCAGCGGGCTTTGAAGACTTCAAGGAAATGAAGACCATAATGGATACATACAATGTGCATTATTTTATTGATGACCGGAATAAGCAAGCCGATACATTGCTGGATATATTCCAGTCAAGCGGCGGCGATGAAGAAAAGCTTCGGACGGCATGCCGGTACATTGTTTTTGACGACAGCTTTGTCAGGCACATATGCATCCTTTGCAGCCAGGAGGACGCTGATAGGATCGGCTGCATACTCGATGAGCTGAGTTAATATCCCTTTCAGTCTGGGAATTGAGTAAGGAGAGATGAAGGATATGGAAAATGAGCAAAAGTTCCATGAGGCGCTGCAGAAGCTGATTCATACAGCACCTGAGGAAAGCATTTACGATTTTATGGAAAAGAATACGGCAGCCTTCTTCTCAACGCCTGGCATAGCTGCTTACTATCAGGTTCTGAAGCATGTGGACATCTCAGCATCAAAGCGCTCAATGCCCAAGCTCATCAAAGCCTGGCTGGCTTTTTTAAGCGGCGATAATGCAGGCTTGTATTCCATAATGAAGTATATTGACGAAGCAGCCTTGTCGGGGGTCCATGAAAGCGCTTTTTTTTACTCTCTGAAAGCCTTCGCTGTCATCTCGGATGACTACGCTGAAAGGCTTAAGTACGCCAAGCTGGCGGTTGACATCCTTCCTGAAAAGGATGCCGGTCTATTCATGGCAAATGCCAAACTGACTTATGGGCAGCTGCTTGCAGGTGCAGACCGCTACAGACAGGCGGCCGAGCAGTTTTCGGCAGCACATCGGATTTTTTATGATATGGATCTTCATTTTCTTGCAATGATTGCCTTGGTCAATGAATTGTTGAACCGGTACAGACTGGGGGAAATCCCCGCGGTCATTGATGCCTGCAGCAGAGCGTTGACCATGGCATCCAGCTACAAGGAAGAAACGCAGGACTATTGGAACATTGTCCATCTACCGTTGGGAATATGCTATTATGAGATGAACAAATGCAATCTGGCCATCCGGCATTTGAAGCTGGCAAAAGCCAGCATCGACCATATGAAACTTTTCCATATGCATGGCCTGGTAGAGCTATACCTGTTCAAAGCCTACTATCTGGTCAAGGATGCTGTAGGGATGGAAGAAATCGTAAAGGATACCGAAGCAAAATTCGGACATATGAACTATATCATGACAGACCTGATCGTTTCCATGCTCAGATTGATGTCCGCTGAGCCGGAGGGAAGCCAATTGATTCAATCGGACATTGAGCTGTTCGAAGTTGAATACATGAAAAACAGAGAAAATACTCAGGATATTGTAGTGGAAGTCCTGGCCTTCCTGAAGCTGAGGGGGTTGAGTGATCTCATAACGACAGAGCCTCTGGTAAAAAAACTGGAGAAGCTCCGGTTTACCGGGATGGTACCGACACAGCAGCAGTTCTTGATTTATCTGGCGGAGCTGCATTACCGTGAGAACCGTCAAAAGGAAGCGTTGGAATGCCTGAAGGAGGCAGCTCAATTATTCAGAGACTACGGTATTTGTGCCGCCTTCTGTATACTGCCCCTCCGGTCGTTGAATCTGTTGGAAAAAGTGGACCGCCAGCTATACCGCATGCTGGCAGGAGACATAGTTGGCAATGCAGCAGCTCAGCCAGGGGCACTGCTCTCGGCAAGAGAAAAGGAAATCATGCAGCTGATAGCCAAAGGTAAAAACAACGAAGAGATCAGCAAGGCGCTTTTCATCGGGATTGGTACCATCAAGTGGCATATCAACCATATCTTCAGCAAGCTGGAAGTGAAAAACAGGGTCCAAGCCATTGAAAAAGCAAAAAGCCTGGGTGAAATATCCTAACCAAAAACCTAACCTGACCCCTAACCGGGGTTAGGCTTTTTTTTTGACCGCTTCCTATAGAATAAAAGTATAACAAATCAGGAGGTATTACGTATGGAAACATTACAAAGTCACTATCATCAATGGGGAGCGGTGCTTTTTTTCACGGTTGTGTATGCTGCGGCACTTTTGTTTGTGCCCTTCTATAAGAAAATGGACAGAAAGCCTGCTACGGCCTATTTGGCTTTTGTCCTGGCATTTGCCATTGAAATGCACGGTATTCCCATGAGCATGTATCTGATTTCATGGTTTGCAGGCAAGAGCTTGCCGGAAGGCATATTGTGGGGGCATACCCTGATCAGTCAGATCGGCTATACCGGGATGTATCTGAATATCCTGTGTGCAGCAACCGCGCTTCTGATCATTGGCAACGGTTGGTACAATATCTACCATCAATACTGGTCCAAAGAATCAGGCAAGGGCAAAGTCGTGAAAACCGGGGTGTATAAGTACATCCGTCATCCTCAATATACCGGCTTCATGCTGCTGACAGTCGGCATGATACTGGAATGGGCAACATTGCCGATGCTGATCATGTGGCCTTTTGTCGCCTGGATGTATTATCGGCTGGCAAGGAAGGAAGAAAGGGATATGGTCAGGGAATTCGGTGAGGAATACATCATGTATATGAAGAAGACGAAAAGGTTCATTCCTTTTGTTGTATAAATCGGAAAGGCGGACTAAAAAATGACAAGAACGTATATCTTTGAGCCTGCAAAGGCAGAAATCGTGCTGACAGAGCTGATCGGGAGCACTTTGCTTCATAGATACTGCTCAAAGCTTGTGGACAGCTTGAAGCTGGAAAAGAAGGATAAAGTACTGGACTACTGCTCAGGAAGCGGGAACATTTCAAAGCACATGGCAGAAGAACTGCAGGGAGGACAGCTGGTTTATGCGGATGTATCCGGAAAATGGCTGTCCCATGCGGGAAAGAAACTGGAAGCTTACAAACACGTCCAAGGATGGAAGCTGGATGATTTCTGCGGGCTGATTGGGGGCGGGAATTTCGATAAGATACTGGTGCATTTTGCGCTGCACGATTTCCCGACTGATTACCAGGCTGCTATTATCAGTCAGCTGGCCCTCAATCTGAAGCAAGGCGGGGTTCTCCTGATACGGGAGCCTTTAAGCGTGAAGCATGGGATGCCGCTGCATATTCTGGTAAACCTGTTCGAAGCAATCAAGTGTTTTTCTTATGACTATGAGGTGAAGGAGAGTCGGTTAACCGGCAAATACGTTGACCTAAGAGCCGTCAAAAAGTGATAATACTGACGGAATCTACCGCCAATTTCATATAAATAGGAGGTTTAATCTTGAGTAAAGCAATCCGCATCATGGCAGTCATAATGGGACTGTGTGTCCTATGTGGTTTTTCAATCATAGACAACAAAAGATACAAAGAGAACGATATTGTAAAATATATTGATACGGAAGTTGTCCGGTTAGTTCAGGATAAAACCGTAAAAGGAGCAGTTGTATCCGTCGTACGGGATAATAAGGTGCTCTTATGCAAAGGTTATGGCTATACGGATGAGGAAGCGGGAACAAAAGCGGACGGAGAAAAAACAGCTTTCAGAATTGGTTCCCTTACAAAAACCTTTGTCGCTATATCAGCTTTACAGCTGGCACAACAGGGGAAGCTGGATATGGCTGCTCCGGTTGACAGGTATTTGGAGCCGGATTTTCCCAGGTTCAGGTATCCCGTTACAATGAAGGATTTGCTGACGCATACAGCAGGCTTTGAAAACACGGCATCCGGCATGGTTGCATATGACAGAAGCAAGGTTAAGCCCCTCGGTGAAACGGTGAGGTATAACAGACCCAATCAGGTTTTTATGCCGGGAGAGGTTCAGGCTTATTCAAACTATGGGATTGCCCTTGCCGGGTATGTGATGGAGAGAATCACGCAAAAACCCTATTTCGCTTATGCTGAGGAAGCGATATTCAAACCGCTGGGGATGAGTCGCACCACTTTCAGACCTGATTTTTCACCGGTTGCCCCAGTTTCCAAGGGGTATGGCACTGACGGTGCTGAACGTGCGGACTATATAACGAACATTTATCCCTCAGGTTCTGTTGCGTCAACAGCGTCGGACATGGCCAAGTATATGGATTTCCTGCTGGGAGAGGGCTACGGTATCCTGGACAGCGAAGCAAAGTCCCAGCTTTTCAGGCGGCACTTTGCAATGGATGAGGTTTTGCCGGGAATCGGATATGTCTGGAATAGGCACACCAGGAACGGAAGCTTGTTTTTTGAGAAGAAGGGTGAGACCAGGAATTTCTTTTCAAGGATCATTTTATATCCGGATAAAAATATCGGGGTCTTTCTTTCCTTCAACACCGTTACACCGGAGAAGATCAAGGCAGACCTCATGAACGGCATAACGGATATGCTGCTGGGCAGTGAAGGGAACCCTCCGGCGTATGAAGGCAAAGACAATAGGGACATCAGCGGTTACTATGTTTCAACCGTTTCATCCTTTAAGACAGCAGAAAAGTTTCTCAATTTCCTGAACCGGCATTCGACAATCCGTATCACGGGCAAAGCGGGAGAGGGTTTTTATCTTGACGGACAAAAGCTGACAGCGGTTGGAAAGGATCATTACAAATCCGCTTTTGGTTATTTGAAGTACAGTGAGAAAAATGGGCAGGGTTATCTTTCCGGTGATACATTCTCATACGTACGGGCATCTTGGCATGATCACAGAAGCTGGCAAGGGCTTGCCCTGCTGTTCTTTTCGTCTATGTCGGCAACCGTATTCGCCATGTCCGCCAGAATTTTTATTAAGGGCATAATGAGAAAAACAAAAAGTGGCAGACGGCTTATAGCATGGAATACCATACCGGGAATGGCGGTATTCCTGGTTTTTGTGGTGATATGCATACAAAGCCTTTTTTGGGCGGAGACCGATATCAAGGGGCTGATCGCCATACTGAAATTCGAGGCATTGTTCGTTTTGATTTTTGCTTTTCTGGGTGTTTTGTCATCACTGTATTTCTGGTATAAAAAGCAAAGGCTGCATTTGTGTTTGCTCTACTCTGTTTGGAGCAGCGCTTGCATCATCTTTGTCGTTTGGTTGGTTAAAGTAAGACTTTTGCTATAATACTATTAAAAACTCAAAAAAGTGTTTGACATTGACGTTGCGTAAAGGTGTATGATGGTCTTGTCAGGAGGTGAGTACATGGAGTACACAGTGCAGAAGCTGGGAAAAATGGCGGGCATCAGTACGCGGACACTGCGCTACTATGATGAAATTGGAATTCTGAAGCCGGCTAGAATCAATTCATCAGGGTACCGCATCTATGGACCGCAGGAGGTTGACAGGCTGCAGCAGATCCTTTTTTACAGAGAACTGGGCGTCAGCTTGGAGAATATAAAGGATATTGTCACATCGCCTGCCTTTGACGGTTCTGCGGCACTGAAGGAGCATCATGAAAAGCTTCTTGAAAAGCGCGGGCAATTGGACCTGCTGATTGCCAATGTTGAGAAAACCATCGCCTTAACGGAAGGAAGGATAAAAATGGCAGACAAAGAGAAGTTTGAAGGCTTCAAACAAAAGCTCATTGATGATAATGAGAAACAGTACGGAAAAGAAATTAGAGAAAAGTACGGCAAGGATGCAGTTGAAAAGTCCAACAGCAAGCTGAAGGGCATGTCCCAGGAGCAGTATGCTGCCGCCGAGAAGCTGGGAGCCGATGTCATGGAGACGCTGAAGGATGCGTTTGCAACAGGAGATCCGGCAGGTGAACTGGCCCAGAAGGCTGCTGATCTGCACCGCCAATGGCTGAGCTTCTGGTGGGACAGCTATACCAAGGAAGCACATGCCGGCGTAGCGCAAATGTATGTCGACGATGAGCGATTCACGGCTTACTATGATATAGAACAACCAGGCTTGGCAGTATTCCTGAGGGATGCGGTCATGATCTACACAGGCATGGGGCAATAAGAGAACCCTGCTGGGGATAATTATCCACAGCAGGGCTTTTCTATTTCTTCATTTCTTGCTTTCCGGTAATCTTGCTCTTGTCATCCATCTTGAAAGTGGACTTGGCTTTATCGGTAGTAAAGTAGACATTTCCATCAACCGTCGCATCAACTAGCTGGAAGTTATCTGCGGAAACATAGAGGTCGCCCTTAAAGGTTCCGCTTTGAATTCTAGCGTTGGGGCTGTTGATGGTTAATTTCGGTGCCGTCAGATTATACCTGGCTGTAACTTTACGGTTTTCATCCTGGGCATAAAGGGCTATCTTGCGTTGTATGATATCCTTGCCGCTTTCATCCTTCTTGCCGTTCTTGAACTCACCTGCCAGCACAAGCTCCTTATTAAAGGTCAAATCCTTTACAGTACAGATGATCCAGGTACCAGTACTGCTGATAGCCTTTTCAAAAGCTTCATTGGTGTCAACGATGGATGCGGTTGTCACCACATCCGGCGTTGTTTCCGGAGGTGTTGTCTGCGTCGGCGTCGGTGTTGCAGTCGGTGTCGGTGTCGGCGCCGGAGCAGGTGCTGGCTGCGGAGCGCAGCCTGCCAGCAGCGACGCAATCAGGACAAATGTCAATAAAATTGCTTTGACTTTCATTGTGATCCTCCTCATTATTGATTTTGGGTTCTTACTAACATTATTACCTGAATGATAAAAATTAATTATAAATCTATGAGCGGAAAACAAAAGAGCATACTGCAACAAGCGGCAGCATGCCCGGTAAAATTTTCAATTATAGCAAATGAGATTCCAATATATCACCAAAATCCTCAAATTTGATGGCAGGTACATGGTTGTTCTGGCAGAACCGGTATAGGGAGCCTTTAGCAAACACAAGATCGGCATGAGTGGCAGCACAATTGTCGGAGAATCCATCACCGATATAAATCACCTCATCTCCGGTTTCCGTGAGGCTGGAAATCAGGTTCGTCTTGCAGGTCCCACAGCGTCCGCAGTCTGCATTTTGGTAAGGACACTGGATCCGAAACCCTACATCATAAAGCAGCTTGTTGGCATAAAAAGGCACTTGGATGTCATACCTTCTGAGTATTCTCTCAATGTTGAAATCATACCCGTCGCTTAGGATAAAGACCTTATAGCATTTATCCTCACACATCGCCAAAAACGCCTTGAAATGTTCGTCGATCTCCATAGCATCCATCAGCCTGCCGATATCTTCCAGGTCTGCATTCAGAAGCTCGAACAGCCTGTTTGCACATTCTGCTGTGGTTAGTTTCTTTTCCTCCCACAGCCTGCCGATCTCCTCCCAGCCTTCGGAAGCAAAGACTCGGACCATTGCGTCACACGTATCTTCCTTTGTAATGGTACCGTCAAAATCCACAAAAATAACTTTGCTCACGGTTTCCTCCATGCATCAGCCATAAATCTGGCGGCAGCTTTTATGTCATTTCGTCCCAAAATGGCGGATATGACTGAAATCCCGTCAATCCCGGCCTGTCTAATTACGCTGACATTGTCAAGACTGATTCCGCCGATACCCACCACCGGGAGGGATACACTGTCCTTGATTTCCTTCAGAAGGCAGACGCCAATGGGCAGAGCGGCATCATCCTTGCTGCCGGTAGGAAAAACCGGACCGGCGCCAAGATAATCGGCACCGTTTTCTTCACCGAATCTTGCTTCAGCTGCCGTTGTTACGGAATATCCCAATAATTTGGATTTTCCCAGAAGCTTCCGGGCTTCCTGCAACGGAAGGTCGTCCTGACCTATGTGCAGACCGTCGGCATCCACAGCCAATGCAATATCCAGCCTGTCATTGATGATGAAGGGCACATTATAAACCTTCGCCACTTCCTTAACCTTTAAGGCGATATTATAAAAATCAAGGCTGGATATTGATTTTTCCCTCAGCTGTATCATCGTAACACCGCCTTTTATGGCTGCTTCAACGGCCTGAAGCAGATCGCGCCCTTTTAGTATACCTCTGTCTGTAACCAGATATAAGCTGTAGTCTATAGACATCTTAACTTTCCACCCTTCAGTACATCCTCAGCAGTCATGGAGTAGACATAATCAAAAAGCTTCATTCTGAAGGTACCAGGAAGGACGCCCTCTATGGCATTGGCAGCCATCTCGCCTGCAAGCCCCATTGCCGTAAGTGCTGCTGCGGTAGACAAAAACCTGTCCTGGCTGACTCCGGCCGCGGCAGCGGTCAAGGCTCCGGCCATGCATCCCGCACCTGTTACAAGCGTCAGTATGGGCGTACCGTTTTCTATCAGGCAAGTCCTATCACCATCCGTCACGACATCTGTTTTTCCGGTAGCAGCTACAACCGTACCATATTTCGCGGCAAGTGCCTTGCAAGCTTCTACGACGTCATCGCCGTCATCAATGGAGTCCACGCCGCGCATCTTGCCTTGGTAACCTGCCAGAGACTTTATTTCTCCGGTGTTTCCTTTAATGACGGATATTTTGGCGCTTTCCAGCAGCTTCATGGTGATATCAGTTTTTCTGCTGATAGCACCACAGGCGACAGGATCCAGCACGATGGGCTTGTTCAGCGCCGATGCCTTTTTTGCCGCCAGCAAAGCAGCAGCTTCCTGCTCCTCAGTAAGCGTACCGATGTTGATATAGAGGGCGGATATGAGATTGACGAACTCTTCAACTTCGGACCGTGCTTCGCACATGGCGGGGGACGCCCCAAAGCACAGCAATATGTTGGCGCAGTCATTGATGGTAACATAATTGGTGATAGCCTGTACAAGAGGCGTATTTTTTCGTACATCCTTCAAAATATCGATGACATTATTTATCATATTGAACATCTCCTAACTTCAGTTTGTTTTTTGCCAGCTCCATAAGGGAGTATACTGCAGCGGTTATGGCCATAACGGGAATGGTTGAGCCCAATATAAAATCGTAGCGGATAATCACGTAATAGAACAGTGTTCCGATGCCGGCTGCTATGAGACCCGTTATGTTGAAGAGCTCATTCCGCCGATCCCTGCCGAAGACAAAATAATCGGCAATGACCACGGTGAATACCGGAGCAAAAATGGACCCGATCATATAGAGGAAGCCTTGGTAGTGCTCCATTGGGAAGTACATGGCCAGCAGCGCGCCAAGCACAGTGAATATAAGTATAAGCTGTTTCCTTGATACGCGAGGTGCAAGATTCGTTGTGGAGAGCACGGCTGAATAGACATCCAGGTATGTTGTGGTTACCGTGGAAAGCACGACGATCATCAGTGCCGGATAACCCATGCCCAGCGACAAAAGTATGGCGGAAGGGTCTGCCGTTCCTGTGTAAATAGTCGACACCAGACCGATGATATACATAAAGCAGCTGCCGGTAAAATAGCCCCAGAAGCTTCCAAGGAAGCTGCCTTTAGCGCTCTTTGCCGACATGGTATAATCTGAAATCAACGGGACCCAGGACAAGGGCATAATAATGGCAAGCTCCAGGGCTGAGCCGATTGAAATGGTTTCACCGGTCTGCTGGACAACACCTGTCTTCAGTACGGAACCCAGCATAATGGCGCTCAATACCAGAAGCAATACCACCGCTATGTTGTTTACCAGACTGATGCCCTTATCGGCATAATAGGTCCATAGCCCGACCAGTACTGCGGTAATGGTCAGCAGCAAGGCATAATTCTCTAGTCCGAACAACCCCGATGTTATGGTTTGAACGGACCTGGTGCATTGGATCAGCATGATGGCCGTCCAGCCTACAAGCTGGATGATGTTGAAGACCGAGATGACATAGGAGCCATATCTTCCAAGGGAAATACGGCTGGCAATCAGGGAGGGCTGTTTTTCCCTGAAGCCGATGACGCCGACGGCAGCCAGCACCAGACCACCTATAATGTGTCCTCCCAGGATAACCAAAATCCCCAGTTTAATACCTAAAGGTGCGATGAGGCTTCCTGTCATGATTTCTGCGATGGATATGGCTGCACCGGCCCATAAGCTGAACAGGCTGAAGCCGCCCAGCTTTCTTTCCTTATTCATAGTTTACACCTGCCCTCTTGTAGAGGCTGTAGAAATGGTTTGTCGGACCGACGCCTTTTCCCAGCTGGATCGAATTCTCTATTGCGCCGTTTATATACAGCTTGGCCAGTTTGACAGAATCAACCACGGAGTGGCCATTTGCAATATATGCCGTAATGGCGGAAGAGAAAGTGCAGCCTGTGCCGTGGGTGTTTTTCGTGTCGATCCGCACACCCTTTATGTAATGAAAAACTTTTCCGTCAAATAATACATCAATGGCGTCTCCGGAAAGATGCCCGCCTTTTACCACGACATGCTTTGCACCCATGGCATGGATTTTCACAGCAGCACTCTCCATTTGCTGCAGCATTTCTATCTTGTCCCCTGTTATGACCTCAGCTTCAAACAGATTGGGCGTCACCACCAAAGCCAGAGGGAAAAGGACCCTGATCAATTCATGCTTCGCTTCAGGATTCAAGAGATGGCAGCCGCTTTTTGAGACCATGACAGGGTCCAGGACAATATTGGCCGCATTGTTTCTGCTAAGGCTTTCTCCAATGGTTCGGATAATGTCGATACTGGATACCATGCCGATTTTTATGCCATGGATTTCGATATCATCGAAAAGGCAATCGATCTGCCCTCTGACGATTTCCACATCCATGTCGCGAACGGCGGTCACGCCTCTCGTGTTCTGGGCGGTAACGGCGGTGATGACGCTCATGCCGTAGGTTCCCAGGGCACTGAAGGTTTTCAGGTCCGCCTGTATGCCTGCTCCCCCGCAGGAGTCAGACCCGGCAACGGTTAATACATTTTTCATACATACCTCCCTTTCGGGTACGGAAACGCTGGAATGGATAAAAAAGGAAAGGCGATAGGACGTGATCCAAAATAAAAAAGTGCAAAGCACTTGCACTCTTAATCCAAGATACAATTACTTTCCTACGCTGGTATTACCCAAACAGGTTCAAGGGTCAAGCCTATGATGGCTCTCTCAGCTTCCGCTCCCCTAGTAATTCTAGTTTTAGTTTTCTTTATCATTATAGTTGTTTCGACCGGTCATGTAAATCATATTTTTTATTTGTTGACAGGAGGTGTGGTATAATGAGTCATAGGTAAAATATTTCTTTAAGGGAGTAGTGGAAGGATGTATACGGTAAAAATAATGGCAGACTCGACTTGTGATTTGTCGCAGGATATACTTGAAAAGTACGACATAAGCCTTGCGCCCCTTACGATTAATATTGAGAACAAAGCGTACCGGGACAGGATCGATATCAAGCCGGATGATTTCTATAAAATGATGGAAGAGCTGGAGAAGGAACCGACTACAGCAATGCCGAGCCCGATGGAATATATGGCCATTTTCAACCATGCGCTTCAAAGCGGGTATACATCCATACTCTGTATCTGTATGTCCAGTGGTACAAGCGGGTCCTATCAGTCTGCCGTCATTGCCAGGGACTATTTTTTTGAGGAGAACCCCCAATCGGCAGCACAAATACATGTTGTAGATTCCAAATGCATGAGCCATGGCAGCGGGTGGCTGATCCTGAAAACCGCCATGCTGAGGGAAGCGGGTGCCGGTTTCAAAGAACTGGTAGAGTTTAATGAAGCATACAAGACCAATGTCAAGCATTTCCTGTCCGTAGATGATTTGGATCATTTGATAAAAAGCGGCAGGCTGACCAATGCCAGCGCCTTTATAGGGAAACTCCTGAAGCTAAAACCGATTATGACGATGAAGAAGGGGAAAGGCGCCATCGTGGCAAAAGAAAGAGGACGGAAGAAGGTATTGGAGCACTATGTCAGTGAGTTCGCCAGGCGGGTTGACATGGAGACGACAGATTTTATCATTATCGGCTATACCTCAGACATAACCTATGCGGAAAACCTCAGGCTGAAGATCACAAAGGAAACGGATTTTACCGGCGAAATTCATCTTATGCAGATGGGGGTTGCCGTTGGAACCCATGTTGGATTGGGAGCGCTTTCCATGTTCTTCATTGAAAAAGACCACCTGAAGGACAGCCTTTTGATTAATGAAGTCCAAGGATTGATAGACAAGAAAAATGAATGGCTTAAAAAATATGGAAACAAGCATAAAGATGTTTAGCGGAAATGAGACAGAACCCTATAGCCTGGCTATAGGGTTTTTCATTTTATTATTAACAATAAAATAACATGAAATTTATTATGATATTATATTTACAATAGTGTATACCATACAGTATAATGAGATCAGGAGGTGATGAGGTGGATACAAAAAAGCAGAATGAGTTGTATGAAAGCCTGATATCGGAACTGAGGCGCGGTACTATCGTCATGAGCGTCATGAGCCAACTGAAAGCTCCACAGTATGGTTATTCTCTCGTGGTACTTCTGGAAGAGAAGGGGATACCCGTAGATGCCGGCACGCTATATCCGCTGCTCAGAAGGTTGGAAAGCCAGGGGCTTTTGGAAAGCAACTGGGATGTGGAAAGCGCAAAGCCGAGAAAATACTACCAACTCAGCGATATGGGCAGGGACATATATGATCGATTATGCACCCATTGGTATGAAATGGTGGATAGTATGAATGCAATAATCAGGGATAAGGATGTGAAATAAATGGAATTGAACGAAAGATATATATATGCCGTCACAAAAGGATTGCCCCAGAAGCAGCGGGAGGACATCGGCAAAGAACTCAGAACGCTTATCGATGATATGCTGGAACAGGAAGAGGGACCTGAAACGCAGGAGCTTAAGCTGCAAAATGTCCTGCTGAGCTTGGGAGACCCGGAATTGCTGGCAGAAAGCTACCGTGATTCAAAACGCTATTTGATAGGCCCTCAAAATTATGACAACTACCTGCTGATTCTTAAAATCGTTTTTGGAGCCGTATTTCTCGGAATATCCGTTGCGATGGCAATTGCCGGTTTGTTTTCTGAGGAGCTGCGTATCGGAGGCATTATAGGTGGTTATCTGTCTGCGCTGTTTTCAGGACTTGCACAGGCATTTGCCTGGGTGACGCTGGCTTTTGCCATTGCAGAAGGCCGGGGTGTCGATATGAGAAAAAAACAGTCCGGAAAAGAGGCCTGGAGCCTGGAACTGCTGCCGGAGATACCTGAAAAGAAGGCAGCCATCCCGCCTGCAGAGCCGATTGCAGCCATTCTGTTCTCTACATTGTTCATAGCTCTGCTTTACTTTGCACCGCAGCTTCTTGCTGTTTACATCCCCAGAGATCCGTCGGGTATGACGATGGTCCCTGTTTTTGATACTGCTATGTTGAGAGAGTACAGACTGCTGCTTGCCGGCATGTACATTTTCAATACCGCAAAAGAAGCCTTGAAGTTGGTTTCAGGCAGATGGACGATCCGGTTATCGGTCATATTTTCTTTGATGAGTATCCTGTCAGCGGCCCTTGCTTTGATCGTTTTTTCCAATCCAAGCATCTGGAATCCGAATTTCGCTGCGGAAATCATAAAGTACGCCAACGCAGGCTTTGAGTTTTTGAATGTTTGGTTGAGACTGACCACATGGATCATTATGTTCATCATTCTTGGCTGCTTCATAGATGTATCTACCGCCCTATACAAGGGCTTCAAATATAATGCCAGATAAGGAAATAGAAAACCGGGGCCAGCCAGAAGGCTGATCCCGGTTCTTTTCTTATGCCTTGGCCTGATTGTTTGCCTTTGCGTTCTGTGCCTTCTTGCTCGCTGTGACCAAGAACAAGGCCAGTGCGCCGGCAGCTGCTGCCAAACCGGCGGGATACGCGAAGGAAGCGGGCAGCTTGAAGCCTTCAGGTGCAATAAGGATATAAGTGATGGATACCGCTGTCATAAATGTAGCCGGCACGGTTGCGATCCAGTGGAACTGCTTTTTTATGGCCAGGTACATGGCTGCAGCCCATAGTACGATCATGGCCAGAGTCTGGTTGGACCATGCGAAGTACCGCCATACCACGTTGAAATCAATCTTTGTCAATGCAAAACCGATGATGAACAAGGGGATGGTCAGGAACAGTCTGTTCTTTATCGGACCTTGCTTGTAGTTCAAGAAATCGGCAATGGTCAGTCTTGCACTTCTGAATGCCGTGTCACCGGATGTAACAGGGCAGGCAATTACACCAAGGATGGCCAGTGCACCACCAAATTTGCCAAGCAAGGTGTTGGAAATGATGCTGACGACCCAACCCTGTCCGCCGTTGGCACCCATTTGCTTAGCCAATTCACCTGTGCTGCCGAAGAATGCCATGGCAGCAGCCGCCCAGATCAAGGCCACCACACCTTCAGCAATCATGGCACCGTAGAATATTTGTCTGCCTTGCTTTTCAGATGTGATGCATCTTGCCATCATTGGTGACTGAGTGGAATGGAAGCCTGAGATTGCGCCGCAGGCAATGGTGACAAACATCAACGGCCATATCGGCAGCTGCTTGGGATGGAGGTTGGCCAAGGTGATTTCGGGAATCTGATAGCCTCCGAAAAGAATACCTCCGGAAACACCCAATGCCATAATCAAAAGGCAAACGCCGAATACCGGATATATTTTACCAATGAGCTTGTCGATGGGAAGCAGGGTTGCCAATACGTAATAAGCGAATATGACATAAACCCAGAAAGTAACATCAAACTGTGCAGGTGTCAAGCCGGCCAGCAGCTTTGCAGGGCCTGTTATGAAGACGACTCCTACAAGAACCAGTACCACGACGGAGAAGCCTCTCATAAAATTCTTGAAGCCGGTACCCAGGTACTTGCCCACTACTTCAGGGATACTTGCACCGTCGTGTCTGACAGACAGCATGCCTGAGAAATAGTCATGAACACCGCCTGCAAAAATGGAGCCTAAAACAATCCAAAGGAATGCAACAGGTCCCCATAATGCACCGGCAATGGCACCGAAGATGGGACCCAGGCCTGCAATGTTCAAAAATTGGATAAGGAATATTTTCCACATGGGCATAGGGACAAAGTCAACGCCGTCTTCAAGCCGGACTGCCGGTGTCTTGATGTTTTCGTCGGCGCCGAAAGCTCGGTCAACAATTTTGCTGTAAATAAAGTAACCCAGGAGCAGGGCAACAATGGATAAGAAAAATGATAACATGAATAGACCTCCCTGTTCGATTATTTTTTACAGCTTTATTATAAAGGATGTTTGTCCGTAAAAAACGAAGTCAGCGCCAAATGACAAAAAGGACACATAAAATACATTTATATGCCCATCAACTGTTTGAAGGTTTGAATGTTTTGCCGGCTTACAGGTATTTCTGTCCGGATGTCCTGAAGCTTCAGCATGAAGGTATTATTAAACCAGGGGATGATTTCCGTGATCTTGTCGATGTTGACGATATAAGAACGGTGGCATCTAAAAAAGCTGGACGGCGGAAGCTTTTTGTAGAACTCCGAAATACTGGAGGTTAGCTTGTACTGGTCATCTTTTGTGTGCACATACACCTCATGCTCGCGAACCTCACAGTAATATATATCCTGGATGTTCAGTACAAAGAGCTTATCGCTTTTCCACAATGTCATCTTGCCGCTGCTACATTTGGCAGCAGTGCAGTTCTCAAGCCTTTTCAGCGTGTCCGTGATCCTGTTCTCGGAATAGGGCTTCAAGATATAATCAAAAGCCGCAACCTCGAAGGCTTCAATGGCATATTCACTGTAGGCACTGATAAAAACCAGCAACGGTTTGCTTTTCAGCGTATTGATGATCCTGCTGAAGGCCATGCCGTCCAGCCTGGGCATATTAATATCGAGAAAAATCACATCCACATCATTTTTCTGTACGAACTCCAGCGCTTTGATGCTATCATCGAACTTTTCCAATATCCGGATGGAGCTGAAATGCTCGATAAAATAGCTTAACTCATGTATGGAAGGGTGTTCATCGTCGATTATGATACAATTCATGAGCTTGACCTCCGATTTTTTGAGATAAGGCTTATCTCTTATATTGCTCGTTTATGACGAAGCTTATTTTGGTGCCTACAAGCAAGCACTCAATCCTGATGCTGCCGGAACATATGTACCCTCATTTTAGAATGAATTGTTATTTGACAGAAGGCATAAAAAATGAAAGAATAAATAATAAGTGATGCTGATTTTATGATGGATGGTGTTTTTATGAAGTTAAACGGCAGCAGCGAAGAGAAGAAGGATACAGCGGCAAGGTATGAGAAAATTGCACTTGATATAGCTTACGGCATTCTGAACGATGAGTGGAAGGTTGGCGAGATCCTGAAAGGACGTTCCACGCTATCTGGCAAGTACAGCGTATCGCCTGAAACCATCAGGAGGGCGTTGAAATTGCTGGAAGAATTGCAGGTTGTAAGTGTCCTTGAACGGAAAGGCATTATGATCCGGTCCAAGGAAGCAGCAGATGCTTTCATAAAGGAGTACCAGTCAAAGGACAGGATACTGACGCTACGGGAAGATATCATGAATCTGGTTGCTGAAAAAAGAGCCATAGAAGATGCCGTTCTGGAAAGAATGGATTCCATCATTGAACAGGCCATGCTCTTGAGAAATATTGGCATTATCTTTCCGCTGGAAATGAAAATACCGGAAGAAAGCCATCTGATCGGCAAGTCCATTGGGGAAGTAAGATTCTGGGAGTTCACTGGTGCGACGATTATCGGAATAAATAGATACGGGCATTTATATTTGTCTCCCGGGCCCAAACTGACATTCTATGCCGGTGACATTATCCTGTATGTAGGAAATGCAGCAAACATCTCAGATAAGGTCCAAAAATATGTTTACAAAGGCTGATTATACAATAGGTAAACTGTTATCTCCAAGATAGCAGTTTTTTTATGACCACATCTAACAACCTGATTGACAAATGCAAGTTGTCAGTGATATAATATAGATACAGACAACTTAATGATTAACAACAAGTTGTCAGGTTGAGATTTTAGAAGGGAGGCCTATCTATGTTGCTTTTGGATAAAGGTAAAATGGCAAAGTGTGTCAAAGACTCAAAAGTGATAGAAAACTATACCATGAGGTTGACATCCGTAGATGAGCTTAGGGCTGTTGCAGAATTGCAGGCTTATGTCTATGAGCAGCTTCCCAACAAGCAGGTTTTGTATATGGATTCATATGAAGAAATGCTCAAGGATATTGAATCGGGTGCGAAGATTATCGGTGTCTTCAATGAGACTGATGAACTGATCGCTTACAGGCATATAGGTTTTCCGGGGAAGGATGTCAGGAACCTGGGATACGATATCACGATGCCGGAAATTGAACTGGAAAAGGTTGTCCATCTTGAAACAACTGTTGTGCATCCGGATTATCGGGGAAACGGACTGCAGAGTCTGACGCTGCAACATGCTGTCTCAATGGTCAAGGTATTAGGCTACAGGCATTTGCTGTGTACTGTATCGCCGCAGAATCTTTTCAGCTTATATAATATAATGAAAAACGGTTTGAAAATCAAAGCGCTGAAAAGGAAATACGGAACGGATGAGATGAAGTCGGATGGGCTTTGGCGGTTCATTCTGCACCGGGATTTGGAAATGTCGGCCTACCGGAGTCCCATAGAATTTTTTACTTCCAAATTGAATGATCTGGAGGAGCAGAAGGATTTAATAGAGAACGGGTACATCGGCTATTGGATGCTCATGGAAAAGAGAATGCTGAATTATGTCAGGTTCAATGAAACTGCAGCTCAGCACTAAGCGATGATCGCAGATATCAATAAGAATGGCACTACTGGAAAAGGAGCTAATGCTCCTTTTTTTGTGCTGAAAAGCATAGCATGCAGTAAATGGTGTTTATCAATCCTGTCCGCATTTTGTAAAATTATTTAAAGGGGTTCTAGTACAGGTAAGATTTTGGTAGAATGAGAGTGTGTCTGCACCGGGCAATCTAAGCCTGAGGCAAACGGGAGGATGATCATATGACCATCAAGGGAAGAAGTAAACAAATGACTGGTTATAGCTTGATGCTGGCTTTAGCCGTACTATTATTTTGTACAAGCTATTTTGTAGGTCAGGCAGAACCTTTTCCGGAAATCCGTGAAAAACTGACCGGCATTACGGCACAGGAAAGAGAGATCATAAAGAATCTGTTCATTTTGGTGCAGGAAGCCCAAGGCTTGGAACGGCAGGAAGCAGCGCTTGCCAGTGAAATGGCGGCATTGGAGGACGATATAAAAGACCTTGAAGGGAGAATGAAGGCGCAGCGGGCTGTATTTGAGAATAAGCAGGCTGCTTTGAAGCAAGTACTCAGGAGCTATCAAAGGCGCGGGCCGGCCTCTTACCTGGAGGTGATTCTGGACTCGGACAGCCTCAATACTTTCCTCAGGCGCATCAATACCCTGCGGGACTTGACGCGCAATACAGGCCGGCTTCTGGATTCATTGGAAGAAAGCAGGAACAGGCTCGCAGCTGAGGAAGCAAGCATGAAGGAGAAGCTGGCTTTGATGGAGGCGAAGCAAGTCCAACTGAAAGCTGCATTGGAGGAGCGTCTGCAGTTGAAAGCCGACCGTGAAGCGCTTCTAGCAGCCTTGGGCAAGGAAAGATCCCATTTTCAGGACTTTCTGTCGGAAATAGAGCAGGTATGGGAGGCAGTGCAGTCCCTTTTCCCTGAGCTGGTAAAAGTTTTTTCAGGCATGATAGAGTCCGGCGGCTTCCCGCCTGATGCGCTGGAAATCAAATTTTCTTTTTTCAGCGTCAGGGCATCCATTGATGATGATACCTTTAACGAGATAGTCGCTGCTCAGTCCGGTCTGCCGAAAATGACCTTCAGCTTTATTCAGGATAAGGTTGAACTGGAGATGCCGGAACAGAACCTTACGCTGACAGGTACTTTTGTTGTACAGGACAGCAGTGTGCTGAAGCTTCAGGTGCTGTCCGGCAGCTTTTTCGGAATGCCTTTGAAGCCTGAGGCTTTGGAAGAATTGTTCCGGGGAGGGAATCTGTCCCTGGATTTCAAGCCGGTTCTGGGCCGCAACATTCTGCAAGGCGTAGAGCTGAAAGAGGATTCTCTGGAATTTGTCATCAAGCCGGTTTTTTTTCAATAAAGGACGAGGGAGTGACGTGTGATGATCAAAGCAAAAGGCGTATGCCTGAAATATCCGGACGGTACGCCGGCTTTAAACAATATAAACCTGTCGGTTGAGCCTGGTGAGCTGGTATATGTTACAGGTCCCAGCGGCTCGGGAAAAACAAGCCTGTTGAAGCTGTTCATGGGTGTGGAGTACCCTACGGAAGGTTCATTGGAGATTCTGGGACAGCAGATTGCAAAAGTTCATGAAAAAGAGATCAGGCAGCTGCGAATGAAGCTGGGGCCTGTTTTTCAGGAGTTCAGGCTGATCAAAGGAAGGACTGTCATGGAAAACGTGATGCTGGGCATGCGTTTTCTGAATGCTTCCCCCAGCCGCTTAAAGGAGGATGCCGGCGTTGCCCTGACAAAGGTGGGACTGGCGCATAAGGCACTTTCACTGGTGGAAAACCTGTCGTGGGGTGAATGCCAGCGGGTGGCCATAGCCAGGGCAGTAGCCAGGAAACCGGAACTTATATTGGCCGATGAACCAACGGGCAACCTGGACAAGGATAATGCATTGAACATTCTGGAGCTTCTGACTTCCTTCAAGGATAATAAGACTGCGGTTGTCATCACCACCCATGCCACTCATTTGATCGAAGGTCAAAAGGATTGCACGCTGATCAGGGTTGACGGCGGAAGCATTTCACGGGAAAGGACAGGTGGGGCCTAATGAAGCATATCTTTTGCAATACAGGTTATTTTTTCAGAGAAGTTAGAACCCTCTTCCGGATGAATTGGGTATCCAATATTCTGACGCTGATCAGTACAGGCCTTATTTTTTTCCTGTTGGCCATGGTGATCTCCGGGTGGTGGATTTCAGACAGTGTCATGGAATCCGTCAGAGGGGAAGCCGAAATGAGCGTTTATTATGATGAACGCTTGGAAGATGACGGTGTTATGCAGCTGGTTGAGCGCATCAAAGAGATTGAAGGCGTGCAAGGCGCACATGTCATAAGTGCGGATGAGGCCTATGACCGGATGGTAGATATTCTGGGAAAAGATGCCCGGGTTCTGGAGTATTTCGATGATAATCCCTTCGGTGCCTTTGTCGAAGTCAGGATAAGCTTGGATAAAGTCCAGCCTATTATGGAGGTGCTGCGACGGACAGAAGGGGTTGCAGATATCCGGGATAATAGGGAAGTACTGGAACGTCTTCACCAGATTGCAGAGATCCTAAGTGTTCTGGGTTATCTGATCATAGCAGCTGTTGGTATTTCCACACTGGTCATTCTATCCCACATCATCAGGCAAGGCATTTATCATAACAGGGAACAAATACATACCTTGAGGCTGCTGGGTGCACCGGAAGCGTTCATCGCTTTCCCGTTTTTGATGGCAGGCTTGCTGTTGACGCTGCTTGGCGGGGGAGTAGCTGCCGCGCTGGCTGCTTATACATTGAAGTTCATTTATGGACAGATGGCAGGTCCGCTTCCTTTCATTCCGCTGCCGCCCATCGGAGCTGTCATACAGAGCATGGCAACTCTGATGCTGCCGCTCAGTGCGGCCCTGGGGATTGCAGGAAGCCTTTTCGGATTGATGTCTGAGAGGCGCTTTTAAGAAGGGCTAATTGTTTGTCCTACTGTCAGTACGCGGTAATTCCACATGGTTTCCTCAACAAAAGCAGACTCGCTTTCCGAGCATTGAACAATGACCGCAACCTCGGGAAGCTTCTTTTTTTTGGGTGAGTGCAAACGCTTGTTTATGAGAAAATAGATGCCGAACCCGGCAGCAAAGCCGGAAAAAGAAGCAATCAAGCCCCAGAGAATAGGTCCCCATGTCAGAATAAACCCAACGCTAGCTCCAAAAACAGATGCCAGAGTGGCACATGCCACACCGAATTCAAAGCTCTTGTAATATATGTCAAGAGGGTTTTCGGCATACCGAAAAGAGGCTGCAGGGGCAGTCTCCATAGGTATCAAGAGTATCTGCTTTCGCGGGATGCCATTATGCTCCAAGACGGCTAAGGCTTGCTCCAGCTCAATTGAGTGCTCAAAGGTTCCGATAATCAACAATTGACTGCACCTCCTCAGGGGAATATGCGGACTTCGGAGCTGCTGTACCGTTCTGCAAGACGCTGGCGCTGCATAATGCGGAAAAGCCGGTTGTGTTCTACTGCCGTAATAAAAGCATGAAAAACCGATCCCCCTGCAACGGATGGCATAAAGAGCAGCCAATGGGGATGTAATATGGAGATAGCTGCCTCAAAATTACCCATAAAAGTAAAAAACAAGGACTCATAAGCATGGGAAAAGGTAATATAAAACCACCACCAGAACATTGCATAAAATGCAAGACCGAACCGGTGATTGTACAGCTGACCCAACCCAGGAAAACAGAAGGAATAAAAGGCTGCGGTAAACGGATTTTTCTTTTCAATATACTGAATTTCCAGCGGATGAATGAGCGTGCCTGGTATGGGTTCATTTTTGAGCTCAGCAAGCTGACACAGCTTGTTTTGAACCAATGTGCCCCGAAAGCTGTCCCATATGCAATAAAAGTAAATGGTGAGGTAGCCGTATACCCAGCGCGTTTCTATGACTGACTTGGCCATTTCGAATTCTCCGCAGAAGGAATATACAATCGCTCATTCACACGGGATAGGGTGTTAATTATCAATTCAGACAGAGTCAGTAAAGTGGCACGAATATATTGGTTCAGCATGTAATGGCCAAAGCCTGGAAAAGTAGCCGACCACCAGGCAACCATGTATGGATTCTGACGATGCAGGTGTGTAATGCCATACACACTGAGTGTAGCGAGTGTAGTCCGGTTATTCTTATCCATGGGCTAATACCTTCTTAGTTAATAATGTATGATAAATGCTCAGGATACTACATAGTATTTTGTTGAGAATCACTGAAAACTATTCAAGATGAGCTTAGCGCATCATTATGCATCACAACAAATCCCAACCAGCAGGGGTGCCATCAGTTTTCACCTCGTTTAATGAAAGTCTATTTAGTTTTTACACACTATTAGGATTCTATTAACCGGATTCTAAATAAATGATGGAAATGAATCTGCATTAATTGGACACCATATAGCATAGCAGAATATAAGTGAGGTGGTCCGATGCGTGTCGCAATAATTGGAGCCGGACTTTCAGGCCTGTCATGTGCCAATAGGCTAAGGCAACTTGGAATTGCACCAACAGTATTTGAAAAGAGAAACCAAATAGGGGATGCATTATGTAACGCGTGCATTAACTTAAGGCTTTTCAGCAGGGTGGCCGGGAATCCGTTCACCTATCTGAAAAAACAGTATGATTTGGAAGTAGAACCTCTGGCACCCCTGAAAAAAATCATCATGAAATCTGAAAACAAAACATGTCACATCAGAGGGCATTTAGGTGATATCATGAAGCGGGGGCCTGAAAGCTATTCCCTGGAGAACCAGATAGCAGCCAAAGCAAATGCCCCAATTGTTTTTGACAGATATATTGAGTATGAAGAGATAAAAGATGAGTACGATCATATAGTCGTAGCCACAGGAAGCAATCTGATCGCAAAACAGCTTGGTGTATGGACTGAAACCTTTATTGCCCAAGTTCGTTATGGGGTTGTACTGGGAAAATTTGATACAAGCACCATCATGATCTGGTTTAATACAAGCTATGCAAAAAATGCATTTGCCTATCTGATTCCCAGCAGTCAGAAGGAAGCATCCCTGGTACTGATTGTGAATGGGATCACCTATTCCGAAATAGATTTTTACTGGAACAGGTTTCTGGCAATGGAGAGTATAGACTATCATTTGGTTGAAACCAAGGATGTAGAGCATTATTGCGGCTTTGTGGATCCATTGGAAAAAGACGGTACTTTTTTTGTCGGAAACACTGCCGGCTTTACCGATGATTTTCTGGGTGTAGGTGGAATCAATGCAATTGAAAGCGGCATATTGGCAGCGGACGCTATCGCAATGAACCTGGATTACAAGCAGCTCGCCAGGCCGATATTCGAGAATATCGTCAAGCTGCATGAATACCGCAAAGCCATTAACCGGCTTGACAATGATGATTATGACCGGATCATGACCATTGTAGGCGTTCCCGTTCTAAAGCAGTTCATTTACAATAATCCTTTTGCCAGAGCGGTACAAGGTGCGTTTCTGGCAAAGACATTCAACCACTTGAAATGAAGTTGAGGCAGCCGGATGATATGCAGGCTATCGTATTTTATGATCGATATCCAAGGCTTTCAGGCGATACTGCAAATGCTGTCTGGATACGCCAAGCTCTTTGGCGGTTTGGCTGAGATTCCCATTTTTTTTCTTTATTTCCTCTATGATGATGGTTTTCTCAATTTCTTCCAGGGTTTCTCTCAAGCTGCCTTTGTTTTTTTTGCTGTATATATGTTGAATCTCGTTGCTCTTGATTATTTCAGTAATGTAATTGGGAATATGAGACAAATCGATCAAGACATCATTGATTTCGGCAACATTCATGGAATAGTCGATGGCATGCTTCAATTGCCGGACATTCCCCGGCCAATTATAGCTTTTTAAGGCTTTAAGCGCCTTATCTGTGATACCAAGTATATTTTTCCCCATGACCTTGTGATTGGCTTCAATAAAGCCCATCACAAGGTCATCTATATCTTCAAGCCTTGAACGTAAGGTCGGTATTTCCAGCGTAAGTACAGCCAGCCTGTAATAAAGATCCTCTCTTAACTGCTTCTTCTCAATGGCTTCCGTGGGGTTTATGTTTGTTGCACTGATAATGCGCGCGTTGAAAGAAATCTCATGGTTGCTTCCTACCCTTCGTATGGCTTTTGTTTCAAGCGCCCTGAGCAGTTTTGACTGCAAGGAAAGGTTCATGGCATTCAGTTCATCCAGAAACAATGTGCCGTTTTCCGCTTCCTCGAAAAGACCGGGCTTATCTGCGGCCCCTGTATAAGCACCTTTCGTCGTACCGAACAGAATGCTCTCAAGCAGTGTTTCAGGAATGGCGCTGCAGTTGATGGCAACAAACGGGCCTGCGGAAGCGGGACTATTGTTGTGTATGCTTTGCGCAAACAATTCCTTACCGGTTCCTGTCTCGCCGACAATGATGATGGGGCTGCTGCTGCTTGACATTTTTTTCGCCATACTGACGGTCCTTTTGATAACGTTGCTGGAGCCTATAATATCATGGAAATGGTATTGTGTACCATTTTTTATGTTCATTTTGTTCTGTAAAAAAATAACGTTTTGGAGCTTTTCAATCGTAGAGGACATTTCCATAATTTGTGTCACATCTCTGAAAACTGCAATAGACCCTGCCAGCTTATCGTTGATGAATAAAGGGTAGGCACTGCTTATGACATTGACGATCTTGCCTTTTTTTGTAATGTATTTCATGGTTTTATCCTTGATAGGCTTCTGTGTTTTCAAAACCTTCAGCAGGATACTGTTCTCATCGTCCAGATCGCTTTCTTCGTTCAGCATGTAGACATCACGGATGTCTTTGCCTATTATGTCCTCTTTTTTATACTGCTCAATCGCCTCACAGCCCTTTGAATAATAGATGGTGCGTTTATTGGCATTAATAACGTGGATGCAAATATCCTCCAATACTTCAATGCATTTAAACGGCAGTTCGAGTGCCGCCTCAGGCAAGGAAAAGTTGAGGTTGTCCTTCATAAAAACACATCCTTTCAAAGTTAATACCGATACCAAGTGACTGAAGCTCTTTAAATGCGATGGTGTATCCTTTTACATTATACTACGCTGCTGAAAATTGTATAAGGAGTATTTTTTTAACAAGCACTAGAGATACAGCCGTTTGCAGGCGATTGTAAAAATTTCTTGCGCGCAAGAAATTTTTACGGATAACAGGCTATTAGCTGTAAATCCAGTCATTTGGCAAGATTCGGATAGAATATGTGTAAAAATTTTTTGACAATTCGGTATTTTCAAACCTTGAAAAATCAACGATTTAAGAATGGCATGGATTATGCAATTCAAGTAGGAAAGTGATTCGAAATAAGAACGGAAGGATGGCTGAATAAATGAAGGACATGAGCTATTTGAAGGAAAAACCCATAGCAGTATTAGGCGCCGGGGCAGTCGGCAAAGCAATTGCGGGTGATTGTGCACTGGGTGGTGCCAAAGTCAGAATTTGCGATTTACCGCCTTTTGCCGCTAAAACACTGATGAATATTGAACGTGTAGGCATCAAGTTCTATGGGGATCAGATTAACCTGTACGGCTTTGAGCGTGAAGGGTTTGCGAAGATGGAGATGGTTACCACGGATGTAGCAGCTGCCGTAAAAGGTGCAGGCCTTATCGTTGTTGCCACACCCACCTTTGGACACAGGCCGTTTTTTGAGAAGCTGATTCCTGCTCTGGAGGATGGGCAGGTGGTTCATATTTTCCCGGATAATTACGGTTCTCTTATCCTTCGCAAAATGATGCGGGAAGCCGGCTGCACAAAAAACATCATAGTCGGCGGCTGGTCCAGCTCCACCTACGGCAGCCGTGTGGATATCCATGGCGGCGTTATAACGCACAAGATCCGAGTCTACTACCGGGCAATCACCCTACGGGGTGCGGCTCTTCCGGCCTGCGATACCGAAGCGTTCATAGAAAGCTCGAAATATCTGCCGTCCATGGATGCGGTAACCTTTGGCGATGGAGCGGTTGCCGGCGATACGGTACTGGATACCGGTTTCTCAAATGTCAACCCTGTGCTGCACTGCCCCGGTGCTATATTGGGTGTCGGTGTCATGGAGAACTTCGGACGTATATTCGGTGAAGATAAAAATAAGTTTTCCATCTACTCCCATGCTTATTGCCCCTCCATATCCGAGGTCCAGTACAGCTTCTATCTGGAAGAGCATGCTCTGGCCGATGCTATCGGTGTTGGAATACAGCCCTACCAGCGAAATGACTTCTTCTCCCGTGAGAACGTGCTGGGACAGGAGTATATGGGCCATGACTATATGATTCCTTTTGATTCACAGGATCCCATTCAGTTCGGCACTGGTCCCTTCAATATGGAGAACCGGTACATCACGGAGGACATCCCGGTAGGCTGCCATGTCTACCATGAGCTTGGCAAAGCATACGGTGTGGAAACGCCCGTCGTTGATGCGATGATCCACCTTGCCTGTGCAATCCTTAAACGCGACTTGACAAAGAACGCATATACGCTGGATTCACTGGGAATCGGCGGAATGACAAAGGATCAGCTGAATGCCTATCTGCGTGAAGGCGTATTGCCGTAGAGATAAGGATCTATTAAGCAAATCAGGAAGGAATGATGCGCCATGTCGGATATAAAAAGAAACATCAGCTTCTCGGTGCTGAATCAGCAGCAGATCGAGAAGATACACGAAAAAACCCTGTACCTGATGGAGAAGGTAGGGATGCAGTACGCAGGGGAACGTTCAATTAAGCTGCTGAAGGATGCTGGGGCAACGGTGGATAGAGACGGGCGGGTGCATATCAGCCGAAAAATGGTGGAACGTGCGCTGGACTGTGCACCGAAGAAACTTCAGCTCTATAACAGGGATGGCTCTCCCTCCATGCTGATAGACAGCAGAAACCAGGTATATTTCGGCACACACGCAGACCAGCTGCAATATGTGGATCCCTTTGAAAACAGGGTGCGCCCGTTTAAGAAGGCAGACACAAAAACCATGTGCAAAGTAGCCAGTGCATTGAAAAATATTTATTTCGTATTATCAGTAGGCATGTCAGCCGATGTCGATCCCAAAATACAGACCCAGACCACATTCATTGAAACGCTGAAAAATTTTGATAAAACCATTAACTTTTCCTCAAACGATATCCGGTCTTTACAGGATTGCATCGATATCGCAGCAGATTTCGCAGGCGGATTGCCAAAGCTGCAGGAAAAGCCGTTCATCTTCAATTACTGTGAACCGATTCCGCCGCTGAAGCATCCATTGGAGTCAACGGAGAAGATTTATATTTCAGCAGAGAACCGTATTCCGTTTGTCTATATGCCCTTCTGCATGATGGGCGGAACGTCACCCATGTCCATTGCGGGCACACTGGCACAGTGCAACGCCGAAGCGTTGGGCGGTCTTGTACTGGCGCAGTTGGTATCGGAAGGTACTCCCTTTATATATGGTGCTATGCCGTCTATCATGGACATGAAGACGACAGTAGGCTCGTATGCAGCACCCGAGTTCCATCTGAATGTAGCAGCCATGGCCGACCTGGTTGCCTGGTATGGATTACCCTTCTACGGTACTGCAGGCTGTACCGATGCCAAGGTCATAGATGAACAGTCCATGTTTGAAATGACCTATGAGGTATTTTCCACCTTGTTGTCGAAAGCCAATATCATACATGACGTGGGTATCATGGACCATTGCAACAGTGTATCGCCGGAGCTGGTTGTTCTGGCAGATGAAGTCATTGAGGGACTGAAACATTATGCCGCAGGCATTTCCACAGATGAATCTGACTTTGCCATGGATGTAATCGAAGCGGTGGGACCGGGATCGTCTTATTTGTGCGAGGAGCATACACTGGATAACTTCAAGAGCGTCTGGTACCCTCGATATTTTAGCCGCAAGATGGTGAGTGAAGACCAATCGCAGGTGTCAGAGCTGGTAAAGGCAAAGCTTCGGGATATTGTTGACAACTATGAGGTCCCTGCTCTGGACAAAGACTCTTTACAGTGTCTAAAGAGATGGGAGAGTAAATTTTAGACCTGGCAGTATAAGAAGTAAGGAGGAAGCAGCATCATGATCATGTGGCAGAACCGAGATATGGGCATTAACCATATCAAAGCGCGAAAGAACCATGTTTGCTATGGGATGGGAATAGGGGTTATTCTCTTGAACGACGCTTACCCGGGATTTCCCGGAGATGTCAGGAATGCCAGCGCCTTTCCCTATCCGATGCAATATCAGATTGCTGAGGGTGTAACCAACAAGACGCTTGTTTATGATAAGAACCCTGTACTCTGCAGAGATGCGGTCATAGCCGCTGCAAAGCACCTTGAGCGGATGGGCTGCCGGGCAATCGCAGCGGAGTGCGGTTATTTTGCATTCTTTCAGAATGATGTCGCAAATGCAGTGGACATCCCGGTTTTTATGTCAAGTCTCCTGCAGGTACCGTTCATTCAGCAAATAATAGGTCCCAAGAAAAAAGTCGGTATTGTCTGTGCACAGAAGCAGTTTCTGAGCGAACAGCACTTGATCAATGTCGGGATTGATCTGGCTTCGAACTACGTTATTGCCGGTTCTCAAGATGAATATGGGGTAACGGAATTCGACAATCTTTGGAATCCCTTCAAACGGCCCGAGGTGCCGCAGGCAAGCTTTGAAAAAGCAGAGGCGCAGCTGGTGGACTGCTGCAAGGCTTTTGTGGAGAAGAATCCCGATATCGGTGCGATCATGCTGGAATGCACCGGAATGCAGCCCTTTGCCAGAGCGATTCAGCGTGAAGTCGATCTCCCGGTGTTCAGTTGGGGTACATTGCTGGATTATGCCTACTCGGTAGTGGCACATCGAGACTATTACGGCCACGTCTAGCTGACTGGACGGGAAAGGTTGAAAAGAGCATGGAATTAAAAGGACGATTTCTTAAAGAGGAAGAGTTGCGTGCATTGCACCAGGCCACCCTTAAGGTACTATCCACTGTGGGTGTGCGCTTCCAAAGCGAGAGGGCGATAGAGGTTTTCAAGCAGCACGGAGCCAGAGTCAACGGTAATATGGTCTTTATTGATTCTGCTCTGTTGGATAAAGCCCTTGCATGCGCGCCTGAAAGCTTTTTTCTTAGCGGGCGTGAACGGGAAAACGATGTGCGAGTGGGCGGCGGTACGCCTGCATTTGCTTCAGCTTCAGGACCGGTTTATGTCAGACAAGCGGGCATCAAGCGCCTGGCGACCACCGAAGACTTTACCAACTTGCTCAAACTGACTGAGACCAGCCGAGTGCTGAAAGTTGCCAACTATATTGTTGTAGAGCCTCAGGATATGCCTGAGAACAAACGTAAACTTTTTCAGGTTGCCTCCGCTCTCAAGCATTCCAAGAAGCCGCTGATCGGGATCACCATGGGCAGCGGCCTTTCCCAAAAGTGCCTTGAGCTTGTCCGTGACTTTTACGGCTCACTGGATGAATACCGCTTGATCGGTATAATCAGCCCCATTTCTCCATTGGTCTATGACGGACATATGCTGGATCACATCTTTGACTATGCATTGCACAGGCAGCCGCTGATGTTTGCTGCCTGCTCACAGCCGGGAGCGACAAGCCCTGCGACGATTGCCGGGACGATTGTCATCGACAATGCCGAGGTGCTGGCTGGAATCGTGCTGGCCCAGCTGATTGCTCCCGGGCTCCCGGTGATCTATGGCAGCACCTCCACGGCTTGCGATCTGCGGTATGTGGCGCCCGCTATCGGTTCACCTGAAACCGGGCTTATTACAGCCACCATATCGGCGCTCAGTAAGTACTACAAGCTGCCGTGCAGGTCAGGCGGCTCGCTGACCGATTCAAAGCTGCCCGACATGCAGGCCGGAATTGAGTCAGCCATGACAATGCTTCCGGCTATCATGTCAGGTGTGGATTTCATCCTTCAGAGCTGTGGGATTCTGGAATCCTTCAATACGGTGTGCTTGGAAAAATTCATTATTGATGAAGTTACAATCGAATCGGTTATGCGGATGCACAGGGGCTACCGGATCGACCCGGAATGCCTGGGTCTGGAGACCATAGAAAGACTGGGTCCGGGCGGGCAATTCCTTGCAGAGGAGCATACCGTCCAATACTACCGTTCGGAGATCCATACACCTGCCCTGTTTTCCCGTGAGGGCTATGAGGCATGGGAGTCGAAGGGTTCGCTTGGCCTTGAAGACAGGGCTGCTGGAGAATGCATTCGAAGACTGAATGCGTATGTTGAACCCGAACTGACGCAACGGCAAAAAAAGATTATTGAGGCATACCTGTGAAAAAATCGAATGGAGGGGAGGCAGAAACAATGGGGGAGTTTGGAGATATACTTGTGACGGCGGTGCTGCGCGGCGGGATTTATGCGTTGATGGCACTAGGCCTTTCGTTGGTGTTCGGCGTCATGAACATAGCGAACTTTGCTCATGGTGAGTTTTACATGCTGGGCGCTTATTTCGCGTATTTTTCATTCACTACTTTCAAACTGGGTGTTATCCCCAGTGTACTGATTGCGGCACTCTTAGCTTTTGCCGTCGGCGTAATCGTAGAAAGAGGGTTATTTTATCCGCTGCGCAAGCGGAGCAAAAAGAACTGGCTGATGAATACCTTTCTTTTGACACTCGGTGTATCCATCATATTGCAAAACGGTGCAAAGCTGATGTGGGGTTCCAGATATCGCGGCGTAACATCCTACTTTGGCGGGACAATCTCGGTGGGTACAATGCAAATACCCAATGACCGTATATTCGCTTTTGCTGTGGCATGCATTGCAATTGCTATTTTTGTTTTGTTCCTCAACAAAACCAAACTGGGACGGGCGATCCGCTCGGTATCAATGGATGAAACCGGTGCAAGCCTGGTCGGTGTCAATCTTAACATGATCCACACGCTGACCTTCGGTTTGAGCTGCATGCTGGCTGCGCTGGCAGGTGCTTGTCTATTGCCGTTGACACCCGCTTTTCCGGTGATGGGGATCAACCCGCTTTATAAATCCTGGTTTGTTCTGATTCTGGTAGGTATGGGCAATCTTGGCGCCAGCATCGTCGGCGGACTGATCGTCGGGCTCCTGGAAACCATCTCTTATTTCCAATTCGGAGCAGGTTGGCAGGATGTCATCAGTCTTGCCGTTATTATCGTTATATTGCTGGTTAAGCCTAACGGAATCTTCGGCAAAAAAGGCGTAAAAAGTGCTGCAGAATAATACAAAGAAGCGGGAGGTGCTAGTGATGGAAGAAAAAGTCCTGTCAACAGAGAAAAAAGCCGGCATGCTGGAGCTGATCGGCAAGTTCGGGCTTACCCCATTAGGTGCTGCTGCACTCCTGACGATCAGTGTGCTGCCCTTCATATTCAGGGATGAGTTCGTCACGCGGCTGTTGGTCGCAACACTCATGTACGGTGCGTTGGCTATGGCATTTGATTTTACGTCAGGCTATATCAACATTTGCAATTTCGGTTTTTGCGCCTTCTGGGGTCTTGGTGCCTATACCAGTGCCATCGTTGCAATAAGGCTCGGCGTATCGCCATGGGTCGGGATGCTCTGCGGAGGCGTCATGTCGGCTATCGTCGGGTTTGGCTTGGGACTGCTGACCATCCGCCTGGGCGGTATATTCGCTTCCTGCATGACGTGGTTTGTTGCGTTGGCGATGATGGCTGTAACCTATAATTGGGTTTCGCTCACAAAGGGCAGTGCCGGTCTCAATGTACCTGCGCTTTTCGATACAGTGCAAAATGCACCGTACTATTATGTCATGCTAGCCATAATGCTGCTGGTTTACTTTGTTCTGATGCGCATCACAAAATCAAACATGGGAATGGCATTCAGGGCAATTGGCCAAGACATTGAGGCAGCTTCGTCATCCGGTGTGAATCCGACAAAATACAAGGTGGTTAACTTTACGATTTCCTGTGCCATTGCCGGTTTGATCGGCGGGTTCTATGCCCATTTCATCGGCATACTCACACCGCAAGCATTGGGAACTGCCAAAACGGTTGAAATCATGGCCATTTCCTATATCGGCGGCAGGGGAACCATATGGGGCGGTTTGGCGTGCGCCATGATTATGGTACCCTTGATGGAGTACTCCAAAGGCCTGATGGAGCTCAGGCTTGTCTTGTACGGTGCGCTTATGATTGCAGTTATGATATTTTATCCCAAGGGACTGGTGGGACTGTGGGAGGCTGTGACTGCTTTCCTGCGTAGAAGCAATAAGATATGGAAGCCTTTCAGGAAGATTTTCTCTAAAAACGGTGCAATTTGATTTTAGCAGTAACGTTTGCCCAAATAAAATAAAAATGGGAGGGAAAGAAATGAGAAAGTTATCCAAACAAAAAATGGCCAAGTCAATCCTGGTACTGGTGTTGCTGTTGTCCATGGCAGGGATGATGCTTTCCGGCTGCAGCGGGAATGATGCAGCCAAATCAGCCACTGCTGCGGCAGAGGGTGATAAAGCTCCGGAAGCAGCCGAGACGCCGAAGGTTTGCAAGGTTGGTGTTATCGGTCCTTACACTGGTCCTGCCGCCCGCTCAGGTGAAGAAATCAAAAACGGCATCTTGATGGCTTTTGAAGCAATCAATTACAAAGTAGGGGACTACAATATCGAGTTTGTCTGGATTGACAGTGAATCCGACGCCGAAAAGGCTGCCCGCGCCTATGAGCAGGCAATCGTCAAGGATAAGATCGATGTCGGCTTCATGGATTGGCACAGCTGGGTTTCCGTATCGTGCATGGATATATCCGCCAAGTACCAGATACCACATTTCTTCTCTTTTGGTGCCGGGGATACCATCAATGAAAAAATCAAAGGCGATTATGAAAAGTACAAGTACTGGGTAGGAAAGGCATGGCCTACATCGTCACTGCTGACACAGGCCTATGTGGAAACAGTTACAAAAGCAATTGACAGCAAGGCATGGACGCCAAGAAACATGAAGTGTGCCATTTACGGCGTCGACAATGACTGGGGCAGAAACTTCGGCGCTGCTATCGGCAAGCAGTTCAAGGATGCGGGCTGGACAATTGCAGATGAGGCATGGGTCGGCCTGGGAGAAACCGACTTTTATCCTTTGCTCACCAAGCTTAAGAAGGAGGATGTTTCCCTTATAGCAGGTACAATGTCCGACCCTTCATCTGTTGCAGCTTTTATCAAGCAGACAAGAGAAGTCGGCCTCAAGAGCCTGATCATCTGTGACGGACTCGGCTGGGTCGGCGAGTGGTACGGCCTTTGCGGTACTGCTTCGGATTACGTGCTTGACCAGATTCCGCAGTGGACGACGGCCGAAGCAAAGAAGTTCAAAGACGATTACACCAAAAAGTACGGCTATGAGCCTGGTCCTTCTACAGCCGGTATGGGCTATGACTGGGCGAATTTCTTTATTAAGGTTATGAACCTGACGCTTGAACAATATGGTGACTTGAGCACCGAAAGCTTCAGGAAGGTTGCAGAAGAGCATGTTATTCCGGGCAAGGTCTCCTATACCGGCGGTATCATACACCAGGAATACAAGTACACGCCCGAATCCTTCCCGGATCCTGTCGTGGATCAGGATCACTACATATTCCCTGTCATCCAGTACTTCGAAGGCCAAGGTAAGATGGTTTGGCCGGATGCCTGGAAGGATCAGGATATTAAGATACCTGACTTTGCGAAGTAACCACGTGTTTAGGTAAAACAGGATACAGTGCGATGGAACAATGTCTGTCGCACTGTATCGTACTGAAAAGTAATGAGAAAAGCGGGTGAAGGTGTTGGTACTTCTTGAAACTCAAAATGCTTGCAAACGCTTTGGCGGTTTAAAAGCAGTAAATAATGTCAGTATTAAAGTTGAGCAAGGACAGATATATGGTTTAATCGGACCAAATGGAGCAGGAAAAACCACATTCCTGAACATCATTTCCGGAACTTACACCCCAGAGGAGGGAAAGGTCTTTTTTAACGGAAAAGATGTAACAGGCATCAAGCCCTTTAAAGTGTGCCACGAAGGCATGGCAAGAACCTATCAGATTGTCAGGTCCTTCCCCAATATGACAGCATTGGAAAATGTACTGGTAGGCGGTATCTTTGGAGGAAAAATGAGCCGTCACGAAGCGAGGAAGAAGGCCTTGGAATACTTGGAATTCGTGGGGTTCCCGCTTTCACCGGACACCTTTGCATATGAATTGAACACCATGCAGCTGAAAAGGCTGGAAATGGCCCGTGCCTTATCAACCAATTGCAAGCTGCTTCTATTGGATGAGGTTGCTGCGGGACTGACGCCCGGCGAGCTTAACGATATTACCGTCCTTATCCGCAAGATGCGTGACGATATGGGCATCACCATTATTATTGTTGAGCACTTGATGAAGTTGATTATGAGTGTTTGCGACCATATAGCCGTGCTTTATTTCGGTGAAAAGCTTGCAGAAGGTACACCTATGGAGATAACCGAGCATGAAGATGTGATCAAAGCTTATCTGGGCGAAAACTATAACTTATAATAATGCAGTAAATCAGGAAGAGGTGGTATTCTCATGTTGGAGCTACAGAATCTGAATGTAGGATACGGATATCTCCAGGTGGTTTGGGATGTCTCGCTGAAAATTCACCAAGGGGAAGTTGTCGCTATACTTGGTCTTAACGGAGCCGGTAAGACGACGACGTTGAAAACCATTGCAGGCGTTCTCACCCCTAAGAGCGGTAAGATCCTATTCAACGGACAGGACATAACCGGGCTGCCGACCTGTCAGCTGGTTAAGTTGGGGCTTTCCTTTATTCCGGAGGAACGCAACCTGTTCACAGCCATGACGGTTCGAGAAAACCTTCTGATGGGTGCTTATATCTTGAAGGACAATGCAGAGGTGAAAAGGAACCTGGACTATGTTTTGGAGCTCTTTCCCAGACTGGCGGAGCGCAGCAAGCAGCTTGCAGGGACCATGAGCGGCGGCGAGCGGCAGATGCTGGCAATAGGCCGAGGGCTTATGTCCAAACCCAAAATGGTCATGCTGGATGAGCCTTCGATGGGACTTTCTCCCAAGAATGTACTGGTTGTTTTTGATGCTGTCAAAAAACTCAGGGAAGAAAAAGTTACCGTGGTTATCGTTGAGCAAAATGTCAACACCACCCTATCCGTAGCAGATCGTGCGTATGTTATGGAGCAAGGCAGGATCGCGATGGAAGGATCCAGCGAGGAATTGGCCAAAGACGATCATGTGCGCAAAATGTACCTAGGTATTGCATAACGGAGGGTGTTTCCGATGGAATATGAATTGAAAAGGATACATGAGGCTTCCATACGGATTCTGTGGGAAACCGGATTCAACGTACACAGGCAGGAGATTGTCAAAGTGCTCAGGAAAAACGGCGTAAAGGTTGAAGGCAGCATTGCCTTTTTCACTGAAGACCAGATCATGTCGAGTATTGCACAAGCACCCAAGTCATTTACCTTATACGCCAGAAATCCTAAACACAATATGCTGATAAACAGAGAAAATATCTGGTTTGCAGCCGGTTACGGCTGTACCTCCATTATAGACAGGGATGGGTCAAGGCGCAGTGCCGACTATGCCGACTATATCAAGTTTGCAAAGCTGGTGCATCAAAGCGATACTTTCAGCATTAACGGGGGGATACTGGTTCAGCCTTCGGATTTGCAGCCGGAAATCGGCATGCCCATGATGATGCTTGCTGCAATGATACATTCGGATAAGTGCTTGATGGGGATACCAGGCTTAGAAAAGAAAGTAGACCTGTGCATGAATATGGCAGCTGTATTGTATGGCGGGGATGAAGCATTCCGAGAAAAGCCCCATTTACTGACACTGATCAATACCGCAAGCCCGCTGCACCTTGGAAATATTGGCGCCGACACGCTTGTCGCTTGTGCCAGATACAGACAGCCTGTCATCATTGCGCCCGGGCCCATGGCAGGTGCCACCGGACCGGTTACCATAGCAGGCAACCTTGCAGTAGGTAATGCGGAGGCTTTGGCAGCTATCGCAGCAGCACAGATGCTTTGTCCGGGTATCCCGGTAATTTACGGTCTGAACCCCACAACGATGAATATGCGCTCTGGTGCCGTATCCATCGGCAGTCCTCTAAATGCATTGCAAATGGTTTATTCGGCTCGTTTGGCCAAGGCTTATAACTTGCCTAACCGCTGCGGCGGTACATTGACGGATGCAAAGTTCGTTGGAGCTCAAAGCGGCTATGAGTCTATGATGAGCATGATGAGCACACTGGCTGAAAAAACCAGCTTCGTACTGCACAGCGCCGGGATATTGGACAGCTATGCGTCCATGTCCTTCGAAAAGTTCATATCCGATTTGGAAGTAATCAGCATGGCCAAGCGCTTCATGGGAAGGCTGGATGTAACAGATACAGCTATACCGGTCGATGAAATAAGCCGTATCGGAATTGGCGGAGAGTATCTTACGTCCGAGCATACCTATGAAAACTGCCGGAAGACAGCCTGGCATTCACAGGTAGGGATAAATAAAGTACTGGAAAACAACCAGGACTCGCTCAGCCTGTATGAGCTCAATATTCAAAAGCAGATGGAAGAAATGCTGGAAGCCTATAAAAGGCCTAAGCTGGATGAGGAATTGCTGCTGGAGCTGCGCAGATATCTTGAAGTAGAGCTCGGCATTGGCAAAGAGCTATTAAAGAAGAAACAGGCACTGTTTACTTGATGTAAATAGTGCCTGCCTTTTTTATCGGGTCAGCGTGACAGCCGTTACCTTATTGCTGCTGCCCGACAGGTTGCCGGCCTGATCATAAGCCTTTACCCAGTAAAGGTCAATACCCAGGCCGAAGGGGCTTTTGACGGTGCGGGTGGTTCTGGCTGCAGTGGCGATGACGATGCCGTTGCAATAAATCTGATAGCCTGAGACTTTTGCATTATCGGTAGAGGCTGTCCAGGCAAGAGAGACGGAGGACCCGCTGGCCTTGCTTATTTTAAGCTCCGCAGGCGCGGTGGGTGACAGGGAATCCTTCAGTGTACTGATTCGCAGTGTACTACTGTTTTTTGACAGGTTTCCCGATGCATCGGATGCTCTCACCGCATATTCGTAGCTCTTTCCCGGAGCCAGGCTCTTGCTGCAATAGCTTGTTTTGGTGGTTGTTCCTATCTTTGCGCCATCCCGGAAAATCTCATATCCCTTAACCTTTACGTTGTCAGAAGAGGGTGTCCATATCAGGTTTGCCTCCGCTACTGTAACGGAGGCAGCTTTCAGCCCGGTGGGGGTTGTGGGGGCCTGAAGGTCAGGCACGGTTCGGGCGGAAATCCGACTGCTTTCGGCTGAAGCATTGCCCGCTTTGTCATAAGCCTTTACATGGAATGTATAAACGGTGCCGGGTATAAGCCGTTTGCATTCATACTGCGTGTCAGAGGTGGAACCAGTCTTTTGGCCGTTTCGGAAAACCTCATAGTTTTTGACGCTCACATTATCCGTGGATGCTTCCCAGGCAAGCGTTATGGAAGTGAAGGATGAAGCAGCTGCTGAGAGGCCGCTTGGAGGTGAAGGGCTTTGATAATCGCTGATGGTTGCAGCATATAAAACGGTGCTGCTTTCAGACAGGTTTCCGGCTGCATCATAGGCTTTAACGGCATAGGCATACTTTCTCCCCGGTACCAGATCACTGTTGGTATAGTTTAATTTTGACGTCGATATGATTTTCTTGCCGTCCCTAAATACCTGATAGCCTTTAACACCGGTATCATCGTAAGCTGCTGACCAACTTAATGAAATTGACGTTTGGGTGCGGTTGGAGGCGATTAGCCCTCCAGGTGCCGTAGGGGATTGCGTATTGGCTGCCATTAACAGCAAAACCAGCCAGATCCGGATTGTTAGATAGGTCCTAAACATAGCAGATCTCCTTGTTTACATATTTTACCAAATTATAGCACACTTTACCAAAATTTGTAAACAGTGAAGTCGTAGAATGTTATCATGACCGGCTTTGATAAGTCTTGAATAAAAAACAGGTGCCTTTTACATCGCTGCAAAGAGCACCTGCTTTGACTGGAACTAAGCCTCCAATACAGGCTTATTATTCGAAACTTCAGCTTTCTCAGGAACGCTGAGGGGTTTTGTCAGCAGTGCCAGGACAAATGCCACTGCCAGCAAGGCTGCTGAGATGATATAGGCTAAATCAAAAGTGCCTGTCTTATCCACAACCAACCCTGCGATAATAGGGCCGATGGTTCCGCTCACACCCCACGCTGTATAGAGTACGCCATAATTGCCCCCGAAGTTCTTGACACCATAATAATCCGCAACAACCGATGGGAAGAGGCTGAGCAGCGCCCCGTAGCCAATGCCGGCCAGGGCTGTACCGATAGAGATGGCCAAGGGTGTGGCGTAGCTTGCAAAGAATGCCATATTGACTCCCTGCAGCAAAAAGACGATCATCATAGTCCGGACCCGGCCGATCTTGTCCGAGAGGAAGCCCGCTGCCAACCGTCCGCATGCATTGAAAACTGCCAGCAAGCCTACCAGGTAAAAGCCTTTCTCCCAGCTTGCCTGCGTTTTGGCGATGGTAGCAATATTTCCTATGATCATAAGCCCCGCAGAGGATGCGAAAGCGAACATGATCCAGAAATAGTAGAACTGCCGTGTCTTGACCATTTCCTTCCAGAAATAATCTTTTACTGCGGCTTTAGCAGCAGACTTAGGCAGCTTTGCCGGAACGGGCGGAACATAACCTGCCGGCGGATTATTGATCAGCTGGGCTACCAAGGTAGCAACTACCAGAATGAATAAGCCCAGGATCAGAAAGGTTTTGGATACGCCCACTTTTTCCAGCAAAAAGGTGGTCAGGGGTGCGATGTAAAGCGAAGCCAGACCCATCCCGCTTACGACAATACCGGTAACCATGCCCTTTTTGGAGGGATGAAACCATTTCAAGGCAGGGGGGGTGACAGAAGCATAAGCAAAACCGATACCGCCTCCCGCTAAAACACCGAAGGTCAGAATCAGCAAGGGGACACTTTGGATAAAACCGGATAATATCAAACCCGCCCCGGTAAATATGGCACCTAAGGTCACAACCTTCCGCGGGCCGATCTTATCTTGAAGACTGCCTGCAAAAAGCAGCGTAACAGCCCAGACAACGATAGCAACGGAATAGGGCAGCGAGGCATCGCTGTTTGTCCAGCCCCACTCGCTGACGATGGCCTTCTTGATGACACTCCAGGAATACAGGACGCCCAAGGTCAGGTTAATACACAAACCTGCTATAAGGACTTTCCATCCATCTTTGATCGTAACATTTCTTTGCATGACATACCTCCATATCATTTGCGCTGAGCATCATTTCAAAGTGATTATAAACTTTAGAGTTACTCAAAGGTCAAGAGGGGGAATGGGAATATTGTAAAGGTTTCCGGCGTGCTGTATAATGACATCAAAGCGGCATGGTATAAAGGGCGAAGTGCTTTGCGGCAAGAAAGGAATAAGAGAGGGCGCTATGAAGGATAAATTTATGATCGGTGAGCTTTCAAAGCTATTCAATATCAGTACCGACACTCTGAGGCATTATGACAGGATCGACCTACTAAAGCCGGATTATGACTGGAGAAATGACTACCGGTATTACAGCATCCGGAATTTTTTCAAGTTGAGCCGCATTCTGTTCTTTAAGAGCCTTGATATTTCTCTGGAGGATATCAAGAAATACATGCGGAATAAAAACACCAGCAATCTGGTGAACCTTCTCAAAAAAAAGGAAGAAGAGATCGATGCAAAGATGCACCGGCTGATCAACTTGAAAAAGAAGATCCAGACGAAGCTGGAGCTTCTGGAAAGCATAAAGGATGAGCTGGATCAGGTAAAGGTCAAGCGTATTCCGGAACGGATGGGTGTTTTCCTTGATATGAACGATGTTGAAAACGATCAGGAAATAAAGGAAGCCTTCAAGCGGAATGAGAAGTATCTGAAGGCCAGTTCCTGGCTCATCGAAGGGCAGGTGTACACCTCCCTCTCAAAAGAAAACATGGAAAAGAGGATCTTCAATAAGTTCAGGTACTTTATTGAAATTGTCGCCATGGATTCAGAGCCATGCATGCAGCTGAAGGTCATCCCGGAAAACGAATATGCCTGCATAGCCTTTCTTGGTCCCTACAGGGATATGGGAAAACACTACGAGATACTGACGCAGTGGATTGAAGACAATGGATACCGTATCGCCGGGGATTCCATCGAGAAAAACATTGTAGATTATGACTTTTCCGATTCAGAGAATGAATATGTATCGGAGATCCAGATCCCGATAAAAAAGTGGTAAAGACATGCTGCAGTTTACAATTATTGCATTTTGATTTATGATGGATGGTGTGTGTGAATAAAAGATAAAGGGTGGGTTGGATTGAAAATCTTTAATGCCTATAAGGGATTGCCAAAAAGTGTTTACATCATATTTTTTGCGCAGATCATCAACCGGTTCGGTGATTTCGTTATGCCTTTTCTGACACTTTTCCTGGTTAAAAAGCTGGGGCTCAGCTATCAGAGTGCCGGGCTCGCTGCCATGGCGGCTGCGCTGTCCAGCATTCCGGGTTCTTTTGCCGGCGGGAAGATTGCGGACCATTTCGGACGCAAAAGGACCTATGCCATGTTTCAAGCCTCAGCAGGCATAGCGCTGCTATTGTGTGTGTTTTTCAACAATCCTGTCATTATTATTACGTTGGTATGCATCTCCACATTTCTGAATGGAGGTGTCCGTCCCATCATCTCGGCCATTATTACAGATGTGCTGCCGGCAGAAAAGAGAAAACAGGGCTTTTCTCTGTCCTATCTGGGAATCAACATCGGCGTTGCATTGGGACCGCTGGTTTCAGGCTTTTTATTCAACCGCTACCTTCCGCTGATTTTTATTGGAGATGCCATCACCTCCTTCGTTGCGGTTGCCTTGGTTATGTCAAACATAGAGGAAACCATGCCGAAGCATGAGGACAATCAGAATGTCAGACAGGAAGAAAAACGGGAGGAAGGCAATGTTTTTACGGTTTTGATGAAACGCCCCAAGATACTTGCGTTTCTTTTGATTAATGTATTGTTCAGCATCGCATACAACCAGCATACCTTTTCACTTCCCATGATGCTGGATAATGTATTTGGGAATGATGGCGCAAGGAATTATGGCGTTGTCATGAGCTTTAACGCCATCACCGTGCTGGGGATGACCATGCTGGTGACGCAGGCCACCAGGAAGTGGAAGCCGCTGAGCGCCATTGCCGCCGCAGGGCTTTTGTATGCGGTCGGCTTTGGCATGATCGCTTTTATCAACATCATGCCATTATATATTTTGTCTACGTTTATCTGGACGGTGGGCGAAATCCTGGTGGTGACAAACTTCGGCGTTTACATCGCCAACAATACACCCCAAAATTTCAGAGCCAGATTCAACGCCGTCACTTCGCTGAGCTGGGCACTGGGGTCTGCCCTGGGAACGTCCCTCATGGGACTTTATATGGACATCATGGGTGTCCGGGCCGTATGGCCTTTGGTTTTCTGCCTGGCGCTTGCCGGTGCGGCGGCGATGCAGGTGCTGAAAGTTAAAACGGAATTGCATGTCAGAGAAGAAATAACTTATGGTGTTGGCGGGAATCCGTAAACACCCGTATGAAGCATAAGGAGAGAAAACAGGATGAAAGTATTGTGCATAGGGCACTCTGCTTATGATATAACGCTTCTGCTGCCGCAATATCCCATAGAAAACAAGAAATACAGCATTGACTTAGTATTGGAGTGCGGCGGTGGTCCGGCCGGCAATGCGGCCTTTCTGATAGCCAAATGGGGAATGAGCAGCGGCTATGCAGGGGTGCTGGGGAAAGACGTCTACGGTATGAAAATACGGGAGGAGCTGCAGCAGGCAGGCGTAGACCTGCGTTATCTGGTTTGGGATGAGAGCAGTGTGACGCCCTTCAGCTTTATACTGGCCAATGAGTCAAACGGGAGCCGGACACTGTTCAACCATAACAAAAAGAGCAATCCGAAGCTCCAGGTGCAGTTTGAAGAAGAGGAGCCCGCTGTCATATTGGCGGACGGGCATGAGCTTCCAGCCTCCCTTCAGGCCATCGAAAAATACAGGAGTGCCGTATCCGTATTGGATGCAGGCTCCTATAATCCAGCGACAAGGAAGCTGGCAGAAATGGTGGATTGGCTTGTTTGCTCCGAGGATTTTGCCACGGTATATGCCGGACTCGGCAATCTGCATCCGCTAGCGCATCCAGAGCTGTTTTTTGAGAAGCTGGAAAAGCTGAACGGCAAGGAAATCGTTGTGACGCTGGGTGAAAAGGGCTGCCTGTATAAAGATAATGGCAGGATCGTCCATCAGCAGGCATATAAGGTCAATGCGATAGATACCACCGGCGCAGGGGATATTTTTCATGGGGCTTTTGCTTATTGCCTGGCTGAAGGCTTTGATAAAGTGAAAACAGTGAAAATCGCGTCTATCGCAGCTGCATTGTCCGTACAAAAACTAGGTGGCCGGGCGGCTATTCCGGACTTGAAAGAAGTGTTGAGATTATATGAAAAATGAAAGACTTGAAAACGAGAAAATTGGAAAGCTACTGGTGAGCCTGTCTTTGCCGGCCACCATAGCGATGATTGTCAATGCTTTGTATAATATCGTTGATACCATTTTTATCGGAAGAGGCATCGGGTATCTTGCCATTGGCGGATTAACCATCGTATTTCCGATTCAGATGATCATCATGGCTATTGCGCAGATGGTGGGCATTGGTGCTGCCTCAGTCATATCGCGGAGTCTGGGCGCTAAGGATTATGAGCGTGCGGAGCGTGCCGCCGGCAATTCATATCTGGCGGTAGGCCTTTTGGGCATATTTATCTGTATTTTCGGATTGGCCTTCATAGATCCGCTGCTTCGGATCTTCGGGGCTACGGATATCCTGCTTCCTTATGCCAAAGAGTACCTGCAGGTCATTCTGGCGGGGAGCATCTATTTCCCTTTCGCTGTTTCAACCAACAATCTGATCCGTGCGGAAGGAAACGCCAAGACAGCCATGTTCTCAATGCTGATCGGTACGGTCTTGAACATTGTGCTGGATTATGTGTTTATTTTTCCTATGGGAATGGGAATCCGCGGGGCTGCTCTGGCGACCATTCTTTCACAGCTGGCATCTGTCCTTTATATTCTGTTTTACATGTATGGAGGGAGAAGCAGCCTGAAAGTAAAGCTTCACCACTTAAGCCCGGAATGGGGAATGATTCGGGAAATCCTGGCTGTGGGTTTTCCGGCTTTTGCAAGGCAGACGGCCGGCAGCTTGATAGCAATTCTGATGAATAACTCCCTTGCTTTTTATGGAGGAGAGCTGGCCATATCCATTTATGGCGTTATCAACCGTGTGATCATGTTCCTCTTCATGCCCCTGTTCGGCGTAGTACAGGGAATGCAGCCCATTGCAGGCTTTAACTACGGAGCAAAGCGGTTTGACAGAATCAAGGAAGTCGTCAGGCTGTCCATTCTTGTCACGACTGTATTTGCAACTGTTGGTACTCTACTGGGTGAACTTTTTCCGGGATTTATTATCGGATTGTTTGACGATGATCCGGATTTAATCAGAGGCGGCGTGCTTGCTCTAAGGCTGACCATTTCCATGGTACCCGTTATCGGTGTGCAGATTATCGGCGCTTCGCTGTTCCAGTCAGTAGGGAAAGCGGTTCCTTCGCTCCTCCTGACATTAACGAGACAAGTCCTATTCTTGATTCCTCTGATTTTACTGCTGCCGGGTATCTTTGGTCTTGGGCTGGCGGGGATTTGGCTTTCTATGCCGCTGGCGGATTTTTTCTCTACGATCATCACATTCGCACTACTGAAAAAGGAAATGCTGAAAATGGAAAAGCACTGCAGCCAAGAATAAGCTGTGGCAAAACCTTATAACGGGATCATTGCTTAAGTTATCAAAAGGCTATTCCCTTCTTTCATAAAAACGGATATAATAAAATCGACATGAAAAGGATCGCTGCATGAGTGAGGGGGAATCACATGAACATCGCTTTTTTTCTCACACCAAAGGAAGAAATCATTTGGATATCGGAAGATGCAACCATGAGGCAAGCCATTGAAAAAATGGAGTTTCACCGGTATACTGCCATTCCGTTGGTGGACAATGAGGGCAAATATGCTGGCACAATAACCGAAGGAGACATCCTATGGTGCTTGAAGCATACCCCGAATCTGAGCTTCAAGGATTCCAAGAAAGTCCTGATAAAAGACATCGCCAAGCACCAGCAGAATAAGCCTGTTTCCATCAACTCCCACATTGAAGATCTGATTCTGCTGTCTGTGAACCAGAATTTCATACCGGTAGTGGATGACCAGGAGATTTTTATCGGAATCATCAAAAGGAGCGACATTATCAATTATTTATATACACTGCATTTTAACAAAGGCAATGAGCCAAAGGAGCAATAGGCTCCTTTTTTTGCTATTGGTCAAGCGTTATCAGAGTATAAATAGGAGAGCAAGGATATAAAACTTTGTTAAAAAAACAACACACTCAATGTAAAAATATGCTATACTGGTATTAGGTATAAAAGTTGCTGGTTGCACTCATTTCTAATATAAGAAAGTGAGGGTTGACCATGAAAAAGCATTGCCTCTATGCCGTTATCATCGCGTTGCCGGTCCTGCTTACAGCTTTCGGATGCTACAGAGCCTTCCGGTACTCGATGGGTTGTGCTGAAATCAGGTCCGGGCAGAGCTTTAGCTTTTTTATCACCAATGATCTTCACCACTTATCAAAAAGTACATATGACAATGGAACGGCTTTTGCTGCATTCCTCACAACAGCCGGCGGCAAGCTTGTGAAATATTCCGGAGAGATGCTGGAAACGCTTGAGAAGGAAATAGAGCTGGCAAGTCCGGATTTCCTCATCATTAACGGAGATATGACATGCAACGGTGACCGGGAAAGCCATCTCGAATTGGTCCAAATGCTGGAGTCTATAGAGCGCAGCGGTACCTGTGCTTTTGTTGTCCCAGGCAACCATGACATACTGAATCCTTGTTCGCAGCGCTTCACAGGAGAAATGTCCATAAAGTCGGATGGGATAACCTACGAAGAATTCCGGAACATTTATGCCAGGTTTGGGTATGATGATGCGATATCGAGAGATGCGGATTCTTTAAGCTATCTTGCGATGCCGGCGGAAGACGTGTGGTTATTGATGCTGGACTCCACACATTCCCAGCTCAATGCAGGCAGGCAGTATCCGGAGCTTGGGGGCAGCCTGACGCCAGACACCTTGAAATGGATTGAACAATGTGGAGAACTGGCCAGGGAAAACAAAGCAAGGCTCATCGCCATAATGCATCATAGCCTGCTTGACCACAGTCCAATCATCCATATGGACTATACAATCAAAGACAATGATGAATTGCTGAAGGTATTTGAAAAATGCGGTATCGATATAGTCCTGACAGGCCATGTCCATATACAGGACATAAAGACGCAACAATCCGGGGCGCAGAAGCTGTATGATCTCGCAACCTCAAGTCTGGCTGTATATCCTCATCAATATGGGCGAATGAATTTTGTACCTGGCAAGGGCTTATATTATCGTACCGTCAAGCTGGATAACAGGTATTGGACTGAAAGGGTACAGGCAACAGGTGAGTCTTTGCCCGACATAGAAGCATATTCTGTTCACGCCTTTATTGAGCAGTGCTGCAAGCAATATGACAATTTCAAATTGGATCTGAAAACGCTCTCGGAGGAAGATAAAGATAAGGTGTGCGACACGATAGCCAGGATGAACCTGTTGTATTTTGCTGGATTTAGAAACGAAGCATTAGACGATATAGTGGAGTCGGAAGGCTATAAGCTCCTGGAAAGTCTGCCCTCTTGTTTTACGAAAGACTATGTATCGGCCATGCTCAAGGATGAGAGAAAGGACAACAATACACTTTTCGTACCGTTTTATTCTAGTGAAAAATGAGCTTTTCCTCTGCAACGATAAAGGATCCCTTTTCCTGAGAAGGGGGTCCTTTTTCGTCGATCCCCATTTCTGCGAATTCTGTTGAATCATGATGAAATTTGAGATAATATTAATATTAATTGGAGCTGCTTTTTATCAATGGAGAGGGGGAGAAGCCATGCGTAAAAAAAATTGTGTTTATTGCTTCATATTCCTGATTTCCATATTGATTTTAACATCGCCCGTATTGGCGAGTCATGGGGTTGCTGACGATAAGAAAGTCATCCGAGTGGTCATGGATGATAACTATCCGCCGTACGCCTTCAGAGACGACAGCGGAAAGCTCCAGGGAATCACCATAGACCAATGGCAGCTTTTTGAGCAGAAAACCGGGATAGTGGTTAACATAACCGGCATGAGTTGGAACAATGCCTATCAGTCCATGCTGGAAGGCAAATTCGACGTGGTGGATACCATATCCTATAACGAAGGGAGAGATAAGATACTGGATTATTCCGAGCCTTATGCCACCATTGATGTACCGATCTTTTTCCACAAAAACATATCCGGCATAACGGATGTCAATTCCTTGAAGGGCTTTGCCGTAGGCGCCAAAAGGGGCGATAATGCCATCAATGAACTGATGAAGAAAGGCATTACGAATATCAAGGCCTATGAGTCTGCTGAGGCTGTCATAAGAGCGGCCCGGAATCAGGAGATCGTGATTTTTGTAATGGGAAAGCCGCCTTCTTTGTATCATATGTATAAAATGGGGATACATAATGAGTTCAATTATGTCAGTTCTTTATATACCAGCCAGTTCTTCAGGGCGGTGAAACAGGGCGATAAGAGTTTGCTGAATACGCTGAATAAGGGTTTTTCCAGTATTTCGAAGGCAGAATACAAGAAAATCCAAGACAAGTGGTACGGGAAAACAACACAGCCGATATATGAAACCGAATTGTTCAGGTCTGCAATCATTACGCTTGTCATCATCCTTGCTGTAATCCTGTTTCTTCTGGCATGGAACAGAACACTGCATCTGCGTGTCAGGCAGAAGACAAAGGCGCTTTCACGTACCATCGATGAGCTTCAAACCAGTGAAGCCAGAGCCAAAGCGATATTGGAAGCTATTCCGGACTTGTTTTTCATGTTCGATAAGTCGGGAAGGATCATGGATTATCATGCAGTGCAAGAGAGCGAACTGTATATGCCGCCGGAACAGTTTCTTGGCAAAAGTGTTGCCGATATCTTTCCGGCAGAGCTGTCCCAGGTTATGCTGGCCGCAATAGGAAAAGCTATTGAATCAAAGAAGATACAGACAATTGAATACAACCTGTCGATACACCACAACCCGTCGGATTTTGAAGCTCGTCTGGCTTCTTGCGGCAGCGACAGGGTCGTTGGCATTGTCCGGGACATTACAGAGCGTAAGAAATCGGAAGAAAGGCTGGTAGATATCAGCATTCACGATTCCCTGACCGGCTTGTTCAACCGGTATTACTTTGAGAATGAAGTGGCAAGGCTAAAAGGCGAAGTGATGCATTCATTGTGCATCATGATGTTTGATCTGGACGGGCTGAAGCTGATCAACGACACCCTAGGTCATTCCGTTGGGGATCAATATCTGGTTGCTGCTTCAAAAATCATTGTAGATGCATTTCCTAAGGACAGCATGATCTCCAGAATCGGCGGCGACGAGTTCTGTGTCATTGTATCCGATAGGACCAATAAAGAGATTCAGACCTGCATCAGCCGGTTCAATGAGGGCTTAAATAATATCAATAAAGAGAGTCATATCATTCAGATGAGCATTTCATATGGATATGTCTTCGCAGAGGGGGAAAGCCTCGACATCCATGAGATGTTGAAGGAAGCCGATAACAGGATGTACCGGGTGAAGCTCCACCGAAGGCGGAGCATGAAAAGCGAAGTGGTCCAGGCAATGAAAAAGATGCTGGAGGAAAGGGATTTTATTACCGAAGGTCATGCCACTCGGATGGAGGAACTGGCAGTCGGCTTGTCCCGCGTGATCGGCATTCAGGAAAAGGACATAGACGATATGCGGCTTCTGGCTCAGTTCCATGATATAGGCAAAGTCGGTATACCCGACTATATCCTGACCAAGCCTGCAGCATTGACTAAGGAAGAGTTCGAAATGATGAAACGCCATACTGAGATAGGGCATCGTATTGCGGAGTCTTCTGTGGATTTGCTGCCCATTGCGGATTATATCCTGAAACATCATGAACATTGGGATGGAAGCGGCTATCCCTTTGGTTTGAGGGGGAATGAAATTCCGGTGGAATGCAGGATATTAACCATCGTTGATGCCTATGATGCCATGACCAATGACAGACCATACAGGAAAGCACTCTCCAAGGAGGCTGCGCTGGAGGAACTGAAACGCTGCGCCGGAACGCAGTTTGACCCCATTCTGACCGGAGAGTTCCTGAAAATGATGAAAAAATTCTGATTTGCAGAAAGTACGATTTAAATATTTACTTAAATCGTATTTTTTTTACTTGACTCTCACAGTATGTGAGGGTTTAAACTGAGATTACAATCCGGATTGTAGAAAATATAGGAGGGCGTATGTTAAAGATAGGGGACTTTTCGAGACTGACACGGGTATCCGTCAGAATGCTGCGGCATTATGACGAAATTGGCTTGCTTAAGCCGCAGTCAACAGATGACTTTACCGGCTACCGCTTCTATTCAGCAGACCAGATACCGAAAATCAACCGTATTTTCGTCCTGAAGGAGATGGGATTTTCCCTATCCGAAATCTGCGGCCTGATGGAAAAGGAGCTGGATGCGAAGCAGCTGCTTAGCCTGCTGCAGAATAGACAGCGTGAGATTACAGAAGCAATAAAGAAAGAGAGTGAAAAGTTACTGAGGGTGGAGACCCTCATCCGACTTATCGACGAGGAGGAATCGAGTATGAAATATGAAATAGCATTAAAAAGTATTCCAGCATACAAGGTCATATCAGTAAGGGATGTGATTCCGGCGTACTGCATGGAAGGAAAGCTGTGGGAAGAGCTGGAGGCATTTGTCGGCAAAAAAGGCCTGAGATGCGGATCGCCCTGCTATGCCATTTATCACGATCCGGGCTATAAGGAAAGTGATGTTGATATCGAAGTAACCATGTCCACCAATGAAACTGTGGAAGGTACCGACCGTATCAAGTTGAGAGAGCTTGAAGCAGTTCCTGAGATGGCGGTCGTAATGCATCAGGGACCCTTTGAAGAAATGTCTGCTGCCTATCATGCATTAGGCGTGTGGCTGTCGGCAAACGGATATGAAATGAATGGGCCCACCAGAGCAATCTATCATAAAGGTCCATGGTGTGAACAAAGTTCTGAGAATTATCTGACTGAGATTCAGGCGCCTGTGAAAAAATAGGCTAAAGCTGTATTCGGAAGGATCAGGCAAGGAATAATCCTAAGCAGAAAGGATACTCTATGCCTGATGCTTTCTTTTTTTTGCTCATGGGATGACAAAAGGAGGTCCGGAAATGGAAAAGAAATATGACGGCTTCTCAGAAAAACGCATGCACATTTTTGGGGAGCTTGTCAGGAAATATTGGAACGGCAATCTGAATTCCTCAGATGACCTGCTGGCTCTGGCCATTGAAATCAAAGAAAAGTATGGTTTTGACGATAAGGACATTCCCTTTATAAAAAACCATATCCGGGTTGCTATGGGCATGGATCCGAAAGATGACAGTGACTTCCGGGAGGCACTGGATCTCGTTAGGAATTCCAAGGAAATCGGTCCGCCCGTGGTGGCTAAGATTGAAGGTCCTTGCGAGCAATGCAGCGAAGCCCACTGCAAGGGCAAGGAAGTCTGCAAATATGAGGCGCATGTGTATAAGCGGAAAAAGGGTCCGGTCATTGTAAACAATAAATGCATCAGCTGTGGGCATTGCGTAACAAGCTGCGATTTCGGTGCGTTGGCGGACAAAATCGAGTTTTTGCCGGTGGTGGACTTGCTGAAAGAAAAGAAGGTGCCGGTATATGCCGTAGTGGCACCCGCCATCGTAGGTCAGTTTGGCGAGGAAATATCCATGGGTCAGCTCAGGACTGCAATGAAGCTGCTGGGCTTCAAGGACATGATTGAGGTAGCCCTTTTCGCAGATATACTGACCATCAAGGAAGCCTTCGAATTCAATCATCTGGTGAAAACGGAAGCGGACTTCTTCCTTACCAGCTGCTGCTGTCCGGTGTGGTTCAACATGACAAAAAAGAACTATCCTGAGATTTATGCCAAGATGTCCCCATCCGTATCTCCCATGATTGCATCTGGCAGAATCCTGAAAAAACTGTATGAGGGAAGCAGGATCGTATTTGTTGCACCTTGCATCGCGAAGAAGGCTGAGATAAAAGAACTCGGCCTGAAGGGTGCCGTAGACTTTGTCCTGAATTTCCGTGAGCTGCTGGAGATATTCAAGGCTCTCGATATACGGCCGGAAACACTGACCGGGGACGAAAAGGACCAGGCCTCCTTTGGCGGCAGGGTGTATGCCAGAACAGGCGGCGTGAGCTTTTCAGTCAAGACAGTCGTAAACAGGCTGGAACCAAGCCGGCTGATCAAGCTGAAGGCTAAAAAGGTTCACGGGGTTACAAGCTGCAAGGACGTTTTGCAGGCTTTATCGGAGGGCCGGGATATACATGCCAATTTCATAGAAGGAATGGGCTGTGAGGGCGGCTGCATCGGCGGTCCCAGGACCAATATTCCAATGGAAAAAGCTTTCAGGCTGGTTAATGACTTTGGGGAAGATTCTCTGATCATGACACCTTTTGACAACCTGAATGTCATGAAAATCCTGAAGCAGTTGGGAATCAACAAGATAGAAGAAATTGTGGACAACGCGGAGCTGGCACAGCTGCTGACCAGAGATTAGGCGGAAGAAGGCATATTACAGCCCAAGGCCGGATATGTTATAATATGGATAGAAATGGATGCAAGGAGGAAATATAATGCTGGTAACCACTACACCCAATATTGAGGGCAGGAGGATCAAGGAGTACAAAGGAATCGTTTTTGGCGAGGTTATTTCCGGAGTGGATTTCATCAAGGACTTTGCAGCAGGGCTGACCAATTTCTTCGGGGGCAGGTCCGGCTCTTATGAGGGAGAGCTGATTGATGCAAGGGAAAACGCCATAGCCGAGATGGTGAAAAGGGCAGGCAACATGGGGGCTAATGCTGTTGTTGCTGTAGACGTGGATTACGAGGTGCTGGGACAGGGCAATAACATGCTCATGGTCACCGCCTCCGGTACGGCAGTGGTTTTGGAATAGGAAGCAAAAAAGGGAGTTCCAGTAGGAACTCCCTTTTCACTAGCCGGTTTCGTCTGATTTCGTCCGATTATCAAATATTCCAGATATAATGTAAAATATATTTGACATTATATCTGGAATATAGTACATTTAAGATGGAGGTGACGCCATGGGCAAGAATCTGCGTTTAAAATCCGCCAGGGCAGCCAGGGACCTGTCACAGCAGGATCTGGCTGATGCGATAGGGGTTACCAGGCAAACCATCAATGCCATCGAAAGCGGCAACTACAACCCTTCTATCAATTTGTGCATAGCAATATGCAAAGTGCTGGGACAGACCTTAGATCAAGTTTTTTGGGAGGATAATGGAGATGCGTAAGTCAGTGCTGGATGAAATGCAGCTGCAAATGAGAAACCGGATAGGAAACCAGGCATTTATGATCCTGTTTTACCTGCTTCTGACCGACGTCGGACTTAATGGGTTCGGGGTGAAATGGCTGCAATATCCCTTGAATGTTTTTGTCATCATGGTTTCAACCATGTTCTATTATTTGATCCGCATCCTATGGGCGGGCGCCTATATAGGTCCGGACAGCAGCATCAAAAAAGCTGCAAGAAAAACAGCAGCCACTGTGATCACAGCGGCAGTTGCAGCTTCGGTTTCAATATTTGCCATTTGGAAGAACAACACCGAGACACAAGTACCGGATCGAACCAGCGCAATGGTGCTTTTTATATTTTCTGCCGTCGCCATTGTGGTAGCGGTTATTGTAAGCATCGCATCCATGAAGCAGAACCGGGGGAAGGATCAATAGCATCATATTGTATTAGAGGAATATGGAGGCCGATAGTATGATGCCATGAGGAGTTCTAAGGATCCGCGCTGATCAATGTCCCCAGCTGAATCCGACGATTTGGTCTACAAATATATGGAGAGAAGGATACTCCAGCGTGACCTTGGGATTCGCATAGGGTTTCAAATGAGCATTACGGACGAAAAGTGTAGCGGTATTATTGACAATAATGGACTTTTCGGTATGCAGATTGGCAAGTTCCTCGTTGCGGCTGTCTACTACAACTGTCTCCAGTACGTTAACAACTTCTTTAATGGTATGGTCTACAACGATTTCGCCTGTTACCGTTCCGAAATTGGTCAGTATATGTACTTTTGTATCAGGACCAATGCTGAGGGTTTCGGCATTGGTAGCCTTAATCCGGTTGATTGCTGTCTGAAAAGCGGCGATGGTATGGTATTTGACGTCAAGCCGGTTGACAACAAAATCCGGTGCCTTTCCGATGTGTTCGTGATCTGTATGGTTCATTTTCCTACCTCCCGATGCGGCCTCCTATTCCTATTCTAACCGAAAAAAAATAGCTTGAACAGCTATTCGTCATAATTAAGTCAATATATTCTGAAAGCTTCCGGAGTATCAACCGACAAATCTGCCCAGGTTGTACAGAAAATATGCTGCTGCCAGCGAGAATGCCAGAATAATGGGATATTTGATATCCTCCTTTTTCATTTCCATCACCCCCTATCATCCTATGCGCCAGGCAGAAAGAATACTACAGATTTCATCGGGCAGCCGGCTGTTTGCAAATATTTCTTTTCGAGACTTGATTCGCCAACTGGTTTGTTGTATAATAAATGCGGGTTCCAATTTTATTGAGTAAGGAGTGGTGTCAAATGAATAAACAGTTAGGAATGTATGCGTTGATAGTCGTTATGCACTGCTCCATTTTTGCGTATCGTTAAGCCTTTTTTCTCAGAAGAAGCAGGATATGCCCCGGAGCAGTGTGCCTGATTGCATGATGCCGGGGTATTTTTATGCCCTTTTTAAGGAAGGAAGGTAATGAAATGAATTACGAGAAACTGAAAAAACTGGGACTGAATGAAGCGTTACTGAAAGCGTATGAAAAGTACGACCACAGACTTTATCTTGGACGGGTTACTGTAGAGCATAGAAGCTTCTACCGTATCGCGACGGAATGCGGCGAGGTTTTGGCAAGGGTGTCGGGTAAAAGCATGTACCGGGCACTGGATAGGGTCGATTATCCGGCGGTAGGGGACTGGGTGGTTTTGGACCGTGTATCAGATGAACAGGGTGAAGCCGTTATCCACGGTGTGCTTGAGAGGAAAAGCAAGTTTTCCAGAAAAGTGGCAGGGAGCAGAGTTGAGGAGCAAATTGTTGCAGCCAATATCGATACGGTTTTTATCTGCATGGCGCTGAACAGGGATTTTAACCTGAGAAAGCTGGAAAGATATCTTTCGCAAGCTTGGGACAGCGGGGCAACGCCAGTTGTACTGCTGACAAAAGCTGACCTGTGCCAGGATCTGGACCAAAAGATCAGGGAAACCAGCGAAGTTGCGGTGGGTGTGCAATTGCTCCCCATCAGTGTTGTTAGCGGATATGGACTGGAAGCGCTGATGGCCATGATCGTGTCTGGGCGGACCTACGCCTTGATCGGCTCCTCAGGTGTGGGAAAATCGACAGTGGTAAACTGCCTGTCCGGTGAGGCCATACAGGAAACACAAGCTGTAAGGGAAAACGATGACAGAGGAAGGCATACGACTACACACAGGGAGCTGATCGTTCTGCCGTCAGGCGGTATATTCATCGATACGCCCGGCATGAGGGAGCTACAGCTGCTGGATGTTTCAGAGGGCATTGACGGCTCCTTCGGAGATATCAGTGAAATTGCCTGCCGTTGCAGGTTTAGCGACTGCAAGCACCAGGATGAGCCGGGTTGTGCGGTAAGAGCAGCTATTGAAGAAGGACTGCTGCCGGTGCATAGGTTTGAAAGCTACCTGAAGCTGAAGAAGGAAGCCGAATTCATTGAGAGAAAGCTGAACAAGACAGCTGCTTCGGAATACAGGGAAATGCTAAAGCAGCGGAGCAAGAGGATAAAGAATATGAATAAGCGGTGCTGATTCGTTGATACCTACGGACATGCCAACGGAGACAAGCTGATCATAAAAGCGGCCGGTACCATAATGGCATCTGTCAGGCCCAATGACTCAGTTGAATATAGCCTGGGTTATTCTTTGAGAACCAATAAGAGCCAGACCTTTGAAGCAGTCTTGAGGGAAGCAGATGTAGGGAAGTATAAGGATAAGGTAAACGGCAAAGAAGCGGAAATATAATAAAGGCAGGGTCGTCCGGTCGGAGCAACCCTGCCTTTTACTATTTCATTACAATAATGTCTTCGCGTTTCGGACCGTTGGATACCCATTTGACCGGCACACCGATGCGTTCCTCAACAAACTGCACATAGCGCTGTGCATTTTCCGGCAGCGCTTCGAAGCTGCGGATACCCCGGATATCGCACTTCCAGCCGGGCAATACGGTAAATATCGGTTTGGCTTTTGCCAAAAGCGGGGTTGTGGGGAAATCCTGCGTGACGCGGCCATCGACTTCATAAGCCGTACAGACAGGGATCTCATCCAGATAGCCCAATACATCCAGCAATGTAAATGCGACTTCGGTTGCACCCTGTATCATGCAGCCGTAACGCGTTGCAACGGCATCAAACCAGCCCATCCGTCTGGGGCGGCCTGTGGTTGCGCCGTACTCTCCGCCGTCGCCGCCTCTTTCGCGAAGCTCTGAAGCCTCATCGCCGAATATTTCACTGACGAAAGCGCCTGCTCCGACACAGCTTGAATAGGCTTTGACTACGGCGATGATATTCTTTATGGTGTATGGGGGAATCCCGGCGCCAACGGCAGCATAGCCTGCCAGTGGGGAGGAGGAACTGGTAAAGGGATAAATCCCATGGTCAGGGTCCTTGAGCGCGCCCAGCTGACCTTCCAGTAGAACCCGTTTGCCTTCTCCCAAGGCTTTGTTCAGATAAACGGAAGTATCGCATACATAAGGAGCAAGCCTTTCACGGTAGGAAAGCAGCTCATCAAAGATGCTTTGCGGATTGACCGGCTCTGCCTTATACAGGTTCTGCAGCAGAATGTTCTTTACTTCACAGACCGAGAAGACCTTTTCCTTCAATGTGCCGGTATCAAACAGGTCGCAGACCTGAATGCCGGTCTTGTGGTATTTGTCGGCATAAAAGGGCGCAATACCGGATCTTGTGGAGCCGAAGCTCTTATGCCCAAGCCTTTCCTCTTCGCAGTTGTCGAAAAGGATATGATAAGGCATGACGATCTGAGCCCGATCGGATACCAGAAGCTGGGGCTGCGGTACGCCCTTGGCGGCAAGCCCGTCCAATTCCCTGAAAAAGGCCTGGATGTTCAATGCGACGCCGGGGCCGATCATATTGGTGATATGGTTGAAAAATACGCCGGATGGAAGCAGGTGAAGGGCAAATTTGCCGTAATGGTTGATGATGGTATGCCCGGCATTGTTTCCGCCTTGAAAACGGATGACGATATCCGATTCGGCAGCCAGCATATCGGTCATCTTGCCTTTGCCTTCATCGCCCCAATTGGCGCCGACTATTGCTTTAACCATATGAAAACCTCCATAAATATAGTATGGTGAACATGCAGTCCAATTATATCGGAAATCTTCATATAAGTAAAATTAATATTAGTTATATCTGATATAACATTGGGTTATATCAGCTGTTCACCAGCTCCAAGAAACGCCTGGCCGAAGGAGACAGAGGCATATCCTTCTGTGTCAGGATACCTAGCTTTCTGGGCGGTATATCCTCGTTCAAGCGGATTTCAAACAGGTCTCCCCTTGCTATGGCTTCTTCCGCAAAGGAGCGGACAACGCATGCAATCCCAAGTCCGCGCTCTGCAAACTGCACGATGAGGTCGCTGGTTGCCAGCTCAATGTCAGGATTCAGCTCGACACCTTGCTTGTTTGCCAGCGCGTCGATATAATTTCGGGTGCTGGTGTTCTTCTCCAGCATGATCAGCGGATAACCGGCCAGCTCCATAAAGGACAGCGGCATGTCCGATATTGCTTTGAACCGGTTGCCGGCTACGAAGCAGTCCTGTATTTCTGCCGCTTCCACAATATGAAGGCTTTTGTCCGCTGCTGCCGGCAAGCTGATGACGCCAAAATCAATCAAGCCTTTCTTGAGGGAGCGCATGACCTCCGGAGTGGGTCCGTTGGTAACTCTGATTTTTACCTTGGGATGCAGCTTATGAAAGCTTTCCAGATGGGGCAGCAGAAAAAAGCGCAAGGTCATATCACTGGCACCGATGCGGATCTCGCCTGCCTCCAGATTCAGTACCTCGGCGAATTTGTCCTCTGCCATCTGCATCAACGCGTAGCCTTGCTCAATATACTGGAATAGCACTTGCCCTTCAGGGGTTAGCTTTATACCCTTGGCCGTTCTGAAGAACAGCTGCCCGCCCAAATGGCGCTCCAACTGCTTGACGGCCTGACTGACAGCAGGCTGGGAGATGCAGAGCGCCTGAGCCGCTGCAGAGATGCTGCCGGCTTTCACCACATGATAGAAGGTCCGGTAGCGCTCGAGATTGATATCCATCGAAACACCTCGCTTAATGGATTACTAGACAGTATTAGTATAACATGCAGCCGGCCGGAGACAAACTGGAATTGTTGTTCTGCAAGCGGTATAATAGACTATGACAGCGACCAATGAAAGGGGATAAGGATCTATTCTTACATGTTGAAGGATGATGGTCAAGGTACCAAATAAGGGGTTGTAACAGGCGGGTGATAGGAAATGATAACGGAGATCCAGGCGAAATCCATTCTGACAACCATGAAGGAACCCGAAAAATGGTTTGGTGTCAGATATAATATGAACCTTTACAGAGGCTGTGAGCACGGCTGCATTTACTGTGATTCCAGAAGCCAGTGCTACGGCATCGAAGACTTTGACCGGGTGGCGGTGAAGACCAATGCCATCAGTCTCCTGCAAAAGGAGCTTTCCTCCAAATGTAAGATTGATACCATCGGAACGGGTGCTATGAGTGATCCTTATACGCCTGCGGAGACGGAATATAAAATGACGAGAAAGGCGTTGGAACTGATTGCGGCTTTCAAATACCCCGTGCATATCTGTACGAAAAGCGATAGGATCCTCCGCGACATCGATTTGCTGAAAGCCATCAACCGAATTCATGCCTCCGCAGCTGTGACCATCACGACTTTAGATAAGGGGCTTGCATCGGTCATAGAACCCAATGCCCCTTCACCGTCTGCCAGGCTGGCTGCCATCGAAAAGCTTGCCGCCGCAGGCATTTATGTAGGCGTTCTGATGATGCCCGTTCTGCCCTACCTGGAGGACAGGGCGGATAATATCGATGGGATCATTGCGGCAGCCCACGGGTGCGGGGCAAGCTTTGTCATCCCGTGGATGGGCATGTCGCTTCGGGATAGGCAGCGGGAATATTACTACAGAAAACTGGATGCCCACTTTCCTGGCTTGAAAAAGAGGTACATCGAAAGCTTCGGAAACCAGTATGCATGCAATTCGGCCAACGCGGAAACACTATATGCCGTTGTGAAGGAGCAGTGCAAAAAGTACGGCATGGCATACAGAATGAAGGATCTCAAAACCTATAGCAGCCCTGAACCTGTTCAATTGAGTTTCTTTCCGGATGGAGAGTGAGGTGCTGATGCAGTCTCCTATTTACAATCCTGCAAAATTAATGTATACTAAGTATTAGTACCAGGTAATAAGAAAGGAAATAGGAGGACGGTTATGAACCTGCAGCAGTTGTTTAAAATACAGGAAATAATGGAGAACAGCATAAAGACATTGTCGCAAATAGATGAAGATGTATTGGGGAAGGAGAATGTATTTGACCTGAGGTTTCTTGCACTGCAAGTCAAGGTGGGTGAAATTGCAAATCTGACAAAGTGCTACAAGTATACCGCCATGAAGGAGGATATCCCCAAAGAAAAGCTGATGTTCCGCTTTATCGATGCGATGAAATTTCTCTTATCCATCGGCAATACATATGAATTCAACATCATCAGCCTGGAAATCGTTGAAACCATGGGGCACGAGGAGAGCCTGATCAAGGTCTTCAGCTATATTTACGACGATATCAAGGACCTTAAATATGCCATTTCCAGAAACATTTATGTGGATGCCGTCAGCATCTATATCCGGTTGTTTGGCAGGTTTGTCAACCTGGGAAGGCTTCTGGGCCTCAATTTTGAAGAGGTCTACGCATACTACCGCAGCATGGCGCCTGTTCAGCTGCTCACAGAAAACCAATAAGCAGCTTGACATGCCGTCTCCCTTCGTATAAACTAAAAAGGTACTAACTAAGTTAGTTCGGACTTTTGGAGCTGAATAAGGGAAGATGGGCGAGGTGGCAGCAGATTGACACAGGTAAGGCAATCGGAAGAAAAAACCACAAAAGAGAAAATACTGGATACCGCTATGGCTTTATTCGCGGAAAAAGGCTATTTTCAGGTGACCATACGCGAGATAGCCAAAGCAGTTGGGATCAAAGGCAGCTCTATCTATAACCACTTTGAAAGCAAGGAAGCGATTCTGGACTCTATGTTCCGGCAGTACCAGGAAGAAACGGGCAGGATCCTCGGGGATTTCTATACGCCGGAAAACCTGGACCGGTTGATAGAGACCCATTCGGTGGAAGCCTTTCTGGAAACCATGCTTTTTGCTTCGGTGGTTTACCTGCGGTCTCCCAGGATCGAGAAGATCTTCAGGATTATTGCCATAGAGCAGTTTGCCAATGAGAAGGCCAAGTCCTTCTTTTTGCAGGAGTTTATCGTGGCATCCAGAAGTGTGCTGGAAACAGCATTTTCCAAGCTGATGGACAAAGGCAAGGTCCGCCGGTACGATGCAAGGGAGCTGGCGGCCGAATTCCATGCTTTCATAATATATAAGTTTTATGAAAATTATATCCTGAGGAATCAGACTGATATTGATTTCCGTAAAATGCAGCAGGAGTTCCAGGCCCATATCCGCTTTTTCACAGGCTTGGTCAAGTGCGGATCATAACGTCCATGACGGAAATAAAAAAATCGGCGAAAGCCGATTTTTTAGCATGCAAATGAAAGCTTCCTTTATGTTATGATAGAATGTAAGGAGCCTTCTGAGGCTCTATCGGATTACACGGGAAAGAAAGGGTCGAATGGGTTGAAAAAGATAAGAAGGGCAATTGCATATTTGATATATCCGATCTCGCTGGTTGCGTTGGCCTATCTGCTGAATGACAATGCAGATGCATTTCCACAGCAGCTCCAGCAGACCCTAATGTATCTGCCTTATGGTTTGTTGGCGGTCGCAGGGCTGCTTAGCCTTAGCTTCAACCGCAGCAAGATTTTTTTTGTTGCTTTGGTTTTGGCTTTCAGCTACGGCCTGCTGGTTCATTATATCCCTGACGGGATGGACAAGGTTTTTTACCAACTTGCTGTTTTCAAGACCCTGACCATCCTTTTGCCCATTGATATATTGGTGCTTTCATCCTTAAAAGAGCGCGGCATTTTTTCATCTTGGGGAAGAATGCGCTTTATGTTTATCGGGGCGCAGCTGCTGATGATTGCCTGGATCGTGTGGTATCAGGATGCTGATCTCGTTCAGCTGCTGCGCCTGGATTTTTTTGAAGCCAAATACCTGTTCAGCGAGACCTACTCTCAATTTGCACTGGCGCTTTTCCTGGTTTCCTTCTGTGTGCTCTTCGCCAGACAAGTGGGGAAAGGTATGAATTCCGACAGCCCGCTTTTGGCAGTCCTGATCCTTTTGTTTTCAGCCTTTATCGTCAAGGATGAGCCTATGGCCTTTTCACTGCATATGGCTGCGGCCGGTCTTGTATTGACGGCTGCCATGCTGCGTGCATCCTATTCTATGGCATATCTGGATGAATTGACTGGGCTGCCGTCACGAAGGGCTTTGAAGGAGGACATGCTGAAGCTGAAAGGTAAGTATACCGTCAGCATGCTGGACGTAGACCATTTCAAAAAGTTCAATGACACTCACGGGCATGATGTAGGAGACGAGGTTCTGAAGATGGTGGCCTCCTGCCTGAAAAACCTTAAGGGGAACGGCAAGGCTTACCGCTACGGCGGCGAAGAATTCACCCTGATCTTCCCGGCCACGGAGCTGGATGAAGTGGCTCCGATCCTGGAGGAGTTGAGGATTACCATTGCCGGCAGAGGGTTTACCAAAAGAAGCAAAAGCAGGCCTGAAAAAAAACCGTCTGAGGTCAGGATGGGATCCGGAGGCAACAAGCGGCTATCCGTAACGGTCAGCATGGGCGTAGCAGAGCGCGGAGATAAGTACAAAAAAGCTGACGAAGTCATCAAAGCGGCAGATAAAGCTCTTTATAGGGCAAAATCTAAAGGCAGGAACTGCATTAGTAAATAGAAGGACCGTACAAGCATTGCGTTTGTACGGTTCTTTTGCTGATAGGACACCTATCTGGATGGTCGGATAAACATCTGTGTCCAGTAGCAGCGTCCATTTTTGTCTTTGGCCAGACCGACACCGATCTGTGAGTATGATGTACTCAGTATATTGCCCCGGTGGCCCGGTGAATTCATCCAAGCTGTTATAACAGCCTGCGGTGATTGCTGTCCCATGGCGATGTTTTCGCCGGCGGCCGCAAACCTCAATCCGAAGGACTCCATCATATCGAAGGGGGAGCCGTAAGTCGGAGATTGGTGGGCAAAATAGTTCTTGTTGATCATGTCCTGGGATTTGTACCTTGCGCACCTGGAGAGCTGCCAATTGGCTCCCAAGGCAGGGAGCCCCTTCTTGGACCTTTCGGCATTTGCCAGCCGGATGACTTCATTTTCCCATGTCTTAACGGCATCCAGGTTGGGAATGGTTAACTTCTGCCCCGGATAGATCAATGCCGGATTCTTGATTTGCGGATTCTGCGCAATGATTTCACTGACGCCTATCTGGTATCTTTCCGCAATCTTCCACATGCTGTCGCCTGACTTGACGGTGTAAGTGACGGTTTGGGCTGCGACCTGTATCGTGGATAGTGCCAGGCATAAGAGCATGATAAAAGCAAAAAGCTTCTTTTTCATTTTTTTCACCTCATCCATATTTTTTGGCGGTGAGGTTTTTTTATGTCTGAAAGATAATGCAGATTTCTTCACATTTATCTATTTTAGGACAAAAAAGTGATAATAAAATGCTGAATATGGATGAATATCATCAAAAAAAGGAATAATTTTTGTTTTGATTCATATATCTTGATAATGCTCGTCGTATTGATAAATTGCTTGTGATTTTATACAATATTACTTGTAAGTAATGGAAGTATTACACAAAACAGCACAATACAGCCCAACCTAACATGAAACAATCAATTGAAGGAGTGAGAAGATGGAGCTGCTGACAAATATGACGGGTAAATTGGACGATATGGGGTATATCATTGTCCAGCTGATTCTGGGAATCTTCCTGGTTTCTTTTTTTGCAATGCTATGCATCCGAAGCCGTTACGGCGGATTGAGAAATGAGTTGAACAAGCTGTCAAGCCGCAAAGAATCGCGGGCAAAATCCGATTTTCTGCAAAACATCATAACCGAATACAAGGTGGTATCCTTCGCTTCCTGCGCGGAAATCAATACACAGGCACTGATAGAGAAGCATTTTTTTACGCGGCTTACGGGGACAAGCCTGGGAGAAAGGTTTGTGAAGCATTCTGTTTCCCTGATGATTGTGCTTGGCCTGCTGGGGACCTTTTATGGCTTGACGCTGTCGGTAGGCCGGCTGGTGGAAATGCTGACCCAGAGCGGCAGCAGGGAAATGCTGTCCAATATGGATTCCATTATCCTGAGCCTGATTACATCGGTAAGAGGTATGTCAGTTGCTTTCATTACCAGCCTGACCGGCATAGCCGGTTCTATTTTGATCACCATCTTCAGCATTCTTGCTGATATCGATGGTGTGAAGCAATCGGTCATGGTGCAGTTGGAAGAATACCTTGACAACGTAGTGGAGCCGGAATTGGCCAAGGAAAAGGATACTGAGCTGAAAAAAATGTGCAGGACCATCACATCGGCATTTGATGAGTTCGGAAACAGGATCGACGGTATTCTTAAAATGACCTTGTCTGATTTCGGAGACCGTTTGTCTGCCGCAACAAGCAGCATCGAGAATTCCTCCAGATGCCTGGAGGGTACCATCAATAAGTTTGATGAGACATTGCAGAATTTCAACAAGAATACCAGAGATTTCAGTGAGTTCAACCACAACCTCCGAAGCAACATCGAGCGGATGGATGTCAGCTTTGTCAATCTCCGGGAGTCGCTTTTAGATTCAACACGGATCATCGAAAGCAATCAACGTTCCATAAATGAGTTCTCAAATGCCATCCTTTCGGCAGCGGCAACCAAAAGCGAGAAAAACAGCTGACAAAAACAGGAGGAAAAATATGAAACTCAGAAGAAGAGCCTTGATAAGCGGCATGGACGTCCAGCAGTTCTGGCCTTCCTTTACGGATGTCATGTCCACCATTGCATTGATTCTTTTTTTTATTATGCTGCTGGCTTATTTGCAAAACATTATCTATGGCAACGACCTGGCTTTTGCGCAGAAGCAGCTGGATACATCCAAGCTGCAAATCGGAAAGGCACAGGAGGAGTTGCGCAGCATTCAGCTGGAAACAGACAGGACGAAGGCGGCGCTGGCCCTGTCCTCGCAAAAGGTGGAGGAGCAGAAAGCTGTCATAGCTGCCAGCAATGAAGCATTGGAGAACCTCAAGATCCGTCTGCAGGGGATTGCGTTACTGCGGCTTGATATTCTGAAAAAAGTCAAGCAGTCGGTGGAACAGGAGCTGGGAAAACGGAACAATAAGGGTGAGGAAATGGTTTCCATTGGCGATAATGCCAATATCATCATCAATGAAAGTACTTTTTTTGCCTATAATTCCTATCAGTTGAAGCCTGATGCCAAGTCGCTACTGACTCAGCTGGCAAAGGCCTTCGAAAAGATACTGGATGACGTTGATATCAGAGGCAACATCGATGCTATCAGCATAGATGGGCATACCGACGAAACAGGCACATCGGCTTATAACCGTGAGCTTTCAGCACGGCGTGCCACAGAAGTAGTCAATTATATGATGCAGGTCAATCCCAGGCTGGAGCAGAAGTATGGCCGGTATTTTGCAGCGAACGGTTTTTCGGAATTCCGACCTCTGGCTTCCGGCAGCAGTGGGGATGTCCTTGCCAAAAACAGGCGTATCGAAATATCCATTATCATCAAGGATTCCAGTATCCAGGATATGATCGAAAAATACCTGGATGGAACGGAGACGCTGCTAAAAAGCAATTAAGCAGCGAATAAAAAAGGAGAGCGGTATAAATCGCTCTCCTTCGCTTTCTATGCCTTGCTTACATTGGCAGCCTGAGGTCCTTTGGAACCTTCGATGATATCGAACTGGACCGTTTCACCTTCTGCCAGGCTTTTGAATCCCTCATCCTGAATGGCGGAATAATGAACGAATACATCGTTTTCTCCCTGAACGGAGATAAATCCAAAGCCCTTCTCAGCGTTAAACCATTTGACAGTTCCTGTTTTCATTAAATTTCCTCCCAATTACTTTTACACTACATATACGATTCTGCAAAGCATGTTTGGAACAAAGGATTGCATAGATTCCGTATACTATAGCAGCATTGATGTTGTGATATCCTATAGTATTACCGATTTTAGCGATATCATACAGAATATCACATGATCATGGGATGGTTTTTTAATTTTTTCAAATGACAGTCAAAAAGCAGCAGCGCTTAATAGACGGAAGCAATCCGGTAAACCGATTCAACAAGCTTTGCAAATTTCTCCGGCTTAAGCGACTGGCCTCCGTCCGAAAGCGCCAGCTCAGGCTGGTGGTGGACTTCAATGGTCAGACCGTCTGCTCCGGCGGCTACTGCTGCCTTTGACAGAGGCTCCACCATGGCCCATTTGCCGGTCGCATGGCTGGGATCCACAATAACGGGCAGGTGGCTTAGCTCTTTTATGACGGGAATGGCGCTGAGATCCAGTGTGTTGCGGGTATAGGTCTCAAAGGTTCTGATACCTCTTTCGCATAAAATAACCTGATGATTCCCCTCCGACATGATATACTCAGCAGCCATCAGGAATTCTTCAATGGTGGCGGACATGCCGCGCTTCAAAAGGATGGGCTTGCTGCTTTTGCCTGCCTGCTTCAGAAGGGCAAAGTTCTGCATATTCCGGGCGCCGATCTGCAAAATGTCGGCATATTCTTCAACCACATCAAAGGTTTCATGACTCATGACCTCGGTTACGATGGGCATGCCGGTTTCTTCCTTTGCTTTTCTGAGAATCTTAAGGCCTTCCTCACCCAGACCTTGAAAGCTGTAAGGAGAGGTTCTGGGCTTGTATGCACCGCCTCTCAGAAACTGGGCGCCTGCTTTTTTAACCTCCCGCGCGATGGTCATGAGCTGTTCTTCGCTTTCAACGGCACATGGGCCGGCGATGATGGCCAGGCTGCCCTTGCCGATTTTACAGTCCCCCACCTGAATGACCGTATCATCGTGATGGAACAGCCGGCTGGCCAGCTTGAAAGGATGGTGCACTCTCAGCACTTTTTCTACCATGGCATTCGCCTCCAACTGACTAATATCAATTTTGTTTGTATCACCGATCAGACCGAGTATGCAGTAGTTGTCGCCTACCGACTTGTGCACGCGGTAGCCCTGGTTTTCCATTTTTTCAACTATTTTGCCGATATCCTCCTGGGATGCGATGGGTTTCATGACAATAACCATTTTGACTTCCTCCTTAAAAATTCGTAAATTTATTAAAACTATTCTTTGGTTTACTGTGTTAAGATATATAAAAAGGGAGGCTCCCATCTAAGAGAGCCTCCCAAAACCTTCCGGTCCAATCCTGCATTGGGGCTATCGGTATACGCACCTAAAGCGGTTTGCTTTTCTTAGAATAAGCGGCATATGAAAGTTTTTCAGCAATGTAAAATAACCAGCGCTAAAATAATAGTTAAAGCCCTGGATAAAGCTGAAATAAAACCAATATGCTCTTGTGCTCATGCTAAGACTGCTTTTCATTTCTATCACCTTTCGGCCGGAAACAGACGCTGTGTCCGGCAATTCCTGCTCGGTAAATTTTCTTAATTATAGTCACTGGCAGAATAAAAGTCAAGTTAAAATATTTATTGGTTGCTTAAAAATTTTAACGCACCACGGATGTGCTCTGTAGTCACGTCACGGGATATCAATGCCCGGCCGATTTTCTCCGGCAGAATAAAATGGAGTCTGCCGTTCTTCATTTTTTTGTCCGAAGTGATGGCCTTCAGAACAGCCTCGGAATCAATATTGGGGTATTCAGTGGGCAGGCCAGCTTGCTTCAGCATTTTATTCTGCCTGGTACGGTCTTCCTCCGAAAACAGACCAAAGGCCTGTGCGATAACGGCAGCTCCTTCCATGCCCAAAGCAACGGCTTCACCATGCCGGAAAACCTGATAGTCCGTAGCGGTTTCTATGCCGTGACCGATGGTATGACCGTAATTGAGCAGTGCCCGGAGGGATTCTTCCTTTTCATCCTGTTCCACTACGACAGCCTTTATCCGGCAGGAGCCTTCCAATGCCTTAGGCAAAACCTTTTGCTCCAGCAAACGGATACTGTGGATGTTTTGCTCCAGGAAATTGAAATAGGTCTCATCCAATATGACGCCGTGCTTGATCATTTCTGCCAGACCGTTGGACAGCTCTCTTTCCGGCAGGGTTGCAAGCAGCGAGGTGTCGGATACCACCAACACGGGCTGATGAAAGCTGCCAATCAGGTTTTTCCCGCTTTTATGGTTGACAGCTGTTTTGCCGCCGATGCTGCTGTCCACCTGTGCCAGCAGGGTTGTGGGAATCTGTACGAAGGGAACGCCGCGCATATAGGTGGCAGCCATAAAACCCGCCATATCACCGATAACGCCGCCGCCGAAAGCTAGGATAAGTGACTTTCTATCCAGCCTGAAATCCACCGCTGCATCGTACAGCTGCTCTAGTGTTTCCAGGTTTTTATATTCTTCGCCATCCGGTATAATCGCCCAAGAAAATTCAAAAGGCATTCCCTTGAGGGCTTTTTCCAGACGTTTGCCCCATAGTCCATGGACAGAAGGGTTGGAGACAATCAATAGCTTACCTTGGGGATACACAGAGGATAAAAGGTGTCCAAGGCGGTCCAGCAAATTGCTTCCGATATGGATAACATATGGGTTTTCCCTTAAATTCACTTGTACTGTATATACTATGTCCGATGGGGTCAGAAAGGATACAATTCTTTTTACTGCTTGATCCGGTGTTATATCGGAGGTATCCAAAATAAGGTCTCCTTCATTCAATTTGCAGCGCTCCTGCAGTTTCTGTCCAATGGCAGCAGCCGGGTCCGCTACATTCAGAAGCGGACGGTTGTCAGCTTTCAAGACACGCTTCAGGATTTCTTCCGGACGTGCTTTCAGGCACACCACCACACCTGAAGTATGCATCAACTGCATGTTTTCAGGGTCCAGCACAATGCCGCCGCCAGTAGATATGACGCAGCGGTCCAGACGGGCTAGCTCGTTTAGGACGGATTTTTCCAGATTGCGGAAGTATGGCTCATCGAACTGTTTGAATATATCCGGAATGGAAAGGCCGGTCTTCTCTTCAATCAGAGCATCGCTGTCAAAAAAGCGATAATTCAGGATATCTGCCAACAGTTTGCCGATGGTACTCTTACCGGTACCCATAAATCCGGTTAAAAAAATGCTTGGCATATCAAACCTCCTGCACATAAGCCAGATAGTGCCTGTAGTTGCAGAGCGTCTCATTTATGTTGTCCCCTCCGAACTTTTCCATCAGCGCATTGGCTGTTTCCCAGGCTGCCATTGCTTCACCCACAACAGCAGCTGCCGGAACGGCACATATATCGGAACGCTCGATGCCGGCTGCATAGGGTGCTTTTGTGGAGAGATCCACACTTCGGAGTGGCGAGTAAAGTGTCGGTATGGGCTTCATGGCGCAACTGATCACAATATCCTCACCGTTGGAAATACCGCCTTCAATGCCCCCGGCGTTATTGGTCCCATGATAAAACCCATTCCGGTAGAATATTTCGTCATGAACCCTGGAACCGAGTTCCCTCGCTGCATGAAAGCCCATACCGAACTCCACGCCCTTAATGGCCTGGATCCCCATCAATGCCCTGGACAAATTGGCGTCTAGGCGGCGGTCCCAATGGACATGGGTGCCAATGCCAACTGGTACTTTGCGGATGATGATGCGGAAAATACCGCCCAAAGAGTCTCCTGCCGCTTTTGCTGCGTCAATTACAGCCATCATTCTCTTTTCTGCTGCCTCGTCAGGGCACCTGACAGGCGAAGCTTCAATACGGTTCAGCGCTGCTTCAGTCAGATCCGGATGGGATTCCATTGATGCATCCCCGATTGCGGCAACATAACTATTCAGCTGGATGTCAAAGCCAGCCAGAAGCTTTTTCGCAACAGCGCCAACAGCCACTTTCATGGCAGTTTCCCTTGCACTGGCACGCTCCAGAATATTACGGAGGTCGGTATGGCGGTATTTGATGCCGCCCGGCAGGTCGGCATGGCCCGGTCTGGGCTTGGAGACGGCTGCGGCATCGGTGGTATCGGTGGCTCTGGTGCTCATGATTTCCTTCCAGTTCTCAAAGTCGCGGTTATGGATGATCAGGCACAAAGGACTTCCGATGGTCCTACCGTGTCTCAAACCGGACGTAATCTCCACGCAATCTTTTTCTATCTGCATCCTGCCGCCTCTGCCGTAACCCTGCTGCCGTCTTTGCAGTTCACGGTCTATATCCTCTTCGGAGAGTATGATCCCAGAGGGTAGCCCTTCAAGAATGGCGGTCAGGCATTTTCCATGGGATTCCCCTGCTGTTAAGAACCTTAACATGCTATCACCTCAAATCAGTAAATTGTCGATGAATTTTTTCATGATTATATCACAATTACAAACAAAAAGTACAAATTTTTGAAAAAATGTTGACAGTAATTTGTTTATTCTGTATAGTAATCAGAAAATATACCGTAAAAAATGCGCAAATCGCATTTTGCATAGGACAAGGAGAGAAGACCATTGGACATAATTGACCGGATCACCATAATCGGCGTAGGACTGATGGGCGGTTCCCTGGGGCTGGGCTTAAAGCGGGCAGGCTACATTGGATGTATCACCGGCTTCGGATCCTCAGCAGGGACGCTGGAAGCTGCCTTGCAATCCGGTGCATTGGACCGGATCGGGAAGAGCTACGAAGACGCAGTCCATGATGCAGATCTGATTGTGGTGGCAGCACCCCTAGGCAAGTATGAAGAGGTTTTCAGTGCCATAGCGCCTTATCTGAAGCACAGTGCCATCGTTACCGACATCGGCAGCGTCAAGTGTCATGTTATGGAAACCGCAACATCCTTGCTTCCGGAGAGCATCTGTTTTATCGGCGGGCATCCCATGGCAGGTTCAGAAAAAAGCGGCATTAAAGCGGCTTCGCCGCTGCTTTATGAAAATGCTTATTTTTTCATGTGCCCTGAAAAGCATGCTCCTAAGGAGGCAGTGGAAAAGCTGAAAGCATTGATTGTCATGCTTAAAGCTTATCCAGTGGTCATTGATGCCGAAACCCATGACAATATTGTTGCAAAGATCAGCCATTTGCCTCAGATAACCGCTGCAGCCCTTGTACAGGTGCTGCAGGGGGAGGAGGAAATCGGCCATATGACCTTCGCTGGAGGCGGTTTCAGGGATACGACAAGAATTGCTTCCAGTGAACCGGGTATCTGGAAGGACATATTAATATACAACAGAAGCGAGGTGCTGAAATATGTCCAGCGCCTGGAGACAAAGCTTGGCGAGTTTAAGGAGATTCTAAGCAATGGCAGCGGCGATGAGATCCTTGATTTCTTCGGGAGGTCGAAAGCTGTGCGGGATCAGCTGCCGGCGAGAGTCAGGAGCAATATAACCCGGTTATATGAAATCAGCATCAGCGTGGAGGACCGGCCGGGGATTCTCGGGAACGTGACCTGCCTCCTTGGCAATCAAGGGGTGAACATCAAGGAGATCGAGGTGCTGCATTCAAGGGACAGGGAGGAAGGCGCGATCCGGCTGGCTTTCGACACGGTGCAGGCGGCAGAAAAAGCTTTGGTGCTGCTTGAAAAGGAAAACTACAAAGTGACGTTTTTTAAGGGAGAAGTTTGATATGGAGTGTATTAACCGAATTACCAAAATCAAGGGCTGCATAACCGTGCCGGGCGACAAGTCCATTTCTCACAGGGCGGTCATGCTGGCCGGCATCAGCAAAGGGAAGAGCGTAATTACCGGATTCCTGAGGGGCGAAGACTGTCTGAGTACCATTGCCTGCTGCAGGAAGCTGGGTGTGGATATCTGGGAGGATCAGGGTTCGGTCATCGTACAGGGAAGGGGCCTGTACGGACTGACTGAACCGGAGGATGTACTGAATGCAGGCAACTCCGGCAGCACAATGCGAATGATGTCAGGGATCCTGGCAGGACAGGACTTTGTCAGTGTGGTCAGCGGAGACGCATCCCTTAGAAGCAGGCCGATGGCGCGGATCGTAAAGCCCTTGAGAGAGATGGGCGCTGCGATTGACGGGCGGAAAAATGCAGGGCTGGCACCGCTTGTCATACGGGGTGGCAGCCTGAAAGGCATTTCGTATTCGATGCCGGTGTCCAGTGCACAGGTCAAGTCGGCGGTCCTATTGGCTGGTTTATATGCCCAGGGAGAGACAAGCGTCATAGAGGATACCGTTTCACGGGATCATACCGAGCGGATGCTGGCCTATTTCGGTGCAAATGTCGACGTGAGAGGGACAAAAGCGACAGTAAAGCCGTCCGAGCTCTATGGCGTGGAGGTGGAAGTGCCGGGGGATATTTCCTCGGCAGCCTTTTTCCTGGCAGCAGCTGCTGTCATACCGGGATCGGAGCTTACTATAAAAAATGTGGGTATTAACCCGACACGAACCGGGATCATCGACATATTATTGAATATGGGAGCAGATTTGACGTTGGATCATATCAGGACAGCCGGAGGAGAAGCAGTGGCGGATATTTCCGTCAGGGGAAGAAAGCTTCATGGAACGGAAATTTCCGGGGAAATGATACCGCGACTGATTGATGAGATACCGGTCATTGCTGCCATCGCAGCCGCTGCCGAAGGGAAAACCACCATAACCGGCGCAGCGGAACTGAAGGTGAAGGAGTCCAACCGGATTGCGGCAATGGTTGCCGAGCTGAAAAAGTTAGGAGTAGCCATTGCAGAGCTGGAGGATGGAATGGAAATTATCGGACCCAATCGAATCGCCGGAGGGGTTGTGGAAAGTTACGACGACCATCGGATAGCCATGGCCATGGCTGTCTGCGGCTTGATGGCGGAAGGAACCGTAGAAATCAATAGAACCGAATGTGTTGCCATATCGTTTCCAGGCTTTTTTGAGCTGCTGGCAGGGGTTTCGGTATAATGGAACGGAACAGGAGGGGCTTTATGGAGAAAGCAGTTAGGCTTGTTGAAGTGCGGGGAAGAATAATAGGCGGAGGAAGACCGCAAGTCTGCATGCCTTTGGTAGCCCGTACAGAACAGCAGTTGATACAGGAAGCGGAAGCACTTGTGCCATTAGAGCCGGACCTTGTTGAGTGGCGGGCGGACTATCTGGAAGAGGCGGAAAATATTCCGGCGGTAATCAGGCTTCTTGGTATTTTGCGAGAGAGATTAAAGGGATATCCCATCATCTTTACTTGCCGGGTCGAGTCGGAAGGCGGCTGCCGCAAGATCGACGAAACTCTGCGTTTAGCGTTGATCAAGGAAGTCATCCGTACACAACAGGCAGATATCATTGATATTGAACTGGCTGCCGGTGCAGAGAAAATCAAAGAAACTCTAGACCTGGCAAGGGAAAATGACTTATTTACCATTCTATCCAGCCACGATTTCAAAAAAACGCCGTCTGTGGAAGCAATGATTGACGGCTTGATTCAAGCCCAAGCGCTGGGAGCGGATATTGCAAAGCTGGCCGTCATGCCCAATTCAATGGAAGATGTGCTGAATTTGTTATATGCTACTCATATTGCTTGTGAAAAGCATGTACAGATACCGGTGATCACCATGTCCATGTCGGAAAAAGGAATGGTCAGCAGGATCGCGGGCGGTTTATTCGGGTCTTCAGTCACCTTCGGAGCCGGCAGGCATGCATCGGCGCCGGGGCAGATTGTAGTGTCGGAGCTGAAGACTGCCTTGAAGATACTGCATCAAAGGATTAGCATGTAATGAATTGTTACAATAGGAGGAAGGCAGATGAATCATTGGATAACAGGGAATACACAATTGATTTGCCTTATAGGGCATCCGGTTTCTCACAGCATTTCGCCGGCAATCCACAATGCCGCTTTCTTTCATCTGGGACTGGATTATGCCTATCTTGCGTTTGATGTTAGAGAAGACAAACTGGAGGTCGGCATAAACGCCTTGCGAACCCTGAACGTGAAGGGCTTCAATGTGACGATGCCTCACAAACAGGCTGTTTTGCCGCTCTTGGATGAGGTGATGCCTGAAGCGCAAATGATCGGCGCAGTCAATATGGTGCTGCATGAAAACGGGCGGCTGATCGGTTATAATACCGACGGAATAGGCTACGTGCAGGCATTGGCGGAAGAAGGGATCTCAATTTCAGGAAAAAGGATCGTTATTGCCGGAGCAGGCGGAGGTGCAAGGAGTGTCGCCATCCGGCTGGCATTGGAAGGTGTGCCGGAAATCGTTATCCTGAACCGGACCTTGGACAAAGCCGAAGAGATATGCAGCATGATCCGGAAAAATGTGCCGTCCTGCAAAGCAGAAGCAGTGCCTTTGACAGAGAGAGGATTGAGTCAGCAGCTGATGGAAGCGGACATTTTTGTGAACAGCACGGCATTAGGGATGCATCCGTACGAAGATAAAAGTATTATTGAGGATCCACGTATGCTTCACCGAGAATTGGTAGTGACGGATTTAATCTATAATCCTCGAAAGACAAAGCTTTTGCAGATGGCGGAAGAAGCGGGCTGCAAGGCGGTAAACGGACTGGGCATGCTGATCAGGCAGGGTGCTGCGGCATTCAAGATATGGACCGGGGTGGATATGCCGGTAGAGGCTTTACTTTTTGACCGTAAATGAGTATAATGTAAAAAAACGCAAAATGCAATGAACGGGTAAAGTAGATTGTTGTCAGGTTTCAGAGAGTCCGCGGTGCTGGGATGCGGATACCGGTACAGCCTTCGAAGTTCACCCCGGAGCTTCCCGCTGAACAGAAGGAGTTTGGAGCAAACTCCAAGATTTAAGACGGCAGGTAACCTGACAGTCTTAAATCAGTAGGCAGGGACGGAACGCCGCCGTTAGAGGGCAGGGATAATCGAAGCCATGCTTCCGCTATCCTTTAGAGGTGTTTGCTTGTGCCCGTGCAGAAGCAAAAATTAAGATGGTACCGCGAGACCGCTCGTTCTTATGAATGAAGTGGTCTTTTTATTTTGGGTAAGGAGTTGATCTTATGAAACTGGGGTATTTGGGGCCGAAAGGCTCTTATAGCTATGAAGCTGCTTTATTTTATTCAAAAGATAGTGTATTATATGAAATGGATAACTTTCATGATATAATCGACGGTGTGGAGGAAGGTAGCCTGGACGAGGGCATACTGCCGCTGGAGAACTCCACAGAGGGTGTTGTAACACAGGTGGCGGATGCACTGCTTCACACACAGAATGCTTTCGTCAACAGAGAACTGGTTATGCCTATTGTTCATAATTTATACAGTCATTCGGGCAAAATGGAGGGTGTCAAATACATTCTGTCCCATTTACAGGTATTGGAGCAATGCCGGCATTTTTTGCGTACTTACTACCCCGGGATCAAGCTAATTCCGTGCGGCAGCTCTTCCCAAGCCTGTATCCGGATGAAGGCCGAAGGTCCCGGATACGCCGCGGTTGCAGGCAGCAGCATCGGCGTACTGTACGGATTGAAGCTGGTCCGGGAGGCCATACAGGATAATTCCTGGAATGAGACCCGTTTTGTTGTCATTGGCAGGAAAAAAACTGAAAAAACGGGAGACGACAAAACCTCCATTGCTTTTACTTTCAGTGAAGATCAACCGGGCACTTTGTACAGTGTCATGAAGGAATTTGCCGATGCGCGCATCAACCTGAGCCGGATCGAATCACGGCCTGCAAAGTCCCAGATAGGCAAGTACGTCTTTTATATCGATTTTGCCGGTCATCAGGCGGAAGAGCCGGTCAAGGCGCTGCTGGACCGCATCGGAGAAAAAACCAATCATCTTAAAGTGTTGGGCTCTTATCCTATTTTTAAATAGGTGCCTGGCACCCAAACAAAGGAGAATGTCATGAGTATCTTAACGGTTGAAAATGTCAATCATGGTTTTGGCGCAAGAAAAATACTGGAGAGTGTTTCTTTCCGGCTGCTGAAGGGCGAGCATGTGGGCCTGGTAGGTGCAAACGGCGAAGGGAAAACCACCTTCCTCAATATTATCACAGGCGCATTGATGCCTGATGAAGGCAGGATTGAATGGTGCAACCGCATCACGGTGGGTTATCTGGACCAGCATGTGGTACTGACGAAAGGAAAGACCATCCGGGAGGTTTTGAGAGAAGCCTTCCAGGAGATGTTCGATATGGAAGCAGAAATGCTGCGCATCTACGAAAAGATGGGGGAGCTGGACGGAAAAGAGCTGGATAAAGCAATGGAAGACGTGGGCGACATCCAGAGCATTCTGGAGAGCAGCAGCTTTTATACCATCGATGCAAAAATAGAGGAAATTGCCAACGGCTTGGGCTTGGGCGAGATTGGTCTGGACCGGGACGTAACCGAGCTGTCAGGGGGGCAGCGCTCCAAGGTGCTGCTGACCAAACTGCTGCTCAAGAATCCCATGATCCTGATCCTAGATGAGCCCACCAACTACTTGGATTTCGAGCATATCGAGTGGCTGAAGCGATTCCTGAAGAACTATGAGAACAGCTTTGTCCTGGTATCTCACGAAGTGCCTTTCCTGAATGAGGTTGTCAATGTGATCTATCATATGGAAAATGCATGCCTTACCCGGTATGTGGGCAATTATGACCAGTTTGTGCAGCTGCATGAGCTGAGAAAGCAACAGCAACAGCAGGAATACGACAAGCAGCAGAAGGAAATCGACAGGCTGGAGGACTTTATCGCCCGGAACAAAGCAAGGATCTCCACCACCGGACGGGCAAAAAGCAGGCAGAAGCAGCTGGATAAGATGGAAATCATCGAAAAGCCAAGGGAGAAAGTCAAGCCCACCTTCAAATTCACCGAAGCGAGGCTGCCAGGCAAGATGATCTTTGAAACCGACCATTTGATCATCGGTTACAATGAACCGCTGACAAAGCCGCTTTATATCAAGCTGGAGCGCGGCAGGAAGATCGCCATTCGCGGGGCCAACGGCATCGGCAAAAGTACGCTGCTGAAAACACTTTTGGGACTGCAGGAGCCGCTGTCAGGTCAGGTCTTTCTGGACCCGTACCTGCATCCCGGGTACTTTGAGCAGGAATCCAGGCGAGATAACCGCAATACCGCTATGGATGAGATATGGAACGATTTTCCGTCCCTGTCCAATTACCAGGTACGACAGGCCCTGGCCAAGTGCGGTCTGACCAATGAGCACATTGAAAGCCAGATGATGGTGCTGAGCGGCGGGGAAAATGCCAAGGTGCGGCTGTGCAAGCTGATGCTGAAGGATGTGAACCTGCTGGTGCTGGACGAACCGACAAACCACCTGGATGTGGATGCCAAGGCAGAGCTGAAAAAAGCTTTGGCGGCGTTCAAGGGAACCATTGTCATCGTCAGCCATGAGCCGGATTTCTATGAGGACTGGGTTGATGAGGTATGGAATGCCGAGGCGTGGACTACAAAAATCGTGTAAAATGAAATGACAAACCTTTATTGAAACGGATGATATGTATAAGCCCGTATTGTTACCCTTATCAGAAAGGACTAATTGCTTGTCTTATTAAAAAACCTAACGCTTTAAAACCGTGCCTCGTGCAGGGTAAAGCTAGACTGTCGTCCGTGCCAGTCTTACGGCTTTTGAATAATCCCTCGCAAAGTCCTTTTAGCTGAACGGCTAAAGATACGTCATTATACATATCACCGTTTATTTGAAGGTTTGTCATTCTTAGTAAATAGAAGTGGTAGGCATTTTGAAGTGCCTACCACTCTTTTGACTTTTTTATCTTTCCGGCAGCTTTTCGAACTGGCTGTAGTCTGCGCCGAAGGTTTCCACTGTGACCTTTTTCATTTTCTGGTCTTCCAGTGGCTTATCCATGTGGTTGCGTTTCGACTTTACGATGCGGTCGGCTACGTCCATGCCTTCCATTACACGTCCGAAGGCGGCATATTGCCCGTCAAGGTGGGGGGAATTCTCCACCATGATGAAGAACTGTGAGCCCGCAGAATCCGGTATCATCGTCCGGGCCATGGAGATAACGCCTCTTTCATGCTTCAGGTTGTTGTCGAAGCCGTTGGACCGGAACTCGCCCTTGATGCAGTAGCCGGGACCGCCGGTTCCGCTGCCCTGGGGGCAGCCTCCCTGGATCATGAAGCCGGGGATGACCCTGTGGAAGATAAGACCGTCATAGTAGCCCTGGCTGGCAAGGGATATGAAGTTGTTCACCGATGCAGGGGCAATGTGGGGATACAGCTCAAGCTTGATTTCGCCGCCCTTTTCCATTTCAATGGTAACGATGGGGTTGTTGCTCATCATGTATTCATCCTTTCCTCAGAAGCGCAGCCATTGGCTGCTCCTTTTCATCCTTATTATTATATCAAAATCTCAACAGATGCTATACAATTTTTTCTAATCCAAGGCATCCACATAAGCTTTCATGGCTTCCAGGGATAAGCCTTGTGTGACGCCTTTGACCAGATAGCCTTCACTGTCGATAAAGTATGAGGTAGGCAGATAGGCAACCTCATAAAGCTGGGAGACCTTTCCGTCGATATCCAGCAGTACGGGGAATGTGAAGCCTTTCTTCTCTATGAACTCCTGAGCCGTTTTCTTGCTTTCACCTGAATTGATGGTCAAGATGACCAGATCGCCGTCCTTTGTTTCCTGATACAGCTTTTCTATGTCTGGCATTTCTTCAACGCAGTAAGGGCACCAGGTGGTCCAGAAATTGATGAAGATTTTCTTGCCCTTGAAGCTGCTGAGCTTCACTTTGTTTCCGTTCAGATCCTCCAGCGTAAAATCATAAGGCGCTTCCAGAAGGTTCAGCCGGTTATCGGCAGCCTGCCCTGAGGAGGTTTCCCCTTCGGCGGGGGCCGGCTCCGATGCAGCGGGCGGCGTAGGCGGTACCAATACGGCTTGCTTATTATAGTTGGTTACGGTAAAAACGGCAATAGCTACAAGAATGGCAGCTACAACCCAGATAACAGCATTTTTCTTCATAAATTCAAACCTCCGGTTTATAAAATTGTTAGAGTCCGAATGGACTCATGAAGCTGCCCAGGCTGGCCAGCTTGTTGCTGTAGATCAGTATGCCCATTACGATCAGAAGGACACCGCTGATGATGGAAATTGTATTGAGGTGCCGGGACATTTTCTTGAAATAATGGCTGAAGCTTCCGATAGCCAGCGCTGTTAACAGGAAAGGGACAGCCAGGCCGGCTGAGTAAGCGACCAGCAGCGATGCCCCTGTGCCGATGGTTTCCATGCTTCCGGCATAAATCAGTATGGAAGACAGGATTGGACCGACGCAAGGCGTCCAACCCGCTGCAAAAGCCATGCCGATCAGGATCGAGCTGATGCCTTTGTTCAGTTTTTCAAAGGGCATCAGGCGCTTTTCATAATAAAGGGCCTTTATTTTGATTAGGCCGGTGGTATGGATGCCGAACAGGATAATCAGGATACCGCCGACTTTTCTGAAGAGGAGCTGGTTCCGTATCAGAAACTTGCCGATGGAGGTAATGGAGATCCCCATGACGATAAAAACAATGGAAAAGCCGATGACAAAGCCCAGGGCTTTGTAAAGGGTATAAAGCTTCAGCTTGTTTTCTTTCAGCTCTGCTGCCGCCGAACCGGTCAGGAAGGTAATATAAGCCGGTACCAGGGGGAGGACGCAGGGTGATAAAAAGGACAGCAGTCCGGCTGAAAACGCCAGAAGAAGAGATATTTCGTTCAATACATTCACCTGCCTCATAATCATATTGTCATCTGAATAATGTAATAATAGTATACTACAAAAATGCAGGTGAGTTGTGAAGATTTTGTGAAGAACGTATACCCCGAATGGGTATATTTTGGTTCTGTAAACCGGTCGAAAAATAATCTGCCGGCTACTTGATTTTTGCTTTCAGGATGCATATAATAAGGGCAAAGAAGAATTTAAATCAATGAGTAGGGAGAGTACATACGGCTGAATTTTCAGAGAGCCTGCGGCTGCTGTGAGCAGGCAAGGAAGCGGTATGGAATGGTCCTATGAGAGCGGCCCGATTTCGTATGAAGGTAGGGACTGACGGTTTTCCGCCGTTAAAGGGAAGCGGATATGATGGTATCCGGCAGAGAGGCCTGTTTTGCAGGCAATTTGGGTGGCACCGCAAGCATTTGTCCCATAGCAGGGCAGATGCTTTTATTATTTTTTGGAGGATGAAAAACATGGAAAAGAAAAAAAGAATTCTGACAGGGGACCGTCCCACAGGACAGCTCCACCTGGGACACTATTTGGGCAGTCTGGCAAACCGTGTCAAGCTGCAGGATACGTATGAGAATTTTATCATCATTGCGGATGTGCAAGCGCTGACAACGCATTTCGACAGACCGGAGAACCTATCCCGTGATGTTATGAATGTTGCGCTGGACAATCTTTCAGTGGGGCTGGACCCCGAAAAGTCCGTCCTTTTTATACAGTCGCTGGTTCCAGAAATTGCAGAGCTGACCATCTTCTACAGCATGTTCGTGACAGTCAACAGCCTCAGGCATAATCCTACGGTCAAGACTGAAGTTCAGCAGTACGGGTATAAGGACATCATGTACGGTTTTCTGGGCTATCCTGTAAGCCAGGCAGCCGACATTACCTTCTGCAAAGCAGACCTGGTGCCTGTAGGGGAGGACCAGCTGCCCCACATCGAGCTGACAAGAAAGATCGTCAGACGGTTTAATGAGCTGTATAAGCCGGTACTGACGGAACCGGAAGCACTTCTCAGCAGCGTTCCCCGACTGGTGGGACTGGACGGCAACGCCAAAATGGGGAAGAGCCTGGGAAACGGCATCTATTTGGCGGATACGCCTGCCGCTGTGAAGCAGAAGGCTTTTTCTGCCGTCACGGATCCCGGAAGGATCAAAGCGACGGATAAGGGAAATCCATCTATCTGTACGGTGTATAGCTACCATACAGCTTTCAATGCAGCAGAGGCTCAGGATATCGCAGTGCGCTGCAAGGCAGGCGGTATCGGTTGTGTTGCGTGCAAGGGACAGCTGGTAAACTGCCTTGAAGGACTGCTTGCACCCATCCGTGAGCGCAGGAACTATTATGAAAGCAGAAAAGAAACCGTCAGTGAGCTCTTGATGCAAGGAACTATGAAAGCCCGGGAAGCTGCAAAGGAGACGATGCGGGAAGTACGGGAAGCCATGTCCATCGCGTATTACGGAGATTGACAGGCCGGATAAAGAGAAATATAATGGAAATATACCCCATACAGGTATATTGAAATAGACGGAGGAGGTAGCATATGTCGAAAAAGGTTGTGATTGTAGGCGGTGTTGCCGGAGGGGCATCGGCAGCTGCAAGGCTGAGGCGGGTGGATGAGCAGGCCACGATAATCCTTTTTGAAAAGGGCCAGTATATATCCTTCGCCAACTGCGGACTTCCCTACTATATAGGCGGTGCCATCAAAGAAAGAAAGAACCTGCTGGTGCAGACGGCACAAGCCATGAAAGCCCGTTTCAACATTGACGTCAGAGACCTTTCAGAGGTTGTGGCAATAGACAGGGAAAACAGGAGGGTACGCGTCAGGAATCTGAGAGACCAAAGCGAATATGAGGAAAGCTACGATGTCCTGGTGCTGTCCACCGGGGCCAATCCCATGAAGCCGCCCATACCGGGGATTGACGGCCCTAATATCCATACCATCAGGGATATTCCGGATACCGATGCCATCAAGTCTTTCATTGACAGCAGCAAGCCGTCCAAGGCCGTTGTGGTGGGCGGCGGATTCATCGGCCTGGAAATGGCGGAAAACCTGAGGGAAGCCGGACTGGAAGTGGACCTTGCCGAGGCGCTGGACCAGGTGATGGCACCCTTGGATTATGAGATGGCGGCTATCCTTCATAACCATCTGCGCAGCAAAGGCTGCAGGCTGCATTTGAAGGACGGCGTCAAAGCCTTCGAAACCGAAGGTAACCGGACTGTGGTGGAATTGCAAAGCGGAAAAAGGATACCCGCCGATATGGTCATCCTTTCAATCGGGGTACGGCCAAACAACCGGCTGGCCAAGGAGGCGGGGCTGGAGCTGGGCGTGACGGGGGGAATCAAGGTGGATGAATGCCTGCTGACCTCTGATCCTTATATTTATGCGTTGGGGGATGCCATTGAGGTAACGGATTATGTCAGCGGCAATCCGGTGCTGATTCCGCTGGCGGGACCGGCAAACAAGCAGGGCAGGATCGTCGCCGATAATATTACAGGCAGGCGTGAAACCTACAAAGGAACGCAAGGGACAGCCATTGCCAAGGTATTTGATCTGGCTGCGGCAGTCACCGGCGCCAACGAGAAAACCTTGAAAAAGCTAGGTAAGCCCTATATAACAACCATTACCCACTCCGCATCCCATGCCGGCTACTATCCGGGAGGAAGCGTCATGGCCATCAAGACCATTTATTCACCGGAGGGGGTCGTGTTGGGCGCTCAGATCGTTGGATTCGACGGGGTGGACAAAAGAATCGACCTTCTGGCAACAGCCATAAGGCACAGGATGCACGTCCATGACCTGCAAGAGCTGGAGCTTTCCTATGCACCACCGTTTTCTTCCGCCAAGGATCCCGTCAATATGGCGGGTTATGTGGGCAGCAATGTACTGAACGGTGATGTGAAGGTTGCTTATTGGCAAGAGGCCATGCAGGCCGATCTGCAGGAAACCTTCTTGCTGGATGTGCGCGAACCCTTTGAGTATGAGCAGGGGCATATCCCCAATGCCGTTAACATCCCGCTGGGGCAGCTGAGGAACCGCCATGGCGAGCTTCCAAAGGATAAGGAGATCATCGTCAACTGCCAGGTGGGACTGCGCTCCTACATAGGGGTACGTATCCTCATGCAGAATGGCTTCAAGAAGGTCCGGAACCTGAGCGGGGGATACAAGACCTACCGAGCCGTAGAAGATGACATGAAGCAGCAGGGATAAGAAGCTTTATGTAAATACCGGCATGGAAACAGCCGATATATGATATATGTAAAGAACATACGTAAGTCCGGAACGCAATCCGCGGATGGGAGAGGGATAACCCGTGAAAAGCATTGATTTTAAGGACAATATCGTCAAACGAAACAAGATACCGTTGTTGATCTATACACCCGAATGGCTGCAGCTCTTCAACAATTTCAAGACCAAGAACCTGACCAAATCCGCCGAAAAGCTGGAAGAACTGATCAACCGCGAAAAAAACTGCGAAGCCGAGCTGCGGGAGATGGAAAAAAGAAAAAAGATTGTGATGAACAAGATCCTGTATCTCTCCAATGATATCAACGACAACAACAATGGGGCAGCGATACCCAAGCTGGAAGAGGCACAGAAGGAGTTACTGGGCATCAACAAACGGATTCCGGAGCTGCTGGAGGAAGGGGAGACGCTGCCCGGCCTGATCAACACGCAGAATACGGAACTGCTGAAGGAGACCATCAAGCGGGCATATGAACTGATCAACGAGCACAAAAGCGACTCTGAAAAATGTCAGCAGGAGGTCAACGAGCTGAGGCAGAAGCTGGGGGCATTGATTCAGAAAAAAGTTGAGCTGGATGAGCGGGTCAACAAGCTGTACAACTTTATTCACGGGATGCTGGGTGCGGCAGATATTGACCGCTTTGATGAGAGATTTATGAAGGATGAATAAAAAAGCGGACTCGGGGAGAATACTGTGGGTAGACAAACCAGTCTGTTCCGCAATAATTTTTCTGGAGTGATACAATGAATTGGAAGCTGTTCATGATGGCCTTCGGGGTCCTGTTCCTGGCTGAGCTGGGAGACAAAACCCAGCTGGCGGTTTTTACCCTGGTGGCAACCCACAAAAGTCCTGTACCGATTTTTTTTGGTGCTGCTCTGGCATTGATTCTGGTCACCTTCATAGGGGCAGCTTTTGGCGGGGTGGTCACCCGGTATATTCCAACCAACTATCTGCAGTTTATTGCAGGCATCCTTTTTCTCGGAATCGGTATCGTGGTGCTGAAGGAAAGTGCACCCGGCATCCTTTCGGGCTTGTTGAGAAGATAAGGACAAAAAGGCTTAGACCGGTGAGTCTGAGCTTTTTTTGTTTTCATTTCGTATCTTAAAATTCAACGGCTTGAAAGGAAAATGTATGAAAATGTAGAATAATAGTCATAGGTATTTTTAACGAGGAGGTGGATGCATGATCTACGGTATCGGAACTGACATTATTGAGATAAAAAGAGTCAAGAAGGCAATGACCCGGAATCCGGGTTTTTTGGAACGAATGTTCACACAGCAGGAATTGGATTATTATAAAAAGCGGAATATGAATGCGCAGCATATTGCAGCAGGCTTCTCTGCCAAGGAAGCGGTGCTGAAAGCACTGGGCACCGGGCTCAGCGGTTTCCGGTGGCGGGATATCGAGATACTGCGCTGCGCAATCGGCAAACCCATCGTGAGGCTCAGCGGCGGCGTTAGACGCTTTGTGGAGGAGAACGGGATCGGTGAGATCCATGTAACCATATCACACTCCAGGGACTTTGCTACGGCAACAGCAGTTGCCGAGATGGCAGCGGAAAGGCAGGGGATAGCCATTGAAGATCTGCTCTTCCAGTCAGATGAGGAAGTTAGACGAAACATCAATTAAGGATTACGGCATACCCGGCGTAGTGCTGATGGAAAACGCGGCTGCGGCAACGGTGCGGGAGATTGAAGCCTTGAAGCTTGAACGCAGCGCAGCAGCTGTTTTCTGCGGAACAGGCAACAACGGCGGGGATGGCTTTGTCATAGCCAGGCTGCTGCACAACCGGGGCTGGCAGGTAGAGGTGCTGCTGTGCGGCGACGAAGCAAAGGTTAAAGGGGATGCCCTGATCAACCTGGAGATCATACAGAAACTGGAGCTTCCGGTTTACAAGCTTGCTGAGCCGGAATTGCCTTCTGCAGCAGCCATTGCAGGGAAAAGCGCTCTTCTTGTGGACGCACTGCTTGGGACAGGCTTCAGAGGGGCACTTTCAGACTTCTACAGGAAAATCATCGGGATAATGAACCTTGCAGGAAAGCCTGTGGTTTCAGTTGATATACCATCGGGACTGGACAGTGATACGGGCTTTATTGACAGTGAATGTGTGCGGGCCGACGTGACGGTGACTTTTCAGCTGCCGAAGCTGGGGCTGGTTATCAATGACGGTCCTGAGGCATGCGGGAAGCTGGTGACGACGGACATATCCATTCCGGCAAAGGCTATTGCTGAAGCGGGTTTGCAGATCAACCTGACGGAGCCGGATATCATTAAAGGCATTCTAAAGAAAAGAAGATGCAATACCCACAAGGGAACCTACGGCAGGGTGTTGGCCGTTGCATGCTCCAAGGGAATGGCCGGGTCTGGGATCCTGTCAGCCGAAGCTGCCTTGAGGAGCGGTGCAGGAACAGTCGTGCTGGCAGTGCCGGAGAGCGTTCAGAACGCAGTGAGTGCACATGTTCTGGAGGTGATGACCAAAGGGCTTGCAGACAATGAGACAGGCATCTTGCAGGAGGCTTGCCTTGCTCAGATAAAGGAATCCCTGAAGGAAAGCGACAGCCTATTGATCGGACCCGGACTGACCACGGCAGAGGGTACCGTGAAAGTGGTATCGGAATTGGTGAGATCAAGCGAAGTATCGCTGGTGATAGATGCTGACGGTTTAAACGCTTTGGCACAGGATATGTCGGTGCTGAAGAATAAAAAAGCAGAAATCATCATAACGCCCCATCCTGGAGAAATGGCAAGGCTTTTGGGCTGTTCTGCTGCAGTCGTGCAAAGGGACCGGTTGGAGCTGGCAGGAAAGCTGGCTTGCCAATATGGCATCATCGTTGTCTTGAAGGGCTTCAGGACGGTTATCGCATTGCCTGACGGTACTTTTTATATCAATCCTACCGGTAATCCCGGCATGGCGACTGCCGGTTCTGGAGATGTACTGGCGGGCATCATAGCCGCTTTTGTCGCTCAAGGCTATAAAGCCAAGGAGGCTGCTGTCTGCGGTGTATATATTCATGGTGCCGCCGGTGATGCAGCTGCGGAAAAAAATGGTGAATATGGACTGACAGCAGGTGACATAATAAAAAATGTTCCACATACAATTAGAAATATAATAGGGAACTAAAATGCGCCGCGGCGCATTTTGTATGTGGGAGGGAACCGATGCACCGCAAATTGCTGGTTTTGGTTTTTGCCGGGCTGATTCTCATATCGGGCTGCGGCAGGTTGGGGACAAAAAGCTTTGAAGGAACATGCAGGCAATTGGCAGCACTAAAGTCATACACCTGTGAGGTTGTGATGAAAACCACCAATAATAAAAGCACCAAGGTGTATAAATTAAAGCACGCCTATATGCATCCTGGAAAATACAGGGTTGAGGTATTGGAGCCTGAAGAGCTGACAGGGCAAGTAACGGTATACAACGGCAGGCAGGCTTTCATATACCACCCCAGTATCAATCAGTTTCTTATGACCGAGAGCTTTAGCGGTTCCACCGGGCAAAACGCCTTTGCAGGGTCATTTCTTCAGTATTTAAGTAGAACTGAAAAACTGAAGGTAAGCACACAGCAAATAGAAGCAAGGACTTGTTTTGTCGTGGAACTGGATATCTCCGACAACAGCCGGCATATGTGCCGTCAGAAGCTTTGGATCGATAAAGCAGCAGGTGTGCCAGTGAAGTCGGAAATATACGATGCGGACGGCAAAATAGTCGTAGAACTGTCCTATGCCAACTTTAAGTCCAACGTCAAGCTGCAGGATAAGGATTTTGAAGCGGCAGCCATTCAATAGAAGCACGAGAAATAAGGTCAGAAATGTGGTAAACTAATAATGCTACACAAAAGATACGGGGGATGAAAAAATGTACGATCTGAAAAAAATGAGAGCAGCATGGGCGGAGGTCGATCTGGATGCATTGGCCCACAATATACGGGAGGTCAAGCGACTGACAGCAGGCAATGTATTGGTTTCCGCCGTTATTAAGGCTGACGGCTATGGTCATGGTGCGAAGAGGATTGCACAGACGCTTCTGGACAACGGCGCAGACAGACTGGCCATTGCGGTGCTGGACGAAGGAATTGAACTGCGTCAGGCCGGCTTTGAAGTACCGGTCCTGGTTTTGGGGTATACAGATCCTGAAAGAGCAGCGGAAGTGCTGAACTACGGCCTGGAACAGGCAGTTTACTCCTGGGAGCTGGCAGAAGCCTTATCCAAGGAAGCAGTCCGGCAGTCCAAAACCGTCAAGGTGCACATCAAGGTGGATACCGGAATGGGCAGAATCGGTTTGCAGCCCAACGGCGAGACAGTGCAGCTGATCAAGCAGATAGCGGCATTGCCCAATCTGGTTGTGGAAGGCTTGTTTACACATTTTGCAGTGGCGGATGCGGTCGACAAGGAATATACCCAGGGGCAATATGCCAGGTTCAGATGGGTAGTGGACGCCCTTGAAGCCGAAGGGCTTCATATCAATATCAAACACTGCGGCAACAGTGCAACCATTATCGATCTCCCCGATATGCACATGGATATGGTTCGGGCAGGCATCATGCTCTATGGGCTGCGGCCTTCCGATGAAGTCATGCTTCACAAGCTGGAACTGAAGCAGGTGATGGCACTGAAGGTAAGGATTTCTCACGTTAAGGAAATTGAAGCAGGGCAAAGCGTCAGCTATGGCAGAAGGTTCATAGCCGCTCGAAAAAGCACCATCGCGTCACTTCCCATCGGCTATGCCGATGGTTATACCAGAATGCTATCCGGCAAGGCCGAGGCCCTGGTTAAGGGCAAAAGAGTGCCGGTGGTGGGCAGGATCTGCATGGATCAGTGCATGATCGATGTAACCGGCATCGAGGATGTCAAAGTTGGCGACGAAGTGGTCCTCTTCGGTGAGCAGCAGGGCGAGTGGATCTATATCGATGAGCTGGCAGAAAAGCTGGGTACCATCAACTATGAAATCGTATGTATGATCAGCAAGCGGGTACCCAGGGTTTATAAAAAAGACGGGGAAATCGTGGATGTGCTGAACTATATCATGAAATAAGCTGGAAGAAACTTCATATAGGCAGTATGAAACTATTGGTATATAATTAACTTTGTGAGGTTAGCATAGACTTAAGGGGACCTTTGCTAAATTTTCTGCATTAGCCCATGCCGATACATATTTAGTGGGACTTCGTTCATACATATTAGTGAAAAGGTTTTAAGAAACTCAGGAGGTGCTAGTGTGGCAGAGGTCAAGAAAATTGCAGTTTGCATGCCCGACACACTCTTAAAGGAAATCGACGACTTGGTCAATGTGGAGTCCAGCAACAGAAGCGAATTTATCCGGAATGCCATGCGCTTTTATATAAAGGAGCTTAAGCGGACCAGCATCATCGAGGGGATGAAGAAAGGCTATATGGAAATGGCCGAGATAAACATTACACTGGCAGAAGTCGGACTAACAGCGGACAACGAGACGATTACAAGATATGAAACAAGACTTGCGGAGTGTGAATGATGTGATCATTAAAAGAGGGGATATTTTTTATGGGGATTTGAGCCCGGTGATCGGGTCGGAACAGGGTGGCATACGTCCGGTACTGATTGTCCAGAATGATATCGGAAATAAATACAGCCCCACCGTCATCGTGGCGGCTATTACATCTCAGATCAACAAGGCAAAGCTCCCCACTCACATAGAACTCAATGCCGAAGAATACGGCATTACCAAGGAATCGGTCATCCTGCTGGAGCAAATCAGAACCATCGATAAAAAGCGCCTGAAAGAACGGGTGGGACACCTCTCGGACGAACTGATGAAGCAAGTCGATACAGCCTTGCAGGTCAGCTTCGGATTAATCGAGTACACCGTTTAGTGCACCAAAACTCTCAGAAGAGATTCTGAGAGTTTTTTAATATTTCAATCTTGTTACAAGCACAGGAATTTTGAAAAATATGGCGAACTTAGTATCAATGCAGCATATTTTGTAGAAAAGGGAGTATGGAGATAATGAAGGGAAAACGTAAAAAAACGGCTTATGTGATTGCATTTGCACTTATCCTGATGCTTACCGCTATTGTAATCGGTGCAGCGGATGGCGCAGCGCCGGGCTCGGAGCAGGATCCCATTGTGACGCAGAGTTATGTGGAGCAAAAGATGGAGCAAATGAAGTTCTATATAGACAGTCTGGTGGCTAAGGTGAATGAAGAAATCGGTAAGCTCACGGCAAGCACAACCAAGCTGGGTGAGGACAATACCGTTCAGGGAAACGAGCTGGCCAGGCAGAACCAGGAGATCATCAATCTGAAAGCGCAATTGGAGCAGAAAAACCAGGAAATTGCCAAACTGCAAGAGGATATGAAGGTTTTCTCCGGGGTCAAGACCAAGTTTGAGGTGGTTGAGCTTAAGAACAACCAGGTGCTTATTGCCGGAGAAGGTGCGGAAATTATCCCCCGCTCCGGGAAATATACGGCGATTTTCGGCGCTAACGGCGGTCTCTCGGATGTGACTTCCGCCAAAGATCTGAAAAACGGCGAGGCTGTCGTAATGAACCACATGCTCATTGCCTCCCGCGGTGACGGGAGAGGCCTTAAGGCCCTTCAGGACAAGTCCTTCCTGATCATCAAAGGAACCTATACACTGAAGTAGTACGCCCTTTGAAAGCTTCACATGCCATGTCGTGTGAAGCTTTTATACTTTACATATATGTGGAAATAATAATATAATAAGTTGAAGCTTAACACAGGAAGTGAGAATTTTGAAGAATAGCATCGTGCTTGGATTTGTCAGGCATTCAATAAACAAGCTCCATCAATACTATGAACACAGTTTTCTCAATCGGGTACTGGAAAAGACTGTCGGTCTCATGAATAAATGGGCATCCGGCAGCTATATTCTGGACTTTTTCCATCGGGATTGGAAAGAGGAGCAAAAATGGACCGGCAGTATGACCTATAGGCTTTTCACATTGCCGGGCAGAGCTATCGGCAGTATCTCTGCGGAAACATCAGAAAAGCTGGCCGGATTGATGCGGCACAGCCTGATTTTAAGCAGTATTGACCGGGTTCTCGGCAGGCTGCTCCAATATAGTACACGGGTATATGGCTTGGGTTTATTGGCTTTCGCTGTCACCCACAGCGCTTTGAGGATTACGAAATTTGGAGCGGTCCATATGCCGGCAGCACCACAATTGGCATTGATGGCGGCATCAGCAGCTTTGATCCTGCTGGACAGACCGCTTGCGGCACTCTTTGAGGGCAGCTTCCTTCTGCGGCTGACAGCCGACTTTTTTATGGTTGGAGGTAAGTGCAATGACAGACAGAGTGACAGGTAAAAAAGCTGAAGCCGCTGCCGTCATAATTGGTGCCGCATTGGGGGCAGCCGCGTTCCTGCTGCCGCTGCAAAGCTTTGTGCTTGCCCTCGCCGCCATGCTGGCAGCGGCACTGGTTCTGTGGAGGCATGAGATCGGCGTATTCCTTTCCGTGGGTCTGATTCCGGTATGCCCCACTACGCCTTTGCTTGGCCTGCTTCTCATCACCATTGCCTCGTTCCTGATACGGAAATTCCTGAAAGGCAGCTTTACCTTCAAGCAGACCCCCTTGGATCCGCTGCTGCTATTCTTTGCAGGTGCCATGCTTTTCAGCAGCCTGATTTCCTATACCCGGAGCAGCAGCTTTACGGCACTGGTGATCCATCTGATCATCATCACCTTTTATTTTGTGATGACCAATACCATAACGAATAAGAAAAAGCTTTATGCCGTTATCGCTTTCCTTGCGCTGACCAGCGCAGTAGCGGCGGCGTACGGCGTGTACCAATATTATACGGGAGATATAAGCTCGGATGCATGGGTCGATACCACCATGTTTGAAGACATCAAGACCCGCGTTGTATCCACCTTCGGCAATCCCAACGTTTTGGGAGAGTATCTGATCCTGGTGATACCCATCACCATGGCGATGCTCTGGGAGCGGAAGAGCTGGCTCATCAAGCTGGCCATCGGCGGGCTTGCAGGCATCATGCTTCTGTGCCTGATTTATACCAGCTCCAGAGGTGCTTGGCTTGGTTTCATTTTTGCCATCGGCATCTTTGCTGTGCTGCGTGACCGGCGCTTCTTGGCCTTGTGCTTGATCGGCCTGCTGCTGGTGCCTTTTGTACTGCCCCCGTCCTATATCAACCGATTTACCAGCATCGGCAACCTGCAGGATTCCTCGTCGGCTTACCGGCTTTCCATCTGGCTGGGCTCACTGAAAGTGCTGCAGGATTATTGGCCCTCCGGTATCGGGCTGGGACTTGAGCCCTTCAAGCTGATTTATCCTAAATATGCTTTTAATGCGGCATACGCCCACCATTCCCATAATATCTATATCCAGCTGATCCTGGAAACAGGCATTGTCGGTTTTCTTCTTTTTATGGGCATACTGACAGTGCTTTACAAGCATCTTTTCTTTGGCTATAGAAAGGTGAAGGACCGGTTCCTTTCCACCCTGATGATTGCATGCGGTGCAGGTTTGGCCGGATACCTGGTTCACGGCATCGTGGAAAACATCTGGTATAATAACAGGGTGCTGCTGACTTCCTGGGTGGTCATTGCCCTGGGTATGTCGGCCTGCAAGCTTGCAGCAGCAAAAGAGGGGGTGGAAGCCGTTGATTAAGGTCATGCATGTGATCAGTGATGTGAAGATAGGCGGAGCCGGGCGATGGCTGCTGTACTTTCTGAAGGAAATCGACAGACAAAGCTTTGGCGTTGTGGTAGTTATGCCAAGGTGCAGCCTTCTTAGGCAGCCGGTTGAGGCGTTGGGCTTCAAAGCTGTAGAGGTGGACGGCATGGCGGATAGATCCCTGGAGCTGTCCATGGTGAAAGCCCTCTACGGTATTCTCAGACGTGAGAAGCCGGACATCGTCCATACCCATGCATCGCTTTCCGCAAGAATTGCTGCGAAGCTGGCAGGAGCCAAAGCGATTGTATTGACAAAGCATTGCATTGATGCTCCCAAAACCGGGGTGAAAAGGCAGCTTAGTACGTTAATCAACCGGAGCCTCAGCAGCAAGGTTATCGCCGTATCCAAGGCTGTCCGGCAAAACGTAATTGAGTCGGGCATACCGGAACAGCTGGTTGAGACCGTCTACAGCGGAATTGATGCGCTGCGGGAATATTCGACGGAGGAGCGGCTGGCGGCAAGGCAGAAATGGGGCTTTGCGGAAGATCAACTGGTATTTGGGATGGTTGCCAGGCTGGCGGAGGTAAAGGGTTATCCCTATTTCATAGAAGCAGCGAACCTGGCGTCAAAGAAGCTGGAAAAGGCCAGATTCCTGATTGTTGGCAGCGGCCCAAAGGAACAAGAGCTCAGGGAAAGTGTCAGGCGTCTGGGTCTGGAGGACCGGGTGGTTTTTACCGGCTTTATGCAAGATGTAACGGAAGCATACAACATCATGGACATCAATGTCGTAACGTCCTTGTCCGAGGCCTTGTGTCTTACGCTGATTGAGGGAATGAGCATCGGAAAGCCCTGCATCGGCACGGATACAGGCGGGATTCCGGAGGTCATACAGGCAGGGCTGAACGGGCTGCTTGTGCCGGTAAAGGATGCGGAAGCCGTGGCAGATGCCATGGTGAGGCTGGGCACCGATCCTTGGCTGCGCGCCAGGCTGGGCCAGTATGGCAGGGAATGGGTGCAGCAGAATTTTCAGGGCAAGGCGATGACGGAAAAAATACAGCTGATATATGAAGACCTGGTGAAGGGATAGGAGGGGTAATATGCCTTTAAAAGATAAAAAGGGCAGTCAGTCAGGCAGATTCAACATTCTGGATTTACTGATCATAGTGGCGATCATTGTGCTGATCGGGGGCGTTTATATAAAATTCTTTACAGGGCAAAGCAAGGCCGCAGTACAGACCACAAAAGTGCGCTATGACATAGAGGTGCGGAATATCAACAAGGACTTTCTGGATGCCATCCAGCCGGGGGACCCCATCAGGGACAGCGTCAAGGGAAACAACCTTGGACGCGTTCTGGACAAAGCGGTCTATCCCGCTTCTACCATCAACATGGATATTGAAAGTGGAAGGTTTGTCAAGGAAATGGTTCCGGACCTTTTTGATGTGATGATTTCAATCGAAGCAGATGCGGTGGTGACGCCCCGAGACATATTGGTTGACGGCTCGGACATACGGGTGGGCAAGAAGCTTTTTGTCAAAGGAAAAGGCTATGCCAATACCTGTTTTGTGATGCGCGTTGGCCTGTCGCAGTAAAGGAGGGAAGCAAGATGATAATGGATGAAAAAGGCAAGGTTTTCGGCAGAATCAGCATCATTGATATTTGCGCCCTGCTTGTGCTGCTGGCCCTGCTTGCAGGTGCCTATTACCGGTTTTACAGGGTGGATCCGCAGCATACGGCGGCCAATTTCGATACCATTGAGTACAAAGTTTTGATGAAGGAAGTCCGGCAGCAGTCCATTGATGCGGTTGAAACAGGCGCAGAGGTGTATGATGTCCGCACAGACAGTTATATGGGAAAAATCGTCCGTAAGGATATTGCGCCTTCCATGGCCATAGTGACCAAGTCGGATGGAACGGTAGCAATGGCGGAGAAGCCTGAGCGCTTTGATGTGCTGGTTACCATAACGGTGCCGGGGGTAGAGTCTGAATTCGGTTTTCTGGCTAACGGGAAACGGGATTTGAACAGAGAGTCCATGCAGGTTCTAAAGACACAGAAGATCATCATGGAAGCAAAAATTGCAGATGTCAGGAATTTGAGCAAATAGCAGCAGATAAGGCGTGTGCGGGAGGCCAGGGGGCATCTTGCATACGCTTTTTTACACAATATTCGACATATTTTAACTTGATTTATATGGACAGGTGTTCTAACATAAAGGTATAATGTGGATAAAAAATGTCTATATAGGTTGAACAAGCTTAATTTGATTGAAGGGGTTGATTTGATGTTCAGGAAAGCAGTAGGAAAGCCATGCTCAGAAGCCGTATGCATCATGAATTATGTGGACAAGCGCTTGAAGGGGAATGCACCGGTGATGCCTGAGGTTAAGTATCCCATCCATGTTTCCATGGTAGGCTACTTTGAAAAACTGTTTGCCAATGAGCGGCAAATGTCGAAAGCAGCCAATGAAGTATTGGGAGTGGCATCATCCCTGAGCAGCTTCGATGTCAACATGACGCACATATCAAACAAGCTGATCGATTTTGCCAGAGAAATGTCCGCAGTCAGCGAATCCAACCTGGCAATCGTTGAGCAGACCACCGCCAGCATGAATCAGGTGAGCGATACCATCAGCGACACCTCAGATACGCTGAAGCAGCTCTCGGAGGCGTCGGAGGTGCTGGTGGAGAGGAACAATTCAAGCCTTTCCCAGATTGGCGAGATCAATACCCTCAAGAACAACGTCATGAGTGACGCCAGTATCATGAGCGAACAGATCAGGCAGCTGGTGGATATGGCCAACCGTGTCAACGATATCGTCAACAGCGTCAAGGCCATCGCAGACCAGACCAATCTGCTGGCACTGAACGCATCCATAGAGGCAGCCAGAGCGGGTGAGCACGGCAAAGGTTTTGCCGTCGTAGCGCAGGAGATCCGGAAGCTGGCGGAGGATACCAAGAACAGCCTGGAGGGGATGAACTCCTTCGTAGGTAACATACACCGTGCGGCAGAGGATGGAAAAAAGAGTATGGACAGGACCATGCAATCCACTTCGGAGATGAGTCAGAAGCTGGATACCGTAACCGAGACCATCGGAAAAAATGTCCAATTGCTTCATACCACCATAGAGGATGTCAAGCACATCAACCAGTCCATGGAGGGGGTACGGGTTGCGGCAAGCGAGATCAATCAGGCCATGGAGGCTTCCAGCCGCGATGCGGAAAAGCTCAGCCAGATGACACAGGTGATCACCAGCGACGCTGCGAGCAGCGCAGAATATGCCAAGCAGATATCCCAGGTGGACGATACACTTTCCGGTGTCGTCAAGGAAATGATGCATTCGCTTCTAGGCAGTTCCAACGCCATCAGCAATGAGGAACTGCTGAAGAAGCTGAACAGTGCCAAGGAAGCCCATGAAAACTGGATGAAGATCCTGAAGCGTATAGTGGATGAAAGGACGGTCTATCCCCTGCAGGTCAACGGCTCAAAATGCGCTTTCGGACATTTCTATCATTCCATTAAGGTGGCGCACCCCGCCATTGCAGCAGACTGGCAAGCCATAGACGGCAGCCACAGCACGCTTCACAACCTGGGACAGAAAACCATTCAAGCTGTGAAGGAGCGCAATGCTGAAAAAGCGCTGGAGCATTACAATGAAGCAGTTCAGCGGTCCGGGGAGGTTGTCAGGTATTTGGAAAAGATCGCGGCAGAGGTGCAGAAACAGACGCAGAAGGGTGTTCATATTTTAGGAACGGAGTAGACGAATATAAAAGCGCCTTTCACCGACAGTGGTGGAAGGCGCTTGTTTCTTTACAGAAGACGTACTATTGATTATCCAGCAGCCGTATAGCTATTCGGGCGTTATGATATGCTTTTTCTTTCAATTGAACATTTTGCAAAGCCAGCTGCGCTTTTATCTGGCTGCGCTTTTCCCAGATCTCGGCAGACAGCTTTTTTACGGTCTCCAGCTCAAGCACCTTGACATGCCCTGCAGAAGGCTGGTTGACGTATTGCAAAAAGCCTTCCACCTTGGGATCATAGATGAGCCCGATGACGGGAACCTGCAAGCTGACGGCATAAATCAAAGCATGAAGCCTCATGCCCAGTACCATTTCCATCTGATTGATCATCCCCAGGGTCTGTGCCACGCTGTACCTGTTTTTCATGACAGCGGCTTTTTCAGTCATTTTGGAGGCAATATCCAAAGCCACATCCAAGTCACCGGGAAAATGCATCGGTATAAATACAGGCTTTACCCCGAAGGTCCGCACCATATAGTCTGCCAAACCCGCAATGGTGTTGCTGTATTTGTCATAGCCCTCCCACTTGCGGATGCAAAAACCTACCATCGGCAGCTCTGAGGTGATGCTTTCCTGTTCCCATAACGATCGAATCTCTTCAGGAGGGGAAGGCTGCAGCCACAGTGCGGGATCCGCCGTCACCGCAATTTCCGGACGGGTTATGTCCAGGCTGTCAAGCTCTTTCCTTGAGGCTTCCTCCCGCAGGGTTATGACATCCACCTGGTTGATCACCCGGGATGTCAGCATTCGGTTGAGCTTGCCCCGCACTGGCCCGATGCCGTTGGCATAAAGCATCACTTTGAGTCCCTTCTTCCTGGCCAGGTGAATGGTAGCAAGATAGTACATCAGTGAGCGTGTGCTGGTTATATCCGTGATCAGTGTGCCGCCACCGTTGATAAAGAGCTTTGCATTCTTCATGACGCGAAGTACTTCAAACAGATTGAAGCGGTCTACTGCATCCACACCATAGGCCGACCTGGTTTTCTCCGGGTTTTTGGACAGAATGACGATGCGCAAATCCTGCCGGAGGCTTCTTAAGTTGTCGATGATGGCCATGAGGATGGCATCATCCCCGCTGTTATCAAATCCGTAATAGCCGGAAATGATTATATCATACATAAGTTCGTCCCCTTCATCGTGAGTTGTGATGCCCGTTTTCCAGCAAGGACAGGTAAACATCCAGGTTGTCTCGTACCATGCGCCTGACGGAATAATTATTTTCGATGAGGCTTCTTCCGAAGCTGCCCAGCCTTGCTTTCTCCTCATCAGACATGTCTGTGAGCACCCGCTTGATATCGTCAGCCAGTATGCCGCTGCTTGCCTTGCTTTGTCCGCGGCCGGAGAAATTGGAATGAACAGCTGCCTGAAGGCGGCTATCGTCCAGAATACCGATATAGCCCTCGTTACCTGCCAGGATAAGGGGCCGGCCGGCTGCCAGGGCCTCCAGCGAGGAGCGGCCAAAGCCGATGAACAAATCGGCCAGGGCAGTGAACCGGTTGATATCCGTACGGGAACCTGCTATGGTCAGCACTTCACGGCCTGCAGCCTTGTTTATTTCAGCTGCCTTTTCCCGGACTTGCGCCAGAAGGCTTCCGCTGCCCACAATCAGAACCCGAAGGTTGGGAATTGACTCCGACAAGGCAGGAACGGCCTCCAGAAGGCGGCTGATGATAAAGCTCCGGTCCTGATCCAAACGGCTGATGTAAACCACTTTCTTATGATGATCCGCCAGTCCGAATTCTTTTTTCAGACCGGTACAGTCGATATCGGGAGAAAATTTGTCGGTATCGATTCCGTTGATGGTTACCTTGATGTCCGCTTCGTTGATTTTGTAGTTCTGCAGCAGGTATTTCTTTACATCTTCACTGACAGCAACGGTTTTCTGTCCCCAATTGGTGATATACCTGAGCCCGTAGCGGGTGCTCCAAGTACCATGGGCAGTGGTAACAAAAGGGAATCCCATTTTTTTATGCAGCATGCCGCAGATAAAGCCCGGTATCCGGGCATGAGCGTGCACCAGGTCGATTTTTTCCGTTTTGATGATGTTTTTCAGGGTGCGGTAAGCCCTGAAGACATTATGGGGCTTCTTGTTATCCAGCGGCACCGGATAGTGAGGGATGCCCGAAGCCTTCAGTTCTTCTTCAAAAACGCCTCCCTTGGATGCGACGGCAACATGATGGCCTTCACGGTGCAGGCCTTTGGCCAGCTCCACAATGTGGGTCTCGGCACCGCCAATGTCCAGCCGCATGGTTGTAAGCAAAAACCGGTATTCTTTCATAACAAGCCTCCGGGTATAAAAATTCAAACGTTAAACATAGGATGACAAACTCTAAATCACCTTTTTGATCTGCACTTGACCGCTGTTGATGATGACCTGATAATTTCGGACACCCATCCGGCTGTTTCCGTGATAAACCTCAATGGTCAGCTTGTGTTCTCCCGGTGTAAGCCCACCGAAGTCCACCGTCATCCCATAAGGAAGGTCTCGGCTGCTGCCCAGGATCTTGTCGTCCAGCTTATACTGTACAGTGGGCTGCAATACTTTGGGGACCACGGTATAAACGGCAAAGGCTGCTTTGGTGCCGGTGACAGGGAAATCAACAACCTTTTCGAATCTTGAGGCGGCTGTCTGCCCTATCTGTGACAGGAAATATTCATCGCTGACCAGCTGGTTGTATAAAGTACCTATCTTATTATTGCCATAGAGCGAATAGTTATCATGCTTTGTGAGTGTATCGCCATCGACATTGAAGTAAAAGATGCCTTTGAGCTGCGGATAAACCATGGGTCCGTAAATATAGAGCCGCTTCAGCTGGATGGACGCCCAATCCGACAGGTCTTCCTTCAACGCCTTGGTATAATGGGACACCCCTGTTTCGGAAATCATGACAGGCTTTCTCTTGCCGTAAAGCTCCAGGATGGGCTTTATCTTGGCCAGCGGGTTTGCGTAATCACCGGTCATGAAGACGCTGTCAATGCTGTCCTGAAGGGTTCCCCAATCCTTTTTGCCCTGGAAATAGCGGCCGGTATAGGTGCTGATGCCAATCCAATCCACAAAGTCGTCACCGGGATAATACTGCTCATAAGTCCGGTCCTTTGCGGAAAAATCATTGGGAGACCATACCATGGCCACATTGGATGCTTCTGTGCGCATGATCCCTGCAACGTATCGGAAGGCTTCAATGTAGGCATTTGCGTCTTTGCTGTTTTCTTTAATGTTCATTTCGCATGCAAAACGCAGAAAAACCGGAATGTCCAGGGCTGACAGGTATCGTGCGGTTTTTCGGATATAGGCTTCGTATTGCCTGATATTCTTCAATACGCTGTCCATCCGGCTGTCTTCGATATTCCAGGCCAGTTGTACGCCGATGCTGTTTTTTCGGGCGTCCTGATAATACCGGTCAAAGGATGCGATGTCTTCCTCCCAATGCAGGTAGAGAAGATAGGCACTATCTTTCTTGGGGAAGTATTTCTTGATGCTTTCCCACTTAAAGGTGCCGATACGGGGGTCGACATCATAACCTGAGCCGAAGTAGATACCGGCTGCAGGCTCGTACTTTTCGTTGAAAGTGATGCTGCCCTGTGTGCCGGAGACCTTTGCATACAGCTCGATGTCAAAGGTCAAAGCCTTTACTTTTGAGGCGGCATAGGTGACGCCGTCCTTCCAGCCCAGCTTTTCAGCCAAGGGAAGGTAGCGGTTGAAGTAGTCCACGGCTTTGTAATAATCTCCCATCGCTTCGTAGGTCCGGGCAATTCTGTCAAGCCGGGGTGCGACAATCTCCAAGACTTGTCTTGTCTGCTCCATCCCGTTGAAGAGTTCGATGATTTGATTGCCGTAAGCAATGATATCATTAAGGTTGTTATCCATTATCGCTTTTTCGTATAGCGGAGCCAATTTCCAAAACGGATTGGGTATCTTCTGCGTGCTGGCCGGCACTGCAGGTGCAGCATAGGCGGTTGCTATTGAAGATATAGCGAATATAACCAAAATCATCAGTGTCAGATACTGCTTCGATTTAATCATATTTATTTCCCCCCGTTAAATATCCGTATAATCTGAACGCGTTCTATTCCTCCTCCAGCCGTCTCACCTTTGCTCCCAGATTGATCAGTTTTTCTTCCAGACGCTCATAGCCCCGGTCAATGTAATTGACATTACTGATCAGGGTTTTTCCTTCTGCTGCGAGCCCTGCAACCACCATGGCCGCACCGGCCCGCAGATCGGTGGCGTATACCGAGGCGCCTGTAAGCTTGTGGACGCCCTCGATGATGGCAACCCTGCCTTCCACCTTTATGTTAGCCCCCATCCGCTTCAGCTCGTCCAGGTACTTGAAGCGGGATTCGAAGATGCTCTCGGTCACGATGCCGGTCCCCTCAGAAACTGCCAGAAGGACGCTCATGGGCTGCTGCATGTCGGTAGGGAAGCCGGGATAGGGCATGGTCTTGATGTTGACGGCCTTTGCTTTCCCCACAGATCTCACACGGAGGGAATCTTCGTATTCGGTTACCTCCACACCCATCTCGCGGAGCTTGGCCGAAACCGATTCCAAATGGGTAGGGATGATATTCTTGATCAGGATATCGCCTTTCGTGGCAGCAGCGGCCACCATATAGGTGCCGGCTTCCATCTGGTCCGGAATAATGCTGTGCTCACAGCCGCCAAGGGCTTCGACGCCCTTGATCTTGATGACGTCGGTTCCGGCGCCTTTGATATTGGCGCCCAAAGCATTTAGGAAGTTGGCGGTGTCAACGATATAGGGCTCCTTGGCCGCATTTTCGATGACCGTGATGCCTTTGGCCATACAGGCGGCCAGCATGATATTGATTGTTGCGCCGACACTGACGACATCCAGGTAAATGGGTGCGCCAATCAGTTCATCCGCTTTTGCCTTGATGATGCCGTGGGAAATCTTTATCTTTGCACCCAATGCTTCCAGACCTTTGAGATGGAGGTCGATGGGCCTTACGCCGATTTCACAGCCTCCCGGAAAGGGTACCTCCGCCTTTTTGAACCGGCCCAAAAGCGCACCCAGGAAATAGTAGGAGGCCCGCATCTTTTGGGCGATTTCAATATCGATTTTATGCGTGTGAATGCCTGTACTGTCGATTTCGATCCGGTCCGTGCCGGAAATGTGGATCTTGGCCCCCATTTGGATCAGCATGTCCCTGAGATAAACGCCGTCTTTGATGGCGGGCAGGTTCTTGAGGGTGCATGCAGAACCTGCCAGGATGGTTGCAGGCAGTATGGCCAGAGCAGAGTTTTTAGCGCCGCTGATGGTGACCTCGCCTTGCAGCTTGTTTGAGCCTTCTATCAAGATTTTTTCCAATTTTTTCGACCCCTTATCTTTACAGTTTTAATTCATTTATACGATTCTTCGATTCTTTTCCAGCTTTATCTGCTATTCAAGCATTTAAGTTACACCATTCAAAAAGGGACATTCCTTAACATAAAAGCAATACCCTGAACTCCAGCAAGGCGTGTCCCTTTACATTATTACATTATATCATTGATTTGCAGATTTGATAATATATTGAAGTCAAAATTGTCTTGCAGGGGTTCTAGTACTCTGTTAACTCTAAACCATGTATTACTCGGCGAGGAAAATTTTCGTAGGATACCCGCAAACCAAGGCGGAGGAGTGAGTAATACTCTATGTATTGCGAGTGATCACAAAAAAATCCAACTCTGTTGGCATTTTTTGTACCAACGCAGTACTACGGAAATTTAACCGGCGATAATATATAGAATTAGGGTTAACAGAGTACTAGCACTGCCAACAGGGCATCGATATGTTATAATAGCATAGAGACGCATTGGATAGGCGTTGTAGCGCCGGAAGCAATAACAGGAAGGGTGAAACAATGAACGGAAAAGTTGAAATAGTGGGTGTGGGGATTGACCGGGTCACAATGGCGGAAGCAGTGGACAGACTCAGGGAATACCTGCAGGAAGAGCGCTGCAGCATGGTTTTTACGCCCAACAGCGAAATTTTGATAGAGGCGGTAAAGGACCCCGAACTGGAAGAAATCCTGAATAAGGGGCAGTTGGTGGTGCCGGACGGCATCGGGGTAGTCATCGCTTCGAGGTTTTATGGAATGCCGCTGCAGGAGCGGGTGGCGGGCTTTGATCTGATGAACAGGCTGTTTGAAGTCGGCGACGGGCTTGGCTGCAGGATTTTTATGCTGGGCGGCAAGGAGGGCATCGCGGAGGAAGCAGCCGAAAAGCTCAAGCTGCGGTTTCCGGGGCTGGTGGTGGCGGGCACCCGCAACGGTTATTTTGATGCCGGGGATGAGGCCGGCATTGTTGAAGAAATCAACAGGAGCGGTGCGGATATCTTGTTGGCGGCCCTGGGCGCACCCAAACAGGAGAAGTTCATCTTCAGGCACCGGGATACCCTGTGTGTAAAGATCGCCATGGGTGTGGGCGGCAGTTTCGATGTTTTGGCCGGGAGGGTCAAACGGGCGCCGGAATTCTATCAGAAGGCAGGGCTGGAGTGGTTCTACCGGTTGATAAAGGAACCGCGGCGCATCGGCAGGATGATGCGGCTTCCAAAATTTATCCTGCTTTCTTTCTACGACGCCAAAACAAAATAGCAATTCATGGGATATTCACATAGTATATTTGAAGTCGGTATGGTAAAATTTAAGAAAATGTGGCAACGTTAGTAAAATGCGACAAATTGTATGTTTTATCATGCATTTTTTTGAGAGGAGAACGGTCTATGAGCAGCTATAGAGAATTAACACCGGAAGAATTGAGCAACCGTTGTGATTGTTTGGCTTTCGGCTTTGAGACAACAGAAGAGCTGAAGCCTTTGGATGGGATCATCGGCCAGGGAAGGGCCGCTTCCGCCATGGCATTCGGTCTTGCCATCAAGCGGTCCGGCTATAACATCTTCGTTTCAGGCCTTACAGGTACGGGCAGGAGCAGCTATACCAGAGCCATCGTCAGCAGGACTGCCATCAATGAAAAAGTACCTGAAGACTGGTGTTATGTCTATAATTTTAAGGATCCTGACAAACCCATCTGCATCAACCTGCCGGCGGGCATGGGCTTTAAGCTGCAAAGGGATATGAAAAAGCTGGTCAAGAGTCTGAAGATAAAGATACCCAAAGCCTTTGACGGGGAGGCCTACGAAAAGCAGAAAAGCCAGATCGTTCAGGAATATCAGGAAAAGAGCTCCCAGTTTATGGAGGGCTTCAATGAGTATGCAAAAGTCCATGGCTTTGTGGTCCGAAAGAGTGAGCAGGGGCTGGCGACGGTACCCTTGCTTGACGGAAAACCGATGGAGGAGAAGGATTATATCAACATGAGTCCTGAGGACCGCAGACGCCTGGAGGAAGCTTCCTTCAACGTACAGAACAAGCTGATGGAAACCATGAAGCACATCCGGGAACTGGAAAAAGCCGTAAGGGACAAAATCGAGCATCTGGAAACAAAAATCGCACTGGTTGCGGTGGAACAGCCTGTGATGGAGCTGAAGGAGAAATACGGGCAGCATAAGAATGTCCTGGACTACCTGCAGTCGGTACAACGGGAGATCATACAGAATATTGAGGACTTCAGGAACACAGACAAGGGCGAGCAGGAAGAGCTGGACTTGGTTGAGAAGATACGGGTGAAGGATTTCACCCTGAAATATCAGGTAAACCTGTTGGTAGACCATCGGGATACCAAGGGGGCGCCGGTGGTGTTCGAGTCCAATCCCAAATACCACAACCTGCTGGGCAAGATCGAGTATGAAAGCAACATGGGCGTGGTCACCACCGATTTTTCAAAGATTAAGCCCGGCTCACTCCACCTGGCCAACGGCGGGTACATCATCATCAATATGTCGGATATCCTGAGAAGCCCCGAGACCTGGGAAGGCCTGAAGCGTGCCTTGAAGACCGGCAGCATCGCCATTGAGAACATATACGCCATGGCCGGTATCGTATCCGGCGGCATGAAGCCTGAGCCCATACCTTTGAACGTAAAAGTGATCATCATCGGCAGCGCTCAGATCTATCAGGCCTTGTACAGCTATGATGAGGATTTCAGAAAGCTTTTCAAAATCAAGGCGGATTTTGATATCGATATGTATTCCGATGCGGAGAATTGCCTGAAGTATGCCCAGTTCATCAGCTCGCACTGCGAGAAAAAAGAGCTGCTGCATTTTGACCGTTCAGCAGTAGCCTGTGTGATTGAATACAGCCGGAGGCTGGCGGAGCACAAGCAGAAGCTGTCTACCCGGTTTAACGATATCGTAGAGATCCTTTATGAAGCCGATGCCTGGGCCAGGATAGACGGAGCGGGGCTCGTCACAAGAGACAGCGTCAAGAAGGCCATCTCCCAGAAAATTTACCGGTCCAACCGGATTGAGGAAAAAATGCAGGAGTACATCGATACCGGTATTGTGCTGATCTCCACCGAAGAAAGGGTGGTAGGGCAGGTCAACGGGTTATCGGTGCTGGATTTCGGCGACTATTCCTTCGGCAAGCCCTCGAGGATCACAGCAGTGACCTTTGCAGGAGAAAAAGGGATTGTCAATATCGAGCGGGAAGTCGAAATGAGCGGCAGCATCCATGACAAGGGCGTTCTGATTCTGACGGGCTATCTGGGAGAGCGTTTTGCCCAGGAGATCCCCTTATCCATAGCAGCCAGCATCTGCTTCGAGCAGCTGTATGACGGCGTAGAGGGAGACAGTGCTTCCAGCACCGAGCTGTATGCATTGCTTTCCAGCCTGGCGGAGGTTCCCATCAAGCAGTATATTGCCGTGACCGGATCCGTCAACCAGAAGGGTGAAATACAGCCCATCGGCGGTGTCAACGAAAAGATCGAGGGCTTCTACCAAACCTGCAAGGTCAGGGGGCTGAAGGGTGATGAGGGTGTTATGATCCCTCATCAGAACGTGGTTAACCTGATGCTTAACGACGAAGTCATCGATGCAGTCAAAGCAGGAAAGTTCCACATTTATCCCGTCAGAACCATTGAGGAAGGCATCGAGATTCTGACCGACGTACCGGCAGGTGTCAGAGACCAGGACGGCAGATACCCTGGGGAAACGGTATTCCACAAGGTACAGAAAAAGGTTGAGAAGTTTGCAAAGCTCCTGGATGAGCTGGAGAGTGAAGAATAGGAGCAGGGTAAAGACAAACTTGCATACACGGCGGTCTGGTACAAAAGCATAGAGGAGGTTCTGTAAAATGAAGCTGAAGTTGATTTTACGCATCACGATCCTATTCATGGTACTGTTTGCCGGAGCATGCTTCCTGCTTTATACCGGCGCCAGGGACATCGTGCTCCAGCTGCTTTCAGGCAGCCCGGAGGGGCAGCAGGCAGCAGCGGAGATAACCACGCAGTTTTCCAGAGCGTTTGCAAAGCAGCTTCTGATTGCAGGCGTGTCGTCGGGTATCATTGCGTTTCTCCTGCTTTTCTTTGGAGTCAGCAGTATATTCAAATCCATAGAGAAGCTGATAAAAAACGCAGCTGTCATTGCTGAAGGGCAGTTAGCGGTGAGAGCGTCGGAGAAAGGCTTATTGGGTGGGGTCGGAGTCATTATAAACAGGATCGTGAAAAACATAAAAACCATCATTTGCGAAATAGCACAGGTATCCGAAAAAAACATGCTTCTGGCGGAGACGCTGAAGAAGAATATCGAACAGACGGATAAGGCAGGCCATGAGATTGCCCTGTCCATAGCCGAGGTTGCCGAAAACGCGGGCAGACAATCGGAATTTGTGGCTTCGACCAAGGCCAGCACCCTGCAAATGACCGACAATGCAAAAACTATCAGTCATTATGCAGAGGATGCCCAAGACATTGCAGAAAAGATGATCGGGACCATACAAACCAACAATGCCGTTTTCCGGAGTCTGATCCAGAAGATGAAAAATGCGGCGGAAATCAGCACCAAGCTGGCTGCCAATGTACAGGTGCTGCAAAAGCAGGCAGATGAAATCAATAGTATCATAACGGTGGTGAATGATATCAGCGGCAAGACCAACCTGCTGGCGCTGAATGCGGCAATCGAAGCGGCAAGGGCCGGGGAGCAGGGAAAAGGATTTGCCGTTGTGGCCGATGAAGTAAGGAAGCTGGCTGAGCAGTCCTCGGCTTCTGCCGGTGAGATAAGGAAGCTGGTTGAAGCCATCAATGCCGAAATATCTCGCATTACCTATGAAGCCAATAATGAGATTCGGGTGCTGGCTGAAGATATACGCTATGCAGACCAGTCACAGGAATCCTTTGCACAAGTCGTAGAGGCAACAAAGAGGACCTATGAAGCTGTCCGGCAGATATTGGAGCTGGTGAACCAGTCTGCCGGTGTAGCGGAAGATGTCAACAGGATGATGGACAATGTGGCGGCAGCTGCCGAGGCGTCGGTGTCCTTTACCGAGGAGGTGTCGGCATCAGCCCAGGAGCAGTCAGCGGCAATGGCAGAAATGGCACAGCTGACACGGAGTGTGAAGGAAGCCACGGACAAGATCGATGTGCTGTTGAAAGGCTTTATCAATAAGATCAAGATCCGGGATAAAGAAAGGCTGATGGTGAAAGAGGGATTCTCCATACTGGAGGCCCTTGCATCAGAGATGAACGGCAGAGGCATCCCTGTTGACCAGGCTGCGGATCTGTTGGTGGAGAAAAGCAAAAAGCATCCGCAGTTTGAATACATGGGGATCATGAATGAGAATGGAATTATGGTTTCTGAAAGCGACCTGGAGGCAGTACCCCTGTGCGATTACTCCTTCAGGCCTTATTTCAAGGAAGCTATCCAGGGGAAGGCGTATTGCTCGGAGCCGTATATCTCCAATTTTTCGTATAACTACTGCATTACCATATCCATACCCTTTAAGGATAATATGGGCAGCATCAAAGGCGTAATGTCTGCGGACCTTTGCATTGAATAGAGGCTTCCTGAGGAAGCTGGCCCCGTCAGGGATGCGGCCGGCAGCATCACCGGCGTCCTCATGGGCGGTATCTGCGCAGAAGGGTAAAACAGGACGAAAAACCGGTCATGAAGACCGGTTTTTTTCGAGATTGAAACGGATAAAGCGGTTATACTATAATGGTAATAGGATACGGAAGAAAATATAGGCAATCTGGAGGTAAAAAATGAAGGACAGTATAATCAGGGATATTGGACTGGCTGATTCGGGCCATAAAAAGATTGAGTGGGTCAAGGGCTATATGCCCGTTCTTTCAGCGATTGAAAAGGAATTTATAAAGGATAAGCCCTTTGCCGGAAGGAAAATCGTCATGTCCATCCATCTGGAGGCCAAAACGGCTTACCTGGCCAAGGTGCTAAAGTCCGGAGGCGCAGAGGTCTCCATCACAGGCAGCAATCCGCTGTCCACCCAGGATGATGTTGCAGCGGCGCTTGTGGAAGACGGCCTGCATGTGTATGCCTGGTACAATTCCACCGACAAGGAATACCTGGAGCATCTCAATGCTGCCCTGGATATCAACGCTGATATCGTAATCGACGACGGCGGAGACCTGGTGCACCTGCTGCATGGCGAAAGGCAGGCGCTTCTGCCGAAGGTCATCGGCGGCTGCGAGGAAACCACCACCGGTGTCCTGCGGCTTCGTTCCAGAGAGCGGGAAGGGCTGTTGAAGTTTCCGATGATATCGGTCAATGATGCCTACTGTAAATATCTTTTCGACAACCGCTACGGCACCGGCCAATCCGTCTGGGACGGCATCATGCGCACCACAAACCTGATTGTAGCAGGCAAGAATGTGGTGGTGATCGGCTACGGCTGGTGCGGCAAGGGTGTTGCCATGAAAGCCAAGGGGCTGGGCGCCAACGTCATTGTATGCGAAGTGGATCCCATCAAGGCGATTGAGGCATATATGGACGGCTTCAGGGTCATGACGATGGATGCTGCTGCGCCCATCGGCGATATGTTTGTAACAGTTACAGGCTGCTCGAAGGTCATTACCGGAAAGCACTACAAGGTCATGAAGAACGGGGCCCTTTTAGCCAATGCCGGTCATTTTGATGTTGAAGTATGGAAGCCGGAGCTGGAGGCCATGAGTAAAGAAATCAAGCCGATGAGAAGGAACATCATGGGCTATGTCATGGAAGACGGCAGGACCCTTAACCTACTGGCTGAAGGCAGGCTTGTCAACCTGGCGGCGGGCGACGGGCATCCCGCGGAAATCATGGATATGAGCTTTGCATTGCAGGCACTGTCGGCCAAGTATGTCAATGAAAATGCAGGGAAGCTGCAAAACAAGGTGTACGAGGTGCCGGAGGAAATAGATAAAAAGGTTGCCCTGATGAAGCTTTCTGCTCTCGGGATACAGATCGATGTGCTGACACCGGAGCAGGAGGAATACTTGAGAGGCTGGGGAGAATAGGGATGAGCATACTGCTGAAAAACGCCCAGGTCATTCTTCCGGAAGTCGAGGGTGGTGTCAGGTCGAATTGCTTCGTCGGCACCCGGAACGGAAGGATTGACTATCTTGGCGGTGAAGAAGCCGGTCTGACCGACCGGTACGACAGGATCATTGATTGTACCCATAAAACGGTAATGCCGGGTTTTGCCAACGCCCACAACCATGCAGCCATGACCTTGTTCAGGAACTATGCGGATGATATGAAACTGATGGATTGGCTGTTTTCGAAAATCTTTCCCCTGGAGGACAAACTGACGGATGAGGCGGTCTATTGGGCCAGCCTGCTGGCAATGGTTGAGATGATCAAAGGTGGAACTACGGTATATTCGGATATGTATTTCTTTATGGACAGTACGGTAAAGGCCGCAAGCGAAGCCGGAATGCGTGCCGTATTATCCAGAGGGCTTCAGGGTGAATCGGGAGGAGAAGACCTGGATTACCGGCTGAAGGAAAACCTTGAACTCTACAGGCAGTATCATAACAGCAGTGACGGCAGGATCAAGGTCATGCTGGGACCCCATTCCGTTTATACCTGCAGCGAGGCTTACCTGCGGAAGGTTGTGAAAGCGTCCGCAGAACATGGGATCCCCATACAGATTCATTTGTCAGAAACCAAGGAAGAGGTGCGGAATGCAATAGAGAAGTACGGCATGTCCCCTGTCAGGTATCTGGATCGGATCGGTATGCTGGGCAATACCACTGTAGCTGCCCACTGCGTGGTGGTGGACGATGAGGATATGGACATCCTGGCAGCGAGGGGCGTCCAGGTGGTGCACAACCCTGGAAGCAATATGAAGCTGGCCAGCGGAATAGCCCCTGTCAGCCGGATGCTGGAGAAGGGCATTAATGTATGCCTGGGGACGGACGGTGCTTCCAGCAACAACAATCTGGATATGCTGGAAGAAATGCGGATGGCTACCTATCTGCAGAAGGTTTCAACAGACGATCCCACGGCTTTACCAGTGGATGCCGTTCTCCGGATGGCCACTGTCAACGGCGCCAGGGCTTTGGGTTTTGAAGGTCTTGGAACGCTGGCTGCAGGAAGCCCGGCAGATATGATCATCCTGGATACGGAGCAGGCCCAGTATTATCCGAAGTACAACGTCCGCTCCGCACTGGTGTACTCCGGTTCGTCTGCAGATGTGGAGACGGTGATGATCAACGGCAGCCTGGTGATGGAAAAGCGGAACCTGATCACCTTGGATGAGGAAAGGATCCTGTATAAGGTGAACAAATGGGCCATGAAACTGACACAGAATAGTTGAAGCAATGGCAAATTTGATTGTAACGGATGGTATGTATAAGCCCGTATTGTTAGCCTTATCAGAAAGGACTAGTTGCTTGTATTATTAAAAAATCTAACGCTTTAAAACCTTGCCTCGTGCAGGTGCGGCAATAAATGCTGGCAACTGCCGTTGGCATTTATGCCGATGCGTCCGTGCCAGTCTTACGACTTTTGAATAATCCTTCGCAAAGTCCTTTGAACTGAACAGCTAAAGATACGTCATTATACAGACCACTGTTGGCAAGGTTATTTGCCATTAACTCTCAACTATAAAAGCATATTGAACTTACTAAATGAAAAAAGGTGGATAAGAATGAACGATTACAAAGCATTGGCTGATTTATTATATCCTGATGTGGAGCGGCTTCCGGAGTACTGTGAGCTGCTGTATCCCAAGCGCAGCCTGCCGGAAGGCGCCAAGGTGACCCGTTTTGCCCCCAGCCCTACGGGCTTCGTCCATATGGGGAGCATGTTCGTATCGTTGGTATCGGAGCGTCTGGCTCATCAGAGCAACGGCGTGTTTTACCTGAGGGTGGAGGATACCGATAAAAAGCGTGAAGTGGAGGGCGGGGTTGCCAATATCGTCCGGTCGCTGTCCAGCTTCGGTATCAATTTTGACGAAGGTGTAACGGACCTGGATGAAGAAAAGGGCAGCTACGGACCTTATAAGCAAAGCGAAAGAATGGGGCTTTACAAAGTTTTTGCCAAGCGGTTGGTTGAAAAGGGCTGTGCGTACCCCTGCTTCTGCTCCGAAGAGGAAATGGACCAGATCAGGAAGCAGCAGGAGGCGATCAAGGCAAATCCCGGATACTACGGCCAATGGGCAAAGCACCGGGATTATTCCCTGGAGCAGGTCAGGGCGGAATTGGAAAAGGGGAAGGCCTTTGTCCTGAGGATCAAATCCCCCCATAACCCTGACAAGCGGATTATACTTCACGACCTGATCAAAGGCGATATCGAAATGCCGGAGAACGATCAGGACATGGTCCTGATCAAATCCGACGGACTGCCCACCTATCATTTCGCCCATGCGGTAGATGATCACCTGATGCGGACTACCCACGTCATACGGGGGGATGAGTGGCTGCCCTCGGCGCCGCTGCATCTGATGCTGTTTGAAATGCTGGAGTGGGAGACGCCTCAGTATGCCCATGTATCACCCATTATGAAGGCGGAAGGAACAGGCAAACGTAAGCTTAGCAAACGGAAGGATCCCGAAGCGGCTGTCAGCTTCTATCATGAGCAGGGCTACCCCAGTGTGGCGGTCATCGAGTATCTGCTGAACCTGATCAACTCTACCTTTGAAGAGTGGCGAAGGGAGAACCCCAAGGAGCCCAATACCAACTTCATAGTGGAACTGGACAGGATGAGCGTCAGCGGCGCGCTGTTCGACATTGTCAAGCTGACGGACATGAGCAAGGACCTGATTGCCATCATGACGGCGGATGAGGTCTATGGACTTGCTTTGGAATGGGCGCAGGAATATGATCCGGAGCTGGCGCTTCTCTTAAGCGGGGATGATAGCTATGTGAAGCAGATCCTCAGCATCGAGAGGGGCACCGAAAAGCCCAGAAAGGATATCGGCAAATGGTCGGACGTCCGGGCTTACCTCCAATACTTCTTTGATGAGCTGTTCCTTGAAGAAGTCAAGGCTGGGTACGGTTTCCCTGAAAATATCCCGCAGGAGGAGATCCGTCGGATCCTGGAGGGCTACATGGAGCTTTATACTGCCTCTGACGACAAGAATATGTGGCTTGACCGCGTCAGAGGCTTCTGCGAGGCGCTGGGCTACGCCCGGGATGCTAAGTCCTACAAGAAGAACCCGCAGGACTACAAGGGACATATAGGGGATGTGACAACCGTGATCCGGATTGCCGTAGCCAACAGGAAAAACACGCCGGACCTGTACGAGATCATGCAGGCCATGGGCGCTGAAAGGGTTATCGCACGGTTGAAGCAGGCAATAGGCTTATAGAAAGGGCTTTGGGATATGCCTCCGCGGCATATCCCTTTATTGAGAAAGATCGGGGGGCTGGAAAATTGAGCTACAGTAAGGAAAAAACCTTTGACCTGAAGGTAAAACTGAGCATGCGGGATTATTTTAGATATTACCTGTCCCTGTTCAGCATCCAGTGGTCCGGGAAACTGGTGAATCTGATATCTGCCGTGGTTTTGATCATCTATACCTTCAGTCTGTTTACAGCGGTCTATGTTATGTTCGCAACAAAAAACTATAATCTCATGAAAGGCATAACGCTTAACATCGGCATCATTTTTCTTTTCAGTGCGCCCTTCATCCGGGCTTATCTGGTAGCATACCATGAAGCCAAAACACATAACTACCTGGACAAGGAAACCCACCTGCGGATTGCTGACGATAAAATCATTGTGGAGCCGGATGACATAAACAAGGAGTATTACTGGAGAAAAATGTACAAGGTGTTTGAATTCAGTCATGGCTTTGCCCTGTTCATCGATAAGAAGGAGCTGGCTTTTGCCATTCCCAAGCGCAGCTTCAAGAGCAAGGAACAGGTGCAGCAGATGCAGGCAATCTTGCGGAAGCATGCCAAAAGCGGCAAATAGGGAATAAATTGTGTGTGTTAGAGAGAAAAAGGGGGGGTTAAGTGTGCATGAGGGTTTAATGGAACTGGAGGGGCTGGTATTCTGCAATACCCGGCCCGAGGATCTGGAGCGGATCATGGAAATAGAGAGTGACAACAGCAAGTATGTATACACCTGGTCAAGGGAGCGGCATCTGGCAGCGATCCGGGGAGAAGATGAGCAGCATATTGCCGTATGGCGGAAGGATACTCAGGAGCTTGTGGGCTATATTCTCCTGTCCGGAATCGGAAGTCCCGACAGCGTCATTGAATTCAGGCGCATTGCACTGTCGCAGCAGGGAAGGGGCTATGGGAGAACCAGTGTCCGTTTCATTCAGCGATACGGCTTTGAGGTGATTAAATGCCACCGGCTGTGGCTGGATGTTTATGAGGATAATGTGAAGGCCATTTCCCTGTATGAGCAGGAAGGCTTCGTAAGGGAAGGCCTGCTGCGGGAATGCAAGCGGCACAGGGACGGATACCGGTCCATGCTGGTGATGTCCCTACTTGAGCAGGAGTATGCCGAAGGAGGAAAAAATGAAGAGTGAAGTGATCCGGATTCCCTTGGGAATGGTTTCGGCTTTTGTTATCAGGGGAGAGCGCTGCGTGTTGGTGGATACCGGCATACCCGGCAGCGAGGTTGCCGTTGTCAACCGGCTTGGGGAAGCAGGCATCAGCCCCGGGGATATCGATTTGATCGTCATTACCCATGCCCATTACGACCATTTCGGCGGCCTGTCGGAAATGAAGAAAATCACCAGGGCCAAGGTGGCTGTTCACAAACACGAGGCAGAATGCCTGCGGAACGGGACCAATGCAGTAATCAAGCCCACGGGGCTCAAAGGAAGGCTGTTCATGTCCCTGACAGGCAACAAGCAGTATGACAGGGTTGAGCCGGACCTTGTCATTGACGGCGAGATGGACCTTTCGCCGTATGGAATACAGGGAAAGATCATTGAAACCCCGGGACATACGCCGGGCTCCATGTCCGTGGTACTGGGAAACGGCATTTGCATCGTCGGGGATCTGATGATGGGCGGGTTCGTATTGAACAAAAAGCCACAGTATCCCATGTTCGCCAGTGACCTGGACAGCCTGAAGCAAAGCATCGACAAGATCCTGGGTCATTCGCCCAAAAAAATTTTTGTTTCCCACGGCGGGCCCTTTAACAGGGCTGAGATCGAAGCATTGAAGGCGGGAAGCCTGTAAGAAGCATTGAAGGAGTCTGCTTCAACCGCAGTGTTGAAGCAGACTCCTTTCTTTTGTGTTTCCTTTTATCTTGTCCTACTATAATGATATTTTCAAGGGAGGAAAAGTGTGACAGTTAAAGCATATAAAGGTACCACTTGCAGGTATCCAATTCATACCGCAGGTCCAGGGGAATGGCCGTATCATTCTGCCGGGCCTCGCATTTATAGCATAGCATGCGGTTGCCGGCATGGTTGTTCTGGTCTCTCTGCAGGATCCGTTCTATCCGGATGATGATTTCACTTCCATCTTCATCGGCGTATTTAAAACGGTGGGGCACCGGTTTGCCATTGGCATAGTATGTTGCCAGCATATCAATTGGTTTTCTTCCCACTATAACCACCTCATTATCATAGGATATTGCTCCCCGCCTCCGCTGTTTGCTAATAATAATATTACTCTCTTGGATAAAAATAGTCTAACTTCGCAGCGCCCCATAGGAGTGGTTAGACGCCGGTTAGCTCCCGCTTACACCATATTTTACCCAATTGCATAAGAACATATGTTCGCATTTGGTCAAATAAAAAAGACTTAAAAAAGACTGCAGGAGCCGGCCGGTATGCAGCCGCTTATGCAGTCTCAGCTATTTCTTATCAACAAATTTCGGGACAGGCACGCCTATGTGCCGGTTATGATCTTGCAGTTGCCGTTGAATACGGCGCCTTCATCGATGACCACATTCTTTACCAGCAGGTCCCCTGTGAGCTTTGCCGTATGCGTCAGGTGGAGCTGGACATTGACCGTCACATTGCCTTCGATGGTGCCGGCAACGAAGGCGTTTTCCGCTTTAATATTGCCAACGATGAAACCTTCCTCTCCCAGAATCAGGTTGCCGGTAATATTGATGCCGCCGTTGATCTTGCCGTCAACCCGGACAGTGCCTTCACCGCTCAAGGTGCCTTCCAGAACCGTGTTTTTACCGATCAGGGTATCGATTTTTTCTCCGTTGTCGAATTTCTTGTTTGACCCGAACATGAGTACTTCCCCCCTCGTTTGTTATTGCAGGTATTTTGCAGGGTTGACGTTTTTGCCGTTCAGCTTGACCTCATAATGCAAATGCGTGCCGGTGCTGCGGCCGGTATTGCCCACCTTTGAGATGGGGGAGCCCTTTTTCACTTTGTCGCCCTGCTTTACAAGAAGCTTTGAGTTATGTGCGTAAAGCGTTGTAAGTCCATAGCCGTGGGATAAGATGACCACTCTGCCGTAACCGGCATGCCAGCCGGAGAACAATACGACACCGTCACCGGTGGCTGACACCGTGGCCCCGTAGGGTGCCCCGAAGTCAATGCCGCGATGGAATTCACTGCCTCTGCTTGTAAAGGGGTTCTTGCGGTTTCCGAAGCTGCAGGTAATGGCGGCAGCAACCGGATAGATGGAGGGCCGGGCAAGCAGATAAGTGACCTGTGCACGGATCGGCTTGACAGAGTCGGCTATTTGCTGCTTCTGTGCGGCTATCCCGCTGCCGAGGGATGTGAAGGAGGTTTCCAGCGCTCTGATATCCTTCGTCAGGTCGGCTCTTTTGCTGTAAGTCAGCAAATCATATGTAAGGGCACCGGTGCCCGTGGAAGAAATCGTATCGGCATCAGACTGGATGTCCGGTGCTGCGGAGGGTGTCTGAATCCCCACAGCCTTCTTGACCTCTTCCAGCATCCTTGAATTCTCCTCCAGCTGTTTCTGAAGCGTCGAGGCGCTTTGCATCAGCTTTTCGATCTCACCCTTTTGCTGGCCGTTGATGGATGCAAGACGGTGGATCTCCTCAAGGCTGGCTTCCTGCTGGTACTTCAGATAGGCAAGCCCGGCCATGCACACAATGGAAACGACAATCAGCGCACCGATGGAGAAAAATGTGAATCTCGGAAACCAGAAGGGCATCCGGAAGGTCCTGACAGTAGACTGGCTTTCCGGTACGAACAGAAAGGTCGCATAGTTGTTTTTGGTTTTCAACTTCGCTTTTTTCAAACCCATCATCCTTTACTCGGTAAAATTGCCTGAGCAGAGAGACAGCCCTTATGATTATCATACAACATGGGAGATAATAAATTTGTCGAATCTTTCTATAAGAAATAGAAAATTTTTCAATTTCTCAAAAGGTGATACATTAACCATTTTAGTCCAATTTGGGGAGGCTGTACAGTCCCAAAAACCGATTGACATACGAATAACGATGTGGAATAGATTGGATTCAACCGGAATAAAAAATCCAAATCGATAGATACTAAGGAACAACTAGATAATAAAATCTCAAGCTCAGAGCGATAAAGGAGGTAGCACCATGAAAAAGGTAGGAGTCGAAAAAACCCTGAGCAATGTCAGGCAATATCTGGAGAGCAAGGATTGCACCGTTGAGACGCTGGAAAGCGGCAATAAGGAAAACAGAAGGGCGCTGGACAAATATGACGCCATCGTCGTAACCGGAGCGGATACCAACCTTCTGGGAATGCAGGATACCCTTACCAATACCCGGGTCATCAGTGCTCAAGGTAAAAATGCGGAAGAGATCTACAACGAGATCCAGGCTGTTTCCGACCTGAAAAACAAATAGAGGAACAGCGGAGCTTCGCGGGGGAACGCCTCAGGGAGCTCCATCCTTTGAGACTGTTCAGGGACAAGCATTCATAGTATAATAATTTTAACAGATTATGGTTATAACAGGGAGGAGAACATGCTTTACATAGGGACTTCGGGCTATAGTTACCAGGATTGGATAGGGCCCTTCTATCCCGAAGGGACTAAGCAGGGGGAAATGTTGGGCTTTTATTCGGGTGCCTTTGATTTTACCGAGATCAATTCCACCTACTATGCCATCCCCAATTCCCACATGATGTACAACATGCAGAAAAAGACGGCAGCAGGCTTTGTGTTTACAGTCAAGCTCCACCAGTCAATGACCCACCAGCGGAATGCAGGGGAGAAAGAATACAGGCAGTTTGCCGACGCCGTGGGCATATTGAGACAGGAGGGAAAGCTGGGCTGCCTGGTAGCGCAGTTTCCATATTCCTTTCACTGCAACCGGGAAAACTGGACCTATATCCTGTCGGTGAAGGCACAGTTTCCGGAGGATGAACTGGTGGTGGAGTTCAGAAATGCCAGATGGCTGCGGGAGGAGGTATTCGACCTGCTGAAAAAAAACGGCCTGGGTTACGTGTGTGTAGACGAGCCGGCTATTGCAGGGCTTCTGGACCGGCGGTCGGTGCATACCTCCAAGACCGCCTATATCCGCTTTCATGGCCGCAATCAGGAGAAATGGTACAATCACAAGGAAGCCTATGAAAGGTATGACTATCTGTACAAGGAACCGGAGCTGGAGGAATGGGCGGATAAGGTGAAAGGCCTGGCACAGGAGACGGAGAACTGCTTTGTCAGCTTCAATAACCATTTCCGTGCACAGGCGGTGATGAACGGGCTGATGCTGAAAAGAATGCTGGGGTTGTAATGCAGCAGGGGCGTGAGTTGGTTGTAAAAAGAGCTATAAAAGTATAGAATAAAGATATAGACAACTTCAATGCAAGAGCATTAGCGTGATTTATATAAAGTAAGCAAATGGGCATGGCGGGAGGAAAAAAATGACGTCAGAGAAAGTGAAGAAGTACGGTAAACTCTTCGGGGTGATTCTGGGAGTGGGATTAACGGTGCCCGTTGTCCTATCCTTCGTTTTAAACGGAGCCAGCAGGCTTTATGCCAGCAATTTCGTTTTTACTGCCGGATTTTTGATGGCAGCGGCAGGCGCAGCAGGCCTGGTAATGCCTTTCAGCCTTCTGAAGGTAAAGCTGAGGCGCCTGAAGGCCGGTGAAGAGCTGGCGGTGGAAAAAAAGGAAGGGCTGAGGTGGGAGTACGTTTTCCTGGCAGACGGCGCGGTACTCGTCCTGGCATCGTATTTTATAGCGGCTATATAAGGAATAACTCATTTAGTTATTCCTAAGGGAGGGCATTATGAGAACCTTTATCGGAACGGATTTCAACAAGGAAAGCAAGGAAAAGATTGCAGCCATACAAACCACTGTCAGAGAGCAGGCTGAAAGGGGCAGGTTCAAGTACATCGGCAATTTTCATCTGACGATCAAGTTCCTCGGGGAGATTGAGGATAAGCGGAGTGTAGACATCGCCAAAGCCTTAAGAGGCATTGCAAGTCGTCATGAGCGCTTCAGCCTTCAGGTGGACCGGCTGGGCTGCTTTGACGGGAGGGACAGCATCCATGCACTGTGGCTGGGGTTCTCGGGAGAATTGGCAAAGCTGCACGGCCTGTATATGGATATTGAGGACAGCATGCACGGCATCGGCTTGAAAAGAGAGATAAAGCCTTATACCCCCCATATCACCATTGCCCAGGACCTGAAGCTGAAGCTGCCTTTTGAAGCCCTGCAGGAACGGATAAGCTTGGAGGGCATAAAGCCCATAGAGATCAGAGAAATCGCCCTGATCAAAAGTGAAGAAAAGGCAGGAAAGCGGATCTATACACCGGTTTCGGCCTTCCCACTGAAGTAAGGAACAACCAAGAGTAGTTCCTAAAATAATTAAACGGACGTGATGCTTTGAGTACAAGAGATGCTTTCCTGCCTGTTTCCAAGGAGGATATGCGGCAGAGGAAAATCGATCAGTTTGACTTCATTTATATAAGCGGGGATGCCTATGTGGATCATCCCAGCTTCGGTCATGCTATCATCGCACGGCTGCTGGAGAGCCGGGGCTATAAGGTGGGCATCCTTCCGCAGCCGGACTGGACAGCTGCGGATGCCTTCAAGGCACTGGGCAAGCCCAGACTTGCCTTTCTGGTATCCTCAGGGAATATTGATTCCATGGTCAATCACTATACGGCCGGGAAAAAGCGGAGGAGCGAAGACCTGTACTCTCCCGGCGGTATCAGGGGAAAAAGACCGGACAGAGCTGTCACGGTGTACTGCAACCGGATTCGGGAGGCTTATAAGGATGTGCCTGTCATTATCGGCGGAATCGAAGCCAGCCTGAGACGTTTTGCCCATTACGACTATTGGGACGACAAGGTCAGACGGTCCATCCTGCTGGACTCCCGGGCGGACCTTCTGATATACGGCATGGGGGAGAAGCCCATCGTACAGATTGCCGAGGCACTGGACGCCGGTATGGAGATCCGCTACCTGACCTATATCAACGGCACGGCCTTTGTGACATCTGAGCTGGACAATATCCCGGAGTCCATGATGATACCCGGCTATGAAGCGGTTTCCGAAAGCCGTCGGAAATATGCCGAGGCTTTTATGGTTCAGTACAGGGAGCAGGACTATCACACCGGCAAGGTACTGATCCAGCCCCACGGGGAGCGGTTTGTTGTTCAGAATCCACCGGCGGCGCCCCTGACGGAGCTTGAGCTGGATGACATATACAGTCTCCCATATACAAGGGAATATCACCCCGACTACCAGCGGCAAGGCGGCGTTCCGGCTCTGGATGAGGTCAAGTTCAGTCTGGTATCGCAGCGGGGCTGTTTTGGGGGCTGTTCCTTCTGTGCGCTGAACTTTCACCAGGGAAGGGTGGTCCAGAGCCGCAGCCATGAATCCATTGTGCAGGAGGCAGAGGCCCTTACCAAGGATCCGGACTTCAAGGGCTATATACATGATGTCGGAGGACCGACTGCCAACTTCAGACATGCAGCCTGCGAAAAGCAGCTGAAGGAAGGGGTGTGCAAGAACCGTCAGTGCCTGCATCCCTCACCCTGCAAAAGCCTGAAGGTGGATCATCAGGATTATGTGAAGCTGCTGAGAAAACTCCGCTCCCTGCCGGGCGTGAAAAAGGTTTTTGTCCGCTCGGGACTCCGGTATGATTATATCATGGCGGACAAGAACGATGCATTCTTGAAAGAGCTGTGCCAGCATCATATCAGCGGGCAGCTGAAGGTGGCGCCGGAGCATGTGTCCGACCGCGTCCTGCGCTATATGGGAAAGCCCGGGAAGAAGGTTTATAATGCTTTTGTAGATAAATACTTCTATATGAACAAGCGGCTGGGCAAGGAGCAATATCTGGTGCCGTACCTGATTTCCGGCCATCCGGGCTCTGATTTGCAGGCAGCGGTGGAACTGGCGGAATATGTCCGGGATATGGGCTACAATCCCGAGCAGATACAGGAGTTCTACCCCACGCCGGGAACTCTTTCAACCTGCATGTACTATACCGGGCTGGATCCCAGGTCGATGAAGCCGGTTTATGTTCCCAAGACCCCGGAGGAGAAGGCCATGCAGCGGGCGCTGATACAGTTCAGGAACCCCAAGAACTACGAGTTGGTGTACAAAGCGTTGGTAGCAGCAGGACGAGAGGACCTCATCGGCTATGACGGCAAATGCCTGATCAAGCCGAGGCAGAACAGGCCCCAACAAAACAGGCCCAATACAAACAGGCCCAATACAAACAGGCCGGGTCAAAGCAATCCGCGTGCCCGGCGCAGATGACAAGGGACCGCATCTAAAATAAAATAGTCCGCCTGACGCTTTAAATGCAAAAGCGCGGGCGGACTTTATTCATTTGCTGCCGCATCCAGCTGCACCAAGGCCTTCAGATAGCCTTCCATCAGATGGTTGTCCGGAAGCCTGCCTCCTTGCTGCTCCAGCCGAAGCTCGCTTTTGACATGCTCGAAATACCAAGCCTCCTTGGATAACGGTGGCGTGAGCGCTACCGGCGGCAGCGTCGCTACCACATCACCGCCGATGACGATGCGGAAGCTGTCGGAGACTACGACATTGTACAGGTAGGCAAATCGCTGGTCGCCGACACGGGGGCTTCCGAAGCTGTACATCACCGGATGCCTGAAAGACGTATTGACGGCAATATCGAGAGCGCAAAGGATTGCCAGTGCACCGCCCAGGCTATGGCCGGTGATATACAGCTGCTTTTCGGTACTGACACACTGTAAGGCATCCATAATCTGCTTCCGGCAGGAGCTGTATATGCCCGTAAAGCCGGCGTGTGTTTTGAGTTCCAAAGGCGTATAGGGGTAAGTGACCTGGAAGACTGCGGCATTGGCCAGCCAGTCGGGATTGGCAAGGCTTCCCCTGAAGGCAATGACGACGGCATCGGCGGATTCAATCATATACCCGAACCACTCGGGAACCAGCACCGGAACAGCCTTGAAGGCGGCCTTGCGCCGGAAGCCTTCCGGCACATTGCAGCAGCCATTGTATTTCAGCTGTGTATAGGTCTCAATGCAGCAGCGGCCCAGAAAAAGGGCCAGTTCCTTGTCAAATCCGGCAGGATAGGCCATGGCGGGATTCTCCTTTTATAAAGATTATCCATACATCATATTCAGCAGCATCGGTTTTGGTTATCGCCGTAGGGGAAAACAGTCACCGATAAGCGGACGCCTGAATAAGATGGATAGTGATAGGAACAAACGGGAGGGAACACAATGGGGGAAACCAGGCTTTACGATGTCCACTGCCATGCCATGAACCTGAGCCATCCGAATCTGACTGCCTTTTTGCAGCGGATCAATATTCCTTTTGCCATGGCGGTTTTTGCACCGGTGGTGTCTGTTTTTATGGGGAAGACCATCAACAGGACGAGAAATCTCCTGTCTGTCATGGAAAACGATATGGGAAGTTTTTTCCTTCTGATGGAGGCGGATTTAAAGAACCATTCCGGTGCATGGCGGTCGGATACAGCAGGAAAAGGACTGAAGGTCGGCGGCAGGCTGTATGAAAAAATCGTCCTGACGCCGCTGATGATGGATTTCGGCTACAAGGATATGAAGGATCCGGGGATCTTTTACGGAAAGCCGGTGCAAAAACCGATTGTGGAGCAGGTAACCGACCTGTTCAACGGTATCAGGAAATACCTGAAGGAAAGCCCGGATAAGCTTTTGGAGATTTATCCCTTCCTGGCAATCAACACGCAGAACTACTCCTTGGACCAGATCCGTACCATGCTGGATAAATATTTCTCCGACTACAACGGGACCTACGAGAGGCTCAGGCGAAATTATGACAGATTGACAGGATTTGACGGCAACATTGAGACAATGGGCAGCAACTTTTTTTCAGGTGTCAAACTGTATCCCCCTCTTGGCTTTGACCCATGGCCGGAAGACAGCAAGGCGGAACTGGATAAAGTGGATTATCTGTACGGATACTGCCAGAGACACCGGATTCCGGTTACAGTCCACTGCAGCGACGGTGGTTTTGTTGTCGGAAAGGCCAGGGATGCAGAGCTGCGGACCAATCCGAAGCGATGGAAAAAAGTGCTGGAAAAGTATCCGCAGCTTAGAGTCAATTTTGCCCACATGGGCAAGAGCAGCAAGTTCTGGAAGGTACTGACCCGGGATCAATGGGCCCGTCAGATTTTTGAGCTGGTTCTAAAATATGACGAGGTCTATACCGATTTTTCCTGCTGCGGCTTCAGCGAAGCTTTTTATGCGTCGCTGAAAGCCATGTTGGAAAAATATTCAGATCAGCAGAAGGAAAAGCTGATGGGCAGGATTTTGTTCGGGTCGGATTTTATGATCAACCTGCTCTATATCGACTCCTACAGCGGTTATATAGATTTGTTCCTTCAATCGCCCAGCTTCACCCACGACGAAAAGCATGATTTTGTATACAACAATCCGGAGCGGTTTCTTTTTGCAGGAAATAGGTAATCCGGCAGGCGATATGGCTTTAAAGGCTTCCATTTTTTTTGGAAGCCTTGTTGACTTTTAAGAAGGATGGTTTACGCCGCTGAAAAACTTTGGTAGAATAGACTTGATAAGAACAAGACCTTGTCGTATGCATGCATACGAAGGAATACGGGCTTGAAGCGTATAAAAGAATAAGGAGTGGTATTTTCAAATGGCGCATATTCAAACGGAGAGGCTGGTTATTGACGGCGAGCATCTCACGATTCTAGATGTGGTAAATGTTTCCAGAAGACATCAGCAGGTACAGCTTTCCGAGCAGGCAGTGGCAAAGATCAAGGCTGCAAGGGCGTTTGTCGACGGACTGGTTGACAGGGAAGAGGTTGTATATGGTATAACGACGGGTTTCGGGAAATTCAGCGACGTGTATATCTCCAAGGAGGATACCAAGGCGCTGCAAAGAAATCTGATTGTCAGTCATGCCTGCTCTCTTGGAGAGCCGCTTTCGGAGGAAACAGTCAGAGCGATTATGTTTCTGAGAGCCAACGCTTTATCGAAGGGCTTTTCCGGCATACGACTGGAAACGGTCAATACATTGATCGATATGCTCAATAAGGGCGTCCATCCCATCATACCGGAAAAAGGCTCATTAGGCGCCAGCGGCGATTTGTCGCCTCTTGCCCATATGGTCCTTGTTATGCTGGGTGAAGGGGAAGCCATCTACAAGGGCGTGCGGATGACAGGAAAAGAAGCCATGGAGAAGGCAGGAATCCCGGTAGTGGAGCTGACCTCCAAGGAAGGCCTGGCTCTGATCAACGGAACGCAAGTCATGACCGCTATCGGCGCATTGGCCGTGTATGATGCGGAAAACCTGTTGAAAAATGCCGATATCGTCTTTACGATGACCCTTGAAGCATTAAAGGGTATTACAAATGCTTTCGATGAGAAGGTTCATCAGGTAAGAGGCCATAAAGGGCAGATGGTTACTGCCAGAAATGTACTGAGGATTGCGGAAGAAAGCGGACTGACGACGGTACAAGGCCAGATACGGGTTCAAGATGCATATACACTGAGATGCACGCCGCAGATTCACGGCGCCAGCCGGGATGCCATCCAATACGTCAAGGAAAAGGTATCCATCGAGCTGAATGCCGCCACTGACAACCCGCTGATATTCCCGGAAGCAGGAGAAGTCATTTCAGGAGGAAATTTCCATGGGCAGCCCATCGCTTTGGCTATGGACTTCCTGGGTATTGCCGTTTCAGAATTGGCAAATGTATCGGAAAGAAGGCTGGAAAGACTGGTTAATCCACAGCTCAACGACCTGCCTGCATTCCTGACCAAGAAGGGCGGTCTCAACTCCGGCTTCATGATCACGCAGTATTCTGCGGCTTCCATCGTGTCGGAAAACAAGGTGCTGGCACATCCGGCCAGTGTCGATTCCATTCCTTCCTCGGCCAACCAGGAAGACCATGTCAGCATGGGAACCACTGCAGCAAGGAAAGCCAGGGTCATTCTGGACAATGTACAGAAAGTATTGGGAATCGAAGCCTTCGCAGCTGCTCAGGCCATCAGCTTCCGCGGCAGCGCAAAGCTGGGCAGGGGAACGGCAGAAGCCTATGCAGCCATCCGAAAAGAAGTGGCACCTGTGGATGAAGACCGGATCATGTATATTGAAATGAATAAGCTTGATGTCATGATAAAAAATGAAGTGTTGGTCAATACAGTAGAAGAAGCGATCGGGACGCTGGAATAAATGTGTTCCCGTTGAAGCAGCCGTGCAGAGGAGCGGATAGCATATGATAACAAAAGAAATGATCGATCGGATCAATCACCTTGCCAAAAAATCAAAATTGGAAGGTCTGACGGATTCGGAACGGGAGGAGCAGCAGAAGCTGCGCTCGGAATATGTGGCCTTCATCAAGGGACAAGTCAGACAGCAGTTGGAATGCATCGAGTTTGTGGAGGACCAAAAGAAGCCTGACTGCGGATGCGGACATAGCCATGATGTCCAGTGCAAGTGCGGCTGCAAAAAACATTAACACTCTGTAACACTTAAACCTTGCATTATTCGGTGTTACAGAGTACTGGTAGAAAATTATTAATATTCACAAAATACCTATTAGTGGTATAATGGAGACAAGCCCTCGGAACAACTTAAACAATATGCTTCGTGACCGTCGAAACGAATACAAAGGAGGAAACGTCATGGCCGAAATACAATTGGTGGTTTTTAAGCTTGGCAATGAAGAATATGGCGTCAATATCATGAATGTACAGGAGATTGGTCCCTATGAAGCGCCGGTGAAGGTACCCAATGTTCCGGATTTCATTGAAGGGATCATCAATCTCAGAGGCACCGTCATTCCCGTTATCAGCCTGAAGAAGCGGTTCAATATTTCCGGAGGCGGCATCACGGAGAATACAAGAAATGTCGTAATCAATTTCGGCACCAAGCAGGTTGCCTTTATCGTGGATGACGCTTCGGAAGTATTGACCATTGACACCGGGGACATCGAAGATACACCGGCAATCATAGCAGGTGCGGAACGAAAGTATATTACAGGAATCGGAAAGCAGGGAAGCAGGCTTTTGATCATTCTGGATTTGTCATATCTTCTCAATGAGCAAGAGCACCGGCAGCTGGAAGCGATATAACCGACACCGTTTCAATTATGCGCAGATGGCAGGCAACAGGCTGTATAAGACAGTCTGTTGCCTTATATGTATTCCGGAAGTATATAACTGGGAAGGAAAAACAGCATTTTTCAAGGAAATTTGCGCTTTTTCAACATAGATAGTATAATAGAGGTAATACGAGCGAGTCATGCCTACATTGCTGTACCGACGACGGAGGGGTGTTAGTATCGATAGGCTAAATGAAATCATTCAGAGCACCATTGAAGTCATTGACAAGAGCAGGGAAGAGATTTTCAGCATTGCTGAGAGCTCCAGAACTGAATGCAAGACCATTGAGGAAGAGCTGAACATGATCCGCAATCAAACGGCAGAAGTCATCAAGCAGGTGGATATGCTCGAAAAGCTGGAGAAAGACAGCCGTTACCGGTTAATGATCGTCAGCAAGAACATCAAGGAGTATACCGAATCAGACATTAAAAAGGCCTATGAAAAAGCCAAGGATCTCCAGATCAGCCTGGTTACCAAGAAAGCAGAGGAACAGCAGCTGATTCAAAGAAGGAGCGAGCTGGAGCGCCGTCTGCGCATGGTAAGGGAAACCGTGGCCAAAGCAGAATCCCTGGTTTCAAAGGTTGGAGTGGCAATGGGCTATCTGAGCGGAAGCCTGCAGGACCTGACGATGCAGCTGGAAGATATCAAGCAGAAGCAGTTTCTGGGAATCAGGATCATCAAAGCTCAGGAAGAGGAAAGAAAAAGAGTTGCAAGGGAAATTCACGACGGTCCTGCCCAGTTGATGGCCAATTTGGTCATCAAGGCAGAGCTTTGTGAAAAGCTGGTGGATATAGATAAGGAGAAGGTCAAGGACGAGCTGAACAATCTGAAGCAAGTTCTTAGATCCAGCCTGGGAGACGTCCGGAAAATCATATATGATCTCAGGCCGATGTCTCTCGATGATTTGGGTTTGGTACCGACAGTACAGCGTTATATTTCCAACTACGCAGAGGAAACGGGTATTTTCGTTGACTTTGACGTTTTCGGAGAAGCAGTGGCACTAAAGTCCGTTATTGAGCTTGCGGCCTTTCGCATTATTCAGGAGGCATTCAATAATATCAAGAAGCATTCCGGTGCAAAAAATGCCGGGCTTCGCATTGAATTCAAAAAGGACTTTGTCAATATTCTGATCAGTGATGACGGCAAAGGCTTTGATAAAGAAGCGGTTAAAGTGACAGAAGACGGGGGGTACGGACTTCTGAGCATGAAGGAACGCGTGGAGCTTTTGAACGGTCGTTTTGATTTGAATACGACGCCGGGTAAGGGAACACGAGTATTTGTAAGTGTACCGATACAAATTAACGAGGAGGGATAGAGTGAATAATATAAGGATTTTAATCGCTGATGACCATTCTATCGTTAGGGAAGGACTGAAGCAGCTTTTGGAACTGGAGCCGGACTTTGAAGTGGTTGGGCAAGCTTCTAACGGAGAGGAAACCATCGCAAAAGTGAAGGCCCTTAAACCGGACGTACTGCTTTTGGATATCAATATGCCCGTTATGAACGGGATTAAAGCCCTGAAAAAGATCAAGGAAGAAGATATAGATACCAGAGTCATCATCCTGACCATCCATGAGGACCGGGAATACCTGCTGGAAACCATGCAAATCGGTGCATCAGGGTATATTCTGAAGGATTCCGATTCGGCAAGCTTTTTTAAAGCCATAAGGGATGCCTATAATGGAGAGTCCTATATCCAGCCCAAGCTTGCAGCGGAGTTGATCAGGGAATTCAACAAGCCCAAGGGCAACCGAATCAAGAGTGAAAATGAGCTGACTCAGCGGGAGTATGAGGTTATCGCACTGATAGCCGAGGGCCTGAACAACAAGGATATTGCCGATAAGCTGTTTATCAGTGAAAAGACCGTCAAGAACCATGTATCCAATATTTTCAGGAAGATCAACGTAAGCGACCGGACCCAGGCAGCCATCTATGCCTATAAGAACAATATAAAGAAGTAATTGAAGCATATAGCCGGTTCTCATAGGACTGGCTTTTGTATTTCCTGGAAGGACAAATGTGTTGTTGTGTAATCAAATTGTAAAGATTGGAAGTATTGTAAAATACATCGATCCATGGTATATTATAAACAGATTTACAATATACTAAAAATGATGAAAAAATTATTACAAATTGGAAGGAGGTCGTGAATATGATGAAGTTTGTTGTAATCCAAGGCATTTATTGTACCAGCCATGTGTCTGCATTTGGCGCGCCTGTTTTCGCGGCTTATCCAAGTGCGTTCAAAATTCCATATCGCGGCCTGAGATTGTTTGAGTGATATTCCAAACATTGAGATACAGTGTATTGACAGTCACAGGCCAACGCCTGTGACTTATTTATTTTAAGCGAGCCTTTAGAAGGTCATGGGTAACCATGGCCTTTTATTATTGAATAAAAAAACCATCACCTTAGGAAAGGAGGCAATCGATATGATCGTCAGCAAAAGGGTGGTTCGGTCCTGATAGGGAGGAATACCGCAGCAGCAGTGTCGGACAAAAGGAGGGATTCGTATGAATTATTGGCTATTGGCTAAAGCACATCGGCAAATCAGTGAAAATATGAAAGTAGGGATAGAAATGACAACCATTACAAATAGAAATTTTATCAAGGGTATGATTCAAGAAGAGAAGCTGTCACAGATCAAACTGTGGCTGAAGAGGAGAAGAAGCGCTGCGGTAACTCGTATCTCCCTCAGACGGAACAAAGCCACGGATGGGTTCAATATGATCCGGGAAATGGCTGAATATTACAGGATGTAATTTGGATCAAAAAGGACGGTTCTTAAGTGAACCGTCCTTTTTTAGCACAATACTATAATAAGAGGATAAATTATGGTAAACTATAACTAGGATACGTGCAACATGGACAGTAAAGAGGTGAAAGGATGGACCGGCAAAAACTGAATATCCTGCTGCAGCGGACAGAAGGAACCAAGCTGGACTTCAAGGCGCAGCTGTCACTAAAAACAGATAGCGATAAAAAAGAGCTGGCCAAAGACGTGACCGCTATTGCCAATTCGAAAGGCGGCAGAGGCTACATCGTTTTTGGAATTGAGGATAAAACCAAAAGGATCCTCGGTATTGAAGAAAAGAAATATACCGAAGAACAGGTCCAGCAGATCATCAGTCAGCGCTGCGACCCACCGGTCTCCGTCAGGCTTGATGATTTCACTGTAGAGGAAAAAACGGTAGGGGTGCTGACCATTTACAAGAGCAGCCAGAAACCCCATCAAATAAGGCAAAACGGGGCCTTTTACATTCGAAGGGGCTCCACGACGGACATTGCCAGACGGGAAGAGATTGCCAGCATGCTTCAGGAAACCGGCATGCTCCAATATGAGAAAACCATGTTGCATCAGGTGGATATCAAGGAATTGGACGAAGCGAGAATCAACGAATATATTTCCAAAACCGGGTTGGCAAGCAGCAGCGATAACCATTATACGCTGCTGGAGGGGATCGGCATAGTAGGCCGTGAAGAGGACAGCACCCGTTTCCATCCCACGATAGGCGGCCTTTTGGTTTTTGGCCGTTATCCTCAGCAGTTCCTTCCCCATACCGGGATCAGGATTATTAATCACCTGGGCGGAAGACAGGATGCTTATTTTACCGGCTGCATCACTGCCATGCTGGATGGGGTAGAAGATTACCTTGCAAGCTACGTTTTGCCGCTAAACAGGGAATATCCTATTGGGGGTTGTATTGAAGCGGTATGCAATTCAGCGGTACACCGCGATTACTGTGTTATGGGCAGAGACATTGTGATCTACATAGAAAAGAAAAGGATAGAGGTCAGCAATCCCGGATCCATATGCGCAGAAGACGAGATTGCATCCATATTCGAGGAGCGTAACCCCTGCAGAAGAAACCAATGGCTATACCAGCGCCTGCTGGTTCTTGACAACAAGAAGCGGTTCCTGAAATCCGGCATGGGACTAAAAAGGATTCAGGAGGCCTTCAGGCACATAGGCGATATTCAGATTGTCAATAATGATAAAAGGAACCTGTTCAAGGTGATAATGCCCGGGCCTGCAGTGGAATAGCGGCAGACCGATGATGACGCGATTTGGCGGTGATAGAATGAAGAGCAATGTGGTGCTTTTTGAAAGAGGTGCCGAGTTTTATTTTGACTTGGGCTTTAAATACGTTCAAAAAGGAAAGCTCAATACAGCTTTGAGATATATGGAGAAAGCAGCAGGCCTGAAGCCTTCGGACAGCTTTATCCTGTTCAATTATGCCGGTCTTCTTGCCGAACTGGGGGAAGTGGACCGCTCTTCCCAGGTGCTGCTGAATATCATAAAGGATTTGGATCCCAGCTATCTGGAGTGCTATTTCGGGTTGGGCTGCAACTATCTGCAGATGCAGAAGATAAAAAAGTCTGTGGAGTTTTTCAAGCTTTACCTGGAAAAGGATCCTGACGGCGAGTTCTCCGAGGAAGCAGAAGAACTGCTTGAAATGTTGACCATGATCAAGGACGCCAATAACAACCTGGATGACGAGGAACTGGAGAAGATCTATTCAATTGAAGAAGAGGCCATCCATCATCTTGAGAAAAGAGAGTATGAGAAGGCAGCACAAAAATTCGAAGCGGTAGTGGAAATGCTGCCCAATGCGATCCCTGCCAGGAATAATCTGGCACTGGCCTATTACTACCTGGGCTCCTTCGAAAAAGCGGTGGAGCTGGCCCGTGAAGTATTGACTTATGAAGAAGGCAATGTCCATGCAAATTGCAACCTGGCCATTTTTTACAACAAGATGGGCGTGTCGAGCTGGGTAGAAAAACAACTGCGGATCATCAAAAAACTTCAAACCGATAATGAGGATTATTTGTATAAGATAGCTGATACCCTGGGAAGCCTGGGCAAGCATGCGGAGGCCTATAAGGCTTATAAAAAGGTGCTGACCATTTCACCAGACAACACGCTGTATACCCATTATGCCGCAATAGCAGCATATAACTGCAAGCGGTTCAAGGAAAGCATCAGGCTGTGGGAAAGTCTCAGTAAGCTGGACAATGGGGATGGGATTGCGAGTTATTATATCGAAGCGGCGCTGAAGGCAGCCGAGAATGAAGAAGGGGCAGTGAACCTTGCCTATATCTACCAGCTGCCCCGGGATGAGATCAAGAACCGGCTGGACTTCATTTACAAATTCATTGAACTTCCAGGCAGTGCATGCCGGGAGATGATCCAAGGGAATGATAAGGCACTGGAGATCTTGTATTTCGGCATCAACTTTGATAAATGCTTCCTGCGCAAACTGATCTTCAACAAGCTGAAGAATGAAAGGCTGCTTGAAACAGAACCGGTTTTACGGAAATTCATTATGCAGCGGGATGTGGAGAACCATGTTAAGATGGAAAGCATTTTTCTTTTGAACACCATTGGGGCCAAGGAGCCCTACACGGTTGATTTTGACGGGGAAATCAAAAACGTCAGTATAGATCCGCTGAGCTTTCCGGAAGCAGAGTGGAAGGAAGACTGGGAGCAGGTCAAGCGCAAAGCGCTGAGCATGATGAAAAGCTGCTATTCCAGACCCTACAAGAAAATTGTAGAGGATATCTGGTATGAGTTTATCAAATCCACTTATCCCGATGTGCCCGAAACCCAAGAAACTGACACATGGGCTGCAGCTCTGGAGTATACTTACGCAGCATTGATGGGCGTCGGTCCGGGTTTTGCTGATATAGCAGAAAAATATGCGATACCGGTAAGCAATCTGGAGGAAAAATACGTACGGATTCATCAGATCATCGGCAGCAAATTTATATTGGGGAAAGAAAAAAAGTGAAATGGCCATTGAAGAGGTCTTTCACTTTTTTCTTTCGGAAAGCATCAGCTTTTTTTTGCAGGCTTTTCCGGTTTTTTTCTGACCGAAAAGCCGAAATGGCCTAATGATTCTGCCAGGGCCCTATACTCACCATGATTGTAGCATATCAGATCTGCTTTGTTCAGCTGCAGCTTGCCCGTCCGGTCGATATAGCTTTCATCCACGTTCACGCAGGCAATTTCAGCAAGGAACATGTCATGGGATCCCAGAGAGAGGATATCCTTCACCCGGCACTCGATGTTGACGGGACATTCGGCAATACCTGGGGCGCTGACTTCATGGGATTGCTCCGGTGTCAGCCGGAGATGCACGAATTTATCGATGTCCCTTCCTGATTTGACGCCGCAAAAATCAAGGGCATAAGCCAAGTGTTTTGTAGGAAGGTTAACCACAAAGCAGCCTGTATTTTTGATCATATCGTAGGAGAAACGCTCAGGACGAATGGATACATACAGCATGGGGGGCTCTGAGCATACGATGCCGGTCCATGCTACAGTGATGATGTTGGCGGCTCCTACGCTATTATGGCAGGAAACCATGACGGCCGGAACCGGATAGAGCATGGTACCCGGTTTCCACATTTGCTTCGGCATGATAAAACTCCTTTCAATGGCAGTAATTATGTATAGTATAACTGACTTTTATCAGAATTAACAGAAGAGAAATCATATCAGGCTCCAGGAGGCTGCTTTCGACGGCTTCTTCTTTTTTTTTGCTTCACCTGTAACCAAAGACGGAATTGTACATAGTATGGAAGTGGGAACAGGAAACAACCTTAATCCCGGGAAGGAGGGTACGGATGGAGATCTCTGTTGGCGGTAGCAATATGTTTTTATTGGTACTGCTTCTTATTATATTGATTGCATCAGGCAATAAGAACAGTAGAATGCTATTTGTCATACTGCTGGCAATCCTGGCCCTCGGAGCAGACGGCAAGTTGAAGTGCTTGTTCAGCTAAGGAAAACAGCAAGGCCGATTCATTTCCGCTATTGCATAGGATGAACTTCTGTTAAGACATTTCCCAAAACATGGATCTTCGGATCGGAAGGCTGAATGCCTGAAAAATAGCATGTCTATATCTCAAAAGGAACAAAACGCTTCTTTAAAAGAAAGGAGGTGTCGTTATGGCATTTGGTTGTGGATGCGCTGCTCCTGTAGCAACAGCACCGGTTGGCGGTCTTTTCGGATGCAACTCCTTCCTGCTGCTCCTGCTGCTGTTCATCCTGCTTGCATCCTGCTGCGTATGGGGTATTGAAAGCAGATACTTCTTTATTATCATACTGGCAGTTATCGCTTTCGGCGGTATTGGAAGAACCTTCGGTTTTGAAGTATAGGTAAGACACATCAGACAGTATGTAAGAACCCACTCATCATAAATATGCCAGATAGGAGGTGTAATATATGTCATTAGGTTGTGGATGCGTTTCTCCTGTAGCAACAGCACCGGTTGGCGGCCTTTTCGGATGCAACTCCTTCCTGCTCCTTCTGTTACTGTTCATCCTGCTTGCATCCTGCTGCACACAGGGTAGAGAAAACAACTTCTTCTTTATCATCATCCTGGCTGTCATCGCTTTCGGCGGCTTTGGCAGAACCTTTGGTTTCGGCGTCTAGTAGACTCTTTTACTGAAGACGAACCATCAGGAAGCACAAAAGAAAACATTTTTTGAAGGGAGGTGTCGTGATGTCAGGAGGTGCTTGCTGCACACCGCCTGGAGCAGGCTGTGGATGTGGTACGGGTTTTGGCTCCCTCTTCGGCTCTAACTGGATTTGGATATTGGTCATCTTATTCTGCCTGTGCCCGGGCTTTGGTTTCGGAGGCGGATCCGGCTGCGGGACCGGCTGTGGCGGATTTTTCGGTGGCAATTGGATATGGATTCTAGTTCTGATCTTCTTCTTGTGCCCGGGCTTCGGCGGATTCTTCAGAGGCTGCTGATCGGACACAGTCAATTTGAAAATAAAATGGAAGTGGAGGTGCCGTTATGGCAGACGGTTGCGGATGCGCTGCTCCTGTTGCAGTTGCTCCTATCGGAGATTTTGGGTGCAATTCCTTTTTACTTTTGCTGCTGTTGTTCATCCTGCTTGCATCCTGCTGCACCTGGGGTATTGAAAGCAGATACTTCTTTATTATCATACTGGCAGTTATCGCATTCGGCGGTATTGGAAGAACTTTCGGATTCGGGGTTTAGGAAAAAAGCCGGCAGGTTGGCGGCAGTGCCGACCTGCCGTAATTTTATGTCTTTTATGCTGTAACCAAAAGCCGGAATCTGAATACAATGGGATTAAGGGAAATGTTCTTAGTCGTAAGGGGGTTATGGCATTGGATAATCTATTCGGTGATAATTTCGGTTGGGTCATCATCATCCTGTTGGCGTTTCTGTTAATGCCCAACTGCCAGCCGAAAGCACCTGTCTGCGATCCGTGCTGCGACAGCACACCGCCGGTGCCGGATTGTGAAGAAAAGAAACTGTGTTATGTTTCATACCGGAGCAATAAAAGAGAATGCAGGAAGTGCATTTATTAAGGATTGAGTAGGAGGAGCGCATATGTCATTTGGAAGAGGCAGTGACGGGAGCAACATGAACGATATGAAAAGCAAGCTGGCTGATCAGCTTAAGGGAATGAACGTTGACAACATGTCTGCAAATGATATGAAAAATATGATCATCAATGAAATAAACAATAATCAAAGCCTCAACATAGACGACTCTGTCAAGGAAAAGATCAACAAGGGTGACATTGACGGACTCAAGGACGATATCATCAACTACCTGAGCAGGAACAAGTCCAGGGACGGCAACAGCGACAAGCTGGTGGAGATGCTGAAAAACAACGATATGGATGGTTTGAGGAGCCAATTGATGGGCATGTTGCTATCCAACATGACATCTCAAAAAAAAAATGAAGTAGGGCAGGATAATGATCCAAACGGAGAAAGCAAAAGCAGCAACGGAGCCGGAAGCGGATTTGATTACAATTTCCTTTTCAACCTCTTGAGCAACAGTTCGGCGAGTGCTGTAAAAAACGATAAGCGCGTCATTCTGTTGAACTCCATCAAACCGTTTGTATCCGACGGCAGGCAGAAAAGCATCGATGACTGCATCCGCATCATCAGCATCATGGGTTTCTTTGAGACTTTTGGAAACAAGGCAGGGAGCTAAAATGAACTTTGAATACTTATTGTTTAATGCCAGGAATATTTTAAAGCAATTAAGTGCAGAGGATTTTTTTCTCCTTGCTATCATTTTTATATTTGTTATAGACCGGAAATGCGACCGTACTTTTATGCTTATGCTTGCCCTCATTTTTCTTAAGGAAGTAAAGCTGCAGCCGTTATTGAACATGGCTGGCTTCGGATATAACGGTGGTCCCTTCAGGCACTTCTAAAGGTTTTTCGTTTGCTGCCGGTCTTTCATAGAGGCTTCATAGGAAATGGATAGCCTTTATTTTTTTGTGAAATTCCGGACAGCAGCAAAAATTCACAAATATTGATTTGAATTGATGGACAAAAAAATAGTATAATAGTAATAAAATATTATATCCAAGATACGCTAAGATATTTCGGATAAAGATTCAAAGTCGTTAACCGAATCAAAAACGCATAGGGGGAATTTTTTTAATGGACGGAGACTTGTGGGGGCAGGTGCTGGCAATTCTTCTTTTAATCGGCATCAACGCTTTTTTTGCAGCCTCGGAAATGGCAATCGTTTCTGTAAGGCAATCCAGGCTAAAGCCTCTCATAGACGAAGGCAACAAATCGGCTGTCATTGTGGGAAAATTCTTAGAGGAACCAAGTAAGCTTTTGGCTACCATTCAGATCGGGATCACCTTCGCCGGCTTTCTGGCCAGTGCTATCGGCGCCCAGACATTGTCTGCCGCCCTGGCGCGTGTGCTTCAGCAGCTGAACATGCCTGTAGTCTCGAGCTCTGCGGTATGGATATCGACTTTCGTCATCACAAGCCTTATAGCCTTTGTAACCTTGGTTCTGGGTGAGTTGGTACCTAAACGGATGGCATTGTCTCAGTCCGAAAAAATTGCCATTTCGGTAGCAGGCACGGTTAATCTCATTTTCCGGATTACATCACCGGTGGTCAGGTTATTGACACTGACAACCAACGTGTTTGTCAAGCTTCTTGGAGGCTCTATCAAAACCACGGGAGACCAGATCACAGAGGAAGAGATCCGCCTGATGATCAATGTAGGAGAAGAGAAGGGCATTTTCCAGGAAACAGAGACAGAAATGATCAACAGTATTTTTGAGTTTGATGATACCGTTTCCAAGGAAGTGATGACACCCCGGACGGATATCATAGCCATTGCATCGGATACCAATCTGGAGGAAATGCTGGATATCATTGTAGAGGAGAACTTTTCCAGGATACCTGTATACGAGGACTCCATAGATCATATTATTGGAATTTTATATGTAAAAGACCTGTTTGGCATGATCAAGCGGAAAATGGACTGGGAACTTTCTTTAAAGGACATCATCCGGCCGGCTTTTTTCGTACCGGAATACAAGAAAATCGATGAGCTGTTCAAGGAAATGCAGAAGTCCAAGACCCATATAGCCATTGTTATTGATGAATATGGCGGTACTGCAGGCTTGATTACCATAGAAGATCTTCTTGAGGAAATTGTAGGAAATATTTTTGATGAATATGATGATGTCATCCAGGATTATGAAAAGCTGGACGACAATACATATATTGTTAACGGGATGCTCAGCGTTGGAGAAATCAATGACATCCTGGACGTAGATATCCCTGAGGAAGAATTTGATACCATCAGCGGCATGATTCTGAGCGAGTCAGGAAAGATGCCGGCGGTTGGAGATGAGGTTACTTATAAGAATCTTTATTTCCGGATCGAGGAAGTAGACGACAAACGGATCTCCAAAATAAAGATTATAAAGCAAAGCGGAAACAAGCTAGAAGAGCAATAAGGAAGTCTTTCACATTTAAGGCGGCGGGGCCCGGTTCAAACGGGCGCCTGCCGCCTTTGTTCTGCTGTGAAAAAATATAGGCCGCCTATGGCAATTTTTCTGCACATATGATATTATTAAAACGTAATATTTGAATATAAGGATATTTACCATCATATGAACATGTAAAGCGGAGGTTGTAAAATGAGCAAAAAAGTATTAATCGTAGGTGGTGTTGCAGGCGGTGCTTCTGCAGCAGCAAGACTGAGACGGCTGGATGAAGGCGCGGAGATCGTCCTTTTTGAAAGGGATGAGTATATCTCCTTTGCAAATTGCGGGCTGCCGTATCATATCGGCGAGGTCATTCAGGAACGGAGCAAACTGCTGGTGCAAACACCTGAAGCCATGCACCAGCGTTTCGGCATTGATGTGCGGATCAACAGCGAGGTTGTGGCTATCGATGCAGCAAACAAAAAAGTAACGGTAAAAAGCAAGGAAAAGGGCGAATACCAGGAAAGCTTTGACTGCCTGATCCTTTCTCCCGGTGCAAAGCCGGTAAGGCCCAATATACCCGGCATATCCGGCAGCCGGATACTAAGCCTTCGGAACATACCGGACACCGACAAGATCAAAGACCTGGTGGACAGCGGCAATGTCAAACGTGCCGTTGTCATAGGCGGAGGCTTTATTGGAGTTGAAATGGCCGAGAACCTGAGGGAAAGGGCGGTAGAAGTGACACTGGTGGAAGCAGTTCCTCACATACTGGCGCCTTTTGACTCGGATATGGTGGTTATTGCTGAAAAGGAGCTTCAGGAGCACGGTGTCAGGCTGGTTCTGGGCGATGGGGTCAAGAACTTTGAAGAAAAAGACGGCAGCGTAGAGGTAACGCTGAACAGCGATAAGAAGCTGCAGGCGGACCTGGTGATATTGGCCATCGGTGTTGCACCGGATACGGCATTTCTCAAGGATTCAGGAATCGCTTTAGGGCCCAGGGGGCATATTGTGGTCAATGAGAGTTTGGAAACCAACATCAAGGATATCTATGCAGTGGGAGATGCCATTGAGGTCGTGGATTTCGTAACCGGCCAGAAGACGGCAGTTCCGCTGGCAGGACCTGCCAACAAGCAGGGAAGGATTGCTGCGGATAATGCAGCAGGCCTGAACTCTGTATTCAAAGGAACGCAAGGCACTTCCATCCTGAAGGTATTCAGCCTGACGGCTGCAAGCACCGGCGCAAATGAGCGGACACTTCAAAGGCTGGGAATCCCTTACAAGGTTGTCAAGCTTCATCCCAATGCGCATGCCGGATATTATCCCAACAGCACACCGCTTTCCATCAAGGTTTTATTCAACGATGAAGGCAAGGTGCTGGGCGCCCAAATTCTGGGATATGAAGGCGTCGATAAGCGCATCGATGTACTGGCGACAGTCATCCGGCTTGGGGGAACCATTTATGACATGACCGAGCTGGAATTAGCCTATGCACCGCCTTACTCCTCCGCCAAGGATCCTGTCAATATGGCGGGCTTTATTGCCCAGAACATCCTGGAAGGAAGAATGGAAACAGTTAATACCGATGTATTGGATCACATAGACTCGGAAAAACAAATCCTGTTGGATGTCCGTTCAGAAGAAGAGTATAACAACGGGCACATCAGCGGTGCGCTGAATATCCCGATAGACAGTCTGAGGGAAAGGCTGGCGGAACTGGATAAATCCAAAGAGATCATCGAATACTGCCAGGTTGGTCTGCGAGGCTATATTGCAAGCCGTATACTGAAAGAGAACGGCTTCAGGGTCAAAAACGCAGCAGGGGGCTATAAGTCGTATCTTTTGGAAAAATTCTCGCCTGAAAACGGGAAAAACGGCAGTACGACATACAGCGCTGCAACTGATGACGGGAAGGGAGTAATGAACGTGTTGAATTATGATAGGAATCTGGACGCATGCGGCTTGTGCTGCCCCGGTCCCTTGATGCAGGTCAGGGCATGCGTGGAAGACATGAAGGAAGGCCAGGTGCTTCGTGTATCTGCATCGGATGCAGGCTTCTACGAGGATATAAAGGCATGGTGCAAGCGGACGGATAATGAGCTTGTTCATCTTTCCAAAGATGGCGGAACCATTACGGCTTATATAAAGAAGGGCGAAAAGAACCAGATGGTAGCGGGTGCTCCGGCAATTGGTGCTTCGGCAGCTGTCAGGGAGAACAAAACCATTGTAGTGTTCAGCGGAGATCTGGATAAGGCCATTGCATCCTTTATCATTGCAAATGGTGCTGCTGCAATGGGAAGAAAGGTGACCATGTTCTTTACGTTCTGGGGTCTCAACATATTGAGGAAGCATGAGGGCGTCAGTGTCAAAAAGGGCTTTATGGACAGCATGTTCGGCATGATGATGCCAAGAGGCAGCAAACGGCTGGGTCTTTCAAAAATGAACATGATGGGAATGGGATCCAAAATGATCAGAATGGTCATGAAAAACAAGAATGTGACATCACTGGAAGAGTTGATCCAGGCCGCTATGGATAACGGTATTGAAATTGTCGCATGCCAGATGTCCCTGGATGTCATGGGGTTGAAAAAGGAAGAGATGATCGACGGCATCAAGATTGGCGGCGTAGGCTATTATCTGGGAGAAGCGGAAGAATCCAACGTTAATCTGTTTATTTAAATGCGCTTAGGCGCATTTTTCTTTTTTATCGGAAATATTCTTTTTGATAAAATAAAAAAGAACCTCGCTCTAAGAGTGTCAGTTCTTTTCTTATCGATATGGGACCATTCTCATGGCCTTCCTATGGTAAATTCAGTTTTAAGGATGGTGCCGGAGGTCGGACTCGAACCGACATGGTATTGCTACCGCTGGATTTTGAGTCCAGTGCGTCTGCCAATTCCACCACTCCGGCATAACCACGAATATTATGATAACACATCATATTTCAAAAATCAATAAAAATATTATACAAAACATGAAGTAAATTGTAAGGACAAATTTAAGACAAATTGTAACAAATTAGTTACAAGAATTACATCTAAAAAAAACATGGGAATGTGGTATAATGAACTGTATGAAACCAATGTAGGAGGTCAAATTCAATGGATCCGATAACTCATGCGGTTGTGGGTCTCAGTATCGCCGTACTGGGCGGTGAACCCATGACTCTGTCCAATCCTGCGCTGATCGGCTGTATCGCAGGCGCAGTCATCCCTGATGGCGACATCATCATGCAAATAAAAGGCGATTATGCCTACCTGAAAAATCATAGAGGGATGTCCCACTCTTTGCCGATAATGCCTATATATGCCTTAGCCATTACCAGTGTGCTGTGGTTATTGTTCGGCAGTATCGCTTTCTGGAAAGTACTGTTGTTTTCAATTGCCGGGTGTCTGTCCCATATCGCTTTGGATATTATGAATTCGTACGGGGCACAGGTTTTATGGCCTTTCAGCCCCAAAAGGATAACGCTGGATCTCCTTCTGATATATGACCCGATGATCATCATCCTGTCCTTGCTGACCATCATTCCGAAGACCAGAAACCTTGTTCCGGCCGCAGTGGTGATCGCTGTTTTCGCTTTTTACCTCGCAGCCCGCTATATGATGAAACGAATGGTGAAGGCATTGATCATGGAACAATACAGCGGCCGCAAGCTGACTTATCTCAGAGTGCTTCCCTCCATGATCGGCCTGATCAAGTGGCATTTCATCCTGGCGGATGAGCATGAAAAGATCATTGGAGAAGTCAATGTTTTCCCAAGGTATTTCCGCGTCATCAAGGTATTAAAGACTATTGACAGCCAGCTCCGCGACATGGTGACCGGCACGCCGGTAGCAGAATTTTTCAGCGAATTTACGCCCATTTACCATATCGCCTGCGAGCAGGATGCCGGACACTATGTTTTCCGGTTTATCGACTTGAGGTATTATATTGCAAAGGACTTCCTCCACCATGCGACGGCAGTCCTGAATCATGACCTGGAGGTCGTCACTTCCCTGTTTCACCCATACCACAAGGGAAGAAACGTCGAAATTTAGTTTATTTTTGAATCCAAGAAAGGCGGCTCACGAAGGCCGCCTTTGTTATTCTGTCCATTGATAAAGAAAAGTTTTCAACTTTTGATTGAATAATTGCCCGTTGTCAATAATACAAATAATGGAACGCTTTGGCGGGCTTACGCCAAGATAACGGGGGGAATGGGATTTGAAACGTTTTTTGTGGGTCTGTCTGATGGTCATGCTTCTTTTTTGTATGGCATTTGCTGATAATTCAGAAAAAAAGGCCAGGATAGAAATCAATATTCCGTCCCGGACCTTGAGTTTCTATAAAGGGGATGAGCTGGTCAAGCGCTATCCGGTCTGTGTAGGGAAGCCCACCACACCGACACCGACGGGCAGCTTCAAAGTCATATACAAAGCAGTCAACCCCCACTGGCTCCATGACGGAAAAATAATTCCGCCAGGGCCGAAGAACCCTTTGGGCATCCGGTGGATAGGGATTGCCGACGGCATCGGCATCCATGGAAACAATCAGCCGCAGTCCATAGGGACGCTGGCCTCCGCAGGCTGCATCCGGATGTATAATAAGGATGTGGCGGAGTTATATGCGCAGGTTCCTGTAGGAACGCCGGTCCGTATCATTTATGAATGTGTCGAGGTTTTTGAAGACCCCTATGGTAAAGAAAAGGCTGCGGTGGTTTTCCCCGATTCCTATAAAGCCGGGGGAAAATACGGGAAGGAGCTGCTGCAGGAGCCGGCGGGCAAAGGGCTGGGCAAGGAGCAGCTTGACCGTGTCCAGGACCTTTTAAAAGCCAGTCTGAAGGCACCGGCGGCGGCTGCTCTGAATATCGGAATATTCCTCAATAACCGGTTCGTTACCGGCAGCGGATTTTATGAAAATGGCGCGGTTTTTATCAGCTATCAGGCCGCCAGGGAGCTTTTGGGATTGTCTCCCGAGTTTTTGACCGGCTATCAAATTGCCACTGAGGAAAAGAATGGAATTATCTTCATCGATTTGAGCGGCAGTGCCAAGGTATTGGGCTGGGATATGCACTATGATGAGAAAAGTGCCGGAGCCTATCTCAAGCTGATGCCGGTCAAGATAAACGGCGTATACCTGGCAAAAAATCTTGGCAATGACGACACGCAAAGCCTGATTGACACAAAGAGCTTGAAATCTCTTGGATATCCCATGCAGGAAGATGAAGTGGATCTGATGCTTTTCGGAAGCGCACTGGTCAAGGTCCAACGGGAAAAAAAGAACTGCATCGGAATTGATCCGCTATTGGCCTTACTAAACGGTGAAAAACGGACGGATACCTTATTGGGTATCGTTGATGCAGTCATTCCGGTCCGGTTAAAGAAGGATGGAAAATACTATGATACGGTAAAGAACCATCAAGGTGTTTTTATCAGCGGTCAGACTGCCGAAGCAATAAAACCGGAGTGGGCATTGACGGAAAATACGGAAGCAGCCTTGGAAGCATTGAATAGCCAGGAAGGAGACATTCCACTGGAAACCTTTCTGGCGGGTATGCATTACCGTACCAACGAATACAATACGGTTATAGAGATATTGGAAGAAGGAGATTCCGAAGCGGCATCGAATTAAATAACAATAGTAACGGAAAATCGGCAGGTGCAGGAAGACGGATCTGTCGATTTTAAACTTTTGGGAACTTTTTTTAAAAATGCACGTCCGAATATAGGATATGGGTATGGACGATAAAAAAACAAGTTTTAGCGGGAGGGGGAGAAGCTGTGAGTGAGCTGGAAAAATTATTGATCAGCAAGAGCAAGGCCGGGGATACCGATGCCTTTGAAAAGCTGGTTGGCATGCATGACAAAAAAGCATACAACATTGCCTTAAGGATCATGGGAAATGAAGAAGATGCCAAGGATATGTCACAAGAGGCTTTGATCCGGGTTTACAGGTCCATCAGGGACTTTAAGGAGCAATCGTCTTTCTCCACATGGCTCTACCGTATCGTGACCAATGTCTGCCTGGACGAGCTCCGCAAACGGAAGAATGCCAAGACCGTGCCGGTGGACGGTACCATAGAGACCGAGGATGGGGAAATGCACCTGGAGGTCGGTGTCGAGCATGAAACACCGGAAGAGGTGTACGTAAAGCAGGAGCGGAAGAAAGTCATACTGAATGCCATCAGCGAGTTGAATGAAGAGCACCGGAGCGCCATTGTCCTCCGGGATATTCAGGGCTTCAGCTATGAGGAAATCGCCGCGATGCTGGATCTGAGCCTGGGAACGGTCAAATCAAGAATAAATAGAGCCCGCCATGCGTTGAAGGACAAGCTTTCGGTTCGCTTGGAACTTTCAAGGCAAAACGGCGTCTAATCTTGTGAAAGGAGGGAACGGCAATGAAGTGTGATGCAATAAGAAATCTGATGTCAGCATATATCGATAAAGATTTGAATGATATAGAAAAGACAGCCTTCGAGAAGCACCTGGCCCAATGCAGTGAATGCAGGGAAGAGTACGAACTGCTTCTTGAGCTGGTGCTGGAATGCAACAACGTGGAAGATGTTGAGCTGCCTGAGGGCTTCAGGGAAGAACTCCATGAAAGGCTGGCGGCGGAGAAAGCAAATAAAGCCGGTTTCATCAACCGGATCGGCAAAAACAGATGGAAGGCAGCAGCCGGATTGGTTGCAGCCGTCCTGGTGGTTGCAGTGGGAATCGGCAGTATGGACCTTCTCAATAACGGCAGGTTCAGCACGACAAAAAGCGAAACCGATATGGCAGATTACGGGCAGATGGCCCCGGCGGCACCGGAAGCAGCCGAAGCAGGCAGAGCGTCCGAGCCAAGTAAGGGCAAAGCTGCACCAGGCGTCAATTTCGCTATGGATAACGGCGGAGAGGCAGCAGCGCCGGAAGCGCCTCCGGTTATTACCGGTGCCGGCGATGGTAAAGCAGAGATCGGGGTAATGTTCAGCGAGAGCCTTGCAGCTCAAAATGCACCGGCTTCAGGCGGTGACTATAGGGAGGCTGCCAGAAAAGTCATAAAGTCCGGATACCTTTCACTAAAGGTAAAGGACGTGAACAATGCAGTCAACGACATAAAAAACCTGACGAATCAACGGGGTGGTTTTGTTGAGAGTTCCCAGGTCGACAACTATACTGTCAGCCAGACTGCTGATCCGGCCACCGGGAAGATCGTGGGCGAGGCAACCATAACGCAGGCCAACATGTCGATAAGGATACCGGCGGATCGGTTTGATGAAGCCATGAATACCATAAAAGCCATGGGCAAACCGGTCAGCGAGAATATTAACGGCAGCGACATCACTTCGGTATACAGGGATACCAACAGCAGGGTAGAAAACCTGAAGATACAGGAGAAAAGGCTGCAGGAGCTGATGACAAAGACTGAAAAGGTCAATGAGCTGATACAGGTTGAAAACGAGTTGAACCGGATCCGGACAGAAATCGAGATCCAGACAGGGCAGCTCAGGCAGTGGGATAACCTGGTGGCGCTCTCCACGCTTCAGGTCAACCTGGTAGAAGAAAAAGACGAGGTGCTTGCAAAAGTGGATGTGCCTGATCTTTGGGATGAGGCATACAAAGGATTTATCAGCGCGGTCAATACCATTATCAAGGGACTGCAGGCGCTATTCATACTGGCTGTGACATCCGTTCCGTACCTTGCGGCAGCAGGTGTTCTGGCGCTTGCCGGGTTGATCGGATACAGGCGGTTTAAGAAGAACAGGAAGTAGAAATGGAAAACACTGCAAAGCGATAGCCAAGCAGTGTTTTTTTCTTGTGCCTCAGGAGGTATTTTCGTATTTAAGTGGAAATAATACCATACATACGAAAACGGAGGAAAAGCAATTGATGGAAAAGGATAAATTTATTGTGATTGACGGCAACAGCCTGATGCATCGGGCGTATTATGCCCTGCCGCCCCTGAAAAATTCAAAGGGGATGCATACCAATGTCATCTATGGTTTTGTCAACATGCTGAACAAGCTGATAGAAGAATACAAGCCCAGCCATATCGGCATTGCCTTTGACAGGAAGGCGCCCACCTTCAGGCATACCGAGTATGCCGAGTACAAGGCAGGACGGCAGAAGATGCCGGAGGAAATGGCCGAGCAGATTCCGGTTTTGAAGGAAGTCATCACTGCCATGCAGATCAAGCAGATTGAAATGGACGGCTATGAGGCGGATGACTTGATCGGGACCATTTCCAGACACTGCGCCGACCAGGAAGTACAAGCGCTGATCGTTACCGGAGACCGGGATGCCTTTCAGCTGATCGGAGAAAGGGTGCAGGTATTGATCACGAAGAAGGGGATCTCTGAGATTGAATGCTTTGATGAAGCCCATCTGAAGGAGGTCTATCAGATATCCCCACAGCAGGTGACCGATCTTAAAGGCTTGATGGGAGACGCCTCCGACAATATACCGGGAGTACCCGGTGTTGGTGAAAAAACGGCCCTGGAACTTTTGCATCAGTTCGGAAACGTTGAAAATGTTCTGGAGAACACCGGGGCAATCAAGAAAAACAAGGTGCGGGAGAATGTTGAAAACAACAAAGAGCAGGCACTGTTCTCCAAGAAGCTGGCTACCATCGTGCAGGACGTTCCCATCGGTTTCCAATTGACGGACTATGCTTTGCGCGAAGCTGACAAGGCAGCACTTTGCAGGCTTTTTTCAGAGCTTGGCTTCAAGTCCCTGATTGATAAGATGTGCGGGGGAAGTACCGCTATACCCAAGGAAGAAAAACAGGATAAAAAGATTGAGCTTGAAATGAGGGTGCTCCAATCATCTGAAGAAATCGAAGCACTGCTTGCGAATGCGTTGCAGGCTGAGGAAATGGCCTTTAAGATCGATTACAAAGAATTAGAACTGGTAAACAATTTTTATGCCTTTACGGACGGAAAGCTTTATAGCTTCAATGTCAGCGATAATACAAAGCCCTACATCAAAAAAATGATGGAGGACGGCAGGATAAAAAAGCTGGGGCATGATGTGAAGCAGGATATACTGACACTGAAGCAGCTTGGGATCGGTATTGAGGGCATCGTTTTCGACACCATGGTGGCAGCCTATGTCCTGGATCCGTCCAAAGGCTCCTATACGACCTCGGAAATAGCACAGGAATTCCTGGGCAGAGAGCTGGCCGGCTATGAGATCAAGGGAGGCGGCTCACCCCGGCAATATGGCGAAAGCCTGTCGGGGGTATTTGAATTGAAGAACGTTATGGAAACCAAGCTCAAAGAGCAGGAGATGGAAATGCTGTATCGTGAAGTGGAACTTCCGCTGATCACTGTTTTGGCAGATATGGAGTATGAGGGTTTCAAGGTTGACAGGGAAATGCTCAACGAGCTGTCAAAAGGCTTTGCACTGCAAATCGATGCATTAACACTGGAAATCTATGATATGGCGGGAGAACACTTCAACATCAACTCCACAAAGCAACTGGGCGTTATTCTTTTTGAAAAGCTGGGACTGCCGGCCTTCAAGAAGACCAAGACAGGTTACTCAACTGATGTGGAGGTATTGGATGCCTTGTCCGACAAGCATCCCATCATTGAAAAAATATTGGAATACCGCCAGCTTACAAAGCTGAAATCCACTTATGTGGAAGGTCTGGTCAATCTGATCAATCCCGATACGGGCAAAATCCATACCAAGCTGAATCAGACAGTTACAGCAACCGGCCGTCTGAGCAGCACCGACCCCAATTTGCAGAACATTCCCATCAAGACGGAAAACGGACGGAAAATCAGAAAGGTTTTCGTACCCTCAGGCCCCGACCGGATTCTGACGGATGCGGACTATTCGCAGATCGAGCTTAGGGTTTTGGCGCACATTTCAGGGGATGAGGGCCTGATTGAGGCATTCGTGCGGAATGAAGACATCCATACCAGGACGGCATCCGAAGTATTCGGTGTGAGCCTGGATCAGGTGACGCCGCTGCAAAGAAAAAGGGCAAAGGCCGTGAATTTTGGAATCGTCTATGGTATAAGCGATTTTGGTCTGTCACAGGACCTCAAGATAACCAGGAAAGAAGCAAAACAGTACATTGAAAGCTATTTTGACAGATACCCCAAGGTCAGACAATATATGAAGGATATTGTGGAAGAGGCTAAGGAGAAGGGGTATGTGACAACGATTCTGCATAGAAGAAGGTATATCCCCGAGATTCATTCCAGGAATGCCATCAACCGGAATTTCGGCGAAAGGCTGGCAATGAACACGCCAATTCAGGGCAGTGCGGCCGACTTGATCAAGATTGCCATGATCAAAGTGCACAGGGCGCTGAAGGAAAGGGGACTCAAGTCCAGGCTGATCCTTCAGGTGCATGACGAACTGATCGTAGAAACGTACCGGAACGAGCTGGACGAAGTGGAGCAGCTGGTAAAGGAATGCATGGAGCAGGCGTACAGTCTGAACGTGCCTGTTTTAGCAGATATCAGCCACGGCGAGAGCTGGTACGAAGCGAAGTAAAAAGCAAAGTCCTTTTAGCTGAACAGCTAAAGATACGTCATTATATATACTGCCGTTTGATGGAAGGTTTGTCATTAAACGAATAAGACCACTCAATTGCTTTTTACTCCTTAACGAATCCACATGAGAGGTGAGAATAATGGTGATCGGATTGACCGGCGGCATTGCCAGCGGGAAAAGCACAGTATCAGCCAAGCTGAAGGCGCTGGGGGCTGCAATTATTGATGTGGACATCCTGGCTAGAGGTGTTGTAAGTAAAGGCGAAATCGCATATAATAAAATAGTTCAGCATTTCGGCAATGATATTTTGCTGCCCAGCGGTGAAATAAACCGAAAAATGCTGGGAGGAATCGTGTTTTCCGATAAGGAAAAGCTGGCCTTGCTGAACAGCATAACACATCCTGAAATCATTGAAAAAGTCAGGCTGAAGATTGAAGAACTGAAGGAAACAGGTTCCCGGGTCATCGTCGTGGATGCGGCCATTCTGCTGGAGATGGGGCTGCATCAGCATGTGGACCAGGTATGGGTTATCGTCGTTGACCGGGCGACACAGATCAAACGTTTGATTGAGCGGGATAAGTTTGCAGTCAAAGACGCCGTCAACCGGATCGACTCCCAGTTTACCAGCGAAGAAAGAATAAAGCATGCCGATATTGTCATTGACAACAACAAACCCATTGAAGAGGTTGGAAGGACCATAGAGGAAATATGGCGCAGGATCGTAGCGTAATATGTCTATAGGGGAGAATTGAATTTGAAATTATTTGGGAAAAACAGGCTGTTATTTTTGGCTATTATCATTGTGCTGCTGTATGTTGCTCTGATAAACTTTCCAAACCTGCTAAAGCTGGTCTATCCGGTAAAGTACAAAGACATCGTCATGGCATATGCAAAGGAATATGAGATAGATCCACCCCTTGTCGCAGCGGTCATCCGGACGGAAAGCAATTTTGACGCCCTGGCGGAATCCCAAAAAGGAGCTAGAGGACTGATGCAGGTGACACCTGCTACCGGTGAATGGATTGCAGAAAAACTGGGTATAAAAAGCTACGACAACGACATGCTGTATGATCCGGAGACCAACATAAGGCTGGGGTGCTGGTACATAAAACACCTTGCAGGGCTGTACCGCGGTGATTTTGTATTGATATTTGCCGCTTACAACGGCGGCAGGGGAAATGTGGACAAATGGCTGAAGAACGAAAGCCTGAGCCGGGACGGCAAAACCCTGGAAGTGATTCCGTTCAAGGAAACGGAAAACTTTGTCAACCGCATTAAGCGTAACTACATGATTTACAGAGAGTTGTACAGTTGGGTGGATTAATCTTTTGAAGAACTCTCTTCATAAGATTAATCTCGGTGTTTGCCCATAAACTCCATTAAGCTGCACAAAAAGGATGGGAATACGAAGGATGAAAAATGGTGTGTGCATTCATTTTAAAAAAGCGGCAGTGCTTCTGCTGATATGTGCATTATGGATTCCACTGACTGCCTGTGATAAAGTAGAGCAGCCAGAGACAGAAATGACGATCGAAGATGAAAAGCCTGCAGTCGGCGGTACCATGCAGATGGGTTCGGTTGAGCCCAATTCACTGAATCCGCTTCTAAATAAAAGCAAAAGTTATATGGATGTATCCAGGCTTCTGTTTCAGAACCTGGTTGAATACGACGCAGACTTACATCTGAAGCCTGCACTGGCAGAAAGCTGGAGCTTTGAAGGTGGTACAGCCAAATTCACCGTGACATTGAAAAGCAATGTGCTCTGGAGCGATGGCAAACCTGTGACAGCGGAAGATGTCAAGTTTTCACTTGATACCATCCGGAATGCTGCCGATTCGCCCTATTATGCCAATATGGAGCATATGTATTCATACCGGACGGTCAACGACCGGACGATAGAAATCGTTTTTGACCAGCCTTTTGTCAATGCTGCGGATATGCTGCATTTTCCTGTCATTCCCAAGCATGTGTATGAAAAGGATCTTAACGCGGTGCCTGTTGGAAATGGCGTGTTCAAGGTCATTCAGTATGAAAAGCTGAAATCCATGGAACTGGCACACAATGAAAAATGGAGCGGGACAGAAAAACCATACGTTGACCGGATCAAGGTCGTTTTCATCAGCGATCTGGACGCCTTCTCCACCGCTTTTCAGTCGAAGGAACTGGATGTGCTTCATACCACGGCCTATGACTGGGAAAAATACAGTGAAATGAAGGACATTGAGGATTATAGATATCCCACGATGCTATATGATTTTGTAGGCTTGAACTTCAATAAACCCATTTTTCAGGATAAAGCGGTAAGGAAGGCAATCCTGCAGGGCATCAACAGAAAGGCTTTGGTAGATCAATACCTACTGGGGAATGCAACTGTAACGGATGTGCCGGTTCATCCTGACTCCTGGCTGAATGACAAAGAGGGTGTCAAATATGCCTATAGCAGGGTCGACGCGCAGAACAGCCTGAAGAATGCGGGCTTTGCTGACAGCAACAATGATGGCATACTGGAGCGGGAGGTCAATGGTGAAAAGCAGATGCTCAGTTTCACCCTGCTGACGAATTTGGAAAATGATTTCCGTAAGAAAGCGGCGGAGGAAATAAAGAAAAGTCTGGGCGAAAGCGGTTTTAACGTTGAAGTAAAGCAGCTGCCCTTTGCAGACCTCAAGGCAGCCATTGACAGCAAGCAGTTTGATGCGGTATTGACCGGCTATAACCTGTCGTATACCCAGGACTTGTCCTTTGCTTTCCATAGCACACAGATCGAGTCCAACAGGAATTTTGTTTCCTATAGTAATCCGGACCTGGATGCAATGCTTCAGCAAGCTTATGTAACCTTCGACGAAAATGGAAAGAAGGAAATCTATCAGAAGCTTCAAGCGCATTTTCGTGAAGAATTGCCATGCATCAGTTTGTTTTTCAGGGATGCAGCCATTGTTGCCCGAAACAAAATAAGAGGCAACATCAAACCGGATGTTGTCAATCCGTTTAGAAGCATCACAGAATGGTATATTCCCAAGAACAAGCAATAAAGTAATCAAAATGCTATTGACACTTTGCCTGCTGGGATATATAATAGTCAATGTGACCTGACCTCGGGGCACAGAAACAGTCAAAAAACGTTTAAAAATCCCAAAATGCGGTCGTGGCGGAACTGGCAGACGCGCACGTTTGAGGGGCGTGTGGGCAACCGTATGGGTTCAAGTCCCATCGACCGCACCATAAGTTAAGACAGAGCCTAATCAAGGCTCTTTTTGTTTTTGACTGCGGAAAGAACGCGGCATAATAAATTGCATTATGCGATGACCTTTGATATAGTAGAATTAATAAATAAATGGGAGGTTTGAAGCATGGACGGTTGTCAAGTGGGAAAGGACGAGAAGAAAATGGCATCTGTCAAGATGGGTCTGGAGAACCTTAAATGCAACGGTACATATGATGAGCTTAAGGAAGCTTTGCTGAACGTAAAAGGGATTGTTGAGGTAGACGTGGACTTGGACCTGGATACGGTATTTATTGACTACGAGTCCGACAAGATTACGCAGCAGCAGGTGTTGGATAGGATTGCAGCATTATAATGCATAAACAGAACTTCAAGGTCAGCTTGACCTTGAAGTTTTATTTTTTGCCGGGCAGAGTTTACTTGCTCTGCCCGGGCTCATAGGGATCTTCCTCATAATCGAACTCAGTCTTTTTTAAGGTGGCTTTATTGGTAAAATTCTGATGATAACCTATATTTTTACTCCGGCTCTTCAAATGGTCATAATCATCCTCTTCGTAGTCGAAATCCCTGGCTTTTGATCTATTCAAGGCGCTCAGCTCCTTTTAAATCATTTACTATAAGAATTATAGCAGAGTTGACTTTCGAATGCTACATGGATGCATTTAAAGCGTTTCTATATTAGGCGTGGCTTTCGCGGAAAAGGTTTGATATAATCTATTGGTAAATAAATGTACAGAAAAGGGGAAGGACGATGAAAGAACTGAGACTGCACGGCGAGGCGATCATCATAGGTTCAGGGGCTTTGGACTACCTGAGAAAGGATGCTTACAGCCGTGTTTTTATCGTAACCGGAACAGGTTCTGCCTTCAGGAACGGTGCTATAGACAAGATCAAGGCGATTCTGGAGGAAAAAGGCTGCACCTATGAAATACACGCAGGCATTAAAATAAATCCGACCACAGAAGAGGTTATGGCTGGTGTTATAAGGATGCAGGAATTCAAACCCGATACCGTTATCGGAGTGGGAGGCGGGTCACCCATTGATGCTGCCAAGGCCATGTGCTTCTTCTACGAGTATCCTGATTGGAGTTTTGAACGGGCTCTCCAGGAAACGCTGCCGGAAAAAAGAGGCCTGGTACGCCTCATAGCTATTCCGACAACTTCGGGAACGGGGAGCGAAGTCACAAAAGCCGCAGTCATAACGTATAAGGAAGACAATATCAAGATCGGCTTAAAGTCTAATGCGCTGATACCGGACGTGGCAATTGTAGATGCGTCGCTAACGCTGTCCATGCCCGGGAACGTTGCTGCAGAGACCGGTATGGATGCAATGACCCATGTGGTGGAAGCCTATATCAACAAAAACCTGGATGATTACACAGCTTGCCTTGCAGCAGGAGCAGTGGAAGGCTTGTTCAAGCATCTGCTGCAATCCTGCAAGCAGGGAGATCTGGAAAGCAGAGAAAAGGTACATAACTTCCAATGTATTGCCGGCATCGTGTTATCAAATGTGGGGTTAGGTATGGCCCACGGCATATCCCATTCCTTCGGCGGAAAATTCGATTATGGCCATGGCTTGCTGAATGCGGTTCTTCTGCCTTATGTGCTGCAATACAACAGCAGAGAGCCGGAGGTTCGAAGCAGATTGGCGTATCTGGCACAGCGGGTCGGCAAGCCTGATTTTATCCAGGCCATCAAGGAGCTGAACAAAGAGCTGGGAATTCCCCACGCTCTGAAGGAAATAGGACTGAGCAAGGAAGCGTTCACGGCCAATTTCGACATACTGGCTGAAAATGCCATGAAAGGCTCTACCAGAGTCAATCCGGTCGGTATTGCCCGGGAAGTAATGGAGAAGTTTCTGGTTTATGCCTATGAAGGAAAGGATGTTGACTTCTAATGATCAAGGTGAATGACAAAATGAAATACAGGTTGAGTATAGGATTACTGATCTTAATGCTGCTTTTCAGCATGAGTGGGTGCTCAGCACTGCAGCAGGAGCAAACCCAGACAGTCCAGCCCCAGTCCACGGAACCTGCCGCCGGTCAGGAAACTTCCGGCAAGCTGGAGATTACGGATCTCAAGGGTAGAGTGACGACTTTGGATAAGCTGCCTGAACGGATTGTGTCTTTGTCTCCTGCCAACACCGAGATTCTGTTTGAACTGGGTGCAGGAGACAAGGTGGTAGGGGTGACAAGTTATTGTGATTTCCCCGAGCAGGTGAAGGCGGTAGAGAAAGTCGGCACCTTTGAGGGACCCAACATGGAACTGATCAAGAAGGCCCAGCCTGATGTCGTGCTGGCAGGCGGTTATATCCAGGAGGACCTGATAAAAAATCTGGAGGCACTGAATATCCCTGTGATTTCTACGGAAGCGATGGATTTTGGCTCTATCTTTGATTCAGTCAAACTGATCGGCAAGATCACAGGCACGGAAGAGAAGGCGGATGCACTTGTTAACAGAATGAAGGAATCCATAGCGGCTATCAGTGAAAAAACAAAGGACAAGGCGAAGAAGAAAGTGTTTTACCTGGTATGGATGGACCCAATGACGACAGCAGGCAGTGGTACTTTCATCAATGATGTCATCCTTGCTGCAGGAGGCGTAAATGCGGCTGCCAAGGTGGACGGCTGGGCCAAGTACAGCGCTGAAGAGCTGATGCTGGACAACCCCGATATCCTGGTCGCGGCATTCCACTCCACTGATGATGGGATAACAAAGGACAATATTGCAAAGAATCCGATTTATTCTAAGCTGGATTGCGTTAAGAAAGGCCATATTTATGTCATGAGCGACGACAATATCATTTCAAGGCCAGGGCCCAGAATTGTCAAAGCCATTGAGGAGATGGCCGCAGCTTTTTACGGCGAATTGTAATTGATGAACAAAGAAGGTAAAGCATATGAATCAACAGATTCTGGTCAGTGAAATCAGCTTTGGCTACCAATATAAGCCGGTGCTGGATCAAATCAATATGAATGTGAAGAAGGGCAGCTTTTTTTGCATAGTGGGTCCCAACGGATCAGGTAAAAGCACCTTGCTGAAGGTCATATCTTCTGCGCTGAAACCCCAGAATGGGGTTGTGTATATTGAGAGCAAGAGTGTTGCTGAAATGAACCGCAAGGAGCTGGCAAAAAGCTTGTCCTTCGTGCCGCAAAATACCTCTTTGGAGTTTGACTTCAGCGTAAAGGATATCGTATTGATGGGAAGGCACCCGCATATACACAAGTTAAGGGGGGAGACCCGCAAGGATGTGGAGATTGCAGAGCAGTCAATGAAATACACCAACACCCTCCATCTGGCGCAAAGAAGCTTTATGGAGCTTTCAGGCGGCGAAAGGCAGCGGGTCATACTGGCACAGGCATTATGCCAGGAGCCGGATATTATCCTGCTGGACGAGCCGGTATCGCATCTGGACCTGCAGCACCAGGTAGAAATACTGAACCTGATCAAAAGGATGTGTGTGGATAAAAACCTGACGGCAATAGCGGTGCTGCATGATCTCAACATGGCATCTACCTATAGTGACGATATCATCATGATGAAAAACGGAGAAATCCTTTTCCGCGGGACACCATTTGAGACGCTGACCGTTGAGCATATCCGGGAGGTTTTTGAGACCCCTGTTTATATATCCGTCAGTCCGGTCAGCAGCCGTCCCTATATTTATACCTTGACAAAAACCATTGTGGAAAAGAAGGATATCCGGATCCATCTGGTATGCGGCGGCGGCAGCGGGGGCAGCCTTATACCCGAGTTGAGCCGCAATGGCTTCCAGTTGAGCTGCGGCGTACTTGGCATCGGTGATCTGGATTGGAAGCTGGCTAAGGAAAGCGATATAGAAGTGGCGGAAGAAATTCCCTTTGCGGAGATTTCCGAAGCGGCCTATCAGCGCAACAAAGCCCTGGCAAAGGCTGCAGACCTGGTCGTCCTGACAGGGTTGTATTTTGGAAAAGCCAATGTACGAAACCTGGAATTGCTGACAGAAGCGGATATTGCGGCAAAGCCGCTGTATATCCTGGAAGATGGTAGCTTTGCAGAAAGAGATTATACAGGGGGATACGGATGTGAACTTTATGAGCGGATTAAGTCAAACCCCAATTCAAGGTTGACGGAAGTCCACTGTCTGTATGAAGAAATCCTGAAAGTAGGAAAGACGCATGAAAAATAGCAGAATCAAGGACATTGCAGTACCGCTGCTGCTGTTTTCGGCGTTAGCTGCCTCTATTATCGCAGCAATCGGCATCGGTGCAGTGAATATCCCAGCGGCTGAGATCATGGACATACTGACCGGTCATGTGCAGACGGTCAATGCATCCATCCTAATGGATATCAGGCTTCCGAGGGTCATTTTGGCGTGTGTTGCCGGAGCAGGCCTGGCAGTAGTAGGGGGCGTAATGCAGGGGATATTCAAGAATCCACTTGTCGATGCCTATACTATGGGTATGACTTCCGGAGCAGCCCTTGGTGCAGTGATATCCATCGTTACCGGTATCAATATCCGTATATTCGGCATCGATACCACCGGCGTTTTTGCATTCCTGGGCGCGATTCTGACGCTGCTGTTTGTTTACAGCCTGGCGTACAACCGGAGCAGGGTCTCAATCAATTCCCTGCTTCTGGCAGGTGTTGCTGTAAGCTATTTCCTGGCTTCCATCATATCCTTCATCATGATGTTGAACCACAACAAGATAGAACATATTGTTTTTTGGACGATGGGCAGCATTTCCATGGCAACCTGGAGCAAAGTGGCTGTTGCATCTGCGATCATACTTCCGGCGATCCTTGTGCTGCTTTTTTATGCAAGAGAACTGAACATACTGGCTCTGGGAGAGGATTCAGCCCATCACCTGGGCATCGAAACGGCAAAGTTAAAGAACAGACTACTGATTACCTGTTCCATTATCGTTGGCTGTGTCGTGTCCACCGGTGGTACTATCGGTTTTCTGGGTCTGGTTGCACCCCATATCATCAGGCTGGTCTGCGGATCTGATAATAAAAAGGTGCTGGCATATTCTGCGATACTTGGGGCAATCCTTCTGGTCGCATCCGATACCGTAGGCAGGACTCTGATCCAGCCGGTGGATATACCTGTAGGGATAATGACTTCCATTATGGGAGGCCCTTTTTTCATATTTCTGCTAAGAAAACAGAAGTTGAGCAAAGTATAAGGACGCCTGCACGGCGTCCTTCATTTATGATACCTTATTTATGTTTTGCATCAGATTTTATACCGGTTCAATTCAGACTTGAAGTTGTGCGAAAGCTTTTCAAGCTCTTCAATATAAGATGTCAACTCCTTGATCTTATTGGAATACTCGATAACGTTGGCACTCATTTCTTGTGATGAAGCGGAGTTTTCCTGAGCAATAGCCGCCAGGGAGTGGACATTTTCGAACACATTGGACAACTGCAGGGTTTGGGCGGACATTTCCTCCACCAGCTTCACAATGCTTCCTGCTACAACGGCAATCTTCTCTGTTGAGTCCGTGTTGTCCGTAGCCACTTTCTCCAAGGTTTTGTTGCTCTCCTCCAACTGCTTAAACTGGGCGTTGATCTGAGCTACCAGCCTGCTGACCTCATCGGTAAAAAGCTGAAGGTTGGCATTAATGGTTTTGACGGCTGTCTTGGAGTTCTCGGCAAGGCCTCTGATTTCCCCTGCCACCACAGCGAAGCCCCGGCCCATTTCCCCTGCTCTTGCGGATTCGATGGCCGCATTCAATGACAGCAGGTTGGTCTGGTCGGCGATATTTTCTACCGTTGTGACAATATTCATGATATCGGCAACACGTCTGGAAAGCTCCACACCCTGTGTATTGACATGTGCAAAATTATCCTTTACGTTCAACAACATTTTTGCAACGCTTTGCGTTTCCTGTGCAGAATGCTTGATGCTGTTAACGGCTGACTTTAGCTGATCACTGCTTTTCAGCTCTTCTTCGGCAATCTTGTTGAGCATATTCATATTAGCGCCGATGATATCAACAGATTTTTCCGTTTCCTCGGCCTGGTGGACCGCTCCGTTGGCAACATCCTGAACAATGTCGGAAATACCGTCGGAAACCGTCTTCATATTGGCGGCAATATCACCAAAGGCTTTGGTAAAGCTATACATATCGTCATTTCCGCCTTTCAGGAAAAGGAAGTCCTTCTGCATGGTTTCCTTGATCAGGTTGATGCTGCTCTGTATTTCCTCCAGCTCATCACCTGTCTTTATGGTTGTAAAGCTGGCAAAATTCAATTCATTCAGCTCCTGAAGCTCTTTCCGTATGGAATTCAACGGAGATAGCGTAATAGCTGCTGCAGCTGCAGACAAAACAAGCACAGATAAGGAAATGACGGCGGTATCCATAAGATTGCCGGTTACAAGAAAACTCAGAGGTGCAGTCAGCACACCGATAGCAACGGCAATTTTCATAGAAAGCTTTTTCAGAATGCCAAGTGAAAGCAGCCTGCTCAGTGGGAAATCCTTGGATGAACTGAAACCCTTCTCCAGCTTCAAACGGACCTTCATCATGCTTTGACCGTTTTCACTGCCTCTTTCCAACTCAGTAATCTCCAGCTTTTCTTTGAAAAATTCGGCACTTCCTTCCAGTAAGCCCAGGAAATAGTCGTACATACCCCGCTTAGAGAGATATTTCAGCTCAAGTTCCTTTTCACCCAGATCGGTTGCCAGGAGCCTTGGTGGAACTGCACCTTTTATCATCTTGGTCAACTGAGCATGGACGTCGTCCATCATCATGAGGAAGGATTTCAGGCTGCTGCGCTCAAAATACGAAGGAAACCATTTGGAGAAAGATTCAATATTATGCTTTCCGATGGCTCGCCAGATTTCGTTTTCGCTTTTGCCGGTGTGACGGCCGATTTCGGCTACCAGGCTCTTAGGCTCATTGTCATTAATCTCTTCCAGCGGGGAAAGGATCCTGTTTTCAGCCCACCCAATTTTCCGAAGAGCCTGGTTGACTGTGTTGTCACCATACATGGTTCGTAAACTGTTGATCCAGGTGGATACTACCGTTCCTTTCATTGTATAACCTCCAACTCAATCTTATAGTATATAAGCGCGGCTTGCTGTATAGAACACGCGATGGGAGCGCTTTGTCATCATTATAACAAAATTATACAATATTCGTGCCGATATTACAATGAATCAGATATAGAAACTTGCTACAAATATAAATTACTAAATAATAAACATTACGATAAAGTGGGATTTTAAAGACAGAACCTGTTAAATATGCTATCATGGTTAATGAAAATGAAAACAAGTCAATTGGGGGCATCGTATGAGAAATATCGAAGAGTTCATCATAAGCAAGGTAGCGGTCAATATTCTGGATAAGGAGAGCAACCATGTCGTGTTCAGCGTTCAGGAAGCAGAACTGACGGAGGAGGTCTACGGCTATTTTGAGAAACATATACTGAAGCTTTTAAAGGATGAGGATGCAAGGCCTGCAAGCTTTGACGGAGAGAGGAACTTAGTCCGGGAGCTTTGTCAGGAGATATTTGAGGATGAGTGCTTTTTTGTGGATAACGCGGGTAAAATGGCACAGTATCTGTTTAAGTGTGCAAGCAGCGACGAGAAGGACAGCTCAGGGGATTTCGCGGTATGCCTTTTTGAAAGCCAGGAGGGCAGGTATCTGGCACTGATGAAGCTGAATTTTACCGAGGCATACTGCCATTATGTCAAAGAAGTGGAAGGAAAGCCGGGTATCAGTGTCGGCGTGAGCAAAACAGGTCTTCCAGGACCGGGACAGCGTCTTTCCAAGGCGGTCATCGTAAAGGACGTTAAGGATCATGAAGCCTTTAATCTGCTTGTAGCGGACCGGGATTGGGACGGGGTGTTTAATCAGGCATTTTTGAAGTGCTGTTTTGTGCGGGATGAAAGGGAGAATACCAAGATCATCGCGAAAGCATCGGAGCAGTTCGCACGGAAGGTTTTCAAAGACAATGCACAGGAAGCCGAGCGTTTCAGGAGCAGGATGAGCAGTATCCTCCGGAATGAAGAGAATGTAAATATAGAGAAAATTGCAGAGGAGAGCTTTGATGACCCGGTCATCAAGAATGAGTTCAAGGCTACCATGATCAATGAAGGGTTACAGGAGAGCGAAGTAGTCATCGACCGGGAATGGGCCGAAAAGAAGCTGAAACGGAAAAGACTGAAGGTTGATAAGTCCATCGAGTTGTATATCGACAATGAGGTCTATCAGGATAAGGACAAATTCCAGATCAAGCGCAACGGCGACGGCACCATCGACATCATCCTAAAGAATGTAAAAAATTATATCGAGCGATAGGATCGGATAAATAGAATAAGCCCTGTGCACCGTATGCACAGGGCTTATTCTATTTATCCGATTATTTCCTTCATATATGCGATGACCGTATCGATATCCTCACGGGTTACATCATTATTGGTGACATAGCGCATGATGCCGTTTTCCGCGCCGTTGATCTTGATCCCCTTTTCCAACAGACGCTTAACCAAAAGGTCGGAGTCGATGCCGGTTTCCTGCATGTCAAAGAACACCATATTGATCTCGACACTTTCCGGTGCCAGCCGGATGCCGCGAATCTCGGCAAGCCGCGCTGCCATATATTTTGCATTGTCATGATCAACAGGCAGCCTTTTTGCCATGGCATCCAGTGCAATCAGGCCTGCTGCCGCCAGAATCCCGGCCTGACGCATACCACCGCCCAGGAGCTTTCTATATTTTCTGGCCTTGTCAATGAAGCGCTTGCTTCCCGCCAGCATGGAGCCCACAGGAGCGCAAAGTCCTTTTGACAAGCAGAACATGACTGAGTCGGTGAAACGGGTGACTTCTTTAACGTCGACACCCAGTCCGGCAGCGGCATTAAATAATCTTGCGCCGTCGGTATGTACGGGTATTTGATGCTTCGCCGCTACCTGATAGATCTTTTCCATAACCTCCAGCGGAACGATCTTTCCGTTGGACAGAGCATTTTCCATGCAGATCAGACCTGTTTCAGGGTAATGGATATCCTCCCCGCGGATAGCTTTTTCTACATCAGCGGGGTCCATGACACCGGCGCTGCCTTTGATCGTACGGAGCTGCACACCGGCCAGGACGGCTGTTGCACCTACTTCGTGCTGCACGATATGACAGTTTTCTTCTGCGATGATTTCGTCGCCTCTTTTAGTGTGGCTCATAACGGCAAGCTGGTTTCCCATCGTACCGCTGGGCACGAAAAGCGCCGCCTCCTTGCCGGCAATAGCTGCTGCCCGCTCCTCCAGCAGGTTCACTGTCGGGTCGTCTCCGTAGACATCATCGCCGACAACTGCTTCCGCCATCGCTTTGCGCATTTCCGCCGTGGGCTGCGTAACGGTATCGCTCCTCAAATCAATAAAACGCAAATCCAACACCTCTCTTCAAATGATGTGTCCTTATCATTTTTCATTATACCCTATCGGACGCTCTTGTCACAGCTTGAATTTTTGGTTCTATCCCATATGATTCATAATATGCTATTAATGAAATATGAGGATGGAGGGAATGCAAAGATGCGTCTGAAGCTGAGGAAAAAAACTATTCTGGCTGTCATACTGCTGGCTGCAGGCACAGGTCTGCTGTATACGGGCTTCCGCCTGGCGGTTCCGTCAATAGAGGCTTTCAAGCACAATAGGCTTGCAGCAAGTGCGAATCAACAGCTTTTTAAAACCTATTCGGCATTGGACGGTACATTCAAGTACCAGCTGCCGGAGGCGTGGACCACCAGGGAGGAGAGCTTTTCGGGTGGAGAGGTCGTTTATCATATGTACTTCCTGTCAAAGGATAAGCTGATCAGCGGTTACGTGCAGGTATGGAAGCTCAATCAGCCTCTGAAGCAGTTTATCGATGTGTCAAAGAATGCCGCTGCAGGTGCTGCGGACTTCAAGTTTTTAAATACCAAGGAGATCATGTCCGGCAATAGGCCGGGCTACCTGCTGGAGTACAGCCGGCCTAATGCCGGCGGCGATTATTATAGGGGTTATGAGGCGTTTGTACAGGGAAGCGGTAATAAGGTTTACCGTATCAGTTTTTTTGTTCTGGAAAGGGACTGGAAGAACCATTATCCTATATTGTTTGACAGGATGATCAATGCCATGGAGGTCACACCGTAAAATCGGCTTCGGCCGATTTTTTTTAGTTGTCGAATTTTTGATGAATAAAGGGAAACGCAATTTTCCGTCGAAGTAATATATGGAAATTCTATGAGGTTATTGACCAATGCGATCCTTTTGTTGACATTATCTGATATTTGACCTTTGGAGGATAAACAGGGAGGGCGGTAGCGTGTCAATCAATATTGTTCTGTGTGAGGACAAGCAAGTCATACTCAACACTTTGAAAACCCATATGGAAAATGCAATAAAAAAGAACCGTCTGGATGCAATGGTATGCTTTACAACGGAAAGCACCCGGAAAATACTGGAGTATGCAAAACAGTATTCTGAGGGTATCAATGCTTATTTTTTGGATATCAACCTGGGAATGCAGATGAACGGTCTGGAGCTGGCCAGGCAGATCAGAAGCCATGATCCCCACTGCTATATTACGTTTGTAACGGGTCACCCCGAGCTATGCATGTCAGTATTCAAATATCATATCGAGGCGTTTGAATACTTGATAAAGCCGGTCTCCTGCCAGGCTTTGGAAGAATGTTTGCTCTCCATAAGCAGGCACTATCAGAACTATCTGACCTTCCAGAAAAACTGCAAGAGTGCTGTATATATAATCAAATCAGGCGCCAGTGAGTACAAGGTGGATTTGAAGGACATCATTTTTGTGGAGGCTGCAAGCCAGAAACTGGTGATGCATACGCCCAACAAAAAGATCGAGTTCTTCGGTTATATGAAAGATATCATTGAAGAGCTGAACAAGAATGAGGTTCAGTTTTACAGATGCCACAGGTCTTATATCATAAACATCAATCATATCAGGGAGGCCAATTTCAAGGATTCCTGCCTGGTCATGTCCAATGGGGAAAGGTGCTTCATAGCCAGACAACAAAAAGGTGAGATAAAAGAAATATTGGATAGGATGGGTTATGAACATGCTGATAGTTTATAAGTTGTTTATCAATATCGTTGCTGTCTTTATCTATGTCAGCTTTATTCAGGTATTATACTCGGTAAAAACCGACAAACGCATTATCTTCCCTTACATTGCTGCGACAGGAATAGTTCTGGAACTGCTATTGTATCTTGACCGGTTTTTAAACCTTGCATTTAGAACCTTCATATCCCTGGCTATTCTGATAGCTTTTGCATACTTTATTCTGAAGCAAAGCTTGGTCAGGAGCATTATATGCAGCATCCTTTTCGGTATCATCCTGGCAATCGGGGATATGACGGTAGGGCTCCTTCTGGTTAAGCAATATGACTATTCGATTACACAGATCAAGAACAACATGTTCCTCTCTGTTATTTCGGACATCATTATCTATGGTACCCAAATCGGCATCATATTTCTTCTGAGGTTTATCATGCAGACAAGAGAAATGGCACATCACTATAAAAAGCAGATGAGCTATAGGACGACGTTTTACATGCTTCTTACCTTTGTGGTTATTGTCATCAATATTTCTTTGTTTGCCCAGTATGTCGATGTTATTTCAAGTAAGCTTCTATTATATTACACGATAGCAATCTGGATTTATTTTATTGTCAGCCTCTATATGAACTTTATAAATAGCGAATTGGCAATAAAGGAGCAGCAGTACGACCAGCAGCAGGATTATATCAAGACCATAGATTATCTAGTAAATGACTTCAGGCGTCTTAAGCACAGTCATGCCAACACCATTTACAGTATTTACGGTTATATTCGGGAAAAAGATTGGCATGGTCTGGAGGTATATTTCGGCGAGATTATGGACGAGGCTGTAAGGGTGGATCAGAATATCCTCCTGGCATTGCAAAAAATTAAAGTCTACTCGGTCTTCGGATTGCTGTGGAACAAGATTGCCAAGGCGGAAGCCTTGGGCATCCGCCTTGAAGTTGCTGTACCCAATGAGGTTCACAGTGTCGGAATGAAGCTGTCTGATCTATGTGAGATACTCGGCAACTACCTGGACAATGCTATAGAGGCAGTACAAATGACAACTGATAGGAAGTTATCTGTCGGTTTCTTGGATGAGAACGGTTATCTGACCATAAGGATTGAAAACGGATATGAAGGCAGCTTGGATGTAAACCGGATTTATGAGAAAGGATACTCTACAAGGGGTAATGAAAGAGGATTCGGGCTTTCAATTACAAAATCACTGCTGACAAAATACAATAATGTGCTTCAAAATACAATAGTCGAAAATAGTCGGTTCATACAAGAGCTGGTTATAAAAAAATAAGAGCAGGTGCTCTTATTTTTTAGTCTCTCTTTATGAGGGATTCTGGTATTTTAGGCTCTCTGAATACCCACATAAAGCTGGCCATTGTAGAGACACCCGCAATAAAGAGTGCCAGTGAGCTAATGAGTAACAGAATAGGCTTCAACGCTCTTTTCATGATTCTGACTCTCCCTTCCATTTATTATTTTACCGTTATCGTATGGGCTTCTTACAAGCCTGTATGTTGCCGGTAAAATTAAAATACATTCCATAACGGTGCTGAATGTCAAGATCAAAGAAACCGGCGTTCCAGAATTATGGACAGTCAAAAGGTAGAATAAAGTCGTGATTATGCATGACAAGCGCTTAAGCAGGGCCCTCAGCTTTTTGCTGACTATGGGCCTTTCTTCCGTATCAGCAGGTGCATAGCGCAGCATGACGACAAAACAAAACAAGAATATGATGCTGGTTAGTACTGTGTTAAGCTTCAGATGGAGGCTGGCATAAACCATTCCGAAATAAATGATAATGCTTACGGGCAGGCATGTCCACTCGCGCTTTGCATGGATACCGGCGGCAAAAGTTCTCAGGGTACCGAAACATAGAAAGGTCAGGAGAAAGTGTTTAAAGACTCCAGCAACCATCGCCATTAGAAACATTAATATAATCTTGTAGCTGTTTGTAATGAAAACGGCGATGCCATAGTTGATTTCGGCCAGCTTTTCCTCAGAAAAGCCATCCACATTCTCCGCAATGATGCGGGTAAGCCTTTCACTCAACCTTTCAGGAAACTCCAATACCGCACCTCCCCAATTCATATTAAGAGGCTTGTCTACTTAAATTATAGTTAAGAAAAATTACCGGTTCAATGTTCTTTATATGAACTGTTGTTTCTAAAACATGAATTGCATGAAATGACAAAATACTACATTCCAAATGAAAAAACGAGCATTTCATATGAATAACGGCGGAAGGCCGGAGGCAAGATAACCTCAGGCCTTCCGCCATCTAATTTTGCGCTATTTTTCCTGCAGTTCCGACAACGGTATGTTCATTGTCTCACGTGTGTTCAGATTTTTGACATGTACAGTCCGATGATCGGTCTGTAAGCTTTCCAGCCATACCGGGTCGTTACGATACCAGACTTCAACTATGCCCTTGGAATGAATGATCTGATCCGCTCTCTCAAAATCCATATGCGCATCTCCTTAGAAACAGATTTGTCCCTGAAACTCTATATTAGTATCCATCAAAACAGGCCAAATATTCAGGGCAATGCATCAGAATGCGCCGGAATGGAAGAATGCATATCATAGGCGCTTTTATACATGATAAGCGTTTTTTTTGGAATATTAAGTCAAGAAACAATTTATGAAAGGAGTATGACATGGCCGATACAAAAAAAGGCAGCCTTATTATCATTGGGGGAGCAGAAGACAAACAGACGGACAAGACAATTCTAAAGAAGGTGCTGGCTCTTTCAGGCGGTGAAAAAGCTTCAGTGGTTCTGGTTACAACGGCTACAGCAAGTCCCAAGGAAGCAGGCCAGCAATATGTCCGCCTTTTTAAAACATTGGGTGCAGCCCATGTAGAAGCTGTTTATATTGCCGACAGGCCGGCAGCGGATGACGAGAAAATCCTTCAAACGCTGGAAAGTGCAAGCTGTATCTTTTTTGTGGGCGGCGATCAGTTGCGGATCACCAGTATTCTGGGCGGTACCAAAGTGCACCACGCCGTTCATGCAGCCTATCAGTCCGGGAAGGTCATTGCAGGAACAAGTGCCGGTGCATCCATGATGAGTGAGGTGATGGTGGTGGAAGGCAAAGATGAGGAGGCACCGAGGAAATGTACTCTGAAAATGGCTCCCGGTATGGCCTTGCTGGACGGCGTTATCATCGACCAGCACTTTAACCAGCGGGGCAGGATCGGCAGGCTTCTGGCAGCAGTCGCACAGAATCCGAATATTTTAGGAATCGGAATCGATGAAGATACGGCAATGGTGGTCAATCCAGAACTGGAATTTTTTGTCGAAGGTTCCGGTGTCGTAACAGTGGTGGATGGACGTTATATCAACTATACCAACATTTCAGAACAGCACCCCGATGATCCGCTTGCCATAACCAACGTAAAAATACACATTCTGCCAAAAGGTTATGGGTTTAATCTGTCAAACAAAGTGGAAATAATAAAGGAATAAGAAATGACGTCATAAACTGCATTTCTTAACAACGCATAGATTACAAATTTACAGGGAGGAAGACAAGTGGACATTGTCAGTAGTCATGCATATCAAGGCAGAAGCATTTACAGTCACAAGCCGGTGGTGAAAATCGTGGTGGACCTGGGAATTTATGATGACATACCCACCTCTGAGCTGCCGGGATTCAGTAATGGACTCACGAATTTGCTGCCGGGGCTCATGAAGCACCAGTGCTCCACAGGATATGCAGGCGGGTTTGCAGAACGGCTTAAGGAGGGAACCTACCTGGCCCATGTCATAGAGCATGTAGCTCTGGAACTCCAAAGCATGCTGGGCTATGACCTGAGCTATGGGAAAGCTAGGAAAGCGAGTGAAAAGGGGCATTACAACATCATATATGCTTACAGAAACGAGTTTGCAGGCCTTGAGTCCGGCAAACTGGCAGTAGAACTGATTACAGCCTTGCTGGACGGAAAGCGTTTTTCTGTGGAAGAGCGTATAGAACAGATCAAAAAGCTGTGTGCTGAAACCGACTTTGGTCCCAGTACTGCTGCGATTGTGGAAGAGGCAAAAAAGAGAGGCATACCGATCCTGAGGATTGACCGCAGCAGTCTCCTACAGCTGGGCTACGGAAAAAAGCAGAAAAGGATACAGGCGACGCTTACGGAAAACGCAAGCTGCATCGCAGTGGATACGGCCTGCAATAAGGATCTGACCAAAGAAATCCTATCGGAGTACGGCATACCCGTACCCCAGGGCAGAATTGTGAAGAATGTTCAGGAAGCTTTGGCGTACAGTGAAAAGCTGGGTTATCCCGTTGTTGTCAAGCCCAATTCCTGCAATCAGGGTAAAGGCGTCTCAGTCAATCTGAAGAACCCTCAGGAGGTATTGGATGCCTATGAGATAGCACGGGAATTTGAAGAAACGGTGATGGTGGAAAAATATATCAAAGGCAATTATTACCGCGTATTGGTGGTGGATGGAAAAGTTGCCGCCGTCTCTCAGAGGATATCCGCTTTTGTGGAAGGGGATGGACACAGCACCATCCAGGAGCTGGTGGATCGAGAGAACAGCAATCCACTGAGAGGGGAAGGCCATGCCAAGCCCCTTACAAAGATCACCATCGACAAAGTATCGGAGCGGTTCTTGAAAAGACAGGATCTGAGTCTCCAATATGTTCCCCATAACAAGGAAATCATTTATCTTAGAGAAAATGATAATTTAAGTACCGGCGGGGTAGCTATCGATATGACGGATGTGATCCATGAAAGAAACAGGCAGCTGGCCGTTCTGGCAGCTCAGGTCATTGGCCTCGATGTAGCCGGCATTGATATTTGTTCGATAGATATATCAAAGCCGCTGACCGAAACCGGGGGAGCTGTCATCGAAGTCAATGCTGCCCCAGGAATCAGGATGCACCATTATCCTTACAAGGGGAAGGCCCGCAATGCAGCAGGCGCCATTGTCGATATGCTGTTTCCGGAAGGCGGGACAGGAACCATTCCAATCGTTTCGGTAACCGGTACCAACGGAAAAACAACAACAGTCAGAATGATCAGCAATATACTGAAGCAGATAGGTTATCAGGTCGGGATGACCACGACCAGCGGCATCTATTTAGACAATCAATTGATCAGGACAGGAGACAACACCGGTGCAATCAGTGCCAGAACAGTGCTGACAGACAAGCGGGTTGACTGCGCCGTGCTGGAAACGGCCAGAGGCGGTCTGATATCACGTGGGTTGGGCTATGACCTTGCCGATGTAGGGATCGTAACAAATATCACCGAGGACCATCTGGGCATAGACGGTATTGAAACGCTGGAGGATCTGGCTTATGTAAAGTCCCTGGTAGTGGAAGCTGTGAAAGGGAATGGGTTTGCCGTATTGAACGCAGATGATCCGTACTGCGTGGGGATGGAAGAAAACGTAAAAGCAAGGACAATCTTTTTTTCATCCTTTAGAGACAATGAGATCATCCGGCGGCATGCTGCGGAAGGCGGGACAGTGGTATATAGCGACGAAACACATATTTATGTCTTAAGAGGCGGCAAGCAGGAAAAGATAGCGGCAATTTCGGATATACCGGCAACGCTGGATGGTATTCTGCAGCATAACATCTACAACAGCCTGGCTGCTGCAGCCGGCTGCATCGGCCTCGGCATACCGGCGGAGGAGATTGGGAGAGGCCTCAAGTTATTCAGCTCCAGTGCCTCTGACAATCCTGGCCGCTTCAACCGGTTTGAAGTCAATGGTATCACCGTCATACTGGATTACGGACATAATATTGACGGTTACAAGGTGACGCTGGAGGCGCTGCAGAAGATGAAACTGAGAAAACTGATCGGTGTTATCGGTACACCCGGTGACAGGACCGATTCCAGCACCGTCAAGGTAGGGGAACTTTGCGGTGAGGTCTTTGACAGAGTCTATATCAAAGAGGATAAGGATAGAAGAGGCAGAAAATCCGGTGAAATCGCTGCATTGCTGGAGCAAGGCTGCAGGAAAGGGAAGATAAAAGCATCAGAAATCCATATTGAGCTTTTGGAAGAAAAGGCCCTTGAAAAAGCAATTCTAAGCGCGGATAAAGGTGATATCGTCATTGTGTACTATGAGGAATACAAGCCGCTTATCGACGTCATAGAAAGGCTCAAAGCAGATTTGGGCAGTATCCAGCCGGTGATCGCATAATCCGGTGGATTGGAAGAGAGGTGGCAAGCATGGCGGATCATACAGTAAAGAGCCTTAGGAAAGAGAAATTCAGGAATGCAGAGGATATCGATTCTTTGGAAAAAATCACCGATGTCGAGACGGAGTATCCTATTCTTTACAAGCATGAAATCGATCCCCTGGGTGGGATCAATACGACAGAGGAAAGGTACCCGACAATAGGAGAAGAATCGGATATGAGATAGCAAAGCAGCAGGCCTTCGCCTGCTGCTTTGCTATAAGCCGGAAGCCTCCGAAAATCCTACAGGAACCCTATAGTGTATTGGATGAGAATGGATTATAATATAAGTGGGGTGATAGAATGACGGAGCGTATAAAGGGCATAATCCAGGATACAAGGCTTGAGTTTCATCAGAAAAGAGGACAGCTGGCATACGAAGCGGAGAATATGCTGCCCTATGTCGGAATCAATGAAAGATCGAAGGAGTACCTGGATAAGAGGATTATTTGCGATATATTTGAAGGGCATGCACCGTACAGACCGAGATATATATTGCCTGATTACCTGAGATTCATGAAGAATGGCAGTGAGTACCTGGGCATAAAGCCGCCGGAGGATTTGTACGAGGCTGTTAATGCTTTGCTGATTATTTACAGATATGTGCCGTCCATCACAGGCTATCCGGTATATCTGGGACAGGCTGACGAGCTGCTGGAGCCTTATATGGACACGGTAAACGGGCAGGAAGCAGAAAAGCTTTTGAGACTATACCTGACCCATATTGACAGAGTAATGCCGGATGCTTTTGTGCATATGAATATAGGACCAAGGGATACCAAGGCCGGGCGCCTGATTCTGAAGCTGGAGGCTGAGCTCAGGAAAGCGGTTCCCAATATTTCTATGAAGTATTCCGAAGAAACACCGGCAGATTTTGCAAGGCTTGCTGTTGCAACAGCGCTTGAAGTCGGGAAGCCTTACTTTATCAATCACAGCGCTATGTTGGCCTTGCTGGGTGAGAATTACGGGATAGCCAGCTGCTACAATTCGTTGAACATCGGCGGGGGCAGCCATACGCTGGTGCGCCTTGACTTAAAGGCTGCAGCAGGGCTGGCCGGCGGCTATCAGGCCTTTATGGATGCTGTCCTGCCGGATGCCATCGCATCCCTTTGCGATATCATCAATGCAAGGGCCAGGTTTTTAGTTGAAGCGTCCGGCTTCTTCCAAAGCTCCTTCTTGGTAAGGGAGGGACTGATCCAACTCTCACGCTTTACATCCATGGCCGGCGTTTTCGGATTGTATGAGGCGGTGGAATTGCTGTCCGACGGACTCAGGATGGGACATGACCGCCCGGCGGATGATATGGCGGATGCAATCGTTAGAAGGGCGAGAGAACTGGTAAAAGGCCAGACCGGTGCGTACTGCGATGGAACAGGCGGGAAAATTGGGTTTCATGCCCAATCGGGTATCGATAGCGATCTGGACGTAACAGCAGGCGTGCGGATCAAAGCCGGAATGGAGCCCGGTCTGTTTGAGCAAATAAGGTTGCAGGGTTCACTGCAAGGCTATTTTGATACAGGTGTCAGCGACATTTACAATTTTGACAGTACGGCAAAAAAGAATACCGGCGGTGTCCTGAAAATAATCAACGGCGCCATGAAAAACGGGATCCTGATATTTGCCCTGAATACGGCAGATTCTGAATTGGTGCGTATTACAGGCTATCTTGTCAAGCGGAGCGATATCCGGAAATATGAGAATGGGGATCCATTGAGAGAAGGCACTGTAAAGCTTGGGGCAGACAGCATCAAGAACAAGAGTGTATTGGAGCGGAGGATCTGGAAGAGTGATGAAGGCTGTTGTTAATCGGATTATCCCCAATACGCTGATTGACGGTCCCGGGAGCAGAATGGCAATCTTCCTTCAGGGCTGCAACATGAATTGCCTGTACTGCCACAATCCCGAGACACAGAACCAGTGCACAGGCTGTGGATACTGTACGGGTGTTTGTCCGGCAGGTGCTTTGACGTTGAGTGGTAACAAGGTAAATTATAATCAAGAAGTATGCTGCGGCTGTGACCGGTGCATTGGGATGTGTCCGCATTCGGCTTCACCGAAATGCTTGGAGCTGGAAGATGAAGCTCTTTTTGAGACTGTTAAGGCCAATGAGGATTTTATTGACGGCGTTACGCTGTCGGGAGGAGAATGTACGCTTCAGTACAGGTGGATTCAAGCGTTTTTCAGCAGAGTCAAAGCTCAGACAGGCCTCAGCTGTTTCATTGATACAAATGGCTATATGGATGAAGCTGTCATCAGGGAGCTGTGCGAAGTTACAGACGGTTTCATGTTTGATTTGAAGGCTTTAAATAAAGAGAAGCATGTTCTATTAACGGGACTGGACAACAGACTGGTCTTGGAAAATATGTCCTATGTCTCGGAGCAGCAAAGGCTTTATGAAGTAAGAACCGTTGTGGTACCTGGTTTTACAGACTCTGAAGAAGAGATCGGGAATATCTCGGAATACATCCGGACACTCAATGCGTATACCTGTTTCAAATTGATCCGTTTCAGGCGTCAGGGCGTCCGGTCAATTCTGTCAGATTTTGAAGAATTAAGTAAAGAAACCTTTGAACATTTGTACAATATCGCGTATAATATATTAGGCAGCAGGGCTGTAAATACTGATTGATGGAGTGAAGTCAATGGATCTGCACAGTGGAGATATATTGATTTTTGATCTGGATACCACCATCCGGAAATGGCGCATTTCTAAAATTGATGGAAATGTGGTGAAAATATTCGAAGAAGACGGTACTTACAAGCAGATTCCCTATTCGTACCTGATCGAGCTGAACGAGCGGGGCTATATAAGGAAGGAAAAAGCTGCAGTACTCTGGTAGCCTTTAGAAAGAAAGTGCTCCATTGACAGGTCTGATCAAGCAAGGAAAACCCTATCGAATGATAGGGTTTTGTTTTTATAGCGTTCTGCTATGCATGAAAATCGTATATTTTGCTGGAAAATGCAAAATATTAGATGGAAGCATCAACGGGAACCGATGATGCTGCAATATCAGATTGCAGATTTGCAAAACATATTTATTGTATCGCTATGCAGAATATGTTAAAATAGTAATTAGACTTAATACCAGGTACTAAAACCAGGATACAAGGCAAGTTTGGAATGATGGGAGAATGCGTATGAAGCTTCAGGAATTGAGAATAGGGAATCTGATTGTGCCGGTGCCGATCATACAAGGCGGCATGGCGGTGCGGATATCCACAGCAAGCCTGGCGGCAGCGGTTGCCAATGAAGGCGGGATAGGAATCATCGCCGGTACGGGAATGAGTGTTGAAGAGTTAAGGAATGAGATCCGGAAAGCCAGGGAAATGACAAAAGGAATTATCGGCGTCAATGTACTTTTTGCGGTAAGAGAATTCGCTGAGCTGGTTAAGGCAGCCATTCATGAAGGCATCGACCTGGTTATCTCCGGTGCCGGCTTTTCCCGGGATATGTTTACCTGGGGCAAGGAAAACGGAACCCCCATCGTACCCATTGTGTCCTCAGCCAAGCTGGCTGTCATGGCAGAGAAGCTGGGTGCAGCGGCGGTCGTCGTGGAAGGCAAGGAGGCAGGCGGGCATTTGGGGACAGACCGGTCCATGCGGGAAGTGTTGCCTGAAGTACGCTGTGCTGTCAGCATTCCGGTAATCGGTGCAGGCGGAATCATTGACGGAAACGATATTGCAGAGGTGATCCGGCTGGGTGCGGACGGCGTCCAGATGGGAACACGCTTTGCTGCCAGTGAGGAATCCAATGCATCGAAAGAATTCAAAGCACTATACCTAAAGGCCGTCAGTGAGGATGTGGTTCTCGTGAAGAGTCCGGTAGGACTCCCGGGAAGAGGTCTGAGAAATGCTTTTTATGATAAAGTTGAAAGCGGCTCCTCACCGCATATTAAGGAATGTGTCAACTGCCTGAAACGCTGTACCCACAGCTTTTGCATCATGGATGCCCTGGTCAATGCCTGCAGGAGCGGCGATTACAGCAGGGCTTTGGTATTCTCAGGGGAAAATGTTCACAGGATAAAAGAAATATTGCCGGTCCATACCATATTCAAAAGATTACTGGCAGAGGTTGAACAAGCCTAAGGAGGCAGATGTGGTTTTATATAGGGGGAATATGCTGCCGCTGCTTGTCCGGTGCTATCCCGGACAGGGTGCCAGGCTGTTTTGCCGGGAAAACCGGTTTGAAGCCTATGTGAACGGCAGGCTGTCAAAAGAACAACAGGAACATGCCATTGCGGAAGCCTTTGAAAAATGGGCGGTACGGGACTTTGAAAGCAGGCTGGAAGAGCGCTTGAAGCATTTTTGCAATATAATCGGCGTGACCTATGGCGCTGTCCGGATCAAATCGCAAAAGACCAGATGGGGAAGCTGCTCTTCGAAGGGGAACCTGAATTTCAACTGGCGCCTGGTTTTGGCACCGGATTGGGTTATGGATTATGTAGTCGTTCATGAGCTGTGCCACTTGAAGCATCTGAACCACTCAAAAGATTTTTGGCTGACTGTAGGCAGCTACATGCCGGAATACAAAACAGCCGTTAAATGGTTGAAGCAGAACGGTGCGGTCATGCTGCAGCCTGTTACGGCGGATTAAGGATCATTGAAGCGGTATTGGCATAAAGAGAAAAAGGAAAGCCTTGGTTGATACCAAGGCTTACTTTCTTCTTTTACCGGTTATGCGTTCGATTCCGATCCTGACAACCTTTGTCTTGCCGATGGCCTGGTCAATATATGCTGCGCCTTCTTTTTCGAAGCCGCCGGAATACTTGCCAATCAGAGCTTCCAGTGCTGCTTTCTTATCGTCTCCCTCAACCAGGGCAGCGGTTCCAAAAATGACGGCACTTTCATATTCGGTAGCAAACTGGTCAGGAAGTACCTGGGTTTTTCCGACAATGCTGAATGAAACCTTGCTGCTGTATGCAAGGTTGTCCAGTTTATGCCCCTCCACAGCGCAGTGGAAGTAAATGGCGCCGTTGATATACACAAAGCTGAGGGGAACACTGTAGGGATAACCGTCGGGGCCCACAGTGGCTAGGAAACCGTATTCACCGCCCGATAAAAGCCGGTCAATATCCGCCGGGTCGGCAACTCTGTCTTTTCTCCGTATCTCTCTGAACACATCTAACGCCTTCCTTCTATCTTTTGATTATTGACTTTGCACATACTTATCTTAACAGATTTACTTGTCCCGTGACAACAAAGAATAAATGAAAAACGTTAGCAGGATATTACCTGAAGCATATAGAATTCATAGCGATGAAGACTTGGAGGGCAATAGACCCACAGCAAAGGAGTGTATCTGAGTGGAAAAGAAAAAAATACGCATCTGTATGGTCGGCTTTGGAAATGCAGGCAGGGCATTTTGCAGAATGCTGCTATATAAAAGTGAAGAACTGGAGAGTACATACGGATATGAGCCGGTGGTGACGGCTATATGCACCAAAACCAAGGGCATTCTGCTGAATACCGGGGGCTTGAACTTACAGCAGGCCATAGAGGAAGCAGAGCAGCGGGGCGGTTTTCTGCCGGACAACACCGGGCTGTACCAGGGAACAGTGCTTGAAGCCATCGAAAGGTCCTGTGCAGATGTGCTGCTTGAGCTGAGTACACTGTCGATTTTTGATGGACAGCCTGCAATCACCCATATAGAAAAAGCCCTTGATCTGGGAATGCATGTGGTAACAGCCAACAAGGGACCCATTGCCTGGGCGTATTCACGGTTGAAGGAAAAAGCGGATAGCAGAAACAGAATGTTTTTGTTTGAAGCAACGGTTATGGACGGGACGCCGGTGTACAATCTGGTAAAAGAAACATTGCCTGGCTGCCGGGTGATTGCTTTCAAGGGGATCCTGAACTCCACCACCAATTTTATACTGGAGGAAATGGAGAAGGGTGCGTCCTATGAAGCGTCTTTGAAAGAAGCACAGATGAGAGGGTTTGCCGAAGCGGATCCTTCCATGGATATTGATGGATGGGATGCTGCAGCAAAAACCGCAGCATTGATCAATGTGCTGTTGAAGGGGGAAGTGACACCCATTGAAATCAGGAGAACCGGTATTTCTGCCATAACGTTGGATGAGATCAACCGGGCCCGGTCTGAGGGTAAAAAGATCAAGCTTCTGTGTGAAGGAAGAAGAACAACGGATGGCATCACCGGAATCGTGCATCCGGTTAAACTCGATGAGAAGGACTTTTTCAGTCTGATCGATGCGACCTCGTCCATTCTCTCCATTACAACAGATTTGATGGGAGAAATCTGCATCGTTGAAAAAGATCCCGAGATACAGCAGACCGCTTATGGTATTTTCAGCGATTTTCTGACCATCCTAAAAAACATTTCCGGCATCCGGAGGGACTATGCAAAGCAGTAGACAAGGCATTCAGAACGGCTTGGTATTTGCATGCTGTATCCTGCTTATTGCAGGATGCATCGTTTTTCAAATACCTTTTTACTTCGGTTTCTTCGGAGGTGTGGCATTATCGTTTATGATGCTTTTGAAAAGAGGTTTCGCGGCAAAAAGCATGTTCATGATGATGCTGGAAGGAATCCGCGGCTGCACCATTGTATTTATCATCATCATACTCATTGGCACAAATATCTCCGTATGGCTGGCATCCGGCATCGTACCGACGCTGATTTTCTATGGCTTTGAGTATATCAAGGATATCAATTTTGTGTTTGCCTGTTTCGCAGTTACATCCGTCATCTCCGTCGTCATGGGAACGGCTGTGGGAACCATCAGTACCATCGGGCTTGCCTTGCTGGGCATCGGAAAGGGGTTGGGCATACCGTCACCGGTCCTTCTAGGCGCCATCGTATCCGGTGCGTTTATTGCCGACAGGCTGTCTCCCGTATCCGGACTGGTAAACCTGACTTGCAGGACCACAAGGGTGGATTACAGGCAGTATGTACGGTCACTATCCAAAACCTTGATACCGACTGTTGTTCTGACTGCCGGCATCTTTTACTATATAGGAACGAAGGGTACAACGGTGGTGGAACCGGCCAAGCTGCAGTTTTTCCAGCATAGCCTGCAGCAGAGCTTCTCTATTTCTCCTTACCTGCTTTTACTGCCCTTAACGGTCATAGTAATGGCAGTCTTGGGCGTAAAGCCCATTATCAACATGTCCGTGGGCGTATCCGGGGGTATTTTGCTCGGCGTTCTATACCAGCAGAACAGTTTTATTAAGATGCTGAAACATGTCTGGTTTGGATACCGTTATTCCGGCGGATTGCTGGAATTGGACAGCATCCTGAAGGGCGGCGGCATTCAGCCCATGATAGAGGTCTTGCTGATTGTCATGGGTGCTGTAGCCTTAAGCAGCCTGCTGGAAGGAACAGACCTGATAAATCCCGTTATTGAGCAATTTGTCAGCAAAGCCCGTACCGGATTCTCACTTCTTTTGAGAACTGCACTTCTCAGTGTATTCCTTACCGTGGTGACCTGTGACCAGACAGCAGGTATTATACTTCTGGGCAAGCTGATGCAGGAGAAATTCGAGGCATTCAATCTGGGAAGAGAGAGACTCGCCAGGACCATCGCAGATACAGGCACGACAGTGGCGCCGCTGATTCCATGGAATGTCAATGCCATTATTATTCTAGCCATTACCGGGATGACATCTCTGCAATACGCACCGTATGCTATCTTGTGCCTGGTGGGACCTCTGATCACATTGGGAATGGAATACATCACAGCAATACGTGCCGGCTTATCAGGGAAGAGCTAGGATTTTCTTTATTGTAAACCGTTGCAAGATGTGTTTATAATAAATTATACGGAGCAGGATAAGGAGGAGGTAACTGAATGGGTATAAAAATAGTCGCCGACAGCTGCTGTGATCTATCTGCAGAAATGAGACAGCGCATGAATATCGAAACCGTTCCCCTGACCATTCAAATAGGTGACAGAGAATATAGGGATGATGAAAAGCTGGACGTCAAGGAAATGGTAAGAGATATGCGGCAGTGTGAGACAGCACCGAAGACGGCCTGCCCGACCCCTGGAGATTTTTTGAAAGCCTACGAGGGACCGGAAAGCGTTTTTGTCGTAACGCTCAGCTCCGCACTAAGCGGGACTTATAACAGTGCGATGCTGGCGAAAAAAATGTTCCTGGAGGAAGTGGATAATAAGTTTATCCATGTTTTTGATTCCTTGAGCGCGACTATCGCAGAGACCCTGATCAGCCTGAAGATTTTTGAATTGGCGAACCTCCAGCATGACCACAATCAGATCGTTGAAAAGGTCAATGATTATATTCAAAGCATGAAAACCTTGTTTTTGCTTGAATCTTTGGAGAACCTCATAAAAGCGGGAAGAATCAACAAGTTGAAGGGACGAATTGCAAACCTGCTGAATATCAAACCTATAATGGGCGCGGACGATGACGGCACCATCAAGCTGGTCGAGGATGTGCGCGGCTATAAAAAGGCATTTAAGCGTTTCGTGGAAATTATAGGGGAACAAGGTGAAAAGCTTGAAGAAAAAGTTATCGGTATTGCGCACTGCAACTGCCTGGAGCGGGCGGAGGCCTTCAAAGCTGAATTGCTGAAGCATTACCGCTTCAAGGATATCATTATCGTGGATATGGCGGGGCTAAGCAGTGTCTATACCAATGAAGGCGGGATTGTCGTAGCATTTTAGAATAGGCATGGGTACGGGGATTTGGAAACCGCTGACAAGCGCCTTTCCAAATCCTTTTTATTGGTAATAAATATAGTATTCCCTATCAATAAAAACCTGAGACGCCTTTGTACAACCAGTGAATATTTAGAAAATTGATTTAAATAAGAATGGGATGGAAAAACGGGGGTTAACAAGATGAACAGAGGAATGATTAAAGCAATTTGCTGCACATTGACAGTATGCATGTTATTTTCAGGAAATTTTTTTGAAACCGTATTCGCTCAAAGCACCGAAAAACATCCGGTTTATGATGTGCCCAGATATGAGGATGTACCGGCGGGACATCCGGCGGATAATGCCATTCACTTGCTCCGCTTGAAAGGTGCGGTAAGCGGTGAGCAGGAGAACAAGTTCGGTATGGGGCAGACCCTCTCAGGGGAGGCGTTTATCTATGCACTGGAGCGGGTTATGGGATGGCAGCCGGAGCAAGCCGCCATATCAGGCCTCGTGGCACCAGGCCAGAATGCATTGAAAAATCTGTTGACCCGAAAAGAAGCAGCAAGGCTGGCAATAAAAGCACTGGGTCAAGATGAACTGGCTTTAGCACTTGACTATTTGCCCAACCGTTTTGCGGATGTGAGTGCATATGGTGCCTATATCAACATGGCAGCAGACTATGGCCTGTTTGACAGTGTGCTGTCAGGCAGCGATGGGATGTTGTTTTTGCCTGATGCAGCCGTAACGCGCGAAGAAGCGGCCATGATACTGGCAAAGCTCTATGAGCGGATCAATACACCTGTGAAGGAGCTGCACGGCTTCTATGCTATAAAGGCATTTAACCAGATAGGCATGATACAGGATCTGACATCGGTCAGCTTTGGTTGGAGCAGGCTGACCTATGACAGCGCGGCAGGCCAGTTCTGCATCGAGATGACAAGCCGGAACGGCAATGAATTTGCACTGCCGAAGGGTTTTACGCAGCCTATGGCATTAGCCAGGGAAAAGAGCGTTTCGACACAATTGAACCTTTTTGCTTCCAATGAGGCAAAGGTATTGGATCCATCGACCAACTTGCAGGTCGGCATGGTAGAATTCCTGCTGGCGAGCCCTGAAAGGCAGGACGTGCTGATCAGGCAGGCAGTGGGGGTGATTCAGCAGACGCAGCTGGAAAATGAGGCAGCATCCTTTGATGGAATTGTGATTGATTTTGAAAGCCTGAGGGGCGAAGGGCCAAGAGGGCAATTCAGCCAGTTTCTGAAAAGGCTGAAGCAGGAATTGGACAAAAACGGAAAGAAATTGTATGTTGCCGTTCACCCGGGCAGGGGCAGAGGACAGGCTTACTATGACGGCTATGACTACAAGGCCATCGGAGAAGTTGCGGACAGAGTGATCCTTATGGCTCATGACTACAATGCCACCCGCCTGAATGAAGTGGAAATGGCAGCCGGATATGTAGATACACCCCTTACCCCCATTGATGAGATTTACTATGCATTAAGGCTGATAACGGATAAAACAAAAGGTGTGGCCGATCCCGGCAAGATATGGCTGCAGATATCCTTCGATGCAGTGCAGTGGAAGCGTTCCACCGGCACTGTTGTCAACCAGACGGCATACAGGCCTTCCTTTACGCAGATAGCGGAACGGCTAAGGAACACGGATCCCAATATTGTACTTGAGATGAAATACTCGAAAAAGCTGGAAAGCCCATACATCAAGTATTTGAACAATGGAGACGGAACAGAGAGCATCATTTGGTATGAAGACAGCAGGAGTGTTGAAGCCAAGGTAGAATTGGCAAAATACTTTGGGATCGGGGGTATCTCCCTTTGGCGCTTGGGAAATATCCCGGACTTTTCTGGGGAATCGGATGGCGCCATGCATCTGGACGTCTGGCAGAAGCTTAAGGCAAGCAGGCAGCAATAGCGTTCAAAGGTCTGGCTTAATAAGTCGAAAGTAGGACAAGTAGGCAAATCGGCCTATTTTTCCAAATCACCCCTAAAAATGACAGGGCGGATGCGTATATTATAACATAAGTGGATGAAGACATCTCCGATTCAAGTTTATTCATGCCAGGAGAAGTGTATCTGCCGATTATATTTTTGGAGGGATCAATATGAAAAACATAAGAAGAGTGGCTGCGATCATACTTGCGCTGGTGATGGTGTTTTCTCTGACAATGGCATCGGCAGTATTTGCGGGCGGTAACGGTGCGGAGAAATCAGGCGAAAGGGCAGCAAATACTGAAAAAGCAGAGAAAAACAGTGACGCAAAAGACAATAAAGGCATGGCAGATGATGCAGTTGAAGCAGAGGGTTCTGAAACAGAAACCGGAGATGACTCCGAAGAAACAAGTGATAAAAAGGATAAGTCGTTGAAGGATCAGCTGATGGAGCAGAAAAAAGCGCTGCAGCAGCAGTTGGCAGAGGTAAGAAAAAGCGGGAACCTGGAACTGACCGCACAATTGGTTCTGGAAGTAAAGGCTTTCAAGAAACAAATGAAGGCAGCTGTCAGAAGCAGCTACACGGAAGATGAGCTGCAAGTGCTCGAACAGACAGGAGAAGCTTTGGAAAGCGCTGATGCAGATCTTGTGGTAGTACCGGTAGAGAATATCATTGCAAAAGGCAGGAACCTCAAGTTTGATACTCCTCCGGTCATCAAGTCAGGCAGGATGCTGGTGCCTGTAAGGGCATTGTCCCAGGCATATGGAGCAGAAGTAGGCTATGATCCTGCTACACGGGTCATTACGATAACTAAGGGTGACATCGTAATCGTACTGCAGCTGGACAATAAGGCTGTAACGGTAAACGGGGTTGAAACGCAGCTGGATGTACCGGCACAGTCTATAAACAACAGGACAGTGGTGCCAATAAGGTTCATTGTTGAGTCGCTGGGGCTTAAGATCGAGCATGATCCGGAAGACGGTACTGTTGAGATCGAAGAGGAAGAAGAAGCGGATGAAGAGGATGCCAACGAAGCAGAAGCTGGGGATGGTACGGCAGATGACAATACACAAAGCAGCAGCGACACTGCCGGCACAACTGCAGGTGAAGGTTCAACCTCTGAGGGGACAAACCAGGGGGCTCCGGACACAGCAACTACGAATGAAAATGATCAGTAAGTCGGATGCTGCAAAAAGCCTTAAATTATTTTTAAGGCTTTTTGCTTTTGTATGGTAAAATAGCATTGGAACCTTTTCCACAGATTTCCGTCATAAAGATGAGGTGAAAAGATGAAGAGAATATTAAGTCTGGCTGCCATACTTGCGATACTGGCTGCCGGTTGTTCAACCAATCCGAAAGAAGTCGTACATCAGCCTGCTGAGCCAAGCGCTGTGCCTGTCATCTCGCCGGTTCAGCAAGCGCAGGTGCCCCAGGACCAGCCAGCCAAAGCCGGAAATATCTTTGAAGGGGAGCAGGTAAAGGTAGGGGATACCGTTGCCGGGATGAGGATCGTATCTTTGGAGATCCATCCTGAAAACGGAGCCGATTATGACGCATATATCTGTTTTGAGGGAGAAGCAACGGTCACCGGCACCTTCAAGCATATGAAGGATGACGAATTCCTGGGCGACGAGATCAGCTTCAAGGTGGATGAAGCTTCACAGGGGATATTGCCTAAGCTGCGGCACGACGAGCGGTACGTGTGGTTTACTTTCAGCAACCGTGAGGCTGCGGCCGAGGCTTTTGGTCCGCCCGGAAGTGAAGGAACCGCAACCGTGACAATTAAAGATTATTGTATTAACTATGCACATACAGAGATTTGGAATACGGCAGAGTTGACAAAGGCAGAGACTGTCACTAAATAATGAATGAATTGAGCAGACCCAGCTTGAGGATAATAAATATCCGAGGTGGGGATAATAAAGCATGCGTGACAAATGTTAAAATTATCCGCACATAAGCAAGAGGGTGACAGATTGAAAATTGCAATTATCGGCGGCGGTGTAACCGGCCTGGCTTGCGCTTTGGAGTGCGAAAGGCTGGGGTGCAGGCTGAAATTTCGACAAACTGCTTCACCTTCTTGATACACCGGGTGTCAAACAGCTGATCTACAAATCGGGCATCGATTTTGCAGGACTGGCAGGCAGCGTTTTGCGTAAAATGAAAAAGGCTTCCATCGAAACAAAATGATTCAATGCAGCCTTTATTAAACGTATTTGGAGCTGGAGATGGGACTCGAACCCACGACCTGAGCATTACGAATGCTCTGCTCTACCGGCTGAGCTACTCCAGCATGGGATGGATATGCTCACTTCAGATTGCGTTTCGGTTTTTTGGGCTTCGGTACAAAAAGTTCGGCCAAAAAGAAACCGGCAGCAATGGGGAGGGTAATGTAGAACCAAAGCTCGGACTTCTTCAGGAGTTTCAGCAAGATGGCTTCAAAGACAAGGACTCCGCCCCAAATCAAGGCGTTTCTTGTGGTTTTATCCATTGGTATCCCTCCATGAGATTTCTAATAAACATTATATCAAAAAAAACGGCCAAGTACAGTACAATTTATCTGATCTCAAGAAAAAATTGCAGCATGTCAGAAGTATTATAACCATATTCTTTGAGAAAAAGCGGCACAATATGCTGTGTTCATGAATTTTAGGACAGGACAATTTGAATACTAACATCGATAGAATATTTAAAGGCGGTGTTGAAAATGAAAAATAGTTTTGTTCGTATACGTCTTAGTGTCTTGCTGCTTTCATGCATTTTGCTTAATACAGTTTTCCTGACGGGGTGCACCGGGCGGCAGCAGAACCAGGAACCGGCACCTGTTCCGACGGCAGTCACACCGGAAGCGACACCTTCTCCTACTCCGACGCCTGAGGAAGAAAGTTTGGAAGATTTTTTTCCTTACAAGGTCGGAAACAGGTGGGAGTATGAGGGTGAGGGAAACGAATACGCTTCATTCATACAGGAAGTGGTCTTCCAAGAAGACAACCGGTATCAGGTTGCGGTGGATAACGGCGGAACTGTTATGGCAAATGTCATTGAGTTTTATAAAGACAGGATCGTCAATACCTATAGGTCGGGAGAAGCTTATGAGAGCAAAAACCTATTGGGCCAGCCCAGCAACCTGAATATCATCATACTTGAAAAGCCGCTGGAAAAGGGCACCTTCTGGATCAGCGAAGAGAACAGATATGAAATTGTGGATACCAATGCCTCTGTGACAGTGCCGGCGGGCCAGTTCGACAACTGCATCGCCGTCAAGGTGAACTTCAAGGATCAGACGTCCCATATGCTGTTCCACTATAAGAAAGGAATAGGCCTTATTCAGTCGGAATTCAGGTCTGAGGGGGGGGACCCCATAACGTCGAGGCTGAAAAAGTACAGTTTCCAATAAAAAAAGCTCAGATGCAGTTTTAATGCTGAATCTGAGCTTTTTGATAAAGCATGATTATTCCATTGCCCTACTTTCATGTTGAACTGCAGCAGCGGGTGAAACCTGGGTGATCTTTGAAAGCTGCACCAGTAGAACACCCAGCAGGATGGTGACCGTTGAAACCAGAATACCCAGTGAAAAAGGTTCGCCTAAAACGAGGGCGCCAAGAAGTACTGCAACCGGAGGATTGACATAGGCGTAAGTCCCTGCTTTTGCTGCGGGCCATTTCTGGAGGACATAACCATAAGAGGAATAGCCCAGCATGGAACCGAAAAGAATCAGATAAAGCATAGCACCAAGGGCTTTGGGAGTGATCTGGAGACGGGCTGCTTCTCCCATCAGAAGGCCGGTCAGGCTTAAACCGATTCCTCCGGCAAGCATCTGGATGCCCAGATTTGCATACATCGATCCGGAAGCAGGAACGCTTTTCGAATAAATGGAGCCAATAGCCCAGGAAAGCGATGCGACCATCAGCAGAGCAGCGCCCAGCAGATCCACCGAACCGGTATGGGCATTGAAAAATACAAGTAGTGCAACGCCTGCAAAGCCGATCATCAAGCCGACCCATCCTTTAAGATCCATTCTTGGCCGTCCCGGTACAAACAGCTCAATAATAGCCATAAAGAGAGGAACGGTTGCAACCAGCAGGGAGGATACACCGGAATGCACCCACTGCGCCGTATACACAACCAGGCCGTTTCCGCCCAGCAGCAGGAATAATCCGACAACGGCCTGCCGGCGGATTGCCGTCAGGTTTTCAGGAAATGAAAAGCCTCGCAGCCTGGCATACAAGAGCATCAACAGGCCCGCAATAAAAAAACGTATGCCGCCGAACAGCTCTGGTGGGAAATCACTGACGCCGATGCGCATGGCCAGATAGGTGGAGCCCCACAGGATGCATACAGATATATAAGCCGCAATAACCTTGCTTTGTTCGTTGGGAAATAGGGTTTTCATCGATTAATCCTCCTTGGAGTCGTTTGTTTTGCAGTCACAGATCCCATTCTCCTTGACCGTCGAAAGGATAAAAGTCGTGGAGGTCTCAATGGTGCCGGGGACCTGTCGGATGATGTCGATCAGATTGGCAATATCCTCCGGCGTCTTGCCTCTTGCTTTCAGTGCGAAGCACCATTCACCGGCAAGCCGGTGGCATTCTTCGATGACCACATTGGGTACCGAAAGCTGGGCGAACCGGTGTGAGACCTGTTTGCATTCCACGCCGCTGGTCCTGATGTATATAAAAGCTTTGATGGCCTGACCCAGCTTTTTCCAATCAATGATGCAGCGGTAGCCCTGGATGAACTTTTCCTTTTCCAGCTTATGTACGCGGTCATGGATGGCCGGCCGAGAGAGGTTCAGCCGCTTTCCCAGCTCTTCATGGGTTATCCTGCCGTTATCCTCCAAAACGTTAAGCAATTCGGTATTTATCTTATCCATCATATCCCTCCTGTAAATCATTATATCGTTTTATTGTAAGATAGTAAATAAAAGTAAGCAATACGAGGAATGGTACGACGAAAAGTAGGAAATAAAGTACTTTTTCATAGACGATGTAAAAAAGAAAGAAAAGGGCAGCTAGCATAAGGCTGAGGCTGAAAAAGCTATCTACTGACAGATAGTCAGCATCTATTGACAATCGGTGTTGAAAACGATATGATAGGGTAGAAATGTAATTGAATAGATTTTCCGCTGGGGGAGCTGATGCTGAGAAGCACTTGGCCGCATGCAATCTGTTGCTTGCGCTGTCGGTGCTGACCCTTTGAACCTGTCTAGTTAATTCTAACGGAGGGAAGCGGTCGTGATGAGGAAACAAATCGGACCGTAAACTATTACGGTCTTTTTTATTGTTTCGGAAAGTATAGCTTTCCGACCGGACAATTTATAAATGAAGTGCTGCAATGCTTATATTTTGAGGAGGGTATCCAATGAGAAAAACATCAACAAGGATGCTGGCTGAAGCGGGGCTTATGCTGGCACTGGCCCAGATCTTAAGCTATGTAAAGGTTTATGAGGCGCCTTTCGGCGGTTCGGTAACGGCTGGAAGCATGATTCCCATCATGCTTTTTGCACTCCGCTGGGGCGCCGGTTGGGGTGTAGCAGTGGGAGCCGTCTACGGTGTCATGCAATTCCTCCTTGGAGGAGAAATCTACTCCTATCATATCATATCCATCTTGTTCGATTATCTTGTTGCCTTTGGGATGTTAGGCTTGGCGGGCATTTTGAAGGGTACGGTGAAGGGTGTTCTCACCGGTACTTTTCTTGGTGTTTTCGGACGGTTTGCCTGTCATGTGGTATCGGGTGTCATAGTATGGGCTTCCTATGCGCCGGAGGGCATGAACCCATGGATCTATGCCGTACTTTACAATGGGTCCTACCTTCTTCCGGAGTTCATCCTTTCCACGTTGATCCTGTGGTTTTTATACAAGCCCTTGATCCGGAACATCAATCAAATCTAGTCATTAAGCATAGCAGCTGCCCGATACGGCGCAGCTGCTTTTTTCTACGGAAAAATGAATTGACTATTTCCTTCATTTGCGATAATATTTAATATCAATATTTTCCAGATAAATGGATACGGTTTGGCAGCTTTGGGGAAGATTAAGAATGGACAGACATATATTCCGTATTGGGTGCTTTGGTTTTTTCTGCTATAATGGTTACTGTGAGCGCTATAGCATATGAAGCTGTATTGAAGATTATAAAAAATAAAATCCGGTAATCTCAGATAATCCGGATGCAACAAAGAAAGTCAGGTTATGAGGAGGAAAAAATGAGAAAAATAGTCATCCTGCTGCTCAGCAGTTTGTTACTGCTTTCAGGCTGCGGGAATAAAGCCGCCGCTGTTGAGACAGCAGAGGATCTCACCATCAAGAATGAAAAGATTGTAAAGGAGTTCAGCAGCACCGTCAATGTTTTCAACAGATCCGGCGACGTTGTTATGCTGACGGCGGAGAACGGTGATGTTTTTGAAAACTACCATCTCAACGTCGGCACAGGGCAGTTTGCTCAAGCAGGAATAAGCGATTTCAATGAGCAATACCTGCATTATGAAAGAATCGCCGATACCGGACAACTTTATGTTGAGGGAAGTGAAGGGGACAATACACTTTTCTTTAAGGCCAAGGATGGCGAGGCGAAAAAAATCGCTGTCAATATAGGTTATTCTGACAGTGCCAATGTGTCGGTGTCACCCAACGGCAAATATGTTGTGCTGACTTCCAAAAAAGAAGGCTCGGATGCGTACGGCCTCTATGTCTATGATCTTGGAAATGCGAAGCTGAGCACTATGCTGGATCTGATCGACAAGCATCTGATCCAGGGCTTCGGGTATATGATCAGCTGGGCTCCCAATGACAAGCACGTCATTGTAAATGACAAGTATGTTTTCAATGCGGAGACCGGAAAGTTGAGAAGCGAGTTGAAGTCTGCCTATTCCAAATGGTCCTCCTCCGGCTCCAGGATAGCCTTTATTCTGGAGGACGGAAGGGAAAAGTGGCTGGCGTCCGGCGAAGAGGATGCCGTATATCCCGGAAAAGTGGTCTGTGTCTATGATGTCCAGGATGGCGATTACCAGGAAGTCTTCATGGTAACGGGTGATGAGTACGTATTCGGTGACATTGTCTGGGATGATGCAGAAGACAGGATTGCCTTCGCGGGAATCAGCGTTAAGGATAAAAAGTCGCCCGATTGGTATATGCAGTTGACATACAATTGCATATACATGGTGGAGATCGACAGCCGCAAGGCGATCCGACTGGAAACCAATGTGAACGGCGGCGGTGAGAAGCCTGTGGAGTTGGCTAATTTGAAATTTTCGGCAACCGGAAAGCTTTTAGCCTATACGGTAGGCAATTTCGAGAAGAGTGACCTGTATGTCTGCAAAACCGATTCCCTTGAGCAGAAAACCTTTACCGACGTGGAGTACCTCCATTGGATCAGGGGAGAGAGCTATGTGATTACCGACAGATACGATTCACTCTATTTCAGTGCAGGCAACGGCATCGTCCGGATTGATACCGGGCTGAAAGATACATTGATATATACAGCGAAAACCGACCTGGATGATATGTATCTTTCGGAAGACGGCAAGGCCATGGTGCTGTTTGAGTCATTGGAAAACCAAAGCGTGCTCCGGTATATTGGAAAATAGTTTTAACGGCAGCATGCTGTGAAACTGGGTTGGAGGTATTGTCATGTATGATTCGATTTCCAGAGAAACAATGACAGCCAATTATTTCGGCTGCAAGCCGGAGGATATGGCACCCAGTGTGATCCTGTCACCGGTATGGCGAATCGAGGCTTTCAAGCAGACCGGCGTCAAGGTCATTAACGAGTTTGAAGGGTGGTACAGAGGTGCAACCCTTACATACCAAGGCAAGCCGGTGACCGTCATAAGCAGCGGAATCGGTGCGCCGCTGTCTGGAGACTGCGCACTGGCGCTTCAATATACAGCATGTGAGAATGTTTTCTTTTCCGGCTCAGCGGGAGCCGTCAATCCGCACTATCATATCGGTGATGTGATGGTAGCAGGCGAGGCGGTCATTGGTGAAGGTTTCTCCCGTTACCATCGGGCTTTGCCATGGCAGGATTGCTTCGGTGAAGTGGTTGAAGGCAGTGCGGAAGCGGTCAGCAAATTGATGAAGGCCGCCAGAGCGCATCAGGAGAGCCTGAATTTCCAGTTGTACCAGGGAAGGATTTTCTCGATTGATTCCATTCTGGGAGAAAGCCGGGAGACCTTTGGTTTTATGCAGGAAAAAGGCTGTGACGCCGTCGAAATGGAGGTTTCGGCAGTGTTGACGGCCAGCAGGAAAGCAAGCAAAAAAGCGGCTGCTCTGATCCTGATCAGTGATTTGCCGTTAAGGTACAGAAATCTGTATGAAGGTATTATGGAAGAGGAAAAGCAGCGCTATAACACAGTGAAAGCCAGGCTGCCTTTCATGCTTTTGGAGGCAGCAATAGCGTAGGAACTGAAAAGATGATGGAGGTGTAGCAATGAAATACGTCAGGTATATAACAGATGGGCAGGAAAGCTATGGCGTACTTGAGGGAGAGATAGTCTGCAGGATTGAAGGCGATATTTTTGGAGACTGGAATGTGACGGAGGACCGGGTAAGGCTTGAGGATGTCAGACTTCTGGCACCGTGCAAGCCTTCGAAGATAGTAGCAGTCGGCATCAACTACAGGGATCATGCCAGTGAGATGAACCATGACCTGCCTGTTGACCCCATCCTGTTTCTGAAGCCGTCCACAGCAGTCATCGGCCCGGAGGATACCGTTATCCGACCTGAAATGTCGGCCCAGGTGGATTTTGAAGCGGAAATGGGGCTGGTTATAGGCAAGCTGACCCGGAATGTTGAGCCGGAGAATGCCTTTGACCATGTGCTGGGCGCAACCTGCTTCAACGATGTTACCGCCAGGGACCTCCAGAAAAAGGACGGACAGTGGACCCGAGCCAAGTCCTTTGATACCTTTGCACCTATGGGACCTTATATCGTGACCGGGCTCGACTACAACAACTTGGATATTGAGCTGGTGTTGAACGAAGAAACCAAGCAGAAGTCCAATACCGCCTATTTGATAAATAGGGCGGACCAGCTGATCAGCTACATTTCCAAAGTCATGACGCTTTATCCGGGAGACGTCATTGCCACAGGAACGCCTTCTGGAGTCGGACCTATGGAAAAGGGGGATGTGGTGGAAGTTCGGATCGGGGGCATTGGTGTCCTGAGGAATAAGGTAGATTAGAAACGCTTCGATGTATAAAGCGATGCTAAAGCTGCAAAATATTCAAAGCGTAATAATATATAGGGAGGTAAATGCATGGGACTTCATGATCTGGATTTTATAACCGCGCGGCTGGATGAACTGAAAGAGCAGGGCACTTATCGCAGACTGCCGGTTCTGGAAAGCGCATCAGGACCTAGGTGCATTATCAATGGAAAGAACGTCATCAACCTATCTTCCAACAATTACCTGGGCCTCGCCAATCATCCCAGGCTGCGGGAAGCCGGCAAGAAAGCCATTGACAAGTGGGGAATGGGTGCAGGTGCCGTCCGTACCATCATCGGCACTATGTCCATACATGAGGAGCTGGAGGAAAGACTTGCAAAGTTCAAGCATGTGGAAGCGGTACTGGTTTTCCAATCGGGTTTTACGGCAAATGCCGGCGCGATTCCCGGAATCGTAGATAAAGGCGATGTCATCATCAGCGATGAGCTGAATCATGCTTCGATTATAGACGGCTGCAGGCTTAGCAAGGCGGATGTGGTGAGATACAAACACAGCGATATGGAGGACTTGGAGAGGGTCATTCTTGATGTAAAGGATCAATACAATATCAAGCTGATTATCACCGACGGCGTTTTCAGCATGGACGGAGACATTGCCAAACTGCCTGAAATTGTTGAACTGGCAGAGAAGTACGGCTGCCTGACCTATGTGGACGATGCCCATTCCAGCGGTGTGCTGGGCAGCAACGGCCAGGGCTCGGCCCACCATTTCGGCTTGAGTGACCGTGTAGATGTTCAGATTGGTACGCTATCGAAGGCCATCGGCGTCGCGGGCGGTTATGTAGCCGGCAGAAGGAATTTGATCGACTGGCTGAACCACAGGGGCAGACCCTTCCTTTTCAGCACAGCGGCACCACCGGCAGTAGCTGCGGCATGCATAGAAGCAATCAACATCTTGTCGGAAAGCACCGAGCTTACGGATCGGATGTGGGAAAACGCCCGGTATTTTAAAGACGGTTTAATCAAAATGGGCTTTAACACAGGAAAGAGTGAGACGCCGATAACGCCCGTCATCGCAGGGGATGACAGGAAGGCAGTGCTCTTAAGCAAACGGCTCTTTGAGGAAGGCGTATTTGCCCAGAGCATCGTTTTTCCAACGGTAGCCAAAGGTGCGGCAAGGGTCAGAACCATTGTTACGGCAGCGCATACAAGGGAAGATTTGGATGAAGCGCTTGCTGCTTTCCAAAAAATAGGCAAGGAACTGGAATTAATAAAATAAAAAGTACTTGCGGCTCGCCAATTGGGCCGCAGGTATTTTTTTTCTCAATGCACCAAAGGGTGGCTTTAATTACCGATGAAACAGGTATGACGGTATGGTATAATGGTTCAAACAAAGTCATTGCTGCCAACGGAGGTGTTTTTAATGAAAACCAGGATCACAGCGATTATTACTCTCATTGCTTTTGCTTTGTTGGCCGGTTATTTTTTGCCCAATTTCAGGACAACCTCTCTCTTTGATCCGGGGTTGACTCATCTGGTGATAGAAGATGAGATCATAAGCCGGCAGGGTACAGCCATGGTTGAAAAAGGTGAAATACTGCTTTCACTGGAAATAATCAAAAAATATGTAGATCCCAAAGTGTATTGGGACGAACAATCGGAAAAAGTCATTTTTACCACACGGGAAAAGGTTGTGACCATGAAGTCCGACAAGCTGACAGCCATGGTTAACGCGCGCCCGGTTGAAATCAACATGCCGGTTAAAGTGGTGGACAAGGTGCCTTACATTCCCGTTCAGTTTCTGGGCGAGCTTTTTGGGGTTGAACTCCGGTGGGCAGAGAAGCATAATGTCGTCATATTGGACTATAAAAAAAGCCTGATACAGACGGCAGAAGTCATTGCTGAAAAGGCACATCTCCGGATAGAGCCCTCTAGAAAGGCGCCTATTGTTGAAAGAGGTTTGAAAGCCGGCACGACCGTGCGGGTTTTTGAGGAATATGACAACTGGCATAAGGTCAGGACAGAGGAAGGCGTCATCGGCTATATTGAAAAAAAGGCCGTGAAGACTAGAATGGAGCAGGTCTCGGCTGATGAGCCGAATGTGCCCGCCAACGAAACATGGAAGCCGGAAAAAGGAAAGATCAGCCTGGTGTGGGAATATGTTGGGCAAAAGAATCCCGATACAGCGGGCATCAAGCCGGTTGAAGGTCTGGATGTTGTATCGCCGACCTGGTTCCATTTAAAGGACAAGCAGGGAACGATATCAAACATGGCTGACATGAAATACGTAGAATGGGCGCATCAGAACGGCTATAAGGTATGGGCACTTTTCAGCAACAGCTTCGATAAGGATTTGACCCATTCGGTTATAAGCAGTGCGGAGCTAAGGGAAAAGATGATCCAGCAGCTTTTGATCTATGCAGAATTATACAAGCTTGACGGTATCAATATCGATTTTGAGAATGTATACCTCAAGGACCGGGATCACCTGACGCAGCTGGTGCGGGAAATTGCGCCGCTGATGCGGGAACAGGGACTAGTGGTATCGGTAGATGTCACGATACGCTCCACCAGTGAGACCTGGTCCAGGTGCTATGACCGCAAAGCCTTGGCAGAGGCGGCGGACTACATTGCCTTGATGACCTACGATCAGTATTGGGCAAGCAGCCCTGAGGCAGGCTCCGTCGCGCAGTTGAGCTGGGTAGAACAGGGGCTGAAAAGGGTGCTGGAGGAAGTACCGGCAGAAAAGCTGCTGCTGGGGATCCCATTCTACATGAGGGCGTGGAAGGAAGAACGCATCGGAAATGAATTAAAGGTGTCTTCAAAGACACTATCCATGACAAGTGCGGGCAAGCTAATAGCGGAGAAAAAGCTCAAGCCGGTATGGGATGAGGAAAGCGGGCAATACTATACGGAATATTCCGAGGGCAGTGCCAGATATCGTATATGGCTGGAAAACGATGCGTCCATCAACCTGAAGACCTCGCTGGTGCATAAGTATGACCTGGCAGGTGCGGCCGCATGGAGAAGAGGCTTTGAGAGTGATAAAGTGTGGCTGGTGCTGAAGGACAATCTGAAGGAAAAAGAGAACTATACGCAGTGGGCAAATGCGAATCAATACAATGAAATGGTGTTTGACTAAAGAGCAAAGGCTGGTAGATAGGATGGCAGGGAAGGAAATCAGGCTTTCTGTCAGGAGGTTGGTAGAGTTCGTGCTCCGATCCGGCGACCTGGATGCGCGCTTTGCAGGAAGCAGCAGGGTGCTGGAGGGCACCAGGCTGCACCAGAAGCTGCAGCGGCAAAGGCGGGCGGATGCGGAAACGGAAGGCTGGGACTACGCGAAGGAAGTGGCAGTCTCCCATAGCATGGATTGCGGCAGCTTCAGGCTGACAGTAGGTGGACGGATAGACGGTGTCATCAGGTGCAACGGTGATACGATCATCGAGGAAATCAAATCCACCGAAAAGTCCATGGAGCTTCTGTCGGAGGGGCATGGGCTGCATTGGGCGCAAGCAGAATGCTATGGGTATCTTTATGCCCTGGAAAACCGGTTAGATAGGATCACGATTCGTCTGACTTACTGCCAGGTGGGCGGCGACGACAGCAAGTACTTTGAGAGTGCCTATCCATTTGAAGCCCTTGAAGCGTGCTATAAGCGAATAACCGACAGGTACATACAGTGGGCTGGTATGCAAAGTGCTTGGGAGCAAACCAGAAATGAAAGCATCAAACAGCTGCGTTTTCCCTTCGAGACATACCGTCAGGGACAGCGCAAACTGGCTGTAGGCGTATACAAGACGATTACGGAAGGCAGAAAGCTGTTTGTGCAGGCGCCCACAGGAACCGGCAAGACCATCTCTGCTCTGTTTCCGGCCGTAATGGCCATGGGAGAAGGCGATACATCAAAAATATTTTACCTGACGGCTAAAACAGCAACAAGGCTCATCGCCGTGGAGGCGGTACAGCGTATGACTGAGAAAGGTCTGAAGCTCAGGACACTGGTCCTGACAGCAAAAGAAAAGCTGTGCTTTAAAGAGGAGGTCAATTGCAATCCGGAGTATTGCGAATTTGCCAGGGGTTATTTTGATAAGGCGGGTCCTGCTGTTTGGAATGCACTGGACAGCAGCATGCTTTTTACCAGGGATACGGTGATCCATTATGCACGGGAATTCGGTTTGTGTCCTTTTGAGTTTTCGCTTGACCTGGCTGAATGGATTGACTGCATCATTTGCGACTATAACTACGTATTCGACCCTAAAGTCTATCTGAAACGCTTTTTCAACGAGCCGGGAAGCGATTACGTCTTTTTGATTGACGAGGCACACAACCTGGTGGACCGGTCCAGGGAAATGTTTTCGGCCCAGCTCATGAAAAAACCTTTTCTGGAACTGAAAAGACAGATGAAAAGTGTTGATTCCGGATTATCGAAAGCGGCAAGTAGGATAAACACCTTCATGGTGATGCTGCGGAAGAAATATCATGAAAAAAACAGCTTTTTGGATGAGGAGGAGCTGAAGGCGCTGTGCCACGTGCTGGAGGAATTCGTGCAGCTGTCTGAAATTTGGCTCGGTCAAAACCTACAATCAGGATTATATCATGGGATACTGGAGCAATTCTTTGAAGTATCTGCATTCTTGCGGATTCATGAGCTCTTCGACAGCCGGTATAGGGCATATGTTGAAATAATACGGAATGAGGTACGACTGAAACTTTTCTGTCTGGACCCCTCCTTTCTGCTTTCGGAAGCATCCCGGAGAGGAAAGGCGGCAATATTCTTTTCAGCAACCCTGACACCGCTGCATTACTTCAAAGAGATTCTGGGTGGTGCCTCAGAGGACTACACCATGAGGCTCTTGTCCCCCTTTGCGCAGCAGCACCTATGCCTTCTGATATCCGATACGCTGTCAGTCAAATTCAGGAACAGGGATGAAAGCCTGACGGATGTGGCAGCTTACATCAATGCTGTGGCAGAAGGGAAGAAAGGGAATTATCTTGTGTTCTTCCCTTCTTACCGGTATATGGAGGAAGTCGCGGGAATCTTTACAGCCGATTATCCGGCACATCAAGTCCTGCGGCAAACGCCTGCCATGTCGGAGCCGGAAAGGGAGTTGTTCATGGAGAGCTTTGAAGCGGATCATGCGGGTGGTTTATTGGGCTTTGCCGTTATGGGCGGCGTCTTCTCCGAAGGCATCGATCTGGTGGGAGAAAGGCTGTCGGGGGCGGTTATCGTTGGGGTGGGACTGCCTCAGGTCTGCTATGAGAGGGACATCATCATGGCCTATTTCAGGGAAAAATGCGGCAGGGGCTTCGAATACGCCTACCGGTATCCGGGTATGAACAAAGTACTTCAAGCAGCAGGCAGAGTTATCCGTTCAGAAGAAGACAAAGGAATCGTCCTGCTGATAGATGACCGCTTCACCTCAAAGAGTTATCTGGAGCTTTTTCCCGAGGAATGGCGGCATTACAGGACCGTGGACAATCTGAAAGCACTGAGGGACCAGATAGCATGTTTTTGGACGCGGTATGGATTAGCAGGGAAAGTATGATATAATATAAAAGTATCTTGAAGTCATATTTTATAATGGATCAGGAGTAATGAAATGAGCCAGCTTACATTAGCGGATGTCAAGGCCTTCGCGGATGCCGTTGCCGAGACCAGTGCGGTTTTTTTCAGGAAATATCCCTTCTTGAAGCCGATCCTGTACAATGTTTACCTGTACAGCTCCGGTAATTATGGTTTGGTTATCCGGGAAAACGGCCGTTCACTGGGCAAGTTTACCATATTTCACAGCACAGAGGGTAATATCGTAAAAAAAGATATAGAAAAAGATATCAGTTTACGCTTTACGGTTAAAAAGAAGCATGTTGATGACCTGATGCAGCGAAAGCAGGAGTACTGCAAAAGGCCTTACCTGCTGGTCAGATATATTCCGCTTTTCCTGAAGGCGCAATCGATTAAAGACAGGCGGCAGACCGATTATTACCTGATAGGAGAGAAGACGGTACTGAGACCGGGCGAGGATAGTGACCTGCAATATCTTTTCAAATGGTATAACGATGTGGAGCTCAACCGCCTGGCAGGCTGGAGCGACAGCAAAGTCACCGCCGACAAACTCCGGTACAATCTGTACAGAAGCTTCGGCAGCGACCCCATGAACCTGATGATTGACGATGACGATGGACGGCCTATTGGCACCATCCAGCTGTATGACTTCAATGATCAGGATAAATGCTGCAAGCTGGGGATCCGTATCGGGGACAGAAATTACTGGGGGAAGGGCTATGGCGAGGATGCGGTCAGGACACTTATTGAATATGCCTTCATGCAGCTGGATCTTTACCGGGTTACTCTCAAAGTATATGAATATAACGAGAGAGCTGCCCGTTGCTATATCAAATGCGGTTTTCAGCTGGAGGGAAGAACGCGGCAGTCGGCCTATATCGATGGTAAATTCTATGATGAGCTGGTCATGGGCATTTTAAAGAGTGAGTATATAAAAAAAGAGATCATCTGAAAGAGAGAGACAACAGGAACAACCTGTTGCCTCTTATTTATTATTGCCCATATCCTTGATATCCTGCATGAAATCAGACATTCTGAAGTAGGTATTCCGTGCTGTTCTCCCAACCCTCTTTCTGGTTTTGGAATTGAAAGCCGGGATCAGTGCAACGCCGGCCAGTGCTCCCAGGGCGCCCCAAGTCAGCATGTTCCTTGAGCCTCTATGCATCATGACAGACACTTCCTTTCAGGTTTTGTAATTTTTCTGTAGTATTCTCATGATATAGATTGTGTTTTTTAGCGCGATTTAAACCAAGAAAAAAGTAGCAAAATATGAGTGATAAATCGAAGGCATTCATGCCTTCGATTTATCACTCATATTCCAAGCAAATCAAAATCCGGCACATAATCGCCGGCAGCAGCGCTGTGTTCTTGTACGAAACCGTTTTCCAGGCCGATTTTGAAAAAATAGTCGGTGATCAGATCATATTCCCAATCCTCCAGAGTCCTATTGATTTCTTCGTGGGAAACGGCTTGATACAGCGGCGTATACTGGCACATCAGGCTGACATAAGTCTCGGCACCCAGATTCTCCCTGATCCATTTCAGTATTTTTTTCGAATCCTCCAACAGCTCCGGCAAAACAAGATGCCGGATCAGCACGCCGCTTGTCATCAAACCGCTGCCGTCAAAAACAGGATGGCCCGCCTGTTCCAGCATGGCTGATACGGCCTGCGAAGCATGCAGGAAATAGTTTTTGGCGTTGGAGTATTTTATGGCATAGTGATCTGAATAATATTTTATATCGGGCAAATAGATATCCACTGTGCCCTCCAGCATCCGGATCGTTTCCACCGTCTCGTAGCTATTTGTATTATAGATGATGGGAAGAGCCAAACCAGCCTGCTTAGCAGCGGCAACGGCTTCGACGATTTGCGCAGCATAAGGCGTGGGGGTGACAAAGTTGATATTTGCAGCGCCCTGCGCCTGCAAGTCCAGCATGATTTCTGACAGTCGTCCGATATCGATATCCTTGCCGAAGTGTTCCTGACTGATCCGATAGTTCTGGCAAAACAGGCAATTCAGATTGCACCCGCTGAAAAAAACAGTACCGGAACCTTTTTCACCGGATATGAAAGGCTCTTCCCATAGATGAAGAAATGCTTTGGCGGCTTTGATCCTGCTGCCCGCACCACAACTGCCGGTGTGTTCAAGCCGGTTGATGCCGCATTTTTTCGGGCACATTTGACAGGCTTTTAGCAGATTATGCATAAAAAGTGATTCCTTTCTAGGCTGCGTTAATGTTATTATAATTATTGAAGCAGGTTTCAGGGCTTTAGGAAGGATTTACGGATTGCTTATAGAATATTAAAAAGCACGGGAAAATGCAAGAAAATTGTCGAGGCTTCTAATTTTTGATTTAAGGGTGAATAATAAATGACGGAACAAGATCTGTTATTTTCACTGGACATAGGCACCAGAACGGTAGTTGGCATTGTCGGCTGCCACGACGGCGAAAAATTCATCATTCACGGCTTTGAGGTGGAGGAACACAAGGAAAGGGCCATGTATGATGGACAGGTTCATGACATTGAACGGGTAGCCGGCGCGGTGAAAAAAGTGAAGGAAAGGCTTGAAAGCAAGCTGGGCTTGGAGCTGAAGCGGGTAGCAATCGCTGCGGCAGGACGTTCCCTGAAAACCTGCAAGGTTATTGTTGAGCGGGATATCGATCCGACTGCCGAAATCGACAAAGAGCTTATTGGCAGTCTGGAGATCGAAGGCATCCAGTTGGCGCAGAAGGAAATTGAAAGCATGCGGCATGAAGAGGATCTTTCGTATTATTGTGTCGGGTATGCTGTGGTCAATTATTTTCTGAACGGCAGTGTCATCGGGAACCCGGAGGGACACAAGGGGAAAAAGCTGGGAATGGAAGTCCTGTCAACCTTTTTGCCCAGAGTGGTGGTAGACAGCCTTTATGCGGTAGTCAGCCGTGCTGAGCTTGAGGTCGCAAGCCTGACGCTGGAGCCCATTGCTGCCATGAACGTATCCATTCACAACAACCTGAGGCTCTTGAATATCGCTTTGGTGGACATCGGAGCAGGTACATCGGATATTGCCCTGACAAAAAACGGGACGGTATTTGCTTTTGCCATGGCACCGGTTGCCGGAGACGAAATTACCGAGAAGCTTGCAGAAAGCTATCTGCTGGATTTCGACCAGGCGGAAAAAGTAAAGATCAGCCTTTGCAGGAAGCAAAGCGTCAAATATAAGGATATCATGGGCATCACTTACGAAAGGCCCACGGAGGAAATACTGAAGTCTGTGGAGCCTGCCGTCAAAATGCTGGCAGAGGAAATCGGCAGACGTATCATTGAATATAACGGGAAAGCGCCTAGCGCTGTTTTCCTGATCGGAGGCGGTAGCCAGATTCCCATGCTGCCGGAGCTGCTGGCTCAGGAGCTGCAGCTGCCCATAGAGCGGGTTGGGGTGAGAAAGGCCGACATCATAAGGGATGTGGAGATCAAGAACAAGAAGCTGTCGGGACCGGAATTCATTACACCCATTGGCATTGCAGTTACGGCATACTTGAACAGACAAAAGGATTTTCTGCACATCACTGTCAACGATATCAATGTCAAGCTTTTCAATTCCAAGAGCCTGACTGTAGCGGACGGATTGATCCTTGTGGGCTTCAACCCAAGGCGTTTGATCGGGCGTAGGGGAAACAGCGTGACCTTTACACTGAACGGAAGAACCGAGACGGTCAAGGGCGATACCGGAGAGCCGGCGCAAATCTTGCTGAACGGTGCAAAGGCAGGACTGGATAAAGCGGTATTTGCGGGTGACAGGATTCAGGTTGAGCCGGCAGTGGATGGCAAGCCGGCCGAAGTCTACATCCGGGACTATCTGGCAGGAGCCGGCAAAACCATTTTCATCGATGGGAAGCAGAAGACAGTAGAGCCGGTCGTCACTGTGAACGGCGCATCTGCCGGACCGGACACCAGAATATCGGATGGGGATGAAGTCGTTATCCGAAGCCTTGAACGGGCTGGAGATTTTGCCGGCATCTTTGATTTGGATCCAGAACGTATCGAGCTATTTGTCAATGGGAAAAAAGCAAGCCCGGACACACCGGTGCAGAACGGTGCAATCATCGCCTATGAAGTGAAAACCGGCAATACCGGTACCGGCAGCAGTGCGCAGAATGAAGTCGGCATCTTCCTCAACGGAAAGCCGCTGCGGATGCGTTCAGAAAAAAAGCAGCTTATTTTTGTTGATGTTTTCAACTATATCGATATCAATCCCAGCATCACCAAAGGGAACATCAAGATGCTGCTGAACGGGAACAAAGCCGGCTATACCGACGTCATAAGCGAGGGCGACCGGATCGAGATCAGCTGGTGACAATCTAAAGAATTGTACAAGTTTATTCATGGAGTAGGTTCCGGATGAATATAAATTGATTTAGGGGAGCTACATTTGACGATGGGAGGGAAAGCCATGGGCAGGATGATGAAAGCAGGAGCGGCTATTATTGGCATATTGGTTGTTATTGTACTGATATTAAGCTTATTTCTGGTGAGCGGCGACAGGATCCATGCCAATATTACCATCAACGGAATCGATGTAGGCGGAATGACGGCTTATGAAGCGGAGGCCAAGGTCCGAAGCGTGATGGAGCCGATACTCGGCAAGACATTGGCCTTGAGATATGAAGAGAGAAACTGGCCTCTGACCTATAAGGACCTGGATCTGATCTTCAAGTATGAAGAAGCTGCGCAGAAGGCATACAGCATCGGGCATGAGGGGAACTTCTTCCAAGAGGTTGCCGACAGCATCCGGATGCAGTTGAGCCGCAGCGATATTCCTTTAAAATATGACTACAACGCCATGCATATTTCCAGAAAACTGGAGCTGATTGCCGGGGAGATCGACCAGGAGTCAGTGGATGCGACCATCCGCATGGAAAAGGGAAGTTTTGTCATAACCGATGAAAAAATCGGAAGAAAGCTGCAACAGGGCCGTGCCAACGACATGATCAAAGAGGCAGTGGAAAAGCTGGCTGACGCTGAAATCCAATTGCCGGTTGAAGTGTCGGAGCCGCAGGTCAAGCGGACCGATCTGGAGAATATCAAGGATAACCTGGGACAATACTCCACCAAGTTCAATGCGGCTGATATTGACCGGACTCATAATGTCAAGCTTGCCACAAACAGTGCCAACAATGTTCTGCTGAAGCCGGGCGAGATATACTCCCTCAACAAGATCGTCGGACCGCGGCTGGCAAAGTACGGGTTCAAGGAAGCGAAGGTCATCATCAATAATGAGTTGGTGCCCGGCATTGGCGGCGGTGTATGCCAGGTATCCTCTACTTTGTACAATGCCGCACTTTTATCCAATTTGAAAATTATCGAAAGAAGGAGCCACTCCCTTCCCTCCACCTATGTGCCCTTGGGACGGGATGCTACCATTTCTGAAGACTATATTGATTTCAAGTTTGAAAATACCACGACCTACCCTATCTATATCTATGGAGAGGTAAAGGGCAGCTGGGTGACCTTCAGCATATACGGAAGGAATGACCATCCCGGAAGATCTGTCAGGATCAGTACTGAAATAATCAAAAAAACAGATCCACAGATTCAGGTCATAGAAGATCCCACCTTGCCGGCCGGTACGGAGGTTGAGGAAAAAAAGGCTTACACAGGCTATGTGGTTAAGAGCTACCGGATTGTAACCGAAAACGGACAGCAGATTTCCAAGGAAGAGCTTCCATTAAGTGTATACCGTGTGGCCCATGGCGTCAAGCGGGTTGGGACGAAGAAAGCACCTCCCGCTCCCTATCCGCAGTTAACGGAGCCGCAGCCGGTTTTGCCGGAGACGCCGGTAGAGCTGCCGTTGGAATCCGCCCCAGAGGAATCAACGGGTGAAAACAGGTAACAACCGAGAAAACACAAATATAATGGGATAGGTTTGGTGATTCATAGATGAATCCGGAGTTCTACGAGAAGAAAATCAAATGTCCCCTTTGCAATAATTCTTTTTTTACACTAAGAGTCAGATCCAAGGCTTGCCGGGTAGAAAAAAAAGATGAAGATTTCTGTACCCATTACAAGGGCATCAACCCGCTTTTTTACGAAATCATCGTATGCCCCTGCTGTGCTTACTCGGCTTCTGAGAACGCATGGGAGGAACTGACGCAGGAAGATATCATCACCCTGAAGGGCGCCTTTTCCGGAAAGCTGGTCGAAAGAACCTTCTGCAGCGAAAGAAGCCTGATCGATGCGATTGACAGTTTTAAACTGGCGCTGTTTACAGCCAACATCAAGAAAGCGAAAAACAGCGTTATAGCGGGATTATGCCTTCGTCTGGCTTGGTTATACCGTTTCGGCGGGAATGAGAAAGAAGCTGCCTTTTTGAAGCATGCCCTGGATAATTACAAGGAGGCATTCAATAAAGAGAGTCTTCCTATTGGAAACATGGATGAGATCACCATGCTTTATCTGCTGGGTGAATTGTCTCGGAGAGCCGGAATGCTTGACGAGTCCATCGTTTGGTTCAGCAAGGCGGTGGCCAGCCCGCAGAAGCGGGACAACCCCAGAATAGAACGGCTTACCAGGGAACAGTGGGGATTGGTAAGGGAAGTCCACAGTAGAAGTAAAGCCGGTACATCATAAATTAAAACCGGAAGCAGGTATTTTATACTTGCTTCCGGTTTTCAATTGTGCAGGTAATTCGTTTATCTGCACATAGGGTCCCATAGCGAAAGAAATCAGCGTGAGATGATTTCTTAATTGTGAAGAATTATTTGCATTTTTTTCACGGTTAATTAATTGAATTGTCAGATTCTTTTCAATACAATTATACCATGGCACAAATTGAGGAGGGGTAAGATGCATACATATACAGAGAAGCTCCGGCAGGTAATGGATCATGCAGCACAGGCCGTGGTGGGCAAGCATGAGGTGATTGAAAAAATCCTGGTGGCCCTGCTGGCAGGCGGGCATGTCCTGGTGGAAGATGTGCCGGGCGTAGGGAAAACCACCTTGGTTCACGCTGTGGCAAAAACCATTGGCTGCAGCTTCAAGCGGATTCAGTTCACACCCGACCTGCTGCCTTCCGACATCACCGGCGTTACCGTTTACAACATGAAAAAGGGAGAATTCGAATACAAGCAGGGGCCTGTTTCAGCCAATGTCATTTTGGCCGACGAAATCAACCGGAGCTCCCCCAAGACGCAGTCCAGTCTGTTGGAGGCCATGCAGGAGGGCCAGGTGACGGTGGACGGCAATACCTATAAGCTCCCAAGGCCTTTTATTGTATTGGCTACACAGAATCCCATTGAATATGAAGGCACCTTCCCACTGCCGGAAGCTCAAATTGATAGGTTTGCCGTCAGGCTTACCATGGGTTATCCCACTTTTACCGAGGAAAAGAATATCCTGAGGTCTCATAGAAGCGAAGATCCATTGAGACGCATCGAGGCGGTTATGGGTGAGCAGGACATATTGGAAATGCAGCAGGCAGCGGCGCAAATCCATGTGGATGATACGCTTTACGACTATATCGTGCAGATCATTCAGGCCACAAGAAGCCATAAGGATATTTATCTTGGCTGCAGCCCCAGAGGGACTCTTGCGCTGTTCAACAACTGCCGTGCGCTGGCCTTGATCAGAGGGAGGGAATATGTCATTCCGGATGATGTCAAGGAATTGGCGCATTGTACATTGACCCACCGGCTCATTCTGAAGTCAGAAGCCAGAATACAGGGGAAAATGCCTGATACCGTCATTGCTGAGGTGCTGAAAAGTATTCGGGTTCCGGTGCTGGCAAAGGTAAAAGGCAATGACTAGCATAAACTACAAGGCACTGGGGTTTGTTGCGCTCCTTTTTCTGTACGCGCTGTTTGTCGGCGGTGTGTTTGCTTACGGGTTATTCTTTACAGCGTTTTTATTGGTTTCGATGCTTTATCTGACAGGCCGAAGCGCATACCGGAACCTTGTCAGCATCATCTGGAAAAGCAGTGACCGCGTGGAAACTGGAGAGACCTTCAGTCTGACGGTGGATTTTTATAATGCGGGGTGGCTGCCAATTCCCTATTTCAAGGTCCTGACCAATCTTTCAGGACGGTTGACCGGCGGAGAAGAACAAGCAGGGATTTATACCATTATGCCCGGCATCAAGACGACGGTAAACAAGACTTTTAAGTGCAGGCACAAGGGAATCTACAAGCTTGGTCGGATCGAAGCGGAATTCGGTGATATTTTTGGCTTTTTTACATGGAAACGTGTTTTTGAAGAAGATATTTTCCTCCATGTCTACCCAAGGGTTTTCCTGCTCAAGAGCCTGGATGTGCCTGCCAGGCAGCAGTTCGGAACCATTGCCGTCAAGCATAACGCTTATGAGGATTATGCCAGTTTGAAGGACATACGGAAATACCAGCTGGGCGACAGCTTTAAGAAAATGCATTGGAAGGTGACGGCACACAGGGGTGATTTCTATGTCCGGAATGTAGAGCTGAATGCTACAGCAGATTTTAATATATTCATGGATCTTTACAAGGAAAACTACAGCGGGGATCAGGCCTTCGACCTGGAGGAAAAGGCGGCGGAATGTGCAGTATCCATCATCCGGTATGCTTTATCCTCGGATATGTCCGTCAGCTTCATCGCCAAGGACCAGCATCCTGTCTCCATGGCGGCAAAAGGCATCAACCGGTTCCATGAATTCATGGATATCGTCAGCAAGACTTCTGCCAACGGTGATGTACCGGTGGCGGAGCTGGTCAAGAGGGAGGTCCGCAAGCTGGACTGGGATGCTACCGTTGTCATCATCACGCCCCGGCTTGACAAAGCATCTGCAGATACCTACATGCAATTGAGAAGTGCCGGGATCGAGCTTTTTGTTGTTTATATCCGGAAAGACGGCGAAGAAGAGAATGAAAGCGTACAGCTTTTACAAGCAAACGGCTTAAAGGTTTACACCACCGGTGTAAACCAAGATATCCGGCAGGTTTTTGGAGGTCAGTATGAAAGGTCGAAGTAACAAAGAATGGATGCTTTATGCTGCTGTCATTTATTTGATGGTGATGAGCCTGAACCTTGCTGTTAAGGATTCCACCGGCATGAGTATGCCCCTGCTTAACATGGCCTTGTATACGCTGCTGGCAGTATTGGGTGTGTTCGCTGCCGCCTTGCAGCCCTTGCTTTTGCTTGCTGCAGCTGCGGTCGCATCGGGATGGGTAGGTTATCTCTATGTAAAACATCCTGCCGTACTAGAAAGCATGTGGCACTCAGGCGTCCGACTTGCTGTCTGGTTGTACGGGTATGTGGTAGGATATCGGCATTTTGAACCGGAATACGCCCGTTTTTTTGCTTGCACCTATATTCTGCTTGTAGTGGCAATTGCCTCTGCGGCAGCATTTTCAAAAAGAGGCGCTTTATTTCTCATATTATCGGGAATCGCCGCCTTTTCTTTCTTTTGGTTCATTTACGTGGAAAAAGCCAGGCTGTACCTGATGCTGTACCTGTTTGCAGCACTGATCCTGTATACCTTTCATACCTATAAGCGAAAAAAGCGGGAATGGGACATAAGCAATAGTCCTGTAGAGGCCAAGGTGCTGTCCAATTGGATGTTTTCTGCTACCGTCATGATTATACTGACGATTTCATCTGTGCTGCTTGTACCGCTCAATATCAGTCCGGTCCGCTGGGATTGGCTGAATAACAGGATGGTGCGCTTGTTCCCCTTCATGACGGAGTGGCGGAATGATACCATGGAATCCTACGGTTTTGGTTTTAATTCACGGTACAGCCTCAGTGCTGCCGGTTACAGGGGTAAAAGCCAGGGAGGACCTGTGCAGCCGGATAAGGCGGTTATGATGACTGTGGAGACGGGCAGCACGGATAACCTGTACTTGAGAGGAACCGTAAAGGATGTTTATGATGGCTTGTTTTGGAGCAAGTCCGCAAAAGGATATCAGGAATACCGTCCGGGAACGGTTTTGCCCTTGCCGGATGCGTTGGATGCTACCCAGTCTTATCTGGAGACCTTTATCATCAAGCCTGAAAAGTTATTGACATCCACCATATTTGCGCCATATGCCGTATATGAAGTGGCGAGCAAGTCCGGAAAAATCTTTGTTGACGAAGACACCGAGGCATATTTTTCCCGGATGGTCATGCCGGATCAACGCTATACGGTGCGGAGCATGATGCCGTATTTGGATGAGGCGGCTGTGAGGCACGGCGAAGAAGGCGGCAAAGCTTTGCCGCCGATTTATACCAGGCTTCCCGGCAATATGCCGGAAAGGGTGCTGGCACTTGCTAGTGAGCTGACTGCAGGCTTTGGAAATGATTATGACAAGGCAAAAGCCATAGAGCAGTATCTGCGAAGCCGGTACAGGTATACGCTGAAGCCCGGCAGTGTACCCCAAGGCCGAGAATTTGTCGATTATTTTCTCTTTGAAGGCAAAGAAGGCTATTGCACCTACTTTGCTACAGCCATGGCAGTGATGCTGCGCGCTTCTGGGATCCCCTGCCGTTATGTTGAGGGTTTTCTTTCCCGTTATGAGGGTGAGACGGTCAGAAGCATAAGGGGAATGGATGCACATGCCTGGGTTGAAGCATATTTTAAAGGAACAGGGTGGCTTGTTTTTGAAGCCACACCGCAGTATCCTGCTGTTTCCTATCGGAAGCCGAATAGAAGCAAGGAAGAAGAGGAAGGGGCAGGAGAGCCGTTACAGGCGGAAGCTGCGCTGAAAGCTGTACAGCAGCTAAGCAGGAACGGGTCGCTGGCAGTGGATAATGAAGACCAAACCGATGTGGGAAAGCTGCAAACGGATAAAACGACCGATTATGGAAAAATGTTGATACAGATTGCCGGTTTGCTAGTTTTGCTGCGAATCCTGCAAATGATGATGCTCAGGCTGATCAAAGAGCTGCGTATCAGAAAAGCCCAGGGAACCCGTCATGCAGCCCTGTATCTGGAAGATCTTCTGAACAGCTTTCACAGAGCGGGCTTTGCAATAGAGGCAGATGAGACACTTAGAGTTTTTTTTGCCAGAGTAAGGCATAATTACCAGGAAAAGCTTGCTGAGGCTCAAATGGTATTGGAACTGATAGAAAAAGCAAGATACGGCGGTGTGGAGCTGAAGCAGCAGGAACGGAATTTGATGGAAGTCTTCAGAAAAAAGATGAAGGCTTTGGCTCGGGCGCGGCAAGGTTTGATCCGCCATACACTGTCAGTCTATCTGATTGGTAAATAATTCTTTTAAAAAAACAGTTGAAATATAAAATAAGCCGTGCTATAATAATAAATGTTCGCGGATGTGGTGGAACTGGCAGACGCGCTAGATTCAGGTTCTAGTGGTAGTAATACCGTGGGGGTTCAAGTCCCTTCATCCGCACCAATTACTAAAGTAAATCGGGTCGAATAGACCCGATTTTTTTCTTTTTTGTTTTCGTTTAAGCTGAGTTGGTATAAAATAGAATTGTGTGTTTTTATGACGATATCAGGCTTACAGAAGCAATAAAGGAGCGATGGTTTTGAGAACTACAGAAATGAAATATAAAATGCTGGTCATGGATATGGATTATACCTTGCTGAACAAACAGAAGGAAGTATCGGAAAGAAACAAGCTGGCGGTGCAGCGTGCCATTGAAAAAGGTGTTCATGTTGTCGTTGCAACCGGAAGAATCTATACGTCTGCCCGGGTATACGGAAAGCTGCTTGGCGTGAACACGCCCATCATCGCCAGCAATGGTGCCATTATCCGGATTGCATCCTTCAACGATCCGGTGCACTTTGACAAGACGATTTACAGGAACAACCTGAAAACCGAAGCCATACTGGAAATGATCCGCTTGTCCCATCGATATGACTTATTCTGCCACCTGTTCAGCGAGGACACCATTTTTGCAGAAAAACTTGCCAACATATCCAAACGGTATACCGAATGGAATCAGTTCCTGAATGAGGCTGACCGGGTCAAGATCCGGATTGTAGAGGATCTGGCGGAAGCGGTCACTGCTGAAGCCGGCGGATTTGTCAAAGCGGTTGTGGTGGACGAGGATAGTGAAAAAATATCGGGCATACGGAATGATATCCTGAAAACGGGATTGGTCAGTGCAAGCCAGTCATTAAGAGACAATGTGGAGGTCATGAACAAGGATGTTTCAAAGGGCAATGCCGTAAAATTCCTTGTGGATATGTACGGGATACGCAGGGAAGAAGTGATTGCCATCGGTGACAATGAGAACGATGTCAGCATGATTGAGTATGCCGGGCTGGGCATCGCAATGGAAAATGCAGATGAAACCCTCCTGAAGGCAGCGGACTTCGTCACCGGCCATTATGAAAGGGATGGCGTTGCTGATGCCATCGAACGGTTTATTCTGTAAATTTCGTTTTTTCCAAAAGTTCAGTTTACTTAATTTCAAGATTATGTTAACATAAACTCATGGCATATTTGTTTGGGTGAGGGTGGATTGCTGTGAGAAGTAAAAAAAGAACGCCTTTATTGTTTATGTTCATGTTGCTGTTGGTGACTTGCATGCAGGGGAAACCGGCGTCATTGCAGGCGGTTGCAGTGCCGGTTGAAGCCGATGCCGTATCAGCAAGCGGATCAAAAGCGGCAATCAGGGTGATGTCTTACAATATTCACCGCGGTATCGGTAAAGACGGGAAATTGAATATGGACAGGATTTTCAGCACCATATCCGATTCGAAGGTTGATATCGTCGCACTTCAAGAAGTGGAGCGGTATTCTGTCAGAACGGGCTTTCAGGACCAGATCGCTTATTTGGCGGACAAGCTGTCAATGAATTATGTGTACGGCAAAAGCATGAACATTCTGAACGGACAGTATGGCAATGCCGTCCTAAGCCGTTATCCCATAAAAAGCAGCAAGGTTTCTCAGCTCCCTTCAAAGGGAGAAAACAGGATCCTGCTATCCGCAGACTTGAGCATCAACGGTAAAAGCTTGGGCGTTCATTCCACACATCTGGGCTTGGACAGACTAGAAAGGTCGGCACAGCTGGCAAGTATTGCCGGGTTGCTGCAGGACTGTGATGGTCCGCATGTATTGGCAGGGGATTTTAATGCAGGCGGGGAGGAACTGTCGGTTCTGTGCAGCCAATACCTTGACAGCGCAGTGCAATATGGCGCGGAAAAAGAGATCACATTTGAGTATGGTACGGGCGGCAGCAGGATCGATTACCTTTTGTTGTCCGGCGGGCTGGTGCCGATCCACTACGAAGTGGTGAAAAGCGACGCATCCGACCATTTTCCGATTATCAGCACAATTAAAATGAAGTAAACAGGATCGTCTTGCGTGGTATACGCAAGGCGATTGTTTTTTTGGACACAATATGGTATAGGATCATGCATCAAAGCAAGGAAGGAGCCAGAACACATGCCTTTTTTACCGAAAAGAGTTTTGTTTGAGCAGGATGCCCTGCAGTATCCCCTGGGAAGGGAGCTGCTGGACCGATTTAAGAACACCGATGCGGAAATTGGCATACTGAAATCCCATAACCGGGTAACGGAAATTCCGGGAAAAACACCACAGCAGGCTTACTATGAAGGGAAAAGCACTTTGGTGGTGGGAGTCCGCCGGACATTGAAGTTTGAAAGCTGCAAACCCTCGGCTCATTATCAGCTGCCTTTGGCGACGGGGTGCTCAGGCATGTGCACCTATTGCTATCTGAACACGCAGCTGGGCAAGAAGCCTTACATGCGTGTATACGTCAATTACGACGAGGTACTGAAAAAGGCGGAGGCCTATATCAAAGAGCGGGAGCCGGAAATAACCTATTTTGAAGGGGCTGCCACCTCGGACCCCATACCGGTGGAGCCGTACACAGGGTTGCTGGCAGAGGCCATCACCTTTTTCGGTAAACAGCCACATGGCCGGTTCCGGTTTGTAACGAAATTCACCGATGTTGACAGGATTTTGGATGCCGACCATAACGGCCACACCATGGTTCGATTCAGCATCAATGCGGCCGGCATCATCAGGAAGTATGAGCACAAAACGCCTTCCATGGAGGAACGCATCGCTGCAGCAAGGCGTGTCGCAGAAAAAGGCTATCCATTGGGCTTCATTATAGCGCCGGTCTTTATTCATGAGGGCTGGCGGAAGGGTTACGAGGAGATGTTGGAAAAGCTCCGTTCGGAGCTGAGCGCGTTCAAAGGGGCACGGTTGGTATTTGAGATCATATCCCATCGCTTTACAGCCCGGGCAAAGCAGAACATCAATGAGATCTTTCCGTCCAATGATCTGCCCATGGAGGAAGCGGAAAGGAAGTTCAAATACGGCCAGTTCGGTTATGGCAAATATGTTTATGACAGTGGGCAGCTTAAGGAGATGGAGGCGTTTTTCAGAGAGAAGCTGGCAGAAATTTTCCCCAACGGTGAAATAGATTATATCATTTGATAATCATTGAATATGAATAATGATTATCGATTCAAAACCTAAGGTGTGAATTATATGCTTTGTATAGTATACATAATTAGAGCCGGCTGTTTAACGAGGATTTAACAGTATTTTAATAAATTTTATAAATTGTTAAGCATTGCCAGTTATGCTATAATCTAATTGTATGCGTATAAAACAAGCATTTGTGCGCAAATAACAGTTGTGGGGGTAAAAAGATGAAAAAGGTTCAAAAAAGGCTGAGCTGGTTGCTTACACTCATTATGATCCTATCCATGCTCCTGCCTATGGGCAGTGTATGGGCGGAAGACAGCAGCGCAGTAACGATCACGGTTTTGGGGACTGCTGACATTCATGGCATGATTTACAACTGGGAGTACTCATCCGATACGGAACAGGCAGCGGCGGGTATGGTTAAGCTTCAGACCTTAATCAAGGAGGAGAAAGCCCGGAACAACAATGTTATTCTGGTTGATGCAGGCGACACGGTACAAGGCAATATGATGAGCGTGTACAATGCCAATCCGGTACATCCGGTGGTAGAAGCGATGAACCTCATGGGCTATGACACATGGACACTGGGAAACCATGAGTTCAACTATGGCTTGGACTTCCTGAACAGGAACATAGCCGGCTTCAAGGGGAAGGTATTGGCAGCAAACCTTTACAACGACGACGGAACGAGAAAAGTCAACCCCTATGCCATCATAGAAAAATCGGGTGTCAGAGTGGCTGTTGTCGGATTGACCAATCCCAATGTTCCAACACTATGGGAGGCAGCGAACCCTGCTAACACAAAAGGCCTGAAATTTACCGACCCTGTTGATGAAGCCAAGAAGGTGGTAAAGGAACTGGAAGGCAAATATGATGTATTGATTGGTACCTTCCACTTGGGTGAGACAACCGAGTATACAAAGACGGACGGTGCTTCAGCTGTAGCAGATGCATGTCCGCAGTTCAACGCGATTCTGGCTGCCCATGCACACTCAAAGTTTGACAACAAGACATCGGCCTCCGGGGTAAAAATCATAGAGCCTGGCAACAATGGCACCTTGCTGGCAAAGATTGATGTGGCATTGGAAAAAGTGAACGGTATATGGACAGTCAAGGAAGTCAAGACTGCCAATGTCAATACCGACAAAATCTCGCCTGACCAGGAGCTGAAGGATAAATTTTCCGGCACGCATAATGCCCTCCGCAAAGAGGCAGATATCGTTATAGGTGAAGTGACTGCACGGTTCATCGACAAACCGGATTATCTCACCGGTGCGGATAAGATCACGACGATGCCCACTGCACAAGTTCAGGACAACGCAATAATCGATCTGATCAACGAAGTGCAGATGTACTATGCAGGCACTGATATTTCGTCTGCCGCATTCTTTAAAGCAGATGCCAACCTGAACAAGGGTGCGCTAAAAAATAAGGATATGGCCACCATCTACATGTATGATAACACCCTGGTAGGCGTTAATATCACGGGTGCCAACCTGAAGAAATACATGGAATGGTCCGCCAATTACTACAATACATACAAGGCAGGCGATATTGCTCCTGGTTTTAACCCGGCAGTTAGAGGTTATAACTATGATATTTTCGATGGCATCCAGTATGATATCGATATTTCAAAGCCGGAAAGCAGCAGGATCGTCAACCTTACCTATAAAGGGCAGCCGGTGGACGACAGTAAAATATACAAGCTGGCTGTAAACAGCTACCGGTATGGATCGCAGCTTCTCAGCATGAAGCTTGTAACGCCGGCAGATAAGTTCTTTGATTCCGAGCAGGCTTTCGGCAGCGATATGAGCGGCATGCGGGCACTGATCGGTAAGTATGTGAAAGAGAAATTGAATGGCAAGCTTGCTCCCAAGGTTGACAACAATTGGAAGATAATCGGTGCCAATTATGAACACCCACTGAAGAGTGAGATCATCACAAAGGTAAAGGAAGGGAAAATAACAGTTCCAAAATCCTTTGACGGCAGGACGCTTAACGTTAAAGCGCTTAACGTCTATGATTACATGAAGCTGAACGAGGCGGCGGATACGAAGGTCGTGAGCTTGATGGCCATGAACGACTTCCATGCAACCGCTGTCGGCGATGCGAAAAATCCCGGACTGGCAAAATTGGCAAGCTATGTGAACTATGAAAAGGCAAAAAATAAAGCAGGGACTATCTTGTTGAGTGCAGGGGATATGTCTCAGGGCAGTGCAGACTCCAATCTGCTTTATGGAAAGCCGATCATAACAGCAATGAACGAACTGGGTTTTGAGGCCATGGCTATTGGAAACCATGAATTCGATTGGGGCCTCGATAAGCTTGAGACCATGGAAAAGCAGGCCAAATTCCCGTTCCTGGCGGCCAATATCGTCGACAAAGCCACAGGAAAGACAACAGAATTAGCGAAGCCGTATGTAATCATTGAAAAGAATGGTGTTAAGGTGGGTGTCATCGGTGTAACCACACCGGAGACAGAGTACAAAACCAAAGCCTCCGTGGTAGGCGGTTTTGAGTTCAAGAATCCTGCCGAAGTTGTCAATGCGCTGGTGCCGGAAGTGAAAAAGGCCGGTGCAGATATTGTAGTAGTTCTGGGACATATAGGAGCTAACCAGGATCCCAAGACACAGGAAATTAGTGGAGAGGCTGCTGAATTGGCAAAGCTTGTGACAGGTGTTGATGCCATTATAGCAGGACATTCCCATCAGACTGTGTCAGGGAAGGTCAACAACATCCCGATTATTCAGGGGTGGTATAACGGAAGGGCTGTAGGACATATAGACTTCTATGTGGACGCAAAGACAAAAGCCATAACCCGGATGGATTATTATGTGGATAACCTTCAGGGCATGATCAAGGACCTGACGGAGGATGCAAGGTTCAAGAACTGGTTCTCCTACATCCAGAGCCTCAACAATCCGATTCTGAACGTTAAGGTAGGCAATGCGGCAGCAGATTTAAGCCGTGCCACCAGCAAAGATGCACAGGTATCTCCTCTCGGCAAATGGGCGGCTGACGCAGTCAGAAAAGCAGGCAACGCAGAAATTGCCATATTGAATGGCGGCGGTATTCGGTCAGACATTGCAGCAGGCGACATCACGATGCGGTCAATGTACACTTTCATGCCCTTTGATAACACATTGTATACGGCTGAGTTGACAGGTAAGCAGGTAAAAGCGGCAATAGAGCACGGCCTGCTGACTTTCAAGGAAGACGGTACAACGGTGGAAGGCTTCGGATCCGGCCAGTTCTCAGGCATTAATGTGCAGTATGATTCCAATAAGCCATATGGTCAAAGAATCGTAAGCATTACTTTACTGGATGGGACACCTGTTGATGATAATAAACTGTATAAAGTAGCTTCAATGGATTTTCTGGCCCTTGAAAATGGCGATAAGTACGGCCAGTTCTTTAAGGATGCCAAGAATGGCATCAACACCGGCATGACGATCAGAGACGTCTATGTCAATGAGATCAAGTCCAAAGGCGTCATCACACCGGTTGAAGACAACAGATGTATGGACGTCAACAAGACCAGCATGCTGTACTACGATCTCGCTGCCTAAACGGAAGGAATGTTGCATAAAACGACGAGAATACTAGAAAATATAGGGGAAGGTATAAAACCTTCCCCTGTATTATCAGAATACTGGACCACAGCTCAACGAAAATCAGAAAATTTTGTACAAATCGTGAATATTTTGTCTGTAGAAATAGAAGGAATTATGAAGATTGACATAGAATATAATACAGACCTATGGTTGAGGAGGTGGCGGCAGTGAATGTGGAATACATCAATCCATTTATTAATGTGTCTATGAATCTGATTCAGATGGTATGCAACGTTGGGGCCAACAGGGGGCAGATATTCGTGAAGGATTCCCCTTTTATGGCGGATCACGTGGTTATAATTATCGGTATTGCAGGGGAATTCAAAGGCCAGGTGTTTTTCAGCATGGACGAAGAGACAGCATGCAAGATAGCATCTGCCATGATGTTCGGCATGGAAGTCCCTGCGCTGGATGAGATGTCCAAGAGCGCTATTGCGGAATTGGGCAATATGATTCTGGGAAATGTCTCCACAGAGTTTTACAATCAGGGTGTAAAGATCGATATTACACCGCCTACCGTATTGGTGGGCACCGACATGGCCATATCCACTAAAGGTATAAAGACGGTATGCGTGCCTTTGGTTCTGGATAATGGAGGAAGAGTGGAAATAGATATTTCCATAACCAGCTAGCAGGCAAGATAAGGGAAATTTTATCAAGGTATTAAAAAGCAGGCAAATTTGCTATAATAGGATTAAATATGTTATGGCTGTTTGCTTTGTTTTTTTGCTAATAATGATACAGGAGATGTTACATTGAGTATCAATATTGTTTTGGTAGAACCGGAAATACCCCAGAATACGGGGAACATTGCCAGGACATGTGCGGCAACGGGCTGCAGGCTTCATCTGGTGAGACCCCTGGGGTTTTCAGTTGATGATAAGCATTTGAAAAGGGCAGGTCTTGATTATTGGAGCCTGGTGGACATCCAGTATTATGATAGCTTCAGCCAGCTTAAAGAAAAATATGCCGGAGGGCTTTTCTATTTCTCTACCACAAAGGGGCATAAGCATTATGCCGAGGTACAATACCGGCCGGATTGTTTTATTGTTTTCGGAAAAGAGACGGCAGGCCTGCCAAAGCCCCTACTGGAAGAGAACCAAGAATATTGCATAAGGGTACCCATGATCCGGGATGCCCGGTCCCTGAATCTGGGCAATTCAGTTGCCATTGTTGCATATGAAGCCTTAAGGCAAATAGGCTTTCCTAATATGATATAGATTTTTTCAGGAGGTGTAGAATGGCTATCCGTATCATTACCGACTCCATTTGCGATGTGCCGGAGGAATTTGTCAGCAGGTACGGCATCAGGGTTTTGCCTTTAACCGTGCACTTTGGCGAAGCGTCATACAAGGACGGCGTTGACCTGACCATCGAACAGTTTCTTGAGAAGCTGGAGCAGTCGCAGATCATGCCCACGACTTCCCAAGTGCCGCCCATGGAATTCCTCAGCGCATACAAGGAAGAGCTGGCGAAGGGGAACGAGGTCATATCCATTCACGGTTCGTCCAAGCTAAGCGGAACCTTCAACTCGGCCATGATGGCAAAAGAACAATTGGGCAGTGAAAAGATCCATGTCATCGATTCCGAGGAGATCAGCCTGGGAGCAGGCATTCTGGTTATCAAAGCGGCGAGGCTGGCCGAAGAGAAGTTGGAAGCTGAAGCCATCATCAGAGAAATAGAGGCAAGCAGAGCCCGGGTGCGGTATTATTTTGTCCTGGATACATTAAAGTACCTGCATAAAGGCGGACGCCTATCCTTTTCCGCGGCCGTCGTAGGCTCCATACTGAACATCAAGCCTATCCTCACGGTATCGGAAGGAAAGCTGGAGCTTCTGGGCAAAGCCAGGGGGATCAGCAAAGCCATTACCTCCATCCTTGAAACGGTTGAGGAGAAAGGATGGTCTTTGAATGGCAAGATAATCGGAGTGAACCACATAGCCGATTTTGAACATCGGAACCTATTGGAGGAAGAAATCAAGAAACGGTACAACGTCAGCGAAGTCATCAGGGGCGCAGTGGGCTCGGTGGTGGCGACCCACGCCGGTCCGGGCGCAGTCGCGTTTTGTTTTGAAGCAGAATGAAGAATTAAAGGTGGTAATGCAAGTGAAGTCAAAGGTTTATTTTGCATCGGTGCAATCCCAGTCAAAGCAGGTTAGTTTGCAGGTCAGGCTCAAGCAGCTGTTTGATGCCGCCGGTTTTGGAGAGCTTATATCAGAGGACGACATTGTTGCCATAAAAATACACTTTGGGGAAAAAGGCAACACGGCTTATATCAGCCCCACCTATGCCAGGCAGATTGTCGATAAGGTGCGGGAGCGGGGCGGGAAGCCCTTCCTGACGGACACCAATACCCTCTACAACGGTGCCAGGGCCAATGCGGTAGACCATTTGGAAACGGCAATTTACAACGGTTTTTCCTATGCCTGTGTCAATGCGCCGGTGATTATTGCCGACGGTATTTTCAGCAAGAATTCAGTCGAAGTGGAAATCGGCAAGAAGCATTTCAGCAAGGTCAAAATTGCCCAGGAAATCGAAAATGCGCCCAAGATGATCGTCATGTCCCATTTCAAGGGTCATGAAATGGCCGGCTTCGGCGGTGCCATCAAGAATCTGGCCATGGGCTGCGCGCCTGCGGCAGGCAAACAGCATCAGCATTCCGCCGTCAATCCGAAGGTATCCGGCAAATGTGTCGGCTGCGAAAACTGTATCAGCTACTGTCCGGCAAGTGCCATAGAGCTCCATGAAGGAAAAGCCGTGATTGGTGAAGGCTGTATAGGCTGCGGTGAATGCATTTCCATCTGTCCCATTCGGGCTATCAGCCCCCAGTGGGATACCGAGATACCGGTATTTGCCGAGAAAATGACAGAGTATGCCTACGGGGCGGTAAAGAATAAAATTGGGAATGTGGGTTACATCAATTTCCTGATGAACATCACCCCCTTGTGCGACTGCTACGGCTTCAGCGGCGCCTATATCGTACCGGATATCGGCATACTGGCGTCCAACGACCCGGTAGCTATAGACGCAGCTTCTTTCGACTTGGTGAATGCTCAGTCAGGCCACCATCACAGCAGCCTGAAATGCAATCATGAGAAGGGACAGGACAAATTCAAAGGGCTCTACAAGCATGTTGACGCTGCCAAACAGCTGTCCTACGGTGAGGAAATCGGATTGGGAAACAGAAACTATGAATTGTTAAAAATTTAATAACCCTACTTGAATAGATTTTATGAATAGTGTATATTAAAAGTATAGAAATTATATATGGTGTTGGATGATGGTAATCGGGAGAGATTCTTTACATTGCGTAAAGGGCGCCGAAGGAGTAAGCTTTATGAATAGCTATATAGCGAAGCTCTCAGGCAGAAGGACCGTTAACCGGACAAACCTCTGGAAAGCGTAAGCACCGAAGGATCAAGTCTCCAATAGGATGAGCAGTGAGTTCATTCCTGTCGGATGAAGAATATCTCAGGTTGAAGACAGAGGTAGAGGCGTTGTCTCTACTTCTGTTTTTTTGTTTTCTGAAAATTACATAAAGATGCCGGATGGCATCCGCGAGAGGAGGGGTTTTTCTGCGAGGAGCGGCACAGATCATAACGAACAATCCGATGGTCCGGGACAAATATGAAGGCAAGTTGGATATAAGCTTTATAGATGGGAAATATATTGATGTGCTGAAGCTGACCAGAGATAAGGTGCATCAAGGCTTTAGAGTGATGTCTCATCCTTTGGCCGGAAGCATCAAGCCCAATGAAACGCCTTACCGGAGCGTCATTGTCATGAGCGGCAGCAGTTTGGACCATGAATCCTTGATGATCATTGAAGACAGCATACTCGCCCATGAGAAATTTTCTTCAGGTAAGCAGATGCCACGATGGAGCGGCAGTATTCTATCGGATTTTCAGGTCATTGATTACCATTTGATAGACAGTGCAGTAGAGAGTATGACGACCAGCGGCGCGTTTTATCTATAGGCGGATTAGAGAAAAGGAGGAAATACAATGAGCAAGCTTTATGATGTGGCGATCATTGGAGGCGGACCTGCGGGATTGGCTGCAGGGCTCTATGCATCCAGAGCAAAGATGAGTGCGATCATTATTGAAAGAGGTAAATGGGGTGGTCAAGCTACCACAACTGAGGAACTGGAAAACTATCCCGGAGCCATCGAGCATCCGACAGGACCCAAGCTCATGGAGCGGATGAAGAACCAGGCAGAAGCCTTCGGAACGGAGTTTCTCAAGGATGAGATCATCGGACTGGATGTATCGGGGGAGATAAAGGTACTGAAGCTTGGCAAGAGCGAGATTCAGGCCAGGACGATCATCATTGCAACCGGCGCACAGCCCACACTTCTGGGAGCACCCGGAGAGCTGGAGCTGAGAGGTAAAGGGGTTTCCTACTGCGCAACCTGCGATGCGGATTTCTTTACAGAGCTGGAAGTAGTGGTTGTTGGCGGCGGGGATGCAGCTGTTGAAGAAGCAATTTATCTGACTAAATTTGCGGACAAGGTTACCGTGGTGCACAGAAGAAATGAGTTCAGAGCCGCAAAATCTATTGTTGAAAAGGCTTTGTCCAACGATAAGATCACAGTGATCTGGGATACAGTGGTTGAAGAAATATATGGCGACGGTATTGTTGAAGGCGTCAAGCTCAAAAACGTAAAGACCGGTGAAGCCTCTGACTTCAGGACGGATGGGGTGTTTGTATTCGTCGGAACCAAACCGATCTCCGACTTGTTTAAAGGAATCGTCAATATGGACGAAAAGGGCTATATCATAGCCGATGAAGAGATGCGGACTTCCATCGAGGGCGTTTTCGCGGCCGGGGATGTCAGGGTAAAGTCTCTGAGACAAGTTATTACTGCTGCAGCTGATGGTGCCATTGCAGCCGTCAATGCAGAAAAATACATCGAGAAGAATTTCCACTAACTACCGGTGTTTCGTGAAGTTAAAAAAGACTCCGGAGCGCAGCTAAGTACTTGTAACCTGTGCCCCGTAACTCATAAATCAAAAAGGGACATTCCTTATCATAGAAGGAATACCCATTACTCGAGCAAGGTGTGTCCTTTTACATTGTAAGGAGGTGAAACAATGATAGAACTGAACAAGGACAATTTCGAAGCTGAAGTGCTTCAGGCTGAGGGTGCAGTTATGGTTGACTTCTGGGGTGACAAATGTGAGCCCTGCAAGGCCCTGATGCCGGATGTACACAAGTTGGCTGAAAAGTATGATGGGCAGATGAAGTTCTGCAAACTGAATACGACAGAAAACAGAAGGCTGGCAATTGGTCAGAAGGTTTTGGGCCTGCCTACCTTCATCGTTTATAAAAATGGCGAAAAGGTCAAGGAAATCAGCGGCGCTGAGAATTGCACGCCGGAAACCATTGAGAACCTGATAAAAGAAAACATATAAGGGCAAATTAGTTTCATGAACAATAAAGGGAGGTGAATGTTTTGCGTCTCGAATTAGGAAAGATTTTTATCAAGGATGTGCAGTTCGGTTCCGAAACAAAGGTGGAACAGGGCGTTCTGTACATCAATAAGCAGGCGCTGCTGGATGCAGTAGGCGGCGACACAAGACTTAAAAGCATCGAGATCGATATCGCAAAACCCGGTGAAGAAACCAGAATCATGCCTGTAAAGGATGTCATAGAGCCCAGGGTGAAGGTTGAAGGTCCTGGAGGCATATTCCCCGGCGTCATCAGCAAGGTGGATGTGGTCGGCTCAGGCAGAACCCATGTACTGAAGGGCGCAGCTGTTGTGACGGCTGGCAAGATCGTAGGCTTCCAGGAAGGCATCATTGATATGAGCGGTCCAGGAGCGGATTACACACCCTTCTCCAAGACGCTTAACGTTGTTATCTTATGTACGCCAGTTGACAATCTGCAGCAGCATGAGCATGAGCAGGCAGTCAGAATGGTCGGCCTGAAGGCAGCAACTTTTATCGGAGAAGCAGGCAGAAATGTAACGCCGGATGAAGTGAAAGTCTATGAGACTTTGCCTTTGCTTGAAGGAGCAAAGCAGTATCCGGGGCTTCCGAGAGTGGGATATGTTTATATGCTGCAGACACAGGGTTTGATGCATGACACTTATGTATACGGCGTTGATGCAAAGCGGATCGTTCCAACCCTCATTTATCCGACAGAGGTAATGGACGGCGCAATACTCAGCGGAAACTGCGTGTCGGCTTGCGACAAGAACCCTACTTACAACCACTTGAACAATCCGATTATTGAAGACCTATATGAAAGGCATGGCAAGGATTACAACTTTGTAGGCGTTATTATCACCAATGAAAACGTAACGCTGGCCGACAAGGAGAGGTCCTCCAACTGGACTGCCAAATTGGCTGAATACCTGAACCTTGATGCGGTTATCGTATCTGAAGAAGGCTTCGGCAATCCGGATACCGATCTGATGATGAACTGCAAAAAGTTGACTGCAAAGGGTATCAAAACAGTTCTGGTAACAGATGAATATGCAGGCAGAGACGGTGCATCCCAGTCCCTTGCGGATGCGGATAAGGCAGCTGATGCTGTCATCACAGGCGGCAATGCCAATGAAGTCATCCTGCTCCCGCCTATGAAAAAAATAATCGGTTACACTGAGCCGGCTGACACAATTGCCGGAGGTTTTGACGGCAGCCTTAGGCCGGATGGCAGCATCATGGCCGAGCTGCAGGTTATCACAGGTGCTACAAGCGAAATCGGTATGAACAAATTAAGTGCGACCCAGTACTAAGAGTATACAGGATTCTCCTGATCCTCTTAGTACCAGAGTTCGCAAACGAACTCTAAGTAAATATTATCGGGAATAATTGAAAATGAAAGGAATGAATACGATGCTACAGGATAAAAAGGTTATCATCATCGGCGACAGAGATGGTATTCCGGCTCCTGCAATCGAAGAGTGCATCAAGACAACGGGCGCTGAAGTTGTCTTTGCATCCACCGAATGCTTCGTCTGAACGGCCGCAGGAGCAATGGATCTGGAAAACCAGAAGAGAGTTTTGGATTTGTCCGAAAAATACGGCAAAGAGAATGTTGTTGTGGTTATCGGAACATCCGAAGCTGAATCTGCAGGGCTTACTGCTGAAACAGTAACAGCAGGAGACCCCACTTTCGCAGGTCCTTTGGCAGGAGTCTCGTTGGGACTCAGGGTATACCATGTATTCGAACTTAAAGATCAGGTTGACGCAGCTGTTTATGATGAACAGTGCGGCATGATGGAAATGGTACTTGATGTTGATGCGATCAATCACGAGGTTAAGGCAATCAGAGACCAGTACTGCCAGTTTAAATAATCGTTTATACGATTATTCGGGGTTTGCTTGGCAAACTCCGCTGAAGCAGCTTCAACACTCATAAAGAGTTAGACTAGAGAGGAGGGAAACCCTTAACAATGATAAGAGTTGTACATTATATAAATCAGTTTTACGGCGGTATAGGCGGTGAAGAAAAAGCCGATATCAAACCGGAGCTGAAGGAAGGCGTTGTCGGACCCGGTATGGCGTTGAAAGCAGCCTTGGGTGCCAATGCGGAAATAGTAGCTACCGTAATTTGCGGGGACTCCTATTTCAACGAGAATATTGATGCAGCCACAGCTGAAATCATCGGTATGATCGAAAAGCACAATCCGGATCTATTCATAGCCGGACCGGCTTTTAATGCAGGCCGATATGGCGTTGCTTGCGGAAGCATATGCAAAGCGGTTAAGGATAAGCTCAATATCCCTGTACTGACAGGCATGTATATTGAAAATCCTGGGGCAGATATGTTCAAAAAAGAGCTGTACATTGTTGAGACAGCCAATGCTGCGACAGGCATGAGAACTGCAGTCCCTGCAATGGCAAAGCTGGCCCTGAAGCTGGCTGCCAATGAAACCCTGGGAGCACCTGCGGAAGAGGGTTACATTGCAAGAGGTGTAAGAAAGAATATTTTCAGAGCAGAGAGAGGCTCTAAGAGAGCTGTCAACATGCTTTTAGCCAAGCTCAAGGGAGAGGCCTTCGAAACGGAATATCCGATGCCGGACTTTGATAGAGTGGCACCAAATCCCCCGGTCCTGGACCTGACTAAAGCCAAGATCGCGCTGGTTACCTCAGGTGGTATCGTACCGAAAGGCAACCCGGACAGGATCGAATCCTCCAGTGCATCCAAATACGGGAAATATGACATCGAAGGCATTATGGACCTGACAGCAGAGACCTATGAGACCGCTCACGGCGGCTATGACCCGGTCTATGCCAACCAGGATTCCGACAGAGTACTGCCTGTAGATGTATTGAGAGACCTGGAAAAGGAAGGCGTTATCGGAAAGCTTCACCGCTATTTCTATACCACCACCGGTAACGGAACCTCCGTCGCAAACTCCAAGAAGTTTGCTGCAACCTTCGCACAGGAGCTGCTTGCCGATGGCGTGCAGGCGGTTATACTTACCTCGACCTGAGGTACTTGTACGCGTTGCGGTGCAACGATGGTAAAAGAGATTGAGAGAGTCGGCATTCCTGTTGTGCATATTTGTACAGTCGTTCCGATTTCATTGACGGTAGGCGCCAACAGGATCGTTCCGGCAATAGCGATTCCGTATCCGCTTGGAAACCCTTCAAAATCACCTGCGGAAGAAAAGGTCATCAGAAGGAATATCGTTCTCAAGGCACTGAAAGCCCTACAGACAGAAGTACACGGACAGACTGTATTTGATAAATAGCTAAAGTAAGGGTGGTTGAATCACATCTTGTGATTTAGGCACCCTTGCCAATTTGGAGGTAGAAAAAGCAATGACGATGCCAGTAGTAAAGGGTGCTGCATATATATTGGTGCATACGCCCGATATGATCACCCATTATGGTACCACATGCACATTGGAGCATGAGACAAACCCCAACTCCGAGTTCCTGAAAAAGGTGCCGGAGTTTGTAAGAAGCTTTGAGGAAGTTGTTAAGTATGCGCCTAACCAGGCTTATATCGGCAGCATTTTGCCTGATGAGCTGAGTAATATTCCCAAGCCCTGGTACAAGAATCCCATTGAGAATGCCAAAGCCGAAGGCAAAATGGGCGAATTGGTGACCCAGGAAGAATTCTACCTGGTTATGAAGCAAAGCGATGCTTTTGACCTGGTCATGCTGGAAAAAGGATTCCTGGCAGCTGAAAAAGCAAAGGCGGCTGCGACAAGGCCGTTCTATACCGAGGCAGAGCTGGCCAAGCTGAAGGAAGGCTATGAAGCAGAAGAAATAGAAAAGAAGGTCCAGGAAGGCGCCGAACCGCTTTTTTCGGGAGGCAAACTGGTTGGCTGCGTAAAAGCGGCTCATGAGAAGGACAAGAACCTGACAGCCCACATCATGGTAGAGAACCTGGTCGTAAAAGCTTCAGGCATCATCGCATTAAAGAATCTGATCTACCGGAACAACATACCTGCTGATTCCATCGAATATGTCATCGAATGCTCGGAAGAGGCATGCGGCGATATGAACCAGCGAGGCGGCGGCAACTTTGCCAAAGCAATATGCGAAATCGCCGGAGCGACCGGTGCCACAGGCTCAGATACAAGAGGTTTCTGCGCAGCACCGACACATGCACTGATTCAGGCTGCAGCCTTGGTAAAGTCAGGCGTGTACAAGAGTGTTGCCATCGTGGCAGGAGGCGCTACCGCAAAACTGGGCATGAACGCCAGGGATCATGTCAATAAGGGACTTCCGGTACTGGAGGACTGCTTGGGCGGATTCGCTGTGCTAGTCACAGAGGATGACGGCGTCAGCCCGGTTCTCAGAACGGATGTGGTAGGCAGGCATACGGTCGGAACCGGTTCCTCACCGCAGGCTGTTATGGAATCCTTGATCACCAAGCCGTTGGATAAGGTGGGACTAAAGATCACCGATGTCGATAAATACTCCGTTGAAATGCAGAACCCTGAAATTACGGAGCCTGCCGGTGCCGGAGACGTGCCGCTGGCCAACTTCAAGATGATTGCTGCTCTGGGTGCAAAGAGAGGCGACATCGATAAGACTGCAATGCCGTCCTTCATCAAAGAGCATGGCATGCCAGGTTTTGCGCCCACACAGGGTCATATTCCGTCAGGTGTACCCTTTGTCGGTTCTGCAAGGGAAATGATCATGGCAGGACAGATCGAAAGAGCTATGATTGTGGGCAAAGGCAGCCTGTTCCTGGGCAGAATGACCAACCAGTTCGACGGTGTATCCATCGTCATGGAAAAGAATCATGGAAAGACTGAAGCAGCTGCAACGGTTTCTAAGGAAGAAATCAAAGGAATGGTCGCAGAAGCAATGAAAGACTTTGCATCCTTCTTACTTGAAAGAAAGTAGGGGGTGGATATAGTGGCGGAAAATCAAATCAAGGCAATGATAGGTGATGTATTCAACGAAATCGCCGATGCCATTCTGACCGGTGATTTCGGAAAGAAGGTCAGAGTCGGCCTGACAATATTGGGCAGCGAGCATGGAACGGATGAACTGGTAAAGGGTGCTGAGCTGGCAGCTAAGAAATACGGTGATTTTAAAATCGTACTGATCGGCCCGAAGGTGGAAACAGGGCTCAGAATGGTTGAAGTCGGCAGTGAAGCCGAAATGCACCAGAAAATGGATGAACTGCTGGAGAACGGTGAGTTGGATGCAGCCGTTACCATGCATTACAATTTTCCCATCGGCGTGTCTACGGTAGGAAGGGTGATCACACCAGGCTTCGGCAAGGAGCTTGTACTGGCAACCACCACCGGGACTTCTTCCACACACAGGGCGGAAGGCATGGTAAAAAATGCGCTATACGGCATTATTACTGCCAAAGCTCTGGGCATCAAGAACCCTACGGTAGGAATCCTCAACCTGGATGGGGCGAGACAAGTGGAGCGGGCGCTGAAGGAGCTTAAGCAAAACGGATATGAGGTAAACTTCTCAGAATCCGTCAGATCGGACGGCGGCTGCATCATGAGAGGCAATGACCTGCTTGCTGCTGCATCTGATGTCATGGTCATGGATACGCTGACAGGAAATCTGCTGATGAAGGTCTTTTCTGCCTTTACAACGGGAGGCAGCTATGAGTCCCTGGGATACGGTTACGGTCCCGGCGTTGGTGACGGCTACGACAAAATCATCTGCATCCTTTCCAGAGCATCTGGGGCTCCGGTGGTGTGTGAAGCGCTGCGGTATGCAGCCAGCTGTGCCAAAGGGAACCTGAAGCAGATTGCTGCGGAAGAGTTCGCAAAGGCGAGAAAGGCCGGTCTTGATGATATCCTGAAGGCTTTGAACGCGGAAAGCAAGAAGCCTGCAGTAAGGGCAGAGGCAAAAAAGTTAGAAAAGAAACCGGTGACCAAATCCGTTGCGGGTATCGATATCCTTGAGTTGGAGAATGCCGTTGCGGCATTGGGAGAAGCCGAAATCTACTCGGAAAGCGGTATGGGCTGCACCGGTCCGATTGTCCTGGTGGCTGATGAAGATTACCTGGCAGCAGTTGATGTGCTTTTCAACAATAAATATATTGCAGAGAAGCCATTGGATTGCAATCGCTGCTAATGCAGCTTAAAAGCTCCGGCATGCGATTTGGTGCGCCGGGGCTTTTGCTTGCTTTTGGGCTTGGCATTGTGGTAATTTTACATAATCTGCCGCTATTGGGTAAGGTTTTTTATGAACTCTCCATAATAATATTTGATGGAAGTGTTGCAGGAATTCTCAAAATTATGTAGAATTATTAATTGTTGCATACTATTTGTTTTAAAGAATGCAAAAAAAAATTAAGGGGGAAAATTGATGTTTAAGAAAGGACTCGTTCTCTTATTGGCGCTCACTCTGGTATTCACGATGCTTACAGGTTGTGCCAAACCGGCACCGGCACCGGCACCTGAAGCCGCTCCGACACCTGAAGCGACTCAGGCTCCGACAGAACCGGCCAAGCCGGCAGTATCATTCGGTATGATCACTGACGTCGGCGGACTTGGCGATAAGTCATTTAATGACTCCGCTTGGGACGGAATGCAAAAAGCAGGTAAGGAGCTGGGCGTAGAACCGGTAATCCTGCAGTCGACAAAACAGGAAGACTATGAAGCCAACATCGGCAACATGGCTCAGTCTGTTGACTTGACAATTGCAGTCGGATTCTTGATGGAACAAGCTATGATCACTGGCGCAGACCAGTACCCGGACAAGAAGTTCGGAATAATAGACATGGTCGTTGCAAAGCCGAATGTTATGTCGGTTGTTTTCAAGGAGCATGAAGGTTCCTTCCTTGTTGGTGTTATAGCCGGCTTAACGACAAAATCAGATGTGATTGGCTTTGTAGGCGGTATGGAACTTCCGCTCATCAAAAAGTTTGAAGCAGGTTTCAGAGCAGGCGTTGCATCTGTCAATCCGAAAGCAAAAGTACTTGTAAACTACACCGGCGTTTTCGACAACCCGGACAAGGGTAAGGAAGTTGCTCTGGCGCAGTTCAAGAAAAAGGCTGACGTCATATACCATGCTTCCGGTGCTTGCGGAATCGGTGTTATTCAGGCGGCCGACGAGCAGGGCTTCTGGGCAATCGGTGTTGACAAGGATCAGTCCTCAGAGTCCAAGAACAACAAGGTTCTTGCCAGCATGATCAAGCGGGTTGACGTTGGAACATACACAATAGCAAAATCCTATGCTGACAACAATTTCGGCGGCGGGCAGATCCTTGACCTTGGTGTTAAGGAAGAGGGCGTAGGCTACAGCGACGGCGGCAATAACATACCGGCAGAAGTGAAGGCCGTAGCTGATAAGTATAAGGCTGCTATCGTAGATGGTACAATCGTCGTTCCAACAAATGAAGATGAGTTGAAGGCGTTCAAACCTGTCGAAATAAAGTAATCAAAAAATCAAAATGTGACCATGTAAAAGCTAGACGCAGTAGTTGCTTCTAGCTTTTACTTTAGTTGTTCCTCAGCAAAATCAATATGTTATGGCTATCAAATTTGTAGACTTTTTATAATTGATGCAGTATGGAAATCCGTGTATAATTAAGATGCTCTTTTTTAGATTGTTTATATTTTATAATGATGAGAGGTGGGATTTCAATTGCCGGCAGTAATTGAAATGAAGGGTATCGGAAAATCGTTTCCCGGTATAAGAGCTAATGACAATATCAACCTGGCGGTGGAACAGGGTGAGATCCATGTTCTTTTGGGTGAAAACGGTGCGGGAAAATCCACGTTGATGAATATACTTTATGGACTTTATCAGCCAGATGAAGGGCAGATCCTGGTAAAAGGCAAGCCGGTCAAGATTAACAATCCCAATATTGCCATATCGCTGGGAATCGGGATGGTCCATCAGCATTTTATGCTTGTTCCGACTTTTACCGTTGCTGAAAATATCATTTTAGGCTCGGAGCCCAAAAACGGAGTGACGCTAGACCTCAATAAGGCCATCAAGGACGTTGAAGCCATATCTCAGAAGTACGAATTAAAAGTGGATGCGGCTTCTATTGTCCAGGATATATCCGTCGGCATGCAGCAACGTGTCGAAATATTGAAAACGCTGTACAGAGGGGCTGAAATACTGATCCTCGACGAACCTACGGCCGTTCTGACACCGCAGGAAATCGAAGAACTGGGCGTGATCCTGAAAAGCCTGGTCAGCCAGGGAAAATCCATCATTCTGATCACCCATAAGCTCAAGGAAGTTATGGCCATGAGTGACCGTGTCACCATTATCCGCCGGGGAAAGGTCATCGACACCCTGAATACAGCGGATACCAATATCGACGAGCTGGCGGAAAAGATGGTTGGTAGGAAGGTCAATCTGTTTGTTGATAAGGATGAGGCGAAGCTTGCTGCGCCCGTGTTGGAGATAAAAGGGTTAAGGGTCATGGATTCCAGAGGTCTGGAAGCAGTCAAGGGCGTGGATCTGGAGGTTAAAGGGGGAGAAATCCTGGGGCTGGCGGGTGTAGACGGAAATGGACAGCATGAGCTGGTTGAAGCCATTACCGGGCTAAGAAAGCTGAAAGCCGGGGAGGTGCTTCTGAATGGCAAGGAGATCACCGGCTTTGTGCCGAAGGATGTCATAGCAAATGGTGTTGGACATATACCGGAGGACCGCCACAAGAGAGGCTTGGTACTGAAGTATACCTTGGCTGAAAATGCTATTCTCGGCAGCCACCACGCAAAGCAATTCCGCTCCAGATTGGGGCTGAACTATAGCAAGATCAGGGAATACTGCAGAAGATTGATAAAGGAATATGACGTCAGGACACCAAGTGAACGGGTGTATGCCAAGTCCCTCTCAGGCGGGAACCAGCAGAAGCTGATTGTTGCCAGAGAAATCGACAGAGATCCCAGCCTTTGTATTGCAGCACAGCCCACCAGAGGGCTGGACGTCGGTGCCATCGAATTCGTGCATAAGAAACTGATCGAGCTGAGGGACAGCGGTAAAGCCGTACTGCTTGCCTCTTTGGAGTTGGATGAGATCATGGCTCTGTCCGATCGTATTGCCGTCATGTATGATGGAAAGATTGTCGGCGTACTGGATGCCAAGGATGCTACCGAGAAGAAGCTTGGCATCATGATGGCGGGCGGAGATGTGGCAAGTGCAGAAATGGGGGGTGTGTAAAATGGAAACCAGAATGAGCGAGTTTAAGGAAGACGTCGTAAAGGCACTGAAAGAAATTGCATATCCTCTTATTGCGATTATCATTTCCTTTGTGGTAGGCGGCATACTGGTGGCTTCCTTCGGGAAAGACCCCTTGGTTGCCTATAAAGCCCTCATTAAAGGAAGCATGGGTGATTTCAATAAATTCGGTGAAACACTGGTTACTGTGACACCGTTGATCCTGACCGGTCTGTCCATCGCTTTCGGCTTTCGCTGCGGACTATTTAACATTGGTGCGGAAGGACAGTTTATCATTGGATCTATTACAGCTGTTTGGGCAGGATGGGCCTTAGCGGGTCTACCGGCCATATTGCATGTAACGTTGGCCTTGCTGATTGGGGCTTTCGCAGGAGGGCTCTGGGGCGGATTTGTGGGCTGGCTGAAAGCCAAGGTGGGCTCCCATGAGGTGATCAATGGCATTATGATGAATTATGTTGCCATGTATCTCAGCAACTATATTGTAATGAATATGATGAACGAGCCGGAAAAGGCATATTCCGTAGGCATTGCCGATACGGCCAAGCTGTGGCGGTTTGCCGAGGCTTTCAGTCAGTTCAAACATTCAAGGCTTAGCGTTGGAATTATTATTGCATTGGCGGTTGCAATCGCAGCCTATTACCTGCTGAATAAAACGGTTCAAGGTTATGAAATCAGAGCCGTGGGTTTTAATCCCCATGCCGCAGAATACGGTGGAATCAATGTCAAAAAGAATGTCGTCCTTGCAATGATCTATTCGGGGCTTTTCGCCGGTCTGGCAGGTTCTATTATGGCATTGGGGATCCAGTATCGCGTCAACAACCTGTTCGGATTTACAGGTTATGGGTTGGATGGAATAGCTGTGTCACTGGTAGGAGGTAATCATCCTTTGGGCGTGATCCTGTCTGCGTTGCTTTTCGGGATCCTTCAGAAGGGCGGTCCCCTCATGCAGATACAGGGAATTCCTAAAGAGGTTGTAGGGATTATCCAGGGAATCATCATTCTGTTTGTGGCAGCCAATTTTGTGAAGGTTACTTTTGAAAGCTTCAAGGTGAAGCGGGACTTACGAAGAAGCGCAGTCAAGGGAGGAGTGGAATAAGATGGAAAATGTAGGCATAATGACGATTATTACGATTGTTTTTACAGCCACCATCCGGTCTGCTACACCTTTGATCTTTGCATCACTTGGTGGAAATTTCTCTGAAAAATCAGGGGTAGTCAATATCGGACTGGAAGGGATCATGACGGTAGGTGCTTTTAGTGCCGTATTCTTTTCTTACAAGACCGGATCACCATGGGCCGGGTTGCTGGGTGCTATCGTCGTCGGCGCACTGTTTGGTCTATTGCTGGCCTTCCTTAGCATCAATTTCAAAGCCAACCAAGTGGTTGTCGGTGTGGCAATCAACATCCTGGCTGCCAGCCTGACCACCTTCCTGCTGGTAGAGATATGGGGAAGACCGGGTCAGACGGACAACGTCAATTACTTCCAGGCATGGGGTCCGTTCAATCTGTTTACCTATCTGGCCTTTGTCATGGTGGCCGTCTCCTATTACATCATTTATAAGACACCCTTCGGGTTGCGGATCAGAGCGGTAGGAGAGCATCCAAGAGCAGCTGATACACTGGGGGTCAACGTATACTGGATCAGGTACGTTTGCGTTACCATAAGCGGCATACTTGCCGGCATCGGCGGTGCATCGTTGTCCATCGGATCCCTCAGCTTGTTCAAGGAAGGCATGGTCGCCGGAAAAGGCTTTATTGCATTGGCAGCCTTGATTTTTGGAAAATGGAATCCAGTAGGCGCCGCTCTGGCTTGTCTCTTTTTCGGTTTTGCAGATGCCTTGCAGACAGTGGCAGCAGACCTGCCTGTGCCCAAGGAATTCCTCTTTGCATTGCCCTATATCCTGACGATGCTGGCAGTTTCAGGGTTCATCGGCAAGTCCGTGGGTCCTTCAGCCAGCGGTATTCCTTATGAAAAGGGCGAGAGATAGATTTCTTCCTTGAATTAAAAAATTATGGTGTTTTAAAAAGCTTGATGGTTCGTCAGGCTTTTTGACATTCTGCATCTGCGCATAAAGCTGTGACAGATTATTCCTACCGGTATAAAACATTAGGTGGTGTAATATAAATGTGCTATAATGATTATGGACATGTCGGAAATGGCGCATTTGCTTCATATGAGGCACAAGGCCGCCTTTGTTCTTTGTAATAGGTTTTTGATTTTTATAACTGCGGGGAGGTGATTGAATGAGAATGGGATATGATTTGATAATAGAGCAGCAGCAGAAGCTGATTATGACGCCGGAATTGAAATTGGCCTTGAAGATATTACAGCTCCCTGCCATCGAGTTGGAAGAGATGATACAATACGAGCTTGAAGCGAATCCCGTTCTTGAAATGCTGGATGAAAGCAAAGACGACAAGAGCGAGGGCGCTGCCAGTGATACTGTCGTCGAAGTGAAAAAGCAGGATACCGACAAAGATATCGAATGGAAAGAATACCTCCAGTACCAGGGAAAGAGTTATACCCAGGAAAGCTATGAAACGGACGAAAATGCGGAATTATCTTATGACAATTTGATCAGCTACTCCTATACGCTTAAGGATCACCTTTTCTTTCAGCTTCACTTATCTCAGATCAGAGGGTTGAATCGGGAAGTCGGCGAGTTTATTATTGAGAGCTTGGACGAGAATGGATATTTGACCATAACCACCGATGAGATAGCCAAGCTCATGTCCGTAAAACCCGAAGAGGTGGAAGCCATCCTCGGCGTCATTCAGACCTTCGATCCTGTCGGTGTGGGTGCGAGAAACCTGCAGGAATGCCTTCTGATCCAGTTGCGGAATAGAAGCATTCTGAACGATATCTTTGAGAAGCTGGTAAGCGAATACCTGGATGACATTGCCGGAAACAGACTGCAGGCAATATCCAAGAAATTGTCCATCGGTATTGAAGAGGTGCAGAAATACAGCGATGCCATAAAGAATCTGGAGCCCAAGCCGGGGCGGGCCTTTGAAAGTAGTGCTTCGACGAAATATGTGGTTCCGGATGTTTATATAGAAAAAGTCGGTTTGGAATATGTGATCTCCGTGAATGACAACTACAGCTCGCGGCTGATCATCAACCAGTACTACCGCAATATTCTCAAGTCAGAGGAGAAATCCTCACAGGCTTCCATTTTCATCAACAACAAGCTTTCCTCAGCCATGTGGCTGATCCGAAGCTTGGAACACAGGAGAAACACGCTGTATAACGTCATGAAGGCGATTTTGGAATTCCAGATGGACTTTTTTGAAAAGGGTCCCATGCATCTCAAAACATTGACGCTGAAAAAAGTGGCAGATGCCGTCGAAGTGCATGAATCTACTGTAAGCCGAGCTATTAATGGCAAGTATGTCCAGACACCGCGCGGGGTTTTCGAAATCAAGTATTTCTTCAAAAGCGGCGTGGACAGTCAAGATGGCGATGCCATTTCCTCGGAAAGCATCAAAAAAATGATCAAGGCCCATATTACAGGTGAAGATGCAAGCAAGCCCATCAGCGACCAGCATATTGCCGATCTGCTGGTGAAAAGTGGTTTCATGATTTCCCGCAGAACCGTTGCGAAATATCGCGACGAATTGGGCATTCCGGCATCGTCCAAGAGAAAAAGATACTGACATACCCGACATATCCGTAATGGGTATGTTTTTTTTTCAAAAAAATAGCTAACACTAAGGAACAGTATCATAAACATATTGCATTTGGAAAACAAATGTAATATAATAAATCCATCGGGACAATAAATATATATGTGGGATAAAAAATATCCATAGGGGTAGAAAGAATGAACGAATTGATACAGTTGCAGGCCCGGCTTGTCCCTGAAGTCATTGAGATCACTGAAAAACGATACAGCATCCTGAGGACCATCGAGTTCAACCAGCCGGTTGGCAGGCGGGCATTGGCGGGCATTCTGGGGCAGAGCGAAAGATGGGTGAGAAGCGAGCTGGAGCTCTTGAAGGATCAGAACCTGATTGATATTCAGCCGCAGGGCATGCTGGTCACGGAAGAGGGCAAGGAAGTCATCAATAAGCTGCGGTACTATATTTCAGAGCTTAAAGGACTCCGCGACCTGGAAAACAATCTGAAGACCATGCTGGACATCAAGGACTTCATCGTAGTGCCGGGGGATATCGAGAAGGATTCCCAGGTTGTGATCGAAATTGCAAAAGTGGCCTTCGAATACCTGAAGAACCGCATTGAAGACGGTACGATCATTGCTGTCAGCGGCGGATACTCCCTTCTGGCAATTGCAGAAAACGCATACAAGCTGTCTGCCAGAGAGGTGACGGTGGTACCGGCACGGGGCGGCATCAAAGCGGACCTGGAGCGGCAGGCCAATATCGTCGCGGCCAAACTGGCAAAAAACATCGGGGGAAGCTATTATCTTCTCCACCTTCCGGACAACATCAACGAGGACATGTTAAGGCAGATGAGCGATGATCCCGATATTGCGAAGGTGGTGGATTTTGTCAAACGTTCCGATATCTTTATTTTCGGATTGAGCTCTCTGGAGGCTATCTGCAGGAAACGTAACTTTACCGAGGCAGAGGTAGCCAGGTTGAAGGAACTGCAAGTCAGGGCGGAAGCCTTCGGCTGCTACTTTGACAAAGCAGGAAGCATTGTGCACAAATCGGGCAGTGTAGGAATAAAAGCAGAGGATTTAGACAACATAAAAACGGTAATGGCTGTAGGCGGGGGTGTTGCAAAAGCCGAACCCATGCTGTTGGTAAACAGAGGTAGAAAGAACCACGTCATTATAACGGATGAAGCTGCTGCCCGTGAAATATATCAATTATTGCAAGGAGGAATTTAGTAATGGCATTAAGAGTAGGTATTAACGGATTCGGGAGAATCGGAAGACCGGTTTTCAAAATCGCTCAGGAAAAATTCGGGAAGGACGCAGAGATCGTTCTCATCAACGACTTGACAGACCCAAAGACACTGGCACATCTTTTGAAGTATGACAGTACTTATGGCGTATATGGCGGAGAAGTCGGCGCGAAAGAGCACTCCATCATTGTCAACGGGAAAGAAATCGAGATCAGCGCTGAAACAAAGCCGGAAAACATCAAGTGGGGCGAATACGGCGTAGATGTGGTTCTTGAATCCACTGGCCGGTTCACAAGCAAGGAAGACTGCATGAAGCACATAGCCGGAGGCGCAAAAAAGGTTGTTATTTCTGCACCGGCAAAGAATGAAGATATTACGATCGTTATGGGTGTCAACGAAGACAAGTACGATCCGGAGAAGCATATTGTCATATCCAACGCATCCTGCACCACCAATTGCCTTGCACCCATGGCAAAGGTCCTGCATGAGAAGTTCGGCATCGTAAAAGGCTTGATGAACACCATCCACTCCTATACAAACGATCAGAGGATCCTGGACCAGCCGCATTCCGACCTGAGAAGATCCAGATCCGCGGCACTGTCCATCATTCCCACCACAACCGGTGCTGCCAAGGCGGTTGCATTGGTTATGCCCGAGATGAAGGGCAAACTGACCGGTATGTCCCTGCGGGTTCCCACACCCACCGTATCGGTTGTAGACCTGGTTGCTGAGCTTGAGAAGACCGTAACGGTAGAAGAAATCAACAGCGCGCTGAAGGCCGCTGCAGAAAACGAGCTGAAGGGTATCCTCCAGTACACCGATGAGCCGCTGGTTTCCATCGACTTTAAAGGCAACCCGCACTCATCCATAATCGATGGCTTGTCCACCATGGTTCTGGCCGGCAACATGGTCAAGGTCATCTCTTGGTATGACAATGAGTGGGGATATTCCAACAGAGTAGTAGATCTCATCAAATTCATGGCAAATAGATAAAGTAAATCAAGGTCCGGTTTTGCTCCTGTGGAGCAAAACCGGGCTACTATATTGAATAGGAGGGATTTCGGTGCTGAACAAAAAGTCGATTCAGGATATTGAGGTAATGGGAAAAAAGGTTCTGGTCAGAGTGGATTTCAACGTGCCTATCGATGAAGCCGGTGTGATCACAGATGACAGAAGGATACGGGAAGCCTTGCCAACAATCAACTACCTGCGCGAACACCAGGCAAAGGTCATATTGATGTCTCACCTGGGCAGGCCAAAGGGAAAATTCAATGCCAAGTACTCATTGAAGCCTGTAGCGGATAAATTGTCCGAGAAGCTCGATGCGGCTGTGAAGCTTGCAAAGGATGTCATAGGTGAGGAAGTCCTTGCTATGGCAAATGGATTGCAGGACGGCGAAGTCATGCTCCTTGAAAATGTCCGGTTCTACGAGGAAGAGGAAAAGAATGACGCGACCTTCGCAAAGAAAATCGCTGAATTGGGCGACCTTTATGTCAATGATGCTTTCGGAACGGCGCACAGGGCACACGCCACGACAGCCGGTGTAGCAGACTATCTGCCTTCAGCCATCGGATTCCTGATCAAAAAGGAACTGGACATCATGGGCAAGGCGCTGACAGCGCCGGAGAAGCCCTTTGTGGCCATATTGGGTGGTGCGAAGGTATCGGACAAGATCGGTGTTATAGAGAATCTGCTGGATAAGGTGGATACGTTGCTGGTTGGCGGTGGTATGGCTTTCACCTTCTATAAGGCTATGGGCTATGAGATCGGCAAATCCATATTGGAGGCCGATAAGGTAGAGCTGGCCGGCGAAATCCTCAAAAAAGCTGAAGCCAAAGGCGTCAAGCTGCTGCTGCCTGTAGACATTGTTGCGGCTTCAGAGTTCAAGAATGATACGTCATTCAGCACGGTTGACGTACAGGGCATACATGGGGATCAGATGGGGCTGGACGTTGGCGAGAAGACACAGGCCATATACTCTGAGATCATAAAGAATGCAAAGACCATCGTATGGAACGGACCCATGGGTGTTTTTGAAATGCCTAACTTTGCAAAAGGAACCCTGGCTCTGGCACAGGCGATGGCTGAGTGCGACGGAACCACCATCATCGGCGGCGGTGATTCAGCTGCAGCAGTTGAACAGCTGGGATATGCCGATAAGATGACTCATATTTCCACGGGCGGCGGTGCTTCGTTGGAGTTCCTGGAAGGCAAGGTGCTCCCGGGGATTGATGTCATTGACGAAAAGTAAAAAAGGCTTTTTATTGAAACATTTTAACGGTCAATATAGCCTTTGATGAAACTCATTTACGGAAAGTGGTACACTAAGGAAATTTATACTTCCCTATTCGTTATAAAAGCGAGGTGTTTACAATGAGAAGGCCCTTGATTGCAGGGAATTGGAAAATGAATAAAACGGTAGCCGAAGCGCTTGAGTTGGTGAACGCACTGATTCCGAAGGTAAAGGACGCTGAGGCAGAAGTAGCGGTATGTCCTGCTTTCGTATGCTTGACGGATGTCCTCAAGGCAGCGGCAGGAAGCAACATCAAAGTCGGTGCTCAGAATATGTTCCATAAGGACAGCGGTGCTTTTACCGGAGAGATTTCTCCTGTATTCTTAAAGGAGATGAAGGTTGAGTACGTCATTTTGGGTCACTCCGAAAGAAGACAGTACTTCAAGGAGACGGATGCAGACATCAATAAGAAGGTCATCGCCGCACTCAATCATGGTTTAAAGCCTATACTCTGTGTAGGGGAAACCCTTGAAGAGCGGGAAAAGGGTGTAACCTTCGAGGTGATAGCAGCACAAGTGAATGGCAGCCTGGCTGATCTGGAAGGCAGAAGTCTGGAAGCGCTGGTTATTGCCTACGAGCCGGTTTGGGCGATCGGAACAGGTAAAACTGCTACAAGCGCGGATGCCAATGAAGTAATCGGCTATATCCGCAAGCTCCTAAGAGAAAAGTTTGGAAATGACATGGCAGACGCCACACGGATCCTATACGGCGGAAGTGTTAAGGCTTCCAATGCCAAAGAGTTGATGGCAATGCCGGAAATTGACGGCGGCCTGGTCGGTGGGGCCAGCCTGGATGCTGTGGAATTTGCAGGAATTGTAAATTACGACCGATAAGACGCTAATCTATTTAATTAAAGAAGGAGTCGATATCATGACAATTATTACCGATGTTTATGCAAGAGAGATACTGGATTCCAGAGGGAATCCAACAATAGAGGTTGAAGTGGAACTGGAAGGCGGCGCCCTGGGCAGGGCTGCAGTACCGTCAGGCGCTTCCACAGGTGCATTCGAAGCGGTTGAGCTTAGAGACGGCGACAAGAAAAGATATTTGGGAAAAGGCGTGCTTAAGGCAGTTAATAACGTCAATGAAATCATTGCACCGGAGATCATCGGCATGAACGCACTGGACCAGGTTGCCATCGATCAGACGATGATCGAGCTGGACGGAACGCCCAATAAGGAAAAGCTGGGTGCCAATGCCATCCTGGGTGTTTCCATGGCAGTTGCCTATGCAGCGGCAGAAGCATGCGGACTCACACTTTATCAGTACATAGGCGGAATCAATGCCAAGACGCTCCCTGTTCCGATGATGAACATCATCAATGGCGGAAAGCATGCAGACAATAACGTTGATATACAGGAGTTCATGGTTATGCCGGTAGGTGCAGACAGCTTCAAGGAAGCACTGAGAATGTGCGCTGAAGTATTCCACAACCTCAAGTCCGTTCTGAAGTCGAAAGGCTATAACACAGCAGTTGGCGACGAAGGTGGTTTTGCTCCCAACCTGAAATCCAACGAAGAAGCGCTCCAGGTTATCGTGGAAGCCATTGAGAAGGCCGGCTACAAGCCAGGCGAAGAATTCTTCATTGCAATAGACGCTGCATCGACAGAAATGTACGAAGAGGCGAAAGCAAAGGGCGACGAGGGCAAGTACTTCTTCTGGAAGTCCGGCTTTACTAAGACAAAGGAAGAAATGGTGGAGTTCTGGGCTGATCTGGCTGCAAAATATCCCATCATCTCCCTGGAAGACGGCATGTCGGAAGAAGATTGGGATGGCTGGAAGCTTCTCACCGATAGATTGGGCAAAAAGATTCAGCTGGTAGGAGATGACCTTTTCGTAACAAATACAGAACGGCTTGCTAGGGGTATCAAGCTTGGCGTCGGCAACTCCATCCTGATCAAGGTAAACCAGATCGGTACTTTGACAGAGACTCTGGATGCCATTCAGATGGCGAACCGTGCAGGCTATACGGCTGTTGTATCTCACCGTTCCGGTGAAACCGAGGATGTGACGATTGCAGATCTGGTTGTTGCGGTCAATGCAGGGCAGATCAAAACAGGTGCACCCTCCAGAACCGACAGGGTTGCAAAATACAATCAGCTGCTGAGAATCGAAGAAGGTCTTGACACAATGTCTAAATATTTAGGCAGAAATACATTTTTTAACCTATAAGTGATATACAATATAAAAAATATGATACAATAATGGGGTATTTTTATATCCCATTATTGTGTTTTTCTAGTCTTTATGTTAAAATATTTTTTATAGAAAGCGCCATGAATAGGCAAGAGGGCTAATGTGATATTCTAATAGAAGGAATGTGGCATATAATATATTTATAAAACAACGATGCCTCAGGTTTTTTTTGAAAATTCATATTGACGGCTTGAGCATATGGATTTATCATTGTAAAAGGGAGTAAATCCAAATCCATTGCCTAAGCTATTCAACATAGAGATTGGAGGTGCACAAGATGAGAATGGCATTAATCATACTGCAGTATTTCGTATGCATCACTTTGATCGTAAGCGTACTGCTGCAGCCAGGGAAAAGCGCCGGATTATCAGGGTCTATAGCAGGTGGTGCTGAGCAATTGTTCGGTAAGAAAGCAAGCAAGGGTTATGAAGCAATGTTTGCAAAGCTTACAACAGTGGTAGCTATCCTGTTCATGATTCTGTGTGTTGTGTTGGTCGTAGTAAAATAGCGATTTATAATTAGCCTGACTTTCATGTTGGGCTAAATTATGAATAAATCTTGTATACTGTATACACAAACATTAGAAGGAGGTTTAGGGATGGATTTGATTTTGTTAGCTCCCTTGGCAGGCGTGCTTGCCCTTGTGTTTGCCTGGTTCCTTGCCGGCAGTATTCTGAAGAAGGATCCCGGCAATGAGAAAATGCGGGAAATCATGGGTTACATCCATGAAGGCGCGATGGCATTCCTGTTTAGAGAGTACAGGGTTCTTGCAGTCTTTATCTTATGTCTTGCTGTTATTATCGGATTTTTCTTAAAGAATTGGCTCACAGCCTTTTGTTTCGTTGCTGGAGCAGTATGCTCCATATTGGCAGGCTACTGCGGTATGCAAGTTGCAACGAAAGCCAATGCAAGGACGGCGAATGCTGCACAGAAGGGACAGAATGAAGCCTTGGGTATCGCATTTAGAGGCGGTGCCGTTATGGGGATGTGTGTGGTAGGCTTGGGGCTTTTGGGTGTTGGAGTTCTTTATATGCTGATAAGGGATGCCAGTATAGTGACAGGCTTTGGTCTTGGCGCAAGCTCCATCGCGTTGTTTGCCCGTGTCGGTGGCGGTATCTACACCAAGGCAGCCGACGTAGGAGCAGACCTTGTGGGCAAAGTGGAAGCCGGCATTCCGGAGGATGATCCGAGAAACCCCGCCGTTATAGCAGATAACGTAGGGGACAACGTCGGAGACGTAGCCGGGATGGGCGCTGACCTGTTTGAATCCTATGTGGGCTCCATTATTTCCGCAATAACGCTTGGTGCGGTATTTTTCGCCGGCAAAGCTGAAGGAGTCGTGTATCCTCTGGTGCTTTCAGCAGTGGGGATCGTAGCATCCATCATCGGCAGCCTTTTTGTAAGAACCGGTGAGAACGCCAACCCTCAGAATGCCCTGAAGAATGGTACGTATGCAAGCTCACTGGTCGTATTGCTTGCCTCTTTTGCACTGAGCCAATATATGTTCGGCAGTATGAACACGGCATGGGCCGTATCTGCCGGCGTTGTTGTCGGTGTCATCATCGGGCTGCTGACGGAAATCTATACTTCCGGTGATTATAAATATGTAAAAAAGATCGCTCAACAGTCCGGAACCGGTCCGGCAACCACAATCATCAGCGGACTTGGGGTCGGTATGCTTTCAACTGTGGCACCGGTCCTCTGCATCGCTGTTGCGATTCTCGTTGCTTATAAGTTTGCAGGCCTCTACGGCATTGCGCTGGCAGCAGTGGGAATGCTTGCAACTACTGGTATGACGGTTGCTGTTGACGCTTACGGACCTATTGCAGACAATGCGGGGGGTATAGCTGAAATGGCTGGCCTGCCCAAATCTGTCAGAGCGATTACAGATAAACTGGACTCGGTAGGAAATACGACAGCTGCTATCGGAAAAGGCTTTGCAATCGGTTCGGCTGCATTGACCGCCCTGGCACTGTTTGCCTCCTACTCACAGGCAGTCCAGCTGGATAAGATCGATATTCTGGATGTCAATGTTATGATCGGATTGTTTGTCGGCGGTATGCTGCCCTTCCTTTTTGCCGCATTAACGATGGAAGCGGTAGGCAAGGCTGCCTATCAGATGATTGAAGAGGTCAGACGGCAGTTTAAGACGATACCGGGCATCATGGAAGGAACCGGAAAACCTGATTATGCAAGGTGCGTCGATATCTCAACCGCGGCAGCCTTAAAGGAAATGATCATACCGGGCCTGCTGGCTGTAGCAGCGCCTATCGCAACAGGGCTACTGCTGGGTAAGGGCGCTTTGGGCGGATTGATTGCAGGTGCTGTTGTAACAGGTGTATTGCTTGCCATCATGATGGCAAACTCCGGCGGCGCGTGGGATAATGCCAAAAAGTACATTGAATCCGGTGAGCACGGCGGAAAAGGCGGCGACCCCCATAAGGCAGCCGTGGTCGGCGATACGGTAGGGGATCCCTTTAAGGATACTGCCGGACCTTCAATGAACATACTGATCAAGCTGATGACCATTGTGGCGTTGGTTTTTGCACCACTGTTTCTATAATCGTATAGCCAGGCCTTGACTGCACGCAACACAGTCAAGGCCTTTTTTGTACTGTTTTTAAATATTCCAATAATGTTTACAGGGATATGTCGAAATGTGGAGAACTATAAAGGTATCAATTTGAAGGGGTGCATGGTATGGAAACGCTGTGGTTTGTATTAGGTTTGTTGATTTCGGCATGTGCAGCACTGTTTTTCATTACATCGGACAGAAAGAAGCGCCTGCAAGAATATGGGAAAGGGCTCAAGGAAATCGCCGATGGGAATCTGACATATCGGATCAAGGCAGAAAGTGGTCTGGCAGACCTGTATTCAAAACTGACGGTCATGCTGTTGAATTGGGTATATCAGACTTTGAAATCCTCGTTGCTGATTAATGACGCCGTCCATGTCATATCCGCTACGTCCAAAGAAGCGAGGCTCAAGATCGAAAACATCGGAAAAGAGATCCGGGCATTCAACGATAAAGCCCATCAGGATTATGCCAAGCTGATCAAAGCGGCCGACATATCGAGAGAGATCTCCGAAAGAAGTAAGGAAGTCGTGCAAGCAACAGGAAAGACAGTCAGTGCTGTCAAGAGCACGGAAGAAACCATTGATCAAGGGAAGTCGACGGTAGAGCAGGCCGTTAGCATACTGGAAAGTATGAGCGCGTCAATGGAAAAATTGACGGGAGATATAACCTGCCTGGCACAGTTCAGTGAGAAAGCACAGGATATGGCGCAGGCGGTGGATGATCTGGCCAGCGGCATCAATTTGTTATCGCTGAATGCATCTATTGAAGCAGCACGTGCCGGGGAGAACGGCAGAGGCTTTGCCGTGGTTGCCAGAGAGGTTGGCAAGCTTGCTGAGGAGAGTGCTGCTCATGCCAAGAGCATCAAGCAGCAAATGGAGGAATTGAAGCAGCAGACCAGCAGGACAATGGTCTCGGTAGGCAGTCTGTCGGATTTGAGCCGCCAGGGAAAGTCCTCAGCATCCTCGATAAAGGAACACTTTGACAGGATCAATAGTTATGTCAAAGAAATCGTAGCGGTCATGCACAGCTTTTCCGGACAGATGGAAAGCCAGGCGAAGTCCACAAAGGAGATAGCCTTGGTCAATGAGAACCTGTCGGAATTCTTTGGTGGGTTTATTGCGGCAGCAGACAATATTGTGGAGGAAATAAGCCGGCAGGAGCAACTGGAAGAGAAGAACACCGCCATGTGTGTCAAGCTTAATCTAGCATCCGGGAAGCTGGTGGATTTTACTGGACAGTTCGACCGGATCCTCTCGGAAAGGCTGGTCCGGTATTGTGAAGCGGTAAGGGATATGGTCGCTAAAGGCGACTTCAATAACGAGAAGTTAGCTGATTATTCAAGAAAGACTGGTGTATCGGAATTCTATATAACGGATGACGACGGTGTTACCGTGCTCTCAAACAATCCAATGGGAATCGGATTCAGGTTTCCTGAGGGTATGAACACGCAGGCCGGCGAATTCCGTACAATTTTGAAGGATAGCAGCAAGGTGGTGGCTCAGAAGTTTATGATTCGGGATATGGACCAGAAATATTATAAGTTTGTAGCCATTTCTGCTAAAGGCAGGGCAGGAATCGTGCAAGCCGGTCTGGATGTTGAAGACATCGTCAAGCTTCGAATATGATGGAAGAAAGCAACAGCTTTGCAGACAGGCTGCAAGACAGGAGGTAAGCGTTGTGAAAATTCTATTTGTTTGCTTTGTTATGATGAATCTGGTGGGTTTTGTTATAATGGGCGTCGATAAAAGTAGATCCAGGAAAGGGCAGTGGCGGATCAGGGAAAGGGATATCTTTCTGATGGCGCTGCTGGGCAGTGCAATAGGTATCGCTTGCGGCATGTTTGTTTTCCGGCATAAGACAAAACACATGAGGTTTGTATTGGGCGTTCCTGTGCTGGTGCTTGCAAATTTATGGGTGCTTCGTGCACTGCTTTTGTAAAGCCATTGAACCTCAGTGGTTTGCGAAAAACCTCGTAAAGCTGTGCTTTATGAGGTTTTTTATCTATTGGGCGGATAGGGGGCAATTATTTTGCAGGAGTTTTTGTTTTTTCATAGAAGGTAGTAAAAGATGGAAAGGATCATTTCCGAGGAAATACACGCAGAGATGCAGATGAAGCCATTGACAGAACCGTATGAAAACGGCAGGGAATGTATATAATAAGACATTGAAGGAGGTGGTTGCTTGCTTGACAGAAACACAGCTGCGAATGAAATGGCGGCAATGTGCCAGGAGCAGATAGACGAAGGTCTGACGCAGCCCTTTTATTATAAGGGCAGCAAGACGGGCATCCTGCTGGTACACGGCTTCACAGGTACTCCGGCTGAAATGAGATACTTGGGCGATTATTTGAGAGATAAGGGTTTTACCGTTAAGGCCGTGCTGCTGAAGGGGCACGGGACCAGTCCGGAGGATATGAGAAGAACAACCCAAAGGGATTGGATTGCTTCTGCCGTAGAGGGCTACAAGGAACTGAAGCGGGAATGCGATGAGGTTTTTTCAGTTGGCTTGTCAATGGGCGGCCTGTTATCCTTATATCTGGCTCGCAGCTATGATGTCAGGGGCATTGTCTGCCTCTCCACACCAATTAGGATCCTGAACAAGCAGGCCTATTATGCCTTTGTCCTGAAATTCTTCAAGGATTACATAGAGAAAAACCCCCGAAAGCATAAGGACCCCTTTATTATAGGCTATGACAGGACCCCTGTCAGATGCATTCACTGCCTTTTCAAGCTGATCCGTTACGTGAAGTACCATTTGGGTAAAATAGAGAAGCCCATCCTCATCATACAGTCTTATGGAGACGGTACCGTCAATCCCGTGAGCGGCAACATCATATACAATAGGATCGGCTCCAAGGATAAAAGCATCATTCATTTACATAACAGCGGACATATTATCACCTGTGATTGCGAGAAAGAACAGGTTTTTGAGGAAATATACGGATTTATCCGCAGCAAATCCCGGTTCAGGAATGAAGGACTTAATGCGATGGAAACGAGGTGTGTATAAAATGGATGATATTCTGGAAATTGGTTTGGATATCGAGCTGAAGAACAAAGTACTGGCGTTTATGCAGACTGACGCGTACAAACCTCTGCTTTATGTGGAATTAATGGAAGCCATGGATATTACGGAAGATCGGCGGGAAGCCTTCAACAGCGTCCTGGTTCACCTGGAAAACGAGGGCAGCATCCTGCTGACCAAGAAGAACAAATACGGACTAACCGAAAAGATGAACCTGGTGCCCGGAAGGATACAAGGCAACAAAAAAGGCTTTGGTTTTCTTATACCGGACAATTCTTCCATCAAGGACCTGTTTATTCCCGCAGAGGCCTTAAACGGCGCCATGAACAACGACCGGGTCATTGCCAGAGTTACTGCAGGGGAATTGGGCAGCAAGAAGTGCGAAGGAGAAGTCATCCGCATATTGAAGCGAGCTAATGAGAAGATCGTGGGAACCTATGAAAGCAACAAAAGCTTTGGCTTTGTGGTGCCGGACGATCCCAGGATCTATCAGGATATTTTCATCTCGAAATCCGAAGCCAACAGCGCCAGGACAGGACAAAAGGTGGTTGTGGAAATCACCAAATGGCCGGAAGGCAGAAGGAATCCCGAAGGTGTCATAACGGAGATCCTGGGGCATAAAGATGATGTGGGGACGGACATTATCTCCATTATCAGAGGACACAATCTGCCGGAGGAATTCCCCGAGGAGGTGGAAGAGCAGGCCGAGAAAATCCCGGAGACAGTCAGGGAAGAGGAAATTCCCAGACGCAGGGATCTTCGTGGGAAAATCATTGTAACCATTGACGGGGATGATGCAAAGGATCTGGATGACGCGGTTTCTCTGGAGCAGCTGCCTAACGGCAATTATCTGCTGGGTGTACATATTGCCGATGTCAGCCATTATGTCAATGAGAACAGCCCCTTGGACAAGGAAGCCTTAAAGCGGGGAACCAGCGTCTACCTGGTGGACCGGGTCATACCGATGCTGCCCAGACGGCTTTCAAACGGTATCTGCAGCTTGAATCCTCAGATCGAGAGGCTTACATTGAGCTGCGACATGGAGATCGATAAGAAGGGCAAGGTTACCCGTTATGAAATCTATGAAAGCGTCATCAAGACCCAGGAAAGGATGACCTATAAGAACGTCAACAAGATACTGACGGACAGGGAGCCGGAGACCATGGAGCGGTATGCGGACCTGATACCGACCTTCGAGGCCATGCATAAGCTGATGCAGATCCTGAACAACAGGCGGCGTGCAAGAGGAAGCATTGAGTTTGAATTTGATGAGACTAAAATTTATCTGGATGAAAAGGGAAAGCCTATCGACATCCGACCCTATGAACGAGGCATATCCGAGCAGATAATAGAGGAATTCATGCTGGTCTGCAATGAAACGATCGCAGAGCATATGTACTGGAAGGACATTCCTTTTGTATACCGTGTCCACGAAGACCCGAACCCCGAGAAGCTTGAGGCATTCAACGAGTTCATTCATAACTTTGGCTATCACCTGAAAGGAATAGCGGAAATCCATCCGAAAGCGCTACAGCAACTGACCGACCAAGTCAAAGGCACCCGCGAGGAACGCATTATCAACACACTGATGCTGCGCTCTCTCAAAAAAGCCCGGTATACAAGCAACAGTCTCGGACATTTCGGACTGGCAGCAAAATACTATTGTCATTTTACTTCTCCTATACGCCGGTATCCGGACCTGATGATTCACCGGATCATCAAGGAAGATATCCACGGCAAGCTGAATGAAAAAAGGCTCAGCCTGCTGGCAGCCAGGATTGAGGGAATTGCTGAGCAGTCCTCACTTCGGGAGCGGGCTGCAGATGAAGCGGAGCGCTCGGTGGAGGATCTGAAGAAGGCAGAATACATGAAGGAGCGGGTAGGCGAAGAATACGACGGAATCATTTCCAACGTGACCTCCTTCGGTATGTTTATCGAATTGGAGAACACCATTGAAGGGCTCGTTCATATCAGCAACCTGGAGGATGACTACTATATGTATGATGAAGCGCATCATATTCTGATCGGGGAGCGGACACGGAGGACCTTCCGGATCGGCGATACGGTCAGGATCAAAGTGGCAGCAGTGGACATTAGCAGCAAAACTATCGATTTTATATTGGTCTGAAGCACATTTGTGGTTTTGCAACATGACGGCAGGCTGAACAACTTTGGCTTGCCGTTGCTGGTTTTTCGTGTGGCTGAATTGGAAAGCATTTCAAGCAGATGCATTTCTCATTTGTATTACGCTTTATTGACATTGTGATGACAAATGGTTTCAAGATATAATGTTAAGAGACACACCTTGCTCGAGCGGGAAGTATTCCTATTACGATAAGGTATGTCCCTTTTTGATCAATGTAAGTTGACACCGTTTCGCCAGATGATATAATATAGATACGTGCTTTGGATGAGACATCCAGAAAAGCATAGATTGATGACAGGTTTTGGACCGGGTGAGAACGATGGGCAAGGACACGATCAAGACAATTGCACAAAATAAAAAAGCCAGGCATGACTATTTTATCGAGACAGCTTTTGAGGCCGGCATTGCCCTTTCAGGCACCGAGGTCAAATCCATCCGGCTGGGCAGCGTCAACCTGAAAGACAGTTATGCAGAAGTCAGCAAGGGTGAGGTTTTGGTTCACAACATGCATATCAGCCCTTACGAGAAGGGCAATATTTTCAACAAGGACCCGATGCGGAACAGGAAGCTTTTGCTGCACAAGTATGAGATCAACAAGCTGATCGGATATGTACAGCAGAAAGGTTACACCTTAATACCGCTTTCGGTGTATCTGAAAGGCAGCCTGGTTAAGGTCGAACTGGCCGTAGCCAAAGGCAAGCTGCTCCACGACAAGCGCCACGACATTGCAGAACGCGATGCGAAACGCGAAATCGAGAGGCAGTTCAGATCCAAGGAGTATTAAGAAGCATAAGCTTTTTAATCATATTGGGGGCGTAAAGGTTTCGACGGGGGTAGTTGAGGCCGGAATAGCGAGCGGTGGTCCCAGAGGCACCATAAAAAGCTGGAAAATTAATTTAAACGCTAACGAAAATTACGCGTTAGCAGCCTAAGGCTGCTCGTTCAACCCGGGGTTCCCGCACCTTGGGATTGGGCGTCATTTAGCGGGGCACGTCACTTATCTAAGCTTTGCGATAAGGATGACAAATGAAGCTACTGAAGCCGTAAGCCTGCTTTTGGGCGTGCGGTAGAGGGAATGTTAAAACAAAAGCTGCGCTCGGAGAGGTTCTGACCAAGATGCTTTCGGACAGGGGTTCGATTCCCCTCGCCTCCACCAAAATTGTAAATCAACAGACTAGGAATTACGATTCCTAGTCTGTTTTTGTTTTATTTAAGTGTTCGATGAATTGTCAACATAGGCAGAGCAAGAGTTGAGCGCATAGCGCCCAACGAATACCTGAGAATACGTAAAAGGACATACTCGGCTATCGCATTGATACCTTTATTCCAGATTGCAATAAAGTTGTTTTTCTAGAACTGAAGAAACTGATTTTTCACTATTAGAATCAGGAGTCTGGATATTATAGGTTAAACGATAGCTATTACCCGAAAGCTCTTTTGAAACTGATATGACATACTTTTTAAGTATATTATGCTGGACATCGGGAGTATGGGTCCATATGCCACTTATGAATTCTTTTAGTTCACCTCTTATTAATGATAGCATATCAGGCGGTATATTTGAGTTTGAAATGCTCGCTTCAGCTTTATCTCTATTTTCTTTATATTGTTTTAACTCTTGCTCAAGCTCAAAGATGTATGTTTCCAGATAGGAGCTTTCGGGTTTTAATTTAATTTCTTGCTTTGCTAGTTCAATTCTCTTGGTTAAATGTTTAATATCATCATCCATGCGTGATATGTTAAAAGTAAATTCCCTATTTTTATATTCCCAGTATCTTCTTATCTCATCCTCTAAACCTCCAGGGAAACTAAGTATTGAAAATTCCCTAATTAGTGTATTGATTACGGCTCTTTCAATTGGATCTTTAAATACCTGATTTCTTTTACAAGCCGTTTTTCCTTTCTGATGATATGTTCCACAGTGATAATACTTATTTTTTCCTCTAGAATTTACACTGTTAGCACCTGTAACCATATTTGCTCCACACATAGGACACTTTAGTATGCCTCGGAGAATAAAAGGAGATGGACCAGTACTTCGGAATGCAGCGCCATTAGAACTTCTTTGTTCACTTTTCATTCTTACTGCATTAAAGGCATCCCTGTCAATAATAGGTGGATGAGAACCTGCGGAAATGATCCATTCGCTTTTGTCTTTTAATTTTTTTCCGGTGCTATAATCATGCTTGTTCCAAATCTTTTGCCCTATATAAGCTTCATTGTGGAGTATATGCCATACTGTGGTCCAACTCCATTTTTTGCCTTGAGGGCTTGGAACATCTTCGCTATTAAGTACATTTGTGATTGCTTTATATCCTTTGTTCTCAGTTATATACATATTATAGATTCGTTTGATAGTTCTTACTTCTTCATCAGGACCGAGTATCCAAATTGATTTTGTAGCACCATTGGCATCCTTGAACACATCAGTCCTATAACCATAAGGAGCAAGACCACCATTATGGAAACCCCTCTTAGCATTTTCTCTCATACCCTTCATTGTCTCTGTCTTCAGGTTCATATTATAGAACTCTGATATTACTTCCATGATTCCCTCTAACAAAAAACCATGAGGGGTTTCAGGATCTGTCTGCTCGGAGACAGAGTACACTGAAACCCCTAGTTTCTTGAGCAAGGATTTGTATATTACATGGTCATCACGGTTGCGGCTAAATCGATCAAACTTATGGACGATGATAGCATCGAAGTTCCTGTTCTGCCGCTTTGCCATAGTGATCATCTTCTGAAACTCCGGCCGTTCATCTGTTTTGGCAGATTTACCGGCATCAATGTATTCGTGGATCAGCTTCCAGCCTTTTTGTTTGCAGTAATTGCGTATGGCTTCAAGCTGTGCCGGTATGGAGAGCTCTTTTTCGGCTTGCTCTTTAGAGCTGACACGGACATAGGCTACTGCTCTGATTTCTTTTGTCATTGTTGATTACCTCCTTGAAAATGAAAATACCCACGCTAGCGTTGAATTCGCTGCTGGCGTGGGTATGATTTGTTTTATTACTTATACCAGAATTTTTAACAGATAAAACTGGTTACTTCTGGAATTGTAAGTGATATAATCAGAATTAATAGGTTGATCAAGCTGTAATTGCCTCATTATTGAGCTAGTAGAAATGAAATATACTGGAACCTGTTTTGCAATATTTAGAATAAGGTCAGTAGCTAATGTCTATAATGGGAAGTTGAGAGGACACAATACTTTTTGTAATATTGCAGTATTGGAGGAAGAAGGGTATGGAGTTTAAAGAAATAAGTACGAGCAGAATGTTAGTTGATTATCTATTAGAAAAGGGATTAACTCATAGAAATTATCACCATTACACCAATATTAATAATGCAATATCTATAATCAAATCTGGGTGTCAACGGCGGTTTGATTTTGTATAAAAGCGGCGGTTAAAATATGCAGGTTTCTGGCGATAAAAAATCAGTTCTGTTTTTCAAATAAGGTATTTACGGCATGTTGCTTCTGCTTCATGAATTCCTTACGTTCTTTGAGCCGGTAACTGTCACCCTTTATATTGACGACAGTGCAGTGATGAAGTACTCGGTCTAGGATAGCCGAGGCTATTGTGATATCAGAGAACACATCATTCCAGGCTGAGAAAGCCTTGTTTGACGTCAGTATCGTTGAGTTCTTTTCATAGCGTTTTGTGATGAGTTGGAAAAATAGGTTGGCACCCTGGATATCCATAGGCAAATATCCGATCTCATCAATAATCAGCACTTTGTACTTGCCAAAGGTTTTAAGCCTTTCTGGCAGACGGTTTTCATAATGGGCTTTGTTCAGTTGCGTAATGAGGTTATGACAGCTGATGTAATATGTCGAGTACCTGTTCTGGGCGGCTATCATACCCAGTGCAACGGCAAGATGCGTCTTGCCCACTCCCGGCGGTCCCAGGAATACAAGGTTCTCCTTGTTCTCCACAAACCGCATTGTGGAAAGCTCCATGATCTGCTCCCTGTCAATGCTGGGTTGGAAGCTGAAGTCAAATACGTCCAGGGTTTTCTTGAAGGGAAAGCCCGACATTTGAATCTGGCTTTCTACGGCCCGACCCTTCTTAAACTTTGCTTCCTCAGCCAGAATATGGTCAAGGACTTCCACAATATTGTGTTTCTCCCGAATGGCCGTCTCCAAGTAGTTATCGATGATAGTCAAGGTGTTTTTCATATTAAGAGCGGCAAGGCTTTCCTTAACGCGCTCATAAAGAATTTCATTCACTGAAGAATACCCCCTATGACTGCATCATAGATACCGAGATCTGCTTGTTGTACAGCGTAGTCTACAATCTCAGGATTTCTCAGCAGGGTATTTTCTGTGTCGAAGCTCTGTTTGATGAGCATCCGCTTGTAATGTTCCTTGTTGACGACCATGTCTTTTTTGTTGTACGATAAACGGTGCAGAGCAATTTGCTTGCCCTCGTAATATGCGGCCAACATATTGTCGAGGACAATGACTGCCACGTCGCGTCCAACATATTCTGATGGTACGGAGTATTTGTTTTGGGCATATGAGATGAGGCAGTCTTTTTCTACTCTTCTCAAATTGATCTTGTCTATGATGTATTCGCGCTTAAGGGGTGAGAGCCGTTCCTTGTGAAGCCAGTCAAACGGCTTTTCGCCGGTGGTTGCGTGAACATTCCCATTGACCTTGTTGCACCACTTTAGGGCTTGTCCATTCAGGCCTTCCAAGGAGTCATACTTGATCCCCACCATGAAATTGTCGCGAACAAATGCCACAGTTCTCTCAACCTTTCCTTTTGTCTGTCCTCTGTATGGACGACAAAGCACGGGCTTAAAGCCGTAAAAACCTGCGAAGTCCTCAAACTGCTTGTTCATCTCGCTATCAGACTGTTTGATAAGCCGTTTGATGACGACTTGTTTCATATTATCGTAAAGCAGTTCTTCGGGGTAGCCGCCAAAATACCGGAAGGCATTGATATGGCAGCGTATCAATGTGTTGGTGCTCATATCCGTAACAAATTCAATATATCTTGCTCTTGAATAGCCCAATACCATCAAGAAGCAGTACAGTTTTTTTATCTCTCCGTCAACCAGGATCCGGTGATCCTCGAAGAATGCCCAGTCGACCTGCCCTTGTAGTCCTGGCATAGTCTCAAACCTGACAGTTGCCTTTTCATTAAGATCCGCTTTAATGGTTCTGACATATTCCTTCACAATGGTATATTTACCGCTGAAGCCTTGCTCCTGAAGCTTTTCAAAAATTCTCTGGGCGCTGTAGGGTGCCTCATCAAGCCAGATTACGATCTGAGATTTGTAGGGATCCAGCTTTGATGGTTTAGCTCCAGACAAAATGTATGCCGGTTTTGTGTCCGAATGAGCATATTTTTTCGCTGTTCTCCAATCGAGGTTATGCTTCTTACCAATTTCGGTAAAGCTGAGACCTTTCTGGCGGTCGTTTCTGATTTCCATCCATTTTGCTCCTTCCATTTGCGGCCCACCCTTCGAAGTATTCTTCAGAGAGTGTAGCATATTTATTTGCTTTATCGCCACAAACCGACATTATTTAACCGCCATTTTTATTCATTTTAACACCGCCACTGACAGCTCTTAAAGCCTTTATCCAGCCCATACAAAGATACCCTTAACGAGTCCTATACACCTCCGGAA
>JAJGRE010000001.1 GCA_021083345.1 Calditrichales bacterium MX18-03 | reverse complement strand
TAGGTCGCTGCCAGGTAAATAACTTAATACGGGTTAACAGTGCAAGCTGTTAACCCATCCACTCCTCAATAGCTCAGTCGGTAGAGCATGCGGCTGTTAACCGCAGGGTCGTTGGTTCGAGTCCAACTTGGGGAGCCATTTTATTTTTTGAAAAAGATAACAAAGAGAAAACCAAATGCGTTTTCTCTTTTTCATTTTGTCTCTATTTGTTGTTTGTTGTTTTATTTTAGCGACAAAATATTTATAATAGTATTATGACGGTCGAAATAGGACATGAAGATTTTTGTTGAAAGAAAGGGGCACTGTGAAATGATGACATTATACGAAAAAGGCTTGCCCTATAGGACATTTATCATGAATCAGGATGATGATATTCGGAACAAATTTATGAAATACTATATACCGTTGACCATTAGTGAAACGCATAGAAGCAGGATGGCAGCAATAAAAAGAAATATCAGGATTCTGGGTATTGTGGAAGGCTGGTGTCCTGATTGCCAGATCAATTTGCCGGTATTGGAAAAGCTGATCAGCACCAATCAGAATATTGAGCTGAGACTGGTACTGCGGAGCTCGATAAAGGATGAGCTCAAAGCCTATGAGGTTGACGGAAAAGTAAAGGCACCCACATTTGTATTTCTAGATGAGAACGGTTCTGCCTTCAACGCTTTCATAGAAAAGCCGAAGCCGGTCTGGGAGGCGGATATCGCTACGGTAGAAGGCTCAAAGGTTGCAATGCTGTATAAGGCAGGGAAACTGGCACATGAAACAGCAGAGGAATTATTAAATTATATGGAATGACAGCGAGAAAAGGAGCAGCTTTATGAAGAAACGGACCTTTTATTTCATGCTAGCAGTATTGGTTTTCGTATTGGCGTGCTATGCCAATGATGACATTTATTATGCAAAAGCTGAAGAAATAGCATATGAAACAGACAGTGATTATATTGTCCAGACTATGCCTGACTGGGAGCTCTTAAAGCAGAGAATTCCTGTAAGAGGCATTTACATGACAGGATATACCGTGGGGCTGACAACCAAGTTCCAGAAGCTTGTCGGCTTGATCAAGGAAACGGAGCTTAATGCCATTGTTATCGATGTCAAGGATGATGAAGGCTTGATGACCTATTACAGCCAGGTAGCCGATGCGGAATTTGCAGGCGCCAACAAGAAGATCCGGATCAAGGATATTGATAGCGTCATGAAGACCTTGAGGGAGAATGATGTTTATCCCATTGCGCGGATCGTGACTTTCAAGGATAGGCGGGCGGGTGACCGGTTCCCGAATCTTGCGGTCAAAAGCAAGTCCGGCGGTATCTGGCGGGATCGCCACGGGATGTCATGGCTGAATCCCTATAATAAGGATTCTTGGAAATATATCGTGGCCATTGCGGAGGAAGCAGCCAGCAAGGGCTTTAAGGAAATCCAGTTTGATTATGTACGCTTTCCCACTGACGGGGAAGTGAAGCTGATCGACTATGGTACTGCCGCAGCGGGTAAATCTAAAGGAGAAGCAATCGCCGAATTCCTTGCCTATGCCAGAGAAAGGCTGAGCAAGAAAGGTGTTGTGGTATCAGCGGATGTGTTTGGATTGGTTACTACCGTAAAAGATGATATGAATATCGGCCAGCATCTGGAGTCCATCGCAAAAAGTGTTGACGTCATATGCCCAATGGTATATCCGTCCCATTATGGCAAAGGAAGCTATGGTGTGGCAGAGCCGGATTTCGAACCCTATAAAATCGTACATAAAAGCATATCGGTTTCTCAAGGCAGAATCGACAGTATCAAAGGGATGTCTCGAAAGGCGGTGATCCGCCCATGGCTTCAGGATTTTACAGCATCCTATCTGCCAAAATACCAAAAGTACGGTCCGGAGGAAGTCAAAGCACAGATCAAGGCTACCTATGATGCCGGCGCAGAGGAGTGGCTGCTGTGGAATGCAGGGAACAATTATACAGTAGGTGCCTTAAGGAAAGAACAATAGTCCAATAGGATACTGGAATTACCCAATGAGACAGGAAATGGGGGGGAGGTGCTAATATGGAAGTATACGTAGCACGCCAGCCGATATTTAATAAAGAGCAGGAGGTTGTGGCCTATGAGCTCTTGTATCGAAGTGGTCTGACAAACAGCTTTGATCCGGGTACTGATGGAGATAGGGCCACATCCGGCGTTATTACAAACGGGCTGATTGTGATTGGCTTGGACAGGCTGGTCAGCGGAAAAAAGGCTTTTGTCAATTTTACCGAAAACCTGCTGCTTGATGAGGTACCCAAGATGTTTTCCAAAGAGATTCTTATTGTTGAAATATTGGAAAACATTGAGCCTACAGAGGAAATTATTGAAGCTTGCAGAAAGTTGAGAAGCAAGGGTTATATATTGGCTTTGGATGATTTTGTGTTTCATCCCAAATACAAGCCTCTCATCGAGCTGGCCGATATCATCAAGGTGGATTTCCTTCTGACCACCGGGGCGGAAAGGCGCGATATCATGAAGCGTGTTTCCAACAGGAAGATTCAGTTCCTGGCAGAGAAGGTGGAAACCCTTGAGGATTTTAAGCAAGCAGTACAGTTAGGTTATCGTTATTTTCAGGGCTACTTTTTCAGCAAGCCTGTCATTTTATCGGGACAAGATATACCCAGTTATAAGGTGAACTATCTGGACATACTGAAAGCAGTGTATGGCACAGACCCGGATTTTAACCAATTGGCTGCCATTATCGAGAGGGATGTTTCCTTTTCCTATAAGCTATTGAAATATATCAATTATTCCGGGCAATTCTTAGTCAGCAGAATTCTATCCATTAAACATGGATTAATGGTTATCGGGCTGGATGAAATCAGAAGGTGGGTTACGCTCATCTCACTTAGAGGACTGGGTGACAACAAGCCTGATGTTGTCATCCGGACTTCGATGATTCGAGGTAAAATGTGTGAAGCCATATCGGAAAAAATCGGTATGAAAAGCAGGCACGCGGAGTTTTTCCTCCTAGGCATGCTGTCAATGATGGATGTCTTGACGAACCGTTCCATGTCGGATATTCTGGGAGAACTGCCGATTTCCCAGGAGATCAAGAATGCACTGATTGACGGCTTAGGCATATTCGGAGACGTATATCAGATTGTCGATGCTTATGAAAGAGGTGATTGGGACCGCTTTCGAAGCATTACCCTACAGGTAGGAATCCAAGAACATTTAATTCCAAAGATTTATTTTGATGCCTTGAATTGGACGGATAACCTGAGTGCAATTGAATGAAGAAGCACATTCCTGATATGGGATCCAGCTTGTAACGGGGATGTGCTTTATACTTGGCTATTCAGGCATGCGGTATAACGGAAAATTAGAATTAAAGAGGAATAATTATCTAATCCGATGATGACGTTGATAAATTAGTTTTTTGGCAAGGGTGACCAATTGAATAGTGATGATGGGTGTGATACAATATGTAGTGCAATAAAAAAGCATTATATACAAAATATAGTTGGAGGTGGGGATGCATTGCTTACAAAAAATGCGATCAAGGTATTGGAAAAGCGGTATCTTGTTAAGGATGAGGACGGAAATGTGCTGGAGACACCGGAGCAACTGTTTAGAAGGGTAGCCAATATCATCGCACAAGCAGATGCAAAATATGACAGCCATGCGGATGTTCAAGCGGTAGAAGAAAAGTTCTATCACATGATGACCCGAATGGAGTTTCTGCCGAATTCGCCGACATTGATGAACGCAGGCAGGGATCTGGGCCAGCTTTCTGCATGCTTTGTTCTTCCGGTAGAGGATTCCATGGAGGGTATTTTTGATGCCATCAAAAATGCAGCCATGATACATAAAAGCGGCGGTGGAACCGGCTTCAGCTTCAGCCGCCTGAGAAGCAAGGGCTCCTCCGTGAAGACGACCGGCGGAGTAGCATCCGGACCCGTCAGTTTCATGAAGGTATTCAACGCCGCTACCGAGGCGGTGAAACAAGGCGGCACCCGAAGGGGGGCCAATATGGGCATCCTGCGGGTGGATCACCCGGACATCCTGGATTTTATCCAATGTAAAAAGAATAACAGCGATATCACCAATTTCAATATCAGTGTCGGTATCACCGAGAAATTCATGGAAGCGGTTGAAAGTGATAAGGAATATGAACTGGTGGATCCAAACACAAAACGAGTTGTGGATAAGCTGCGGGCTAAGGAGGTTTTCGACTTAATCGTTGATATGGCATGGAATAACGGCGAGCCGGGGATTGTTTTCCTGGATAGGATCAACCGAGACAACATCGTACCGGAGATCGGGGAGATCGAGTCGACCAATCCGTGCGGTGAGCAGCCGTTGCTCCCGTATGAGTCCTGCAATTTAGGCTCCATTAACTTGGTAACCTGTCTTAAAAAGAACGGCAGCAAGACAGAGATTGATTATGATAAGCTGGGAGAGATTGTTGATACTGCGGTGCATTTTCTGGACAATGTTATTGATGTCAATAAGTATCCGCTGCCTATGGTTGAAGAGATCACCAAGGGGACAAGAAAAATCGGCTTGGGCGTCATGGGCTTCGCAGACATGCTGATTGAGCTGGGTATCGGCTATAACTCTCAAGAAGCTGTCAAGACAGCTGAATGCGTTATGAAGTTCATATCGGAAAGATCCAAGGCGGCGTCCATTAATCTGGCCAAGCAGCGGGGAACTTTCAGCTACTTTGATAAGAGTGTTTTCAAGAAGCAGGGAGTAGAGATCCGGAACGGTACAACTACGACGATCGCACCTACAGGCACGATTTCAATCATAGCAGGTGTCTCCAGCGGTGTGGAGCCGCTTTTCGCCATCTCATATATTCGCAATGTAATGGATAATGATGAACTGCCGGAGGTCAATCCGATATTTGAGCGAGTGGCAAAAGAACGGGGCTTCTACAGCTTGGCGCTGATGAGGAAAATTGCAGCTCACGGTTCTGTCCACGATATCAAAGAAGTGCCCGAGGATGTTCAGCGGGTTTTTGCCACAGCCCATGATATAGAGCCGGAGTGGCACATACGGATTCAGTCAGCTTTCCAGAAATATACCGATAATGCAGTATCCAAGACGGTGAACTTTGCAAATAATGCTACCCGTGAGGAAGTCAGAGATGCATATATACTGGCCTATAAGCTGGGCTGTAAGGGCATCACCATCTACCGCGACGGCAGCAGAGACTCACAGGTACTCAACATCGGATCGGTTAACAAGGCGAAAGAGGAAGAAAAAGCGCCTGAGAAGGATGACAATCTGGTACCCAGAACCAGGCCGGAGGTTACACTAGGGATCACCGAGAAGGTCAAGATCGGCTGCGGCAACCTCTATATTACCGTAAATTCCGATGATGAGGGCATCTGCGAGGTCTTCACCAATCTCGGCAGAGCCGGAGGCTGTCCTTCGCAGTCCGAAGCAACCAGCCGTTTGATATCCATCGCCTTAAGAGCCGGTGTAGATGTTAGAGAAATCATTGAGCAGATCAGAGGCATTCGCTGCCACTCAACACTCAGACAGAAAGGGTTGAAAGTGCTTTCATGTCCGGATGCTATTGGAAGGGCACTAGAGCGTTACATGAACATGAGTGTGGATTTGAAGGATGTTAAGACCCTCGATGAGCTGGCCGATGAGGTTGAAGAAAAGGGTAGCTGCATCAGCAATTGCTCGCTTTGTGCAAATCCATGTCCGGCAGTTACTTCAGAAAGAGGCGACGAGCATGGAAGCGTTTCATACGATAAAGCTACGATGAAGTATTGCCCAGAATGCGGTAACGCCATCCAGCATGAAGGTGGTTGCGTCATCTGCAGGAATTGCGGATATTCGAAGTGTAATTAATACCCTTGCATATTACATTTTCTGAAAGTATTGAAACAACTGGACTTGGCTAAAAAACATATCTAAAAACGCGTTAGATGCATAGGAATTGCATCAGATGCAAATAAACTATAATACATGGAAGTCAATGAAAAAACAGGTAAATTGGAATTAGTTCATTCCAATTTACCTGTTTCGATTAATTGTTCTTTTTTATATATATCCAGTTTCTTAATCTTTTTTTCTCGAGATAGCGCAGAGGATTTATTATCGTAATCCTCACGATAAACTAGTTGAATAGGTCTACGGGTTTGAGTATATTTACTCCCCGTACCATTCGAATGCTGCGCTAATCGTTGTTCTAATTTTGAAGTGGAGCCCGTATAATAGCTCCCATCACTACATTTTAAAATATAAACAAAATATTTGCTATTAGTCTCATATGCCGCATTATTATGATCTGAAGATTTACTTTCACAGCTAATAGCATTAACTGCATTCATATTTTCTATATTTAATGCTTTATAATAGCTTATGATGGTTGATATACTTATTCCAAGACCGCGTATTAATACAGAAGGGGGTATTGGGTCGGATGATATTAAGTTTGTTATAGAAGTACTAAAAGCTCGTATGGAATTAATGTTGTATTGTCTTAGTACTTCGCAGATATATGTAGTGGACATAGGCTTAGTATATTTTTTTCCTGTAAACAGCCACTCATGGTTACATCCTAATGAAAGCTTTTCGTTACGCTCCAAAGCTAAATATTTGTCTAGCAATTCAGCGATAGCTGGATGCAATGCAATTGAGACACCTCGAATCCTTATCTTTACGTCAGCTAAGTCGCGTTTTATATCTGATATCTTTAACCCTCTCATTTCATACGGACGAATTGTATATATCAGTGTCAGGAATCCAATAAATTTATCTCTGTATGATACCCCTTCGGCAGATAAATTCTCAATTATATCAAATAACTCTTCTTCAGAATAAGGTCTACCTCCAATCGGAGTTGAGTAGTTGTTAGGAAGCTGCAGTTTCTTAAATAATCGGATGTTTTTATTAATCCATTTCAAAAAAGGGCGTATATTTGAGACCATGTAAAAAGAGTTTTCTGAGCAAAACGCTTCGATAATGTCGTTATTAAGCTCTTGAATTGATGGTACTCTCGTAGATACATATCGAAGAAAGAATTGAGCTAGATACATATAGTTGGTACAAGTCTTCCAAGTAAATCGATAATGCCATCCTCTATTTTCAAATTTAGTTCTTAATGATACTAAATGTTCAGTATAATCGAAAAAAGGTTTTACGTAGCTTTCACTCATATCTTTTGAATAGTTATCACGTGATTTATAGAAATAGTAGAGTGGCTCATAAGGTTTAACTATATTTAAGCTAGTAAGGAAATTTTCGAGATTTGATATGTCGCCACAATCTAATACACCAGATATTTCATTGATAAATTCAAGTGATAGGCTATTAATCGGAATATGATATTCATCGATATAAAGAAAAAAACTTATATTTCTGATTAGAATTGCATAGGCAACTTTAGATGTTCTATAACGGAGCAATGTGTTTCGGAAACTTATAAGCAGATTAAATAAATCTGGATCCTTAAATACAGCACAGTATGATTCCGTAAAATCTATGGCTTTCTTATAATACCAACATGCTGGACAAAAACCAGATACTCTGAAAAACTTGTTAGTAATTTTTCCACAGTTATTGCATACTCCTTGAGAGGTTGCATAACAATGTCTACAGATATCACCTTGCTCATCAGAGCATGCTATTTTACTTGTTTTGCCACATAAGTAACATATTCTCTCAGGTTGGAAGTGTTTTTGATAGCATCTATTGCATATTGAGTTAGAGTTAGCAATCTTATGTGTAGAACTCTCTAAGCCACAAATAAAACAAACTTTAGATGGTCTATAAAACTTGTTATAACATTTTATGCAAACATCTCCAAAGTCAGTTTTTTTGCCAATAATGTCAAGATCACCGCATATCATGCATATCCTCTTTGGCTGGTATAACCTTGTATAACAGTTTGGACATATTGATTTGCTGTTCAATACCTTAGTGGTGACATTTTCTTTTCCACACACTGAGCATAATTGCTTTGGACGATAGTTTTTCTCATAACAGGATTTACATACATCTGATCCATCTACTATTATATGAACTTTTTCAAATATTTTGCATAATGAGCATATTCTCTTAGGTGCGTAGTATTTGCTGTAACATTTGACACAAATATCTAGACCATTCTCTTTCTTTTCAATCAGATCAGTAATACCGCAAATTGAACATAATCTTTTTGGTCGGTAAAGCTGAGTATAGCATGTTGTACAGATACTATATCCGTCACTAGTTACCATATGTACTAGCTTTATCTGACCGCATTTACTACAAGGCTTTTTTGGACGATAATGCTTATTATAACAATATTGGCATAACTTCATATCATCAAGGACTTTTTTTATTATGTCTTCTTTACCGCATAAGGAGCATATGCTTTTAGGAATAAAAGATTTGCTATAACATTTTCTGCAGACATAGTCATTATTATTAATCTTTATCTCAGCCTTATCATAACAATTGCATATAGAGCATACGTGCTTAGGTTGCTCATAGCACTTGTAACAGATTCTCTCTTTATTGGAATTGAGTAGTGGTAATTTCGCCGTTTCCCCACAACCTGAACAAATACCTATAGGAGGTTGTTTTGCTTTCTGATAGCATCGTGTACAAAATCCTTTTGCCTTGTGTTTAAATATTGTTGTGTTACATATGATACACTTATCATGCTTTTGTGCCCACTTGTTATTTTCCATATTGCAATCCCTTATATTTAAGCTTTATAACATCCATCAATAAATTTGTAATATTTAGTAGCTGTGTTAGAGCATATATTGAAACTTTTCATCAATAAAGCAGGCTGATTAAGCCCATTAATTATTGCATTATTTACTGCTGTATAATATAAATCCATAGGTGTTATCCCGTACTTTTTGGTAATTGACCAAATTGAACTTAATGATAGAGGTGTGTTGTATAACCTTCCAGGAAAAATGTAGTCATTATTAATGCATAAAGAGTCATAGTATGTATCAATCATAGTTAACAACGGATTAGGTATTTGATACTCAACTTTGCTGTAACTTAGAAGTAGCATATTTTTCTGACCTTGCTTGTATTTTATGATATTATTTTTTCGTAGAAGGCGTACATCCTGTGGTGTAAGCCCGAATAATAGCATAATAAGGATAAGAGTCCTATCTCGTAGGGACATAGTAATGTCTGATGCACATCTATTAAATATTATAATTTGACTGTCTTCATTCAATCCCATAGGGAAATTTATTGAGCAGTTAATTCTTGGAAGTGATAGTCGTGCAAAAATTAATTTTGTTGAGTTTAAATATTTTATTAAGTGCCGCAAATTTCCATTTTCGTATGGCTTTTGCTTCAAGTAACTATCAACTGTGTTATTATCAATTTCAGAAACCTGATTTGACCCTAATTCCGATTGAATGTGTGAGAAGAATCTTACTGCTGTTAGCATATAGAGATAGGAAGTATAGTAATTAAACTTGGCATATTCACCTACCCATCCTTTTTCGCGATACTTATATACTAAATTTGTAAGGTAATCCTTATACGCCAATAATACTTTCTTAAATGCTGGTATTATAAATTCAATATTGTGCTCCAGATTATTCAACAAATTAAAGGCACTATCATATCCGGAAATTAGTTTTTTTGTTGTCAAGAAAGCAACAAAATCATTCAGAAAAGGATGGTAGCAGGAGCGTTCTATTAGAATCTGATATATTTCATTTGACTCAAATGTAAAGTGCTTTTTTATAAAAGAGGCATGTAAAAGATCGAATAGCTCGAGCTTTTGTTTAAAACATGTATAGACAGTCTCATAAGATGTAACTGCAGCTTTACTTTCGAAATACACAAGCACTATCTCAGAAAAAGTTTCATCCCAGCTTTCTTTCATTTGACTGAATATTCTTTGGAAGAGTGTATGATAATAACAACTGCGACAATACGGTAGACCTTCAATATGTGAGTGTGTTTTTTTGAATGCATTCTGGCATGATGAGCATGCTTTTGCCATGTTTTTAAAACAAATAGGACAAATACTTGATCCGTCATTGTATACTCGTTGAACTACATTATTGATACCACAAATGCTACATGAGTATTCATTGCTTGCAATTTCTATTAACACGTTATTTGAATTCTTTTTCCGGTTTTCGTAACACCTAATACATACATGTGCATTGTTAATGAGATATGGCGATGGTACACTTCTTCCACATGCAGTACAAAGCTGGTTCTCATATTTGTAGCAGTTGATACAAATATGCTTATTTTTAGAGTTTACAGCTAGAATTTCTTCTTTGCCGCAAATAGTACATAAATGTTTCTTTCTATAATGTCTAGTGTAGCAGTTATCACAAACATATTCTTCTGCAGAGAGTTTGAGAGCTGCTGAAGTATTCTTATTACAAATGCTGCATATATGAGATGGTTCTTTGTAGCATTTTTTACAAATTGCATTTCCTTTATCTCTACTATGAACCCGCGCAATATTTCCACAAATTGAGCATTTGCATTTAGGGTACTCATGTATTTTGTTATAGCAGAATGTGCAGAGTCCTTTAGCTTTATGTTGATAGTTGGTAGAACCACAGGATACACAGATATTGAATTTTTTAGACCAACTCACTATTACATCCATCCTATTTTATAACATCTCCTCCAGGGCCGAGTATGTCGATGGGTATCTCAGGTACATTTTGAGATTTTCTTGGTTTGGGACCAGGTTTGATACCAATATTTTCACCAGCAACCTTTAGTAAACGTTCAGCGTTCATACCGGTTGGTGTGTGTACTAAAATCTCTCCTGGTGTACACTCCAGAAGATCACATATTGCGTCTAAAACTTGAGTATTAATTCTCTCAGGTGCTTTCTCTACAATTCTTGTAACCATTGAGACAGAAATGTTTATGCCGTATTGGTTTAGTAATTTCGTGAAGTCAGTACATCTCCATATACCTTTACTTGCCATCTTTTCTTTAAGCTTCCATTGAAAACTCATAGTATCACTCCAACAATTTATTTGGCAATAAATGAGAGTATAATTGATTGTCTATTATATTATTGCCAAACTGATTATTAACAAACACTAAGGATACTTTATCAATTCGAAGTAAATCAGCAAGATACAGATGTCTAAATGTTTGAAACGTATTAATTTTTTTGTCTTTTGTAAGTGCATTGTTGTATCGATTTAACCGTTTGCACAAATAATGAACTGACAACAAGTTTCCCTTGGAAGTTGAGAATAAGTAATTTTGGTTCGGGAAAAAGCTTTTATGTAAACATAAATATTTTTGTATTACATCTATCACATCAGGGAATACAGAGTAAACAAGTCGCTGCTTATGAATACCACCTATTTTGCTATCATATCTTACAAAAATACTTCCGTATGCATCCCTGCCTTTGAGTTCGCTATCAAGATTGAAGTCAGAAACTAGTAGGTTTTGAATCTCATGAGCTCTCAAACCATAAGAGTAGGCTAGTTGGAAGACTAACTCATCTCTAACCAAAACGGCGTATTCTATTGAATTATCAGAGGTCACTTGCTTGTAGCTATTAAGCAAATCCCAAAATGCGGCTGTCATTGTAAATGAGTGCCTATCAGAGTATCGTATGCTGAACATATTAATCCTCATCCTTCTTTAAAAGCTTACTTACTTGTCGATTGATTACTTTGTTTAAATGCTTGTAAACAAAGACATCTGATAAGTGTGTATAGAGTTGTGTAGTGGCTAGATACTCATGCCCTACTTGAGCTTGGATAAAACCTGGACTAACATCTACACGCTCTGAGAGATGGCTAATATAACTGTGCCTTAAACAGTGTGGGGAGTAATTATCGCTTGGCAGACCTGCAGCCTTTAAATACTCCTTGAAATTTCTTGTAATTGAGTTTGGTGTTAGTCGATATCCTCGTTCAGACACAAATAGGCTATTGCAATCGTCATTTCCAAACAGTGGTCTTACTTTTTCTAAGTACCATTTTAAGTATTTTACTGCAGCATCAGAAATTGTCCATACTGTTCTCCGCTTTGGAGGGCTGCCGGCAGAACCCTTACCAAACCTGATATGTATACCTCCAAACTTGCCCCATTCAGATCTATTTGGATTATGTATAAAATCAGTCGTTTCCATCATTGAAACTTCATTTACCCTTAGGCCATAATAATAGATAAACAAATAGAGAATCTTATCTCTCTGAAGTGTTTTCAGGTTTTTTGATTTATTATTATATGCGACTTTTATCTCTTCATCAAAATAGCTCCACAAGCATAACAATTGTTCTTTAGTAAATGCTGTTCTCTTGTCTTCATTTTCATCTTCCACTTTATGTGCAATGCAATTTTCAGATGAACATATTTGAATAGGCTTCTTACCGAAATTGGTTTGACAGAGGTCAACTAGCCGAGGAGAATCAGCCAGAAAGGACTGAAATCGTGCAATTCTTCTCTGTTTTTGTCTCTGTGTTGATTCTCCATTACGTTTTACTTGATAAAGATAAGCTGACCACTCATCAAAATCCGCTTCCTCCCATTCCCATGGATACAGATTAGTATAGCTGACAAATTCGTTAATTGTTTTTATAGTAGCATCAATATACTTACCTTTTAGTCTTCTTGATAGTAGACGGTTTGTATATGCGCCAAGAATATGACTAAGTATTTCTTCCTCGGTACAAGTGTTTGCAGAATTGGAATTCATAATTAAGCTTTTTTCATTTGATACAAGCTTCAGTCTATTTCTTTCGATAGGCATTTTTATCACCATCTCTTTCTCATTAAGTTCTAATGATTTGCATATAATGCGATTAATTTGAAGTATGTGCGTTTTTTAGAAAAATATGCATGATAACTTAATACAAAATGTCTAAAATGGATTTTTTAATCGAAAGTGATGGTAATACTTAGAATAAGGATCTTCTACACCTTGGGATTAATACGAAATGAACGATGATTTGTACTTGATTAGTCTTGAAGGTAATATATATGGTTCAGACAAGAATAAATCGATATGGTAATCGAAGGGAGATATGGCTATTGATTTCTATTCTTACAATCAGGGAAGTTATAGTTGTTGAAGGGAAATAAGATTCAATTGCAATCAAAAAAGTTATTAATGCCGAGATAATTGTGGTATTTGGTCTATGTGTAAGAAAACATATTGAAAACATTAGGAAATATCAAAAGGATAACGGTGTAATAGTATTTACTGATCCAGATAGAAATGGAGAAAAAATAAGGAAATATATTGACAAACATGTTCACGGTGTAAAGCATGCTTATATAAGCAGGCATGATGCAATTGGAGAAAATCATAGAATTGGAATTCAATATGCTAATGATAGTGCAATAATATTAGCTCTTCGAAATGCGAAGGCAACTTTTATTCAAGATTCCAACTGATAAACCAGCTTTCAAAGTGAGTATAGCTGTAAGCCTTGATACTTCAATTATTCTGGAGTATTATTAAAACCGCTGGGATATTGAAGTCAGTTACAGCTATCATAAGATTTCACTCGGCTTTGACGAGTACCAGGTTGAATCATTGACGTCGATAAAGCGTTTCTGGAGCATGGTATTTATGGCTTATACACTCTTGGAACTATTCAGGTTATCCAATGGGAGAACCTTGAAGCTTAAGACAATTGGAGATACCATAGGGTATTTTCGCGAGCAGTATATGAATAATATTACTAAGTTCGCATACTCTAGTGCAGTCAAAGGGGTAGGTCTAGACTCTATGATTTCCAAATTCGGGAAAGTTGCTTAAAGTTTTTACTTTTCACTGCACAAGTCTAATTTTAAATATGATAAATACATTATATATCTATGTCTATTTTGCAGGAAAAAGAAGGAATAATATCGAACTATAAATTGTCGATGGTTATTAGTTTTTGACGCTTTACTTCAGGAACTAGCGTTTCTTTTGCTATAAAGGTATGAAGCAAAAGCAAATGAATCAAGAGTATCAAATATAAGGAAGTTAATAATTACATGAATGCTCATTTATCATTGTTTTAAACAATTATATAAAGGAAGTGGTCGCATGACTGGTTTAAGTCTTAAAAATAAAATAAACCAGATTGTAAGTTATTGTGGGGCGTATGATGGGCATAGCAGTTTATATGATGAAAGAATTGAGAATAAGTCGTTTAATATAAAATTGCCTGAAGAATATAGAATCTTACAAAATCTTGAAAAAGTTAATATTATTCTATTAACGGGGGAAGCTGGAGATGGAAAAAGCAGAATTCTAAGAAACTTAAAGAACGAATTCGAGGAGAATGGTTTTGCAATAATAGATGACTTCTCGGCATTACATGAAGATGAAAAGGCAGAAGTTATTGATACTATTAGTAAATGCCTAGAAGATAGATCAAATTCTAAGGTGGTTATTGCTGCTAATATTGGTATTTTTACAAAAGTTCTACTTTCAAAAGAGCCAAGTATGCTTGACGAGTTTACAAGCAACAGTAAGGTATTAGTAATTAACTTTGAAAAAAGAAATCTTGCAAGCTCAAATATGATAGAAAATGAAGCTCTTTTCAGTAAAATAGTTAAAAAGTTCCTAGAGTATAATGAAGAAATTCCTTGTGATTTTGATTGTATATATTATAATAATTGTCCATTTAAAAAAAATATTGATGCTTTAAGAAATGATATTGTGGTCGAAAACTTGAGAGTATTATGTGATACACTTTTTTTAATAGGGGAACATCTTACTTTTAGAGAACTATTGTCACTAGTATCATTTATGATAACGTCCGGGTATGATTGTGAGAGACTAAATAATAGTATGATGCAAGATATTACTAGTCTGTACTACTTTAACAGTATCTTTGAGGAATCTCAAGATATATTGATTCAGAAATTTACTAAACTTGATCCAGTAAAAAAATGCTCAGCTAATGATTACCAAATTTTTGTGAAACATGGTGAAGATATATCAAACTATAAAAAAGCAAAACGGCAAATATATTTTGAGAATAAGTCGGAATGTAAATATTCGGAACTTCCGATGGACTATATTGATGACTTTAAAAGAATGCTTGATAAACTTCACAAGCCACCTTATTTTTCAGATGTCAAGGAGATAAGAAACGTAGAAGAAGAGACTTATCTGGAGAATAAGACAGAGAAAGACCTTAAGAAAGGATTTATTAAATTAATATCTCCGCAAGAAACAAATTTAGAGATTGTATTCTATGATACACCACCTAAAATAGGTGAAAAGATTAAGACAAAATTTTCAATTAACATGAATGAATTAAATTTAATCTGGAATCGTGCAGATTTTGACTTTGATGAGATTGGAAAAGAATTAAACCCTTTTATAGACAATAATTATTTCTGTTTGAGTTGTATATATACTGATAACGATAGAAACCTAAAACATATTTCATTAAATATTACCTATCAATTATTTAGATATATTTTTATGGCAAGAGATGATGTATATTTTTTAACTTCAAACAATGTAATAGAGGAGTTTGGCCTTTCTGACTTTTTCAGAGCAGTATTAAAAGCAAAGCCTGAATTCTATGATAAAATGATAGTAATTTTCCAAGATAATAAAGGTGAGTTTTGTGATTTTGAACTTAGTTTTTATAAAAAGAATGAATTACTCTTTTTTAATAGTTCACAGAGTAAAGTTTTAATAAAAAAGGTTTAGGAGGTAAAGTAAGTGGATAGCACTAACAAGTTTAACAGCTTAGCAGAGTTTGTTGGTATATCAGCTCCTGAGATACCTAAATACTTATTGTTAAATAATTTTCTTTACAGATATTTTAAAGTGACAGAGAAATTTCATTCAACGAAGTTAAGCATTAATAATGATAATATCTTTATTTGTGAAGAAAGTGAAAAAAAGACTAGGGAATTACTTAATAGATCATTATTAAAGTATTTTGATACATATACAGGCAAAGATATTATGTCAAAGAAAAAGGCAGATGAGCTCTATTTTCCAATAAATACCAAAATGATAACAACGGACAATGTTCTAAATTTAAGAAATCTATTATATGCCTTACAAATAAATAGAAATAACTCAAGTAAGAGCTCATTTCAAGTTTATGAGATGCTTTCTGAATTCTTTTTTAATAAAGAAAGCATTGGATCTAATAAGATTTTGAACTTTATCTGTTCTGAGGGGAAACCTTATGAAAGTGGCAAAGAAAATTTCTCTGATAGTAGAGAAGTTGACTTTGGTAATGTTAGTAGATACACATTTTTTGTAAGATTATCTAGAAAATTCAATGAAGATTTAGAAGTTGTACTAAGCAATAAAAACTTTAAAAGACTCGATTTCTATAGGAAACTTGATTATTTATCAACTTTTTTAACTTTTTATGTTATCCAATATATCTTAGAAAGGATAAATTATAACTCTCTGAAGAACCATGTTATTATATGTAAAGGATCAGTAAACCAGTCATTGAATTATGGTGATTTGCATAGAACTTGTGTAATAAATTATGCAAAAATCAGATCTGAATTTCCTGAACTAGTAAAAAAGTACTTTGAGGGTATTATAGAAAATATCAATGGTGATAGAATTGTTCTAATTAAGGAAAATGATGTTGTTTATATAAAGATTGATGGTAAAAATCAGGCAATAAATAATATCATAAAGAATGTGGGTTACAAAGATGATACTGAGATGAATGAGACTTTAATAAATCATTTTTTTAAAGATAAAAGTGAGGCTGAAATATCAAAAGATGATTTGGCACAGGCACTTACGCAATTTCAAAAAAGCCGTAAGGGCTCTAGTATATCAAAAATCTCATCTACTTTGCCTACCTGTGGAAGAGAAATAGGGTTGATATTTCCTAGAAATAACAGTAGGCATAAGTATTTTGCTTTTTCTGAGGAGATTGCAGAATTTTTTGTTAGATTATATTTGTCATCTCACAATATTGATTTTGCCTATTTAGAAGAATTTATTATATGGCTTGAAGATCGATATAATATCTGCATTACTAAGTCTGAAAAGGTTGAGAAATATTTGAAAAAAATAAATGCTAAAGTATCAATAAAAGAATTTAATCAGAATGAAGAGGCACTAATAGAAAATCTAAGTAATATAAATTGCTTAATTAAGTTGTCTGATTCAGGATATGTAGTGACCCTTCCGGAAAAGAGAGGAGAGTTCAAACTAATATGATTATGAATAATTATGAGATACAAGATATTTATATTAGTTATTTGGACAAGTATATAAGAGAAATAACTAGGCACAAGAATGAATTTTTTATTTCTATTTCTGATATTGAATTTGAGATTATTGATATCTTTAAGAATATCGGAGAAAGATTCGAAGATGATGTTAAGATAGTTACTATTGATAAAACAAAGTATGAAAAAGCTGTAAAATATAGAAATGATATTAATATTAAGAAGATTATATTATTAACTACTGATAGTGTAAAAAAGATAGACTCGTTAAAAGATTTCGTTGAATACCCAATACTACCTGATGACAGAGAACTATTTTGGGAATTAATGGTAGAGTCCTATGACTTAGAGTTTACTAGCAGTGTGCAAGCTAATAAAGTGAAGAAGCATATATTTACTTTGCTTTTTTATAAGCGGGTATCATTTTCTGAAGTCTGTAAATATCTTTTGGCTTGTGTTAATTGGGGTAATATTAAGAATGCATTATCAGACAAGAAACTAAATCAAAACTTGAACATGCTTATGTGTTGGAGAAGTAATGAAGAAAGATTAATATCCGATAAGATTTTAAGAAAAATAATTAGATCATCAGAACCTTTTGAAATAGAAAAAAAATTATCAGGGTTATCTAATAGTGCATCAGATAATTTAAGTGAAAAAGAAAAGAAGGACATAGCAAGTTTAGTATATAAAAATGACTATGAGAAGCTGTTTAATAAATACTATTTTAATAAAGTGCAATCGCTTTTTAAAGGCAACACCGCAAGAAAGATTAATAATGTAAATGAAGGACTCAATAATTTAGAAGAAAATTATCAGTACAAGTACTCTTACGATGAGGCCTTACAGTATAAAGATGTTGATATGGAATCGTTTGAGAATGGAGTAGTAGACCTTGATAATGAATTCTATGGAGCTGTTAGTAAAAATAGTATAAAAACTTTATATGAAATTGAAAAAGATAGCTTTCTTCAAAAAATAAATATGATTTTAGAAACAGTTAGTAAAATAAATATGAAGTTGGAAGAAAAACAATATTTATGCTCAAAAATTGAAGAGTTTAAAAATGAAACAATTGTTTTCTTAGAGAAAATATTTAGCCATAAAGCTTCCCCTATTAAGTTATTTTCATATTGTAAAGATGCTGAAGTTTTCTGCTCAACATACTTTGAAATAATGACCTTGATGGTTACGAACTTATCTATTTCAAGAGCATTGGAAAGAAATAATATTATTCAAATTTATCAATTACTCTTTACAATTGAAGGTTCTGACACAATCAAAATGCTTTTCTTTCATCCCATATTTATACTGTATCTTTGCTCAGTCAAAGTGAATTATGAAAAACTTCTTATAGAAGCAAATGATTGTGCCAAAGATAGTATTGATCAAAAGATATTAATAGGGTTAATGCAAAAATCTATAAAAAAATTTCCTATACAAATCATGCTATCCAATGAGGATCGATATTTTTTTAATAATAATTATGATAGTATTCCATTCTATGTCGAATTTTCAAAGAAGTCTTTTTTATCAAGTAATTCACAAATAGAATCACGACTTGTATATAACAAAATTATTGATTATATTTCAAGGAATAAATATAAGAGTGAGATTAAGGTTTCTATTATAGGGCAAATAGGATTGAATGATTTAAATGTACTTCATAGAAAAATCTCTAAATTGTTAGAGGAAACAGATAATTTGTTAAATATGCTTACTCTAGACTTAATCTCTAGCGATGAATGGAAGATGAAAGAAGAGATTGACAAATTAAGTAAAAGCGATAACTTATTCGAAAGGATGAGAATTAGATTTATAAAACCAAATGCTGACAGATATCTTGAATTCTGTAGGATCACCATTGCACAGAGTGATTTAGTATTTTTCGTTGATACATCTATATTGTATAAAAATGAAGAACTTTCAACTATTATCACAGATAAAAATTACAAATTTAATAAAATAAAAAAATTGGATTTCAATGAAGAAATCAATAATTTTTCTAAAGGTAGTGATATACTGATCACTACACTATGGGATACATTGCATAGTTTGTTTTTACATGGTGATGTAGAACTATCTAAGTGGAATATAAACAGCCTAGATTATAACCTTATTAATATTATAAACGAACAAATAGATATTAACAGAAGTATAGCTGTATGTATATTGACTTCTAATACAAGTATTTTGGATGATATCTATGTTGAGAAGAAGAAGTATTGTGCAAAATATTTAAAAAATAATAATAGAGATATTTTAGACATTTCTTTTTCTTATGAATCAAGTGATTCAATTATAGAAAAAAGTGGCTTGCCATGTGAAGCATTTATTATTTTGAGAGACTTATTAGAAAGTATCTTATCACAAGAAGATATTGATGATTTCATCAATACAATTGGTTGTGAGCCGAAAGAAGCATTAATTAGTTTTCTGATTTATTTTAGATATAATTATGAAACTAAAGAAATTGAAATACGATATGTTTGTCCTAACTCCAGTAAAGAGACCCTAAACATTGATGATTATTTGTACATTACAAATTTCATAATGGACCAAGCGTTTAATAGTAATTCTGTTATTGGCAGATCTATGAAGAGAATAATAATAAGCAGTCTATATAATTCTATTAAAACATATGCTAGTGCATTATTAGTTTATCATTTAGAGACAAGTTATACTTTCAATCCAAAAAATTTAAAATTTGCATTTTATGATAAAGTAAACGAAATAGGTAAGAGAAATGTTGTGGAGATACAAAATGTAATAGGTTATTTACATAATTGTAAAGATTTAAACGAGAATTTCAAATACACCTACCAGACAAAGTTTAAATACTTTGATTTGATATCACTTTTCGATAGTGCAAAAGAGTTGGGTTTCATAGATAATAAGTCGTTAAATACTATTAAATTCTTAATAGGTGGAGTGAATAGTTGATGGATAAGAAAAATAAAAGCAAGATAATTTTTGTAAATTCATTTAAAGGGGGATCAGGAAAATCTACAATAGCACTGAGTTTGTGTGTTTCTGCAGCGTTAGATAATCCTAATTTAAGTGACCTCCAAAAATATGCGAATATATACTATTTTGATATTGATTTGCTAGGTAGTGGAACTTACTATTTACTATATGGTGAAGATAAAGATGATGTTATTAAATTTCTGAATAATAGTGATTTGATGAGCAAAAATAGTGCTGCTGAAATAAGCAAAATAATAAAAGACATTGACTTTGAATTTGAAAGTAATAATTATAAATTTAAAGCCTCGACTATTGATCCCAGTGTTCGTGGCAAAAATCATTATACAAATGGTTTGCTAAACACTAGAAGAAACGCAGAGATACTTGATGAAGTTTTTAATGATACATTGTTTAGAATGATAAAAGAAATTACTGAAGAACAACAATGTTTATTAATCTTTGATTGCTCTCCAGGTTTTAATAATTTTACGAGTATACTGTATAAAAAGTTGTATAGCATTTATAATATTGAATTACTGTTTATTACTACGTTTGATTCTTCTCATGTTAATAAAACACTTGAAAGTGCAAGAAATTGCCTAAAATTGGGTATAATACCTAATAAGTATGGCATAGTATTAAACGATGTGCATAATGTTGTTAATACTATGGGTGGCAATTATAAAGATGATATTATGAAGAAAATAAAGGATGAATTGGGTCAAGATAACGAGAGTGTTAAGGTCTATTATAATAAATATATTGAAAGAATTAATTCCAATAATGCTTATCCTACAAGAGCCACCCTAAAGAGCAATGCGGATCCTTATATTATAGTAGATAGTGACTTCAAAGAGGTGATTAAATCTAATGGGTGATAAAAAACACTTAAATGATACTAATATGTATCAATTCTATGATGATCTTGCTAATAATTCAAATTATCTATATGAAAAAGTACATTATTCTGCTGATGATGAAAATATCAAAAAGTACTATAGAATTTGCTTAAATAAAGACGTTTTTGATATTCAATCTATAATTAATTTACCAAATCATTTTAAGAATCTTCAATTATTATATGATAAGCATGAAGTGGCTGAACAACTATGCATGTTTGATAATCTTCAAAGAGTTTTTCAGAGTTTTTTTGCAATAAATGGAATTGAAAGACTTATTGCGACAAATTATAGTGATATCGAATGGTCAATGTTCTTTGAGTTTGATTTTGAAAAAAACTCATCTACGAGATATAGAGACCATTTTAAGCATCAATTCAGAGATGCCTATTTAGGGTTTACACTTTTATACGAGTTTAATATAGATAAACAAATAATGAAGTGTATAAAAGAAAGAGAAACTGTATTTGCAAAATATGTAGCATACCAGGCTGAGTGCTTTAAAATAGAACTTAAAGGTATAGAGATTGAGAATATTGATACCGATGTGTTTTATAGAGATATAATTTTTAAATCATTATTTATATCTTCAATATTTCATGATATAGGGTATCCCTTAGCTTATTTTTCAAGAGTATCATCACAAATATATAAATATTTACCGTTTTATAAAGTGATAAATTCGAATATTAAGGCAGATTTTGTAGATATAAAAGCTATACTTGCAGATAGCTTGCTGTTTAGAACTATAGATAATTGCCAGATAGAACATAAATACAAAAATGATGATCATGGGGTACTATCAGCAATATGCTTGCTCTTAAACTTCTATAATTCTGGAAGTATATATAATCTTTCATCATTAGAAAAATGCATAATTGAAATTTCAGCCAGAGCTATATATAATCATACAAATAAGTATGAAGATGATAGGATGATTTTTTATGATGACCCTATTTCCTACATATTAAGAATTTGTGATGACTTACAGGAATGGTCAAGATTTGCATTATCAATTGGTGATAATCATAATTATATGCTTTGTAATAGTTGTTTATCTGCATTATACTCTAGTGATGGTAAAGAATATAAGTGTGAGGGTGAGTGTGGAAACTCATTTGATAAGATTACTCAATTAAAATACAAGAAGATTAACTACATTGATGTTTGTGATGAAGTTACGATAACAGAGATTGATCATGGTTTTACTATCAAGTTGGAATATGACTTATACAAACAACTTGAGGTCTTTCTACTTGATCCTACTTACGCTATATACCGCCAGAAGGAACTTAACAAAGTAAAAGAATCACTAAAGAATCAAAAGTATCTGCCCAAAATTGAGATGAAGTGGAAACTTTCAAATAATCCCGCATTCTTAATAAAAGAGATTTTTTCTAAATATGTAGATAGTGATAAACTCGATTGTGATTTGATAGTTCAAAAAATCAAAGATGATACAATAGATAAAAAGATTGTTAGTTATGATTATGTTACCAAACTTGTAAAAGAAATTGTCCAGGAGCTAGATCAAAGAGAAAGTAATATTGAAATTTATTGTAAAACCAATGAAGGGAAAAAAGTTGGCATGTGCAACTATAAAGAACTATCAATTGAAGAGATGGGGAAAATTTATATAGAATCTGAAGAATTAATAAGAAAGAGTATTGGTGTACTAAGTATTATAAATAACTGTGGAAAAGAATCTAATGGGTAGATTAAAAAGAAGTCTTACATATTAAATAGATAGTTTATTGTTAAAGAGCATCTGCAAATTGCATATATGCTCTTTTGCATTTTATATTGAAGGGCACATATATGATTGACCTTACCCCAAGGCAGTGTCACTACCTGGTAGTGCGACAAAGAGGATTATTGTAATGATAACGTATAATAAATTGCGCACATTTTAAAACAAAAAAGTTGCACGGATATAACTCCAAGTGTAAAGATAACGTATAATAAATTGCGCACATTTTAAAACAAAAAAGTTGCACGGATATAACTCCAAGTGTAAATTTAAGTTGCGAGACAAAAATCCAACACTAAAGGAGGAATATCCGTGTCTGACAACATTATACACCTGAATGAGAATCTGTTAAAGAACCAACTTAGCGAATTGGTGCGCGGCACCGTAGAGGAAACCCTGAATAACCTGCTCGACCAGGAGGCGGACAGGCTTACCAATGCCAGTCGCTATGAGCATACCGAAGCCCGAAAAGACACGAGAGCCGGCTACTACAATCGTAAGCTCCTAACTAAAGCAGGAGAGGTTGATCTTAAAGTGCCAAAGCTGCGGCATCTTCCCTTCGAAACTGCCATCATCGAGCGCTATAAACGTCGTGAAAGCAGTATCGAAGAAGCATTGATAGAAATGTACCTTGCCGGCGTTTCAGTCCGTAGAGTCGAAGATATTACCGAAGCTCTATGGGGGACCAAGGTATCCCCTGGCACTATCAGCGAGCTTAATAAGAAAGCATATAGTCATATTGAAGCCTGGCGAAACAGACCGCTATTGGCTACTTATCCTTATGTCTATCTGGATGGCATCTTCCTGAAGAGATGCTGGGGCGGCGAAGTAGAAAACGTTTCTATTCTCGTAGCTATTGCTGTTGATAATGAGGGCTTCAGAGAGATCATTGGTGCTGCCGAAGGCGGTCGTGAGGATAAAGCCAGCTGGCTTCAATTTCTTAGAAACCTTAAAGAGCGAGGCCTTTCCGGTACTCAGCTCTTTGTCGGTGACAAATGTATTGGTTTGGTTGAAACCATCGGCGAAGTATTTCCGGCAGCCAAATATCAGCGCTGCATCGTCCATTTCTATCGGAATGTATTTTCCGTCGTCCCTCATGGTAAAATGCGGGATGTAGCAGCAATGCTTAAGGCAATCCATGCCCAAGAAGACTTGGAAAGTGCGCGGGAAAAAGCTGCGGCAGTTGCAGAAAAGTTACGCAGTATGAAGCTGGCTGAGGCTGCAAAGAAGGTTGAAAATAGCATAGAAGAAACCCTTACCTATATGCATTTCCCTAATGAGCATTGGATCAGGATCCGGACGAACAATGGAATTGAACGGATCATGAAAGAGATCCGCCGCCGGACCCGCGTCGTCGGAAGCTTTCCTGATGGAAACTCTGCGCTCATGCTTGTCTGTGCCCGTCTGCGCCATGTAGCCTCAAGTAATTGGGGCACAAAGCGTTATCTTAATATGAACCTACTAATAGGCGGAAATCTGGCTGCCGATCAGCACGATGTCGGATAATGAGCCGGAAGTTACTTGGAGATATCCGTAAAAATGTGCGAAAGATTCTTGACACTACCATTGTAATACGATAACATAATTTGTAATACCAAAAATAATAATGTATGCAAAAATGTTGACAAGTGTTACCAAAACGACTAATATATACATAAAGGAGGAGAGATTATCATGAGCGAAAAAAATGAGATAGAACTCTTATCAGATATAGCTGAAAAGGCACCGATAAGCGCAAGAGTCAATAGCTTTATTGTAGAGCAGTATAAAACCAGTGAAATTCCAGTTAGTTTAGTTGTGGAGAGTAGCATGATCTATTTTATGAAACTCAAAGACGCTGACAAAATTAAGTTTATTAGTGAGAACTTAGCAGAAAAAGTTAAAGTCAAAGACATAAAGAAACCACAAAAGGTATGGAAGGAAATGCTGAATGATTACTTTAAAAAACTATCTGTTCCAGATACTATTACATCAGCATTGTTTTCAGGGCTATGTATTGGGGCTGTAGCACTTATAGGGGGTATGTTAACAGCTATGGGTGATAAGATATTCGAAGAAAAATAGCATAACTAGGGATTAAGAGGAGGGGTATCATGAAAGGTAGTGAAATATTACCACAAGACGGAAACTGGGTTTATCAAAATCTTTCAGAGCTTGCAAAGGCACATGGAGGGCCAGAGAAACTACTTGACGATGTGTTCAATGGTGGAGAAAAGAGTGGGCTGATTAAGGGAGTGGTATATACATTAGGAGCAGCAGTTGTAGCGGGGGGTTCATACATAACAGTAAAGTACTTTAAACAAGGAAAAGAGAAAAAGAAAAATCAGATATACGGCAAAATTACTGTGAAACCTAAAGATAATGATTCGGGAGAAAACATCGATACATAATTGTGAGATAAACACCAATATGTTGTATTTATGATGAATGTTAAATACTGTATATTGAGTATTACCTATACAAGTCCTATACTATATTTGGCAATAATGCCAAACAAAAACAAAATAGCGAAGCAAAGGGAAAATGCCCTGAAAGAACGGCAATTCTTCAAGGCATTGTATTGGTGTGAGCAACTCACAAACTAAGCATAACATTATTAATATAATGTTGCAAGAGAACACCAGTGCGCTCCCACGCCTCGTAAAGTGAAGGGAGGAACTGTTATGGCGAAGAACATAATAAAAACTACTAAGAAAGTTGCGTCTAAGGCAGGTAAGTTGTTGAGTTCTGATGCTACACCTAAAAAAGTAAAGTCAGTGGCCGCAGCAGCTCTTGTAAACGCAAAACCAAAGACTACAAAAACAGCAACTAAGAAGAAAAAGAAATAAGAAAGGAGATCACTAAGATGCCAAAAGATGCACCAGGAATGAAAGGTTATCGCACAAGAAATGATGGTGGTGAGCTCCGTCAAAAAAGAGGAGACACCCATGTTGGTACTGTTGAGAACAAATACAACATTGACTTCGGTGTAAGGTCAGATATGCACCTACAAACCCTTCTTGATAGGGAAGGCGTAGATTCTCTAAAGAAACTTATAAATAAGAAATGATATTTTATGAGGATTTAAAAGCTCGATGTTTCGGGCTTTCTCTTATGCTTAAACATTTTATCACTTCAAGAATATTAGAATAAGTGACCGCAGTGTTCACCGATTACCTGTTCTGAAGCCATGAAGGGTACGAAATGAGGATGATGGATCTCGACTTCCCCTGACCAGGATTTCAGGAAGTTGTGTGCAGTCTATCAACTTATCAACTTATTCATTAAAAGCAGATGCAATTGAGTCCTTCTGTTTTATCTATCAGGACCAATATGCAAGCTTTTCGAGGTAAAATGCAAGCATCCCAGTAAACCTGTATATAATTTTAAAAAGTGCATATACTAATAGATTCTGGAGATAGGTACTCAAAAGTACCTATTTTATTTTGTGTAGACTTACTATCTATTGTAGTAATATGTTCTGTACCTTGCATTTTATCGTTGACAATTGCGTCGAGTATATGCTAAAGTTTAACTACCGAATGGTCGGAAGCGAATGATAGTAGAGGAGGAGTAAAAGATTATTTCAACTAAAGAAAGAATTAAACAAGTTGCTATTGCACTTTTTTCCAAGAGAGGGTACTATGGAACATCCATGAACGACATAGCAGATGCTGTGGGCATAGTTAAGGCATCCTTGTACTCGCACTACTCGGGAAAGGATGATCTGTTTCTGGCTGTTGCCGAAGATTTCATCCATGATTTTAAACTGCTCAGTGATCGTTTATATGAGACCTCGGAAAGCATGGACATACAGAACAAGCTGTACTATATCTTTAAAGAGTATATTCTTCATTACTTGAGATATCCGCTACTTATCAATTTTGCTATGCAAAGCATTCGATTTGTACCTGATGAATTGATAGAACATTTCATACCCAAGTATGAGAAACTTGCGGAGTATTACAGGCAAAGGTTGAAGGATATTTTTTCAGAAGGAATACAGCAGGGGACCATCCACCCTAGCAATCCGGAGAAAAAGGTCTGGTCTTTTATAAGCACTAGAGATGGGGCGTTGACATGGATACTCGTAAAACAACTGGGGGAGGAATATATCGAGTCGCTTTGGAACGACTACTGGTTCGGGGTGGCAGAGCAGAATAAAAATAATGAATATGTTAATATTGGGGGAGCCTAAAAATGAAAAAAGTTACTGCATTTATCGGGAGTCCGCGAAAGCAGGCAACTTACCAAGCGGTCCAAGAATTTGAAAAGAGTTTAAAGTCATATGGCGAAATTGACTTCGAGTATGTTTTCTTAAAAGATTATCACCTTGAATATTGCAGTGGTTGTTGCTTATGTTTTGATAAGGGAGAGGAATATTGCCCCTTGAAAGATGACCGGGATTTACTGCTTGAGAAGCTGTATAATTCAGATGGAGTGATTTTCGCCACTCCCAATTACTCCTTTCAGGTAACGGCGCCCATGAAGAACTTGTTGGATCGGATAGCATTTGTTCATCACCGACCGCGGTTTTTTGGCAAGACCTTCACGGCTATTGTTACTTACGGCATATTCGGAGGAGCCTCTATCCTAAAGTACCTGGAGACTATGGTGGGTGAGAACTTTGGGTTTCATATGGCAAGAGGATGTAGTCTAAGGACGTTAGAGCCCAGAACAGAGCGCCAACAGAGAAAGATATCGCAGGAAATCAAGAATACTTCTATGAGATTTTACAAGGAACTCATGCGTCAAACGCCGCCAACCCCTTCTTTCTTCAGGCTAATGATATTCCGTCTGACCCGTACAAGTATGAAGTTGATGCTGGATGAGAAGAATCGGGATTATCGTTATTATAAAGAAAAAAGCTGGTTTGAATCTGATTATTATTATGATGCTTCTCTAGGGTTTATCAAAAAGTCTGTAGGTTATTTTTGTGATTTCTTAGGGCAACAGATGGTTAAGCATAGATAGGGGATGGCTGACTAATAAACCTTGTGCCTGGCATATAGAAATTTTAGGTATGATCAAGGGATAAAGGTTTATCAATATCAAAACCAATATCGGAAATTTCAAGGGTAATATGGGAGTATCACAGTATTCCCTTGCATATTTTTAGAAATAACTGCATATATTAATAGTTTATTAATAAAGGACAGGCATGGAACCTGTCCTTTATTTTGTTTACTGATGTAATTTTATGGAATATAATTGTATTAATACAAGCGCATATATAACACAGAATGAATGTTCTTTTGTTCGGTGTGGGGCACTAAATAGTAATAAGTTGATCAGTTGACAGCCAGGCACCTAATTTAGGGAAAGCCTACAAGCAGACGAGAATAGGGGAATGTTTTGTTTGGAATTCTGAAGCGTATATATTGAAGAGTCCGGTGCGGTAGTTCTGCATGCTTGGATCTGTGGGTGCGTCGGGTAACAGACAAGTCTTATGACAACAATATATCACATAGATCGCCCCATACAAGGAGCGAATTAATCTGAAAAGATTTAAAGGGTCTAGTTATCGGCATCGTGGAAACCTTATGTCAAAAAAGTTGAATACCACAATTGAAAGGATGGATACATATGTACAAGGATGAAACTGTTTTACAAATAAGCGAAATATATAAAATCTTAAAAACTCAGAATATCTCAACAGGCGTGATAGAATTATACCAAAAGAATGACAGAATTATTGATTACTTAATAGACAACAAGTATATTATGAGAATATCGAAATCCGTACTGAACGAACAGATGTTGCTGGAAAGAGTAAAATCAGTTTCGTTTGTACCACAAATTTATTCATCTGGATCATTTACTGCTTTAGGTGGAAATTACTATTTCTTGATCACTGACTATGTGCAAGGCAACGATTTATACAGTGTTATACAAAAACTTACTGATGAACAAAGTATTAAAATCGGAAAGGAAGTTGCTCATTTCCTCATTGAATTACATTCAATAGCAGACTCTTCTTATGACATCGGTCATTATATCCCTACAATCCCGAGGTACAAAGGATCATGGAAGGATGGACATCTTGAGTATATAAAATCGCTAAGAACCGGTCTATCTGAGATGAATACAACATCAAAAAGTGAAAAAATAATTGCATCAGCATTTGATTATATTAATGAAAATATCAACTGCTTGGAATACCAAACGGGAGCTAAACTACTACATAATGATTTTCATCCCAAAAACATAATTGTAGATAAAGGTGGATTAGCCGGAATCATAGATTGGGAATGCTCGCAATTTGGTGAACCAGACTTTGAATTAGCACATCTTTTTCATTGGTGCATTTATCCGCCAAAACCAGATGGTAGATTTGAATTATTATTGAAATCCATTTTGGAAAATTTCATGAATACACTGAATGTACCAAATATAGAAAAGCGACTAACAATCTATCAACTAGAACATGAGTTAAATCAGTTAATTTGGAATGGCAATAAGCAAGAGGGAGAGAGAATGCAAAGAATAAATGGATGGTTGAATGGTCAAGTTGAAGATTTATTAGAAAAATGACAGGTTAAATAATGTAAATTACATACTTAGTGCATACTCACTGGTCATTGTTGCCGCACTGTCTCACCAGGCAGCAAGCGTCGCCAGGAAGAAGGGCCCCCCTAGTTCTGCTCGTCTGCGTCGTGAAAAAGAGGCGTTAGCTACAATATGGCGAAGGCAGGACATTCCTGTCAGGGTTGTTGCTAGGTAGTTCTTGGTGCCAGTCTGTCAACTTATCAACTTGCTTACCCATAAAAGCAGAAGGGGCATTTTCTTCTGCTTTTTAACATGCAAAACCAATATCGGAGTTTTTGAGGGTAATATGGGAGTATCCCGGTATTCTAGTAAGTAATTGAAGAGAGTGCATAAACTAAAATGTTGAATGTGATAGGCATAATACAGCCTGTCTTTTGTTTTATGGCGACTAATATGGAAAAATATGATAATATTAATATTATTTGTATGAAAGTGGGTGCTAATTTGAAAAAGGTATTATTGGTTTCCATTGTTTCTATATGTCTGGTGCTTTCTGCTGTATCGGTAAATGCAAGTACACCTCAGACAGTCTCAGAATACCTGACCCTGATAGATCAAATGCTTGATGAGGCAAAATATGCAGAAGCGCTTAGCTACACAGATATGGCATTGAAGATGGATGACAAGTCGGCTTTGTTATTTTTTTATAAGGCTGAAGCCCTGGTTGAAATGGGCAGATACGAAGAAGCTGTCGGTTGTTATAGCACAGCATTAAGACTGGATCCTACTGATGAAGTAACATATAATTCATTGGGTCTAGCTTTGGAATATATGGGTAGATATGAAGAAGCAGTCAAACGCTATGATATGGCGGTAGCCTTGGATCCCTTATATGACTTTGCTTACTATAACAAGGGAAAATCAATGTTCTATATGGGCAGGTATGCTGATGCGATTTTATGCTTTGACAAGTCAATCGAGCTTGACCCGGAATATGCGCCTGCATATAACAGGAAGGGGATATGCTATGAATACCTTCACAAGTTAGCAGAAGCAATAAGTTGTTATGACAAGGCAATTAAATTGGATCCTAAGTATACCACGGCGTATGTTAACAAAGGCCAGACACTGGATCGCAGTGGAAAATATAAAGAAGCAATTGAGGTATACGACAAAGCGATAGAGATAGATCCCAAATACGCTCCCGCATATAACAGCAAGGGTAAAGCATATGAGCAATTGTACAAGTTTAATGAAGCTATTGAGTGCTACAGAAAAGCAATTGCTGCTGATCCTAATTATATTTACGCTCATAATAACAAGGGCATAGTACAATTCTACATGGGTGAGAAAGAAGAAGCCCTTAAATGTTTTACAAAAGTAATAGAACTGGATCCGTATTTTACGGCGGCGTACTATAACAGAGCAGCCATATATGTAAATATGCATAAATCAAAGGAAACTCTAGCAGACCTGAGGAAGGCCGTAGAGCAGGATCCGAGCTGGAAGAAACGATAAAAGAAAATTCAGATTTCAATCGCATCAGGAGTTTTGAAGAGTATAAGGCAATTATGGCGCTTTAGTAGGCATCATATGTATTTGGAATCTACCAAAACCAATATGCAAGCTTTTTGAGGCATGATGCAAGCATCCCAGTAGACCTTGAGATAAGATCCCGGGAAGGCTTGAAATAGGAGCATTACATGAAAAAGAGTATAAAAAATCAATTTATGTTTGCGATAATTGAATTTAACTTGAATTAACTCGATAGGAGTGTGATTTATATGTAATATTGTAAGGTTGAATTAACTGTTCTATTTCAAATACATTCACTTTTTTAATTTGTATTGCTGTTTTTGTAACACATTTCGACACATTTCTCATAATCAACCTGGTATACTAGGTTTTAGGAAAGGTTTATTAATTTACAAAATTGTCGGAATTTAAACTTAGAGTTGATAATATGTAGAGGAGTGGCGGAATGGTAGTTAAAAAAGTATATGTGTGTATAATAATGGTAGTTCTTTTAATGGTGATAACTGCAGTTACTGTATTTGCCGAGGGAGAATATGATGAAGCAACAGAACTGTATGATCAAGGCAAGTATGAAGAAGCAATTGTCAAATTAAATATAGCGCTAAATGAAGAGCCCGGGATGAAAGAAGCACATTATTATATGGGATTATCTCTCAGAGGCCTCAAAAAATATAACGAAGCAATTCTATCGTATGATAAAGCGCTTCGAATTGATTCCCAATATTCAGATGCACTATTTGAAAAAGCATATACACTTTGTGACTTGGACAAGTGTAGTGAAACCATACCATATTATGATAAGTTGTTAGCGCTAAATCTGGATACTGGCGATAAATATTATGCATATGCAAACAAGGGCGATGAACTGATGCATATTAAAAAATATAATGAAGCAATAGTGTGCCTGGATAAGGCTATTGAAATTGACCCCAACGATACATATGCCTACTTAGAAAAGGGTATTGCTTTATATTGGTTGGATAAGTATAATGAATCTATTGCTGTTTCAGACAAAGTGTTAGCAATTGATCAATATGATATAGATGCGCATAATAACAAGGCAGATTGTCTTTATGAGTTGGGTAAGTATCATGAATCCATAGCGGTAAGCGACAAGGTCCTCTTGATGGATGCAAATAGTATTAGTGCGCTTAACAATAAGGCTTACGCATTAGTACGATTAGGGAGACATAAGGAAGCTATACCATTCTGTGAGAAAGTGCTCAAGCTGGAAGCTGATAATGTGCATGCACTAAATAACATGGGCATAAGTTTGGCTAGCATGAATAAATATAGTGAAGCTATGGCTTTTTTAAATAAAGCATTAGCAGCAGATCAAAACAATTCAGTAACTTATAGTAATATTGGGTACGCTTATATTAGTCAAGAAAAATATGACGATGGAATTAGATATATTGACAATGCGATAAAATTGGATCCGTCGGACGCATGGGATTACAATGAAAAGGGCTATGCCTTGATATGCCTGAAAAAAAATCTAGAATCCCTTCAATACTTTGATAAGGCTATTCAACTAGAACCGGATTATGCTGAAGCATATGAAAATAAAGCTTGGGCTTTGACGAACCTATACCAATACGCTGAAGGTGTAGCAGCAGCTGAGAAAGCAATTAAACTGAATCCAAATAATTCATGGACTTATAACCAGATGGGTTACCTACTTATGTCAATGAAGAAGTATAAAGAAGCAATACCATACTTCGATAAAGCTTTACAAATAGATCCCAATTACAAAGAAGCTAAAGATAATAAGAAAAAAGCTTCTAGTGCGATAAAATAAATTATGCGCATGAGAAATCCCATTAGTGTTAATATAGGTTATTAATCAAATGCTAATACAAGTTTGATGATAATAGGGTGCGGAAAAGTAATAAAAAAGAGCAGAAAAGCAGAAGGAACAGTTCCTTCTGCTTTTGCCTTGCAAAACCAATATCGGAATTTTCGAGGGTAATATTGGAGTATCCCGGTATACCCGTGCATATTATCAGGAAAACTGCATATAACAATATATTTTGGAGATAGGTGCTAAATGAAGTGCACCATTACATTGACATAAGGGAGAATTTATACTACTATACATATGTATTAGTATAATAATATAGCATCAAGATTTAGGGGGAAATGATGTGTATATGAAAGCAAGAAGAATCGCAATAACACTCATCATATTGGCTATTTGCCTCACAACAATAATGGTTTACTACTTGTATAACGTTGAAGCATCAAAAGCCGTTCAGGGAAAAATCGATATGGGTGGATATGGATTGTATGTAGACTGCATTGGAAAGGGTAAACCCACTGTAATATTCGAGTCCGGCTTCGGATGTACCCATGAGGATTGGAAATATGTGCAGCCGGAGATTGCAAAGACAACAAGAACTTTTTCTTACGACCGGGCCGGGCTTGGGAAAAGTGATAAGTTCGGTACGAAAAGAACTGTATACGAACAAGTAAAGGAGCTTCATGCCCTACTAGGGAAAACAAAGGTCAAAGGCCCATATATATTCGTTGCCCACTCACTGGGCGGCTTTCATGCACGGCTATTTGCCGATATGTACCCGGGTGAGGTTCAAGGTATCATTTTTGTTGATAGCGCCAGCGAATACCAGACAGAGTACCTCAAAAAGGGGCTAGAAGAAAATCAGTTTGGCATATGGAAAAGCATGTTCAAAAATACCGAATTCAGTTATGATGAGTTGCTGCTAAGCGAACAGAAGGTAAAGGAAGCTAGAAAAAAGGATGGATTAAGGGATATACCTATTACTGTGTTGTCTGCAAAACGTAAGGAGGAGCATGCTCTCGACTCGGTATCCAAGCTCGTGCTGACACAATGGATGCAATGGCAGAAGGATATTGCTTCACTGTCAGATAGAAGTATCCATAAAACAGTTGATGATGCCGGACATATGATTCAGCTTGACCAGCCGCAGGCAGTAATAGATGCTGTAGACGCTATGATAGGTGCTATGAGGTAAATAATGCTAATGAAAATGATACACACCATTACTGTTCTTTCCATAGAGTGATATTATAGGAGTGAGAAAAAATGCTATCCAAAGTAGGCACCCTAATTCTTGGAATCATTAAAGAGAGGCCGGTCAACCCTTATGAATTGACCAAGCTTCTTGAGATAATCAAGATAAAAGAGTGGTTTCCGGTGGCGGCATCATCCGTTTATGCTACAATAAAAACCTTGCATATGAATGGCTATATTACAGGAGAAGCCATGAGGGAAGGGAATATGCCCGAGAAAACCATATATTCCATTACCGAAGAAGGCAGGAGGGTTTTCGAGCAATCAATAAAAGCGTTGTTAAGCGCTGGAGGACTGGATTCGGTAGCTTTCAACATAGGAACAATTATGATGTGCCATCTTGAGAAAAAAGATGTACTGGAACTGCTCGAAAGCAGAATTATGAAAATTCATAAGGAACGGGACGCAGTAAAGGCACAGCATGAGAATTTTGTATCCACTGGGGAAATCCCGGATTATGCACTTATTTCCTTAAAGCACAATACATACCTGTACGACGCGGAACTCAAAACGACTTTGGAACTAATTGATGAGCTTCAAAAGGATCCAAGGTGGAATCATTTCTTGTCAAAGACAGAAGCCTAGAGGTATTTTGGTCTAATGACAACTGCTCTTGTAGCACCAAAACCAATATCGGAATTTTTGTGGGTAATATGGGAGTATCCCAGTATACCCTTGCAGATTACTTTTTCTGAAAGTGGTGAAACAACTGCGCTGAGCTAAAAACACGTAAAAAAGAGCATAAGATGTGCAGGAATTGCATCAGATGCTCTTTTTTGTATATCCTGATTTTTAAATTCTTTTCTCTCAGCTTAGTGAAGAGGACTTATTATCAAATGCCTCACTATATACCAATGCAACGGGTCTTCGAATCAGGGGATGCGAAGTTAGTTTCAATTCTTGTTCTCATGATGCAGGAAGAAAACTTCCAGGGGGAAAAAACCCGATGTAGCTGAGGAGTGCCGTTTCTTGTATAAGGATATTGAGACTGTCATAGCATATGAGGCTGACTTTTTTAACGTAGTTAAGAGGCACGCAACATTGGGAGTTGTGAAAAGCTATTGGTGGATATAGGTGGGGTTACTCCATGACTGATATCGGATTATTGAAGGAAATATTGTGAAACATGAGGGCATTAAAGTAATTTACTTCCTATTATGGTATATAAATTCAAAACATAATTAGTTATAATATAAAGGATAAGTGCAGCGCTTATCCTTATTCTTGTTTATTCCTGAAGCCATGTCAAACTTAAGAATACAGAGTTGGTAGTTCCATAGCGTATTTCAGGAAAGGAGAAGGATTATATGAGGGTTTTATATAAGAAGAGATTGTTTGCAATCCTGATGATTATGATTTTATTGTTAAGTCAGAGTATCGGCACTTACGGTCAAAATGGGGAAAATACAGCAGGGATTAATGATTCTAGTGAAACAGAAGCAGGCGACAGCCAAGGCGGTTTGTCTGAATTCTGGTATAGGAGCATTGGGGAGCAGCAATTATATGACTCTGATTATCTTATGGGCAGTCCGAATAAAAATGCTGAGGCTTTGGCAGTTGAGAGGAAGAGTCTATCAGAGACGGCAGCGGATGCCCGGAAAGATGGTGCGAGAGATGCTTCGGGAAACGGAAATCGGTTCCTTAAAATTGACAATCAGGAGAATACAGTCAAAAGGTTCTTAAGTTCAACAGACAATTCAGAGAACATGCTGAGCTATACGGTTTCGTCTCTCGATGAGCTGTATCTTCAGATTAGAAATAGTCTCTATAACAGGGAGACCAGTTTGGCAATAACGATTAACGGTACTTATAATAATCTTTCAGGCGAAATCGATGATATGCTTGGCTATATCTTTAATAACGATGACTATTTGTACAATTCATCCTATGTAGATTACACCCTAAGCAGCTATCCGGGTTATTATGAAGTACGCTTTGTCTTTGAATATCTTCTAAACAAGGCACAAGAGGATTATGTAGATGCCAGAGTGAAACAGATCCTTTCATCCATCATAACCGACAATATGAATATTTATCAGAAAGAAAAGGCAATCCATGACTATATTGTTGTGAATGTAGCAGAAGGAACTTTCGAGGACGGCATAACCGCATATTCTGCTCTGATATCAGGCAAGACGATTTGCATCGGGTATGCCCTGCTTGCTTATAGGATGTTTGAAGAGGCAGGGATTCGTGCACGAATTGTAAACGGCACGCTGGGAGACTATGATTATGCATGGAATATGGTTAGAATAGCCGGGAACTGGTACCATATAGACCTCTGCGGGGATGATCCGTATCCCGATATTCCGGAAAGAGTAATGTATACATATTTCAACCTCTCTGATAATCAAATGCCAACCCATTACAACTGGAACCTCAATTTTTATCCAGTTGCAAATACGATTTTCGTGGATATGACCTCAACAGATGCCGTAGTAAATTTTCCAGATGTGAATCTGCAAGGCATAATCAGGTCAGAACTCAAAAAATCTTCTACGGCTTTGATCTATCGAAGTGACCTGCTCGATATGGAAAGCCTTGATGCTACGGGTTTGGGTATCAGCAATATAGAGGGATTGCAGTATCTGCTTAATTTGCAGGATTTATTTCTGTTCAATAATCAGATTTCAAGCGTCGATCAATTGCAAGGCCTAAGCAAGCTGGATTCTCTCGGATTAGATAAAAACCGGATAAGTGATATCAGTCCTTTAAGCAGCCTTACCAATTTAACTTGGCTTTCGCTGTCAGACAACAGCATTTCAGACATCAACGGTTTAGATGCTCTGAATAAGCTTGAAGTGCTATATCTTGACAATAATATTATTTCCAGGATAAACGCGGTCAGCAGCCTCAATAGCCTATATAAGCTGGATCTAAGAAGTAATGTCGTTTCTGACCTGACAGCTTTAAGTGGCATGTACGCGCTGACAAATCTGGAGCTAATAGATAATGAAATTGTTGACATAAGCCCTTTATGTGATTTAAGAGCGCTTGATACGCTTAGCTTAGGCAGCAATACGATTTCCGATCTGAGCCCTCTAGGCAGTTTGGGTGCCATGAAGCATTTAATGCTCACCCACAACAATATCGAAGACATAGGTCCTCTAAGCAGTTTAACAGAACTGAAAACACTTTTTTTGTCGTTTAATGGTATTAAGGATATCAGACCTCTACGAGGATTGACAAAACTGGAATATTTGTTCCTGGATGCAAATGAAATTACCAATTTTACGCCTGTAATAGGATATTATGACCGGCTGCAAGCTAAGGATTTTGCATTAAATGCAGACACCTTGACTCTGGGATTCACCCCAGCAGGTTCTGTGGCTCATCCCTCCTTACCGGTCGTTTATTTATCCGACATGCAGAACAAGAGATTATATTCTGTTAATATAGAAACAAAGGAAATGGATTATATTACGTTTGATCTTCCGCCTGAGAATATAACCCTGACGGCGAATAAAATCTATGTTGCGCTTTTAAAGGGAAGGCATGATTATACCTGGTGGGAGAAGGAACAAAAGGGTGCTATCGCTGTAATTGACCTGGACACCTTCACCCTGGAAAGACAATTCGACATCAATATTGACCCTTATCAACTGCTTGTGGAAGATGATAAATACGTTTATGTGGTATCTGGATCCGGTCAGTTTGTTCCTATGAAAAGCTATTCACTGATAACGGGAGAAGAAATCGGAAAATCAGCAAATGTCTCAATGCGCAGCTTTGCCCAATTCCATCCCCAATTGCGTCGGATATATCTTTTGGATACAACTTCCTCCGGTTATTCAGGTTTTGTAGATGTATTAAGCGTATCAGACGGGAGATTCAATGGATATGACCTGATAAGACTATCTACAATCGGTACAGTCGTCCCATTTATGCCTTTTACCCCTGATGGTAAGCAGGCAATTAACGGTTCAGGAGCTGTCCTGTCATTATCAAAGGATAAGAATAAGGATTTGTTACTTAAAACAAGATTGAACAGTAGGTTTTCAGACATAACTTTTGATATTGAAAACAGCAGGATGTATTCCATTGGCGGTGTTGACAGCTGTGAAATACGGCAATACAATTATTATTCGAATAACCAAATGGATACATATTATACCCGGTATGGGATCAGTAAGGTTTTCACAACTGGGGGTTGGATTACAGCTGTGACAAGAACAGGCCAAAATAGTTATCAGCTTGAGGTTATTCTGCCGGGATGTGAACCGGTGGAAGATCCTTTCGGGATTGAAGCCATTATAGGTCTTGATACTATCAATATACCAACAGACGGTGCGGCTCCGAGTGAGAATAGATTTTCAGCATTAATACACGATGCGGAAGGGAATATTGTCTCGGATCAGCAAGTAAATTGGTCAGTTCTGTCAATCCAGTCTGACCTGGATTTTTCAGCAGATGGGGTACTACGTGTCAATAACAATAATGATAGTGAGAAGATAACAATCATTGCTTCACTTGCCTCATATCCAGGGATTGTGAAAGCAAAAACGATACAGCTATATAAAACGGGAGCTGTTGCAGCAGGTATTGCAATCTGCGGACCCGACAGTCTCAGATCGTCAGGGCAAGGCAGTTATACTGCTGTAATAAAGGATCAGTATGGTCAGATAATGCAGGGGAAAAAAGTCATATGGTCAAGGAATGACAGATCAAGAAATATATTCCTTGATGCTGACAAGGGGTTAATCTTTGTAGATGCGGATGCTCAGGACTCAAGTATTGAGTTGAAGGTAACCCTTGAAGATAACGAGACCATTTCCTGCACCAAGCAGATACCTATTATTGGGAAGCTGGATATTGTGTCGAATAAGTATTCAGCTAATAGCGCTTATACTAGCATAATCAAGCGTGATGGAAGCATATGGGATATCGGAAATACTACAAGCAGCCCTCAGATCATCCATGTGGATGCAAACAGCGAATGGGATTCGGTTTCCAGATTGACCTTCAGTACTTATGCCATAAAATCAGACGGAAGCTTATGGGGGTGGGGGCTGAATGCAGTTGGCATAGGCTCGGGTCAAACAGGCGTTAACATACCCGCAAGGATTGGAACAGATTATGATTGGGCCGCAGTTGCCGGGACAGACAGCCATGTCATAGCAATCAAGTCAGACGGGACGCTGTGGTCCTGGGGCAATAATAGCTATGGCCAGTTAGGCGATGGAAGCACGGTATCAAGGCAAAAACCTGGAAGAATAACCAATTTCAGCGATTGGATCAGCGTAAGCGCCAGCAGGTATCAGTCTTTTGCAATAAGATCCGACGGCTCTCTGTGGGCCTGGGGTGATAATTATTACGGTCAATTAGGAGACGGTACAAACTCAAATAAGCCGGAGCCGGTACGCGTAGGCGTTGAGAATGACTGGAAAGCAGTCTCGGCAAGCAGCAATTATACAATTGGATTGAAGGCTGACGGAAGCCTATGGGCTTGGGGGAAAAATGATGATGGCAGGCTTGGCGACGGATCTATTATCAACAAGCTTACGCCGGTAAGGATAGGCTCAGACAATGATTGGAATTCGATAAACGCCGGCTATTATATTTCGGCAACAAAAACGGATGGAAGCATATGGGTGTGGCAGAGTTCCCAATCTTATAATCAAACAGTCAGAATACCGACAAAGTTAAGCTATGGCACTGGATGGGTGGCTACCAACCTGCAAAACGGGTATTTAGTCGCAAAAAGAAATGATGAAACCTATTGGATGTGGGGAAGCTTCAATCCAGGTGGGGGCGGTATGATCAATATCCCTTTCATCAGCAGTACACCACAAAAAATAATTGATGATACCACTGTGCCAAGCAGTAAAAACAAGGATACATCGTTGACATCAATTCTGGTGGATGGGAGTGGAATCCCAGGTTTTTCACCGGATAACCTGCAATACAATGTTGTTATACCGCCGGATTCCGTTGAGGTTTCGGGGATCATAGCCAATGCTGCAGCTCCGACATCAAGAATCTGCATAAGCCATTCATTACAATATCCTGCGTTTGCCCGGATAGACGTCATAGCTGAGGACAAGGGCATCAAATCTTATGGGATGAATCTATTTACCGGGGACTGCAATGGCGACATGAAAATAGACACTGATGATTTGGCAGCTGTCGCATTATCATATGGTTCAGCACTTGCAGATGGAAACGGAAGGTTCAATAGCAAAGCAGACCTTGATGGGAATGGAAGAATCGACATAGATGATCTGATGCTTCTGAAACAATGCTATGGAAGGTGATACAGGTACAGGTGTTGGGGAGAAAAGTTGATATTCAATAGCATAAAGCAAGTAGGCAAAATAGCGAGGATTCTTCTACGGGAGGGATCCTCGCTATAACTTATAATAGATTTTTTGATGTGCTTATGCAAAAACCGCTTCTGTTATTCCTTAAGCTTTTGAAGGGTGCATATTCATAATATTTATCATGCCTGACATCATTGTATCCGCTTGACAGCGTTAAGCTGCGGCTGTATGATGAAGTAAATAATGTGAAATTTTGTAATTACCGCATTGGATTATCTATCGACAAAGGCTGCGGACACAGTTTTCCCACCCACCGATATTAATAAATTGGAGGTGAGCATTTGAGATTGAAGAAAACGCTGTCGCTGCTTATATCAGTATTTATTACTCTTTCCAGCCTCTCAGCACCGGTACAGGCAGCCGACATGCAGCCTGGCTTTCCCGAGATATCGTCTGATACCTTCATCAGGACAGCAGTAAATGATGACCACTTAAAGAACATTTACCAGTTTGAAAAGGACCTGCCCCGGTTTGATTGGGGCAAGAATGCACCGGAGCCAGCCACAATGAAGGGTGTCACCTATGCCTTTGCGGATAATGTTATTACCGTAGGCAAGGATGTCACTGGTAGTATCCGCTCCGTCAGCCAGGTAATGGGGCGAAATGTCCCTCCGCCTGGAAGCATCCGCAGGATAGTTGATCAGGGTGGCCTCCTCAAGGCGGACCAGCTCAAGGCGGCAACGGGAATATCAAACATCAAGCCCGGGCAGGTATTTGTAGATGTTGATAACGACCTGGCCTTCAAGGTCCCAACACAGCCTGCAAGGGAAGGTGAGCCTTATGCCGGTTATGTTCCGGTCATAAAACCGGAAATCCAGGATGTCATCAAGGATTTCAAGATACCGGCTCAGACGGCTAAGCTTAACAAATCCAATATAGCCCATTTCGCCAGCGATGCCAACGGCTACAGCCTTGACAAATACCTGAAAAAGCCGGGGAAGACTTATGTCATGTCGCAGAATACCAGTATGGAGCCCATCGGACCCACCCACCTGGAGGACATAATAGCGGAATTTTATTTTCCTTCGGAGGGTATCACACTTACGGGCACCACTGCCAGCGGCGGTGAGGTAGCTATAAATGTCAAAGGCTATCTGGGGATCGGTGATATGTCCCTGGATGGCTACTATGACAAATGGGATTATGCGTTTTATTTCTCAGTTGCTGAAGAGATGCAGCTCCAGGCTACCCTGGCTGCAGAGCTCAAAGAGGAGGTCCGCATACCGATTCTGGGTGTGGATGTAGGCTTCGACTCTAAGATAGGCAGCATCGCCGGAGGGCTTTTTCTTATCGTAGGAGTAGACGGCGATTTCACACTCCAGGTGGAGGCACGCCAGTGGACCACGCTTAACAAGGTTGGCCTGAAGGGAAGCAATTTCTTCTATGTGCCCTGCTCCATAAAACCCCTGCTGGAATTTGGAGACTGCGGCTTCACACTGGACTCCCAGTTCAACGGCGCAGTTGACGGCTATGTCAAGGGAGGCGCTTTGCTAGAACTGAGCGTACTAGGGCTGGACCTGGTGGGAGGAGGAGTATTTTCAGGCATGGGAGCAAGTACAGTGGTCTCGGGGGAATACCTGGAGACGGACCTTTATGGGCTTGTCCAGGCATATCTTAAATTCCTGGGAAAAACGAAGAGTATAATCAACTGGAAACCTACCATACTTCACAAGAGGCAGATGAATACAGCAGGTTATATAATAACCTTCAAGGAAGCCTGTGCTTACAGGGATGAGGTGTGGGGCACCCTATTCTTTGATGCCGGCGTAAAGGGTAATGTACCTGAACCCAACAAGGATATTGTCCTATGGGTAAAGGACACTCAGGGGCATGAAACAAGCTATACTGATACGACCGATGGAAATGGAAATTTCCACTTTCCCGGTGTAAAGCTGCGCAAGGGTGATGAGGTATATGTGCGCCTGCAGGAAAGAAACGGAAAGAATATGGTCAGGTCAGAGTCAGTAAACCCGACCTTCCCCTTCGACAGTATAATCGTACAGGAAGCAGACTTTTTCAATGATTACGTCAGGGGCTATGTTCCGTCGGTAATCGTAAAGGACTGGGACAACAACGACCAGAAAGAGATGGTATTTGAGACGGACAAAAGCGAGGACAGCTCCATCATATTGAAGCTTTCAACCAGGGAAGCACCTGTATCCCTTGATAAAAGGGGCTTTTTCGACCTTGAGGAGATCAGTGTCCTGCCTTCGGATAAAGCTTCCTGCGAATTAAAGTTTGACGGCTGGGTAGTTAAATCTAATGTTATAACTCCGACGGTTGAGTTCCAGGCACAGGCAGTGCGGATGCCCATTTCTTATGAAAAGGTCATGGAAAACGGAAAGCCGGTGGATATTACTAAGATAAATGAGATTTTATTCATAAGGAACATGAGGGGAGAAAAGCAATATACAGAGTCTGCCGCCTTAACAGTAAAAGGCTATACCCAGTCTGCCGCGGGTTGTTACCTGACCAACCCTGATACCGGGCTGCCGATACTGAAAGAAGCCGGAATACCCGAGCAGACCAAGCCTGTCAAGCTTCATGCCATGCTGGATTCAGGTGATGGAACTCTTGGAGAATCCCAGTTTTTAAATACAATAATAAAGAAATGGTACTGGGAGCCAAAGCCCTCGCAGCCTAATGCAGTAAAAAGCACTGCCACAGTCAGACCACCTCATATAACCGCGCCGAAAACAGGCCCTGTGCTGCCTGATACAAACGCACTAGCACTGTTTCCGTTAAAGGAGCTTAATAGCAACAGGTTATTCCGGAACATGCCCCAGAACACCATTATCTTGAGCTATGACGACCCCCTTGACAGTTACGGGAAATATCCCTATAACGATTATAAGGAATTGTCGGATGGCTCATATACCATACGTTGGGATGACAAGATAGTCCTGACCTGGGAGGGAGCACAGATCATACTTGAAATCAAGGATTACCGCAGGGATACTTCTGGTGACCCGAAATTCGAGACACTTACCGGCGCATGGAAAGGAAAGAATGTTGAACTCATGCTGAACGAATACATGGAGAAAATGCAGGGCAGCTTTGTATTCCCGATGCCGGACCAGATGAACGGGATTAATGATATGAATAAAATGCATTAGTAGGGTAGATGCCAGTCTGTCAACTTATCAGCTTACTCATTCAAAAGCAGAGGGGGTCTATCCTTCTGCTTTTATCTATCAAAACCAATATGCAAGCTTTTCGTAATAAAATGCAAGCATCCCAGTAGGGTATATTACAAAATATAACTGAATAAGTTCTTTTGTTCTGTGCCTGGCACAAAAACTTGCAAAATACAACTATTGCATGATACAATGGATATGAGGTGATAAAATGAACAATGGTGAGATGGTGCACAATCTCAGGGAATCAGTTAGAAAACTAATGAGGGACTTTGGTGTTCTTGAAAGAAGCGAGGCTTCCTGCTGTGGCATGTCTCTTGGCCAGTGTCATGCAATTGTCGAGATCGGAAGGGCAGGGGAGATTTCTTTAAATGAACTTGCAGAGCTGCTGAATCTGGATAATAGTACCATGAGTAGAGCAGTCAATAATCTGGTGGATCAGGGATATGCATTAAGAGAAGCAGATAAGACGGATCGAAGGTATATAAAAATAATGCTCACAGAGCAAGGAACAAATACATATATGACAATCGAGAAGGGAATGGAGCGTTACTTTGAGGATGTTCTTGGTTCCATACCCCGGGAAAAGCATGAACAGGTGCTTGAAAGCCTGAACCTGCTCGAAACTGCATTGAGAGGCAAAAAATGCTGTTAAGGAGCATCTATAAGAGCGATCAAATAAAGGGGGTAGCAAGATGCCTTATTCTGCAAGGTCAGCTACAAAAGAAGATATACAAGCGATAACCAGAATATACAATCAAGGTATAGAAGACCGTATTGCCACACTGGAAACCAGTCTCAGGAAGGAATCAGATATGCTGGATTGGTTGACAAAACGGGATGAAACCCATAAAGTGCTGGTTATTGAAGATGAGGATAGGACTGTATGGGGGTGGGCTTCGCTTAATCCCTTCAACTCACGCTGCTGCTATAACGGGGTTGTCGATTTTTCTATTTACATTGAGCGCAGCATGAGAGGAAAAGGCTTAGGTAAAAAGCTGCTTGATGTATTGGTAGAGACTGCCAGGGAACAAGGCTTTCATAAGCTTGTACTGAGTGCCCTAAGTAAGAACCAAGCCGGCAAACGTCTCTATGAGACTGCAGGTTTCAGAGAAGTGGGTACATATATCCAACAAGGCATCCTTGATGGTAAATGGGTGGATGTGACCATTATGGAAAAGCTGCTGACAACCAACTGTTGCAATACCATAAAAGAGAACTGCTGCAAGGGTTAAGCCCTTTCAGCAGTTCTCTTTTCCTGATTATTCCCCGCAGCAGCTGGTTTTGTCACTTGCTGGTGTGTTGTCCCCACAATTGCAACCACAGCAGGACTCCTCTTTTTTTTCTTCTACCTCAATTGTTTCACAGCAGCAGCAGCTCTGAGACTCCGTGTTGGCATCAATGCCTTCTTTCTTTTTGATAAAGTTAAACATGGTTTTCCTCCTTTATTGCTTGTATTTAATAAGGCCGCTAACCTTCACCGGTTTACAGCCATTATTTCTGTTCTAAAAGACAATTCATTCAGCAATTCTTTAGATAGTTCTATTGTTTTCGTAAGTGGTTCAAAGTGTAGTGCTTCTATTCTGTCATCCGGGGTATGTATTTTGGGGCCGATACTGTGCAGGTTATACTCTCCAAACCCGATTGTCGGAATACCGTAGTTAAAGAATACCGCTGCATCATCACTGCCTTTTTGTATTTTTGCGTTGATATCATGATTTTTCAGCGTGTTTACAGTCAACTCTGAAAACCAATGACCGGGTTCTGACTGCCCAATGCGTACCTGCCTGAAATCAGGATCCAAGCCCAGGACGTCAAAGTTGATTATCGCATGAATGGGTAAAGGCTGATGCTGAATCAAGTGTTTTGCACCCCAATGGCCTGACTCTTCGCCGGTAAGAAAACAAACCAATAGGTTGTAAGGTAATTGTGCTTCTTTTTTAAGCTTTTTAACCAGCTCCAGAATGACTGCAACACCGGAGGCGTTATCCAGTACACCGGGAAATTTGTGTCCTAGCGGATCATCGCCTATATGGTCATAATGTGCTGTAAGTGCCACTGTTTTACTATTATCGCTTCCAGGTAAAACGCCTAATATGTTATTACATTGTTTATTCCCGATTTCTATAGGGAGTTCGATTGTCACAGTGCTGCCTTCTCGTTTGATTAACTCTTCGGCAAGGGATCTTCTGACGCGGATTACCGGAATGCCAAGGTTCGCGAACACAGAAGATGTTTTATGAAACCAGCGGGGATCTCCTTCTTCGAAAAGTAAACCTTTGATTCCCATTTCAACTCCGGCTTTTACTGTGGATTCAAGGTCGAAATCCTTAGGTCTTTGAGGTATCAACACGATTTTATTTTCAAGGCTGTCTTGTACTTCTTCTCCATCACGGATAACCAGTAGTCTGCCTGAATAGATTCCACCAGAGGACAAGCGCATTTCACCAAAATCTATTCTGTGACGCAGGCACCAGTTCCCGACCTTCAAGGTAACGGGCCCCGTCATCCTTGTTGCCGGCACCTGGAGGGGCTGCAAATACCCATCGAGGCCCATCGGTATGATTCCGATGCTTTTAAGCTGAGCTACAAGGTAATCTGCTGCTTTGAATGCTCCTGGCATTCCTGAAAGCCTTCCCTCAAGTAGGGGGTCAGCTAGTGCTTCTATATGCTGCTTTAAAAATTGTCCCGGGTTATTATAAAACTCCATAGAAATAGCTCCTTTTTGATATTGATTTACATGATTCCAAGCATGATCAGGAAATCGTACAGGTAACCGAGGGCAATTGCAAAAACCAGAAGATACACGACATATAGGGCGATTGCTCTCTTTTTCATAATTGTTGCTATGCCGGCAAGAACGCCTGCGCTTGTGCCAGGACCTGTTATCATGAATGCAAGGAGTGCGCCGCTGCTTGCGCCCCCAACCATCAGCGCATTTATAACAGGGATGGAGGATGAACCATTGACATAGAGCGGCAAGCCTATCAAAGCAAGCATGGGTACTGCGAAAATATTACCGGAACCCAGGTATTTCATTATCATCGTTGCCGGAACATATTTGTTGATCATAAAGCCTATTGCTGCAAATATTGCGAAAAACACAAGCACTTGTTTGATACCAACTTCAAAGAAAACCTCGAATAGCTCTTTGAGTTTGTATTTTTCAGCAAAGCTTTGTGTTTTGACCGGCGTACAGCAGCTGGCTGCCGGCGAAGAATTGCAGCCGCAAGCTGCAGTCACAGCAGCTTCGGAGCATCCGCAGGTTGAAACTGCTTTTGGCTTTGGATCACAACAGCTTGAATTCACAGCGGCTTGTGCAAATCTTGCCTGACCATCGAGGAAATGTGTATATTTTTCAACCAGGTGTGTAATGTAACCGGAGCCAAGCCCGATGATAACGGAAGCCATGGTCAGGGCAACAGCGAACTTGACACTGACTATTCCCGAGTAAAGTATAAATTCATCCGGACTCATTAAGGGTGAAGACGTCAGGAATGCCATTATTGGCCCCCAGGGCAATGCAGTTGTCAGCATTGACACAATGACTGCCATAGTACCGCAAGCGCAGAAGGGTGTGAAAGCGCCAAAGGCTACTGTTGCAGGTATTGATACACCGGCATTTTTTATGAGTACTTGCCTGAGTTTCTCCGGATCAACATAAACCTTGATGATGGCTGCTACCAGGATACCGAAAGCCAGGACAGGAGCATTGTGAAGCAGGGTTCCTCCTACGTAAAGCAGGGTTTCTTTCAATAAGTTAAACATCCAAATTCCTCCTAAATTTAATCGTAAAATTACGATATATTTACCCAAAAAAATTATCTAAGGTCGTGATAGAGTCCCTTTATAAAGTCTTCAATAAGCTGCTTGTTCAAGAAGAAACAGGTCCATTGTCCGCGTTTCTCTTTGATTATTATACCTGAGTCTACTAATACCTTGAGATGCTGTGATACGGTTGACTGTGCCAAGCCGGTAGCATTTACCACATCACCTACACTTATGCCGTTCTCGAAGTATTCTATCTTGTTGCAGCACGTTTCAATGGTCTTATTTTTTAAGGCTTTTACAATCTGGTATCGGGTCTCATTACCCAGCGCATCGCATATTTTGGATATCTCCATGTACTCACCTTCTTCGTATCGTCTTTCTACGATCAATAATATCGCAAATTTACGATTAAGTCAATAAGGGTTGAAAAAATATTTTTACGGGGTTTGATTATTTACACTTTGTTGCAGCGCTCAAAGGATTGAAAGGTGCGGTCATAGCTGAATATGGCATTTGTTTTGGATGCATATATGCGAAATATTCTATATAATGTAAATATACGAGTAGATTGATAGCGAATAAAGAGATATCAAATATCGGCAAGAAAGGTGAGAATACAAATGGAGACCTGTACATCGGATATGGATTTTAACGGACTTGTAGATCAGTATGGCAAAAAAGTGTATAACCTTGCCTTCAGGATAACCGGGAGCAGGCAGGATGCCGAAGATGTAACCCAAGAAACTTTCATGCAGGTGTATAAGAGCCGTGATACTTTTAAAGGCGAAAGCAGCATGTACACTTGGATATATCGGATCGCTCTGAACAACAGTTTAATACTGAAGAAAAAGATGAGCAAGGCTTATATCGCATCTCTGGATGAGAAGATCGAGGTTTTCAAAGATGATATACCCGAAGAGGTACAGGAGTGGTATACCAACCCCGAAAAAGCTGCATATATCAGCGAGCTGCTGAGTGAAATAAGGCATGGCTGTTTGCACTTCCTGTCCTTCAGGCTGCCAGAAAACCAAAGGGTTGTCTATGTAATGAGGAATATACTGGACTTTTCGTATAAGGAAATATCAGAAATCACCGGAATAAGTGAAAATGTTGTTAAGGCAAGGCTGAACAGGGCAAGGGCCAATCTTGTGGCGTACTTCAGCAATAGGTGTCAGTGGCTGTCAGAGGACAGCACCTGCTCTTGCAAGTCCAGGATCGGCTTTGCGCTGGCATATGATCCGGAGATCCTAAAAAGAGTTAAGGCACAAGCGTTTGAAGCAGGTATTATCAGCAAATCCGAGCTGGAAAGTGTATATAAACCCAGTGTTGATGAATTGTACAGAAAGTTTCCCATGCTTGAATACCGGGGCAAGGATGCTCTGAAAGAAAAAATCAGTTAAGGAAAAATGACCGTAACCTTCCTTTCATTTTGCTATCTAAGTTAATAGATAGCAAAATGAAAGGAAGGTTTTTTTATGAGTATTGAGTTTTATATCGATCATGAGTCGTGTATCTCATGCGGCAAATGTATTAAGGAATGCGGAATGCATGTACAGATACAAAATTGCAGCCATGTAGAACCGGACAATCCCGAATGCAGCCGCTGTCTCCATTGCTATACGGTCTGCCCCGACAATGCAATCAGACTTAAGGCGGCTGATAGCAGCGCAGGTCTTGATCCTCAATTGATGCATGCGATTACGGACGAGAATCTGTCAAGCTTTCTGGCATACCGCAGGAGTATCAGAAGCTATCAGAAAAGATCCATAGAGGACGGGATATTGGAAAAACTGATTGACATGGCGAGGTACATACCATCCGGGGGAAACGCCCATTCCTATGAATTTACAGTATTGAAAAGTGATGTGACCCAAAAACGCATAAAAGAGGAGCTGCACAAAATATATAAATTCAGGGATCAGCTTTTGAACAACCCGGTACTGCGTAATGTTGCCAAACCCTTTGTAAACAAGCAGATGCGGGAGTTTCTCAAAAGCAAGACATACAGAAGCAGGATGAAGGAATTATTAAGCCGTATATCGGAGGGTGATGATCCATTTTTCCATCATTCACCGGCGATCATTATTATCCATTCAAAGGATCAAATACCTACCCCTAAGGAAGATGCAATACTCGCAGGATACAACATATGTTTAGTGGCGCAGACCCTCGGGCTGGGTACATGCTTTGTTACACTTGCACAGAATGCATTCAACAGCAGCAGGAAATGCAAGGAAATACTCAATCTTGCAGAGGAAGACAATGTTTATGCTGTTGTTACGCTTGGATATCCTGCAGTACATCATCTGCGAATTGCTCCGAAGCCGGCAAAACAAATAAATTGGATTTGAAACAAAGTGAAGGGAGAAAAATGATGTTATACAAAGCCTTAACGGATTTGGAAAGACGAATTGGAACAACAACAGCAGCAGCTCTGTTTTTCCTGGGGATCATCTACATTGTTGTTACGACTATCGGATTATTGTCACTCAAATCGCAATTGGATCCGATAAGTGACCCTTGGTTTTCATTAATGGAGATCATTATTTTGGCAATGGCACCTTTGATGGTGGTGCTTATGGTTGAGATCCATATTTATGCACCGCAGGAAAGCAAAGTGTTGAGCCTCACGGCGCTTGTTTTTATGGGCATTATGGCTTGCATCACCTGCAGCCTGCATTTTCTGGTATTGTTCGTCAGCCGCCCAATTGCGTCCATAACGGATGTGCAGTTGTTTTCTTATATCTTTTCATTTAAATGGCCTTCGGTGATCTATGCATTGGATATATTGGCGTGGGACTTGTTTTTTGCTCTTTCCATGCTTTTTGCTGCACCTGTTTTCAAAGGGGATAGGGTGAAATCAGCTGTACGAGTATTAATGATAATAAGTGGCCTGTTGAGTCTTGCCGGATTGCTGGGACTTGTAAATGGAAATATGCTGATCCGAGACATTGGGATAGTGGGTTATGCTGTAGTGTTTCCTTTCGTAAACTTGATGCTGGTAGGCGTTTTTAATCAAGCAAAGACTCTGAGCAAAGACAGTACACAAAGAGCGGCATAACCGCAACGGACAGAGCTGCATACAATATTTTACAATCCAAATTGGTGCGAAAGCAGGCAACTTATCACGCGGTTCAAGAATTTGAGCGAAATTTGAAATCATATTCGGAAATTGAGTTCGAGTATGTTTGGTTAAAGGATTATCATCTTGAATATTGCAGCGGGTGTAAGCTGTGTTTTGAAAAAGGAGAGGAATATTGTCCGTTGAAAGATGATCGGGATCTGCTACTTGAGAAGCTGTATCTTTCAGATGGCGTTATTTTTGCCACCCCTGTTTATTCTTATCAGGTAACAGCACTGATGAAAAACTTTTTGGACCGGCTGGCTTTTGTTTTACACCGGCCGTTTTTTTCAGCAAAGCCTTCACTGCTATAGTTGCTCAAGGGATATTCGGAGGCGCTTTGCTGTTCCGGATGAGCCGAACAAATATCGGGCTGATGCTGGACGACAAGTATCGGGATTATCGCTATTATAAAGAAAAGCGTTGGTTGGAGTCTGATTATTATTATAATATTTCCTTAGGGTTTATTAAAAAGTCGTTGACTTAATCGTAAAAATACGATACAATTAAATCGTAGAATTACGATACAGCAAAACAGGCAAATGTGATCAATATATAAATGGAGGGTTTAACATGTTAGCAGCTTTATTATCCGTAACAGTATTGGTGGTATCCATAGGATTAACAGCCAAAAAAATTAAGAAAGATGTACTGGACAGTTTCTGTTATTCAGAATGCATAGACGGCAGACACAAAATGCACAGAATAAACATGCAGCAGATATTCTAAACGGTATACAGGGCACATTATGAAAGGAAAGGTGGAGATTGAAACAATCCCACCTTTCCTTTCTTGTGCCTAAAGCGTTTCGGCTAATCATATTTGTGGATGATCCTCAGCATCAGAACCAACGCTTCGCCATTGGTCAGTTTTTTTTCCGGTTTGAAGCTGCAGTCTTTGAATCCTGTTATCAGGCCTTCTGCAAAGGCGATGGACAATTTGCTCTGATCCCGGAATTTGCTGTAGTCAGTGAAATAAGCTGCAGCGGCAGCTTTCTGATCTTCGGTTGCATCCCGCCACCCTACCTTTTCCGAGGCGTGCAGCAGCTTCACCATGCCTGCAACAGCACTGGCACGGGTAACGTATTTGTCATTTGTCAGGCCATAGGTATAGCTTTCCAAAAAGCTTTTCTCGTACGTGGCTTCTTCCAGATTCAAGGTATAAAACAGGAGTTCGTTCCATTTATCAATGGTAATTGGCGAATCAAGAGATTTGACCGATTCATCCGCGCCTTTTGCTTGGATAATCCGTTCTACACCATTTATGCGCTCAGCTTTTTTCTTTGCCTTTGCGGCCGCTGCTTCAAGTTCCCGGTCCGCCCAATGCTGCTGTGTGCTGCTGTAACCGTTACTGCCGGTATCATTCAAGTCAATATGATACTTCTGCATGACCCTATACAATACGGAAACAGCCTCAGCATTGGTCAGCCGGTCAGCTGGCCTGAACATGTCTTTTACTGTTGAATCCAGTATGCCCTCGCAATAAGCCTTCTGAACCAGGACGCTTTGCCTGTCGCTGATAATGTCAAGATCCTTCAAGACTTTAGCAGGTTCCAGATCGGCTGCGCTTGTCTGTCCGCTGAGATAGCGAAGGGTCAGCAGCTTCACCAGCCCGCCTGCCGCATCTTCTCTTTTTATCTCATTTCCTGTCGATAGTCCATATGCATACATGTCTAGCAGCTGCTCACTTTTCTCAGCAGGCAGCTCTAATACGGTCCCCAGGAGAAAGACCCAGTGATCGGCCTGTATAGGCTGATCCAGCTTTGCGGCATTAAAGATATGGTGCAGCAGTATATTTTTGTTCTCTTCAGCAACAGTGCTGCTCTGAACCACCGGCAGCATCAGCTGCTTGAAGGCTGCCAGCTCATCATATACCCAGTGCCTGGGAGTTACAGTTTTCGCAGGTACTTTAAGCTTATCCGCCGGGATTTCTACCTTGATAGCTTCTGGCATCACCTCTACAGGCACCGGTTGGTTTATGCCGTTGTCTGCCGACAGAATAGGCCCACTGGAAACCACCATTGACGCGATCACCACGCTGGCCGCAAACTTCGAAATCTTCATCATTACCCCTCCACAAAAAAAGTTTACTCAATAGGGTCTCATACGTATCTTTTAGTATTATACCATATTATGGATACATTTTTTCACCCCTCAGCTTCTTAAGAAATTCGTAAGAAATCCTTAAGCAATAAGTTAATTCGTGCAGAAGATTTCCATGTATATTAGAGGCATAGCAACGAATTAATTGAGAATTGAGAGGATTTGAAATGAAAAAAGGTACGAGAATATTGAAAGTCATTTTGGGTATTGTGCTGTTTGCGGCGCTCATCGGCACCTCGGTTTTTATAATAGCCGGCCTGATCCCCGCAAAAGACCCGGTGCCCGGTGCTAGAAAATCGGTATATGTCACCATGGAAGACGGAACAAAGATAGCAGTCAGATATACACTTCCAGCCGGTATGAAAAAGGACGAGAAAGTCCCTGCGGTCATGGAAAGTACGCGGTATGGTACAGAGCGCAAAAGAAGTTTTCTACTGAATGCGCTGATGAATCTCAAGATAGCAAAAGAGATTCCACCGGCAACCATCGTAAAGCTGCTGGAGTCAAAGTACGCATTTGTAGCTGTTGATGCCAGAGGCTCCGGAGCCTCCTTCGGAACCAGAGATATGGAGTTTTCAAAAGAAGAGGTTTCGGATATGGGGCAGGTGATTGATTGGATTTCGAAGCAGCCCTGGTCCAATGGAAAAGTAGGGGCATATGGTGTGTCCTACAGCGGAAATACAGCTGAGCTTGCAACCGTATCCAACCACCCGGCACTAAAGGCAGCCGTTTTGATGTATCCCGATTTTGATGTGTTGGCACAATCCGCTGCACCGGGGGGGATATTTAATGAGTTCCTGGTGAAGAACTGGTGCGCAGCTAATGTCATAACCGATTCGAACAAAAAAGACCTTTTTAGCAGCGGTATTGCACCGGTTAGTGCCGATAAAAACGGCAAACAGCTGAAAGCGGCAATTAGCAGCCATCAGACCATCGATATGTATGAAGCGTTAGCAAAGACAACCTATAATGATGATGCCTTGACAGGAGAATACACGGCAGCCTCACTCTCACCCTACATTTACAAGGAAGAAATCGAGAAATCCAATGTACCTTTATATGTCAGGGTTGGCTGGCAGGATGCCGGGACAGTTAACGGTGCCATCGAAAGGTTTCTAACCTATAAAAACCCGCAGACCCTTGTCATTGGTCCTTGGAGCCATGGGGGAAAGCACTTCAGTGATCCTTTAACGGGTAAGCGGGTTCCTCAGAAAGAGCTGGAAGATGCCCAGGCCAATGAAGTCGTCCAATTCTTTGATTGCTATCTCAAGGATGACAAAAGCAAAGCCGGTGACTTTAATAATAGCATTCGATACTATACCTTTGGAGAAGGAGAATGGAATACAACGAGCACCTGGCCGGCAGCAGGCTTCGAGAATAAGACTCTATACTTTGGTCCAAATGGCAGCCTCAGTGAGAACGTACCTGCAGATGCCTCCGGAAGAGACAGCTATAAGGTCGATTTTACAGCGACGACCGGTGAGAACAGCAGGTGGCGTACAAACCTGGGCGGAGGCCGGATACTATATCCTGACAGAGCTGAAGAAGACAAGAAGCTGCTTACCTATACCAGCGGCGTTTTAGAAAATGATATGGAAATAACAGGGGTCCCTGTTGTGACACTGAACCTATCATCCACAGCAGCTGACGGTGCATTCTACACCTACCTTGAAGACGTTGCCCCGGACGGGAAAGTAACCTATATTACGGAAGGACAGTTGAGAGCGCTTCATAGAAAGGTGACGGAAGCCGACTTGGGGCGCGCTGTTCTGGGACCAAAGCATTCCTTCCTGAAAAAAGACGGGGAACTGCTTAAACCGGGTGAAAATGAAGAATTGAAAATAGGAATGCATGCTACGTCGGTACTGATAAAGAAAGGGCATAGAATCAGGATTGCAATAGCAGGTCATGATACCTCCAATTTCAGAAAGATACCCGAAAATGGAGATGTGGTGATGGAAATACATAGAAACAGCGCGCTGTCATCATATGCTCAACTGCCCATGAAGGTCAGGAATTAGATTGTCTGCTTACTCCACCTTGTTAGCTTCTGTAAAACAAGGTGGAGTAAATTTTTTCCTGGTGCTATAATGGTATCATTAATATTTTACTTTTGGAAAGAGGAATCGGAGGATGGACTGCTATAACATTCTGATTATCGATGATACGGTGGAAATCATAGAGCTGATTGAGATTTACCTTCAGAATGAAGGCTACCGGGTCTATAAAGCTCTGAATGGTCCTGAAGGCCTAAAAATACTGGAAACAGAAAAGTTGCATCTGGTGATTCTGGATATCATGCTGCCGGGACTTGACGGGATGGAAGTGTGCAGGCGCATCAGGCAAAAGCTCAATATTCCCATCATCATGCTGAGTGCAAAATCTCAGGATATGGATAAGATCCTGGGGCTCGGGATGGGCGCTGACGATTATATGGTAAAACCCTTCAATCCCATGGAACTGATTGCCAGAATCAAATCCCAGCTAAGACGCTATATCTATTTCAACACACAGGTGGACCGCCATACTGATGATAGTGTGATCGAAATAAAAGGGCTTGTCCTGAATAGAAAGAACCACTCGGTTACCGTTTACGGCAGCGAGGTCAATCTGACGCCGACTGAGTATGAGATCCTGCTGCTTTTAGCAAGCAATCCTGGGACAGTCTTCAGTGCGGAGCAGATTTTTGAAAGGGTATGGAAGGAAAAGTATTTCGAATCCAACAATACGGTCATGGTCCATATGTGGCGGCTGAGAGAAAAGATCGAAGAGAATCCCAAAGAACCGAAACTGATTGAAACGGTATGGGGGGTAGGGTATAAAATTGAAGGCTAAGAATACCACAATCCGTGCAAAGCTGGTTTGGGCCTTGCTGGCAGGAGCCGGAATGGCCGGCGCATGCATGCTCATCCTGTGCGTGATCATGCTCATCGCATCGCTGTCAAGGCCGTTCGCTGTATTTTTTAATCAGCATGTGTTTTCATTCATATTATTGTTTTTGTTCATTTTCTCCTGGCTCACCATTGCTTTTTTCCTGATACTGGTCCGAAAAAACGTCCTATACCTGGAAGAGATAACAAGAACCCTTGATCAGATTTCCGACGGCAGCCTGGATATCCATATTTCCGTCAAAACCCACGACGAGCTGGGAAAAATGGCAGAGACCGTGAACAGCATGGCCGCCAGGCTGAAAGCATCCATCGAAGAGGAAAGAAGGTTGGAGAAAAGCAAGAACGACTTGATTGCCAACATGTCCCACGATCTGAGGACACCGTTGACCTCTGTACTGGGGTATCTGCAATTGATAAGCCACATGGACTGCAGCGATGCAGAAAAAGTAAGGCAGTATAGCGCCATTGCCTACAATCAATGCAAGGACCTCAAAGTTCTCATTGATGACCTTTTTGAGTTTTCCAAGCTGAACAATTCCGGGATAGCCATCAGCAAGGCATGGATCAGCTTAGGTCAGCTTCTGGAGCAGGTCATCTTAGGCTTTATGCCTTCACTGACAGAAGCGGGAATGGAATACCGGCTGTATTTTCCTGGCGGGAAGGTGATGGTCAATGCAGATCCTTTGCTTCTTACCAGGGTTTTTGACAACTTGATCAGCAACGCCATCAAGTATGGGAAAGACGGCAAATACTTAGACGTTGAACTAAAGGGTGACGGCACTGAGGCCGTTATCCGGATCATCAACTTTGGAGAACCCATACCTGAAGCTGATTTGCCTCATGTTTTCGAGCGGTTTTACCGCGTAGATAAGTCGCGTTCGGGGCATGACGGCGGCGCCGGCTTGGGCCTTGCTATTGTGAAAAGCATTATTGAGCTGCACAAGGGATCAGTAGGCGTCAGCAGTTCAGAAGGCAGGACTGTTTTTATCGTAAGGCTCCCGGCTGGGAATTGATTGGTTGGGAAAGAGTGTGCATAAGAAGGAGTGATATAGATGGAGCTGATATTTACCGAATTCAATAACGAGGCGGATGATCTGGTCAGATTCCTGACGACAGATACATGGGACTTTCATGGCGTCAGTAATCCGGAGGAGGAATCCATCAGAAAGAATATTGAAGCTGCTGCATACGGAAGCAAAGATGTTAAGACCTTCTGGATGACAAAGGGTCAGGACAAAATAGGTATCATAAAAATCAATGACTTGGAGGATGATGCCGTAACCTTTGATATCCGGATCCGCAGGAGCAGCCGGGGGAAAGGTTATGGGAAGGAAGCAGTCCAATGGATGGCGGACTATATATTTTGCAACTACCCCCATGTCAGAAGGCTATTGGGCTATACCAGGCAGGACAACCATGTCATGAGAATGCTGTTTCACCAGACAGGGTTCCTGAGGGAAGCCCATTACCGGAATGGTTGGCCTTGCAGTGACGGAAGGGTTTTTGATGCAATCGGGTATTCGCTGATCAGGGAGGATTGGATCAATAAAACAAGAACATTGTTTGTTTGGGATGATTTGACGTATTGAGTGATGAAATGCAAAGGACCGTATAACGATGTTGAATCGATACGGTCCTTTGCATTTTTATCCCCCAAAATATAAAAGACTCCCTTGACAGGAGTCCATATTTAGCGTATAATACCATAAATATATAATATCTCAATTATATAGTAGCTTATTTTTTTGATTTTGTCAATACCTTTTACAAAATATTTTTTAAAGGAGGGGTAAGATGTCATTGCCAGGTATTTTGGGTTCAATGAGCATGATGCTGGAGGAGGTACAAGTCAATGAGCTGCTGCTGGCCAGCAAAGTTTCGGAAGGTCATGGCCTGACGTTAACAGCAGATGCAGCAAAGGAGATATTGACGGCAAGAAACCAGGTGCTTCAAAGTCTCGGACGGGTGGAACTGGATATTGAAGTGCTGAAAAAGCTGGTGCAAAGCTTTAGTACATCAACGTATATAGAGCAGGAAGAGTATGCTGCGGTCCTTATGGATTTGGTGGAGGTTTTTCATTATATGAAAAACGAAACAGAGGACCAGATCGGGGACGATGCGCTGATAGAGACCATGAAGGCGTACTTTGAAAATGAATGCGGGGGAGCTATAGAGCTTTTGAAGGGGCGGGAGTTGGAAGCCTTCGCTAGAAATATCCGGCAGCAGAGTCTGGAAATGGGCGACTTTGTAGAGGAGGAGGTGCAGCTGTGGCGTTTGAGCTTATAGACGGCAGGCAGATCAGAAGGGAGAACCTGGACCCCAATCAATATGTGCTTTCACTTCTCAAGGAGGGTATCAGGGCAGGACTGTTGGATAAACATGCGCTGTATACAATACAGGAAAAGATCATATCGGTATTAAAAGACTTGATCATGCGTTATACCAAAGGCGAGAGTGCATCGGTCAAGACCGAAACAGCGGAGGCAATCCTCAGCTCAATTTACTATGCCATGGATGCCTGTGTCAGCAGGCTGAACAGTCCTGAAGAAGGGCTGGCGCTTTTGAAATCGGCAAGCATAAACGTAATTCATGAAAAAGGTATAGGCATTGTAAAGTCTTATGTGGAAGAGACAAAGGAACGCTATAGGGAAATGCGCAGAAATAAGCCGGATGTTCCTCAGGAGATATACAATTCCACTGTTTTGGAGGCTTTGCCGGGCTTTTTCAGGGATTACAACATGATGTTCAACGCCCATGACACCACCGCCAGCATCGATTATCCCCTGGTCTTTGATGATATGAGTGTCCGGGGAATTTTTTACATCAGGAACTACATAGAAAACATAGACATAGAAAACCGCTTTTGCAGGTGTTTCGGGCAGGAAGCGGTTATAAGGCTTCTGGAAAACTACGGGAGGGTATACCAAATCAATTACAAGGAGTCACCCTATAACTTTTTCGAAGTCGTCATAAATAATGCCATTTTTTCCGTGCTTCTTGGAATTAACGCAGACAATCTGGTCATATCACGATTTCAGTATGAAATCTTGGAAAGCAAGCTTGGCAGTCTTGGTGCGGTCAAGACCGGTGCAGTCATCGAAGACGCAGTTGGCAGAGTCATTGAGGATCTGGGCATAAGCGAACCGAAGCTCATCGCATATCTCCACCGTTACAAAGTACTGTTTATCAAGAGGCTCGTCAATGCGGTAGAGAATAAAAGCTTGCGGCACTTCATCATAACGGAGGAGAAAACAGCAGGGCAGGACATCAATCATATTCTGATGGCAGGCAATAGGCTCAGTGATGCACGCTTCCGTTCAATTGTCCGGAACATTTCGGAAAGTGAAAGCATAGCCGGCAAGGTTGGAATCATCAGAACCAACCTTCATTCACTGGAAGACTTTGTCGACGTGCTGAATGCGGAATGCTTGTATGGGAATGAGTACAAGGCTGTTTTTGATGCTTTGGGCGAGATGGAGCTGGCAGTTCTTTGCAAACTTGTGCCGCTAGAGGATGAGATGGAAAAGGAATGGCAGGATTTATTCAGGCAGTTCATACAAGGCTTGGGTGCTGAGAGAAGAAGTGCAATAGAAAGCCGTATGCAGAGCCTATAGGTAAATGTGCTCAGTATTCACACTTATGTCCCTATACAAATTAATACCTGCGGTGGATGGCTCTTGTTGCATAAAAGTCTTATAATGGATAGAACGAAGCAATGGGAGGCGGTTAAAATGACGCGCCACAGGAACGAACTCAAGGTAAAAGAAGTGCTGAAAAACAAAAAGGGTCAAGGCATGATTGAATACCTTTTTGTGCTTGCATTCGTAGCATTGGCTTTAATTGCATCTCTGACTGCTTTCGGACAAGGCATTATAAACAAATACCTGGAGATTCAGTCTATATTCTAGCAGGTCCAATCATACACGGGATAGCTGATTATTGGTTAGGGAATGAGACAGGTGTGATGCTTTGAGCATAGCACCGTATTGACTTTCCCGCTGGCAGATGGTATCATCTTGATGAACTGAATATTTGTACACCTTATTAAGAGGGAGTAGTCTGTAACTGCAAAGTCAACATCCGATGGAGGGAACTTTATCTGGCTCTGCAGCCCGGCGGGAGACGAGACTTTTAGTATAACCTGCGCCAGCGTTATATTAAGAGTCTTTTTTACTTCCCATAAATATGGGAACAATATTAGAAGTCTGATTATATTGTGTGAAGGAGAATGTATGGTGGTGAACGTTTATCAACGGACTGCTGCAGATATCTTGAAGGAGCTGAAGGTCACCGACAAGGGCTTGACGGAAGCGGATGTAGAAAGGCTTAGGAAAGAGCAGGGCTTCAATGAATTGGAGGAAGCTGCGAAAAAGAGTGCGGTTCAAATCTTTTTCGAACAATTCAAGGATTTCCTGGTAATTATTTTGCTGGCTGCAGCTGTTATTTCCGCTTTCCTCGGGAAGCTTGAGAGTGCGGCTGTAATCCTGGTTGTCGTTATGATCAACGCAGCCTTAGGAACAGTGCAGCATATTAAGGCGGAGCAGTCCCTCAAAAGCTTGAAGGCGCTCTCGTCCCCCAGTGCCAAAGTTCTGAGGAACGGGCAGCGGATGGAGATTGTCTCCAGAGAAGTATTGGCAGGCGATATTCTTTATCTGGATGCGGGGGACTATATCAGTGCCGACGGCAGGCTCATGGAGGCGTTCAGCCTGCAGGTAAATGAGAGCTCACTGACAGGCGAATCCGAGAGTGTTCTGAAAACCACGGAAGTCATCGATGGGCATCATGTCGCTATCGGTGACCGGAAAAACATGGCCTTCTCAGGCAGCTTTGTGACCTATGGAAGAGGTGTCATGCTTGTAACTGCCATTGGAATGAATACTGAAATAGGGAAAATAGCCAACCTGCTGGAGACTGCCAAGGAAAAGAAAACGCCCCTTCAGGAAAACCTGGATAGCTTTGGAAGAAAGCTGGCATTGGCAATATTGGGCATATGCGTCGTCATTTTCGGTTTAAACCTGGCAAGGGGGCATGCATTAATAGAGTCCTTTATGTTTGCGGTATCTTTGGCAGTGGCAGCAATTCCCGAAGCTTTAAGCTCCATCGTCACCATTGTCCTTGCCATCGGGACGCAGAAAATGGCCACGGAGAATGCCATTGTCCGGAAGCTGCATGCTGTGGAAAGCCTGGGGAGTATTTCTGTCATATGCTCAGACAAAACCGGTACACTAACACAGAACCGGATGGCGGTGCAGAAGATTTTTGTAGATGGAAAAGTGTTGGCATATGACGAGCTGAACCACGACAAGGTCCTGGAAAGGAAACTGATACAAATGGCTTTGCTTTGCAATGATGCTGTTACCATCGAAAAGAAAGATATCGGAGATCCTACCGAAATTGCCCTAGTCAACCTGGGAGAAGTATACGGATTGGATGAACTGGTTATGAGAGAGCATTATCCCCGAATCGGGGAGCTTCCTTTTGATTCTGACCGGAAGCTGATGAGCACTTTCAACCGTTATAGGGATAGCAGGATTATGATTACCAAAGGTGCAATCGATGCCCTTTTGCAAAGAGCAGCGCAGATAGAAAAAGCAGACGGTGTTTTTCCTTTAAGCGACACTTCTAAGCATGAGCTGGAAAGCATCAATAGAGAATTTTCCGAGGCAGGGCTAAGAGTCCTGGGCTTTGCTTACAAGGAAGTGGGGGAAGAGCACGCCGTGAGCCCTGCCGATGAAGCAGATCTGGTTTTTCTCGGGCTGATTGCCATGATGGACCCGCCGAGAGGGGAATCCGCTTCGGCAGTGGCGAGCTGCATCGAGGCAGGCATCAAGCCGGTCATGATTACCGGCGACCATAAAATTACAGCCTCGGCCATTGCCCGAAGAATCGGCATCCTCAGGGAGGGAACGGAGGCCATGGAAGGCCGGGAACTGGATGAAACCAGTGATGAGCAGCTTAAGGAAATGGTGGAAAGAATTTCGGTTTATGCCCGGGTTTCTCCGGAGCACAAGATCAGAATCGTAAGAGCCTGGCAGGAAAAAGGCAATGTGGTTGCCATGACGGGGGACGGAGTCAACGACGCACCGGCGCTCAAGCAGGCGGATATAGGCATAGCCATGGGCATTACCGGAACAGAGGTGGCCAAGGACGCAGCAGCGATGGTATTGACGGATGACAACTTTTCAACCATAGTCAAGGCAATATCCAATGGAAGAAGCATCTACGCCAATATCAAGAATGCTATTCGGTTCCTGCTTTCAGGAAACACGGCCGGCATATTGTCAGTGCTCTATGCCTCCGTAGCGGCGCTCCCAATCCCCTTTGCTCCGGTACATCTGCTCTTTATCAATTTATTGACGGACAGCCTGCCGGCAATTGCCTTAGGCATGGAGCCCCACACTGGCTCAATGATGAATGAAAAACCCAGGGATATCAAGACGCCGATATTGAACAGGGCTTTTACAACCGAAGTGCTGGCAGAAGGCTTTCTAATCGCACTGAGCACCATGGCGGCATTTCACATTGGACTCCAAACCGGAAATGCAGCGGACGCCAGTACAATGGCCTTTGCAACCTTATGTCTTTCCAGGCTGCTTCATGGCTTCAACGCACGTTCGGCAGCATCGGTCTTCAGGATCGGCATATTCACAAACAAATACCTGTGGCTGGCGGTTGCCATCGGTTATCTTCTCTTGAAGCTTGTCCTGACCATGGACCCGTTGATGCATGTTTTTGAAGTTGTGCCCCTTGATTATTACCAGTACCTGGTTGTATACCTTGCTTCAGCTATGCCTTTAGCCGTCGTGCAGGCCTTTAAACTGATAACCTTCAAAAGTGAAGCTGCCTGAGTCCCTTTGCCCGAACCGTCCCCGGGTTCACCGGCTTATTTGACGACGGTGACCGCAGCTTCTGCGGTCAAGCCGGAGGGACTTGTATACCGTATGCTTGTCGTGCCCTCCTTATGGGGAATGATGTTCCCATAAACGGAATCAAGCCGCAATATATCTGGGTTTTCCACCTCGAAACGGCCGAAAAGATCCGTCATTTTAAAACCGCTGTCATAGGTGATTACTGCATTGATATGTTCCAGCCGCTGGCTGCTCAGGTTGATCTCATCTTTTATAAAAAGCTCAACCGATTTTGGTTTACCAATGTCACCATAGAAATACAGCAGAATCGATTCGATCCGTTTTTCCCAGGAGCTTTCGGTGTGTTCACCGCCAGGTGCCTCATATGCCGCCAGTTCACCGGGATACTGATAGCCCTGGTTTAAAAGCAGTGCGACACCGCTACCCACCATATCTAAAAAATCTTTTTCTTCAGAACCCGCGTCGATCCAGAGCTTCAGCGGTTTCTTCCCACTATACTCGCCCTGGCTGAGTTCATTGTATAATTTGCCGTTTCCCCACCCTAGATAGGGTGACATCATGGCCAGCTGACTAAAGATGTCGGGATGTCTGAACCCAATATTGAAGGTCACGAATCCACCCATGGAGCCGCCTAGCATCGCTGTGTTGTCCCGGTCTGCCAAAGTCCGGAAATTCTTGTCAATAAAGGGTTTCACATCATGAAGGACAAAGTCTTCGTACAAAAGGCCTTTGGCTGTAATCTGATTCCCCCTGTCAATACCGTCCCAGTGGGCATATTCATTCAGCCTCTCATTGCCGATGTTGTCGATGCCCACGACGATGATTTCCTTGATCTTGCCTTCCGAGATCAATTGGTCCGCAGTGCGGTGCATGTTCAGAGATTCTTTTGACCAATCGGAAAGGTCGTAGACACTTTTTCCATCCTGGGCGTACAGGACAGGAAACCGCTTTTCACGATTCTCATAGTAACCCGGCGGCAGGTAAATGTGGAGGCTTCTATTATTGTCCAGCTTGACGGCATGAAAGTTCTCAACGACGATCAACCTGCTTTTTTGTCTTGTCAGATCCTTGTTGGCATCAACCGGCATGAAATTTTCTGCAGGGAGGGTGACTGTTGTCACGGTTGCGCTATGTTTAAAAAGCTGCTTTGCATTGGGTGAGATAATGGCCGCCGTGAAGTAAACAACAGCTGAAATAACAGCTATTGCAAGGATTGCCCCCAGGTAGAGGGTGCTAAAGGATTGCTTTTGTTTCATCTCGGGACCTCCGTTCTTATCAGGCACATTCCCTTGTAATTCAAGTAATGCCATACAAAGGGAGTGCATTCATACATCAATACGCAAGAACGGTTAATTTGTCTTATGCTCTTCAAACAAATCTACAAAAATCCCAATTTCAAAGCGCCTGAAACCGAGTTGAAAACCTCATCGGCTGACTGCTCCCCGTTGACAGGAACAAGAAGTCCTTTTCTGCTATAATAGCCGATTAGCGGAGCCGTTTGTCCCGCATATGCTCTTAACCTGTTAGCAATTGTTTCTTCGGTGTCATCCGATCGGGTGTATAAAGCCCTGTTGCATTTATCGCATATCCCCTCGGTCTGAGGCTTATTGAAATATAGGTTGTAGGTTTCACCGCAGCCGCTGCAGATCTGCCGTCCCGCCATTCTCTTAATGACGGTATCGTTACGGACCTCCAGATTGATAACGGCAGTCAGTGCTTTTCCCAGCTTCTGCAGTCCCTCGTCCAGCGCTTTCGCCTGCATCAGGGTCCGAGGGAACCCATCCAGCAGAAAACCGTCCTGACAATCCGGCTCGGTCAGGCGGTTTTCCACGATACGGACTGTTACCTCATCCGGTACCAGCAAGCCCTGGTCCAGATAGTTTTTCACCTCAAGTCCCAGCGCAGACTCTCTTCGGATGTGGCTTCTGAAAATATCTCCCGTAGATATATGGGGAACTCTGTATTTCTGCGTGATTCTGACAGCCTGCGTCCCTTTCCCTGATCCAGGCGGACCCAATAGGATGAGTTTCATGGTTTTCCCTCCAATTTTAGGAACAACAGAATGGTTGATTTTAAATTTAAGGCATGTATATGCGACCATAGGGGGATTTATGCATAAATAAAAAATGCTGGACTGCCTGTATCTTTCCTGCGGCGCAGTCCTTGACGGACTGCGGATTGCTATCCAATATGTCTTCAATGATTTTCCAGTTCGCACGCATCGATGATCTGGCCGAAGCCCTTTTCATTGATTAGGGACTACAGCGCTACATGAGATGGGCATAGATTTACATCAAAATTTAATCTTGATTTGCTCTTATATAAGTACTGTATATACGATGAAAATATCAATTGCATAGCAAACGTCTTTATGTAAATTATATATGCAAATAAGTGCCATATTATGGTAGAATTAGTATGAATAGATCGAAACATGGAGGGAGTGCTATGCCTAAGTATTACTTAAATAGTTTAGGATCAAATGAGTTTGAGAACATGTGTCAAAGTCTCATCCAAGTGATAATTGGAAATGGAGCAAAAATATATGGGATGGGTAAAGATGGTGCAAGAGAAGCTACATTTGACGGGAAAGCCCCATACCCTTCTGTAAGTGAACAATGGGAAGGAAAATGGATATTTCAAGCAAAATTCCATGATATAAATCAAATTGGTATGGATGCGGCAAGAAAGGCGATAGTAGCTGAAGTTGATTCAGAGCTTAGGAAAATTGTAGATAAATATGAGATTCAATGTGATAATTATATTTTGTGTACAAATGTATCTCTATCACCCGCTTTTAGAAAAGGAACAAAAGATGTAATAGATAATGAAATTATTCCAAAATATAAAGGGAAAATTAAACATATTCATGTTTGGGGAGCAGAAGAAATATGTAGATTTTTAGATAGTCATGCAGACATAAGACTTACATATTCGAATTTCTTATTAGTAGGGGATATCATTTTTGATTTAGTATGCTCAAAAAAGACAGAGCAGAATGAACTTGTTGACGTTATAAAATCATATTGTTTGAAGAAATATTCGATATCAGAGAAATATGCAATGCTTGATGATGCAGGCGATCTTGAAGACAAAAGAATCGAGTTAAATAAAGTCTTTATTGATCTCGATATTGAACTTGATAATCAGAGTGTTGATAATATTTATATCGAAAGTATTTCAAGAGAACAAAATTATTTGAGGGAACACAATGTGAAAAATGAGAAAATGTCAGCATTATCTTATTTGTTTGACGACTCTATAAAGAATATTGTTGTTGTCGGAGGACCCGGACAAGGCAAATCTACTATAACACAATTTGTATCGCAATTCTATAGAGCCATATTATTAGGGAAGACTGAAGAATTTATTAAAAGTATCGATGAAAAGGATGCGATAGATGAATATACAAAATGTATGCCTAGGATACCCCTGAGGATCATTTTAAAGGATTACGCACAGTATTGCTCAAGTAATACACAATGTAATGGGGTATTAAATTACATAATTAATGAGATATATAAGTCTGTAGGAATGCAGTTAGATATTACTAAACTGCAAAGAGTGTTCAGAAATAACCCGATACTATTAGTACTAGATGGGCTAGATGAAGTTTCAAATAAAGAGTTAAGGACAATAGTAATTGATAATGTTGATGTGTTTATTGATGAACAGCGAGAATTGTTCGGGACGGACTTAAAAGTTATTGCAACAACAAGGCCACATGGATATACAGGCGAGTTTAATCCTAAAAGGTCTCTGCATATTAGGTTAACTAAGTTATCAAATGAAAAATGTTTAAAGTATGCAAATAAATGGGTAAAAGCAAAGGAATATATAGAAGATGAGTCTATGTTGATTCTCGAAAGATTTAACATTTGTATAAGAGACGATATTGTAAGTAGTCTGACATATAGTCCTTTACAAGTTACAATTATATTGGTGATTATTCGTGCAAAAGGAATACTTCCGAAGCAAAGAGAAGAGCTTTTTGATACATATATGAAAGTTATATATGAGCGAGAACAGAAGAAGAATATTGACTTGATTAGGACGGAAAAAGAACTTATATATGGATTTCATGGGTATCTAGCTTATATAATTCATAGAAAGGCACAGAAAGGGCAAACCGATGCCTCACTCAATGAAGATGAGTTTCAGACACATATGAAGAAATATATTTTCTTTTATGAGCCATTGTTGAATAAAGAAGAAATTAGTAATAAATGCAAGCAAATCATGAAAGAATGCAAAGAAAGGCTAATTCTTATTGAGAATTTTGAAGACGGAAAAATTGGATTTTCAATAACTAGTATGAGAGAGTTTCTTGCTGCAATGCATCTAGTAGATACGAGTAAATCAACAAATGAACGAGATGTACGCTTTAAAGCATTATTACAATTAACTCATTGGCATCATGTGGCACTTTTTTTTGCAGGCAGAGTAGGAAGAACACGTCCAGGAGAAATCTCTAGCCTTGTAGATGTATGTAGAGAAATTGATAGTAGAGGAATTGATATTTACACAAAAAGAGGTGCTTGTCTAGTGGTAGAGATGTTAAATGAGAGAGTATTCTTAAATGATCATAATGCGATAGGGGCTATGTCCTTTAGTTTTTCTTTGTTAAGCTCATTCTATGTTAATAAAGCAAAAGAGCTAAACTATTGTTACTCTAATGCGACAGATGGATTTAAAAGAACAATTATAAGACCTAAAATTCAAAAAATGATGGGTGAGGTCTATTATGATGAGTTTACATTAAAAGCATATTCAGATTTATATTTGGCTGCTTTCGGAGTGGATGAATTCTTTCTGGAGTGGCTAAAATCGTGTGCAATTAGTTGCGATTTAGTTGCAGTAAAATTTGCTGTTCAGACCGCAATTGCTAATCAGATTAAAGAACAATGGGTTTGTTGTGCCATGGATAAGCTTTATGGTAGTTATATATATTTTAGGGGCGATGTATTAGGAATATTAGAATATATGTATTATCCAGCTTCAAAGAAGGCAGTAGATTCATTCATTTGCTTAATTTTAAGAAATCTTCCTTCGCATCGCAAAAAGGGCATAAGTGGTTTTTACGATAGAATATGCGAAACATATAAACATTCATATGAAAAATACTATGATTGTCATAGTAAATGCTATATAGAGCTTTTAATATATTATCTAAAATTAAGAGACATTTATGAGAGTTATAGTGAGTACAATTATAAGCTAAAATGTATTAATATTGTAAATCCGGAGATACTGGCATGCATTGATGATAATAGAAATGGGATTTCGATTTGTTTGGATATGTTAGATCCCGACTGCCAGGTTGCATATCAGTTCAAGGCACTATTTGAGTTTTTACTAGACATAGAATCTATAGAAAAGTATAAGAATTTGTTGAATGTACGGAGTAAGAATAATAAGTTATATTTTATTGAAGATGAAATATGTAAACTTATAGGAGAAATGCCAGAAGATGACAATACAATAACGGAGTATCACATTAGTATGTTGAACTTAATTCATAGATATAGAAGAGACTACGGCAGTTATAAAAAAGACTTAGATTACCTTAGTAACTTAGTCTTAGAAATGGAGATAGTCAATGCTAATAATATTACATTTGTTGAACTCTGGTTGAAATCTCAAAGTGGGCAGCTCGCCCCGAATCTTAGTTTGTCTACAGTAAATGAAATAGAGAAGTGGATATTTGAGAATGACTTATCAAAAGGGTCTTTATTAATAGAGTCTTTAGAAGATAATGAGATAGATATGGAAACACTATCCGAATTGTTATGTATCTATTCTTCAAATAAAGATAAAGCATATTATTATGTTGCAATGATTTTGTTTTTAAGAAGGGAGAGTCAAGATTTCTCAGAAAGTATTCGTAAAAGAATTAAGAATACATTTAAGCATATTCTCGATGAGTATATAGAAGAGAATATTAATGCCGATGATTTTGAATTATCCCTTTCCCTAATAATATCTACGAATCTTCTTGATGAAGCAGAACTTGTTGAACTTTACAAGGCAGTTTATAAGACAGAAAATTTCAGTTTATTTCTGCCATTTGATATTCCAAAAGAATTTGTTGAGTATTATGTTAATATTATTACTAGTAATAGAACTAAAGAGGCAGCAAACATGGCATGCTATGTACTAGGTGAGATCCTTGGAAATATTCGACACACATATAAAATGCATTTGCCTTTAGAAGAGAAAATTGAGGAATGGGTGTGGGAATCATATATTAAAAATGATGAATGCACATTCAAGGATAAACAAAACGGGTTAAGTAATTTTAGAATAAGGTGGTCAAAAAGACTGGAAGAATTGATGGCTAAAATTAAGGACGATGGTAATACTATTAATTATTGGGATCTAATAATTGAAAGAAGTGGATATTTTTGCAAAGAAGACTTAATAGCTTTAGAGCAGTTTCTTATTTGTATAATTGAATCACAAGAAAAAACCTTATTCTCATTAAAGAAGTCAGCACATGTTAGGCTAATTAACGTTGCAGAACAATTGCAAAATGAAGATTTTATTGAATCAGGATTGAATCTTCCCTTACCTAGTTTTGAAGTATAATAAATGATTATCAGAGCCCCTAGTAAAGATTTAGTAGGGGCTCTATTTTGTTTCCTCATTCCAGCCGTTCCTTCAATTTCGAGTCCAGCAGTTCCTTGGTCACCTGGGGGTTGGCTTTGCCCCTGGAGGCCTTCATGATCTGCCCCATGAGGAAGCCGGCCGCCTGTGTCTTTCCGGCAGCATAATCCTTGAGAGACTGCGGATTGCTGTCCAATATGCCTTCGACAATCTTTTCCAGCTCAACGCTGTCGCTGATCTGGCTCAAACCCTTTTCCTCCACGATAGCATCAGCACTTTTACCGGTAATAAACATCGCCTCAAAGACCTCTTTCCCGGCAGTAATGCTGATTTTTCCCTCGGCAATGATCTGGATCAGCCTGTACAGCGCGTCGGGCCTGACCGGGATCAGGTCAGCTTCCAGCTCTTTCTCCTTCAGAAGGCGGAGAATATCGCCAAGAATCCAGTTTGCAGCGGCCTTGGGGGCTGCGCCCAGCAGGACCAGCGCTTCGTAGTATTGAGAAAGCGCTTTGTCCCCTATGATGATATCGACTTCTTTCTCTGTAAGGCCATATTGCCTGGCAAAACGCTCCTTTTTTTGAGCAGGCATCTCTGGCAGGCTTTCCTTGATGCTGACGATCTGCTCCTCCCGGATGATGATGGGTACCAGATCCGGCTCCGGGAAGTAGCGGTAGTCGTGGGCATCCTCCTTTGTCCGCATGGGAACCGTCTTGCCTTTTGCACTGTCCCAACGGCGAGTCTCCTGCTTGATTTTGCTCTCTTCGCCGAAGGTATAAAGCTCTCTTTGACGTTTTTCCTCTTTTTCCAGCGCTTTCTGAAGCTCCTTGAAAGAGTTGATGTTCTTCAGCTCCACTTTGGTGTTCAGGGTGTCCTGGCCGGTTTTACGCATGGAGATATTGGCATCGCACCGGAGCGAGCCCTGCTCCATCCGGCAGTCGGAAATCTCTCCGTATTCCAGGATTGCTTTCAAGGTCCGCAGGAAGGTAACCGCCTCGTCCACCGAACGCAGGTCCGGTTCTGTCACGATCTCGATAAGGGGTACGCCGACCCGGTTGTAGTCAATCAGGGAAACCGGCTGCTCCTCCAGATGGATCAGCTTGCCTGCGTCTTCTTCGATGTGGATCCTGTTCAGCCGGATCCTTTTTTTCATACCGTCAACCTCGATATCCACATGCCCGCCTTTGCAGATGGGAAGGTCATACTGTGAAGTCTGATAGGCCTTTGGCAAGTCGGGATAGAAATAGTTCTTTCGGTCCATCTTGTTGAGCTTGTTGATATGGCAGTTGAGAGCCGTCCCTGCTTTGACAGCCAGATTGACCACTTCTTCGTTCAGGACCGGCAGTGTTCCCGGCAGCCCCAGGCAGATGGGGCAGGTATTGGCGTTTGGTTTGGCGCCGAAGGTGGTGGCGCAGGAACAGAATATCTTGGACCGGGTATGCAGCTCCGCATGTATTTCAAGACCGATAACGGTTTCAAAGCTCATATGATTTCCTCCTTTATATCGCCGGTTTCCTGTCCGGCAGTCCCAGCTCCTGCTCAAGGGCATAGGCGGCTTTCAGGATACGATCCTCCCCAAAATGCGGGCCTATGATCTGCAGACCGATGGGCAGCCCGCCGGCGCTGAAGCCGCAGGGCATTGAGAGGGCTGGGAGACCCGCCAGGTTGATATTGATGGTATAAATGTCGGCAAGGTACATCTCAATGGGGTCGCTGCTCTTTTCACCGCTCTTGAATGGCAAAACAGGGGAAACCGGGCTGAGTATCAGGTCGAAGCGCTGGAAGGCTTCGCGGAACTGTTCCCGGATCTTACTGCGCAGCTTTTGCGCCCTGTTGTAATAGGCATCGTAGTAGCCGGAGGAGAGGGCATAGGTGCCAAGCATGATCCGCCGCTTTACCTCTGCACCGAAAGCTTCGCTCCTGCTCTTCTCCATCAGCTCCTCCAGGTTCTCGAAAGCCTCGGGTCGATAGCCGTACCGGATCCCGTCAAACCTGGCCAGGTTTGAACTGGCTTCAGCGGAGGAGATAATGTAGTAAGCGGAGAGGCCTTCCACCGTGATTGGCAGGGACATTTCCTCCACGATGGCGCCCATGGCTTTCAGCCGCTCAATACTCTCTTGAATGGCAGCCGCAATCTCTGAATCCAGTCCGGCTTGAAAGAACTCAACGGGAATACCGATCCGCATTCCTTTTACGCCTTCCTCGATGCCGCTCAGGTAGTCCTCGCGGACAGCATGCTTGACGGAGGTGCTGTCCAACGGGTCCTCGCCTTGTATCGCCTCCAACAGAAGGGCGCTGTCCTTGACGGTTCCCGCAAAAGGACCTATCTGATCCAGTGAGGAGCCAAAGGCGATCAGGCCGAAACGGGAAACCAAGCCGTAAGTGGGCTTGAGCCCCACGACACCGCAGAAAGCCGCGGGCTGTCGGATGGAGCCGCCTGTATCGGAGCCCAAAGCAAGGGGGACAGTACCCGCTGCTACGGCTGCGGCAGAACCGCCGGAGGAACCGCCGGGCACCCGCTCAAGGTCCCAGGGATTCCTGGTCCTTTTGAAGCCTGAGTTCTCAGTGGAGGAACCCATTGCAAATTCATCCATATTTGTCTTGCCGATAAGGATAGCGTCTGCGTCCTTAAGCTTTTTTGCAACGGTGGCATCATAAGGCGGAATAAAATCATACAGGATCTTGGAGGCGCAGGTTGTCTTGATTCCATCGGTACAAATATTGTCCTTGACGGCAATGGGCACCCCGGCCAGCTTACCCGGCACCTCGCCCCTTTCAATCCTTTCATCAATGCTTCTTGCCTGAGCCATGGCATCCGCCTCGCACAAGGTCAGATATGCATCGATCTTCGGTTCGGCTTGCCGGATCCTTTCAAAGCAGGCAGCGACAACTGCTTCAGCTGTAAAGCGTTTTTCTATCAATCCGCTCCTGATCTCATGAGCGGTCATACTCTCAATCTTCATGTCATCTCCACCTATTCTAAAATCTTTGGCACCATGATTGACGTATCGCTCATGGATTTTACATTTTGGAACAGTTTCTCTTTGTCCGGAAAGACAGCAGTCTCATCCTTGCGCAGTACCGGCTGCAGCGCCTCACTGTACAAATCCAGATGAATGTCGCTTAGGTCAAATTTATCAATGGATTCGAAGTGGGTCAAGATGCTTTCGAATTCCATGGCCATCTTCTTTGCCTGCTCCTCGCTGAAGCTCAGTTTAGCCAGCTTCGCAATGTATTGAACGTCTTCAACCAGTATTTTCATTCTTCTACCTCCTAAGGTTCCAATCTCTTCATATCTCTTGGCAGCAGGGTTGCTTCCCTGATGTTATCCAAATCCAGAAGTTTCATGGTCAGCCTTTCCAGGCCGATGGCAAAACCGCCGTGGGGGGGCATGCCGTATTTGAAGCTGTTGACGTAGAAACTGAAGTCCTCCGGATTCAGGCCGAATTTCACGATATTGGCCTTCAGCATCTCATAATCATGGATCCGCTGGCCGCCGGTGGTGATCTCCAGACCTTTATAGATCAGGTCGAAGCTCTTGGTCATGTCCGGTATGGTACCGTCCGGCATGGTGTACATCGGCCGTTTGGCTGCCGGATACTTTGTCAGGAAAACAAAATCGCTTCCGTAGGTTTCTTTCACATATTGGGACAGCAGGATCTCACCTTCTGCATCAATGTTGCCGCTTGGGGATTTCTTGCCGTATTTCTCCAGCAGGATATCCTGAACCTCGCTTAACGGGATTCTGGGGATACGGGGCAGCCCCTCCGGGAACCGGATGTCATACATGGCAAGTTCCGATGCACAGGCTTTGTTCAAGTGAGCAAACAGGTAATTCATAAAGCCTTCTTCCAGATCCATCAGGTCAAATTCATCATGGATGAAGCCCATTTCCACGTCAAGGCTGATATATTCGTTCAGATGCCTCCAGGTATTGTGCAGCTCAGCTCTGTAAGCCGCACCGATTTCAAATACCCTTTCGAAGCCGGCACCCACCATCATCTGTTTGTAGAACTGCGGGCTCTGAGCCAGAAAAGCCCGGCGCTCGAAATAGTTTACCGTAAACATCTCGGAGCCGCCTTCGGTACTGGAGGAGATAAGCTTGGGGGTGTGGATCTCGGAGAAGCGCAGACCCTTGAGATAGCCCCGGAAGGCTTCAACGATTTCCTCCTGAACCTTGAAAACGGCACGGGTCTTGGGGCGCCTGAGACTGATGCTTCTATGATCCAGCTGCGTTTCCAATGCTGCTGACACTTTGTGGTTATTGATTTCGAAGGGGAGGGTGTCATAATAGGCCTTCCCCAATACCTTCAGCGCTCTGACTGAAAGCTCTACGCCACCTGGTGCCTTTTCGTTCTCTACCTTTTCACCTTGGACTTCGATACACATTTCCAACCGAAGGCTTTCCTCCAGCCCCTTGTCAAAGACCAACTGGACGATGCCGCTTTTGTCCCTGAGATGCACAAAGGTTATGGCGCCGAGGTCATGTATTTTGTGGACCCATCCTCTTACCAGCAGTGTTGTTTCTGCGCTCTTTTCAATATCACATACATATGTCCTTTCCATTTCGATTCCTCCTTAAATCTTAATTACAAAAATAAAAAAACCGTTCTTATACTGACGTATAGGAACGGAATCATCCGCGGTGCCACCCTAATTAGCGACTGCTCACTCATATCGGTACGAACAGCGTGATGCCGTTGATACCTAGTCATTTTATCGGTTGACAGCCGGTTAAGCCTACTCGCTCTTGCATTCGGTTAACATCTCGGAGGCGTTCTTCAATACAGGCATCATGTCGGGCTTACACCATTCCCGGCTCGCTGAAAATCTGCGTTGTACTTACTCTCCTCGTCATCGATTCAAGCATATTGGATTATTGTTGTTAATCTTACACCCATTGAGGGAATCTGTCAAGCAATATTTTTGACTGCTTCGAAATTCTTACCAAGAAAACTGCCACGTATTTGGCTTGTCATGCAGCGGATTATGGAATAAAATTGATATGATACGATTATTTTACAAAGGGGTTCTGTCCATAAATCAAATCTATCCGAACGGATATGCGAGGAGGGAAACGATGAATACCAACCTGATGGATAGCTTCTCATTCATTCTGCCCACCAGAATCGAATACGGTATCGGTTCAGTTGCCGGGCTGGCACAGGAGCTGCGCGAAATGAACGTCACCCGGCCTTTGATCGTAACAGATCCGGGGATCGTCAAGTCGGGGCTGCTGGGGAAGATTACGGCTTTGCTGGAACAGGAGGGCTTTACCTATGTTGTATTTGACGCTGTTGAGCCCAATCCAAAGGATTACAATGCAGAGAATGCTGCCAAAGCGGCAGCAGAAGGAAAGACCGATGGCATCATCGCCGTAGGCGGAGGAAGTCCCATTGATGCGGCCAAATGCGCTTCTGCGCTTATCAGCTATGGTGGAAGTGTCAAGGACTATATGGGCAAAAACAAGGTTCCGGGTCCGGTACAGCCCTTCATCGTCATTCCGACCACTGCCGGAACAGGAAGTGAAGTGACTTTCTCGTCGGTTATTACGGATTCTGAAAAGAGCTTTAAAATGTCCATGCGGAGCGTGCATATCGCCCCAAAGGTTGCGCTGCTGGATCCCCAGCTTACCGTTACACTACCGCCGGGCATAACGGCTTCTACCGGAATCGATGCGCTGACCCACGCCATCGAAGCTTACTCGGCTACCGTATCCGAGCCTGTTGCGGACGCTTGTGCGTTGTATGCCATTGAGCTGATCGCCGGCAGCATCCGGGAAGCCTATTTCAACGGAACAGACATCAAAGCCAGATCAGCCATGCTGATGGGAAGCATGCTGGCAGGTATTGCGTTCAGCCATTCTGATGTTGCTTCTGTTCATTGTATGGCAGAAGCGCTGGGCGGAATATATGATGCGCCCCATGGCGTGTGCAATTCTATTATTTTGCCTCACGTCATGGAATACAGTCTGGATCATGCTGCAGCCCGCTATGCAAGAGTGGCAAGAGCAATGGGTTCAATGGAACGTGATGAAAGAAAGGCTGCAGAAGAGGCGGTCGGCATGGTCAAGCAAATGGTTGCAGACCTCAAGCTGCCAAGCTTGAAGCAGATCGGCGTTAAGGAAGCGGATTTCGAGAAGCTGGCGGAGATGTCCGAGGCAAATCTGTCCACCGGCAGCAATCCCCGCCCCATGGGTAAGGCAGAATATCTGGAAGTATTCAAAAAAGCGTTTTGATAAAACCGAAATGGATCAGCGGCGTACTTTATGCCGCTGATCCATTTCTATTTCACCCAGTATTGGCTCCCATCCCTTTTGCGTTCTATTAGCTTATAATCGACCAGTGACCGTCTCAGCAGGAAGTAGTCGTCATAAATGGGCATCAGGATCTGGTTGACTTCCTTCTCTGTGTAAAGCTGTCCTCGTTGAAACCGCTTTAGAATCTCGCGGAGGACAGGCAGTTTATTCCTTTCCCTGACGGGGAAGGCGTTTAGTGCACCAGACGAGCCTTCGGTAAAGTACCTTTTAACGATTTTCTCATCTTCGCCGTTCTGGCTGTCAGGCGGAGCTGCTGTTGTCATTGAATTTAATTCGGGGATCTTCATAATATAGACACTCCTTAAATATGTTTAGTTTATAATAGACATTATAATACATTGACTATGAAATTTCAAGTATCCTGTAACAAAAAACATAAAAAAGCCCGACTGTTTCCAGCCGAGCTTTTAACGCTTATCCATTTCATAAACCAGAATCCGCTGCGCTTTTTTTGCAGCCGGGAAAAGATTGGCTATTCTGAATAGGATCCTGGCACCGGTAATGAGATTTGGGATCTCTTCATTGGCAGTAAAATACTTTTCCCCAATAAAGCGAAGGCCAACCCCCCATTTTTCCATATCCACCGGATCATCAATTCCCCAATGGATGGCGGCTCCGGTTTTTTTGATCGAAGGGTGATTCCTGACCTTTCTTGCAGCATAGCTGCTGAATGCATCGAAAACCAGCGTGCAGGTGCCGAGCCGGTCACTGAGGCGTCCAAGCAGCGTCCGGATATCATCCTCTGTCAGGTACATGAGCAAGCCTTCCGCGATCACTAGGGCATGCTTTGGCGACTGCGGTATTTTTTTCAGCCATTCCGCTTCTGTGACAGAGGATCCAATCAAATGATAGTGGTCAGTTTCTTTATAAAAGTGCTTCCGTATATCTATTACCTCGCTGAAGTCCACGTCATACCAGTCAACATGGGGGTTTTCAATTCTATTGTACCGGCTGTCCAGCCCGCAGCCCAGGTGTAAAGCCACATTACCGGACTTGCCGGATAAAAACTCCCTGACAAAGTTGTCTATCAGTTTAGCCCTGAGGCACATCATCAGATTGGTTTTTTCCGGTATTCTTAAAGCGCGGAAGTCGTATTCAATCCTGCTTACGATTTCCTCGGCTTTGACATCTTTCAGAATCGGAGTCTTTTTCCGGTTCTCCATTGCTTTGCCGTACAAGGGGATCAGAAGCGTCTCCTTTTCTTTTGACAAAATGACTTTTTCCATGTGTACCTCCTTAATACTGTGCAGATACTTTGAGGATTGCCTCAATTTGACTATATAGCAGTAGGACTGGAAAATCAACTTTTCATTAGCCCTGGGTATGAAGACCTATGGAACCCACCTGAATTGACGGGTAGCGAGCTTACGACACTCCAAAAGGGTAGTTACAAATACCTTATGCTTGCAGTATATATAATATTAGAATAGATGAAATATTCTGTAGAAATATGCCGATATGTGCGGGCCAAACGGACAAAGCAATAGGGCGAATAGGTAATACTGCTCAGAAAAAACATTTATTTTTGCAATGGAGAGTGGTGACTATGTATGACTGTGATTTTGCTGCGTATTTATCCGGTATGCCGGACAGAAGCGGATTTTTCGAATGGTTCGAGAGCCTGTGCCAGGAAAGGAATCCGGCTGACAAGTTTGCATTCGTACTTGTCGATATCGACAAATTCAGATTGATCAACCATGCCTTGGGATTCAAGAACGGCGACCGGGTATTGGCGGAAATGGCAGAAAGGTCCAAACATGTTGCGGGAGCAGACGCATGCCTTTTCCGCATGGCAGGTGATACATTCTTGGCAATAAAAAGGATTTCCTCCGGTCAGGAGCTTAGGGAGCTTGCACATAGCCTGCTAAGGGAAATAAGAATGCCGATAAGCATTGGACGGTATAAACTCTGCATCAGTGCTTGTGCCGGTGTATGCCAATATCCGAAGGATGGAGATAATGTCAATACGCTGCTCACAAAGCTTGATATCTTGCTTGAAAAAGCAAAGGCGGCCGGTGGAGACAATTATAGAATCTGTGCGAAAGAGGATACCAGCTGCTTTGAGTATGACGGCAGCCGGTACTATGAGGTTTACAAGGACATCGGCTATGCCATCATGCGGAATGAAATGCAGATGAACTATCAACCCATTGTTGAATTGAAGCACAACCGTATTGTCGGATTTGAAGCTTTGTTGAGGTGGAATCACAGAAAGTACGGGATGGTTTCACCAGCTTGCTTTATTCCCATGGCAGAAAAAAGCAATGACATAGTCCCGATAGGGGATTGGGTGCTGGACCAATCCATAAGACAGTGCAAGGCATGGCATAACCAGGGTTACAACGATGTAAGCATTTCTGTGAACGTATCGGCAAACCAGCTCAAGGATTCGAAATTGTGCAGCAAAGTAAAAAAGAGACTGGAAAGCTGGAACCTCAATCCAAGCTTTCTGGAGCTGGAGCTGACAGAGAGCGCACTGATCAGCAATATGGACGAAGCGCACCGTATGCTGGATATCCTCAGGCGTATGGGCGTGGAGATATCGATTGATGATTTTGGCACGGGTTATTCATCACTGAATTATGTTACTAATTTAAATATCGATCTGATAAAGATCGACAAATCCTATGTTGCAGCTTTGCCCAATAATAGAAAGAGAAAGGTAATCATCTCAGCAATCATACGTGCTGCACATGAGTTGGATAAAAAAGTCATTGCTGAGGGGGTTGAGACCAAGGAACAGTGTGAAACACTCAGAGAGTTCGGGTGCGACTGCTTCCAAGGTTATTTCTATAGCAAGCCTGTATCATCAGAAATAGCGACGAAAATGCTGGCAGGCAGGCACATGCCTACAAACAACCCATTTCCTTGCCGGTCGTCACTGCTTTAATCCGGTTATTGACCTTTAACTTAAGGAAAATGTTCTTGATGTGCCAGTTGACGGTGTTCTTAGATATGTACAGTTCCTTTGCCATTTCTTCGTTTGACTTGCCGTTTGCAATACACATCAGGATTTCAGTTTCCCTTTCACTCAGTATAGCCGGTATTACGTTTTTTTTGGCAGGAACTGAGGGCCTGGCATATTTCCGAACAGATTTCGTGTCTCCGTCGGCAACATAGTCAAGCAGCCTGTCAACAAAACCGGGATGTACATTGTGCAGCTCGCGTATTGCATTGATTATGCACCTGTCATACTCAAGAAAGCATCTGATGAAGCCTTGGGGAGCTGCGATTTCCAATGCCCTGGACAATAAGCCCCTGCACATTTCGGACCGTCCTGTTTTAAAGAACAGGACGGCTTTCATAATCAGCACATCGAGCAGTTTTCTCATACGTTCAGTAGCCTTCAGCCAACCCTCCATCCCGTTCAATAGTAAAAGGGTATCTTGATAACGGCCGCATACAAGGAGGTAATTTGCCAGGGTAATATAGCCATCCATGTTCTTATAATAGTCAGTGTCATAGGGAGAGATATGCAGCTTGGCAATCCATCTGCCGGCTTCTTCCGTATTGTTTTGAGCAATACAGATGCGCGCTTGTGCTGTATACAAGCTGGTGCAAGAATCAAAAGGGCCATGGAATCCGGTGTGATCACCCATGACAGAATGGGAAAACAAGGGTTTGTCTAAAGTATGCATACCATCCAGTTTTCCTGCTGCAAACCGGATCCGGAGGTATTGAGCCTGAAGGTCATAGACCTCCATTTGACTGATGGGGCAGTCGGCTGCAAGCGTTAGAGCAAGTTCGATGTTTTCGGAAGCTTGTGACACTTGGTTGGCATCCAGCAGCAAAAAAGCATACAAGCTGCGGATTGAGCACCAGGCACCAGTTGGAGAGCCGCCTTGTTGTTGTATATCAAGCAAGTACTTCTGACACAGCTGTACGGCATCCATTCTCTTGCCATGCAAATGCAGGGATCTGACCAGGAACGCCAATGCAATGCCGGCCAGATAGGTATTCTTGTCCTTTCTTGACAGAGCATAGGCTTCTCGGAACAGGCTGACGGATTCCGGGATGCTGCCTGCAAGCATTTTTATATGGCCCAGGATCAGCTTGGCATTTATGAGATTAAACCGATCGTTCTCGTTTATCAGGCTACTTGCTTGTCCAATCAGAGCCTCCGCCGTTTCCGGATCCATTTTAAGAACCGACTGCAGTGCCTTCAGACATAGAATGCTTGCTTTAAGAAAGCTTTTGCCGCAGCTTTCCATTCCTGGTCTCCTCAATTGCAATGCGAAAGTATCCTCATCAACATTGCAATCTGCCGCCGATAACCATGCCTTTATCAACTGAAGATGGCGGTACTTTTTCATGATTTCGTGGGGTATGGAAGAAAGCCAGTTCTTTACGGTATCAAGCCGTCCCTGCGCCAGCATCTTGGGGCAGGCACTGACTATAAAGGGGCATGCAAATCTGAAATCCTTTGACTTCAGAGCATATTTGACGGCTTCCTGGATATCATCGTTTCGACAGTACCACTCGGAAGTCTTTTTGTATAATTCTGTTTTGGAGACATCCGGCAACGTATATTGCAAGGCTTCAGAAAAAAGGCGATGGTAGCGGAACCATTCCTTCTTATCATCAAGCGGTATCAAGAATAAATTTTTCCTTTCAATTCGATTCAAAATTTCCTTGCTGTTGCTGATGCCGAGAAGATCACTGCAAAGGACGGTGTTGAAACAGTCAAGCTGGGCGGTTCGGGAAATAAAGTAGAAAATCTCTGAAGCTTGCCCTCCCAATACCTCGTGTATGAGATAATCGCAAAAAAACGGATTGTTTCCTTCAAAGCAGGAGACGAGCTCCTTTGTGCCAGCCGGTCTGTTCTTCTCAAAGAGGAGTAGGGCAAGGTGTATGCCCGTTACCCAGCCCTCGGTCCGTTCATAAAGCGGTATTAGGCTTTTGGCCGGGATGAGTCCCTCTTCATTCATGCTGATCAGGTCGGACACTTCTTCAAATGAGAATCGGAGATCTTCCATATCGATTTCATTGATCTGACCATACAAGATTCTGCGCTGAAGAGGAAAATCCGGATACTCCCGCGTTATGATAATCAGATGAAGATTCGATGGCAGGTAGTGGATCAGGGATTGGATGATACTGTGCACTGCAGAAGCATATATGGAATGATAATCATCAAGCACCAGATAAAATGGCGGAAGCGCTTCGATAAGGTTTATAAGCATGCCGGTCACAGCGTCGGCAGCCTGTGAGTGACAGCACTCACCCATGTTCTGGACAGGGTAAACGACACCGTTATGCACCATCTTCAGTCCGGCAAGCAGATAGGCAATAAACCGCTCAGGATCGTTATCGTTGCTGTCCAGGGAAAGCCAGCAGCCGCGTGCATCCATTTGCTTCAGCCATCCGGCTACGGCGGTTGTTTTGCCATAACCTGCAGGTGAGCATACGATTGTAAGGTTGCGATTGTCCTGAATGCCGGCATTCAATTTCCGGTAGATTCTGTTTCGCGGTATCATCCTGGCTTTCAATGGAGGAGGACACAGCTTGGAAGCATAGATTGAGCATGTCGTCATTTTCAATCAACTCTTTCTTAGGGATATGCAGTTCATTCTTTGGGTATTTGCAAGACCGCATTGAACTGTCTTGCATTCTGATTTAATTATAACTCGAAATGTTTACAGTGTCAACATGCTTTGACGGCATAAAAACCTTATTTGGGTATAAGGGATGCGTTGGCAGATATAACCATTATAAATGGTGGGGCTTCAGCTAACAACCACACCAATGTGTGGTTAAATTTTGTCTGATTATGTTGTATAACAGTAGTAGAGAATTAAAAAATGTCATGGGTGGTAAAATGCAGGAAACGATGAAGAGAGAGCTTTATGAGCTGATAAACATAATAGTACAGTGTGAGACGGTAAGGGCTATCGGGTTGTGTCGCGAAGCATCCTTTGAAATGTATATGTGGGATGAGATTGAACTGTTCTTATACTGCATAGAGATTCCCCCGGTGACAGAGCGAAGTCAGTTGTATGCGTCGGGTGGGGTACAGGAGGTAAGGGCTTTGAAAGCCTTTAAAACCAATAGCTCCGGAGTCAGAGATTGTGTGCTGCTGTCCGGAAGGGACGTATGGCTGAATTACCTTATACTAGAAGATGAGTTTACTGGATTGGCGGATATAGTAAGCTGCAGAAGAACGGAAGCTGAGGGACACCCTTTCGCAACAGGACGCTGTGCTGCCATTCGGGATATGATTGTCCTATATGATGCCAACGGCTTTCTGAGAAACTTTAAAGAGATTGTGGCGGTTTATCCTAATTCTTTGGCTGTCACAAGCTATTACTACCATATGAGGCAGCTTGACGATAAGGAAGATCTGGAGCTGGCGGTTAAGCAGAGAGATGTTTTCTTATTCCATTCAGCTGTGGACTCTGCACTTGAGCATTACTTAAAGGCAGTTTTTGCCCTGAACAAGGCCTATTTCCCCGGGAGAAAAAGGAGCGTCCCAATGCTGTCCTGTTTCGCAAATGTGCCACGGCTTTGCGGTATGCGCCTTTTGGATGTCATTAGGCTGGGAGTTAGAGAGGAGACGATGAAAAAGTCTTTTGAAATATGGGAAAGCCTGGTGGAAGATCTGAAAAGAATCGAGTATTTAAGGTAGGGAGAGTCATGCAATGAATGTCTGAACAACGACAAACCATTGCAAACAGGCTCAGAATTTTCGAGAGAAGGCATGAGGGGGTTGGTGAGGGTGTCTTTTGAAATAGCACGAAGAATACTCTCCGGGCAGCGAATCAAGCAGGACAAGCCTGCTGAAGAGCAACCCGGCAATGCTCTAAAGGATAATACGCACTTGGGCAATAAGATCGTCGAGGCAGTGACAGAGGCGGATCATGCGACTTTAGGTATCGAAGGGCTGAAGTCTTCAATTGATGAGATCGCAGCAGTGGTGGAGGAGTTATCGGCCAATACGGAGGAGACAGCTTCCTCCGTGCAAGAGATTAATAGTGATGTCATAGCTGTCGACACGCTTGTCACAGAGGTTGCAATGAGTATTATCGAGAATATGGGGACGGTTGCAGAAATAAGTGAGAGAGCGGATGCGATGCGTAAGGAGGCAGTTGAGTCTGAGGCAAGTGCAAAAACGATGTGCCTGGAGTTTGACGGCATGCTGAAAACGGCGGTAGACAAGTCGAAGGTCATAAGTGAGATCGATATACTTGCCAAAAGCATACTGGGAGTTGCATCCCAGATCAATCTGATTTCCCTGAATGCATCCATTGAGGCAGCACGCGCCGGTGATTACGGCAAAGGCTTCGCGGTGGTGGCGACAGAAATCAAGAAGCTGGCCGAGCAGACAAAAGAGACGGTGCTGAATATTCAAGACATTGCAAAAGTGATGAACCGATTTTTTAATGAGTTGATCAGTAGTTCTAAAACGATGACGGAGTTTATGGAAAACAGGGTCATCGGGGATTACAAGAAGCTGGTGCAAATGGGTGAACGGTACAGCAATGATGCTGCCAGTATTAACGGGATGATGGAAAACTATGCGGCAACGATTGATACACTGTCCTCAACGATGAATAAGATAGCAGGACAGGTGTCTTCCATCACAGCAGCCGTGGAAGAGAACGCCAAGGGTGCCAACGAAATTGCAGTAAGTCTCACTTATATGACAGAGGGGTCATCAGAGATCGTCAACAGGGTATTGCAATCCAAGAAACGACTGAACGAACTGGAAAAAATGATTTAGGAGGGTGCAGAATGGATTACGTAAAAGTTACTGTGGATCAAAAAAACAAGCTGATCAAAGCCATTTGGAGCGGCAAGCCGGACCTTAAGGGAGTCGAAGACGGCTGCAATGCTGTGCAGAAGGAATTGGAAAGATTCAGCAAGGGAGAACCTTCACTGCTTGCGGATGTCAGGGATTTGGATGTCAGGCTGCTGCCCCCGGGCTCCGATAAGGTTATCCATGAAGGCCATATGTTCGCTGTCTCTCATTGCAAAAGACAGGCACAGGTTGTTTCAAGTCTCATGATGCAGAAATCACTTGCAAAAGTCCAGCAAGGCGATACCTTCGCACAGTTTTCCACAGAGCAGGAAGCTATAAGGTGGCTGCTTGGCATGTAGGAAATGTGACACATATATTTCTTCTTGACACAAAGCAGCTGTTGTCGGGAAGAATTCACCTAAACCCATTTCCCTCATACGTAGGGCAGCAGAAGGATATCCGCTGCCCAAAACTTTATGCTTGATTCCTTTCTAAGGATTCAAGCTTTTCTTTTAACATTTTGGCTACCAGCTCCAGATAATCGCCGGAATAGGCGACGGTTCCGTGTATGAGCATGACCGTAGAGCCATGGGCAAGACTCCATATGGACAGAAATGCCATTGCTCTTTTTTCTTTCTCCAGGTTGATAGAGTCAAAAAAGTCCTCTGCGCACTTCAGCGATATATTAAAACCACTATGCCTTTCATCGATCTCAATGGATTCGCCTGTGAAGTGAATGGGACTATAATGATTGGTTAAAAACATGAATCTGAAATAATCCGGGTTTTCAACCATGAACTTGGTATAATGCTTGCCCATTTCAATATTCTTTGTTTTGGGGTCATGTGCGTATTTGTCCATAACATCCTTGACCATTGCCCCAAATTTCCATGACACATCAGCGATAATTGCTGCGACCATCGCCTCCTTGCTCTGGAAATGCTTATATGGAGCGGCATGGCTTACACCGCACAAGGCCGCTATCTTGCGGATCGAAAAGCCTTCGTAGCCCTCAGTACCCAATAGCTGCAGCCCTTTACTCATCAAATCTTTCTTCAGATCGCCGTGGTGATATTTATCTTTGGTCAATCTGTGAACCTCCTTCAATCAACGGACAATTTCAAATAAAATCATATCACAATATGTTGACAGTGTAAACATACAGATGTATAATTTTATTAAGTTTACATTGCAAACATCAATTCTGTGAGGAGCAGGCAATTTAGGAGGAGAAATATGAGCACAACCATTTTCTATTTTTCGGGCAGAGGAAATGCTTTGTATGCTGCACGCATGCTTGCCGGCAAGCTGGGAGATGTCCAGTTGGTACCAGTATCTAAAGCAATGGAGGAGGGAGCTGATTTTTCTGCCGACCGTATCGGGTTGGTATTTCCGGTCATAGACTTTGGAATGCCGGGAATCATGTCCAGATTTATCCGTAAGATGGATTTGAAGGACAGGACAAAATATATTTTCGCGGCTGTGACGACGGGAGGCATGCCTATGGGTACAATGACACAGCTGGAGAGCAGGCTGAAGAAGAAGGGTTTGAAGTTGTCGGCTGGTTATTATCTGGTAGCAAACGGCACCCAGGAATCATTGGATGCATGGCATCAGAAAACCGATGAAATCGTGTCCGCTGTCAGAGATAAGAAAACCCAGGCAATCGATAATGTGAAGTTCTTGGACAAGTATATTATGACAGGCTTGGCCAACAGACTGGCGGCAGTGCTGGTTCCCAATGACGATAAGAAATTCTTCACCGACGGAAACTGTGACGGCTGCGGCATCTGCCAAAAAGTATGTCCGGTCAGAAATATTGAGATAAAGGAAGGGAAGCCCGTCTGGCTGCACAAATGCGAGCAATGCGGGGCTTGCTTCAACTGGTGCCCGAAGAAGGCACTGCAGGGAAAGAACCTGGCAGCAAGAACTTACCATCTGAATCCGTATGTGGAACTGAAGGACTTTTTTATTGACTGAAGCGAAACGCCTGAAAATATGCATTAATAGGGGGCAGAGACACTGTGGAATGTAAATTTGAGCCTATGACGGAAGAACATCGTAAAGAAGTGATGGACATTTTCAATTATTACGTAGAAAACAGCTATGCTGCATACTTTGAGAACAGGCTGCCCTATGAGTTCTTTGAGAAATTCCTGGAAATGACAAAAGGATATCCGGCTTTTGTCATGACGGATATTTCTACTGGCAAAGCAATGGGGTTTTGTTTTCTCAGGGCACATAATCCTTTGCCGGCGTTTAAACATACGGCAGAGATCACCTATTTTATTGGGGAAGACTATGTAGGAAAAGGCTTGGGAGAAAAAGCGCTGAAGCTGCTTGAAGAAGCAGGGAGGGGAATTGGGATAGAGTACATTCTGGCAAGTATATCGTCATACAATGAGAGAAGTATCGCATTTCATAAGAAGAATGGGTTCGTTGAATGCGGAAGATTTCTGAATATAGGAAAGAAAAAGGGAAAAAGCTTCAGTGTGGTATGGATGGAAAAAGAATTGGGTGAACAAGGGAGGATGCGATGAAAAAAATAATGCTTGCAGCTTTATTGATGTTAGTGATCATTGGAGCAGGCGCTTATTTCCTATACTATCTGCCGATGGAAAAGGCGATTCAGGAGGCGATCAGTTTACCTATTGAAAACATCGATTTTTCGAGTCTGAAAGACGGCGTATACCAAGGCAGCTATACGGATTATGGGGTTGAAGTCGTCATAAAAGGGCAGAAGATTCAAGACATCCGCATGACAAAAAACAGGGATGCACATTATGCAAGAAAAGCAGAAGCTGTCATCGGCCACGTATTGGAGAAGCAATCACTGCAGGTCGATCTGGTATCTGGGGCGACTTCTACAAGCAAGGCGATTCTAAGAGCTGTGGAAGATGCTTTGCTGGCTGCTTCCGGAAAGTGACGGGAGTATGGCTAAGCAGTTTGGCCTGACTGAGGGCAGCATCGCTAAAAGCCTGATTAAATTGGCGGTTCCGATCATGAGCACCTCTTTCGTACAAATGGCATACAGCCTTACTGACATGTTCTGGCTGGGCAGAATCAGCACCATGGAGGTTGCGGCTGTGGGAACTGCAAGCTTTTTTGTTTGGCTGGCCATGATGCTGATCCTCATACCAAGGACCGGTGCTGAAGTGGAGGTATCGCAGTCGTTCGGAGCAAAGGATCACAAAAGAGTGAATGAGGTTGCATCACACAGCCTCATTCTGGCAATTGCGTTTGCCATTGGATACATGCTGTTTATCCTGGCGTTCATGAACCAGCTCGTCGGGTTCTTTAATCTGAAAAGTGACTATGTCGTCAAGGCAGCAAAAGAATACCTGACCATCACAGCCCTGTTTATGGTCCCACAGTTTCTGAATCCTGTGTTTACCGGTATTCTGATCGGGGCCGGCAACAGCAGGCTGCCGTTTTTGGTCAACACTGCCGGAATGGTGATGAACGCAGTGCTTGATCCTTTGTTGATATTCAATAGGATACCAGGCTTGAACTTCTATGGGGCAAAGGGCGCGGCCATTGCATCGGTGATAGCCCATACCTGTGTCATGATTACTTTCTTACTGGCTTTTCGGGCTAAAGCCAAGGGTACGGTACCGTTGTCCAAACCTGAAAAAGTCAGCAGGACAACGCTGACCCGACTGCTGAAGCTAGGAGCGCCGGTAGGCTTGCATAGTGGGTTGTTTTCCATCATAGCCATCATTCTGGCACGTTTTATTGCAGAGTGGGGGGATGCTGCCATTGCCGTACAGAAGGTAGGCTCCCAGATCGAATCCCTTACCTGGATGACAGTGGGCGGGTTTTCCAGCGCCATTTGTACCTTCACAGGACAGAATTACGGTGCCCGGAGGATGGACAGGGTACGCAAAGGTTATCTCGCCGGGTTGGGTTTGGTCCTGCTGATCGGTTTGGTGAATACGGCAGTGTTCTTTTTCTTTTCGGAACAGCTGTTCAGCCTGTTCTTGAACGATCCTCATGCTGTTCAAATGGGATCGGACTATATGAGAATACTCAGCATCAGCCAGATCTTCGTCTGCATTGAAATGGCGACAACTGGGGCTTTCAACGGGATAGGGAAGACAATGCCGCCTTCAGCTGTGGGTATTGTTTTCACAGCATTGAGAATACCGGGAGTGGTTTTGCTGTTGGGGCTGCCCGATCTGGGGTTGAATAGCATCTGGTGGGTCATAACAGTTTCCAGCATTTTCAAGGGCATATTGTTGTTCCTTTGGTTTTTTCCGGTATTGAAAGGCGGATATGTTAACATACAAGAAACAAGTAAGAAAGTGAAGGTGTCGGCATGAGAAAAGTAATCATCATTATAATAGTTGTAATACTGGCGGCCTTGGGTGCTTATGGGGGGTTTGAAATCCGAGGTCAGGCAATGGCGAAGAACATCATGAAGGAGTATAATCAGATTATGGCGGTAGACCTGGATCGTCTCGCGGATGGAAATTATAGGGGACGCTTTGATGACTTCCTTCAAGCAGTGGACCTGGATGTGAAAGTGAAGGACCACAGGATTGTCGGAGTAACAGTCAATAGCCAGCGCTGCGGCAAAGGATATGAGGCTCGGGAGGTGGTCGACAGGATCATTAAAGAGCAGTCTGTGTCGGTAGATGTGGTATCCGGAGCTTCCGCAAGCAGCAGATGCATCATGATTGCAGCATATAAAGCGCTTACAGAGCAATGAGGCGTCTGATTAAGGAGAGAGATGCATGATAAATGAAACTAAGCTGTATTACGATATAACGGCTGAGCAGACAGCTGAGGAATGGTACGGAAGTGAGGTTTTACTTCCGTCCATTCAGGAGTTTGCAGCATTATTGCCGCCAAACGCAAGGGTGCTGGATATGGGCTGCGGTCCCGGACATGGAAGCATAAAGCTGGCGGAAGCCGGTTTGCAGGTTGTCGGTGTTGATTTTAGTGAAGAATGCATCCGGGTTGCCCGGGAAAGATGTCCGGTGTGCAGGTTCGAAGTGCAGGACTTCCTTGAGCTGGGTACCGGCCTCGGCAGATTTCAGGGTGTCTTTTTCAGCGGATCACTACCGTATATAAAACCGGTAGAGCTTCAGTCCGTGATGAAAAGCATCAGTCGCGTATTAGAAGATAATGGATATTTGTCTATCATAACGATAGAGGGAGATAAAAACGGATCCGAAATGAGACGTCAAGTGGTAGGTGGAATTATACTGAACAGTACAATTTTCCTGTACACCAAAAAGAAGCTGATATGGGAAGCAGGGAAAGCAGGCTTCGAATATGTCAGGGAAGGTGCTCTTGACGCCGGCTTGAAGGACAAAGGGTGCCGGCATTATTTGTTTAAAGCTGGCATAAGTGTGTAGTACAATCTTAAGGCATATCGATGCCTTCTTTTTTTTATGCAGAGATCCTGTAAAATAAAGGATAAATAGGAAAAATGGAGAACTGATAATGAAACAATCTTGTCTAAAAAACGTATTAATAAGAGAAAAATTAAATCGTTGAGAGGTGGGTAAATATGGAAAAGATCAGCAAGGATTTCTTCAAGGGCAATGAGATTCTCTTTGTGGGATACTCCAGCAAGCAGAAAGCGTTCTGCAGCAGCATCATGAATGCCATGACAAAAAACGGCTACAAGGTTTATCCCATGAACAACAAAACAAAAACAGGCTTTGACGTGAAGGTCTATCAGAACTTTTCAGAGCTGCCCAAGGTGCCGGAGACAGCTTATGTGCTGGTCAAAGGCGAGAACGCGCGAGAGATGGTCAAGCTCTTGAAGGAAAACGGCGTCAAGCGCATCCTGTTTCAGAATTCGAAGGTAGCGGATCAGGATACGTTGAACCTTTGCAAGGAAATAGGAATTGAGGCGGCTGTGGGCTGTCCCATGATGGTCTTCGGTTCCGGCATGCATCGGCTTCATGCATTTTTTGCGGGTGTCAAGAGATGAATACCTATCCTTTAATCAGAACCCGTTGGTCAAATGAGCACCTGCTGGCGGTGCTCTTTTTTGCCGTATCCCTTTATCAGCTGCCAGACTGGGTTGCATCACCGGTATCCATACTGAAGTATGTGCTTCTGGTTGCGGCTGCGCTAGTTCTGGATGTGGTCATCAATTATATCCGGTATCAGCGTCCGGTCTGTGCCGTGTCGGCTGCTGTAACGGCTGCCGTGCTGTATCCAGCCGTCAAGGGACTGCCGGGGTGGGCTGGACTGCTGGGCATTGCAGCAGCCTTGATCGTGGGTAAGCATATATGGGGCGGTACCGGGAAAAATATCTTCAACCCGGCAGCAACGGCCATGTTTTTCCTGAGTCTGGCATTTCCGTTGGAGCTGCGGCTTTTTGAACCCTCATACTGGCTGTTGCCGGCATTGGTTCTGTCCTTTCCCTTTATTGCAGTCAGACCGTTTCCGGGAGTGGGACTGATTGCCGGAATGGCTGCGGCCCTGTTTTTTACCGGCGGATTGAACCTTACAGCCGTGCTGGCTTACGGCATCCTGTTTTGGGGGTGTGTCGTGATAACCGACCCGGCTACTGCCACGGACAACCCATACGCAGGGCTGTTGGGCGGATTTGCAACAGGTGTTGTGACCATGTACTTCGACCATTCCCTTATGGTGCTTTCGCTTGCAATTCTGCTTTTCAATGCAGCTTCCTTTGCTGTTGCCCGGCATTTTTGCAGCAGCCGCCAAGGGGTTTTTGAGGGGATCAGACTGAAAGCACCGGCAGGAATAAAGGCTGCAGCTGCTGAAATGATCGATCTGACGGAAAAAGGCGAATATATGGAAACAGGCCTGGACAGCCTTGGACCGCAGCAAATCCTTGAACGGATCAGGCGGAACGGTGTTTTTGGAATGGGCGGTGCCGGATTTTCGACGGCAGACAAAATCCGTACGGTGCTGCAAGCGGACACAGAGACCAAGTATCTGATCATTAACGGCATGGAATGTGATCCGGGGCTGGTGCATGATAAATGGCTAATGGAGAATAAGCAACGGGAAATCACAATTGGAATAGAGGCCTTGAGAAGGTGTGTTTCATTTAAGAGAACCTGTCTGATAGCAAAAAAGACGGAAGGGCTGCAGCTGCCTTCCTTTGTGGAAGTGGTTGAAATGCCCGACCGGTATCCTTATGGTGCTGAGAAGCTATTCGTCAGCAAGCTTACGGAGGTAAATGTGCCTGCAGGCTCCAACCCTGCACAACAAGGTATTCTGGTGCTTAATGTGCAAACGGTTTATGCCGTTTATGAAGCAGTATGCCTGGATAAGAAAGCGGATACACGATTCATGACGGTATTGGATCTGATTAGCTGCAGCAGCCGGGTCGTACGAGTCAAGCTGGGTGAAAGGCTCCATGAGATCATCGGCAAAACGGTAGGTGACAAAGGCATGGTTTTTGCCGGTGGCGGCTTGATGCAGGCTCATGCAGCAGATGAGCAAGAAGTGGTGAGCAAGACAACCAACTGCCTTGCAGCAGGGATGCTGCCCAGATATAAGGAGTCAACCCAGTGCATCGGTTGCGGATTGTGCAGCCGCTGCTGCCCGGCAGGCATCAATGTCAGGAAAAATGCCGAGCTTATTGACCACGGGAAGCTTCAGGCGGCCAAGGAAGCTGTTCTGAGGTGCATGAGTTGTGGCAGCTGCAGCTATGTATGCCTGGCAGGGAGGAATCTGTCCGGCAGGATGCTGGATGCAAAGCAGGCATGCAAGTCTGAGGCAGAATGACTATTTGTGCCGTCTTTCGGCAGGTATTCTGTATTTGCTGTCGAATACTTAATGAATGGATGAATATACATGAACTGGAAATGATGCTCAGTTAGACGAACCAAGGGGGTAATGCCATGATTTGCAAACTGTGTGACTTGCTTGATATGCAGACTGTGCAGGCGGCAATGGACAGCTTGTTTACTGCGCTGAATTCGCCGGTTTTTATCACGGATCAGGCGCACAGGATCCTTGCTGTCTCAGGTTATTCGGACGATAGCGGCGACTGCCCGGCATTGATCCGGAAACCTGACGAAAGGTATGAAGAGCAGCCCATTCAGGTTAATGGTGAGACATTGGGCAATTTTGTAATCGGACCGCTGGCGTTCCAAGAGCCGGTTCAACAGAGGCTGCCGCTTCTTCACTCTTATGTCAAATTGCTTGGGAAGATGGCAGAGCACCAATTGGTGAATATCAGCCGACACGAAACAGCAAATGCGGAAATCGAGGAGATAAACGCCATATTGGAGGAAGAAGTAGAGGAACGGCGGCGAGCAGAGGAAGAGGTCCGGCGGATCAATGCAAGCCTTGAAGGAATGATATCGGAGCGGACAGGCCAGCTTGAGGAAATGAACGCCATGCTGGAAGAAGAGATTGCAGAAAGGACGAAGGCGGAAGAAGCGCTGCTTCGCGAATTGGCATTCAATAAGGCTTTGCTGGACAGCATTGCGGATGGCGTCATTGCATGTGATGCCCAGGGGCAGCTGGTGCTTTTCAATCATGCCGTCAATATCTGGCAGGACAAGGAAATCACCGCACAGCCGCCGAGAACTTGGGCAGCGTATTATGACCTCTACAAGGCCGACGGCAAGACGCCCCTGCCCTTGGAGGAGAACCCCCTTGCCAGAGCGCTTCGGGGTGAAACGGTACGGAATTTTCCCATGTCCGTTTGTGCGGAAAACCAGCCAAAGCGTTATATATGGGCCAACGCATGCCCCATCGTGGATAAATCAGGGCAGCGATTGGGCTCGGTGGTAGTAATGCATGACGTGACGGAGCGCCTCAGAATGGAAAGCAAGATAAGGGAGCAATTGAAGTTCCTTCAGATATTGATTGACTCACTGCCATACCCATTGCTGTATAAAGACCCGAACGGTGTTTATTCAGGCTGCAATAAAGCTTGTGAAGCTTTATACGGTATGACGCGGGAGCAAATCATGGGGAAGACGGTTTATGACTTCTATCCGCAGGAGATTGCAGAAATCCACCACCAAGCGGATATGGCCCTTTTTGAGCAGCCGGGACTGCAGGTTTATGAGATGGCAGATCGGGATCAATCGGGAAATGAGCGCTATTTTCAAACGACAAAAACTGTCTACTATGATGATGAAGGTAATGCGGCCGGTATTATAGCCATTTTGTATGACCTGACTGAAAGGAAAAGAATGGAGGAATCCCTTGTTGACGCCAAACTGGCAGCAGAACGGGCCAACGCGGCCAAGAGTCTGTTCCTGGCTAATATGAGCCACGAGATCAGGACACCGATGAATGGGATCATCGGCATGACGGACCTGGTTCTGATGACGAAGCTGACCACGGAGCAGAAGGACTATCTGAACGTGGTGAAGTCTTCAACCAATGCGCTGCTGCGGGTATTAAACGATATTCTGGACTATTCCAAGATCGAAGCAGGAAAAATGAGCCTGGAAAACGCCCCCTTTGACTTGTACGAAACCCTGAAGGAGGTCACCCGGCTTTTTGATATTTCGGCCAGACATAAAGGTCTCTACCTCAGAATGTCAATGGATAGCAAGGTGCCGGACAAAGTAGTGGGGGATTATGTAAGGGTCAGGCAAGTGCTTTCAAACCTGATCGGCAATGCCGTGAAGTTCACGTCAGATGGCGGTGTCACGGTGGAGGCTGTCTGCATCGAACTTCAGCCAGGTGCGGTCAAGGTCATGATCAAGATTGTGGATACAGGAATCGGAATCAGTGAGGCCAATAAGGAGCGGCTTTTCGAAAGCTTCAGTCAGGTGGATGATTCCTTTAACAAACGCTTTGGCGGGACAGGCCTGGGGCTTGTCATCTCGAAAAAGATCGTTGAGTTGATGGGCGGAGACATTTGGGTGGAGAGCGTAGAAGGGGCAGGCAGCAGCTTTTATTTCACTGCTGTTTTTGGAATAGAGTCGCAGCGTAGTCTGTCAATAACAGAAAAAAATGCGGCAGCAAGCAAATTGACTGAGCAGAGAAGTCAGGTGAAAAAAGTACTCTTGGTTGAAGACGATGAGGTCAGCAGGAAGTTTGCCCTCATACTACTGGAAGCCAGGAAGTTGGACGTGTTCGCGGTTCAAAACGGAGAAGAGGCCGTTGAAGCGTTCAAGAAGGAAAGATTTGACCTGATCGTGATGGATGTCAGCATGCCGGTCATGGACGGATATGAAGCGACCGAACGGATTCGGGCGCTGGAAGCCGGTAGCGGTGCCCATGTGCCCATTATAGCTTTGACTGCTTATGCGCTTACCGGAGATGAGCAAAAGTGCCTGGGTTCAGGTATGGATGACTATGTTTCAAAGCCGGTGGATGTAGGACTCTTCAATACGAAAATCACGAAATGGCTTGTATAGAGATCCCGGCAGCGGGTATAAACAATAAAGACTGCTCACCATCTGTGCCTTCCCGGCGCCGTTTGGAGAACAGTCTTATATCTCATTTCCAGCCGTTATGAAATACGGGGGTCAGTTTGCTGCAGCCACTCAGCAATTCCTCTCTGGCAGCATCGTGAAACACTTTATACTTCTGGGCGAGAATGCCTGCGCTGACATAAAAGTTGCCTATGACTTTGTCGGAGTGAAACGCATCTACAGCGATAAGGGTCTCACCTTGTTTCTTTACATAAATACCATCTCTGAATTTATCGCCTCGGATGAATCCCTCACCCTTCAGACATTTTTCTACAGCTTCATAAAATGATAGACTATACATTTGCTTCACTCTCCTTTAAGCTCGAATGGGTGGCAATTCCTATGAATGGATTGCATATTATATTGTTTTATGCATTAAAATATACAGACCGGATTGAATTCTCCGTATAAGGCCTGATTCGGAAAACCGGAAAAATAAAAAAAGTACAGGTTCATCAACCTGTTGGCGCTGTGGCATTGGGATAGATTATGTCCTGCGAGCGCCTTCCAGGGAACCGTGTATAAGCCCACTTGTAAAACCCTGGATTTTTAATTCATTTTTATACATTCTAATGCATAATGAAGCATTTGTCAATAGGATATATATTTATTTTTTCATAAGGGGGCAGGTTAATACTTATTCTTATGGACGTCTACAACGGTTTGATACAGTAAAACGATCAAGCTTTCGATGAGCTGGCTCTTTTTATTCTGGACGCTGTCTGCGGAATGACAGATGACGGATACCTTTCTGAGCCAGGCATCCAGCTTCGGCTGATGCCCCGTGTTAAAGCGCTTGATGCAATCCTCAGAAAGCTGTGCCTCCGCCCAGCCGGCTTCCATATCCCTGTAGGCCAGCTCTACCAGGGACAGAACATGAAAGTATAAATGCTCATTGCCCATTTCCGTTACGTCATTCAGAGCGATGTCAAGCTGAATGGCCATGTTCTTCCATACTTCGAATTTAATTTCCAGGAGCTTCCTGAGACATTCCTTTTCAAAGGTGGGGATATGATAGATGATGATGTCCTCAATTTCTGCCATGTAATTCCGGCTTTTCTTGGCAAGAACGGAATACGTACTGCCGGCTTTCGCAGTTTTTAGGTTTCTCAGCAGGAAGTAAAGGATATTGGGCGGCAGGGGCGCACCCAGAAGTGCCAGGTTTTCCAATATACTGACGGACTCCGTGAGGGCAAGGAAGGAAGCCATGGTGTTTGAAAGCACGCTAGTATGAAAACCTGAGAAGATGCTGATTTCCAAAAGGCGTACCGTAAAAATGGCGACACCGTAGGAAAGCACTTTTTTGACCAGGAGCTTGAGCCCTCTGCTGCTGAAACGGTGATATTTTCTGGCGTTCAATATGCCGGCTGTTGTGTCGATGATGATGAGCAGGACTAGCAGCAGGCAGGAAGCATGAACCCCGGCAAGGTATTCGGAGAAGATGCCGATAATTCCGGAAACAATTCCTAATTCCCAAAAGTGATTCAATCGATTCATGTTTCATCCCCCTGCTTTTTTGATTAGCATGATTTCCTATTACAATATATGTCCCAAAGTTGTGGTTGTTCCTAGTACTAGCTTGCGTCCATAGCAAATATTGTATATGATAGTAGATGTGCTAAAAGAAGCGAGGTTGGGCAATAATCGGCAATAAACCATGGACGCTGGGTGGCGAAATGAGGCGGGGGTTCTGTTTCACAGTCAACCTCAGGTTATAAATTGCGATAAAAAATTGCAAGCTGTGCATAATAAGGAACAACTAAATAATGAAACCCAATTTTTAAGTGAGATAGTTTTCGTCAAGACAAGGCGGAGGAGGGCGTAATAGTGGAGCTATTGCAACTGAGGACAACACAGTATTGGCGAAAAATAGCCGCTTCAAAATGGGAATTTATTATTTAGTTGTTCCTAGGCATATTATTGAAAACAAATTTAAAGATTGGAAAGGGAGAAAAAATGGAAGTTTTAAAATTCAGTGAACTGGAGATAAGCAAGGAGGTTCAGAAGGCTGTTGCTGAGATGGGATTCGAGGAAGCAACCCCCATACAGTCCCAGGCAATTCCGTATTTACTGCAGGGGGGGGATGTGATCGGGCAAGCCCAAACGGGAACGGGGAAAACCGCCGCCTTCGGGATACCTATCCTTGAGAAGCTGGACCTCACAAACAAGGGCATCCAGGCTTTGGTGCTCTGCCCCACAAGAGAGCTGGCAGTGCAGGTGGCGGAGGAGATCCGGAACCTGGCAAAACACAAGCGCGGCGTTGAGATTTTACCGATTTATGGCGGTCAGCCCATTGAAAGGCAGTTGAGGTCTCTGCAGAAGAAGCCGCAGATCATCGTCGGTACGCCGGGTAGAATCATTGACCATATCAACAGAGGTACGCTCAAATTGGGGATGGTAGCCATGGCTGTCATCGATGAGGCGGACGAAATGCTCAATATGGGTTTTATCGAGGATATAGAACTCATTTTAAAGTCCGTTCCGGAAAAAAGGCAGACGGTGCTTTTTTCTGCTACCATTCCGCAGCCGATTATGGAGCTTGCTAAAAACTATCTCGACAATCCGCATCACATCAAGGTTGTGCATAAGGAATTGACGGTGCCGCGGGTTGAGCAGGTTTATTATGAGGTGAAGGAGAAGACCAAGGCAGAAGTGCTGTCGAGGATCCTGGATATCTATAATCCAAAGCTGTCCATGGTTTTCTGCAATACCAAGAAGAAAGTGGATGAGCTGGTCTCAGAGCTGCAGGGCAGAGGGTATTTTGCCGATGGGCTGCATGGTGACATGAAGCAAATGCAGCGCGATAAGGTTATGGCAAAATTCCGGAACGGCCAGGTGGATGTTCTGGTGGCTACCGACGTGGCGGCCAGAGGGATAGACGTGGATGAGGTGGAAGCAGTATTCAACTACGACGTACCTCAGGATGAAGAGTACTATGTACACCGCATCGGCAGAACAGCCAGAGCCGGAAGGACGGGGCGGGCCTTTACCTTCATCGTGGGACGTGAGATATTCAAGCTGAAAGATATACAGCGTTATGCCAAAACCAAGATAACCCTGCAGAAGGTACCCACCGTCGGGGATGTGGAGGAAGTAAGGACCAACCTGTTCCTGGAAAAGGTGAAGGAGACCATCGAAGCAGGAGAACTGGATTCTTATATGAATGTCGTGGAGCGCCTGCTTGGGGAAGAATACACCTCGATGGACGTAGCGGCCGCGCTGATCAAGATGCATATGGGTGAAAAGACTGCTGCGGAGGAGATTGAGGCAGATTCCTATGAGAATACCGGCGGAGGCACTGGAATGGTCAGGCTGTTTATCAATATCGGCTCCACTCAGAAAATCAGGCCGGGGGATATCGTGGGAAGCATTGCCGGAGAGACCGGCCTGCCGGGCAAGCTGATCGGCAGCATTGATATTCACGACAAATACACCTTTGTGGAAGTGCCAAGAGAGTATGCGGAGGATGTATTGCGGACCATGAAGAATAATAAGATCAAAGGAAAGAAGATCAATATAGAGCCGGCTAATGCAAAGGGCAGATAAATAAAAACAATTATCCGGAAGAGGGGTGACGGGCGGTATGTCAATCGGCAAGCTGATCAAAATGAGCACCGATATATTCGAATGCCTTTATGACGGCATCGCTATCGTGGATAAGGACGGAACCATCGTCTACGTCAATGATGCCAATGAGCGGATTACAGATGTAAAAAGAAGTGCGCTTTTGGGCAAGAACGTAAGGGATACCGTGCCCCATTCCCATCTTCCGGAGGTACTGGCATCCGGGAACAAGCTGATCGGGGTCAAAACCGAGATCAACGGGAAACAGGTCATTTCCAATATTGTGCCGATCCTGACCGATGGAAAGCTGGAAGGGGCCATATCGGTTTTTCGGGATATTTCTGAAGTGCTGGCCCTGAACAAGAAGCTGGAGGAGGCCAACTCCACCATTGAGCACCTTTATAAGGAGCTGAACTATTACAGCGGCTCGGATGAGGGGATTGTCATAGGGAAAAGCAAAGCAATGGAGAACGTGATGCGGCTGGCACGAAAAGCCTCAGCTGTCACTTCTACGGTGCTGCTTCAGGGAGAAAGCGGAACAGGCAAGGAAGTCGTGGCCCGCTTCATTCACAAGCATAGTGCCAGAGCGGACAAGCCTTTTATTGCGGTGAATTGCGCCGCCATACCCGACAGTCTGCTGGAAAGCGAGCTGTTCGGCTATGAAGAAGGCGCTTTTACCGGTGCAAGGAAGGGCGGACGCCCGGGCGTTTTTGAGCTTGCGCACGGTGGAACCATTTTTCTGGATGAAATTGGTGATATGAGCATACAGCTGCAGGCAAAGATCTTGCGCGTCCTGCATGAAAGGGAAATCATGCGGGTGGGTGGAGCCGGCTGCCGTCTAGTGGATGTCAGGGTTATCGCGGCAACCAATAAAAACCTGTTGGAAATGGTGGGCAGCAACCTTTTCAGGGAGGACCTATACTATCGGCTGGAGGTCATCAAGATCGAACTTCCGACCCTGAGGGAAAGACGGGAGGATATCTGCCTGTTTGCCGACCATGCCATGCATAAAATCGGAGAAAGGATCGGCAAAGTTGTCAAGCAGATCAGCAGTAGAGGGCTGAAAGCGCTGCTGCGCTACGATTATCCCGGCAACATCCGGGAGTTGGAAAACATGATAGAAATGGCTATTGTTACCGATGATGACGGGGTTATCGATATCGATGACCTGCCTGAAGGCATTTCTATGGCATCAAGGCCGGTGTTTGGGGTGCCAGCCTCCGGTGTAAATTTCAGCTTCGATGAGATTCCCACCCTGGAACAGATGGAAGCCCTCCTTCTGAAGCAAGCTGCAGAGAAGCTGAGGTCCAAGGCTGCCATTTCCAGAAAGCTGGGAATCTCACGATCAACACTATACAGAAAACTCCAGCAATACGGTTTACTGCAGGATACAGAAGATTGATGTACTAAAATGATACATAATCACCGGGCTATTCAAATCACTGTACGATTATAGGACGATATTTCTGGATGACAAGGTAATATGTATTATTTTAGGTCGTTTGGCAAAAGGAAGGTCACCCAATGCGGAGGGCCTTTCATTTTTTTGTGTGTAAAATCAACCCTTTGCAGCCACTCTGAAAATTGGTATAAAACTTGCACTGGGAAAATGCAATAGATCTTTATGAAAGGAAGTTGAGCATGAGAAAAGCGGAACCCTTTAGAATCAAGATGGTAGAGCCTATCCGCCTGATCAGCAGGGAGGAAAGAGAAAAGGCACTGACGGCAGCAGGCTATAATCCTTTTTCACTGAAGGCGGAGGATGTCTATATTGACCTTCTGACGGACAGTGGAACCGGCGCCATGAGTGACAATCAATGGGCGGGGCTGATGCTGGGAGATGAATCCTATGCAGGCAGCAGGAATTTCTTCAACCTGTCCCAGTCCGTCAAGGACATCATCGGCTACAATTATACGATACCCACCCACCAAGGCAGAGGTGCTGAGCAGGTGCTTTTCCCGCTGCTCATCAAAAAAGGCCAGTATATACTGGGCAACATGCACTTTGATACGACTAAAGCCCATATTGAGATATCCGGAGGCAGAGCTGTTAACTTTGTGACGGAGAAAGCCTTCGATACCACAACGGGCTACGATTTCAAAGGTGATTTTGACTTGGAGAAGATGGAGGCTTTTATACAGGACAAAGGTGTGGAAAACATCGCCTTTATTCTGATAACCATAACGTGTAACTCCGTTGGCGGACAGCCTGTCTCCATGCAGAATATGAGAGCGGTCAGCCAGTTGGGTAAGAAATACGGCATCCGGGTATTTATGGATGCAGCCCGTTTCGCAGAGAATGCATACTTTATCAAACGCAGGGAAAAGGGCTATGAAAACAAGAGTATCGTAGAAATCATTCATGAAGAGTTCTCCTATACAGAAGGCTTTACTATGAGTGCCAAGAAGGATGGTCTGGTCAATATCGGCGGTTTGATAGGCATTAAGGATGATGAGGCGCTGTATACGCAGGCGCGGTCCGCATTGGTACCGCTGGAAGGCTTTCCGACTTACGGGGGATTGGCTGGCAGAGATATGGAAGCGTTGGCAAGAGGCCTGAGGGAAGGCGTGGATGAGGCTTATCTGGCTTACAGGATCGGCCAGGTGGAATACCTTGGCCAGCGGCTGCTGGATGGCGGCGTGCCGATCCAAACGCCTACGGGAGGTCATGCGGTATTTGTGGATGCAAAAAAGATGCTGCCTCATATCCCAGCCTATCAGTTCCCTGCACAGGTGCTGGCCAATGAGCTGTACCTTGAAGCAGGCGTCAGGGGCGTCGAGATCGGCTCCTTCCTGCTGGGCAGAGACCCCGAGACGGGAGAACAGTGTGAGTCTCCGTTGGAGCTGCTGCGGCTGACCATACCCAGAAGGACCTATACCAACAACCACATGGATGTGGTAGCTGATGCGCTGATTGCCATCCGGGAAAGAGCCCATACCCTGAAAGGCCTGGAATTTACCTATGAGCCGCAAATCCTGCGCCACTTTACGGCTCGGCTGAAGCCAGTTGAATAGGATTTGATGCAGAGTCGGGAGGATTCCCGGCTTTTTCTTTTTGGAGGATTTTTGAGACTTTTAGCGAATAGTATTAATATTCTGATATCCGTCAGGAGGTGAAAGAATGTCGTTGATCCGGTATGAAGAAGCCTTCGGACTGCAGGACACATTTGATGAGGTTCATCGGCTCAAGCTGGTGCTTATCGAAAGCGGAGCAGGTATTATAACCATCGGCGGACGCAAGCTTGCGTTTACGGCGCCCATGCTTTTGTGCCTGAGCCCGGGAGACCAGATTGAATTGATCCTGAACAGCAACCTGAAAGCAAAAGCCTTTCATTTTCATCCCCTGTTCATCAACCGGGCACTGTCCTTAGAAATATTGGAGGGCGGCGATGACGGCCTGAGCGAAACGGATTTGGCGGATATCCGCTTGCTATGGCCTTTCCTCCGGCGCAATGATATCTATTTCGGACAGTTGGATATAGAGCCTGAAGTTTTTGAAAGAGTATCGGGCTTGTTTGAGGCTATTGACCACGATTTGAGGAAAGCAAAAGGGAAACACCAACTTTGCATGGTGCGGGCGCATGTGCTGGAGCTGCTCTTCCTGTTGGAAAATCTGCGTATTCCCTATGAAGCAGACAGCATAAGGCTGGCGGACGGACAGCGGCAGGACATGCGGCAGGTTCTGCATTATCTGCATATGAATTACCAGTGCAAGATAGCCATACCGGAGCTATGCGCAGCCTTTCATGTCAACAGAACTACATTGCAGAAGCAGTTTCAGGAAGTAGCCGGAATATCAATCCTGGCCTATCTGATCCGCTTGCGGATCCGGCTTTCGGCTATTCTCCTCAGGGATACCGGCTTGCCCATTTATGAAATCGTCAGACGGCTGGGCTTCAAGGATAATGCCCATTTCACCAAAATGTTCAGGAAGCGCATGGGCTGTACACCCAATGAATACAGGCAGGCATATTTTAAAGTGTGGAAAGGAGAAGCATGATGAGCTGTTATTTTGTTGCCCAGATAAAAATCCATGATGAAGCGGAGTATAAGAAATATTTGGATGGTACTGACGCTGTTTTTGCTGCGTTCAAAGGCGAGATAATCGCCGTTGACGATCATCCTACCGTCTTGGAGGGGGAATGGGAGTATTCCCGCATTGTCATGATCCGTTTTCCCGATGAAGCAGACCTGCGGCGATGGTACGATTCTCCGGGATACAGGGAGATTGTGAAGCACCGCTGGAGAGCATCGGAAGCGGATGTGCTGATCGTTAAAGGACGGTAAGCATGTGTTTGAAGGCTGAAATAACGAAGAGAGCCGGTTTCATCGGCTCTCTTTATATTTATTATAGCACAATATGGGTAAAAATACCAGACTTGTAATGAGAGCTTATTTGCCGTATGCTTAAGGAGCCTATTGTGTGTGTTGGCAAAAAGAAGGAGGGGTAACATGAAGCCGGTTTTCAGACAGAATCAGTTGTATACTTTTTTAATGTACTGTAATGGTGCCGGGCTGGAGAAAGTGGTGCTTGACTGCGGTGCAGGCGGAAATTGTCCGCCTCTGGCAATATTCGCAGAGCACGGCTACAAAACGCATGGTGTAGAGTTGAGTGAAAAGCAGATTGAGCTTGCCAGGGAATTTGAGCTGCGGAACGGTTTGGATCTGGGTATTGTGAAAGGGGATATGAGACAGCTTCCCTTTGATGACAATTCCATAAGCTACGTTTACTCCTACAACTCCATTTTCCATATGAGCAAGGCTGAAATTGCTGAAGCGCTGAAGGAAATCAGGCGGGTTCTTCCGGTAGGGGGACTGGCTTTTATCAATTTTGCATCTGAGCATGATCAGAGGTCAACCTACGGGGAAAAAGCCGGTGATGGGGAGTACCTCCAAACGGAGTATGGCGAACAAGTGCTGCACAGCTATTTCAAAGTAGATGAAGCAGAGGGGTATTTCGAAGGATATAAAGTACTCTACAAGGAAAACAGGGTGAGGGAGGGCTATAATCCGCAAGGGGAGAAAGTGACCATGGGGTTTATCGATTATATCATTGAGAAAATTTAAATCGTTTGGATAGTCGCTCAATACCAAAAGCCGGTGTGCTGCTATAAGGAAGGGGAAAATGTATGGGCGAGGTTTCCATAAAAAACCGTAGAGTCTGATATCAGAGCTAGAATGTGCTTATGTAGGCATCAGTGTTGAAACTGGATTGCTCAAAGTACTACCTTTTGACATCTATAATCTCCGCAATATAAGGCAGGTGCCGGTAATCCTCCTTATAATCCATGCCGTAGCCGATCACAAATTCATCACCTATTGTGTACCCCCTGTATTTGATCGGAATATTGACAAGCCGCTCATCGGGGTTGTCGAGCAAGGTACAGATATTAAGGCTGGCGGGTTTATGTGATTCCAAGTGTTGGTACAGATAACCCAGTGTCAGGCCTGTCCGGACGATATCCTCCACCATAATGACGTGCCTGCCGGAGATATCCACCTCCAGGTCTTTTGTGATCCGAACGACACCTGTTTTGGAAGTGGCGCCCGGATACACGCCGATGGCCAGAAAGTCGATATGAGCCGGTATGGTAAGCTGCCGCGTCAGATCGGCAACAAAATAAAAGCCGCCGCGCAGGACGCTGATGATGACAGGGTGCTTGCCCTGGTAGTCATGACTTATCTGAGTACCGATCTCGGTGACTCTATTCCTTAACTGTTCTTCGCTGATGAGGATCTTGTGCTGATTCTCTTTTCTCATTCCTTGGTGTCGCCTCCGTAATTAAATCGCTTGAGCAGAGAGTAAAAATCATTTTTGTAGACGATGCGGATATTGATGCCGGGGTAAAGCTCCCGGAGCTTTCTCATCTTTTTGTTTTTTCTGGTGACATATTTCTGGTCCATAGTAGTCAGCTCGATGTAGGTATCGAAACGGGTCAGGTAGAAATCCGGCGAAAAGGCCATGGTTACATTGCCTTCCGCATCCCACTCCACCGGAAATGTCCGGGGCTCATATTCCCATTCGATGCTGTACATATCCAGTATCCGGGCAAACTCTTCCTCAGCGGGATGCTTGAAGGCGGGTGGCTTTCTCGCTCCGGCTGCCGGACTGCTGTGAACCGCCTGTGTGAGGGCTGATTGCTTACGGATTTCACGGGTTTCTACCACCTTTACCAGCATTTCGGCCGCTTCCTCCGCATCCATTTTCCCCGTGTTGAGTGTCAAGTGATAAAGAGAGCCATCTGACCAATCCTTGCCGAAAAGCATGGAGATATACCGCTTGTGCTTGCGGTCGCCCAGTTCCATCAGTCTGGCAGCCTCGTCGCTGTCAAGGCAGTAGCTTTGCATCAGCCGGCTCCTTCTCACTTCATCCGATGCCGTAACGCGAATGTGCAGGGCATTGGGGGCATCTGCAAAGATGAGCTGGGAACCCAATCCCACGATAATAGAGGGGCCCCTAAGGACTTCTGAGCGAAGGCGCTGCTCAAGATAGGCAGCATAGCTGATTCCGCAGCTGGCCGGCCTCAAATAAAACCTGGGGCTTTCCTCCAGCATATGAAGCTCATACTTATTTGCGATTTCAGGCAGCCACTGTTCCATTGCCAGCTGCCGGGTTACAAGTGCGGCACCCAGCTTCATGGAAAGCAATGCAGCAATTTCATCTCCCAGGCTTCCGGCTTCCCTGGAAACGGTCACAATCAGCAACGTCAAAACCCCCTATATGGCTATACTTACACTATATCATATTTTGGACAATTCTGTGCAGTGCTAAACGGGACAATGTGAAAGGCATTTATAAACAAGCTGCAGAATTAAGAAAAATTAGAATAGTATAAAAACAATGCGATATTAGAAGTAAATCGTATCTATTTTAAAATATAGCGCTTTTTTCATCTTTTTTCAATGAATATCATCGTTGATTTCAAAGACAACCCGGCGTATAATGAAAATAAGCTCCAAGGAAGCCCTAAGAGGGAATACAGGAAAGGTCGGCAACCAGAAACCGGTTGGTCCATAGGAATCGGATTACAGTGAAGGCAGTTCACTATATCGGAAGGGTAAGCTCGCGAAAGTCGTTATAACGGAAAAGTTGATTAATCAGTTGGCTTTAAAGGTGTAACGGGTGATTTGAGGGATATCATGGAAGACGAAAACGGTCCGGATAGTTTGGGTTCAAAGGTGGAAGGCGTCGGCAAGACCGGTAGGAAATCGAAGAAGGTTCGTTGGAGCTTATATTTTTCCATTAACCTTTTCAAGTGCTAGCCCGTAGTCAAGGTCAAGATCGTTTCAAGGTAATCCAGAGTTCGGTTTTTTCTAAGTCTGGTTAGTATGGGTCAAGGTTAGGATCAGGTCGTTTGGGTAATGGTTCGGTTTATGTTCGGTTAAGATTCATATACGGTAAGGTTCAGGTTGAGTTCGGTTTACTTTCAGAAACGGGCTAGCCAGTTACAACCTACACGTACCATTGTGCAAAATGCAGGATGTCCGAAAACATCCTGCATTTTGCTGTTTTTTTTAGAAAAAAGATATGAAGCCTATTGATGAATTGTTAAGAGGTGGATATGATGGAATATATAGGTATATTTTGAGACAGAGTTGATTGGGTATAATAGGAGAGAGGTGATTATTTTGCCTAAGGTATTGAAAGCCGAAGGAATGAACAAATGCATCGGGTGTTTCACCTGCATGCTGGCCTGCGCCGGGGTCAACCGCCAGAACCATTCCCTTGTGAAAAGCGCAATAAAAGTACGGACCAGCGGAGGCCTGAAGGGTAAGTTCGTTGCAGATGTCTGTATTGCCTGCAAGGACGACAGGGCATGTGCCGAAGCCTGCCCGTCAGGTGCCTTGGAAATCAGAGCGGGCGGCGGGGTACTGCTGAAGCCGGAAAAATGTATCGGTTGCAGGCGGTGCGTTTCAGCCTGCATTGTAGGTGCGGTGTTCTTTGATGAAGCGGAAGGCAAACCGATCATATGCAAGCATTGTGGTGTATGTACCCGCTTCTGTCCTCATGAATGCCTGAGAATGGAGGCGGTAGACAATGCTGTATGAGAAGTACATACGCGTGCTGCATATTGATTTGACAAAACAGAAGATATTGATAGAGCAACGGGAGGATCTGCACGCTTATCTCGGAGGAGTAGGCGTCGCTTCAAAGCTCTTAGAGGAGCATATAAGGCCTGAGCTGGATCCCCTCGACCCGGAACAGCCCATCATTTTATCTATCGGGGCGGCTTCTTCCGTTTACCCGGTCATTACAAAGACCGTGGCCATGTTTTATTCTCCGCTGACCAGCGAGCTGGGTGAGTCTTATGCCGGAGGACGGCTGGCTTTGACAATGCTGCTGGCGGGCTATGATGCCATCGTAATTCATGGTAAGGCTCCAAAGCCTTCCTATATCACCATTAACTGCAATAATATCGAATTCAAGGATGCAAGGGCGTTATGGGGAATGATGTCGGATGAAGCTGGGCGAGTAATCAGGGAAAAAGAACCCGGCGGCGGAAAGCGGAGTATTCTGAGGATCGGACCGGCTGGGGAAAACCAAGTCAGCTTTGCCAGTGTCTGTGTGGATACGTACAGGCATTTCGGCAGGCTGGGTTTGGGCGCCGTTTTCGGCAGCAAGAACCTGAAGGCAATGACAATAATCGGAGACCGGAGCATACCGATCAAGAATTTCAAGGCATACTTCAAGGTGTATCAGGAAATCTATGATAAAGTGACGGATACTGAAATCATGTCGAAGTATCATGATGCAGGGACAGCCATCAATGTGCTGCCTTTGAACGAGATGGGCGCTTTGCCCACTCGCAACCTGAGCCAGAACCGGTTCGAACAGGTGGAGGACATATCCGGAGAAGCTTTTGTCACCAGGAACCTGGTCAGGAAGATGGCCTGCACAGGATGTCCGGTGGGATGCATCCACATCGGGCAGTTTAGAAGAGAATTTGATAAAGGCCATGACTATGAGTCTGTCAGTGTCGGCTATGACTATGAGCTGATTTTTGCGCTGGGCAGTTACCTGGGAATCCGGTCATCGGATGAAATCCTTCAATTGATTGAAAAGGTTGAAGAGCTGGGGCTGGATGCCATGTCCGCCGGCGTGGTGCTGGGCTGGGCTACAGAAGCTTTGGCCAACGGACTGGTGACGGAAGCGGATACGCTGCTGCCGCTTGCATTTGGAAGCACTGAAAACTATCTTAAGGCAATTGAGTATCTGGCAGCACAAGCTAATGACTTTTACAAAAACCTGGCTAAAGGCGTGGCCAAGGCATCGGAGATATATGGCGGACAGGACTATGCCATGCATTTTGCAGGGAACGAAATGCCGGGCTACCACACCGGCTATGGGACGCTGTTGGGTACCACCGTTGGAGCGAGGCACTCCCATTTGTGCAATGGGGGGTATTCGGTAGACCAGTCACTGAAGGAATTCAGCAAGGAAAAGGCGGTAGAAGCCATTTTTGAAGAGGAACGGGAACGGTGCATGTTGAATGCGCTCACCATCTGCCTCTTTGCGAGAAAGGTCTATGACAGGAAAACCATTCTGGCGGCACTGAATGCGCTGGACTATCCTATAACCGATGCGGAATTGACAGCTATTGCAGACAGGATATACAAAACCAAGCTGCGCATCAAGAAGCAGCTTGGCTTTGATCTGAAGGCCGTCAGGCTGCCCAAACGCTTTTTTGAGACACCCGGCCTATGGGGCAAACTGGATGAGCAGACGGCCTATGATATGATCCGGATGTATGATGAGAAGCTAGGTGCCTATTGTCAGATTGTTGATCCACTTCTTTGACAGCAAACGCGGTATGCCCAGAATAAGCTTGAAAACCTCTTCAATATTGACCAGGGCATAGACCCAATAAATAGGCAGGTGCCAGAACAAGCCGCCCAAAAAGGCCAGGGGAACACCCACCAGCCAGACGCCGCCGGTATCCAGAATCAGACAGAAGGTAGTATCGCCGCCGCTTCTTAATATACCGACAATATTGATATAGTTGAAGACCTTTACCCACATAAAGCAGCAAAACACAATCAGGTTCATTTGCGCATATTGATATACGGCTGTCGACACATTATAAGGCGACAAAGCCCAGCCTGACAAAAAGATCATGACGGCGCCTATTGCGACGGCGGCAGCCGGTCCCAACAGTGAGAAACGTTTGGCGTAAAGGAAGGCAGCTTTATCATCACCCTCGCCGATTTTATTGCCCAGCATGACACCACAGGCATTTCCGAAACCGAGGAAAATGACCCATACGATTCTCTCGATGGTTCCGGAGATGTTGGTTGACGCAATGACTTCCGTGCCCATTCTTGCATAAACGACAGCATACAGAGTAACCCCCAGCGCCCACATGGACTCGTTCAGGATGACCGGGACGGTTACCTTGAAGAAGCGTTTGGCAAAACCCAAGGAGATATCGGTCAGTTCCCGCACTTTTGCTGCCGCAGGATAAGCTTTGCCATAAACGATAAAAAGCAGCAGTGCAAGCTCAATGAACCTTGCTATGACAGTGGAAATGGCAGAGCCGCGAACGCCCAATGCCGGGAATCCGAAGTAGCCATAAACCAGAAGATAGTTCAGCACGGTATTGACGCTGAGTGCAACAATACTGACCGCCATCGGCGCCTTTACCGTGCCGGTGCTCCTCAAGGTAAAGGAATAAGAGAAGGTAACGGCTGTCACCACATAACTCAATACAATGATGCGGAGAAACTGGCTGCCAAGCATAATAACCTCGGGATCCTCGGAGAAGATGCCGATGATCTCAGCCGGAAAAAAGAGCCCCCCAAGGGTAAATACAAATGCCGCCCCCCCGCCCGTTAACAGGCAAAGACCCAAAACGCGATGGATATTTTTGATATCCTTGCTGCCCCAATACTGTGCCGTGAAAATGGAGGAACCACTGGCAATGCCGAAGAGCAGCAGGTTCAGCAGAAAGAAATATTGATTGGCAAGCCCTACGCCGGCAATTGCTGCTTCGCCTAAGCCACCGATAATGATATTGTCTACCAGGTTCAGTGAAGCCAAGGTTAGATTCTGTATGGTTATCGGCAGCCCGATCCTGAAAACCTGTGAAAAAAAGTGCTTGTCTTTGAACATGGATAATACCGTCATAATAACCCCCAAAAAATCAAATCATTACATTGTTTGATAGTAGCTTAACATATTTTCAGGGCATACAGCAAGCTGTTCAGCTTTTTATACCTGCAGTCAGTTCGCTCATATCTCCCATAATTTCCAGACCGGAATTTCTTCCCGATCCTTCGAAGATAATCCGGTTATCTTTGTCGGACAGACAGATATGGACAACGGCAGAGGCGCTTTCTTCAATTTGCTTTGCCATGACCCCCATCTTAGGCGACAAAAGCATCCCTGTCTTTGAACGGATCCCGTGAATGGAGAGGCGGTTCCTAGTGTTGGATATACGGATTTGTACAGTATTTTCATCAACTTGAACTGCTTCGAGAACGGCCCCTGTATAAGTTGCAAACCGGTAAAGCTTTTCTCCCACCTGCACACCTGCAATAAACCCGGTGAAGCTTTTCCCAAGCCAGGGAATCTTTGCAACGGAGGTTGTCAGGCAGACACCGGCATCCTCAAAGTGGTTGGACTGAATCCAGATCCAAGCGCTGGGAAAGGATTTTCCCCAATCCTTTTCAGTATAGCCGATGCCGCCGTCAAAGGAGATATGGCTCCCATTGAAGTCAACACAGCCTTTAAGGCCATGTTTCAGACTGACGATGCCGTGATAGCACTCCATGAAAGGCATATAGGCAAACCAGCCCATGATCCCGGGAGAAAGAAGCGTCACAGGCCAGGCAGTGATCTCTTCAAAGAAGACAGTCCCTTTGAGAAGCGCTCGGTCTTGGTCTACTTCCAGATGAATGGAAGAAGAAGAAAAAATATTGTCATCGATGTGTATTTCAAAGCTGTTTCTGAGGGATGAAAATGACCGTATGTCATATCTGAAGTAATGCGTTGTGCACGCCATGGCGTCAATGATTTGAATAAACGCGTGGGAATCACCGCTTTCCTGGCAAAACGAAACGCCGGGTATGACAGCCATGATATGCTGCCCGGAAGCATCTACCAGCTTGAAATACCACCCCTCAAAATAGGCGCTTGGATTTCTTCTGCCTTGATATCTTTCAGGATGCCAGATTTTTAGCAAGTTGGTCAACGGAATAGCCCCTTTCTGAGGAGATTATATAACATAAATTCCCCACTGCGGGCACAAGTATGCAAAGTACCGGAACGTAAGATAATGATAAAATATTACGGTTGCATTACAAACCCTGGAAGCTGTTGACAGCTGCTTGCCAACAATAGTATACTTTACATGTGCAAGAAAATATTACAAAAAGGAGGTCGTATCCATGAGATTTGATAGCGCTGTTTACAAAAATGCAAAATACTGCAACGACCTGCCTTTGTATGGATATTAAGCAGAAGCAAGCCGATTGAGGCTGCGGGTCGTTGTGTGGACATAGCTTGTCTACCCGATTGATCCGTGGCTTTTGTACTTTTTGAGGAAAGTATGCTTTAGAGTCATGGATAGCCTACAGGAATAAGGGCGATTCATGGCTTTTTGTTTTTCGGGCGGAAGGATGGCTGCATAGCGACGCTTTTGAGGTTAATACAATTACAAGGGTGCGTGTCAGACTGTTATTTTATTTTGAGAGGGGAATCATCATGTTTGGAATAAGTAGTTTACTGAACCCGTACAAAGGGTTGCCGCGAGAAATCTATATCATCTTCATAGCCAGAATCGTCAATGCGGTGGGCTGTTTTGTCATGCCGCTCCTGACCATCATCCTGACGCAGAAGATCGGTTTATCCGAGCAGGAGGCCGGTACATTGCTGAGCGCTGCCGGATTGGTTTACCTTCCCGCAGCCATGATAGGCGGAAAGCTGGCTGATACCTTCGGACGCAAGATGCTGATCATCATATTCGATGCCTTGGCTGCCATCCTGTATATCATATGCGGCTTTATCGAGCCGTCCATGACGATGGTCTATATCCTGGTAGCGGCAGGCGTGTGCATGTACACGGCAGGTCCTGCCCATGATTCACTGATTGCGGACTTGACGACGCCGGACAACAGGGACGGGGCTTATGCATTGATCTACATGGGCTGGAATATCGGTTTCGCGATAGGACCCATGCTGGGCGGGTTGCTATATAGGAAATACCTGCCGCTGGTGTTCATAGGGGACGCCGTTACTGCAATCTTGGCCATGGGGCTGATTCTTTTGTTTGTAAAGGAGACCATCCATAAGACCAAGGAGCAGATCACTGATACAAGCCGGAAGTTGGAGCGTCAGGAATCGGGATCCATTCTGGCAGTACTATGGCGGCGGCCGATACTGATTTTTTTCGCACTGATTGCATTCGGTTATAATTTCACCTACTCACAATGGACCTTCTTGCTGCCGATGCATGCCATACAGAATTTCAGCGACCTGGGTGCCCAGTATTACGGCTGGATTGCCAGCTTCAACGGTCTGGTGGTAATCCTTTTTACACCTATCGTGACAAAGCTGACGGGCAGGATAAAAAACATCCGGCGGATGGTATACGGCGGGCTGCTGTACGCTGCGGGCTTCGGAGGCTTCGGTCTTATTGCGGGGCTCCCCATGTTCTTTGTGATGGCTTATATCTTCACCATTGGTGAGATCGTGTTATCCATCAGCGTAATGCCCTTTATCGCAAACCATACACCGGCATCCCACAGGGGGAGAATGAGTGCGGTCCTGCCGATGATCCTTGGACTGGGATACACGCTGGGCCCTCTGGGTATGGGCAGGATGCTGAGCCATACCTCCATCGAGAACGCTTGGCTGATCCTGGGCGTCATTACCACCGTCTCGGCTGTTTTTATGTTTTTATTGGAAAAGTATGAAGAACGGTCACATGCAGCGGCAGATGACGTGGAGGATGAAGCGGCGCAAGCAGTAGAGGCTGCCGAGGCAATGGAAGCATAAAAGATTAGGGATCAGGCGTATGCCTGATCCCTTTCGGTTGCTTACTATCAATTTTCCAGTTTGACAAGGTCCACCGGCTTGGGGCCTTTTACCGAGAGGAAAACAGCCGGCTCGTCTCCGATGTTCTCAAAGGTATGGGGTATATCCATCCTTCCTTTCAGAAGGTCTCCGGGTACGGCGATCATTTCCCTCTGCCCTACTGTAAACTTGATTCTGCCTTTCAATATGAAGAACAGCTCATCGGTAGTCGGATGCTTGTGCAGCGGTGCCCTGCCGCCTACCGGCAGATTGTAGATAAAGGGTGCCAGGGATTCATAGTCTTCAAAGAAAGGATTGACTTGAACGTCCTGTCCATAGGTGACTTTCTGGCCGTAGTGCATATGGATGACGTCGACGTCATCTGATGATGGCTGGATTTCTATGAATTTTTCCTTGGGGGCGCCGCATCTTGGACATTTTTTCGGTGGTGTTTCGCCCTGGTGAATATAGCCGCATACCGTACATTGCCATTTTTTCATCTGTATCACCCCTTGCTTATTTTAAGAATTATATTCTACAAAGGTGAATTATTTCCTGCAGTAGTTTTCAAAAATGTTATTAACAGGTTCTTAACATTTTCTCACCGAAACTTAATCTTTACCTAAAAGTCTGCTAATACTTTTCTCATATACTTGATATATATAGAGTGTAAGCATAAGGAAGGGAAAGCTTCCCGTAATTAAGGATATGACGGCTTTGGTATTAGAAAGAGGTGGCATGATTGAATAATATCATAAACGTTTTGGTCAGAGCGGATCAAAACATATTTCTGTCGATTAACAGACGCCATATCAGCCATCTGAACAGGTTCTTCGCTATTGTTACGGATTTGGGCGGACTATTTTCCCATGTCTGCCTCATATTCATTTTGGCTCTTTTTCCATCTACCAGGCAGATCGCTTTCAAATTGGGGCTTGTACAGGCTGTGGTGACAGCAATCGTTCAAGCAGCTAAGCTTCTGGTGGCCAGAGTGAGACCATATAATGCCATGGATTGCTTTATTCCGCTGAAGAAGGAGCGGGACTATTCATTCCCTTCCGGTCATACAGCAGCAGCCGTTTCATGTGCTATTACAATCAGCACGGCAGCACCGGCGGTGGCTGGGTTTGCTATATTCCTGGCAGTATTAATCGGTTACTCCCGTATCTATCTGGGGATTCACTACCCCTCCGACGTTGTCGCCGGTGGATTGGTCGGCATGGCAATGACATTGTTTCTGCTTTAACTGCAACCTTTTTCTTAAACAGCCGGAAGCCGAAGCGCAATCGTTGTTCCTTTTCCAAGCTCACTTTCGGCAGTTATGGTTCCATCGTGACTCTGGACAATCTGCCTGGCAATGGCAAGCCCCAGCCCGGCGCCGCCTGTCGCCTTGCTGCGGGATTCGTCCACCCTGTAGAACCTGTCGAAAATATGCGGCAGGCATTCGGAGGGGATACCAACCCCCTTGTCGGATACAGCTATAAGCACGCTGTTTTCTTCCTCTTCAGCTTTTATCCAAATATCACCGGCCGGGGTGCTGAACTTGATGCTGTTATCCATCAGAATCCTGAGGACCTGCTTCAAGGCATTATAGTCAGCATTTATCATCAAGTTTTCATCACACATACACGAGATCGAATACCCGCTGTTGGTCAACTGCGTTTCCTCCATCACTTCTTCAAAAAGCATTTTGAGTCCAAAAACCTCTTTTTTCGTAACATTGGCATTGGTATCTCCCTTTGCAAGATACATCAGGTTTTCAATGAGCCGGCTCATGTTTTCCGACTCTCTTTTCAGTGTTGCCAGAGACTGGTCCAATACCTGAGGATCGTTTTTGCCCCAGCGGTTCAGCATGTTCACATGCCCGTGAATGATGGACAAGGGGGTGCGGAGCTCATGGGATGCATCAGATGCAAACTGCTTCTGCCTTTCGAAATCCCCCTCAAGCCTTTCAATCATCGAATTGAATGTCTGGGCAAGGTCCTTCAGCTCGTCATCAGGACCGTCTACCGGGATCCTTTTGTCCAGGTTTTTCGCAGTAATCTCTTTTGCTGTCCTGGATATATCGTGAATGGGTTTCAGAAGTGTCCGGCTCAAATAAGGACCCGTTGAAATGCAAAGCAAGGTGCCGAGAATACCCGTGATGATCAGGATCTTCGGAAGCACCTCCGTTGCTTCTCCTATTTCCTCAAGGTCCTTTACCACCTGTATATGATAGGTAGTATTCTTGACCGTTACCGCCTTATTCATGAGGAGGACTCTTCTGTCTTTTCTGAGACCGCCGGCTTTGCTCAGTTTCTTAATGTTGCCCTCTTTGTCTATGACGAAAATTTGCCTATCATAATCAAAAATACCGCTTTCTGAACGGTTTTTTCCGTCATCCCACAGAGTATCCATAAAAGGCAGACCGGTGTTGTTTGTGTAGATAAGACTCTCAGCCTTGTCAAACACGCTGTAAAAAATACCATAGCCTAGGGTCAGGTTTGCGAAAGACGACCGGTTGACCTCCAGCATGCTGCCGATATGCCCGGAAATAATGTCTGCATTAGTGATCAGTTCGTTCTCATGGCTTTCAATAGAAAAAAAACGGATGGAAAAAAACATCAGGATGGTGAAGACGATCAAAATACTGAAAAGGATCCTGGAATAGATCAAGGTCAGTTTTTTTGAAATGGATAACCGCCTGCGTTTAAAAGACATGCAGCGCCCCTCCTTTCATTTCTACTCTTTCATGAGATAGCCCGTTCCCCTTACCGTCGTAATATACTTTTCATTAAAGCTGTCATCCAGCTTTGCTCTCAGAAACCGGACATAGACATCCACAACGTTGGTATCCCCAAAGTAATCGTAGCCCCATATGGCATTCAGAATCTGCTCCCTTGTCAGCACATGGTTCTTGTTTTGCAGCAGGTACTCCAGCAGCAGATATTCCTTTTTTGTCAGATCGATTGTTACATTCCCCACCTTGACCTCGCATGCGGCCTGGTTAAGAGACAGATTCCTGAAAGTAAGAAGGCTTGCTTCCGCACCGGGGATCATATTTCTCCTTAAAGCGCTGCGCATTCTCGCCAATAGCTCTTCAATGGCAAAAGGCTTGGTGAGATAATCATCGGCTCCGGTATCAAGACCTGTCACCTTATCGATGACCTGATCTCTTGCGGTAAGCATAATGACAGGTACATTAGTGAACTTGCGTGCTCTTCTGCATACTTCAATCCCATTCAGCCAAGGCAGCATAATATCAAGCAATACAATATCATAGTGGCCCTTTTCAATCTTTTCAAGGCCTGCTCTTCCATCAGAGGCTGTATCCACCTCATAACCTTCATAGGAAAGCTCAAGCGTTAAAAAGCTTAATATTTCGGCTTCATCTTCAATAATAAGAACTTTTATCACAGTTCTGCCCTCCCGGTTCAATTTCCTTTAACTGTATTATAGCATGTTGAGCTTATGTTTTAATCATAACGCTTTGGCAGCAGAAAAGCTTTAAAAAAGGATTAAAAATACGCGGGATCATTTAATGGATAATTAATGTGTTTTTCATTTTGCTTAAATTGGCAGCGGTTATACTTGAACCTGTCGAAGCGAAACATTGAATTGCGAAGGGAGTAAGAGAATGATAAATAAAAAAATGTTGACCGTTATCATGATTGTTTTGATTTTGGCTGCAACGGTTGGGGCTGCTTGGACATACGCAGCTGGCGCTAATGCCGGAATAGAGGTCGAGGCAGGGACCCTGCAGGCAAGGACTTTGTCTCAGGCCATTTCGGTGACCGGAAACGTAGAGGCCAGGGATAAGGAGGAAATCAACCTTTCCACACAGCAAAAGGTGAAAAAGCTTTATGCTGTGGAAAACCAGGATGTCAGGGAAAATAATATTATCCTGACCGTGGATACTTCTGACCTTGAGTATCAGCTGAGCAAGTACAGGCTCAATCTTGACCTTGCCAGCCGGAATCTTGACAGGCTTCTGAAAAAAGAGATCAAGAGCGACAAGAAAATGCTTGAAAATGCTGTCAGGCAGGCAGAAATCAATCTGGCAAATGCGGCAGCTGACTATAACGAAGCCGAAAGGCGTTTTGAGCAGAACAAAATACTTTTTGAGAACGGTGCTATATCAAATGAAGAATATGACAACTCGGAGAAGCGGATGAATGATATCAAGAATCAGATGGCGCTTTCAGAGATCCAACTTAACAACTCACAAAATTCATTGGCAGATTTTGAAACCAACCGGGAGGAGCAGATTGCCGATCAACGGAATCAGCTTGATGCGGCAAAAGCAGACATTGCAAATACGCTGGATAAGATCGGTAAAAGCGATATTAAGGCCAACATTAACGGAAGGATCGTCAGCCTGTCTGTCAAAGAGAACCAGTATCCCACAATGGAAAACAGCCGGATAACGATTTATGATCTTTCTGAATACAAGATCGCGGTAGAAGTAAGTCAGTATGACGCTGTCAGCATCAGCCTGGGGCAGAAGGCAGATATCAAGGTCAAGGGCTTGGATAAGGCATATGCCGGGACAGTGTCCAGGATAGACGAAGCGGCTACTGTGAAAATAGAAGGTGCCAATAAGGAAGCCAAGGTGGGGATTGAAATCACAGTAGACAATCCCGATGACAGGATAAAGGCAGGTTATGAAGCCGATATCGACATCACACTAACGGAAAGCCCCGGTACGCTGGCTGTCAACTTTGAAGCGCTGAGAGAGGAAGAGGGCGGAAGGAAGTACGTATTTGCCATAGAGAACGGCAAAGCCGTCAAGAAGTATGTAAAAACCGGCATCGAGACGGACTTCGATGTTCAGATCATAGAAGGGTTGAAGGCGGGGGACTTGTATATCAAGACGCCACCTGCGGCACTAAAGGATGGCGATCTGGTGAAGGTTGCAGGAGGTGAATAAATTGATAATCCAAATTGAGAACCTGAAAAAGGTTTATGATACGGGAAAGATCCAGGTAGAAGCGCTGAAAGGCGTGAGCCTGGGAATAGAGGAAAAGGAATATGTTGCCGTCATGGGAGCATCCGGCTCCGGCAAATCCACGCTGATGAACATTCTGGGCTGTCTGGACCGCCTGACGGAGGGAAAGTACATCCTGGATGAAGAAGATGTATCCGTTTTGAGCGGAAATAGCCTTGCAGCCATACGCAACAAAAAAATCGGTTTTGTATTTCAGTCCTTCAATCTGCTGCCCAGGCTATCTGCCTTGGGGAATGTGGAGCTTCCCATGATTTATGCCGGGGTGCCCGGCAGTGAGAGAATCAAGCGGGCAAAAGCCGCTCTGGAGCGGGTTGGGCTGGGTGACAGGATGCACCACAAGCCCAATGAAATGTCTGGAGGCCAAAAGCAGAGGGTGGCTATTGCCAGAGCGCTGGTCAATGATCCGGCAATTCTTCTTGCGGATGAGCCTACAGGAAATCTGGATACCAGGTCCAGTGAAGAAATCATGGAGATATTCGAATCCTTGAATGATGAAGGCGCTACCATTATCATGGTAACCCACGAGCAGGACATTGCGATGCACACCAAACGGGCCGTTGTTTTTCGGGATGGGTCGATCATATCGGATAAGCCGATAGAGAAGCGGAAGATACGAAGGGGTGAAATACAAGCATGAATTTGGTGGAAAGCTTCAAGTCAGCACTACAGAGCGTTAGGGCAAACAAAATGCGTTCCTTCCTCACGATGCTTGGTATAATTATCGGTATCTCGTCGGTTATTACCATAGTTTCCATCGGCCAGGGCGGTAAGGAAGCCATCACAGGGGAATTTCAGGACATTGGAACCAATATCATCAATGTGCAGGTTAAAGCTATGGACACCAGCATTGAAACACGGGATTATTTTACCTTGAAGGATGCCGAATTGCTCAAGGAGAAAATCCCAGGGGTGGAGTGGGTGGCACCGTCTGCAGAGGGCAGGGGCTACATCAAAAGTGACAAAGACTCGAAATTTGCCATGGTAATGGCAGTCAATGAGCATTTTGAGGAGCTGATGCATCTTGAGCTGCTGGAAGGCCGGTTTATCAACCAGCGGGATATTCAGAACGCAAAGCAGGTAACGGTTATTGACGACATTTCTGCAAAGGCAATATTCGGTACCACTGAAATCATCGGAGAAAAGGTAAAGGTCAGCAACCAGAGCAAGGATATCTATGCCACTGTCGTTGGCGTCTGCAAAAATGTCAATGGCGGTATGGCAGCCATGTTTGGGGATAATATGCCGGGGAATGCCTTTGTTCCCATCACCATCAGGGAAAAAGTGCTGAGTAATCATCAAATCAGTGAGATGAGCGTCACGCTGACGGATATGACCCATTCTCAGGAGATAGCGGATAAAATGATACGTCTTCTGGAAAAAAGCCACCGCAATGAAGACAAATATGCTGCATCCGAAGGGTTTACACAGCTGGATACCATCAACAGCGTCCTGAATATATTCACAATGGTGATCAGTGCCATTGCCGGCATATCCCTTATCGTAGGCGGCATTGGCGTCATGAATATTATGCTGGTATCGGTAACGGAAAGGACGCGGGAGATCGGTACCCGGAAGGCACTGGGCGCACAAAACAGGGATATCATGCTGCAGTTTCTGACGGAATCCCTGATCATTTGTCTGATAGGCGGTATCATCGGAATGACATTGGGTGTTTCATTAGGGCTGGTTGTCGGTAAAATGATCAATATACCTCTTGATGTGTCGCCTTTAGTGATTTTAGCATCATTCGGCTTCTCGTCGGCAGTAGGCATCTTTTTCGGCCTTTACCCTGCGCAGAAAGCCGCAAAGCTGGACCCCATCGAAGCACTGAGGTACGAATGATCCATGGAATAAGGGAGGCAGAAATATGAAGAAAGAATCGGAATTAATCAGACGCTTCAAGCGGGGGGAAGCGGATGCCTTTGATGACATTTATACAAGCTATTATAAACCTGTTTATTACTATATAAGCAAGCTGGTCAACGATAAGGTGCTGGCGGATGATTTGACACAGGAGACGCTGATCAAGGTCTTGAGGGGGCTGAAGGATGCCGATGAAGGCAAACCTCTTTCCCCCTGGATTTTCAGAATCGCACACAACACCTGTATCGATCATTACCGAAAAACACGGGTGGATTATGAGCTGACCGATACGATAATCACCTGCGATACTGAGAAAAACAGTCCTGAATACAGTCTGTTGAATAAAGAAAAGCAAAATAAGATAAAAGAAGTCTTTTTCAAGCTGGGGCACAAATACCAGACGCCATTACTGCTAAGAGATTTTAAAAACTTATCCTACAGTGATATTGCAGCTTTAATGAAGCTGAACGAAGCAACGGTGAAAACCTTGATACGAAGGGCACGGCTGCAGTTTCAGAAAGCGTATGCGGAAACATATTGATCTAGAGCAAAGCACAGAAGGATAAACCCTTCTGTGCTTTAAAACGCTTGATATCTAAGGTTTCTAAAATTCGATTTCCTCTGCAGTCTTCAGCTGAACGAAACGGCCGCCCTGTATCCGGTTATGGTGCTGAATGATCTGGGCAGCTGTAAGAGCTGGTGTATCAAAAGTGGTATGGGCATCACTGATCAGGATATTCTCGTATCCCATGCTGAAGGCTCTCCTACAGGTCGTATCCACGCACATTTCGCTCTGCATGCCGACGATGACCAGTTTTCTGATCCCCATATTCTGCAGCTCTTCATGAAGTGTCGTTTGATGGAAGGCGTCCCAGGTACTTTTCCTGACCACTTTTTCACCGGGCAATGGGGCTATTTGCGGGTGTATATACCAAGTTGGCTTTCCTTCCGCATATTCCTCGTCGGCATTATTGGTGTGCTGGATGTAAACAACCGGAGTGCCCGCTGAACGTGCTTTTTCAATCAATGCAGCAATCTTAGCCAATACGGTATCACCGTTGAAAACCGAAGTGCCGTCCAAAGAAGAAAACATGGCATTTTGTACATCGATGACCAGCAAAGCCATATCCTTTTTCATTTTATCCATCCTCCTTAGCCTTTACGGGCAATCATTTCAATTTCAACCGCTGCCCCCAGGGGCAATGCAGCAACCCCTATTGTGGTACGGGCCGGATAAGGCGCAGAGAACTGCTTGGCATAAACAGCATTCATTTCACGAAAATTGCCCATATCGGTAAGATAAACGTTAACCTTCACGATATGATCCGGTGTCAGCCCGGTGGCTTCCAAAACACTGAACAGATTTTTGAAGCACTGCTCTGTCTGGGTGGAGATGCCGCCTTCCACCAGCTTGCCGGTCACTGAATCCAGGGGTGTCTGACCGGAGAAATAAATCAGGTCGTTAGCCTCCACGGCGTGGGAATAGGGACCGACTGAAACGGCGCCGGCAGCGCTATATGCTTTTCTTGACATCTTGTTTCTCCTTTCTGAATCCATGACTAGAACATTCAGGCATTTCCTCTATAATATAAAATAGCACATGGCACAGTCAAAGTAAATGGATGGGGGTCCATAAGCAAATACTGCGTCCAGTCTTCATTTTGTGACAAAAAAGGAATTGTGGGACATATGTCCTATGTTTGTGGTAATATTTAAATATATTATAGAATAGGAGGAAAGTATGAAGCGGATTTATGATAAAACCCTTTTGGAGCGCTATATCCGGCAGTTCGGCATCGATGCCCTTTTTGAAAGCGACATGAGGCCCTATATGAGCCTTTTCAGTTATGATAGGGGCGAGTGCATCTGCAACAACGGAGATGTCATGGAGTATTTCTATTTCAACGTCAAGGGGAAGCTGAAGATCTACACCCTGATGGAAAACGGAAAATCCCTGCTCCTCCGGTTCAACAAGCCCTTGAGTATATTGGGTGAAGTGGAGTTCCTGTCGGGATACCGGGTCAAGTGCAACGTGGATTCCCTCAATGAAGCCCTCCTGATCGGCATCCGGATGGAGGATATCCACAAATATGCAGGCAATGACCCGACCTTTCTGAAGTATGTCATTCAGTGCCTGGGTTACAAGCTTTATACCATTTCCAACACAACCTCCATCAATCTGCTGTTTCCGCTGGAAAAGCGTTTTGCCAGCTATATGATATCCATCGCCAGCGACGAGACGACATTGCAGCGGCAGAATGAGATCAAGACAAGCAATATGATTGAGATGGCGACGCTGCTTGGCACCAGCTACCGGCACCTGAACCGGGTCATGCGGGAGCTGGCCGACCAGGGGATCATCAGCAAGAAGAACGGAAATATTTCCATTCTGGATTATACCCGCCTGAAGGAAATGGCCGGAGGCCTTCTGTATGAGTAACCGTACAAGACATGTTATGAATTGCATATATCTAATAAACATCATCGGTGCTGGAATTATGAAAATAATTCCAGCACATACCCCCCAAAAAAAGTTTATTGGATCATATACAGCCGCTGCGATGCAGCGGCTGGCGTTTTTATGCGGCTCAAGGCCGCCTTTGTACGAAACACAGCATTGATTTATTGATGGAAAAAAGATACTATTGATATATGAAACGAGTACAGTGTACCAGGATAAGATGAGCATATTTAAATTTCAATAAAGGAGAGAGTATATGGAAACAGTATTGCTTATTGATTCATGTACGGACCTTCCCCTCAGCTTCGTCGAGGAAAACAAGATCCCATACGTCAGTCTTGTCTGCAATTTTTTAGGCGGGGAGCATAAGGATGATTTTGGAAAGACCCTATCCTACAAGACTTTTTATGATACTGTAAGAGGCGGGGAAATGCCCTCTACCTCTCAGGTCAATGTCTATGTCTATCAGGAAATCTTCAAAAAATACGCTGAGGAAGGCAGACCAGTGGTTTACTTGGGACTGTCATCAGCCCTGAGCGGCAGTCTGAACAGCGCAAGAATGGCCCAGGAACTGGTGTGCGAAGAGTATCCCGAGGCTGATATTACCGTTGTGGACAGCCGAAGTGCTTCACTGGGAGAAGGGCTGCTGGCCTATTATGCTTTCAAAATGCTCATGGATGGTGCTTCAAAGGATGAAGTGGTGAGCTGGTTGGAAAGCAATAAGCTGAAGCTTAACAGTTGGTTTACGGTAGATGACCTGGGGCATCTGAAAAGAGGGGGAAGGGTTTCCGGCGCCTCTGCTTTCGTGGGCACTCTGCTGGATATAAAGCCCATCCTCAATATTGACGATGAAGGCCGACTGGTACCGAAGGCCAAGGTGCAAGGCAGAAAGAAATCCATCAAGGCCTTGTTCGAAATGTTTGAGGAGAATGTGGTAAATCCGGAAGAGCAGGTTATCGCCATCAGCCACGGTGATTGCCTGGAGGACGCAAAATACCTGGAGTCGCTTATTTTGAAATCCTATAAAGTCAAGGAAGTCATCATCAATCACGTCGGACCGGTCATCGGAGCCCATTCCGGGCCAGGTACACTGGCGCTGTTCTTTATGGGGAGCAAGCGGTAGCCTGCAGAAGCATTACAGATCGAAACCTTTCCGAAAGCACTCCTGGCAGTGCTGGGGAGAGGTTTTTTATTTCAGTCGGTTCTTCACAGAAATTTCACAGAAATTTCAATGAATTTAAATAAAATTTACTTTTTTGGATGCTACAATGGAAATATGTAATTATTTTCATTGGAGAGGGGTAAACGCAGATGAAAGGGGTTAAGGGAAAACGTATCATTCAGACTGCGGGCCTGATACTTGCCGTATTATTGCTGTTTGGATGTGCAGGGAAGGCGGCGGCGTCAAACCGACAGACAGCATGGAATGCAGATGAGGCTAAGATTGATGAAATCGCGGTATTGGGCACAGTGGAAGAACTGGCATCTGAAAAATACAGAGGCCGCTTGGCAGGTTCCGAGGGAAATGAGCTGGCTGCCCTGTATATCGCAGATCACTTCGAAAGGCTTGGATTGGAGAAGCCGCAGGGACTGGAAGACTACCTGCAATATTATAGGCAGCCTTTTATCAGTTTGAAGAGCAAGCCGACACTCCAGGTCGCTGATAAATCAGGGAATATATTCATGACGTTTGACTATGTGAAGGATTTTACACTGCGGTCTTTAGCCGGTCAAACTAATGAAATTGATTTGCAGGCACCGCTTTATATTCTGGAAAACATGAACGACCTGAATAAGGAAAATTACGATATAAAAGATAAGGTGCTTTTGATTCCGTGGAATCTGAGAGGCAGCAAATCCTTTTATGAGCTGGTGGATTCGGTTTATGATTGCGGCGCAGCCGGGGCAATCGGAGAGTATGATTTGAGAAGTCCCATGAGGACTTATGGCAACCTGACTGTGACACCGATGCTTGGACCTTGGTTGAAGAAAGACCACTGCCCCTTCATTAACGTTGACAGTGATGCTTTTGCAAAACTCTTGACGGCAGCAGCTGAAGGCGGTTCAGTCTCGTATCGGTGCAGCTATGTAAGGGAAAACAGCAAAGAAGCGGCTAATGTGGTTGGGTTGCTGCCGGGTTCCGATCCGCAGCTGAAGGAAGAGTATATCATTATAGGGGCTCACTATGATCATGTAGGCGATAATATGGACGGGACCTATAATCCGGGTGCGCTGGACAATGCTTCGGGTACGGCAGCCATGATGGAGGTTGCCAGGGTGCTGGCGCAAGAGAAAACACGACCCAGGAAGTCCGTCCTATTTATTGCATTCAATGGGGAAGAAGGGGGACTTCTCGGTTCGGAATACTATGCACAGCATCCGGTGTATGTGTTAGATAACACCGTGATGATCAATCTTGATATGGTGGGATCGGCTGCAAAGCTGCCGCTTAAAATTGCCGGAGCGGAAGGCGGGGACCAGACCCTTAAGGTGAAGCTGTTTGAATATGCGGAAGCCCTTGGCATAGACGCAGAGAAGGGAATCGAAGGCGGCAGCGACCATGTGAGCTTTGCGGCGAAAGGCGTTCCGTCGGTATTGCTGATCCATGAGGATTTTGTAAACGGGTATCATGGTCCCGATGATAAGCCGGAGGACGTGGATAAAAAGAGACTTGAAGAAGTTATCAAGCTTGTGCTGCATTATATTGACAATCAGGCGTATTAATAAGCGATCCGGCTCCCATGAGCCGGATCAAAACGACATTTCATCTATTTGCTCTTTTCGTACTCACTTTTCAAAACACCCATATGAATGGTATCCGTATAGATGCCGTCGACGTAGAAATTCTGCATGATTCGGCCTTCCTCTACGAAGCCGCATTTCTGATAGCATTTGTAACCTTGTACATTATAATCCCGCAACGTCAGCTCCAGCTTGTTCAGGTTCAGCCGGTTGAAGGCAAAATCCTGCAAAAGCCTTATGGCTTCTTCGCCGATGCCCTTTCCGCGGTTTTCTTTGGCTCCGATAACAATACCCAACGTTCCCACACGGTTTTTCCAGTCAGTTTTAATCAGATCAATCTGACCGATGTAAGCCTCTGTTTCTTTATCGGCAATCACAAACCCCTTTACCTCGGCGTTGCCCTCCAGCATGGTATCAAGAAAGCTTTCCGTCACCCTATGGGGATGCGGAAAAAGAAAGAGATCGGATAAGTTGTTGACCACCTCCGGATCATTGACCCACTTTCTCATATGCTCCAGGTCTTCCTTTTTATACTCTCTCAGCATGATGCGTTCGCCATATAGTCTAGGCATAATCATGCACTTCCTTTCATACAAAGTACTCCCAGCCCGGCTGCCATTCTTTTTTCAACATCCTTATAGCATTCGCCATTAGGGAAGGGGTTCTCAATATATGCGGTGTGATTCTCATTGAAACGGTATTCCGGTGCACCGTTCAGGTCACCGTAATTTGCCTCCCTCAGTCTGCTGTCATGGATCACTCTACAAATCCCGCTAAAGCATATTTCTGCAGAATCAATGGCTCTCTTTAGATCTGAGCAGTAGACCAGGTCAAATTGCTTTTCCGATACAAGGCTTCTTAATCCCTGTGATTGCTTGACTCCCAATTCTGATAAAATGCCGTGGTTCCAGCCTGTACAAACATTGTTTTCATTATCGGTGGTTGTTCCATGAACATAATAAGTAATTTTGATATCCATGTGTCCTCCGGATCTATTTGTATTTACTATCTATTTCGATATAACATTAAAATTTCCCTTTTTATGATTGACATTATTGCTATTAAATGGTAAACTTTTATTGAACAATGTTCTACAAAGTTACAATGTTCTAAAAGGAGATAGCAAATGGGCATAAAAGAACGTAAAGAACGGGAAAGGGATGAACGACGCGAGCTTATTCTGAATGCAGCCAGTGAGATCGTTGCATCGGAAGGAACAGACAATCTCTCAGTGAGGAAGATTGCAAGTAAGATAGAGTACTCGCCCTCAATTATATACCACTACTTTCAGGATAAGGATGACATCCAGAACCACCTTATGGCAAGAGGGTATCAAAAAATAATCAGTGCACTGGCCTCTGTCCAGGTGCCGCCTGACCAACCGGCACAAAGGCTGAGGGTCATGACCAGACAGTACATTGAAGCAGCATTGCAAATGCCGGATGAATTCAAGGCGGTTCAGTTGAGCAGTTCGACAGCAGTATTGGCGTTTACAGCATCGATGTTTCAGGGAGCATCAGAGAAAAAGCCGGCTCTGAGGATCCTTCACCAAAGCCTGAAAGAACTTCTAAAGGAAGAGAACATGGATGAAAGCACCATTGAGCTGACGGCACAGATCATTGCAGCGTCGACCTTGGGGCTGATCATCAAGCTGATCCTGGAGAACGGAATCGGTGAAGAACAAAGGGAGAAGCTGATTGAGCATTATATCCGATGTATCATAGACGGCATGCTGCTGAAAAAGTCGCTTAGCAGCAGACAATTGGAGGTTTAGCATATGAATAATCAAAGAAGTCGCATTGCGGCGACCCTGACGCTTACCCTGTCGCTTCTGGCCCTGTATGCCTCACTGATGGGCGTACTGAATGAAAATCTGTACAGAGATGTATTCCTGGCGGGGGTGCTGCCGGAACCCCTTATCTGGGGTTCCATGGCGCAGGATATCATATCCATTCCGCTAAGTGTGGCCTTGGCTTTGCTTTCCCTGGCATTTTTTAGCCGGAAGGGGTATAAGACACTGATTGCCATTCTGGGATTGGCCTGGTATTTCTTTTATGCTTTCGGACTTTATGTCATGCAAGGGCAATATACGGATATCTATGTGGTTTACCTGGCTATTTTCGGACTCTCAGTTTACGGCATGATTTTTGGTCTTCTGAGCTTTGAGGCAGATGAGGTAAGGCTATACTGCCTTCCAAACCGGCTCCGCAAGGCTATAGGTATTTTTCTTATTGCGATCCTCATGTTCCTCGGACCGGTATGGTTGCTCAGAATGGCTCCCGATATAGCCAGGCATGTGCCTGGAAGCACCTATGCGGTCTTCATTATGGATCTGACCATTGTATTTCCGGCATTCGGAATCATAGCCGCACAATTATTGCGCAAGAATCCGCAGGGCAATACCTTGGCCGGTATCGCACTTTTCAAGGGATTGACACTATGCCTGGCTTGGGCCTTCGCCGAATGGACCAATCCGGTTCAGGGAATTCCCGTCAATGCCGGGATGGCGGCAATTTCCAGTACACTGACACTGATTTGCCTGATACTGTTTATTCCCTATATGATCAAATTGAAAAAGGAGGCAGGATGCGATGGATAAGAGGTATATAGTATGGATCATATTGCTCATTGCCGCTTTGACGGTATTGCTCCTGGTGTATAAATCCCAGGATGTCAAAAGAATGTATAAGGCCCTGGCCCAGATGGGATTGGACCGGAGCGCGGCATTGGAGCCTGATATTCTCACTGAAAAAGACATTGCTCATTTGCCGGAGCCGGTTCAGAAGTACCTGGCATATACCGGAGCAATCGGCAAGGAAAAAGTACGGAACATGCGAGTGGTTATGGAGGGGCATCTGAAAATGGACCGGGATAAGGACTGGACCCCGATACATACCCAGCAGTACAACTTCTACAATGAGCCGATCCGGTTGTACCACATCGTGGGAAAAATCAACGGGCTTCCGGTCATGGGGCTGGACTCCTATCAGGCCGGCAAAGGAAACATGCTGATAAAGGTGGCAGGGCTGGTAAAGGTAGTAGACGCCCATGACCCCAAAATGGATAGGGCGGCGTTGGTCACGGTGCTTAACGATATGTGCCTTATCGCACCTGCCACATTGATAGACCGGCGGCTGCAATGGGAAACCGTTGATGCGCAAACTGTAAAGGTGACGCTGGAGGATCAGGGTTTAAAAGTGTCCGGCATCCTGACCTTCAATGACAAGGGCGAGTTGACCAACTTCCTGACTTATGACCGCTATTTCTCTCCGAAGGGGACGACATACGAAAGTGTGCCATGGTCTACGCCGGTAAGGAACTATAAGGACTTCAACGGTATCCGTATCAATTCATACGGTGAAGCCATCTGGCATTTCCCTGAAGGTGATTTCTGTTACGGAAAAGCCACCACCATGGAAGTGGAATACAATGTTAAGCACTTCCAATAAACCGGACTTCGCAAAAAGAGGGATGAAAGCCGCTAGGCTTTTCACCCCTCTTTTACCATTTTTCGTAATGAATGATTTCCTCAAGCAGTTTGCGTGGACGCTGTTTCGGCGCTTCTGCCGCATATCCCAGAGTCAGGATGCATAACACATACTTGTCAGCAGGGATGTTCAGTATCGGCCTTATTTGATCCTGTGTAAACCATGCCACCCAGCAGGTGCCCAAACCCAGGCTTTCAGCCTCCAGCACCATGTGCTCCACAGCTATGGAGGTGTCCCTGATGATCTGCTTGAGCTCTACCTGCGGGCTGTCCTCTCTTAGATTCAGTTCCACATTCTCCGGTATTCTTGAACGTATGTCCGCGACGCAAGCAATAAAAATCGGAGCCGTAAGCATCCATTTCTGATTGTGGGATGCTTGAGTCAACTCCCGGCGCTTCGAATCGGATTTTATAACGATGAAATGCCAGGGCTGTGTATTGCTGCCGGAAGGCGCAAGTCTTGCACTTTCAAGCACCTGAGCCAGCTTTTCATCTTCGACGGGTTTATTTTCGTATTTTCTTATACTTCTGCGAGTCCTTATCCACTCATTCAATTTGTAGCCCCCTTCTGCCAATTAGCCTAACTATAAAATAGCATAATAAGCAGAATTTTCATAGAGGATACAGCCGCTTAAATGTATCTGACAAATCACCCGGCCAAGTATAATCGTTTCCCATAATTGCCATACTTCTAATAGTAAAGACAAAGGAAGGATGATGCGGGATGAAGGACCATAAACGCATTATGATACTGGGCGGCGGCTACGGGGGCGTCAAGGCTGCCAAGCTTCTGGCCGGCCGGGCTGAAAAAACGAAGGACATGGAAATCTTTTTGATCGATAAAAAGCCTTACCATACGCTGATGACGGAGCTGCATGAGGTGGCCGGCGGCAGAGTGGAGCCGGAGTCTGTCCAAATCGATCTGAGGAAGGTATTTGATGCCCGGCCGGTCCGGGTTGTGACAGATGAAATTAAGAGGATCGATTTTCAGGGGAAAGCACTGGTCTCGGAGAATGAGATATATCCCTATGACTATCTCATCATCGGCACAGGAGCAGAGCCCGCTTTCTTCGGTATACCTGGGGTTGCTGAGAATGGTTTTACGCTCTGGTCCATGGAGGATGCCATGGAGATACGGGAGCATATTATCCGGATGTTTGAGGCTGCTTATGTGGAAAAGGAGGCAGGGAAGCGCAGGGAGCTGCTGACCTTTGCAGTGGCAGGTGCCGGTTTTACGGGAATAGAGACAGCAGGTGAATTGATGGAGTGGCGGGATACGCTGTGCAGGCAGTACCTGATAGACCCCCGGGAGGTCAGATTAATCGTCGTGGAAGCAATGTGCAGCATACTGCCGATTTTGAACGAAGGTCTTGTGAAAAGAGCGGAGCGGTTCCTGAAAAGTCAAAGGGTGGAAGTCGTGACGGATGCACCGATAACTGAGGTGAGGGACAATGCCGTCATCTTGAAGGATGGCCGGGAAATCGGGACCAGGACCCTCATTTGGACCTGCGGCATACAGGGCAGCGATTTTGCGGCAAAAACCGGCCTGACCATGGGCAAGCGGAGCAGGATTCAGGTCAACGAATACATGCAATCCATGGATTACGAAAATGTTTATGTCATAGGAGATAATGCCTATTTTGAGGAAGCGGACAAATCGGGTACGGCGAAGCCCATTCCGCAGATAGTAGAAGCTGCGCTGCAGACGGCAGAGACAGCTGCCCACAATATCATGGCCGATATGGAAAAGAAGCCCAAGAAGCCCTTCAAATCCAATTATCACGGCATCATGGTCTCCATCGGCAGCCGGTATGCGGTGGCGGATCTGATGGGCAGGTCCATGTCGGGCTTTTTTGCCATGGCAGTCAAACACCTGGTAAACATCCACTACCAGTTTGAGGTGGGAGGGGTTAACCGAATATGGACATACATCAAGCATGAATTCCTTCATATCAAAGCCAACCGGTCCATGTTGGGAGGCCATCTTGCGGCAAGGACGCCCATCTTCTGGCTTGCCATCCTGCGGGTGTATTTGGGGGTTATATGGCTTCTGGAGGGCGTAAAAAAGGTGCAGGAAGGCTGGCTGGATCCAGCCAATAACTTTGTCGCAGTGATGCCCAAGGCTTCGGATGTGCCTTTGAATTCAACCAATGCCGTCACCGCTGCGACGGAGGTAGCTCAGTATTATCCTGAACCCATTTTATCAAAGCCGCCTGCTGCCTATCAGTGGTTCACAGAGCGTTTTATCGAGCCCAATGCCTATTTGTTCCAGGTCATGGTGGTCATTACTGAAATTGCTATCGGCTTGGCGCTGATTGCCGGTATCTTTACCGTTCTGTCAGCCCTGGCGTCTATTTTCCTATGCGGCAACTTTATTTTATCTGCAATGGCCGGGACAGAGATCCTATGGCATATCGTTGCCGCCGTCACCATGTTTGGTGGAGCAGGAAGGACGTTTGGGCTGGACTATTACGTCATGCCGCGTCTGGCCCATTGGTGGAGCAGGACCCGCTTTGCCCGGCGAACGTACCTTTATTTTGATTGAATTGACATAGAGCTTAACCTGTTTTTATAATGGAATAAAGGATAAATTTTCTTCGTGGATAGGCAGCAAGAACGGACTATAGATTGGAGGTAACCCATGGAATTTGAATTGAACGGCCGGTATCACGGCTTCCGCCTTCTGGCAGAGAAGCAGGTCAAGGAGGTAAACTCCCTCGTCAGGCTTTTTGAGCATGAGAAAAGCGGCGCCAGGCTTCTGCACTTTGAGAATGATGATGACAACAGGGTGTTTTCCATAACCTTCAGGACCCCTCCGCCGGACAGCACGGGACTGCCCCACATCCTGGAGCATTCCGTCCTTTGCGGCTCCCGCAAATACCCGACCAAGGAACCCTTCGTCGAATTGGTGAAGGGCTCGCTGAATACCTTTTTGAACGCCTTTACCTTCCCGGACAAAACCATGTATCCGGTAGCCAGCAGAAATGAGAAGGACTTTTTCAACTTGATGGATGTATACCTGGATGCGGTATTGCATCCCAATATATACAAATATCCGGAAATCCTCAAGCAGGAGGGCTGGCACTATGAACTGGACCGGGAAGACGGGGAGGTCACTTATAAAGGCGTGGTCTATAATGAAATGAAGGGCGCTTTCTCCTCGCCGGACTCCGTGCTGATGCGAAAGATCCAGGAGACGCTTTTTCCCGACACGCCCTACGGCAAGGAATCGGGCGGAGATCCGGAGGTCATCCCCCAGCTGACGCAGGAGGAATTTATTGCGTTTCACAAGAAATACTACCATCCGTCCAACAGCTACCTTTTCCTGTATGGCAACGGAAAGCTGGCCGAACAGCTGGCCTTCATCGACAGCCGGTTCCTGAAGGATTTTGATAAAGCAGAGGTAGCTTCAAAGCTTCAACTTCAAAAGCCGTACAGCGGGATGCAGGAGGCTGTCATGTACTATCCGGTGTCGGAAAACGAGGGGACAGAAGAGAAGACATACTTCAGCCTCAACTTTGTGACAGGAGAGGCTACCGATCCGGAAGCCAGCCTTGCCATGGAGATACTGGAGCATATATTGCTGGGTACGCCGGCATCACCGCTTAAGAAGGCTTTGGTGGAAGCGGACCTGGGCAAGGATGTTTTCGGCAAGTACGACAGCAGCATCCTGCAGCCGGTTTTCAGCATTGTCGTAAAGAACTCCGATCCCGAGAAAAAGGAGGCTTTCAAGCGCATTGTGCTTGAGACGCTGACACGCTTATCGCGGGAAGGTTTGGAAAAAAAACTGGTGGAGGCTGCAATAAACGTCAAGGAGTTCCATCTGAGAGAGGCAGATTTTGAGAGCTATCCCAAGGGCCTGATCTATAATATAAAAGCAATGGACAGCTGGTTGTATGATGCCGATCCCACATTGCACCTGGAATATGAAGGGCTTTTGGAGAAGATAAAAACGGCACTGACCGGTGATTATTTTGAAAAGATGATTGTGCGCTATTTTCTGGAAAACCCGCACAGCTCCCTGCTGATACTGGAACCCAAGAGGGGCCTTGCTGAGCAGAAAGCGCAAGAGACGCGGAAAAAGCTGTCGGATTTCAAGGCGAGCCTTTCCCAGGAGCAGGTAGGGGCGCTGGTTGAGCAGGCAGCATCGCTAAAAGCCTGGCAGGAAAGGCAGGAAGACCCGGCAGAGCTGGAAAAAATCCCTCTTTTGGCCTTGAAGGACATCCGCCCTGAAAGTGAAGCGCTGCCCCAGCAGATCAGGGAAGAGTCAGGTATAAAGGTACTGCACCATCCCCTTTTTACAAATGGGATTGCCTATATCGACCTGCTGTTCGATACAACGGGAGTACCTCAGGCGCTGCTGCCTTATATTCCACTGCTATCCGGCATCCTGGGCAAGATCAGCACCGAAAAATACAGCTATACCGATTTATCCAATGAAATCAATACGCATACGGGGGAAATCCGGTTCAGCATGCAGATTTTCGGAGAGAAGGACAATGAGGCGGTCTACCATCCCAAGCTCACTGCCAAGGGCAAGGCACTGGTTGAAAAGCTTCCCAGGCTCTTGGAGCTTATGGGAGAAATCATTACCGGTTCCCGGATGGATGACAGGAGAAGATTAAAGGAGTTGATCCGGGAAATCAAATCCCGCATTGAAATCCGTATTTCCAACGAAGGCTATCCCACTGCCTGCAAGCGGCTTTTTTCCTACTTCTCGGAAGAGGGTGCCTATATAGAAGAAGTAACGGGCTTGACTTACTACCGGTTCATTGCGGACATTGAGCGTAATTTTGAAGAGAGGATCGAAAAGGTAATGGCAGACCTGAAACAGGTAGCGGCGCTTGTCTTCAACCGGCCTAACCTGGTTATAGGCCTAACCTGCGAAGATCAGGACTACAAGGCATTCAACCGCCATTTGCCGCTGCTGCTTGAAAGGCTGGGAGACAAAACCGTGTCATCTGTTACATACAGGTTCCAGCTTTCTGTCAGAAATGAAGGGCTGATGACACAGAGCAAGGTACAATATGTAGCCAAGGGATACAACTTCATCAAACTGGGGTATCCTTATACCGGCAGTATCCAGGTCATGAAGACCATGGCAAGGTATACCTACCTATGGAACCGGATACGGGTGCAGGGAGGCGCCTATGGAGCGTTTGCTGGTTTTGAAAGGAACGGCAACATGTTCATGGTGTCCTACAGGGATCCCAACCTGAAGGAGACGCTGCAGGCTTACGATGAGCTGCCGCAATATCTTGAAAAGCTTGACATCAGTGACAGGGAGATGACCAAGTACATTATCGGAACAGTGAGCAAGCTGGACCTTCCTTTGACACCGTATATGAAGGGAGAGAGGGCTATCGAGCACTTTTTCAGAAAGATCACTGCAGCAGACAGGCAGAAGGAGCGTAAGGAAATACTGGGAACAAAGCAGCAGGATATCCGGAAGCTTGCGGATATGATGCGGGAGATAGCACTCCGCAACTGCTACTGCGTACTTGGCAGTGAAATCAAGATAAAGGAGAACAAAGCGCTGTTCAACGAACTGGTTATGGTGTTTGAATAAAAAATGGTGCCAGGCACCTGAATAAAAAAGCGCCGGGGTGCCCGGCGCTTTTTTATTCAAAGGGGAATTGATACTGTGAAAGGTTCAGTTCCTTTTTTAATGTCAGCATGTCTTTCTGCAGCGCTTCGTTGACGGGAACACCCTTGTCTTTGCGTTCCAGCCAAGCCAGGTATTCCTTTTCGCCGGCGGTATAGATGCGGTCATAGCCCGGTGCCTTTTTAGAGGCCCGAAGCTGCCGCAGGATATCGCCGGTGGTCTTCTTGAAGCTTTCCACATCAATGAAGGCACTGATATCGATGGCCATGAAGAAATGACCCAGGTGATAGGGAACCGGCTTGCCGTTCTCAAAGCCCAGAAGGCCTTTCAGGAAGGCGCCGCCCTGCAAGGCCGCCGACAGGATCTCCACTACGGTGGCATAGCCGTAGCCCTTGTAGCCGGCAGTTACTTCTCCGATGCCTCCCAGAGGCGACAATGCCGCCGTGCCTTTGACAAGGTCTTTCAGCACCGCCGTCGCATCGGTTTTCGGCTCACCGTCCTCACCGATGACCCAGCCCTCCGGCAGGGTCTTGCCCTCCCGGTCATAGACCTCGATCTTGCCCCTCTGTGTAATGGAGGTGGCGCAGTCTATGACGAAGGGGAAGGCTTCATCGGTAGGCATGCCGAAAACCAGCGGGTTGGTGCCCAGCATGTTTTCCACACCAAAGGTGGGTGCGATGGAAGGCCGGGCATTGGTGCCCGTGATGCCGATCATGCCCTCTTGGGCCGCCATCATGGTATAATAGCCGGCAATGCCGTAATGGGTGGAGTTCCTGACGGCCACCATGCCCATACCGTACAGCCGTGCTTTGTCTATGGCCATCTGCATAGCCCGTTTGCTGATGACATGGCCCATCCCGTCATGACCGTCTATAACGGCGGTGGTAGGGCCTTCCTTTATAATTTCAAATTCCGTCACGGGATTCTGTACGCCAAGCCTGATACGATCATAATAGATGGGCTTCAACCGGCCGATGCCGTGGGAATCGATGCCCCTTTTGTCCGAAGTAATGAGAACCTCGGCGCAGACCCTGGCATCTTCTTCCGGGACGCCGATCCTCATAAACACGTCTACCATAAACTGCTCCATCGTATCAAAATCAATCCAATAAGTTTTTTCGCTCATTCTTGATCCTCCATTTCATCTATACAGCATGACGGCAATGGCTATATCCTGGCGACGCCGCTCTGCCGGGCTGCCTGGCCCACAGCTTGGGCTACCCTTTGCTGCACCTCTTTGTTAAATGGCTTGGGGATGATATAATCCTCATGCAGCTCCGCTTCACTGACAGCATCTGCGATAGCATAGGCAGCTGCCACCTTCATGGACTCGTTGATGTCTTTTGCCCTTACATCCAATGCACCCCGGAATATGCCGGGGAAGGCAAGCACATTATTGATCTGGTTGGCGAAATCCGAGCGTCCGGTTCCGATGATCCTGGCCCCGGCTGCTTTTGCCTCATCCGGGAATATTTCAGGCGTCGGGTTTGCCATGGCAAAGATAATGGCGTCCTTGGCCATGGTGCGGACCATCGCCGGCGTTAAGGCTCCGGCTGCTGATACACCGATGAATACGTCAGCACCCTTGATGACTTCCTCCAGTGTGCCGCTGAGGTTTTCCGGATTGGTCACCTGGGCGATGGACATTTTCTCATCGTCCCTATCGGTCATGCCTCTATAGAGTGCGCCTTTTCGGTCGCACAGGATGATATTTCCGGCACCGGAAAGCAGCAGGAGCTTGGCAATGGAGTTGCCGGCAGCACCGGCGCCGTTGATGATGATCTTGATAGTTTCTATTTTTTTACCGGTGATTTTCAGGGCGTTGACAAGTCCGGCCAGGGTAACGATGGCGGTGCCGTGCTGGTCATCATGAAAAACAGGAATGTCCAGCTGCTCCTTCAGCCTCTTTTCAACCTCAAAGCATCGGGGCGCCCCTATATCCTCCAGGTTGATGCCCCCAAAGGAAGGTGCGATGCGGGCGATGGTTTCGACGATTTCATCCACGTCTTTGGTATCGATGACGATGGGAAAGGCGTCCACATCTCCGAAGCTTTTGAACAATACGGCCTTTCCTTCCATGACGGGAAGAGAAGCCAGAGCGCCGATGTCTCCGAGACCCAGTACTGCTGTTCCGTCCGACACCACGGCTATGGTGTTCCAGCGTCTGGTATAAACATAAGCCTTTTCAGGGTCCTTCTGAATCTCAAGACAAGGCTGCGCCACACCGGGGGTGTAGGCCAGGCTCATGTCCCTGGCGGTATTGACCGACACCCTGGAGACGACTTCGATCTTGCCTTTTTGTTCTTCATGAAATACGAGGGATTCCTCAAAGATTGACATTTATTTTCCTCCTACGCTAACAATATCTATATAAATCACACTAATGATCTTACATAGAAAAGGATGCGTGATTTATAACTTAGCCAACACCTTTGGTCAAGAGCCTTAAATAGTGCTACATCATATATGTAAACTATTAAACGCGTTGTCTATATATAGAGTATAAACGTATTGTATAGGTGTTTCAACCAAATTATGCAGCTGTTTAACGCTTCCAGAAATGTGCTATAATGTTAAAGGAATAACTAAATAAGTTATTCCTAAGGAAGTTCCTGAGAAGGTTGTTAGTGATGGATACTGATTTTGGAGGAAAAAGCATGATTGAGTTGGTTAATGTCAGCAAGAGCTATAAGGTTGGGGTAAAAGCCGTGGACAACTTGAGTCTGGCCATACCCTCGGGGGAAATCGTCGGTTTTTTGGGACCCAATGGGGCCGGCAAGACCACTACGATCAAAATGATAACGGGGATACTGAACCCTGACAGCGGCTCCATAACCATAAACGGGACCGATATACGTCAGGAGCCCCTTCGTGCCAAGCAGCAGTTCGGCTATGTGCCGGACAGTCCAGATATGTTCCTTAGACTGAAGGGTGTCGAGTACCTGAGCTTCATGGCAGATATTTATGGGGTACCCGGCTACATAAGAAAGGAAAGAAGCAGGGAGCTCTGCCGGCGTTTTGAAATGGAGGGGGCTTTGGGGGATGCCATACAGAGCTATTCCCATGGCATGCGCCAGAAAATTGTCTTGATCGGAGCACTGCTCCATGATCCCAAGGTATGGATACTGGATGAGCCCATGACGGGGTTGGACCCCAGGTCTGCTTTTGCATTGAAGGAAATGATGCGGGAGCATGTACAAAGCGGCAAGGCCGTGTTCTTCTCCACCCATGTGCTGGAGGTTGCAGAGAAGCTCTGCGATAAGGTGGCCATCATTAATAAAGGACGCCTCCAGTTTTATGGCACTATGCAAGACATCCGGGCACATTTTGCAGAGAATGAAAGCCTGGAAAATATATTTTTGGAGATGACGGAGCATGCGTAATTATTGGGTTTTGACGAAGGTGCTTTTAAAAAACCTGAACTTTCCTTTATCAAAGGATATCCTCAAGGATAAAAAACAGCTCAGAAAAGCGATTCTGCCCCTTGTTCTGATCCTGGCGTTTATGCCCATGATGTTCGGCATCGGTGCCATTGTCCGCATAGCCTACCAGGGTTTGCACCCTATAGGGCAGGAAGGCTTGATCCTGGGAAGCGGCTTCTCGGTGGTCAGCACGGCTGTCTTCTTTTTCAGCATTTTTTATGTCATGGGTGTTTTTTATTACTCAAAAGATATCGAAAACCTGCTGCCGCTGCCGTTAAAGCCATCGGAGATACTGGCAGCCAAATTTACTGTAACGCTGCTTTATGAATATGCAACGGAAGCGGTCTTCTTGCTGCCCATTCTGATCAGCTTCGGAATCAGCAGCAGTGCAGGTATGCTCTACTACCTTGCCGGCGGTGCCGTGTTTCTCCTGCTGCCTGTTACACCCCTGATTTACGGCTCCATCCTGAACATGATAGTCATGCGTTTTACCAATATCGGGCGGAACCGCGACCGGTTCAGGATTGTGGGCGGTATCGGCGCGATGTTCCTGGCTCTGGGAACGAATTTCTACATACAGAGGTTCAGCAATGCGGCCATGACGCCAGACAAGTTGCAGGCCATGCTGCTCTCAGGGGACAATTCCATGGTCAGTCTGATGTCCGGTATTTTTTTCAGCAACCGCTTTGCAGTTCAGGCATTGCTGGCAGGCAGTACTGCGTCCGGACTGGTATATCTGCTGATATATGCCGTGATCACCGTTTTGCTTGTGCTGCTGTTCATGCTGATGGGTGAAGCCCTGTACTTCAAGGGGGTAATCGGGATTTCACAAGCCTCCTCGGGAAAGAAAAAGCCGGTGCAGCGCTTGTATGAGGCTGCAGCTGTACGAAAGCCGGCCTTGTTTTCCTATGTTCTGAAGGAGCTGCGGCTGCTTTTCCGGACGCCGGTTTATTTTCTGAACTGCATTGTGATGAACTTTCTGTGGCCGGCCTTTTTGCTGGTTCCCTTCCTTGCTCAGCCGGAACTGCAAGATACCCTGACAGGGCTTGGGAAGATGGCCCAAAGCGAAAGCGGGGGTGCATTGGTATTGGCAGTTGCATTTGCCGTCAGCCTTTTTGTGTCTTCCACCAACGGCATTACAGCTTCGGCCATTTCAAGGGAGGGCAGCAATCTGTATGTCTGCAAGTACCTGCCCATGAGCTACGGCCGCCAACTCATGGCAAAGACCATATCCGGCATCCTCATGAGCCTGGTAGGGACATTGATGCTGCTTATTTCAGCTGTATGGATTACGGATTTGCCTCCTGCACTGCTTGTCATGATCCTGTTGGCGAGCTTAACAGGCATCATTTTCAGTTCCCTTACAGGAATCCTTTTGGACCTGCGCTTCCCCAAGCTGATATGGGACAGCGAGCAGAAGGCAGTCAAGCAGAACCTGAATGTGGTGCTGAACATGCTGGTCAGCATAGGCTCGGCAGCTGCTTCGGTATCAGGTATCCTTTACTTCAGGCTGCCGCTGTCCGCAGCTTTTGCCGTGGTGACCGGAGCTTATCTGCTTATGGATTTGTTCTTGTACTATCTGCTGATGAAAAAAGGAACCCGGCTGCTTTCAAGGCTGCAAGGATAGCCTGTAAGCATTTTCCTAGCCGGCCCCTTATCCGGGGTTAGGCTTTTTTTCTTATCTTGTGTAGAATGGAATCATTATGACTTGAGGAGGGTTACGATGCAAAAACGTAGGGCGGCAATTTCAATGATTTTTATAGCGGTCATTCTGTTGTCTGGGGTGTTTTGGACCGGCTATGAGAAAAGCATGAAGAAGCCGTTGTTCTTATTAAGGAAGAACAGTTATGCTGCAGTACGGGAACACATACATGTCTTTGGGGGGGATGCATCTGAAAACATGACCTTGATCATTTCCGGCAGTGACGCGGCCATTATCGATACGGGATGCGTGCTGGCAGACAACAGCGAGCACCGAAGCGTCAACCGGCTGAAAAAATTAATCGATGAAAAGCAGCTTGATGTGAGAAACATCATTTATACCCACTATCATTTGGACCATATTTCCAACACGGCCAAATTCATCAGCAATGAGTCGAAGGGGAGCGTCGAATTTTACGATCCCCTCAACACAACCGACGGGCAGATCATAAAGATGGGAACCTGCGTTTTCCGGATCCTGCACACACCGGGACATGCCGGCAGCCGGGGAGGACATATCAGCATTGAGCTGCCGGGTGAGAACATATTGGTAGCAGGGGATGTCCTGTATACCAATTTTATCCCCTGCATGCAGTACGAAGACTCTCCCAGAGCTTATATGGAGACCTTGAAAAGGATAGGGGAAGAGAAGTACAGCCTCATTATTCCGGGACACGGCAATATTTTGAATACGGCTTACACTGTAAAGAGACCCATGGCCTATATGAAGAGGCTGGAAAAGCAGGTAAAACGGGTGATCGCTTCCGGCGGAGACCTGGCAGAAGCGCGGAGGCGTATCAAGCTGGAGGCCTGCTATACGGATGGAGAAGGAATGAACCTGAAGGATCCGATACAGAAAGAGTTCCATCGGGATAATATTAGACAAATGTTTGCAGAGCTGACAGGGGAGAGCCTGGGAGAGCCGGAAGGAATGATCCGGCCTTAGCTCCCGCATTATAGTCTCACTTCCCAGGTTGTTCCGCCGTTTGCATCGGAGAGGATGATCCCCATTTCGAAAAGCAGGCGGCGTATCCTGTCGGCTTCCGCCCAATTCTTTTCTTCACGGTACCGGTTTCTTTCCTCAACAAGCTCTTTGATCCGTACTTCATCAGATATCGGGATCTGCTTTTCCGGCGGAGTCAGAAGGTCCAAAGAGAAGATGCGGTCAAAGTCCTCCACCAGCAGCTGTTTTTCGCCGGGATGCAGCGCTTCGTCCTTTAGCACATCCCACAAAACAGTCAGCGCATTGGGGGTGTTGAGGTCATCACCGATATGTCCTGCAAACAGGTTTTTATAGGGTATCATTTTTTCGGGCCTGACCGGCTGCCCTTCATGGATCCCCTCAACCATCGACTGTATGCGACCCTTCAGCTTCCTATAGGCCGTTTGGGCATCACTCAAGGTCTCAAAGCTAAAGCGGAGCTGCTTTCTGTAGCGGGACTGGAGGCAGAGGAAGCGGAAGTCAAGGGCATTGAAGCCTTTTTCAATAAGCCGTGTCAGCGTGAGAAATCCGCCGCCGGATTTTGCCATTTTGCTGCCGTCTACAACCAGGAATTCCCCGTGGAGCCAGTAGTTGACCCATTGATGCCCGGTGGCAGCCTCCGATTGAGCAATCTCATTGGTGTGGTGGACGGGGATGTGGTCAATACCGCCGCAGTGTATGTCAATGGAATCTCCCAAGTATTTCATGGACATGGCAGAGCACTCGATATGCCAGCCCGGAAAGCCGGTGCCCCATGGAGAAGCCCACTGCATGATCTGGTTTTTGAACTTGGAATTGGTGAACCACAGCACAAAATCCAGAGGGTTTTTCTTGTGGGGGTCTACCTCGATCCGACTACCAGCCTGCAGTTCATCCAGGGTCATGTCGGCCAGCTTGCTGTAATCCGGAAACTTGTCGATAGAGAAATAGACATTGCCGTTGGCGGTATAGGTATAGCCTTTCCTCTCAAGCGCGCGGATCAAGGAGATCATATCTTCAATGTGCTCGGTAGCACGGCATACCACATCCGGCCTTCTGATATTAAGCCGTCTGCAGTCTTCAAAGAATGCATTCTCATAGAAACGTGCGATTTCCCAGACGCTTTTGCCTTCCCTTTCGGAGCCTTTTGCCATTTTATCCTCCCCGGTATCGCTGTCGGATTCCAAATGCCCTACATCCGTGACGTTCATCACGTGCTTCACTTGATAGCGAAAGTATTGCAGGGACTTGACGAGGATATCCTCAAAAACATAAGTGCGCAGATTGCCGATGTGGGCGTAGTTGTAAACGGTGGGACCGCACGCATAGATCCCTGCTTTTCCGGCGGATACCGGCTTGAAGGCAGCCTTTTCCCCGGTCAGGGTGTTGTAGATGTAAAAATCCATTGATGACCCATCCTTTCTTTTACTTTTTTTCACAAAAAAAGCTGCAGGCTTCTGCAGCATGAGTCAAAAAATATTGAATGCTGCAGAGACATGCCTGCAGCATTTTTGAGCATTGGAATGAAGCTATGAAGCTTTCAAAATACGCAGACCATGCCTGTTATGCGATTGCAGACAGAACACTTGCAAGTATAACAACACAACATTTGCATGACCTCCTGATTCAGTAATTTATATTAGTCTAGCACATTAAAATCAGGTTGTAAACTATATTCCCGTTACACCGGCTGCGATTTTGATCTGGGCCTGGTGGGCCGGATCCACCAGGCCGTCCTTATGTCGCGTGCTGTTGCGGAAATGAAGGTCGAAGTGGCCATTGAAGCCGTTGTCGGTGATATATTGCACATCATGGGGCATTGAAGACATGGAAGCAGCCAGGCGCCTTCCGTCTACTTCTACGATAACGGCTCTTGGAGTCCAGGAATAGCTGCCTCCCCAAATGGACTTGACGACAGCGGCGTCGGCTGCGGTCAAGGGCTCGCAGTCGGCATGGTTAGCCCCGATGGTCCGTTTGATCATAAAAGTCTTGCCGGTCTTGAAATCAGTTACCTTGGCAACCTTCCCGATGGGGAAAACGTACTGCGCACCGGTCCACCAGTCCAGGTTCTCTCCATATTTGGCACCGGGCGTCTGCATTACCGGTACAATATGGACCGGTATCTTCAATACCTGGCCGATTTTGAGCACGCTGCTTTGGGTCAGGTTATTGACTTTCAGAAGCTCTGTCATCGGTATGCCGTATTTCAGGCTGATGGTCCAGCCGTTTTCACCTGATACCACTGTGTGGCTGGTGTAAGTAACATAGGGCTGTGTCGGCGCAGGTGTCGGCGTTGGTGTTGGTGAGGGCACCGGTGCAGGGGCGGCAATAGTTCCGGGAACCTTCAGTACCTGCCCTACCAGGATGGTATCGGCGGTCAAACCGTTCAACAGCTTTAACCCATCCACGGTGGTATTGAACTTCCGTGAAATGATCCAAAGGCTGTCCCCTGCCGCAACGGTATAGTTGGATACAGTGGATGTCTGGGGTGCTGCTGAAGACGGTATCTTCAGGGTCTGGTCCGGATAGATGGTGTCTCCGGTCATGCCGTTCAGGGATTTGATGGCATCCACGGTAACATTGAATTTTCGTGAAATGGTCCAAAGGCTGTCGCCGGAGACCACCTTATAAGTCGTATATGCCTGTTGGACAGTGTCTGTGGTGGCAGCCTCCACGGTTTGTATTTCCGATGTGCCGAAAGGAATGGTGGCAACCAGAAGTGTGCCCACCATCAGCCTGATGGCTGCAATCTTCAGGTCAGGAAGCTTTTCACTGATGTAACGCTGGATATTGTCACCCAGGCTGTCAAGCTCCCCTTTGCTGCCACGCAGCAGCTCATCGGCAAATTCCGTCATGTGCTCATCCACGTATAATGTGACTATGTAGCCGTTTTCGTTTTGCTCCAGTTTATGTCCATTAAAAAATGCCATTCGTAGCCTCCTCCTTGCCGAATCGAATAGGATGTTCATTCGTACATGGTATTAGCTTTTACAAAAACGGCATTTTTTATCACAAGATACATACCTGCTGATATGTTCAGGGTCGGTAAACAGCTATTCCGCCAAAACGGCTTCCAGAGCTTCTGCAAAGACCCGGTTTTCCTCCATGGTGCCGATGCTGACCCGGAGCCAGGTTTCGGGAGAAAAGCCCTTGATAGGCCGGATGATGACGCCTTTTCTGAGGAGGGCTTCAAATACCTGAATGCTGTCTTTTTTTGCATTGAAAATGATGTGGTTGGCTTCTGTCTTTGCAAATTCGATGCCTAGACGGCCGAACTCTTTGTAGATATATTCCTTGCCGCGGTCATTGTTGTCCACCACTTTTTGAAGGAATTCATCGTCCAGAATAGCAGCAATGGCAGCAGCCTGAGTCAGAAGCGTCACATTGAAGGGATTTCGTACCCTGTTGATCACATTCAGTAGTTCAGGATCGCCGATGGTATAGCCCACCCGGAAGCCTGCCAGGCCGTATGCCTTGGAAAGCGTCCGCATGACCAGCATGTTTTTATATTTTTTCAGGTAGGCCAGGCTGTTTTTCGGATAGCCCTCCCCTGATGCGAACTCATAATAGGCTTCATCATACACGACCAGCGTAGAAGCAGGAACCATCTCGAGAAGGTCGGACAACTCCTGTTCAGAGAAAGTGGTGCCTGTGGGATTGTTGGGATTGCACAGCCAAACGATTTTGGTGTCTGCCGTGATTGCCTTCTTGAAGCGCTCAATATCGTAGGACAGGTTCTTGAGCGGAATGATCTTGATGGCTGCACCCATCATTTGGGAAGTGATGTAGTACCGCGGGAAAGTAATATCGGCCATGACCACTTCATCACCACAGTTGATAAAGGACTTGGCAATCAGGTCCACCATTTCATCGGAACCGCAAGTGGGCAATACCATCTCGGGTTCTATACCGAATTTTCCCGCAATGGCGTTTTTCAGCAGCGTGGCGTTGCCGTCAGGATATAGGTTCGCTTCCGTCAGGATGGCATTGACGGCATCCCTTGCCTTGGGTGAAAAGCCGAGGGGATTCTCATTGGAAGCCAGTTTGACCACCTTCGAAAGCCCCAGTTCCCTTTTGACATCGTCAATGGGTTTGCCTGGCACATAAACCGGTATCTTCTCCAATTCTTTGCGATAATTGATTTGCACAGCGCTTCCTCCCTAAAAAATATTTCTCCCTGTCAAATGAATGAAATTGCAATCGTACAACGATTACAATTTCATTCTACAATCTTGCATTAAAATTATCAACTTTTTTTAAATATTCAACAAATTGTGCAAATCCTTGTGAGTCAAGTTAAAAAAAGGGAATTCAGGTGTATAAATCCTATAAAAAATAACATAATAGTATAGCTGGAAGACAAAAAATCCGTATGGTGTGACACAAGGTCTCATTTATGGATTTTTTCTCTTTACATTTATTTAACATAAAGATAAAATTAATATTACAGTGCAAAAATATTCGGGTTAAGCGGTTTTTTAATGCTAATGAAGGGTAAATAACCACAAAAGGGGGAATTTATTTATGAAGGATTACAAAACGTCGAATCTCAGAAACGTTGCTCTCGTAGGGCATGGGGGTTCGGGAAAGACTACGATCGCGGAAGCGATGCTCTTCAATACCGGAGTTTTGGACAGATTCGGAAAGGTCGAAGACGGCACAACTGTAACCGACTTCGATCCGGAAGAAATAAAGAGAAAGATTTCCATCAGTGCTGCAACTGCACCCTGCGAGTGGAAAGAGCAGCGGATCAACGTCATTGATACACCGGGATACTTTGACTTCGTTGGCGAAGTTGTAGCCAGCCTTAAGGTAGCGGACAGCGTTGTCATTCCCGTAGACAGCGTAGGCGGTGTTGAAGTCGGTGCGGAGAAAGCTTGGGATTATGTCGATGAAAACGGAAAATCCTGCTTGTTCTTCGTCAACAAAATGGATAGAGAAAATGCAAACTTCTCAAAGGTGCTGGAGCAGCTGAGAGAGGTTTTTGGAAATAAAATTGTTCCTTTTGTGCTGCCTATCGGAGCGGAAGCCAGCTTCAAAGGGGTTGTTGACCTGATTGACCAAAAGGCAAAGATCAGGGATGGCAACAAAACCGTTGAGAGCGATGTTCCTGCAGATATGAAAGATGCTGTGGAAGAATACAGAAGCATGATTATTGAGTCTGCAGCACAGACGGATGAAGAACTTATGGAAAAGTATTTCGGCGGTGAAGAACTGACGAAGGAAGAGATCATTAAGGGCCTGAGACTGGGCGTTATCAGCGGGGATGTCGTTCCGGTGCTATGTGGCGCAGCCAACAAGAACACGGGTATCGACGTTCTCATGGACATGGTGCTGAACTACCTGCCATCTCCTGCCGACAAGCCGGCAGTAGAAGCGCAGAATACCAAGACAAACCAAAAGGTTAAGGTGGCAGCGGATGCCGGTGCGGCTTTCAGTGCACAGATCTACAAGACCATCGCTGACCCCTTTGTAGGCAAGATATCCATGTTCAAGGTCATGTCCGGCACAATGAAGACCGATATGGAAGTATACAATGCCAATAAGGAAAAGAAGGAAAAGCTCAGCAACCTGTTCCTGCTGAGAGGTAAAAAGCAGGTTATCATGGAAAAGTTGGTTGCTGGTGAAATTGCAGCTGTTGCAAAGCTCCAGTTTTCAACCACCGGTGATACACTTTGCGATGCCAGCAATCCGGTTGTATTCGATCCGATCAAATTCCCGGCTCCCAGCATCGCATTATCTATAGAGCCCAAGTCAAAGGGTGATGAAGATAAGATCGGCAACGGCTTGCATAGGCTCGTGGAAGAAGATCCTACTTTAAAGGTTGAGAAGAATGTTGAAACAAAACAGACTTTGATTTCCGGTATGGGTGAGCAGCATTTGGAAGTAACAACAAAGAAGCTGCATAATAAGTTCGGCGTAGAAGTTGTACTGCACGATCCGAAGATCCCCTTCAGAGAAACCATCAAAAAGTCCGCAAAAGCAGAAGGCAAGCACAAGAAGCAATCCGGCGGACACGGCCAGTACGGTCATGTTTGGGTTGAGTTCGAGCCCATCCTGGACGGCAGTGCGGAATTTGAGTTTGTAGATAAGATTGTCGGCGGTGTTGTTCCAAGACAATACATACCTGCCGTTGAAAAAGGATTGAGAGATTGCATTGAAGAGGGCGTATTGGCAGGTTTTCCGGTCGTTAACCTCAGATGCATACTTTACGATGGCTCCTTCCATCCCGTAGACTCGGCGGAAATGCCTTTTAAGATTGCAGCGGCGCTGGCTTACAAGAAAGGTATGGCGGCTGCCAATCCGGTGCTCCTTGAGCCGATATACCAGGTAGAAGTCGTTGTTCCGGACGAATATATGGGAGACATAATCGGCGACCTCAACAAGAAGAGGGGCAGAATACTGGGCATGGAGCCCATGGGCAAGCTTCAGAAGGTTTCAGCGGAAGCGCCTCTGGCGGAAATGTTCAAGTATGCAACAGACCTGCGGTCCATGACCCAGGCGAGAGGAAGCTTCTCAATGAGCTTCTCCAGATATGAAGAAGTACCGGCACAGCATGCTCAGAAAATCATCGATGCGGCAAACGCAGGAAAAGAAAAAGAATAAGCAAAACGCAACTGGCAACAGACCAGCCCATAAGCGGCTGATCGGTTGCCAGTTTTCATTTTGTAAAACAATGGAAATTTACTGCGCTTGTTTATAGGTATATTTAGAATGCCGATTCATACACTAAGTATATAAAATGCGTCTTGTGACACATTTTATCTCCGGAAAACCGGAGGGAAAATCCGATGGCAGGAGGAGAATAAATGGTTGAGAGAATGATTACCATGGGGAACTTTGTCAATATAAGCGATGTAAGGCGGATCGTAGATGTGGTTAAGCAGATCGGCGACAATGAGCAGCTGGTGTTGACAATGAACAGCCAGGACTCCTATAAGGCGGAAAATATTTTTTCCGTGTTGGAAAGGCATAATTTTACCTGGTCCACCAAAGGCGGACACGACGGCAGGGACTATTATATCATTGCAAGAAAAAAAGACTGAAGCTAAGGGGGATGTTGAATGCAGCACAATAGAAACGATGGCAGCGAACTGGAAGATAAGTTGAACGACTTTAGCCAATACGGGGAGTTCATGTCGACATACAACTACTGGATCAGCTCTGAAGAACAAAAAAGCAGGGCATCGCATCTGCAAAACCTGGGAAAAGGCGGAACGAAAAAGTAAGTGCATATCCGAATGCTTGGCCTTCTGCATTGCTGCAGAAGGCCTTTTTTGTCAAATGCGAATGCGGTCTTAATAATGACTGATGTTGGGCCAGCTATGTCGGGGAAAGCTATCCTTTACACAGAGTCTATCAAGCAGTTCGTAACTGGTTTTATAGGCATTGAAGACAGTATAGGCTAATTCTTCGACATTGCACTCAGGTGTTGCTTTACTGGCAACAATCAAGCTAAGCTGCTCAATGACCTCCGGTGATAAAACACTTTGCAGCATGAGCTCACTCCTTTCTGTATATAAAAATGCTGTTCCATGTTTATGGTATCAAAATAGAAATCCCACTACCGAGCGGTCTGGCCAAGTAATGGAACTTCACAAATAAGCGGGAGGGGGAAGTGTTTGAAAAACTCTATTTCATTGCTACAACTTCATTATACAAGGAAAATGTTAAATCCGGATGAAGATGGCGTTATGGGAACTTTAAACATTGTTAATTAATTGTGTGATAAAGAATAAAAATAATATATTGGGGTACTTGAAAAGAAGAACCCAAATTCATTATAATAGAATTAACAAAAGTCAAAGAAAGTCAAAGTCAGGATGCGTGATAATATGTCAAGAATCAGTGACCTTATCGAAAAATTCATCAACGAGCTTATTGAACAGGGTGAAGGCACCATAGAGATTCAGAGGAATGAAATGGCCGGCCATTTTGACTGTGCTCCCTCACAGATCAATTATGTGCTCATGACCCGCTTTACAACGGAAAGGGGTTATATCATCGAGTCGAGAAGAGGGGGCGGGGGCTCCATCAAGATCAGCCGGGTAGCCGCGGAAAAAGAGGAATACCTGCTGAACATGCTGGCCAATAAAATCGGCAGCAGCATCAATAAGGAAAGTGCCTTCGAACTTGCGGAAGCCCTATACAAGCAGCAATTGATCGACCGGATTCAGCTGAAGCTCTTTAAGGCATCTTTGGATGATACCACTTTGTCCCTGCTGCAGCGGCCGTTCAGGGATAAACTGAGGGCTGAGCTCCTGAAAGCCTTGATCCTGGCTGCGGTGACAGACTAGCAAAGAAGAAGTAGAAGGAGGAATACCATGCAATGCGATGAATGTGGAAAGAAACCGGCGACGGTGCACATTACAAAAGTGGAAAACGGGAAGAAAACGGACATACATTTGTGCGATCAATGCGCCATGCAAAAGAACGTGCTGAGCCTGAGCACCAATTTTTCCATCAATGACCTGCTGGCAGGAATCCTGAGCTCCGGTGCAGCATCCCCCATCAAGCTGGACCCGATACAGGATACAAAATGTGCCGTTTGCGGCCTTACCTACAGCCGGTTCAAAGAAACCGGACGTTTTGGCTGCAGCGGCTGCTATATGGTTTTCGGAGAGCGGTTGAATCCGCTTTTTAAAAGGGTGCACGGCAATACGGCCCATACGGGAAAGATTCCGAACAAGGCCGGCGGCAGGATAAAGGTCATGCGGGAAATCGAAAAAATGAAGCAGGAACTGGAACAGGCAATCAAGAACGAGGAATATGAAAAGGCAGCAAGCCTGAGGGATAGGATCAGAGAGATGTGCAAGGCTGAAAAGGGGGATGTAAAATGAAGGGCTGGATGGAAGGAAACGGTCCCCAGAGCAATATCATCTTAAGCAGCCGTACCAGGCTTGCCAGGAATATCAATGAGCTTCCCTTCCCCGATACCCTGGATGCCGAACGGGCAGGAAGCGTTGTCAAAACTGTAAGCGACAGCCTTGAAGGCGGTGTGCCGGATATAGGAAGGTTCGAAAGCCATCGCCTGCAGGACTTGGGACAGCTGGAACGTCAGGTTCTGGTAGAGCGGCACCTGATCAGTCCGAAGCTTGCAAAACAAAACAACGGTGCAGCTGTTATCAGTGACGACAGCATAGCCAGTGTGATGGTCAACGAAGAGGACCACATCCGGATACAGGTCATACTGCCGGGACTTCAGATCAGAAAGGCATGGGAATTGGCCAGCAACATGGATGATGCCATGGAGCAGCGGATGGAATATGCTTATGATGAACGCTGGGGATATCTCACATGCTGTCCGACCAATGTGGGAACCGGCATGCGGGCTTCCGTCATGATCCATCTCCCGGCATTGAACATCACGGGCAACATCAACAAAATCCTGCAGGCAGTGACGCAGATCGGACTGACTATCAGAGGGCTGTACGGAGAAGGAACGGACATCATCGGAAATGTATTCCAGATCTCCAATCAAATCACTTTGGGACGGGCTGAAGAGGAAATCGTTGAGAACCTGACAGGGGTTACCATGCAGATCATCGGAAAAGAAAAGGAAGCACGGCGGATTCTCCTGGAGAACAACCGGGTACAAATCGAGGATAGGATATGGCGCTCTTGGGGTATAATGAAAAATGCAAGGATCATGCAGTCGCAGGAATGCCTGAAGCTGCTTTCGGATATACGGCTTGGCGTGGATTTGGGCATACTGGAGGATATACCGGTTTCGGTGCTGAACGAGATCATGATTGATACACAATCGGCAAGTCTGCAGAAACGAAGCGGAAAAGAGCTGACGGCTGCTGAGCGGGACATCGCCAGAGCGGAACTGATCAGGAGCAAATTATAATCAAAAAGGACATTAATCAAAAAGGGACATTCCTTAACGTAAAAGGAATACTTACTGCTCGAGCAAGGTGTGTCCCTTTACATTAAAAGGAGGGAATACGATGGGAGTATTTGATAAATTCACCGAAAGAGCACAGAAGGTCATGGTCTTTGCCCAGGAGGAGACTGTGCGGTTGAACCATAGCTATATCGGTACGGAGCATATCCTGCTGGGATTGATACGGGAAGGCGAGGGTATTGCTGCCCAGGTGCTGAAAAACAGGAATATCGTTCTGGAATCCGTCAGGTCCCAGGTGGAAGCCATCATCGGAAAGGGACAGGAAAAGGTGGAGCAGGTCCTGGGCTATACGCCCAGAACCAAGACGGTCATCGAGCTGAGCCTGAACGAAGCGCGGAATCTGGGACACAACTATATAGGCACCGAGCATTTGCTGTTGGGACTCCTTCGGGAGGGAGAGGGTGTTGCAGCTCAGATTCTGACAGCCATGGGCTTGAACCTGGAAAGCACGTCTCAGGAAATCATGACGCTTCTCAGTTCGGAACGGGGAGACAGCAAGCCTAAAGCTTACTCAAAAGGAAAGTCCGGTACGCCGAATTTGAACCAGTTCGGAAGAGATCTGACGGAGATGGCCAAGGAAGGCAAGCTGGACCCCATTATCGGACGTGAGAAGGAAATAGAACGGGTTATCCAGATCCTAAGCCGCCGGACCAAAAACAACCCATGCCTTATCGGAGACCCGGGGGTAGGAAAGACAGCGATTGCTGAGGGGCTGGCACAGAAAATCGTTGAAGGAAATATTCCGGAAATTTTGAGGGATAAGCGGGTCGTAACGCTGGATCTTTCCTCCATGGTGGCAGGCTCCAAGTACAGGGGAGAATTTGAGGAGCGGCTCAAAAATGTCATGAATGAAATAAGGGAATCAAAGAATGCCATCCTGTTTATTGATGAAATGCATACCATCATAGGGGCTGGCGGTGCCGAAGGTGCCATCGACGCCTCCAACATTTTGAAACCGGCGCTGGCCAGGGGGGAGATCCAGGCAATCGGTGCCACCACCCTGGATGAATACAGGAAGCACGTTGAGAAGGATGCGGCTCTGGAACGGCGGTTCCAGCCGGTGGTGATCGGAGAGCCCAACAAGGAAGAGGCCCTTTTGATTCTGGAAGGGCTCAGAGACAAATACGAAGCACACCATAAGGTGAAGATAACCAATGAGGCGCTGAAGGCTGCCGTTGACCTTTCAGACCGGTATATTACAGATCGGTATCTTCCGGACAAAGCCATAGACTTGGTGGATGAAGCGGCTTCGAAGGTCAGGATAAAAATATTCACCGCTCCGCCGGATCTGAAAAAACTGGAGGAAGAGCTGACTGCCCTGGACAAGGAAAAGGCGGAAGCCATCAGCCTTCAGGAATACGAACGGGCGGCACAGCTCAGGGACAAAATCCAGGATATCCGGAAGCTACTGGATGATGGGAAGAAAAGCTGGACAGACAGGACTAATTCCAATGAGTCCGTTGTCGATGAGGAAGAAATTGCCGCCATCGTTTCCAGTTGGACCGGCATCCCGGTGACCAAGATGGCGGAAGAAGAATCAAAGCGGCTGCTGAACCTTGATTCCATCCTGCATGAAAGGGTCATAGGACAGCACGAGGCGGTGGTATCGGTAGCCAAGGCCATCAAGCGTGCCAGAGTAGGGCTGAAGGATCCCAAGAGGCCGGTAGGCTCCTTTATTTTCCTCGGTCCGACGGGAGTAGGGAAGACTGAACTCTCAAAGGCTCTGGCAGAAGCCTTGTTCGGTGATGAGAATGCCGTCATCCGGGTCGATATGTCCGAGTACATGGAAAAGCATACGGTATCAAGACTGATTGGCTCTCCTCCAGGCTACGTAGGCTATGAGGAAGGCGGACAGCTGACGGAAAAGGTACGCAGGAAGCCTTATTCGGTGGTGCTGCTGGATGAAATCGAAAAAGCGCACCCTGATGTTTTCAACGTACTGCTGCAAATATTGGACGATGGCAGGCTGACCGACGGAAAGGGAAGAACGGTGGACTTCAAGAACTGTGTGGTCATCATGACCTCCAATGTAGGCGTCAGCACCATTAAGAAGCAGGGAGTGCTTGGCTTTACAGCCTCCTCCAACGAGAAGGAAGACGCCTATGAAAAAATGAAAAGCAATGTGATGGAGGAGCTGAAGCGCACCTTCCGGCCGGAATTCCTCAACAGGATCGATGAAGTCATCGTATTCCACCAGCTGGATGAAGCGCATCTGAAGCAGATTGTGGATTTGATGCTGAAATCCCTTATCGGCAGGATTCAGGACATGAACATTCATATAGAGGTAACTGACCCGGCCAAAGAGCTGCTGGTCAAAAAAGGCCACGACCCTGTATTCGGTGCCAGACCGCTGCGACGCGCCATTCAGAAAATGGTGGAAGACCAGTTGTCGGAAGAAATGCTGAAAGGCAATATAAAACCCGGACAAAACGTTCTTATAGACGCAGAAGGCGAAAACTTGATATTCAAGTAATGAGGCGCAAGCCCCAATGGTATTCAAATACCATTGGGGCTTCTTATGGTGCGGCGGCGCGGGAAGGATCTCAAACTCAAGAGATATGCGGGTACATGCGATTAAATATAACAAATAATAGCAATAATAATGTAAGATAGTGTATAATGTGGGTATCTGATTGAACAGAGGCCAGATAACTAACTGGCTGGTCCCCGTTCAATTTAGAGAATGCTTGCATTCTCTTTTGTATGAGAGGTATATATATGGCAAAAATCAAGACCAAGTTCATATGCAACGAATGCGGCTGCGAGTCGCCCAAATGGCTGGGAAAATGTCCCGAATGCGGACAGTGGAATACCTTTCTGGAGGAAGTAGAGCAAAAAGAGATCACAAGCTTATCGAAAGGGTTATCCTTGCTGTCTAAGCCCGAACTGCTGGAGGAAGTCTCGGCCGACGAAGGCGAACGGCTGGGGACAGACATCAAGGAACTGGATCTCGTGCTGGGGGGCGGAATCGTCAAGGGTTCACTGATCCTCGTGGGGGGAGACCCGGGAATCGGAAAGTCAACACTCCTGCTGCAGATCAGCGACAACCTGGGCAGGAAAGGACAGAAAATACTTTACATCTCCGGGGAGGAATCCGTTGCCCAGATCAAGCTGAGGGCAGGGAGAATGGGCGTTGCACCGGGCAAGCTCTATCTGGTATCTGAAAACAGCATGGACAATGTCAGCATTCATGTCAATACATTGAAGCCTGACATACTGATCATAGATTCCATACAGACAATGTACAGCCCCAACATTACATCGGCTCCCGGCAGCGTCAGCCAGGTTAGGGAAGCGACACTGGAGCTGATGAAAATCGCCAAAAAGGAAGGCATCGCCACCTTTCTGGTGGGACACGTCACAAAGCAAGGCGCCATTGCCGGACCAAGGGTTCTTGAGCATATGGTGGACACCGTACTTTATTTTGAGGGTGAGACCCATATGTCTTACCGGATTTTAAGGGCTGTCAAGAACCGCTTTGGCTCTACCAACGAAATCGGTATCTTCGAAATGGGGGACAAAGGCCTTACAGAGGTGATCAACCCCTCGCAGATGCTGCTTTCAGGAAGAATGAAAGGGGCATCCGGCTCCTGCGTCATTTCCGCCATGGAAGGTACGCGGGCTATGCTGGTGGAGGTGCAGGCGCTGCTGAGCCATACAAGCTTCGGTGTACCAAGGCGTAATGCCACAGGGATCGACTATAACCGTGTCATGCTGTTGATGGCCGTTCTGGAGAAAAGAGTCGGCATGCAGTTGGGCAGCAGCGACTCCTATGTCAATGTGGTGGGCGGCATCAAACTGGCCGAGACGGCAGCAGATCTGGGCATCATGGCTGCAATAGCATCCAGCTTCAGAGACATCGAGATTGGGGACGATACCGTCATCATCGGCGAGGTAGGCCTTGCCGGAGAAGTCAGAGCGGTCAGCTTTATAGAGAAGCGGATCAATGAAGCGGCGAAGCTGGGCTTCAGAAGATGCATCATTCCTTACAACAACCGCATCCGGATCAATGAAAAGCCTGAGTTGGATGTTATGGGCGTCCAGAATGTCAATGAAATGCTTGATTATGTTTTGGGAGGTAAGTAAATGAAAGAGGAGATCAACAGAGAAGATGGCCTGCAGGGCTGCCTCAGGATGACTGCTCCCGGAACACCGCTCAGGGAGGGCCTGGAAAATGTACTTAAGGCCAAAACCGGGGGATTGATCGTTCTGGGAGACAGTAAGGAAGTCATGTCCCTGGTGGACGGCGGTTTCAGCATCAACGCGGATTTTTCACCTGCTTACCTTTATGAACTGGCTAAAATGGATGGGGCAATCATTCTGAGCAGGGATGCAAAGAAAATACTTTATGCCAATACACAACTGATACCGGATCCTTCCATTCCCTCCTCCGAAACCGGAATCAGGCACCGGACCGCAGAGCGGGTTTCCCGTCAGACGGGAGAACTGGTCATCTCGATTTCTCAGCGGAGAAACATCATTACGATATATAAAGGCTACCTGAAATACATACTGAAAGACCTGAACATCATCCTTTCCAAAGCCAATCAGGCCCTTCAAACGCTGACAAAATACAAGTCGGTGCTGGACAAGACACTGATCAATCTGGGAGCTTTGGAGTTTGACGATATGACAACGGTTGCAGACGTAGCCTCAACGGTTCAGAAGATCGAAATCGTCATCCGCATCATCAATGAGGTTGAACGGTACATCCTTGAGCTTGGAAGCGAAGGCAGGCTTGTCAGCATGCAGCTGGAGGAACTGGAAGCTGGGGTCAAGGAGGAAGAGATCCTTTTATTGAAGGACTATCTGCCGAGAGAAGAAATCAAGAATTACAAAGAGATGATCCGGCTGTTCAGGAACATGTCAGCCGATGAGCTCCTGGAGCAGTCGTCCATTGCCAAAATATTGGGCGTAGGCAACAATATCAATACCCTGGACCTTCCTATCTCGACCAGAGGCTACAGGATACTAAACAAAATACCGCGTTTGCCGATGAGCATCATTGAGAACCTGGTAGGTAATTTTGAGCGGCTTCAGCGCATTTTGAGCGCTTCCATTGAGGAGTTGGATGAGGTTGAGGGCATCGGAGAGGTGCGGGCCAGAATCATCAAGGAAAGCCTCAAGCGGGTTTATGAGCAGATTCAGACCGAAAGGCATCTGTAGGATAAAAAAGAGCAACAGATCTTGAAGATCTGTTGCTCTTTTTAGAACAGGTTGTAAATACCCAATGTGTTCATTTTCTCATATTCCTTCAAAAGCACATCATACATACTGATATCCAGAACATTGCAAAGGGCCGCAATATAGAACAGATTGTTGCCCATTTCCTTTTCAATGATATCCCTGCAGCTGCTGCAGAGATTGCCTTTCAAGTGTGTATCCATGTAGTTTTTCAGTTCCTGCAATGAAACATCCTCAGAGATGTTCTGCTTTTTTGAGTCGATTTCGATACATCCGCAGGAAGTAACAGCCTTCACGACGGCACGGCTGACCCTTGATTGAGACTCCTGAAATTTTGTCAGTACATCAAGAATGCTTTTGTGCCGAATCAGAAGCTCGCCGACACTATCCTGGAAGTGATCGTACAGCAAATCTTTCATTATGTATCACTCCTAAACAATAGTAAACATAAAATGTAATAGAAAATTCTTCAAAAACAATTGGCGATAGGACAGCCTGGTGCTTTCCAACCGTTCCGTTTAACTTAATTATAGAATTGCGGCATGACAATGTCAATTTTTTATTGCAAGTTGGACAGAGGGTGCCGGTGTGTAAATAATTGAATTAATGTATAATAATGGAATTAATCGGCGAGGAGGCTCTTTATGTTTCATATAGGCGACAAAATTGTCTATCCACGTCATGGGGCAGGTGTCATAGAAAATATCGAAGAAAAGGAAGTACTGAATGAAAAATGCAAATATTATGTGCTGAGAGTGACCTTAGGTGACATGCGCGTGATGATACCTATTGAAGGGATTCATACCATGGGGATCCGAAAAGTTATAGACAAGGAACAGGTACAGAAAATTTTCGATGTGCTGTCGTCGGATGCAACCACCATGTGCAAGAACTGGAGCCAAAGGTACCGGGACAATGAATGCAGGATCCGGAAGGGAGATGCCTTTGAGATGGCGGCCATAGTAAAGAACCTGACCGTTATGGATCGTGCCAAAAGGCTGTCCACCGGAGAAAAACGCATGCTTCAGAATGCAAGGCAGCTTTTGATCAGTGAGCTGATGCTGGCAATGGATGAAACACAGGACAAGGTGGAAGAAATTACCGATAAGCTGATAAAATAGCATGAAACAGCCCAGTGTTCCTAATTATTATGCTTTTTGCCAAAAATTAAGCAGGAATCATTGTTTAGTTATGGGCATAGTTTTGATATAATAAGAATGGGTTTTAATTGCTTAAAAAGTAGGATAATGGATATACTATGAGAAGGAGGTGAATGGATTGCTAAGGAAAATTGTTGTTTGGGTGTTGATGATTCTTGGTGCAGCATTGGGCGCGGAAGGTTCTTTTCTGGCGATTAGAAATTTCCAGGTGACAGAGCTTTTTGGCTATAATGTTAGTACGGGACTGAACCTTATTGTGTTGATTTTACTTGGTGGGGCTATTGGCGGAATTATTTTTTATTTAATTTCTTCATGGCTTATAAACATTGGAAAAGAATCTACCAGCAAGGTAGAGAAAATGCTGCAGAGGCTGCCGGCCAGTGAAGTCCTTGTTGGGGCAGTGGGTCTGATCATAGGTTTGGTTATTGCTTATCTGATCAGCAGCGGTCCGCTGAAGCTGATACCCTTTGCTTGGCTGGGGATGATCCTTTCGGTATTGGTTTATGTTTTATTGGGATATCTGGGTGTCAGTATAGCCGTCAAAAAGAGGGAAGATCTCTTTGGAATTGCCACGCTTTTAAAGCGGTCCGGTCAGAAAGAGAAGGAAAAGAATACAAAACAGGACAATACGGTACAGCCCAAAATCCTCGATACCAGTGTCATTATTGACGGCAGAATCGCAGATATCTGCAAAACCGGATTTGTAGAAGGGCCCCTCATCATTCCAGCCTTTGTACTGGAGGAACTGAGGCATATCGCCGATTCTTCCGATTCGCTGAAACGGAACAGGGGGCGCAGAGGTCTGGATATATTGAATAAAATTCAAAAGGAACTGGAAATCAACGTTGAAATTGTTGAAAAGGATTTCGAAGAGCTGTCCGAAGTGGATACCAAGCTTTTGAAACTGGCTCAGTTTATGAAGGGCAAAGTCATCACAAATGATTACAACCTGAATAAAGTAGCCGAGTTCCAGAGAGTACCGGTGCTGAATATCAACGAATTGGCCAATGCCGTTAAACCGGTGGTTCTGCCTGGAGAAGAAATGGTCGTGCAGGTCATTCGCGACGGGAAGGAATTCGGGCAAGGGGTTGCCTATCTGGATGACGGCACCATGATTGTTGTGGATGGGGGCAAGCGCCATATCGGCGAGACCATAGACGTCATCGTTACCAGTGTTCTGCAGACCGCAGCAGGCAGGATGATTTTCGTCAAGCCGAAAACGGCCGTGGATAAGGTTTCATAGGACATTGCTCAATAGAAGAGAATGAATACCCTAAGCGCGATCGACAAATACCGGCTTAGGGTATTTTAGTATACCGGCGGATGTAAAAAAGGCGGCAGAGTACGCGAACAATATAAGGCGGTGAGGGGATTGAATACGGCTATTGTTCTTGCTGCAGGGAAAGGCAGCAGGATGAATGCAGGGATGAATAAGCAGTTTATAGAGCTTCTGGAGAAGCCGGTCATCATCCATACGCTGCTTGCCTTTGACAGGTGTGCTAAGATTGACAGGATCCTGTTGGTAGCAGGTCAGGATGAAATGGACCATATCCGGGAAGAAATACTAAGCCGGCATCCTGTGAAAAAACTGGACAAGCTGGTTGCCGGGGGGCCCGAAAGGCAGTATTCGGTATTTAACGCACTTATGCAGCTGGAAGACCCTGAGGATATCGTTCTTATCCATGACGGGGCAAGACCGATGCTGACAGCGGAGCTTATCGAGGCCTGCATTGCTGAGGCTGAGCGGTATCAGGCCGTTTCGGCAGGGGTGCCTATCAAGGAAACAGTGAAGGTGGTCGATGACCAGGGCTTTGTCCAGTATACGCCTAAGCGGGAGGACATCTGGGTGACGCAGACACCCCAGGCATTCCGGCTGGGTTTGATCAAGGAAGCCCATTTCAAAGCCAATGCAGAGGGATATACCGGAACGGATGATGCAATGCTGGTGGAGCGGATGGGCGTACCGGTGAAAATGGTCAGGGCTTACTATGAAAACATCAAGTTGACCACCCGGGAAGATATTATAACAGCGGAGGTCCTTCTGGGCAGGCTGTCAGACACAAGCTATCAGGATGATTCAAGGATTTCTGCAGAAATTGAGGTGAAAAAATGATCAGGGTTGGCAACGGATTTGATGTGCACCGCTTCCAGGAAGGCAGGCGGCTGGTGCTTGGCGGGGTAGAGATCCCCTATTCAAAAGGGCTTCTGGGGCACTCGGATGCGGATGTGTTGGTGCATGCCATCATGGATGCCCTGCTGGGAGCGTGCGGTGAAAGGGATATCGGCAAGCATTTTCCCGACACCGATGCAGGATACAAGGATATTTCCAGCTTGATCCTGTTGAAACGGGTCAAGTCCATCCTGGAGCAAAAAGGGTACCGGATCGGCAATGTGGACAGCATCATCGTTGCTGAGGAACCCAAGCTGTCACCCCATATTGACAGGATGAAGGATACAGTAGCGGCAGTATTGGGGATCGAGGCGGAGGCTGTTGGAATCAAGGCTACAACCACTGAACAGCTGGGTTTCACCGGACGTAAGGAGGGCATAGCGGCTTATGCCGTTGCATGCTTGATGAAAGATAATGGATAGCAGGAGGAATTTATGAGATACAGCAGCTATTATTTACCTACGCTAAAGGAAGCGCCTCAGGATGCTGAAGTGTTGAGCCACAAGCTCCTTACCAGGGCCGGTTATATAAAGCGTCAGTCGGCGGGGGCTTATACCCTGCTGCCGTTGGGCAGCAAGGTTATGGGCAAGCTGCAGCAGCTGGCCAAGGCAGTCATGCTTGAGCTGGATGCCTTTGAAATGCATGCCAGCCCCTTTCAGTACGAGGGTGATGCAGAACTAAGGGTTTTCGGAAACGACATCATTTCATATAAGATGCTGCCCATGGGCTTTTTTGAAACAGCTGACGAGCTGTCAGAAGGCATAAGGCCGCGAATGGGGCTTCTGATGCCCAAGTCCCGGCGGGTGCTGCGCGGCTTTTACTTTTTTAAGAGCCAAAGCGAATTGGAGCAGTATAACAGCAGATTGACCGATCACCTGTCAGAGCTGTTCAACAGCTTGGAACTGAATGTCAGGAGGATAGCCGTTATCTCGGAAGGCTGCACAGGAGCACCCGATATTTCTTATTTCGTGCCTTTTACAGCAGGAGATGCCCGGTTGGTTACCTGCTCAGGCTGCGGGCATACTGCTTTGCAGAGCGACTTCCCATGCAAGCTCAGCGGAGCGGGAGCAGATAACGGCGAAGGCGGTAAAAAGGCTGTCGAAAGAATCCATACTCCTAATGCCGGAACCATTGACGAACTGGTCCGTTTTTTTGAATGCAGTCCCAGGGACTTTGTCAAAACCTTGCTTTTTATGGCGGATGGAAAAGTGGTCGCCGCACTGGTACGGGGAGACAGGGAACTGAGCGAACCGAAGCTGAAAGACCTGCTTGGCTGCAGCCAGCTGGTCATGGCTGATGCGGATACGGTAAGGAAGGTGACGGGAGCAGCTGTCGGTTTTGCAGGACCGGTAGGCCTGAAGGCATTGATTGTTGCCGATGATGAGGTTTGCGCCATGTCCAACTATATCACGGGTGCCAATGAGACGGATTACCATCTGAAAAATGTTAATATGCAAAGAGACTTCAGGCCGCAGCTGACCGGCGACATCAGGACGTATTCGGAAAGCGACTGCTGCGGTACATGTGGAGGCGCACCGACCTTCGAAAGCGGACTGGTTGTAGGGCGCGTATGCAGGCAGGATGCGGCATACGGCAGCAGGAACGGCTTATACTTCAGGGATGAAAGCGGAAAGCAGGAACCGATGCTGAGCATGACGGTCAATCTGAACCTGTACGCGTTGCTGGCATTGTCCATAGAGCAAAACAGCGACGAATTCGGCCTTGTGCTGCCCCAAAGGATTGCCCCCTTTGATGTGGCCGTGGTCGTCATCAATACAAAGGATGAGCTGCAGATGTCGGCAGGCGAAAAAATATACGGCAGGCTTCTGGAAAAGGGTGTGGACGTATTGCTGGACGACAGGAATGAAAGAGCCGGGGTCAAGTTCAAGGATCAGGAACTTTTGGGCATACCCTGCAGGATAACAGTGGGAAAAAGGATAGGTGAAGGCATTGTAGAGATCAAAAACTACATGTCGGAGCAGATTGAGATACCTATTGAAGAGGCACTTTTGAAAGCAGGTGTTTAGAATGTTCATGTTCAGGGGAAAAAGAAGCGGCAACCGGTATACACTGCTTTCCATTGTGATGATTCTCTTGATGCTTTACGGCATCAGCAGGATTTCACCACGGAAAGAGGTTGTTTTTCCGCAGTCGGTCCAATACAAGGGCTATTGGTATGAATATGCCGAAACCGTAAAGAAAACGCCGCTGCAGTTTGTCAGAAAGCGGCCTGCCAGCGAAGAAGGCTTCATTATACTTGCGCTCCGTAAGGGCAGCAGCGAGGCGGTGCTGAAGGAAATCTACCTGTACCAGGGCTTTATGCTGTACAGGCGGTATGTCCTGAGACCGGAATAATCTTTTCATCAGCAAATTCACTATTGACATACAATGACATAACCTAAATAATATAGATAACTGAATAATTGATGCTATGAGCGGGAAGAGTAATTCCAGGAGACCAACAGAGAGATGTCCCCGGAGGCTGAGAGGGAGATCGGGATGGCTTGGAGGGAAGTGCGCCCGGGAGCACCGGTGAGGAACACAAGTATTCACCGGCGGGATACCGTTAACTGGATGAGCATTCAAAAGAGTGGAACCGCGGACTGACCCGCCTCTTTACGAGGCGGTATTTTTTTTAGTTTAGGAAAATATGATTTTCATAAACTAAAAAAAGCTGATTTAATTGCCCGTACCATTATTTTCTCATAAACTCGAAAATGGTACATGGGCTTCAAATGCGACGCAAGGTCGCATTTTTCTGGTAGCATAATTTATAAGAAGAAGGTGTATTTAATGAAGCTTTATAATACCATGACGCGCAAGAAAGAGGACTTTGTCCCGCTGGTGCCGGGGGAGGTCAAGATGTACTCCTGCGGACCGACGGTTTACAATTATTTTCATGTGGGGAATGCCAGGCCCTTCATCGTATTTGACACCTTGAGGCGGTACCTGCAGTACCGGGGCTATAAGGTGACTTTCGCTCAGAACTTTACTGATGTGGACGACAAGATCATCAACCGGGCCAGGCAGGAGAATACCAATGAAAGCGCTGTGTCCGAAAAATACATTCAGGAGTATTTTAGGGATGCGGATGGCTTGAATGTCAGACGTGCGGACTATCACCCCAAGGTAACGGAGCATATGGAGGAGATCATCTGCACCATCAGGAAGCTGGAGGAAAGAGGTCTGACCTACAATGTGGACGGTGACGTCTATTATGATACCTCCAAATTCGTAGAATACGGCAAGCTATCCAAGCAAAACCTGGAGGAGCTGGAAGCCGGAGCCAGGGTGGACATCAACGAGGTCAAGAAGAATCCCTTTGATTTTGCACTGTGGAAAAAGCAGAAACCCGGGGAACCGGCCTGGGAAAGCCCATGGGGACTTGGTAGACCGGGCTGGCACATCGAATGCTCGGCCATGTCCATGAAATACCTGGGAGAAACCATCGATATTCATTCCGGCGGTCAGGATCTGATCTTCCCGCACCATGAGAACGAGATCGCACAAAGCGAGGGTGCATCAGGGAAGCCGTTTGCAAGGTATTGGCTTCACAACGGCTTTATCAATATCAATAATGAAAAGATGTCCAAATCCCTAGGCAACTTCTTTACCGTAAGGGAAATCAGCGAGAAGTATGACCTGGAGGTGGTCAGATTGTTTATGCTTTCTGCTCACTACAGAAGTCCCATCAACTTCAGTGCCGAGCTGCTGGATCAGACCAAGAACGCTCTGGACCGCCTGTATAATGCCAAAGCAAACCTGGAATACCTGCTGGGGCAGGCTCAGGAAAAGCCGGCAACAACCGAGGAGCAGGCGCTTAAGTCAGCACTGCCGGGATATAAGGAGAAGTTTATCGAAGCGATGGATGATGACTTGAACACTGCCGACGGGCTGGCGGCGATATTCGATCTGGTAAGGGATGTCAATTCAAGGGTAAAGGCGGAATCCTCCAAGGAAGTCATGCAGTTTGCCTATGATTTGTTCATGGAGCTGACCGGTGTGCTGGGGCTGCTTTACAAGAAGGAGGAAGGGCTGGATGCCGGGATAGAGCGGCTGATCGCGGAGCGGCAGAAAGCCAGGAAAGAAAAGAACTGGGCGCTGTCGGATAAAATCAGGGATGACCTGAAAGCGCAGGGCATCATCCTGGAGGATACACCCCAGGGGGTCAAGTGGAAAAGAACAAATTAAGGAGAATATGCCAATGCAGGATATGTTAGCTTATGCCGTCATCGGATTGCTGCTTGTCAACAGTATATTGCTCATGGTTCTGCTTGGCACCGGTTCCGGGAGCAAGCTCCTCAGGATGGAGACCCGACAGGACGCATGGCACAAAGAAATAGAGAAGAACTTGGAGCGCATTGAGCGGGCCCTGAAGGAAGAAATGCTCCAGAACAGGGAAGAGTTCAATGCGGTTTCAAGGCATGGGCGAACAGAGATCAGCCAATCCATCATGGATTTCAACACCATGATCGCCAACCAGATGAGCCTCTTGACGCAGACCAACGAGCAGAAGCTGGAAAAGCTGAGGGAAGCCATGGAGGTGCGGCTCAAGGCGCTGCAGGACGAAAACAACAGTAAGCTGGAACAAATGCGCGCCACTGTGGACGAAAAGCTGCACGCCACCTTGGAGCAGCGGCTGGGAGAATCCTTCAAGCTGGTCAGCGAGCGCCTGGAAATGGTGCATCGGGGCCTCGGTGAGATGCAGAGCCTGGCTTCCGGAGTAGGCGACCTGAAGCGGGTGCTGACTAATGTAAAAGTAAGGGGCACTTGGGGCGAGATTCAATTGGGAAGCATATTGGAGCAGATTCTGACGCAGGAGCAATATGCCCGGAATGTGGCTACAAAAAAGAACTCTGCCGAACGGGTGGAGTTCGCCATCCGGCTGCCGGGCAGGGATGAGAAAAACGGTGATATGGTGTGGCTGCCTATCGATTCCAAATTCCCGCAGGAAGACTACCAGCGGCTGCTGGAGGCCCAGGAGCAGGCCAATCCCGTTCTGGCGGAGGAGGCATCCAAAGCGCTGGAAGCTCGGGTGAAGGTGTTTGCCAAGGATATCAAGCAGAAGTATATTGATCCGCCGGGAACCACGGACTTCGGGATCATGTTCCTGCCGACGGAAGGCCTGTATGCCGAGATATTGCGGCGACCTGGCCTGTGCGAGTGCCTGCAGAGAGACTACCGGATTGTGGCGGCTGGGCCTACCACCCTTATAGCACTGCTGAACAGCTTGCAAATGGGCTTCAGGACCCTGGCTATTGAAAGGCGTTCCAGCGAGGTATGGGCGCTGCTGGGCGCTGTCAAGACAGAGTTCAACCGTTTCGGCGAGGTGCTGGAAAAAACCCAGAAAAAGCTGCAGGAGGCCAGCGATACCATTGAAACGGCGGCCAAGAAGTCCAGAAGTATCGGCCGCAAGCTGAAAAACGTGCAGGAGCTGCCGCTCCATGAGGCCGCCGGCCTTTTGGAGGACGGTGAGGAGCCGGAGTCGGCACAGATTGCAATAACCAAAGATGAAGCATGAATTGGCAGGGAAGCATATGGATAAAGAAGTTTCAAACAATCAGGCCAGACCACATTCGCAAAGCTATCTGGAGGCACTGCAGCAGCAAGTGATAGGCAACGGCAAGCTGACTGCGACGGATATACGGATGCTCAATCCATTGGTATTGGCATATATCGGAGACTCTGTCTACGATACCTATATCCGGACGCTTCTGGTGACGGGCGGCAGTGCGCATGTGGCAAAGCTGCACAAGATGTCGGTCGCTTTTGTGAAAGCAAAGGCCCAGGCGGATATCCTCAACCGGATCAATGAGATGCTGACAGAAGAGGAGCAGGATGTGGTAAGGCGGGGAAGAAATACAAAGTCAGGAACGGTACCAAAAAATGCCGATATCGCCGATTATCGTCAAGCTACCGGATTTGAAGCCTTGCTGGGGTTTCTATACCTCACAGGAGAAACAGGCCGACTGATGGAGATATTGGGACGGGCAGTGACTGTAAGACTGGAGGAATAGGCTTTTTGGCCTATTTTTTCGTATTATGTAGACAAGCTAAGGATGAACAGGTAAAATATTAGATAAATATGTAAGAAAATCCAACAGGCTATGCCTGTTAGATTTTCTTTTGGAGTTTTCTTCGAAAACTCCCCAATAGCTTCGAGAGGTGGAGTAGTGTGAGTAGAACAGATATTGTCTTTGTGGAAATGTGCCAAGATATCCTGGAGAACGGTGTTTCTTCTGAGGGAGAAGTCGTCAGGGCCAAATGGGAGGACGGCAGTCCGGCGTACACAATTAAAAAATTCGGAGTTGTCAACCGCTATGACCTATCGGCGGAGTTCCCCATACTCACATTGAGACCCACCAATTTGAAAGCTGCCATCGATGAAATATTATGGATCTGGCAAAAGAAATCCAACAATATCAAGGACCTTGGGAGCCGCATCTGGGATAGCTGGGCGGACGAAAACGGTTCTATCGGAAAGGCCTATGGCTATCAACTGGGAATCAAGCACCGGTATGCCGAAGGCGAATTCGACCAGGTGGACCGGGTCCTTTTTGATTTGAAAAACAATCCTTACAGCAGAAGGATCATCACGAACCTATACAACCATCAGGACTTGCACGAGATGGGTCTGTACCCCTGTGCTTACAGTATGACATTCAACGTGACCGGCAGAAAGCTCAATGCCATGCTGAACCAGCGCTCACAGGACATCCTGGTAGCAAACAACTGGAATGTATGCCAGTATGCTGTTCTGGTGCATATGCTGGCTCAGGTCAGCAATCTCGAAGTGGGTGAGTTCGTGCATGTGATAGCAGATGCCCACATATACGACCGGCATGTACCTTTGGTGAAAGAGCTGATCAACAGGACGCCTTATCCGGCGCCGAAGCTGGTGGTCAACCCGGAGATAAGGAATTTCTATGACTTCAAGGTTGAAGACTTCGTTCTGGAAGATTATCAAAGCGGCGAGCAGATCAAGCGCATTCCGGTGGCCATTTAACGATTAGAGGTGAGCAGATGAAGGCAATTGTAGCTGTGGATAAGAACTGGGGAATCGGATACCGCGGTGATCTTTTGGTAAAGATTTCAGACGATATGAAGTTTTTCAAGCAGACGACCGTGGGCAAGGTTGTGGTGATGGGAAGAGAGACCTTTGATTCGCTGCCTGGAAAAGCGCCCCTTAAGGACAGAGTGAATATAGTACTTAGTACAAGGGCGCAGTTCTGTGCAGACGGGGTTATCATATGCCGCTCCTTGGACGAGCTTGGCAAAGTGCTGCAGCAATACCCCACCGAGGATGTCTTCATCATCGGCGGCGAGCAGGTTTACCGGCAGCTGCTGCCATACTGCACCGAGGCGTATGTTACCAAAATCGAGAATGCCTATCAGGCAGACAAGTTCTTTATTGACCTGGACCGGGAAAAAGGCTGGGAGCAGGTGGACTGCAGCGAATGCAAGCGTCAGGGTCTACTGCGCTATAATTTTACAAAATATGTAAACGGTAAACCGGCGTCATATATTGCAGGTTAACCTGGTTTTAATAACGTTTATAAAAATGGACTTCATGGTTTTCTGATAGATGCAAATACTATAACAAGGTGTTCGAGGCCGATTTTTCGGATACATCGGACAAAAAAGTAATATAAAGGATGATGAAAAATGGCATACAGTAAAAACACCAGTTCCGGCGGCCCGCGTAAAGGCGGCTTCAAAAAACAGGATGGCTTCAAACCGGGTTCACGGAAATCGCAGCCCGACAAATTCAAATCGGACAGACCGGGTGCAGATAAATCCAGATATGATAAACCCGGAACAGACAAACCTAGAACAGACAGACCCGCAGGGGACAATCCCAGATATGACAAGCCAAAATTCGACAAACCAAAGTTTGACAAACCAAAGTTTGGCAAACCGAAATCGGATAAGCCGAAATTCGACAGGTCCGGTGACCGGCCGGACGCTAAGCCGGTGAGGGAAGACTGGAAAAAGAAAGGGCCTGGGAGAGAGCAGCCGTTGAAGCAAAGACCGCAGTTCTTTGACGAGCCGGATAACGAAGACTCCATTAACCTGATCGAAGGCAGGAACCCGGTTCTGGAAGCACTGAAGTCCGGCAGGGAGATCGATAAGATTTTTGTTCAGAAGGGCGAAGGCATTGGCTCCATCCGGCAGATCATCGCTATGGCCCGGGATAAGAACATCCTGATCAAGGAAGTCGACAAGGTAAAACTGGATGGACTCTCTACCACGAGAAACCATCAGGGTGTCATTGCGTCTGCAGCACTGTACAAGTATTACGAGGTGGAGGATATACTGCAGATTGCCAAGGACAAAGGTGAGGATCCCTTCCTGATTCTGTTGGATGAAATAACCGACAACAACAATCTGGGATCCATACTTAGGACAGCGGATGCAGCCGGTGTGCACGGCGTGGTCATACCAAAGCGGCGTTCGGTTGCGCTGACACCGGTGGTTGCCAAGACTTCAGCCGGCGCAGTGGAGTATGTGCCTGTTGCCAAAGTGACCAATTTAAACCAAACCATTGAATACCTCAAAAAACAAGGCGTTTGGGTCATCGGTGCAGACATGAAAGGGGAAACTTACTACAGTAAGGATTTGAAGGGTCCCATGGCGCTTGTCATCGGCAGTGAGGGAGAGGGTTTGGGACGCCTGATCAAAGAAAACTGCGACTTCCTTGTAAGCATTCCCATGAAAGGTAGAATTTCATCTTTGAATGCAGCAGTGTCTACCGCTATAATAGTATATGAGATAAACAAGCAGCGAAGCGTAAAATAGTTGGTAGCTGCCTCCGATTGGATGGAGCTACTGGTGGTGCTGGGTCTGGGGCTATACGGATGCCTGCCGGAGAAATGCCTGGAACGGCTTGAATATAATGGGAATCTACTGGAGGGCAGAGTGAGCCCCAAAGTACGCAGCACCCTTCTAAAATGGCGGCGCGGCAACAATAAAGCTTGACTGCAAGGCCATATATAGTATAATGAATATAGGTTTTCTATAGGACTGGAGGCGATCGAGTGGAAGCAAATGCAGAAAAGAAAACGGTTGATGGTTTTGATAGCATGCTGGACGAGGAAATTGTCCTGAATGCCAGAGATGGCAACGCGGTAATGCTGGAGTACATTATCAACAAGTACAAAAACTTCGTCAGAGCAAAAGCGCGTTCCTATTTTCTGATTGGAGCAGACAAGGAAGACATCGTGCAAGAAGGGATGATCGGCTTGTACAAGGCTATCAGGGACTTCAGAAACGACAAGCTTTCTTCCTTCAGAGCCTTCGCAGAGCTATGCATCACAAGACAAATCATAACCGCCATCAAAACAGCAACCAGGCAAAAGCACATTCCTCTCAACTCATACGTTTCCCTTAATAAGCCCATATATGACGAAGAATCCGACAGAACACTGCTGGACATATTGACCGCCACAAAGATCACAGATCCTGAAGAACTCATCATAAGCCGTGAAGAGCTGGTTTCCATCGAGTCCAAAATCGGCGAGATTCTAAGCGATCTGGAGCTGGAAGTGTTGATGTCCTATCTTCAGGGCAAGTCCTATCAGGAAATCGCAGTTGATCTGGACAGGCATGTCAAGTCTATTGACAATGCGCTGCAGCGGGTAAAGAGGAAATTGGAAAAGTATCTTGAGGTCAAGGATATTTAAGGATGAGAGCATAGCTTGACATAAAAGGGACAGCCTTCACCGGACGGTGAAGGCTGTCCCTTTTATGTCAAAGGTCGAAAATCTCCTTAAAGCGTTTTATATAATTGCGGCTGACAGGAATCTCATCCTTTTCGAAACCCGTCATCTTAATGATGTAAGTCTGGTTGAACCAGGGCTGGATCTCGCTGACCTGCTCCGGGTTGATCAGATAGCCTCTATGAACCCGCAGGAAGTTGTCCTTTTCCAGTTTCTTTTCGAAATAACACAGCGTCTCTTTGGAGCTGAAGATACCGCCGGAGGTTTTGATCAGAGAGCCCCTGTCCTCTGCAGCGATGTAAGCGACGTGATGAATGTCAAGCAGCAGTGCCCTGCCGTTGATCCAGACAGTAATCTTTCTCAGTGTCTTTTCCGGCAGCGCATGTACCGAATCCTTCTCGGCAGTTTTTTTCTTATCCATGTCACTCAGCAGCCGCTCCACGGTAATTTTGATGCGGTTCTCCTCAAAGGGCTTGAGGACATAATCCACAGCATTCAACTCAAAGGCTTTGATGGCATATTGATCGTATGCGGTGGCAAAAACCTGCCGAATGCTGTCGTCCAGCTTGCTGAGCTCCTGGGACAGCGTTATACCGTCCATGCCATGCATATTGATGTCGATAAAAGCGATATCCACCGCTTCCTGGCGCACCAGCTGCAAAGCCTGTTCGCCGCTGCTGGCTTCAACGATGGCGGCCTGCTTCACCAGACTGCTCAGGATATAACGCAGCTCTTGCCTTGAGGGTGTCTCGTCGTCCACTAAGAGTATTTTCAACATAAAGCCGTCTCACCTGCCGTTCCCTGTGGTATCCTGAGCCGGACAAGCGTGCCGCTGCCGTAGCTGCTTTTGATTTCCAGGCCATACTGGCTGCCATAGATGCTTTTCAGACGGTTATGCACATTATTCAGGCCGATCTTGTTGTCGCAGCTCTGTCCGTTATATAGCTGGTCGATCCGGCTTTGGTCCATGCCCTTTCCGGTATCTTGAACGGTTATGACTGTCGCGCTCTCATCCTTTTCCCGTGCAATGTCGATCCGCAGCGTGCCGCCGTCCTTATTGGGCAGCAGGCCGTGCAAAATCGCATTTTCCACTATGGGCTGAAGGATAAGCTGCGGCAGCAGGCAATCGGTGTTTTCCTCCCGGTTGATCTCAATGGTCAGTTTTTCCTCAAACCGCGCTTTTTCTATGGATAAATAGGCATTTACATGGTTCAGCTCGGTATCCAGACTGACAAAATCATCGTTGAACTGCAGCGAGTTGCGCAAATGGGTGCTCAGATCGATCAAAAGCTCCCGGGCCTTATCCGGCTTTACACGGCAGAAGGAAACGATGGTATTCAGCGTGTTGAAAAGAAAGTGGGGATTGATCTGGGACTGCAGGGCCTTAAGCTCCGCCTTTTCCCGGAGCTTGATCTGGTATTCTATTTCCGAAAGCGCCAGCTGGCTGGAAAAGAGCTTTGCCAGTCCCAAGGCCAGATGGACATCAACATTGGAAATAGCATGCTCCCTGGTCTTGTACAGCTTGATGGTGCCGATGATATCGTTCTTGTTCAGAAGGGGGACGATGACAGCAGACTTAAGCTTGCAGTCCCAATGGGTACATCCGATCTCATGCTTGGTATGGGCAATTTGCAGTACGCCGGTGCTGATGCTTTCCCGCGTCAGATTTGTCATGATCGGCGTGCATTCCTTGTGGTGGTCTTCGCCGACACCCACATGGGCCAGGATGCTGTGCCGGTCCGTGATGGCAACAGCTGATACGCCCGACATTTTGTAGATGGTTTTTGCCACCTCCAGAATGTCTTTTTGGGATGCCAGCCCATTCCTCAGAAAGGGCAGGCATTTTTCGGCAATTTGCAGCGCCAGCTGTGTCTTGATGGCGGCTTCCTTTTCCTGTTCCCTGAAAATGCCGTTGATCAATCCCACAAAAAGGGCAATGCCAACGGGGTTGAAAAGCACCATGGGGATAAAGATGATCCGCACCAGCTCCAGGGCAGCTGCATAGGGTTTTGCAATCAGCAGGATAATACCCATCTGCAGGAGCTCCGCGATGATACCCAGTACAAGAGCATGAATCCAATTGCTCCTGAGGTTCTTTACATATTTGGAAGCCAGTCCTCCGATTATCCCTTCCAGGATGGTGGACAGCGCGCATGCGAAAGCGGTAAAGCCGCCGATATCGATAGCCCAGCGGTGGAGTCCGGCAATCAAACCGGCCCCTACACCGACAATGGGGCCGCCGAAGATGCCGCCGACCAGGACGCCGATGATCCTGGAATTGGCAATGGCGCCGTTGACGTTTGTGCCGGTATAGGTGGCCAGGATGCCGATGAAGCCGAAGATCACAGCCATCAGAATTTTATCATAGAGGGTATTCTTATTTTCCGTCAGCAGCTCTTTGAACATCTTCACCCGAGTAATCAGGTAAGCGATAATGATCAAGAGCGCCATATTGTTGATCAGATTCCGGAGCACATAACCGATCATAGCGATTCCTCCCAGTATAGATAACGTACTTTGAAGCAGCGAAGGTATCTAGTCATATGCTTCTATTATAAGGGAATACGGCGGATACATCAATCATGCAAAACCTCCCTGCATTTCATCCGCCGATCACTTCTCCAGTTCGATGGTCAAACCCTCCTCATGGCGTTTGCTTAGGATTTTTCTCTTCTTCCGGTTATCCTTGGATTCAAAAATGATATCAAAGTCATAGTTTTCCGGGTACAGCTCTTTTCCCTCAATATGGAGAGCAAGGCGCTTCCTGTTGATTTTCAGTTTTTTCCGCATCACCATGACGCCCACTTCACCCTTGCTGTCTTCCGGCTCGCAGATGATTCCGGTGCGGTTCATACTGCTGATAAAAACGCAGTCACCCACTTTGAAAGCGCTTTCTCTGGCCGCTTGCTCCACGGTTTTCCTGACTTCTGCCGCTTTTTTTGTTTTGATAAGCTGCTCGGCATGTTGTATCGCAACGGCATCATTCTTTTCTGGCCGGCAAACAGCGATACCATGAAAAACGTCATAATCCTTCTTTTCCTTGTAGGTATACTCATGAGCCCGCTCAATGACAGCTTTGCTCATGCCCAGCCTCAGTGCAATGAGGAAAGCGTTGCTTTCGCCGGCTGCACCGATCTTCAGGCGGTAAAGCGGCTGCAGAGTATCGATATCAAATTCCATGCAGCCGTTTGCAAAGCCTTCCCACTGTGAGGCATACGATTTGATCTCGCTGTAATGTGTCGTAATGATGGATGTTGCGCCCTTGCGGTGTATGGCTTCCAAAATGGAGATGGCCAGACCCATGCCTTCACCCGGGTCCGTCCCTGCACCCAGCTCGTCAATGATGACCAGCGTATTCCTGCCTGCACAAGCCATAATGCTGATGATATTCCGAATGTGGGACGAAAAGGTGCTGAGGGATTGTTCTATGCTCTGCCCATCCCCGATGTCTGCCAGAATATCCGTAAAGACGGTCATTTCACTGCCAGGCGCAGCCGGTATATGAAGCCCGCACTGGGCCATCAGCGCCAATAATCCGACAGTCTTCAAGGAGACTGTCTTACCGCCGGTGTTGGGACCTGTAATCACCAGGGTCCGGTACGTATCACCGATATGGAAGTCCAGTGGAACGGCCTGCTTACCGATCAAAGGATGCTTTGCCCCAGTGAGCCTGATAAGCTGTCTGTCATTAAAGAACGCGGGAGTGCCGTCAATGGATCTGCTGTATTTGGCTTTGGCAAAAAGGAAGTCATAATGCGCCATGACCTCCATATTAATGGAAAGCTCCCTTTGCGAGGCTTCCACAAGCCCGGTAAGCTGGGACAGGATGCGGTATTCTTCTTGTTCTTCCGCTATTTTGCACTGATTCAATTCATCCTGCAGCCTGCATATTTCGGCCGGCTCGATAAACAGGGTGGAACCGCTGGCCGAGCTGTCCATGACCGTACCTTCAACCTGCTTCCGATACTCCTTTTTCACGGGAATGACGAACCTGCCGTTTCTCGTGCTGATAACGGAATCCTGCAGATACCGGCTGTAGGAAGCCGAACGCAGCATGTTTTCCAGCTTGCTCTTGATGCGATCCTCCAGTATGGCCAGCTGTTTTCGGGTTTTCGCCAGCTGCGGGCTGGCCTTGTCCGACACCCGTCCGTTCTGGATGCAGCGGTCTATTTCCTCAGACAGCTCCTGCAAGTCAAAAAGGGATAATGCATAGCTGCTGACCGTGGGGGCAACGACTTCCTTGTCGGACATGAAGCGCTTTAGCTTCCTGATTTCCCGGAGCAGCTCCAGGATAACCGTCAGATCGTCGGGCTGCAGGCTGATCCCTTTACCCAACTTTCCAATAACGGTATCCATATCCGTCAGGCTGTGTATCGGAACGCTGGCACTGCGTTCCAGTATGGCACACGCTTCAGTCGTCTCCTTCATCCAGGCTTCAATGACACGAATGTCCACTGACGGCATCAGTTTCTCAACAAGGATTTTCCCTTGGGCTGAGTAAGCAAATTCTTTGAGTTGAGACTTGATTTTATCAAATTCCAAAAGTTTAATGGCTTGATGATTCATTTTGGTTCCTCCTCATAATTGGTGATCATGCAAAAAGCTGCGCCTGAACACACGGTATTCAAGCGCAGCTTCAATTGAACGGATAATCAGAAAAGCCGTGCAAAAAGCACGGCAGTATATGCGTTCCCTGTAATCGTTGCCTGTGTTCTTAACATAAACTGAGCTTAACCGCAACAAAACAAGCCTACTAAACGATAACATTTGCCGCAAACCGGCGGCAGCAGGCAGTTGATCAAAAAACGGCGGTTAAGACATCCTATTCAGTTTATACGCTAAGAACACGCTCCAACATACTACATTCTCCTATTTCAATTGTACAGTCTTATTCTATGCAATGAGCGGCAGGATGTCAACCGTTTTGACAATATATATAGGTTGAAACAGAAAAAAATAGAACAAAATGGAAATGCGGCATATAGCGGTTAAAGCACAATGGAGAATAAAAATGAGCCAACAATGGCACGCTAAAAAAAACAGCGAAAACAGTCGAGAGATTATCCAAAAGTACCATTAATATTCGATTGAAACTTGATTGCCAATCAGATAAAATAGGTTATGTCATCCCGTTTTAAACGTATTGACAAAAGAACCAATTAGCATTATAATAGCATATTGTATGGAGAGGTTCCCGAGCGGCCAAAGGGGGCAGACTGTAAATCTGTTGTCACAGACTTCGATGGTTCGAATCCATCTCTCTCCACCATTTTCTCAATATCACAGAGACTGATGCCCGCAGGAGAATGCTTTCATAGCATGCAGTTTCTTTGATATATAATGTGCGGGCATAGTTCAGTGGCAGAATTCCAGCTTCCCAAGCTGGCCGTGCGGGTTCGATTCCCGTTGCCCGCTCCATAAAGCAAATAACTCGCTCACGTAGCTCAGCAGGTAGAGCACTTCCTTGGTAAGGAAGAGGTCGGCGGTTCGAGCCCGCTCGTGAGCTCCATTTATTTTTTTATGGTTACAAATAAATAGAGACACACACGGATGAGTTTTCTAGAAACAAACGGCGGCATTCCGGTAGGACCCAGTCCGGAGGAAGTGCACGCCGCAGCATAAATTGAGCTAGGTGTTGGAAACAGTGAACTGCTATTTCGCAGTGAGCTGTTTTTTGCGGTGTAACAACAAGCTGACGACAAGATGTGGGACAACTGCATAAGACGGTTTCTGTTTTTAGCAAAAGCTCCATTTTTAAAAATTAAAGGAGGAATTCAGTAAATGGGAAAAGCAAAATTTGAACGTAACAAGCCCCACGTAAACATAGGAACAATCGGTCACGTTGACCACGGCAAGACAACGTTGACAGCGGCAATCACAACCGTATTGTCAAAGTTCGGCGGCGCAACAGCTACAAGATACGACGAAATCGACAAGGCGCCTGAAGAAAAGGAAAGAGGCATCACGATCAATACAGCTCACGTTGAGTACGAAACAAAGAACAGACACTATGCACACGTTGACTGCCCCGGTCACGCTGACTACGTAAAGAACATGATCACCGGCGCAGCACAGATGGACGGCGCAATTCTGGTCGTATCGGCAGCAGACGGCCCGATGCCCCAGACAAGAGAGCACATCCTTCTCTCCAGACAGGTTGGCGTACCATACATAGTTGTATTCCTGAACAAGGTAGACATGGTAGATGACGCAGAACTGATCGAACTGGTAGAAATGGAAGTCAGAGAACTGCTTAGCGAATATGAGTTCCCAGGTGATGACACACCGATCGTACCGGGTTCCGCATTGAAAGCCCTTGAGTGCGGCTGCGGCAAGGAAGACTGCGATGCCTGCAAGGCCATCCACAACCTGATGGCAGCAGTAGACAGCTACATTCCGACACCGGAAAGACAGACAGATAAGCCGTTCCTGATGCCTGTGGAAGACGTATTCTCCATCACTGGCAGAGGAACAGTTGCAACAGGCAGAGTTGAAAGAGGCGTTGTCAAGGTACAGGATACGGTAGAAATCGTAGGCTTGGCAGAAGCACCAAGATCAACAGTGGTAACAGGCGTAGAAATGTTCAGAAAGCTTCTGGATCAGGCACAGGCCGGGGACAACATCGGCGTACTGCTCCGCGGCGTGCAGAGAACAGACATTGAAAGAGGCCAGGTACTTGCAAAGCCGGGATCCATCAAACCGCATACACACTACAAGGCGCAGGTATACGTACTGACTAAGGAAGAAGGCGGAAGACACACACCGTTCTTCAACGGCTACAGACCGCAGTTCTACTTCAGGACAACAGACGTAACAGGCGTAATCGATCTGCCGGCAGGCGTAGAAATGTGCATGCCTGGTGACAACATCGAAATGACAATCAAGCTGATCACACCCATCGCTATCGAAGAAGGCTTGAGATTCGCAATCCGTGAAGGCGGCAGAACAGTAGGCGCAGGCGCGGTTGCATCCGTAATCGAATAAGATCCTCTGTAAAACATCAGTGCTTTAAGGACTAGGGGGAAATTATGCCCCTAGTCCTTTATAAAGTATTAAATATGGAAGAAACGGTAATAATATAACGACCTGTATTGACATCACAGTTAAATTATGATAGATTTTATTTGGTTATCTCAAAATTTAAATTGGGCTCTATAGCGAAAAAAAACAGCGCGAGCGGTTTTTTTCCATACACAGGCATGGTTTGGGAGGTGTAGTAAGTGAGAGTAAAGATTACTTTAGCATGCGGAGAATGCAAGCAGAGAAACTATGACAGCATGAAGAACAAGAAGAACAACCCGGAAAGGCTTGAAATGACAAAGTACTGCAGGTTCTGCAGAAAGCATACTCCTCATAAGGAAACTAAATAGCCAGTAAAGGAAGTGAAAACATGACTGGTGCAGCAAAAAAGTTTGACATCAAGAAGTCCTACAGGGAAACAAAGGCTGAAGTCAAGAAAGTAACTTGGCCCAGCAGGAAAGAACTGATCCAGCATACTGAGGTTGTTGTATCGGCGATTATTCTCGTTGGTGCGGCACTTTGGGTTGTTGACCTTGCATTCGGTGAGGTTGTCCAGCTGTTCCTGGCGAAATAACGACAGCATTTAAGAAGGAGGTAAGGCCTTATACCGCTGTTTAAGGCTATACATCTATGGAAGAAAGAGGCAGATGGTATGTCGTGCATACCTACTCTGGATATGAAAACAAGGTTAAGGCAAATATTGAGAAGATCGTTGAAAACAGAAACATGCAGGATGTGATCTTCGAAGTAAAAGTGCCGATTGAAGAACAGGTCGAAATCAAAAACGGGAAGAAAAAGATTACCCAGAAAAAAGTGTTTCCGGGCTATGTGCTTGTCAAGATGCAGATGACGGATGAGTCTTGGTACGTAGTCAGAAATACGAGAGGGGTTACCGGTTTTGTAGGACCTGGATCCAAGCCTGTGCCTCTTACTGATGCGGAAGTTAAGGCGTTGGGAGTTGAAAAAACCCCTGTCAAACTGGATGCCAATGTCAGAGATCATGTCAGGGTTATTTCCGGTCCTTTCGAAAATTTCGTAGGCATCATACAGGAAATCAATCATGAAAAGCACAAGATCAAAGTGCTGATCTCCATGTTCGGCAGAGAGACTCCGGTTGAATTGGAGTTTGTACAGGTGGAGAGGATTTAGCAAGCTATACAATCAAATAGCATTATTCACTGGGAGGAGGTGTAACAATGGCAAAGAAAGTAACCGCAATGGTCAAGCTGCAGGTAAACGCAGGAAAAGCAACTCCGGCACCGCCAATCGGTCCCGCTTTAGGTCAGCACGGTGTTAACATCATGGGATTCTGCAAGGAATTCAATGAAAGGACAGCCAAACAGGTTGGTCTTATTATACCTGTCGTCATTACTGTATATCAGGACAGATCCTTTACATTCATCCTGAAGACACCGCCGGCATCCGTACTGATCAAAAAGGCAATCGGTATTGAAAGCGGATCAGGCGTTCCCAACAAGACAAAGGTTGGTAAGATCAATAAGGCGAAGATCAGAGAAATTGCAGAGCTTAAGATGCCTGACTTGAATGCTGGCAGCATTGAAACAGCGATGAGCATGGTAGCAGGTACTGCAAGAAGCATGGGTGTTGTTGTAGAAGAGTAAGCGCAACAAAAAGATCAAAAATTCGTGGGAGGATATCGCACAAAGTGCGGCCGTTTGTACCACAAGGAGGAATTAGAATGTTCAGAGGGAAAAAGTATCAGGAAAGTGTCAAGCAAGTTGACAAAGCTAAGCTGTATGATCCCAGTGAAGCATTGGAACTGGTTCAGAAGATTGCAACTGCAAAGTTTGATGAATCCGTTGAAGTTCATGCAAAGCTGGGCGTTGACCCGAGACATGCTGACCAGCAGGTCAGAGGCGTTGTGGTATTGCCACACGGAACTGGTAAAACATTAAGAGTATTGGTTTTCGCAAAGGGTGAAAAAGCGAAGGAAGCGGAAGTTGCCGGTGCTGATTTCGTCGGTGCGGAAGAACTGGTGACAAAGATCCAGACTGAGAACTGGTTTGATTATGATGTGGTTGTTGCGACACCGGACATGATGGGCGTTGTAGGACGTCTGGGTAAGATACTTGGTCCTAAGGGCTTGATGCCGAACCCGAAGTCCGGAACGGTTACATTTGACATCACAAGGGCTATCAATGAGATCAAAGCCGGTAAGGTGGAGTACAGAGTTGATAAAACAGCGATTGTACACGTTGCCATCGGAAAGGTTTCATTCGGAACCGAAAAGCTGGCCGACAATTTCAAGACCTTGATGGAAGCCGTTGTAAAAGCGAAGCCGTCAGCAGCCAAGGGTACTTACCTGAAGAGTGTTGTTGTGACTAGCACTATGGGACCGGCTATAAGGGTCAACCCGGCCAGGGTAACCGACTAAGCTGTTTGAAGGACCCAAGATCAGTCACTGCCGAAAAAGAATATTTACCGTAGACAGTAGGTTGATAACCTCTGGTTATCATAAATCCTGCCGAGGTTTGATGATATATGTGAATGTATGATTAAACGACCTCTCTATGTCTACGGAGAGGTCTTTTGTATTTTCAAAAGGCCTGATCCGACAGGATATTGTGATATGAAGTCTTCATCATGAGGAGGTGTGAAAATGGCAAAAAATCTTGAATCAAAAGAATTGGTCGTAAAAGAAGTGAAGGAAAAGCTCAGCAAGGCTGGCTCGGTTGTTCTTGTAGATTATAAGGGCATCAATGTTGAAGACGTTACTGAGCTCAGAAAGAGATTCAGGGAAGCAGGCGTTGACTACAAGGTTTATAAGAATACGCTTTTCAAGAGGGCGTCCCAGGAGTTAGGCTATGAAGCGCTTCACGAGCATCTTCAGGGTACGGTTGCAGTCGCTTTCGGCTTCAACGACGTCATTGCTCCTGCAAAGACCTTGAACCAGTTCATAAAGGATCACCCAAAGACACCGATATCGATCAAAGCCGGCCTGGTTGAAGGCAGATTGTTCGATGCAAAGGACGTCAAGGCCCTTGGCGATTTACCGTCCAAGGAAGTTCTCGTCGCTATGCTGCTTGGTGCATTACAGGGATCTATCAGAAACCTGGCTTACATGTTGAACTCAATTAAAGAAAAGAAAGAAGCGGAAGCTTAACGACAAGAGACTCTAAGCTTTCGGATTTAGCTTCGGAGTCAAGAGTCTCTAGTAGTTTTATGCTAACGCTATATGGCGTTAGCCAATCGATAATGAAAGATAAATAGGAGGTAGTAAAAAAATGGCAAGTGAAAAGACTTTAAAGTTCATAGAAGAAATAAAGGGCATGACCGTTCTCGAATTGGCAGAACTGGTTAAGGCAATCGAAGAGGAATTCGGCGTAACAGCAGCTGCTCCTGTAGCAGCAGGCGCAGGTGCAGCTGCAGCTGCAGCTCCTGTAGAAGAGCAGACTGAATTCAACGTAATCCTTGCAAGTGCAGGCGCAGAAAAGATCAAGGTTATCAAGGTTGTTAGAGAGCTCACAGGTCTCGGCCTGAAGGAAGCAAAGGATCTGGTTGACGGCGCTCCGAAGACTATCAAGGAAGGCGTCAGCAAGCAGGAAGCTGAAGAAGTTGCAGCAAAGTTCAAGGAAACAGGCGCAACAATCGAAATAAAGTAGTTTTAAGAGCCTTAAAAATAGCTATGAGGATGATCCTCATAGCTATTTTTTATTATATATGGTAAAATATGTAAAACAAACAAAAACTCTGAGTACTTGCTGTCTGGGAGGGAGAATATGAAGCTGCGGGACATCTATTTATTGATTGCAAGTGTGACTTTACTGCTTAACACGGCTGTAGTTGTTAAGCTGATTTCGTATTTGGGCAAAGATAAAATTGCTGATGCAGGACAGGAACAGATACGTGTATTTCGCATAGCAGGAAAAAGAGAAGACAAGCAAGCTGCTACGATCACGCTGTCGGTTGAGGAGGCTGCTCTCTCACGGGCAGCAGACATCGGAGAGGGTAAAGATGAATAGCGGCGATATTTTGTTCAACAGGTATGAAATCATGCGGAAGCTGGGAAGCGGCGGAATGAGTGATGTGTATCTGTGCACCAGCCTGGAGACAGGGAGCATCTGGGCTGTCAAGCATATCCGGAGGGGCTCGGCAGGTGAAAGGACCATTGCGGCTGAGGCAGGCATACTCAAACGGCTGAACCATACCAACCTGCCTAAGATAGTCGATATCCTCCAGGATGCCGGAGGGACTTATATCATTGAAAGCTACATTGAAGGCACGACCTTGGAAAAGAAACTGCTGCAATGCAGCAACATCCCGTTCAGCACGAAATTGGATTGGGCTTTGGAGCTTTGCGATATTCTGATCTACCTTCATCGTTTGAAGCCTTATCCCATCATCTATCGCGATCTGAAGCCGTCCAATATTATGGTAACACCGGACGGCAGGGTCGTGCTGGTCGACTTTGGCATCAGCAAGGCTTTTGGTATAGATGACCGGCATGATACCTATGCAGCGGGCACTTTTTTTTATGCCGCTCCGGAGCAGCTGGAAAAAGGAGGGCATACTGACCATCGAACGGATATTTACAGCCTTGGCATGACGCTGCAGCAGCTATTCAGAGACGCTGCCGGCGGGAAGCCCGCCAGCGCATGCCCCCGCAGGGGAGGCTGGGAGGACGCCAAGCTGGAGAGTATAATCAAAAAATGTACAGCACTGGATGCAAAAGAGCGGTATCCGTCAGTTAAGAGGTTAAGGCAGGATCTGGAGCAGCTGCGGCTGGACGTGGCAGCCGGTGCATCAAGGAAGCAGATCAGGATCGGTGTATGCCTTGGCATATCGCTGCTGCTTTCGCTTATCACCTATGCAGCAGTCATACGAGGCTTATTTTATCGATAAAAAAGTATGATTTTCCTTATCGATAAAAATAGATTTTATATTTATCTGTAGAACTTGAAACCTATTCTGAAATCCTGCGTATATTTATATGGGTTTATGGGAATGGATGAAAGGCCCAATGCAATTGTTTCCAAAGAAAGGAGTTCGACAGATGGAGCAAGATGAAAAAAACCTGAATAGTACCATTTTGGAACTACAGGACAAGAATAACCTCCTGGGCAGATGTGCATCTTTTTTTATCAAGCGGCACAGGCTGACCTATCTTTTGATCATGATCATGGTGATCTGGGGAGGTATCGCCTATACCGAGCTGCCCCGCGAGCTGAATCCCAAGGTTACCATTCCTTACGGCATGGTCATGACGACATATCCGGGTGCTTCGCCCGAAGAGGTAGAGGCCCTGATTACCGATGAAATCGAGAAGAGGCTGGATGAATTGGAGCATGTCAAGATGATCAGCTCCAACTCCGGGCTGGGGTATTCGATGGTATTTGCCGAATTCGAGACCGGCGTTGACATGGACGAAATGCTGCAGAAAATGAGAGACAAGGTTGCTGCGGTACAGCCCAGATTGCCGGATGGGGCAGATATACCGGAGGTCTCGGATTTTAGGACCAACAATTCACCGATCATGATTATTAATGTTGCCGGAGATTATGATTTTGTAGAGCTGAAGAAAATAGCTGACAAGATAAAGGATCAGATCGAGAAGATCAATCATATATCCGATGTTGATATTGTGGGCGGTCTGGAGCGTGAAATCAAGATCACCGTTGACCCTCAAAAGCTGGCTGCCTATAATCTGTCAATCAACCAGATCAGTGGAGCGATAGCCCAATCCAATATCAACTTTCCAGGCGGAGATATAACACTTGATAGTAAACAATACAACATCAGGACGGTAGGTCAGTATGCTGATCCGAAGGAACTGGAAAAGGTTGTCGTCACATATATCGGCAACAGCCCGCTTTTTTTGAGGGATATTGCCCATATAGAAGACGGATATAAGGATGCGGAGTCCTATTCCAGGATGGCCAATGGCCTCGGCAGCGACAATCCCCAGATGAAGAAGACCATTGCGATTTCAGTTAAGAAAAAGGATGCTGGCGATATCATCAAAATTGCCGGCCAGATCAAAGAAATGCTGGTCAACGAAAGAGGACGCAGCTATCCGCAGGATCTTCAGGTAGAAATCAGCGGAGACACTTCCATATATGTTGAAGACTCGTTGTTTACGGTTGTGAATAATGCAAAATCCGGGTTATTTCTGGTTATCATGGTCTTATTCCTTTTTATCGGCCTGATGGAATCCATCATCGTATCCATTGTCATTCCGCTAGCTATTTTTATAACGCTGGGTCTGATGAACGTTTATGATGTAACCTTCAATACGATATCGCTGTTTTCACTTGTTTTATCTGTTGGTATGCTGGTTGACAACGGCATCGTCATCATGGAAAATATCGACAGGCTGCGAGGAAAAGGTTTAAGTTCAGAAATAGCAGCAGAGGCTGGGACCAATCAGATAGCTCCGGCAGTAGCGGCCTCTACACTAACGACCTTGGCTGCCTTTTTTCCAATACTGCTGACACCGGGTATCATGGGAGAATTCATAAAGGATATTCCGAAGACCGTCATCTTTGCACTTTCTGCTTCACTGCTTGTTGCAATCGTCGTAACTCCGATACTTAGTGCAAGGCTTCTTAAGGGACACAGAAATGATAATGGAAAGAAGCACCCGCTTGTTGAGAAATTCGGGAAGAGCATATCCATTGTTTTGGTTTTCGTTTTAGGTATGTATGCATTTAAAGCCGATGAAACAGCCATCTTCGAGTTCGGTATCATGTCATGGCTTTTCGGCCTGGGTTTTGCGGCTATGATGTATCTGAAGCTCTTCCGCAGTCGTCATGACGGGAATCACCCCATTGTTGAATGGTATGCAAACAAGCTGGCGTGGATACTTGAGAAAAGAAGAAGAAAGCTTGCTGTCATAGGCGTCGCTGTTCTGGCCTTTGTGCTGAGTATCTCTCTGATTCCTTTGGGCGTCTTGAAGGTAGAGATGTTTACCACAACTGATTTTACAAGAATGTATGTCGATATAGATGCACCAAAGGGGACGACACTGGGCGAGACAGCTCAGATTGCAGAGGAAGTAGAAAAGAAGCTTTTTGAAGTGCCGGAAATCAAGAGCTTCGTATCCAATATCGGTATTACCGGAGCAGACAGCTTGTCCGATTTTTCGGCAAATGCCGGAAGCACACCCAATATTGCAAGGGTGACGATAGATTTGGTTGAAGAAGAAGACAGGGAACGCAGCAGTATGGAGGTCGCGGCAGCTTTACGTGAGCAATTGAAAACCATACCGGGCGCGGAAATAAATGTACGGGAAGTGGAAAGCGGTCCACCTACGGATAATCCCATTGTGGTCAGAATAAAGGGCGATAACCTGGATGAAATCCGTTTGATAGCAAAAGATTTTGCAAAAAAGCTGGAGAATATACAGGGCACCCGTGACGTTGAAGACGGTATAACCATTGGTGCGCCCGAGCTGCAGATCAGAGTGGATAAGGAAAAAGCTGCGGCTTACGGCCTGGACGACATGACTGTAGCGTTGGGCATCAGAAATGCCGTATACGGGATGACAGCCACAACCTTCAGGGACAATCAGGATGAGATCGATGTGATTATAAGAACCTCCAAGAACAAGCTTAAGACCATCGAAGATATCAACGGACTATACTTCTATTCGCGAAGCGGGCAGGCGATTCCCTTCTCGCAGGTGGCGGAGATTGCAGAAGCGGAAAGCTTAAACAGCATCGGCCATGAAGATATGAAGCGCCTTCTGGTTGTCTCTTCCCAGATCAACAACGGTATTCTTGCGCAGGATGTATTGAACGAATTCCGAGCGCAAATTGCAGATTATCCGTTGCCGGAAGATATTACCATTGAGTATGGCGGCGAAATGGAAGATATGCAGGAAAGCTTCGGGGATATGTTCAAGAACATGATCATCGCAGCCATTCTGGTTTACTTGATCCTGGCTACCCAGTTCAATTCGCTGTCCCAGCCGGTGATCATCCTGCTTACGATACCGCTGGCCCTTATCGGTGTCATGCCGGGATTGGTTATTACAGGAAACCGCTTTGACTTCTTTGCTTTTATCGGTGTTGTTGCACTTGTAGGGATAGCAGTTAATAACGCCATTGTGCTGGTAGACTATATCAATTATTTAAGAAAGAACGGTTACAGTATAAACGATGCAATTATAAGAACCGGTGTTACGCGTTTTACGCCGGTAATGGCTACAACAATAACCACGGCAGGGGGAATATTACCGATGACCTTGAAGCAAGCGTTCTTCGGCTCAATGGGCTATACGCTGATATTCGGCCTGACTATATCCACCATCCTGACCCTGGTGGTCATACCGATTATTTACACCTTTACCGAAAGGGCTAAACAAATAGGAAACGGGTTATTCACGAAAAAGGAGATGAATATATGAGAAAGCTTGCGGTGTTAATACTCATTCCGGCATTGTTGCTTTCGGGCTGCGGGAAGAAAGAGGCACCTGTGGCGGCTCAGCCGGAAGAGAAGCTGGTCTATGTAAAAACAGCTGCCGTGCAGCGGATGGATTTCCAAAAGACACTGAACCTTCCCGGAACGGTACACCCTAAGGAAAGTGCGGTCATCACTGCAAAGGTCAGTGGTACGGTAAGCAACATCAAGGCAGATATCGGCACACCTGTCAAAAAGGGTGCATCCCTTTGCAAAATAGACGATACCATATTGAAGCTGCAGTTTGAAAAGGCGGAGGCAGCGGTCCGCAGTGCCACACTGATGCTGGAAAGGCTGCAGGACTTTGGCTCCGATCCCGGACTGAAGCCGCAGCAAATTGAAATGGCAAGGACAGCATATAATTCGGCAAAGCTGAATCTGGAAAACGTGGAAAAAAGCTATAACCGGACAAAGGAGCTCTATAACAGCGGCTCGGCCTCCAAAGCGGAATATGAAGCAGCTGAGACCTCTTACAACCTGGTAAAGGAACAGTATGAGAGTGCAATGGCTAGCTTCAAGCAGGCCGAAAGGGGCTGGGGCTATGATGTCAAAGGCGCAGAAATCGGTTTGGCAGTGGCAGAAAACGACTATAAGATGGTAAAGGAAAACCTTCAGTACAGCAATGTGATGTCTCCGATAGACGGTATTGTCAGCGCAAAGAACATTTCAGTGGGTGAAAATGTGGCACCAGGCGTAATGCTCTTCTCGGTGGTGAATATCGACAGCTTGTATCTGGAATCGGGCATTTCCGAGAAGGATATTGGCTATGTAAAGGCCGGTCAGGCGGTGGAAGTCACTATTGATGTGCTGCCGGGACAGAGCTTTACAGGTACAGTGACAGCAATCAGCCCGGCGCTGGATATGCAAAGCAAAACCTACCCTGTCAAAGTAGAATTGAAGAACAGCGGTGATGAAATCAAAGCAGGCATGTTCGGTATGATGAGAATCGTGCTGGCGACACATGAGAATGTGGCAGCCGTGCCAAAGGAAGCTGTTATAAACGAAAGCGGCAGTCATCATGTATTTGTGGTAAAGGATCAGAAAGCAGCAAAAAAAGCAGTGAAGCTTGGTTATTCCAGTGACAGTCATTATGAAATCCTGGAGGGCGTGGTTGCCGGCGAGAAGGTCGTCGTGACTGGTGCCAACAGTTTGAAGGACGGAGACAAAGTAGTAGAAAAATAGATCAAACGGGTCCGCAGGACCCGTTTTTCATTTAATAAAAGCAAAATTGTACAAATTATACTTGACAGGCTAAAAGTGGTGTGTTAACATTATATATTGCATTGTGGTAAAGTTAATATGGGTTTATTATGCAAACTGTATATAAATAGCTAATACCGGTTATATTAAAATAGGTATGCTTCAATTTTATAGTCCAACCAAAAGCGACGTGATTGGTATTTTTTTGCTTTTGGCTATTTTAATTTATCTTATTTCAAACTAAGGGGTGAGTGACTTTATGATGGTACATCCGGTCTCTGCTGGGAAGAATTACAGAATGAGCTACTCAAAGATTGACGAAGTAATGGATATGCCGAACCTGATCGAGGTACAGAAGAACTCGTACAACTGGTTCCTGGAGGAAGGACTCAGAGAAGTTTTCTTCGATGTATCCCCCATTCAGGACTACACGGGAAACCTGATTCTTGAGTTTGTCGATTACTCGCTGGACGGCAAGCCCAAGTATTCCGTCGAGGAATGCAAGGAAAGAGACGTGACCTTTTCTGCTCCGCTGAAGGTCAAAATCCGCTTGATCAACAAAGAAACCAACGAAGTCAAGGAACAGGAAGTGTTCATGGGGGATTTCCCTCTCATGACGGATCAAGGAACCTTTATTATCAACGGCGCTGAGCGGGTTATCGTCAGTCAGCTGGTCAGATCTCCCGGTGTTTACTACGTTGAAAGCATCGACAAATCGGGGAAACGGCTGCATTCAGCAACGGTTATTCCTAACAGGGGTGCATGGCTGGAGTATGAAACCGACTCAAATGATGTTTTGTGGGTCAGGATCGACAGGACGAGAAAGATACCCATAACCGTACTGCTTAGAGCATTGGGTTTTGGTACAGACGAGCAGATTGAAAGGATCCTGGGTGAAGACGAAAGAATCAAAGCGACACTTCAGAAGGACGGAACCAAATCGGAGGAGGAAGGACTGATCGAGGTCTACAAAAGGCTGAGGCCGGGAGAGCCCCCTACCGTCGAAAGTGCAAAATCCCTTATTGATGTTTTGTTCTTTGATGCAAAAAGGTATGACCTTGCCAAATTCGGACGCTACAAGTTCAACAAGAAGCTTGCACTTAGTGCAAGGCTGGCAGGCCAGAAGGTAGAGAAGCAGATTACCGATCCGAGAACCGGTGAAATCCTGGCAGAAGCAGGAGAGAAGATCAGCCGGGACAAAGCGGCCAGAATCATGAATGCGGGTATCAACGAAGCCTTTGTCATCGTTGACGGCCGGCCGGTCAAAATACTTGGCAACAATATCGTCGACATCAACAAGTATATGACCTTTGATGTTTCGGATCTGAATATAAAGGAATATGTAAACCTGGGCGTGCTGAAGGATATCCTCAGCAAGTTCAAGGGTGAGGATGAAATAAAGGATGAAATCAGAAACCGATTGAAGGATCTGATTCCCAAGCATATCCTGGTTGACGACATACTGGCTTCCATAAACCACAATATCAACCTATCCAACGGCATCGGACATGTGGACGACATCGATCACCTGGGCAACAGAAGGCTCCGTTCTGTGGGGGAACTCCTTCAGAACCAGTTCAGGATCGGATTGTCCAGAATGGAAAGGGTTGTCAAGGAAAGAATGACCATTCAGGATATCGATGTTGTCACACCGCAGCAGCTTGTTAACATAAGACCTGTGGCAGCAGCCATCAAGGAGTTCTTTGGAAGCTCGCAGCTGTCCCAGTTCATGGACCAGACAAATCCCCTGGCAGAGCTGACGCACAAGCGCAGGCTGTCAGCACTGGGACCTGGCGGCCTTTCAAGAGAAAGAGCAGGCTTCGAGGTCAGAGACGTGCACCATTCCCACTACGGCAGAATGTGCCCCATCGAGACCCCGGAAGGTCCCAACATCGGCTTGATCGGGTCATTAAGTACATATGCACGTATTGATGAATACGGCTTTATCGAAGCACCGTACCGGGTTGTCATAACCGATGAAAACGGTGAGAAGTTTGTTACCGAAGAAATCATCTATCTGACTGCAGATATCGAGGACGAGTTTGTTATCGCCCAGGCCAACGAGCCATTGGATGAAGAAGGACGGTTTATCGATAAAAGGGTTACCGCCAGAGCGCGGCATGAGATCGTTATCGTGCCCAATACCGAAGTGGAATTCATGGATGTATCGCCGAAGCAGGTTGTTTCTGTTGCTACGGCCATGATCCCATTCCTGGAAAACGATGACGCAAACAGAGCGCTGATGGGTTCCAACATGCAGCGTCAGGCAGTTCCGCTGATCAAGCCGGATTCGCCCATCGTTGGCACCGGTATGGAATATAAGTCTGCAAGGGATTCCGGCGTCATAGGCCTGGCAAAGAACGACGGTATCGTTGAGAAAGCGGCGGCCAATGAGGTCGTTATCAGAACGAACACAGGGGAACGCGAGCGGTATAAGCTTCTGAAATTCCTCCGGTCCAACCAGGGAACCTGCATCAACCAGAGACCGGTAGCGAGAAAAGGAGAAATCGTCAAGAAAGGCGATATTATTGCAGACGGACCTTCCACCGACAGAGGCGAGACCGCATTGGGCAGAAATATCCTGATCGGTTTCATGACTTGGGAAGGCTACAACTACGAGGATGCCATCCTGATCAGCGAGAAACTGGTAAAAGAAGATGTATTTACCTCCATTCATATAGAAGAGTATGAGGCGGAAGCGCGGGACACCAAGCTGGGACCGGAAGAGATCACTCGGGATATCCCCAATGTAGGGGAAGAGGCCTTAAAGGATCTGGATGAAAGAGGCATCATCCGCATCGGTGCCGAAGTACGCTCCGGTGATATCCTGGTCGGCAAGGTCACACCCAAAGGAGAGACCGAGCTGACAGCCGAAGAAAGACTTTTAAGGGCCATATTCGGTGAAAAGGCGCGGGAAGTCAGGGACACATCCCTGAGAGTACCCCACGGAGAGGCCGGAATTATTGTTGACGTCAAAGTATTCACAAGGGAAAACGGCGATGAGCTGCCCCCTGGCGTCAATCAACTGGTTCGATGCTATATTGCCCAGAAAAGAAAGATTTCAGTCGGTGACAAGATGGCGGGCCGGCATGGAAACAAGGGTGTTATATCAAGAGTTCTGCCTGAAGAGGATATGCCCTTCATGCCCAACGGTACACCCCTTGAAATCGTGCTGAACCCATTGGGCGTTCCGTCACGTATGAACATCGGCCAGGTGCTGGAGGTTCATCTGGGGCTGGCTGCCAAGGCTTTGGGCTGGAAGATCGCCACACCGGTTTTTGACGGTGCCAATGAAGATACCATCATGGAAACCATCGAGACGGCCAACAAGGTGATTCAGGTAAAGAAAAACCTCCGGACCATCAAGGAAAAGATCCTGCAACGGGAAAAGCTTCTCCAGCAGGAGCATGAGCTGGAAGACGAGCTTCAACCTGCAGAACTGCCGGATATCCGTGAGGAAGTCAAGGAAAACCTTGCGGTCATTCATGAGTATATAGAGCAGGACGTATTTGATATAGACAGCAGGCTAGCTGCCATCAAGGAAATGATCAAATCATCAGATTTGATGAGCATGAGAGCCCTGGACAGCATTATCAAGGTGTTCGGCGAGACGCCCATTGACGGTGTTGAACTGAACCCCTCAGGCAAGATACAGCTAAGGGACGGCAGATCAGGGGAGTACTTCGACAACGACGTAACGGTTGGCTACATGTATATCCTGAAGCTGCTGCATCTGGTAGATGACAAGATCCATGCGCGGTCCACAGGACCATACTCTCTGGTAACACAGCAGCCGTTGGGCGGAAAAGCTCAGTTCGGCGGCCAGCGTTTCGGGGAAATGGAAGTTTGGGCCCTGGAGGCTTATGGTGCATCACATACGCTGCAGGAGATCCTGACAGTAAAGTCCGACGACGTGGTAGGCCGTGTCAAGACTTACGAGTCCATCGTCAAGGGCGAAAACATACCGGAGCCTGGCGTGCCGGAATCCTTCAAGGTATTGATCAAGGAGCTGCAGAGCCTTGCGTTGGATGTCAAGGTGCTCACCGAGGAAAACGAAGAAATCGCCATCAAGGAATCGGTTGAGGACGATGTTGAGGACCTCAGCGTGGATATGGAAACCAGAGAAGATATGGACTTCGCAAGTCTGCCGTATAAAGGCAATGCTCAGCAGCCTGAAGAAGACCTTTACGACGACTATGATGAGGATGCCGAAGGCGTAGAAGACTTTGAAGCCGAAATCGAATTCGATGACCTTTTGATGGAAGAGGAAGGCGAAGAAGAGGAAGAGTTCTAATAGGTATGGTTCGGGGGGATGCAGGTGCTTAGGCCTGCAATCCTTCCGTCAAAAAATATAACTTGAATTGACGATTTAAGATGGTCAATTAAAAAAGAAGGGAGAGATACCTCCTTGTTTGAACTGAACAATTTTGAAGCCATAAAAATCGGGCTGGCTTCTCCGGAAAAGATCAGGGAATGGTCCAGAGGAGAGGTCAAGAAGCCGGAAACCATCAATTACAGGACATTAAAGCCTGAAAAAGAAGGGCTTTTCTGCGAAAAGATCTTCGGTCCCACAAAGGATTGGGAGTGCCACTGCGGCAAATATAAGCGGATTCGCTACAAAGGCATCGTCTGCGACCGCTGCGGTGTAGAAATCACCAAAGCAAAGGTCCGCAGGGAACGCATGGGGCACATCGAGCTGGCGGCTCCGGTATCCCACATCTGGTATTTCAAAGGCATACCCAGCAGGATGGGTCTTATACTGGATATGTCTCCGCGAGCCTTGGAAAAAGTTCTCTATTTTGCGTCCTATATTGTTATTGAGACCGGGGACACCCCCCTTTCCAAGAAGCAGTTGCTGTCGGAAAAGGAATACCGCGAAAATGTTGAAAAATACGGCAACCGCTTCAGAGCCGGCATGGGCGCCGAAGCCATCAAGGAGCTGCTGTGGGAACTGGATCTGGAGAAGCTTTCAAAGGAACTGAAGGCGGACCTCAAGGATAGCACCGGACAGAAGCGGCTGCGTACAGTCAGAAGGCTGGAGGTCGTAGAAGCCTTCAAGAGCTCAGGCAATTTGCCCGAGTGGATGATATTGGATACCATACCGGTCATACCGCCGGATTTAAGACCGATGGTTCAGCTGGACGGGGGCCGCTTTGCCACCTCCGATCTGAACGATCTCTATAGAAGGGTTATCAACCGCAACAACCGCTTAAAGCGGTTACTGGATCTCGGCGCACCGGATATCATCGTCCGGAACGAAAAAAGAATGCTGCAGGAAGCAGTGGACGCGCTGATCGATAACGGCAGACGGGGCAGACCGGTTACCGGTCCCGGCAACCGGCCGCTGAAATCTTTAAGCGACATGCTGAAGGGCAAGCAGGGCCGTTTCCGTCAGAACCTGCTGGGCAAACGAGTTGACTACTCCGGACGTTCCGTTATCGTGGTCGGGCCGGAGCTGAAGCTTTACCAGTGCGGTCTTCCCAATGAAATGGCGTTAGAGCTTTTCAAGCCCTTCGTCATGAAGAAGCTGGTCAATGACGGCTTGGCACATAATATCAAGAGCGCAAAAAGAATGGTTGAAAGAGTCAAACCGGAGGTTTGGGATATCCTCGAAGAGGTTATCAGCGAGCATCCGGTGCTGCTGAACCGTGCACCAACACTGCACAGGCTCGGTATCCAGGCTTTTGAGCCCATACTGGTTCAAGGCAGAGCCTTAAAAATACATCCGTTGGTATGTACCGCTTATAACGCCGACTTCGACGGCGACCAGATGGCCGTTCACGTGCCGCTGTCCGTTGAAGCGCAGGCAGAAGCCCGGTTCCTGATGCTTTCAGCCAACAACATCCTGGCGCCTAAGGACGGCAGACCGGTGGTCAGCCCGACTCAGGACATGGTCATGGGTATTTACTACCTGACCATCTATGTGCCTGATCAAAAGGGTGAGGGCAAGGTATTCAGCAACCTTGAGGAAATGCTGATGGCTTACCAGACCGGTGAGGCATCCCTGCATGCCAAGGTCAAGGTCAGGATTACAAAAGAATTCAATGGTGTCAAGAAGTCCAGGATCATCGAAAACACCATCGGAAGGTTCATATTCAACCAGTCTATTCCGCAGGACCTGGGTTTTGTGGAGCGGACCGACGAAGACAGCATGTTCATTCTGGAGTTGGATCCAAGGGACAAGGAAGGCAATATGAGGCCTATCGACAAGTCCACCCTGGGCAAGATTGTCGACAAGTGCTTCAGAAAGCATGGCAATACCAATACAGCCATCGTGCTGGATGAAATAAAACGCCTGGGCTTCCATTATTCCACCAAGGGCGCTGTTACCATCAGCGTATCCGATATGGTCATCCCGGGAGCCAAGAAAGCATTGCTTTCCAAAGCGGATGAGCGGGTCGACAAGATTGAGAAGATGTACCGCCGCGGACTGATCTCCGATGAGGAGAGATATGAGCAGGTCATTGAGACCTGGAAGAACACCACGGATGAAGTAACAAAAGCGTTGATGGATAATCTGGATAAGCTGAATCCGGTTTATATGATGGCCAACTCCGGTGCGAGAGGAAGCGTAAACCAGATCAGACAGCTGGCGGGTATGAGAGGCCTTATGGCGGATACCTCCGGCCGGATCATCGAGATACCGATTAAAGCGAATTTCCGTGAGGGCCTCAACGTGTTGGAGTTCTTTACCTCCACACACGGTGCAAGAAAGGGTCTTGCCGACACGGCACTCCGTACCGCCGACTCCGGCTACCTGACACGCCGTCTGGTTGACGTCAGCCAGGACGTTATCATCAGGGAAGAGGATTGCGGCACCGAGGAAGGCCTGGTTGTCAGCGAGATCAAGGATGGCAATGAAGTAATCGAAATGCTGGGCGACAGGCTTCTGGGCAGATATGCCGCCGAGGATCTTCTGAATCCCGTGACAGGCGAAGTCATCGTTCCCAAGGATGAACTGATCAGCGAAAACGATGTTAATACCATATTGAAGCTGGGCATTAAGAAGGTACACATCCGGTCGATCCTTACCTGCCATTCCAAGCATGGTGTCTGTACCAAGTGTTACGGTATCAACCTGGCTACCGGCGGTCCGGTCCACATCGGCGAGGCAGTCGGAATCATTGCAGCTCAGTCTATCGGTGAGCCCGGAACGCAGCTGACCATGAGAACGTTCCACACCGGTGGTGTTGCAGGAGACGATATCACACAGGGTCTTCCCAGAGTCGAGGAGCTCTTTGAGGCAAGAAAGCCCAAGGGCCTTGCGATTATCTCGGAGATCTCGGGCACCGTCAAGATCGTTGACCAGAGAAAGAAAAAGGATGCCGTCGTTATCGCAGAGGACGGCGATACCAGGACCTACACCATACCGTACGGTTCCAGACTCCGCGTTTCTGAAGGCGATGTCATAGAAGCCGGTGATGAAATAACCGAAGGCTCCGTAAACCCACATGACATCCTGAAGATCAAGGGTGTTGCAGGGGTGCAGAGCTATCTGCTGATGGAAGTTCAGCGGGTTTACAGGCTGCAGGGCGTTGATATAGCCGACAAGCATATCGAAGTTATCGTCAGGCAGATGCTCCGCAAGATGAAGATCGACGAGGCAGGGGACACCGAACTGCTGCCGGGCGGTCTGTACGATATGTTCAAGTACGAAGAGGAAAATGATATAGCCGCAGCCAATAACAGTGAAAAGTCAACAGGCAAAAGGGTACTGCTGGGAATCACAAAGGCATCCCTTGCAACGGACTCCTTCCTGTCGGCGGCGTCCTTCCAGGAAACCACAAGGGTTCTGACGGAGGCAGCGATCAAGGGTAAGATAGATCCGCTGGTGGGCTTGAAGGAAAATGTCATCATCGGAAAGCTGATACCGGCAGGAACAGGCATGAAGAAGTACAAGGACATTACCGTCAAATCCATGGATGCAGAATAGCTGGATGTATTTTAAATATGACTTGACACAAAATAGAACAAGTGCTAAAATAATTTAGTGCGTTAAGGAGGACCATTTTAAGGAAGAGACAATCAACCATATGGTTCTCTTTAAGCATGCTTGTACCAAAAAGCACTTGGACATATGGCAGCCACAATTCTTTCAAGAGGTGAGAAAATGCATGAGCTGAAGGCAGCAAACAGAAGAATAGTGGGGTTGAAGCAGACCGTCAAGGCCATAAAGGGCGATAAGACAGAAAAGGTTTATATCGCTGAAAATGCGGACGACTTTGTAAAGGATTCCGTTTTGGACGCCTGTAAGAATAAGAATGTTCAGATCGTATATCTGAATACGATGAAGGAGCTTGGGGAAGCATGCGGTATCGACATTGGGGCTTCAACGGCTGCAGTGTTGAAAGACTAGCAGGTTTTCGTTATACCGTCCTTAATTCAATATTAAGGCTGTTATATAACATCATATTAACAAGGAGGTGCATTTAATGCCAACCATCAGCCAGTTAGTTAGAAAAGGCCGGGAGAGAGTTGAATACAAATCAACAGCACCCGCACTGAAGGAATGCCCGCAGAAAAGAGGAGTTTGTACAGTCGTCAAGACAACAACACCGAAGAAGCCTAACTCTGCATTGAGAAAAATTGCCAGAGTCAGACTGACAAACCAAATCGAAGTAACAGGCTACATTCCCGGTGTCGGTCACAATCTCCAGGAACACTCCGTTGTCCTCATCAGAGGCGGCAGGGTTAAGGACCTTCCTGGCGTAAGGTACCACATCGTCAGGGGAACACTTGACGCTGCAGGTGTCGCTAACAGAAAGCAGAGCCGTTCCAAGTACGGCGCAAAGAGACCCAAGAAATAAATTGTGCAATGATTATAGACATTGATATTTTACAGAAGCTTAATATGAACATAATAGGCAGCTGTAAGTATTGATGTATAATATATTTGCGCACAACGGGCGACTTCATCCGCAATAGTCTTGGAGTTTTCACGAAAACTCCGAAACTTATTGTCAAATGAGTTCGACCGAGTACCGATGAACTTAAATTTTATGTTAAGGAGGGAAGTAAAGTGCCAAGAAAAGGACATATTCCCAAAAGAGATGTTTTACCGGATCCGTTGTACAATGACAAGATCGTTACAAAGCTGATCAACAACATCATGTACGACGGCAAGAAGAGTGCCGGACAGAAGATCGTATACGGTGCTTTCGAAATCATGAGAGAAAAGACAGGTAAGGACCCGGTTGAGCTATTCGAGGCAGCCATGAACAACATCATGCCTGTTCTTGAAGTAAAGGCCAGAAGAATCGGGGGCGCTACCTACCAGGTACCTGTAGAAGTCAGAGCTGACAGGAGACAGGCACTGGGTATGAGATGGCTTATCGATTATTCCAGAAAGCGCGGCGAGAAGACAATGAGGGAGAGACTGGCAGGTGAGCTGCTGGATGCATCCAACAATGTAGGCTCCAGCGTCAAGAAGAGGGAAGATACGCACAAGATGGCTGAGGCCAACAAGGCGTTCGCCCATTACCGCTGGTAGTGTGAGCACTACCGCGTGGTAATGCCCATTACAGATGGTAGTTGTAGACTAGTATATGACTCAGGCAATAGGCGGCAGGCGATTGGCAATAGGATTATCCGGCGCCATAGCCTCGGCCCATGGCCGACCTGAAAAGCCGTTTTCAGGAAGTTTTTCAGGTAAAACGATGGTAAAAACAAGTTGAGGTTAATTGTGAATAATAGATATAGAGAGAATACAATGTGTAATACACGGAATTTTGGGGAATATAACAGTGAATCTTGCAACAGAAAGGAGGAATACTGTGCCTAGGCAATATCCATTGGAAAAGACAAGAAACATAGGAATCATGGCACATATTGATGCCGGAAAAACGACGACAACGGAGCGCGTCCTGTTCTATACAGGAAAGACCTACAAAATAGGTGAAGTTCACGAAGGAACTGCTACCATGGACTGGATGGAGCAGGAGCAGGAGAGAGGTATCACAATTACTTCCGCTGCTACGACTGCCGAATGGAAGGACCACAAAATAAACATAATCGACACGCCGGGGCACGTGGACTTTACTGTTGAAGTTGAAAGGTCACTGCGCGTTCTCGATGGCTCTGTAGCGGTATTTTGTGCAAAGGGCGGTGTTGAGCCGCAATCGGAAACGGTGTGGCGTCAGGCTGACAAGTACAATGTTCCCAGGATGGCTTATATCAATAAGATGGACATTATGGGAGCGGATTTCTACAGAGTTGTGGAAATGATGAGAGATAGATTAGGGGCAAACACTGTTCCGATCCAGCTTCCTATAGGATGCGAGGATCATTTTACTGGGATAGTGGATTTGGTCATCATGAAAGCCTATATTTATAAGGACGATTTGGGTAAGGAGATGGAAGTGACGGATATTCCGGCCGATATGCTTGACAAGGCCAAGGAATACCGAGAGAAACTCATCGAAGCCGTATCCGAATTGGACGAAGAGCTGACGATGAAATACCTGGAGGGTGAGCAGCTCACCTTGGAGGAAATCAAGAACGGTATTCGGATAGGAACCATTGCAACAAAAATGACACCTGTTATCTGTGGTTCTTCTTATAAGAACAAAGGGGTACAGCTCATGCTGGATGCAGTTGTGGACTACATGCCGTCACCGCTTGACATTCCGCCTATCGAAGGTGTTACAGCCGACGGAGAAGAAAAGATTATAAGGCAATCCGATGACAAAGAACCTTTTTCTGCCCTTGCATTCAAGATCATGGTAGATCCTTATGTAGGGAAGCTGGCATTCTTCAGAGTTTATTCCGGAGTAATCAAATCCGGATCCTACGTATATAATTCGACTAAAGGCAAACGTGAAAGAATCGGCCGTATTGTTCAGATGCATGCAAATCACAGGGAAGAAATCGAAGAGGTTTATACCGGCGATATCGCTGCAGCTGTTGGTCTCAAGGACACGACAACAGGGGATACCCTCAGTGATGAGGATCATCCGGTCATTCTTGAATCCATGCAATTTCCGGAACCGGTTATCAATGTTGCCATAGAGCCGAAGACAAAAGCCGGCCAGGATAAGATGGGAATTGCACTGTCGAAGCTGGCTGAAGAAGACCCAACCTTTAGAACCTATACCAATGTCGATACAGGTCAGACCATTATTGCCGGTATGGGTGAGCTGCACCTTGAAATCATTGTTGACAGAATGATGAGAGAATACAAGGTGGAGGCAAATGTAGGCAAACCACAGGTTGCTTATAAGGAAACCATCAAGAGGAAGGTCCAGATCGAAGGCAAATTCGTCAGACAGTCAGGCGGTAAGGGACAGTATGGTCATGTATGGCTGGAGCTGGAGCCCAAGCAGCCCGGTGAAGGCTTTGAATTTGTCAACAAGATCGTCGGCGGTGTCATTCCGAGAGAATACATACCCGCTGTTCAGCGTGGTGTGGAAGAGGCGCTTTCAAACGGCGTACTCGGAGGCTACCCGGTGCTTGACCTGAAGGTCACACTCTTTGACGGTTCCTATCATGAAGTCGACTCATCCGAAATGGCGTTCAAGATTGCCGGTTCAATGGCCTTCAAGGATGGTATGAGGAAAGCAGACCCGGTGCTTCTTGAACCGATAATGAAGGTTGAAGTAACGGTACCGGAGCAGTATATGGGAGACGTTATTGGTGATATCAACTCCAGAAGAGGCCGGATCGAAGGCATGGAAGCTCGAAGCGGTGCACAGGTCATCAGAGGCTTCGTACCTTTGTCGGATATGTTCGGCTATGCAACGGATTTGAGGTCAAGAACTCAGGGCCGTGGCGTATATGCGATGGAAATGGATCATTTTGAAGAAGTACCGAAGAGCATTGCCGAGAAAGTTCTTGGCGGCAAATAGCTTTTAAGATTTAATAGGCAGTTTTAAAAGGAGGAAATAGTAAATGGGAAAAGCAAAATTTGAACGTAACAAGCCCCACGTGAACGTGGGCACGATCGGTCACGTTGACCACGGCAAGACGACGCTGACGGCGGCGCTGACGAAGGTGGGCGCGGAGCGTTTCGGCGGTGAGTTCAAGGGCTATGACGCGATCGACGCGGCGCCGGAAGAGAAGGCGCGCGGCATCACGATCTCGACGGCGCACGTCGAGTACGAAAGCCCGAACCGTCACTACGCGCACGTCGACTGCCCGGGGCACGCCGACTACGTGAAGAACATGATCACGGGTGCGGCGCAGATGGACGGCGCGATCCTGGTGTGCTCGGCGGCTGACGGCCCGATGCCGCAGACCCGCGAGCACATCCTGCTGTCGCGCCAGGTGGGCGTGCCGTACATCGTCGTGTTCCTGAACAAGGCCGACATGGTGGACGACGCCGAGCTGCTCGAGCTGGTCGAGATGGAAGTGCGCGAGCTGCTGTCGAAGTACGACTTCCCGGGCGACGACACCCCGATCATTGCGGGTTCGGCATTGAAAGCCCTTGAGTGCGGCTGCGGCAAGGAAGACTGCGATGCCTGCAAGGCCATCCACAACCTGATGGCAGCAGTAGACAGCTACATTCCGACACCGGAAAGACAGACAGATAAGCCGTTCCTGATGCCTGTGGAAGACGTATTCTCCATCACTGGCAGAGGAACAGTTGCAACAGGCAGAGTTGAAAGAGGCGTTGTCAAGGTACAGGATACGGTAGAAATCGTAGGCTTGGCAGAAGCACCAAGATCAACAGTGGTAACAGGCGTAGAAATGTTCAGAAAGCTTCTGGATCAGGCACAGGCCGGGGACAACATCGGCGTACTGCTCCGCGGCGTGCAGAGAACAGACATTGAAAGAGGCCAGGTACTTGCAAAGCCGGGATCCATCAAACCGCATACACACTACAAGGCGCAGGTATACGTACTGACTAAGGAAGAAGGCGGAAGACACACACCGTTCTTCAACGGCTACAGACCGCAGTTCTACTTCAGGACAACAGACGTAACAGGCGTAATCGATCTGCCGGCAGGCGTAGAAATGTGCATGCCTGGTGACAACATCGAAATGACAATCAAGCTGATCACACCCATCGCTATCGAAGAAGGCTTGAGATTCGCAATCCGTGAAGGCGGCAGAACAGTAGGCGCAGGCGCGGTTGCATCCGTAGTCGAATAAAATCAGCCAGAAAACCTGTCGTGATTTTATTTGTGAAGTTTGATAACAAACTTCTCGAACTTGTAATCCATAAATGAAATAGCTTCAAGGACTAGGGGCGTCAGCCTCTAGTCCTTTGGGGCTGTATTCAGCATGATAATAACTCAAATTATTTTGGCGTAACTGCTAAAATCTATTGAAAAATGTCCTAAAATGTTATAAAATATATAAGGTTGCGTAATATTTATTGATATTGCAACGGGTAAAAGACCATTAGAGATTCTTGAGCTCGAAGGTAGGCTACTTGCTTAGAATCTCTTATAGTCAGCATGCGATGACGTAAGAGGTTGCAGATTAAGTCTTTTGTTGTGGGAACAAAGGATGTATTCTGGGCGTTTTGTGTTTTCAGAGCTTTGAAGGTCTGAAACTGCAAAGCCTAATTCTTACTGAGTATTGTCCGTTTCTAGAATTCGGGCGACTCTACTGGACTATGCACATTGAAAATTCATGATCAGACTGTGTGTGCGGCTGTAAGTTGTAGTGTCCCTGCGTTTTGCGAGACACTATAATAAAAAAATGCAACACACACGGGTAAGTGTATAGCAGTATGCGGTTGCACGTAAGTAATTCAAGCGTGCGATGAAAAGGAGGGAAATTAAAAATGGCAAAACAGAAAATCAGAATTCGATTGAAGGCATTTGATCACAATCTGATCGACCAATCAGCGGAGAAGATAGTTGAAACTGCAAAGAGAACAGGTGCGAAGGTATCCGGTCCGGTGCCGCTCCCGACAGACAAGGAGATAATCACGATCCTCAGAGCAGTTCACAAGTACAAGGATTCAAGAGAACAGTTCGAAATGAGAACCCATAAGAGACTGATCGACATCCTGAATCCGACTCCCAAGACGGTTGATTCACTGATGAGACTGGATTTACCGGCCGGTGTTGATATCGAAATCAAATTATAGTTTTAATAAAGCTGAGTAACAGACGGGAAATGAATTTAGTATGACCGCACAAGCTGCGGTCCGCTGTAAATTATGGAGGTGTAACAATGAAAAAAGCAATTGTGGGCAAGAAGGTCGGTATGACCCAGGTATTCGACAAGCAGGGCAAGGCAGTGCCTGTAACTGTTATCGAAGCAGGCCCCAACGTGGTTGTACAGAAAAAGACAGTTGAAAACGAAGGCTATTCGGCGATTCAGGTCGGTTTCAACGATGTTGCCGAAAAGCGTGTAACCAAGCCGTTAAAGGGACACTTCGCAAAAGCGAAGGTAGCCGTAAAGCGATATCTGAGAGAGCTCAGAATTGAAGACGCTGCTTCTTACGAAGTCGGACAAGAGATCAGAGCGGATGTGTTCAAGGAAGGCGACAAAGTTGACGTAAGCGGTGTTTCCAAAGGTAAGGGATTTGCCGGCGCAATCAAACGGCACAACTTCCACAGAGGACCCATGAAGCACGGTTCCAAGTATCACAGAGCAGCCGGTTCAATGGGCGCATCGTCAGATCCGTCAAGAACCTTCAAGGGCAAAAAGCTTCCGGGACATATGGGCTCGGTGAACACAACCGTGGTGAATCTTGAAGTCATCAAGGTTGATCCGGAAAAGAACATTCTGCTCGTAAAGGGCGGCGTACCCGGAATAAGAGGCTCGCTGGTCATGATCAAAGATACAGTCAAGGCTTAATATACGGGAAGGAAAGGAGGATGTAACATGCCTAATGTAGCACTTTTTAATAAAAGCGGAAACCAAGTTGGTGAAATCGCGTTAAGCGATGATATATTCGGTGCAAATGTCAATGTTGAAGCAATGCACCAGGTTGTTAAAATGTATCTGGCAAACCAGAGACAGGGCACACAGTCCGCACTGACCCGTGCAGAAGTACGCGGCGGCGGTATCAAGCCCTGGAGACAGAAGGGCACCGGTAGGGCTAGACACGGAAGTATCCGGTCACCTCAATGGACACATGGAGGTATCGTATTTGCTCCGAAGCCAAGATCCTACAGATACACTGTTCCCAAGAAGATCAAGAGGCTTGCGATGAAGTCGGCACTGAGCTCAAAGGTTCAGGCAAATAACATCATCGTTCTGGATGAGCTGAGCTTTGATGCTCCGAAGACAAAGCAGTTCGCAGAGTTGCTTGACAACCTCAAGGTTGACAGCAAGACACTAATCGTTCTGGCTGACAACAACGAGAACATCATAAAGTCTGCAAGAAACATAAAGGGTGTAAAAACTTCCTTGGTTAACACATTGAACGTCTATGACATACTGAACTACGACAAGTTCATCATAACAAAGGAAGCCGTTCAGAAAGTTGAGGAGGTGTACGTATAATGAATGCATATGATATCATCAGAAGGCCGATTATCACTGAGAAAAGCATGAGTGAAATGGCTGACAAGAAATACACCTTCGTCGTCGACATCAATGCCAACAAAACCGAAATCAAAGCCGCAGTGGAAGAGATTTTCAAGGTTAAGGTTGACAAGGTCAACACCATCAGAACCATGGGCAAAATGAAGAGACAGGGCCGATTTGAAGGAAGAAGACCGAGCTACAAAAAAGCAATCGTAAAGCTGACTCAGGATAGCAAGGGTATTGAATTCTTCGAAGGACTATAATGGCAAAGAGGAGGAGAAAAAATGGCAGTAAAAAAGTATAATCCAACTTCTCCAGCTAGGCGTAACATGACGGTTTCAACCTTTGAAGAAATTACAAAAATTGAACCGGAAAAGTCTCTGGTTGAAATATTAAAGAGCAAAGCTGGAAGAAACAACTACGGTAAGATCACTGTAAGACATCAGGGCGGCGGACACAAGAGAAAATACAGAATCATAGATTTCAAGAGAGATAAGATGGATGTTCCTGCAAAGGTATCAGCTATCGAATACGATCCGAACAGATCTGCCAACATCGCATTGCTGAATTACGCAGACGGAGAAAAGAGATACATCATTGCTCCCAACGGCTTAAAAGTCGGGGATACGGTCATCTCATCCCAAAGCGCGGATATCAAAGTGGGTAATACACTGCCGCTTAAGAACATACCGGTAGGTACCATCATCCACAACATCGAACTGAAGGCCGGCAAAGGCGGACAGCTGGTGAGATCCGCAGGAAACTCAGCACAGCTGATGGCAAAAGAAGGCGATTATGCACAGGTCAGACTTCCTTCCACAGAAGTAAGAATGATCAGGGTGGAGTGCAAAGCAACCATCGGTCAGGTAGGCAACCTGGAGCATGAGAATATAACCCTCGGCAGTGCCGGCAGAAAGAGACACATGGGCATACGGCCGACAGTCAGAGGTTCCGTCATGAACCCATGCGACCATCCGCACGGCGGCGGCGAAGGCAGATCACCGATCGGAAGACCGGGTCCTGTTACACCGTGGGGCAAACCGACGCTGGGTTACAAGACAAGAAATACCAAGAAGGCATCCAGTAAGTTTATCGTGAAGAGAAGAGGCACGAAGTAGGCTTATGCAGCCGCAACGCTTGGAGTTTGCAAGCAAACTCCACTATATTGAAAGGAGGCAAATGAATGAGCCGCTCGACAAAGAAAGGTCCTTATGTTGATGAAAAGCTTTTAAAGCGAATTATAGATATGAACAAGTCCAATAAGAAGGTTGTGCTGAAGACCTGGTCCAGAAGCTCAACGATCTTCCCGGAAATGGTTGGTCATACGATCGCCGTTCATGACGGAAGAAAGCATGTTCCGGTATATGTAACGGAGGATATGGTAGGCCACAAGCTGGGCGAGTTTTCTCCCACCAGAACCTTCAGAGGCCATGGCAACCATACTGAAAGATCAACTTCACTTAAATAACCGATCATGCCGGTAAAAGAACAAGAAGCTGAATTATGGAAGGAGGTACATCCTGTGGAAGCAAAAGCAATGGTTAAGTATGTTAGAATGTCTTCACGGAAAGTTAACGTTGTGAATGACTTAATCAGAGGAAAGAAAGTGGCAGATGCCTTTGCAGTATTGAAGCATACACCCAAGGCAGCATCCGCTGTACTTGAAAAGCTTTTAAAATCAGCAGTGGCTAACGCTGAAAATAACTTCAACATGAACATCGATAAATTATATATCTCCGAGGCTTATGCAACTCAGGGACCCACACTGAAGCGCTTTATGGCAAGAGCTATGGGACGCGGTGTCAGAATCCTGAAGAGAACAAGCCACATTACACTGGTTGTAAAGGAAAAATAGAAAGAAGGAGGGATTTTAGTGGGTCAAAAGGTTAATCCACATGGACTGAGAGTTGGTATCATAAAGGACTGGGATACCAAGTGGTATGCAAACAAGAAAAACTTTGCCGACTTCTTAGTTGAAGACAACAAAATCAGAGAATTCTTGAAGCCAAGACTTTTCGCAGCTGGCATTTCCAAGATAGAGATCGAAAGAACGGCTGGAAAGATCAAGATAAACATTCATGTTGCAAAGCCCGGTATGGTTATCGGAAGAGGCGGTGCCGGAATCGAAGAGCTGAGGAAGGCTCTGGAGAAGCTGACAAGCAACAAGAGCGTTGCAATCAATATTACCGAGATCAAGGTGCCTGAAATGGACGCGCAGCTTGTTGCTGAGAATATCGCAGCTCAGCTGGAGAAGAGAATATCCTTCAGAAGAGCGATGAAGCAGTCCATGCAGCGTACAATGAGAGCCGGCGCAAAGGGAATCAAATCCATGTGTGCAGGCAGACTCGGCGGCGCAGAAATCGCAAGAAGCGAATGGTATCGTGAAGGAACTATTCCTCTACACACTTTGAGAGCAGATATTGACTACGGTTTTGCTGAAGCACACACAACCTACGGCAGAATCGGCGTTAAAGTGTGGATTTACAAAGGGGAGGTACTTCCGGGAGTGAAGGTTCGTGCAAACGAGAAGGCAAAGCAGAACGCCGCTCCAGTAGTTGCGGAAGGAGGAGAAGCATAAATGTTAATGCCAAAAAGAGTAAAGCATCGTAAGCAGATGAGAGGCAACATGCGGGGAAAAGCGACACGCGGCAACGTTGTAGCTTACGGTGAGTTTGGACTTCAGGCTACAGAGCCAGGTTGGATCACAAGCAACCAGATTGAGGCAGCCAGACAGGCAATGACAAGATACACAAAAAGAGGCGGTCAGATTTGGATCAAGATATTCCCGGATAAGCCGGTTACACAGAAACCTGCCGAAACACGTATGGGTTCCGGTAAAGGGGCTCCTGAGTACTGGGTAGCAGTTGTGAAGCCGGGCAGAGTATTGTTCGAGGTTGCAGGCGTAACGGAGGAAGTTGCTAGAGAAGCGTTGAGACTTGCTATGCATAAGCTTCCGCTGAAGACCAAGTTTGTAACCCGCCAGGAAACTGAGGAAATGGTTGGTGAAGCAAATGAAAGCTAACAAGATTAGAGATTTATCCGTTGTTGAATTAGAACAGAAGCTTGTAGAGTTAAAGGGCGAGCTCTTTAATCTTAGATTTCAGATGGCAACAGGCCAGCTCGAGAACCCCATGAGGGTCAGAGACGTTAAGAAATCAATAGCAAGAATAAAAACCATCCTTAGAGAGAAAGAACTCAAAGCAGTTGAGGCGAAGTAGGAGTAGAAGGAGGTTTGAACTGTGGAAAGAAGTAATAGAAAGACAAGGGTCGGCAGAGTCGTCAGCGACAAAATGGATAAGACAATCGTAGTAGCCATAGAGACGCTGGTAAGACACCCGCTGTACGGCAAGTCTGTAAAGAGAACGACAAAGTTCAAGGCACATGATGAAAATAACGAATGTAATATTGGCGATAGAGTAAAAATTATGGAAACAAGACCTCTCAGCAAGGATAAGAGATGGCGGCTTGTTGAAATAATTGAGAAGGCCAAGTAAAATCCGAAAGGAGGGTTTTGAATGATTCAGCAGGAAACACGATTAAGTGTAGCAGATAATTCCGGTGCAAAGGAACTTCTGTGCATCCGCGTAATGGGCGGTTCAATGAGAAAGTATGGCAATATAGGTGATATCATCATAGCTTCTGTCAAAGATGCAACACCAGGCGGTGTTGTTAAAAAAGGTGACGTTGTAAAAGCCGTTATCGTTCGATCTGTAAAGGGGCTTCGGAGACCGGATGGAAGCTACATAAGGTTTGACGACAATGCAGCGGTCATCATTAAAGATGATAAGCAGCCGAAGGGCACGAGAATCTTCGGACCCGTTGCGAGAGAGCTTAGAGATAAGGACTTTATGAAGATCGTATCCCTCGCACCCGAAGTACTTTAAGAGGAGGTGTAGTGAATGGCAGCTTTGGAAGCAAAAAAGCTTCATGTTAAGAAAGGAGATACAGTCGTTGTAATCTCCGGCAAGGATAAAGGCAAAAAAGCAAAGGTTTTGGTCGCTATGCCTCAAGATCAGAAGGTTATCGTTGAAGGCGTAAACATGAGCGTTAAACATAAGAAACCGGGCAAGAACATGCAGCAGGGCGGTATTATCCACCAGGAGTCTCCGATCTTCGGATCAAAGGTTATGCTCTGGTGCGAAAAGTGCAAAAAGGGCGTAAGAGTGGGACATAAACTGTTGGATGACAAATCAAAGGTTAGATACTGCAAGGACTGCGGTGAAGTCCTGGATAAATAGGCTCTGAAGGGAGGTAAAAGAAATGGCCAGACTCAAAGAGAAATATAAGAATGATGTAGCTCCGGCAATGATGGAGAAATTTCAATATAAAAGTGTCATGCAGATACCCAAGCTGGAAAAGGTCGTTATCAACATGGGCTTAGGCGATACCAAGGACAATGCGAAGGGTTTGGATGCAGCTGTAGCAGAGCTTGCAACAATCTCCGGACAGAAGCCGGTGGTAACGAAGGCCAAAAATTCCGTGGCGGCCTTCAAAGTTAGAAAGGGCATGAACATCGGTGCAAAGGTAACATTAAGAGGCGAGAAAATGTATGAATTCATGGATAAGCTTCTGAATGTGGCACTTCCGAGAGTTAGAGACTTCAGAGGCGTATCCTCAAAGTCCTTCGACGGAAGAGGCAACTATGCAATGGGCATCAAAGAGCAGTTGATTTTCCCTGAAATAGAGTACGATAAAGTAGACAAAATCAGAGGGATGGACATCATATTTGTAACAACTGCACAGACAGACGAGGAAGCAAGAGAGCTTTTGAGGCTTCTCGGAATGCCTTACTCAAGCTAATTGATGTTAGAGTCACAAGGAAAATACCGGAAAATGACGAGAAGGAGGTAAGGTTGTGGCTAAAAAGTCAATGATATTAAAGCAGCAAGCAACTCCCAAATATAAGACTCAGGCTTATACAAGATGCAGAATATGCGGAAGACCCCATGCTTACTTAAGGAAGTTCGGTATCTGCCGTATTTGCTTCAGGGAATTGGCTTACAAGGGACAGATACCCGGCGTTAAGAAGGCAAGCTGGTAGAGCGATTCACGAATCGCCAGCCATCCGATTGCTTCACTGGACCTTGGTTCAGTACGCGGAGTCTGTTTAAGAAACAAGAAACACTCGGCTGTGTGTATTAATGCAAGGACAGCCGTATACACGGATATACCGTAACGGTATACGCGTTAACTATCGTAAAAGGGAGGTTAGTTTATATGGTAATAAGCGATCCAATTGCTGATATGCTTACCCGTATCAGGAATGCCAACATGGTAAAACATGAAGTGGTTGATGTTCCTGCTTCAAATATAAAGAAGTCCATCGCTCAGATCCTGCTTGATGAAGGATATATCAGAGGTTTTGAGATCATTGAGGATGGCGTGCAGAACACAATAAGAATCAGCCTGAAATACGGTATGAACAAACAGAAGGTTATCACCGGCCTGAAGAGAATCAGCAAGCCGGGCCTGAAGGTATATGCCAAGAAGGAAGATATCCCGAAGGTGCTTGGAGGTTTGGGAATAGCAATTATTTCCACTTCCACTGGTATTATGACCGATAAGATGGCAAGAAACAAGGGTGTCGGCGGAGAAGTTCTTTGCTACATCTGGTAGTCTTGTGTAAAGAGGAGGTGCAAGAATGTCACGTATAGGAAAGTTACCGATCACAATTCCGCAAGGCGTAGAAGTAATCATTGCGGATGACAATACAATTTCCGTAAAAGGTCCTAAGGGCCAGTTGGTGAGACAGATGCATCAGGATATCAAAATCGTCAGGGAAGACGGCCAGGTTGTCGTTACAAGACCCAGCGACGAAAAGATGCACAGATCATTGCACGGCTTGACAAGAGCGCTTTTGAACAATATGGTTGAAGGCGTTTCCAAGGGCTTTGAAAGAACACTGGATATAAACGGTGTCGGATATAGAGCGGCAAAGGCCGGCAGCAAGCTGACACTGACCATGGGCTATTCCCATCCGGTAGAAATGATGGATCCTGAAGGTGTTACGGTAGAAGTACCTGCTCCCAACAAGATCATCGTAAAGGGTGCGGATAAGGAAAAAGTGGGCATCCATGCAGCGAACATCAGAATGGTAAGACCGCCGGAGCCATACCTTGGCAAGGGGATCAAGTACTCTGATGAAGTGATCAGACGCAAGGAAGGCAAAACAGGTAAGAAATAAATAAAAAAGGGGTGATAAGGGTGATAACTAAAGAGAGTAAGAACGATGCAAGGCTGAAAAGGCATTTGAGAATCAGGAAAAAGGTTACCGGAACAACGGAAAGACCGAGACTCTGTGTCTACAGGAGCCTCAATAACATATACGCACAGATTGTTGATGACGTAAAAGGCGTTACTTTAGTATCAGCCTCAACTTTAGATAAAGATTTGAAGGAACAGCTTGGTCACGGCGGAAACAAGGCTTCGGCAAAAATGGTTGGCGCCTTGGTTGCAAAGAAAGCAATTGAAGCCGGAATCAAGCAAGTGGTCTTCGATAGAGGCGGATATCTTTATCATGGAAGAGTATTGGAACTTGCAGATGCAGCAAGAGAAGCTGGATTGGAATTCTAACGATAAGAGACTCTAAATATGGAGTATCACTTGAAGGTCAAGAGTCTCTAATAGTTATTGGTAAAAAAGGAGGGAAATAAATGCAGCCAATCGATGCAAGCAAATTGGACCTTAAAGAAAAGGTCGTTGCCATAAACAGAGTTGCGAAGGTTGTTAAGGGTGGTAGAAACTTCAGATTCAGTGCCATCGTCGTCGTTGGAGACCTGAACGGTTATGTCGGCGTTGGTACAGGTAAATCTGTAGAAATTCCTGAGGCAATCCGTAAAGGTATAGAAGATGCCAAGAAGAACCTCATAAAGGTTCCCATTGTTGGTACCACAATCCCGCATCAGATTACCGGCAGATCCGGTTCAGGCACAGTACTTCTGATGCCGGCATCAGAAGGTACCGGCGTTCTGGCAGGCGGTCCTGCCCGTGCCGTACTTGAGCTGGCCGGAATCAAGGACATTCGTACAAAATCCTTGAGATCCAACAACCCGAGGAACATGGTTAATGCAACTATCCAGGGCCTTAGTGAACTGAAAACAGTTGAGGATGTTGCAAGACTCAGAGGTAAAACAGTTGAGGAGATACTGGGTTAGGAGGGAAAAACCATGGCTAAAGTAAATGTAAAGCTGGTTAAGAGCATAATCGGAAGACAGAAGGATCAGATTGATACGGTTAAAGCCCTTGGCCTGAAGAAAATAAATAGCGAAGTAGAGCACGAAGATACACCTCAGATCAGAGGTATGATCCAAAAAGTGCTGCACTTAGTTGAAGTGAAAGAAATGTAAACAAGGAGGTGTAAATATGAAGTTACACGAACTTAGACCTGCGGAAGGGTCAACTAAAGCCAAGAAGAGACTGGGCAGAGGTACAGCTTCCGGTCAGGGCAAGTCCGCAGGTAAGGGACAGAAGGGACAAAAATCCCGTTCCGGCGGTGGTGTCAGATTGGGATTTGAAGGCGGACAGATGCCTCTTTACAGAAGGTTACCTAAAATTGGTTTTACGAATATATTCAGAAAAGAATACGCTGTTATCAATCTCATGGATCTGGAAGGATTCGAGAACGGTACCGTGGTTACGCCTGAGCTTCTGAAGGAAGCGGGATTGGTTAAGGCAATGAAGAACGGCATAAAAGTACTCGGTACCGGTGATTTTACAAAAAATCTCACCGTACAGGCTCATAAATTCAGCAAGACAGCTGCAGAAAAGATTGCAGCAGCAGGAGGAAAGGTAGAGGTGATTTAAGGTGTTTAACACATTACGAAATGCTTGGAAAATTCCTGATTTGCGTAGCAAAATGCTATTCACCCTCGCAATGCTGGTGGTTTACAGACTGGGAAGCTTCATACCGGTTCCGAACATGAACACTGCAGCCCTGCAGCAGCTGGTTGAAAGTGGTGGATTATTGGGATTCTTTGATGTAATTTCAGGTGGAGCATTTAAAAACTTTGCAGTATTTGCAATGAACATAACACCTTATATCAACGCTACAATCATCATGCAGCTTTTGACGATAGCCATCCCAAGTCTTGAAGCCCTTGCAAAAGAAGGTGAAGAAGGCAGGAAGAAGATCGCACAGTACACAAGATACGGTACGGTTGTTCTTGCCCTGATCCAGGCAGTTGCATTAAGCTATGGACTTAGAAGCTACTTGATCGACAGAAGTGCTACATCTATTATACTCGTTGCATTATCACTGACAGCAGGTACTGCTTTCCTGATGTGGTTGGGAGAACTGATCAACGATAAAGGCATCGGAAACGGTATCTCCTTGATCATCTTTGCAGGTATTGTTTCAAGAATACCGCTGGGCATTAAGAAATTATACGATCTGTACACGGCAAAAACGACAAACTTCATTGAAATCATTCTGTTCCTTGCTTTTGCAATCCTCATTATCATGGGTGTTGTATTGATTCAGGAAGGACAGAGAAGAATACCGGTACAGTATGCAAAAAGAGTTGTAGGCCGAAAGGTATACGGCGGACAGAGCACCCACATTCCGCTCAGAGTTAATCAGGCGGGCGTTATTCCGGTTATCTTTGCAATGTCACTCATTGCATTCCCCAATCAGATAGCTGCCTTCTTCCCGAATTCAGCGGTCTATCAATTCCTGACCAAGTATTTTGACTGGGGGACCTTCGGACATGGCTTGCTCTATGCGCTGCTTATAGTCGGATTTACATACTTCTATACAGCGGTCACATTTAACCCTGTGGAAGTCGCAAATAATATAAAGAAATACGGCGGATTCATACCCGGCATCAGACCGGGAAAACCGACCTCCGACTTCATACAGAAATCCTTAAACAGAATCACACTGGTCGGTGCATTTTTCCTAGCGTTTATCGCCATCGTGCCGATATTCCTGATGAACTATACAGGAATAAAAGTTTACTTCGGAAGCACCTCGCTGCTGATCGTAGTCGGTGTTGCGATGGATTTTGTCAAACAAGTGGAATCCCAGATGGTTATGAGAAACTACCAGGGCTTCTTAAAGTAGGATGAACGTTCAGGTAACTGGCCGACGTTATCCGGAAGCGATCGGAAGCTCTTGACTTGCGGGAAGCAAGCCATTTCGTGAGTTTCTTGTCGAATAGGAATGGAGAGGCAGAAATGAGAATTATTTTGTTAGGCTCACCTGGATCAGGGAAGGGCACACAGGCCACTAGGATCGAAAAGAAATATGATATTCCCCACATATCAACCGGGGATATCTTCAGAAGCAATATAAGCAAGCAGACAGAAATTGGAATCGAAGCGAAAAAATATATCGATCAAGGTCTATTGGTACCGGATGAGCTGACCCTGAAAATTGTTGAAAGCCGTTTTCTAGAGGATGACTGCAAAGGAGGCTTTCTGCTGGACGGCTTCCCGAGAACCCTTGTGCAGGCGGAAGCATTGGATAAGGAGCTGGAGAAGATCGGCAAAAGTCTGAATGCAGTCATCAACCTGACGGTTAAAGATGACACCATTATCAAGAGGATGACCGGAAGACGGGTTTGCGGCAGCTGCGGGGAGAATTTCAACCTGTATTTCAATAAATCTCGGGTCGAAAGCACCTGCGATAAGTGCGGCGGCACCCTGTATACCAGGGCAGACGACAATGTAGAGACTGTGACAAACAGGCTTAAGGTATACAAGGATCAAACCTTTCCGCTTATCGATTTCTACGGGAAAAAAGGTCTTCTCGCTACCATCAATGGAGAGCAAGCTGCTGATGATGTGTTTATAGCCATTATTGAAGCATTGGAGAAGGTCAAATGATTAGCATAAAGTCTCCCAGAGAATTGGAACTCATGAGAGCGGCGGGTAAAATCGTCGCCGAGACCCACGAAAAGCTTAAAGAGGTAATTGAACCCGGAATAACGACATTGGAACTGGACCGCATAGCAGAGGGATATATAAGAAAAAGTGGTGGAATACCTGCATTCAAAGGCTACAGCGGATTCCCTGCCAGCATATGCACTTCAATCAATGAACAGGTTGTACATGGCATACCGGGTCCTATCGAACTGAAGGATGGCGACATCGTCGGAATCGACATCGGTGCAATCTACAGCGGGTATTACGGAGATGCGGCACGTACCTACGGAATCGGTGAAATCAGTGATGCGCTAAGAAAGCTGATCACTGTGACCGAAGAAAGTTTCTTTAAGGGTATGGAGCAGGCCATACCGGGTAACAGGCTATCGGATATCTCCCATGCCGTGCAGAAGCATGTGGAGGCCCATGGGTTCTCTGTTGTCAGAGAATTCGTTGGCCACGGCATCGGAAAAAGCATGCACGAGGAGCCTCAGATACCCAATTACGGCCCGCCACGCAAGGGACCAAGGCTGGTTCCGGGAATGACTCTGGCGATTGAGCCGATGATAAACCTTGGACGCTATGCAGTAAAGGTACTGAGCGACGGGTGGACTGTCGTGACGCTGGACGGCAAGCCGTCGGCCCATTACGAGAACACCATCGCCGTGACCGGCGGCGCACCTGAAATATTGACGCTGTTGTAACAGTGTCACGGGTTGAACGAAGAGGTAACCATATGCAGCAATTCAGCCTCGGACAGATCGTGGTGTCGTCAGCAGGAAGAGATAAAGGCAGCAAGTTTATCGTTATATGTATAATTGATAGCCAATATGTCTATATTTCAGATGGGGACATCAGACCGATGGAGGATCCGAAAAAGAAAAAGGGTATACACCTTGTAGGCACACGTTATATATCACAGGACATCAAAAGAAAAGTCGAAACAAACCAAGAGATAACCAACAGCGAGTTAAGGAAAGCATTAAAATCGATGGATGGATATCGGGAACAGGAGGTTTGATTACCTAATGTCAAAACAGGATGTTATTGAAGTAGAAGGAAAAGTAATAGAAGCATTACCTAATGCGATGTTCCAGGTGGAGCTTGAAAACGGGCATAGAATCCTGGCACATATATCAGGCAAGCTCAGGATGAATTTTATCCGAATCCTGCCTGGAGACAAAGTCACAATCGAGCTGTCGCCCTATGATTTGACCAGAGGCCGAATCACATGGCGCGGTAAATGATATAGGGAGGTTTTAAGATGAAAGTCAGACCATCAGTAAAGCCTATTTGCGAAAAATGTAAGATCATTAGAAGAAAAGGCAGAGTTATGGTTATCTGCGAGAATCCAAAGCACAAGCAGAAGCAAGGGTAAGAAAGTCTCGCTATCGGCCTTCAAGCCGAAAACGATCCTATCTTTAAGACGAATACCTAGGGGATTGCGGCTGCCCGTAAGGGGATCCCCAGTTAATTTTTAATGCAATAGTAAACGAAACCAAACAGGAGGTGCAAAAACGAATGGCGCGTATAGCCGGTGTAGACTTACCGAGAGATAAGAGAGTAGAAATTGGTCTCACGTATATATTCGGAATTGGCAGACCAACATCCAACAAGATATTGTCAGAAGCAGGTGTAAACCCTGACACAAGAGTCAAGGACCTGACAGAAGCAGAAGTTGGCAAGATCAAACAGGTTATTGACGGTACTCTCAGGGTGGAAGGCGATCTTAAGAGAGATATCGCATTGAACATCAAGCGGTTGATGGAAATCGGCTGCTACAGAGGCATCAGACATAGAAGAGGCCTGCCTGTCAGAGGACAGAGGACAAAGACCAACGCCAGGACAAGAAAAGGTCCCAAGAAGACAGTCGGCGTAAGAAGAAAGTAGAAAAGGAGGTTTGCTTGAATGGTAGCAAAGCCAAAGGCTAAGAAAACCAGAAAAAGAAAAGAGAGAAAGAATGTTGAAAGAGGAGCTGCTCACATCAAATCTACTTTCAACAATACCTTGGTTACTTTAACGGATAGCCACGGAAATGCTTTGTCATGGTCCAGTGCAGGATCATTGGGCTTCAGGGGCTCAAAAAAGAGCACACCTTTTGCTGCTCAGATGGCTGCTGAAGTTGCTGCCAAAGGTGCAATGGAGCATGGCTTGAAAATAATCGAAGTATTCGTAAAGGGACCGGGCGCAGGCCGCGAAGCCGCAATCCGATCCTTACAGGCTGCAGGTCTGGAAGTCAGCTTGATTAAAGATGTTACACCCATTCCCCACAACGGCTGCAGACCGCCGAAACGTAGAAGAGTATAGTTTTTTTATAGGAGGTGTAGTAAATGGCAAGATATACAGGCGCTGTGTGCAAGCTCTGCAGAAGAGAAGGCTCAAAGCTTTACCTGAAAGGCGACCGCTGCTATACGGATAAATGCGCTGTAGCACGTAGAACTTATGCGCCGGGGCAGCATGGACAGAGTAAAAAGAAAATGTCCGGCTACGGCGTACAGCTTAGAGAAAAGCAGAAGGTCAGAAGAATATATGGCATACTTGAAAAGCAGTTCAGATCCTACTTTGTAGAAGCTGACAGACTGAAGGGTGTTACAGGCGAAAACCTGTTAAGATTACTGGAACTCAGACTGGACAACGTTGCCTACAGAATGGGCTTCGGCGAATCCAGAGCCCAGGCAAGACAGCTGGTCAGACACGGTCACTTCACAGTAAACGGCAAGAAGGTCAACATCCCTTCCTACCAGGTGAAGCTTAACGACCTGGTGGCTGTTAAGGCAGGCAGCAAGAATTCAGAAGCCTTCAAGGCGCTGGCTGAAAATGCTGCTGGCAGAACAGCACCTCAGTGGTTGTCGGTCAATGCGGAAATGATGGAAGCAAGAGTCATCGCATTGCCGGTAAGAGAAGACATTGATATTCCGATCGAAGAGCACTTGATCGTAGAACTGTACTCAAGATAATTCTAGTGTACTAGAATTATCTTGAGTCAGGATTTCAAGGTTAAAAAGAAGAATCAGTTGCCCTCATAACCACAAAGAGATAAAAAATAGGGAGGGTTTGTAACGGATGATTGAAATAGAAAAGCCCAAAATTGAATGTATCGAGATGTCGGAAGACTATACATTTGGCAAGTTTGTGGTGGAGCCCCTGGAAAGAGGCTACGGTACAACATTGGGAAATTCATTAAGGCGCATACTTCTATCTTCACTTCCGGGCGCGGCCGTCACATCCATTAAGATTGACGGTGTATTGCATGAGTTTTCAACAATTCCCGGCGTGGCCGAGGATGTTACGGAAATCATTCTGAACATTAAGAACCTGGCACTCAAGATGTACGGAGATAATACCAAGATTATCAAGATTGACACTCACGGAGAAAAGACGATTACCGCAAGGGACATTATCTGTGATTCGGATATCGAGATCATCAACCCGGAGCTGCATATTTGCTCCTTGGGAGATGGACACCGGTTCTACATGGAGATGACGGTTGAAAAGGGCAGAGGATATGCGACATCCGAAAGGAACAAGCAGCCGGGTCAGCCCATTGGGATTATTCCCATCGATTCGATTTACACGCCTGTTAGGAAGGTAAATTATATCGTGGAAAACACCCGTGTGGGACAGGTTACGGATTATGACAAGCTGACGATGGAGGTTTGGACCAACGGCACCATTAAGCCGGATGAAGCCATCAGCTTCGGCGCCAAGATATTGAGCGAGCACTTGAAGCTGTTCATCACGTTGACCGAGCATGTCGGAAGTGTTGAAATCATGGTCGAGAAGGAAGAAGACAAGAAGGAAAAGGTTCTTGAAATGACAATTGAAGAACTGGATCTTTCGGTAAGGTCCTTCAACTGCTTGAAGAGAGCAGGCATCAATACCGTTGAGGAATTGACCCAGAGAACCGAGGACGATATGATGAAAGTCAGGAACCTCGGAAAGAAGTCTCTGGAGGAAGTACAGCAGAAGCTTGCTGCCCTTGGCCTCAATTTAAAGCAGAACGAGGACTAAACATAGCAGATACAAGGTTATTATATACCAGTAGGTAAAAAAAGGAGGTATAGTCATGGCTGGATACAGAAAGCTGAGACGACCCAGCGATCAGAGAAGAGCAATGCTTCGAAACCTCGTGACCTCTTTCCTTGAGCATGGAAAAATTATGACAACGGAGACAAGGGCAAAAGAGACACAGAGCATTGCTGAAAAAATGGTCACGCTCGGCAAGAGAGGCGATCTACATGCAAGACGCCAAGCCTTAGCATATATTACAAAAGAAGATGTTGTAAAGCGCTTGTTTGACGAAATAGCGCCCAAATACACAGAGAGAAACGGCGGCTACACCAGAATCATGAAGGTTGCGCCAAGACGCGGAGATGCTGCGGAAGTTGTTATACTGGAGTTAGTTTAAAAAAGTACTGACAGGGGATTAAGTAGATGCTTAGTCCCATTTTGTTAGGGCGAGTTACTGATTGTTGCGGGTTTCGAGTTACGGGTTCCGGGCAGCGCATGTCACGCTGACTGTTTCCTATGCATTGCCTGAAAACACGAAACACGAAACGCGTAACACGTAACATTATTAAAAAAGAAGGTTTTATCATGACAGAAATGGTCATTACTCAGAATTTACACCATGCATACACCGGACATGGCCATACGACCCTGGCATTGGATGGTGTGGATATACATGTACAAAAGGGTGAGTTTGTGGCAGTTTTGGGTCACAACGGTTCCGGCAAGTCCACCCTTGCGAAGCACTTGAATGCGCTTTTGCTACCTAGCGGTGGAAAGGTTTTTATCAAGGGCATGGATACGCAGGATGAAAAAGAGACCTGGCGTATCCGGCAAACAGCCGGTATGGTGTTCCAGAACCCGGATAACCAGATCGTTGCTACCATCGTGGAAGAGGATGTGGCTTTCGGCCCTGAGAACCTGGGGATACCGCCTCAGGACATTCGCAGGCGGGTGGATCAGGCATTGGAGACAGTGGAAATGTCTGAGTACAGCAAGCACAGCCCTCATTTGCTATCAGGCGGGCAAAAACAGCGTATAGCCATCGCAGGCATTATTGCCATGCGGCCTGAGTGCATTATACTGGACGAGCCTACCGCTCTTTTGGATCCTTCGGGAAGAAAAGAGGTTATGAATACCATACTCAAGCTGAACAAGGAAGAAGGCATAACCATCATACTCATAACGCATTATATGGATGAGGCCATCCATGCCGATCGGATATATGTTATGCAAAAAGGGCAGATCTATATGGAAGGGAAGCCCAAGGATGTCTTCAAGGAAGTCGAGAAAATCAAGCAAATCGGTCTTGACGTCCCACAGGTTACCGAGCTGTGTCACCAGCTGCGGAAGGAAGGAATCAATCTGCCGCCGGACATCCTGTCGGTAGAAGAAATGGTGGTGGCGCTATGCCGATTAAAGTAGAAAGTTTATCCCATATTTATATGCGGGATACGGTATTTGAACATAGAGCGATTGACAAAATCGGCTTTGAAATAGGAGACGGTGACTTCGTCGGACTGATCGGGCATACCGGGTCGGGCAAGTCTACACTGATCCAGCATCTGAACGGTCTTCTGAAGCCCTCCGAAGGACGTATCCTCATAGACGGGGATGAGCTGCATTCTAAAAGTGTTGCCATGAAGACCATCCGGCAGAAGGTGGGGCTGGTCTTTCAATATCCGGAGTACCAACTGTTTGAGGAAACGGTCTTCAAGGATGTGGCTTACGGGCCGCAGAATCTGGGCTTGCCCGAGCCGGAGGTGCAAAGACGTGTGGAGGATGCCATTCGGATGGTAGGCTTGGATTACGATAGTATCAAAGATATTTCACCCTTTGAACTAAGCGGCGGGCAAAAAAGAAGAGTGGCAATAGCCGGCGTACTGGCGATGGAGCCCAAGGTTCTGATCCTGGATGAACCGACGGCAGGACTGGACCCCAAAGGACGTGACGACATCCTGAAGGAAATCAAGCTGCTCCACTCAAAGCGGAATATTACCATTTTACTGGTTTCCCACAGTATGGAGGATATCGCCAAGCTGGTAGACCGCGTTATCGTCATGAGCAAAGGGAAAATCGTCTTTTATGATACACCCAGAAAGATTTTTACAGAAATGGAGACCTTGGAGAAAATAGGGCTGGGCGTACCCCAGGTGACGCAGCTTTCCAGGGAATTAAGAAGCAGAGGGTTGGATATAGGGAGCTGCATCAATGTGGAAGAGGCCAAGAATGAGATAATGAAGCTATTGAGGGGCTCAATATGATAAAAGATATTACAATAGGACAGTACATACCTGCTGAGACACCGGTTCACCATCTGGACCCCAGAGTCAAAATCATCGGAACTTTTACTTTTATCACCATCCTGTTCCTGGTGGGCAACTTTCCGTCGTATCTCTATGTCGCGGCATTTATCGCCATCATACTGGGCTTGTCAAGAATCTCAGTGAAATACTTGCTGCGGGGGTTGAAACCTCTTATCGTGATCATCACCCTTACGGTGCTTCTGAATGTATTTATGACGCCGGGAGAACCGCTGTTCAAGATTTTTAACTGGCTTGTTGTATCCAAAGAGGGTATTTATCAAGCAGGTTTTATGGGTTTGAGGCTGATCTTCCTAATCGCAGGTGCCTCGCTTCTGACCTTGACCACCTCGCCCATCGCATTGACCGATGGAATTGAAAAGCTGTTGAATCCATTCAAGAGGATCGGTGTGCCTGCCCATGAGCTGGCCATGATGATGACCATAGCGCTAAGGTTCATACCGACCTTGCTGGAAGAGACGGATAAGATCATGAAAGCTCAAATGGCACGGGGCGCTGATTTTGAGACCGGGAATCTGATGGCCAGGGCAAAAGCCATGGTACCGCTTCTGGTGCCGCTTTTCATCAGTGCCTTCAGGCGTGCGGACGAGCTGGCTTTGGCTATGGAAGCCCGCTGCTACCGCGGCGGTGATTACCGCACCCGGATGAAGCAGCTGAAGCTGGAAGGCAGGGATTATATTGCATTTGGGGTACTCTTATTGTTCTGCGGACTGATTATTGTAAGCAGGTAGCGCTATGCGAAATATCAAATTGACAATCGAATACGATGGAACAAACTACAGCGGATGGCAGATCCAGGAAAACGGACCTTCTATTCAGGCAGAGCTGGAAAAGGCACTATTGCTCATAACCAAGGAGAATTGCAAAGTTGCCGGATCAGGAAGGACTGATGCAGGCGTGCACGCCCGTGGACAGGTTGCCAGCTTCATGACAAACAGCAGGATACCGGAGGACAGGTTTGCATATGCGATGAACAGTGTTCTGCCGCAAGACATTGTCATCAAGGATTCCCGCGAAGTTGACTCCGGCTTCCATGCCCGTTATAGTGCCGTGGGGAAGAAATACAGTTATATCCTTCTGAACAGCCGCTTCCCTTCACCGCTATTGAGGCATTATGCATATCACATCACGTATTGTGAAAAATTAGATATTGAGAGTATGCGTCAGGCAGCTGCCTGCTTCATCGGGCCCCATGATTTTTACGGTTTTATGTCTGCCGGAAGCAAAGTCACAGATACCGTAAGGACGATTTATGACATACAAATTGCAAAAGAAGCGGATCAAGTGAAACTGGTCTTCAGAGGCAACGGCTTCCTTTATAATATGGTAAGGATCATGACCGGTACGCTGCTGGATGCCGGAATCGGAAAAATCCAGGCTGCAGCAATGCCGGGAATCATCGCATCCAAGGACAGGCGAAGGGCAGGCAGCACTGCCCCGGCACATGGCCTGTACCTGGATGAGGTTTACTATTGACTGACGTCAACTGCGCTTGAAATTTTTGTCTTGACACGCGTGGTTCAATGGTTTAAAATATTAAATGTTGCATAATGTCGACTTAGCCCCTCGGCTCTATGCAGCGTTAAATAGAAAACGAAGAGACAGCATGGTTTAGACAGGTTTGCGGCAGGCTTTTCCGAGACGGAGTGAGGCATGTGGGATGTCAAGCTCTGACCAAAGAAAGGTCAAAAAGCAGACTGAGGCATTCTAAAGAATTCAGATAGAACGGAACAAGGAGTGAAAACAATGAAGTCTTACATGCCAAAGGCAGAAGAAGTACAGAGAAAATGGTACATCGTAGATGGCACAGACAAGGTTCTGGGTAGACTTGCAAGTGAAGTAGCGAGTATTTTAAGAGGAAAAAACAAGCCGATTTTCACACCCCATGTTGATACCGGTGACCATGTCATCATCATCAATACGGATAAGGTTGTTTTGACAGGCAAGAAGCTTGATCAGAAGCTTTTCAGACGGCATTCCTTATATCCCGGCGGTATGAAGGAAACCCCATATAGAAAGCTTATGGCTGAGAATTCCGATAAAGCGGTTTATGAAGCAGTAAAAGGCATGCTTCCTCACAATAGCTTAGGTAGAAAAATGCTTAAGAAACTGAGAGTATACAAAGGTGCTGAGCACGAGCATCAGGCTCAGATGCCTGAAGCCCTCGAGCTCAACATATAATGGAAAGGAGGAAGTTCTAGTGGCAAAGGTTCAGTATTTCGGTACAGGAAGAAGAAAGTGCTCTATTGCTAGAGTCAGATTGGTTCCCGGTGAAGGTAAAATAAAGATTAATAATAGAGACATCGATGATTATTTCGGATTGGAGACCCTGAAGCTGATCGTTAGACAGCCCCTCGTTCTGACAGATACACTTTCCAAGTATGATGTTCTCGTCAACGTTCTCGGCGGAGGTTACACCGGTCAGGCCGGCGCAATCCGTCACGGCGTTTCCAGAGCACTTCTGGAGGCTGACAGAGAGTTGAGACCGGTTCTGAAGAGAGCTGGCTTCTTGACAAGAGATCCGAGGATGAAGGAAAGAAAGAAGTACGGCTTGAAGAAAGCAAGAAGAGCACCACAGTTCTCAAAGAGATAAGATTATATGGAAAAAAGAGAGAAGCATATTCTCTCTTTTCTATTTTTTTACATGTATTATTGTGCATCAAAGAATTGTCAGGATGATCAAATTGTTCTATATTACCGCAAACAAATCTGCTATAATGATTTTAACACTTACGGCAAGCGGTTTATCCTGAGGCACACTTAATTATTGTAGTAATCACAGCATTTTCACAGCAAGCTACCAACCAACTGCGCTGAATAGGGGGAGACCGAATGGAGTTCAAACGAGGACAACTGATTGTCATGTTGTCACCTTTTACCGAGACAGAAATCTATGGAAATGTGTCCTTTGCACTCAGTGAGCTGTTGACTGTAACCATTAAAACAGCAGGCCATCTGAAATCAGGATGGGATATCTTATGCCTTGTTATTGATGACACCGAGATTTATGAATTCTATAGCAAGATCGTTGAAATGGAAGGCTATAGCATTATCATCACATGCCCTGAGAAAGCGGGGTTGAGTGCTGTAGAAAAAAGAAAGTTCAACAGGGTGGATTGCGAAATAGGGTTTGTCGGCAGACCAATGCTGATCGACAATGTATCTGTTGCCAAAACAGCCAAAGCGTTTTCCGGGAAAATCAGGAACCTGAGTGCCGGAGGCGTATTGGTCGAAACCGGCATGGAAATCCCGCTGCAAGCCGTATTCAGCTTCAAGCTGAAGGTCAATTATTTTATAGACTGCCTTGCAGTCGTCAGGCGTGCATCCGCGAATAAAGACGGGGGCTGCTTTCAGCTGGGCTGTGAGTTTATGAATATGAACATCGAGAACGTAAAAGCCATTTCCCTCTATACCTTCAAGGAGCAGTTGAAAAAGAAAAGGCAGGAATTATATAACAGTATTTTTAAATAGAACACGACCGAAGGGAGGCAGAAGCATGGAGAAATACGGAAACACGGAGTTCAAAAGCATCAGTCTGCCCAGGCTGAACAATCTTAAACCCAACATTGAGTCCACCGCATTGAAGCTGATGGAGGAGGCCGGAGAACTGGCCCAGCTGATCGGCAAGTATAGGGGCTTGAACGGGGAAGACTGCAAGATGGAAGAAAAGACAGTGGTGGATAAAATAGCCGACGAGCTGCTGGATGTGGCTCAGGTTGCGGTATCCATGATGTTTGTGCTGGAAGAGAGCTACAATATCGATATCCAGGAGAAAGTGAACCATCATATTGAGAAGCTGATCGGCAAAGGCTATATCAAGAGCTATAACACAGAGGATGGAAGGTAAGATTGGATGTTGAACATACTTGCGATTTACGGCAGTCCCCGCAGGAAGCATAACAGCGATATGCTGCTGGAAAAGGCTTTGGAAGCATTCAGCACTGAAGAGGCAGCGGTTGTAAAGATTTATGCAGCCAATTCAGACATCGGGCATTGCACAGGCTGTGAAGGCTGCTACAAGACAGGACGCTGCGTCATAAAAGATCAGATGCAGCAGGTGTATACCCAAATTGATCAAGCTGATATTGTGCTTACAGCGACACCGGTATATTTCTACACCGTCACGTCGGACCTGAAAAGGCTGATTGACCGCTGTCAGGCTGTATGGTCCAGCAAATACATGAGCAGAACAGAGCTTATATCAAGGAAGCTGCGCATGGGGTATGTTTTCTGCACTGCCGGTGCACCGGAGAAAGAGGCTTACTTTGACTGCACCATTAAGGTACTGGATTTGTTTTACAAGTGTATCAATACCACGTGGAAGGGCGCCCTTACAGCGCCGGATGTGGATCAGATCCCTACCTGGAACCGGAAGGAACTGATGGAGCAAGCTTACGCTGTGGGCTCAGCCTTAAAAAACGACTATTATAGAGAAGAAAAATAAAAGAATTCAACGGGGGTCACCTAAATGATTGTGGGGAAGGAAATAAACCTGAGGACCGTGCGGGAGCGCGATGTGGATGAGCTTTTTGAGCTTTTTTCATTGGTGGAGGACAGAGGGGATTTTGATGCCTTCAATTTGCCTTCAGAATTCAACCTAAAGAAAAGGATCAAAGAGAACGGGATGTGGGAGGAGGATTTCGGCACACTGCTGATTACCGACAAACAGGACCGGCTCATCGGTGACATTACATATTTTAAAGGCCTGAAATATGCCGATGGGTATGAAATCGGCTACAGGCTGTATCGAAGGGCGGACCGGGGGAAAGGTTATATGACAGAAGCCCTGAAGCTGTTTTCAGCTTTCCTCTTTTCCATAAAACCCATCCGTCGTCTGCAGGTCAATATGTTCTCTGAGAACATAGCAAGCCGCAGGATAGCAGAAAAGTGCGGATACACCCATGAGGGTACGATGCGTCAAACCGTGTTTTGCAGAGGTAAGTACTATGATCTTGAGCTCTTCTCACTGATGCGGGAGGAATGCTCTGACTTGCCAAAGCTCCTCAGGGAATGCAGAATGGAAGAATAACAGAAAAGAGTAGAGAATGCCTGTTCAGTTTGAACGAAGCATTCTCTTATTATTTATATCAGGAATTTTCCATCCTTATAGAACAGTTCCCCATCGGCGTAGATTTCCCCACCCTGCCGCATGTCGCAGATCATATCCCAATGCAGCCCTGACTCATTTTTCGAGCCGGTAATGGGATAAGCAGCGCCCAAAGCGATATGCATCGTTCCGCCTATTTTCTCGTCAAACAGAAGGTTGTTTGTGAACTGCTTGATCCCGTAATTGGTACCGATTGCGAACTCTCCGGCATAGCAGGCGCCGGCATCCATATTGATCATGGCATGCAGGAAATCCTCACCGGTTTTGGCAGTGGCCTTGGCCACCTTGCCGTTCTCAAAGGTCAGCTGAACATCCTCCACAGGTCTGCCGGATTTGATCGCCGGATAGGTGAAACGGATCGTGCCGTTCAAGGAATCCTCGATAGGACCGGTATAGACCTCACCACTGGGGAAGTTGGTGGTACCGCAGCTGTTGACCCAGGTGCGGCCGCCTGCTTGAAGCGTGAGGTCGGTGTCTTTTGCAACGACACGGAAATGATCCTTCGTACTGACGTAATCAATAATCTTCTGCTGGTCCTCCTTCAGCTTCTTCCATTCAGCTATGGGGTCCTCTCTGTCTACAAAGCAAGCGGAAAACACAAAGTCCTCATACTCGGAAACGGACATTCCGGCATCCATGGCACCGGACAAGGTTGGATAATGGGTCAGGCTCCAGCGCATGCTGCCTTCCAAAGCTCTTCTCTGTACTGTTGCGCCTGCTTTTCTATGCGCCGACTCGTAATGGCTTATCTTTTCCGGTTTGATGTTCAAAAGAGATTTGGTGTGATAGGTCCCACCAATTTTCAGCAGTGCAGTATACTTTTCCGTACTGCATTGGATAACCGGGGATATAAACTTCAACTGATCCTCATTTCCATATTTCATCATGATTTCAGTCAACTCTTCCACTTGCACCCGTACTTCCGGGTGGGCGCCTCTCTTCAGGGCTTCCTTGTATACTTCCTTTATAAGGGGAATGGACGGTTCATAGCCCTGAATCAGGAACACATCGCCTTCCTTGATCCCCAAAGAATAATCCACTAAAGCCCTGGCCATTTTACATAGTCTTTCATCGATCAATTCTTCTCTACCTCCCCAATGCATCTCCTAACATTATAGCATACTATGGCATATAATAAACAATTTTTGGAATCTTACCTCGTTGAAAAAACACTGAACCAGTTCTGATGCTATTGTCCCCTGAATATCATGAATTAGCACAGAACGATTCTTGGAGGTGACATTTTGAAAGTTTATCTGATAGAAGGAAGATATGTTTATAAGCTTTTCATCAGGCTTTTGTGGATCCTGCTGCTTATTGTGAGCGTGGAATACGCATCGAAAACGGCTATGGCGACTTATTCCCTTCCGATAAACGGGGCAGTCATCGTCATCGACGCAGGGCATGGGGGGCGTGACCCGGGCGCGTCAGGGGCTACCGGTGTAACGGAGGAGGAAATCAATCTGAAGGTGGCGCTGAAGCTGAGGCGGCTAATCGAGCAGGGCGGCGGCCTGGCCATCATGACCCGGGAAGATCACAGCGGTCTTTATACGGAGGGAGAAGGCAGGACCGGCACGAGAAAGAGCGAAGACCTCAATAACAGGCATCAGCTCATTAACGAAAGCAGTGCAGACTTGTTCATCAGTATCCATCTCAACAGCTTTCCGCAGTCTCAGTACTATGGAGCTCAGACCTTCTACCAGACCGGCGATGAAAAGGGCAGACGGCTGGCGGATCTTATCCAGGCTGAGCTGATCAAGGTGCTGAACAGGGGCAACGATAGGGTAACAAAGCCCACTGACAGCGTTTATATCCTGAAAAACAACACGATACCGGGTGCCCTGGTAGAATGCGGCTTTCTCTCAAACTATGAGGAGGAGCAGCTTTTGCGGGAGGACCATTATCAGGAAAAAATCGCCTGGAGCATCTTTTGTGGGATTATTAGGTATTTGGAGGAAGCAAGAAGGGGATGAGCTGCTAGGCCAATAGAAGAAATCCTCACGCGTTCAAAGCATTGAGCATGATGGTCTTGTGATTAACGAAGGCAACTTGTCATAATTCTGTCATCAGATAATGGTAAGGTTTTTATGTAATGTACAATGGGTCGTATCTTATTGGTAACAGAATACGGATTTATCCGATGCAAATTCATGAAAACATGCTTAGTGTGAGGGAGGAAAACATGGCGTATAAATTACAAGATTTGATAGATATCAATTTGTTTCAGGAGTTGCTCGATCATCTGAACCAAGCTTTCAATTTTGCCACAGCCATCATTGATAATGACAGCAATGTGATTATAGCTTCGGGCTGGCAAGACATATGCACAAAATTCCACCGTGTCAACATAATCTCTGAGCTGGAGTGCAAGAAAAGCGACCAATATATAGTAGATCATATCCATGAAGCTAATCCGGCAGTTTCATACACATGCCCACATGGCATGACGGATAATGCTGTCCCAATTGTCATAGAAGGAAATCATCTGGCAAATTTTTTTGTTGGGCAGTTGTTCCTGGATAAACCGAACATAGATTTTTTTAGGCAACAGGCTGTAATATATGGTTTTGAGGAAACAGAATACCTGGAAGCTGTATCAAAGGTACCGGTTCTGGCAGAGGAACAGCTTCAAAAGAATATCAGATTTGTCAAGAGCCTGACAGAAATTCTTGCTCAAATGGGTTTAAAGAGATTAAAAGAAATTGAAATAAAGGACAACCTTGTCATGAATGAAAAAAACCTTCGGGATGCCAAGGAAGAAGCTGAGCGCGCCAATGCTGCAAAGAGCAACTTTCTTGCAAATATGAGCCATGAAATCAGGACGCCTATGAATGGGATAATTGGAATGACCGATTTGACGTTAATGACTGATCTGACGGATGAACAAAAGGAGTATCTGAGACTTATCAAAAAATCATCAAATTCATTGCTAAGAATCATAAATGATATTTTGGATTATACAAAAATCGAAGCTGGAAAAGCACATTTAGAGAACAAGCCGTTCAACTTATATGCAATCATAAATGAAGTGGTCGCATTGTTTGAAATTAATGCAAATTCGAAAGGCTTAAGTATATCATTAGACATTAGGTGTGATGTCCCGGAGATCATTTATGGTGATTCGGTAAGGTTAAGGCAGGTGTTATCCAATTTGTTCGGCAATGCAGTGAAATTCACTTCAGCAGGGGAGGTAAAGCTTTCTATTACGCAGATTACCAATGGTGCGGACAATGTCAAGTTGCTGTTTGCGATAAAAGATACAGGCATAGGGATCTCAAAGGATAAGCAAGGGTTACTGTTTGAACGTTTTCAACAGTTAGATAGTTCCTATACAAAACATTACGAAGGAACGGGCCTGGGGCTCGCAATTTCAAAGGCACTGGTAGAACTGATGGGTGGGAATATATGGGTAGAAAGCGATGAAGGCTGCGGGAGCTCGTTCTTTTTTACAGCCGTATTTGAAAAAGATTCCGGAATTAATAAGCAGGATAAAGTTGAGATGGTTAAGCAGGATGTATATCTCGGATTACAGAATAAAGAAGGCAGAAGATTAGTCCTTGTTGCCGAAGATGATGAAATAAGCAGAAAGTTAATTACCGCAATGCTTAAGAAAATAAATATTGATACAGTTGCAGTTGATAATGGAGAGAAAGCTATCGAGGCTTATAGAAGCAGAGACTTTGATATGGTATTTTTGGATGTTCAAATGCCAGTCCTTGACGGTCTTTCGTCAGCAAAGGCAATTAGGAAGATTGGAAGATCGAAGGGTATATATACGCCCATAGTGGCTTTAACTGCATATGCATTAGCCAGTGACAAGGAAAAATGCTTTGAAGCAGGGATGGATGATTATATCAGTAAACCAATTAACATAAATTTGCTCTTCAATATCATCAACAGACATCTATAAAAGAGTATTTAAAAGTTAATTCAATCCAATTCAACAAAGTATTAATGCAACATTGTGAATAAGAGCGATGCAAAAACAATGCATCAGCATATCCAGGCTTTATCTATTCAAGCATAAGCGGAATGGGGTTTATCAATATGACGTCGCATGCAAGGAGCTTAAAGAGAAGATATGAATTCACAATAAAGCTTTACTGGACGATTTCCGCTGGACCGGCGGAGCCGAGCGACAACATCTTGGAAGTCGTGAAAGAGAAAAACTATTGGTGTGTGAAGGCAGTCAAATAGATAGCGCCTTTCTGAAGGAAGTTGCTTGAGAAAAATTGACAACATATGCGATTTCTTTTACAATTTATTTGTATAAGATAATTGAAACTATTAATTGATTTACTTGCCAACGATCTCACACGATAGGTCCTATAATGGTCACTGAGATCAGGTAGGACGTCATACACTTTTTAGTTACGGATAGTCACAGGTGCGATATTGATGAGGAGATAAGATGATGCTGGAGGTAAATAAAAAGATACATCGATATTTGTGTGAAAACAAAGGATCCATAGCAGAATCGATTATAAATAAGCTTTTTGAACTTCAACCGCAATTTGCCAGGTTGGGTGGGATCTCAGCCTATGAAAAGTACAAACTGGGTACATATCACCTCATTTCCCATCTAGCGGAGGCTATTGCACAAGATGAGCCGATACTGTTTATAAAAAGTGTCGAATGGGCCAAGGTAATGCTGAAAAGCATTGGATTTGATGTAAAGGCTTTGGAAACAAACCTTTTGTGCACGAAGATTGTTGCAGGGCAGATGCTTCCGGCATCGGAACATGTAATTATAGAGAGCTTTATTGACGCAGCGTTACTGGAAACTAAAAATGATCTTGTGGATATCCCTTCTTTCATAATCGATGCGAATCCTTATGCAAAGCTTGCCGAAGCATATTTAGGCTGCATACTGCGCGGAGAGAAGCAAAAGGCCATGGAACTAGTTTTCGGTGCGGTAGAAAATGGTACAAGCATCAATGATGTTTATTTGAATATACTCCAGCCAACTCAGTATGAGATAGGCCGGCTATGGCAATTGAACCGAGTCAGCGTGGCAGAGGAACACTACGTCTCGGCTATTTCTCAAGTCATCATGTCACAACTATACCCGCAACTATTTCTTAAGAATAGGAAAGCAAATGGATTGAGGTTTTTAGCAACTTGTGTGCAGGATGAGCTACATGAGATGGGTATACGTATGGTTGCAGATTTTTTGGAACAGGAAGGCTGGGATACGCATTACTTGGGCGCAAATATGCCAGAAGAAGGGATCGTGAAAGCTGCACTTCGGATTAACCCGGATGTGATAGCCATTTCTACGACACTGACAGTAAACATAAGCAAAGCGGAGAATCTGATTTACAGGATTAAGAAAGCGTCCGGGCTGGACAAGCCCAAAATCATCGTGGGCGGTTACCCGTTCAATTTTGCTCCTAACCTATGGCGTAATATTGAGGCAGATGGATGCTCCATCGATGCGAAAGAAGCTGTTGCTCTTTGCCAGCAGCTCATGCAGAAGGATGGTGCTTTATAATGATGCACCCTGAAGTGGATAATGACATGGAAAAACTTTACTACAGTAGATACTTCGATGAGATCAGCGCACTGAACAGCCAATTGGTGAACATGCAGAGAGAATTGGCTAAGAAAAACAGCGAGCTGGAAAAAGCAAATCAGTTTAAGAATCAGTTTCTCAGCATGATGGTGCATGATTTACGCAATCCGGCTAGTGCTATGCTGGCTCTCAGCCGACTGCTTATGAATGATCTTTCAGAGACGACCAGCGATGAGCAATACAGTTATCTGAAGCATATGAATACATCATCGGAATTTATGCTTGAAATGCTACATGAATTGGTTGAAATACTGGAAATTGAGTCTGGAGAGATGAAGCTTGATAAAGAAAGCTTGGACGTAGTTGCGCTTATTGAAAGAAACATAGCCGTCAATCGAGTCCTTGCAGATAAAAAGCGGATTGGCATCAAGTTTAGTTATGAAGCGCGGCTTCCTGAATTAATGATTGACAAACACAAGTTCGAGCAGGTTTTGAACAACCTTGTCAGCAATGCAATTAAATTTTCACACCCTGACAGTGAAATAGAAGTACACACCTTCAGAGAGAATGAGGAAATAGTAATAGCTGTTATCGATTATGGCGTTGGAATCCCGGAGCACGAAATGGACAAGCTTTTTAAACCCTTCGGGAAAACAAGTATAAAAGGGACCGGAGGAGAAAAAAGCACAGGCTTGGGACTGGCTATTTCAAAAGCAATCGTTGAAGCCCATAAAGGAGAATTAAAGGCCAACAGCAGTTTTGGATTTGGTTCCGAGTTTACGGTTCACCTGCCGGTTGGCGTTGCATAGACTATTGATGTGAGGCTGAAGGAGACGAAATGAAAGCTGTATTAGTAGAAGATGAAGAATCAGTATTGCTTGTTATCAAAAAAATGCTTTCCGGAATTCCGGATATTGAGGTTGTCGGTATGTTTCAGAAAGCGGTGGACGCGTACGGATTTTTATACGAGCATGAGACGGATATAGTTTTTATTGATATAAATCTGGCGGGCGAAAGCGGTATGGAGCTGGCAAGAAAAATGCAGTCAGCCGGCTTGAATATGGAGATTGTTTTCCTGACGGCATTTAGGGAATATACACTGGAAGCATTTGAGGTCAGTGCCTTTGATTATATAATAAAGCCTGTCTCCCAGCAAAGGCTGGAAAGCACAGTATCCAAAATTCGCAGGAAGAGAATGAATAAATATAGAGACGCAAACGCCATGCCCCGGACCAATAACAAAGCGGCAATTTATTGCCTTGGTGGCTTGGATGTTCGATCAGATAAGGATAAAGCCGTCAAATGGATTTCCTCCAAAAGTATTGAACTGTTTTCATACCTTTTGTTGAATAAAGGAAGGCTAACCTCCAGACGTGTCATACTGGATGAGGTTTTTTACGGGATGACCAAGAAAAATGCGGAGGCCTATCTCAATACATCAATCTATCAAATGCGTAAATCATTGGAACAGCACAGCCTGAAGTTCATGATCATATCCGGTATGGAAAGCTATGGATTGGAGTTGGAAGGGGTTTATATCGATTATATCGACTTTGAAAAAAGGATCAAGGATATTGGCGCTATAGGCATGCATAACATCAATGAAGCATTGGAAGCAGAGAGGATGTATGCTGGTGATATTTTTGGCGATAGATCTTATCTGTGGGCAATATCAGAAAGACAGAGACTATTTGAAATATACGCTACTTTTATAAAAGAGCTAGGAATGCTGCTCATCGAATGTAATAAAAAAGAAAACGCATTCAGGTTGTTTAAAAAGCTGATTGATTTGGATGAGCATGATGAAGCGGCCAATATTCTTCTGATGCGGTATTATGCGGCTCAGAAGGATAAGTCGGCATTGGCGAAGCATTATGAACGATACGTCAAGTCAATCCACAGGGAATTTGGTGTAAAACCTAGCCGTAATTTGGTTAACCTGTATGCGGAATTAAGAATCGGTTTGGACTGATCATAATATTGTTTGAATTGCAGTAAATTTTATTTACTGCTGTCATATGCCTGTAAGGGTTGAGCCCTGCGGGTTTTTTTATGTTTATCGGGCTTTTTTTCATTATTCTTTCATTGGTGTCGTATACAATAGAATTGGATTGAAATGCATTATATTTTGTAATATTAACGGAGACAGCTGCAACTTCAGGATAAGTAATGGGCAGGCATGTTTGTCTTATACAGTATAATGGTTAAGGGGGATATGAAATGAGAATCAGCATAGGAAAAAAGATTCTGGGTGGCTTTATACTTGTTACTTTACTCATTCTAGTTGTCGCATATCTAGGTATTTCCGGAATGAATACGGCACGTACTGAGTACGGCACAATGGTTAAAGGGAATATCCCTGTAGAAGCCTATGTTTGGGAGATCCGGTCATTAAGCCTTGAGCAGGTGGCTGCTGTCAGGGGCTATTTGCTTTACAAAAATGAAAATTATATTAAACTGTTTGATGATATAAAACTGCAAAAGGAAGAAATATTTTCAGAGGTAGGCAAACTGATTACGACGCAGGAATCCAAAGAATATCTGAAAAAGGTAAGGGAGCTGGATAGCAAATATGACGGTGATGTAAAAGTGATTTTCGGATTAGCCGGCTCAGGAGATGCGGAAGGTGCCATGAAAAAGGCAACAGAAGCAAAAGCGATGGTTGACGAAATGAAGAAAGTAACATCAGAATGGATTGAATGGGTTGACAAAGTAAATACCGGGATCATTGACAAAGTAGAAGAGAATATATCCCAAAAGAAGTTAATTACCTTTGTCATCATTGCATTAGCTCTAATTGTCGGTCTTACTACCGGTATTTCTCTTACCGTGATGATATCCAGACCGGTAAGAAAGCTAACTGCCATTGCGCAGAAAGTGTCCGAAGGAGACCTGACTCAGGAAGTACCCAAGCTTAAATCCAATGATGAGGTAGAGGACCTGGCAAAGGCTTTTACAGCGATGGTAAGCAATCTCAGCATGATTATCCGGCAAGTAAGCGAGACGGCAGAACAGCTTGCGTCCGCAAGCCAGCAGCTGTCAGCATCGTCTCAGGAGTCTGCATCGGCAGCTGAGGAAGTCACCAGAACCATTAATGAGCTGGCTGCAGGTGCATCCAATCAAGCCAGTGAATCTGAAAGTGCCAGCCAGTCAGTCAACAATATCTCTAAAAATATGGATGTCGCTTCTGATAAGATCAGTGCAATTTCAAAATCCAGCGAGAATACACTAATAGCAGCACAAGCCGGGAATAACGAATCGGATAATGCAGTATCAAAAATAAAAGAGATTAAAAAGGTAATCGAAGAGAATGCCAATGCAATCAACGTGTTGGGACATGAGTCTGAGAAAATCGGTTCTATAGTAGACACCATAAAAGCCATTTCGGATCAAACCAACCTGCTGGCACTAAATGCAGCCATCGAGGCGGCAAGAGCAGGTGAACAGGGTAGAGGCTTTGCGGTCGTTGCAGATGAAGTCCGGAAGCTGGCAGAGCAATCCTCCGTATCCGCACAGCAAATTGCACAGCTCATCAGTGAAATCAGAAAGCAAATACAAGTGGCTGTGGCTTCTATAGAAGAAGGTACCAGAGAAGTTGGCGAGGGGGTAATAGCGGTTGACAAAACGGGAGACGCGTTTAAATCGATTGTTTCTGAAATAATGAAGGTAGTTGACCAAATCGGTGACGTCAACACACTTTCAAAGCAAATCTCAGTCCAAAGCAATGACGCTGTCAGAAATATCAGCAATATTGCCGCAGTGTCGGAGGAAACGGCAGCATCTTCGGAAGAGATATCAGCAGCTTCCGAGGAGCAAAATGCATCTATGCAGGAAGTGGCAAACGCTGCTCAAAACCTTGCACAGATAGCGGTTGATATGCAAAATGCTGTAGTGAAGTTTAGAGTATAAAACAGAAGTCAGCCGGCTATTGGCCGGCTGACTTCTGTTTTGGCTGCACACCATTATTTGTAAGAGTGTACAGAGCTATGATAAACGTCGGAAAATTCAACCTGGATTCTTTCCACTCTCCTGTCGGCAGATAAGCTTTCCTTCGGGCATTCCATCGTATTTTCCGGCAGCACAGTATAAGGCAGCTGAATGACAAATTCACTTCCGCTGCCTGGTGTACTTGTCACAGAAATGCTGCCTTGATGCATTTCTACAATGGATTTCACGATGGATAGCCCTATGCCGCTTCCTTCGGCATTTCGGGATAAGCTGTTGTCGGCTTGAACAAATCGGTCGAATATGCTGCTCTGAAAGTGAGCCGGGATACCGGCACCGGTATCTTTGACAGAGATTGCAATATAATCGCTGCCATCCATGATGCTGACTGTGATGGTGCCGTCGGTTGGTGTAAACTTTATGGCATTGGAAAGCAGATTCAGCATGACCCTCTCTATTTTATCTGCATCACATGCTATTATTTTCTCTTCAATCTCGGTATCAAAAACAATCCCGATTCTGTTTCTTTCGACAAAAGGCACGACTGACTGTACAATTTCCTCTACGACACTTACTATGTCATGGTTATGCAGGTGAAGCTGGAAGTAACCCGCATCAATCTTTGTGATATCGATCAAGTTGGAAACAAGCCTTATGAGCCGGTAGCAGTTTTGACGGATTATGCCTATTTGGCCTGTAATGTTGTGGTAGTCCCGGGGGGCCAGCATCGTCTTGAGCTTCAGGCTGACAAGCTGCTCGGCGGACAGGATGACATTGATGGGCGTCTTCAGTTCGTGTGAAATATTGGAGAAAAAATTGGTGCGCAGGTTCTCCAGCTCCATGAGCCGATGCAGCTCCCTTTCCTTTTCATCGTAAATGTATCTGGCGGCAGCCGCTTCCAGCTCAGCCTGGTGGCGGATCTCCATTTCGTCAATAAGCCGTTCATTGGCGGTTACCAGCTCATCGGTACGCTCCCAAATGATGGACTCCAGTTGATGATTAAAGCTGTTCAGCTGCTCAGTCTTTTTTTCGATGATCTTTTTATCTATGAAATACCTTAAGTGATAAAAGAGCATGATTCTGGAAATGATAAAGGCAAGAATAATCAATATTGAAGCATTTATTAGGTTACCGCTTAGTTTTGCAGTATTATGCTGTACAAAGGATAATCCCACAGTAAAAGTGATAAAGGACGAAGCGTATATGACAAAGCTCTCAATGGGGGTCAATATAAAAATTGAGGAAATGCTGAAGGCACAGATGATATAGGCTGAGATCTGTCCATGAATGTACTGCGCATTAACTGCAAGGAATACGCACCAAAATAAAATCAGCATGGTGCCTGACTGGAAAATAAACCGTCGGATGGATAAGGAGTGCAGGCTTGCCTGCACTCTTTTCGGTGAAGCTGCGTAGATGAAAATCGGGAGAATCACCAACATGAATAAATGTGAATAAAACAATCTCAAATAAGCAGGAGCCACATTCCAAAAACGGAAATAGTAGACCCTGTCGAAAAGCAATAGCAATAGGTTACAGTAAAAAAGCAGTATGAATATGACCCTTTGCCTCTGTATATTGCTTTCGAGGCATTCCTTTGCAAAGACAGCGTGATCCGCTTTCAGATCATTTTTCCAATCTGTCCGCAAAAAACTGCCAATTCGGGCTACGATAGAACGCATCATATTCTTCCCCTGCCTTTTATTACAAATTGATAAATTCCATATGATTATCTATTTCTACTTAATTGAATAAAATCCTTTATCAGTAAGGAAACTTGGCAAGATATTCAATATGATAGAGTTCGGATGCAGTTCCACCTGCATCCGAACATGGGGCTTCACCGCTATTGCTGGTTTGCTTCCAGGTATTTGATCAGTTGATACAGCAATTCGGCAGCCTGCGCCCGGGTGATCGTATCGGAAGGCTTGAAGGTGTTGCCCGGATTACCCTTTATAATGCCGTAGCCCCGCATGTTTTTGACATGCTGCACCGCCCACTTGGGAATGGCGGCTTTATCGACATAGGTCAAAGGCTCGTTGTTGTTTGCGGTAGGCTTCAATGCATTATGCAGGATTACCAGGGTTTCGATTCTGGTAAGCTTATCATTGGCACGATAGAATACTTTGTTGCCGACCTTTACCCCATTGATCAGGTTTTCCCGTTTTGCTGCCCTGGCTTCATGCAAGACCCATATCGGGATCTTGTTCTCATCGGCATAGCCTACCGGCTCGCTGCCCAGAGTATCGCTATCGATTTCCAGTGCGGCATTGAGGAATAAGTTGAACTCTGCTCGGGTCATGATCTTATCCGGATAGAAATAATACTTGCCGGCAATTTTCTCACCGACGATGAGGCCTCTTTCTGCCAGCTTGCCAGCAGAAAAGTTGGCCCAATGGTTTACCAGGTCTGCATAAACAAAGGGCGGTGGCTCGGGTACGGTAATGGTGACAACGATATCTGCAATGTTGGAATCTGCATTTCCGTCATTTGCCTTGAATTGGAAGCTGTCTACCCCAGTTGCGTTGTTGTCCGGCGTATAGGTGAAATCACCGGTGGCAGCATCGGTGAGTGTTACAGTTCCTTTCTGCGGTTCGGCAACGACTATGAAAGTCAGCGAATCCCCTTCAGGGTCGGTCGCCGGCAGCTTACCTGTTACAGGTGTATTTTTTTGTGTCGAAATGCTGAGATCACTTGCTGTCGGCGGTTGATTGACCACAGCTGGTTCTTCTATGGTAATGCTGACCGTTGCTTCATTCTCAGAGTAATCGGTGCCGTCGCTGCCTTGCCACTTAAAGGCTGTGGCGCCGATCCAATCCGTCACAGGTACAAAAATAAGTGAAGCCAAGTTATCAACCGGTATTTCGGCATCCTCATCAATGACGGTGTCGCCGGTTTTCAAGAGGCCTGCAGTTGCTTCCGGCAATTGGGTGATCCGGATTTTCTGCAAGGGCTGCGCAGGATCACGGGTGTCGTTGTAGTGGGAGGAAAAATCGGCAGCCGTAAAACTGATGGTCTCATTTTTCAAGCCGGTTTTGGCGAAATCGGATACAGTCATGGAAGTCTGAGCTGAAACCGGAATCAGCATCAGGTTGGCTGCTATGGCCAGAATAAGGGCTGAAGCAATCAAAATAGTATAGCGTTGCTTTTTTACCTTCATTTCATTAGCTCCTTTCAGTTCATACATCAAAATGAGTCAGTTGCGAAGAATAATATGAGGATCAATTATATTTTTTGCATCTTGGTCATGAATACCCCAGTATGTTCTGGCACGAATGGCGTGTTATTCTTGCAGAGACAGCACCTTCTTTTCATATGGTTTTCTGCTTCGGAATATATTGAAGTAAAAACATTAGTAGGTGAGTGTATGTATCATCAAATCAGCAATTTGGTTTTTGAAGGCGGCGGTGTTCTGGGAATAGCCTATTTAGGTGTATTGGATTATTTGTACAAAGCCGGGATCATGAAAAGCATACACAGAACAGCGGGGACTTCTGCCGGCGCTATCACAGCTTGTATTACCAGCTTTAATCTGAATTTCGACGAAATAAAAAAAATAGCAGACACGCTGGATTACAAAAAGGTGCCGCAGAAGGAAGAGATCCCGGAAATGCGGAACATACCCCCAATGGTCAGAGCTGAATTCGAAAGGATGTTCGGCAATCTGGATTGTATTTACCGGCTGGTAAAGAACTATGGCTGGTATTCAAGTACCTATTTCTACAACTGGATCAAAGAGCAGATCGCTGCACAGTTCGACCAATCAAAAAAACAGCCTCCCTACACCTTCTCAGATTTTAAGAATCCATTGATCCATCAAGGTAAAAGGACTTTCCGGGATCTGTATGTCATTGGGACCGATATTTCTTATAGAGCCTCCAGGGTCTTCTGCTACGAAACGACACCGGAAATGGAAGTGGCCCAGGCAGTCCGGATATCCATGTCCATCCCGCTGTTTTTCGAAGCGGTGCAAATCAATGATGAAGCAATTACAAAAGACAAACTGACCAATGTATTTGCAGATGGCGGTGTCATGCGGAATTATCCGATCAACCTGTTTGATGCCTTCAACTATAGGGATCAGACTGCATCGGGAATGCAGCATCATACACTGGGCGCATGCTTCAGAAGCAAATCAAGTTATAAAGATACAAACAGCCTGCCGGAATACATTTCCAACGTCTTTCACGCGCTACTGCAGGTCCAACAGGACCTATACGACCACACTCCCTCGGATAAAGCAAGATCCATCCAAGTCGATACCGGTGACATTTCTCCAGTGGACTTCGATATAAGCACCAACGATGAAACTTACAGATTTCTTTACAGGCAAGGTTTTGATGCTGCCCGCAGCTATTTCCAGAGGACGCTGTGATGTGATACAATGAAGCCGATGGCATGTACTGCTTCGATATCATAATAGGGAGGTACAATCTTGGAATACGGCAAGAATACAATCTATGTGACCGGTGCATCGAAGATCAGCAGCAGCGATCCCATTTCAGCGCTATACGATGTTTTCTTTGTTGGTGTCATTCTGGATAAAGAGACAGGAAGAATTGTAGATTCCACATGCAATATGGTCCGGGAGGAGACCAATAACTTTATCAAATCCATCCTCACAGGGTATAATCTGATAGACGACATTGAGGTGATGGTTGATGAAATAAAGGAACGGTTTCATGGCATGGCGCAGAAAGCTGTTGTGGCAGCTGTCAAGGACGCACGAAACAAGTATATGCTGATAAGAAATGGTTGAAAGAGACATGCAATTAGGCTATAATGAAGTCAACGATTCATCTGTTTTGTTTACCTGTATGCCGCCGACCGCCGCATATACCCGTAAATAAGACCCAGAGATATTGCGATATACTGGGTCTTTATTATTTTTTTGACCCGGTGTATGCCGATAGGGCAAATAGGACAGAGGAGGGAGAACAAGAGGTGAAAAGCAATGTGTTTGAATCCATGGAGGCGGTAATCAGCAAGCATTTGAGCAAAAGACAGATGGAAAAGGCGTGGGTGAAGGGAGAGCTTGAAAAAGCGGCTCGAAGTCTGGCCGAAGCTTCCACTGTGCTGATCGTTACCGGCTTTGTCATCCGGGATACCATGACAGGGGAGACAGACGGTCCGCCTGGGGCGGTTGCTCTGGCCGGCGCCTTGGAGACCATGGGTAAAAGTCCGGTTATCATAACGGATCGGCACTCGGCTGAAATTGTGATGTGCGGATTAAGGTCACGTGGGATATCGACGCCGGTTGAGATTGTATCGGTTGAGAATACCGGAGGCTTCTGTGATAGTCTGCTTGAGCGGTATAGGCCATCCCACTTGATTGCAGTTGAAAGGCCGGGACGGGCAAGGGACGGCAGGTGCTATTCCATGCGGGGCGAGGACCTGAGCGATATTGTGCCCGATACCGACCTGCTGTTCCACAAGGCGGCGGAAAGGGGAATGACCACTATTGCAGTGGGAGACGGCGGCAATGAAGTAGGGATGGGAAAGGTCAAAGCACAGATTGAGTGTACGGTCAGCCTGGGCGATAAGATATGTGCGGAATTCGCCGCTGACTATCTGATTGTTGCAAGCGTATCCAATTGGGGTGCCTATGCCCTGGTGGCAGCTATGTCGCTCTTGTCCCAAAAGAAGCTCCTGGGAGATCCGATGAAGGAGATAAGGGTCTTGGCGAGCATGGTCCAAGCAGGTGCAGTAGACGGTTGTACAAAGAAGAATATGACGACAGTGGACGGGTTCAGCCTGAGGGAGAATCTTTGCACTTATAAGGCAATATGGGAAATTGTAACGTTATCTTTGGAAAACAGCACAAATTCAATTGATCGAATGATATCCAACGCGCAAACTTCTTATAAATGATACTTGAAATAGTAATAAGGCTGTGCTAAAATTAAGTAAAACGTTTCAATAAAACGGTTCACTTAAAGCATTTCTAGTTATAAAGGAATGAAGCAAATGAAGCTGACGATAAAAGATATCGCCCGGATGGCGGAGGTTTCCATCACTACCGTATCGATGATCTTAAACAACAAGGATGAGAACATCAGTCCGTCAACCCGGGAAAAGGTATTGAGAATTGTAAAGGAAAGCAATTACATACCCAATACCATGGCAAGAAGCTTGGTTACCCGTCAGACAAAGACCATCGGCTTGATCATTCCGGATATAGCCAATCCATTTTTTCCGGAGCTGGCCAGAGGCGCAGAGGATAAAGCCAGTGAAGCCGGATACGGCATCATTTTCTGCAATACGGATGATGATATCGAAAAAGAAGAAAAGTATATAAATATGCTGGCTGAAAAGATGGTTGATGGGATTGTTTTCGCCCATTCTGCCAAAAGGACAGGAGATCTGGCGAGCTATGATAGGGGCAATATCCCGATTGTCCTGATCGACCGAGATATGGAAAGTGAGAATGTAAAGGGCAAGGTGCTGGTAAACAATCTGGAAGGCGCCTATCAGGGGGTAAAGCACCTGCTGGATAGGGGATACAGACGAATTGTCTTTATTACCGGTGCCCTTACCTCCACAACAGCTATGGGCAGACTTGCAGGCTACCAGAAAGCGCTTCAGGAATATAATATTGCTTACGATGAAAGGTACATCAAAGCCGGACAGTACAAGAGCGAGTGGGGGATAGAAGCCGCGAAGCAGCTTTTAAGAGAAGGCATAGCTTTTGATGCAGTATTTTGCGGCAATGATTTGATCGCCATCAGTGTTATAAAGACTTTGAAGGATTCCGGTTTCTCAATTCCTGAAGATATCGGTGTGGTGGGCTTTGATGATATCCAGATGGCGAGTATGGTAGAGCCGGAGCTGACTACCGTAAAGCAGCCCAATTATGAAATGGGGTATAAGGCGGTGGAGCTTCTGATTGAGGTATTGGAAAAGCATGGAACACAGGAAGAACAGAGAAAAATTATACTAGATACCGAGCTCATGGTCAGAAAATCATCATAATTTTTTTTACACTTTAGTAAAACGTTTTAGTTGGTTTAAGTTACAGGTAAGGTTGAAAAGCAAAGGGGTGATGATATGATAACGGTTATCGGGAGCCTGAATATGGATCTTGTGACCTATGCCTCGAGAATGCCCAAGATGGGCGAAACCATCATTGGAAAAAGCTTTATGCAGATACCGGGAGGCAAAGGGGCAAATCAGGCAGATGCGATTGCCAAGCTCGGATTGGCAGTAAAAATGGTAGGATGCGTAGGCGCAGATGAGCTGGGGAATACACTCATACATTCCCTGCGGAATGATGGAGTAGACACATCTTCGGTGTCAGTAGCAGATGGCGTTTCTACAGGCATAGCAGCCATTACGGTTGACACGGAGGGAAACAATTGCATCATTGTTGTGCCCGGTGCCAATGATATGCTTACGGTTGAACGGCTGCGGGCTGTTCGCAATGCTATCGAAGAAGCATCCGTCGTCGTTGCGCAGCTGGAAGTTCCCATCGAGACCGTGAAATCCGGTTTAAGAATGGCTAGGAGGCTTGGGAAGACGACCATATTGAACCCTGCCCCGGCAGCAGTATTGGATGATGATATGCTTGAAAATGTTGATGTATTGATTCCAAATGAAACTGAATTGGAAGCGGTCAGCGGAATGAAAATCCGAACAGATGACGACGTTTTGGCTGCAGCACAGCTTCTGATAGAAAAGGGTGTCCGGGAATTGATCGTAACACTGGGCGAGAAGGGGTGCATTCACATTAACAAGCAAGGCTTCAGCTCCCACAAGGCCCATAAGGTGAGAGCGGTTGATACGACTGCTGCCGGTGATAGCTTCACAGGTGCATTGGCAGTCGCAATCAGCGAGGGAAAAGAAATGGCAGATGCGATTGCTTTTGCAACAGCCGTCGGCGCACTCACCGTAATGAAGGAAGGCGCACAAAGCTCGTTGCCGCTTCGCACCGAAGTAGAAGCTTTTATCAGAAATATGGCTTGATGGAGGATTATCAATGAAAAAGACAATATTGCTGAACTCTGAAATTTCCTATGTCATATCCAAGCTTGGACACGGTGACAGCCTGGTCATTGGGGACAGCGGCCTGCCTGTCCCGGATAACGTCAAGCGGATTGATCTGGCTGTAAAAAAAGGAATACCTGGTTTTTTTGATGTGCTGGAAGGGGTGCTTTCAGAGCAGCGGGTTGAAGAAGTGATATTGGCAATTGAGACAAAACAAAAAAGCCCGGAGGTATATAACGGGATTGTTTCAATGATCGGCGAAATAGAAAGGCAGGAAGGCATCACCATAAGGCTGGTGGAGGTACCACATGACGCATTCAAGATGCTAACGCGTGATTCCAAGGCAGTGATACGGACTGGGGAGTTCACACCCTATGCCAATATCCTCTTGAAATCCGGCGTTGCTTTTTAAGGAGTGGTGCAAGTGAGCAATATAATTATCCAAATGAGGGGCATAACAAAGATATTTCCCGGCGTTAAGGCACTTGATTCTGTCAATTTGAACATCTATAAGGGTAAAATCATGGCGTTGCTTGGTGAAAACGGCGCCGGCAAATCAACATTAATGAAGATTCTTACCGGCGTATATGAAAAGACCTCCGGAGAAATACAGCTTGAAGGAAAGGCTGTCTCCTTCAGTAATACCAGGGAATCTCAGGGCATAGGGATTGCAATCATTCATCAGGAGCTGAACCTGATTCCGCACCTTTCCATCGGGGAAAACATCTTCCTGGGAAGAGAGCCTGTAAACCGGTTAAGGAAAATTGACTGGCAAAAGCTTTATAAGGATGCGGGAACTATCATGAAACGCCTTGGCATCGCCGAGAGTCCTGAGACACAGGTCAGTGAACTCAGTATAGGCAAGCAGCAGATGGTGGAGATTGCGAAAGCACTTTCCCTTGATGCACAGGTCATTATCATGGATGAGCCTACAGGGGCACTGACAGAAAAAGAGACGGAAAGCCTGTTCCGCGTTATCCGTGAACTTAAAGAAGAAGGAAGAAGCATTGTTTACATCTCCCACAGGCTTAAGGAGATATTTGAGATTTGCGATGATGTAACGGTCTTGCGTGATGGGCAATTCATAGGGGAGTATCCGGTTGGTGATCTGGATGAAGACAAGGTTATAGAGCTGATGGTGGGCAGAAAATTAAGCGAGCAGTTTCCGCGGATAAGCTGCAGACCCGGCAAAGCGGCACTGGAAGTGAGGAACCTCAACAGTCCATTGGTCAAAGAAATCAGCTTTGAGGTCAAACAAGGTGAAATTGTCGGTATTGCGGGTTTGATGGGTTCCGGTAGAACAGAACTGGCTCGCACGTTATACGGTATTTATGGGAAAAGCAGCGGAGAAATCCTGATTGATGGAAAGCCAGTAGATATCAAGTCTCCCGGTCAAGCCATCTGGAACGGGCTTGTTTATGTTTCAGAGGACCGGAAGGCAAACGGTGTTGTTCTTGGGTTAAGCATTAAGGAGAATGTCAGTTTGTCTGTGCTGCAAAGGCTATCCGGCCTCCTGGGCAAAATCGATATGCGAAAGGAAGCAGCTATGGCCGAGGATGCGATCCGCAGCATGTCCATCAGGACCTCCGGGCCTATGCAGCAGGTTAAGAATCTTAGCGGCGGAAATCAGCAGAAGGTATCTCTATCCAAAAGCCTCGCAGCAAAGCCAAAGGTTCTCATATTGGATGAACCGACCCGGGGCGTTGATGTGGGTGCAAAAAAAGAGATTTATGATATCATGAATCAGTTCAAAAAAGAAGGTATGAGCATCATCATGATTTCCTCAGAGATGCCGGAAATTTTAGGTATGAGCGACCGAATACTGGTCATGCATGAGGGTAGGATTGCCGGTATTATTGATTATCAGGATGCCGATCAGGAGAAGCTTATGCGCCTGGCGATAGGGAAGAAGGAGGTAGCGTTATGATGATGACAATCAAAGGAAAATTGATCAGAAATAAATCACTTTTTGTCCTGATACTGTTTTCGCTTGTTATTGCCGTGCTAAATCCGAGGTTCTTGACCGTCAATAACATTCTCAATGTTTTGAGACAAACATCCATAAACTCCATCATTGCAGCCGGTATGACCTTTGTTATCTTAACCGGCGGGATCGATCTGTCTGTGGGATCGATACTAGCAGTGACAGGTGCGGTGGCGGCATCCATGATTGCCGGAGGGGCGAATTTATTCGCTTCAGTTATGACAGCATTGGCAATCGGTGCAGTGATAGGCGCATTTAACGGGATTGTGATCAGTAAAGGCAAGATTCAGCCTTTTATTGCAACACTTGCGACGATGACACTTTTAAGAGGCTATGCCATGGTTTTTACAGATGGCAAGCCGGTCAGCACCGGAAGCCATGAAGTTGCCGGGGTTTTCTCAAGCATCGGAGCCGGTTATTTCCTCGGTGTTCCAATCCCCATTTACGTCATGGCGGCGGTTTTTGCATTGGCCTATTATATCCTCAGGCATACAAGAACAGGCAGGTATGTCTATTCTCTGGGATGTAATGAGGAAGCGACAGTTTATTCGGGTATCAACGCAGACCGTGTCAAGATTTTCGTATATACAGTTTCAGGCTTCTTGTCAGCACTCGCCGGCATAATCATTACGGCAAGGCTTTCATCGGCTCAGCCGCAGGCCGGTTCAGGCTATGAACTGGATGCCATTGCTGCGGTAGTGCTTGGAGGAACAAGCCTGTCGGGCGGTGTAGGAAGCATCTTTGGAACGATTATCGGTGCCCTGATTATCGGTGTATTGAATAACGCATTGAATCTCATGGATGTATCCTCATACTACCAGCTATTGTTGAAAGGTTTGGTCATTTTGGTGGCCGTGCTTCTAGACCGCAAACAAAAATCATCAAAATGAACTTAATGTGTTTGTGAAAAACAACAAATACATTAATAATAAAAAATGAAAGTGGAGGGGAATTGTATGAAAAAAGCTCTGATATTGACAATGGTTGTCATTCTGGTGGCAGGCCTGTTTGCAGGGTGCGCCGCACCAGCTGCACCAGCCGCACCGGCTGAAACAAATCAGGAAGGTGCGAAAAAAGTTGGTCTGGTTATTTCCACTCTTAACAACCCTTTCTTTGTAACGCTTAAGGAAGGTGCCGAAGCGAAGGCCAAGGAGCTGGGAATGGATCTGGTCGTACTGGACTCCCAGAACGACCCGGCCAAGGAAATGGCGAATGTAGAAGACCTCATTACGAAGAGTGTTGCAGTAATTCTGATCAATCCGACTGATTCCGATGCAGTCGGCAACGCCGTAAAAGCGGCAAACAGCAAGAACATACCCGTTATTACCCTGGATAGAGGCGCTAATGCCGGCGACGTTGTTGCCCACATCGCTTCGGATAATGTGGCAGGCGGAAAAATGGCAGGTGAGTTCATCATCAAGCAGCTTGAGGGCAAAGGCAAGGTTGTAGAACTCGAGGGAATTGCCGGTACTTCAGCAGCCAGAGACAGGGGAAAAGGCTTCAATGAAGCGATTCAAGGCGCGGGCATTGAAGTTGTAGCAAAGCAGACTGCAGACTTCGACAGGACAAAGGGGCTTTCTGTAATGGAAAACATACTCCAGGCCCAACCAGAGATCAATGCAGTATTTGCCCACAATGACGAGATGGCGTTAGGCGCCCTGCAGGCTATTAAGGCTTCAGGCAGAAGCATTATGGTTGTCGGCTTCGATGCTACGGATGATGCTGTAAAGGCGGTAGAAAGCGGCGAAATGGCTGCGACGGTTGCACAGCAGCCGGCAATGATCGGTTCGCTTGGCGTAGAAAACGCAGCTAAGGTTATCAAGGGAGAAAGTATAGAAAAATCCATACCGGTGGATCTTAAATTGGTAACAAAATAGAAGGTTCAACGATTAGAATGTATGAAAACAGCCCTGTGCCGCATAAATAGGCAGGGCTGTTTTTCTATGTCAGGACCCCGGAAGAAAGTGATGAAATTAGCAAATATTACATAATAAATATTACTTGTTAACATAAGCAGGAATTTAACAATCTTTGTCGAATAATAACAATTAAGTTCTGTACTATTTTTGGAGGTGGACCATGAAAAAACTCATTGCACTAACGATTTGCACTTCATTCCTGCTCACATCTGTTGTATCAGCAGCAGGCTATGCAGCTGCACCCGGCAGAGTGGACGTTGTAGCTGCTGCGACAGAGACAACGACACCTGCACCAACACCGGCACCAAAGCCTGCCACACCGGCAGTCAAACCGGCACCGGTTGTAAAACCAGCACCTGCAGTCAAACCGACAGTGCCAGTACCCGTTGTAAAGCCCGTTGCAGCTGTCCAGAGCAAGTATCAGGATGGCGTCTATGTGGCTTTCGGAAATGCTTACTCAAAGGGAACGGAAGGCGCCAAAGTGACCATCAAGAATGGCAAAGTGGCGGATATCGAGTTGATGAGAACCAGCACCAAGCTCATTGACAGGGATGTCAGACAAAACTATATGGGCTTGTGGTTTGCATATGAGCCGATGAAGCAGAGACTCCTGGGCAAGACAAGGGAAGAAGCTCAGAAGGCCGATGCTGTAGCAGGTGCTACAAGATCCTCCGAAGGCTGGATCATGTCAGTGGACAGAGCCTTCGCTAGAGCACTCACCGTGAAACCGGAAGGCATGGTATATTTTGATGGTGAGCACATGGGCGTAGACCCTCAGGGCAAGTACATGGTTTTTGTGACGTATGAAAAGAATAAGCTGACAGCTGTCAAGATTTATCCTTTTGACGCAAAAGATGCGGCACTTGACGAAAAAACCATGAGCGCTGAGCAATTAAGCTTCACAAGTGCGCTTGCAAAAGAAATCCTTGCAAAAGGAATGGCTGCTCAGGCTGTTAAAGGCCAGGAAGCTGAAACAAAGGCAGTTCTCAATGCATTCTGGGATGCAGAGCAGAACGCCAAGGTTGTGAATGATTCCAAATACGTTGACGGTTTCTACTCCGCTTATGGCGCTGCCAGAGACAAGGGGGTTGAGAGGGCCGACGTTGTTATCAGAAACGGCAAGCTGGTTGATGTCAAGCTGTACAGGTTGGGCTCCAATCTGATCGACAGAGGCGCAACAGCTTACGAAACTGTTGTAGCAGCCAACGCACCAATGGTGGCTAAGCTGAAGGAACACGGTTCCTTCATAGTGAACTATGATGACAAGGTTGATGCCGTCGCAGGCGCGACAGAAAGCAGCCACAGCTGGAACCTGGCCGTGGAAAGAGCTTTCGAAAAGGCGCTGAAGGTGCCGGCGGCAGGACAATATTTTGAAGGTACATTTGCCGGCGTGGACAATCAGTCCAAGGTACTTGTTCTGGTTGATATCGCGGCTGACAAGGTAACAAAGGTACAGGTACACCTTTTCGGCGCAGACAAGAAGCTGATCAAGAAAGAGACCATGTTCTCCGAACAGCAGGAGATGGTTGTCAACCTGGAAGCAGGTCTGCTGGCCAAGGGTCTGGATATGGCCGATCTGAGCAATAAAGCCCTTTCAGCTGCCGCAAAGGCCGCTTACAAGGATGCCTTGGCAAATGCCTCCAAGAAGATGGGCAATTACATGGACGGCACATTTACCGCTTACGGACACACTTATGACAAAGGCTCGAACCGTGCGGATGTCACATTGAGAAACGGCAGCATCGTTGACGTTAAAGTGGCAAGAGTCGGTCAGAACATGGTTGACAGAGGCGAATCCGCTTATGCGGAAGTTGTCAAAAACATCCCTGGTTTCACCAAGAAGTTCTGGGAAGCAGCGACAAGAGAAAACGTCGCCAAGGTTGATGTTGTTTCAGGCGCTACAGCCAGCGGCGACGGCTTCAAATATGCAATAGACGCTGCATATAAGAAGGCAGAAATTAAAGAGCCGTACCGGGCAGCATTCCTGAACGGTGAATTCCCGGGTACGGACAAGGCAAAGAGCGTTTATGTCATCGTAACGGTGGAGAAGAACGTTCCTGTCAAGATGCAAGTATTCTTCCTGGACGCTGCAGGCAAGGTAAAGGCCAATGACAAGCTGGTTCCGGAAGAAAACATCGTAAAAGCAGAAATCGAACTGCCCATGGCTGAAGGTCAAAAGATGCACAAGTATGCATACAGAGCGGCAGCCTTCGGAGCCAATGACTCAGAAAAGGCTGTTTCAGCCAGAGTGGTTGAGGCCATCAATGCAGCATTGGTCAACGCAGGCAGATAACTAGACTTATTAATAAGAGAGGAATCCTTTAAAAGGGTTCCTTTTTTTTGCAATTTCCAAAACCATACTGACAGGTATATGGCAGTATGGTTCATTTATTATTGAGTAGTAGGCTCCGGCGAGCCGGCATCAATATTATAAAGAAAGTAGTGGGTAGCGTGAAAGTTAAGAGTCTGGTAAATGCGTATGGGGGATTGCATAAAAGTATTTACATATTGTTTATTGTCAATATGATTGCAAGCGCAGGCAACCTGGTATTCCCTTTTCTTGCCATATACATGGCGGACAAGCTGCATTTCAATAATGCGACAGTTGGTTTTTATATGATGATGGTCTGGTTGATCGGCATACCCTCTGTGTTGCTCGGGGGGAAGCTTTCTGACAGCGTGGGCAGAAGGCATGTCATTATCATATCTCATTCGATTACAGCTGTATTGAGATTATCCTGTGCTTTTGCAGGGGACCCGTTGATCATCGTTTGGATGATTATTGCATCCTGCTTTTTCGGATCCCTTTCACAAGCGTCCTATCAGGCGATGGTGGCAGATCTGACCTTGCCTTCCGAAAGGAAAAAGGCATTTTCCCTGCAATATCTTGGCGGGAACATAGGCTTTGCTCTGGGACCCCTCATTGCAGGATTTTTGTACAACAACCATGTGGCATTGATATTTATTGGAAATGCCTTCGCGTTGATACTGACGGTATTTTTGATCATGATCTATATCGAAGAATCAAAGCCAGAAGGATCCAAAATCACGGCTTTCGGAAATTCCGGGGAGAGCGTTGGGGAAAGAGCAGAAACAGGCGGCTTGATAAGCGTATTGTTAAAGAGGCCGAACATATTGCTGTTTATCCTGATTTATCCGATTTTTATTTTTGTCTATTCACAGCACACATTCATCATCCCGCTGCAGCTGAACGAAAGCTTTGGTGCCGGCGGACCGGCGATGTTCGGCTCATTAATGACCGTTAATGCAGTGGTTGTGGTGACCATGACAACCTTCATCATCAGCTTTACACAGAAGAATAAAGCGATTTCCAATATTGCTTTAAGCGGTGTTTTTTATGCGATAGGTTTTGGCATGTTATATTTTGTCAACCATTACGCACTGCTCATTCTATCAACAGTGATATGGACGATTGGAGAAATTTTGTCTGCCACTGAAGTCGGCGTATACCTTGCAGAACACACTCCGGAGTCCCATAGAGGAAGGATGAACTCAATCCTGCCGATCATTTTCCGGGCAGGGTCTTCACTGGGAACCCTGATCATGGGAAGGTATATTGCAGTATATAGCATAAGAAGCAGTTGGATTGTTGTGCTTGTTGTTTCAATCATAGCAGCTGCCGCCATGTATGGCCTTTTCCACTTTGAGAAAAGGGGTGCGGGAAAAAACATGAAAGCGTATAAAAAAGAGATCTGTGTTGCCAAGTAACGATGAATAGCAGTCTATGTACTTGAATGAAAAAGTAATATAATACAAGTAATAGATGAAAATTGAAAATATATTGGAAGTGTGATGGATATGAATAAAATTGAACGGCTTACAGCTGAAATACTGGCTCTCAGCAAAAACAAAAGAATGACGGCAGTTGAGCTTTCGAAAACCTTTGAGGTAGGGTTAAGAACCATTTACAGGGATATACAGGCGCTCTCCGAAATGAATGTCCCCATAGTGGCAAAGACAGGTACGGACGGCGGGTATTCATTGCTTGACGATTACTTTATTCCTCCGGTTGTTTTTAATGCCGATGAGGTGTTTGCCATGCTGCTGTCTAAAAAGGTTATCAAAGAAGTGAATATACCAGGGTATACCCAATATGTCAATTCAGCTTTTTTTAAGATGGAGAGCAATGTGTACGGCTGTCTCCTGCGGCGCTTTGAAAACCTGCAAAAAAGGATCTTCTTTGACATTAAAAATATGGATGTGGATATTAGTGAACAGCAGCTCTTTTATAAGATCATAGAGGGCCTGGAAAGCAACCGCAGAACCAGAGTTAAAATCTACAGCCCTTGCAAAATGGAAGACGTGGAATTGTATATCAGGCCTTACGGTTTAATCTATCGGGACGGTATTTGGCTGATTGTAGCTTTTTGCGAAGTATGCAAACAGATCGAACATTTTCGCATGGACCGGATCAGGGAGGTCGTACTGAAAGACGAAGCCTTTGCGCTTCCTGATGCATTTGACATTCAGGATTACAGTGGCCAACGTTGCTACTATGGGGAAGAAGGCAATGACAAATATGAAATTGTTAAAATTGCGGTGGATAAGTCCAGGTTTTACCTGGTGAAGGATTACGTTTTTTTTAAATACGATGAGCTGACAGAGCAAGGGAATAAATACATTTTGACAATAGGTACGGTTGATGCACAGGAATATGTAAAGCTGGCATTAAGGTTTTTTGACTGCATCGAAATACTGGAACCGCTCTGGTTGAAGAATAAGGTAATGGAAAGCCTTGAAGATACATATAAAAAGTATAGGAAAGATTAGGCGATTGGGGTTCGGATTCTACCGAACCTCTTTTTGATTGAATGTGTATATAGGTTGAGTATACTCAAAAGGAGGTAGCGCTGTTGATAAAGCAAATATCAAAAGAAAAAGCGGAAATGCTTTTCAGGGAACATTCGGCCTACATATACCGGACGGCATTATTCCTGACGAGGGATAAGGCGCTGGCAGACGATATCACACAGGAAGCATTTTTACAGATATTCAGCAAATATGGCATGTATGATGCATCAAAGCCCATAAAGCCTTGGATTTACAAAATCACCCTGAATATCACGAGAAATATGCTGCGTAAGCAAAAGTGGTGCAATTTATTTGGGGAAACGCCGGAAAATGGTTGTGGGGAATGGGTGGAAACAGCTGTGATCAAAAGTGAAGAAGAAGCGGAATTGTGGCTGGAGACCAATAAACTCTCTTTAAAAAGCAGGGAGGTTATTATTCTGCACTTTTACTCCGGCTTGAAGCTTAAAGAAATTTCCGAGATCCTGGATATACCGTTGGGAACCTGCAAATCCAGGCTGAATCAGGCTTTGAACACACTGAGAAAGCAGCTGCCGGAGAATGATTTTCACATCTTGAGTCGAGGAGGAGATATTTATGAAACAATCTAACATCGATATAGAAAATATGATGGACGGTGTTTTGAAGCAGCATTTTCCATCAGTGCCTTTCGATTCCATCTGGGAGGGGCATCAAAAAAGTATGAAAAGAACGGTTAAGGCCGGAAGGGCCTTAAAGGTGCCGGTTGCAGCCATCATCGCATGCACGCTCTTGTTCTCTGTAGCATTTGGCGGCTACGCCTACTTTAGAAATATTGATAAAACGGATTATCCCTTTGTGGATGATCCGCAGGTGATCGGGAAATGGCAGGCTGTAGATTTTGTTGATGAAATCGGAAATTTTTCACCGGGTAAAAAGTCTTTCGAAGAGGATATGTATCTTTCTCAGCTGGCATTTGTCAAAGGCGGAAGATTGCTCTTTGCCATTGAAAACGGGAATCTGACTTCTCTTTCCAAGTGGACAAAAGGGCTTATATTGAATGAACAGGACAAAACGGCTGAAAGATACAAGATCAAGGTGATAGACGGTGTAACCTACCTGTTCATGGAGTGGAAAAGCGGCGATTATATATTCAGAAACATGGATCCCCGGTATTATGTGCTAAAGCAGGTTGACAGCAGAGATTATTCAGATCATCAGGACGTAGTGGTCCGTGAGGATAAAGTCGATTATCCGTTTACCGATAATCCTCGGATGATAGGCAAATGGGAGAGTGTGGATTTTGTGAAATCCATAGACAGCTTCAACGCCGGAGAGAAAAGCTGGCTGGATGTTTTGTTCCTGGTAACGCTGGATATTCGGGAAAACGGGAATATAAACGTGACAACAACGGCGGAAAGCTTCCCCTTGCGCTGGACAGATGACCTGATCATTAACAAGTATGAGAAAACAGCCAGCCGGTGTACAATCGAGGAAATAGATGGAGAGACATATATGTTCTTCGAATGGAAAAGCGGCGACTATACCTACAGAGGTATGGACCCATACTACTATGTACTGAAAAAGTCGGAATAGACGCAAACGATACCGGATCATATCCGGTATTTTTTTTCAGCAAATTGCTTTAGGCGGCAGTATGATGTAGAATTGTTATAAACATGAAAAAGGCATAGATTTTGCAGAGAAGGAGATGCACGATGGCTGTTAAAGTGGCAGACCTTGTCAAGGAGTTTGATCTGAAGGTATATAATGAAGGGCTGGAGGGGGCGGAGGTCAATGAGGTTGAGATCAACCGGTGTGGCCTGCAGCTCTCAGGTTACTATGACTACTTTGAGCATGTCCGCGTCCAGATTATCGGCAATGCAGAAAACAGTTATCTGCACAGCTTGCCTGATCCGGAACGGAAGAAAGCGGTGGGCAAGCTGCTGAGCTATCCCATCCCGTGTATTGTCATTACAAGCGGAAATACGGTGTCGGATGATCTGTTGAAGGAAGCGGCGCACTATGGCCGATGGGTATTGGGAACGCACAAGTCAACCTCCAGCTTTCATGTGGACCTGACGTTGTATTTGCAGAGTGCCCTGGCTGAAAGCATCAGTATTCACGCGAACCTTCTGGATGTATATGGTGTGGGTGTTCTGATCACGGGACAAAGCGGCATCGGCAAGAGCGAAACAGCCCTTGAGCTTATTCGGAACGGCCATCTTCTGATTGCAGATGATTTCGTGGTCATTAAGAAGATAGGGGCGGATAACCTTGTAGGTACCTGCAGCGAAATCACCAGAAACCTGATGGAGATTCGGGGCATCGGCATCATCGATATCAATTCCCTGTTTGGACTCAGCGCAATCCGGATTCAGAAGAATATCGAGATCGTCATCAACCTGGAGCCATGGGATGACAATGCCCATTATGACCGGGTGGGCTCCGAATACGAGATGACGGCCTATTTGGACATCAAGCTGCCTTATATACGGGTACCCGTCAAGCCGGGACGGAATCTGGCGGCTATTGTGGAAATAGCAGCTTTGAATTACCGGCAGAATTTAATGAACGGCGGCAATTCGGTGGTCAGCAAGCTGAACGAGACCATCATGCGGCTGCAAAAAAAATGATTGTACCGAAAAGTACAATCATTTTCCGTTTAATACCTTAATTGGCTGGTATAAAGCTCGTAATAGAAACCTTTAGCCGCCAGGAGTGCTTTGTGGGAGCCCTTTTCAATGATCTCTCCGTTATGGATGACCAGGATCAGGTCTGCCTCGCGGATGGTGCTCAACCGGTGCGCGATGACAAAGCTGGTGCGGCCTTTCATCAACGAGAGCATGGCCTCCTGGATGTGCAGCTCGGTCCTGGTGTCGACGCTGCTGGTTGCCTCATCCAGGATCAGGATGGCAGGATTGGCCAGGATGGCCCGGGCGATGGTCAGAAGCTGCCGCTGCCCCTGGCTGAGATTGCCCCCATCCTCCGACAGGACGGTATCATAACCTTCCGGAAGACGCAGTATGAAATGCTCAGCATTGGCCAGCCTGGCTGCAGCTTCCACCTCAGCATCAGAGGCATCAAGCCGGCCGTACCGGATATTCTCCCTGACGGTATCGGAAAACAGGTAGGTATCCTGCAGTACGATGCCCAAGGCCCTTCGCAGGCTGTCCTTCTGCACTTCCCGGATGTCGGTTCCATTTATTCTTATACTGCCGCTGTCCACGTCATAAAACCGGGTCAGCAGGTTGACAATGGTAGTTTTACCTGCGCCGGTAGGTCCCACCAGGGCGATGGTCTGACCAGGCTCGGCAGTCATGCTGACGTTTTTCAGAACGGGAACCTCCTTGCTGTATCCGAAGCACACGTTATCAAAGGTGACCTTTCCGGCTGCGTCTCCAAGAGAGGGGGCATCTTCGTTTCCTTCAAACTCCGCTTTTTCGTCCATGATCTCAAAAACCCGTTCAGCACCCGCCAAGGCGGATTGTATCATGTTGAACAGATTGGCAATCTCATTGATAGGCCGTGCAAACTGCTTGGAATAGTTCAGAAAGCTGGCTATAATGCCAATGGTGATGAGGCCGTTGATAGCCATCCAGCCCCCTGCCCAGGCGACAAGCGCAAAGCTCATATTATTGATGGCATTCATCATAGGCGGGATGATGCCTGAGTATACCTGTGCCTTTATACCTGCATCCTTCAACCGGTCGTTGCCGGCGGCAAAGCTGCGTAAGGATTCCTGTTCATGGCAAAATGCCTTTACCACCTTCTGGCCCGAAACCGTTTCTTCAATAAAGCCGTTCAGTTCTCCCAGCACCGTTTGCTGTGCTGAAAAATGCTTTCTGGTATTGCGCGCAATCCACGCGGTTATGGCTATTCCAACGGGGATGGTCGCCAAGCTGATCACGGTCAGCAGCGGACTCAGGTACAGCATCATGGAAAGTGCACCCAGAACGGTGATCACACTGGAAAAAAGCTGTGTTGTATGCTGCGTTAGGGTATTATTAATGTTCTCCACATCATTTGTCAGGCGGCTCATGAGCTCACCGTGAGGCCTACCGTCAAAGAAGCGCAGCGGCAGCGTCTGGATTTTTGAGAAAAGGTCGGACCGCAGATCCCAGACGGTATCCTGTGCAATTCCGATCATGATATAGGTCTGGAACCAGGTCATCAATGCACTTAAGAAATAGGTGCAGGTCAATGCCAATGCAATAGCAGCAAGGCTTCTGAAATCAACCCCGCCTTTACCGCCGGTCATGGCGTCGATACCCCTTCCGATCAAGATGGGACCGACAAGCGTAAAAAGCGTGGCGAGAAGCACAAAACCAAATACTGTAAATAACATGCCGGATCTGCGCCTGAGATACTTCCAGAGGCGCTTCAGGGTGGTTCGGGTGTCCTTCGCCCGGACCTTCGGTCCCGTGAAACCGGCCATGTGGCGGGCACCGCCGCCCATGCCCCCGGCACCCCCGGGCCGCATAGGCATTTTGCCGCTTCGATTCTCCATCCTAAACCACCTCCTCACCTATCTGGGAGTGATAGATGTCCTGGTATACCGGACACCTTAGCAGCAGCTCATGATGCGTTCCCATATCCATGATCTCCCCATCCTCCAGAACCAGGATCTTGTCTGCCTCAAGGACGGAGCTGATGCGCTGCGCCACAACAAAAACAGTGGTACCCGCCAGGCGTTCCTTCAAAGCCGCCTGAATACGGGCTTCGGTAACCATATCGACCGCGCTGGTACTGTCGTCCAGCACCAGAATGCGCGGTTTTTTCAGAAGTGCCCGGGCTATGGACAGCCGCTGCTTCTGCCCGCCTGACAGGTTTACACCTCTTTGTCCCAGCAGGGTTTCATAGCCGTCGGGAAAGCTAACGATAAAATCGTGAGCCTGTGCAGCTTTGGCAGCCTCTACAATAGCTTCTTCGGAAGCCTGGCTGTCACCCCAGCGTATATTTTCCCTGATGGTCCCAGTAAAGAGGATGGACTCTTGCAGCACCAGGCTGATGCTCTGACGCAGCGCAGAGAGCTTGATGTCCTTGAGATCCCTTCCGTCAACGCGGATGTGCCCCTCCGACGGCTCGTAAAACCTTGGCAGCAGATTCACCAGGGTGGATTTTCCAGAGCCGGTGGAGCCGAGTATGGCCACAGTTTCTCCCGCCGAGGCACTGAAGGTGATATTTTTCAGTACCGGCGCACCGCCTGCACCCTCATATCGGAAACTGACGTTATCAAAATCCACCTGTCCTGCCTGGATAGGTTCAGCGTCAGCATTCACCGAATCCTTGATCCGCACGTCTGTGTCCAGGACCTCATTGATTCTTTCAACGGACGCTTTTGCCCTGGACACCATGATCAGCATAAAAGCCAGCATCATCAGCGAAAAAAGGATCTGGACCATGTAGTTGATGAAAGCCATAACCTGGCCGATCTGCATGCCGCCGGCATGGACACGGAGGCCGCCGAACCAGACAACTGCAACCATGCTGAGATTCATGATCAGCATCATAACCGGCATGGTCATGCCTACCATTCGGGAAGCCCTCACCGTTATGCTTCTCAAGTCGCTGTTTGCCGCTCCGAAGCGTTCCTGCTCAAAGCCGGAACGGACAAAAGCCTTTACGACCCTGACTCCCGTCAGGTTTTCACGCATGACGGCATTGAGCCGGTCAAGCTTTTTTTGCACGGCAGAAAAAAGAGGGAAGCCCTTTTTGATAACCACTGCCAGGGTCACCACCAGGAGCGGCACGGTAAACAAAAGGATCAGCGCAAGACCCGGGTTGATGGCAAGCGCCATGATAATCCCGCCGATACTGAGCAGCGGAGCCCGGACAAGCATGCGCATCATAGCCAGCGCAACCGTCTGTACCTGCATGACATCACTGGTCAGCCGCGTGATGAGGGAGGCAGTATTGAATTTGTCCAGGTTATCAAAGGAAAAGGTCTGGATCCGGCGGAACATTTCCAGTCTGAGGTCCGTGCCGAAGCTCTGGGATGCGATACTGGAGCACAGGGTGCAGCCGGCACCGCCAAGCATGCCGATAGCTGCAACACCCACCATCAGAAGTCCCGTTCTGATTATATAGTCCATATCTCCGTTTGCAATGCCTCTATCGATGATGGAAGCCATCAGGGTAGGCTGTAGCAGGTCCATTACAACCTCCAGCAGCATCATGACGGGAGCCAGTACGGCGGTCTTCCAATAAGGCTTCATGTAAACAGCGAGTTTTTTCACGCAATCACCTCATTTCCCCCGTATCATAGCACTGCTTATATGAATAGTCAATATATGAAAAAAGTTGAACAGCTTGCCTGATTTTACTGAAATCTGCACCTATCCTTGACAAAAGGGTACTGCCGGATTAAAATCATACATAATACAGCAAAGGCCATGACGGGGAGGAGTAAATATATACCTGATGCATAGAGAGGGGATGCCGGTGGAAATTCCCCGTGACGGATATATCGAAGGTAGCCCCAGAGCTTTGGAAAGAAAGACTTGAGTAGATTCCGACGGCACCCACCGTTAGCAGGGAAGAGTATCGGCGAGAGCCCGTACTTGATGAGTGTGCGCATAGCCTTCGGATATGTGCAAATGTAGGTGGTACCACGGAGATAACCCTTCGTCCTAACGGATGAGGGGTTTTTTATTTTACGATGAAAAATTGACAGGAGGAGAAGTAAATGAAGGTTAACGGAGCGGAAATCACAATCAAACTGTTGGAAAGACAGGGGATCGAGGTCATTTCAGGCATTCCGGGGGGTGCAAACCTGCCTCTTTATGATGCCCTCAGCAAAAGCAGCATCCGGCACGTCCTGGCCAGGCATGAGCAAGGAGCCGGTTTTATCGCCCAAGGCATAGCCCGTACCACAGGCCGTGCGGCGGTATGCTTTGCAACCTCGGGACCCGGACTGACCAATCTTTTGACGGCAATCGCCGATGCCAAGCAGGATTCCATTCCCATGGTAGCAGTAACAGGGCAGGTTTCCTATGGACTGGTGGGAACCGATGCTTTTCAGGAAGTAGACACCTACGGTCTGACGATCCCCATCACAAAACACAATTTCCTGGTGCGTTCACCGGAGGAATTGCTGCAGGTGGTGCCTGAAGCCTTCAGGATAGCCGAAGGCGGAAGGCCGGGACCGGTTGTGGTGGATATTCCCAAGGACGTGCAGCTGGGGATGGTGGAGCTGGAAGCATGGCCTGAACCTGCGGCAGCAAAAGAAAAAAGCCATGTTGAAATCTGCATGGCGGATATTGAACAGACAGCCACGCTGATCAATGAAGCAAAAAAGCCGCTGTTGTATATCGGCGGCGGGATCGTACACTCCAATGCCTACCGGGCTCTAAGGGAATTTGCAGGGAAGAACAGCATACCGGTCACATCCACACTGATGGGATTGGGGTGCCTGAGGGGAGACGATCCCTTGAATCTTGGCATGGTGGGCATGCACGGCACCCGGTATACCAACTATCTGCTGAATGAAACCGACCTTCTGCTGGCCTTCGGGGTCCGGTTCGACGATAGGGCTACAGGCAAAGTCTCCGGCTTCTGCAGGAATGCCAGGATTGTGCACATCGATATTGATGAGGCGGAAATCAATAAGATAAGGAAAGCGGATATATCCATCACAGGAGATATCGGTGCGGTTTTGGGAAAAATGCTTCCGCTGGTCAAAAGAGATGAACGGAAAGAATGGATCACGCAGATCGAAAGCATGAAGGCAGCATTTCCATTTTTTATGCCAAGCGGCAGCGGCCGCCATCCCATTGAAATCATCAAGCTGATCGGCAGCCTGGCCCCGGAGGATGCCATCATCACCACGGATGTAGGGCAGCACCAGATGTGGGTGGCTCAGGGATACCCCTTCAAGCTTCCCAGGACACTGCTCACCTCAGGCGGATTGGGAACCATGGGCTTCGGTCTGCCGGCAGCAATCGGGGCTGCCATAGCCAATCCGGATAAAAGGGTCATCTGCTTCAGCGGCGACGGATCCATCCTGATGAACATACAGGAGCTGGCAACACTGGCAGACCTGCAGCTGAATGTAACGGTAGCCGTTCTGAACAATGGGCATCTGGGGCTGGTGAGGCAGCAGCAGGAAATGTTCTATGACGGTCACTACATTGCTTCGGAATTTGTGACAAATCCCGATTTCGCCATGATCAGCCGCGGCTTCGGCATCACGGCCTACGATGCCGGTAGAGGCGGCAATATGGAGGAAGTCCTTCGGCAGGCATTGTCCCATTCAGGACCGGCATTTGTCAACATACCGATTCCCCCGAAGGAAAACGTCATCCCCATTGTGCCGCCGGGCGCAGCCAATCATGATATGGTAGGAGGCGAGACTTATGAAAGATAAGGATAGTGTCATCATTGAACTGACTGTACAGAACCATGCAGGTGTCATGTCGCATATTACAGGTCTGTTCTCAAGGCGGGCTTTCAACCTGGAAGGCATTCTGTGCGGGCGCATTGGAGATGGAACCAGGAGCCGGATGTATCTGCTGGTAAATGACGACGACAGGCTTGAGCAGATCGTCAAGCAGCTGCAAAAGCTTTATGATGTGCTGGAGGTTTCTCTGAAGTATGATTATGACCAATCGGTATTCGACAGGCTGTCGGAGTGGATCGGCGGATAAACTAGCAAAAATAGTGCCGATGGAAATCTTGAAACCAAGTGATGCGGATGGTAGAATTAGCGATACAGCGTATGGATGCAGGCTACTAAATTTGAAATAGGGTGATAGTATGAATACTTTCCATAAAGGTGCGGTATTATTAGTCTTATCCGCTCTGGGCTTTGGGTTGCTTCCAATTTTTGCACTATTTGCATATCAAGGCGGTATGAACGTTTCGACATTATTATTCATACGCTTTTTCCTAGCGGCAGCAGTGCTGTTTTCTTACTTGATCATTAAGTATAAAAAGATAGTCATTCATACAAAAGAATTATTCTTCTTATTTGTGCTTGGCGGAATATGCTACAATTTGCAGGCAAGATTTTATTTTTCATCCATACAGTATATTCCGGCTTCCCTTGCTTCTCTGCTTGTTTATACGAATCCCATGATGGTGGCTGTGTTATCTTTCTTAATTGACAAAGAAAAGCTGACAAAAAAGATGGCAGGCTCTATGATCATTTCCTTTATTGGCCTGATGATGATACTTGGAACATCAATTGGAAAGATGAATGGATTAGGAATAGTGCTGGCTTTGGGTGCGGCATTCATTTACGCAGTCTACATCGTGTTCGGGAATCACGTGGTGAAAAAACTGCCGCCTTTAGTCGCCATTTCTTTTATTACTCTGTTTTCATCGATCGGTGTCTTTGCATTGGGTCTTATAAACGGGGACATTAGCTTCAATTTTGAAGCTGAAGCCTGGTTTCCTGCTGCGGGCTTGGTTTTATTATCTACAGTTTTGGCCATGCTGTTTTTCTTCCGGGGCATGGAATTGCTTGGGCCGTCAAAGGCATCCATTATAAGTATGATGGAACCTGTCTTTACCGTAGTTTTCTCTACACTGCTGTTTCATGACCGCTTATCATCAGTGCAGTTAACTGGCGGTGTACTCGTTTTGTCAGGTGCGCTATTCGTTATCATGTCACATGTACAGAACATTTCGAATGCAGATACCGAGAAGCAATGAGTCAGGACCAATTGTTAAAATATGTAAATATTTTAACAAAATGGAAGGATTTTACATTTTGATGTCGAATACTTCCTTAAGAGCCGTATAGCCTTGTTTTCCTGGCCAGCAGTGCCGGGCGGCAAAGGGAACGGCAATACAGATTAAGGAGGATCGGCAATGGCCCAGGATATCGAGAAGCTTATGAAAGCCCGGGAGGTACTGGCAAAAATTGCGGAAGGTATCAACCCGCTGAGCGGACAGCCCATCAATGAAAAGGATTTTGTTCATGATCCCAAAATGATCCGGCACTTCTTTTACATTTCGGAGGTGATGAACGATATGATCCGGTATCAAGCCAGGAGCCACATGAAACGGCTGACAGATTTCATCATCACCGAGGATGAAAAGCAGCTGGTGGCACTTCCTGAAAGCAAGATCGGCGTCACCGAGTTTGCCAAGCGGATCAACTTCGTCATCGACCCCATGAAGAGCAGGAAACTGACCGGCACGGACCTGAACAAGCAGCTCAAGAAAATGGGTGTCCTGAGCGAGGAGAAAGGGGAGGACGGCAAGCCCCGAACCATTATCAACGACAAATCAGGCACGTACGGTATCGAAACGGAGAAGCGGAGCTTCAACGGCAGGGAATATGAGATGATTGTATTTAATGACCAGGGTAAGAAGTACCTGATGGACAATCTCGAAAAAATCATGGCAAGCCAGGCATAAGAAAGAGCAGGAAGACCAGTCCGGCATATCAGTCCGGACTGGTCTTCCTTAATCCACATATCTGCCTTGATCAGGTACGGCATACCGTTCAAAGTCTGACCTCAGCTTTTTCAATTGATGTTGGAACGTCCTTCCGCTCATGGGCTTACCGTGGCCAGTCACCGCCAGCGCAGGTTTCAGGGCTTCCAGCTTGCTGACGGATTCCTGAGCTGCTTTCCAGTCCGTTGTATAATAGGCAGGAGGCCCATGAAGCTCTTCATCCTGCAGGGCAACTGCCAGTGCGGACTCCTGCTTCACTGTCGTGAAGGCATCGCCTGCTATCAGGACACCGTCGCTGCTGCGGAACAAAGAAATATGCCCGGGCGTATGGCCCGGCGTATGCAGCCAGTGCCAGTCGGGCAGACCGGGTACACTGCCGTCAGCCGGCAGCGTTGCGGCGAAATGGCCCAGATCCACCGGACCCCGTGGATAAAGGCCTGAAGCCTTGGCCAAGAGACCGCTGCTTACGCTGGGATCCGGCGGCGGGTAGCTGGTTCTTCCGGTCAGATAGGGCATTTCCAGGCTATGGGCAAAGGTCATGACATTCCAGTGCTGTGCCAGGTCCTTCGCCGCACCGGTATGGTCGAAATGCCCATGTGTCAGGATGATGGCCTGGGGCGGAATACCTTCGCCATATAGCTTTTCTGCGGCTGTAATGATTTTTTGTGTTGAACCCGGAAGTCCGGCGTCCACCAGCACCCACCGGGAAGAACTTCCTATAAAACATACATTGGCAATCATAATGCGCATATACGACAAATCCTTTGCAACTTGATGCGCTTTTACCAAACCAAACAATAAGCTGACCACCTTTCAAGCTTGTTTTTGTTATTATAGGAAAGATATCAGATGTTTATTCCGCGCATGATTAAAATGAAATCGTATAAGCATGCACACCTTGCAAACGCAAAAAATAAGGAATAAATGGTGTTTCTTTAGGAACACTATAATGTGAAACAGAGCAATTCCCCACAAGACAAGAATGCCGGAAAAGACAGCAGTATTGCATACCCATGTATTAAAATACAAAATTGTAATAATATGGAATATGTAATGAAGGCACCAATAACCCAGGTGAAAATATTTTTTGGAGGACTATTTCGCAAATGCAAGGGAACAGCAAGCCTTTTTATCTTCTAATGAAGAGAAGAAAGTAAATTTGTAATAGATACTGTCGAAATGTAGCTGGAGTACAAACAATTTTTTAACATGTCAATTTTTTATTGACATTCTCAGCTGGAAATGATAAACTGAAAAGGCATAAATACTATGCGCCATGTATTTTTATTCATTTCTATGCATTACCCACGGTTACTCGATGCGGCTTCAGCACAGCCGCATGTGTAATAATAAATCTAAACTAGGGGGTAGTAAAATCTATGGACTTATTAACCTTATCTGCTAGTCTGGACAATTTCTTCTGGGGCAAAATCATGATCTACGGTTGCTTGGCTGCTGGTGTTTATTTCTCAGTTATCATGAGATTCCCACAGCTCCGCCTGATCAAGGACATGGTAGGCCAGCTGCTGGGCGGCAAGAGCTCAGACAGCGGTGTTTCTTCCTTCCAGGGCTTTGCAATGGCTTTGGGCGGACGTGTAGGAACCGGTAATATCACAGGCGTTGCAAGCGCTATCTTCTTCGGCGGCCCCGGCGCTGTATTCTGGATGTGGGCAATTGCCTTCCTCGGCGCAGGTTCAGCTTACATAGAATCTGCTCTTGCACAGGTTTGGAAAGAAGAAGTTCATGGGGAATATCGCGGCGGCCCTGCATATTACATCGAAAAGGGTCTGGGCAGCAAGACTTTAGGAGCTGCATTCGCTATTCTTACAATCGTATCCTGCGGTATCCTTCTTCCTGGTATTCAGTCCAACTCTTTTGCTGTTGCAGCAAAGGCAGCTTTTGGAATTGATCCCATCGTTTGGGCAGTTATTTATTCGATCCTGTTCGGATACATCGTATTCGGCGGCGGCAAGAGAATTGCAAAAGCTGCGGAATTGATCGTACCCTTCATGGCAATCGGCTACATCCTGCTTGCCGTCGTCATCCTGCTTGTTAACTTCAACAAGATTGGTGAAGTATTCGGTTTGATTTTCAGCAGCGCATTCAACATGAATGCAGTATATGGCGCTATTTTCGGCTTGGCTATTTCCTGGGGCGTCAAGAGAGGTATTTTCTCCAACGAAGCCGGCCAGGGTACAGGCGCACAGGCAGCAGGTGCTGCAGAAGTATCCCATCCTGCAAAGCAGGGTCTCGTTCAGGCTTTCTCAGTTTATGTTGACACATTGTTCGTATGTACGGCAACAGCAATCATGATCCTTTCAACAGGCTCATACAACGTTGCAAATCCGGCAGGTGGTTTCATCACTGAGTTGATCCCTGGAATCGAAAAGGGTAACTTCACTCAGACAGCTGTTAACTCATTTATCCCCGGTATCGGCGGGCAGTTCGTAGCTATCGCACTGTTCTTCTTCACTTTCACAACAGTGCTGGCATATGCATTCTACACTGACTCCAACGTTGCTTATCTGTTCAGAAAGAACACAGAAGGCGCCGGCTACAAATATGCTATCACAGCTTCCAGAATTGCGTTGGTTGCTATGACTTTCATCGGAACAATCATGTCCGCAGACATGGTTTGGAACTTTGGTTCCGCCGGTGTTGGCGCAATGGCTTGGTTCAACATCATCGTCATCATCATCCTGACTAAGCCGGGTATTGCAACCCTTAAGGATTACGAAGAGCAGAAGAAGCTGGGCTTGGATCCGGTATTCGTTCCTGAAAGATGCGGCATCAAGGGCGCAGATCTTTGGAATAAAATCGTTCCCAAGATGTATGCTACTGAATTGGCTGCATTGAAGGAAAAGACAAAGAAGTAATAAGTACAGGAAAGGGTAGTCCCCAGGGACTGCCCTTTGTTATGTTTTTGCCCATTGAAATTTGTTAAAGAAATAGTTAATATAGTAATAAGAATTGAATATCCTTGTTTCCGAGTTAATGGCTCTAAACCGCCGCGATCCTATTACGACGGCATGAGCGTTAACCGTTAGGGTATAAGTGGAAACGCTTGTGCCTCCCTTGGCATTGATTGGAAAGGAAACAATTGCAGCATGTTGCTTTTGATGCAATACGTTGGCTATGGCAGTTTCCTCGGAGACTGCTTTTTATTATGACGCAGCATGAAGATGAATCTATGCAGGCGTCTATCACCTTTGCTGCTTCTGACGGATTCCAGCAGACCTTCACTACAGAGCAACTCGCACCCCGTTTTTATTATCCCAACTTGTTCATCGGCATGGAAGATGGTGTACATACAGGTCTTTATACAGAAAAAAGTAGCGATAAAACCATTGAAAACAGCTATGAAGGCATAACAGTGGACTACCTGCTGGGCAAGATAGCAAAGCTCAAGACCTTCCTGTTGCTGGAGTATTTACCTAAAATATATAACGAGAATATAAAGCGAATCAGAAGGCAATACCGGACATGAGGGTAATGCCTTTTTTCTTGAATCCGTTAATTTAAATACAGCGGATATAGTATAATAGAATGACTTGAGTTGAAATATGACCGGATTCAGAGATGCTGAAGGTTTAACAAAGGTGCTCACCGGTTATAATGATGATGATAGAAAAAAGTACAGCATTGGGAGAGGCGGATGGTGAAGAAAATGAGTGCCAGGATTCTAATTGTGGATGATGCGACTTTTATGCGCATGATTTTAGGTAAAATGTTGACAGAAAATGGCTTTGAGGTTGTCGGGGAAGCCGAGAACGGAAAGAAGGCCATTGAAAAATACAAGGAACTGAAGCCGGATCTGGTGACCTTGGATATTACCATGCCTGAACTGGATGGCATCAGTGCAGCTAAAGAAATACTGAAGCTGGATGGCGATGCAAAAATCATCATGTGCTCAGCCATGGGACAGCAGGCGATGGTAGTGGATGCTATTAAAGCAGGCGCAAAGGATTTCATCGTCAAACCATTTCAAGTGGAACGGGTAGTGGAATCTATTAAGAAAGTGCTGTGTTGACTCATGCCAATAGCTTCAAGGGCGTAAAGAATCCTGAAAAAATCTACCCTGGCCGGGTAGATTTTTAACTGTGCATACCACCTATTCTTACGAGCTTGAAAGTGATAAAATGATAGCAGTGTTCAGAATCCATTGATGAGTGGGGGTAATCCTTTGAATCAGCATCCCGATTTCTACGATGAAGCGAAAAAACTGGCGGATGTATGTGGCCGCATCAGCAGTGAAATACAAAAAAAAGAAGCCGATATGCATGCTTACAGGAACGAAGTGGTCAGCATCCGAAAAGCCATGTGGGAGAATACGACGCATACCTTTAACAATGAAGTGGAGGCCATAATAGAGGCCAATCAATACATTCATGCCATGAAGCAGCAGGAGGAGCATTACCGCTTTACGGAAAATCTGCTGCACAAATACCGAAAGTTGCTTGACTCGCCTTATTTTGCAAGAGTGGACTTCCGATATGATGAAGATGGGGAAACGGAGAAAATCCATATCGGTTTGTATTCCTTTATTGACCACGGCAGCATGTCGGTGCTGGTTCATGACTGGCGGGCACCCATCGCCGGGATCTTCTACGAATACGAGCCGGGAAAAGCAGGTTTTGATACGAAGGAAGCCAGGGTGACCGGCGAAATCCTATTAAAGCGGCAGTATAAAATCAAGGACTCCAGGCTGCAATATTTTTTCGACAGTGCCATCAAGATAGACGATGAGATTCTTCAGGAAATGCTAAGCAGGAATGCAGGCGACAAAATGAAGCAGATCGTGACCACCATTCAGAAGGAGCAGAACAGAGTGATACGCCATGAAGGCAGCAGGGTGCTGATGGTACAGGGGGCTGCCGGAAGCGGCAAGACTTCCATCGCTTTGCACCGCATTGCGTATATGCTGTACAGGGACAGCCGGTTGGAATCAAAGAACATCGTCATTTTTTCCCCCAATCCCATTTTTAATGATTACATTTCAAATGTTCTGCCTGAGCTGGGAGAAGAAAATGTGATTCAGACGACGCTGGAGGAGTATGCCGGGCTGCATGGAGCAAGTGCGCCTGTGGAAAAATTGAGCTTTCATTTGGAATGCCTGTTGGACCGGTGTGAAGGCGGAATCCCGCCGGTACGTGAAAAAGGCTACCGGTTGAAAGCGTCGGCCAGCTTCCTTCTTGGCCTGAAACGGTATGCGGACAGTCTGGGAAGCGGTATGGAAAGCTTTGAGGATATCCGGTACCACGGCAGGCTGGCGGTATCCGGGCAGGAAATGGCGGCGCTGTACAACCGGTACAGACGGGAGCTGCCCATACATAAGTGCCTGAAGATCATCCGGGAGCGGGCGCTGTATCTCTTGGCAAAGGCTCAGGAGGAGCGGAAGGCAGTGTTTCGCCAGCAGTTGGCCGGTGCAGGCAAGAGCAGCCGGGAGATTGCTGCCATTGTCCGGTTGGAGCTGCAGAAGGAAATGAAGCTATATAAGGAAGAGATCATTAAGCGGACGTTTTTGAGCTTGGAGAATGCGTATAGGGGATTTTACAACAGCGCGGGCTTCTATGATGCAGGATTGGCGGAGGGCTTCCCGGAAGATGAATTGCGGGAAATTGGAAAGAATACCTTGCTGCAACACAGAAACGGTTTGATGCATTATGAAGATGCGATAGTGCTCCTCTATTTAAGGCTAAGGATAGAAGGTGCTGCAGACAGCTCACGGATCAAGCATGTTGTTATTGATGAAGCACAGGACTACAGCCCGCTTCAATACGCAGTATTCAACCTGTTGTTCCCTGATGCCGGGTTTACCATACTGGGCGATATGAACCAGACTGTGAATCCGTATGGACATATCGGGAACTATCGGGAGGCTTTTGCAGTATTTGCCGAGCAAGAGACAGCGGTGCTGCAGCTGAACAAATCGTACCGGTCCACCATTCAAATTTACAGTTTTGCAGGGGCAATCCTTGGGGCGGCGGATGATCAGGCGGGCTTTGAAAGAAAAGGGCAGCGGCCGCATGTTGTCAAGTTGAATTCAGAAGAAGCTGTGAAGTGTATAGCCGATACGGACATTCCCAGAATGCAGGCCGATGGGATGAAATCCATTGCAGTTATCTGCAAGACTGCCGCAGAATGCAAAAGTCTCCACGCCTTGCTGGCTCACCATGTTTCCCTTCATTTGATCACAGGGGAAGAAGATGTTTTAAAGGCAGGCGTTTCACTTATACCGTCCTATCTATGCAAAGGTCTGGAGTTTGACGGGGTTATCCTTTATGGTGCCGAGGCGGCTGTCTATAATACGGAATACGACAGAAAGCTGCTCTATACCATATGTACAAGAGCGCTGCACCAGCTTAAGATATACTATAGGGAAAGCCTGACGCCCATCATTGGACATATGCCTCGCAGCTTGTTTGAGCATGTCATTTAAGGCAGAGGGAAGGAAATAATAACCAAAAATGATTGTTAAAAATATAACATTTACTAATGTGACGGAAGACTTGCAAAAAAGCCAAGATTGTTATAAAATTAATTAGTAAAATAGTATATCAGATATGGAATTAATGTAGTACAATAAACATTAAAAACCGTATCTAATAGTATTTGGAGCAATAACGGACTTCACAAAAAAGGCGGCATGCAGATAATAAAAAAATGTGGGGACTGCCAAATATTGTTTGTTATTAGATAAACAACATGTGAAGGAAGCATTGCTTGCAGCTGGGATTACATAAGCAGCATTATTTATTTATTTTGTGGAGGAGGTCATAGCATTGAAAGGAACTGTCGTAAGTGAGGTCCTGACAAAGTACGACAATTCAAAGGACAGACTGGTTCAGATCCTGTTGGATCTGCAGGAGGAATCCGGTCAGAACTACATCCCGAGAGAATGGTTGGAAGAGGTTTCCCAAAAGCTCGATACGCCGCTGACCAAGGTGTACGATGTTGCAACGTTCTACGCCATGTACAACCTGGATCCCAAGGGAAGGTATGTCATCGAGGTCTGCAAGAGTGCACCCTGCCGTTCCAGAAAGGCAGAAACCCTCGCACAGTCCCTGGAAAAGCTTTTGAGCATCAAGATGGGTGAGACGACTGCTGACGGTTTATTCACACTTCAGCACACAAGCTGCTTCGGCGCTTGTGATATCAGCCCGGCTATCAAAATAGGCGAGAAGGTTTACGGTAACCTCAATGAGGACAAACTGGCAGAAATCATTCGTGCTTATCGGGAGGGTCAGAAATAATGGCGAAAATGGTTCGATTGATCAGCAAATACTGCGGCAATGTCCGGCCTGACTCGGTAGAAGATTATGTAAAGGCAGGCGGCTATGCAGCACTTAAAAAAGCAATGGGCATGGGCCCTCTGGACATCATCGAAGAAGTAAAGAAATCCAAGCTGATGGGAAGAGGCGGCGCAGCTTACCCCACAGGTATCAAGTGGGAGCAGGCCTATAGCATAACCAAGAATCCGAAGTACATCGTCTGCAACGGCGACGAAGGCGAGCCAGGCACCTACAAAGACAGACTGATGCTGGGACAGAATCCCCTCCAGCTTATTGAAGGCATGACCATAGCCGCCCGCGTGCTTGACGCGAGAGAAGGCTATATCTATATCAGAGGCGAGTACAAAGCCATTCAGGAAACCGTGAAAAAGGCAATTGAAAATGCTGTGAAAGCCGGTTATCTGGGCGACAACATCCTGGGTACCCAGTTCAGCTTCCACCTGGAAGTTGTTTCAGGTGCCGGCGCTTACGTATGCGGTGAAAATACCGCACTGGTAGAATCCATTGAAGGAAAAGCCGGCAGACCCAGAATCAAGCCGCCGTTCATCAAAAACGCAGGCTTGTATCTGAAGCCCACCTTGTTGAACAACGTAGAAACCTTCAGCTGCATCCCCTATATCATTGACAACGGCGGAGACAACTTCGCAAGCTACGGCAATGAGCACAGCGGCGGCACGAAGCTTGTCAGCCTCTCAGGCAATGTTGAGAATAGGGACGTATATGAAGTTCCCTTTGGAATCACTTTAAGGGAACTGGTTTATGAAATAGGCGGCGGCATTCCGGAAGGAAGAACGCTGAAGATGGTACAACTGGGCGGATCCTCTGGTGCATGCTTCCCAGAGGCGGTATTGGATACCCAACTCTGCTACAAGGATCTGAAGTCCAAGGGCATCAGCCTGGGCTCCGGTGCTGTATTGGTGCTGGACGACAGCAACTGCATCGTTGACTTTGTCAAATGCATCATGGAATTTTTTGTACATGAGTCCTGCGGAAAATGCACACCCTGCCGCGAAGGCAACAGGCACATCCTGATGCTGGTTGAGAAGTTCGCAGATGGTACAGCGACCAAGGCAGACTTCGAAAAAATGAAGAGAATTTGCGATACAATGAAATACGGCGCTTTTTGTGGTTTGGGCCAGACCGCTACGACTGCCCTTATTACCTGCTTGAAGTATTTCAAGGAGGAGTTCGAAGAACACATCGAAGGAAAATGCAGGGCAGGGGTTTGCAGTCTTAACGGTAAGGAGGCAAAGTAATGAAAACGGTTAATATTCTTATAGATCATATCAATGTCAATGTTCCTGAAGGAACCACCATCCTGGAAGCAGCCAAGAAAGTCGGTGTCAGCATACCGACACTGTGCTACCATCCGGATCAGAAGGTTAAAGCCAACTGCCGCATCTGTCTGGTAGAGGTAAAAGGCTCTAAAGGCTTGAATACAGCCTGTTCCACAACAGTATGGGACGGTATGGAAATCCTGACCAACAGCAAAATGGCCAGAGATGCCAGAAAGACTGTACTGGAGCTGATACTTGCCAATCATCCGCAGGACTGCCTGTCCTGTATCCGGAATGGCAGCTGCGAGCTTCAGAAGCTGACCAACGAATTCGGTTTGAACAAGATCAGCTTTGACAATGTGGTGGAAAGAAAAGCAAAGGATAATACCAATCCTTCCATCGTAAGGGATTCATCCAAATGTATCAAATGCAACCGCTGCGTCGAGGCTTGCAATGAAGTACAGACTGTGGGCGCCATATACAACTCCCATAGATCCTATGAATACAACATCACAACAGCCTTTGACATGCCCCTTGAAGAAAGCACCTGCATATACTGCGGACAGTGTTCCCTGGTATGTCCGGTGGGCGCCATTTACGAAAAGAGCGATATCGATAAGGTATGGGCAGCTTTGGATAACCCTGACATGCATGTTGTCGTTCAGACAGCGCCTGCGGTAAGGGTATCCCTGGGCGAAGAGTTCGGAGACGGCAGAGGAGGCATCGTAACCGGCAAAATGGTTGCGGCGCTCAGCAGATTGGGCTTCAATAAAGTATTCGATACCGACTTTACAGCAGACCTGACTATTCTTGAAGAAGGTACTGAGTTTATCGGAAGAGTGCAGAACGGCGGAACACTGCCAATGATCACTTCCTGCAGCCCAGGCTGGATCAACTTCATCGAGAAGTTCTATCCTGAGTGCCTGCCGCACCTTTCCAGCTGCAAATCACCGCAGCAGATGTTCGGCGCACTGGCAAAGACCTATTATGCAGAGAAGGCCGGCATCTCGCCGGATAAGATATTCGTGGTATCCATCATGCCTTGCACAGCCAAGAAATATGAGTGCACCAGAGAAGAAATGCGCTCTAGCGGCTATCAGGATGTTGATGTCGTATTGACGACAAGAGAGCTTGCCAGAATGATCAAGCAAGCAGGCATCAGCTTTGACAGCTTGGAAGAGGAAGAATATGACGATCCCTTCGGCATCACCACAGGCGCCGGCGCAATTTTCGGTGCTACAGGCGGTGTTATGGAAGCAGCGCTCAGAACCGTGTATGAGGTACTGACAAAGGAAACGCTGCAGAATATTGATTTTGTAGCAGTCAGAGGCCTCACCGGCATAAAGGAAGCGACTGTCAACATCAACGGCATGGATGTAAAGGTAGCCGTAGCAAACGGCATCAAGAATGCAAGACTGGTGCTTGAAAAGATCAAGAGCGGAGAATGCGACTACAAGTTCATCGAAGTCATGTGCTGCCCCGGCGGCTGCATTGGCGGCGGCGGACAGCCGGTAGGAACCACCAACAAGGACAGAGAGTGCCGCATCTGCTCAACCTATGAGGTTGACAAGAGCATGCCGCTGAGAAAGTCCCATGAGAGCCCGGCTGTAAAGGCCATCTACGAGGAATACCTGGAAAAACCCAATAGCCACAAGTCTCACCACCTGCTGCATACCCATTATGTAGACAGGAAGAACAAATAAATAAGTACAAACAAATAAAGAGAAGGCTGGTTCTACCAGCCTTCTTACTGTTTTACAATGACACCTGTTAATCAAAAGGTCATTCCATATCTTCCAACGCCTTTTTGTCCTTAATAATAATCTTGCGGTTTCCATCCAACTCAATGACTCCGGAGTCCTGCAAAGCCGATAGCTTCCGGCTGATGGTCTCCCGCGTGATCCCAATATAGCTGCCCATTTCCTCACGGTTCAGGGGCATGTCTAGTTCGATCCCTCTAGCGGTGGTGGTTCCAAAATCCCGGATAAAGCCTAACAGCAGGCAGGCGATGCGGGCTTCCACATCCTTTGTGACCAGCTGCTGGATCAGTTTTTCCAGACGGAGGACCCGGTCGTGGAGCTTTTCCATGATTTTCAGCATGATAGCCGGATGCTTCTTCATGATGCTGTCAAAATGCTGCTTTGTAATGGTACAGATCTTTGTATCCTCCAGCGCTGTGGCATTGAATTCAAACTGGTCCTTCTTGATCAGGCTCAATTCGCCGATAAAATCCCCTTCGGCCAGTATGTAGAGAATCTGTTCCTTGCCTTCTTTGGTATACTTGAAGACCTTGATCTTTCCCTTGTTGATGATGATAAGCCTGTCTGACATATCGCCTTCAAAAAAAATCGAATTGCCCTTCTTAAAGCTTTTACGCTCGACGGAACTGGAGATCTCCCCCAGCTGATCCTCATTGAGGCCTGCGAAAATAGACACCTTTTGTGCGCAATACTTGCCGGAGCACCTGGCGCAGGCGCCCACTTCATACATAAGTGCATTCATGGAGTTCTCTCCCTTTTTCATTACTCCTTTATATTGTATAACGAATAGAAAGTATAATCCACCTTAATTTGCTGCATACACAGCAGGTTTTAAAAATAATACAAATTGTGATTCAAATCAAAGCCGACAAATTTAGTCGGATTTATAATGAGAGTATAAAAGGAATTTGGAGGTAGGAAAAATGGATAAAATGTTTTCCAGCCAGGAAAAAATAGGCGATATCGTCGCACGGTTTCCCGTAGCAGCTACGATATTCAAGCGTTTTCATATCGATTTCTGCTGCGGTGGGAGTAGAACTTTGAAGGAAGCTTTAAATGAACAAAGGATAGAAGAGGCATCGCTTCTGGAGAGCGTTGAGGAGGCCTACCGCTCCTTCCTGAAGTCGGACTCAGGAGAGGTAGACTGGCGGCAGTCGGATTACAGCAGCTTTATCGACTATATTATCAGTAAGCATCATGACTATATGTACAAAGAGCTTCCGGTCATCGGCGAGCTGATAAAGAAGCTTTTAAGAGCCCATGGAGAAGCCCATGGGGAGGAGCTGTCAGCGGTACACAGATTGTACAGCAAGCTGAGAGGAGAACTGGAGCAGCACCTGATATCAGAAGAAGTAAGCGTGTTTCCAGCTGTTAAAGAGCATGAGCGTACGCATTCGGAAGCAGCATTGGAAAAGGCTCTCAAGGGCATTGAAGCATTGGAAGATGAGCATGAAGGCGTCGGCAGCCTCTTAAAGGAATTGCGGAAGGTAACGGATCACTACAAGGTTCCTGACGATGGCTGCATCACTTACAGCTACACCTACAGAAAGCTGGAGGAACTGGAGGAAGATATTTTCAAGCATGTGCATCTGGAGAATAATATCCTATTCCCGAGATTAAGGGGAAAGATTTAGCAGACAATAAACTTGGAGGTGCTGATCATGAGCAAGACCATAGATCTAAAGAAGACAGTCCTTCAGCTTTGCGAGGAAAACCCGGAGCTGAAGGGGATAATGGCAGAGCTGGGCTTTGAACAGGTGCTGTCCCCTGCTATGCTGAACACGGTGGGGAGAATTATGACGATACCCAAAGGCGCTTTGATGAAGGAGATCGACTTGGGAAAGATTGTGAGCGTCTTGGAGGAAAAGGGTTATACCGTGTTGAATTAGTTAACGATAGAAATGCGAAAGATAGCGTAAAGGAAGTGAGTACAGTGAGTTATAAAATTAATGACACTATCACCTGGGTAGGCAAGATCGACTGGGAGTTGAGGAAGTTCCATGGGGAAGAGTATTCTACGCACAGAGGTTCCAGCTACAATTCCTATTTGATTCAGGATGAAAAAACGGTACTGATCGATACCGTGTGGAAGCCCTTCGCAAAGGAGTTCATCGAAAACCTTAAGAAAGAAATAGATCTGAAGAAGATTGACTACATCATCGCCAATCATGCCGAGATCGACCACAGCGGGGCACTGCCGGAGCTGATGAAGGAGATACCCGATACTCCGATCTATTGCACCGCAAACGGAATTAAATCTCTGAAGGGTCATTACCATCAGGATTGGAACTTTGTAACTGTCAAGACTGGGGACAGATTGAGTCTGGGCAGCCGCGAGCTGGTTTTCATCGAAGCCCGGCTGCTGCATTGGCCGGATAGCATGTTCTGCTACCTGACCGGCGATAATATTCTTTTCAGCAATGATGCATTCGGACAGCATTATGCCTCCGAGAGAATGTATAATGACCAGGTGGATCAGGCAGAGCTTTACCAGGAGGCCATCAAGTATTACGCCAATATATTGACGCCCTTCAGCAGATTGGTAGAGCACAAGATCAACGAGGTTGTGGGCATGAATGTGCCAGTAAGCATGATATGCCCCAGTCACGGCATCATCTGGAGGGACAACCCGCTTCAGATTGTGGGCAAGTACCTGGAGTGGGCAAAGGACTATCAAGAGGATCAGATCACCATTGTGTATGATACTATGTGGGACTCAACACGGAAAATGGCTGAAGCCATTGCAGAAGGCATAAAATCAGCAGGGAAGGGTTTTCAGATCAAGCTGTACAACGCCTCAAAGACAGACAAGAACGACATCATAACCGAGGTATTCAAATCAAAGCTGGTCCTATTGGGCTCCCCTACCATCAACAAGGGCATACTGCACTCCATGGCCGGTATGCTGGAGCAGATGAAAGGCTTGGCTTTCAAGAATAAAAAAGCGGCAGCCTTCGGAAGCTACGGTTGGAGCGGCGAATCGGTGAAGTTGCTGACCCAGGGGCTGGAAGAAGCCGGCTTCGAGTTGGCTGCTGATGGCGTCAGAGGCCTTTGGAATCCTGACGAGGCATCAATCCATACGTGCATGGCATTCGGAAAGAGGATCGCTGAAAGCATTTAATAGAGGTTAAGCCCATTATCACCCGAAAAGGGTGATTTTTTCTTTCCAATGAGATGCTAAGATGAAATTATCCGATTCTTGATAGGGGGGGTAATATGTTTGAACGAAAGAACACACAGAGTCGAAATGTTGTCATCTGCATTGTCATTTTACTTTTGGGCATTCTGATGATTTTTGCCCCGTCCATTTTTGGCATCGATATGATGGATGGCGGAGGGGCTCTGATACTCCTCGGTTTTTTTGTTTCACTTTCCGCATTTTTCGTCAGCTTTATATTTGTCAGGCGCAAGCAGGTGCTTGACAGGATGTACAGAGAGGAAGGCACGCTGGCCCGTTGGACTTATGGGCAGGCACAATGGGATGATTATAACGAGAAGGAATTTGCGTACAGAAAGAGCTACAACCGCTCTTTGCTGATCTTCATTGCCGTGATTTGCCTGGTCGTAGGATCGATATTTCTCGTTGCTGATCTAGACGGAGGCGGCCCTGTTGTATTTGCCGTCCTGACGGGTATTGTTCCGGTTCTCGGCTTTACGGCATGGCTGATGCCCAGGCATTACTACAACAAAAACAAAAATAGCGCCGGAGATGTGATCATCTCCCCTGAAGGCGTGTATCTCAGTGGGGAACTGCATGTCTGGACGGGTTACCGGTGCCGGCTTGAACGGGTCCAATTTTTTTCCGAAAACAGGATGCTTGAGTTCCGGTATTATACGCCCGCACGCTACGGCAAACAGCTGAATGTTTTTCACGTTCCCGTGCCGGCCGGGAAAGAGCAGGAGGCCATGGAGATCATCAGCTATTTCAAGAGCAGCCGGCTCTATACGCCTCATTTTTCCTCAAAATGATGACGCTTGAATTTTCCCCAGCTGTTTTTATATTTTCTATAGCGCAGGATACCTTCAACCCGGAAAAGTGTTGTCAGCTGGCGGTAGCCGAAATTCTCAAGGATGCCGTACCAGCTTAACTTGAAGAGCTGCAGGAGGGAGGGATATTTGTTGAAGGTATACTCCTCCAGCAGGATGGCCCCGATGGATAAAGTAACACCATATAATATGGAGACTGCCACAAAAAGCAGAAAAAACTTCTGATTCAGCAGGCCGAAATAATAGGAAAGCGGTATCATGACGTAGCCGATGGCTTCCACTAGAGGTCCCAGCATCTCGAAAAACCAGAAATAGGGTGCTGCAAAAATGCCGATGATGCCGTACCTGGGATTGAAAAGCAGCTTTTTGTGGCGGAAAAGACTGTCCATCAGACCGATCTGCCACCGCCGGCGCTGGTTCCGCAGATCCCGGACCCTTTCCGGAGCTTGGGTCCAGCACACCGGATCGGGTATGAATTTAATACGGTATTTTTTTTTGCCTTTTCTCAGAATCGCATGCAGACGGACCACCAGCTCCATGTCTTCTCCGATGGTTCCTACCCGATAGCCCCCTGCCTCAATGACCAGATCCTTCCTGAAGGCTCCGAAGGCACCGGATATAATCAGCAGGGACCCCAAGGCATCCCAGCCCATACGCCCGGTGAGAAATGCCCTCAGGTATTCCACCACCTGAAAAAGCGCCAGACGGCGTCTTGGAAGGCGGATGCCCCTGATCCGACCGCTTTCGATACGGCTGCCGTTGGCAACCCTGACAATGCCGCCTACGGCAGCTGTCCGGCTATCTTCAATGAAGGGCATGATCACGCGCACCAGCGAATCGTTTTCCAATATGGAGTCCGCATCGATGGAGGCAAAAACCGGATAACGGGAAAGATTGATGCCCACATTGAGGGCATCTGCTTTTCCGCCGTTTTCCTTATCCGCGACGATGAGGTTGGGAGAATCCAAGCTTCTAAAGATTCCCTTCACAGGCTTTGAACTGATACGGTTCAGGACAGGCTGCTCCACCTCTCTCAGACCAAAGGCCTGCAGGAGCGTGTCCAGTGTATTGTCCACAGAGCCGTCGTTGATGACGATGACTTCAAAAACGGGATAATCCAGCGACAACAGGGAACGTACGTTGTCGACAATGGTTTCTGCTTCATTGTATGCCGGAACGAGAACCGAAATAGGGATCATGTTGTTGGAACGTGAGTATTTCCTATAGTCCGAATAGCGCATTTTGCGGAGATAGTCGTAAAGGCTGAAGGCGGAGAGAATCAGTTGAAAAAAATAGATGGAATTGATACAAAGCACATAAAAAAGCAGGAAACGGTTAAACCCGATGATGATGCTTGTCAACCATAAAGTATCCATTTCCTCACTCCTTTACCTTTGCCATATAATTGCGTATGATTTTAGCGCTCCTCTGCTCATTGACGTCTCCGGATGCCTCATAGCGGCTCAAAGCCTCCGCGAAGCGGAGGTTTTCCATTGCCGACATCAGGATGTCCTTGGCAAAAGGGTCATTGCCCAGAAATACACGGGCTGCGGTCTTCAGCCCCCCCGGAACCGCCAGAATGGCACCGGCAGCATTAAAGCGGACGTGCCACTGCCTGTCGCTCAGCGCCTTTTTCAAAGGATTCAGCGCCAGGGGGCTCTTGATGCTGCCTAATGCACCGGCAGCCAGCGCACGGACTTCCCACTCAGCATCGGTGAGCAGCTTCACAAGCTCGCCGGTATATCGGGCATCTCCCAACGTTCCCAGGGCCTTGGAGGCCGCAATCCTTATTTCCTTGTTTTCGTCGGTCAGGAAAGCAGCGATGGTGCTGCCCAAGGTCCGGTCCTTCAAATTGCCGGCTGCTTTGATAAAAACAGAAGCCAGATATTCATTGGGACTTTTCATCATGGTCTTGCAGACAAAATGCCGGTTCCCTTCAAAGCTGTCTGCAATTTCGATCAGGCTGCGCTCTGTCAGAAGTGGGACGTTGCCGGACTCCTCCAACGCCATGACAAAAGCGCCCTCATCACCTATTTTTGCTAGGGCGGAAAGTGCGTGATAGACAATATCCAGGGAGTAGCTGTTCAGGCATCGGAGCAGCGGCTGTACGGCCTGCTTGCTTCTGAATTCACCCAGTGTCTTGCATGCCAGGGCCACCATGAAGGTATCCCTGCTTTTCAAGGTATCAATCTCGTGTCCGACGAAGCCCAGTTCTTCACAGAGTCCGGACAGCTGCGGAAAGGGTTTTTCTCCTGAAACTTCGATGAATTCCAGGATTTTTTCGATAAAGATCTCCTGTATCAATCTCTTATGTAGGTACTTTTTCATAAACGCCAGGTCTTCCTTGGAGTGCCGGCATTTGCCCAGGAGACCGTCCATCACGCAATCGATACGCTGAGAATATAGCCGTATATAGCGTGCTTTCAGCTTGCTTAAGATGGCGGTGTGCAGCTTGTCATACAACAGGTACAGGTACAGAAACTGGATAACGCCGGAGAAAAAAATAAGTGTGTAATAGATGTAAAGCTCCATCCAATCGCTCCTAAACTGTAATATGTATATGATAGCAAATTATAACAACATTTTCACGGTTATATTTTCTCGTGTCGAAGGCTATCCTATTCCCCGGCCACAAGCTTCTAAGCCGGTTGCAAACTGGGTTCACATACATATTACGGCACTTTGTGTAAATGCTAAGAACAAAGGCGGTATTGAGCCGCATTTTGAGAAGGGGGATATGAATGAGGACAGCAGGTGCAATACTCATTAATCTGTCGCTGCTGCTGCAGCTGGTAGCCCTTGTACTGGCAAGCAGGAGAAAGTACTACGGCGCCGCAAGGCGTGCAGCCAAATGGAGCTGTGCGGCGGTATACGGCGCTTTGCTCGTATTGCTTGCAGGATTGCTTTCGGGCAGGCAGGATATGGTCTATGTCTATAAATATACCGACAGGAGTCTGCCCTCCTTATACCGGGTTTCTGCGCTATGGGCAGGGGGTGAAGGTACTATGCTGTTATGCCTGGGACTGGCATCGGCACTTGCCTTGTCCTTGACCGCAGTAGAAAAAAATCTGTTGGTGAGGCAGGTGCTGATGAAATATTACCTTGTAGTACAAATCGTACTGCAGGTGCTTTTGCGAGCAATCGGCAATCCTTTTGCCGCAACGGCAGGACCCGGAGAAGGGCTGGGCCTCAACCCTGCGCTGCAGAACCCGGGCATGCTGGTCCATCCGCCGGCTGTTATAGCCGGATATGTGCTGGGTTTGATTCCCTTAGGCTACCTGCTGTCTGCAAGAAGCATCAGGGATATCGGAGGAAGCCATTTTAAGAAATGCAGATTCTGGGCGTGGATGACCTGGACAGTATATAGCTTCGCGCTGCTGTCAGGGGGGTTATGGACCTATGCATCCCAGCGGCAGGGCAGGTATTGGAGCTGGGACACAGCAGAATGCTCTTTGCTGGCAGTGTGGTTCCTACAGTCTGCCTTGCTCTGCTGTATGGAAGAAAAAGAACGTTCCTATCATCTAGAGCTGCTGATATCCTTTTTATCAGTGCTTGCCACTGCCTATGCCGTTGTAATCAACGGCGGATCTTTGCTAAAGCCGGTGTATGCAACATGGAGTCATACGTTTCAGAGACCTTTTCTAGGAATGCTCTTTATTGCTACTGCCGCTGCAGTCATTTGCTATTTCATATATCGGGGCAAAACGGCAGAAAAAGCCGGAACAAGCAGCAATGCAGCTGCATGGCTCGCAGCCATCGCTGCGGCAATCCTGGCGGCAGACCTGTTTATTCCAGCTGTCATGTTGCTGCCCTGGGACAGTGAAATACAACGGAGCCGTCTCTTGAATACCGTTTTCAGCTTTGGAGGTTTATTGCTGCTGCTCGCCTTTGCACGTCATGCGTTTTCCAAGACCCAAAGCCTGAAGGCTGCCTGTGCCGGCGTTGCTGCGGGCATAGCGGCAGCAAGGCTTGCAGCAGCACTTACCGGCCAGAGTGGAATACTGCTGTCCATAGCCATATTTGCTTTTACCTTATGCTTGACCGCTGCCCTGCAGCTGGCCTACAAGATTTATCTGGTTGACAGGGTCAGAAGCAGACCTGCGTGCAGGTATATTTTCATTCAGGCGGCACTGCTGATGATGGCATTGGGAATCATTGGGACGGGAGGCTTCTCCATGGCCAGGGAATGGACGCTGTTGCCGGGACAAAGCGTCGGTGCCGGACGCTTCATGGTTTCCAATTCAGGCGTGGATTACAAGGAGGATCTGAAATCGGTTATGGCAGTTGTACGGATGGAGGACGGGACGGACACTGTTAACCTGTTTCCCATGCTGAAGTACAATGAAAAGCAGGGTGATTATCATAGCAAGGCAGAGATCAGACGCGGCTTGCTATACGATGTCGTCGTTCTGTTCAGCTATTTTGACCTTTCGGGAAGGGCACGGATACAGGTCATCCTGAACCCGCTGATCTTCTGCCTGTGGGTAGGGGGAGGCCTGATGGTGCTGGCCGGGGTCTACGGTGCCAGGCATTTCTATTGATCGGCTTCCGGCAGTGCTTGAACAAAGAATTATTCCTGCAAAATATAGGGAATTGTGAAGGAAAAGAGAAAAAAATGGCGAATTTGACATATGATGAGATACCAAGGGGGGGACAGGTCGAGGATGGGGATGGACACGGAACAGCAGGAATACTACAGCAGCCTATTCAAGAAGAATCACTCCGTCATGCTGCTTATAGACCCGGAGACAGCGGACGTTGTGGATGCCAATGATGCGGCATGCAGCTATTACGGCTACTGCTATGAAAAGCTTACCGGCGGAATGAAGATATCAGATATCAATACATTGACCCGGAAAGAGGTTTTCAAAGAAATGGAGCGGGCCAGAAAGGCGGAGTGCCGGTACTTCCTTTTCAAGCACCGGCTGGCAGATGGTCAGATCCGGGATGTAGAGGTATACAGCGGGTCCATTGCCGTGGAAGGGCGCCAGCTGCTGTACTCTGTTGTTTTTGACATATCGGAGAAACAAAGGTTTGCAAAAGCCTTGAAGGAAAGAGAGCAGCAGATCCTGGAATATTCCAGGCTTCTGGAAGGTATTTTGAAGGGCATTCCCGATATCATCGGTGTATATAATCCCGATCAAAGCGTTATCATGTACAACCAGGCCGGCTATGAATTCTACGGGAAGAAGCCGGAGGAAGCCGTCGGAAAAAGCTGCTATGAGCTATGCGGCAGAAGCTGCCGGTGTGAGATATGCACCACCGAAAAGGTGATGAAGGAAAAAAAGCTGGTAAGGTATGAGAAGTATATCCCCGAGCTGGGGAAATATATGGAGTGCAGCGGCAATCCGGTGTTTGGTGATGATGGCAGCATTGTTTACATCATTGAGCAGCTCCGGGACATAACCGAGAGAAAACAAGTGGAAATGGCGCTGCAGGAGAGTGAAAAGCAGTACAGAAGCCTGGTGGAGCTTTCGCCGGACGCTATACTTGTTTTTGATGCAGAGGCACATATCATACTTGCCAATCATTCTGCGGAAGTCCTGTTTCAGTCGGCAGCAAGCGGCTTAACCGGAAAATCACTGTTTGAATTTATCCATCCGGCCTATCACGATATTGCCAGAAAACGGATGAGCATGGTCGTAAAGGACGCTGCGGTAACAAGACCTTTGGAATACAGGCTGATCCTGCCCAACGGCAGTGCTGCTTATGCCGAAATATCCTCCACCCCTTTTGAATATAAAGGAGCGCAGGCGGTGCAATCGGTGATCCGGGATATAACCCTGAAGAAAATGGAGATGGAAAAAGCAGCAGCGATACAGAAGCAGCGGCTAATGACCCACTTTCCCATACCCGAAAGAGCGGAAATGCAGACCGTCTATTTGCCGGCCAAACATGTCAGCGGTGATTTTTTTGAGCTGTACCGAAGCGGACCGGACACAGTGACAGGTATTATCGGAGATGTCAGCGGAAAGGGCATAACGGCTGCATTAAGTGTATCTGCCATGCGGGTACTTTTTTATGAAGCTGCGTCTCTAAGCAAGGATCCGGTTGCCGTTCTGCACCAGTTGAACCGGGAGGCAATGCGGCATTTTAAAGAGGAATACATTGCAGCCTGCTGCTTTTGTATTGATTTTAGTTCACAGGAGATAACTGCCGCCGGCGCCGGTATCAATGAATTCATGTTTTTCAGCGGAACAGAAGGATGGCAGAGAAAGTTTATAAGGGGGCCATTCCTGGGTATGTTTGGGAACAACTGGTTTGAGCAGCTGAAGCTGTGTTTTAGACCAGGGGACAAGCTGTTCTTGTATACTGACGGATTGGAGCAGCTGTTTTTCGATGAGACAGCGGCTTTAGCGATACATGGCGAAATGGATATGGAGATATATAAAAACGCCATTCAGGAGCAGCTTCAGAACGAGCCGGAGCTGTGGGACGACTGCACCTGGATCGGTTTATCATTCAAATAGTCGGAAGAGAGGAAAATGCTTTATGCGGTGCTGCGAAACCTATAAACTTTACGGACTTCAGCAGTATAGCGGTGTCATCGACCACATTCTGCACAGTCTTGGTACACAGAAGGATGCATACGACATCCGGCTGATTCTGACTGAGCTCTTAAGTAATGCCTACTATCATGGCAACCACCAGGATAATGAAAAACCGATCATCCTTAAGTATGTCTATGACGGCTCAAGTATAAAGTTTGTCGTTAGGGACTGCGGAGCCGGCTTTGATATGGAAGCACTGGGTGAAGGGATTCCGGGAGGGGACATTTTAAGCGACGGCGGCAGAGGTATTTACCTGATCCGGTGTGTTGCGGATGAAGTCAAATGCAGGCATAACGTATGGGTTGTCAAAAAAGTGTTGCATACAAGAAACATCATCTAAGAAGGGAGATCAAAATGAAACTCAGCTTAAAAGCAAAACTTATCATCAGCTTTCTTTTACTTATATCCATTCCAACTGCCATACTGGGCCTCGTGTCTTACAATATGGCATCCAGTGCTTTGCAGGCCGAAACAGAGCAGCAGATCACGAAAATTACCGAGCTGTCTTCTGAAACCATTGCTGCAGCAATCAGCAATGTGGAAGAGCAGCTGCGCCTGATAGCGGGCAGTGCGGACCTGGAAGCGGCTCTCTTGGATCCGCAGCCTGAAGCTTTACAAAGGGTGTATGAATCCCTTTCAAGAGTCCAAAAGGAAGGTAGCAAAAAAATAGAGGGTATTTTACTGGTGAATTCGACAGGCAAGGTTCTGGTCACCAATGACAATATGAATCCGGAACTGAACATCAGCGACCGAAGCTACTTCCCGGAAGCAATGAAGGGCAGCATTGCCATCAGCGGTGCTATTCAGTCCAAGCTGACAGGGAACCTGGTTACGGCGATTGCTTGTCCGGTAAAGGCGTCTGGAATTACGGCAGGGGTGCTGGTGGCATCCATCAAATTCGACAGCATTTCGGAGCATGCCGCGGAAATCAAGGTGGGCGAGAACGGTTACGGCTATATGATTGACAGGGATGGTTTGCTGGTATATCATCCCAAAAGTGAAAAGATCCTGAAGGAGAACCTGGGAGATACCGACGCTGTCGAATTAAAGGCACTGGTTGAAAGAATGAAGGCAGGGGAAACAGGCAGCGGCTTTTATACCTATGAGGGCGTTAAAAAATATGTCAGCTTCCACCCGGTTTCCAATTGGGTTATGGCAGTTACGGCCAACTACGACGAGTATATGGCGGCCGCACTTCGGATCAGGATGATGACCGCCATGATGGTTCCTTTGTTTATCTTGGCTGCCATGGTGATAGCCTACCTGATTTCCACATACAACATCGTAAAGCCGCTTAAAAAGCTGCAGCTCTTGATGGAGAAGGCAGGCGCAGGAGACCTGACGGTGGCATCCGATATCCGGACCGGCGACGAGATACAAGCTCTGGGCAGTTCCTTCAATCAGATGATCCGCCATCAATCCGATATTGTAAGGCAGGTGAGGAGCGGCGCACAAGAACTGGCTGCAGGTTCAGAGGAAATGGCTGCTTCGGCGGAGCAGGTCAGTACAGCTACCCAGCAGATCAGCGCCAGCATGCAGGAGGTCGCAAGAGATGCCTCTGGACAGAGCGGCATGATCATCGAAACCTCACAGGTGCTGCTGCAGCTTTCAAGTCTTGTGCAGCTGGCTCAGAGCAAGGCTTTGGCTACAAACAGGAATGCCGAATACTCCATGGAGACGGCACAAACGGGCCGAAACAAAGTTAAAGAAACGGTCAGCGCCATGGGTGCTATCAGCAGAAGCACCAATGAAACGGTGGGAGCGCTGGAAGTTTTGAAGGATCTAAGCGGAAAGGTCGGCGGCATCATCGGGACCATCAACGGCATAGCAGAGCAGACCAATATGCTGGCTCTCAATGCAGCCATAGAAGCCGCCAGAGCCGGAGAACACGGCAAAGGCTTTGCCGTGGTAGCAGATGAGGTAAGGAAGCTTTCTGAACAGACAAATATACGGGCAAGAGAAATAGAAACGCTGGTCAACGAAATGGTCGGCAACACTGTAACGGCAGCCCGCACCGTCAGTGAAAGCAAGCAAGCGGCTGACAACGGCGTCATGGTGGCCAACCACACAGACACTGCCTTTGTGGATATCATCAATGCAGTGGAAGAGATCGTAAAGAACGTTAAGGAGATCCTGAATATTACCAGGGATGAGGTGGCTACCTCCGAGCAGATCGTTAAGCTGATCGACTCCATAGCGACCGTTACAGAAGCCACCTCGGCCAACAGCCAGGAAGTTTCTGCAGCCTCAGAGGAACAGGCCTCGGGAATGGAAACCCTGGCGACAACAGCTGAAGAAACAAGTGCCATGGCCGTAACATTGGACAACTTGGTCAGAAAATTCAATGTGGGGGGAGAATAAAATGAGCATGGGCAGAGAAGAACAGCGGATTACCATTCCAAAGAATTTCGCAGTAGAAGAAGCAGGCAACCTGAGAGAGGAGCTGTATGCCATGATCGCTCAGGGCAAAAAAGAATTCCTGCTTGATTTCAGGGAGTGTGAGTTTATTGATAGTACAGGCTTGGGTGTGATCGTAGCCGTGTACAAAAGATGTGTTGAGAAAGGCGGCAACGTAAGGCTCTGCTATGTGATGCCGCAGATCATGCGGATATTCAGCCTGACCAGGCTGGATAAGGTTTTCGAAATTCAGAATTGAATGAGGAATAACTAAACATAAAAAAAGCGGTTTCTTTGCGAAACCGCTTTTTTATGTTACTACTTCGCTTGTGCCAGTGCTTTTGTTGCAAGCTCTACAAAAGTTGTGGATGTGCCTGTTGCACCTGAGAATGCGTCAACCTTTGAAGCATCCTGCTTTTCAACTAATGAGTTCTGAAGTGACTCATAGGCTTTAACCAGGTCAACTTTTCCGTTCTTCAGGAAAGCATCCTTGTAGCCGGCATCTTCGGACTTCTTCTTGCCGTCAGCTGCGAATTCGTCATACACGACAGCAGCGATTTTGCCATCCTTAACGGTGATTTCGATCTGCGGTGTCCAGCCTCTTTCGTCAGCCTTACCCTTTTCAGTGTAAGTGCCATCCTTGAAAGCGCCTGCTGCGGCCGCCGGTTGCTCTGTAGCTGCCGGTGTTGCTGCTGGTGCTTCAGTAGCTGCCGGTGCTGCTGCAGGTTCAGCTGCAGCCGGAGCCGCTTTCGGTGCACAGCCTACTGCAAGGGCTAACACCAGGACAACGATTAATGCAATTGAAAGTGTTTTCTTCATAAGATAAATTCCTCCCCCAATGTGTTTATTATTTAACATCGCCTTTTGATTATAGCATAAACCGCGTTCTGCCTCAAAAGGCAAATTCTGTCGGATACGGATTAATCAAAATATAGGTACGATTTTCTTGCAAATCCGTTCTTTTTCCACCATTTCTTGATCCATGGCTGTACATAGTAGTCCAGGCCCAAGGCGCCGCCGGCACCGCCCATAAGTGCTATGCCTGCAAACAAGTGCCACAGGATCTCATAACCCGCCATAGCGGAAAGTATGAAGTTGAAGCACATGAAGACCGAGCCGATGGATGCAAAGAATGTAAACAAGCCGGCAATCAATGCAAGACCAATGAGTATCTCCATAATAACAACGGATGACTGGAACATATAAGCGTTAGGTGCGATAATAGTGTCCGTGAACCACTGGTAGAATGCAGGCGGTTGTGCCAGAATAGGCGTCGGTCCTGCCGCTGCCGTGGTTTCTGCTGCTGATGCCGCTGAATTTGCAGCTACCTGTACAATCTTGATATTGGCAGGATCCAGCCAGCCTTCCTGTACCTTCTTGACACCCTCAAGGAGCCATATGACGCCGACAAAGAGACGGAGCGGGAACAGCCAGAAGGTTGGCACCTTATGAGCCAAATGTCCGCCGACAAATGCACGGTTATCTTTCATGTGGAAGAATTCATGCATCAGGTAGTTCCAGATGAGTCTCAGTCCGCCTACGCCCCACAGATAGTGGAGGTTGACCATGTGCTTCATTGCCATTGCGACGAAGCCGGACATGGCGACACCCATAACCTCTGCTACGCAGTAGTGGCTTCCGATGGATACCATAAAGCCGTGGGTTTCAAGCTTGAACTTTTTCTTTTCGGTTTTCTGGATATCTGCTGCGATGTTGTGCGCTGCACATTCTCCAGTCTGTATCGCAGTCTCAACGATCTGCGGAATCGGTTTGCCGTCTATCTCATAATAGGCGTTGTCGCCAATGGCGTAAACATTCTCGTGATCCGGGCTTTGCAGGAAGTCATTGACCTGAAGTCTGTTCCGCTTGCCTTGTGTCAGACCGGTAGAGATTGCGAAGCTGTTGCCCTGCACACCGCAGGTCCAGATCAGTGTTTTTGCCTTGATAACCTGGCCGTCCTTCAGAACGATGCTGTCCGGGTTTGCCTTTACGATTGGTGCATTGGTCAGAACCTTGACATCCTTCTTCTTCAGGAAGTTTTCCGCTTTCTTCTGGAGACTGGGTCTTAGAATAGGCAGAATGGTGGGAAGTGCTTCTACGTTGTAGATGGAAACTTCCTTTGGATCAATTTCGTGCTTGGCACACAAAAGATCTTTCCACTCGAAAAGCTCTCCGACAACTTCGATTCCTGTAAAGCCTGCACCGGCAACGATAATGGTCAGGAGCTCTTTTCTTTTCTCGATGTCCTGCTCATCCTTTGCCAGCTGGAACACCTTCTCAACATGCTCCCTGATTTTCAATGCATCCTTCAGGGACCAGATGGTGAAAGCATTTTCCTTTACGCCTTCGACGCCGAAAAAGGCCGGTTCACTGCCGCAGCCCAGTACCAGGTAGTCATAGCTGTATGTACCTTTTGCTGAAGTAAGGGTTTTGGCTGTGTAATCGATGGCATCGATGCGATCCCGTACCACTTTTACCTTAGTGGCTTTAAAAACATTGTAGAGATCTACCATGACGCTTTCCTTTTCCGTCCTGTGACCTGCTATTTCATGCAGCTCGGTCAGCAGTGTGTGGAACGGATTTTCGTCAATCAGTGTGATCTCGACCCCGCCGGTTTTCTGGAACTTTTTACTCAGAACTTTTGCGGCTTCAACGCCTGCATAACCGGCACCCAGAATAACAATCCTCTTGTTACCTGACATTTTATCCCTCCTTATGTTAATAAAAAAATAACAAATAATTACCTGCACAAGGGTGCAAGCAAAGTTAAATTATAATCGTTATCATTATACAATAAATTTAAGTAGAAAGCGACATTTTTTAGAATGAAATTATTTGTAAAAAGTTAATAAATAATCGAGCTGCAGGCGGACAAAACAAAACAATCCAAACTGACTGATATTTAAGAAAAATCAAGGCGATTAGTCTTTTTCCGAGCTACAGCAAGCTGAATGTGTTCAGTATAATTATACAAGATACACGGATAAAAGTCATCCAATAACATTGATAATCTATTAACAACGCTTGTTTAATTAATCACAAATATGCCGATTTTGGCGCCAGCCACTGAATCAGTTTCGCGCTATTGGACATAAATGAGAACCTTATTGGGCAGGCAGACAATGGTTTCCTCCGGACTGCCGATTTCACCCATTTTTTCACAAATACCGTCAGGACAGGTAGAATGTTCAACATGGACTTTCCCATCAGCCACAACGATGTCGACGCCATGATGATTTTTCAGCTCTATATGCATGGTTCGGTTTTCCGTCAATTTGACTTGTTTGTAAACGCTTCCGTCAACCTCAATGACGGCTTTAATACCGGTCCCCTGCTGTGCCAGATGCAGCACCAGCATGCTGCCAACGGCTATGATGAGCAGGACCGCAATCCCAAGGCTCTCTTTTATTCGTATCATCAAAACGATCTCTCCCATTATTCTTGTTATAATCATTTTATACGAATTGAAAGTATTTGCATAGAACAAAGTGAACCGATTCACTGAAATTTATAACCTGCGCAGCGGTACTGATACATTGAAGCTGCGAGCCGGATGAAATACAATAGAGTCATAAGGATACTTAAAATGAGGAGAGGGGCTGGGAAATTGGCGCAGTATCATATGAACAAGAGGGAAAGGGAAATAACCGGCAAGGAGGAGCTGCAGGCATTGCTGCGGGAGGGCAAATTTGCAACCATCGCGATGTGCCGGAACAGCGAGCCCTATGTGGTGACGCTGAGCTACGGCTATGACAGTGGAAAGCATGCTTTATACTTTCATAGTGCCTTGGAAGGGCTGAAGCTGGATTTCATCCGGGAGAATCCCAGGGTCTGCGGGACGGTGATACAGGATGGCGGCTATGTGACGGGACAATGCGAGCATCGTTACGCCTCCGTTGTATTCTGGGGAGAGATGCAGCTAGTTGAGACGCTGGAGGAAAAGAAGCATGCCTTCGAGGTCCTGATCGACCAGCTGGAAGCTGAGCCGGCACCGGTAAAGGCCAGGATATTCAAGAGTGACAAGGTTTATGACACGGCAGGCATCCTGCGTCTGGATATCATGGAGATGACAGGGAAAAAAGGCAAATAAGTATGGCAGCGGGCAAAGTACTCTGTTAACCCTAATTCTATGTATTATCGCCGGTTAAATTTCCGTAGTACTGCGTTGGCACATAAAATGCCAACAGGGTTGGTATTTTTTGTGATCACTCGCAATACATAGAGTATTACTCACTCCTTCGCCTTGGTTTGCGGGTATCCTACGAAAATTTTCCTCGCCGAGTAATACATAGTTTAGAGTTAACAGAGTACTAGACGGGCAATATAATAAGAACCGGCGAAGGTTATGATGCGCATGGAAGTTTGAAAGGAGATAGGATATGGGCAGGATTATGTCATCCTTTATTATGCCGCACCCTCCGATTATGGTAAGAGAAGTAGGCAAGGGTGAATCGGAAAAGGTAAATAACTCGGTCCGGGCGGCCATGGAGGTCGGCCGGCGGATACAGGACCTGAAGCCTGATACCGTGATCCTGATAACGCCTCACGGAACGCTGCTGAGAGATGCCATCAGCATTGCGGCAGATGATATCCTTGACGGCAGCCTTGCACGCTTTGGAGCTCCTCAAGTCAGCATGAGCCTTGAAAATGACGCGGAGCTGACCGATAAACTTCTGGAGGTCGCTGACAGCAAAGGCATAACGTGTATCCCGATGCATGAAGAAGTCAAGCCTACCTATGGCTTTGAACCGGGGCTGGACCATGGTGCTGTGGTTCCGCTGCATTTCATCCGCATGGCATACCAGGACTTCAAACTGGTACATATTACTTACAGCCTGCTGGAAAGAGAGCAGCATTATCAGTTCGGGAGAGTGATCCGCGAAGCAGTTGAGGCGTTTGACCGCAACGCTGTGGTTATCGCCAGCGGGGACCTGTCACACAGGCTGTCCAGAGACTCCTACTCAGGCTATAGCAGCCGTGGGGCGGAGTTTGACAATATGTTCGTAGACCTTGTCGGCAAAGGCCAGGGGGAAGCAATCCTATCCATACCTGATCGTTTGCTGGAGGAAGCAGGGGAATGTGCCTATCTGTCGACCGTTGTACTGCTAGGCTGCCTGGATGGCTGCCGGATTGCCGGCGAGGTGCTTTCCTATGAAGGTCCCTTTGGCGTGGGCTACTGTGTCGCGGAGCTGAAAGGAGAGGTATTTATGGATGGGAAAAGGGTAGAAGCTGTTGATCCCTATGTGGCTCTTGCAAAGGCAACCTTGGAGGCTTATGTGGAGACCCATAAGAAGATCAAGGCTCCGGATAACCTGCCTGAGGAAATGCTGAAGGAAAAGGCAGGAGTTTTTGTCTCTTTGAAAAAATTCGGGGAACTGAGAGGCTGCATCGGAACCATTAGCCCTACCACACCCAGCATAGCGCAGGAAATCATTCAGAATGCGGTAAGCGCCGGTACCGGCGATCCCAGGTTTTATCCGGTTGAAGCGGAGGAATTGGCTGACCTGGTCTATTCGGTTGATGTGCTGAAAAGTCCGGAGCCTGTTGCATCGAAGGATCTGCTGGATGTGAACCGGTACGGCGTCATCGTAAGAAGCGGCTATCGGACAGGGTTGCTGCTGCCCAACCTGGAAGGGGTGGATACCGTGGAGGAACAGCTGGACATAGCACTACGGAAAGCAGGTATTGAACCCCATGAACGTTATGCCATTGAACGCTTTGAAGTCATACGGCACCACTAATATACTAGGCCTGTGGGAGGGCTGCAAATGAGCCATCAGAAAGAAGCTTTACACTATGAAAAGAACGAGTCCAATCAGGTAACCTGCCGGTTGTGCCCTCATGAATGCAGGATTCCTGAAGGGGGCTCCGGCATTTGCCGTGTCAGGAGCAACCGCAGCGGGACGCTTTATGCCGGAAGCTATGGGATAGTATCGGCTATCGCCATGGATCCAGTGGAGAAAAAACCCCTGTACCACTTTCATCCCGGCAAATATCTGCTCTCCATCGGGACAATGGGGTGCAACTTCCGCTGCAGCTTTTGCCAGAACTATCAGATCGCACAAAGCGGACCGGAGGCATTTTCACAGCGGGGAAATACGGACGACGCTTCACCCCACTACCTTTTAAGCCTTTGCAGGCAGGAGGAAAACTGTGTGGGCATTGCTTATACCTACAACGAGCCTAATACCTGGTACGAATATGTCCTCGATACGGCCCGCCTGATAAAGGAAAAGGGCTACAAGAACGTGCTGGTGACTAACGGCTATATCCAGGAGAAGCCGCTCCTGGAGCTGCTGCCGCTTACCGATGCGATGAATATCGATGTCAAGGGCTTTACGGAGGGTTATTACCGGAGCCTGTGCGGCGGAAGTCTCGAACCGGTGAAGCGGACTGTTGAGCTGGCTGCAAAGCAATGTCATGTGGAGGTAACGACGCTGATCATACCCGGAAAGAACGACAACGAAGAGGAGCTGTCCGCACAATGCCGTTGGCTGGCATCCGTCAGGCCGGACATTCCGCTGCATCTGTCCAGATATTTCCCGAGATACAGGATGCACGAAGCGGCTACACCTGCAGAGACTTTAAAGCGTCTAAAGGAGAAAGCCGGGCATTACCTGGAATATGTTTATATAGGAAATCTTCAGGGAACAGACCAGAACACCTATTGTCCCCAATGCGGCGCATTGCTGATCGGGCGGCAGGACGGCATCTTTATCGAGCATCTGGATGAGGGAAGCTGCACAAAATGCGGCAAAGCGGTCCGGATTGAAGGGCTAACGCCGCCTTTGTTCTAATTGCAGCCGGTGGTTGAGTTTGATATAATGAGTTAGTATAAAGGGACGTATGTATTTACAGGAGGATTTTCTATGAAATTTTTAACCGAAATGCGGGAGTGCGTCATTGATTTTGACTTTTACAGACAGATCAAAGGAAACCGTTTCGGCAGAAGCTTTCTCTATCTTCTGCTGCTTTTTCTGATTCTTTATTCCATCAATGGGGCAAAGAATTTTATCATTTCAAGGTATTACATTGAAGAAGCGGTTGCCGAATTCAGCGAAACCATTCCGGAGTTCAGACTGGAGAACGGGGAGTTTATTTTTGAAGGGAAAATGCCTTACTACATAAGCAGCAGCACGTCGGAGGTTTTTGTCATCGACACCACCGGACAGGTGGACAAAAGCGTATTGGACAGTGCCAAAACCGGTTTGCTGATTACCCGGGACAGGGTCCATGTCAAGCGGAGTGCCGCACAGCTGCAGGAGTATAACCTCAGAGAGCTGCCGGAGGGCTTCCGCCTTACAAAAGCGCAGGTGGTGGAATTTCTGCCGAAACTGAGCTGGATTCTGATGGTTCTTATTGTATTCGGTTTTGTGTTCGTATTGGCTTGGAAACTTTTGAATGTGGTACTGCTGGCACTGCTGGGACTTATCTCCAATTCGGCATTCAAGGCAGCGCTTAGTTATGGCCAGCTGCTGAACATCAGCATCTACGCACTGACGCTGCCTATGCTGCTGGAATTGGCATACAGCCTGGTACGGGTCACCGGCGTATATATTCCATATTTCTGGGTGATTTACTGGCTTATTTCGATCCTGTATGTGACCTTTGCGGTAAAGAGCTGCAAGCCGGACATGCCTGATACACCCGATTTGCTGCAGGAGTAGAAAGCAGCCTATACATAACCGTAACGGAGGAAGAGGAATTGAAGATTGGTGTCATCTCGGATACCCATATCATGGGCAGCGGCAGGCAATTGCCCAACATTGTGCATGAAGCCTTCAAAGGGGTGGACCTTATCCTGCATGCAGGCGATATTCTCATAGAGGAAGTGATCATGGAGCTGTCCATGATTGCACCTGTGCAGGTGGTAGCAGGCAACAACGATGGGTTTGACCTGCTTTCCAAATACGGAAGAAGAAAAATCATCACAGCAGGAGGAAAGCGCATCGGGTTGACCCATGGCGACGGCAGGGGGCGATCTTATATGAGCGCCTACCTGGAATTCATGGAGGACAAGGTGGATTGCATCGTATATGGCCATAGCCACAAACCTCATAATGAGGTGATCGACGGCATTCTATACTTCAACCCCGGTTCCCCGACATACCGGCGGTTTCAGCCCAGTTATTCCCTCGGCCTGCTGCATATAAACGGCGGCATTGAAGGGGAGATCATTTTTTTTGACTGACGGCAAGCCGGTCAAGCAACCTAGAATATCGGAGAATCAGATATGAAAACCATGGATACTGCCATTATCCTGGCTGGCGGAAGAAGCAGCAGGATGGGCTTCGACAAGCAGTTCATGAAGCTGGATGACCGGTATATTACCGATTTGATCATGGACAGGCTGCAGCCCCTTTTTGAAAACTTCATTATTGTGACGAATACCCCTGAAGCTTACCAGCAATACAGCTGCAGGATTGTTCAGGATGAAGTGAAGGACTTCGGTCCCATGGGGGGCATTCACGCGGGCCTGAAGCAGTCCGGGAGCCGGTACAACTATCTCATTGCCTGCGATATGCCTTTTATCAACCTGGATTATATCCGGTACATGAAAGGCCTGCTGCTGGAAAGCCAGACCGGTGCGGATGCCATCATAACCCGGCTGGGAGAATGGATCGAGCCCTTCAATGCTTTTTATTCCATAACACTTGCAAACCTTATTGAGGATTGCATCAGACAAGATATACGCCAGATTAATGTGATGCTGAAGAAGGCTGATGTGATCTATGTAGAAGAGAGCAAGGCCAGAGAATACAGCCCCAACTGGGACATGTTCGTCAATCTGAACACGGCTGAAGACCTTGTAAGGCATAGGGGCAGCATCGATTGAGAAGCCTGCGGCACAGGCGGGAAGGAGCGTTAGTATGGGGCTTACCGGAAAGGTTGATATCATAAGGTACGAAAACGGATCCTTCAGCCGGATGGAGGATCTTGTTGCAAAGGAATATGCGCTTACCCTCTATCTGAATGGCGATGAGCTGGTGACGCTGCTTTGCTCACCTTCGGCCCTCTCTTTTCTGGCTGTGGGGTTCCTTGCCTCTGAAGGCCTTATCACCAAGCAGGAAGAGATCCTCAGCCTGAAGCTGGATGAGCAGAGAGGAACGGTTGAGATAGAGACCTCCAACAAAGACAGCCTGGCCAGGCGGCTTTATGGCAAGCGCATGGTCACAACCGGCTGCGGGAAAGGGACTTCCTTTTATGTTGCGGTGGATGCCCTGAAATGCAGCAGGGTGAATCCGGAAATGAAGCTAGCCGCTGACGATATCATTCAGCTGATGAAAAGCTTCAGCAAAATGTCCGGGGTGTTTGCCGAAACGGGAGGGGTGCACAGTGCCTGCCTTTGCAAGGACAGGGAAGTGGTGCTCTTCTATGAAGATATCGGAAGGCACAATGCCTTGGACAAAATCATCGGTGAAGCGCTGTATAAAGGGGTCGACACGGAGGATAAGCTTCTGATCACCAGCGGTAGGCTTTCGTCGGAGATTCTGATCAAATGTGCTAAGAGGCGGATCCCCGTTGTGGTATCAAGGTCCGCTCCCACTGAGCAGGCAGTGGTGCTGGGCAGACAGCTCGGCATCGGCATGATCGGCTTCGTCAGAGGTTTGCGGTTTAATGTATATAGCGAGATTGACATAACCTAATATGCCAATCATCATGTTTTCTACAGCTTCAATAGGACGGAAGCTGTTTTTTTGTTGGCAAAAAAGTCATTTGGCTGCCGGAGATATAAAAATTATGTCAATCCTATAAAAATTATTGGGATTAGGATGAACATTATTTTAACAAACTATATTGTATGATAAAATTGGTTTTGCTTGAGTTTTTATAGGGAGGAATCAATAATATGTCAAATCATAACTATCTGACACCGGCGGAAATTTGCGATACAACCGTACAGGCCGGCGTCAGGAAAGTGAAGCTGCCGGTTGTCAGCATGTTCCTGTTGGGCGTTCTGGCCGGCGTTTATATTGCCTTTGCATCCGAAGGCTCCAACATGGCAGCCTTCAACCTGCTTGCCAAGCCTGAAACCTTTGGCCTGGGCAAAGCCCTGGCAGGTGCAATTTTCGGCACGGGGCTGATGCTGGTGGTTGTGGCCGGTGCCGAGCTTTTTACCGGAAATACCATGATCATTGCTGCTGTCCTGGACAAGAAGGTTACCATGAGCGCCATGCTGAAAAACTGGGGCGTGGTGTATTTGGGGAATTTCGTGGGATCCGTTCTGATCGCTTTCATGATGGTGCAGTCCGGGCTGCTGAGCAGCGGTGCCAACCACCTTGGGGGCATTACCATCAAGATTGCCGTATACAAGGTTGGTCTGACCTTTACCCAGGCATTTGTGCTGGGCATCATGTGCAACTGGCTTGTATGCCTGGCTGTGTGGATGGCCTCCGGCGCAAGGGATGTAACCGGGAAGCTCCTTGCCATTTTCTTCCCCATCTGGCTTTTCATTACCTCGGGCTTTGAACACAGCGTAGCCAACATGTACTACATACCGGCGGGAATCATAGCAAAAGGCACACCGGCCTGGGCAGATGCAGCCATGGCATTGGGCGTCACGCCGGAGAAGCTGGCGCATCTGAATTGGGGCAGCTTCGCGGTCAATAACCTCCTGCCTGTTACGCTGGGCAATATTGTGGGCGGAGGTGTCTTTGTAGCAGCTTTGTATTGGTATGTCTACATCAAGAACGGCAAAAACGAAGCCGTAAAAGCAAAGTCTGTTGCTTGATAAAAATTTCAGGAATGTGCGAAATTTGTTGAAAAACCTTTTAATTGTGCGAAGAAAATGATAATATATTAACGTTCATACTATATATTATTTTTGGAGGTAAAAATGGAAACACAGAATGTAAAGATCACGAATGCCGATCCTTCCGCACTGGGACTTTTCGGATTGGCGATGGTGACGCTGGTTGCATCCTCACAGAAGCTTGGCATCACACATGATACAACGTTGGTTATTCCGTGGGCGATTTTCCTGGGCGCTTTCGCACAACTCTTCGCATGCATCGAAGACTCAAAGCGCAACAACATTTTTGGAACGACAGCATTCGGCGGCTATGCCTTCTTCTGGCTGGGCGTAGCAACAACCTGGCTGGTGAAGCTGGGCTTCTTCGGAGAGAAGCTAGCAGCAACAGCAGACATCAACCAGTTGGGCTTCGCTTTCGTAGGGTACCTTATTTTCTCAGTCTATATGACAATCGGCTCCATGGAAACAAACAAGGTATTATTTATCATATTCGTCCTTATCGATGTCCTGTTCATCGGTCTTTCGCTCAGCACCTTCGGCATTGCCAAGGAGCCGATGCACATGATGGCAGCTTATGCAGAACTGATCATCGCTTTGGTTTCCTTCTACGGCTCAGCAGCTGTCGTCCTCAACACCCATTTCGGCAGAATCTTCTTGCCAGTGGGCAAACCTTTTGGTATATTTAAGAAGTAGGCTATTAGAAAAGTGAATATTGCGTTTTCCGAGTTGTCGTTTCTAACGGTTCCCGCACAAGGGACTCTATGAAGCCATAACCTAGGGCGTGCCCTAAGGGTGTCGAGAGAAATCTCTGCACCTCCCGTGTTTGGAAAGGAAAATTATTAGACCTCTCGAGACAATCCTTTCAGGATTGTCTTTTTTATTGATAACCATGCTTTCAAGGGGGGATGCGTTCTGGGTTATTTCAAAGAAGCCTTTTTGCAAGCCGTACAACTGCTTGTTTCCTTTGATCCTGAGCTTTACGGCATCATCTTTTTATCCATCAGGGTGTCAACAGCTGCTGTGCTGATCAGCTTCATCATTGGTGTGCCCATTGGGGTCCTGATAGCGATGAACCGGTTTCCCGGAAAGGTCCTTCTGGTCAACGTGGTCAATACCTTCATGGGGGTTCCGCCGGTGGTTATCGGTTTGACGGTTTATGTGCTGCTTTCGAACCAGATGGGTCTTTTCGGGGATCTGCGCCTCCTTTTTACGCCCACAGCGATGCTGATAGCGCAGGTATTGCTGGCAGCTCCCATTATTACAGGCTTGACCATTGTTGCGGTACAGGGCGTGGATAAGCATATCCGGCATACGGCCGTCAGCCTTGGTGCAACACCCGGTCAGCTGGCATGGACCATCGTCAGAGAAGCCCGGTACGGCATCGGTGCATCAGTCATCGTGGCCTTCGGAAGGCTGATGGCGGAGGTTGGTGCCGTGATGATGGTGGGCGGCAATATCCGGTTCCAGACCCGTGTGATGACTACAGCCATCGCCCTGCATAAGGGAATGGGAGAATTCCAGAATGCCCTGGCCTTAGGTATGATCCTGCTGCTGATTTCCTTCATCATCAATTCCGGTGTGGATTTCCTGCGCCGTGGAAGGGGGCTGGAATCGTAATGGCGGTTTTGTTTGAAGTGAAGGATCTGGTTAAGTCGTATGGAAGCAAGCGTGTTCTGAATATTGAAAGCTTGGAGCTTCATGGAGGAAGGACAACGGCGGTGATCGGTCCCAGCGGCGCCGGAAAGAGCACGCTGCTCATGATTCTCAATGGCTTGGAAGCGGCTACATCAGGGAATGTCCTCTATGCCGGAAAAAGCATTTGGAAGAGCAAGTCCGATATGGCTGTAAGGCGGGAGCTGGCAATGGTCTTCCAGAAACCAGTGGTTTTCAACAGCTCTGTTTATGACAATGCGGCCTATGGCCTCAGATTGAGAGGACAAAGCAAGCAAAGCACGGAAAAACAGGTCGCAGAGATGCTGGAGCTTGTGGGACTGCGTGAGCAGCAGAAGCAAAGGGCGGCGACGCTGTCCGGGGGAGAGGCCCAGCGGCTGGCTTTGGCCAGGGCCATGATCTATAAGCCCCGTGTTCTTTTTCTGGATGAGCCTACAACCAACCTGGATCCTGCCAATGTGGCGATGATTGAAAAGCTGCTGGATTATTTCAAGTCCGAATACAGTACGACCATTGTCATTGTGACCCACAATATGCACCAGGCCAAAAGGCTGGCGGATGACGCCGTCTTCATGCTGGAAGGTGGAATTATTGAAAAAGGGGAAGCGGCAAGGATGTTTGAAAATCCCGCAGAGGTCAAAACACGGGACTTTATTGCAGGGGTCATGATCTATTAAGGAGGCGTAAGTATGAAAAAAGGTGCGGAAAGAAAAAAGATTCTCTTTCTGGCAACGGTTCTGCTGATGATCGTGTTCACAGCTTCCATGGTCTTTTCGGAAGGAGCACCCGTCAATATTGGAGATACAGCAAAAACAACCACAGCTCTCAACTTCAGGGAAGCTGCCGGTATGACGGGCAAGATTGCAAAGGTTCTGGTCAGGAACACCGAAGTGACGGTACTGAACAAAGTGGGTGGCTGGTATCAGGTAAAGCTCAGCGATGGAAAAGTCGGCTATGTTTACGCTAAATACCTGATGCTGGCTCAGGCTGCAGCCAAAGCAGAAAACCAACCTGCAGTGCAGCCCGCAGCAGAACCCGTCTTCAAGGCGGAACCAACCATGGTATTGGCAACCACTACAAGCACAAGGGACACCGGATTGCTGGACGTACTGATGCCTGCCTTTGACAAGAAATACGGCGTAACCACCAAAGTGGTTTCGGTGGGTACAGGCGAAGCGATTGAAATGGGAAAACGCGGTGACGCGGATGTCATTCTGGTACATGCCAGAAAGTCAGAGGATGAGTTTGTAGCCAGCGGCTTTGGCGTAAACAGGAAGGATGTCATGTACAACTTCTTCTTCCTTGTGGGTCCCAAGGATGATCCGGTGGGGGTAGCCGATTTGAAGACCGTGCAGGAAGCAATGGCTAAGGTTGCTTCATCCAAAGCCAAGTTCGTATCCCGCGGCGACCAATCCGGAACCCACAAGAAAGAATTGGCGATCTGGAGCACATACGGCATCAAACCTCAGGGCGAAGCCTGGTACATGGAGTCCGGACAGGGCATGGGGGATACGCTGATGATGGCCGGTGAAATGGGTGCATACACTTTGGTGGACAGCGGCACCTGGTTTGCTTTCCAGGATAAGGTCAACTTGAAGGTCGTACTACAAGGCGATCCGATCCTCTTCAACCCCTATGGCGTTATTGCTGTCAACCCTGAAAAGTACCCCAATATTCATCACAATGCAGCCAATGCCTTTATCTACTTCATCACTTCTGACGAAGGCCAGAAGATGATCGCAGACTACAAGAAGAACGGGCAGCAACTGTTTATGCCGGATGCGAAATAAGCCGCATTGCTAATGACAGGTTGATGCGGTAGAATTATTTTTAAGTAATGACAAATAATATGAAAACAGGTAGCGTTGCATTTTCTTGTAAGGAGGACGGCCAATGAAGCTTTTGCAGGTTGATACTGTCGACCAGGTTAAGGAAAAAATGGACTTGCACTTTGCAGATGTACATGTCGGATTCGAAGAAGTTCATATAACGGACGCTATGGACAGGACCGCTTATGAGGACATAGCTTCCAGGGTGGACATTCCTGATTTTGACAGGTCGACAGTGGACGGCTATGCCGTACAGGCAAAGGATACCTTCGGGGCTGGCGAGAGCCTGCCGGTTTTTCTCCAGGTGATGGGACAGGTACTGATGGGCAGTGACACCAGGCTTTCGGTTTCACCCGGACAGTGCGTTTATGTGCCTACCGGCGGCATGATACCGCAGAGCGCAGATGCGATGCTGATGATCGAATATGTAGAAAACCTGGACAGCAGGACCATAGCCGCTTATACCGCCATATCACCGGGTGATTATATCATCCGGAAGGGCGATGATGTAAAGCAGGGCGGCGTCCTGCTCTCGAAAGGAAGGCGGATCAGAGCGCAGGATATTGCCGTGTTGGCTGCTGCCGGGGTGGAAAGAATCAAGGTTTATTGTAAGCCTAGGGTTGCCGTTATTTCTACAGGGGATGAGATCGTAGACCCCTTTGGCCCTGTGGATCCGGGGCAGATACGGGATATCAACACCTACGTATTGGCCGCGATGGCACAGGCATTGGGTGCACAGGTCACTTCAAAATCCCTTGTCCGGGATGATTTTGAGCTGCTAAAGGCAGCAGTGGCTGAAGCCGTAAAGGACAATCACATTGTGCTGCTGTCGGGCGGCAGCTCGGTAGGCGTTAAGGACAATACCGAAAAGGTATTGGATTCCTTCGGCCAGCAAGGCGTTTTCGTACATGGCGTAGCCGTCAAGCCCGGGAAACCCACCATCATCGGAAAGATTGGCAATACGGCCGTCTTTGGCTTGCCGGGTCATCCCGTTTCAGCCATGACGGTGTTCAAGGTTTTTGTGGAATATCTGATAGACCGGCTGCAGGCCCGTACTGGGGAAAAGCTGAGCACCAATGCAATATGCACCACAAACCTTCATGCCTCGCCCGGAAAGGAAACCTACCAAATGGTGGAGCTGCAGGAAAGCAGCAGCGGGTATGAAGCCAAGCCCATTCATGCCAAGTCGGCAGCTGTTTCGCATCTCACCCGGGCCCATGGCTTTATCCGGATACCCCTTAACAAAGAGGGCATAAAAAAAGGTGAGGCGGTCAAAGTGGAGCTGCTTCCATAAAACAAGTACAGACAGGAGCGTGAGCGGATTGAAGAAGCAGGAACGCAACATATACCTTTCCAATATGGATGTAACAGAAGCGCTGGAGCTTTTTATGCAAAGCGTTGATACCCGTGCTGAAAAACCGGAGACTGAAGCTGTAAACGTAATGGATGCAGTAGGCCGGGTAACCGGACGGCCGGTATTTGCGCGTCTTTCAGCGCCAAATTTCAACGCATCGGCAATGGACGGGGTTGCCGTAAAGGCCAGGAGCACTTTTGATGCCAGCGAGGTCAACCCGGTCAGGCTGAAGAAGCAAGAGGATTTCATCTATGTGGATACCGGAGACCCTATCGTGGACCCTTATGATGCCGTCATCATGATAGAAGATGTTGTGGAAATAGATGAAAGCACCGTTGAAATCATAAAAGCCGCATCGCCCTGGCAGGACATACGTCCCATCGGCGAGGATATCGTAGCCCACGAAATGATCGTACCTGAAAGCCATGTTATCCGTCCGGTGGATGCGGCAGCCATGCTTTCGGGCGGGATCCTGGAGGTGACCGTTTATAAGCAGCCCAAGGTGGCCATCATACCGACAGGCTCAGAAATCATTGAGCCGGGCGAGGAAATGACATTGGGAAAGATCATCGAATCCAACTCCAGGATGTTCGAGGGCCTGGTCAGGGAATACGGCGGCGAGCCCCATCGCTTCAGCCCTGTGCCCGATGATTACGGGCTGCTGAGGGAAACCATCCGCCAAGCCGCTGCACAGCATGATATTGTTATCATCAATGCCGGCTCTTCTGCGGGTTCGGAGGATTTTACAGTCAAGCTGGTGGATGAACTGGGGGAAGTGCTGGTGCATGGCATCGCAACCAGACCCGGAAAACCGGCCATTTTGGGATTGATAGAGGGAAAACCTGTGCTTGGGATTCCCGGATATCCGGTGTCGGCGTATTTTGTTTTTGAGACCTTTGCAAAACCGCTGATCAAGCGTTATTTACACCAGCCGGTTCCCAAGCGGGAATCGGTGGAGGCGGTATCCTCCAGAAGGATCGTATCCTCCCTGAAGCATTTGGAATATGTGCGGATGAAGCTGGGAAAAGTTGAGGGAAAGCTGATTGCTACGCCTTTGAACAGAGGAGCAGGTGCCACCATGTCCCTTGTAAGGGCGGACGGCATTCTTGTCATACCGCAGAACAGTGAAGGCATTGAAGCAGGAGAAACGGTGCAGGTAGAGCTTCTGAAAAACATAGAAGACATCAGCAACACCATCGTATCTATCGGGAGCCACGATTTGGCCATGGATATGATCGGCAGCCTGATGCACAGGCAGAATTCCAGATACAGCCTTTCATCAGCCCATGTGGGCAGCTTGGGCGGCATTATGGCATTGCGTCGAGGCGAGGCCCATATGGCACCCATCCACTTGCTGGATGAGGCTACCGGGTCTTATAACGTTGATTATATCAAGCGGTATCTGTCCGGTATGGACATGGCACTCATAAAGGGTGTCAAACGGGTGCAGGGGATGATGGTCAGGAAGGGGAACCCGAAGGGCATAAAGGATATTTCGGATTTGCTGCGGGGCGATGTCCGCTTTGTCAACCGGCAAAAAGGAGCTGGCACCAGGATCCTGGTGGATTACCTTCTGGCAGGAAAGGGAATAAAAACGGAAGCCATCACCGGATATGAAAGGGAAATGGCAACCCATATGTCTGTGGCTGCTGCTGTGGCATCGGGAACAGCGGATATGGGAGTCGGTGTATTCTCTGCAGCCAAAGCAATGGATCTGGACTTCATACCGATTGGTGAAGAGGAATATGACTTTGCTGTCCCCGCAAAATACCTAGTGGAGGATATGCTGCAGTTATTTTTGGACATTATCCGCTCCACGGCGTTTCAGAGGCAGCTTTCGGGGATGGGTGGATACGGTTTCGACGGAGCAGGCGAAATCATCAGGATTGGAGAATAGCGATGCGGGATGAACTGGGAAGAAAAATCAACTATCTGCGGATATCGGTTACCGACCGGTGCAACCTCCGGTGCCGGTATTGCATGCCGCCTGAAGGGATCTCCAAGAAAGAACATGATGTTATGATGACGTTGGAGGAGGCCTTCGAGGTGGTGCGGGCTTGTGCTGCCCTGGGCATTGACAAGGTTCGGATTACCGGCGGCGAACCGCTGGTCAGAAAGGGGATCACAGGACTGATCAAAAGGATATCCGGGCTATCCAGCGTGAAGGATATCGCTTTAACCACCAATGGCATATTATTGAAGCAATATGCATATGATTTGAAACAGGCGGGCTTGAACCGGATCAATGTCAGTCTGGACACACTGGATGAAGCAAAATACCGGGATATAACAAGAGGCGGCGACCTGAACCAAACGCTGGAAGGACTGCGGGAGGCGCAGATGGTGGGCTTGACGCCTATCAAGCTCAATACGGTGCTGATAGGCGGGTTCAATGTCGATGAGATCGACAGCTTTTTGGCGCTTACCGTCACCGAACCGGTGGATGTCCGCTTTATTGAGCTGATGCCTCTGGGACAAGCAGGTGCCTGGGCAAAAGAGCGTTTTGTTTCCAATAGTATCATACTTCAAAAGCATCCGGAGCTGATTCCTTTGGAAAATGAGGACAAAAGCAGCCCGGCCAAGTATTACCGGGTGCCGGGAGCCAAAGGGCGCATCGGTTTTATCAACCCCATCAGCCACCAGTTCTGCAGCCACTGCAACCGGATCAGGCTGACTGCTGATGGGAAGCTGAAGCCATGCCTGCACTCGAACCAAGAGATCGATGTGAAAGCAATACTGAGGCAAGAGAAGCCGGGTGAACGGGAACAGCTCCTGGCTCAGGCTGTAAAGCAAGCTGTGAAAGGCAAACCGGAGCAGCATGGGTTGAATCAAGAGGGCTGTGAACCCATTGGCAGGGATATGTTCCGGATCGGCGGATAAAGGAAAGGATGATGTATGTGGAAGGGAAAGTAATCGCAATCAATATCAGTGAGAAAAAAGGCGTTCCAAAAAAGACCATTCCCGAGGGCCTGTTCAGAATCGATCATGGCCTCGAGGGGGATGCGCACGCAGGCAACTGGCACCGCCAGGTGAGCCTTTTGGGGATAGAAAGCATCAATAAAATGAAGGCTTTGGGTATTGAAGGCCTATGCACCGGCAAGTTTGCAGAAAATATAACCACAGAGGGACTTGAGCTGTGGAAGCTGCCGGTGGGTACCAGGCTTCAGATCGGGGAGACCGTACAGGAAGTTACCCAGATCGGCAAGGAGTGTCATACCAAATGTGCCATTTTCCATCAGGTTGGCAACTGCGTCATGCCGACGGAGGGGATCTTCACAAAGGTACTTAAGGAAGGCTTAGTCAGACCAGGGGACAAAATCGAAATCCTGAAGTAGTTTGGAGCATGTATCAAGAAGCGGATGCCTTACGGCATCGGCTTTTTTAATATTTGGGAACATTGCATTGAGGTATGGCAACAGGTATAATGATGGATAAGGTAATATCAATCATAGGCTGGAGGTGGTGTGGTGAAGCATTTGGTGTTTTTCGTCCATCTTGTTTCTTTTATGCTGGGAGGCATTACCATTGCACTTTCGTTATTGGCTTACAGGCGATACAAAAGCAGATTGGTCAAATACTATACCTGCTTCCTGATTGCCATGAGCACGGTGCTGCTGGAAAGGCTGGTTACTTTCTACCGGCTTGCCAGTGTCGTCAGCGTCCAATACCTGGAGGTCATCTTCTGGATCATCTCCTGCCTGGGAAGCGGTCTTCTGATGTATTCCCTTCCCCTGCTGATGCATGACATTCTGAAGCTGCAGCTTCCGGAAAGAAAAAGACTGCTCTTCGGAATGCTGGCTTACCTTCCCATTGTTTCACTTGTACTGTATTATACCCTGCCTTATAAAGTAACAGTCCTGACAGTCATCAGCACCATCGTGTTCCTTAACCTGCTGTACTGCGTGTGTCTGGGAGCGGTCCACCTCAAGACGGTAAAGAGACCCGAGGTGAAAGCCGTCATGAAGACCTTTTTACTTGTTTTTGGCCTGTGGATCCCATTTGAAATTCTTGAATCCAAGGTAGAGCAGGTTGAAGTGCTTCGCCGGACCTTTCCATACGGCTTGCTGGCGGTACCCCTGTTTTATCTGGTATGGAACATACTGAGCCTGTATTTCGGATACAAGTACTTCGGAAGCTTTGTTGATACACAGAGTGCAGACCAAAAAGGGTCAATGGTCATAGCGTTGGAGCAGGATAAGGTCGATGGCCGTTTTTATGAGAAATACAAAATAACCAATAGGGAGAAGGAAGTTATCCTGCTTCTGGCTAAGGGGTACAGTTATAACCGGATCAGTGAGGAACTGGTCATCAGCCTGACGACGGCAAGAACCCATATCTATAACATTTATCAGAAAACCGGTGCAAAGAACAAGGTAGAGCTGATCAATCTGATGAAAAGCGATACACCTGCATAGAATTTTATTGACAAGATAAGACGATACCCTCTCATATAGGAGGGTATTTTTGTTTTTTGTTTATCCAGTCTTCATGCGGGTTTGCAGCTGTCTCATACAAAAGTCGTATACAAAAAAACAACTCAAATCATACGGAAATCGGATGGGTTTTCATCCATTTATCCGATATTTTTACCAGTGCCTCCCGGCTACAATGGAAACATGAAAGACAAACGAAATTAAAGGAGGCTATTAATCATGCATGTAATGAACAACTTTTTAAAAGGAATCGGAATTGTGGCAGGACTTATTACGCTTTGCATTCTGGTTTCACTCCCGTTCTTTTTCCGTGATATATCCGTTATGAAAGCAAAGCTCAAGGCAGAAAGCAAAACGATGGATTCACCTTATGGCATCATAGAGTATATAGAGATAGGAAAGGGAGAGCCGGTTCTGATATCCCACGGCACCATGGGGGGATATGATGTGGGGCTGATCCAGGCGAAGGGCTTCATGAGCGAAAAGTACCGGTTCATCATTCCCTCCCGCTTCGGATACCTTCAGTCCGGGATGCCGGCCGACGCGACCTATGAGGCGCAGGCTGACGCCTATGCGTATCTGCTGGATCAACTGGAGATTGATAAGGTCGTGATCCAGGGCATGTCGGCCGGCGGTGTCCCTGCCATCCAGTTTGCCATCCGACATCCTGAGAAGTGCGAAGGACTGGTGCTGCTTGCAACAGCGGCTTATGCTCCCGCTACCAATGAAGATTCACGCAAGTTCCCGCTGCCTGATTTCATGTATAAGGCATTGCTGAAGTCGGATTACATCTTCTGGACGCTCCTGAAGCTTTCACCATCCAGTCTGCACAACTCATTCAGCGCATCGGAAGAGATGAAGCAGGCCTGCGACCGGAACGAACTGGAGCTCCTCAACCAGATGGTTGGCTCTTTCCTGCCGGTTTCGCAGCGGTACAAAAGCTGCCTTGAAATGGACGGACCTCTTTGCGACAACCTGAAGGAAATGCCGCTGGAAAAGATTACGGCACCCTCACTAATCATCAGCGCCAAGGATGATACCATTGCACTCCCGGAATGGAGTGAGTATACAGCAAAGAATATCAGGGGGAGCCAGTTCATCAGCTTTGAGACAGGAGGTCACATTCTCCTTGGCCATCACAACGAAGTCAAAGGGTTGACGGACGCCTTCATTGAAAAATGCACCAGCAAGTGAGTTGAGGCAGGAGGATGGTCATGAGAGCTTTTATAAAAGCGTTATGCTGGCCTGTACTGCTCGTAGGTGTGTATGCCGCCAATCTGCTGCTCCTGAACACCCGTTTTTTTGGTGCAAAAAGTTATGAGATTGCAGATGCGCTGAACAATATGGCACTAAAGCTGATATCCGGAAATTTGCTGCTGATTGCATTCATCGTACTTTTGGCGGCAGGGACTTTACTGCGGCTGAAAGGAACGGTTAGGGACGTGGAAGGCTGTATGGCCGCAGCCATAGGCCTGATAACAGAGATCATCTTGGTGATTCATATTCTGATAGTTAAATAAAAAAGGAGAGGAGTATTGCTGATGGTTTTTTTCAAAAAGGGATAAAAAGTAAACCCGGCGTCTTGGGACTCCGGGTTTTAAACTTGCAATTGGAATGGAGATAAAATATAATGATTATTAAATTATAAATACTATTATATAGACTTTTTTAATATAAATTTTATATAATTACCAATTGAATTATCAAAAGAGTTCTAGTATTCTTAATATGTTACTGAAACAAAATGTCGAATTATGTCTAACTTTGTAGAAATGAAAAGGCGGTGTGATCATGTTAAAAAACATGAAGCTGAGAAACAAAATCATTTTATTGTGCGGCTTGTTGCTTGTTTCTTTTATGGGGCTGATCGTCGGATATATCATTCCGTCTATGAACACCACGATTGAAGTTCGTACGGAAGATAAGATGCGCAGCTTGGTGGAGACAGCCCACAGTATTATTCAAACCCATTACGACCAGTTCAAGAGCGGTGCTTTGACAGAGGAACAGGCAAAGGAAGCGGCAATGGATGCGGTCAAAAACCTCCGGTTTGGAGCAGACGGCTACTTCTGGATCAACGATTACCAGCCGGTGATGATTATGCATCCCATCAACGCAGCCCTCAATGGAAAAGATTTGAACGATTACAAGGACCCCAACGGCTTTAAACTTTTTGTCGCATTTGTCGATGTAGTCAAATCAAAGGGTGAGGGCGTTGTGAATTATGAATGGGAAAAACCCGGGAAGGATAAGCCGCAGCCCAAGACGTCCTTTGTAAAAGGCTTTGAACCCTGGCAGTGGGTAATCGGGAGCGGCATTTATGTTGATGATCTGGAAGCAATGAAGGCGGCCTTCCGGAATAGAATACTGGTTGCAACCGGCCTATTGGGACTGATGGCACTGATCATGATCCTGGCCATCGTTATACCGCTAAATAAGAATCTGAATAAAATTACGGCCTACATCAAAAAGATTGCCAATTACGATTTTTCTCAGTCTGTGGAAATGCAGCAGAAGGACGAGTTGGGCGCAATTTCCGAGACCATCAACGGCATGGTTGCCGACCTGAAGGGTTTGATAAGTGAAATCAAGCAGTCCGAGCAAATCACATATGATACGCTGAAGGTCATTGATAAAGCATTGGAGGAGATTGGCATCGGCTCAGAACAGACTGCCATGACGGTTACGGAGCTGGCTAAAGGCGCAACGGAGCAGGCCGTTTCCGCGGAGCAGGGAAGTGTCATGATCAGTGAAATCGTGGACAGGCTTGGACACATTTCCAATGATGCCGGCGTAGCAGGACGCCTGATGCGCACAGCCAGGACCACGGTGGAAAAGGGTGAAGGCTCTTTAAGCTATCAGACACAGAAAATGAATGAAAACAGGCAGGCGGCCGACAAAGCTGCCCAAGCGGTTACACTGCTGTCGCATCAATCCAATGAAATCGGGCAAATCCTTGAGACCATCAACGGTATTGCAGAGCAGACGAATCTACTGGCGCTGAATGCAGCCATAGAAGCGGCACGGGCCGGAGAAATGGGCAAGGGCTTTGCAGTCGTCGCCAATGAGGTCAGAAAGCTGGCTGAGCAATCCGGCGCTTCTGTGAAGCGGATCAGTAACCTGATCAATGAAGTCCAGGGAGGTATTGCCCACGCTGTATCTGAAATGGACAGGACCGGTAAGATCGTGGATGAGCAGGAAAAAGCCTTAAAGGATACGGTTAAAGCTTTTGCAGAAATATCAGAGGCTGTAACGGCAGCTGCAGACAATACCGAAGCCATATCCCTTTCCGTCAGCAGTCTCAATGACAATGCCGGAAAAGCCGGAGAAGCAGTTTCCGATATTGCAAGTATTTCAGAAGAGACAGCGGCAGGAACGGAGCAGGTTTCGGCTACCGTTGAGGAGCAGGCCATGGTGATACAGAGTATCGCTCAATCTGCAAAGGAGCTGTCGGATACAGCCCGCCAGATGAAGGAAAGCATACAGAAGTTTATCATTTAAGCCAGCGCAAAAGCCGGCACCCACAGTGGTGCCGGCTTTTGCCGCTCAAGCGTCCCATGCTTTGCCTGGCGCTTGACAACCCGCTCCTTTAGGGATATATTATGGGCAATACCTGTCTTATGATCATGAATCAGACAGGACGCAATTTGGCATAGTATAGGTAGGAAGCCGGCAGAACATAGAGGTTTATGACTATCTCAGGTGTTTTCACGGCAGTCCTGCCATGATAGAATTGAAGGTGAACAGTTGAGCATCTTGTATCTTTTACTGAGCAGCATCATCATGATAATCGGATTGGCCGGTATATTCATACCGGTCCTGCCGGGCGTACCGCTGGTATTTGCCGGCACCTTCATCTACGCCTGGGCAACGAATTTCAACGTCATTACCATCGGCTACGTTATCCTTTTCGCTGTGCTGACCGTCCTTGCATCCCTGATCGATTATGTGGGGGGACTGATGACCGCCAAGAAATTCGGCGCATCCAAATACGGCCTGATCGGAAGCATTGTGGGCGGTATAACGGGACTTGTATTCTTCAGCATTCCCGGCATGCTGGCAGGCCAGCTGCTGGGCGTTGTAGCGGGTGAATTGTGCTTTGGCACCGAGATGAAAAAATCCTTCCGGGCAGGGTTTGCTGTTTTTGCTGGATACCTGGCGGCAAGCATCATCAAGGTATTTTTTGCAGGGATAATGGTTATTATATTCTATTTCAGAGTTTTGATGTAATTTGAGGAGGATACGACATTTGGAGAAATTGCATGTGCTTAAGGAGAGATTGAAAGCTTACGGCAAGATAGCTGTAGCGTTTTCGGGGGGGGTGGACAGCAGCTTTCTGTTGAAGGCAGCGGTGGATGCCCTCGGGAAGGAACAGGTTGCAGCCGTTACTATCAAGGCTGCCGTCAATCCATCTGCAGAGATGGCTTCGGCTGCAGCATATGCCGGGGAGCTGGGGGTTGACTTCATACAGGTGGAAGCCGATGTGTTTTCCATACCCGGCTTTGCCGACAACCTTCCGGACCGGTGTTATACCTGTAAGAAAGCTATCTTTACCCGCGTCCTGGACATTGCGGCAGCAAAGGGACTGCCTATTGTTGTGGACGGGACCAATGCGGAGGATGACAATGACTACCGGCCGGGCATGAAGGCCCTGGAGGAACTGGGTGTCAAAAGTCCGCTGAAGCTCAGCGGACTAGGCAAGGAAGAGATCCGCAGCCTTTCCAGGCAGCTTTCGGTTCCCACCTGGTGCAAGCCCAGCAAGGCTTGTCTGGCATCCCGCATCCCCTATTATGAGCGGATTACACCCGAAAAGCTGGGCATGGTGGAGGCGGCAGAGGAATATCTGATGGGACAAGGCTTCCAGCAGGTTCGGGTGCGATGTCACGGAAACTTGGCACGTATTGAGCTTATACCGGCTGAAATGGAGCGGATTTTTGACAAGAAACGGATGCTGGATATCCATACCAAGCTTAAGGCGATCGGCTTTAGTTATACGGCAATGGATTTGGCCGGTTATCGGACAGGGAGTCTGAATGAGACATTGACGGAGGTGTAATACATGGACGAGAGGCATCTGACAAACCTGCTGATGCAGGTAAAAAGTGGCGCCATAGATTTGAATGAAGCGCTGGAGGTATTGAAAAAGCTTCCCTATGAGGACTTGGGGTTTGCAAAGCTGGATCACCACAGGAAAATCCGGAAGGGTCAGGGTGAGGTCATTTATTGTGCCGGAAAAACACCGGATCAGACCACGGCTATTTTTGAGAAAATGCTGGTGCATCATGATAATGTTCTGGGCACCAGGGCGGATGGGGCAACCTTTGAGGCAGTCAAAGCAGCAATAGCCGATGCGGTATACCATGAGCAGGCGAAAGCCATAACCGTTATAAGGCATGAAACGGAGCGGGCATCCGGACGCATCGTCATTGTGACAGGCGGAACCTCCGACATACCCGTGGCTGAGGAGGCGGCAGTGACAGCTGATTTTCTCGGCAATCAGGTTGAGCGGCTTTATGACGTAGGTGTTGCAGGCATCCATAGGCTCCTGATGAACACCGAAAAGCTGATGGATGCCAGAGTCATTATCGCCGTAGCGGGTATGGAAGGTGCATTGGCCAGCGTTGTTGCCGGACTGGCAAATTGCCCTGTGGTAGCCGTCCCCACCAGTGTGGGCTATGGTGCCAACTTCGGCGGCTTATCCTCATTGCTGACCATGCTCAACAGCTGCGCCAGCGGTATTGGAGTGGTCAACATCGACAACGGCTTCGGAGCCGGTTATCTTGCCAGTATGATTAACAGGAGGTAAGCGATGAAAACCTTATATTTCGATTGCTTTTCAGGCATCAGTGGGGATATGACCGTAGGCGCCTTGCTTGATCTGGGTGCGGATACTGCCGTATTGGAGACTGGGTTGAAAATGCTGAATGTTGAAGGCTACAGGCTGAAAATAGAAAAAAGGCTGAAGAACGGAATCTCAGGTACGCAATTTGAAGTCTTGTTGGATGAGGAGCAGCATCAGCATCCCCATGTACATATTCATGAGCATCCTCATGTCCATGCACACAGCCATTCTGAAGCGCATCATCATGGTGAGCATCAACACAGCCATGCTCACAGAAGTTTTCACGATATTGAGCATCTTATTGTGGAAAGCGGCCTCAATGACAATACAAAAAAAATCAGCCTGGATATTTTCCGCTTGATTGCAGAAGCGGAAGGGAAGATTCATGGAAAGCCTGCCAATGAGGTCCATTTTCATGAAGTCGGCGCAGTAGACTCCATTGTGGATATTGTTGGTACCGCCATATGCATCGACCAGCTATCGCCCGATCGGATCATTTTTTCCAGTCTGCCCCTCTCGAGAGGTTTTGTCAGGTGCCAGCACGGAACCTTCCCGCTGCCTGCTCCCGCTGTACTGGAGATACTCAGGGGCGTTCCGGTATACTATACCAGCTTGGACTTTGAACTGGTCACGCCTACCGGGGCAGGCATTGCCAAGGCATTGGCCCATGAATTCGGAGCGCTGGGTGAAGGCTGCATCGAAAGGATCGGCTATGGTTTGGGTAAGAAAACCTATGAGATTCCCAACGTTCTCCGCGTCATGCTGTATGAGTCAAAAAAAAAAATAAAAGATTCGGTATTAGCCATTGAAGCCAATATTGACGATATGACCCCTGAGCAGATGGGTTACGCCATGGAGAAGCTTTTTTCGGAGGGCGCCCTGGATGTCAGCTATACTTCCATCCTGATGAAAAAGAACCGCCCGGGAGTCAGGCTGTCGGTACTGTGCAGTCCGGAGAAAAAGTCTGGGATCGTAGATGCCGTTTTCAAGCATACCAGTACCTTCGGTATCCGTTATGCACTCTACGAAAGAGAGATCCTGGAGCGAGCACAGACCGTGGTGGAAACCAAGGCCGGAAGCATCAGCTGCAAGCTGGGCTGGCATGACGGCGCATTGCTCAGAGTCTCTCCGGAGTATGAAGACTGCAGGCTGGCAGCTGAGAAAACAGGAAAAAGCATTATGGCGGTATATGCCGAAGCTATAGGGCAGGTGTATAAGGAAAAACAGGAAAATCAGTAAATTCTGTCTATTAGTAAACTATTTGACAAAGTACACAGCTTTCACTATACTATAGAACAATATAATAACGGAGATTTTATAAGGAGTGTTAGGGTAAATGGAAAAGTTTCTTAAAGAAGGGCTTACCTTTGATGATGTGCTTCTGATTCCTGCAAAATCTGATATCCTTCCCAAGGATACCGACACATCGACTTATCTGACCAAAAGGATCAAGCTGAACATACCGCTCATGTCGGCAGGAATGGATACAGTGACAGAATCAAAGCTGGCCATTGCCATCGCAAGGGAAGGCGGTATCGGTATTGTTCACAAGAATATGTCCATTGAGAAGCAGGCTATGGAAGTGGATAAAGTAAAGCGCTCGGAACACGGTGTCATTGTAGACCCCTTCCATCTTTCACCGGAGCATATCATATCGGACGCCATGGAACTGATGGAGCGCTACCGGATTTCCGGCGTGCCCATTACCGATCAAAAGGGAAAGCTGGTAGGCATTCTGACCAACCGTGACCTTCGTTTTGAGACAGACATGTCCAGACAGATCAGCGAAGTCATGACCAAGGAGAATCTGATCACGGCATCGGTGGGAACCAATCTGCTGCAAGCTGAGCAGATTTTGAAAAAGCACAAGATTGAGAAATTGCCGCTGACGGATGAGCAAGGCTACCTGAAGGGGCTCATTACCATTAAAGATATTGAGAAGGCGATCCAGTACCCCAACTCGGCCAAGGATCAGGGCGGAAGGCTGCTGGTAGGTGCGGCAGTAGGTGTGACCAATGACATGATCGACAGAGTGAACGCTTTGGTTTCCTCCAAAGTGGATGTAGTGGTAGTAGATACCGCCCATGGCCATTCCAAAGGCGTCATTGATGCTGTGAAACGCATCAAGATGCACTATCCCAGCCTGCAGGTCATTGCCGGCAATGTAGCTACGGCAGATGCCACCAGGGAGCTGATCGAAGCAGGTGTCGATGCGGTTAAAGTCGGTATCGGACCGGGATCCATTTGCACCACAAGAGTCGTAACCGGGGTAGGTGTACCGCAGATTACGGCTGTCTATGACTGCGCAGCGGAAGCGGATAAATATGGAATCCCCATCATTGCAGACGGCGGCGTCAAATACAGCGGCGATGTGGTCAAGGCCGTTGCAGCAGGGGCCAGCGTGGTCATGCTGGGAAGCCTTTTTGCCGGGACGGAGGAAAGCCCCGGTGAAATGGAAATCTACCAGGGCAGAAGCTTCAAGGTTTACAGGGGCATGGGCTCTCTGGGCGCCATGTCCTGCGGCAGCAAGGACCGGTATTTCCAGGAGGACACCAAGAAGCTGGTTCCGGAAGGTGTTGAGGGAAGAGTTCCCTTTAAAGGGCCTTTGGCGGAGACAATTTACCAGTTGGTGGGCGGACTGAAGTCGGCAATGGGCTATTGCGGAACAAAAAATATAGAGATGCTCCGGCATAACAGCCAGTTTATGCGGATAACGGCAGCAGGCTTGAGGGAGAGCCATCCCCATGACGTGCATATCACAAAGGAAGCACCCAACTATAGTCTGTAGTTTCTTCTATCTATACAAATGAATGGAGCGTGCAAAATGGAAAACAGGGATATGGTATTGATCCTGGATTTCGGAGGGCAATACAACCAGCTGATTGCCAGAAGAGTCAGGGAAGCCAATGTTTACTGCGAGGTTGTCCCCTATGATGTCACTCTTGAAGAGATCCGGGCAAAAAACCCGAAAGGGATCATATTTACCGGCGGGCCTGCCAGCGTCTATGAGGCAGGAGCGCCCAAATGCGAACCGGGCATATTTGAATTGGGCGTGCCCGTTCTGGGTATCTGCTATGGCGCCCAGTTGATGGCTTATATGCTGGGCGGAAAGGTTTCCAGGGCAGACAAGCGGGAATACGGCAAAACAGATGTCCGGCTGAAGGATGAAGTATTGTTCTGTGATGTAGAAGACAGCAGCATCTGCTGGATGAGCCATACCATTTTTGTTGAAACACCGCCTGCGGGCTTTGACATACTGGGTACCACAGAGACTTGCCCGGTAGCAGCCATGGGCAACCGGGAGAAAATGCTGTACGGCGTACAGTTCCACCCAGAGGTTGAGCATACGCAGTACGGCAAAGAAATCCTGAAAAATTTCCTTTATAAGGTTTGCAGTCTCACAGGGGACTGGACGATGGGCAATTTTGTGGATGAGCACATTGCTGAAATCAGACGTATCGTTGGAGACAGGAAGGTGCTCTGCGCGTTAAGCGGCGGGGTTGATTCCTCCGTTGCGGCGGTTCTGGTACACAAAGCCATAGGAAACCAGCTGACCTGTGTGTTTGTAGATCATGGTCTGCTTCGCAAAGATGAAGGGGACCAGGTGGAAACCATTTTCAAGAAACAATTTGCCATGAACCTGATCAGGGTCAATGCTGAGGAGCGTTTTCTCGGTAAGCTGGCAGGCGTCTCCGATCCGGAGCGGAAGCGTAAGATCATCGGTGAAGAATTTATCCGGTTATTTGAAGAAGAAGCCGGTAAGCTGGGGCAGATTGATTTTCTGGTGCAGGGCACCATCTATCCTGACATAATCGAAAGCGGAACAAAGACGGCAGCCACCATCAAATCCCATCATAATGTAGGAGGTCTGCCGGAGGATATGCAGTTTAAGCTGATTGAGCCTTTGAAAACACTGTTTAAGGATGAGGTCAGGCTGTTGGGCCTGGAGCTGGGCATACCGGCGGATCTGGTCTGGCGGCAGCCTTTCCCCGGACCGGGCTTGGGCATCAGGGTACTGGGAGAGATCACAAAGGATAAGCTGCATATCGTAAAGGAAACGGATGCCATCCTTCGTGAAGAGATCAAGAAGGCCGGGCTGGAAAGAAGCATCTGGCAGTATTTCACCGCATTGCCCAACGTTACGACCGTAGGTGTTATGGGAGATGAACGCACCTACTCCCATATGGTGGCCATCCGTGCCGTTACCAGCTCGGATGCCATGACAGCCGATTGGGCAAGGATACCCTATGATGTGCTGGACATCATATCGAGAAGGATCGTCAACGAAGTCGAGCATGTTAACCGCGTGGTTTACGATATCACCTCAAAGCCTCCGGCAACAATCGAGTGGGAGTAGTAACAAGAAACCCTGCATCCTTGAATTATCAAGGCTTGCAGGGCTCTTTTTTTATTTTGCGTACTAGAAACGTACTTATTATTGTTTTTCACTGGTTTCAGTAGTGTAAGTTTTGTTCAACTGTTGCAATCTGTCTGCAACTTCAGAATGTTTGTTACGATACAAATGTGAATAAGTTTGTAGGGTTGTTTCAATATTTTCATGCCCGAGCCTTTCAGAGATCAGCAAAGGGGAAAAACCCATTTCAATCAGCAGAGATGCATGGGAATGTCGAAGATCATGAATCCTGATTCGCTTCACATCTGATTTCTTGCAGCCGCGATCCATTTCATGATGCAGGTAATACTTTGTAACTTGAAACTACCTTTCACTTGGTTCATAGTCATATAATTTTGAAGCATAGTCCTGCACGGTTTCACATAGGAATTTTGGGATTGTTATGATCCTTTTACTTTTGGGTGTCTTTGGATCAAGAATCAGATCTTCACCTTCATGCCTTGAATAGTTCTTGGTGATTGAAACAGTTTGTGCACTAAAATCGAAGTCATTCAATGTCAATGCCAATAGTTCACCTGATCTGATGCCAGTCCAAAACAGAACTTCAAATGCAGCCTTGGAAAGTGGCTTGCTCGATACAATTGGCATGAACTTATTGAATTCATCAGTTGTCCAGAACAACATTGATTCAGTATTCTTCTTTCCCATTGATCCACAAATTTTTACAGGGTTGGATGGCAGCTTATAATATTTCATTGCATAATTGAAGATGGCTGAAATTTGATTATTGACCGTCTTCAGATATGTTTGACTATACTCGTTTTCATGTGAAAGCAATTCATTTTGCCATTTTCTGATGGTTGCTGGTTCAATTGTGTTGATCGGCATATCCTTGAAATATGGAAGTACCTTCAGGTTGATCACATATTCTTTGTTGGAATAGGTTGTTGGCTTTAACCTTGCTTTACAGTCTTCCATATATAGTCCAACCAATGTCCCAAAAGTCATATCTGGACTTGCATGAGCTTTATTTAAGAAATCTCTTTCATAGGCCTTTGCTTCCTTTTGAGTTTTAAAGCCTTCTTTTTTCTTCTGCTTTGTTTTGCCTTGCCAATCTTTATAATTAAATTTGGTAAGCCAAGTTCCTGCTTTTTCATTTTTATAAACTGGCATAATATCATTCACCCTTTCTTAAATATGCAAAGAAATAGAACCATTGCAGATTCGATGCCATGAATGATATAATGTCATTGCCACATGGTATTATATCAGGCATATTGTCTGAAATAGTATCTAGTGAAATAACTGCTTTGTGTTACCAGCACGGGGCAGTTATTATTTTTGGAGTTTAAAGAGTTCAAATTCGACATAATCTTTTATTGAAGATTTTAACAAATTAAATTCATCATCAGTCAGTTCGATTTTCTTACCATTATGATTCTTAATTATGAAACTGTTTGATTGTTCTCTTGGATAAGATTCTGATTCAGTATTCTCAATTGGCTTCGTTTCAAATCTATCAAGCCGTTTGATAATGCAGTCAAAGCCTAGATCAACCAAAAAATTGATAAAAGAGTAGTTTGTTAATTCACTATTTTCGAAGTTTACTAGATCATTTACAGTTACGTTGAAAAGTTTTGCTAGTCTCTCAATTGATTCTAAAGGTATGTTAGAAATACTACCTGATTCATATCGCTGAATGGTTGTTTTACTGACTCCAATTAACTCAGCAACACACTCTAGAGTAAAACCATGTAGCTTACGGTAATGCCGTATATTTTTATGGATGTTGGTAACTATTTAATTCACCCCCTTTTTCATTTATATTATAGCATAATTTTGCATCACACGCAAAATTTAAAATAATTTTGTTGTAAAAGTGCGCGCTGAGAAATATTATTATTTCTTAATGCGCACTTTATAGTATTACTCCTGAGATATTAAAATGCACCAGTCGTACTGGTCGAATTCATAGATCACTCTGTTGCACTTTGGGCAGACCGACTGCTCTTCCCTTACGATATATTCTGCGCAAAAGTACGTTAGGATTGCACCACAGTGCTTGCATTCTATTTCTTTAACATAGCCGTTCTCGTAATCTTTCATGATAATAATCTCCTTCAACTATTGATAAAGCTTTTGATCAAAGAACTTTTTGCTTATTTTGCCTCTTATAAAAAGGTATCCTTTAGCTTCTAGCTCCTCATTCAAACGCTTAATTACTCTGTATGCCGATGTAACGGATACCCCCAAGATTTCAGAAACATCTTTAGCATTATAGAATGTTTGATCGCTCTTCAAAACCATATTATCAACCTCCACTATTTCTTAGCGATGTCTAGCCATTGATACGGTCAAGTACACATGCAAAAACTAAGCTTTTCGCTGGAATTGTATAAGTTATTTGGGTTTCTAAATCTGTAAATGTAATTGTATTTAATTTGCATGGATCTTCTGTAATAACTGTGCTCTTATAAACTACAGCTTCGATGAGGTTTTTATCACTGTCTTCAAATCGCACCAAAGTGGTATGGATATTTACCAGCTGCTCAAAGAGTATTTTTAATGTTTTTGCTGGTATATTACTAAAAATTGTCATATTCATCCCCTCCTTTCAGGGGAATATAGATTTATGTTTTTGATCGAAAAATAATTCTCACAAAAAAATCAGAGTATAGCTACCCAAACTGCACTATAATTAGGGGGGTTCCTAGAATGTTTTCTTCAGACCCAAAATCACAGCAAACTCCATAAAATTGAGAAATTCACGTAGCTGTTTTTCTAGATGTACCGTTTTAATTTAATTATTAGTGTTAGAATTATAAAATCCTGAAAAAAGAGCATTAGGACGAAGTGACGATGATAAAGAAAACTTACACGAGATAAACTTACATAATATAAGTTATTTCTTTGAATCATTCTTTCGTAGAATGGCTATTTTTCAGCATGAAGTAGAGAGGAGAGAAAGACTTAGGAAAAAATTACATCCTGAAGAAAAATGTAACTTTACTTCAATGTGAGAAGCTATAGTTACTTTTTGATAGAAAGGGATAAACAATTTGGATTGAATAGCGATTACCTTGTTACTGAGTTAGCCTTTCCTTGTCTTTCTATGCGTAGAGGTATGCGGTATCTCCGTTTTTGTTGTGTTCAGAAATTTATAGATGTATAATAGGAAATGACTGGGATGAAGGTAATTTCTATGGCTACTAGATAAAAATGCTTTGAAAATGCGAAAATGATGAGGAGATATCGAAATGATTAATATACGCAAACTCGAAAATGAACTTTGGACATCAGCGGATCTTTTACGTCAGGGTTCGAAGCTGACTTCACAAGAATACTGTATGCCCGTATTAGGGCTGATTTTTCTTCGCTATGCATATAGTCGATTCAAAATGGTTGAAGCAAATATCCTTAAAGATAGACCTATGCGCGGTGGCAGGGTTCTGCCTGTTGAAGCAAACGACTTTAAAACTAAAAGTGCACTCTTCCTTCCTAAAAAAGCAAGGTATGATTATCTTCTAAACCTTCCTGACAATGAGGATGTGGGCAAGGCAGTAAATGAAGCAATGGAACTGATCGAGAAACAGAGCGCACAGCTTATAGGCGTGCTGCCTAAGACATATACAGCCTTTAAGAATGACCTACTCAGGGAACTGCTCCGTGTTTTCAATAACAAGACATTGGATGAGGTCGGCGGAGACATTATTGGCCGTATTTATGAGTATTTCCTCAGTAAGTTCGCTCCCGCTGTGGCTTCAGATGACGGTGTGTTTTTCACACCCAAATCGCTGGTTCAAATGATAGTTAACATCATCGAGCCACATCGCGGCGTTTTGCTTGATCCTGCCTGTGGTAGCGGTGGTATGTTCGTTCAGACTGGTGATTTTGTCAGCGCCGAAGGAACAAATGCCAATACAGCCATGACCTTTTATGGACAGGAAAAAGTTGATTACAACGCCAAGCTATGCTTAATGAACATGGCAGTTCACGGTTTAAACGGCAATATCAAATCAGGTGATGGTGCTAATACGTTTTATAACGACGCGTACAATCTGGAGGGGCAATGTGACTATGTCATGGCTAATCCTCCATTTAATGTTGACCTTGTCAATGCAGAGAACGCACAGAACGCAGGACGCCTGCCCCTCGGACTTCCCGGTATAAACAAGGACAAGGCATTTTCAAACGGGAACTATCTATGGATTAATTACTTCTATTCTTACCTAAACGAAAAAGGACGGGCTGGCTTTGTTATGGCTGCCTCCACTACCGATAGCGGAAATAAGGAACGCGATATTCGTGAAAAGCTGGTTAAGACAGGCCATGTCGATGTGATGATCTCTGTTGGCAATAACTTCTTCTATACAAAATCTTTGCCCTGCTCCCTCTGGTTCTTTGATAAAGGAAAACACGATAATTTGAAAGACACTGTCCTGTTCATTGACACACGTAATTATTATACCGTTGTCGATCGCACACTCAACGAGTGGAGTGAATGGCAAATGAAAAACATTAATGCCATCGTGTGGCTTTATCGTGGTGAAATCGAGAAGTATAAAGAACTGATCCGGAATTATTGCATTGCTATTATTAATGAAATTCATGAACTTAGTTCTTATTTGGAAAAGTCTATAAAGCTGATGGGCACTTTTGGCAAACCGCTGGAACCACTTTGTCAAAAGATAACAGAAAATATCGAGCACGTAGACACCCTTGAACAGCTTTATCCACTCAGATCCCTCTTGAAAGAATATGCGTCAATATTACACGAACAGCAGAAGGATCTGCTTGCACACGGGGATTCACTAGAGAAGGCTGAAGCCAAAACCTTTGCAGAAGGCCAAGGATTTAGTTCATGGCAACAATATAAAAAACAGCTTTCTATAATGATCGATCAAGTAACGGGAGCGACAATCGGCGAACAGACAGTAGACTGTAATATAAAGGTGATACGCCAGATCATCAAGGAAGCCCATTGGTTGACAGAAAAATTTGGTGTGGGCAAGTATATCGACGTCTTAGGCCTGTGCAAGGCCGCTACACGAGATGAGATTGAAGAAAAAAACTGGTCGTTGACCCCTGGTGCATATGTCGGGGTCGCTCCTGTTGTAGATGGCGATGGGGAGAATTTTGCGGAAAGGATGACAGAAATCCATAATGAATTGTTGACTCTTCAATCAGAGGCAAATGAACTCATAGATATCATTACTGCAAATTTTAAGGGGTTAGAATTATGAGAACGATAACAGTTGGGCAACTAGGAAGAATTGTCACAGGCAATACCCCTCCTCGTAATCAGCCAGACTTATATGGAGACGCTACCATTTTTATCAAACCAACAGATATATCTGAAAACTCAAAATATACTTTTGAACCTGAAGAATGTTATTCTGAAAAGGGGACAAACAAATATCGAACGAGCTTGATTCCCAAGGGTGCGACGTGTGTTGTTACAATTGGTAGTATTGGCAAAAAAATGACGATGGCACATAGAGATTGCTTTATAAACCAAGCCATGAATGCAATAATTCCAAATGAAGACTTTGACAATGAATATGTATACTATCTTTTAAAGAATAATTTATCTAAATTAAAGTCACTCGATTCAGGAACCTCATCTGGACGTGAGAATGTTTCAAAGTCAGCATTTTCCAATATGGAGTTACAAGTAATTGAAGATAAAGAAGTGCAGGGGCGAATAGGTGGTATACTTTCCGCTTATGACGACTTGATAGAGAACAACCAGAGGCAGATCAAGTTGCTAGAGGAAGCAGCCATGCGGCTTTATAAGGAGTGGTTTGTTAATCTGCGTTTCCCTGGGCATGAAAATATCTCTAATATGGATGGTGTGCCAGAGGGATGGGAGAAAACGACAATTGAGAAAGTATGCCAGACTATTGGAGGGGGAACACCTTCTACTAAAAATCGTTCGTTTTATGAGGGCGGAAAAATACTATGGGTTACTCCAACGGATATCACAAAGAATAATTGCATAGTTCTTTTGGATACAGAAAAGAAAATAACAGAGGCAGGACTAAAAGGGAGTTCAGCAAAGCTATTGCCTTCAGATACTATTCTCATGACTAGTAGAGCAAGTGTAGGATATTTTGGTCTTTGTGAAAAAGAAGTGTGTACTAATCAAGGGTTTATTTCTTGCATTCCAAACAATGAGAATAGTAAAATGTATCTTCTATATAATCTTATAAATCGAGTTGATGAAATCAGAAAAAAGGCAGGGGGAGCAACATATCTTGAAATTAGTAAATCAACCTTCAGAAACCTTGATATTATACTCCCTGATGAAATTATACTTTCAATGTTCCAAGATCATATATATCCAATGATAAAAGAAATTCGGGTCATAAAAAAGCAAATTGAAAATAGTAAACAAGCACGTGATAGATTGCTGCCCAAACTGATGAGCGGCGAAATCGAAGTGTAAGTTAATAGCAAGTATTATGTTGAATCTTGAACGATTTTTAAGGCGGTGTATCTATGAGCTGGGAATACTCTGAAAACATACTTGTCCAAAACAATGCAGGCGACCTGCTCCATGATGTGTTAGGGTGGGATGTCATTTTTGCATATAACAAAGAAATACTCGGAGAAAACGGTACCTTTGGGCGCAAGTCTTACAAGGAAATTGTACTGACTAAATATGTAAGGAAAGCTATGTTTGATCTAAACGAATGGTTAACGGACGAACTTTGCGATACAGCCATTAAATCCTTGCTATCCTATACCGCCGCTGACACTCCCATGCAAATCAACCATAAGAAGTATGAGATGCTCCGCAATGGCGTACCTGTGGCATATAAGAAGCCAAATGGCGAAATGGAAGATCGCCTTGTGCGAGTGTTCAATTTGGATCAGCCGGATAAAAATCATTTTCTAGCAGTAAAGGAAATGAAAATTCATGGGGACCTTTACCGTAGGCGCACTGATATTGTAGGTTTTGTTAATGGTATTCCTTTATTGTTCGTTGAACTAAAAAAGCAGAATGTCGACGTCCAAGATGCTTATACCTGCAACTATACAGATTATCAGACTACTATCCCACAGCTCTTTCATTTTAACACCTTTATTATGTTGTCAAATGGATTGGAAGCAAAAATTGGCACACTTGGCAGCAAGTATGATTTTTTTCATGAATGGAAGCGTCTGAAGGAAAAGGATGCTGGATCAGTGGATTTGGAAACAATGCTGCGTGGCATCTGTGATAAATCTAACTTCATGGATCTCTTTGAGAATTTCATTGTTTATGACTGTTCAGGTGGGAAGATGGCAAAAATACTCGCCCGAAACCATCAGTATTTGGGTGTAAACGAAGCCGTCGAGTCATACAAAGATCGAAAACTGAAAGAGGGAAAATTAGGCGTATTCTGGCATACACAGGGTAGCGGTAAGAGTTATTCCATGGTGTTCTTTGCACAGAAAGTCCGGCGTAAGTTCACAGGCTCTCCGACGTTTGTTGTGCTGACAGACCGTGAAGAGCTCAACAAGCAAATTAGCGATACCTTTGAAGCTTGTGGCTGTCTAGGAACGGTTAAAGCAAAACAGTTTATAGCATCTAGCGGCGAAGACTTGATTGCGAAACTTCATGGCAATCCAAGCTTTATATTTACATTAATCCATAAATTCAATCAACCCGGGGCAACCCCTATTATCCCAGACCACGATATAATCATTCTGTCAGATGAAGCACATAGGACGCAAAATGGGATTTTTGCAGACAATATGTGTGCATTACTTCCTACTGCATCACGCATCGGATTTACAGGAACGCCGTTATTTGCCTATGACAATATAACAGAGCGTACCTTTGGGGGATATGTGTCAATCTATGATTTTAAGAGGGCAGTTGAAGATGGAGCTACAGTGCCACTCTACTACGAAAACCGCGCAGATATGCTCGAAATTACGAATCCTGAAATTAACGATGAGCTACTTGATGCAATAGAGACCGCGGATTTGGATGTCGACCAGAAAGCCAAAGTAGAATTGGATCTTCGAAAAGACATACATATCCTTACCAGTACTCCACGACTGGATACCATCGCGCAGGACTTTGTTGAGCATTACACTGACCTTTGGAGTACTGGAAAAGCCATGTTTGTCTGTGTAAATAAGACAACTGCTGTAAGAATGCATGATCTAGCCATGAAGTACTGGGCTCAAAAAATTAATGAGATCGAACACAGCCTAAAAAATACTGTTTCTCAGCAGGAATATCAGGAGCTAGAACGAAAGCTTGAATGGATGAAATCAACTGAAATGGCAGTAGTCATCAGTCAGGAGCAGAATGAAATCACCCACTTTGAAAAATGGGGTCTGGATATTAAACCACACAGGACAAATATGGAAAAACGGGAAATGGATAAGGAGTTTAAAGACCCCGACAATCCTTTCCGCATCGTATTTGTTTGTGCTATGTGGTTGACTGGCTTTGATGTGCAATGCCTGTCTAATATATATCTGGATAAGCCGCTAAAAGCCCATACACTGATGCAAACTATAGCCAGAGCAAACCGTGTCTTTGAAGGAAAGAGCAATGGTTTGATTATTGATTATATCGGTGTAGTAAAAGCATTACGAAAGGCTCTTGCTGACTACACGGCTACAGCAGGAGGGAGTGTTTCTGATCCAGCACCAGATAAAGAGAAACTGCTAACAAGAATATTCGAGCTACTGAAAGAAATAACCGATTATATGACACAGAACGATTTTGATTTGAAAGAGCTGGTAAATTCAAGTGGCTTCGAGAAACTAGCTCTTGTTCAGTCTGGTGCCAATGCAATGTCTATTTCAGAGGAGATTAAAAAGCGCTTCGAGATCATGGCTCGCGAGCTTTTCAAACTCTTTAAGTATGCAGAGCGTCATGAAGTATCTGATTCACATCGAGCTTACAAAAATGCTATCAGTGCAGTTTATGACCAAATGCAGGAAAAAAGAAAATACTCCGATACAACCGACCTGATGCTCACAGTTAATGAGATCGTTAGCGAATATGTGGTGGTTAAGAAAAACGAACCTTCAACCGTAGAAAGCAAGCGATTTGATATCAGTAATATTGACTTCGACCGACTACGTCAGGAGTTTGCTAAGGCAAAAAACAGGAATCTTCTTCTTAAAGACCTGAAGGATATGGTGGAAGATCGACTTGCTGATATGATGAAGTTTAATCCCACAAGGATAAATTATTATGAACGTTATCAAAAAATCATTGAGGAGTACAATGCGGAGCAGGATAAGGCTTTGATTGAAAAGACCTTTATTGATTTGCTGAATTTTGTAAACGATTTGGATACTGAAGAAAAGCGTTATGCCCGTGAAGGGTTCGATAGTGATGAGGAGTTGACTGTTTACGACCTTCTAATGAAAGAGTCGCTCACTCCTGCTGAAATAAAAAAAGTTAAACAGCTGGCAAAAATGCTGCTAGACCGTATTAAGTCAAAAATCAAAGAACTTGATCATTGGACTGAAAAAGAAGAAACAAAAGCAGCTGTCGATGTCTTGATACGCGATACCCTCTGGAGTGAATTGCCTGAGAGTTATGATGATACTGCGCTTAGCGCTTACAGACAGCGTATATATGAGTTCGTTTATTCAACATACCCTGCAGCTTAATAATGAATAAATGTCTAGATAGCCTGTACACATATGCTAGACTAACGGCTAAACAATCAATTTTGAAGTTTAAAGACCGAGCGTTAAATATCTATAAAATGAGTTGTAAAGGAGAAACCGAAATGAGAATAATCAAAGACTTAGTACACGAGTATATAGAAATTTCTGAGGAGGTCAAACGAGTCATTGATACTCCATCATTTCAAAGACTCAAAAATATCTCTCAACTTACATCATATCATTTGTTTCCCTCGGTAAACCATACTAGATTTGAACATTCATTAGGGGTTATGAAACTAGCTATGGATTTCTTTGATAGTATAGAAAAGCAACTTTGTGGTATGGTTGGTGATAACCATACTGTAAAGATAACATATTTACGCGAAAACCTAAGATACGCATCATTATTACATGATGTTGGACATGCACCCTTCTCACATTTAGGGGAGTCATTCTATAAGAAGGATGAGATAGTTAGCAACATTAAAAAAGAGGTTACACAAAATGACATTAAAATTGATTTAAGCATTTTTAGTGCTGGAAGCGCACATGAGAAAATGTCATGCTATTGTATTCTACGAAATTATAGAGATATTCTTTTAAAACTTGAAACATCTATTGACTTAGAATTTATTTTTAGAATAATCATAGGAAAGAAATATACAACAACAGATAAATGGGCTGAGAATATAATTATTGGGATTTTAAATTCCAATACAGCTGATGTTGATAAATTAGACTATTTATTAAGAGATAACCATATGGCAGGTTATCCTGCTCAAAAGATTGATGTAAAAAGATTATTGAACTCATTGTATATCGATAAAACTAAAGAACTTACCTATAAAAGCAATGGAATTGCATCTGTGCAATCATTAATTGACTCAAGGGATGCATTATATTTGTGGGTATATAACCATCATACTGCTGTATATACGGATTACATTGTTCATGATCTTTTAAAGCACTTTATTGAATTAAGTGCATATAAAGGAACATATCCTGAAGAAATGAAATGGGAAGATTATTTTTCATGTGAAGCAATTTGCGAGAACTTTGTATCTGATGCTGATTTGTATGCACACTTAAATAAAGCATATGTATTGTCACTTAAAGGGAAAACATCTACTTATTCAACTACAGTACTGCCACAGTTGTTCGAGAGAAAATTCTTGAAGCCTACATGGAAAACTGTATATGAATATCTTGCATTTGAAGAAAATTCATTTACAGACAAGAAAACTATCGAAAAATTATACACTGATCTAATTGAGGATTCAGAAGTTGCAAATGATAGAAGAAGAAAAATTGTAAAATTGATCATGGAAAAGCTGAAACTGGATTATGGCAATGTATTTTTTATAATCAGGTCTAATAAGTTCTATTTTTCTAAAAATAATTCTAAATTCTACATTTTTTTAGAAGGTAAAGGAAATCAACCAATTTCATCATTATTACCACAAAAGAATTATGAAAAATTTAAGGATATATCGTTTTACTTATTCGGACCCCAAGGAAGAATCAATGATATAACTAAAGAATTTGTCCAGATTATTGATTCACAAGAATACAATTCTTGATTCAAATGTTATATTCCAGCGGCGTACAAAAAGCGTACATATTTTTTGTGAAGCTCATGAAAATTGAAAACTATTTTTGATACGAGAGAAAAGAAAAGTAGTGATGACAATGAACATTAAAACAGCAAAAACTCAAAACATAGAGTGGGAATAAAGACAAGATTAAAGGATAGTCAGTTCATTCAGACAACGGGCTATCCTTTAAATATTTAATCAAAATATATATCACTAAACTCTATAGATGCGGTTTGTATGGTAGTGTCAAGAATCTTTCGCACATTTTTACGGATATCTCCAAGTGACTTCCGGCTCATTATCCGACATCGTGCTGATCGGCAGCCAGATTTCCGCCTATTAGTAGGTTCATATTAAGATAACGCTTTGTGCCCCAATTACTTGAGGCTACATGGCGCAGACGGGCACAGACAAGCATGAGCGCAGAGTTTCCATCAGGAAAGCTTCCGACGACGCGGGTCCGGCGGCGGATTTCTTTCATGATCCGTTCAATTCCATTGTTCGTCCGGATCCTGATCCAATGCTCATTAGGGAAATGCATATAGGTAAGGGTTTCTTCTATGCTATTTTCAACCTTCTTTGCAGCCTCAGCCAGCTTCATACTGCGTAACTTTTCTGCAACTGCCGCAGCTTTTTCCCGCGCACTTTCCAAGTCTTCTTGGGCATGGATTGCCTTAAGCATTGCTGCTACATCCCGCATTTTACCATGAGGGACGACGGAAAATACATTCCGATAGAAATGGACGATGCAGCGCTGATATTTGGCTGCCGGAAATACTTCGCCGATGGTTTCAACCAAACCAATACATTTGTCACCGACAAAGAGCTGAGTACCGGAAAGGCCTCGCTCTTTAAGGTTTCTAAGAAATTGAAGCCAGCTGGCTTTATCCTCACGACCGCCTTCGGCAGCACCAATGATCTCTCTGAAGCCCTCATTATCAACAGCAATAGCTACGAGAATAGAAACGTTTTCTACTTCGCCGCCCCAGCATCTCTTCAGGAAGATGCCATCCAGATAGACATAAGGATAAGTAGCCAATAGCGGTCTGTTTCGCCAGGCTTCAATATGACTATATGCTTTCTTATTAAGCTCGCTGATAGTGCCAGGGGATACCTTGGTCCCCCATAGAGCTTCGGTAATATCTTCGACTCTACGGACTGAAACGCCGGCAAGGTACATTTCTATCAATGCTTCTTCGATACTGCTTTCACGACGTTTATAGCGCTCGATGATGGCAGTTTCGAAGGGAAGATGCCGCAGCTTTGGCACTTTAAGATCAACCTCTCCTGCTTTAGTTAGGAGCTTACGATTGTAGTAGCCGGCTCTCGTGTCTTTTCGGGCTTCGGTATGCTCATAGCGACTGGCATTGGTAAGCCTGTCCGCCTCCTGGTCGAGCAGGTTATTCAGGGTTTCCTCTACGGTGCCGCGCACCAATTCGCTAAGTTGGTTCTTTAACAGATTCTCATTCAGGTGTATAATGTTGTCAGACACGGATATTCCTCCTTTAGTGTTGGATTTTTGTCTCGCAACTTAAATTTACACTTGGAGTTATATCCGTGCAACTTTTTTGTTTTAAAATGTGCGCAATTTATTATACGTTATCGTTTGTATTATACGACTATCGCTATTGATAAACTGGTTATTAGCATCACCACAAGCAGCAGCTTCCTCAAGGGCAGTCAGTTCAATAGACGGAAGCAGTACAGAGAATGTACTGTCTTTACCAACTCTACTCTTAAGAGCAATTCTTTAAAATCCGACACAATTTGATAAAAGAATGAATTTTTTTGATAAGTAGATTTGGGAAACGTTGGGGTGCAAGGGGTCTGAAAGCAATGGAAGAGGACAGAATTATTTTACGATAAGTAGGCCTTGAATGGCAAAATGAAGACTAGTGTTACCTCAAAACCGCCGGTAACCATCGAGTTTCAAAAAAACAAACGATAAATGAAAACATTTTTGTAATTTTCTGTATGATCCTGTAAACATTTGTTGAATTTATGTTAATTTGTCTGTAAAATAGAATATAAGTCCTTAAACGGAAGTGTTCCTTGAAAAGATGCATTACTGAGTATCTGTATTTGATATCAAGGGGGATTTATAGTGAAAAAAACAGCGCTGAGAAACAAGAAGGTCAGCCACCGGATCATCGCTGCCATCGTGGCATGCTGTACAATAGTAGCAGTAGCAGTTGGTGGTATCAGCATTCTGAACTGTACCCGGTTATTCGAACAGGAAGCAAAAGCAAAGCTGCAGCTGACTGCTGAAAACAGTGCAGGTGAATTTAACAGGACCATAGCCGAAATGGAAAGTGCCGTAGCAGGCTTGGCTTCTGTGGCCAATGCCCTACTGGAGCTTGATGCTGTCAAAGAGAACAGCGATATCATATTGGATTATCAGAAAAAGATAGAAGACGTTTCCAAGCAATTGGGAGAAATGACTGAAGGGGCCATGAGCGCCTATGTATATGTCAATCCGGAGCTGACAGGGGGTCTCTACGGCGCATGGTATGCGGACAAGCAGAACAATGGCGTCTTTCTTAAGCAGGACCTGGGCGATTACACCGAATTCACGCCCGACAACGAGGATATGGCCTGGTACTATGAACCGGTGAACGCAGGAAAGCCGCTTTGGCTGGAGCCTTATGTGGATGCGGACCTGAACATCGAAATGGTTTCCTATGTCATGCCGATATACCAGAACAGCGTTCTGACCGGAGTCGTCGGGATGGACATCAATTTTGATTACTTTAAGAAGGTCATCAACGAAACACAGCTTTATGATACCGGCTATTTGGCGCTTTTGAACCAGAACTATGATTTTCTGGTCCGGCCTTCCTTCAAGCAGGAAGAACAGGCCGGCGGCACTGCCGATGCGGCGGGTGCCGATGCGCAGAATGCCGATACCGTATCTCAAGCCAGTGCCGAAGGGGAAAACAATCTGGCTACTGCGAACAACGGTGCTTTGAAGTTTCTTACCGAAGAGATGGCAAAGAATGTTTCCGGCATGATTGAGTATAACTATGATGGTTTGGATAAGATTTTCGGATATACTCGTTTGTCAAACGGTTATATTCTGATGCTGGATGTGCCGGAGAAGCAAGTGCTGAAGGATATCTACGCCATTACGATGATAGTGGCCGGCTTAACAGCCGCAGGGGTTGTTTTGTCCGTTCTTGTGGCGTTGTTTGTAGGCAGGCTGATTTCCAGACCGATTGTGCAGGTGACCAGGCTGATTGATAAGACAGCCAACCTGGATCTGGTCGACGACGGATCGGCCAGGGAGCTGCTGAAGAATAAGGACGAAACCGGTGTAATGGCACAGGCTGTTTATGATATGAGGCAGCTGCTTTACGCCATGGTGGAGAAGCTTAAGGCCAATGCGGAAGAGACGGCCGAATATGCGGAGGATCTGGCTGCGGCTACCGGACTGACGGCAGAAGCGGTCAATGAGGTCTCAAGAGCCTCGGAGGAGTTGACTGCCGGTGCAGCCAAGCAGGCCGATATCGCACAGACAGGGGCTGAGAAGCTATCTCATCTGGCAGGGGAGATTGAAGCATCGGTAGCAGGGTCAAATTCTGTAAAGCAATATGCCAATGAGACCAATCAGGTCTGCAAAGAGGCATTGGAATCTATTGTCAAGCTGCAGGACCAGTTCAAGGAGAATATCAGGATCACTGATGAGGTAACGGCGGATGTCAATACCTTATCCGGGAAATCGGCCAGCATCACACAGATCATAAACGTCATAAAAACCATAGCGGAACAGACCAACCTGCTGGCCTTGAATGCTGCGATCGAAGCAGCCAGGGCAGGCGAGCACGGCCGCGGCTTTGCGGTGGTGGCGGATGAAGTGAGAAAGCTTGCGGAGCAGACGGCGCTTTCAACAAAAGAGATTGAAAGCATTATCGGCGGCATCCAGCAGGATATCGGGAGTGCAAAGAAGAAAATGGACCGTGCCAATGCCATTATGGACGATTCCAATACGGCGCTGACGGTAACCAGTGGTTCCTTTGAGTATATCGATTCTGCAATCAAGAAAATGAGCCAGCAGTTGGATCAGCTGATCAACAGCATCCGCCAGATGGACCACAGCAAGAGTGCTGTTGTTGCAGCCATTCAGGAAATCGCGTCCATTTGCCAGGTGACGGCAGCCTCCACCGAAGAGGTAGCGGCTTCTTTGGAAAGCCAATCCTCTGCAGTGGCCAATATTTCTGATACGTCAGGCAAGCTTAAGCAGGTAGTAAGCAGCTTGGACAGCGTCATCAAAGAATTCAAAACAAAATAATACAGACAAGACTGAGGACAGCGCAAGCTGTCCTTTTTGCATTTAACGGTTGATTATATTGAAAATGCTTGCACCCCCATCCAGGTTGATGGTGAAGCTCAGCCTGGTGGTAGGATTCAGCGGGATGGTCAGCTGAAAAGCCGGAGTTAGCCTCCTTGTGCCGGGGGAAAAGGTCAGATCGAAAGGCATGCATGCATTGACTAGTAAAGCGATAATGACGTCCACCTCCACCAGTCGGAGCTTGCTGTCGCGCAAATAGGTGCTGAAGGCATCAGAAGTCAGTATCGAGATCAAATCTTCAGCAAAACCTGCCATAGGCTTTCACCTCCCATACTGGAATTTCCCATATCAGTATATGCATCCGGACAGCAATGCGTACAAAATATAAGCACAAAAGGGGCAAGGTCTCAAATAATTTGTCATAATTTCTTCCTCGGAAAATAGAATATAGTGTCAATGAAATATTGAGGGGGAGAAGGAGGAAGAAGGATGACAGGAAATGCCGAATTCTGGCAGGCTGCCAGTTATGCGGAAGCGGTGCTGCTGGTGTGTGCCACAAGTATCTGCCTGCTTATGTCTCTGAAGAGCAGGAAGCAGCGCCAGGGACTGCAGCAGAAGTACGAGGTACGGCTGGAAGAAGAAAAGCTCAGGCTGGAATCCATCATGGACCTGTCTCACGACATCCGGACGCTGCTCAATGTCATGATGGGCTCACAGCAGCTGCTTGAGCTTCACCTGCAGAGCAACAGCGTGCCGGACCGGGAGAAAATCAAGCGGCACTTAGAGATCATCAGGAACAACGGCGACCGGCTATCCAGACTGGTCAGCTGGTTGCTGGAAGAGGCTAAACAGGCATCGGGCTCTCATCATTTGCATTTATGTGCGCATAATATTGTTGAAGTAGTTGAATGTACGGCGGCAGCATTGCAGGATTACGCCGAGAGCCGCGGCCTTGCGCTCTACTTTTGCTCGACGCACAAGGAAATCAAGCTGGCCTGTGACCGCAGCAAAATCGAGGCTGTCATGTTCAATCTGCTGACAAATGCGGTTAAGTATACAAAAGCTGGGGGTAGTGTAACGGTGGGGGTCCTCCTCAAGCCTGGCTGGGCTGTCATAACGGTACGCGATACCGGCATCGGTATTCCTTCTGCTGAGCAGCAGCGGGTCTTTGAACGGTATGTGCAGCTTTCTGATCAGGAGATGCCTCATGGAGTCGGCAGCGGCATAGGACTGTGTGTTGTAAAGTCCATGGTGGAATTGCATGGCGGCAGCATATCCATTGTCAGTGAGACCGGAAAGGGAAGCGAGTTTATAATCGAGCTGCCGCTGCCGGGCGAATGGCATCAGGAGAAGCGTGCCGTATGAGCAGATAAACCGCTTGTAAAGTGAAGTAAATGGAATATAATAGAAGTAGCAGTGCGAATGAAAATTTGGGAGGTCGTGATGACTTGAGCCGAGATAAAACACAGCAGAGGGCAGAGCGCAAGGATGCCCACCTGAAGCACTTTATGGAACACCGGGAACAAGGCGGCAACGGTTTTTCGGATATTATCCTTGAAAACAACGCATTGCCTGAAACAGACCTGGATGAAATAGATACAAGCTGCGGCTTTCTGGGCAAGCAGGCAGGGTTTCCGCTGCTGATCAACGCCATGACGGGCGGGACGGCCTATGCCCATGAAATCAACAGGCAGCTGGCGATGCTGGCCAAGTCCTTCAGCCTGCCGATTGCCGTAGGGTCCCAGACTATCGCACTTCAGGACCCGTCCCAGGAAGCTTCTTTCAGCGTGGTACGGCAGATCAATGAAAGCGGGATCGTGATTGCAAACCTGGGTGCCAACTCTCCGGTTGAACATATTGAAAAAGCAGTTGAAATGCTCCGGGCGGATGCCGTTCAGCTGCATCTCAATACTGCACAGGAGCTGTGCATGCCTGAAGGAGACAGAAAATTCAGGGGGATTGCAGAGAACATCCGGCATGCGGTAGAAGCGGCATCAGTCCCTGTGATCGTCAAGGAAGTAGGCTTCGGCATATCCTATGAGACGGCAAAACGGCTGTTTGAGTCTGGGGTGAACTTTATTGACATTGGCGGCAGGGGCGGTACCAATTTTGCGGCTATCGAAAACAGACGGAGCCTGGTGCCGGATCATTTTCTTGAGGACTGGGGGATCCCGACTGCCTTAAGCCTGCTTGAGTGTGTCAATATCAGCGAAGCGCTTTTTATCATCTGCAGCGGCGGTATGGGCAAATCGGAAGACATCGTCAAAGCGCTTTGTGCCGGTGCCCGTATGACAGGCATCAGCGGCATCCTTCTCCGTGTTCTGCTGGAGCAGGGCTACGATGAGGCTGAAAACTGGCTGGGTAGACTGATTGATGCGTGCAGGTGCCGGATGCTGCTGCTTGGCGCAGGTTCCATCGAAGCATTGAGGAAGGTGCCTTTTCTTCTGAAAGGCGAAATCGGTGAGCTGTACCGGTATAAATTCAGATAAAACGTTACGAAGCAAAATAATATTAGGAGGGACGGAAGACAAATGGAAGAACTTTTATTCCAGAAGGATAGCTACCTGAAAGCCTTTGAGGGTGTGATCACCGGCATTGATGCTGAGGAAAACGGCATTTTTCTTGACAGGACAGCCTTTTTTCCCGGCGGGGGAGGACAGCCCCATGATACCGGCACGCTGATTCAGGCTGAAAAAAGCTACACGGTTGTCAGAGCGAAGTGGAAAAACGGCCAGGTTCTGCACTGCATCGACGGAGAACTGCCAACCTTGGGTGCACAGGTGAACGGACAGATAAACTGGGAAAACCGGTACAAGCTGATGCGAACCCATACCGCCATGCATATCCTATGCGGTGTAGTCTGGCGGGACTATAAGGCGCAAGTGACCGGAGGCAATATGGATCCCCTCCAAGGCCGGATGGACTTTGAATTTGAGAACCTGGACGGGGAGCTGGTCAGAGAGATTGAAAGGAAAATCAACGCGGAAGTGGAAGCAGGACGGCAAGTCCGGGTGGAAATACTGCCCAGGGAGGAAGCCTTTCAGATTCCGGATCTGATCCGGACAAAGATCAACCTGCTGCCGGAAGGCATTACCCACATCCGGACCGTAGAAATAGAGGGCTTGGATCTGCAAGCCGACGGCGGTACCCATGTCGCCGATACCGGTGAAGTAGGCAAGCTCCGCATCCCGGAGTATAAGAGCAAGGGAAAGATCAACAAGCGGATATATGTAGTCTTGGAGGAATAAAAAGATCTGCCAGGAAAATTATTATTTATCGTTTATCAGCAACTCTACGAACTTGGAAGCTGCGATGGGCAGCGGAATATTTGAATGCGTCAGGAATCCCAGAGACCGCTCGGGGATTTCTTCTTTTATATCCAGGACAAAGACTTCGTTCTGCGAAAGCGCCTCCCGGATGCATTCGTCCGGCACAAAGGCAATGCCCAGCCCGATCCGTGCCATTTCTATCAGGATATCCACACTGCCCAGCTCAATTTCCGGTCTGATGGACACACCGTTTTTTTCCAGCAGCATATCAAAAAAGGCCCGGGTTGTGGTATGCCGTTCCAGCACCAGAAGTGGATGCTTTTCCAGTTCCTTCAGCGGAACCCGGCGGTTCCGAAGCTCGGCAAAACGGTCGTTTGCGATGAAAACATCACGGATGGCTTTGGTACGGCGGACTGTAATATGATTGAAGTTGCACTTTTCAGGAATGTTGATGACGCTGAGATCAACGCTTCCGTTCCGGAGCAGCTCGATGCACTTTGGCGAAGTCCTGTTGGTCAGGTGTATTTTGATATTCGGGTAGGTCTCATTGAATTTTTTGATGTAAGGCATCAGATAATACTTGCATATGGTATCGCTTGCACCGATGCGGATTTCTCCCTGCTCCAGGGAGTGCATTTCCTCGATGATGCGTTCACCGGACTTGATGAAGTTGAAGGCTTGTTCGATATGCTTGAAAAGAATTTCGCCTTCCCGCGTCAGTTTGACCTTTTTTGTATTCCTGAAAAAAAGCTGGCAGTTGAGCTTTTCCTCAAGCAGCTTGACAGACTGGCTGACGGCTGACTGTGTGATGTACAGGTGCTCCGAGGCCTCTGAAAAATTCAGATTTTTTGAGACAAAATAGAATACCTTATACAGCTCAAAATTGATATCCATCTATAAGTTCTCCTTATTAATATCATTAATAATATTAATTTTTTTTATTAATTTTACTATGCTAGAATTAAAATGTAAAGAGAGAATGAGGTGGAATTTTGATGGATAATGGCGTAAGAAGAATATTTGTCGAAAAAAAGCAGGCATTTGCCGTTTCGGCACGGGATCTCTGCGACGATATCAGAGAGAATCTGGGAATCCAAGGTCTTAAAGACTTGAGAATCGTAAACCGGTATGATGTGTCGGGCATTTCTGAAGAAGAATACCTGGCATCACGAAGTACCATCTTTTCAGAACCCACAGTGGACATCGTCTATGATGAAATCCTGCCTTTAGATAAAGAGACACGCGCATTTGCTATTGAATACCTGCCCGGTCAGTTTGACCAGCGGGCGGATTCGGCAGCACAATGCATTCAGATCCTCACGCAAAAAGAACGCCCTGTGGTGAAAAGTGCCAAGGTCATCATACTGAACGGCGTTATCTCCGATGAAGAATTTGCAAATATCAAAAGCTACTGTATAAACCCCCTTGAATCCAGAGAAGCTCGGAGCCGGAAGCCGGAGACCCTTGAAGAGCCTGCGGTGATGCCCCCTGACGTACCCGAAGTCAAAGGCTTTATCACGTTGGAGAACGCCGGTCTCCGGGGCTTCATGGATGAGATGGGCTTTGCCATGAGCCTGGAAGACTTAGCTTTCTGCCAGGACTATTTCAGGGAAAAGGAAAAAAGGAATCCAACGGTAGCAGAGTTAAGAGTCATAGATACCTATTGGTCCGATCACTGCAGGCATACCACTTTCCTGACAAAAATCGAGAAGGCCGGCATCGAAGCCCACCCTTTCAATGAAGCGGTACAGGAAGCGTACGGCATGTATAAGGCCTCACGTGCATATGTTTACGGCGAAAGGATGAAAGACCAGTGCCTCATGGATATAGCCGTCATTGCCATGAAGGAGCTTCATAAGAGAGGCGAGCTCGCAGACCTGGAGCTTTCGGAAGAGGTCAACGCTTGCAGCATCGTTGTTGAAACAGATATCAACGGCCAGAAGGAAGAATGGCTGGTGATGTTCAAGAACGAGACCCACAACCACCCTACTGAGATTGAACCCTTCGGAGGCGCGGCAACTTGCCTGGGCGGTGCTATCCGCGATCCGCTGTCCGGACGGTCCTACGTATACGGTGCTATGCGGGTAACCGGCAGTGCCGACCCCAGAGCCAAGGTGGAGGATACGCTTGCCGGAAAGCTTCCGCAGCGGAAGATCACTACCGGTGCGGCAGCCGGTTACAGTTCCTATGGAAACCAGATCGGTTTGGCTACAGGCCAGGTCACCGAAATATATGATGAAAACTTTGTTGCCAAAAGAATGGAGATCGGCGCCGTTATCGGAGCGGCTCCAAAAGCCAATGTGACCAGGAAATCCCCTGAAGCAGGAGATGTGATCATCCTCTTGGGCGGCAGAACAGGCCGCGATGGCTGCGGCGGTGCCACCGGCTCTTCAAAGGAGCATACGGAGGAATCCCTACTTGTATGCGGTGCGGAGGTACAGAAGGGCAATGCGCCCACGGAAAGGAAAATCCAGCGGCTTTTCAGGAATCCTGAAGTCAGCCGGATGATCAAAAAATGCAATGACTTTGGCGCTGGCGGTGTATCGGTTGCTATAGGCGAACTGGCAGATGGTCTGGATATCCAGCTGAATAGGGTTCCCAAAAAATACGAAGGGCTGGATGGAACAGAGCTGGCCATATCCGAATCCCAGGAGCGTATGGCAGTTGTTGTGGCACCGGCGGATGCCGGACGATTCATGGCACTGGCCGGTGAAGAAAACCTGGAATCGGTCGCGGTGGCAGCTGTTACGGCAAGTAGCAGGCTCAGAATGTACTGGCGTGAAAACGCCATCGTCGATATATCCAGGGAGTTTCTGAATACCAACGGGATTCAGCAGAAAACAGAAGTTGTGGTTGCCGCCCCCACAGGCGAAAGCGCGCTGCAGAAACTCCCGGAAGGTATCGGCAGCAATGCGTCGGATATAAAGGAAGCGTGGCTGGCCAACCTTCAGGATCTCAACGTATGCAGCCAGAAAGGCCTGGTGGAGCGGTTCGACAGCACCATCGGAAGCGGCAGCGTCTTGATGCCCTTCGGCGGCAAATATCAGGAAAGCCCGGCAGAGGGACTGGCCATGAAGCTGCCTGTCATGCACGCAGAGACCAATACGGCAACACTGATGACCTTCGGCTACAATCCCAGGATAGGCAAATGGAGCCCTTTCCACGGTGCCCTGTATGCGGTTGTGGAGGCAGTGACAAAAATCGCTGCATTGGGCGGTGATTATAAAAAGACAAGACTGACCCTTCAGGAGTATTTTGAAAAGCTGGGAAAAGACCCCGTCAAGTGGGGCAAGCCTTTCAGTGCTTTGCTAGGTGCCTATTATGCACAGATGAAGCTTTCAATACCTGCCATCGGCGGGAAGGACAGCATGTCTGGCACCTTTAAGGATATAAACGTTCCCCCCACACTAGTGGCTTTTGCCGTCAATGTGGCTGAAGCGGACAAAATCGTCTCCCAGGAGTTCAAGAAAACAGGAAGTAAGGTGATCCTGCTGCCTTTGAAACGGGATAGCCGGGAGCTACCGGACTTTGAACAGCTGGAAAGCAATCTGGCCGGCGTACATCAGTTGGTTCGCAAGCAGATGGTCCTATCTGCAGGCACGGTCAAATATGGTGGTGTGGCGGCAGCAATCAGCAAAATGTGCTTTGGAAACCGCATCGGCTTTGCATTTGAAGCGGACATGGACTTGCAGGGGTTGTTTGCTGCTGAATATGGGTCGGTTCTGCTTGAAGTGGAAAAGGATTTCGACGAAAAAGAACACCTGACAGGCATCGACTGCAGGACACTGGGTTTTACACAGGAAAAGCCGGTCATTACGGTAGGTGAAACGGAAATCGGGCTCGCAGAAGCATTAAGCGCATGGAGAAAACCACTGGAGAAGGTATTTCCCACAAAAACAGAAGAAATCGGCGGGATACCCCGTTCAGAAGATTTCACAAGCCGCAGCGGCTCAAGACCTGCAGTCAGGCTGGCAAAGCCCAGGATACTCATCCCTGTATTCCCTGGTACCAATTGCGAATACGATACTGCCAGAGCTTTTGAGAGGGCAGGCGGCGAAGCGGAAATACTGGTTATCCGGAATCTGAACGGAAGCGACATAGAGGCTTCAATGACTGCACTGGCAAAAGGCATCGGTCATGCGCAGATCGTAGCATTGCCCGGCGGCTTCAGCGCCGGCGATGAGCCGGAGGGCTCAGGCAAGTTCATTGCCACAGCTTTCAGGAATCCCTGGGTCAAGGAAGCGGTCATGGAGCTATTGAAGCAACGGGACGGGCTGATGCTGGGCATCTGCAACGGCTTCCAGGCGCTCATCAAATTGGGATTGCTGCCGTATGGCGAGATCCGGGACATTGATGAGAATTGCCCGACACTGACTTACAATAAGATAGGACGGCATGTATCCTGCCTGGTGCAGACGCGAATTTCCTCAACCCTGTCACCCTGGTTCAGCAAAGTCAATGCAGGTGATATACACAGCATTGCCGTTTCTCATGGTGAAGGCCGGTTTGCGGCAAATCCGGAAGTGGCAGCCCAGCTTTTCAGAAACGGACAGGTTGCAACACAGTATGTCGATCCAAGTGGGAACCCCACTTATGATATTGCATTCAACCCCAACGGCTCAATTGATGCAATAGAAGGGATCACAAGCCCCGATGGCAGGGTCTTGGGAAAAATGGGGCACTCCGAGCGCGCCGGTGCGAGTGTGCACAAAAACGTGCCGGGTGAAAAGTACCAGAAGCTGTTTGAGGCAGGCGTCGATTATTTCAGATAAGAGAGGATTTATGAATTGAAAGCTGAACAAATGAGACAATACCGCACATTTTATAATCAGAAAATGGTCGAAGCAGATTCTTTCTTTAAAAGCTTTGGCGAACTGGATGACAAAGTGTATTCGGAAGGGTCCATAAGCAAAAAACAAAAAGAGTTAATGGGATTGGCAATTTCAATAGTGACCCGCTGCAACGAATGTATACAATACCATATTGACGGCAGTGTTAAAGAAGGCGCCACATATGACGAGATCATTGAGACAATAAAGATAGGCGTGATTGCAGGCGGATCAATTACCTACCCCAATGCACGGTTTGCTTTTGAAATGCTATCTGATTTGTAAGGAACTGTTCATTCATACTGGTCTATAGTAAAATTTAAATATGAGCAAGTGTTTTGATGAAAAGGAGAGATAAGCGTGTCAATCAAAAAGCCTAAGGTTGCCGTCATAATGGGCAGTGATTCCGATCTTCCGGTGGTCAGGAAAGCGGTAGAGATTCTCAAAGCTTTCGAGGTAGAATTTGAAATCAACGTCATGTCAGCCCACAGGACGCCTGAAAGAGCGACAGAATATGCCAGAAATGCACAGGACAACGGTTTCGAGGTTATAATCGCAGCAGCAGGAAAGGCAGCCCATTTGCCGGGTGTCTTGGCAGCATTTACGACTTTGCCGGTTATCGGAATACCCATCAAATCCTCAACGCTGGACGGATTGGATTCGCTCCTGTCCATCGTACAGATGCCCTCCGGCATACCGGTTGCGACGGTAGCCGTTGACGGGGCTGAGAATGCAGGACTTTTGGCAGTGCAGATGCTTGCCATCAAATATGAATTCCTGGGTGAAAAGCTGAAGCAGCATAAGGAAAAAATGAAACAGGATGTGATCCGGAAGGACCAGAAGATAAAAGAGGAGGTATTTTAGAATGGAAAAGCTGGAAATGTTGTACGAAGGCAAGGCAAAGAAGGTTTATAAGACAGATGACCCCACGCTTTACATAGTGGATTACAAAGATGATGCAACGGCATTCAACGGACTCAAGAAGGGCACCATCGTAAACAAAGGGGTTATGAACAACCAGATTTCAACAAAGCTTTTTGAGGTTCTGGAAGCAGGCGGCATCCGGACACATTTTGTGGAGAAAAAAAGCGACAGGGAAATGCTTGTGAAGAGAGTCCGCATCGTGCCCTTGGAAGTGCTGGTCAGAAACTATGCGGCCGGTTCCCTTTCAAAGCGGTTGGGTCTGGAGGAAGGCCTGAAGCTTAAAACGACTGTTTTGGAATTCTGCTACAAGGATGATGCACTGGGTGATCCCATGATTAACGATTACCATATTAAAGCGATGGAATTGGCATCTGAAGCCGAAGTCGAAGTCATAAAGGAAATGGCTTTCAAGGTCAATGACATCCTCATTGATTATATGAAGCAGAGAGGCATCGACCTGGTGGATTTCAAGCTGGAATTCGGCAAGACCCCGGAGGGTGAGATCATTCTGGCGGATGAAATATCTCCGGATACCTGCAGACTGTGGGATGCCGTAACCCATGAGAAGCTCGACAAGGATCGGTTCAGGAGAGACCTGGGCAAGGTTGAAGAAAGCTACATGGAAGTGGTTGACAGACTGAGCAGATAAATGAATTAAGGAACAACTGAATAATAAATTCCCATTCTGAAGCGGCTATTTTTCGCCAATACTGCGTTGTCCTCAGTTGCAATAGCACCACTATTGCGCCTTCCTCCGCCTTGTCTTGACGAAAACTATCTCGCTTGAGAATCGGGTTTTATTATTCAGTTGTTCCTAAGCAGGATACAGGAGCTTCATAAGCTCCTTATCGTGCTTTTAAATAAAATTTGTATTAGGAGATAGCGTATGTATAACGATATTCTGCAAAAAGACGATAAGCTGAAAGAAGAATGCGGCATTATTGGCATATATGACAAAGGAAACACTGAAATCGAACACCTCACCTATTACGGATTGATTGCCCTGCAGCACAGAGGGCAGGAAAGCGCAGGAATTGCCGTCAATAAGGACGGTATCATTACCTGCTATAAGGAAATGGGCCTGGTGTCGGAGGTGTTTGACGACAAGATATTGAATCTCCTGAGGGGGGATATGAGCATCGGACACGTGCGCTATTCCACAACCGGTGAAAGCTTTGTAACCAACGCGCAGCCGCTCCTGGTCAAGTATAAGAACGGCAGTATCGCCGTAGCCCATAACGGAAATCTGGTCAACGCCGGATGCGTCCGGGAGCAGCTTGAAGACCAGGGTATGATTTTTACCACCACCATAGACAGTGAAGTCATCGCCAGCCTGATAGCAAAGAACTTCAAGGGCTATGTCGAGGATGCCATCATGGATACCATGGATATCATCCAGGGCTCCTATGCACTGGTTATCATGACCAATGACAAGCTGATCGGCGTCAGGGACCGCCATGGCTTGCGGCCTCTGGTACTGGGCAGGCTGGGCAACGGCTATGTGCTGGCGTCCGAGACCTGCGCCTTGGATACGGTGGGTGCCGAGTTCATCAGGGACGTGGCTCCGGGAGAGATCGTTATCATTGACAAGGAAGGTATCAGGAGCGTCTTCGCGAGAAATAGAGCGGACAAGGCGTCTTGCATCTTTGAGTATATTTACTTTGCCAGACCTGACAGCATCATGGATGGGATCAGTGTCTATCAGGCCCGTGAAAAAGCCGGCAAGATACTGGCTAAGGAGTGCCCTGCCGATGCGGATGTGGTTATCTGTGTGCCGGATTCCGGTACCCCGGCTGCCATCGGATATGCGCAGGCTTCCGGGATTCCTTATGCTGTGGGACTGATAAAAAACCGCTATATCGGCAGGACCTTCATACAACCATCCCAGATCATCCGGGAAACCGGAGTATCCCTGAAGCTGAACCCCATGCGGGGAACCGTAGAGGGCAAGCGGGTGGTCATGGTTGACGACAGTATCGTCAGGGGAACTACCAGCAAGAAGATCGTGACAGCGCTTAAGAATGCAGGCGCCAAAGAGGTGCATGTCAGAGTCAGCTCACCGGTTGTTACACATTCCTGCTATTATGGGATCGATACACCGACACGGAAGGAACTGGTAGGTTCCTCCCAAATGATCGAGAGGATCAAGGAAAAGATCGGGGCGGACAGCTTGGGCTATTTAAGCTACAACGGGCTCTTGGAATCGGTAGGCAGCGAAGGTGACGGTTTCTGTACCGCATGCTTCTGCGGCAAATATCCCATAGAAATACCCGAGCTTTGCGGAAAGCATATATTTGAAGGCAGATAGGGGTGCGATGCATGGAGAACAAGCACGAAAACCATGAGAATAAAGGATTGACCTACAAGGAAGCCGGCGTGGATGTTGAGGCCGGTTATGAGGCAGTCAGGCTGATGAAGGAGCATACCAAGCGGACCATGATTCCTGGGGTTCTCGGAGAACTGGGAAGCTTCGGCGGTTTCTTTGAAATAGCCAAAGGGGCATACGAAAATCCGGTCCTGATATCCGGTACCGACGGTGTGGGAACAAAGCTGCAAATTGCATTCATGACGGGCAAGCATGATACCATCGGTATTGACTGTGTTGCCATGTGCGTGAATGACGTGGCCTGCCACGGTGCAAAGCCGCTCTTTTTCCTGGACTATATCGGTACAGGCCGTTTGGAGCCGAAGGTTGCGGCGGATATCGTCAAAGGAGTCTGCGACGGCTGCGTGGAAGCGGGCTGTGCACTGATCGGCGGAGAGACGGCGGAGATGCCCGGTTTCTATAAGGAAGGGGAATACGATCTGGCCGGTTTTTCGGTGGGCATTGTGGACAAGGACAAGGTCATCAACGGCAGCAAGGTCAAGGAAGGCGACGTCCTGATCGGTATCGCCTCCAGCGGGATTCACAGCAACGGTTACTCGCTGGTGCGCAAGCTGTTCTTCGGCATCAACGATTATACAGTGGATACCTGGTTTGACGAGCTTGGCTGCACTTTAGGGGAAGCACTCCTGAAGCCCACCAGGATATACGTAAAAACCGTTCAAGCACTTATACAGCAATTTGATATTAAAGGAATCGCCCATATAACAGGCGGCGGTTTTATTGAGAATATACCCAGAACCATTCCGGAAGGGCTGAGGGCTGCAGTGCACATGGGAAGCTGGGAGATACTCCCTGTTTTCAGACTGATGCAGCGGTTGGGAGGCATTGCAGAGCGTGAGATGCTCAACACCTTTAACATGGGGGTAGGCCTGGTACTGGTTGTAGACAGCCGGGATGCCCGGGCAGTTGTGGACCAGCTTACGGCTATGGGTGAGAAAGCGTCCGTCATCGGTCAAGTGGAAAAGGGTGAGGGAGGTATCACGTTTTGCGAAAGGTAAGGATCGGAGCACTGGTATCGGGAGGCGGAACCAACCTGCAGTCGGTGCTGGATGCCATCGGGAGAGGCGAGATTAACGGTGAAGTCGTCGTGGTCATCTCCGACAGGCCTGAAGCCTACGCATTGGAACGGGCAAGGAAGCACGGCATAAAAGCAGTGCATATGGACAGGAAGAAATGCGGTACAGGAATCCAGGCGGAGCTGGAAGGCATGCAGGTGGACGTGGTGGTGCTGGCAGGCTTTTTGACCATTCTGGACCGGGATTTTGTAAAGGCCTATGAAGGCAGGATCATCAACATACATCCTTCGTTGATTCCTGCTTTTTGCGGCAAGGGCTTCTATGGAGAAAAGGTCCACAGGGCAGCTGTGGAATATGGTGTCAAGGTTTCCGGGGCAACTGTTCATTTTGTGGATGAAGGAACGGATAGCGGGCCTATCATCCTTCAGGCTGCCGTGGCTGTTGCCGGGGATGATACGGCGGAGACTTTGGCTGCCAAGGTATTGGAAATCGAGCATAAATTGCTGCCGGAAGCGGTGCGGCTGTACTGCAGCGGCAGCTTAAGGATCGAAGGCAGAATCGTAAGGATTTCTGGAGAGGGGTGCTAGAGTGATAAAACGGGCATTGATGAGCGTTTCAGATAAGACGGGACTTATTGAGTTTGCCAGGGTGCTGTATGAGATGGGTGTGGAGATCATTTCTACCGGAGGCACGGCTAAAGCCTTGCAGGACGCAGGTCTCAAGGTGACGGGCATCTCCGAAGTCACCGGTTTTCCGGAGTGCCTGGACGGCAGGGTCAAGACGCTGCATCCGAGAATTCACGGGGGGCTGCTGGCTGTCCGGGATAATGCAGAGCATATGGCCAAGCTGAAGGAGCTGGACATTGATACCATTGATATGGTGGTGGTCAACCTTTATCCCTTCAGGAAGACTATTGAAAAAGAAAACGCAGCGCTGGAAGAAGCTATTGAGAATATAGATATCGGCGGGCCTTCCATGCTGAGGGCGGCAGCGAAGAACAATTCCTATGTAACGGTTCTTGTAGATCCCAGGGACTATCAGCCGGTTCTGGACGAAATCAAGTCTAATGGCGGCGTGTCCGAGGAAACCAACTTCAAGCTGGCGGCCAAGGTATTTTCCCATACTGCCAGCTATGATGCGCTGATTGCCAATTATCTGTGGGATAAGGCAGGGCTGGAGAAGTATCCGGAGACCATTACCATGACCTATGAGAAGGTGCAGGATCTGCGGTACGGTGAAAACCCTCACCAGTCAGCCGCTTATTATAAAGCAATGCAGGCAGAAAAAGGCAGCATGGCGAATGCCATACAGCTGCACGGGAAAGAACTTTCCTTCAACAATATCAATGACGCCAATGCGGCATTGGAGACATTGAAGGCGTTCAGCGAGCCCGCCGCCGTGGCAGTCAAGCATGCCAACCCCTGCGCCGTGGGGATCGGCAGCAGCCTTTACGAAGCATACATAAGGGCATATGAAGCAGATCCGGTTTCAATTTTTGGCGGCATTGTTGCGCTGAACAGAGAAGTGGATGAAATGACCGCAAAGGAAATCGATAAGATCTTTATTGAAATCGTGATTGCACCATCCTATTCTGAGGATGCATTGAAGGTGCTGATGGGTAAAAAGAACATCCGGATCATGACGCTGGCGGATATATCCAATGTACCCGTCAAAGATGTCGATATAAAAAAGGTGGGCGGCGGCATCTTGATTCAAGATGCGGACTGGTCGGACTTTGACATGAAGGATATTCAGTATGTGACCGAACGGAAGCCCACAGAGGAAGAAATGAAAAATCTGCTTTTCGGCTGGAAGGTTGTCAAGCATGTCAAATCAAACGCCATTGTTATTGCCAGGGATGGCATGACCGTCGGGATAGGACCTGGGCAGACTAACCGGATCTGGCCGACGCAGATGAGCTTGGAAAGAGCCGGTGAGAGGGCGGTCGGCGCAGTACTGGCATCCGACGCTTTCTTTCCCTTTGACGACGTGGTGCAGGCGGCTGCGAAGGCCGGCGTTACGGCCATCATTCAGCCGGGCGGCTCCATGAAGGATCAGGATTCGATTGAAGCCTGCAATAAGTTCGGCATCGCCATGATCTTTACAGGTGTAAGGCACTTTAAGCATTAAAATAAGCGCCAGGCACGCCTGTTAGCCGATTACTGGTAGAATAACCAGCTAACAGGCGTGCCTGGCACCGAAAACGGGGTGGTAGAATGAAAGTATTGGTAATAGGCGGCGGCGGCCGTGAGCATGCCCTGGTATGGAAAATTGCACAAAGCCCCAAGGTTGAGACGATCTACTGCGCACCGGGCAACGGCGGTATCTCGGGATTGGCCCAGTGCGTTGATATAGCCGCAACGGATACACAGGGACTGCTGAGCTTTGCCAAGGACAAGGGCATCGGACTGACGGTGGTAGGACCGGAAGCGCCGCTTTCTGTCGGTGTGGTTGACCTGTTCATGGAGAATGGACTTCGGGTATTCGGCCCCAATAAGCTGGCGGCGACCCTGGAAGGCAGCAAGGCGTTTTCAAAGGAATTGATGCAAAAACACGGCATACCCACAGCCAGATACGAGACCTTTACGGATGCAGACGCAGCCATCCATGCGCTGGACAGCTTCGGCTGCCCGGTTGTCATCAAAGCGGACGGCCTGGCTGCCGGTAAAGGGGTTATCATCGCTCAGGACCGGGAAGAAGCTGTGAGCGCCATCCATGAGATGATGCAGGACAAAAAGTTCGGCGATGCCGGGAGCAGAGTGGTCATTGAAGAATTCTTAACCGGGAAGGAAGCCTCCATTTTAGCTTTTGTAGACGGAAAGACGGCTATCCCCATGGTCAGCGCACAGGATTACAAACGGGCTCTGGACAAGGATATGGGGCTTAACACAGGGGGCATGGGAGCGGTTTCCCCCGCTTTCTATTATGATGAAAAGACAGCAAAAGCCGCTAAAAGGAATATTATCGAAAAAACATTGGCAGCCTTGAATGCGGAAGGCATTACTTATAAAGGCGTTTTGTACTTCGGACTGATGATTACGGAGGAAGGACCCAAGCTTCTGGAATACAACGCCCGCTTCGGCGACCCTGAGACAGAGGTTGTACTGCCGCGGTTGAAGTCCGATCTGGTTGACATTATGGAAGCGGTTATAGACGGTAAGCTGGCTGGACATACCATTGAATGGCGGGCGGAGAAGGCGGTAGGGGTGGTACTGGCTTCAGGCGGCTATCCGGAGGAATATAAGAACGGGTATGTGATCGAAGGCTTGGATACAGACGCGGCTGAAGATGCCGTTGTATTCCACGCCGGAACCAGAAAGCAGGAGGATGCCATTGTCACAGCCGGCGGACGGGTGCTGGTGGTAACCGCTCTGGGGGAAACGACAGAGGAAGCAAGGCAAAAGGCATACACCCGTGCAGCAGAGATTCGGTTTAAGGATGTCCAATACCGCAAGGATATTGCGCAAAGATAGAATTAAAAAATGCGGCAGACATCTGCTGCATTTTTTAATTGTTCTGATGCATTAGATACATGCTGATTTTTTCGACTTTCCTTAACAAGATGTCGGTTGAGGTTTTTGTAAAGCCGTACCGACGGAAATTTTTCACGAATATCCGCTTGATTTCCTCCAGCATATCACTGATGCTTCCAATGGCACTGACGTCCAGCTCTTCGATTTCATGGATGAAGCTGTTGATGCCGGCAATCTCATTTTTCATGGTGCTGAAGTTCTCCATGAATACATAGTTGGAAATCTTTCCTGTTTCTACCCGGATCCGCTCTTCCTCTATCAGTGTCTCAATATCTTCCCGCAGATCGTCAAACTCCAGTTCCAGCATTTTGATATATTTTCTTTTCAGATCCTTCATCACTTACACCTCCAATTGCAAAGATGTTTGTTAAAGACTGCGTAATAAATTCAGAATAATTAAATAATTCTGCATTCAATTTGAAAATCCTGCAGGGTATGATATATTATATGGCATTCCGAGAGAAAATACGTATCAACCGTGATTTATATCACATTCCAATACAGATAATATTGATATAATAAAAACATAAGAATTGAAAAGAAATTGGAGGAATAAAAAAATGGCATTGAGAAAAATCGTGAACATAGATGAAGATAAGTGCAACGGCTGCGGTGTCTGCGTGCCATCCTGCGCTGAAGGCGCTATCAAAATCATCAACGGCAAAGCGAAGCTGATTGCCGATAATCTTTGCGACGGCTTGGGTGCATGCCTGGGAGACTGTCCTCAGGGGGCCATCACCATTACAGAAAGGGACGCAGCTGAATTCGACGAGGAAGCGGTTAAGAATCATCTGACGGCAGAAGGGAAAGCACCGGTTCATCATGCACCGGTACAGAACGAGATGCCCATAAGTGCACCGGCACCGGTACATCACCACGGCGGCGGCGGGTGCCCCGGCAGCAGAGCCATGGCCATCAACCGTCATAATAATGCAACAGCATCAACCGCCGTCTCATCGGACGATATCGAAGTCAAGATCAAGCCTCAGCTTTCACAGTGGCCGGTACAGCTTATGCTGGTACCCGAAAGAGCGCCTTATTTTGAAGGTGCAGACCTCCTTGTTACTGCAGACTGTGTTCCCTTCGCATATCCCAACTACCATTTGGATTTGCTGAAGGGCAAAAAAGTGGTCGTTGGCTGCCCAAAGCTGGATGATATTCAGCACTATACAGAAAAACTGGAGAACATCATCCGGTTTAACAATATCAACAGTATTACCGTGGCTTTCATGGAGGTGCCCTGCTGCGGCGGGATCGTCAGGGCTGCAGAACAGGCTTTGGCGGAATCCGGCAAGCCTATTCCGCTGCACAAGGTCAGGATCGGAATCAACGGTGATGCGTCAAAGCTGAGCTGAAGCATATAAGAACAGCATAAGGAAACCGTAAAGCGCAGGAGTCTCCCCCACTCCTGCGCTTTTTTGATCAAATTTTTATTCTTTTTTTTCCTGCTGTGTCAGTTCAAAGCGGGCAAAAGCCATGACGCGCTGAAGTCTGTCGGGTTCCAACCGGCCAAGCAGCATAGATGCCTCCTGCAAATCTGTGGGTTTGGCATTGTATGAAGCCTCCGCTTCTGCCAGGGCCTCCTGGTATTCTTCACCCTTCAGAAGCCAGTCTGTCGACACCCTGAAATAATCAGCAATGGCAACAATGGAGTTGGAGGCAGGCTTAATGTCATTGCTCTCGATTTTACTGATATTGCTGCGGGAAATGCCGGTTTCCCGTGCCAGATCGATCTGATGGATGCCGTTCTTTTTCCGGAGAAACCGGATTCTCTGGCCAATGGTATCCATAATAAACCTCCAATGTGAAAATTTGAACGCAAAGGTTGACAATGTTCAAATATGAACATATAATATAAATGAATAAGAACTTTATCACCAATCATTCTATCATATTTTGCGTGCATATATAATGGCTCAACCATCAAATTGCAAAAATCAAAGCATCCAGGCTATTGGTGAGACAGAAAGGGGATGAATCACGGATGATTACAGAAATCAGGGAGAGAACAACCCCGTATGGCGCCCATGTCCTGAGGCTCTATCCGGAAGACTTGGAGCAGCAAATGCTGGACCATCTGACTGTCATTCTGGGCTTCAGCAGGATTCTTCAGAACAGATTGGATGGCAACCCTCTATTATGTTCTTACGCTATACAGATTAATCAATCGGCTGACCTATTATCGGAGTTGATTGCGTCGGCTGTTGCGAAAGAAGGAATAAAATACGGCGGGATGATGGAAGGTGGGGACAAATGAAAAAAAGAGCGCTTACCCCTTTTGGCATCGAAGTAAAAAAGAAGCTGATCGAGCTCAATATGACGCAGAGACAGCTGGCTGAAGCTGTGGGAATGGGAGAGGTCTACCTGAATGTGGTTTTGCATGGCGAGCGTTCAGGCGAAAAGTATGTCAGGGCGATCGAAACCTATTTGGATCTGCATGGGAAATAAGCGCCAGGCTGCATGGCACCTGGCGCCGGAAGGCTCTTATCCGGGGTCTGCTCTGTGATAGATCCTCACCTGCCGGTGTGTTTCCTCAGCTTCAGCAATTTCTGCCGTTTGCGCCTCCAGATTGTCCGGATCATAGTTGTCAGGAAAGTAATAAGCGTTATATTCCCGCTCAACAATAGGATACTTTTCACCGTTATAGGTATCATCGATTATTTTCATCGCGGTACCTCTCCATGCTCATTCCGGTTGGGCACGGTATTGATGCTCAGATAGGTCTGGTCAGCATCATGCCTGACCTTTGCGATAACCAATTCCATATCGCTGATCGGTTCTACCGCACCTTTAGGCATGACGTTGACACTGCTATGTTCCTTTCGGCTCATCTTCATACCCCATTTCATGATTATTGCTTTCAAATGCGTCCTGTTTTTCACTTAAGCAGCGGCTGCAACTATAGTTTTTGCAGTCGAGCTCATTTCATACGGTGAATATCTTATAGTGCGTAGGAACATTTATTCCACATTAATTTGTCATGTTCCGTTAAACGCATTTCATAAAAGCTGCATTGATCGTCAAAATACTTCAATTTAAACTATGATAAACTGCCCGCACCAGTATTTGTGATTTGCGAATCGCCTCATAAACTCGGAAATGGTGCATGGGCTTCAAATGCGGCTCAAGGTCGCCTTTGTTCTTTCCATAATGAACCGGATGTTTTATAATAGAAAATGACGATTCGAAGTTTATTGCCTTACAAATGAAAATTCGAGGTTTCTCAGCCTTGAATGATGGAAATAATGTAGAAAAAGACGGAGGTTTCAATGGATTTTTTGGATAAAATGAACGAGCCGCAGCGGGAAGCGGTGCTGCATACCGAAGGGCCCCTTTTGCTTCTGGCAGGCGCCGGGTCAGGGAAAACAAGAGTTCTGACCCACCGCATCGCCTATTTGATACAGGAGAAAAGCATCTACCCTTCCAATATCCTGGCGATCACCTTTACCAATAAGGCTGCCAGGGAGATGAAGGAGCGGGTGGAACAACTGATCGGAAGTGTACCGGAGATGTGGGTCTCAACTTTTCATGCCGCTTGTGCACGGATATTGAGAAGGGATGTCGAACGGCTGGGACAGTACAAGAAAAGCTTTGTCATCTTTGATACCAAGGATCAGGAAAGCATCATCAAGGAGTGCCTGAAGGAGCTGAATCTGAATGAGAAGAATTTTCCCTTCAGGACTGTAGCTTCCATTATTTCCGGTGCGAAGGACATGCTTCTGACACCGGACAAGTTCCATGAGAAATACATGCATGACTTCAAGATGAAGAAGTATGCGGATATATACAACATGTACCAGAAAAAGCTGGTCAAAAACAATGCCATGGATTTTGACGACATCCTGTTCAAAACAGTGGAGCTTTTAAGTTATCACGAGGATATCCTCAAGTATTATCAGAACAAGTTCAAATATATCATGGTTGATGAATATCAGGATACCAACTACTGCCAATACCGTTTGATCAGCCTGCTGGCGAAGCAGCATAAGAATCTCTGTGTTGTTGGCGATGATGACCAATGCATTCCACAAGGCACTTTGATCAGAACTTCAAACGGTGAGGTTCCTGTCGAAGAGATTTCCGAAGGGACAGAAGTGGCAGCCGCAGCTGGTTTTGGCGAAATAGCCAGGGGTACTGTAGACAATGTGATGAAAAGGATGTATAACGGAAAGCTCATAAAGGTCAAAACGGCAAGCGGTAAAGAATTTGCTGCAACGCCCAACCATATAGCTTTCTGCCGCCTTAATTCTATGCCGGGTGCATACATCGTATATCTAATGTACAAGAAGGGTCTAGGCTACAGGATAGGTCAGACTCAGGGAATCAGGAGCAGAAAACGCGATAATGTCGCAAGTGGCCCGGCTGTAAGGCTAAACGGTGAAAAAGCTGACAAAGTGTGGCTGCTGAAGGTGTGCAAGGACAAGGGAGAGGCGACCATGTACGAAGAGCTGCTCTCCGTAAAATATGGTATACCGAAGACTTGCTTTCACAATAAAGGCCGAGGGATATCCTTATCGGATGAACAAATCAAGTGGATTTTTAATAACATCCACACAGAAGATAACGCTGAAAAGCTGATGGATGAACTTTATTTGCAGCCCCAATACCCTCATCATATCGCATCTGCGGTGGTACGGGGGCATTCTGTCAGAAGAAATGTGTATGTGAGTTATTTCAGTGGAAAAAAGACGATGGAAGGAAAGGCGAGAGCCCATAGAATAAGCTTGACTACTTCCGGTGAAAAATACAGACTGAGATTTGATGATGCGGGATTCAAAACGCGGTACTCAAAAGAAAATGGATGGCGGGTCGAAACAGAGAGAAAGAAATATGATGAAGCAGATGCATATGTAAAACAATTGCTGCAGGTGGATGATTCACTGGAGCTCTATAGAAAAGCGAAGCTGACCCAGGATGAACCGTTTCTGTTTATGCCTGTTGGAAGCTTGCGGAAAGGTATGAGCATTCCAGTTTATCATGACAATGAGCTGGTAGAGGATATTGTTGATGAAATCTCTGAAGTGGATTACAGCGGATATGTATATGATTTGTCGGTACCCGAATTCCGGCAGTTTTTAGCCAATGGCGTTTTGGTGCACAATTGCATTTATTCATGGAGAGGCGCGGACATCGGCAACATCCTGAACTTCGAGAAGGACTTTCCTGGCGCCAGGGTTATTAAGCTGGAGCAGAATTACCGTTCTACACAGACGATCCTGGATGCTGCGAACTGCATCATCAAAAACAACTACGGCAGAAAGAATAAAAAGTTATGGACTGAGAATCCGCAGGGGCGGTCTATCATATTTCACAATGCGCTGGATGAATGGGGCGAGGCCAACTTCATCATGAAGGAAGTCGCGCGGCTTTCGGAAGAGGAGTGCAGGAACCTTGGAAGCTTTGCCATCCTGTATCGCACCAATGCCCAATCCCGTGTCCTCGAGGAAGCCTGCATGTCTCACGGTGTACCTTACAGGATCGTCGGCGGCTTCAAATTCTATGACCGGAAGGAAGTCAAGGATGTCATTGCTTATCTCAGGGTGATCCAGAACCCGGATGAGGACCTGAGTCTGAAACGGATCATCAATATTCCCAAAAGGGGCATTGGCAATACAACGCTGGAAGCCGTTGTGGAGCATGCAAGGAAAACCGGAGACTCTTTGTTCGGCGCGCTGCTGGAGATAGACGGCGTAGACGGAATCGGCCCCAAGGCCAAGAAAAGCATCAAGGAGTTTGTCCGGATCATGATGGACCTTTTTACGATTGCCGAGAAGGAAAGTGTATCGAAAATCCTCAAGGAGGTTCTGGAACGGACCGGCTACCTTGCCGAATTGGAGAAGGAAGACAGCGAGGACGCCAGATCCAGGGCGGAGAATATACGGGAGCTTCTGTCGGCCACCCTGGAGTTTGAAGAAAAGAATGAAGACCCCTCCCTACCCAGCTTTTTGGAGCAGATGGCTTTGATGTCCGATATCGACAGTCTGGAGGAGGGCAAGGATGCCATCATCATGATGACGCTGCACAGTGCCAAGGGCTTGGAGTACCCGTACGTATTCATTTCCGGTATGGAGGAGGGGGTTTTTCCCAGTCAGCGCTCCTATTTTGAGGAAAAGCAGATGGAGGAGGAGCGGCGGCTCATGTATGTAGGCATCACACGGGCCAAAGAGCGGTTGTATCTGACAGCGGCCTTTGAGCGGACGCTTTTCGGCAGCACCAGCTACAATACCGTTTCGCAGTTCATCAAGGAGATACCGAAGGATTTGATAATAAAAGTATAAGTAAAATGCAAACAAGGTGACGCATTATATTTATGATGCGTTAGGAAGGATGTAGATTTATGGATACATCAAAAGTGGAAAACAGAATGGAGGAGCTGATCCGGGAGATCAACCGGCATAATCATTTGTATTATGTGCAGGATCGGCCCGAAATCAGTGATTTTGATTATGACAAGCTCATGAAGGAGCTGGCGGAGCTGGAGAATACCTTTCCGCAGTTCAAAAGACCCGACTCGCCCTCAGAGAGGGTGGGGGGAGCAGTTCTGGAAGGCTTTGAAGAGGTGGTGCACAAAACACCAAAGCTGAGTCTGGGCAATGTTTTTGATGAAAAAGACATCCGGGATTTTGACAACCGCATCCGTAAAGCTGTGGATGAAAAAGTGGAATACGTTGTGGAGTTGAAGATAGACGGCCTGACGGTAGTGCTGAACTATGCGTCCGGCAGGTTTGTCCGGGGTGCCACCAGAGGAGATGGCGTCAAGGGAGAAGATATTACAGCCAATCTGAAGACAGTCCGCTCCATTCCGCTGCGGCTGCAGGAAGAAGTTGAACTGGAGGTCCGGGGCGAAGTCTTTATGCCCAAAAGGGCCTTTGACGAGCTGAATGAACGCCGGGAAGAACAGGAGGAGCCGCCTTTTGCCAATCCGAGGAATGCGGCAGCCGGCTCCCTGAGACAGCTGGATACCCGCATGGCTGCGGAGCGTCAGCTGGATATTTTTGTATTCAACCTGGAAAGCATTGAGGGCAAGAGCTTCAAGACCCATGCAGAATCTCTGGAATATTTGAAGGCGCTGGGCTTTAAGATCAACCCCTTTATAAGCGTGCACGGGAATATAGAAGAGGTTGTGGAAAAGTGCGGCCACTGGGCAGACAGAAGAGGCGAGCTGCCTTATGAAATTGACGGATTGGTAATCAAGGTCAATAACTTGTCTCAGAGGGATATACTGGGAAGTACCAGCAAGACGCCCAGATGGGCGGCAGCTTATAAGTTCCCGCCTGAAACCAAAAAAACGAAGCTTAAGGAGATCGTTGTGCAGGTAGGCCGTACAGGCGCCCTCACGCCGACTGCGGAGCTGGAGCCGGTACGCCTGGCAGGCTCAGTGATCAGCCGAGCAACTCTGCATAACGAAGATTATATTAAAGCCAAGGACATCATGATAGGGGATACTGTCATTATCCAAAAAGCTGGGGATGTCATCCCGGAAGTCGTTGAGGTGGTGAAGGAAGCTAGAGATGGCAGCCAGGTTCCCTTTGTCATGCCCAAAAAGTGCCCGGTCTGTGACGCCGATACCATGCGAGAGCCAGGGGAAGCCGCTACCAAGTGCACCAATATATCCTGCCCGGCACAGCTCAGGCGGTCGCTGTTCCATTTTGTTTCAAGGGATGCCATGAACATTGAAGGCATGGGACCGCAGATCATGACACTTCTGATGGACCAGGGCTTCATAAAGGATGCGGCTGATATTTATAACTTGAAGGATAAACGGGACCAATTGATTCAGTTGGAGCGAATGGGAGAAAAGTCCGTTCAAAACCTGATGGATGCCATCGAAGCCTCAAAGTCAAACCCTATGAACAGACTGATATTTGCGCTGGGCATCAGAATGATCGGACAGAGAGCATCACAGCTCCTGGCAAATCGCTTTGACGACATGGATGGTTTGATAGCGGCCGGTTATGAGCAGCTGACGGCTATTCCGGAGATTGGCGGGAAGATGGCGGAGAGCCTTATAACCTTCTTTAAGCAGGAGCAAAACAGGGCATTGGTGGAAAAGCTCAAGCAGCTGGGTCTCCGGACCAGTAGTGAGCGTAAGGAAGTACAGGAGAAGGAGAGCTTCAAGGGCAAGACCTTTGTACTGACCGGTGCGCTGAGTCATTTTACCCGGGATCAGGCAAAGGAAATCATTGAGGGATATGGCGGAAAAGTATCCTCCGGCGTCAGTAAGAAGACGGATTTCGTGCTGGCAGGCGAGGATGCGGGCTCCAAGCTGACAAAAGCTCAGGAACTGGGGGTAGCCGTAATCGATGAAGCAACCTTTGAAGAATGGATCAGCTAAAGGTATATTCATAATTAATTTCATGGGTTGTTCATGGAAAATACAATAATAGTTCACAATTATTTCACAAATATTTGTTATATTTGTAATATAGACATATCAAAATCTTCCGATTGCAATTCCCGAAACTTCTTGACTTACAACCGGTGCCAGCTATACCTTCGACATTAGATTGTTATAAAATTTGAAAGTTTACTAACAAATTGTAATATATGGGGATAATACCCTGAAACTCTTGAAAATTCTATGTTCTTTGAAAAGTGAATAAAGGGTTTATGATTTTTTGACATATAATTTCTTGAAAAAAAAGAGAACATCATGTAATATTATACTATGGCTTCATAATATTGCTGTTAAGCAGCTGTTTTTATTAGATGCTGATGAAATGTATCACAAGTAAAAGCTCTTTTTTCAATAGAATTGGAAAGAGGCGGATTCACTACGAAGGCGATAAGTTGATATATACGCCTAAAGAAAATCATAAGGGGGATGAATTAATGAAAAAGTCACTCGTTATCGTACTCGCGATGCTGATGATCCTCAGTTTCACACTGACAGCATGCGGACCGAAGACGCCTGCTGCTGAACCGGCTGCACCTGCTGCACCGACAGAAGCACCGAAGGAAGCACAGGAATTAACAATCAACCTCTTCGCAGAAGTCAGCACACTTGACTTCCAGGCATGCTCATCATCAGGTGAGATTCAGATTTACAACTGGATCATGGAAGGTTTGACCAGAAGCGCAGGCGGCGGTTCAGTTAAGCCAGGTATCGCTGAAAAGTATGAAGCCAGCCCGGACGGAAAAGTATGGACATTCCACTTGAGAGATGCAAAGTGGTCCGACGGCAAGCCGGTAACAGCTAACGATTTCAAATATGGTTGGATGAGAGCAATCGATCCTAAAACTCCCAGAGATTATACTTATTTCTTATATGACATCGTAAACGCTGAAGAATACAGCCAGGGCAAAGCAACTGCTGACCAGGTCGGCATCAAAGTCGTTGACGACAAGACCTTGGAAGTTACTTTGAAGCAGCCTGTAACTTATTTTGATTACATGACATCCTTCTCAACCTTTGCTCCTGTTAGACAGGACTTCGCTGAGCAAGTTGGCGACAAGTTGAATACTTCACCGGAAACTTTCCTTTCCAACGGTCCTTTCAAGGTTGAAAGCTGGACACATGAATCCGAAATGGTATTCGTAAAGAACCCGGAATACTGGGATGCAGCTTCCATCAAGCTTGATAAGGTTACTGGCTTAATGATCGCTGAAGACTCCACTGAGTTCAATATGTACGAAGCAGGCGAGTTGGATCATACAATCGCTCTGAACGCTGATCAGAAAGCTGCTCTCACAAAGGGCGAAGTCAGAAAGTACTCCGACGGTTCCGTATGGTTCATCGACTTCAATACAAAGCACAAGATCCTGAAGAACAAAAACATCAGAAAAGCTATGACATACGCAATCGACAGAAAGAGCTTGATCGAGAACGTTGCAAAGATGCCTTGGGTTCCTGCAATGGCATTCGTTCAGCCCGACATCATTCCGGATGCAGATGGCAAGACTCCATGGAGAAATGCTAAGCCGGGATACTTCAAGGATAACGACGTAGAAACTGCTAAGCAGCTTCTTGAGCAGGGCATGAAGGAATTAGGCATTACTTCTATCCCGAAGATGAAGATCATGTGCAACGAAAACGCAACAGGCCAGATGTATGCACAGGCATTGCAGGAAATGTGGAAGAAGAACCTCAACATAGAAGTTGAGCTTGAACCGGTTCCATCATCTGTCAGAATCGACAGACAGCAGAAACATGACTTCGATATGTCCTATGCAGGCTGGGGCCCGGATTATCCGGATCCAATGACCGACCTTGACCTCTATGTAACCGGCGGCGGAAACAACGACCCGGATTACAGCAATCCTGAGTACGATGCACTTATCAAAGCTGCAAAGGCAGAACCGGATAAGGCTAAGAAGTTCGAGATGATGAGAAAAGCAGAAGACATCCTGATGGATGACATGCCGATCGGTCCTCTCTACTTCAGATATAGAAACTACGGCGTAAGAGAATACGTGAAGGGCTTCGAAAGAGACTCCTTCGCTCCGGATATCCAGTTCATCTATGCTTGGATAGAAGGCAAAAACTAGTAATTAAAAGTTAATAGAAGTAAGCAAGAAGGTATATGCAGCTGCATATACCTTCTTCATTCAATCAAAAAAGCAAGGTGGTGTTTGGGAGAGATGTTCAAATATATATTAAAAAGAATTGCCGGAGCATTGGTCACAGTTTGGATCGTTGTCAGTCTGACCTGGTTTATGATGCAGGCCATACCCGGGGACCCTTTCCAAAATGAGAGAAGGGTCATTCCGGAGCTGAAAGAGCAGCTGAGAAAATACTACGGATTGGACAAACCACTGGTTGTTCAGTACGGCGTCTATATGAAGAACTTTGCTCAGGGTAATTTAGGTATGTCCTTCCTTAGAAAAAACAGGATGGTCAATACTATTATCAAGGAAGGTCTTCCGTATTCAGCAAGTCTGGGACTTAGAGCCATAGCGGTAGGATTTATTGTGGGCATCAGCTTGGGGATTGTAGCGGCATTAAACCATAACAAAGGTTGGGACCGCTTCTCCATATTCGTTGCCATTCTTGGGGTATCCATACCCGGCTTCGTTATCGCAGCAACCTTACAATGGTTCCTGGGGGTCAAGCTGAAGATCTTGCCTGTCGCACAATGGAAGAGCTTTGCTCATACCATTATGCCGACCTTTGCCTTATCTTTGACCATGATCGCGCAGGTTGCACGGTTTATGCGCTCCAGCATGCTGGATGTCATCGGACAGGATTATATCAAGACCGCAAAGGCAAAAGGCCTGTCTACAATGAAGATCATATGGAGCCACGAAATCAGAAATGCCATTTTACCGGTTATCACCATACTGGGTCCGTGGATTGCCTTTGTTCTGACCGGTTCCTTCGTTATTGAAACGATCTTTGCCATACCGGGTATCGGAAAATTCTATGTTCAGAGTATCAATGCGCAGGATTATCCTCTCATTACAGGTATAACGGCATTTATGGGTGTTTTAATGGTATTTATGAATCTGTTGGTTGATATACTGTACGGGCTGATCGATCCGAGAATCAGGCTGGACGGCTCCAGTAAATAGAAAGGGGGGATTAAGAGATGGAATTAAAACACGAACAATTCAGGGTCATAGGCAAGGACTTGAGCACGGCACAGAAAATTGTCAGGCCCAGTTTGACCTACTGGCAGGACGCATGGCGAAGGCTTAAGAAAAATCCTGCAGCTATCACAGCGATCGTTATACTGACAATATTGTCACTTTTGGCAATATTCCAACCCATGTTTTCCAAGTACTCTTATTCCGACCAGAATCTGATGCTGACTTTGGCCCGTCCAGGTGTCGAGGGGCATCTGTTTGGAACAGATAATCTGGGCCGCGACCTGTTCGTCCGCGTGTGGGTCGGTGCCAGGATTTCTCTGCTTATCGGGATAACAGGGGCGCTTATCGAGTTGGTTATCGGCATCATTTACGGCGGTGTTTCCGGCTACAAAGGCGGAAATGTTGATAATATCATGATGCGTGTGGTTGACGTTTTATATGTTATACCGGAAGTCGTCATGATGATTCTTTTGATCATGGTTATGGGACCCGGACTTTTTACTGTTATACTAGCGATTTCCTCCCTGCACTGGCTGCCGATGGCGCGTATCGTCAGAGGCCAGATCCTTCAGGTAAAGGAGCAGGAATTTGTATTGGCAGCGAGAACATTGGGCGCAAGTCCTTCAAGAATGATAGGAAGACATTTGATACCCAACGTCATCGGACCCATCATCGTCCGTTTGACTTTCTCCATCCCGGGTGCCATTTTCTTCGAAGCCTTCTTAAGCTTTATCGGTATGGGCGTACCGCAGCCTCTGGCCAGCTGGGGAACACTGGCAGCAACAGGACAGCAGCAGCTTATCGCGCATCCGCATCTGCTACTTTTTCCATCAATAGCAATCAGTCTTGCCATGCTGTCCTTCAATATGCTGGGTGACGGCTTGAGAGACGCGCTTGACCCAAGATTAAGGAAGTAGAGGTGAGGAGAGAATGGAAAGATTATTGGAATTAAAGAATTTGGAAGTATCCTTTGATACCTATGCAGGTGAAGTTCAAGCGGTAAGAGGTGTTTCTTTCCATCTGGATAAGGGTGAGGCTCTGGCGATCGTTGGTGAATCGGGCTGCGGCAAGAGCGTTACAGCTCAGTCCATCATGAGATTGATCCCATCACCGCCCAGCAGGGTCAAAAATGGCAGTATCAGCTTTAACGGCAAGGAGATCCTGAAGCTTTCCGAAAGACAGATGCAGGCCATCAGGGGCTCGGAAATCGGTATGATTTTCCAGGATCCCATGACTTCTCTGAACCCTACCATGACGATTGGAAAGCAAATTATGGAAAGTCTGATCAAGCATCGGCATCTTTCCAAGCAGCAAGCCTACCAGGAAGCCTTGAGAATGCTGAACCTTGTTAACATACCCAATGCAGAGAAACGGTTGAAGCAGTATCCTCACGAGTTTTCAGGCGGAATGAGACAGAGGGCAATGATCGCAATCGCTCTGGCCTGCAACCCAAAGCTTCTGATAGCCGATGAACCGACAACGGCTCTGGACGTGACCATACAGGCACAAATTATCGATCTGATGAAAGAGCTTCAGAGAGAATTGAATACGGCGATTATCCTGATTACCCATGACCTGGGTGTCGTAGCGGATATGGCTCAGAGAATCATCGTTATGTATGCAGGCAAGATTGTGGAGTCCGGTACGCTGGATGATATTTTCTACAATCCCAGACATCCTTATACATGGGGTCTCCTGAAATCTGTTCCGAGATTGGATGCAAAGCAGAAGGAAGAGTTGATGCCCATTGACGGCACACCGCCGGATCTGTTTGCACCTCCCAAAGGATGCGGTTTTGCTGCCCGATGCGAGTACTGCATGTCGATCTGTAAAGACAGTCAACCTGATTTTGTACAGGTTGAGAATGGTCATCATGCAGCCTGCTGGCTGACACATCCCGATGCGCCCAAGGTAGAACGGCCTGCTGGGATAGGAGGTGCTAGATAGTATGAATAAGAATAAAAAAGTCATTGAGGTCAAGAATCTGAAGAAATACTTCAATGTTGGCCCCGGACTGACACTTAAAGCAGTCGATGATCTAAACTTCTATATCTACGAGGGTGAGACCCTGGGTCTGGTAGGAGAGTCGGGCTGTGGAAAGTCTACTACCGGAAGAACCATGATCCGGTTATATGATGCCACTGCCGGTGAGGTGCTGTTTGAAGGAAAAGATGTACACAAGATGTCAAGAGCAGAACACAAGGACTTCACCCGGCACGCTCAGATGATATTCCAGGATCCATATGCATCACTGAACCCCAGAATGACAGTTGGCGACATCATCGGGGAGGGCATCGACATTCACAGGATAATGGGCGGCAAGGAAAGAATGGAGCGGATCTATAATCTTCTTGAGACAGTTGGCTTGAATAGAGAGCATGCCAGCCGTTTCCCCCATGAATTCAGCGGCGGACAAAGGCAGAGAATCGGTATTGCAAGAGCCTTGGCTATAGAGCCTAAGTTTATCGTCTGCGATGAACCGATTTCGGCGCTTGACGTTTCCATCCAGGCGCAGGTTGTCAATTTGCTGATTGAGCTTCAGCGGGATATGAAGCTGACTTACTTGTTTATCGCTCATGACCTTAGTATGGTTAAGCATATATCGGACAGAGTTGCCGTCATGTACCTGGGTACAATGGTAGAACTGGCTTCCAGCACAGAGCTTTACGACAAGCCCCTTCACCCGTATACACAGGCACTGCTGTCGGCAATCCCGATTCCGGACCCCAATATCGAAAGAAGCAGGCAGAGAGTCCTTCTTGAAGGGGATGTACCGAGTCCCATCAATCCGTCGGCAGGCTGCCGCTTTAAAGGCCGCTGCCGGTATGCCAAGGATGTCTGCCACCAGCAGATGCCGGAGCTTAGGGAAGTCGGACCGGACCATTTCGTAGCTTGTCATATTGTCTAGTGAAATAGAGAGAACAGGATGATTTGCACCCTGTTCTTTTTTTGCGCCCAGCGTAGACGATTCAGTGTATTCGATACATTACAATACATAAGCAAACATGTAAATAATTCTAAACATTTTGTTCAAAGATATTTCATTCTTTCAACCCGAATTTTTCAAATTTTTAGTATATTATGAAATCAGGTAAATAGCAAGGGGGAATGGAAGATGGAATTGAAGCAGGAACAATTTAAGATGATAGGCAAGGACTTGAGCACAGCTCAAAAGATTGTCAGACCAAGCTTAACCTATTGGCAGGACGCCTGAAGAAGGCTGAAGAAAAATCCTGCTGCAATAACGGCAATTATCATTTTGACGATATTATCCCTCATGGCAATTTTTCAGCCCATGTTTTCCAGGTATTCTTATTCCGATCAAAACCTGATGCTGACTTTGATACGTCCGGGTGTAGAGGGGCATATATTCGGGACAGATAACTTAGGCCGTGACCTGTTCGTCCGTGTGTGGGTAGGAGCAAGAATATCGCTTCTCATCGGCATCACAGGTGCACTGATTGAATTGGTTATTGGCATTATTTATGGCGGTATTTCCGGATACAAAGGCGGAAATGTCGACAATATCATGATGCGAATTGTTGATGTGCTGTACGTTATACCGGATATCGTCATGATGATTCTTTTGATTATGGTTATAGGACCAGGGCTGTTAACGGTAATCATAGTAATATCCGCCCTGCACTGGCTGCCGATGGCGCGTATCGTAAGAGGCCAGATCCTCCAGGTGAAGGAGCAGGAATTCGTATTAGCGGCGAGAACACTGGGTGCAAGTCACACACGAATAATAGCAAGACATTTGATACCCAACGTCATCGGACCGATTATCGTCCGTTTGACCTTCTCGATACCGGGTGCAATTTTCTTAGAAGCTTTCTTAAGCTTTATAGGTATGGGCGTACCGCAACCGCTGGCCAGTTGGGGAACACTGGCGGCAGCAGGGCAGACGCAATTAATAGCACATCCGCATCTGCTGCTTTTCCCATCAATAGCAATCAGCCTTGCAATGCTGTCCTTCAATATGCTGGGGGATGGCTTGAGAGACGCACTTGACCCAGGATTGAGGAAGTAGGGAGAGGAGAGAAATAGAGCTTTTTTGCACGAAAAGTTGAAAGTTGTTTACAATAATTCACATTTGATTCATATTATCTTCACAAAAAATCCTTATTTTGTTCAACTATTAAAGAAAAGAGCTCCTGATGTGGGGCAGAAATCAGGAAATCAGACCTTTTCGCAGCAATAGCATGCTAATACGGCAACACCCTGTAGGAGTTTTTGAAAAAGGCATTACAAAATTTTAATATATATGTAAAAAAAATTACATACATTCATCAAACATAATTCATTCATTTTCCCCATTTAATTCAAAAATTTCATTTATTATGAAAATTAGAAACAAACAGAAAGCTTTGTTGTTTAAGGGGGAAGAAAAAATGAAAAAAAGGTCAATTGTTTTGGCACTGGTCCTGGTATTTGTTCTGAGTATCACACTGGCAGCCTGTGCGCCCAAGACAGAGACAGCACCGGCGACAGCTGAACCGGCAGCAACTGAACCGGCTGAGCAGCCGAAGGAAGAGCAGGTTCTGAGGGTGAACCTCTTCCAGGAAAACAGCACGTTGGATTTTCAAGCCTGTTCATCCGAGGGTGAACTGAATATTTTCAACTGGATAATGGAAGGCTTGACAAGAAGCAAGGGAGACGGCACAATCAAACCCGGTATTGCAGAAAAATGGGAGTCCAGCCCGGATGCAAAGGAATGGACCTTCCATCTGAGAGATGCTAAGTGGTCTGATGGAAAACCGGTTACAGCCCATGACTTCAAGTATGGGGCAATGCGGGCCATTGATCCCAAAACACCGAGAGATTACACATATTTCCTGTATGACATCGTAGGCGCTGAGGAATATAGTCAGGGCAAGGGTACGGCTGATCAGGTCGGAATCGAAGTCCTGGATGAAAAGACAATCAGATACAAATTAAAGCAGCCTGTTACTTACTTTGATTATCTTGTTTCATTCGCAACCTACGCACCGGTAAGGCAGGATTTTTATGAAAAAGTCGGCGAAAAGTTCCATACTGATCCGGAATTCTTCCTTGTCAACGGTCCATTCAAGATGGAAAGTTGGCAGCACGAATCCGAGATCGTATTTGTAAAGAACCCGGAATATTGGGACAGCGCATCCATTAGGCTGGAAAAAATCATTGGATTAATGATTTCTGAAGATGCTACAGAATTCAATATGTATGAAGCCGGTGAACTGGATCATACCATTCAATTGGATGCAGATCAGAAGGCTGCTCTTACAAAAGGAGGAGTATACCGCTACAACAGAGGAAGTGTCTGGTTCTTTGATTTTAACTGCACACATCCGGTGCTTAAGAATAAGAACATCAGAAAAGCACTGACTTATGCAACGGACAGAAAGACCTTTATCGAACAGGTTGCCAAGGCACCTTGGGAACCGGCTCTGGCTTATGTACATCCGGATATCATTCTTGACGTGAACGGCAAAACCCCATGGAGAAATGCGAAGCCAACATATTTCAAGGATAATGACGTGGAAACTGCAAAGAAGCTTTTGGAGCAAGGCATGAAGGAGCTTGGCATTACTCAGGTTCCGGTGCTGAAGTTCCTGACAAACGATAATGCAAAGGGTCAAATGTATGCACAGGCTTTTCAGGAAATGTGGAAGAAAAACTTAGGCATAGAAGTGGAGATCGAACCGGTTCCTTCCTCAGTCCGCATCGACAGGCAGCAGGCCCATGACTATGACATCTCCCTTGGCGGCTGGGGTCCTGACTATCCGGATCCGATGACGGATCTTGATCTATATATCACAGGCGGCGGCAACAATGACCCTGCATACAGCAACCCTGAATATGACGCGTTGATCAAGGCTGCAAAGGGTGAGGCGGACAAAACAAAGAAGTTCGAGCTGATGCGTAGAGCAGAGGATATTCTCATGGAAGATATGCCCATCGGTCCGGTTTATTCTCAATACAGGGACTATGCAGTCAGAGAATATGTCAAAGGCTTTGAAAGACATGGATTCTCACCGGAAATGAACCTGATCTATGCCTATATTGAAGGCAAGAATTAATAAGTTTTTTCATTAAATTGATTCATCCCAATAAAACGAAACTGCCGGAGGTGCCCGGCAGTTTTGTTCTGTCCACAAAAACTAATAAATCGGTGGAGATGGAAAATAATTCGTTAACAGTTCACAGTAAATTCACATAAAGCTGTTTCAAATTGCAAAAATTTGCTATAAAATGAAAATTACACATCGTCAAAAGAGTGGGGGGTTAAAGCATGAAAAAATTCAAATGGGTGTCATTGTTTCTTTTTTTAGTTGCACTACTTGCTATTCTTTGCTTTCACAGCCGTTTCGACTTGATTGACCGCATCACGCCGCCTTCGGAAATGTGGGGGAGACATGGGCAGGCGGGCATAACAGTCTTCAAAAAAGATCCTGTTGTATTTGCGGAAAATGGAATGCTCCATATTCTATACGGCGATGAGGCTGACTTTCAACACGCAGTTCTAGATGAGGCAGGTGAGCTGACAGCTGCGGAACCTCTTGGAATCAGCGGCTACAATCGGGAGAAGCTTGTGAAGTATCAAGGTACTTCGAAGCTGCTGCTGTGGACGGAAAATTATGATTTGTATGCTTCAGCGTATAGGGATAAGGAAAAAACCAGAAGAAAAGTTGCTTCCAATATCAATGACTTTCATCTTTTTAAGTCGGGAAATGCGCTGTATCTGGCCGTTGCTGAGAAAGAAAAGCTGGAACTCTATCAGATTAAAGACGGTGTGATTGAAACGCTTTCAGAGTATAACGTCAATGAAAGCTTAAAGTATGTCACCGGGTGTGGGGATAATAAAGGCGGTGTTTACCTGCTCACTGCAGCGGCATTGAGCCCGACAGAGTATGGAATGAGGGTTTTGGGTTATGATAGCCGCTCAGGAAAGCTATATGAAAGAACACAGCCGGTTATCATAGAAAATAACTATACAACCCGGGAAGGCTCCAATTCCATCAATAACTTAAAAATAGCGCTGGATGATGAAGATATCTATATCTTCTACGAGATTGGAAAAATGAGCGGACAAGGCATGGTAGCCAGGACCTACATGGGCAGATTGCCGCAGAATCTGGACGGCGTTCAGACTCTGAAGTTTGAGAGACTAAAACTGGAGATGCAGGCTGATGAGCCAGAGCCTTTCCTATCCACATTGAGCCTGGTAAAGGAGCAAGGTGAAGTCCTGACTGCTATTGTAGCAGCACCGGCCAGACGTTTGGGCGAAGATGAAGGCTCGGAGCTGGTTTATATTACCATTGATAAAGGGGTGGTTTTGGAAGAGGTGTTGGCAACCAATACGAGGAGATGGTGCAGCAATGCTCAAATTGAAAGGGTAGGGGATACGTATGCCGCATCCTTCCTAAGGACCTTGGGAGACTCAAAATACCAGGTCGGCATCACTTCTAGCGGGGAGACGTATAAGAACAGATACAACAAAACCACCAAGGAAGATGTAATAAATACGCTTATGGAAGTGGCAGCCGCCTATATGTTTGTCTTTTTTCCGGTATTCATAAACCTCCTTGTAACAGCTCCAATCCTGTTTTGGCCTATCTGCGTAGACTTTTTTGAATGGAAATACTTCTTTGACAGGCCTAATTTGACCTACCGGATCGGGATTGTACTGGAGGGCCTGGTTATGGTATACAGCATGCTGAACATCTATAAAAATCCGGAATCCGTTTCCTTTATGCCTGCCATACTGACGTTTCCGGGAGCACCTTTTTTCTATCTGCTTCTGACCTTCGGCACGACATACGGCATTCTGCATTTTTACCGGAAAGGAAGCCGTGACATGCATCCTTTGCCTGAGTTGGGTCTGTTTCTGCTGATCCATAATACATTGATGTATTTCCTATATTCGGTTTATATGGTGCGTTTCTAAGCTGCTACATCAATACAAGCCGTTTGCCGTCGAATATTGCCCGGGAAATCTTTTTGAAATATGCAAAAAAGCGCATTAGCTCAAGTGTGCAGTGCGCTTTTTGTCTTGTTGCCTTTTGTCAATAAAAAACTCACAGCCGGTTGCTGTCGTATTGGATAAGGTGCCTGCTGATGACAGGGTGCACATGCCGTCGTTTTGATGAATGCAGTTCTCGGTGCAGCTAATAAATACCAACTGAATCCCCCCTTATAAAATGTGCAAAGGCGCATTTTACTGCAACGGGCGATAGGTTATAAGCCTCAGGCTTAGCATTTTGAGGCTATGCCGGAAACGCGTCTGTACCGCATTTCATAAATAGTTTTATCAAAAAAACAAAAACTAATGTAACAGTAAAGCAGGCAAAAAAATCTAGGCCTGCTGCAAGAAAAGAGGGAAAGGTTTTGAGGTTTGAGGATTTGACAGAGCAAGGTTATGTCTATCATGTGGTCGGCATCAACGACCTCAAGCATGCCCTGGAATATGGCATCGAATATGATGATAAAAAGACATATGCCGGAAAATATTACGCGTTTCACACCTTTTTCGATCAAAACAAAACGGCAAGGGTACCGGGCTGGGTGGAGAGGAAGAAAGCAGTTTTTGGAAGCTTGGGCTTCAAGGAGGGACATGGTTGGCATTCCCATACCGCAGTCCTGCGGCTGAAGATAGACAAAAGCAAATGCTGGATATGCAATGAGAATACTGCGAATTTCCTATTTGAACCTTTTGTAATGCAAAAGCTTCAGAATTGCCGAAATGCAAAGGACTTTCTCATGCATCACGGCAGAAAAATCGCAGAGATTTATTGGGATACTTCCTTGAGCTACCAGGAGAACTTGGAGCAGAGGAAAGACAGACAAGAGGGATATGATGCAGAGGTGCTGATACTGCATTCTATCCCTCCTGAGAACATTACATGCCTGTATATTGTCTCAGACCACCTGACGCTGTCCTTTGAAGAATGGCAGCACTTTTTCAGGCAATGCAGCGCAGAAGGAGAAGCTCAGTACATCAAGTATTTGCATCCCAGAAGGACATATTCTGCCTGGAATATATCCGGTTCACAATAGTATTTCTTCTTATTGACCTTGACCTCAAAGGACTTGGAAAACACCGGTGCCGCATTTTTAGCCGAGCTGCCCAGAAGCTGCTGCTCCAGCTTTCCCTGTTGAAGAATGGGATGAAGCTGACAGTTAAATATCTTACTGTTTATGAAAGCAGAGCTGTAAAACTCAGAAAACTGCCTGTCGGCATACATGAAAAGGTCAGGATCCGTCAGGCTGCTTCTCAAAGCCTTAAGCGCAGCGGTTGTGAACCCGATATCCTTGATGGAATACCGCTGCTTGTTCCGGTTGGAAGGGACAAATAAGCCTATCTGCGGGTCCCAGAAGGAATCTATACGGTCATAGATCAGGAAAACGGATCGATGGTATTGGTCCATGCCTGTCAACTCATAGAGGCGGATGAAAAGGTTCAGACAGTTGCAGAGCGTGGAGAAAGAACTGGCTTCGTGATCCCACATGCTTCGGCCTATATCCCCCGAACTGAATAGCCTTTCATGCAGCTCACAACCTATTGTTGTCAGGGCAGTGAACAGTATGCTTCTGTGGTTGCCGCAGCTTCGATGCATCTGATTCAGGGAAAGACCGATCACAGCCAGATCCCGCGAACTGATCTCGGTAACACCTTCAATCAGGTTATCACATAGCATTGGAATGAGCTCCAGCTCCCTTTTCAGCAAGTCCTGTACACCGCTGCCATATTCAGGGTTCTTTTCACCCAGTTCGTTCAGGCTCGAGAAAGCTTCCATGACAGAAAACTGGGTCTTCAGATCAGGCTCTTCCGGCAGCCGGTCAATGCAGTACTCGCCATAGGCATTGCTGCCGGTATCTTTTCCGGGATAATAAAACTCGCCGTTCTTTAGAAATGCCATCAGAAAATGCGCTTGCTTGGCAGCATTGGCGGCCAGACAATAGGCTATGAAATCCGGATTATCAAGCTTCAGCTCACCGCTTCTGATTTTTGGAATCATTGCAGCGGCAGTGAAAATAGAATGGCTTAAGGTATCCGGATGGATCTCACGTTTCTGCTTCTTTCCGGACCAGTGAAAGCAGCTGAAATCGTAAGGGGAATCGGGCATGCCTGTGTACTCGGGGAGGCAGCGCTGATACAATGAAGACATGAACATGATGTTCTTCGGCATTTTTTCGTCAGGTGTTCCCTTCAATAGCTCATATATCCTGGTCAGTTCCTCCTCCTGGGGCATTTCGATATTACCGCAGCCGGAAAGCAGGGTGAAGGAAATCAGGTTGAGAAACACCATGGCGTCACATTGTTTGACAATATCCGAATATGAGAAATCGTAATTCATCAAAACACCACCCGAATAATTTTCTACCTTATATATGTATGCAGCTTAAACAGGTGGTAAAACCGATGTCTAACATTATAAATAAATGCGACACGTGAAGTTCAGGATGACAAATACGCTGCCACAACAGTGGTATGTATAATAGCGTATCTTTATCCGGTTAGTTCCAGGTCTTTGCGAAGGCATATTTAAAAGCGTAAGACTGGCACGGACGCCAGGCTAGCAATTAGACCTGGCTAACAAGAATAACAATACGCGCTTATACATACTATCCGCTACAATAGAGATTTGTCATCAGTGTCGTGTTCTATATAGTTTATGTTATAATAAGGATAGTTTGAATCCTATTGATAGAGAATGCTGTATCATATTCCATTTGATTGGGGGAATAGAAGGATGAAGGAAGGGAAGCTGCCGTCGGAATTGTTGGAATCACTGGTTTTTGAGCATATTGGGGTTCGGAATGAAGCGGTCATCCTGCGGCCGGAAATCGGGGAAGACTGCGCTGCTATCGATTTTGGAAAATACGCCTGCGTTTTGTCCACAGACCCCATTACGGGGGCTTCAAAGGGTGCTGGCGCACTGGCAGTACATATCTCCTGCAACGATGTCGCTTCCAGCGGTGTCGCACCCCTTGCCCTTATGATAACCATCATGGCACCCGTCTCTGCTTCTGAAGAAGATATCGGACGTGTCATGAAAGAGGCGGGAGACGCTGCCGCTGCGCTGGGCGTGGAAATCATCGGAGGTCATACGGAAGTCACATCAGCAGTCAACAGGATCATTATCTCGACAACCGCTTTAGGCAAAGTTGAAAAGGAGCGAGTGGTCAAGACCTCGGGTGCAAAGGCAGGGGATGATCTGGTGATGACAAAATGGGCAGGCCTTGAAGGAACAGCGATCCTATCCGCTGACAGGGAACCGGAGCTTCAGGATAAGCTGACAAAAGAAGAAATGGAAACTGCTCAAGGTTTTAGCGATCATATCAGTGTGGTCAGGGAAGGTGTTCTGGCCGGTGACTTTGGAGTAAACAGCATGCACGACGTTACGGAAGGCGGGGTTTTTGGAGCGGCCTGGGAGGTTGCCGAAAGCTCAGGCATCGGCGTGGAGCTGGAAGTGGATAAAATACCGGTACACCCTGTAACGAACAAGATATGCCGGCACTATGGAATCAATCCTTATAAGCTGATCTCAAGCGGCTGTATGCTGATTTCATGCAGGAAGGGTGACGAATTGGTATCGAAGCTGTCTGACGCAGGGATCCCTGCTGCCGTAATCGGAAAGATGATCGAAAAAGGGAAATATTTCGTAGGCAAAAACGGCCGGGAAGAACTGCCGCCGCCCGAAACGGACGAATTGTTCAAAATCAATGCGCAATAGCGCAAATAGTTTTCGTAGAGTTTGGGAGCAAACCCTTGAATATAAAAGACCAGATTTGCTGGTCTTTTATATTTTGAAACAGAATTGAAACATTCCAGTAAAGTATTTATAATATTAGGGCAAAGGTATTTGCCATTTTTGGTCGAAATATATAACATAGCCAATAAATTTGACCCATCATGGAAATTTTAGCGGAAGAGGGAGGAATTAGATGAAAAGAACGATTGCAGTTATCGCTGTACTCTGCCTGTTTTTTGGTATCCTGGCAGATACGGTAGTCGTACAAGCCGCCAGCAGCACCAACAAGCCTCCGCTGACCCTGCAGATACTTGGTAAGAAAATCGATACCGCCAAGGGTGTGCCTGTACTGAAAAACAACATATACTACCTGCCGCTGCGGACGGTGGGAGAGGCTTTGGGTTACAAGGTCAGCTGGTATGCCGGCATAAAAACCATGGAGCTCCGGAAGGACAAGCATTTTGTCAAGATTACGCTCAACTACAATTACAGCGTGATTAACGGGAAAAATGTCAAAATCGATGCGGTACCTGTCATGATCAATGAGAAGGCTTATGTCCCCTTGTCATTCCTTCAGAAGAACTTTGACTACAGCACAACCTATGACAAAGCCAAGAATCAGGTGGTCATCAGTACCAAAAGTGCTGCTGCAAAACCTGCAAACGATACGACAAACAGCAGTCCCACCACAAAAGGCGTTTACGTACTTGGGAAAAAAATCAGCAGTACCGATTTCTCCGTGGAAAAGAACGGGAAGGTGTTCATCCCTTGCAGATCGACTGGAGAAGGTCTGGGATACAAGGTTTTTTGGAATGTCGGTACAAAAGTGATGGAGTTAAAGAAGGATAACCAGGTGGTGAGAGTGACTGTCGGCAATGTGAATGCGCTGTATAACGGCAAGGCAGTCAAGCTGGATGCGGCGCCTATTATGTACAATAGCAAGGTTTATGTACCGCTGAGCTTCCTGCAAAAACAATTCGGATATGATACGGCATATGATAAAGCGAAAAACATAACGCAGATCAAGGTGAAGAAGCCGGTTGAAACAGTGAAAGAGGAGCCTAAGAAACCGGAATTCGATTACAAAACCGTCAATATCGAGGACATTGCCTATGATGCCCACGCAAGCTTTCCACAGCTGAATATTATCGCAGATGGGCCTTTCAAATATAAAAGCTTTTCTATGGTCAATCCCCACCGTCTGGTCATCGATATAGAAAACGCTCTAATGGATACCGACTTTGACAGCAAGGAAATCGGAAAAGCCGGTATCCTCCGGGTCAGAATCGGTCAATTCAGCCTGGAACGCAAGGTAGTCAGGGTCGTCATAGATCTGGAGGACCCCAAAACCTGCAAGCTGGTGCAATCCAGTGATCAGAAATCCGTTGCTCTTATCTATGCCAATATCCTTGAGCCGGTTACAGCCCTCAAGGAAGGAATCCGGGAGGTATACCTGATCAAGGGCAGCGAAACCATTGACAGTACGGCTTTCAAGCTGGAGAATCCCGAACGGCTGGTTATCGATGTACAGCAAGCCGTTCTGGCCCAGGGTGAGCAGTTATGGCCGGCAGCAACCCCTTATGTGAAAAATGTCAGGTCGGGGCAAGTGGATGTGGGGACCGCCAGGATCGTGATGGATCTGGAGCCGGGAACGTATTATGATGTGCGGAACGACGGCAAGACAACCAGAGTATATTTATCAAGCCTGCCCTTTTCCTTTGTGCAATATGAAAAGTACTACGATTCCGCCTACATCGGGCTGAACCCTGGGAAGGACATAGACTACCAGGCTGTTGTAGACAACGAGAAAAAGATCCTGAAGGTCCTGATACCCGAAGATCTGGATATTGAGTTGAAAAAATATGAGATCAATGACAATGTAGTGGAGTATATAGAGGTTACCAAGGAGAAACACGGCGGACAGCTCTATACCACGGCAGCCTTCAAAATGAAGAACCTGGTTCATTATGAACTGCTATCACCGGAAAAAACTAAAATGGTTCAGCTGAAATTCCAATATATGCCCAAGCGTCCTCAGGACTTGACTGTTGTCATTGATGCAGGACATGGCGGCAAGGACCCGGGCGCAATGGCCAAAGACGGAACTACGGAAAAATCGCTTAACCTGGATGTGGCAAAAAGACTTGAAAAGATCATGAAGGACCTGGGCTTCAAAACAATTATGACGCGGACGGATGACAGCTATGTGGATCTGGCAAGCAGAACCACGCTGGCCAACACCCAATACGCCAACTTCTTCATGAGCATACATTTTAACGCATTCAATCAACGTACCCAAGGGATCGAGACCTTATACTACCCAAACACTGTTTCTGAAGAATATAACTTCTCCAACAGAAGTGTGGCACAGATATTTCATTCAGAGCTGCTGCAGGCATTAAAGCGGCCGTCACGGGGAATAACACCGAGACCCAATCTTTATGTCCTCAATAAGACCAAGATGCCTGCGATACTTGCTGAGTTAGGGTTTATGACCAATCCGGAGGAGCTGGCTCAAATGAAGAAAGCCCAGTACCGGGATATGGCTGCCAGAGCCCTTGCTGTCTCCATCGTCAAATATTTTGAAGAAATCCAGAATATGAACCTGGATATTGACTATAGTGCTGTTTATGCAGCTATGCCCATGAACGCAGCGGTATCGGTCAATACGGACACGGCTGCTGCCGGAGAAGTGCAGGACAGTACTGAAGTGCTTGCAGAGGAGCAAGGGGAGATAGCTGCTGATGAGGAGCCCGGAACAGGGCAGGACGCAGTTCAGACCAACGGGCAGTAGCTGGAAGCTAATATAACGTGATAGGCTCAAACCTATCACGTTTTTTATTTGAGGATATAAGCATCGCCATGGCTTGTAGGGTTCTGTCTGCATATGACGGTGCTTGCCGGTCAAATTGATGAATATCCCTCTTTTTTGTCTAATATAATATACTGATAGAATAAAGAAGGGGTGAATTGAATGAAAAGAAGGCTTGCAATACTGATTGCCGTACTGATATGTTGCACATTGATACTAACCAGCTGCAGCAACCCATTAACAGCCTTGCGCGACTTTTTCAACAAAAAGACGGAAGTGGCAACAGAGAATGAACCTGTACAGGAGGAAGTGCAAAGCCTAAGCGAAGTGAACGCTTCGCAGCCGGAAAATACCAGAGCGACTGTCCTTTACTATAAAGATGATGAAAGCTTCCTTGTGCCGGTCATGCGATATATACCGAAGGGAGACCTGGGCATTGCGAAGGCAGCGCTTACGGCCTTGATCTATACGCCCGAAAAAGCAGCTGATCTGAGGCCGGCAGGGTTGACCCCAACGCTCCCCATGGGAACAACCATTAAAGGTGCCGTTGTTAAAGAAAACGGATTGGCTATTGTTGACTTTTCGGAGGAATTCCTGTATTTCAGCAGCGCAAAAGCTGAAGATTTGGGCATAAAGGCGATTGTCTACACGCTGACGGAGTTTCCAAATATCACCTCCGTTGAAATCAGAGTGGAAGGTACTGCTGTAGAAGAGATGCCGCAGGGAACCAAGGTAGGGAAAAGTCTGAAACGGACGGAAATCAACCTGCAGGCAGCAGAAGGCCAAGGGGAAGCCCTTTCCAAGGTGGTTGCATACTATCAGAAGAAGGGAAGCGGCATATATTCCTATTTCGTACCGGTGACGAAGCTTGTCTCCGGTTTCAAGAACAGCGTTGAGGCATCATTGAATGCATTGCTGGATGGGCCCACCGATGGCAGCAGCCTGGCAAACCCCTTCCCGGCAGGAACAAAGCTGTTGGGCGTTCAGGTAAAGGACGGCGTGGCATATGTTAATTTTTCCCAGGAGATACTTACCTCAGAAAGCAAGGTTGCTGAGCATGCCATGGTCAGAGCTGTTACACTGACGCTGAAGGAGTACGATCAGATTTCCAAAGTCAAATTTTTTGTTGACGGTAAAGTTGTTGAAAATGCACAAGAAATCGGCGCGGACAATTATACCGACGTTCCGGTGTTTGTAAATTTCTATGAATAAAGAGGGTGCCCATATTTACATAGGCAAATTTTGCTGCTAATATTAAATAATATGAAGGAAAAAACAAGATCCACTTTTGCGGCAGATACCGTGAAAGTGGATTTAAATCCCTGCAAAGCTGACAAGCCATTGCATGCTTGTTATAGGACAAAGCAAAACGAGTAAAAATAATAGCAAGTAATTTTTTAAAATATTAGATTGCTTGCACTGTTGGGGCTTTAAGAAAGGATGATATATATGACGAGAGTAGACGGTAGAAGCTATGATCAAATGAGGCCGGTCAAAATGATACGGAACTATCTTAAACATCCAGAGGGATCGGTTCTGATTGAAATGGGAGATACTAAGGTCATCTGTACGGCAACCGTTGACGAAAAAGTGCCGCCCTTTGTTAAAGGGACCGGAAAGGGTTGGATAACCAGTGAATACGGCATGCTGCCCAGATCGACGGAGACCCGCAAGCCCAGAGAGTCTGTCAAAGGAAAAGTAGATGGGCGGACTATGGAAATCCAAAGGCTGATTGGAAGAGCGCTTCGCTCTATTGTCAATCTGGAAAAAATGGGAGAGATAACGGTTTATCTTGATTGCGACGTGATTCAAGCAGACGGCGGAACCAGGACTGCGTCCATAACAGGCGCCTTCGTCGCCCTGGTAGATGCATTCGGCAAGCTGATAGAGTCAGGAAAGCTGCAGGAAATCCCGGTAAACGGCTATACAGCAGCAATCAGTGTAGGGATCAAGGATGGCCAGACGCTGTTGGACTTGAATTATGCAGAGGATTCAACCTGCCAAGTGGATATGAACCTTGTGATGACGGATAAGGGACAGATTATAGAGATACAAGGCACAGGGGAAGAGAGCCCATTTAATAAGGAAGAATTGGCTGAGATGATGCGGCTGGGCGAGAAGGGGATATTGGAGCTTATAATGCTGCAGAAGCAGGCATTGGGTGCCCTGACAGAAAAAATAGTAACAAGGTAGGTGAGCCCATCGTTGAAGATGATCGCTGCGACAAACAACAAGCATAAACTGGAAGAAATGCATGCCATTCTCAAAGAAATGGGAATAGATATCGTTTCTCTGGCAGAAGTAGGGCTGGACATTGAAATTGAAGAAAATGGAAATACCTTCCGGGAAAATGCGCTGATAAAGGCAAGAGGGATCAATTGCATTACCGGCAAAGCGGTAATAGCAGATGATTCGGGCTTGGAAGTGGAGGCATTGTTCGGTGAGCCGGGCGTGCGTTCTGCCCGCTACTCCGGAGAGGAAGGTCCCGACAAGGATAAGAAAAACAATGAAAAGCTTCTGGAGGCTATGGCAAACATACCCACAAGCAGACGCAACGCGCGTTTCTGCAGTACCATTGCTGCTGTTTTTCCCGATGGGAAGGAAATCGTTGCTGAAGGTTTTGTATATGGGAAGATAGGCTATCAGGAGGCAGGCGAAAATGGTTTTGGTTATGATCCGCTCTTTATCGTAGACGGATATGGAAGGACCATGGCGGAGCTGACTCCCGAGGAAAAGAACCGAATCAGTCATCGTGCCAACGCACTTAACCAATTCGTGATGAAGCTGAAGGAAGAGTTAGGATAAAGCGTCTTTTTAATCCAATTGACCTTATTCAGTGAATAAGAATGACAAATCGGCAAAGAATAAGGGAAACAGCCCTGCGCCGAAGCGGGCTGGTTTCAAGATATAAATGCAACAAATAACAGCTGAAAACGGGGCTCATAACTGTTGACACGCTCAATTTATTTTGTTATAATCTATAAATGTCGGCGATAGTTATCGATGCGGGTGTAGTTCAATGGTAGAACTTCAGCCTTCCAAGCTGACCGCGTGGGTTCGATTCCCATCACCCGCTCCATAAAAACAATTGCAGATATGTCACATGCGCCTGTAGCTCAGTTGGATAGAGCAACGGACTTCTAATCCGTGTGCCAGGGGTTCGACTCCCTTCAGGCGCACCATTCACGGTGGGTGTAGCTCAGTTGGTTAGAGCGCCAGATTGTGGCTCTGGAGGCCGTCGGTTCGACCCCGATCATCCACCCCAATAACTCTAATAATTGATGGGGTGTCGCCAAGCGGTAAGGCACCAGACTTTGACTCTGGCATTCGTTGGTTCAAATCCAGCCACCCCAGCCAGTCAGACAAAAGGCTCACGAGTTGAAGATCAGGGTAAAGACGGGAGTCATTACAATCTGATCCGATGAATGGGTTATAAAATGCGGGAATGGCGGAATTGGCAGACGCGCTAGACTTAGGATCTAGTGTCAAACGACGTGGGGGTTCGAGTCCCTTTTCCCGCACCAATAAAATAAGTATATATGAGCAAATGACATGCGGGTGTAACTCAGTGGTAGAGTGTCACCTTGCCAAGGTGAAAGTCGCGAGTTCGAATCTCGTCACCCGCTCCATCAACATATTTGATATGTTGAATTGCTCCTATATATTTTTCGTTTTTTTAGTGGCTTTTTTGAGGTGAACATGCGGGTGTAGTTCAATGGTAGAACTTCAGCCTTCCAAGCTGACCGCGTGGGTTCGATTCCCATCACCCGCTCCATAAAAACATAATAAAGATATATCACATGCGCCTGTAGCTCAGTTGGATAGAGCAACGGACTTCTAATCCGTGTGCCAGGGGTTCGACTCCCTTCAGGCGCACCATTCATTTTTTGGCAGAGTAAGCCCTTCCGGTAAAGATCGGAGGGCTTTTATCATTTATATAATGGCAGCCGTAAAAACCTGTTGCATCTTCTGTAAAACTATTATATAATAAAGGTACCCCAAGGGGGTAAGGGTAGATAGGAAATGGAGGTATTTATATGAATATAAAGCTGACAGAAAAGGCATTGGAGGAATTAGTCAAGACCGGCATCAAGAATCTGAAGGTTGTACTGAACGGCTATGGCTGAGGCGGCCCGGTTTTCGGATTGACTCAGGGTGAGTCAGAGAATGGGGATGTTGTCGTCAAGACAGGAGATATGAGTTTCTCTGTTGAAGAAGATTTGGCAGCCGTGATTGATTTCTTTGAGATCGATTACCATAAAGGCTGGCTGCAGAAGGGTTTTGTCGTCCGGGCAAATGGCGTCGTAAGCAGGTGCTGATTGTCTGAATTGCCCTCCGGACGCAGATATAACCCTTGACTATTATAGGGTGGTTTCATATAATAGATAGTGTGTTTTTTAGTGCGCCTATAGCTCAGCCGGATAGAGTACCAGACTTCGAATCTGTGGGTCGGGGGTTCGAATCCCTCTGGGCGCACCATTTATATTGATAATGATAAAACCTTGGAAATCCAAGGTTTTTTGTTTTAATGATGATCATGCTTATAGCGGTAATCGCTAAGCTTATTGTAGAGCCTGGCTAAGGGTGCTCCCTGCGTGATTCGCGCCAGGGGGTTATTGTAAATTAGCTGCCTGACACCAGGCAGGGTCACAAAGCGGGTTGTGCGGTCAAGCGCCTTATTATCCAACCGGTCAAAAGCCTTTCGAAACTCATATTTCTTCATATTTGAATCAACTATCTTTTTTATATAGGCCGGATAGTCCTTGTTGTGGGAAATACAGTAACCTGCGGCAGCTCCGCTGAGAATGGACTGCATGGCGCCAAAGCCGATGAAGCTGTCGATAAACCCACCAGAAAAACCTGCCAGATAGAGGTTTCCGACCTTAACCGGTTCCACAACCCCTACCGAATGCCGCAGATCCTTGGCATTGACGATTTGGTCCCGTATATTATCCTTGATAAAAAGGTTCCAGAAATACTCAAACTCATCATAGTTGGCATTTGTGACAATCAAAATCAAGTATGCCTCGGATTCGCTATTAGGCACGCAATAGGCAAAGCCATGCCTTGCATACTTTGTATTCAGCCATATAGTGATGGCATTGGTTCTGAAACTCCCTTTCAGCGTTGCGATTCTTACATAAGCATCAAAAAGTGGCTTGAAGACGTTTAGTTTTTTTGCGGCAATGAGATTTCCTGTTGATATGACCACATGGTCGTAGCGGTCCTGGATATCTTCAAAGTTGACCGGCGTATTATACTGAATCTGAATATTGATATCTTTAAGAATTTGGTTAGCTAAGGTATCGTCGTCAATGCCTCTTCTTAGGATAGTGCCCAGATTGCCTTGTATGATATGTGTTCTGGTTGGCGTAACAGTCACTAGCTCAGTCAATTTGTAATGCGGCGTTATATTGATTTGAAAATTCTGACTCAAGTACTTGAAGGGATTGAAGACCAGGCTGTTAAACAATCGAATGTTTATGACCGGAAAGTCAAGTACTTCCCCAACATAATCGTTTTCTTCGAATATATCCGGTATGATTCCGTTTCGCAGAAGCTCATGGCCACAGGCCAAGCCAGCCAAGCCTGCTCCGATTATAGCAACTTTCATTTGATATACCTCGTCACCATATAATAGGACCGGTCTTATTTTAACCAAAACTCAGGAATTAATGAGGGTGATTTCAGAACTTGAATATTATAGTACTCAAATTGTATGGGGCGAATCCGATTTGCGTTATAATAAAAGAGGAAGAAAGCGGTCATGCAATATCTTATTTAGGAGGAATGCAATATGAAATGTCCCAACTGCGGAGCAGACAGTATCAGCCTGTTGAGAAGGCTGTCGCTGGGTCCTGCTTTTCCGACGAAATGTAAAGCGTGCAATAGAAAAATCGGTGTATCCTTCAGGCGTACGTTTCTCAGTGCCACACCCTACTTTGTGGTTTTATTGCTGATTTATTTCATTGAAGATCCCTTGAACAGGGCGATCCTGATGCTATTGGGGGTGGTTGCTGCAACCATCATGAACCTCAAGCTGGTTCCCTTGATTGTTGTAGATCGGGATTAATAATTCTTAAGGGCATAGGCCTTCAGCAGTGGTTAAAAATTAAATAATTTGTCGATATCGTCAACAATTTTAGCAAAATAGGATGTTATTTTGCTTTTTGTTGACGTTTTCATTTATAATGAAATTACATATTGGAAAAGAGGAGGTAATACCATGACCGTCATATGGGGCAAACTTTTTGGAGCACCCACAGTAAGCTGCAATGAAGAAGAAATCACTTTTCCGTACAAGAAAGCCGAAGCGCTTTTTTATTACCTCCTGATAAAAAAACAAGCTTTCAGGGACACCCTGGTGGGCCTGCTGTGGGGAGCGGCGGAGGAAGAGGTGGCAAAGAAAAGCCTTAGAAATGCTGTCTATGTCATCAATAAGTCATTATCCTGTGATGTGCTGGTATCGCCAAAGCGTTCGGTCATCATGCTGAATCCCTTACACCGGTATAATACTGATGTGGATATGCTTGCCGGTGATGCGGAGGGTGCTGAGCTCGGTCATTATTCCGGAGATTTCCTGGACGGTTTTTTTGTCAAGGACGCAGAAGGTTTTGACAAGTGGATGATCACATCAAGAAACCAATACCGGGATATTTATATCGGCAAGCTGCAGAAGCAGATTCAAGGCTGCATAAGAGACAAGCAGCCGGAACGGGTAGCGCTGCTGTGCAAAGAGCTTGTTGCAGTGGACGAGTTCAATGAAAAAGCCTACCGGCTGCTGATGAACGTTTATAGGAAGATGGGGCAGCTTGATAAATGCATTGAGATATACAACTGCCTGTCAAATCTTTTACGGAATGAGCTGTTTATCACACCGGACAGAAAAACCGATGAGCTTTTTGCGGAAATCATAAAGGAGAAAGCTGCCCGTCAGGCCGATGCAAAAACAGACGAAGGGGAATACTTCTATGGAAGACGGCAGGAGCTTTATGCATTAAACGAGAGCTTTCATAACTTTATCATAGGAAAAAGGGGCAAGTCTATACTCGTCTTGGGTGAAGCAGGTCTGGGAAAGACAACCTTAGTGGAGAGGCATTTGAAGTGTATTGATACGGACAGCGTCATAATGCTGAAATCCAATTGCTATCAGGTTGAGGAAAACTATCTGCTAAAGCCATGGAATGAAATACTGTATCAATTGTCACAGGCAATTGATAGGGAAAATATCGAGCTGCCTACTGGGCTGCAGCGGATTGTCAACCACGTTTTTCCCGGTTTTACGATAAAAGACAATAATATAGACAGCAGCCCGATGGAGCAGGTGGATATTTTAAAATACCAGATTGCTGAAAAGGCAATTGTAGATATTTTCAAGAAAGTAGCAAACCAGAAGAAAACGCTCATCATGTTTGAAGATATTCAATGGATTGACGCAATGAGCCTCTCACTGATGCGGGAGCTGATGCTTGAGAGCAGAAACCAGGCAATCAGCTTTATTGTTACTTCAAGAGCAGGGTACAGCTGCCGTATTGAGCGGTTCATTGCAGATATGAAAGCCTATGGACTTCTCAAAATCATAGAACTCAACCGGTTTAATAAAAGCGAGACTATCGAATTGGCATCCGGAATGCTGCCCGGGCATGATATAGATGAAGCGCTAGGAAGCTCTATATATAAGGAAACGGAAGGGAACACTTTCTTCATCGTCGAGTTAGTGAACAGTATGAAGTATCTAGATAAACCCCAGGCCTTTACCCCGAGAATGCAGGATATTCTGAACAGCCGGTTTCTGCACATTTCAGAGGAAGGGAAAAAGCTGCTTAACATCATTTCCGTTTTTTTTGACAGGATTACATTGGAGGAGCTGTTGGAAATCAGTGGAAAAAGTGAGCTGGAGCTTATGGATGTGATCAGCGAATTGGAGGAGAAAAACCTCATTAAGGAAGACGGAGATACAAAGGATGTGGGTTTTGCATTTACCCATCAGAAACTAAGAGAATTTGTTTATTCACAGTTGACGGCTTCCAAAAAGAAGATATTGCATATCAAGATAGCAAGACTTTTAGAAAGCCGGCTTCGGGGAAGCAAGCATGATCTGCTTCTGTTTTCCAAGTTGATTTATCATTTTGAAAACGGAGGCCATCGGCTTTCGACCCTTAAATACAAAATAAAGAACCTTGAGCAGTTTTTAAGCATCAATCATGAAATTTTTCCAGTAGCATATGAGGACAGTGTAACGGAAAATGGGTTTGTGGAAATCAGTGAAGAGCAGATCGTGACGGATTTTAACAGCATCAGCCAGCTGATTAATGAGATCAAGGAAGCGGAAGGCATCTGCAAGGAGCTTGAGTGTTTAGAGTTGTCTTTTATGCACATGGTAGGCAGAGGCTTCATACGGTCAGGAGATTATCGGAAGGGTCTTTTCATCATCGAACATATGATACGCAGTGCCGTCAAAGCGGGTGAAAGCGGTTTTGCACTGAAAGGGTACAAGCAGATGACTTATTTCTGCATCAACACCTATAATACCAAGCTGATGGAAAGTTATATTGAAGAAGCGATAGCGATTGCAGAGCAGTGCGGCCTTCAGGAAGAAAAAGGCATCCTGCTGCGGCTCAAGGGAATGCAGCGCATCATGGCAGGCTCTTTCGCGGAGGGGGAGGAGCTGCTGCTTGAGGCCATATCCATGCTGGAATCCCATGAAAACAAGGAAAAATATGCACTGAATATTGCTGCTGCCTATAATTTTATTGGGGAAAGCAAACGGCGCAGTAAGGCATTTTGCAGCGCGTTCGATTATTATGACAGGGCAATTTCACTTTGCAAGGGGAAGGCCTTGACGCGGGGTATTCCGATATTCAACACAAATGCAGGGCAAGCAGCTTATGATATGGGTGATTACGCCAAAGCCAGGGAATACTTTCAAAATGCCATTGATGCATATAAACGGCTGAGTCCGCTATGGGGCTGCTCCACAGCCTATGGCTATATGGCTATGCTGCTGATCGGGGAATTGAAGTTAGACGAGGGATTGGCATATATTACGAAAGCCGAAGCCTATGCGAAGGTGATTCAGAATCCTTATGAAATGGCGCTTATCTGCCGTGTAAAAGCAGAAGTCCGAAAAAAAATGGAGCAGAGCAGCAAAATATATGAGCAGTTCAGGCATTACCTGATTCAGTCCACAGCTGATTATTGCGAGGAAGGCATTTCACTCTTGAAAGATATCGGCAATTGCTATGAACTGAAAATACTGGAAAGCTTAAAGGCATGATGATAAAAGCATCCTCTGAAGGAAAAAAATGAAAGTATTTTTAGAATAAGGGGCTTTCGGCCTGATTTTATTGACTATTTAGACTATTTGTTGACGTATCAGGAATATAATGGGTGATAAGCAATGATCCCAAAATTGTATTTAAGGAGGGTATCAAATGAAAAAACTGAAACCTATCGCGTTTTGGGCACCGGTAATCCTTTTCCTGGCAGCCATCGTGCTGAACTTTGCCAACAAGGATGCTTTCGGAACCGTCATCAATGCAGCCAACAACTGGCTGATGGGATCCTTCGCATGGGCCTTCAACCTGGGCGTTACACTGATGCTTCTCGTCGTTATTTATCTTATGTTTTCTAAATTCGGCGATGTCAGAATAGGCGGTTCAAAAGCCGTACCGATGTTTGACAATTTCAGGTACTTCTCGATTACATTGACGAGTATCATCGCAGTAGGCATCCTGCTGTGGGGTACTGCAGAACCCATTTACCATTTGACCGCACCTCCGGAGTCCCTGCATCTTACCCCCAACAGTCCTGAAGCCGTCATCTTCTCCATGTCCACCCTGTTCCTCCACTGGGGCTTCACACCGTTGGCCATCTATGCAATACCCACCATCATGTTCGCATTCGCTTATTACAATATGAAGAAGCCCTACAGCCTTGGCTCTACCCTGTTTCCCATATTCGGCAACAAAGCCATTGGCTCCTACGGCCAAACCATTGACGCAATCTGCATGTATGCCCTGGTAGCCGGAATGGCGGCTTCACTGGGCGGCGGCATCCTGTCCATTGCAGGGGGCTTGAATTACCTGACAGGCGTACAGGTAGGTGCATTCCTGTGGATGTTGGTTGACATAGCGGTTGTGGCGACTTTCGTCATATCCTCCATCACCGGCTTATTCAACGGAATCAAGAAGCTGTCTGAGATCAACACATGGGTGTTCTTCGGATTGACCCTGTTCATATTTATCGTAGGACCGACAGTATTCATTCTGAACGTTGGAACAGAAGCCTTCGGCGACTATATGAAGAACTTCTTTACCAAGAGCTTGTTTACCGGCGCAGCAGCCAACGACCCGTGGGGCGGCTGGTGGACGATATTCTACTGGTGCAACTGGCTGGCCTGGGCACCGATCTCCGGTATGTTCCTGGGCAGAATCTCCTATGGTCAGACCATCCGCAAGGCACTGGTGGTCACCTTCCTGCTTCCGGCACTGTTTGACATCGTGTGGATGATGATATTCGGCGGCGCAGCGCTGCAGCTGGAGCTGGCAGGCGCGGGCATAGCCGAGGCCATGAAGCAGGGAACGGAGTTTGCCGTATATGCATTCTTCTCACAATACCCATTGGCCATGCTCACCATACCGGTATTTGTATTGGCCATGTTCCTGTCCTTTGCAACAGGCGCTGATGCATACACCACCACCCTGGGCGGCATGAGCATGGAAGGCTTGACGCAGGAGGATCCGGAGCCGCCGATGCTGATGAAGGTATTCTGGGGCGCCATCATCGGTACGGTATCATGGATCATGATCTCCTTTGCCGGGGGTATCAACGGTGTCAAGATGCTTTCCAACCTGGGAGGCGGACCGGCACTGATCCTGGAACTTTTGATGACGGTATGCCTGGTGAAGGTAGCAGCAAACCCGAAGCATTATGACGTCTTCAAGGAAGACTACACGGCAGACGGGACACCGATCAAATCCGTCACACAGCCGGCCATGACCTCCAAGCACAAGCAGGAGAAGGCTACGGTTGAGGCGTAATAAAGACTGGTCAATAATCGTTTGAGTTGATAATCTGTTTGAAAATTATAAACCAGAGCCTGAGCGGCCTGGTTTATAATTTTCATGCCCTGAATATAAAAAGGTAGAAGGATTGTCTGTCAAAAAGGAGTGGATTACAAATGAAACGCAATAAGAAAAGGCATCATAAAGCAATATTGGTTTATTGTCAAGGGATCGCTGCAGGCTTTGCGGTTTTCTATTTACTTACATTTGCCCTGCATGTCAATACGTACGTCGCAGCTATTGCAGCGCAGACAATTAGCTGTATACTTGCGGCCGTACTGAACTCTAACCGCAGTGAAAGCTCGGTAGGGAAGGCCATTGAAAAACTTAGCAGCTTTGATTTTGTTGCAGATGAAAAGAGCATCAAGTATGCCTCGCAAGAGGAAAAGAAGATCCTGGACACCCTTGCGGCGCTGAGGGGATTCATGGCAAACACCCTTGAAACTGCAAAAACAGCAGAATCCTCGGGGCATTTGCTCTATACCGATTCAAAGGCTATAGGAGAGTCCGCCAGCCAAGTGTCTGCGGCTGTTAACGAGGTGGCGGAAGGCAATACGCATATCGCTGAAATGGTGCAGCAAGCAGCTGCCTGTGTATCGGAAACTGGTGGATTGATCAAGGGTATACATGACGATATAAAGACGATCAGATCCGACATCGGGCAGTCTGTAAGCATTGCCGAGCAGGGCGGCATGGCTGTCAGACTTCAGAAACAAGCAGCCCTGGATACCATTCAGAGATTTAACGTCATTCAGAATGAAATGGTAAAACTGAGCAAGGTATCATTGAACATCCGTGAGATCATCACGGCCATATCGGGTATTTCCGAACAGACGAATCTGCTGGCGCTGAATGCCGCAATTGAGGCTGCCAGAGCAGGCGAGGCCGGGAAAGGCTTCGGTGTCGTAGCCGGGGAAATCAGAAGGCTTGCCGAAGATACCAAGAACTCAACCGTTAAAATAAGAGGGTTGATTGACGACATCACCAGTGAGACAGATACGATTGTTAAGCTGGTAGACAGAGGCAGCGGAACGATTGAAGAGCAAAGGGGATCCATTGAAGAAGCCGAGAGAGGCTTCCGGAGTATATACGATTCCATAAGTACTGTAAGTGATGAGATCAACAGCATATATGGTAAAATTGACCTTCTTTCATCCAATAGCAGCAGCCTGAGCGGTATCGTGGAAAGCATCTCTGCCATTACACAGCAGACGGCAGCCAGTGCCCAGGAGGTCAATGCCAGCGTTCAGGAGCAGGCTTTCTCGCTGGGACTGATTAATGAGCGTGTCTTGGAATTCAGCTCTAAAGTAAGCAGAATGTCACAGGAAATGAAAAAAATCAAGTTCATTAAGGTGGCACTTCGGGACTATGATGATTCGGTCATACAGTTCGAAGTCTTCAGGGAGTTGGTCAGGCAACGATTGGGGATCGCTGTGGAAGGACTTCAGGTTTCTGCCGCCGACCTTTTCAAATGCGTGGCTGAAGGAAGTGCTGACGGAACGCTGGCACCCTGGATGCCATACTCAGGCAAGGCAATTTTCGAGGCGTACCAGCCCCAGCTTGAGTATCTGGGAGCCAATATGTACGGCTGCAGGTATGGTATCATTGTACCGGAATATGTGCCGATCAAGGGTATTCATGAAATGAAAAAGCATGCCGATGCGTTCGAAGGTAAAATATATTCGGTTGAAAGAAAAACCTTCGTTGGTTCTTTTGCAGTTGAAACCATCAGGAAATATGAACTGAACGGCTTTGATGTCGCGTACGGCAATGAAAAAACGATGCTTGAAAAACTTGATGAACATTATAAGCAAGGAAAATGGATAGCCATTACGGGTTGGCAGCCTCATTGGAAGTTCGGAACCTATAAGCTGAAATTCCTGGACGACCCGCAAAAAGTCATTGGAGAAGCGGAATACACCGCAACCCTGGTAAGAAAAGACCTTAAGGCGGAATACCCTGAATTATATAAAGCCTTCACTGAATTCAAGCTGGATATAAAGAGCATGAATCATGCAATAAACAAGGTACACAATGGGATGAGTCATCAACAGGCCGCTTTGGAGCTGATCAAGGCGGAAAACCTTTAGACTATCTTTTGACGCAAAAGTGGTAATATGTTAATTAGGTTGCAGTATGAATAAAGCACGAATGTGTATTTTGATTTTCCAACGGGAGGTACAGAATGGAGCAGCTTGTATATGAAAGCCCCAGAAGTGTGCATGAACTGGCATATTGTTTGAGAAATGCAGATCAGAACACCTATCTTTTAAGCGGGGGAACTGACTTGGTGATAAAACTCAGAAAACTTGGGGTCCACGCCGGCAGAATCATTGATATGACGCGGCTTGAAGCGCTGAACTACATTAAGATAGAAGACGGCTGTATCAGAATAGGAGCCAATACCACCTTTGCAGACATAAGCCGCAATGAAGAACTAAGAAGGTATGCGACTTGCCTGGCAGAAGCTGCCGCACAGGTGGGATCCCAGCAGATCAGGAATACGGCCAGAATGGCAGGCAATGTCGCAAACAGCTCTCCGAGAGGAGATTCCATCCCTGCGCTGCTGGCATTGGATGCCAAGGCAGGTATCCTGAATGGGAAGGGAGAAATCACTTACAAGAAGATGGATGAACTGGTGGTGGGAATCGGGAAAAATACCCTTCAGAAGGATGAAGCCATCGTGGAATTTCTCATTCCGTGTCCGGATGAAAGCCATAGAAGCACCTTTGGAAAATTCGGAAGGGAAAGCCATAGGACGTCTGTGGTGATTTCCCACATCAATATTGCTGCCGTTATTATATTGGATAAGCAAGGCACCCTGGTAAAATCAGCACGCGTCGTCATCGGGTCTGCAGCACCGGTGCCCTATCGAGCAGAGGCGGCTGAGAAGGCCTTGACAGACAACGCTGCGGGACTTGCTCGCCTGAATGCATTTGTAGATGCACTTCAGAAACATGTCATAGAATCCATCCACGGGAACAAGCGATATGAGAATAAAATCGATGGGATAGCGGGACTGGGCTATTCCGTTTACGATAGGTTATTCACCAGCCAGCCGGCCGGAGGTGCAGAATAATGCGAGAAAGTTTGAAATATGTCGGGGCCTCTGTTCCCATTCATGATGCAGAGCAAAAGGTGACAGGCAAGCTGCGGTATCTGGATGATATGGTTCTGCCGGATATGCTGCATGGGAAGCTGCTCCTGAGCAATGTTGCCCATGGCAATATCAAACGTATCGATGCTGCCAAAGCAAAAGCGCTGCCAGGCGTTGTTGCCGTTTTTACCCATATGGACGCGCCGGTCAACCGTTACAACTCCCATAAATGGATAGACGGCATGGAGGTGGTCAAAGATGAGCGGATCTTCACAGAGAAGGTGCGTTTTTACGGAGACAGAGTGGCGGCTGTTGTAGCCGTTGACCGTCAGACCGCGGAGCGCGCGGTTGGGTTGATCGAGGTCGAGTATGAGATGCTTCCTGCCGTCATCGATCCGGTGGAAGCGCTACGGCCCAATGCTGAAAGAATCCATGAGAATGTCAATCTTCTCTATAGAAAAACATTGGAATGCGGAAACGTAGAAACAGCGATGCAGGCAGCCTGCAGAATCGTTGAAGACCGGGTTGAAACACCCAAGATACACCATGCTGCAATGGAAACCCATGCCTGTCTGGCAGATGTGGATCCTGCCGGGAATCTGACGGTTTGGACGCCTTGCCAGGTCATTTTCCAGGCGCAGCTGATCATAGCAGAAGCTTTGGGAATCCCGGGAAGCAAGGTGAGGGTCATCAAATCTGCCATCGGCGGCTCTTTTGGGGGAAAGGGGCAGCCGGTTCTGGAACCGGTATGCGCATTTCTGGCGCAGAAGCTCAACCGGCCGGTAAAGCTGGTGATGGATAGGGGGCAGGCCATTGCGGGAACCAGAACCAGGACCAAAACCATCGGCACCGTACGTACTGCGGTAGACCATAATGGGATGATAATGGCAAGGGATATTGACGTATTGGTCGACGCAGGCGGATACTTCACCAACGGTGATGCAGTCGCTATGGCTATGGGCAAGAAAGCCTTCAAGCTATACAGGATAGAGAATCAGCGCTATACAGCCGCCGGCGTCTATACCAACACGCCCATAGGCGGAGCTGCCAGAGGCTACGGCTCTCCGCAGATCCATGCCATAACGGAAATCAACCTTGAGAATACTGCCCGACAGCTGGGTATGGACCCGGTAGAATTCCGCCTCAAGAATCTTGTTCATCCCTATGACAAGGATCCGCTGGGGGGACCGGAGCTTGGCAATGCGAGAATCCTTGATTGTGTCCGGCAAGGGGCGGCGGCCTTCAACTGGAAAGAGCGATATTTCCGGCCAAAAGATCAAGGGAGGTATGTCCGCGGAGTGGGAATGGCGTGTTGCGCCCACGGAAATGGATACTACGGTGCTTACCCCGACTTTATAACTCTATCCCTGAGGATTGCAGCAGACGGCTTTGCCATACTCAAGGGCGCATTTCATGATCTGGGCTGCGGAACAAACACGACAATGATGCAGATTGTAGCTGAAACCCTGGACATGGACATTAGTAAAATCTATGTTCCGGAAGCCGATACTCTGGTAAGCCCTTTTGATTCTGCAGGTACGCAGGCCAGCAGAGTGACCTATGTATGCGGCGGTGCGGCAATGCAAGCAGCACAGAAGGTCAGAGAAAAAATGCGCCGCTATGCTGCCAGATATTTCAGCTGCGATGTGGAAGCAGTGGTGATGGAAAACGGAAGGGTGCGAATCAGTGACAAGCCCTCAGCGACGCTTTCTTATGGTGAGCTGGCAGCAATCATTCAGAAGACTTATAGCGACGAAGCAGGTGAAACGATCACATACCAGTCACCGGGAAACCCCACCAGCTACGGGGCCAACTTTGCAGAGGTAGAGGTAGACACCGTTACCGGCAGGGTGAAGGTACTGGAGCTCTTAGCGGTGCACGATGTAGGAAAAGCCATCAACAAGGGATTCGTGGAAGGACAGGTGCAAGGCGCTGTTCAGATGGGTCTCGGTATGGCATTATCCGAAGAAATTACATTTGATACTCAAGGAAGGGTGCAGACAATGAATTTTGGCAAGTACCATGTGATAAACGCTCCGGATATGCCGGAAATAAAGGTGCTGCTGGTGGAGGAACTTGAAGAATCAGGTCCATATGGTGCAAAAAGCGTGGGAGAGGTTGCTACAGTTGCTACAGCGCCTGCTGTCATCAATGCAATCAATCATGCGGTGGGAATCAATATTGACAAGCTGCCGGCGACGCCGGAAAGGATCATGGAAAAAATGAAGGTGAGGGGGAGATGATGATGTCCGTTGTAAAGCTGAACGGTAAGGATCTGACCATTGCTCAGGTAGTAAAGGTGGCCCGGGAGCGGGTCAGCGTGGAAATAGAGCCTGAAGCCATGGCGCTGCTGAGGGACTCCCGGCAGCTGGTATTTGATCTCGTGGACGGAAATGTACCAGTATACGGATTCAATACAGGCGTAGGCTGGAATAAGGATAAGCGTGTTTTTAAGGAATTCTTTCAGGAATACAACCGTAACCTCATTTATTCCCATTGCCTTGGTGTAGAGCCCTTTGCCTCTGAAGATGAAGTCAGGGCAATCATGCTGGCAAGGCTTAATACGCTGCTTGTAGGGGCTACTGGGATTCAGCCGGAAATAGCCGTCATGTATAAATCAATGCTGAACGCAGGGGTGCATCCGCTCATCCCGGAGAGAGGATCGGTAGGGGAGGCGGATATCACATGCCTATCCCATATCGGGCTTGCCATGCTGGGAGAAGGCGAAGTATACTACCAGGGGAAAAGGGTTCCTGCTAAGGAAGCATTGGAAATGGCGGGACTTGAACCGGTGATCCTGGGACCCAAGGATGGGCTTGCCATCGTCAGCTCCAATGCTCTGGCAGCTGGGCAAGGCGCTTTGGTGCTTCAGGATGCCAAGGATCTTCTAGACCTTTGCGACATCATCTATGCTTTGTCCCTTGAAGGACTTAACGGCAATGTTTCCCCGTTGGATCCCAAGACCCATCAGTTAAGGCCTTATCCGGGACAGGCATGGAGCGCGGCCAGGATTACAGAGTACCTGGAGGGCAGTTACCTATGGGAGCCTGACTGGAAAAAGCCGGTGCAAGATCCATTGAGCTTCAGAGGGTCAGCCCACGTACACGGCGCAGTCAGGGATTCGGTATCGTACATAGAAGCATTACTGACGGTCCAGCTTAATTCCTCAGATGACAATCCCTGTATCGTACTGGATGAGAGAAGGATTATCTCCTGCTCCAACTTTGAGGTCACCAACTGGGCTTTGGGCTTCGAAATGCTTGGGTTGGCGCTGAGCCAGCTTTCAAAGCTCATTTGCCACCGCATTATCAAACTGGGCAATCCGACCTTTACCCGGCTATCCAGGTTTCTCGCGCCGGCCGACAACGTACTGGGTTTTGCTACGATACAAAAGACCTTCACTGCCTTGGATACTGAGATTCGGCACCTTTCCAACCCGGCTGTTTCGGATTTCTTCTCACTGGCCGGCGACATTGAAGATCACGCCAACAATACGCCCTATATCATACAAAAGACGCGCAAAATCATAGATGACCTGATATACATTCTGGGGATTGAAGCGATTCATGCTGCGCAAGCCATTGATCTGCGAAGCGACATCCATACAGGAAAAGGGACCAGAGCTGCGTATCAGGCAATCAGAGAAGTTGTGCCCTATTATGAAAAGGACAGGAACCTTTCGGAGGATATCCGTAAAGCCTATTCGCTGATTCGCTCAGGCGTGCTGTTGAGCCGTGTAAAAGAAGCCATGGAGAGGTAAGGTGCCATGAAAGTGCAGCAGGTCCTATTTTATCCTGGACAGGCAGGAGTTTTTCCAAATCCGGCGAATTATTATGTCATTGATTTTATATTGGAATAATTCAGAAAGTATGACTGGACGGGGGTAGGACCATGCTGGATTTTATCGGCTGCGGCAGCGCGTTCAATACCGCATTGGGCAACAACTGCGCTTACTACAAGAAGGGCGATACGCTGCTTCTTATTGACTGCGGCAGCACCACCTTTGCCGGCTTGACAAGGAGCAGCCTGCTGACCGGCATCCGCCATATTTACGTACTGGTGACACACTTGCATCCGGATCACATCGGCTCTTTAGGCGATTTGATTTTTTATTCGCATTTCATCAACCACAGCAGGATCACGGTCCTTTCACCGGATATAGGACGCGTAGCTGAACTGCTCAAGCTGATGGGCGTGGCAGGAAACTACTTTGAACTAGTACGTTTGGAAGACCGATACCAGCTGAAAAACCATGAGATTGATCTGGAAATTGAGGCTTATCCAGCAAGCCACGTGGCGGAAATGGCCTGCTTCGGCTATTTGCTCCGAGGGGAAGCGGGTACGGTTTACTATAGCGGTGACGCAAAAACAATCAATGCTGATATTTTGGAAATGCTTTACCAGAATCAAGTGGACCTCCTGTATCAGGATACCTGCAACTTGGAAAGAGAATTCATACCGCACCTTTCTTATGAGCAACTTTGCCAAACCGTCCAGACGCCCTTTCGCAGCCGTGTGTACTGCATGCATCTGGATGAGGGTTTTGATTCGGAAAAAGCAAAAAAAGACGGTTTTCGCGTGGTAGAGCTAAAACGAAAGGGATAATTCTTTTATACTGCGTTTAATGGACCATATTGATATGAAATCCTGTTGACATCATTTCGGGTCTATTGTATAATGAGAAAGTCGGTTAGCCGCAAACAAAAAATGCGCCATTAGCTCAGTTGGTAGAGCAATTGACTCTTAATCAATGGGTCCTGGGTTCGAGTCCCCGATGGCGCACCATATGAGAACAAACCTTGAATTTTCAAGGTTTTTTTATTTTTTGCAGGATGCCTGCAGAAATGTTATAATATTCCAAAAACGCTTTTGCTTACTACGGAGGTGCGAAATGGACTTAAGCCGGTTTGCAGCAGGACTGATATATATGCCCATTATTATAATTGTTTTCATCAACAGGCATCGGCTTGAGCCTTTTGTCATGCCGCCTTTCAGCAGTGACAGACTGCCGGTTTTTGTGAACCGGCTTGTTGACATGCTGCTGATTTATCCGCTTTTTCTGGTAGCAGCCATAAGCAGCATTGGCTATGCCGCCGTATTGACCGGAATCATTCCGGAAGATCCGCAAAAGCTTGCCGTGATACACATTACTTTTACGGGTTTTATTCTCAGGTGTGCAGCCATTCCTTTCATAGCCCTCATAGAGGAGCTTTTTAATCTTACGCTTGTGCTTACAATATACAAGCATTTGCACCTCCCGAAAAATCTTCGGTTTATTATCAGCGTTATAGCGGCATCCATGGCCTTTGGCCTTTTGCATGTTTTCAGCTGGGGAACGGCAGCTTCGGCTGCCCTTAGCATGACCTTTGTGCCTGTCATTGCTGTGACGCTGTATTCAGGGAAAATTTGGACAAGCGTGTTTGCCCATATGTACCTTGATCTATTGACCAGTGCCAGGCTTTATTCGCTTGAGGCTTATGGCTTCATATTGGCTGTCTTGGCTCTCGCTGCATTGGTGCTGACGGCGGGCAAGGCTTTTACAAAAGTGTAAAAATCCTCATAGGTGCCGGAAAAATCGCTTTCAACGGGCTGTGATGTGCGATGGATCATATGATCCGTTATCAAGTAAGTTTTTATCCCAAGCCTTGATGCCACCAAATCCTCCTGCACATCATTCCCCACCATCATGCATTGTTCCGGTGCTGTTTCGGTTTCTGCAAGGATTTCTTCGAAAAAGACCGGATGCGGCTTGCAGTAGTGGTTGTCTTCGTAGGAGGTGATATAGCAGAAATCCGACACGGTCAGGCCGGCCCAAGCCATTCTGGTATGGATCGCCTTTCTCGGAAAAAGCGGATTGGTTGCCAGGATTAGCCTGTAGTTCTTTTCCTTCAGCATATGGATGCAGTCGCGGGTGATGGTCTGATCCACAACCGATTCCCGTGTTTTGTGGAAAGCGGTATCATAGAAGGCGTCAAACCGGTCGGTGTATTTTTTTGCATCATCGTTGATCAGTTGTTGAAAGCGTTCCATAAAAACCTCCTGGTTTGTCCGGTGCTCAACATTTTCAACCATGCAGGCCGTTGCCGACCATACATGCCTGACCAGCTGCTGCGGCTCAATCAAATCCTGAAAAGCAGCTCCCAGTTCTCTGAAGTAAATGTTCATAAACTGCTTCATGTCCAGCGGAAGCAATGTCCCGTCCAAATCAAACATTACAGTATCAATCATTCCAAATCCTCCTTTGCATGATGTCCCTTCTTATTATACCACAAACCCCGGAATGTACAATTTGCGCTGTCATGATGCGATGTATGCATTTTGTGTCGAAATATTACGAATGGATTATAGGGATTTTTTCGGGGAATTAAGGTAGTATATAAGAGGATAGGCCTTAAGGACAAGCTTTCCGTATTAAAAGTTCTATGGGGGGGATTTCTAATATGGCAGCTCGCGACAATGCGCTCAAGCACCCGGTCGGCAATCTGCTGACCGGATTTATTTTCATATCGGTCTTCGGCCTGATACTCACAGTAGCATTATTTACCACACTCTGGAAGGCACACTGCGGCATATTGCACGCTGTTTCAGAGATGGTCTGTGTCATTATTGCTTTTTCAGCGTTCCTGATTGTTTGGAACAGCCATGAGCGAAGCAGCCGTGAGGCGATCCTGTTATCCTACGGTCTTTTGGCAGCCGCTTTATTGGGCTTGCTTCACATCTTTTATTTTGCCCACATGGGCAGCATTACAGCCAGATACCAAGGTTTGTCCAGCTGGTTCGCTTATGCAGGCCGGTTAGCAGAGTCTTCAGCGTTCCTGCTTGCCGCTGTAAGAATGCCAAGGCTGAAAGCCGGCAAATGGTCGGGAATGGCCGCGGCTTTGACCTTGACGCTAGGTGTAATGTTGACTCTGCTTTTTTTTGCAGCATTGGATCCGGGAATGTTTCACAGTGAAGCAGCAGGCAGAATCATGATAATATGCAGCCTGCTCATCCTGACGAATACTTCTATTGCACTATACCGTTTCAGCAGACGGATCAATGTAAAGGATGTCATTGCATACAAATATCTGTTCATGGCTTTAATCGCATCAGCAGTTGTTGAGATTGCCACGACCCTTTCTGCCATCTTTTTTTCGTATGTTTTCCTGTATGCCCACTTTGTGAAAGTAATCAGCTATTATTATATTTACAAGGGCGTATTCGTCAGTATGGCTCACTATCCTTACGACCGGTTGGCGGAGACGAATGAACGTATAGAGCGGGTACTGAACAGCCTTCCCATCGGCTTGATCACTTACGACAGGGATAGGAGGGCGAATTTTGTGAACGACGCTGCCGCTGCCTTATTGGGCATGGACAAAGAGGAGATTTATGGTCAGTCTCTGAAGGATGCTACCGGTGCAGAGGCTTGTGATGCGGCGCAGGAATGCGCTGTAGCCTGTGGTATTGGGAAAAAGATCTTCATGAATGTGCAGGCTTTTGAAGGCGGTATGCTGGCCGTTTTCAGAGATGCAAAAAAGGAACAGGACCTGAAGAACATACAGCTCCAAACGAAGGCTATCCTGAACGCCATAAACCAACCCCTTGTGCTCCTGGATAAAAACAAGAACACAACCCTGATCAACAAGTGCCTTGAGGAAATGATTGAAATTGACGGTTCAGCTTACCTGAACCTGGAGATAATGGATTGCTTGAAACGGCTCAAGCTAATGGAATTCAACAAGACAAAAAAGTACACCGGACTGGATCTGCAGTATTCGGAATATGATATCAAGCTGGAAAAACCGGAGGGTGCCTGTCTGGAAGTAAAGGTCAGGGCGTATCCCATATTTGACATCGAGGAGGAGACCATCGGCTGGATTGTGGTCGGTACGGATATGTCGAGACTGCAGGAAGAGCAGCACCGCATGCAGCAGCAGGAGAAGCTGGCTCTGATCGGTCAAATGGCTGCCGGCATCGTCCACGAGATAAAGAACCCGCTTGCCACCATAAAAGGATTCAACCAGATGATCAAGCTGAAAATACAGGACGAGCGGATTCAAAAATATACTCAGACTGTAGAAAATGCCATTAATGATCTGAGCAAGGTGGCAAATGAATTCCTCAATTTTGCCAAACCCAAGCAAAGGATGGAGGGAGAGGTACTGCTGAACCGACTTGTCGAGTCCATGCAGATGATGGTCTGCAGCCATACTTTCTCAAAGGGCATCCGGACCAGCTTTGTTTTCAGTGAACAGGAAAAGCCGGTTATGGGCGATGAGAATCAAATCAAACAGGTGATCCTCAATTTGTGTGAAAACGCCATAGATGCGCTGGCAGAGACCAAGGAACCGCAGTTAACCATTATGACCTTGTATGATGAATCAGCAATGGAGATGCACATCATCATAGATGATAACGGAAAGGGAATGACACCGGCAGTTAAAGCCAAGCTGGGAACACCTTTCTTCACGACAAAGGAGAAAGGGACGGGGCTGGGTCTCTCCGTTTGCAAGCAGATCATCAGCAAGCACAATGGCTTCATGGAATTCACCAGTGAGCCGGATAAAGGCACCAGATTTGTCATAATGCTTCCGTGCAGCAGCAAAAAAAAATAAGCGGTAAACAATAATGCGGCATTTACAACAGTTGTTGTAAATGCCGCAAGCTTATAAAATGAGGGGGAGGAATAAAAGAGTATTAGCACTTGATCTTGTTCTTGATATTATTATATTACATTGTTTTCAATAAATATAGAGGATACGGGTAGTTGTTACAAAATGTTTACATCTCGCTGTTTCAGGGGAAAACTGTATTTTCATGTCGAAACAGACATCTTGAAACTTATCAGTATTTGTCTCCGAATTCACCCAAAAGGCTGCCCAGACCGCCAAGCAGATTGCCGTTGCTTCGATCTTCAGGAGAGCTCTTGGTTGCGCTTCTGAACAGGGTCTTGGCCAGGGAATTGATATTCATGCTTTGGAGTATGACCTTTCCGTTTCCGGAAAGAGTTGCAAGGAACAAGCCCTCACCGCCGAACAGCATGTTTTTTGCCACTTGACCCACACTTTTACCGACCCACTCCACATCATAGGAAATGTTGCGGTCAAAGCCGACGATGGCACCGGTGTCAATCTGGATCCGGCCGCCATAATCTGCCGGGTTCAGCTCAATAAAGTTCCCGCAGGCTCCGATAAACAAAGTGCCCACATCACTGAATTTCTCCAGGATGAAGCCTTCGCCTCCGAATATGCCGGCACCCACCTTCTTTGTCAGTGCAATATCGAAATCCACCGTATTCTCTGCTGCCAGGAAGCCGTCTCTCTGAACATAAAACTCTCCGAACTCTTCGATGTTCAGTGCTTTGATTTCGCCCGGAATGGTTTGGGCAAAAGTGACAAGCCCGCTGTTGCCGTGTGTAATGTTAAAAACCTGGAAGGCTGCTGACTCGCCGGCCAGCTTTCTTTTGCCTACATTGACGGCAGTATCCATGAATTTGCCCAGCATGCCGCTGCCGCCTTTTTGTTCAAAATAGCCTTTTTTGTCGCTGACATTAAAGGAGGTCTCAAACTGTATGTTGTCAGTTTTCCATAGGAACTTGCCTGCCTCACTGTACATGGTTTGTCCCGCACTCAGTTCGACTACCAGCTGCTGCATGGCATTGCCAACAATTTTGTAATTCAGCATCCCAATCCCACCTTTGCTTTTAATATATTTCTATTGTATAACAAATTGGAAAAGATTTGAAGAGCACTTCTTTTGATTTCATACACGCCGCATTATATTTTCTCTGACAATTAACAAAACTAAGAGAGATATTTGGTGAAACATGTTGAATCCTGTGCAGGATTTTTTGTTATCGACAGCGAACTAATGATATGAAAAATTCTGAAAATATTGAATATAATGTAGAGCAAACAGATATGCAGAACAAACCTGAAAAAACTGATTGATTGGAGGCGATGACTTTGCAGGAGAGAATCAAGCTTACATTCTCCGACCACCGGGTGAAAGAGTATCCAAAAGGTATAAAGCTTCGTGACGTTGCAAAGGAATTTCAGAAGGATTTTAAGGCGGATATCGTGGGGGCTGTGGTCAATAATGAGCTGAAGGAGCTGTGGGTTTCACTGGAGCAGGATTGCCACATCCGGTTCATCGATGTAACGACCACTTATGGCAACAGGTTCTATTCCAGAAGCCTGGCTTTTCTTCTCATTGTTGCAGCCGGTGAGGTTTTTACGGACAGCAGAGTAACAGTGGAGCATTCGCTCAGCAAAGGGCTCTACTGTGAAATTCATAAGGAGACACCGCTGACAGAGGCGGAACTGGCCAGAATAGAAGAGAAAATGCGGGAACTGGTCAGCATGGATGTACCCATCGAAAAGCGTAAGATTCCCAGTACCGAAGCCGTCAAGCTCTTTACCAGGACGGGACAGATGGATAAGGTCAGCCTTTTGAAGTACCGGCAGAAGAAATATATCAATGTTTACAGCTGTTACGGCTACCATGACTATTTCTATGGTTATATGGTGCCGTCAACAGGTTATCTGAAGGTATTCGAGCTGAAGTACTGCAGCCCCGGACTGATCTTAAGATTTCCGGAAAAGGCAAATCCCGATAAGCTGCCTGAATTCTGCGAGCAGAACAAGCTTTTCAATATATTCAGGGAATTTGAAAAATGGGGCGAGATATTGGAGCTGACCAATATCAGCCAGCTGAACGATGCTGTCAAAAACGGCAGATGCGCCGAGTTGATCAGCGTAGCTGAAGGGCTTCATGAAAAGAAAATTGCGCAGATTGCCGACATGATCTCTCAGTCGGAAGAGCCCAAAAAACTGATCCTCATTGCGGGGCCTTCCTCTTCAGGCAAAACAACCTTCGCACAGCGTCTGTCGGTACAGCTTAGAGTCAACGGGCTTAAGCCGGTGCCCATCTCCATTGATGATTTTTTCAAAAACCGGGAGGATACACCCATTGATGAGGACGGCGATTATGATTTTGAGACAATCGATGCAATTGATATCGCAACATTCAATGATGTTTTAAGCCGGCTGATCAAAGGTGAAGAAGTCGAGCTGCCGGTATTTAACTTTCATACCGGCATGAGGGAATGGAAGGGCAGAAAGCTTCAGATTACCGAGGAGCACGTACTGGTGGTAGAGGGCATCCATGGCCTGAACGAAAGGCTGACGGAATGCATTCCCAAGGAGAAGAAGTTCAAGATCTACATCAGCGCATTGACGCACCTCAGTATCGATGACCATAACCGCATTCCCACCTCGGACCTGAGACTGATCCGCCGGATCGTCAGGGACTTTCAGTTCAGATCACAGGATGCGCTGTCTACCATCAAGCGGTGGGAATCCGTCAGGCGGGGCGAGGACCGGTATATTTATCCTTTCCAGGAAGAGGCCGACATCATGTTCAACTCCTCACTTGTCTATGAGCTGGCGGTCTTGAAAAGAATTGCCCTGCCTCAGCTGGAGAAGATCGACAACAAGGTGCCGGAGTATATTGAAGCCAAGCGTTTAACGAAGTTTTTACATTATTTCCTTGAATTGGATATCGATACGATACCCACCAACTCTATTTTACGGGAGTTTGTAGGAAAAAGTTGTTTCTTTGAGAAATAAGTGGTTATTGAAAAAAGCAGCAGATGGAAAAATCCACCTGCTGCTTTTTTAATTTGTACGGAATGTCAGCAGAGCAAAAATTTGATTTCATAGTTTTTTTTAAAATACAAAAAATATGAGTGCCAATCCAATTCAATTTTCATTGCTTTGAGCTGAACTGAAGTAAAAGTCACACCACAGAAATGGAGGAGTATCATATGATAATGAAGAAATCCGGTTTTGTATTGCTTGCCGTTCTGATTATATCGCTGGCAGCCGTAGGCTGTGCCCCGCAAGGTCCCATGACAACGGACCGAACCGATGAAATCGGGGGGCAGCAAACAGGATACAACTACAATGACTATCAGGATACCGAATACGGTTCTCCTTACGGTACCAGAACAAATCTCGGCAACCGGAACAACATGGGGGATTACCGTGGACTAGGCAACAACTACGGTGTGAACAACAACGACATGGGCAATAATTATGGTTTGGGCAACAACACCGGTATGGGAGGCAATACCGGCATAGGCAACAACACCGGTGCAGGCAATAATGCAGCAAACTACAGGATCCCAGGACTGGGGACTCCTATGACACAAACGGACAGCATCGCAAGAGCGTGTGAGAATGTGGCAGGTGTTGAAAATGCAACGGTGGTCGTAGCCGGCGATACGGCATATGTCGGCATCGATCTGGAAGGAAACAGGATGGGTACGAATAATGCCAATTTGAATGATGTGAAGCGTCGGGTCGCTCAGACCTGCAGGAACACCGGGAACAATATCAATACCGTTTATGTCAGTGCTGACGCAAACTTCATGGATCGGTTGCGGCGGGTTGGCAACGGTATCAGGGAAGGCAGGCCGGTAGACGGCTTCAGAACAGAACTGACGGAGTTGGTAAGAAGGCTGACTCCTGAAAGGCAATAGCCAGAGCTTTAACAGTGTACAGCGTTCCGCCTTGTTGCGGAGCGCTGTATTTTGTGTTATTAATTATATATGGCGTCTATAGAGGCGTCAGTTGTTTGAAGGCTGTTTAAGATAGGAATACTAAGAGGAGAGGATGCAGTGTCCGGTGAAGTTAAAGGCGGTGTTTTGGTTGCAGTGGCAGCTTTTTTCTGGGGTGTCTCAGGAACCGTCATCAAAATACTCTTTAACCAGAATTTAGATCCTTTTCGGCTGGTCAATATGCGGCTGAACCTGTCGTTCCTGATTCTGTTTGCTTATTTTCTTCTGATGGACAGATCGGTTATCAAAATCAAGAGAGCAGACATGCTCAATTTTGCCATCCTTGGCATATTTGGAATTACCGGAGTACAATCAGCTTATTACTATACGGTCTCAGCCCTGAATGTTTCCATGGCAATCTTTCTGCAGTTTCTTGCACCCATTCTTGTGGCGGCATATTGTGCGCTTTTTCAGAGAGAGAAGCTGGGTGCCTCCAAACTGGCCGCATTGGCTTTTGCTTTAGCTGGCAGCTTCTTCATCATCTTCGGCAGGGCAAAGGTTGCTGTGCCCCTCAACGTGACCGGGTTAATCAGTGGTTTTGCATCAGCGGTTTTCTGTGCCTTCTATTACATTTACAGCAAAAAGTGTACCGATAGATATAATTCATGGACGGTCCTTCTCTATTGCCTGGGTGCCGGGGCGGTCTTTTACTGGTTCATCTCGCCGCCGTGGCGGGTCTGGTCCGGTATTGGCCTGACCCAGTTGGGGTTTGTGGTGTATATCACTATTTTTGCCACTATCCTTCCGTTTGGATTTTACCTTTGGGGATTGAGATATTTATCACCGACCACCGGCAGCATTATCGCAATGCTGGAGCCCGTAGTTGCGTCAGTGTCCGCTTATCTTGTTTTGGGGGAGCTTATGTCGCTGCTGCAAGGGCTGGGCGGTGCGCTTGTCATCGCAGCCGTCATTCTGATACAAACCGAAAAGAAGCACTTTGTTCAAGGTGCGGCTGCCGAATTTGGGGCAAGCCTCAGCAGGGACCAGGGAAACTGAATTCAGGAGGAATAAAGCATGAGTTTTTCCAACCCCATTGATAACCTGATGTTCAATATGATGCCTTTTCTGGTTTTCACGATCTTTGCAATTGTCATCATGGTTTTTGTGACGTCCCTGGTAAAGGGACTTGCGCTTTTCTTTAAGAACAACAGCAAACCTATAAGACAGGTGCCGGCGAGAATCGTCAGCAGGCGAACCCATGTGTGGGGTGGCAGCGGAAGTCTGGCTTCCCATACCAGCTACTATGTGACCTTTGAATATGAGGACGGGGAGCGGCTGGAATTGCCGGTAAGGGAGCAGTTCTACGGACTGAATGCCGAAGGGGATACCGGAATCCTGAACCATCAGGGAACCCGGTTCATCGGCTTTGAACGTGAGAAGATATGAAGGAGGATACGCTTAATGCCAGATAGGGAAGCGACATCAAACGGATCGGATTTTATTGCAACCTCTTCATCGAACTACATGAATCAGGCGCTTGACGAGCTTAGGGAGCTTGAGAAGGGACTTACGGTGAAAAAAGTGCTGGAGCCGGGAATACTGCTGATACATACCGGACTTCTCAAAGCAGAATTTTTAGATAGGATAAAAGCGGCCAAGCCGGTATTCACCAGGCACATCCATCACGTGGCTTGCTCGATACCCATAGAGAGCGGTACCGGCATAGATGAGCTTACAGCAGCACTGGAACGTTTTTCAGGCGATATCGCGGCGGGTGAAAAGGTAGCCATTCAGATACGGAAGGGCGATTGTCGGATGAGCTTTAACCCCATTGATTTTAAGATTGCCGGAGATGCATGGTTATCGGAGCAGAAAAAGGCAATCCCCGAAATTAAAAGGCCTGAGAAGATCATTTCGGTTTTTCTGGATGGCCTGCAATGCCATATGGGGTTGGGAACGCCGGAAGACAACCTGTCGGGCTGGACCGGCGGGATGCTGCACTACAGAAAAAGTGAGGACGACATATCCCGGGCCAAGTTCAAACTTATGGAAGCTATCGATGTGTTTGGGATCGATATGAAGCGCTTTGCGAATGCCCTGGACCTGGGCGCAGCACCCGGCGGCTGGACCTCCGTACTGCTGGAGCACGGGCTTCATGTAACGGCAGTGGACACCGGGGATATGGACCCCAGGCTCAATCGTTACCCTAAGTACCGGATCATAAAATGTAACGTGTCCGAACTGAAGCTGGATGACAGATTCGACCTGCTTACATCCGATATCAGCTGGAATCCCAAGAATACGGCCAGATTGATCAATAACCTGGCGGGGAACCTGCAGAATCGCGGTACGGCGGTTGTCACCCTGAAGCTGATGGGTGACAGAGTAAGGAAGACCATTAAAGAAGTTGAAGAAATCTATATGGAGCAGTTCGATATCGTGACTGCCAGGCAGCTGTTCCACAATAGAGATGAAATAACGCTTTATCTGCAGAAAAAGTAGGAGACATCTCAAGCTTTAGCTTCATGAAGCATATAATAAATAAAACGCGATATGTTTGCACAGTATGATGGTAAACCTTCATCTCAAACGGTGGCATGTATAATGATGTATCTTTAGCCGTTCAGCCAACAGGTCTTTGTGAAGGCTTATTTAAAAAGCGTAAGACCGGCATGGACGCCGGGCTAGGATCAACAGCTTGTCGTAGCTCATGGATGAGCGTTTTGAGCCGTTAGTTTTTTCAATAAGGTTTGCTATCACTACCGCATCTCATACAGGAGGCAGCTGATGAAGGCTAAAAGGCTTCGATATGGCGACACCATCGGTATTGTTGCACCGGCAAGCCCCTCCACCGAGGGAAAAACCTGTTCGGCCATCCTTAACCTGACGACATTTGGCTACAAGGTCAAGCTGGGCCGTTCTGTGGGATTGTCCCGGGGATATCTGGCAGGCGACGATGCACAGCGTGCCGAAGACCTGATGGAAATGTTTGAGGATGAAGAAGTGGATGCAATCCTTTGCCTCAGAGGTGGATACGGCAGCATGCGGCTTCTGAACCGACTGGATTACAAGCAGATCAGGAGGCATCCCAAGATATTCATGGGCTACAGCGATATCACAGCATTGCTCAACACCATTTACCAGCGCTCCGGCCTTATCACCTTCCACGGCCCGATGGCCGCATCGGACCTTAGCGGGGAGCCGGACAGCTTCACCCTGCTTGCCATGAAGCAGCAACTGGAATGCGGCATCAGGCCAGGCTTTCTGTGCAATCCTGCCGGTTTGCCTGTAGAAGTGCTTCGAGAAGGGCGTGCAGAGGGGCGTCTTGTAGGCGGGAACCTTTCCCTGATCACAGCTTTGATGGGAACACCCTTCGAGGTGGAAACCAAAGACAGGATCCTGTTCCTTGAGGATATAGGCGAAGAACCGTACCGCATTGACAGAATGCTGACACAGCTGCGGCTTGCAGGGAAACTCAAAGATGCAGCCGGAATCCTGCTGTGCGACTGGAACAGCTGTCATGCGAAGGAGCCGGAAGAAAGCCTTGCTCTTTCAGAGATTTTTGCAGAGCTGGTCCTTGACTGCGGCAAGCCTGTTTTGCGCGGATACAATATCGGCCATTGTCAGCCGCTTCTGACAGTGCCTGTGGGAGCCAAAGTGCGGTTGGACAGTGAAGAGATGGCGATTAAGATACTTGAACCGGTTGTTGCCTGAAACCAGCAGTCCTGAAGGGCAGCTCATAGCGGTAATGTTGCAAAAAAATGTTGATATTGGGTTAATGTATGATATAATATATAGGGTTAAAGTATATATTTTTATGGTGTTTATAACGAAGCATTTGAAAACAGAAGACAGATGCATCAATACATATTTAAGGAGGAAACAAATGAACTCAAAGTTGGAGAAAATAGAAAACAATATTGCGACACTGGAAATTACCGTGTCCGCAGAGAAGCTGGAAGAAGGGATCATGAAGGCCTATTTGAAGAGTGCCAAGAAATTCAACATCCCAGGCTTCAGAAAAGGAAAAGCACCCAGAAAGATGATTGAAAGGCATTACGGCGAAGGCGTTTTCTATGAGGAAGCCATCAATATCATCTGCCCCGATGCGTATGAAGAGGCCGTAAAGGTACATAACCTGGATCCGGTTGACAGACCGGACATCGATATTGTTGAAATGGAAAGCGGCAAGGGTCTGATTTTTAAGGCGGAAGTGACTGTAAAGCCTCAGGTGACGCTGGGACAGTATAAAGGAATAGAAGTACCTAAAAAAGAGTATAATGTTACTGACGAAGACATCAACAAAGAACTGGAAACCATGAGACAGAAAAACGCCAGGATCGTTGAAGTAACGGATCGGCCTGTAAAGGCAGGAGATATGTCCGTTATCGACTTCAAAGGCTTTGTAGGCGATCATCAGTTTGAGGGCGGTACTGCAGAGAACCACCAGCTGGAGATTGGCTCCGGGAAATTCATTCCTGGCTTTGAGGAGCAGCTGATCGGTGCTGAAATCGGCAATGAAGTGGATGTCAATGTTACCTTCCCGGAAAACTATCACAGCGCTGAGCTCGCAGGCAAGCCGGCATTATTCAAGGTAACCGTCAAGGAACTGAAGGAAAAGCAGCTGCTGGATCTGGATGATGAGTTTGCAAAGGATGTCAGCGAATTTAACTCGTTGGACGAATTGAAGGCGGATATCCGGGCAAAGCGTGAAGAAGAAAGCAAGCGGATGGCAAAGCAGCAGTACGAAGATGACGTGATCGCCAAAGTCGTTGAAAATGCGACGGTAGAAATACCGGATGTCATGGTGGAAGCTCAAGTGAAGGTCATGCTCCGTGACTTCGACTACCAGCTGCGGTATCAGGGCCTGAACCTTGAAACCTATATGAAGTATATGAACATGGACGCCGACAGGCTGAAGGAATCCTACAAGCCCATGGCACTGAACAGGGTGAAGAGCCAGCTGGTCCTGGAGGAAATCGCCAAGGCGGAAGTCATCGATGCTGACGAAGCGGATGTGGATGCTGAGATAGAAAAGACTGCGAAGCAGTATAAACAGGACATAGAAAAGTTCAAGAGTACTTTGAAAGAAGATGAACTGGATTATATCAAAGATGGTATCGTCGTACAGAAGACAATAGATTTCCTTGTGAAAAACAGTGTTGAAAAATAACAGTTAAATGAAGGAAACAGCGGATTGTAAGCAGTAGGCGTTTACAATCCGTTGTCGTAAGCAGAAAATCTTACATGAGTGAGGAGGATACGTATGAGTTTAGTACCGATAGTAGTAGAGCAGACTAACAGGGGTGAAAGGTCTTACGACATTTATTCCCGCCTGCTGAAAGATAGAATTGTATTCCTGGGTGATGAAGTCAATGATGTTACAGCCAGCTTGATTGTCGCACAGCTGCTGTTCCTTGAGGCAGAAGACCCTGATAAGGATATCCATTTTTACATCAACAGTCCCGGCGGTTCCATAACGGCAGGTATGGCCATTTATGACACCATGCAGTACATCAAGGCAGATGTTTCCACCATATGCATTGGAATGGCCGCCAGTATGGGTGCCTTCCTGCTGGCAGCAGGTGCAAAAGGAAAACGATTCTGCCTTCCCAACAGCGAGATCATGATCCACCAGCCCTCCGGAGGTGCTCAGGGTAAAGCAACAGATGTGGGCATCTATGCCGAAAGGTTGATCAAGACCAGAAAGAAATTGAACGAGATCCTCAGTGAGAAGACAGGGCAGCCCATAGAGAAAGTAGAAAGAGATGTTGAAAGAGACTACTTTATGTCAGCGGAGGAGGCCAAGGGGTACGGATTGGTTGATGAGATCCTCGTTAAGAGAAGGTAGAGAGAGGTGTAAGAATGGCTAAATTTGATGATAAAAAGCAGCTTAAATGCTCTTTTTGCGGTAAAAATCAGGAACAGGTGCGAAGGCTGATTGCCGGCCCGGGGGTGTACATTTGCGACGAGTGTATCGAACTGTGCCAGGAAATCATCGACGAGGAATTCGACGAGGAGCTGGACACCGAGCTGCAGGACATACCGAAGCCAAAGCAGATCAAGGAATTTCTGGACCAGTATGTCATCGGCCAGGAAGAAGCGAAGAAATCCCTGGCAGTAGCGGTTTACAATCACTATAAAAGGATCAACACCGATTACAAGATTGATGATGTTGAGCTTCAAAAGAGCAATATCGTTCTGATCGGACCGACAGGCTCCGGTAAGACGCTGCTTGCACAGACGCTGGCGAAAATGCTAAACGTACCTTTCGCCATAGCAGATGCCACATCGCTGACGGAAGCCGGTTATGTAGGCGAGGATGTAGAAAATATTCTCTTGAAGCTTATACAGAGTGCGGATTATGATATAGAAAAAGCCCAGAAGGGTATTGTATATATCGATGAAGTCGACAAGATTGCAAGAAAGTCCGAGAACCCGTCCATTACAAGGGACGTTTCCGGTGAAGGCGTACAGCAAGCTTTGTTGAAGATTCTGGAGGGTACAGTTGCCAGTGTGCCGCCTCAGGGTGGAAGGAAGCATCCCCACCAGGAATTTATCCAGATCGACACCACCAATATCCTTTTCATATGTGGCGGGGCTTTTGACGGGCTTGAGAAGATCATCATGAACCGCACCGGGAAAAAGACCATGGGCTTTGTGGCGGACATTCAGTCCAAGGAAAAGCAGGATATCGGCGAGATACTCAAGAAAATCATGCCGGAAGACCTTTTGAAGTTTGGTTTGATCCCGGAGTTCGTAGGCAGACTGCCCATCCTGGTTACATTGAATCCGCTGGATAAGAGTGCGCTGATGCAGATACTGACCCAGCCGAAAAATGCATTGGTCAAACAGTATCAGAAGCTGTTTGAGATGGATAATGTGGAACTGGAGTTTGACCAGGAAGCCGTTGAGGCCATTGCCCAGAAGGCATTGGACAGAAAGACCGGTGCAAGAGGGCTTCGTGCCATATTCGAGGAAATCATGCTGAATGTTATGTATGATATTCCTTCACGTGAAGATATCGACAAATGCATGGTAACCAAGGAAACCATCACGGAGCACAAGGAACCGGCGATTGTCTATCTGGAGCCCGGAGCCAAGAAGGCAGTCAAGAAGCAGACCCGTAAAAATCAAAAGCCCAAGAGAGGCACAGCCTCTTAAAAGATTGACAACAGAGTTTTCTCTGTTGTCAATTTATTTTTACCGCATATCAAGTTAAGGACAAACCTCACACAGTAGATATGGGACTAAATAATCAGAATATTATGAGTTAACAAAATATAGTTTGACGAAACATGTCGAAAATAGTAGTATTATCTTATATATCTAAACATTAATTTGAATGCATATGATGGGAGTGCGATTGTTGTGAGGAGCATTAGAACAGTATTCATTGTGATTGTTGTGATGACGACCTTGGTAATTTTCAGTGTACAAGCTTATCTGAGTATCAATCAGTTTGCAAAGGTTACAGAGCAGCAGGTGGAGAGGCATTTGATTGCTCAGGTGGAAAAGGAAGCTTCTGTGTTGAACAGCAGAATAACGAATGTGGCAAATGTTGCCGAAACCATTTCAGGCATGCTGTCTGCGATGCCGGTATATGATGATAATATAGCATTTAATGTCATCAATCAGAATCTAAAAAAGGATTCCTTGCTTTTTGGAGCCGGCTTCTGGTTTGAGCCGAGTCGATATAAGCCGGATATGCAATATTACGGTCCTTATATCTATAAGGATGATTCGAATAACCCCGTCCTAACGTGGGATTACAGCAATGCAGAGTATGACTATCACAGTCAGGACTGGTACAAGACAGGCCTCAGCACTAATCAAAATGTCGTTTACAGTACGCCCTATTATGACGACGTTATGAAAACGACTTTTATGACATGCACAACACCCATCCGAAAGGATGGAGGGGTTGTCGGGGTGACAACAGCAGACATGACCCTCAAGGAAATAAGGGATTATGTTTCCGGTATTAAGGTCGGAGAAAAAGGAACAGCCTATATTATCACCAACGACGGTTACTATTGGGCAAAAGACAAGGACCCGGCAAATGACCTGAAGATCAAGATTACTGAAGAAAAAAACCTTGACCTGAAGAAGTTAGGGGAGGCTGTCGTCAGTTCAACGAAAGCCGAACATATGATACTGAATACGGCAAAAGAGATAGCGGGCTATGCACCAATCGGAGATACGGGGCTAATGCTGGTATTGATGTATCCCATGTCCGAAGCTTATGCATTTGCAGATAACGTCAAAGTCTTGAATATTATTGTATCAGTTACTTCTATTATTGTATTTATACTCCTAATATCCTTTTTTATAAACAGACGAATTGCAGCGCCCTTAAAGCTGGTGGCCGGAGAGGCACAAAGGCTGTCTTCCGGAGATCTGACAGCCTCCGATATTCTGACAAAAAAAATAAAGACCAAGGATGAAATAGGAAAGCTGGCCAATGCTTTCAATGAAATGTCCCAGAGCATGCAGAGCCTGATAGCTGACGTTATTGAGACGAGTAATGCCATCGCTAAAGGAACCAAGGAAATCGAGCACAATACCAAGGAAACGCTTGCGGAATCGGAGCATATTGCTGCAACAGTCGATGAGCTGGCAAGGGGCGCCACGGATCAGGCTGAGACAACCCAAAAGGGACATCATATGATTACGGATATCATTAAACAATTGGATTTGGTTGTTGAAAACACCAAGCAGTCCGAGCAGATTACCGAAGGTGCTGTCCGCATTATGGAGGAGGGCGCTGAGAAAGTAAGATATCAAAAGAGAAGAATGCTCGAAAGCAAGGAGGCTGCCAATAATGTGGGCACTGCCATCAGCTCTTTGTCGGATAAATCGAAGCAAATCGGTCAAATCGTTGATGTGATAAATGGCATTGCCGAACAAACCAACCTGCTGGCTTTAAATGCAGCGATAGAAGCTGCAAGAGCCGGGGAACAGGGAAGAGGCTTTGCAGTTGTCGCCGATGAAGTCAGGAAGCTGGCTGAACAGTCAGCCGGCGCGACTCAGAAAATCAGTGTCCTGATTGGAGAAATCCAGAGCGGCATATCCCATGCAGTTAATGAAACGAAGAAAACCCAAATCATTGTTGAACAACAGGAAAAAGCAGTTGATGAAACGGACAATGCTTTTGAAAGGATCAAAATATCCGTTGAAGATGTCGGCAGCAAGATCAACGAGGTATTTGGCGTGACCGGTGTGCTGAGCAAGACCAGCTATGAAGTAGCAGGTATTATTGAAGGGTTGGCCAGCATATCCGAAGAAAACGCGGCAGGTACGGAGGAGGTGGCCGCTTCGACTGAGAAACAGGCAGACTCCGTAGAGAAAATATGCAAAATGGCCGATTCGTTGGCCGGATTGGCAAACAAGCTGCAGAAGGATACCAGCAGGTTTAAGCTGTAATAATAAAGTGACTGTCCAGTTTAGAAAGGACAGTCACTTTATAATTATTCCAATGCTTCAAGCATCTCATCCAGGATTTCGATTTTTTCATTTACCTTCTCAATAATCTGACCTTTATAGTCGATTATCTCCGCTAATTTCGTCTTGATGGTCTCAAAATCCTTTTGGCTTCTGGCAGCTTTGACTTCTGCCCAAAGCGCCTTCTTTGCTTCTCTCAGTTCCTTCAGTTCCAGCTTCAATTCCTTTGCCTGCTCTCTGAAGGCTTTACGTACTTCCAGCTTTTCCCCATCGCCGCTTTCCTTGGCTTCCTTCACAATGATCTTGAGCGACTCTCGTTTTTCCTTTACCTGGATGCCGAGTTCCTTGTGCTCTTCACGCAAACCCTTCAGTTCATCCCGCAGAGCTTTCAGCTCCGCCTTCAACTGTTCAGTGGCAGGATCCTGACCTCCGCCCGCTGCCGGTTCTTCAGCAAATACGCCAATGGACAATGAGAACAGGAATACCAGGGTTACTGCAAAGATTATCAGCTTTCTCATATGAAACACTCCTTATCGTTATTTTGCAGGTGACTTTTCTATTGTTTTCCCCTGCTGTGATTCCATCATAAAAAATGTTTATGAGAAAAAATCAAGGCAATTGTGGAAAATCTGTATGAATCATTCGTGGGTGATGCCTCCGTACCAGTTCTCCTGAGAAATCTCAAGAATGCAGCAATTGATATCCTTTTCTTCTACTTCCAAATACCGTGAAGTCAGACTGCAGATTTTTTTCATCAAATCTTTTTTCAACTCCGGACTTCTGCCAGGATACATGCTGACCTCAATAAGCACAAAGCTGCTGCTTCGGCTTTCATGAGCGCTTCTGAGCTGCGGCAAAGACTCATACAGGATGACCTGTCCGATGCGTTCATCAATCTTGAGTACCTCGACCAATGCCTTCCGGATCTCCTTTACCAGAATGGGTTTCTGGAACGGCAGTACCGTTGAAGAAATATGTATTTTGACAATAGGCATGAAACCACCTCTCTTCTATTGATTATATAGAAATTCCCATGGATTTTCAAACCTGTCTGTATAACATTATTCAAAAAAGTGTACAAATATGCTTTATATATATAAGACACTGCAAACCAGGATGATTTTCAGCTTATGTTGTAATCCAACCATGCCTGGTTTTTTATTTCTACAGGATAAAATAATGCCGTAAGCAAATAATAGTATTGCATTGATTAGCTTGAAGGAGGTAGACGGATGTCACAACTAATTTTGCTGATACAATTCTTTTTTGCAGTCGTAATCGGGCTGTATTTCCTGAACCTGCTCAAAGGCCAGCAGGGAAACAAGGTGGCGATAGAGAGGGAATCCAAAAAGGAACTGGAAAAGCTCCAGCGGATGCGGGATATTCAATTGACCAAGCCTTTATCGGAACTGACCAGGCCTTCGGACTTCAGTGAGATCATCGGACAGGAAAACGGGATTAAAGCTTTGAAGGCTGCCATTTGCAGTCCGAATCCCCAGCATGTCATCATATACGGACCGCCCGGCGTGGGCAAGACGGCTGCTGCCAGACTGATCCTGGAGGATGCAAAAAAAATGTTCAACTGCCCCTTCAGACAAGATGCCAAATTCATAGAGGTAGATGCTACAACGGTGCGGTTTGATGAGAGAGGCATAGCCGACCCCCTTATCGGTTCGGTACATGACCCTATCTATCAGGGGGCAGGCGCCATGGGCGTGGCCGGCATACCCCAGCCCAAGCTGGGGGCTGTCACGAAAGCCCACGGCGGTATCCTGTTCATTGATGAGATCGGTGAGCTTCATCCGATACAGCTGAACAAGCTGCTGAAGATCCTGGAGGACCGGAAGGTATTCCTGGAAAGTGCTTATTATAACTCGGAGGATATGAACATTCCATTCCATATCCATGATATTTTTCAGAACGGTCTACCGGCTGATTTTCGGCTGATCGGCGCCACAACCAGGGGTTCTGAAAGCATTCCTCCGGCTTTAAGGTCACGGTGCCTCGAGGTGTATTTCAGAGCCTTGACGCCGGATGAGATCAAGACGGTATCAGAAAACGCCATCCGCAAAATCAAGTTTGATGCCGAAGAAGGGGTCACCGATATCATTGCCAAATATGCTACCAATGGCAGGGAAGCCGTCAACATCATTCAAACGGCCGTAGGCGTCAATATCAATGAGGGTAGAAACAGGATAACGGTTGGCGACATCGAGTGGGTGCTCAACAACGGACAATATAGCCCAAGACCCGAGAAAAAAATCAATGATGAGCCCCAGATAGGCTATGTCAATGGTCTGGCTGTTTACGGACCCAATATGGGAACCATCCTGGAGATTGAGGCCACAGCCAGTGAGGTCCAGAAAGGAACCGGCCATATCCTGGTAACCGGAATCGTGGATGAGGAAGAAATCGGATCACGGGATGGCAGGACCATCAAGCGCAAGAGTATGGCAAAAAACTCCATTGATAATGTCATGACGGTCATCAAACGTTACTTGGACATTGAACCTGCCAATTTTGATATCCACCTCAACTTTCCGGGCGGGATTCCTGTGGACGGACCGTCAGCCGGTGTGACAATGGCTGTTGCCATTCATTCGGCCATTACCGGTACGATGGTGGATAACAAGGTAGCCATGACGGGTGAAGTGTCCATCCGCGGGAAAATCAAGCCTGTTGGCGGCATCATTGCAAAGGTGGAGGCTGCAAAGCACGCGGGGGCCAATAGGGTCATCATACCGAAAGACAATTGGCAAGAGATTTTCAAAACTTATGATATTGATGTGATACCGGTTGAGGATATACAAGATGCAATCAAGCATTCGGCCTGCATCCAGAACGATATCAAGCCGTTGGCAGCGCAACCGTTGGAATTTAACGTGCTGACGGCTAAGGGCATGGTAGGTTCTCAGACTGTGCAGGCTCAGGGCGATATCAACTGATGATTGGCCGATCCCTGCACGTGAGAAAATCACATATTGATAATTTACTATTAGAAAGATATAATAAATTAGACTAATGGTGAAGTTATCCTTTTATATAGAATTACGGGAGTTGATGAGCATGCAGAAAAAGAAACCGGCAGTCAGGGAATTACCGCTGCTGCCTTTAAGGGGATTAAGCATTTTTCCGTATATGGTGCTGCATTTTGATGTAGGCAGGGAGAAATCCATCAAGGCATTGGAAGAGGCAATGATCAATGATCAGCTGATTTTTCTGGTGACACAAAAGGATGCCCATACCGATCTGCCCAATGTGGAGGATTTTTATGAAGTCGGCACCATTTCAAAAATAAAGCAGCTGCTGAAGCTGCCAGGCGACACCATACGGGTGCTGGTTGAAGGCATTACAAGAGCCAGCATAGACAGGATCCTGCCGGAAGAAGCCTACTTCCTGGTGGAAGTAACAGAGCATGAAGAGGAAAGCAGCAGGCCGGACCTGGAGATAGAGGCACTCAAGCGGAGTGTGTTGGGCGTTTTTGATGAGTATATAAAGGCGAATCCCAAGGTTGCGCCTGAGACGCTTATTACCGTTTCGGATATTGAAAACGCATCCCGGTTTGCAGATGTTATAGCCTCCAATCTGACCATCAAGATCGAGGAAAAGCAGGAGATCCTGTCTCTTTTTGATGCCAAAGCAAGGCTGGAGAAGCTATACGAAATTTTGTCCAGAGAGCTGGAGATCCTGGAGATTGAAAGAAAGATCAATTCCCGGGTAAGAAAGCAGATTGACAAATCACAGAAGGAGTATTACCTGAGAGAGCAGCTGAAGGCCATACAGAAAGAACTGGGAGAAAGAGACGGTCAAACGGAAGAGATCGATATCTACAGGGAAAAGCTTGCAAAGCTTGATGTGCCCGAGGAAGTCAGGGAAAAAGTAGAAAAAGAACTGGACCGGTTGTCGAAGATATCGCCCGGATCACCCGAGGTTGGGGTTGCAAGGACTTATCTGGACTGGATATTTGACTTGCCGTGGAATACGGAATCAGAAGACAATCTGGACATAAAGCATGCCAGAAAGGTATTGGACGAGGACCATTACGGGCTTAAGAAAGTAAAGGAACGCGTTCTGGAGTATCTTGCAATCCGGCAGCTTTCCAACAATATGAAAGGCCCGATCCTCTGCCTGGTGGGCCCTCCCGGCGTAGGCAAAACCTCTATCGCCAAATCCATCGCCAGAGCCATGGGGCGCAAGTTTGTCAGGATGTCTCTGGGCGGCGTGCGGGATGAGGCAGAAATCAGGGGACATCGGAGGACTTACATCGGTGCAATTCCAGGAAGGATCATCTATTCCATCAAGCAGGCAGGTTCCAAAAATCCGCTTTTCCTGTTCGATGAAATCGATAAGATGGCACATGATTTCAGAGGGGACCCTGCGTCTGCCATGTTGGAAGTCTTGGATGCCGAGCAGAATAAGGATTTCAGGGACCATTACCTGGAGCTGCCCTTCGATTTGTCCAAGGTAATGTTCGTAACAACGGCAAATGCGACGGATACCATTCCAGCACCGCTTCTGGACAGGATGGAGATCATTCCCATCTCCGGCTATACGGAGGAGGAAAAGGTACGCATTGCATTGGACTATCTTATCCCAAAACAGATAAAGGAACATTCCCTGAAACAGGAAAACATAGCAATGTCCGAGCAGACAGTCAGGGCAATCATAAACGGCTATACAAGAGAATCCGGCGTCAGAAGCCTGGAACGTGAGATTGCCAATGTTGTCAGGAAATCTGCAACACAGATAGTGGAGGTTAACAAGAAGCGTGTCAAGATCACACCCGCAAACCTGAAAAAATACCTGGGCATTTTGAGATACCGCTACGACAAAGTGGGTGTCAAGCATGAAATCGGTGTGGTGACCGGGCTTGCATGGACCTCCGTCGGCGGGGATACGTTATTTATTGAGGTTTCCACGATGCCCGGCACAGGAAAGCTGGAGCTGACAGGCTCCTTGGGCGATGTCATGAAGGAGTCCGCAAGGGCAGGATTGAGCTATATCCGGTCCAAGTGTGAGGAGTTCGGTATCGACAAGGAGTTCACCAAAACACTGGATATTCATATCCATGTACCGGAGGGTGCAACACCCAAGGATGGTCCGTCAGCCGGAATAACCATGACAACAGCGTTGGTCTCTGCTCTAACCCATACGCCGGTTTACCGTGATATAGCAATGACCGGTGAAGTAACGCTGCGGGGGAGGGTATTGCCTATCGGCGGTCTGAAGGAAAAGGTGCTGGCGGCAAACCGGGCGGGAATCAGGAAGGTCATTGTCCCCTTTGAAAACGAAAAGGACCTGGAGGAAATTCCGGACAATGTCAAAAAGGCACTGGAATTTGTACTGGTCAGCAGCATGGACGAAGTGCTTGCCCATGCCCTTGTAAAGGATGAAAAGAAATGATAATCAGGCAATGTGAATTTATAAAAAGCGCAGTAACACCGGATCAATATCCCGATTTGGATCTGCCGGAAATTGCTTTTTCCGGCAGATCCAATGTGGGCAAATCTTCTTTGATCAACTCCCTGCTTAACCGCAAGAAAATGGTCAAGGTCAGTTCAAGTCCCGGTAAAACCCGCACAATCAACTTCTTCCTGATCAATGAGCAGTTTATATTGGTGGACTTGCCCGGATACGGCTATGCGGCAGTATCCAAGCAGGAGAAGGCCAGCTGGGGCAGAATGATCGAAAGCTATCTCAAGTCCCGGGATAATCTGGCCAATGTGGTGCTGTTGGTGGATATCCGGCATAAGCCCACAGGGGATGACAAGCTGATGTATGACTTTATCAAGTATTACAGGGAATCCGTCATCATTGTGGCGACAAAACTGGATAAAATCACCAAGACTGCGGTTCAAGGCAGCCTGTCTTTGATTCGGGATACGCTGCAGACAGATGAGAGAGACAGGATCATACCTTATTCATCAGAAACCCACGCGGGCCGGGATGAGCTGTGGGAGCTTCTAAAGCATGAATAGAGTTACGGATATACGGCAAGTGAAGTGCTGCTGTATCATCCGTTTTTTAATATGGGTATTGTGAGGTTCGGCCATGGTGTGACAGAGAGATAATCGGCATGGCGGAAATGGGGGTCAGACATGTTTTGGTATGAGGTGTTCCTATACCTATTTACATTTTTACTGATCAATGTACCTATCTACTGGACATTGGACAGGCGCATCCTGCAAAATTCAGGCATTTTCATCAGGGTTGCCTTTGCCGCTGCCTATTGGGCCTCAGCTTATTATGCCTACGAGCTTGCGCCCTTCATCGGCGTATTGGTTCTGATCAGCCGGATTCACAGGAGGGAAGAGATGCCCTATACAGGACTTCGGGAAATCAATATCTGGACTTTTGACAAATCGTCGCTGCTGCCGGTTGCTCTTTTTTCCCTGCTCTTCAAAGCAGCTGTAGGTATTGTGAATGAGGGCTACAGGCTGCTGCTGGAAAGAATGCTTGCCATTGATCCCAAACCTCAGGAAATTGTCAGTGAGTTTATGCAAAGCGAGCTTTTTTACAAGACTGTCCTTTTTATGTTGGCTGTAGTATTAGCCCCAGTCGTTGAGGAATATGTCTTCAGGTATTTCATCTACGACAGGCTGCTGCTGCCGCGGATGCCTGCCTTGTCGGCCGCAGTCATTTCAGCTGCTCTTTTTACCCTGCTGCACTATAATATCGGTGGTGTCCCGACCTTCTTTGGTTTAGGTCTTTTCTGCGCTTATATTTATGAAAGATACGGCTATTATGGGGCTGTTGCCGCTCACGGGATTTCGAACCTGGTAACGGCACTGCTCTTAATTTGATTCACAACTTCTGATAAAGGTGTGTGCTATATGGAAAATGAATTTCATAGAATAATTCTGGATGCGCTGACGGAAGCGATTATAAAAAAGACCGTTGTTACAATCAAGAACAATGACAATAACTGTATTATCGTCATAACAGCCACAGAGGGTGAGATTGTGGTTTCCCTGAGCAAAATACCTTCCATGATGAACGATATCATTATGGCTATTTCCGACTGCCTTGGAAGAAGCCCGGACATGGTCTACAACAGGATGAGCACCCTGAAGGAGGATTATCTAATTTATTATATGGTGTGGCTGGACAGGGACGCTGATGGAAAAGCCTTCGTGGAGAAGGAATTTGCCATGCCCCAGAACCATATCACCTATCTCAGCTCCAAAGCCATTGCACTATTGCAGGGTAATAACTGATGTTTTGAGGAATAATAGGAGTAAGCTGAAGCAATAGTGAACAATAATGAGCTTTAATGCAAGACAGCAAGTTAATGGCGAAATTCATGGCGAGAGTAAGAGACACAGGAGAATGGAATGGTTTGACCGGATTTATCAATGAGAACAAAAGTGTTATGATGGTATATGTGTGAAAAAAATGCACTGGGGGCATAGTATGCTAAAAGATATGATCAACATCCTATTTGTCATTTTACAGGTTTTATTCTTTTCATTTGGTCTGTTCTATTTCGCAACGTCTGTTTATGGGCTGGCAGAAAAGCTATATGGGAAAAAGGTACGCAACTACCTGCCGTTAAAACGGTTTGCCATTTTTATTCCGGCTCATAACGAGCAGATTGTGATTGAAAACATCGTGGAAAACCTGAAGGAAGTGAATTATCCAAAGGATTCCTATGATATATATGTCATTGCGGACAATTGCAGCGACCAAACGGCAGAGATTGCCCGGAACGCCGGGGCCAGTGTGCTGGAGCGCTACGACAGCAAGAAGAGGGGCAAGGGCTTTGCACTTCAATGGGCATTTGAGCAGGTTCTTTATGGGGAAGACTCAGAGTATGATGCAGCTGTGATTTTTGATGCAGACAACCTGGTTTCCCGTAATTTTCTGAAGGAAATGAACAACAAGCTCTGTGACGGCAGCAAGGTGCTGCAGGGCTACATCGACAGCAAGAACCCCAATGATTCCTGGATCACAGCCAGCTACTCCATTGCTTTCTGGTCGGCCAACCGGCTTTTCCAGTGCGCCAGGTCTTATCTGGGTATGAGCTGCGAGATCGGCGGAACCGGCTTCTGCGTTGACGTACAAGTGCTGAAGCAGATCGGCTGGCAGGCAACCTGCCTGGTGGAGGACCTGGAGTTCACCATGAAGCTGATGCTGAATGGGATAAAGGTTGGCTGGGCTCATGAAGCCGTGGTATATGACGAAAAGCCCCTGACGTTGGGGCAATCATGGAATCAGAGAAGAAGATGGATGCAAGGCTTTGCTGACGTGAACGCCAGGTATTTCTGGAAGCTCTTTATAAAAGGCATCAAAGAGCGCAACCTAGCTCTGATCGACTGCGCTGTCTATACAACACAGCCCTATGTGATTCTGCTGGGTGCCGTGATGCTCTGCATACCGCTAATCAATGCGACCTATATGGATGGAGACATGTATATCATCTCTGCCAAGGTAGCACCTATGTTTTTTCAGCTTTATGGCATCACGCAGTTCCTGATGATTCCATTAAGTCTTTATTACGATAAAAAATTGACTTACAAGCTCTTTTTATATTATCCGACGTATATTCTTTATTGTCTGACCTGGATTCCCATATCCCTTCAGGGAATCGTGATGATGAAGAATAAGGAGTGGAGCCATACGCTGCATACCCGAAAGGTATCCATACAAGAATTGGAGTAAAGCTTACGCTTTACTCCAATTCTGTTTGTGTACCAATGCTGAAAGAGCCGCGCTGTTGTTTAACTCGGGATTTTCCAACACCGCTTTCAGGAGCTCATCCAGCATTTTTCCCACGGCCTTGCCCGGCTTGACGCCAAGCCTTAGGAGATCATCGCCGTTCAAAGCGAGGTCTTTGATGCTGAGACAGTGGCCTTCGTGCTTTATTTGTGCATATAGCTTTCTGATCTGCATGAGGGAATCCAGTCTCTCATGAAGGAATCTGGGGTTTTGTGCCTTCATGTCAGCCTCCATGATTTTTAATAAATCCAGGAAGATATCGTCTCCGGCATAAATGACGGCTTTCTTCACCGATCTGAGCTCCGGTTTGATCCGCAGATCGTGGTGCTTGATAAGGCGGCATATTTTTTCCATGGACTTGGCATCAAAACGCAGCCGCTTAAGGATATTCCTGGCCAGCATGACGCTGTGAGCCTGGTGATTATAAAAATGGTCTATCTGGTGCCGGTCGGTGGTCCTGACGGTGGGCTTGCCGATATCGTGCAGCAGCATTGCCCAGCAGAGGATACGATCTTTTTCCACCTGGCTGACGGCATACAAGGTATGAAAAGCTACGTCATGGACATGATAAGGATGGTTTTGCGGCGTTTCATAGCAAGCGTCAAACTCGGGCATAATGTGATGCAGGATTCCGGCATCACGGAGCAGCGTCCATTTCATGGGATTGGGGGAAAGCAAGAGTTTGGTCAGCTCGTCACGGACTCTTTCGCAGCTTATCTGCCGAATGCCTTCACTGTTGTTACGGATAGCCTGGAAGGTCTTTGTTTCTATATCAAAACCCAGCTGTGCCGAAAAGCGGACAGCACGCAGCATGCGCAGTGCATCCTCCTGAAAACGGGAACCAGGATTCCCGACAGCTGCTATCATTTGCTTATCCAGAGCCAGGCGTCCATGGAAAGGATCGACCAAGCCCAGGGAAGGATGATAAGCCATAGCATTTATGGTAAAATCCCTTCGGGACAAGTCAGACTCCAGTGAATCGGTATACAGGACCCATTGAGGATGCCGGCTGTCGGTATACTCACCGTCGATCCGGTATGTGGTGATCTCATAGCTTGCATCCTTAAAAAGGACTGTCACAGTACCGTGCCGGATTCCCGTATCCACGGTTTTATCAAACAGGCCTTTGACAGCTTCGGGCTTGGCATTGGTAGCAATATCCCAATCCTCCGGAACCCTGCCCAGAAGGCTGTCCCGGACGCAGCCGCCCACTGTATAGGCCTCGAAGCCGTGGACATTGAGAATCTCAATCAAGGAATGAACATCCTGCGGGATTTTGATTTGACTTTCTGTGACCACCTGTCTTCCCCCTTCCGGCAGCTTATCCTCCAGTACTCTTTCAACACTGATTCTATATGTTATCGCCGGTTGAAATTCCGTAGTACTAGTGTTTCCATCAAGCCAATGCTTTATTGTCGTATATTCTTAAATTACATTATACGTATTCATGGCACGCAAAACAAGATTTGTGGAGGAATTATGACTTTCATGTTGAATATTAAGAGAGATAGTGATATTACAACCAGTCTGAATGAAGGAAGTTGAAGGTGAAAGGCATGAAAATCCGGTATAAAGGCATATTGCTGCTCTGCTTGCTGGCCTTAACACTCTCCGGTTGTACAAGGCTGCAGAACAAAACGGATGGTGGAGAAAAGCCGGCTCCCAAAACGCCGGGCAATTTATACGGCAATACGGGCGGCAATATATCCAACGGCGGTATTACAGCGCAGCAGGGCGGATGGATTTATTACTGCAACGGTGCCGACAATGTCAGCATTTATAAAATGACGGTGAGCGGCCAGGAAAAGACCAAGGTCAACGATGACAGGTCCATGTTCCTGAACGTGGCAGGGGATTGGATCTATTATAGCAATATCAATCCTTCGGAAAGCGGACGGCTGTACAAGATCAAGACCGACGGCACCGGCAGGGTCAAGTTGAGTGACGATTCGGCAAGCTTCGTGCATCTCAAAGGAGAATGGATCTATTACAGTAATGGATCAGACGATAGAAAGCTATACCGCATCCGAACCGACGGTACCATGCGGGAAAAGCTCAATGACGATTTCTGCTCCTATATCAATGTGGAAGGAGACTGGATATACTACAGTAACGGGACAGATAAGAAAAGGCTGTACAAGATCAAGCCCGACGGCACGGAAAGAACGCTTCTGGCAAAGGATCCCGCAACCTATATCAATGTTGAAGGCGAATGGATTTATTACTGCCATGAGCTGGATGGAAATAAGATTTACAGAATCAAGACCGACGGAACGGAAAAGCTGGTATACGGCGTGGATGAAGCCCAATATCTCAATACATCCGGGGAATGGATCTATTACTGCAACGGGTTTAGCGGAAACCGCATCTACAGGATCAGAAAAGATGGAAAGGAAAAGAGCATTCTGAATTATGAAAGTGCCAAGTTCCTGAATATTTCCGATGATTGGATCTTTTTCATCAATGAGATGGCCTCCAACCGGTTGTATCGGATCAAGACCGACGGGACGAAGCTGCAACCGGTAGAAAAAACCGAAAGGTAGGATTGCAAATCCTACCTTTTTTAAATCACGAAATCCACATGTTGTACTGTTCCTGCACTGCCGCTTTCTCTGAGGAAGAGGCCGGTGCGCTGAAGCATGCCGTTTTGACTGTTACCGCTGCCGTTCAGACTGAACGCTGTGGCTGCACTGCCCAGATAAATGGCGCCGATACCTTTCTGCCCCAAAGCATACAGGTAATCATTCCCTGCTTCATCCTTGGTCCAGATCCGGAGCTTGTCATATACAGCATCGTTTTCATCCAGCCAGCCGTTTTGGTCCTGGTCATACTGCGCCAGGTCATCAAAGCCATTGCCGCTTTGGGGTCCGAAGAGCTCACTGCCGTCGTTGATTTTGCCGTCCTGGTTCAGATCCAGCGACAGGAATCCGCTTCCGGTCTCCAGGAAGGAAATCTGCTCCGGCTTGCCGTCAAGATCAAGGTCGAAGCTGAATTTTGCATCGGTCAGCCGGGCAGCCGGTGCGTTGAAATTGATAACCAGCGGGTCGATTTTTACGGCGTCTCCTGCGCGGATTTGCAGGTCCGTCTGCGAGATGAACTCACGGCTCATGCCAAGCTGCAGATCCAGTCGGATCTCCCTGCCGTCTGCGGTTGTGACAATGCCTTGAGCGTTGAAATCAACCCTTTCGCTTTCATACCGGAGCTCCTGCCTTTTGTAGATCAGTCCCCAGCCTGCCCGCTGTGCCGGGATGCCAACCGACAGGTTAAGCCCGTCCATCCCGGGATCCAGTTTGATCTTTTTGGGCAAATGGAACTTGATCTTTTTTCCAAGGAATTGCTCGCACAGCATTTCCAAAAGCCTGAGCTTGGTCTTGTCCTTCTCGCTGAGTGCATCATCCAGACAACACTCCTTTTCGGTCCCTGTGGCTTTGCTCAGCTTCTCCTGCATTTCCTTGGCGGCATCCGAAATAGCCAGGGTATCCTGAGGCATTCCGGTGCCTTCGGGGTTTGGTTCTTCCCCCACCCAGAACTGCATGCTTTCATTCCTGTAATGCAGCTCAATCTGGGTGTGGCGGCTTTCCATCGCAATTGCAGAGCTTGCGATTTTCATTGGTTGCACCTCCTTGCTTAAAACTAAGAAACACTAAGTAATGGGTACATCTGCAGGTCAAGAGTTTCTAAGTTTTTTGGATAACGCCTGCGTTATCCATAGAAAACAGCGGACGCAAACAATCCTTTGTTTTGCGTTTTTTCCGCTTATCGTATTTATCGGAAAAAATTGGAGAAATAATAAGGGTGTGAGACGGATTTTTCGTGACGAAACAGGTTCCTTGCAGAGCGGCGAAAGAATATGTTATAATTGTATCGATACAATGAATGAAGAATGAAAAGGCAGGTTTTTTTAATGCTGGCGGATATCAAGTTGCTCAGGGATGGGGGAACACCCTTATATATTCAGCTTTATGAACAGCTCAGAGACTGTATCCAAGACGGACTGATCCAGGAGGATGAAAAGCTGCCTCCCATCAGACAGCTGGCGGCGCAGCTTGATGTCAACAGCGTGACAGTGGTGAATGCATATAAGCTGCTGGAAGAGAACAAGCTGATCTACAAAAAGGTTGGAAGCGGCAGCTATGTTATGCCGCTCAGAGAGAAAATAAACCTGGATGCCAGCAGCGATGAGGAAGAGCTTGAGCCGGAACTGGCTGCCGGGGAGGACGGGGAGCTGATCAACCTTGCTACAGCCAATCCGGATCCGAAGCTGTTTCCAGTTGCGGATTTCAAGCGTGTTGTCAATGAAGTGCTGGAGCGGGACGGCGGCAACGCATTCCTATATCTGGAAAGCAAGGGCTACCGTCCGCTGCGGGAAGCGATACACGCCTATATGCAGAAGCTGCAGATGACGGTGAATTTGGAAGACATCTATATCATTTCCGGTGCACAGCAGGGTATTGATATCATTTCCAGAGTCCTGCTTGCAAATGGGGATTATGTGTTTGTTGAGAGCCCTACCTATAATGGTGCTGTCGCTGCTTTCAAGTCAAGAGGTGCAAAAATTGTGGAAATACCCCTGATGGCTGATGGGCTGGACGTGAAAGCGCTGGAGAAAATGCTCAAGCTGATGAAGCCAAAGTGCATTTATGTCATGCCAAGCTTTCAGAATCCCACAGGCTGTACTTACTCCGAACGTAAACGGAAGCATCTGCTTCTGCTGTGCAGGAAATACGATGTGCTGGTGCTGGAGGACGACTACCTCAGCGAACTGAGTTATTTGGAAGACGGCATCAAGCCATTGAAAGCCTATGACCGAGAGGACAGGGTCATATACATCAAGAGCTTCTCCAAGATTTTCATGCCGGGCTTGCGTGTGGGTTATCTGGTGATACCGGATAATATCCGGGAGCGTGTCATGAGTGTCAAATACATGACGGACATTTCCACCTCCGGTTTCATGCAGCGCGTCTTGTCGGTCTATCTGAGAAGCAGCTTCTGGGAGAAGCATATCGAGAGCATGAAGCGGGAATACAGCCTCCGGTATATTGAGACCATAAGGATTGCAAAAAAAGCTTTAAGGGGTGCCAGCTTTCAACAGCCCTACGGTGGTCTGAACCTATGGATAAGGCTGCCTGAAGGCGTCTATGCAACGGCATTGGCGGAAGGGTGCAAAGCCAGAGGGGTGCTGATTACGCCTGGGACTGTCTTCCTAAAAGGGGAAGAGGGAGAAAGGTACTTCAGGCTCAGCTTTGCCGGAGAGACAATAGAAAGAATCACAGCAGGCGTTACCGTGATAGGTGAAGTGATGGAACGGCTGAAATTGAAGGAATAAATAACGGCAGGTATTTTATTGACCTGCCGCTTTTTATACAATATCTTTCAGATCTTTTATGATGTCGGCATCTATATCGCCGCGGTCCCGCATGGATTCGATGATCTGGAGCGCCCGGTCCCGGCTGAGTCCGCTCCGGTAAGGCCTGTTCTCGGTCAGTGCCTGGTAGATATCGCAGACAGTCATGATCCGGGATTCCAGGGAAAGCCTGCTCCCATCCAACATTTCGGGATAGCCTGTTCCTCTCAGGGTCTCATGATGATTGGCAGCCCACTCGGCTATTTCCTTCATGCCGTCGATTTTGCTCAAAATCAGCTTGGTATAGTAAGTATGGGACTTGATAATGATATACTCTTCTTTGGTAAGCTTCCCCGGCTTGTCCAGTATATCATTAGGTATAGCCAGCTTTCCCAGGTCGTGCAGCAATGCCGCAATCTTAAACTCCCTGGACTTTTTCTCATCAAAGCCGTAAAGCCTGGCAAACCGCTCCGTCAAATTGGTCAGCCCGATGGAATGCTCATGGGTAAAGGCGCTTTTTTTGTCGATGATGGCAGCAAATACCCGGGCTACATCCGTGATGATATCCATGGACAGCGGCGTACAGATGACAGGCTGAATGCGCATCAGCACACCAAAATCCCCATGGACGTTTTCAATGTCCAGCCAGAACTTTTCGCTGGAGGCTGCTTCCTCCAATGCATCAATAATCGTAGGTGAGAAAAGCGAACCTTTCTTGGACCGGATCCATGTCATTATTTTATCCCGCTGCAGATGGCCGGGTACATCGTCGTTATACATCAGTTCCAGCATGTCGGCAGCATGAATGATACGGGCTGCTTCGGGAATATCGCTGCCTGCCAGTCCGTTGGGACCGGAGCCGTCATGGTTCTCGTGATGGAACTTGATATACTCCGATATGCACCTGTCGACCGGCAGTTTTTTGATGATGGCGGCGCCGAAATCAGAGTGCTCATAGATGAAACTGCGGTCTGAGTGGCAGACATAAAATGCATCCACTGCACCGATATCGTGCATGAAGGAGGCCATGTACAGATTCTGCAATTCTTTTTTATCATATTGCATCCGCTGGGCAAGAAACAGAGAAATCAGCGCCGTCCGCTTCGAATGGGCCGCAAAATTATGGGTATAAACGCTGAAGCCCGGAACGGCAACATCAAAATTGACACGGCGGATTTTATCCCTAAACGCGCAGGCCTCAGCCAGATCCAGAGCCAGGGAAACCGAGTGGATATAGTTGTTGAAATCTATGGCAGCATGCAGTTCGCTCAATATAATCCTCTCCCACAGATGATATTCTGCTCTAATAGTTTAAAGGCTGTTTAAGCATATTATATTATATTTCGACAGGAAGCGGTAGTGAAATTATTTAAATTCTGGTTGCGGGAATCTCACACGGGACGCTATAATCTAAATGGTGAGTATATAAGGCAGGAGGCTGCGCGTTGAAAAGAACATTATCAATTTTACTACTGATATTTCTATTGAAGGCAACGATGCTGATACATTGCTACAGCGAAGCGCAGGTTCCGCTGCCGCTGACGGATCTGAAGCTTCTGGACAGCTATGAAAGCAGTACACAATTGGAAATGCTTCACGAGCAGGAAGTGCGGCTGACCGGCATGCTTGAGGCGATCATGTTCATGAACGATAAGCTGGCGCATCTTGTTTCAGGTGAGCCGGAAGCATTGACAGTGGTTGACCGGGACAATCTTATGGCGCTTATGGCGCATCACCCTGATAGGTTGTCACAAGGTGCCTTTATTTTCGGGGATGCCCTTTATGGAGAATACAAGCTGTTCAGAAGCGGCAGCCTGAGTAAACCGTCAGCATCGGCGCAGGGCAGTGATCTGACCGCATTTTATAGAGCCGCTGCCGTGGATTTTGAAAAGTTTTACAAGCAGCTGGAAAGCAAGCCGGAGAGAATGCTAAGGCTAACGCTGCTGGTGCAGGATAAGCTGATGGAAAAAGCAATGGAAAAGGCGGTGGCCGATAGAGATGCTTATTTCCAGGAGATCCTGGCGCTCCGTATGCCTGGTAATAAGGCAGCGCTGAAGCAGGTCTCCTATCAGTTGCTGGAGAGCAGGGTCAGGCTGGATTTGCTGGAGCAGCTTTTTTCAGAGAAGCGCCGGGTTATAGAAAAGCAGCTGCAGGAGTGCCTGGTGAAGGTATATAGCAACTCCGGAGGCGTCCTGTCCTTCTCTTATAGACCTTTGTCAGAACCGCAGGAAACTAAAAGCACACAGGTCTATATACCGGCGGGACAGCGTGCTGCTGTCCTGAATCTGGGCATTTTGATGCTGGGAGAGGGGGAACTCCACTTCCAAAGCAGAAGCGGGCCGGCGATGCCTGTGTTATGGGAAGGGCTTCTGGGCAGCATCCGACCGGATCATGCAGGAGGATTATGCTTGGACTTGGATGCAGCAGGCCAGGCAACAAGTATAGCTGCCTTGAATGCGCCTAACGGTATAAGACTGCAGGAAGAAGACAACCGGGACAGCAAGGCTGCTACTGGAATAAAGCAGGAAGCCATACCGCAAGACAAGGTGCAGGCTGCAGCAATGCTGGTGGCACAATTGACGCGGCATGCGTTTTATGAGGATGCCGGGAAAAACGGACTCAAAAACACATTTACCGATAGCTTCGAAAAAGACCTGCCTCAATGGAGGCATTCGCTGCTGCAGCTGATGAAAACCTTCGGATCGGAACAGAAGGCAGGAAGCAGCGGTATGACAGAGTTCTATCAGCATATACGGGAATATGGGGAGCTGGACGGAAATACAAAGCGGCAGCTCCGGGAGCAGGTACTTCAGTACAAGGATCATCAGGAAGCCTGCTTGTGGATTCTTGACAGGCTATATGCACTTAAATAGGATAGGATCAGACACCCTGAGCTTAAAAGGCAGGGTGTCTTTTTACATAGATTGACAAAATGAGCCTGAACTCAGGTATTTCAACCGTTGCAAAGATGCAAAACGAAGCATCCGCGAACGGCATGAAAATAATCAAAGGACGGCAATTGCTATTGGTTAAACTAACATATAGGCGGTGTTTAGTCATATAATTGGATGAATACTGCATTTGTAGTTTGGAGCCGGCAGGAATAAAATGATATTATGCTGATATTTGGGCATGCATTTTCATATTTATAATAAACAGCATCATAAAGGGAGGGGGTCAATTGGTGAAAATAGGTATACCACGGGCATTATTATTTTATTATTATTATCCTCTATGGAAAACCTTCTTCGAAGAAATGGGCTGCCAGGTGGTTGTATCAAAGCAGACAACCAAAGAACTGATCGATAAGGGCATCAAGCATTCTGTGCCTGAGATCTGCGTACCCATTAAAATCTTTAATGGACATGTTCTGGATTTACTGGAGCAGGGCGTTGATTATGTCTATGTTCCCAGAATGATGGAGATTCGGAAAAGGGAATGCTTTTGTCCCAAGTTCATGGGTTTGCCGGATATGGTGAAATACAGCCTGCCTGGAGCTGCAGATAAGCTCTTGTCCTCGCAGATCAAATCCGATAGCGATGATATTGCACAGCCTGGTAACTTCCTTGAGATTGGAGCAAAACTAGGGAAATCCGATTTCCTGGTCAGGGAAGCGTTGAAGGATGCCCAAAGGGTCTGGAATCGGTACCGCTATATCATGAAGCAGGGCTACACCGCTGCTGAAGCCTTGGAGATTTTAGAAAGCAAACAGAGCATCGAGGTGCGGCAGCATAAGGGTGAGATAAAAATTGGACTGATGGGCTATGTTTATGATATATACGATGAATTTGTCAGTATGAATATTGTGGATAAGCTCCGTGAAATGAAGGTCGATGTCGTGACCTTCGAAATGTATGATGAAAGGCTGCTGGATGCAGGCTTGAAGCACTTAAGGAAAAAGCTTTTCTGGACGTTTTCAAACAAACTGCTGTCAGCGGCTTACAAGTTCTTTGAGGATGATACGGTTGACGGAATCATCCATGTCACAGCCTTCGGCTGCGGGCCGGACTCCCTGATCGGCAAGGTGGCGGAACTGGAATCCATCCGGTGCCAGAAGCCCTTCATGACGGTAAGGGTGGATGAGCATACCGGTGAGAACCATCTTTTGACACGGATCGAAGCGTTTTCAGACATGCTCAAGAGAAAACACCGGGCTGCTAAGAAGGAGGCATAGATAGATTATGAAGGTTACATTTCCACATATGGGAAATACCATGGTTTATAAAAAGCTGTTGGAGCTATTGGGGCATGAGATCATTGATCCTCCGGTGCCTTCCAAAAGGACCATCGATCTGGGGGTCAAACATAGTCCGGAGTTTTCCTGTTTTCCAATGAAGGTTCTGATGGGAAGTTATCTGGAAGCCTTGGAAATGGGAGCGGACACCATCATTTCCTCCGGCGGGCACGGCCCTTGCCGTGCCGGTTACTACGGAGAGACGCACCAAAGGATCCTGAACAGCTTGGGCCACGAGGTGGAAGTCATCATTTTTGATGACTTTAAGGATGATTTCAAGGACAGTATGAGAAAGGTATGGAAGGTCAAGAACGGCAAGTCGTGGGCTGAGGTCTGGCGCACCTTGAAGCTGTCTTACCGCATGAGTAAGGCCCTTGACCGCCTGGAGAAGCAGATTCAGATTAAGCGGGCATATGAGGCACATACCGGCGAATCAACACGGGTATGGGAAGGAATACAAGGATGCTTTGAACGGGTTTACAACGATACGGATCTGATTGAGGCTGAAGCGCAAGGGCAGAATGCCATTGAAGGCATTAAGCTCCGCCAGGTGCCGCAGGAGAAAAGAATAAAAATAGGTGTTGTAGGGGAAATATATGTTGTCATGGAGCAGTCCATCAATATGAAGATAGAAGAGCTGTTGGGCGGCCTCAATGCAGAAGTAGAGAGATCCCAGTACCTTTCGGACTGGATTGATTTCAACCTCCTGCCGAAGCGGTACACCAAACCCCATGAATTGGAGATCCTGAAACTGGGAGAACCCTATATCCAGGAGATGATTGGGGGACACGCCAAACAGACAGTTGGGCATATTGTAGATTATGCCCAGAGAGGCTTCGACGGCGTTATCCATCTGATGCCCTTCGCCTGCCTTCCCGAACTGATATCTCAAAGTGTGATTCCGACCATCACCAAAGAATGGGGAATCCCCGTGCTTTCACTGTCCATTGATGAGCAAACAGGAACGGCCAATGTGCAGACAAGGGTCGAGGCATTTATAGACATGATCAAGATGAAGAAGTCTAAGTTGTTAAATACGATTACAGATTCGCAGAATGTGGAGGTAAAGAATGAAGACCTTTTATATTGGCATCGACGTGGGCTCAGTCAGTACCAATGTGGTTGCAGTAGACAATCAGTATAACGTATTATCAAAACAGTATATAAGAACCAATGGGCAGCCGCTGGAATCGGTGAAGCTGGGACTCCGTAACCTGAGAAAGGAATTCGGGGATGGCGTCACGGTGCTGGGCGTTGGAACGACAGGCAGCGGCAGGCAGCTAACGGGCATTCTCGTCGGCGCAGACGTTGTGAAAAATGAGATAACAGCTCATGCGACAGCCACCATCACCTATGTGCCGGAAGCCCGTACCATATTTGAAATAGGCGGGCAGGATTCAAAGATCATTCTCCTGAAGGATGGAATGGTCATTGATTTTGCCATGAATACCGTATGTGCCGCCGGGACCGGCTCCTTCCTTGAGCATCAGGCTGAACGGCTGAAGGTGCCGATTGAGGAGTTCGGCGACTTGGCACTGACTGCCGCGAAGAACGTGAGAATAGCAGGCAGATGTACTGTCTTTGCTGAATCAGATATGATAGCAAAGCAGCAATACGGCTTCTCCAAGGCTGAGATCATCAACGGACTGTGTGAAGCTTTGGTACGCAACTATATCAATAATCTGGGAAGAGGAAAAAAGCTGGAGCCGCCTTTTGTATTCCAGGGTGGCGTTGCAGCCAACAAGGGAATCAAAGCAGCCTTTGAAAAAGAAGTCGGTCATGAAATCATCATACCGGAGCATTACAACGTCATGGGTGCCATCGGCTCAGCCGTACTGGCAAAGGAGTACATTGAGGGCACCGGTGCCGTCACACGCTTCAGAGGCTTTGAAAGCACGGATTTCGATTTCCATCCCACCAGCTTCGAGTGCGGCGGCTGCGATAATACCTGTGAAGTCATCAAAGTCGACATGAATAAGAAAACTGTTGCCATGTGGGGAGACCGGTGCGGCAAATGGACGAACTCCGTTGTTGGCTGATGGTCGACGGTTATCGGAAAATCGTTTATTTTGTAGGCAAACTTTTTTTATCACCCTAACATATATTGAATCCCTCCGTAATAACCTTATATTAGGATTAGGACGATGAAAAGCGACACCAATAAGATGGGAGGGATAGTTATTAAACCGAAAATTATTGTAATCACAAAGAAGAATCTGATGATTTATGCGGCTCTTTTACTGGTTTTGATTGCCGGGCTGGTATTGTTGTTTACACTGCGAAGTAATGAAGCGGGGATGGCTGCTTCAGGATATACATATCTAAAGTATAATGACGGCACATTTGTCGGAACGGAGAAAACAGAGCTTGGGGCCATCAAAGCCGAAGTGACAGTCAAAAACCAGCGGATCAAAAGTATAAAGCTCCTGGAGCTGCCGGCTGCCTATATGAGTGAGAATCCGAAACTGAAGGATGAGATCTCAGACCTGATCTATTCTACCATTAAAAACCAGGAAGTGGCACAGGTCAGCACAGAAGGAAGCTCCGCATACGTCATCAACAAAGTGGTAAAAGCAGTGAATCATGCTTTAAACCAATCCATGCTCAAAGAATAATAAAAACACTCAATGGCCAAGAACCATTGAGTGTTTTTTCATCTACATACAGAGAGTATATTTTAGGATACACCTGAAACTTTGTTCTTCTGGCATTGCGGGCAATAACCGAAAAAATACAGCTTCTGATTGACCAGCTCATAACCTGTTTTCTGACTTACCTGCTCCAAAAGGTCGAAGAACATTTCGTCGTCAACATCCTCTACTTTGCCGCAACAGCTGCAGGTAATATGAGGGTGCTGCCTGGCATTTGCATCATACCGGAATTTGTCCTCTCCCACGTTCAACTCCTGGACCAGACCCAACTCCTTGAAAACCTCCAAGGATTTGTAGACCGTAGCCAGACTCATGGTGGGATACAGCGGCTGCAGTTTGTTATAAAGCATATCGGCACTGGGATGCTCCTTAGTGCCTTTTAAGAGATCATATACTGCAATACGCTGGGGAGTTACTTTATAACCCTTTTCTTTCAATACCCTGATCAAATCAAACATTTTTCTCATCCTCCAGCGAAAATTATTATTCTACAAAAAGCATAATCCAATAAATGCTATCTGTCAAGACAAATAATCTGTTATTGGAATAAATTACAACCATTTATCTTGAACCATTTGTGTGTATAGGGCTGTTAATTCGGGATTGTGAAGATAACTATTATCAATAGCAAATTGTTATAACCATTATACCATAAATATGAAATTTGTAAATAGGTCTGAGGCTTTAATGGAGAATAATTTAACAAAAATTTCACAAACCGGCAAAAAGAGTATAAAAAAACAGAAGCTGGTTGCTTCTGCTCAAATTACCCTACATGGACTGATCCTTTTTTATGGATTGACTGTCACGTTTCAGGCGGGAAAGTGGAATGCCTTTAAATAGGCCATATCTGTCCAATGCAAACAGCGTGGTGAAAAAAACAGTTATGCCCATGACCAGAAAGAAATCAGGCTTCCCTTTTGCAATATAATAGGTTAATTCGGTGGATAGAAAAATCAGGAAAAAATACTTGATGATTTCATTGGCATCCTTCATACTTTTCAGTCCTTTGCTGATAGAATAAACGGCAGGAAATCGTTGATACTACTTTTAGGGTTGTTACCTATAATTACTATAAAAAATCCACTTTTCCTTCTTTTCTTGTTAAAATAATAAAAATTTTTATAGATCAGCAAGAAGCAGTTAAGGATGGCATCTCAAAATCAAAGGGTGTGGTTTGAATTGGGAGAGGGATGCTGGAAGCTGCCGGTCTGGATATGGACATCATAGACGGTGATATCGCGGCAAGATGCAACTTTGCCACTGCAGACCCGGAAGGGGTCATAATCGACAGAAGGGCAGGCCGGATATCTTTGCGGCATACTGCGATGCATGCGGCTGCAATGAAAGCACACAGCTGGCACCATGTGCCGGTACTGATCCACTCCGCCTTCTGCGGTGCGGATGATACCTGCCGCTTCACCGAAAACGAGTGCAATAAAGGGGGGCTTGGGACCTTCGAAAGCAGGTATCTGGTCAACTATTTGCTCGCAAACGCAATGAAGCTGAAGAAATTTGGCGCATAAGAAAACCCCTCAGTGTATGAGGGGTTACAGCTTGATCTTTTTATTGTCCGGCAGCTTTTTTGACTGCTGCCTGGTGACTCTTGTCCACTCTGTTGCCTGCATGGGTCTTGCTGCCTTTGAAGTGGATGCAGAAGTGGCCTTTGAAGCCATTATTCTTGATGGCTTCGCCGCCATGGGGCATGCCGTTCATGGATGCTGCGATATTGCGGCCGTCAATGGTGACAATAACGGCTCTACGGTTCCAGCTCCAGCTTCCGTAGATGCTCTTCACTATTTCCGTATCCTTCTTGGTCAGCGGTTCGGAGTCCGCATGATTGCGGCCGTAAAGCCTTCTGGCCTTGAAGCTCTTGCCGGTTGCGATATCCGTTACGGTTGCTACGGCACCCTTCTCGAAGATCTTGTCCACCTTGCCGAACCAATCCAGATACTCACCCTTTAGTGGTGCGGCAGATCCCTGATCCGAGGTGCTGTTTTCATCGATATGTCCGCTGTCTTCCGGAACCTTCAGTTCCTGTCCCGGCTGCAGCACTGCTGCTGCGTCCAATTCGTTTTCCTTAAGTAAGGCTTCGATGGTCACACCATAATCCTCTGCGATAGATTCGATGGTGTCGCCTTCCTTGACTACGGCAGTATTGGCATTATGTTCATAGATGGTACCGATCTCTGCGCTGTCCTGTACTGGCTTTTGTGCATCTGCCTTGGCAGGCTCAGCATTGGCTTCGGTAGCCTTCTTTGTTTCCTTTTCGGCAGGGGTGCTGGGCTTTATAACCTTGACGACGTTTGGAATAATCAGCTCCTGGTTGATCCGCAGTACGGAATCCTCGCTGAGTCCGTTGGCTTCCAGTATGGAACGGACGGAAACATTATAGTCGTCTGCAATATCCCAGATGGTGTCGCCTTTTCTGACTTTGTACCGGACATCGACCTTGGTCGTATCCCTTCTGGCGGCGGATTGTGATCTGCCGGTGGAGGGGGTTACGGTAATCTTTTTGCCGGTCTCTTTGTCAAGCCAGCTGATGGTGGTAGGTCCTAGTTTGCCATCGGCGCCCAGGTCGTACTTCTTTTGAAACTGAACGACGGCTTTCTCGGTGACGTCACCGAAATAGCCTGTACAGCTTTCGTTAAAAAAACCCAGCTTCTTAAGCGCGGCCTGTGCTTCAGCGATAGTGGGCGAACTGTCGCCCTTTTCGAAAACAATAGAATCTGCAAACACAGGAACCGATAATGCAATAGTTATAAGCAGGGTCAATACAACAAGTGAATACGGTCTGCTCCAGTTTTTCATTCGATTTCTCCTCTCACTTGGATAACGGATACCGGCTTACCTGCAAAGAATAAGCGAAACGTTATCTGCCAGGCTTACGAGGTTAGTTGACGGATTCGGATCGAGAGTAACCCTAGGACACCTGTACTCATGCTGCTTAACAACTAGTTAAGCCCACTTTGCCTGCAAAGTGCCCATTCACCCCGGAAGTGATCCCCCGCTTCCATAGGAATTCAGCCTGTCTATATTTATACTATATTATACTACAGCATTTCCAATATGTGAAGGGAATATTTTCTTTCCCTGACAGATTCATTACCGGCAGGAAATACATAACAAGGGTCGAATAAATGTATAATAATGGAGAGGATGATACGATGATTAAACGTTTGAGGCTGACGCTGAGTTATCTCAGAGATAAGGAAATCCCTGTCGTGAAGAAGCTGCTTTTTATGGCAAGTCTGCTGTATTTCATCTTTCCCGCTGATATCGTGCCGGATTTCATTTTGGGCCTGGGGCTGCTGGATGACGTTACAGTACTGGCTTTTATCTGGGCTGCCTACAAAGCCGAGCTGGATGCCTATGAGGAAAAGAAGCGGGCCGGAAAAACCGGAGAAGCCAGGATCATACGGATCGACAGCAAGAGAAAAGAAGACTGAGCAGGAGGGATGGGTTCATGAAAAGGATGCTGCTGACCTTTATGATGTTTCTAATGTCTCTGGGGCCGGAATTTGCGGATACCGGGGTAGAGAAGCAGCAGGCAGGGCGGCAGGCGGCAATCACCATAACGGTGGCAGGCGACATGATGTTCGACAAGCATGTAGGGGCTCTGATCGAAAAGGAAGGGGGCGCTGTGGTTTTCGAGGATTATGCCGGGCACCTGAAAAGCAGCGACTTTGTATTCGGCAACCTTGAAACGGCTTTGTCCGAGCGGGGCATCCCGGTTGAGGGGAAAGCGTACACCTTCAGGAGCAGTCCGGAAATCGCAGGGCTTTTGAAGGAGAACAACTTTACAGCCGTATCAATAGCTAACAACCATATATTGGATTACGGGACTGCTGCTTTTACTGATACCTTGCAGCATCTAAAGGCTGCCGGCGTGTTCTATGGCGGCGGCGGATACACCCGTGAGGAGGCGGAAGCAGGTGTCGTTATCGAAAAAAAGGACCTGCGGGTGGGTTTTTTAGCTTTTTCCAGCGTTATTCCCAATGTAGCGTGGTATGCAAGAGAGAACAGGCCTGGGATCCTAGGCGCGTATAGGATTCAAGAGGCTGCATACACGGAAAGCATCAGGAAGCTAAAGGAAAAATGTGACCTGGTCGTCGTTTCCGTCCATTGGGGGAAAGAGGGTTCCACAGAGGTTCGGATGCAGGAAATGGAAACGGCACATAAAATGGTGGATGCCGGGGCAGATGTCGTCATGGGGCATCACCCACACGTCGTACAAGGCGTGGAGCTATATAAAGGAAAACCCATATTTTACAGCCTGGGCAATTTTGTGTTTACCCAGTCCAGGTCGGCGCTTTCCAACCGCATGCTGGTAGCAAGTCTGCGGTATGACAGTGAGAAAAAACTGGCGGGCATCGACCTTGTTCCCGGTATCATAATGGGAGGCAAACCCGTCCGGATGGATGTTGAACAGAAGCGGATCCTGATTGCAGAACTAAACAGACTGAGCAAAAACATTTGTTTTTAGGCCTCCGGGCTGCCGACATAAATTTTGCTTCAATTGAATATAATGGCTAATGTCGTGCCTGATAGGGACAATTTTGCATATTCAGCTGCACAAATTTGCTTGCATATGCAGGATATTCCATGTTATTGTAGAATTCATACGAAACAAAGAAATATTCTAAATATTCAAAATTAGACTGTCGTTGCCCGATGCGGATGCGGACCAGAATTAATCAGAGGTTAATGGCCTATTAACATACTGTTAATGTCAATCCTCTATAATTTTATTAAGCATGTAATAAATAGAAATTAATATAAATAGTGCAAGAATGAATAGGGGAGGGGAAGCAAGATGAGGAGAAAAGAATGGATTGCCATGATTCTGGCGGGAGGACAGGGCAGCAGGCTGACACTGTTGACGAAAAAAATCGCCAAGCCTGCCGTTTATTACGGCGGCAAATACCGCATTATTGATTTTGTTTTGAGCAACTGTTCCAACTCAGGCATAGACACGGTAGGTGTCCTGACACAGTACCAGCCGCTGGCGCTCAATACCTATATCGGTATCGGAAGCCCCTGGGACCTGGACAGAAAGAAGGGCGGAGTAACCCTGCTGCCGCCGTATGTCAATGAAAAGGGAGGGGAATGGTATAAAGGAACGGCCAACGCCATATACCAGAATATCAACTTTATTGATGAATACAATCCCGAATATGTGGTGATCCTGTCCGGAGACCACATCTACAAGATGGATTATTCCAAGATGCTGGAATACCATAAGGAAAAAGAAGCCGAGGCGACCATTGCCGTTATCGAGGTACCCTGGGAGGAAACAAGCCGTTTCGGCATCATGAATACCGAAAAAGACGGCAAGATATACGAATTCGATGAAAAGCCCAAGCATGCCAAGAGCAATCTGGCTTCAATGGGAATTTACATATTCAATTGGGAAATCCTGAAGCAGTATCTGGTCGAAGATGAATTGGATCCTGACTCCAGCAACGATTTCGGAAAAAACATCATTCCCCAGATGCTTCAGTCGGATATCCGGCTTTTTGCCTACCCCTTCGAGGGCTACTGGAAGGATGTGGGGACCATAGACAGCCTGTGGGAAGCCAATATGGACCTTCTAAAGGAAGACAACAAACTGAATCTCTTGGATAACAAATGGAAGATCTATTCCGTCAGCCCTATCCGTCCGCCGCATTATATGGGGGATACGGCCGTGGTTCAAGGCTCTATGGTGGGAGAAGGCTGTGTCATATACGGCGAAGTACGGAATTCCGTCCTTTTCCCCGGTGTCTATGTGGGCAAGAATACAAAAGTCATCGATACGGTGGTGATGCCGAAGGTCATCATTGAGGAGAATGTCACTATTGAAAGGGCCATCATCGGGCAGGAGTCCTCCATCAAACCCGGCTGCCGCATCGGAGACAAAAGCTCCAAGAGCATCACGCTGGTAGGTGAGAATGAAGAGCTGCCGGAGAACACGGTGTATAAAGAGTAGGGGGAGGGAACATCATGTTGGATTATATGGGCATTATCAACCTGAGCGAGCGGGAAGACTATATAAAAGAGCTTACATACAACAGGCCCATTGCTTCCGTTCCGTTTGCAGGCAGGTATCGGATCATAGATTTTGCGTTGTCAAATCTGGTCAATGCCGGCATTCAGAATGTCAGCATCTTCACACAGAACAAATACAGGTCGCTGCTGGACCACCTGGGTACCGGCAAAGCCTGGGACCTGGACAGAAAAAACGACGGCATGTTCATCATGACGCCGATGTTCAATTACTATACCCTTGGTATATTTAGAGGCGATATCGAAAACTTCAAGAACCATATCGATTACATCCACTTGAGCAAGCAGAACAATGTGGTGATTACCTCAAGCCATATGATCTGCAATGTGGATATGAGGAAAGCCATCCGGTCCCATGAAGAATCGGGGGCAGATATTACCATCGTTTATAAGAAGGCCAATACCTGTTCGGAGGATTTCTACCAGTGCAATACGCTGAGCCTGGATGAAAACGGCAGGGTCAACGGGGTTGACATCAATATGTGCAAACGCGACGAATGCAATATTTCGATGGAAATGTACATCATGAAGAAATCGCTTTTCCTCGATATCGTACATACCTGTGTATCCAGAGGCGACTGCGATTATCTAAAGGATGCCATCCATAAGAATATCGGCAAGTTCAAGGTTATGGGCTACCGCTTTGAAGGGCACCTGGCCTGTGTCAACTCCATTCAAAGCTATTACAGGGCTAATATGCAGCTTTTGAGTCTGCCGGTTTCCAAGGAGCTTTTCTTCAAGAACGGACTCATCTATACAAAAGTCAAAGACGAACCGCCGACAAAGTATACTGAAAATGCCAAGGTATCGAATTCTCTGATTGCCAGCGGGGGTGTCATTAACGGGGTGGTTGAGAACAGCGTCATTTTCAGAGGGGTTCAGATCAAGAAAGGCGCTGTTGTGAAGAACAGCATCATCATGCAGAATTGCATCATCGAAGAGAATGCATTCCTGCGGAATGTGATTTTGGATAAGAACGTCAGAATTACAAAAGAGAAGCAACTTAAAGGAGACGAGAAATATCCCGTGGTCATTGAGAAAAAGGCCATGATATAGGAACGGCAGGTTCATAAGCGGTTGTTTTGCTGTTCCTCAGGAAAGGAGTATATCGGCATGAAGGTATTGTTTATCGCTTCGGAAGCCTTTCCGTTTATAAAGACCGGAGGGTTGGGAGATGTTATATTTTCACTTCCGAAAGAATTACGGAAGCTTGGGATCGATGCCAGGGTGATGATTCCCAAATATGGGGACATACCCGCCTTTTTCAGGGATAAAATGTCCTGCATCAGCATCTTCAGCGTTCCGGTAGGCTGGCGAAACCAGTATTGCGGAGTAGAGCTGCTGAAATATGAAGGGATGCCCTTCTATTTCATTGATAATGAGTATTACTTCAAACGACAGGGGATTTACGGCTTCTATGACGAAGCGGAAAGATATGCATTTTTTTCCAGGGCAGCGCTGGAGTCCATCAAATATCTGGATTTCAAACCGGATGTGCTGCACTGCCACGATTGGGAAACGGGAATGATCAGCCCGCTGCTTCAGGCACATTATACCGAAGATGAGTGTTATAAGGACATAAAAACGGTATTTACCATACATGACCTTCAATATCAGGGAATATTTCCCAAGGAAATATTGGGCGAGCTCCTGAACCTGTCGGAAGAATACTTCAGCATCGATGGGGTTGAGTTTTACGGCGGTGTGAGTTTCGCCAAGGGCGGCCTGAATTATTCCAATATCATCACCACGGTCAGCAATACTTATGCCGAGGAAATTCAAACACCCTTCTTCGGCGAGCGGCTGGATGACCTGGTGCGGAAAAGGCGGGAAGACCTGTACGGCATCACAAACGGCATTGATTATACCCACTACAACCCGGCCAAGGACAGAAGCATCTTTGCCCAGTATGACCACAAAACCCTGGAAAAGAAAGCGGAAAACAAGGTCCGCCTTCAGGCGCTTCTGGGCTTGCCGATCCGTAAGGATGTCCCCATGCTGGCCATGATTTTCAGGCTGACACGGCGCAAGGGCATTGACCTGATCGCGCATACCATTGACGAACTGATGTCAGATGATATTCAGATGGTGGTCATGGGAACGGGAGACAGCAGCTATGAAAATTTTTTCAAGGAATATGCACAAAAGTATCCTGAAAAGCTTTCAGTGAATATCAGCTATGATGATACGTTTGCACGAAAGATTTATGCAGGCGCCGACATGTACCTGATGCCGTCCCTGTTTGAACCCTGCGGCGTCGGTCAATTGATTGCCCTGCGCTATGGCTGTGTACCCATTGTAAGAGAAACAGGCGGGCTTAAGGATACCATCCGGGCCTATAATGAATATACTGGAGAAGGAAACGGTTTCAGCTTTTCGCAATATAATCCCCACGATTTGCTTTTTACGGTCAAGCGGGCATTGTCCTTTTTCAGGACGGATACCTGGCAGCAGATTGTCAGGAATGCCATGAGCGAGGATTTCAGCTGGAAGAAAACAGCGGTGCTGTATAAAAAGCTTTACCAGAACCTTACCTGATTCAGGTTGAAAAGCAAGAGATCACCAGGTTGTACAGCTATCACCATCGTCTTATCCTAACGGATGCATTATAATTTATATATGCGGCAGCAGCGCCGGCAACGGCGCTCCGTAATTTTTTGAATAATAGCATGAAGCCTGCAAAAAATAACTTGTTGCATTGCCTGTTTTCATGTAGAATATTGGAAAATATTCGTTCTTGTATGGGACGAAAACAGACCGTACGGCAAGTTGCATTTTTTTAGGCCGTCATACAAATCTTTTTGTGGAGGCATTTATGGTGATAAGTAAAGAGAAATTCAAGGAAGACTATTTGAGAAAGCTCATGACGATGCATGCCAGGAGTTTTGAGCAGGCATCCGTCTCAGATAAATACTCGGCACTGGGAAGCCTGATCCGGGATTACGCCGCTGAGAACTGGGTCAAAACGAATGAGGCCTATCTAAAAAAAGGTTCCAAGCAGGTGTACTATTTCTCCATAGAGTTTCTGCTAGGAAGGCTCCTCGGCAATAATCTCGTTAACACGGGTCTGGAGCAGGTTTGTGAAGAGGTCCTCAGCGAATTGGGCATGTCCCTTAAGGAGCTGAAAGCCGCTGAGCCGGATGCCGGACTTGGCAACGGCGGATTGGGCAGACTGGCGGCATGTTTTCTGGATTCCATGGCATCACTGGGCATTCCAGGGCACGGCTGCGGTATTCGGTACAAATACGGTCTTTTTGAGCAGAAGATCGTAAACGGTTACCAGGTTGAGCTGCCCGAAAACTGGCTGCGGGAAGGCAATGTGTGGGAGATCCGGAAGGCGGATAAGGCTGTAGAGGTGCGCTTCGGCGGGAATGTGTGGGTTGAGCGGACGGACGACAAGCTGAAGGTTCATCATGAGGATTATGAAACCGTACTGGCCGTTCCCTATGATACGCCCATCATAGGCTATAAAAATGACACGGTCAATACCCTCCGGCTTTGGAGTGCCGAAGCGCCCAACAAGGACTTCGACCTGACCTCCTTCAGCCGGGGAGATTATATGAAGGCAGTGGAATACAAGTACTCCGTTGAGTCGATTTCCCAGGTACTGTATCCCGATGATTCCTATGCTGAAGGACGGCGCTTGAGGCTCAAGCAGCAGTATTTCTTCGTGTCTGCAGGACTTCAGAGCATCGTCAAAAGGTTTAAGTCGGGCAATCATGACATCCGGGATTTTGATGAAAAAGTAGCCGTGCATATCAACGATACCCACCCTGCAGTCGCTGTTCCGGAGCTTATGAGGATCCTGATAGACCAGGAAGGTCTGGAGTGGGACGAAGCCTGGAAAATCACCACCAATACCATTTCCTACACCAATCATACCATTATGTCGGAAGCCCTTGAAAAATGGCCTATCGACCTCTTCAAGGAACTGCTGCCGCGTATTTATATGATCGTACAGGAAATCAACGAAAGGTTCTGCAGGGAGTTGTGGAACCGGTATCCGGCAGATTGGGGACGGATTGCGGCAATGGCGATACTGGCCGACGGTTATGTCAAAATGGCTAACCTGGCAATTGTGGGGAGCCACAGCGTCAATGGTGTTGCAAAGATCCACACCGAGATACTGAAGAAGCAGGAACTGGCCAATTTCTACAACTTCTATCCGTATAAGTTCAACAACAAAACCAACGGCATCACCCACAGGAGATGGCTTCTCAAAGCCAATCCGGGGTTGACCTGTGCCATAAGGGACGCCATTGGAACGGCTTGGATGCGCCATCCTTCCGAGCTTAAGAAGCTATTGAAATTTGAAAACGATCCGGCTTTTCAGGAAATCACAAGGAAAATCAAGCTGGACAATAAGCGGCAGCTGGCCGGCATCATTAAGGATAAATATAATATCACCGTCAATCCGGAATCGATTTTCGACGTTCAGGTCAAACGTATGCACGCGTACAAACGGCAGATTCTGAACGTATTCCACATCATGGATTTATATAACCGTTTGCGGGAAGACCCGGATTTGGATGTCATACCCAGAACATTCATATTTGGTGCCAAGGCAGCACCGGGCTACTATCTGGCGAAGCAGCAGATCAAGCTGATCAATACACTGGCGGAAAAAGTGAACCATGATCCTGTCATAAAGGATAAGATAAAGATTGTCTTTATGGAAGACTACAAGGTATCCCTGGCGGAAAGGATCATACCTGCTGCCGACATCAGCGAGCAGATTTCCACCACCACCAAGGAGGCTTCCGGTACAGGAAACATGAAGCTCATGATGAACGGGGCTATTACCGTCGCCACGTTGGATGGTGCCAATATTGAGATACGGGAAGAGGTAGGCGACGACAATATCATCATATTCGGCATGACCGAGCGGGAGGTGCTGGAATATTACCGCAACGGCGGCTACAACTCAATGGAATTCTACAACAACGATCCCCGGCTCAAGACCATATTGGAGCAGCTTGTTAACGGCTTTTTCCGCGTAGGCCATGTGGAATTCATGAGTATTTACAATGCCTTACTGATGCATAATGATGAATATTTCGTATTGAAGGATTTTGACGATTATATCAAGGCGCATCAGCGGGTGGATCAGTTATACAGACAGCCTGCCAAATGGCAGCAGATGAGTATCAACAATATAGCCCATTCCGGCCGTTTCTCCAGTGACCGCACCATAGAGGAATATGCAAGCGGCATCTGGGGAGCTCAAAGCATTATGGTGAAAGAATAAAAACAGCGCAAGCAGGTGATAGGATGTCAGATTTGCAGATCATACATGACTCGCATCGCGAAGTTTACAGAAGGCCCTTTGGTGCCGTGTGCTGCGGTACAGAAATTCAGCTGAAGCTTGCCAGCCTGACCGATGATCCTATCGATCAGGTGTGGCTTTTGCTTCAGGTTGAAGGGGGGCCTGTAAATAAGCTGCCCATGCAGCAGGAAAAGCAGGCAGGCGGGTATTCCGTGTATCTGGCTGAGACCCGGGTGACTGAAGAGCCCGGACTGCTGTGGTATTGCTTCGAGATCCATGCAGCCGGCCAGCTGTACTATTACGGAAATAACTCAAACCGCTTTGGCGGGGTCGGGGTCCTCTCCCGGACATTGCCGCCTTTTTATCAGATAACGGTATATGATGAAAAGGCAGTCACACCGGTCTGGTACAAGAAAGCGGTCATGTACCAGATTTTTGTAGACCGGTTCTGCAACGGCAGTGATGACGGCAAGGTGCTGAATCCCAAGAAGAACAGCTTCATATACGGGAATTGGGCAGATAAGCCGGTGTATTTGAAGGATCCGGAAACCGGGGGCATCCTCCGATGGGATTTTTTCGGCGGGAACCTGCAGGGTGTCATCAGCAAGCTGCCCTATCTGAAGGAATTGGGTGTGGATGTCTTGTATCTCAACCCTATTTTTGAAGCACCCAGCAACCATAAGTACGACACAGGCGACTACAAAAAAATTGACGCTATGTTTGGAGATATTGCGTTGTTCGGCACCTTGTGTGCCAAAGCACGGGAGATGGGGATCTCTGTTATTCTGGATGGTGTCTTCAGCCATACGGGCAGTGACAGTATTTACTTTAACCGTTACGGCAATTATCCGGGCATTGGGGCCTATCAGTCCCAGAGTTCACCCTACTACGGCTGGTACCGTTTCTGCGGCAACCCGGACAGCTATGAATGTTGGTGGGGTATCAATACGCTGCCCAATGTCGAGGAAATGAACCCAAGCTACATTGACTTCGTTATAACCGGAGAGGAAAGCGTTATCAAGTATTGGATGAAGCAGGGTGCCAAGGGCTGGCGGCTGGATGTGGCGGATGAACTGCCGGATGCGTTTATCACCCTTGTCAGGCAAGCCATGAAGGAGACCGATCCCGAATCCGTCCTCATCGGTGAGGTGTGGGAAGACGCTTCCAACAAGATCAGCTACGGAAAGCGCCGCAGTTATCTCCAGGGAAGCGGCCTGGACTCGGTCATGAACTATCCTTTCCGGTCCATCCTTCTGGATTTTTTTCTGTACAAACATGATGCCGCTTTTACAGAAACGGCTTTAGCCAGTTTATATGAGAACTATCCCCCCTACAGTTTTTACAGCAGCATGAACTTGATTGGGAGCCATGACGTACCAAGGGTATTGACACTACTGGGTGAAGCACCGGATGAGAGTGCCATGACGCAGCGCCGGAAGGAGCAATATGTGCTGCCGGATTCGCAGCGGAACCTGGCTGTTGCCCGGCTGAAGCTGGCGGTGCTGATACAGATGACTTTTCCCGGCGTCCCTTGTGTCTATTACGGAGATGAGGCAGGTGTGGAAGGTTACAGGGACCCCCTCAACCGGAGCACCTACCCTTGGGGAGCGGAAGACAAGGATTTATTGGCCTGGTATCGGCTGCTCATTGCCACCCGCAAGCGGCATGATGCCTTGTCGGTAGGGAGCTGGCAGCCGGTTTTTTCAAGAGGAGATGTGCTGGGTTATCTGAGAAGGATCGTGAATCAGCAAGATGTTTTTGGGAATACAGCGGATAACGGTACATTCCTGATCCTGATAAACCGTAGCCAGGACAAACGGCACGGCATCCGCATCGATTTGCCGGGCTTGAAGGTGTACGGCATGAGGAACCTCTTGGCTGATGCGCAGCATATCCCTATTTTGGATCAGGCAGTTGAGATCAGCCTGGAACCGCTGGAGGGCGCCTTATATCGAATGGAATAGGATCGGAGATTTGAGGTGTGAAATGGGCTTCGACAAAAGCTATCTGGAGATGAGCAAGACGGTTGAGAGCTCAAAAGGCCAGCAGGCCAGGAAGAGCAAAGGCGTGTTCTATACGCCCCAGGTGGTGGTGGAACATATGACTGAAAAACTATTGGGTAATGCGGATGTAATAAAGGATCCCTACATCAGAATCCTGGATCCCGCATGCGGCACCGGGCATTTTCTGCTTAAAGCCTTTGAGGTTCTGAAGAGGCGGTTTGAGGCCTGCATGGAGGACATATTGAAGCGCCACACAGAGCTGGAGCCGCTGCTGACGGGGGACAGGCTGGGACGTTTTATTGTGGAAAACAACCTTTGGGGTGCAGATATCGATGAGGCAGCTATAAGCTTAGCCGGAGCAGCACTGGCCAAAGCAGCAGGCTGCGCCTGCCGGACAAATCTGGCGTGCTGCGACAGCCTGGTTTCTTCTGCTGAAGCAGACAATCTCCTGGCTTTTTTAAATACCGGCGAAAACGGGATCTGGCAAAACAATTACCATTATATTATCGGCAATCCGCCTTATGTGGGACATAAGCAGGTTTCGGGTACATACAAAAAGACGTTGCAGCAGCATTACCCAGGTATATATAAGGACAAGTCCGATATATCCTTCTGCTTTTTTAAAAGAGGGCTGGATCTACTGGTGGATGGGGGAACCCTGTCCTTCATAACATCCAGATACTTCCTGGAGGGGCCGTCGGCAGAGGGGCTGAGACGGTTTGTGAAGCGCAACAGTACAATCCTTGAGATTGTGGATTTTTTCGGATATCCGGTTTTTAAGGATGCAGGCGTCGCTTCCTGCATCATCACCTTGCAGAAGAACAGCCGGCTTCAGAGCGGAGAAGTATTCAGATACCAGGGAGAGGCCGATGCAGCAAAGGATACAGGGCTGTTTTCCAGTGAGAATTTCGATCAGTTTCAGATACGGGAGCATATGCTGAAGGATGAGGGGTGGCTGCTGCTGCCGCCGGAAAAGCATGAGATCTTCTTGAAGCTTGAAGCAGCAGGAACCCACACCCTGGGACAGCTTTTTGACAGCTATCAGGGTGTCATAACCGGCTGCGACAAGGCATTTATTCTGGATACGGCAACGGCAGAGCGGGAGGGGATCGAACCCCGTTTGCTGAAGCCCTGGATCAAGAACAGCAGTGTTGAACGTTATTTTGTCAAGCCTTCGGACTATCTTCTGATCTATGCGGATGAAATAGAAAATGAAACGGATTGCCCCAACGCCATCACATTTATTGGGCGGTACAGGGAGCGTCTGGAGCAGCGTCGTGAATGCAGAAACGGTGTGCGGAAATGGTATCAGCTGCAATGGGGGAGAAACAAAGCGGTTTTTGAGGGCGAGAAGCTGGTTTATCCTTACAAATCGGCCAGCAGCCGGTTTGCCATTGATACAGAAGGCAATTATTGCAGTGCAGATGTCTATAGCCTCAGGCTGAAGCGAAAAGCGCCCTGGCAGCTGACACTGCCGTATGCGGCGGCGCTATTGAATTCCAAACTGTTTGAATACTATTTCAAATGCTATGCAAAGAAAATCAGCGATAACCTGTTTGATTATTACCCGAATACGGTACTGAGGCTTAAGCTGAAAGCAGATCACATGGACGAACCGATAGCTGCCCTCGCGCAGAGGCTTTGCGAGGCAGACGCTCTGCTGGAGCGAGAAGCGATTATTGAGTGCATTGATAGGGAACTCTATAGGTTGTATGACCTCAATGACCGACAAATAGAACTGATTGAAAAAATGATAAAAAGATAAATCTTTTTGGAGGGGATCCGATGCTTTTGTTATCAGCAGCCATTGCGCCTTCCATAGCGCTGTTGTATTACTTCTACATGAGGGACAGATACGAAAAGGAACCCAGGCGGATGCTGCTGAAGGCCTTCATGGCAGGCAGCCTTGCGGTGATACCGGTGCTGATTGTCGAGATGCGCCTTAACCTGTTTGATATGGCCGACAGCAGCTTGCTGGCCGCCGGGTACACAGCCTTTGTGGTAGCCGGACTGGTGGAAGAAGCCTTCAAATATCTCCTTTTTTTTATGTACATCTGGAAGGACAGGGAGTTCGATGAGATGTACGACGGCATCGTCTACTGCGTTTTCATTTCCCTGGGCTTTGCCACGGTAGAAAATGTAGGTTATGTCTTAGGCAGCGGGTTCAACACGGCTTTGATCCGTTCCTTGACAGCTGTGCCGGCCCACGCCCTTTTCGGCGTGACAATGGGCTATTACCTGGGCATCGCCAAGTTTGTGCGTCCCGCTCTCAGAACGAAGTATACCCGGCTAGCCTTCCTTGTACCGATCCTGCTGCACGGCTTTTATGATTTTATATTATTCTCGCAGCGGTTCTACATGCTGGTCCTTTTCGTCCCTTATATGCTCTATCTTTGGCGCAGGGCGCTCAAAAACGTCGACGAACTGGTAGAATACTCGCCCTATAAGCAAGTACTAAGAGATGCGGATGACATCGAAAGCGAAGAATAAAGCGGTATAGGCCGCTTTATTCGTGCAGCATTTCTTTTTTTCGCCGTGCAACACAATCCACAAAAGCCTCGATGCGGGTCACATAACCTGCCATTCCGGTCTGCTCATCCACAATAAGATAGAGGATGGGGATGCCATAGTCCTTTTCAACCTGAGGCAGGATGGACCGGGATACGATTTCCGGCATGCAGGTCATGGGATAGATCTGGATGAGGCCGTCGTAGCCCATTTGGGCATATTGTACTGCATGGCCGATGCATTGCTGCGCATGCCCCCCAATCATGGCGGGAAGATAGGGCTTTGAGAGCTTTTTCTCAAGCACGTAGCTCTTGCGGCCTGTCATGGGCTTGATCAGGGTATTCTGTATCCAGCTCCTTACAGTCATGGAACGGTGCACTTCCATTCCCATTTCTCCAAGCCTCTCTTCAATATTCAGATTGGTAAAGGGCTCGATGATGGTGTATATCTCACCGATGATTCCGATCTTCAGCGGTTTGATTTCATTGTTGATTTCAACCTGCTTCAGCGCATTGCCGGTTTCTTCCACCATTTTCAGGATCTCTGCAGAGCCGCATGCTTGCGTCACCTGCTCCTTGAAGCGATGCAGGATAGCCCTTACTTCCGCTTTATTGACGGCTCGGGGCCGTATATGATACAGCAGGTCATTCAGCGCATCTACGGCACAGCTGACTCTATAAGCCGTCAGCACCGCTTGAAGCGGATGCGTCCTGCCTCGGTGGGATAGTTTCTTCACGGCAGCATAAAAATCCCGGTAGCCTTCTCTGGGCGGATCCAGCACAATGATGTCAATATCCCGATAACCAGCTTCCCTAAGGATCTGCTGCTGGATGGGGCCATAATAGCCGTAGCGGCAGGGACCGCAGCTTCCGGTGATCAGGACGGTGTCCGCTCCTGCTTTAATGCTGTTTATATAATTTCCAAGCATGATCTTGAACGGCAGGCATATGGTTTCCGGTGATAGTGCAGCGCCCAGCCGCAGTGTGGTATCTGTCGTAAAAGAAGGAATGGTGCTTTCTACGCCGATATCGTCAAAAAGGCTCTTAATGGCAATGTAGGCTTCACCCATGTGAGGATAGGTCAGTCGCATCTTTGCACCTCCCGTTCAGCAAATCTTTAAAGGCTTCAATGCGGGTATTAAAGCCGGCATCCCCTGTGTGCTCATCGATATTGAGCACCATAAAAGGCTTACGGTAGTCTCTTCTGGCATATTTCTCAATGAATTCTCCAACCAGGGAATCGATTCCGCAAGAAAAAGCCGTTAGAAAAAGCACACCGTCAATCCGGCTGTTGTCCATCAGGTACAAGGCGCTCCCGATCAATTCTTTTCCGCTGCTCCAAAACATTCTTTTGGGCAGTTCCATGCAGCGCTGCTCAATGATATGGGGGTCCACCATTTCGGTCGTCACATACCGGATGCCCCTTTCTGTCAGCTTATTCAACAAATTCATATTAATATAGGAATCGTAAAGCAGGTAAGGATGTGCAACCAAACCCACCGTGTCCCTGCCGTTGATATATTTAGGCGGTTTACCGTCGATCACATCATTAGGTGAATGCCCTTCCAGGACTCTGCCTTTGAAGCTGCGATGCGCAGACAGCGCCTTGCCTGCTGCCTGGCGTATCCTGAAAGGGTTTTTTATACCTAGCCCGTATGCAAGGCGATAGAGCGCCTTATCTAGTCCCCATCTGCTCCGGAGCATGTTGACCTCAACATCAAGAATACGGGGGAGCTGCGGTACGGAATATTTCACCATTTCCGGAAGACCTCCGAATTTCGGGCAGATGTACTCGCCCTTGGAGATGCTGGTCAAACGCGGGATCAAAAGAAAATCTGCTTTATCCCGCAGGTAATGGGCGTGCCCGTGGTATACCTTTACGGGCAGGCATGCATCGTCAATACAATATTGAACGCCCTTGTCCAGAATCTCCTTGGTTGTCTCCGGAGAAGGAACGATTTCTGCGCCGATTTCCGTCAGAAAGGTTTTTGTGAAAGGGAAATGTTTGTAATAATACATTCCCCTGGGAATACCGATCTTTGCCGCCATTTCATACCTCCTCGTATCAACTGCTATAATACCGCAGTTAATAGTATTTGCGGCGGACCGGATTTTAAACGGCTATTCAAAAAAGAAACAGCCGGATTGTCAAGATACCGTCTGGTATTCCTGCAATCCGGCTGAAATAGGGAGCAGCTGGCTTGCCGCTTATAGGAGTCCGTACATAAGGATACCAAGGAAGCCTGCCAATACAATGGCCAGAATGGGATGCAGCTTGAACTTGTATACGCCTGAAAAAACCGCCAGCCCAATGAATACACTCTTAAGGTCGGTAAAGGATATTTTGCCGATGTCAATGCATGCAGCAGCAATCAGACCCAGTACGGCAGGCCGGATCCCTTTAAGGATCCAGTTTACCTGCTTCAGGCTCTTAAAGCGGTTGAAGTACACGGATGCAAGAAGCGTAACCGCTACAGGGACTAAAATGACACCCAGGGTAGCCAATGCCGAACCGGCATAGCTGCCGATCTTAAAGCCTACATAGGTGGAGGCGTTGACAGCAATGGGCCCTGGCGTCATTTCCGCTATGGCGACAATGTTGACGAAGTCTGCCGGGGTTATCCAGCGATTGCTGGTAATGATCTCTCTTTGGATCATGGCCAGAACGGCATAACCGCCTCCAAAACTGAATGCTCCGATTTTAAAGAAAGCAAAAAAGAGCTTGAAAAGCAGCATGCTACTCGGCCTCCTTTCTAAGGAAGAAGAATCCGATTGAACCGCATAGCAGGATAACCGCTATTGGGTGGAAATTTAAAAAAAGCAGCATCGCCGATGCAAGCCCCGCAATGGACAGATTGACTCCATTGATGCCAACGGACTTTGTCAGTTTGACCAAAGCAAAGAAAATCAGAGCTACCACAGCCGGGCGTACGCCGGCGAAAATATACTCCATGTACTTGTTTCCGCTGAGCGTTGTAAAAGAAACGGCTATCAACAGGATGATGATGAAGGAGGGTGCGGTTGCTCCGAGTGCCGCAGTAACAGCACCGGGAAGCCCTGCCCGTCTGTAGCCCACAAAGGTGGCCGAGTTTATGGCAAAGGGACCCGGCAGACTGTTGGTTACCGCTATGGAATCAAGGAATTCCTGATCCGTCAGCCATTTTTTATTATCCACGACTTCTTTCTGAATAACGGGCAGCATGGCGTAACCTCCGCCAATGGTAAAAGCCCCAATTTTAAAGAATGTGACGAAAATCTCCAGCAGCAATTTATCACCTACCTGTTCATCATTGTATATATGATTTCGTTTTCAGTCACGATGATATCCACCGGTATATCGTACGCATCAGACGGTACAAAGTCAACCACCTGTAAGGAATAGGCCAGGGCTACTTTCAAAACTTCCTTTCCCATCCGTTTGAAGAACTTATCGTAATAGCCTGCACCGTAGCCGATCCGGTTTCCCTGTCGGTCAAAGGCAGCACCGGGAGTAAATACAATGTCCAGAGTGCTGCTGTCCGTTATTCGTATTTTTTCGGGTCTGGGCTCCAAGATTCCGTAATGGCCTGCTGACAGCTCATCCAAAGAGAAGATTCTGGCTGCCACCAACTCCTTTGTTTCTGGGATACACACCGGAATTGAAACCATCAACTGACCAGATAAGGCATATCGGATAAGGTCGCTTGTACCGACTTCATTCCTGAAATCCAGATAGGTCATGATGCTCCTTTTATTTTCCAACAGGCCTGATTTCAATATGTTTGCAAAGACAGACCGGCTGAAGCGGTCTGCTTCTGCTTCACTCAATCCAGCCCGTGCCTTAAGGATATCTTTCCTAAGCTGTGTCTTCATATGCACCTCCTGAGTAAGTCTTTTCTCTATATTAACATTTATTGCATAAGTCTGCAAAATCTTTGCTGCTTTAGCATCAGACATAACCGGGTCACAAACGTATAATCATATAGAAGAACAACAAACATCAATGGAGGTTTTAAAATGAATCGTAATTCAAATATAGTCATCGGAGCGGTGTTGATCACGTTGGGCACACTGTTCTTACTTTCCAATCTCGGATATGTCAATTTCTCGTGGGATTATATATGGCCGCTGGCCTTGCTGGTTCCCGGCGTATACATGCATTTCGCCTTTTTTACGGGCATTGACAAAAACCCGGGCATATTGGTGCCGGGTGGTATATTGACAACTTATGGCGCACTTTTTTATACCAATGTATTCTTTGGCTGGCATATGATGGGGAATCTCTGGCCGCTGTTTCTGATCGGTATAGCCATCGGGCTCTTTGAGCTATACCTGTTTGGAAATCATGACAAAGGTCTGCTGATTCCGGTGGCCATTCTTGGTGGTATCGGCGGTTCAGCCCTTTTCAGAGCTTACTTCCACTTTGACCTGAAGGACTACCTGATCCCGGCAGTGCTGATCATTATAGGCATCGTCATCATGACAAAGCGGGATGGAAAGAAAACCAGTTCTTAGTGGTTTGGCCCGCTCAGCCTGCTGTGTGAGTTGACAATGTGCATCCAAACAATGTATAGTGGATTTATGATATAGGGTATACGCATTATCCGGCTATTATATAGTTTGATGCATTGATGCAGTAGGAGTGGTATTATGGCAAGCGTATTGGTTGTTGATGATTCCATCATTGTCCGCAGAAATCTCAAAGTCATCCTGTCCCAGGCAGGGCACAGGGTTGTAGCTGAAGCCTCCAACGGAAAAGAAGCCTATGGGGAATATGAAAGGCACAGGCCGGATATCATTACAATGGATATTACAATGCCCGTCATGAACGGTATTGAGTCCGTAAAAAAAATCATCAGCGCTTTTCCGGATGCCAGAGTCGTCATGATCAGTGCACTGGATCAACGGAATATGGTGTTTGAGGCACTGGAAAACGGAGCGAAGCATTATATCATTAAACCCATCACGCCGGAGAAGGTTTTGTCGGTACTGGATGCCGTGATGTCGGAACAGAAATAATTTCATGGATTGGTAAAAGGCAAGATTGATCTCTTAAAGGCGTCAATCGAGGCCTTTTTATTTTCTGTCAAAAAGAAGGGAAAAAGGTAAGTTTGTAGAATATTCAATATATTACGCCGTGGGTCTCAAATAACCGCAACAGGATGTCTCTTTTTTTATATGGATTTAGACTGATAGGCTAACTCGCGCGGATGAGGCTGCGCATCAGAAGAATATGACAGAAGATAGAATTGGCTGGAGGGGCATAAATGAAAACAATGAAGATGGTCGAAGAGCAGCTGAGGGAGAGCGAGCAATGGCTGTATACTACGCTGAAAAGTATAGGAGAAGCTGTCATCACAACAGACAAGAACGGTTACATCATTTTTATGAATGCGGTTGCCGAAGTGCTGTTGGGCACAAACTACAGGGATGTGGAAGGAAAAAGTATCGAGAGTATTTTCAGCATGGTCAATGAGAAAACGGGGGAAAAGACCGAGAATCCCATTATGAGGGTCATTCGGGATGAAATCATGCTGAGTGTGCAGAACGATACACTCCTGGTCATCCGGAGCAAGGGCATCATACCCATCGATTATAATGCTTCGCCCATCCGCAACAACAGAAACGAAATCATCGGCGCAGTACTTGTACTCCGTGATATTACTGACAGGAGAAATGCGGAACGGGCAATCCGTCAATCCTTGTTTGACTTGACCGAGACCGTATCAAGGACCATAGAATTCAGAGACCCTTATACGGCCGGCCATCAGAAGAGAGCAGCCATTCTGGCCCGACAGGTCGGGGAGATCATGAAGCTGGGTGAAGAAAAAATCAATGAGCTTTATATCGGCGGATTGCTGCACGATATCGGGAAAGTGAGGATTCCTATCGACATTCTGTCAAAGCCTACCAAGCTGACCAATCTGGAATTCGAGTTCATTAAAGAGCACCCTCTAACAGGTTTTGAAATCATACGGGATGCAAAGCTGCCCTGGAATATTGGCGAAATCGTATTGCATCACCATGAAAAGCTTGACGGCTCCGGCTATCCCGATGGCATTTCCGGAAGCAGGCTGAGCAAAGAGGTCCGCATCATCTGCGTGTGCGACGTGGTAGAGGCTATGTCAACCTTCAGGCCCTACAGACCGGCCCGCACCAGGGAAGAGGTTCTGAAAGAGCTTGCAGCAGGCAGAGGTGTGAAATATGATGCCGATGTGGTTGATATCATCAAAGAACTGATGGTTTCGGGCAAGTTTAATCCATGGAATGACCGATAAGCCGCTTCTCTCTTTTAAATTTCCCATACACTCCTGCTGCAGGTTGTGCTATTATGATACTGACAAAAGAATTTCTGCAGAGTGGAGTGGATACAGGTGAAAAAGATCAAGCGTTTCATTACTTACTATAAGCCTTATAAGGGCATGTTCATGCTGGATATGCTGTGCGCCCTCGCAGCAGCCGGAATCGACCTGCTTTTTCCGATCCTGGTCAGGCAGCTGCTGGAAGAGGGAATAAACCGGGAACTGGGCATTGCCATGCATTTCATCATGAAAATGGGGCTTCTGATGCTGGCCATTTTTATTATGAAATACTTCTGCCAGTATTATATTACAGCCTGGGGCCACATCATGGGAGCCAGAATGGAATACGACATGCGGGAGGATATCTTTTCGCACCTGCAGAAGCTTTCCTTTTCCTATTATGATAACAGCAAGACAGGGCAGATCATGTCCAGGATCGTCAACGATCTTTTTGATATATCCGAGCTGGCACATCATGGCCCTGAAGAGATATTCATATCTGCCATAAAGATAATCGGTTCATTTTTCATCTTGCTCAGCATTGACGTGAAGCTGACGCTCATCACCTTTGCATTTATTCCCTTTATGCTGGTCTTTGCAGTCTATTACAATAAAAAAATGAGAGCTGTTTTCACCCGAAACCGGCAAAAGATCGCGGAGATCAATGCGCAGATCGAAGACAGCATAGCGGGGATCCGAGTCGTCCAGTCTTTTTCCAATGAAGAAATCGAGCAGATAAAATTCACCCAGGGAAACAAGGCTTTCCTTCTGACAAAGCAGGACAGCTACTATTATATGGGTAGGTTTTTCAGCGGGATCCGGCTGTTTGACGGGGTTATTTATGTTTTTGCCGTCATTGCCGGGGCTTATTTCATCAAGATGGGTGCAGTCAGCACCACAGACCTGGTTGCCTATCTTCTTTATATCAACACCTTGTTGGTGCCTATCCGTTCCCTCATCGATTTCACAGAGCAGTTCCAGAAGGGCATGTCAGGCTTTGAGCGGTTCCTTGAAGTGCTGGATACCCGGCCGGATATCGAGGACAATGAAGGCAGCACGGAGCTGGAACGGGTTACCGGTAAAGTGGAGTTTGACAATGTGTCATTCAAGTATGACAGCGGCAGCCATGTACTGAAAAATATCAGCCTATCCCTTGAGCCGGGTGAGACGGTGGCGCTGGTGGGACCTTCCGGTGGCGGAAAGTCGACTCTCTGCAGCCTGATCCCGAGGTTTTATGAGGTTACCGAAGGCAGCATCCGGATCGACGGCAGAGATATCCGGAATCTCCGGCTGAAATCCCTTAGGGAAAACATCGGCATTGTGCAGCAGGATGTTTATCTTTTTGCCGGGACCATTATGGAGAATATACGGTACGGAAAACCGGATGCAACGGAGGACGAGGTGGTGGCTGCAGCACAAAAAGCCAATGCCCACGCATTCATCATGGGCCTTGAAAAGGGCTATGATACCTATGTGGGGGAAAGGGGCGTCAAGCTTTCAGGCGGTCAGAAGCAGCGGATCAGTATTGCCAGGGTATTCTTGAAAAACCCGCCAATATTGATACTGGATGAGGCTACTTCATCCCTGGACAATCAAAGTGAGAGGGTCGTACAGCAATCTCTGGAGCTGCTTTCCAGCAACAGGACGACTTTTGTCATTGCTCACCGGCTATCCACCATCAAGAATGCTAAAACCATTCTGGTATTGACGGACAGCGGCATTGAAGAAAAAGGGAGCCATGATGAGCTGATTCGAAGCAGCGGCATTTATGCATCACTGTACAATGCACAGTTTGAAGACAGTGAGTCGTTGGAAATGTAGAAGACATAGACAAAAACAGCCATGGAGCCACATAAGGGCCAATGGCTGTTTTAATCCGTATCCGGAGTTTTTTTCTAATAGTAAAACTTTACAAACTTGATGGAGTAAATATCGCATAGGAGCAAATCATCGGTTTCTGTTTCGTTGATAATGATATAGCTGATGCCTACATCTGTCAGGATGCCTTCCCTGTCTACCAACATACTGGTGCCAATAAGAAATTCTACTTTAACCCGTCTGCCGATCTGGGTCCTAAGATACCCTTGCGTGAATTCAATGTCCATGACCGGTGTTTGAGGCAGCATGTCAAAGTCGACAGGTGCCGCACCGGTAAGGGGAACCTGCATCATCGGCGTCTGCATCATGGGTATTTGCTGCATCATCGGCATTTGCATCATCGGCATTTGCATCATCGGCATTTGCTGCATCGGTATCTCCTGAGTAGGTACCTGATTCATCATACCTTGATGTGCTGTACCGGGAAACTGCTGCCTCGCATTCGTTTGACAACTGTTGAAGGGGTTGTTGCAGTACATAAAAATCTCCTTTCTGATACTGAATGTTATTTAATGATAAGAACATTTATGTCAGATAGTAAGCCCTGGTAGGGTTATAGAAGCAGTGCAATGCAATTTTGTTTGCAAATCTGCCGGTGCCGTTGCGGGGGAAGGTCTGCGGGCAGACAGGCTGGAATGGATTGAAATACCAGAGGGCATATCCTATCGTCAGTATCTTGTTTCCGGACAAAGCCCAGTCTGCAATATCGTAATGAATCTGGTCGGGCCGCATATTATAAATATTCTGGGGGTTGTACCTTCCTACCAAGGTTTCGGAAATGCAATCAAATTGACCTCTCTGATAAAGTACCTTCCGAAGATCGCCTTGACCTATCCGCTGATATTCGCCATTAGGCACATGTACCCGGTTCATCACAACAGTTGCAACGGCCTTCATGCCGTTGTCTCCTTCACCGCCTGCCTCACATTTAATAAGGCGTGCCAACAATTCTCTGGTTGATAATGCCATGAGTGTCACCTCGCATACAGTGATATTACATTTTATGTGGCTGAGTCAAAAATGACACAGCAAAAAACGAAAAAGGCACTGCTATTTGCAAGCAGCACCTTTTCGATTATGGATAACTGGAACGCACTGGATTTCGTAGATTTTACTCTACGATTTTGAAGGAATAGTTGGAACCGGCGTTGTTGTCCCAGTTCTGAGAGCCGTCCCTGAAGCATAAATTGAAGGCCTTTCCTTCCTGTACCAGGACATTGGCTGAGAACGAATTGTTCCCATGCTTTGACATTTTTACATCCTGCACGTCACGCCATTCGAACATTTCGGACGATCCGCAGTGCACATATACGTCCTCTGCTCCCGACTGTGCCAGCAAACCGGAATAGTTGATCTCAATCACACTATTGGGCTTTATTCTGTCGGGTGTAACCTGAACGCCTTGATCAGTAGTAATCTGTTTCATTTTTTTCCTCCTCTGGCAGAATGATATGCCGGTTTTACTCCGGTTACAACTATATTATTGCTTTTGCCGCGAAAAATATGTTCACAAACCTGTATATGATAATTGAAGTTCTGTGATATTATGGACTAAGAAAAGCGATGAGGAGGGAACATGTTGGGTACCGATGAGATTCTTGAAAAATCAGTTAATAAATGGAAAGATACATTTCCGATTATCGGGCAGATAATAGACTACCGGCCTGTTTTCTGGCTGAACGAAGGATTGGAGCCGGTAGCCGGAGCCTTGCAGCGGCTTCCCATAGCCTATGAGGAGATGCTGGATGCCGAAAGAAGGCTGCAGCGTTTTGCACCCCTTTTAGTGAAGCTATTCCCGGAAACCTGGTCAAAGGCCGGGATGATTGAATCGGAACTGACTGCCGTTGACAACATGAAGGTTCTGCTGCAGCAGTATTATAATCAGGATTTCCAGGGGCGGCTTCTTCTAAAATGCGATAATGCACTGCCGGTAGCTGGGTCCATTAAGGCCAGAGGCGGGATCTACGAAGTACTGAAACATGCGGAGGATTTGGTCTTAAGCAAGGGTTGGCTGAAAGAGACGGATGACTATGCCAAATTGGCTGAGCCCAGCTTCAGAGATTTTTTTGCCCAGTACTCACTTGCGGTAGGCTCAACCGGAAACCTGGGTCTTAGCATCGGCATTATGGGGGCGGCTTTAGGCTTCAAGGTAACGGTACATATGTCAGCAGACGCTAAGGCGTGGAAAAAAAGCCTGCTTCGGAGCAGGGGCGTCAATGTGGTTGAATATGCATCGGATTACAGTAAAGCGGTAGAAGAGGGCAGGAAGCAGTCCATGCTGGATCCCGCAAGCTATTTTGTGGATGACGAGCATTCAAAGAATCTGTTCCTTGGCTACAGCGTCGCAGCATTGCGATTAAGAAAACAGCTGGCGGAGCAGAGTATAACCGTCAACGAGGAGCATCCGCTGTTTGCATACCTGCCCTGCGGTGTTGGCGGCGCGCCGGGCGGCATTTGCTTCGGCTTGAAGCAGGTATTTGGGGATAATGTCCATGTTTTCTTTGTTGAGCCCACTCACTCACCCTGTATGCTCCTGGGTGTCATGACAGGTGCCCATGATAGCGTATCGGTGCAGGATTTCGGTATGGACAACATAACCGAGGCTGACGGCCTGGCCGTTGGAAGGGCGTCCGGTTTCGTCGGGAAAGTGGTGGAGCACTTGCTCAGCGGGATTTATACGGTGGATGACCGGGAGCTCAATAAACTGCTGGCGATGATGCAAGACTCGGAGGGCATCAAGATTGAGCCTTCCGCCACTCCCGGCTTGCTGGGCCCCATTCTGCTTCAGCAATCTCCCGAAGCAGCAGTCTATCTGGAAAAGCACCGGCTGATGGATAGGATGCAGAATGCTGTCCACCTGGCTTGGGCTACCGGGGGCCTGTTCGTCCCCGATGCAATGATGCAAGAGTTCTATCAGAAGGGCAAGCAGAACATGTAATTCGAAAGGAACGGGCAACCTGCATTTTCAGGTTGCCCGTTATTATTATCCGTGTGATTGTATGTAGTCATTGATCTGCCGGTCATAGGCATGCCTCAGCCTGAGAACGGCTTCGTTGCCGGCTGAGTCAAAGGACCTGCCGTTTACCGAGCCGATAGGAAGGATCTTGGGGGAGGTGCCGGTCAGGAAAAGCCCATCAGCTTCCTGCAGAAACGCAAGGGGTATAAGCTGCTCCCGAAGCTCGATTCCCAGAGCTTCGCAAAGCTCAAACACATATATCCGGGTAATGCCTACCAGTACGTCAGCCTTGGGGGCGGTATAGAGCCTGCCTTGCTTGACAAAGAAAAGATTGGAGCGGCTTCCTTCAGTAAGCTGCTGCTTTTCATTGACCAGAAGCGCTTCATATGCACCGGCCTCTGCCAGTGCTCTGGAGATGTCTTCTTTGAAGCCGGCGTTTATGACCTTGGCATTGGGGTTGTGCCTGACGGCTTCATAGGTCAGCACAGGGACGCCGCATTTGTATTGCGACAGTGTGGGATAGCTGCTTTGGATAAAACCCATCAAATATTTCGGTGAGCCGGACGAAAGATCATATATGATGAGTTTGATATTCTTTTCAGGGGCACCGTTTACATGGATCAATTCTTTCATGGCTTCTCGAAGATCCTTTTCAAGAGAAGCAATGGAATGCCCCAATAGCCTGGCGGAGCCTTCCAGTCGCTCCAGATGCCTTTCCAGGAACAACGAGATGCCCCTGATGACCCGGATAACCTCATAGATTGAGACGGTACCGGTATCAATGTCCTTAAACAGGTTTACTGCAACCGTATTGCCATTCTGAATCAAAAAGCTTTCTATCAGTTCATTCTTCAATGTATACAACTCCCGGTCAGATATTTCGTTTTGCAGGCTGATGCCTATAAATAACTTACCACTTCGTTTAACCGTTTTCAAGTGCGAAGGCGGTAGAATCGTTGCATTTTGAAGCATTAAGGAATATAATACAAATTAAATCGGTGAAAATGGAGGGAAAAAAATGCCGGATCAGATCGAAATGCTGGTCAGACTAGGGTTGGCCTGCCTGTTGGGCGGGCTGGTTGGACTTGAACGGGAGCGTTCCCGCCATCCGGCCGGCTTCCGAACACATATACTGGTCTGTGTTGGCTCAACGCTGGTTATGCTGTGCAACATCTACATATTTGAAAAATACAAGAATGTGGCGAATGTGGATCCGGCCCGTTTAGGCGCACAAGTCATCAGCGGCATCGGTTTTCTGGGGGCAGGCACCATATTGAAAGAGGGGGTCACCATCAGGGGGCTGACGACAGCTGCCAGCCTATGGACCGTTGCCTGCATCGGCATAGCCAATGGCTTGGGGTTTTATCACGGGGCAATTTTTGCGACGATTTTCGTACTGATTACCCTTGTGGTTTTCTCCAAGTTTGAGTTCGTTCTATGGGGCAAGCGCAGCCATGCAGTGCTTAAGATCAAATCGGTGGATAAACCTGGACAAATCGGGAAGATCGGAACGGTGCTGGGAGGGCTCAACATCTTGATTGAACATATTGACATGGAGCGTACGGATGATGGCGCTGTGTTGATCAAGGTCAGGGTCAACCGGACCAAAAGCCTGGATGAACAGGTATTAATAGAAAGAATCCAAAATATTGATGGAATCAGTCTGATAGAGGTTTGTGATTGAGTGGGATTTACAGTATAATTGTAATATATCTATTAATTTTGCAAGTGAAGGAGGCTGATTGATTGAAAAAGTATGATTTTGCCTGGCTGGCTGCACTGCTGGCAGTTGTCGCGATCCTGGTTGTACCGGTGACACACCATGCATTTGTTGCAGCAACTAAAGCCTACCCCTACCTCATGGGTTTTGTCAAGGTAGCAATACTGGCATCCATGGGAGAGCTGCTGGCATTAAGAATCGTGGCAGGAGATTGGAAAAAGCCCATCGGCATGCCATACAGGGCATTTGTGTGGGGCGTTCTGGGTATGGCCTTCGTCATTGTCTTCGACCTGTTTGCCAATGGGGTAACCGGATCTATGAGCAAGGGGTATTTGCCCACGGCGGCTGAAGGAACCTTTGGACGCACGCTATTATTTGCGTTTTTAACCAGTACCCTGATGAACCTGATCTTTGCGCCGACCTTTATGCTATTGCACCGGGTTACCGATACCTATATCGATCTGGGAGTAGGAAAGTTGGACCGCATTTTCAAAGTCCGGCTGAAGGATGTGGTCGGCAGGATCGATTTCTATGGTTTCATCAACTTTGTGGTCATAAAGACCATTCCATTTTTCTGGATTCCTGCACATACCATCACATTCATCCTGAAACCAGAATACCGTGTTCTGATGGCTTCTTTCCTTTCCATCGCGCTGGGCGGTATCCTGGCATTTGCCAAGAAGAAGGGCCCCAAATCGGCATAGGTAAATCGGGGACGGTTCTTGAATTGAATGAGCCAACCGGTTCATTCAATTCAAGAACCGTCCCCTTTTTTTTCATTCCCCCTACTCTACAAACAAAACATCCTAGTTGAGAAAGCTAATGAAAAAAGCTGCTAATACGATATTCTCATTATAAAATTCACAAAGTAGTCCATAATATGGATTGACATGTAATTAACATTAGCATAAGATAATAATTAGTGAGACAAATTTATTATTTTGGGAGGGTGCTTATGAAAAAACTGATTGCGTTGCTTGTGGTTACAACCTTGGTTCTGTCTACCTTTGGCATGACTGCATTGGCTGAAGAAGCAAAAACACCTGGTATTTATCCTGATGTTGTAGCTAGTGCCTCTGTAATGCTTACAACAGAACAAGAATTACAGAACTCTTTAGGAGCAAATGGAACTTGGATTACAACACTTGGCAGCGATGTTACTGTTGCAAATGAGCTTGTTTGGTCAGGTGACATTAGAAAAGAAGGTGGCACAGTACCGGGAAGAAAACTCGGTTTGTACTATCACTCCTCACCCAATATCGGCGGCGAACAGTTATTTACATTAAAGGTTCCTACATTGGTAGTAAATGCTGAAAACGCAAAGCTTTCTTATGGAACCCTTGACGGCAACGTAAGAGTACGGGCTAAGGGCTTTACTCTCGAATACTGCACCATCACAGGCCAGTTGGGCTTTGGCACACAGGAAGAATATGATTCTGCGAAGTTTAATAACGTTGTAATTAAGGGCGATGTTTGGATCGGCAGCCAGAAGCTTCCGAGCAACCTCAAGCCGCAAACCGTTACCAACTACGGTAAGTACAGTGAAGCTGCTACAAGCGGCGACATGATGAAGGTTGCTGTTACTTTCAAAGATGCCAAACCGCATGATGTTTATATCGATGTTATGGGTCCCGCTTACTTCATGAAGCCCGGTATTCTTTCTTCAGGCGGACAGGGAAACTGGGGCAAGGTTGCTTATTCAAAAGCAAAACAGTATGTTATGGTAAAACCTTCTGATGACAGACCGGCAGACACGATTTTTGCTTGGGATAAGCAGATGTCAACTTTGATTGCTGAGTACAAAAAAGCTGGTTTTGATATAAACCAATTCCCAACTTGCCAGAGAGATGCAACGCACCCATCTGTTCTTGACTTCAATAAGATGCTTGGTGGTAAGTATGCGGCTTATACAGTAAGCGCAACAAATGGTGCAATTGATACAGCAAAGCTTAAAGGTGCAGCAAGATCCGAAGTCGTAAAAGCTGACGCCATCACAAGCTGCTCCGTTGATGTAGGCAAATATCTGAAACTGGCTGATAGTATTATTAAAGCTGGCGTTAAATAAATAATTTAAAGTAAATCAGGGACGGTTCTTGAATTGAATGGTGCAGCTGCACCATTCAATTCAAGAACCGTCCCCTTTTTCAATCTTTTACTGATACGTGGCTGCTGTCCTTGATGTAGAAACGCCAAGGCATATCCTTGTACTCTTCGGCATAATCGATATTAATGCGGGCGGTCTCTACTATCTCAAAGGATCGCGTCAGCTCCGGCTCCGTTATATAGATCCGGCAGCCGCAAAGATCTGTGCCGTTGTCTTCCCTTCCAAGATCCATTGCAATGCACAGCTTGCCCGGACCATTGGTCAGGCTGTACTGCTGCCGGCCTGTCAGCCCGCCGTAAGGTACGCCGAAGCGGTTGGACGACAGGACATCCAGGCCCTCGACCGGTTCCAGGGCCCGGATCAGCACGGCTGAGGCTTTGCCTTCGTCTTCCGTGACCACATTGAAGCAGCAGTACATCCCATAAATCAGGTAAATATAGGCAGTACCGCCGATATGGTACATGACCTCATTTTTTTTTGTCCTTTTGCCGCCGTATGAGTGACAGCCCTTATCCTCCGGTCCGATGTAAGCTTCGGTTTCGACGATCCTTCCCACCAACCGCCCCTGTGGCGTTTCGTGAACCAGGTGTTTTCCCAGAAGCGCTTTTGCCACCGCCAGCGTGTCCTGCAAATAGAATTCCCTGCTCAGCTTTTTCATAAACCCTCAAATTAAGCATGCTCTGAGATTTAACATAGCACAGGCGCGATAGGATGTCAAAGTTCGTTATCATCAGCCACATCTTTTCACCTGTGAATTTACATTCCATGCATGTTCCATTATAATAATGAGTGTATTCCTGGGTAAAATAGGGTACGTACATTAGAACGGAGGATGAAGGGAATGAATGACAATAGCCGGATCCCCTCGGAGGATAAGGAAAAGTTCTATAAGATCATGCTGGTCAGACTGGAAGGACTGCTCTGCACTGAAACGGACTGGCTGGCTAATCTTTCGAATGCAGCAGCGCTGCTGTATCAGAACCTGGAGACCATCAACTGGGCGGGTTTCTACCTGATGAAAGGCGGAGAGCTGGTACTGGGTCCTTTTCAAGGCAAAACGGCCTGCCCAAGGATCAAACTAGGGAAAGGCGTATGCGGAACTGCCGCCATGGCGCGTGAAACACAGCTTGTACCCGATGTGCATCAGTTTCCTGGGCATATAGCCTGTGATTGCGCTTCGAATTCTGAGATCGTCGTACCGATTATAAAAAATGATGCGGTTTATGGGGTATTGGATATCGACAGTCCGGTAAAGGAGCGCTTTGACGAAAAGGATGCTGAGTATCTTCAGCGTTTTGTGGATAAGCTGAACAAATATATTGAATGGAATCAGATTCACTGATCAAAAAGTGACATAAGAAGGAGGAATGGACATGGATAGGGACATAGCAATGGGATTGCTTCACAAGTATCTGGAAACCGAACATCTGATCAAGCATTCCTATGCAGTTGAAAGCGTGATGCGGGCGCTGGCCCGGAAGCTGGAGCCGGAGAAGGAGGAGTTGTGGGCCATGACCGGGTTGCTGCACGATCTGGATGCAGATAAGGTGGACTACCGGAATCATCCGGAGCTGCATGGGAAAACAGCTGTAGCAGACTTAAAGGAAGAGCGCTTTGGAACGGAGGAAATGTATCACGCAATTTGTGCGCATAACGAGGAATCCGGCGTAAAAATCGAAAGCAAGATGGATAGGGCCATCTATGCCGCTGATCCCATTACCGGCTTTATTACAGCCATTACGCTGGTATATCCCGATAAGAAGATTTCCAGCGTCAAAGTCAAGTCCATCACCAAGCGGATGGAGGAAGTCAGGTTCGCTGCAGGAGCCGACCGGAACGCCATGCGGTCCATCGAAAAGCTGGGCATCTCCTTCCCGGAGTTCGCCGAGCTGTCACTAAAAGCGATGAACGAGATAGCAGAGGATTTGGGATTATAAGTTAAAAGAAGCGTGACACATGTCGCGCTTCTTTTAACTTAAGCCTTATATAGAAGTTCGTAGTATTCAGACAGCATGCGTTCCATCGCAAATTGCTTGCGGGTGGAGTGGATGCTGTTTTTCATCATATCGACCCACCGATCCCGCCGTTCATAATAAGTTGGCAGGATTTCCTCCAGCAGGACCTGATAAAGCGACTTCAGGTCATGGCAGTCCTGCTCGCAGACGTCGCAGCTTTCAAAGCCGCCGCCGATCTGCCAGCCGTTGACGCCGTGCCTGCAGGCTTCCGGCCACCAGCCGTCCAGCACGCTGAAATTCAGGACGCCGTTCATGGCCGCCTTCATGCCGGAGGTGCCGCTGGCCTCCAGGGGCCGCCTGGGATTATTCAGCCAGATGTCGGAGCCCCGTGTCAGCATTCTTCCGATCTCCATATCGTAGTTTTCCAGGAAAACCACTGCATTGGGATAGCGCCTGGACATTCCGACCAGGTTTTCTACGATGCTTTTGCCGGTGTCATCCAAGGGATGCGCCTTGCCGGAAAAGACGATCTGAAGCTTTCGGCCTTCCAAAAGGGGAGCGATGATGTTTTCATCACTGAAGATGAAGTTGCTGCGCTTATAAGGGGCAGCCCGCCGTGAAAAGCCGATGAGCAGGACGTCAGGGTCCAACTCCACGCCATTGCGCCGCTTGATAAAGTCCAAAAGGCTTCTTTTGTTCTGCATGTGCACCTGCCAAAGGTCACCTTCACGGTCTACCGCAGATAGAATCTCAGGGTCCACCCATGTCGGCACATGGATGGCATTGGTTATGCCGATAATTGGCTTGTTGTAATCCACATGCTGCCACATGCAATTGGCAGTCTCTGCGTGAAGCTGTGCCACAGCGTTGGCTTTTTTGCTCAAACGCAGTGCCGCTACGGTCATATTAAAAGGAGCGCCTCCGATATGGATCATTTGCTCATGGGACAAGCCGTTATAAGCACCCATATAGGCCAGTCTGTCCAGATAGTGGGACTCATTTCCCTGCAGTACAGGCGTGTGTGTTGTGAATACAACCTCCTGCTTTGTGGTCTCCACAGCATTTTCAAAGTTAAGGCCGGAGTCCATTTTCTCCCGGATCAGCTCCAGTGCAGCCAGAACGGCATGGCCTTCGTTGAAGTGGTAGACATCCACATCGATTCCCAAAGCTCTCAGCACCCTGACACCGCCAATCCCCAGCACCATTTCCTGTGCGATCCTCTCCTCGCCGAACCAGCCGTACAGCTGCCCGGTGATCCAGGCATCCTCGTTTTCGGGCAAATCGGTATCCAGGAGATAGAGAGGGACATTGCCGAAGGCTTCCACCTTCCATACCTTGCAGCGTACGTCCCGCTGACGGATTTTTACCGTCACGCAGACACCGGTGTCCTCCAGGCAGTCATACTGATAGTTGTGATAGGCGTCATAGGGCTTTCCATCCTTGCCGACCAGCTGATCGGTGTAGCCCTGCTTCCATTTGATGCCGATGCCCACCATGGGCAGCGACAGGTCCCGCGCACCCTTCAAGTAATCGCCGGCCAGGATGCCAAGGCCCCCGGCATACATCTTGAATGCGGTGTCCATACCATATTCCATGCAGAAGTAAGCGACTTTCGGATACATCAAATACCTCCCTAATGAATGTCCCATTTTGATAATCTAAGACCTATTATACAACGGCTATGCGGATTTATTCATTGCCTTAGATTTACTACCTATTATAACCCATTCGGGCGAAAAGTACAATCGATTGCACTAACAAAGGGCGTGGACTTTTATTTTATTCAGCTGTAAAGACGTTGAATCAAGAGGGCACTTGAAATGAATTGAGTGATATTGACAATTAAAGAAGGTTGATATACCATGAGATTAATGCAAGCGATTGCATTAATCTGGTGCACGGGGTGTTAGGATGGTTTTTGTGAGGGAGAGCGGCATTCTGCTGCACCCGACGTCGCTGCCTTCAGAGTATGGCATCGGTGAATTGGGAAGCGGTGCTTACCGTTTCGTCGATTTTTTGGAAAGAAGCGATCAGAGGCTCTGGCAGATCCTGCCTTTGGGTCCTGTAGGGTATGGAGAGTCGCCGTATCAATGCTTTTCTGCTTTTGCCGGCAATGTTTATCTGATCAGCATAGAAAAGCTGATGGCCCAAGGGCTCATAGAGGAGACAGACATAGCACGGCCTATCAATTTCAGCGAATCCATGGTGGATTTCCACCATGTCAAGCCCTTTAAGGAAAAGCTTTTCAAGAAAGCTTTTGAGCGGTTTCGTTCAAGAGCTTTGCCGGACAGCTACCTTCTTTTTGAGGTGCAGAACAGATTTTGGCTGGAAGAATTCGCTTTTTTTATGGCACTGAAGGATTATTTCGGAGGGGCGGCCTGGAATTACTGGGATAAAGCGATTGCCTTCAGAGAACGTGCTGCAATTGAACGTTACCGAAGTCTTTTGGAAGATGGCATCGGTTACCATATGTTTTTGCAATATACCTTCTTTGAACAGTGGTTGGAATTGAAAACTTACGCCAACAAAAAGCATATACGGATTATCGGCGATCTGCCGATTTTCATATCCTATGACAGCAGCGATGCTTGGTCAAGGCCTGAATTGTTCGAACTGGACGAAGCCGGAAACCCGGCCAAAACAGCCGGGGTGCCCCCTGACTATTTCAGTGAGACCGGTCAGTACTGGGGAAATCCGCACTACCGATGGGAGGCAATGGAGAAGGATAGCTTCAAATGGTGGCAGGATCGGCTGCAAATGCTGTTATCGGTGGTTGACATCGCTCGTATCGATCACTTCAGAGGGTTTGAAAGCTATTGGGAAATACCGGGAGGGGAAACCACCGCGGTCAAGGGAAAATGGGTGAAAGCACCTGGCCGGCAGCTGTTTGAGGCAATTGGCCGGAACATGGACCGTTTGCCCATCATCGCTGAGGATTTGGGCTTCATCACCAGGGAGGTGGAGGAGCTGAAGGAGGCTTTTAAATTTCCGGGGATGAAAATCCTTCAGTTTACCTTTGGGAGAGGTGCGGAAGAACGTTTTCTGCCGCATAATTATGAGGAAAACACGGTGGTATATACAGGCACCCATGACAATGATACCACCCTTGGCTGGTACAGGAAGAAAAGAGAGTTTGAACCGGAGGATTTCGAAAGCTTTAAGTCTTATTTCGGCGTGAGCGGCGATATACCGGAGCAGCATATCTGCTGGATGTTTATTGAGATTGCTTTCAAGAGCAAAGCCAATACGGCCGTCATTCCCCTTCAGGACATATTATGCCTCGGAAGTGAGGCCAGAATGAACACGCCCAACACCATGGGCGGAAGAAATTGGGCGTGGCGCTTTGAGGAAGGCAGCCTGACGGAGGAATTGGCAGACAGGCTGAAGGCGCTGACCATTGAAAGCGGTCGGAATGTGCCTTAAGACCAGCAAAACGATTTATACGTGGCGGAGGAATGGATATGTATGCGGATAGGATCCGGAGGCCGGTGGGAAGAGCCATGTTCAACATAGCGCTGCTATTTTTTATCGACTGGCTGGTCATGATCATCTGGTCCGTCATTTCAGCAGGTGTGTATGCCGGTTATCTGGCAGCGCGTATAGGGATGTTATCTGCAGATGAGCTATGGAACCGGATGGCAGAGAGTCCCCAGGCACTGTTTCTAAGCTGTCTGTATAATCTGCTTGCAATCCTGCTGGTGATGCTTTTCTGGCGCTATATAGAAAAGGACAGTCCGGAGCAAATGGGGCTGCAGTGGAAAACAAACAGTCTGAAATTGTTCTGTGCAGGCAGTATCGCAGCGGTATGTGAAATTGCCCTGGTTATTCTCCTTGGATTTTTTTCGGGAGTTCTATGGTATCAGCAGAGCGGCAGCAGCCTATATACTGTCGGACAGCTGGCAGACTCCGTGTTATTTGGTGTTCTGGCTTTCCTATTGGTCGGGTTCGGCGAAGAGGTGGTTTACAGGGGATATATTCTAAAAAGGTTGATGTTGAGTATGAAAGAAGGAAAAGCACTTCTGCTCAGTGCTATCATTTTTGCAGCTGCACATTTGCTGGTATACAATAAGCCCCTGGACCTGCTGGACGTTGCATTAGGCGGTATTATAATGGGATATTTGTATATACTCAGCGGGTCGATATTCCTGCCTGCAGGGTACCACTTTGTGACCGACCTGCTGCAGGTGAATATTGTCAGGCTTCAAGCCTATGAGGGGTATAAGGGGGCAGTACTTTTCATATTCGGCACCGCTGGTGATCTCAGTCTCCTGGGAGTCAACTGGGGATCGGCTATGGAGGCTGTCTTCGTAGCAGCTGAGCTGTTGATTCTGGCCGTTTTATATTTTTTCAGGAACAAGATAAGCGATCGGGCCATTCGTAAGGAAGGGCGCTGAACACAGTTAGCCATTGATTTGATGCAATCTGCAAAGGAGGAAAACCGATATGGCAGTGACGATAAAGGATGTGGCCAAAGCGGCAGGGGTAGATCCATCCACTGTATCCAGGGTCATTGCGGGCCATCCCAGAATCAGCGGAAAAACAAAGGAAAAGGTATTGATGGTCATGGCTGAGCTGGAATATCACCCCAACGCCATAGCCCGCAGTCTTGCCAACCGCAGTACCAGGACCATCGGGGTAGTGATGCCCAGTGAGATGGAGCAGGTTTTTGTCAATCCGTTTTTTACCGAGGTCATGCGGGGGATAGGGGTCAGTGCATTCAAGAGAGGCTATTATGTACTGCTTTCCACCTGGGGCGGCGGGGAGGATGAATACAAGGCAACGCAGAGGCTGGTAGATGAAAAAAGGGTGGATGGCCTGATATTGCTGACTTCCAGAGTAGGGGACAAGACAATTGAAAGCCTTAAGAAGAAGCGTTTTCCTTTTGTAGTGGTGGGCAAACCTGCCAAAATGGAGGATGTAAGCTGGGTGGACAATGATAATGTTGAAGCGGGCTACGCTGCAGCGGATTATCTGGCAAGGCAGGGGCACACAAAGATTGGGTTTATCGGCGGGGCATTTTCCTATGTTTTCATTTGTGAACGGTTCAAGGGTTATAAGAAGGCATTGGATGCCAACGGACTGGTGTTCCGGAAGGAACATCTGGGTGTGGACGAACTGCTGGAGGATGGCGGCCGCAGAGCAATGGAAAAGCTGCTGCAGGCAAGCGACAGACCCACCGCAGTTGTAACTGCAGACGACCTGATGGCCTTCGGCGCGGTCCGCTGCATTAAGGAAGCCGGCATGAGAGTCCCGGAGGATATTGCAGTGATCGGGTTTAATGATACCCCGCTGGCTCGGTACATGGATCCACCAATTTCTTCAGTGGAGATCTTTGTTTTCGACTTAGGTTATCATGCGGGGGAAGTCTTAATTGACCAATTGGAAGGGTCCGATGGCCATAAAAAGCATATCATGATACCTACAAGGCTTGTGCTGCGTCAATCTTCAGGGATAACACATCTCTGATGCATGGTCCGCTGGCCTGAAAAGCAAAAAGCAGACGGCAATCCCTTAAGATGGATCCATCTGCTTTTATAATTGCCCCAAAATGCCGATCGCTATATTTTGACACCTAGCCCACGCTAGGTGGGTATCCTGACCTGACGGCCTATCTTCCTCTGCTGCATTTGGGCTGTGAAAGAGGCATGATATTGAGTCATGTACGCGGATTCCCTTTTCTCAACTGTAGGTTCAAAATAATAGCTTACTCGTGCATTCCAGGTTAGAAGCCTTACTGTAAGTATATATTAACATAAAATATTTACATAGTCTATAGTATTATCTGTCGAATCTAGTGTTTTATTACCTTTCTTCAGCTGTGTATCAGAAGGATCCGCCGGCGTCTGCTTTTGCTAAAGCTGGAGTTGGAGCGGCCTCATTATTTTTTGCAGAATCACGTCAAATATGCACTGGAAAAATCAATTGCGTTCGTTATCATTATTCGTTATACTAATTTTAACACTATTTTTAGAAAAATTCCAAAACTTTATGTCATTTGCACCTTTCATGCCGGCAGTGGCTTGAAGTGCTTGTCATTGCAGTAAAGGGGGAAAAACTTTGAAGCATACGATTCTCGATTTTGAAGCCATGATTGAAAGCGTCAGAAAAGACGGCAGGATACACGATTACAAGATTGAGGAGCTGGAGGTCTATGAAAACTACCTCTACTACAGAAGGCGGTATGTAGACCATAAATTCCATGAAGCAGTAGAATACAATCTCTTCCCCAAGGAAAACATCGGCATCTACAGGCTGTTTCAAAACAAGAATAGCCTGTACAGCCCTTCTGAGACCTATCATTACTATGTCGATATGGTCTCGGTGTCAAAAGAGAAAGGCTTCTGGCGGGTGAAGGATCTTTATATCGATTTTATCATAAAAAAAGATGGCAAGTACTATGTGGTGGACATAGATGAGTTCAATGATGCCATTTGCCGCAGCGAATTGGATGACAGCGACGTCAAGCAGGCTTTAAGCGGCTTGGATAACATACTGAAAGGGTATTATGTTAATCATGATATGGAATATTATATCAGCAGTCTTAAAGATAAATATAAGAGCAGCGAAAAAATGCTGTTAAAGAGAATAAAGGGTTGAAATGGATGACAAAGTGTAGTAAAATTAATATTGAAAGATAATTATTATTGATAAAATGCCTATGTTTATTTCTGAAGGGGTTGTATTGGGTTACCGGAAGAAATAGCGATAATAAAAATTTAGTTCAGGAGGTAAGAAAGATGGATTTGAAAGGAAGCAGGACTGAGAAAAACTTATGGGAAGCCTTCGCAGGTGAATCGCAGGCAAGAAACAAGTATACATATTTCTCCAGTGTAGCAAAAAAGGAAGGCTATGAGCAGATTTCAGGTATCTTCCAGGAAACGGCCGACAACGAGAAAGAGCATGCTAAGCTGATTTTTAAGTTTTTAAGCGGTATTGGCGACACCAAGCAAAACCTGAAGCACGCGGCTGGCGGCGAGAACTACGAATGGACCTCCATGTACAAGGAATTTGAAAAGATCGCACTGGAAGAGGGCTTTAATGAGATTGCTGCTTTCTTTGGCAAGGTGGCATTGGTAGAGAAAGAGCATGAAGAAAGATATCTGGCATTGCTCAAGAACCTGGAAGCCGGAACGGTATTCAAAAAGGAAGCAGATACCAAATGGAGATGCAGAAACTGCGGCCATATTCATCATGGCATCGAGGCGCCGGAGTCCTGTCCGACCTGCAAGCACCCGAGAGCATACTTTGAAGTGGCAGCCGACAATTATTAAAACAATGAAAAACACGACGGAAGTCGTGTTTTTCATTGTGAATATTGGTTAGAAAGCATGTATTTCCCTGGAATAAAACAATTGCGAGGACTAAAACTAAGGGATGTAAGCAAATAAATTGGAGACAGGAGGCAACGACTATGGACAAAAGAGTGAGAGAAGGCCTGATACCTACGGTGCTAGGTGCGGCCGTAACGGCAACCGGTCTCGCGGCATTTGGCGCATACCCCATTACAGCTGCCGGCATCACCGGTTTTGGACTTGCGCATATCGTATTAGGCGGAATTGATCTGGCAACACATCGGAATAAATAAATAGCTTTTGCAGAAACAGGAAGGAGCTGTTCTTTTCAAGCAATTGAAGAAACAGCCTCTTCTTTCATTTCAGGAAAGCAAATTCAAATAGTGTGAGGAATATTTCAAAAGTAATCAGGATGATGATCATCCACTCCAGACGATTGCCTCTTTTTTGGTGGCCCAGGGAGGTAAACACTTGAGTAATATCCATCAGAGTCTCGGACTTTGCCTGTATTTTTTCATACCGGTCATTCAGCTCAAACAAGTGGGAGAGCTGTTTATGCAGTTTTTCAGCCTCTTCATTTTCCCAGGTGATATCCGGTTTATCCAGAAGCATGATGTAGGATATGGTATCAAATTTGAAACCCAGTATGCGGGAAGAGATGTTAGCGAGCTTTTCGTCTTTAAAGCCCAGCTTGCCTTTGCCCAACTGGTTGACAATGGTCTCAACCTCGTCCAGCAGGTTGCTGATATCGGTTTCTACCCGGTCCAGGGAGACGGATTTTGCAAGGACAATGGTAAGGAGCTCCAACTGGTAATCCTGAAGCGTGCTGACTGCCATCCGGTCATAATTGATTCCGGATGCCTTGCCTCCCACCTCCAGAACATAATCGTCAAAAAAATCATAGGATGCAGCCGAAAGGTTTCTGTCGATCCGTTTGAGATAGTCCACCAGGTCGACAATCTCGTTGTGGATCATATTGATAAAAACAATGGTGCCGAAAGGAAAAATAACAGCGGATTTGTTTTCAGGCACTGGCATGACGCCCTTCAAATGCTGCTCCTTCAGTGTCAGGGATTCCTCCCAGCGGTATTTCTTGTTGATTCCGAAATGTGAAGCAATTTTATTCAGGCTGATCTCATTGCAGAGTGAGAAAACCTTAAACTCTAAAGAGTCCATCATCATTCGCTCCCTTAATATCATCTATTTGATAAGGAATATCTAAATAATAAATTCCCGCTTTGAAGCGGCTATTTTTCGCCAATACTGCGTTGTCCTCAGTTGCAAGAGCACCACTATTGCGCCTTCCTTCGCCTTGTCTTGACGAAAACTATCTCGCTTGAAAATCGGGTTTTATTATTTAGTTATTCCTAAGCATTAATTTGTGCTTTATCCCGGCTTTTTATAACGGATACACTAATGGCTGGACAGGCAAGACTCATAAACCGACAGAGTCTTTTCCGCTGTTTTATCCCAGGAATATTCTTTTGCTTTCTGAAGGCCTAAGGTGCTGAATTTTTGCCACAATGCCATATCATGCAGCAGTGTGTATATGGCCTCGGAAATCTGATCGATAGAATAGGGATCTATCAGCTTGCAGCCATTGCCTACGATTTCCGGTATAGAGGATACGTTGGAGGTTACAACCGGCGTACCGCATTGCATTGCCTCCAGGGGCGGCAGTCCGAAGCCTTCATACAAGGAGGGATAGACAAAAACCTCGGCACCGTTATAGAAAAAAGGAAGATCGGAGGTTGGAACAAAGTTCATGAATCTGACATCATCACAGAGATTCAACTCTTCCGTCAGCTTCCACAGGCCGCCGAAGGATCTGGAGTGCTCTCCCAGGATCAGCAGCTTAACCGGTTCCTTGGATTCTTGGCGGACCTTCCCGAATGCCTTGATCAGGCGGGCAATATTTTTACGGAGACTGAAGCCGCCCAAGTAGAGAATATAACGGGTGTCAATGCCATATTTGTTGAAGATCACACTTCTTGCACGCGCCCGGTCCATGGGCTGGTATATAGGGTCGGCTGCCAGATGGGTTACGGTTATGATACTGTCGTCAATGCCGAAGTAGCGTTGTATGTCCGCTTTGGAGTAGTCGGAAACAGTTATTATGTGGGAAACACTTTCAAGAATATAAGGCGTATATTTCAGTGTATAATTCAAATGCGCCCGGTCAACGGTTTCCGGCATTATATAGGGGATAAGGTCATGCATGGTGATGATTCGGCAGCCTCCCTTGGTGGCAGGCAACCCGATACCGTTTACGGTATTATGGAAGATATCCACAGGATATTCCGTTTTCCAGGGTGTTTGATAGACATTCTGCCAGAAATCCAGGCGCCGCTCCCCAACCAGAAGGCTTGGAGGTATGTTGTCCATTTCAAAGACCTCGGTTTTGCCGCTGTATGGATAAAAAAGGTAGATGCATTTCATGTGCTGCAGCTTCCGAATGCCGTGAATCAGATTGTTGGTATAAGTGGCTAAACCTGAGCCGATATGCCAGGTGATAACTCTTCCGTCTACGCCTAAAATCATTCCATTTACCTCCCGAAGGTTATGTCCATGAAGCTTAGGAAAAATGAATGTATATTTTCATAATATGTAGAAAGCGGCATTGTGTGACAGAGGGATCTATTTGATGCTTTCCTTAAAGCAGTATATAATGATAAGGGACATACCTTTTTGAATGGGTAAAGGAAGCGAAATAAGCAAAACAGGGGGAGAAAGCATGAGTGAAGTGAATGAAAAAGACAAAAAAGCGATGCTGATGGAAAAAATGAAGGAAAAAAGCGTCAGAAGCGTCATTTTGGCTCCTTCCATGAACATGGCCTATATGACAGGATTTACTACTTTTCCGGGAGAAAGACTTTTGGTAAGCATCCATACCGACGGGGGCAAAACAGTTTTTATCGTTCCCAAGCTGTATGAGCAGGAGGTGCGGGAGAAAGGCACCTTTGATGCGCTGCTTTCCTGGGGTGATTCTGAGAATCCGGTGACGCTGCTGCAACAGGTATTCCTTGAATATGACCTGTGTGGGACAACCGCTGTCGAAGACACCATGTGGTTTTGTATTTTTGAGAAAATTGCACAAGCCTTTGAGGGTGTGCAATTTATAAAAGCTTCAGAGGTTATCGGTTCAATCAGGCAGCTTAAGTCGCCTGCAGAAATTGAAACGATGCGCAAGGCCAGTGAATTAACTGAAAATGCCTTGGCACAGACCCTGGGAAGGATAAAGTCGGGCATGAGGGAGACTGAAGTCAAGGAAATGCTGGAAGCGGAGATGAAAAAGCAAGGACTGGCATGTCCCTCCTTTGATACCATTATCGGTTCCGGGTCCAACAGTGCATTGCCCCATTATACAGCCGGCGACAGGCTGCTTCAGCCCGGCGACAGCATCGTCATCGATTTTGGCGGCATGTATCAAGGCTATTGCTCGGATATGACCCGTACGGTATTCATGGGTCAGGCACCGGAGGAATTTAGAACCGTTTACCAGACTGTCAAGGATGCCAACAGGAAGGCTGCAGCAGCAGTTAAGCCCGGTGTCAGGGCAGCCGAAATCGACGACATAGCCAGGCGTCATATCGAGGAGGCGGGCTATGGCAGCTTTTTCATCCATAGGACCGGACACGGCATCGGAATGGAAGTGCACGAAGAACCTTACATATCAGACAGAAGTGAAACCATTCTGGAGCCCGGCATGGTTTTCAGCATTGAGCCGGGGATCTACCTGCCGGGGCGCTTTGGCGTCCGCATAGAGGATCTGGTCGTGGTGACGGAAAGCGGCGGAGAGTCGTTGAACCAGTTTTCCAAGGAACTGATTGAAATACTGGATTGAGAAACATCAAAATATTGAAGCCTGTTGAATCACCAACAGGCTTCTTTTTTCAGCAATGATGCTGGTTTGCTTATTTCTTTCCTTTATATTCCGGAGCGGAGGGGTCATCCTCCAGCTTCATCATGGTGATGCCTGTGAATCCGTAGATAATGGATACAACAGGGTTCACCAGGTTCAGGAAGGCGTATGGTAAATATTCCAATGTTGGAACGCCAAGATAAGTTGTCATGGTCGCACCGCATGTATTCCACGGAACCAGCGGAGAAGTCAGTGTACCGGCGTCCTCCAAGCATCTGGAAAGATTTCTGGGAGCCAAGCCTCTCTTTCTGAATTCGTCCTTGTACATCTTGCCGGGAAGCACGATGGAGAGGTACTGGTCGCCTGCCAGAACATTGGTGAAGATGCTGGTGAAGATGGTAGCAGTAACAAGAGCGCCTGTGCTCTTTGCAAACCGAAGGATTCTCTTTGCAACGGCTTCCAGCATGCCGGTCTTTTCCAGGATGCCGCCGAAGGTCAGTGCTGCGAGAATCAAGGAGATGGTCCACATCATGCTCTGGTAGCCGCCTCTTGTGAGCAGGTCATCCAGAACCTGATTGCCTGTTTCGGAAACAACGCCGTTCTGCATAGCGTCCATAACGCCGGCCATTGTCTGACCCTGGAACAATATAGCAGCAACGCCGCCGAGGAGTGTGCCGATGAAGAGGCCCGGAATTGCCGGACACTTTTTTGCGACTAGTACGAATACGATAACCGGAACCAAAAGCAGCAGCGGATTGATGTTGAAATTCTGCGTCATCAGATCCTTTACGGCCTGTACGGCAGAAGCATCATAAGCTTTGCTTGCATAACCGGCACCGATTATTCCGAAGCCGATAAGTGCAATGATCAAGCTGACGCCTGTTGTATAAACCATGTGTCTGACGTGATCGAACAGGTTGGCACCTGCCATAGCGGGAGCCAGGTTTGTTGTGTCGGACAGCGGGGACATCTTGTCACCGAAGTATGCACCGGAGATAACGGCACCTGCTGTAATAGGAGCCGGTACGCCGAGGCCGATGCCGATGCCCATCAATGCGATACCGATTGTACCTGCAGTACCCCAGGAGGTACCTGTTGCAAGTGAAACCACGCCGCAAAGGAGGCAGGCAGCAACCAGGAAGAAGCTTGGCGATAAAACGTTCAAACCGTAATAAATCAATGTGGGAACAATACCGCCTTGAATCCAGGTACCGATAATCATACCGATAATCGCCAGGATGATGATTGCCTGCATAGTACCAGCTATACTACTGATAATACCTTCTTCTACCTCAGTCCAGGTATAACCGAGTCTGTAGACTGCAACGAGTATAGCGACCATTGACCCAAGGACCAGGGGGATGTGTACTTCGCCCTCGACCCCAAAGACCGGGAGGACGGTGTACATGAGAAGACCGACGGTGAACAGGATCGGGATCAGTGCTTCCAGCAGGGAAGCCTCTCTCTTTGTCCTTACTTTTGTCGACATTTGCATAACTCCCTTCAAAATAAAAATAAATTGGACTCCCAGATATCCGAAAAGGCCTTATGTTTATACCGGATATCTTAAGGTGCGCAAACTGTTGCGATTAAGAATCCTACAGCCTGCAATCCATAACCGTATCGGTTCCGGCTCACGGATTTCCTTCAAGGAATGGCGGGTAGCCTTTCCGAAACGGCTGGCTTTCTAAATGTGTCGAAATGTGATGAAATAAGTAAAAATTATTAGAAAAATGTAAATAGCACTGTTATTATCTCAAAAATTAAGGATTATGTAAATAGAAAAATTACAATTATTTAATAATTGTTAAAATTGTATTATATTTTCTTCACAATTATGAATCTGGAAAAGGGAATAGAAAAGCCCGTTGGTTTGTGAACCAACGGGCTTTTTATCTGCTTTATCTTTATGCCGAATTTATGCCGAAATGCCTTTATTCTTGTTCTTTGGTCCCTTGTATTCCGGAGCGGAAGGATCATCCTCCAGCTTCATCATGGTGATGCCTGTGAATCCATATACGATGGATACAACCGGGTTCACCAGGTTGAGGAAGGCGTATGGGAGGTATTCCAGTGTCGGAACACCAAGATAGGTTGACATTGTGGCACCGCAAGTGTTCCACGGAACCAGCGGAGAAGTCAGTGTACCGGCATCTTCCAGACATCTGGAAAGGTTTCTGGGAGCAAGGCCTCTCTTCCTGAATTCTTCCTTATACATCTTGCCGGGAAGCACGATGGAGAGGTACTGGTCGCCTGCCAGAACATTGGTGAAGATGCTGGTGAAGATGGTAGCGGTAACAAGAGCGCCTGTGCTCTTTGCAAACCGAAGGATTCTCTTGGCGATGGCTTCCAGCATGCCGGTCTTTTCCAGGATGCCGCCGAAGGTCAATGCTGCGAGAATCAAGGAAATAGTCCACATCATGCTCTGGTAGCCGCCTCTTGTGAGCAGGTCATCCAGAACCTGGTTGCCTGTTTCGGAAACAACGCCGTTCTGCATAGCGTCCATAACGCCGGCCATTGTCTGACCCTGGAACAATATAGCAGCAACGCCGCCCAGGAGTGTGCCGATGAAGAGGCCCGGAATTGCCGGACACTTTTTTGCGACTAGTACGAATACGATAACCGGAACCAAAAGCAACAGCGGATTGATGTTGAAGTTCTGTGACATCAGATCCTTGACAGCCTGAACGTTGGATGCATCAAATCCTTGGCCTGCATAGCCGGCACCGATTATTCCGAAGCCGATAAGTGCAATGATCAAGCTGACGCCTGTTGTATAAACCATGTGTCTGACGTGATCGAACAGGTTGGCACCTGCCATAGCGGGAGCCAGGTTTGTTGTGTCGGACAGCGGGGACATCTTGTCACCGAAGTATGCACCGGAGATAACGGCACCTGCGGTGATGGGAGCCGGTACGCCAAGACCGATACCAATACCCATAAGTGCGATACCGATCGTACCTGCAGTACCCCAGGAGGTTCCTGTTGCAAGGGAGACGATACAGCAGAGAAGGCAAGCCGCAACAAGGAACATGGAGGGTGAAAGGATGGACAAACCGTAATAAATAAGTGTCGGAACGATACCGCCCTGAATCCATGTACCAATAATCATACCGATGATTGCAAGAATGATGATTGCCTGCATAGTACCAGCTATACTACTGATAATGCCTTCTTCTACCTCGGTCCAAGTGTAACCGAGTCTGTAGACTGCAACGAGTATAGCGACCATTGAACCGAGAACCAGCGGGATATGTACCTCGCCTTCAACTCCGAAAAACGGAAGAACGGTGTACATGAGAAGACCGACGGTGAATACTACCGGTATCAGCGCTTCCCATAGAGAGGCTTCTCTTTTTTCCCTTACTTTTGTTGCCATTTACATTTCCCCTTTCTGATTTGCTTTTTATTTTACTGCCTGTTGCCGGCAAACCGAAAGCCAAACGAAGATTGACACTAGGAATTACTAAAAATTTCGGTTGTGTCGGGCTTTTTGTCCACCGCCACGGCAGTTTTAAACCAGTCAGGTCAACCCCCCTAAAAACAAAAAAATACAATTATATTTTAAGATTTCACTAATTTATATTATCTCAAAGTTTTTAAATTGTGTAAATAGTTAAATTTATCCGACATTTGTGCATTTTCTTACTTTCCTCCAGATTTCGTCCTTTTTCCCGAATTTCCGGAGTGTACATCCCAGGGGGCAAAATAGTTAAGTTTATACAAAAAAGCGGATAAAAGCGATGCATAAAATACCAGTGATTTCAGGGATAATAAGACTGATATTTATGCATAAACGCAATATTGTGAATAAAAAAGCAATTTGAAAAAATATTTCGATTGAAAAAAAGGTCATGTTATAGTATCTTTATATTAATCTCTAAAAAAAAGCGTTAGGGGGTAGTTAAAATGGTTCATTTTATACTGGGTGTCAAAGGGTCAGGCAAGACCAAGCGGATGATCGATATGGCGAACGAAGCGGTAGCAAACTCCAGTGGCAGTGTGGTCTATGTCGACCGCAACAGCAGGCATATGCATGACTTGAACAGAGACATCCGCCTCATCGAAACCGGTGACTTCCATCTCGAAAACCTGAAATCCTTCTACGGATTCCTTTGTGGTGTCGTTTCCCAGAACTTTGACATAGACAAGATATTCATCGACGGTCAGAAAATCATTACCAATGCTCAGGATGATTGCCTTGAGGCTTTCATTGAAAACCTGAAGAAGCTACACGAGAAGTTCGGCGTCAACTTTATCATCAGCTGCAGCCGCAGCATTGACGGTATTCCCGAGTTCCTTAAGGAATACATGATTTAACTTGAAAACAATATCATGACCATATTTAATGAAAGGCCTTACAGGGCCTTTCATTTTTTGCAATCCCATACAAATTGGCAGCTGAAGATTCACTGTCCAATTCCAATCTGGTACAATGTATATAGAATGCGACTCATTTTACATATGGAGGTACATATGGTTAATCTCGGTGAGTTTCAAAACCGCATCATTGCGTCAAAAACCATTCCTGCGCGTCAGCCGGTGACGGCAGAATTTCCGGAAAAGTTATCCCCGGAGCTTGGGGGCTACCTGAAGAGCCAGGGCATCGAAAAGCTGTACAGCCATCAGGCGGAGATGTTTGAAAGGGCTTTGGAAGGCAGCAACCTGGTCATTACCACGGCTACGGCCAGCGGCAAGACTTTGAGTTTCCTGCTGCCCGTTGTGCAGAAGATATTGGAGGATCCCGCTACGCGGGCGATTTTCCTCTATCCTACCAAGGCCCTTGCCCATGACCAGTACCGGAACATGGTGCCGCTGCTGGAACATTTCGGGGGCAAGCGGATACAAGCCGGCATTTACGATGGTGATACGCCTCCCAGCGAGCGTTCCCGGATCCGAAAGAACGCCAATATCATTCTGACAAATCCCGAAATGCTGAATGGCGCTTTCTTATCCAACCACAGTGTTTTCGGTTTCAACCACATTTTTTCCAGACTGGGCTTTCTGGTCATTGACGAGCTGCATTATTACCGGGGTGCTTTCGGCTCCCACATGGCCAATATCCTCCGGCGATTGAACCGCATCTGCGGCTACTATAAGAGTTCCCCCCAGTTCCTGTGCAGCTCGGCGACCATCGCCAATCCGCTGGAGCTGGCAGAAGCGATCTGCGGACAGAAATTCTGCCGCATCGACAAGGACGGGTCCCCCTCCAGCGAGAAGCTGGTGCAGTTCTGGCAGCCGCCGTTGATCCGGGATACCCAGTACCGGAGGACCCCGGAGGCGGAAGCCAGTGAGCTGATACCTCTGCTGGTAGAGCAGGATATACGCTTCATCACCTTCTGCAAGACCAGGCGGGAGGTGGAGGTGGTGTTGAAAGAAGTGAGGGACCGTTTGTCCGATATGGACAACAAGCCGACGCTTGGAAGGAACCTTTCACACCTGGTAGCCGGCTACAGGGGCGGCTATACGCCGGAGGAGCGGAAGGAAATCGAGGGACGGCTGGCCTCCGGCAAGCTGGCCGGTGTTGTTTCTACCAATGCTCTGGAATTGGGCATTGATATCGGAAAGCTGGACCTGGTGGTGGAAGCCGGCTTTCCCGGCACGAAGGCCTCTTTCTGGCAGCAGCTGGGCCGGGCTGGGAGACGGGGCGGGAAGGCGTACGGCATCCTGATCCTGGATATAACACCCAACGACCAGTACCTGGCTGTCAACAGCGATTGGCTGTTTGATTCCGGCGTGGAAAATGCCGTAATCGATAAGAATAATCTGTTCATCCAGCTGGCTCACGTCAGGGCGGCCGCTGCCGAGCTGCCGTTGACACTGGACGATGCTGCGGTCTTTCCCGACCTGGGGGAAATCGTGCCGGTACTGTTGCAGGCCAAGGAACTGAAGAATGAGAACGGCAGCTTCGTATGGACCGGCAATGAATTTCCGGCAGGAGACTATAGTCTCCGGAACATTGACAATAAAACCTACAAGGTGATCAATAAAATGAACGGCATGGTGATTACCGAGATGGATGAGCCATTGGCCTTCCATGAGGTACACCCCAAGGCCATCTATATCCATGACAGTATGCAGTACATGGTGGAAAGCCTGGACCTGACCAACCGGATTGCCTACGTGTTTCCGGTTGATATGAACTATTTTACTGTCCCCTTTGTGGAGACTGACGTCAACGTGATCCGGGAGTTCAAATACCGGAGCATTGAGCGGACATTGGCCTTTTTCGGAGACGTCAAGGTCAAAGAAGCCATACCGGCGTATAAGATGGTCCAGTTCCACAACCACCAGAACCTGGGCTTTGAAAGGATCACGCTTCCGCTTTTTATGGAGATCGAGACCGAAGGCTTGTGGTTTACAGTAGATGATGAGGTGGACCGGGTCTATAATGTCCATACGCAGCACAACTATTACAACGGCCTGAAGCACAGCCTGCTCTCCGCGGCCATGCGGCGGACCATGTCCACCCATGAGGACCTATCGGCGACGGTTTTTAATACCAAGAACGAGCAGGGGGAGGTCAAAAAATCCCATGTGCTGTTGTATGATCTTTATCCCGGAGGCCTGGGCTTTTCGGAAAAGGCATATGATTTTGCCCGGGAAATCATCCAGGAAGCTGTTGAACTGGTGGAAAACTGCAAATGCGATGAAGGGTGCCCAGCCTGCGTAGGAGATTATCATCTGGACCGCACGCTGGTGCGCTGGGGACTCCTCAGCATGCTGAAGGAGGCGGAAGCGCCACAGAATGTCAGACGGCCGGAGAAGGCACCGCAGGTGGTGATGGAATACAGCTTCAAGCTGAAGGAGCTGCCTGCCAGATGGCAGGCGTTTGTGCTGTTCCTGAAGAACAAGGGCGAATACATGAACAGCTTTTTGAGTACGATAGATAGGGTTGAAGTAACCGGTGACCTTCTCAACATTATTACCGACTTTCGGTTCTATGAGACGTGGATCCTGGAAACCGCAAACAAGCGCAAGCTGATCAATACCATCAAGCGGTATGTAGAGGTACCCTCGGGCTTTGATGTCAGCGTCAAGGTCATTGAAAAGACACCAGCCGACATCACGGAAAAAATCATGAGAAGGTATGACGACCTGGTAAAGTAGGTGCTATCATGCAGGATATTCCAAACAAGTCAATACCGGAAGGCGGCAGCTTCCAGACCCGGCTTAAATCCGACCTGGAGGTGCTGAATGAGTACCAGCAGGCGGCAATATACGACCACAGCCGGGCGCTGCTCCTGAATGCACAGGTTGGCAGCGGCAAGACAACTGTCCTGATCCATAAGGTGCTCTATCTGCATTTCATAAAGGGGATTCCGCTGGAGCGCATGGTGGTGCTGACCTTTACCAACAAGGCCGCAGAAGAAATCAAGACCAGGCTGCGGGAGAAAAATCCGGGGATCAGTGAAGCCTCCATGCGCTTTTTCGGTACTTTTCACAGTGTTGCCCGCACTTTGCTGGCCACTGTGCTTCCGGTGGAGATCCTGGGCTTTACCGGAAACTTCTCTATTTGTGACGGGGACGAGATTCTGGCATTCTATGACCGCGTCATCCACGAGCATGAGCTGTCTGTCAAATACCGGAACAAGCTGAAAAAGCGGATCGAAATGGTCAGGCAGGGCAGGCTGCTGTACGGCAATATGAAGCATGACGATGATTTGCATGACTTTCTGAAGCTCTTGAAGGAAGAGAAAAAGCGCTGCAACATGATGGAATTCGACGACCTCCTGGAATATGCCGTGGAGCTTCTGAGAGAGCATGTGTTTTGTCCCGACTGGGTTGTGGTGGATGAATTTCAGGACTGCGATTCAATGCAGCTGGAGCTGATAGACTGTCTGCATAAGGGAAAGGGGCATCTCTTTGTGGTAGGTGACCCCAACCAGGTAATCTACAGCTTCAGGGGCAGCCAGCGGGAGCTTTTCAGGCAGTTCAAGCAGCGCTATCATGCCAACGAGCTGACGCTACCCATCAACTACCGGTCCACCGGTACCATACTGGATGCTGCAAAGGCCTTCCTGGAGCCGGGGCAATCCATTTCGGGCATCCGGGAGGCTGGGAAGCCCATTTATGTAAAAAAGCACTATAATACCTTTAATGAAGCTTTGTATTTAAGTGAAAAACTCCGGAAGCTGCATGACAGCGGTGCCGGTTACGGCGAGATGGCGGTGCTGTACCGCAAGCAGAAGCAGAGCGAGGTATTCAGGAATGTATTTGAGAACCAAGGCATCCCCCATGAGATATCCATTAAAAAATCACTTCGGGATATACCCGTCCTGCATTTTACTGTCAGGCTGCTGAAGGCTGCCGTTAATGCCAATGACAGGGACAGCCTGCTGTATGTGGTGGGTGACAACCGGTACGGCCTGGGAATCAGCGGCAAACAGGCAAAAAAGCTGCTGCTGGATTTTTATGAAGGAAGCGGCAGCCTGCCGGCACTTTTAGAAAATTCCAAGGGTTTTGCGTCATGGTGCGCATCGTTTGAAAGCATGCCGGATGCCCGTAGCATCTTTGACTACTTTGGCATGGGCGGCTTGCTGATGCCTACCTCTGTCAGTTATGCAGACGATGAGGCCTTTGTCATGAGATACCTTGAGGAACTCATTCATTTTATACTGGAAAGGGAAAAGCCCATCCTGGAAGGCATCACGGATTTTCTGAACCAGACAGCCTTATACGGCAGTCCGATATGGAATGCAGCCGCAGATAAAGGCAAGCCGGCTGTGAAGCTCATGACGCTCCATGCCGCCAAGGGTCTTGAGTTCCAATACGTGTTCATATCCGGCGCCAATCTGGGCCTGATGCCCATTCCGGCAAAAAATCCGGAGGAGGAAGAAGAAGAAAAACGGTTGTTTTTTGTGGGGATCACCAGAGCAAAGGATTATTTGGAAATTTCCTATCATGCCAATCCTGAGGAGTTTGGTGTATACGGCATACCCAGCCCCTTTCTCAGGATGATTCCCCAGGAGCTGATTGAAAGTGACGATTTTGGAAGCCGTGCTTCCAACCTCAGCCAGCTTCGCAGGGAGATCAAAAGCAACATGGACAATAAGGCAAGGCATGCGGTGGCATCGGCTCCGGAGCAGGAGAAAGAGCGTTTGAGAAAGGTGAGCCATGATAAATATGGAATCGGCACCGTCATCAGCGAAGATGACAATGCGGTTACGGTGCATTTTGATGTGTATGGCGAGAAAGCGTTTTCCAAAATGTTCTGTCCATTAAAATATATTGACTAGTGAAGTAAAGCAGGTGAAGATTGTGAAAGAAATGATTGCCATCATAGACCTTGGTTCGAATTCCGTCAGGCTGGTACTTTTTGAAATTCGTCAGGACGGTGCCTTCAGGATCGTCAACGAAGTCAAGGACACCGTAAGGCTCTCGGAAAACATGTCGGAAGATATGCTTCTGAAGCCGGAAGCGATCATACGGACGGTACGCACCATCAAGCTTTTTAAAAAGCTGTGTGATACCAGCGGTGTCACCAATATACTGGCTGTTGCCACTGCAGCCGTGAGAGCGGCAAAAAACCAGGCGGCATTTTTGTCGCTGCTGGAAAAGGAAACAGGCATCCGGTTCGAGGTGATATCCGGAAAAAAGGAAGCGGAGCTGGGTTATCTCGGCGTCAGCTGTACGATGATGATTGACAGCGGATTCACAGTGGATATCGGAGGAGCCAGTACCGAGATTACGAGATATATAGGAAGAAAGCAGGTTGATGCCGTCAGCCTTCCTTATGGGGCTGTCAATCTGACGGAGATGTTTCTAAAAGGGGAAAACGATTCCATGAGGGGATTGGAAAGGCTGGAGACTTTTTTAGCTCAGAAGCTGGCATCCATTCCCTGGCTGCAGGCCGGCACGGCTCTCCCACTGATCGGTGTAGGGGGAACGATCCGAAACATTTGCAAGATCGATCGGGTCAATAAAGGCTATAGTCTGGATATTACCCATCAGTACCAAATGAATCAGACGGATGTATTAATTATCTATAATGATATTAAAAGCAAGAGCTATGAAGAGCTGTGCAGCATGCCGGGGGTTTCCAAGGACCGGGCCGATATACTCCCTGCCGGTGTCTGTGCGGTCAACAAGCTTTTGGAAGTGCTTGGAACAGACCGGTTTATCATAAGCGGCAGCGGGATCCGGGAAGGAATTTTCTACAGTCACTATTTGAGGCAGATGGGCATTTCTGCAATTGAGAATGCTGCCGAATTCAGTATGAATAATTTCCTGAAACTGTACGATATAGATCGGGTTCATGCCGGACATGTGACCCATCTTGCAATGCGGGTTTATGATCAGATGGGAAGAATACTGGATTCACCGGACCGATACCGGCAGATCTTTGAACGGGCGGCGCTTTTGCATGATGCGGGCATCAACATTGATTTTTATAACCGGGACCGGCATACGTATTACCTGATCACCAATGCCCGCCTGAATGGTCTGACACACCACGAGATCGTCATGGCAGCGCTGATTGCGCCGAAGTTCTCGGGCGACAAGCTTAAAAACCTTTATATGAAGCATTCGGATATCGTTTCCAAGGAGGACTATAAAGCGCTCAAAAAACTGATCATATTGCTGACGTTATGTGACAAGTTGGACCGGAGCAAATCGGGAGTCATCAAGGATGTGGCATGCAGCATCAAGGGCGAAAGGGTCATATTTGAAACCTTGAAGGATGGAGACGGGGCGCTGGAGATATCGGAGGCAGCTAAGCAGGGTGCTGCATTTAAAAAGGTATTCAAGAAAGAGTTGGTTATAATATAGGAGCAGAATTTTACATAAACATAACACAAAATCTTGCAAGTTCTTGTCAATTTTTGCCGTACAATCCGCTATAATAGTGAGTAACAAAGGAAAACCGGAGGGATGACCATGGGCATGTTGAAGAATGATTTGGCGGCAGCAATTGATATCGGCTCCAATTCCATCAGGATGAAAATTGTAGAAATAAAAAACAATGGCAGGATCATTCCCCTTGAGGATCTCAGAAAGACCATCAACCTGGGGCGGGACTCCTTTTCCTACGGCATTATCAAATCCGAAACGGTGCAAAAGACCTGTGAAATCCTCAATGACTACCACATGCTGTTGAAGGAATACAAAGTCAAGGTATACCGTGCCGTTTCTACCAGTGCAATCCGTGAAGCCGAAAATTGCGATTATATCCTTGAGCAGATCCGAACAAAAACCGGAATTGATGTGGAAATCATCAATAATGCACAGGAACGCTTCTATACCTATAAGGGTATTAGAGACAAGATACAGGATTATACCGGTCTGAGAAGTGACGGTGTTTTGGTGCTGGATATCGGATCCGGCGGGGTGGAAGCCTCGGTCTATAAGCATGGGCATCTGAATTATACCGAGAATATTAAAGTGGGATCCCTTCGCCTTCGTGAGATTCTGCATGATCTGGAGCGCAAAACCCTTGATTTCCCCAACGTGATGGACGCTTTTGTCGAAAGCAGGATCTATCTCCTTAAATCGCAGATCAGAGAAAGCGGCTTAAAAAACATGATCGGCATCGGCGGCGAATTGAAAGTCATCTCAGTGCTGTGCAATCACAAGCTTGATCATGTCGTGAGATTACATAAGCAGGAGCTGATTAGGCTCTTTGGGATGCTAAAGTCCATGAGCACGCAGAATATCGTGCAAAAGTACGGCATTGCAAGTGACCGGGCTGAAATATTGCTGCCGTCGGTTATTGTATTCATCAAGTTTTTGGAGCTGGTAGACTCAGAAGTGCTCCTAGCGCCTCTGATTTCATTACGGGACGGCCTGGTAGCCGATATCGCGGACAATAAGCTGAAGCTTAAGCGCAAAACCGATTTCCAGAATGATATCATCCATTCGCTTCGATATATGGGTAGAAAATATCATTATGACGAGCCGCACAGCATGCAGGTAGAGAGGCTGGCACTGACCGTTTTCGACGGAACCAGAAAGCTGCACGGGTTGAAGGACAGGGAGCGCTTTTATCTTCAAATGGCAGCGATCCTGCACGATATCGGCAAGTTTGTCAGCATGAACCAGCATCATATCAGTTCGTACAACCTGATTACCCAATCCAATATCATCGGGCTGTCCGACCGGGATCTGGAGATTGTGGCCAATATTGCAAAGTTTCACAGCGAGGAAGACCCCAGCAGACTGGATGAAAGCTATCGCACATTGGAACCCTTTGAGCGTATTATTGTCTCCAAGCTTTCTGCAATTTTGCAGCTGGCCGATTCATTGGATATCAGCCACAAACAGTGCGTTAAAGCTCTGGAAGTAACAACCGATGAGGATCTGATAGTGAAAGCGGAAACCGACTCGGATATGATATTGGAGCAGTGGGTCTTTGAGAATAAAGCGCAATTCTTTTACGAGGTTTTCGGGGAAAAACCCATTATCAAGAAGAAGGGGAGGTAGCCGTGGAACTGGAGAACCGTATTTTAACAAATTATATCAACAGGGAACTAAGCTGGCTGGAATTTAACAGCCGGGTTCTGGAGGAAGCGCAGGACAGGACCAATCCCCTGCTGGAAAGGATGAAGTTCCTATCCATCGTAAGCTCCAACCTGGACGAGTTCTTTATGATCCGGGTTGCTTCTTTAAAGGATCAGGTTCACGCCGGGCTGTCCAAAGCAGACTATTCCGGAATGACGCCGACGGAGCAGCTTAAAAGGATATCCATAAAAATACATAGCATGGTTTATGAGCAGTATAACTGCTATAACCGCTCTGTGGTACCAGCATTGGAGAAGGAAGGGATAAGCTTATTAGAGCAAGCGGATTTGAGCGGGGAGCAGAAGCAGTTTCTGGACCGTTACTTCCAGGATACGCTTTATCCCGTTCTGACACCGATGGCCGTGGATAAAAGCAGGCCTTTCCCGCTGATTCAGAATAAGAGTTTGAATGTTGCTCTGCTTTTGGAGATCAGCCAGCCTGATCAAGCGCAAATTTTCGCCACAGTACAGGTGCCATCCATTTTGGACAGGGTCACCCGGCTGCCGGGAGAAGCGGAAAACTATGTTTTGCTGGATGAGATCATCAAAATGTATATTGACAGATTGTTTAAGGGGCACCGGGTTTTGTGCAGCGGAAAATACCGCATTACACGGAATGCCGACCTTAGCATCGATGAAGAAGGCGCAGAGGATCTTCTGGAAGCCATAGAGAAGTCACTGAAGAAAAGGAAATGGGGCTCTGCTATCCGTCTCGAGGTTGATTATGGGATGGATGAGCGGCTTCTAAGGGTGCTTAAAGAAGAACTGGAAGTACGGAATGAAGAAATCTATTATATTAACGGGCACTTGGACCTGACATACCTCATGAAATTCGGCAACCGATTAAGCTCATTATACGATCATCTGCGGAACCGGGTATTTGTGCCGGTGGTGCCGATAGATCTGGCAGGTAGTGAAGACATTTTCCGGTCTATAGCCGAGAAGGACATTTTGCTGCATCATCCTTATGAATCCTTTGATTATGTGGTGGAGTTCATAAAAAAAGCATCTCAGGATCCCAATGTGCTGGCTATCAAACAGACCCTATACCGTGTCAGCGGCAATTCGCCCATCGTCAATGCCCTTGGGGAGGCAGCTGAAAACGGAAAGCAGGTAACCGTACTTTTGGAGCTAAAGGCGCGGTTCGATGAGGAGAACAATATCAATTGGGCAAAGCGGCTTGAAAAGGCGGGCTGCCATGTCATATACGGTTTAGCCGGCTTGAAGACCCATTGCAAGATGACCCTGGTTGTCCGGAAGGAAGAAGAGGGCATCAAGCGTTATGTCCATCTGGGTACGGGAAACTACAACGATATCACGGCCAAACTATATACGGACATAGGGCTTTTGACGGCTGATCCGTATATCGCAACGGATACCTCATCCATTTTCAATATGCTTTCGGGTTACTCGCAACTGGACCGGCTGTATAAGCTGGAAGTGGCACCCTATGGCCTGCGCAGACGGTTTCTGGACTTAATCGCAATGGAGGTTAAGAACGCCAAAGCCGGGAAAAATGCCGGGATCATTGCGAAAATGAATGCGCTGGTCGATGATGAAGTCATTCAGGCGCTATATGATGCTTCACAAGGCGGCGTTTCCATTCAGCTGATTGTAAGGGGTATTTGCTGCTTAAGACCGGGGGTCCCCGGACTAAGTGAAAACATCAAAGTCATCAGCATTGTGGACCGTTTCTTGGAACACAGCCGGATTTTTTGCTTCCACAATAACGGCTACGAGCAGATTCTCCTGGGAAGTGCGGATTGGATGCATCGGAACCTGGATAGAAGGGTGGAGGTAGCATTCCCGGTTGAGGATGAAAGCTTGAAGGCAAGGATCAAGGTATGGCTGGACATCATGCTGCAAGATACGGTCAAATCCCGGATATTGGATTCGGACGGCAAATACCGGCATGTGGATAAACGAGGAAAAAAGCAGCTTCAAAGCCAGCGGTGCCTCTATGAGACCATCAAGGCGCAGTCGGAGCGCAGGAAAGAAGAATAATCTTAATGAATGTCGTATCACGAAAGAAACGAATAGCACAGAAGACACAGAAGCACACTGAAAACGCTGTTATATAAGGTTAGCGGACATATTGGAGAATGTAAAATCGCATAGCATATGCGGTTTTATTATTTTATTCCATTATGATATAATAGTAGGAACGGACAGGTCGTCTGGCGTTTTATCCATTCGAAAAGGAGTTTTTATGTTTGGTTATGTACTTCCGGATAAACCGGAACTCAAAATAAAAGAATTTGAAGCCTTCAGAGCCTATTACTGCGGCGTATGTAAGGCCATGGGACGGAGCTTCGGCCTCTTCTCACGGCTGACGCTGAACTATGACTCTGTTTTTCTGGGTTTGTTCCTTGCCTCCGTCCATAAAGAGAAGCCGGAGCTTGCCAGGGAAGGCTGCATTGCCAATCCCATCAAGCGCAAATGGGTCATTAAGGGCAGCCCATCCGTTAATTTCGCAGCAGACATCAACGTCTTGCTGACGTATTATAAGTTGAAGGACAATTGGCAGGATGAAAGAAGCTATGCTGCACTGGCAGCTTCTGCTGCAATTAATCCAGGCTATAAACGGGCGGCCGGCAGGAATACTGAAGCGGATAAAAAAATAGCGGCGGCTGTCCAAAGGCTGGCCTTGCTGGAAAAAGAGAAATGCGATTCCCTGGATCGGGCTGCGGAACCCTTTGCCGATATGATGAAGCAGCTGCTGGTGCTGGGCTATAGGGGCGAAGACAAAAACATTGGCAGGATACTGGAATGGACCGGCTATAATCTGGGGAAATGGATTTATACCATCGATGCTTTTGATGATATTGATAAAGATGTCAAGACAGGCAGCTATAACCCGCTGCTGCTTCAATACCGGTATGCAGGTGAAGGGATTGGTCTTTTCAAAGACCGGATCAGTGAAGAAATCCGTGCAGGCTTGCTGCAGGCTCTGCGGCAGACCACAGAGTCCGTAGAGCTGCTGAACCCGGACAACAAGGGAATCCTCGATAATATTCTCTATAACGGTCTCTTTAAAAAGACAGAGGAGATATTATGCAAAGACTGTACAAGGCAGAAAAGGAGATGTCAGGAAAATGAGAAATCCGTACGAAGTGCTGGGAATTAGGGAAGGGACAGACATAGAAGGGATCAAGCGCGCATATAAGGAATTAGTAAAAAAATACCATCCTGATCAGTATATGAACAATCCGCTGTCGGATCTGGCAGAGGAGAAACTTAAGGAAATAAACCAGGCATATGACTATCTCATAAAAAAGGCCGAAGCGGACCTGGGTTCCCGGCGCAGTACGCAGAGTGATTTCCGCGAAGCACAGAACAACGGATATCAGAACAGCAGCGACAGAAGCTATTACGACCAAGTACGGTCCTATATCAACATCAACAAATTCGCAGCTGCTGAAAATCTTCTGAGTCAGGCCGGCAATCGTGACGGGGAGTGGTACTACCTGTACGGATTGGTATGCATGCGGAAGGGCTGGTATAACGATGCGCTGACCAGTTTGAGGACAGCTGTCAATATGGAACCCAACAACTTTGAATACCGTGAGGCTTTAAACCGGGTCATGAACTCAAACCGTCAGTATCAATCCACCGTATACCAGCGGCGCGGCTACAACAGTGGGCCAGACATGTGCTCCCTATGCCAGTGCATGATCTGTACGGATTGTTGCTGTGAATGTATGGGCAGCGATTTCATCAGCTGCTGCTAGGGGGATGTAAGGCAATGAACCGGAAAATTGCATTTGGAGGCGTTTTTACAGCATTGGCCATTATTTTTCTATATCTTGCCTCTGTCATGCCCACGGGCAGGGCTACCTTATATTTTGTCAGCGGCCTGCCGGTTGCCTTGGCCATTATTGAAGCCGGTGCCACTACCGGTATTGGCGTCTATGTATCTGCATCCATCCTCTCGCTGTTGTTGGTGGGAAATGTACCCGGTGTGCTTCCTTTTGTCCTGTTTTTCGGACATTACGGCATCATAAAGTTTTTTATAGAGAAGCGGCGTAATGTGGTTTTTGAAATCTCGATGAAGCTTCTAACTTTTAACCTTTCATTGGGTGCCGGCTATATCATGGCAGGACTTCTGCTGTCGGTTCCTCTCTTGGAAGCATTTCCCCAGGGCGGGATGTATGCTGCCGGTGCCTGGTTGGGGGTGCAGCTTCTGTTTTTTCTTTATGATTATGTATATACCCGGCTTTTGGGATACTATGAAGATAGGGTATATCTTTTTCGCAGCAAGGATCATTAAAGCCTTAGGGGTGTGATTGCATGGAAGAGCAAAAAATTGGAGGCACATACCTACGCAAATGGAAGCATGAAGGAAACTTTGCAAACCTGGTCATTATACACGGCGTTGGAGAGCATTCGGGGCGCTATTGTCATGTAGGCGAGTTCTTTTCGGCACGAGGAATCAACGTCTATACCGGAGATTTACTGGGACATGGCCGGAGCGATGGCACCAGGGTCTATATCGGTTCAGTGGAGGATTATCTGAAGGATGTCCGCTTTCTGATCAGCCGGGTAGAGGATGACAAGCCGATTTTTGTTCTGGGTCATAGTATGGGCGGACTGATTGCATTATACTTTGGGATCGGGGATGATGCTTCCGGTGTAAGCGGGATCATCGCGACCTCACCCTATATTAAGGAAAAACTGACGATTCCGGGATGGAAGCTGCGGGCTGGGAAATTCATGGGCAGGCACATGCCAAGGTTCAGGCTGCCAAGCGGCATTACCAGTGATATGCTGTGTCATGACAAAGCCGTGTGCAGGGCTTATACCCAAGATGAACTGACCTGTAAAACCGTTACGGCTGGATGGTTCGTGGAGATGGTGAAAGCGCGCGGTGTGCTGCAGGAGAATGTCGGCAGGTTTCATTATCCGTGCCTCGTTATGCAGGCAGGCGATGACCGGATCGTGGACCCCGCGGCAACAGAGCAGTTCTTTAACAGATTGACGGTAGAAGATAAGACATTTAAGTCCTATGACGGTTTTTATCATGAAATCATGAATGAACCGCAAAAGGAAACGGTACTGGCGGACATTTTTTCCTGGATAAGGGAACGGTTATAAGAACGGAGGAGGATGTATATGGATAAGAAAGCAGAGATCAAAAACAAGGCTCAGGAATATTTCGACGGCGGCTATAACTGCTGTGAGTCGGTGGTATTGGCAGTGTGCGATTATTTCGGCACCGACAAGGAAATGCCGCTTAGGATTGCGACGCCCTTCGGCTCCGGCATGAGCCGCAACGGCAGCAACTGCGGTGCATTGAATGCAGCCTTTGTCTGTATGGGCATGATGAAGGGCAGAAGCTCCAATGAGGACAGCCGGGATGCATCCTACTTGCCTGCCGACAGGATTTTCAACAGCTTCAAGGAGAAATTCGGCTCCGCCTGCTGTTCTGATATTACCGGCGTCAATATGAGAGATCCTGATGAGGTTGCCAGGAATAAAGAGCGCATGCACAAGGAGCTTTGCGGCCCTATTGTGCAGGAAGTGACAGGTTGGGTGATAGAGGAATTGGAGAAATAAAGAAGGCATACTCCCCTGCTGAAGCAAAAGCGGCAGGGGGTTTTTCGTTTTTTGGCGTCTTCATGCCGTATCTGTACAATGAATTAATAAAAATACAAAAAACGGCATATACTCCGCATAATTTTTTTGGTATAATTCACCTTGTAATGTATTTTTTCTAATAATGATACTCTGAATAGTTTGATAATTAACAAATAAATTGTTTGAAAATTAACAATTTATTTGTTAATGGAGAGACGGGGCATCATGTAGAAAAATAACTTACAGAAAACAATTGTGAGGAGGAATAGTTTTGAAAAAAAGACTAAAATTATTGACCTGCGCATTGCTCACACTGGCGCTGCTTACGTTGGGTGTAAGCCCGACAATAGCACCTTTCGGTGTGGACGTTGTTTCAGCTGCTACCGGCGAAACATCAACACCGGCTGCGCCAGCTAAGCCCGCGCCAGCTAAGCCCGCGCCTGCTGCACCGGCAAAGCCTGCTGCAGCTGCACCGGCTGAGGTGAAGGTACCCGTTGGAAATATAACACGTTTACTTGTAGAGGGTTCTTTCGGTGCAGAAGTTGAGCTTTTGCAGGCAATGCTTAACGCAAACGGTTACATGCTCAAGGTTGATGGTTTCTTCGGAGCCAAGACCACCGCGGCTGTTAAGGATTTCCAGAGCAAGAACGGCCTTAAGACAGACGGCATCGTAGGGCCTAAGGTACTTGCGAAGCTTGCGCCTGTTGCTGCGGCAGCTGAGAAGGTCATGCTCAAATTAGGCAAGGCTGAATATGCAGCCCATGGAACAAAATGCTTCACAGTCGCCGGCGTCGTCATGGCAGGTGATAAAATCGCTGCTGCTTTATTGGATGATTATCAGTTCATGGCAGCAATTGGTTCTGTAGGCGTTCCGAATTCAGCAGCTGACTTTGGCAAGAATTATCCGGCAGGAATGGTTCTGGGTTCAAAGAGAGCCAATGCAGACCAGTACAGCGAAAACATGAAGGTGAAGGCCAACGCCACTACACCGGTTGACAAATCCCTGGATGCTATTCAGGCGTACGTTGTCGGAAAAACAGTTGCAGAATTGGAAGCAACACTTGCAAAGAATACCAAAGAACAGATGGTTGATGTCGTTAGCGGTGCAACCCTGGTTGACACGGACGGCTACATTAAGACAATCGTTGCTGCTGCTAAAGCTGCAAAGAACACCATAGAAGTAGAAGCTGACGCTTTAAAGACCTTGAAGCTTGGAAAAGCTGAATTGGCTGCCCATGGAACAAAATGCTTCACGGTAGCATTTACAACTGTTACCGGCGGAAAAGTTGTCGGTGCACTTTTGGATGACTATCAGTTCATGGCAAAAGAGGGTTCGGTAGGCGTTCCGAATTCGGACGCTGATTTCGGAAAGAACTATCCGGAAGGCATGGTTCTGGGATCCAAGCTTGCGAATGCTGCTCAGTACAGTGCAAACATGAAGAAGAAGGCCAATGCGACACTGCCTGTTGATGTATCCTTGGCAGCGATCGAAAAATACACAACCGGAAAAGCGGTTAAAGCACTGGAAGCAATACTTAAAGATACTCCAAAAGAAAAGATGGTTGACGCTGTAAGCGGCGCTACATTGGTAGACACCTTCGGTTATGTTTCTGCAATCGTTGCAGCTGCAAACTCAACGATTCCGGTGGCAGATGCCGTAACGACCGCCTCACTGGTCAACAATGAGGCTGCTTTCGAAAAATCCATCGGCAAAGAAGGTACTTGGATCATCTCGATCCTTAAGAACCTGACCTTTGACAAGCCCATTGTCCTGGACGGTGAGTTCAAGAACACCAAGACGCCTCCGGCAGTGGCCCGGAAGATTTCACTTTATGCACAAGATGAGAACAAAAACGTTACAGCAAGATACACACTGGTAGCACCCAAGCTGACTATTAACAGCCCCAATGCCAGACTCCAGAGCGGAACCTTTAAGGGCGATCTTTTTGTCAATGCAAACAACTTCGCTCTTGTAGACACTAAAGTAGTAGGCAATGTTTATTTTGCAAACCAGAAGGCAAAGGATACCTTCACAATCGACAACAAGAGCTCAATCGTTGGAAAGCAGTTTATTGCCGGTGTTGATGCAGTATCAACCGCTTCACTGGTACAGGATACAGCTGGTTTTGAAAAGGCCATCAGCAAGGACGGCGTTTGGATCATTTGTGCTCTGAATAATCTGACTTTCAACAAACCGCTGGTAGTGGAAGGCGATTTCTTAAACACCAAGACGCCTCCGGTTTCTACTCGCAAGATAGCCCTTTATTCACAGGATGAGAACCGCAAGACAATTTCCAGCTTCACACTGACAGCGCCGAAAATGACGATAAAGAGCCCGGATGCCAATATTTCAAAGGGTACCTTCAAAGGGGATCTTTACGTTTCAGCGAAGAACTTCAAATTAGTTGAAGCAAAAGTTGACGGAAATGTCTACTTCACAACCCAGGAAGCCAAAGACACCTTTACAATGGACGAGAAGAGCGTCATTACAGGAAAGAAGATCCTGTTTGATGCAGATGCAGTAACAACTGCTACTCCTACTCAGGTACAGAACATTGCAGCTTTCGAAAAAGCGATCAGCAAGGACGGCTACTGGATCATCGTTCCGATCATTGACCTGACTACTGACAAGGCGCTTGTTGTTGAAGGAACGTTCCATGACAAGAACGACCCGACAAAAGCCCTTAAGCGTAAGATCGGCCTCTATACGCACAATGATCCTGCAGACAAGAAGAAAGCAACCCACTCCTTTACATTGACAGCACCGTCCCTGACAATCAAGAGCCCGTTTGCAACTCTGCAGTACGGCTACTTTGTAGGAGACATTTATGTTGAAGCAGAAAACTTCTCATTGGTCAACAATAAGGTTACCGGAAATATTTACTTTGCTACCCAGGCAGCCAAGGATACGTTCACTATGGATGCAAACAGCTCCGTGTCCGGCGTGCAGGAAGTAAAGGCAAGATAAGGCCGTTGAATCGGACCAATCAGACTTAAGAAGAAACACCTTACATGCCGTATTGTTCAGCTTTACGCATGTGAGGTGTTTTTTTCTGTAAATAATGCCGTGTTATGCAAAAATACCGATTGATGGCAGCTGTGTATTGGATTAAGATGGAATAGAGAACATGCGTTAGGGAGTGAGCACTTGAAGTATCTGTCAAAAGTTGCAGCCGACTATCCGGCTTCGGGCATCAGGCGAATGTTCGACCTGGCCCGGCAGTATGACGACGTCATCAAGCTGACGGTTGGCGAGCCTAATTTCGATACACCGGACAATATTAAGGAAGCCTGCGTCAGAGCTCTTCATGAAGGTCATACCCATTATAACCCCAATGCCGGATTGGAAGAACTTCGCGAGGCGGTTGCCCAGCGGTACAGGCATTATTCGGAAGCGTATACCGGCGAGAATGTGATGGTCACGGTGGGTGGAATGGAAGCGCTTTTTCTAAGTCTTCTGACAACCGTCAATCCCGGAGATGAAGTCATTATCCCTGATCCGGGCTTTCCCAATTACGTAGGGCAGGTCATGATGGTGGGAGCAAGGCCGGTGACGGTGCCGGTCTGCGAACAGAATCGGTTTAAAATAAGGGCGGAGGATATTGAAAAGGCCATCACGCCGAAAACAAAAGCCATACTGCTGAACTCTCCAAGCAATCCGTTGGGTTCAGTGCTGAATCAGGCGGATATTGAAGCAATAGCTGAAGTTGTTTTGAAGTATGATTTGCTGGTGTATTCCGATGAGGTGTATGACAGGCTGATTTATGACAACGGTGCATATTTCAGCATGGGGCAGATCCCTGGTATGCAGGAAAGAGTCTTGATCATCAACAGCCTTTCCAAGACCTATGCCATGACAGGGTGGCGGCTGGGCTATATCGTGGGAAGCCGGGAGATCATCTCCAACATGCCCAAGCTTCAGGAAGGCATTGCTTCCTGTGTACCCACATTCATTCAGAAGGCAGCGGTAGAAGCCCTTGTCGGCCCGCAGACAGCTATCGGACGTATGCAGGCGGACTATTCACGGCGCCGCGATATCCTGGTTGATGGTTTGAACCGGATTCCGGGCATCACCTGCCAGAAGCCTCCTGGCAGCTTTTATGCCTTTGCCAACATCAAATCCTTCGGCAAGACCTCCCAGGAATTTGCCGAAGAGCTGGTAATGGGGGCAAAAGTTGTGGCAGTGCCCGGCTCAGCCTTCGGAAGCATGGGAGAAGGCTACCTGCGTCTGGTATTTGCAAATTCCGATGAAAACCTGCAGGAAGCAATCCGGAGAATCGATGCATTCATAAGAAAGGGGTGTACCACATGATCAACAAGCTGAAAAGGACACTGAAGGAAGGCGGAGCGGCAATCGGCACTTTTGTACTCAATGAATCGCCGGACTTGATCGAAATCATGGCCCTGGGCGGCTTCGATTTTGTTATTATCGATACCGAGCATGGACCGCTGTCGGTAGAAACCACCAAAAACCTGGTCAGGGCGGCGGAATACAGAGGAATTACACCCATTGCTAGAGTAACTGAGAATACGGCTACCCAGATACTGCGTGTTCTGGATGTGGGTGCCCATGGGGTACAAGTGCCTCAGGTCACAACGGCAGAGGATGCCAGGAAGGTGGTCGATGCTGCAAAATATTTTCCGGTCGGAAACCGTGGGATGGCCTTAGCGAGAGCAGCCGACTACGGGAATGTCAATGCCCTTGATTATTTCGCTAATGCCAATGAAGAGACCTTGGTCGTGGTGCACTGTGAGAGTAAGGCATGTTTTGAAAACCTTGAAGCGGTGGCAAGCGTACCGGGTGTGGATGTTGTCTTTTTCGGCCCCTTCGATATGTCCCAGTCCTTGGGCATACCGGGGCAGATCGACCATCCCGTCATCCAGGAAATGACTGAAAAGGTCATAGAGGTGACGAAAAAATATGGTGTCGCAGCAGGAATCTTTGTGCCCACTGCAGAGAAGGCAAGGCTGAGGATTCAGCAGGGCTTCCAGTACATCGGTTTTCAAGTGTTTGAGTCCTTTATCCTGAATGCCTGCAAAAAGGAAATCGCGATGGCCAAAAGTAAATAGAACAGTAAGAAAAAAATCCAATGGGTTATGCCCATTGGATTTTCTATGCTCATTTATGCTTTGCCGCTGCAACCCAGTACGTGCACCAGCTTGTGCCTTACCAGGTCCTTGATGGCAGTTCTTGCCGGTCCCAGGTACTGTCTAGGGTCGAAGTGTGAGGGGTTCTCTGCAAAATATTTCCGGATGGTAGCTGTCATAGCCAGCCTCAGGTCGGAGTCGATATTGATCTTGCAGACTGCCATGGAAGCAGCTTTACGAAGCATATCCTCCGGAACGCCTTTGGCGCCTGGCATCTGGCCGCCGAACTGGTTGATCATGTCGACATACTCCGGGATAACGGAGGACGCGCCATGCAGCACGATGGGGTAGCCGGGAAGCCTTTTCTGGATTTCTTCCAGTATATCAAACCTCAGCTGTGCAGCACCTTTGAACTTGTATGCGCCATGGCTTGTGCCGATAGCGATGGCAAGGGAGTCTACGCCTGTCTTCGTTACGAATTCCTCTACCTGGTTGGGGTCTGTAAATGCAGCATCCTTTTCGGAGACGTTCACTGCATCTTCTATACCTGCAAGCTTGCCTAACTCGGCTTCAACGACGACACCTCTGGCATGGGCGTATTCAACGACCTTCTTGGTTACTTCGATGTTCTCCTCGAAGGAATGGTGGGAACCGTCAATCATAACGGATGTGAAGCCGCCGTCGATGCAGGACTTGCACTGCTCGAAGGAATCGCCGTGATCCAAGTGCAGGCAGATGGGAAGTCCGGTCTCATGAATGGCCGCCTCTACCAGCTTGACCAGGTATGTATGGTTTGCGTATTTTCTTGCGCCGGCAGAAACTTGAAGAATAAGCGGTGCGTTTTCTTCCTTTGCTGCTTCAGTAATCCCCTGGATGATTTCCATGTTGTTGACATTGAAGGCGCCGATGGCATAACCGCCTTCGTAGGCTTTCTTGAACATGTCCTTTGACGTTACTAATGGCATAATCATACCTCCTCTGATATATAAGTATTTTCAATCTAAATGATTGTCACTCAAAAGATAAGCTCTGCTTATCTCCGATTGGGACGAAATTTATCCCTAGAGTATAAAAAATGTCCAACTAGATTCTTCATACATTATACCAGATTTTTTCCTGTTTGTAATATAAAATTTGTATAATCGGAAAAATTTATACCATTTCCGTAATCCTAAGCTCCATATTATAAGAGAGATCCAGAATCTGATCGCCGACCTTGACAAGGGGGCGCGAAATCCGGTTAGGATTGATATAGATGATTTCACCTTTTTTGCCGTTATTCAGCTTGACCTGGGTGCCGATATAGTAGCTGGATATGCGCCTCAGAAAGGTAAGCATGATGGAGGCATCACACTTAGTGAGGTATTCGCTTTCAAACATTTCCAGCACGTCAAAAGGAGGCAGTCTTCTTTTGTATATTCGGTTGGAGGTCATGGCATCATATACATCGGCTACTGCGACGACCTTTGCAAAAAAGTGGATCTGGCCGGATTTCAAGGCCAGCGGATAACCTGAGCCATCCTCCCGCTCGTGATGCATGAGGACGCCTGCAGCAATATCCTTGCTGACGGCTATGTTCTTATCCAGCAGCTTGTAGCCGGTTACGGGATGCTTTTTTATCTCTTCGAATTCCTTGGGTGTCAGAGCATCCGGCTTATTCAGGATCTCGTGAGGTATTTTTGACTTTCCAATATCGTGCATCAGGCCGCAGTAGGTCAACTGCTTGACTTTCAGCGTATCCAGATTCAGCCATGAACCCAGAAGGGAGCACAAGAGCGACACATTCATACTGTGGGTGTAAGTATATTCATCTACAGCACGGACTTTGTTCAAACATGAAACCACATCGTTGATGGAATCGAATTGGTTGGTAAGACCGCGTGAAATATCCTGGACCAGCTGCATGTCCACACTCCTGCCGCAGCTGATATCCCAGACAACTTGCTTGAAATCCTGGACGCAGTTATTGTATTGCGCTTCAATGACGGCCTGCTTTTTTTCCTTTAATTCATACTCGCGGTAAATTTGCACATATTCAATACCCAGCTTGCTCAGCTTGGCAATGGCATGTTCATCCAGAACCGAGTCGCGGTAGAGTATGACGGCGCCGTACTCATTCACGATGTCCGACGAGACAACCATTCCTGGCTCACACTTGGTAGTCGACATTGTCCACGTTTCCTGCATCCTATCACCTGATTCTTTCAAAATTATAAATAAGACTCAGCTTCATTATAGCAAAAACTTGTCCCTGCAGGAATAAGCATCTACAAAATCTTAGGAATTTTGCAATATTTTAAGCATTTTGAGTTAGTACACTGTCAACCCTAGTTTAGAGTTGACAGTGTACTAGCGCTTTTCTACAGATTGTGCAAATTTTGAAAAGAGGATTTTATAGGGGCGTGTAGAATATATTCTGCAATAAAGGATATAAGGTGATGCTATGCTTACGCTGAAATTTACAAAGGATTGCTTGATGTTTAAAGATATTGCCAAAGATGACTTGGAGCAGATACTGAATCTATACAATCAAAATGAAAAAAATATCTATGCTACCGGGATAGACAGGCTGATGTCGCTTGAGGATATCCATGAGAAATATCTGGAGGTCCTGGTCAGCAGCTATGAGTTTTTTACGGGTATTTTTTTGCATAATGACGGAAGTGCGGATAGCAGCAAACTGATTGGCGTTGTTAAAGGGAGAATTGATTATGAAAACAGCGAAGAGGCCTGGATTTCCTCCGTCCTCATCGACAACCGCTATCAGCACCAGGGAATCGGTACCAAATCCGTCAATGCCATCGTGAACCACTTGAATCATGCCTATGATATAAAGAAGTTTTTTATTGGTATCATTTCCGGCAACAGTATCGGCCGCTGCTTTTGGCAGAACATGGGCTTCAATTATTTGAGGACCATCGAGCAATATATGACACTGAACCACCATGCAGAGGATTTTATCATCATGCAAAAGGAAATATCGCAAAAATAAAACCGTGTCAGGTGTCTGACCGGTTTTATTTCATCGGGACTTATATATAGGACATGATTTTTTTTACATAATTACGGGTTTCGGCAAAAGGCGGAATACCTCCGTATTTTTTTACATTGTTGGGTCCGGCATTATAGGCTGCCAAGGCCAGCTCCAAGCTGCCGTCAAATTCCTTCAGCATGTTTTTCAGGTATCTGACGCCGCCATCGATGTTCTGACGGGGATCAAAAGCGTTTTCAACGCCCAGGGCTTTTGCTGTTCCAGGCATCAGCTGCATCAGTCCCATAGCGCCCATTGGCGAAACGGCATTGGGGTTAAAATTGGATTCAGCCTTTATGACAGCTTTAATGATGCTGCTGCCGATCTGGTATTTGCGGGCGGCGGCTTCAATAAGCTGATCGAAATTTCCATTGAATTCCGCAGCTGCGGGAGTGGCAGACACTCCGGCCTGAGCGCTCACTTCATCATTGAGCATTGTTTTAAAGACCGGTGCATTGTCTCTGATGATCTTGACATAGGGCGGCAATTGGCTTTGTATGGCTAAGAGCTTCTGCCTCAATATGCCATGCAGACTGGAAGGCATAAAACCATCTCCTTTCATTCATTTTAATATAAACAGGCTGGTACATCAATAGCCATGCCGGGTACAATTTATGGAACAGGAGTGATTTCATGAGAGCAGGAAGAGTCTTAAAATATAAACGGGTGCGTACGGTCAGAGCGGCGCTTTTGTGGCTGTTTCTGGTTGTGATTCCTGTCTTGGCAATAACAGCATCCTATCTGATCATGTCGGTCTATACCGGAAAGCAGCGCACCCAGGAGACAGCTGCCGGTAGCGATACTGCAGCGACGACTGCTTACAGCTACGATTATTCCGTCACCTTATGGAAGCTGTATAGGGTTAATTTGGGGCAGTATGACAGCTTTGAAATGGCAGAAAAGCATGTTTCGACGCTGAAAAGCAAAAAGCTGAATGCATTTATATTGAAAGAAGACGGCTATCATGTCATATTCGGTGTTTTTACCGATCGTGAGACGGCTGAAAAGGTCAGCGGCTTGCTTTCAAAGACTGTGAAGAATACCATCGAAGAGGTTAACGCCGGCAGTTTCAATATCCGGTACAGTGACAGCGACCGTTTGTTTATGGAGGTTGCGGAATCAGCGGAACAGCTCATCCGCAAAATCGCCGGCGAAAAAGCCCTGCTTAGCAGCGAGCTGTATGCTAAAACAGCCAAGAATGTGGAGCAGCGCCTGGCAGATATTGCGGCTGACGAAGCACATCTGGAGAAATACCGATCCTACGCAGAGGAACTGGTAGTCGGTGAAAATGTCGTGCTTTTCAAAGAAAGGCTTTCGGAGCTTCTTGCTGCAATATTGGCGCATAGGATTGAAGAAACGGTCAAAAACGATTATTATAGGATTCAGGAAGGCTTGTTCAATCAGATAGAAGCCTATGCTCATTTTGCGGCTAAGCTATCGATTTAGTAGATAGAGGGGGGAAACAGATGAAGGTCAGAGAAATAGCGGAAGCTTTAAATGCAGAAATATTGTGCGGATTTGACGGCCTGGACACTGAAATCAGCTGTGCATTCGGTTCGGACCTGATGAGCGATGTCCTGGCATTTGTAAAAGGAAAGACGGTGCTCCTGACAGGTCTCATTAACCAGCAGGTCATCCGGACGGCGGAAATGGCGGACCTTAGCGCCATTGTTTTTGTCAGGGGTAAAAAGCCGGAGGAGGATATCATCCGTTTGGCCCAGGAGAACAACATCATTGTACTTTTGACACGGGATACCCTTTATTCGGCTTCGGGGAAGCTCTATGCAAGGGGCCTGGCCGGCATACAGCTGGATTAGAATGGGATTCGGAGGAGCGGATTATGGAGCAAATGAAATACACCTTCAATGTGGAAAAAGATGACTTCGTCCTTGCGGGCCAGGCATCCAGCAATATTAAGAAACTATTGAGGCAATTGGGCATTGACTCCGGCATCATCAGAAGGCTTGCCATTGCCACTTATGAAGCCGAAATCAACATCGTCATCCACTCTCTGGGCGGATGCATTGAACTGGAAATCGATCCGTCCTATATACGGGTCATCGCAGCAGACAGAGGCCCTGGAATAGAAGATATTGATCTGGCCATGCAGGAAGGCTACTCTACCGCCACGGACAAGGCAAGGGAAATGGGCTTTGGTGCCGGAATGGGTCTTCCCAATATGAAAAGAAACTCGGATAGGTTTTATGTCAGATCGGAAAAAGGAAAAGGTACAGTCATCACGATTGAAATGGCATTGAAAGCAGGTGCTTGAATGGAGAACCAATATTTTCACTCGGTTATACTGAAGGAAGACAGATGCATAGGCTGCACCAACTGCCTGAAGGCCTGCCCCACTGAAGCCATCCGGGTCCGTGACGGTAAAGCGCGGATCATCGGTGAAAGGTGCATTGACTGCGGCGAATGCATCCGCCTTTGTCCCAATAAAGCCAAGAGCGCCGTCACCGACAGCCTTGACATCATCAAGCGGTTCAAATATACCATTGCCATCCCGTCCATGGTGCTATACGGCCAGTTTGCAGGAAATGTGGGCATCAACGAAATGCTGACGGCCATCAAGCGCATCGGCTTTGACGAGGTATATGAAGCTGCATTGGGCATTGATATCATATCCAATGTCATATCCAGGCATATATTAAAGAAGCCGGATATCAGAAAGCCTCTGATCAATGCAACCTGTCCGGCGATCCTGCGGCTTATACAGGTACGATTTCCCGAACTGATTCCCAACATCATCGATATCGAAACGCCTATGGAAATCACGGCACGTCTGGCCAAGCAGGAGGCAGTCAGAAAAACCGGGCTGCCTATGGAAGAAATCGGCGTCATCTTCATATCTCCTTGCACCGCCCGGATGACCAGCATCAGGAATCCGCTGGGCATTGAAAGATCCTATATGGACGGCGTGGTGTCCATGAAAACGATTTATGGTGAAATTCTGCGCAATCTGAACAACGGTCCCACCGAGAATCTGGTGCGAGGTACAAAGGATGCGCTCCTGTGGCCCATCATCGGCGGACAATCAGTATCCTTAGGCATTGAAAACTACTTGGCAGTGGATGGGATTCATGAAGTGATTAAGGTGCTGGAAGAGATAGAGATGGAGAAACTGGAAGATCTGGAGTTTTTTGAAGGCATGGCCTGTATCGGCGGCTGTGTGGGGGGACCGCTGACGCTGGAAAATCCTTTTATCGCCAGAAGCCGCATACGGTCCCTGGCCAAAGGTCTTCCGGGCAATCAGCCTACCGATGAAGCGGTAGCCCACCAGATCAGGATGTATGAAGATGGCTTCATCCGACTGACTGAAAAGATAGAACCCAAGGAAATCACACGGCTGGATGAAGATATCGCCAAATCCATCAAAAAAATGGAAATGATCAAGGAAATGATGAAATATCTGCCGGGAATAGACTGCGGCGTCTGCGGCGCACCCACCTGCCGTGCCTTTGCCGAAGATATCGTAAAAGGCGAAAACCAAAAAGCCATTTGTATCGTCAAGACAATGGAAAACTTGAAGAATAAGAAAAATGCCGGAAACGGCAAGGAGGGACAAAATGTTAATCAGGGACGTGAGTGAAAAAATCGGATTACGGGTACTGGCAGGCAACGTGGGCTTGGATAAGGAATTGACAGGACTCTATATCTGTGATCTTCTGAGCTGGGTCATGGCCCATGCCGGAAAGGGGGATGCATGGATCACGGTGCAGACCCATTCCAATGTGATTGCAGTTGCCGTATTGCTGGAGCTGGCCTGTGTGATCGTACCGGAAGGCATCGAGGTTGAGGAAGAGACGCTGCAGAAAGCGGAGGTCGAGGGGATTCCCATACTGCAGTCCTCCATGAGTGCCTATGCGCTTGCCAAGGCCTTCTGCAAGGCAGGCATCGAATAGCCATGGAATTTGCAGTGGATTTTCACATTCACAGCGTGCTTTCGCCCTGCGGGGATGATGACATGACACCCAACAACATCGTGAATATGGCGTTGCTGAAGGGATTGGATATCATTGCTGTCACAGATCACAATGCCTGCCATAACCTGCCTGCCTTGCTGGCGGTAGGGGCTGCCAACGGCCTGATGGTCATCCCGGGGATGGAGGTGCAGACCAAGGAGGAGGTTCATATACTATGCCTCTTTAAGAGGCTGGAAGCCGCAATGAAGTTCGGCGAGATCGTATATAACTGTCTGCCCGATATGCCGGCAAACGAAGCGGTGTTTGGAAGTCAATTGATATTGGACGCTTCCGACAGGATTACCGGCAAAGTAGACAAGCTGCTGCTTTCCTCCACAACGCTTTCGGTCAACGATGTTTTTATATTGGTGAGAGGGCTTGGCGGAATCTGCATACCTGCCCATATAGATAGGACGGGATACAGTATCATGACCAACCTGGGCTTCGTACCGCCGTCCTTAAAGGTAAAAACAATTGAGATATCCAAAAAAAATAGGCCGAAGCATATGATGGAAAAATATCCCTTCCTTAAAAAGTATCAGTACATAGTGTCCTCTGATGCCCATTATTTACAGGATATCAATGAAAGGGAGTTTTTTATCGATCTGGACTATCTCAGCCTTTCGGAGTTGTTTAAAAAGCTGGATGGATGACTGCATCGCACCGCATTCCGCCGCTGCCTGCACAAGCCGAAAACAAATAGTTTTCCCCGGAATCTCCCAAAAAACCATGAAAGCAAAAAAAAAAATTTTTTTTCTTGTTAAAAAAAGAACAGGTTTATGTTACAATAAGTTTTAGGTGATTTAATTGATAAATTTCTGTCAATTGGATACGGTTTATTTTACACATTTCGAAGGAGGGAACCCCTAATGTCGGACATTGCATTCAAAGAAAAAATGGAGAAATTGGAGCATATATTGGAAGAACACAAGAATAAGCAAGGCGCACTTATGCCAATTCTTCACGAAACACAGGAACTGTTCGGATATCTCCCCGAAGAAGCCCAGAAGAGAATATCCGAGGTTACCCTTGTACCAACGGCGGAAATATACGGCGTTGCTACATTCTATTCAAGATTTACATTAAAGCCCAGAGGCAAATACACAATCGGGGTATGTCTGGGAACGGCCTGTTATGTAAAGGATGCTCAGAGCATCATGGACAGACTGAAGGATGAATTGAAGATTAAGCCCGGGGATTCCACGGATGACGGCAAATTCACTTTGGAAGCGACAAGATGCTTGGGCTGCTGCGGTCTTGCACCTGTAATCATGATCAATGAGGACGTATACGGCAAGCTTGCAGCCGACGATATACCAGGCATATTGAAGAAATACGAATAAAGCGCCATATGAAGGACTTGTCGCTGCACGTACTTGATTTGGCTCAGAATGCAATATCTGCGGTCGCAGACCTGGTCGCCATTTCAATCAATGAGGATGCCGTATCGGACCGGCTGACCATTTTGATTGAAGACAATGGAAAAGGGATGCCGCCGGAGCTGCTGGCCAGCGTAAAAGATCCCTTTGTTACGACACGGACCAGCAGGCGCATCGGACTGGGTATACCCTTGATGCTGGCCGCTTGCAGGAGATGTGACGGCGATCTGGAGATCGTTTCCAGTTTAGGGAGCGGTACAAAGCTTACCGCTGTATTCAGGTACAGCCATATTGACAGGGCGCCCATAGGGAATATGGCGGAGACGCTGGTCACCCTGATATTATGCGGTATCAATGAAAAGGGTAGTGTTGATTTTGTTTATACGCACATGCTGAACGGCAGAACGTTCGTCTTCGATACGCGTGAGATCAAGGCAGTTCTGGGAGCAGACGTATCATTGACCGAACCGGAAGTTTTGGCATGGATTAACGATTATATTAAAGAAGGTTTAGCGAATTTGCATGGAGGTGTACAATAATGAAATCGATTCAGGAATTGGAAGAAATAAGAAGAAGGACCCTGGAAACCATTAATGTGAGAAAAGACAGATCCGGAACAAGAGTCGTAGTCGGAATGGCAACCTGCGGGATTGCAGCAGGTGCAAGACCGGTTCTTTTGACGATAATGGATGAAGTAAAGAAGAATAGTCTCGCAGATGTCATCGTGGCGCAGACCGGCTGCATCGGCATGTGCCGTCTGGAGCCCATCGTTGAAGTCTACAGGCCCGGCGAAGAGAAGGTGACATACGTAAAGGTAAACGAAGGCAAGGCAATCCGCATCGTAAATGAGCATATCAGACAGGGCAAGGTTGTAGAGGAGTATACAATCGGAGCGGAAGACAAATAAATTGTAATTCTTTAGGAGGTATATATAAATGGAGATGTATCGTTCCCATGTCATGATCTGCAGGGGTACCGGCTGTACTTCCGCCAATTCCGAGCAGATCGCCAAGAATTTTGAAGAAGAAATCAAAAAACACGGCCTTGAGAAAGAAGTCGTGGTTGAGAGAACTGGCTGCTTCGGACTCTGCGCTTTAGGCCCCATCGTGATCATTTACCCGGAGGCCTCCTTCTATAGTCTGGTCAAGCCGGAAGATGTGGAAGAGATCGTCAAAGAGCACCTGGTAAAGGGCAGAGTGGTCAAGAGACTGCTCTATGCGGAGTCTGTTGAAGAAGATAGAATAAAGTCCATCAACGAAGTAGATTTCTATAAGAAGCAGGTTCGTGTAGCGCTGAGAAACTGCGGCATCATAAACCCAGAGAATATTGACGAATACATAGCCTTTGACGGCTATAAAGCGTTGGCAAAGGTCCTGACGGAAATGACACCTGTTCAGGTCATTGATACGGTCAAGAAGTCAGGCTTGAGAGGAAGAGGCGGTGCCGGCTTCCCCACAGGCATGAAGTGGGAATTTGCTTCAAAATCCCACAATGAGCAGAAGTATGTTCTTTGCAATGCGGACGAAGGAGACCCAGGCGCATTCATGGACAGAAGCGTACTCGAGGGAGACCCGCACTCTGTTATCGAAGCTATGACCATAGCCGGCTATGCGATCGGTGCAAACCAGGGTTATATCTATGTCAGAGCAGAGTACCCCATTGCCGTTAAGCGTCTTGCCATTGCCATCAGCCAGGCAAGGGAATACGGCTTGCTGGGCAAGGGCATTATGGGAACAAACTTCAATTTCGACCTTGAAGTCAGACTGGGTGCCGGCGCATTTGTGTGCGGCGAAGAAACTGCGTTAATAGCGTCCATTGAAGGCCAGAGGGGCATGCCAAGGCCCAGACCGCCGTTCCCGGCAGTAAAAGGTCTTTTCGGCAAGCCAACGATCCTCAATAATGTTGAAACCTATGCCAACATCTGTCCTATTTTCCTGAATGGTCCGGAATGGTTTGCAAGCATGGGTACTGAAAAATCCAAGGGTACAAAAGTATTCGCACTGGGTGGGAAGATCAACAATACAGGACTTGTGGAAATCCCTATGGGTACCACCATGCGGGAAGTCATATACGAAATCGGCGGCGGATGCCCCAATGGCAAAAAATATAAGGCAGCCCAGACGGGAGGTCCTTCAGGGGGTTGCATACCGGCATCCCACCTGGATGTAGCTATCGATTATGAGAACCTGATCGCTTTAGGCTCCATGATGGGTTCCGGCGGATTGATCGTTATGGATGAAGACAACTGTATGGTAGACATCGCAAGGTACTTCCTTGACTTCACTGTCGATGAGTCCTGCGGCAAGTGTACACCCTGCCGTGAAGGCACCAAGAGAATGCTGGAGATCCTGGAAAGGATCACTGAGGGTAAAGGCGAAGAATCCGATATCGAAAAGCTGGAGACACTGGCAAAGAACATCAAGAATTCCGCACTCTGCGGTCTGGGCCAGACAGCACCCAACCCCATCCTGTCTACCTTGAAGTATTTTAGGGATGAATATGAAGCTCATATTCGGGACAAGAAATGCCCGGCAGGCGTTTGTCAAGCACTGTTGAGTTATACGGTTATCGATGAAAAGTGCAAGGGATGCGGAATCTGCGCAAAACAGTGCCCGGTTTCCTGCATCTCCGGACAGCCAAAAACAGTATACAAGATCAACTCCGACAAGTGCATCAAGTGCGGCGTTTGTATGACAAAATGCCCGTTCAAGGCTATAGAAAAGAAATAATAAAGAGGGCCGGTTTAGTGTATAAGACTAAGCCGGCCTTTTCCATCCAATTCAAGGATCAAACACATTTCCTGCTTTTCAGAGCAAAGTTTCTTGGTTTTTTCCACCAGCTTCAGAATATTGGGATAGGTTTGGCGTGCTCCGGTCAGAAGCAGCGGCTCTCCTATGAAATCCAGATGCAGCCCCCGGGAAAAAAAACCTCCCATGGTCATTGCTAAGGGTACGGTATGGGAGGTGTTGACAAAGGCGAAGTGCTCTTGGAATTGCGACAGCTGGTGCAGTTCCGCCACCAGGTTTTCCATGGCAGGTATCAGCGCTCTGGAAGTGCCCCTGCCGATGGTGTAGACCTTGTTCCCCGCTTCATCGATGCCATGAAAGATCAGCCTCCCCATATCCTTGTATCGGAGCTTGTTGAAATATGTCAGATTCCTGATTTCGTTTTTGGTCGGAATCCGGTCAGAAGGCAGCTTTCCCAGATGGACTGCGGAGGATAGGATAGAGGAATGTGTACCGCCATAGCAATTGTATATGATTACCATATCGTCACCTCAAAATGTTAGAAATTCAACTGAATAAGTTTTTCAATCTTAACAAGGTACGTATTATAGTATCTGTGAAAATGCGAATAATATGAATGGATGTATTAATCTGCATAAATTTGCATATATAATAATTTTAAGGGTTACAAAAATTTTGCAAAAAATTCTGAAAATGAGCAAAATAGCGGACTGAGACTTAGTAAAAATCGTGACCCTAGTCGTTAAAAAAATAACCTGTGAAATATTATGCATCATAAAGGATTTTGTATACAAATGTCGAATAGTAACTAATTGTTGATTTCATGCAGTTTTCGAGGGACTGAATTTATCCCAATTTTGGAAAAACCGTACAATTTCAGCGTCTTCAGGGATAAAACCCACGGTCTTCGGAAAACCTATTTAGTTGTACTGGTACAATGCAAATATCAGCATTGTACTGACATTTTCTATAACCATTCAATCAAATTAAGGGGTGAGGTAATTGAATATTAGAACTCTGACATTTAAGGGCGGGACTCATCCACCACACAGCAAGAAAGCCACTGAAATGCATGCCGTAGAAAGGACATTGGAGCCGAAGCTTGTTATCATTCCGATGCAGCAGCATATTGGCGCGCCATGCGAGCCTATTGTAAAGGCAGGGGATGAAGTCAAGCTGGGACAGAAAATTGGAGAAGCCAAAGGCTTTGTATCGGTACCGGTCCATTCCAGTGTTTCCGGCAGAGTGGTTTCCGTAGAGCCGAGACTTTATACCGGTGGTACGGTGGTTACCTGTGTGGTGATCGAATCGGATATGCAAAATACCGTGCATCCGGATATCGCACCGAAGGGTGACATCGAAAACCTGACAGCGGATGAAATCAAAACCATTATCAAGGACGCAGGCATTGTGGGTATGGGCGGCGCTGCTTTCCCCACCCATGTCAAACTGGCACCGCCGCCGGACAAGAAGGTGGATACCGTCATTTTAAACGGCGCTGAGTGCGAACCGTATTTGACAGCCGATCACAGGCTCATGCTGGAAAGCCCCGAGGATGTCGTTGACGGCCTTAAGGCATTGATGAAGGCATTGGGTGTGAAAAAAGGCTTTATCGGGATTGAGGTCAATAAACCCGATGCGATTGAAGTCATCTACAACGCTGCAAAGGGTATTGAAGGGATAGAGGTTGTCGCTCTGAAAACCAAATACCCCCAGGGTGCTGAAAAGCAATTGATTTATGCGTGTACCGGAAGAGAAGTACCTTCAGGCGGGCTGCCTGCAGATGCCGGTGTCGTGGTAAACAACGTAGGCACAGCCGCAGCCGTGGCAAAAGCTATAAAGACCGGCATGCCGCTGGTGGAAAGAATCGTCACCATTACCGGAGCCGGTGTAAAAACGCCCAAGAATCTGATGGTTAAGATAGGGACATCCTTCAGGGAAGTAGTTGAGCAATGCGGCGGCTTGAACGGACAGGTAGGAAAAATCGTGGCAGGGGGCCCCATGATGGGTATTACCCAGTTTTCCCTGGATGTTCCGGTTATCAAGGGAACGTCGGGAATACTTATACTGTCCGAGCAAGAAGCCAGACTACCGAAGCCTTCAAACTGCATCCGCTGCGGAAAATGCATCGACGTATGTCCAATCAATCTGATGCCCATCAATATCAGTGCCAATGCACTGCTGGATCGGTTTGAGCAAGCTGAGGGACTGCATGCCATGGACTGCATCGAATGTGGGTCCTGCTCCTTTGTATGTCCGGCCAAGAGACCGCTGGTGGATTCAATCAGAGTGGCAAAGCGTGAGATCCTGGCAAGGCGTAAAAAGGCTCAATCGAAGTGATAGGAGGGGTAAAATTGGAGAATAGTAGATTTATCGTTTCATCATCGCCTCATATCCGGGCGGGTGAAACGACTCAGAGAGTAATGCTGGACGTGATACTGGCATTAATGCCTGCACTTTTAGCCGGTATTCTTTATTTCGGTTTTAAAGCATTGACAGTGACTATTGTGGCTGTGGTCTTTGCAGTTGCTGCAGAAGCAGCGATGCAAAAGCTGATGAAGCGGCCTGTGACCATAAACGATTTGAGTGCCGCCGTTACCGGGGTGCTCTTAGCTTTCAACCTGCCTGTTACCGCACCGCTTTGGATGGTAGCCATCGGTTCAATATTCGCAATTGTGATTGCCAAGCAATGCTTCGGCGGATTGGGCTATAATTTCATTAATCCGGCACTGGCAGCCAGAGCCATGCTTCTGGCATCCTGGCCGGTCAGGATGACCAACTGGGTAACACCCGGTGCTGATGCTGTTTCGACAGCAACACCGCTGGCCCTGGTTAAGGAAGGCATCCAGTATGCACAGGGCGTACCGGCTGCAGCCGGCGGTGAAGCGGCAGGACAGGTACTGCCGAGCCTGACGCAGCTTTTTATGGGAAGCATCGGCGGATGTATCGGTGAAACCTCAGCCCTTGCACTTTTGCTTGGGGGAGCCTACTTGATGTATAGGGGCGTCATAAGCTACAGAATACCGGCCAGCTATATTGGAACGGTCGCTGTTCTGGCCCTGCTGTTCGGCAAATTTGATTTTTACCTGATGGTTTACCACCTGGTTTCAGGCGGTTTATTCCTAGGCGCATTTTTTATGGCCACTGATTATTCCACTTCACCGATGACTGCAAAAGGCCAGATCATCATGGGTATCGGCTGCGGCCTCCTGACTGCCGTGATCCGGTTCTTTGGAGGCTATCCGGAGGGTGTATCCTATTCGATCCTGTTGATGAATATTGCTACACCGCTGATCGACCGGTATACCATGCCCAAAAAATTCGGGGAGGTGAAGAAAAGTGCGTGATTATGTAAGATTGGCAGGAATATTGTTCATTGTCTGTGCGATTGCAGCCGCACTTTTAGGTTTTACCAATGACATTACCTTTGATAAGATACAGGAACAGATCGTCCGGTCAAACGATGAAGCCAGAAAAGCCGTCATGTCCGACGCAGACACGTTTGAACAGTTGGATGAGGCTGCATTTTCCAAAATTAAGGGAAACAGCAAGTACAGCACCGTTCAGGAAGCTTACTTGGCAAAGTCGGGCGGCAACGTAATCGGTTATGCCATCAAGACTGCACCGAAGGGTTATGCAGGACCCGTTGAAGTGATGGTCGGGATCAGTCTGGAAGGTAGCATTCAAGGCATCAAGGTGGGAAACAATACCGAGACGCCCGGACTTGGAAAGAACGCTGCCAACCCGAAGTTCCAGGACCAGTTTAACGCCAAGAAATGGGATAACGCTGTCGGTGTTATTAAGAGCGGAACTCCAAAGGACAATGAGATCGTTGCTATAGCCGGTGCTACTATTACCTCCAAGGCTGTTGCCCTTGGGGTCAATCAGGCAATGGAAGCAGCGAAGGAATTATCCGGAAAATAGAAATATTAACTTGGAGGTGAAGTAGATGAATTTGTGGAAGGATTTTAAGAACGGCATCATTAAAGAAAATCCTGTATTGAGACTGGTTCTGGGAACATGCCCTACGCTGGCTGTTACAACTGCGCTGTTTAACGGGATCGGCATGGGAATAGCTGCAACCGCCGTTCTGATCGGCTCCAACCTGATTATATCGGCAATCAAGAAAATTGTTCCAAATGAAGTCAGGATCCCGATTTATATCGTAGTCATAGCAACCTTCGTTACAGCGGTGCAGATGCTGATACAGGCCTTTTCACCGGAACTGGACAAACAGCTGGGGATATTCATACCCCTGATCGTTGTTAACTGTATTATCCTCGCCAGGGCAGAGTCTTTTGCTGCCAAAAACCCGCCACTCAATTCCGTCATGGACGGTATCGGAATGGGCATCGGCTTTACATTGGCACTTGTCATCATCAGCTCTGTCAGGGAGATCCTGGGAGCCGGAACGATCTTCGGCATGCCACTTTTCGGCGCAGGCTTCGAGCCGGCTTTGATCATGATACTGCCCCCCGGCGGATTCCTTGTCTTTGGTTTGACAATTGCTGCAGTAAACAAACTTACTTCGCGTAAGAAAGCTTAGAGGAGGGCAGCGTAATGACACTATTATTATTATTGGTCAGTACCGTATTTATAAATAACTTCGTGCTTTCAAGGTTTTTGGGGATATGTCCCTTCCTGGGCGTTTCCAAAAAGGTTGAAACGGCTATCGGCATGAGTGTAGCCGTTACGTTCGTCATGGGCTTGGCTTCCGTTATGAGCTGGCTGGTGCAGTATTTTGTGCTGGTACCGCTTCATATCGAATATATGCAGACAATAGCCTTTATCCTGGTTATTGCCGGTTTGGTTCAATTTGTGGAAATGGTAATCAAAAAGACCAGCCCCACTCTGTATCAGGCCCTGGGCGTATATCTTCCCCTAATCACCACAAACTGCGCCGTATTGGGTGTAGCCATCCTGAATATTCAGAGCAGCTATAATCTCATTACAACTTTGTTCAACGGCATTTACGGCGGTATCAGCTTTACAGTGGCTATCGTCCTGTTTGCCGGTGTAAGGGAACGGCTGGAAACGGCTCCGATCCCCAAGGCATTGGAAGGCTTCCCCATCGCGATGATTGCAGCAAGCCTTTTCTCCATTGCATTCCTTGGCTTCGGAGGATTGTTCTCCAAATTTTTCTAACAGACGCGGCAAATATACGCCGCGCGTAGACGGCGCAAGTCGGATTTTTTATGAAAGAGGTGATCACCTTTATGAATATGGTTTTGTGGCCGGTTGTAACACTGGGTGGCCTGGCAATTTTCTTTGGCTTGGTGCTGGCTTTTGCATCAAAGAAGTTTGCAGTAGAGGTTGACCCCAGGGTGACGGATATCAGAAATGTACTGCCGGGAGCAAATTGCGGCGGCTGCGGGTATGCAGGCTGTGATGCCCTGGCGGATGCAATCGTGAAAGGCGACGCCGCCATTACCGCATGTCCGGTAGGGGGGTCTGAACTGGCAGCGAAGATTGCAGCGTTGATGGGCGTTGAAGCCGACAGCATGGAAAAGCATGTTGCCAGGGTCATCTGCTGTGGTGATAAAAATAATGCAAAAGAAAAATACGAGTATTTCGGTATAGAGGACTGCAAGGCGGCAGAGATGCTGGCAGGCGGTTCCAAAAGCTGCCGCTTCGGCTGCACAGGGCTGGGAACCTGTGTCAAGGCTTGCCCCTTCGATGCCATTCATGTTGTCAACGGGGTAGCTGTCGTAGATGAAGAAAAATGTACGGCATGTAAGAAGTGCATTGCAGTATGTCCAAAAAATATTATCGAGCTGGTCCCAGTTTCCAAAGAAGTCAGGGTACTCTGCAAAAATACAGAAAAGGGCAAGGCAGTCATGGAATCCTGCAAGGTGGGCTGCATCGCATGCCAGAAATGCGTTAAAGCTTGTAAATTTGATGCGATTGTATTTGAAAACAATCTTGCAAAGATCGATTACAGCAAATGTGTCAACTGCATGATGTGCGCAGAAGCCTGCCCCACCAAGACGATCTATGCCAACTTCAAGAACCGCAAGAAGGCTGCCATCATTGACGACAAGTGCATTGGCTGCACGATCTGTAAAAAGCACTGCAATTTTGAAGCCATTGAGGGAGAACTGAAGGGCAAACACAAGATTCTGGAAGACAAATGTGTCGGCTGCAGTCAATGTGTTGCCAAATGCCCCAAGAAAGCCATTGAAATGAAATAGTAAAAAAAGCCGCAGACTGATATGCGGCTTTTTTTATCGAGTGAAAAGTATGGCTTTTCCACTTTAAAGAGAAAAAAATGTTAAAAAATGTAAAAAAACGTGCGCTTCCCATGGCAAATTACTGCCAAAAAAGTTGAAGTCCAAATTCTAAAATGTTAAACTAAACTATGACGGTAAAAATGTAGAAGCAATCAAATTCCCATCATGACGGACAGGCATAAAATAATTTAGACCACGGATTATGAGGGAGTCATTTTTTGTCAATACTAAAGGAGATGAAAGGATGAGAAAGGAACACACGAAGAACAGCTTGATTTTGGCATTTATGCTCCTGTCAGGCATTGTATTGGGCGGATTCCTCAGCGATCTGCTGGGGAAGCAGCTGCCGGCATTGAAGTTCGGTTATCCCTTCGGTTTTTCCACCCATACGTGGGACTTGGGGATTCTCAAGCTGACACTGGGTTTGACCTTGAATATCAATATGTTTTGCATTCTGGGCATTTTGCTTGCCATTTACTTTTATAGAAAGTTTTAGTAATCACTAAAAGAGGTTAGAGGCATGAGAGTGATACTGGCATCGAATTCGCCAAGGCGAAGGGAATTGCTTGCACAGGTCGGGGTTGATTTTACCGTGGTGCCCTCCGGCTTTGAAGAGAAAGTGCTGGATTTGGCACCCAATGAACTAGTGAAGCATTTTGCCTATATGAAGGCATTGGATGTTGTACCCGGCATTTCCGGGGAAGCGCTGATCATCGGCTCGGACACGGTTGTTTTTCTGGATGAGGTGATGGGGAAACCGAAAGATAGCCGGGATGCCTTCGAGATGTTGAGGAAGCTTTCGGGGCGGACCCATGAAGTGCTGTCAGGCGTATCCGTCATACATAATACTTCCGGAAAAAGCATTACGGAGTATGAGTGTACCCGTGTCAGGATAAAGCCGCTGTCGGATGAGGAGATCAGCCGTTATATCGGAAGCGGTGAACCCGCGGATAAGGCCGGCGCTTATGCCATTCAGGGACTAGGTTCGCTGTTTGTCGAGGGGATTGAGGGAGATTACTTCAATGTGGTGGGGCTTCCGCTATTCAGGCTGGCCCGGATTTTTGAGCGCTTCGGTGTGAAGCTGCTGTGAGGAGCTATGAGTGAGGATGATGCAAGATAACGGCAACACGGTTTCCATAAAAGCATTGCCTGAAGAGGAGCAGCCCCGAGAGCGGCTGATCAGGCTCGGTTCCGGGGCACTTTCCAATGCAGAATTGCTGGCCATCCTCATCAGAACGGGGACCAGGGCAGAAAGTGCACTGACCTTGTCATACAAGATCCTGAAGCAGCAGGAAGGCTTGAGGTTTCTCACTGGCTGCACAGTACAGGAGCTCAGCAGCATCAAAGGCATAGGCGGCGCAAAGGCTGCCCAGCTCAAGGCGGCGGTGGAGCTGGGAAAAAGGCTTTCGGCTGCAGAAAACCGCCCGGATACCGCAGTCAGATGCCCCAAGGATGCAGCTGCACTTATAATGGAAGAAATGCGCTATCTGAAAAAAGAATACATGAAGCTGCTTTTGCTGAATACTAAATGTCAGGTGATTTCTGTTGAGGACATATCCGTCGGCAGCCTGAACGCCTCCATTGTACATCCCAGAGAGGTGTTTCAACCGGCTATCAGGAAATCCTGCGCCAGCATCATCATGGCGCACAACCATCCAAGCGGCGATCCGTCTCCCAGCAAGGAAGACATCGCAATTACCGGAAGGATTCATGAGGCGGGTAAAATCATCGGTATTGAGCTGGCAGACCATATCATAATCGGCGACGGTGTTTATGTCAGCATGAAGGAAAAAGGGCTGTTTTAGGTCGCACACTAAGGAGGACAATAAATAGAATGGGTTTGTTTAATTTTTTCTCTAAGGATATTGGAATAGATCTTGGTACCGCCAACACCTTGGTTTATGTCAGAGGAAAGGGCATTGTGGTCCGGGAACCCTCTGTGGTAGCCAAGAAACTGGATATCAATACGGTTCTGGCAGTGGGGGACGAGGCAAAGAAGATGATCGGAAGGACACCGGGCAATATTGTTGCCATCCGACCGATGAAGGATGGTGTCATCGCGGATTTCGAAGTAACGCAGAGCATGCTCCGCTATTTCATCAAGAAGGCCTACGGCAGTTCTTCTTTCGGCAAGCCCAGGGTCCTTGTCAGCGTGCCGTCCGGTATCACCGCCGTTGAGCGGCGGGCGGTGGAAGAAGCTGCCGTTCAGGCGGGCGCCCGCAGTGCGAGGCTGATTGAGGAGCCCATGGCTGCTGCCATCGGTGCCGGTCTGCCTGTAGGAGAGCCTACCGGGAGCATGATCGTCAATATGGGAGGGGGAACCACCGAAATAGCGGTTATTTCCCTGGGCGGCATTGTTACCAGCAAATCCATCCGGTCTGCCGGCGATAAGCAGGACGAGGCAATCGTCGCTTACATCAAGAGAACCTATAACCTGGCAATCGGGGACAGGACCGGTGAAGAGATCAAGATCAATATCGGATCTGCCTTTCCAGATGCGATTGAGGGGTCCATGGAAATCAAAGGCAGGGACTTGATATCCGGTTTGCCAAAAACCATCCGGATCAACGCCCGGGAGATCCTGGAGGCGCTGAAGGAGCCTATTGCCACCATCATCGAAGGCATCAAGGGAACTTTGGAAAAGACGCCTCCTGAGCTGGCCGCCGATATTATGGATAGAGGCATCATGCTGTCGGGAGGCGGTGCTCAGCTTCGCGGTCTGGACGTTTTGGTGCGGGAAGAGACCGGAATGCCGGTACAGGTGGCGGAAAACCCGCTGGATTGTGTTGTGTTGGGTACCGGAAAGGCCTTGGAGCAGTTTGAGGAGATTAGCAGATCACAGAGTTCAGGATATAGGCGGTAACACATGTAAAGGGGTGCCGGACACAGGATGAGGTGAGGTTATGATGAGAATTCTAAGAAACAAGCTTCTGATAACCGTGATTGTCGTCTCGATGATGCTCATCATGGTTATCGTTTTTACATCCCATGGTAGGACAAGACCTACTGCTGTTGACGGTATCATAGGAAGGATAATGACGCCGGTTCAGCGAGTGGTTTATTCTTCAACCGAATTTTTCAGGAACACCTTCCGGAACCTGTATGAGATCAGGAACCTGAAGGCAGAGAACACAGCGCTTAAAGAAGAAGTGGAAAAGCTGCAGGAACAGAACAGGCAATTGATCCAAATGGCCCTTGAGAATAACAGACTGAGGAGCCTCCTGGATTTTACCGAAGCAAACGAGCAGTATAGCTATATTGGAGCAGGGGTCACCGGCAGGGACCCTGGGAACTGGTTCGACGTCTATACCATCAATAAGGGAAGCCGGGATGGTGTGGCAGTTAATGATGCCGTCATCGCAGGCCACGGCTATCTGGTAGGAAAGGTTATCGAAACAGGCGGCAACTACTCAAAGATCCTCTCGATCATTGACGAGCGAAGCTCAGTCAGCATCATAGTCAACAGGACGCGGGATCTGGGCATCGTATCGGGGAGCAATGATTCCGATGTGATTGCCATTATGGACCTTGAGGCCGATATTGTAAAGGGCGATGACATCATTACCTCAGAGTACAGTACCCTGCCCAAAGGATTGTATATCGGCAAAGTGAAAAGCGTTGAGAAGCAGGAGCGGAAACTGCAAAAGATGGTGGTCATCGAGCCGGCGGTAGATTTCAAGCGTCTGGAAGAAGTTTTTGTACTGAAATACAGCGAATAGGATAAAAGGGGAAGCACCGTGAGGATAGTGATTGTAAGCCTTCTGGCTGTTGTCAGCTTAATACTGGAGTCGACTCTACTGCAATATACACGCATCTATGGGATTAAGCCGGACCTGGGTCTGGCATTGATCGTTGCTTTTGCCATCATGAGAGGCAGCGGTTTTGGTGCGTTTTTGGGACTGAGCATCGGTTTACTGCTGGATATGATGTACGGCATAACCATCGGCATGAATGCCTTTTCCAATATGCTGACCGGCTATCTCATCGGGCAGATGCATGAAAACGTGTTTAAGGACAGCTATCTGCCAGCCGTCATCTTCAATCTGGCAGCTGTTTTCACAGCGCAGCACCTTTACTTCATGCTGGCCTATCTGACCAATAATTTGGCAGGCACAGGCATTACTTACGTTCAGACGCTCATGCATGTGATCTTGCCGCAGAGCATCTACAACGCAGCCATTGGCGCCTTGGTGTACAGGTATATATACAGGTTGGATGAGATGGATTTTATGAATCGAAGGATTTATTAATAGATTATGTGATGATTGGGTGGTCATATGTTGAAAAAGTATTTCAAGGACAGGTTGGATATCATCAGAGCAGTGGTGGTCCTTATTCTGCTGGTTATCGTCTTCAAGCTTGCGGACCTGCAGATCGTTAAGGGCGAATATTATAGAAAAAAATCCGAGACCATCAGGACACGGAATATTACCGTTACGGCGCCCCGGGGAAATATCGTAGACCGGTTCGGGCGTATTGTTGCCGGCAACAAGCAGAGCTATTCCGTCAATATCATGAAGACGGAGATCCCGCAGGCCTCATTGAATGAGATTGCCCTGTCGGTACTGAATATCATTGAGCAAAACGGCGACAGTTACAAGGATGATATTCCGATTTTCATCAATCCGGTGCGGTTTGCCTACAAGGAGGATGAGCTGAACTGGAAAAGGAAATACGGTATTCCTGATCAGGCTGGCGCTCGGGATGCATTTAACAAGCTGAAAGCCGATTACGGCATTCCGGCCGATGTGATTGACGTGGAAGCCTATGAAATCTTAAAGGAAGACAACAATGTGGAGCTGCCCTTTGACATGGAGGAGTTCCAGTTTACCTTTGCCAAGGAAGAAAAAAAATGGAAGGAAGCAAACGGCTTCAAAGTGGAAGCGACTGCTGAGGAAGTATTCGGAGCACTGCTTTCCAAGTACAATATTCCGAGAGATATGTATAAAGATGATCAGGCCAAGAAGATACTGGCTGTCAAATACCTGATCGGCCAGAACCGGTTCAAGGCCTATGAGCCCGTAGAAATCGCAGCCAACATCAAGGAAGTCACCCGCGCCAAAATTGAAGAGAACAGGATCTTTCTGACCGGCGTTGAGATTATTGAAAGACCGCTCCGATCGTACCCGGGAGGTAATTTTGCCGGCCATATCATCGGTTATATGAGCAAAATAGGCAGTGAGCTGGATGAGCTGGTAAAGCAGGGCTATACGCCCCAGGACCTGATGGGGAAATCGGGCATTGAGCAGTCCATGGAGAAGTACTTGAAGGGTCAGCACGGCTCCAAACAGATCGAAGTCAATGTCAACGGGACACTGATGAATACCTTGAACGAAATTGACCCCACGCCCGGCGATACGGTTTTCCTGACCATTGATTCCAAGCTGCAGAAGGTGGCGGAAGACGCCTTGAAAGCAACAATGGCGGATATTCAAAGCGGGAACAAGAAGGACAAGGCCTATGCCAATGCAACCTCCGGTGCGGCTGTGGCCATCGATGTCAACACAGGAAAGATACTGGCCATGGCCAGTGAACCCAAGTTCGACCCCAACCTTTTTGCTGCCGGTATCAGCACGGAAAACTGGCGGCTTATGCAGCCAACAAGCAAGGACGTGTATGCGCCGAAGCCCTTGATCAATAACGTGATTTCGGCTACCCTGCCGCCAGGCTCCACCATGAAAATGGTCAGTGCAGTAGCCGGTCTGGAAAACAGGGTCATCACAACCAGTGAGACGATTTACGACAAGGGACCGTATACCGCTATTCCAGGCGTATCACCTTCCTGTGCCATCTGGAAATCCCTTCACCGTGCCCATGGATCCCAGGATGTGATCCTGGCTATCAAGAATTCCTGCAATTACTTCTTTTTTGAAGTGGGAAGGCGTATGGGAGGTCAGAATTTTGAGAACTATGCCCAGCATTTCGGCTTTGGACAACGAACAGGCATTGAACTGTCGGCGGAGCATGCAGGAAATGTGGAGGGACCAGAGCATAAGAAAGCTCTTTATAAGCGCTATCTCAACAGCTATCTGTTGAATACGCTGAAAATCAAGGACGAGAAAGTCAGGGAAGAATTCAAGGGGTTCATCGATGATAACCCCGGTACCCGACTGATCAGGAACAGAATGAAAGAGCTGGGGATAACCGATACCAAGGTCATGGACAGGGTCATCTTCTATGTGGCAGAAAGCAAGTGGCAGCCGGGCAATGTGCTGAATGCGGTCATCGGACAGGGTCTGAATGATGTGACGCCCCTTCAGATGGTGAATTATATTGCTACTCTTGTCAATGGCGGCACCCGCTATAAGCCCTACCTGGTGGACAAGGTCATCAGCTATGACGGAACGGTCAAGCTGGTAAACCGGCCGGAGCCCCAGGACCGCATCGAAATCCACGCACCCAATCTGGAAGCCATAAAGAAGGGCATGTTTGCCGTGACCAATGAAATGGGTGGTACGGCCAGGAGTGCCTTTGTGGGCAGCAAAGTGGTCATATCGGGCAAGACCGGTACGGCAGAGGCTGGGAAGGGGTACGACGACCACGCTTGGTTTGTGGCCTTTGCACCGTATGAAAAGCCGGAAATCGCAGTTGCTGTTCTGATCTTTCAGGGGGGACACGGCAATTATAATGCGCCTGTAGCAAGGGCAATCATCGAGCAGTACTTGGCGCCTGATGCTGCCAATGATGCCGTGATTCCCGAAAATAACCTTTATCAGTAAATAGGGGACGGTTCTTGAATTGAATGATTAAATGTTCGCATTCAATCATTCAATTCAAGAACCGTCCCTACATTTCCACCTTTTTTCTTTTATTTTTAAAGAAAAAGAAGGAATTAGGCGAAGGATGAAGAATCTATATAGGGATTATCTGATTTACATAACGCGGCTGTGCAGCGGACAATAGATGACAGGCAAGGGGTATATCATGAACGACAATGCAGTAGTTTTCAAGGGTACGAAGGAAGGCTTGTACATCATCTTAAAAGAAGAACTGGATGTTTCAGTCATAAAAAACCACCTGGACAAAAAAATCAGACCCTCCAAGCGGTTTTTCGAAGGTGCCAAGATCGTTAACTTCAAAGGGAAAAGGTTGAGCAGGGAAGAATTCGACGAACTGAAGGGCATTATTGAGCAGGACTACGGCATGACCTTTACAGGAAGCTATAACGAGCTTAGCTTTGCTTCGAAGCATGACAGGGAAGAGCACAGCGACACAGGTATTCTGGAGCAGCTGCCCTATGAGCATGTGCAAAAGGGCGAAGCCCTGGTTGTCAGAGCCACAGTTCGTTCTGGACAATTGATAGATTATAAAGGCAATATCGTCATTATCGGTGATGTCAATCCCGGTGCCCATATCAAGGCAGCCGGCAGCATTATCGTCATGGGAAGCATGCGTGGGATAGCACACGCCGGGGTGAACGGAGACTACAGTGCTTTTATTGTGGCTTTTAAGATTCAGCCGATGCAGCTTCGGATAGGGGATATCATCACCCGGGCACCGGACAGCATCAGCCCCAAGATAAGCAACCCGGAAATTGCGTTGGTCAAGCAGGGCATGATTGTTGTTGAACCTTATTTGCCCAATAAATAGCGATGATGAATGGATAGTTTGGAGGTAATATAATGGGAGAAGTGATCGTAGTAACATCCGGTAAGGGCGGCGTAGGCAAGACAACGACCACCGCCAATATCGGGACCGGCTTGTCCTTGAAAGGGAAAAGCGTGGTACTGGTGGATGCGGATATCGGACTCAGAAACCTGGATGTGGTAATGGGCTTGGAAAACCGGATCGTATATGACCTGGTGGACGTGGTTGAAGGAAGCTGCCGCTTAAGGCAGGCTTTGATAAAGGACAAGCGGTTTGCCAATCTGTATTTGCTGCCTGCCGCTCAGACAAAAGACAAGAACGCTGTCAATCCGGAGCAGATGCAAAAGCTGACCTCCGATCTGGCAGAAGAATTTGATTATGTCATGGTGGACTGCCCGGCAGGCATCGAGCAAGGCTTCAAGAATGCCATAGCCGGCGCGAGCCGTGCAGTGGTCGTGACGACGCCTGAGGTCTCTGCGGTCAGGGATGCCGACCGGATCATCGGTCTGTTGGAGGCCAGCGGCCTTCGAAATCCCCAGCTGGTCATCAACCGGATCAAGATTGACATGGTGAAGCGGGGAGATATGATGAACATCGATGATATGATTGATATATTGGCCATAGACCTTCTAGGGGTGGTGCCTGATGACGACATGATCGTGGTTTCCACCAACAGGGGAGAGCCGGCGATTGCAAATGAAGCATCCCTGGCAGGCCAGGCTTACAGGAATATCGTCCGCAGGATTATGGGCGAGGATGTTCCCTTTATGAATCTGGAGTCGGACGAGGGTTTTTTGACCAGGCTGGTTAAAATGTTCGGCTTCACCAAACGCAGGTAAAGAGGAGGTGGCGGTTATGGATCTATTCAAATTGTTTGGTAAAAATGACAGCAGCAAGGATATTGCCAAGGAGCGGCTGAAGCTGGTGTTAATCCATGACAGGGCGAATGTATCTCCTCAGTTTCTGGAAATGATCAAAAGCGAGATTATCGGTGTCATTTCCGACTACATGGAAATAGATGAGAAAGGGCTGGAAATCACCCTGACCAGAACCAGAAGGGATTATGACAATTCAACCGTTCCCGCACTAGTTGCCAATATTCCCATCAAGCGGATGAAGGATAACGGAAAGATATAAATTTCTATAGGAACAGATGGACACCATAGACGGGTCCATCTGTTTTTTTTGTTCTAAATTGTGTTGCCCATAATATACATGTAGAAAGATTGACTGAGCATGGTCCATAAATGAAAGATGGACCTGCCGCAGTAAGCAATGGAGGAGATCGTGCATGAGCAACGGCAATTTTGAGAACATACCGAAACCGAGGTACGTGAATGAATACAAAAAAATAGGCGAAATATGGAAACCCAGAAAGTTCGGTGAGCGAAGGTATCTGGACACCTTCATCATGCAGTCCTTTGTGTCGCTGGTGATGGTGGTCTGCATCCTTTTGATCAACAACATCGATAGCGGTTTTACCAATTCCATATCTCAGAGCATCAAGAGCACGATCAACTGGAATATGAACCTTTCCAAAGCATTGGATGCTTTTTCGGATTTCAGGAATGCCATTCCCCTGGCACCACAGAATACCGGCACCGGAGAGGCGGAGGGAATTGAGAATATCGCAGCCGCCGAGGAAGTAAAGCCGGAGTTTGTCATGCCCCTGGAAGGGGAGATCACATCCCCCTTTGGAGAGCGGATCCATCCTGTATTCAATACGATAAAAATGCATACGGGCATCGATATCAATGCCGAGTTGGGAACACCTTTCAAATCTGCAGCCGACGGCTTGGTGACCAAGGTGGGGGAAGATGCCGTCAATGGTAAGTATGTCCGGATAAAAAGCGGCGGCATCGAGTGTGTTTATGCCCATTGCAGCGCTATCCTTGTGAAGGAAGGTCAAGCTGTCAAGCAGGGGGATACCATTGGTGAAGTAGGCGATACGGGGGTTGTATCCGGTCCGCACCTGCACTTTGAAATACAGGAAAACGGCACACCGGTGAATCCTGCTGATAAAATGGGAAATATCCTTTAGAGCACATGGAGGTGCGATGCAACATATAATGGTATTGAATGAAGTTGCATGGAGGAGCGCATTGTGAGGATAAAACTGAATGTGTTTTTTATCCTTTTTTTATTTGCAGGCTATTATTGGGACCGTTTGACGGAAATGTCAGTCTTGTTTGCTTCGGTGCTGCTGCATGAAATGGGACATGTTATGGCAGCACGCCTGATGCACGTCCGAGTTGAGGAACTTGAGCTTTTTCCCTTCGGCAGCGTGGCCAGGATGGAGGATATAACCAAGTACGGCGGCGCCGTTGAAGCATTGATAGCGGCTGCAGGACCTGCCGTCAGCGGGCTGCTTGCCTTGCTGGCATATTCTGCCCCGACGGATAAGGACATTTTCATATTATGTGCAAAGTACAACCGGATACTTTGCTTTTTTAATCTATTGCCCGTGCTGCCCATGGATGGCGGAAGAATACTCAGAAACCTGCTGCTATATCTGATGGGTTATAAAAGGGCCACTCAGGTCCTGGTCCTTTGGGGGCGAGTCCTGTCCATATTACTGCTGGGGTGGAATATTTACAGTCTGGTTCAAGGCAGCTATGATATCACAGCTGCCATTATTGCCGTGTTCATTTTTTCCGGCACTTCAAAGGAGGTAAAATACTGCTCCTATCACTATCTCTTAAACAGCAGCAGCAGAAAGACCTCGCTGGTCCGGTGCAACCGGATTAGGCAGCGCAGCCTTCAGGCCTCGCCGGAGACCTATATCCGCCAGCTTGTCAGCCAATTCAGTCCCGGGAATTTATGCACCGTTCTGGTGAAGGACTATTCAGGGGAAACGGTAGCCGAGCTGAGCGAGAAGGAAATCATGGCTTCCTTCATGAAGCTGGGCTATGACGGGAAGGTGAAGGACCTGCTGGAAATGAAAAAAAGATAAGATAGCTTCAAATATTTTTTGACGGACCGATGTGCTTTATGTAGAATTTTATACAGTATTTATGTAATAATATATAGAGACGGTTGGAAATTATTCCAACCCTGCGGATGGATTAAAGATTCTCCGGGAAATGAACAGCTAGGAGGAAAACATGATACATAACGATACCAAGGATTATCTCTATGACGAAATACTCCCCCGGGTGGAAAAGCCCGGACGGTATATCGGTACGGAATGGAACAGCATCCACAAGGACCTTGATGATAGCCACATCCGGTTTGCATTTTGCTTCCCGGATGTTTATGAAGTCGGCATGTCCCATTTGGGAATGAAAATACTCTATCACCTTCTGAATGATCAGGAGGATATTTATTGCGAGCGTGTTTTTGCACCTTGGACGGATATGGAGGCGGAGCTCCGCAAAAGCGGAAACAAGCTTTTTGCACTGGAAAGCCGTGATGCCATCGATGCTTTCGATTTTGTGGGCTTTACGCTTCAATACGAGATGAGCTATACCAATATATTAAATATGCTGGATCTGGCAGGCATACCCCTGCAAGCCACGGACCGGAAGAAGGGGCAGCCCTTTGTGGTGGCCGGCGGACCGTGTGCCTACAATGCAGAGCCCCTTTGCGACTTTGTCGATTTTTTCATGCTTGGGGAAGGCGAAGAAATCATCCTGGAGGTCATGGAAGCTTACCGACAATGGAAACGCACTGACGGAGACCGAGAGGACTATCTCAGGCTGGTGGCGAAGATAAAGGGTGTCTATGTTCCGGCATTCTATGATGTGGCGTACAACGAGGATGGGACTGTCAGGCAGGTAGCGCCCAAGCGTGCTGATATTCCGCCCAAAATCAGGAAAAGGGTCATCAAGAACCTGAAGGGCGCCTATTTTCCCGATAAGATTATCGTTCCGTTTATCGATATCGTTCATGACCGCATTATGCTGGAGATCTTCAGAGGCTGCACCAGAGGCTGCCGTTTTTGCCAGGCCGGCATGATTTATCGTCCGGTCCGGGAACGTGAAGTGGATGAGTTGGTGGAAATAGCCGATAGGCTCATAGAAAGCTCAGGTTATGAGGAGGTTTCTCTGTCCTCACTGTCCACAAGCGATTTTTCCAAGCTGAATGAGCTGGTGGAGAAGTTGATGTCCAAGTATGAAAGCAAGAAAGTGAGCCTGTCTCTGCCCTCTCTCAGGATCGATTCCTTTTCACTGAAGCTGGTGCGGGAAGTACAGAAAGTGAGAAAGAGCGGCCTTACCTTTGCACCGGAGGCAGGTACACAAAGAATGCGGGATGTGATCAACAAAGGCGTGGATGAAGAGGATTTGATCCAGTCTGCGGGTGCGGCATTTGAAACGGGCTATAACAGCCTCAAGCTTTATTTTATGATTGGCCTGCCTACCGAGACCATGGAAGATGTTCAGGGCATAGCCGACCTGGCTTTTAAGGTGGTGGACCGGTACTATGAGGTGCCGAAGCAGCAAAGAGGCAAGGGCTTGAATGTGACGGTCAGTGTTTCCTCCTTTGTGCCCAAACCCTTTACCCCCTTCCAATGGGAGCCTCAGGACACCGTGGAGCAATTGGCACAAAAGCAGCGGTATCTGCAGAAGGCGATCAAAAAGAAACAGGTTACCTACAATTGGCATGAGCCGGATGTCAGCTATCTGGAAGCTGTTTTTGCCAGAGGCGACAGGCGGCTCGGCAAGGTACTAAACAGGGCATGGGAGTTGGGCTGCAAATTTGACGGCTGGGATCAGTATTTCAAGATGGACCTGTGGATGCAGGCCTTCCGGGACTGCGGCATCGATCCGTCCTTTTATGCCAACCGGAGGCGGGAAATCGAAGAGGTCCTGCCCTGGGACCATATTGATGTAGGGATTACCAAGAAATACCTTAGAAGTGAAATGAAAAAAGCGCAAAAGGGCGAGCTCACCCGGGACTGTCGTGTTGTGTGCACCGGCTGCGGCATCAATCTTCTGGAGGAAGGCGGTGTCTGTAAATAATGCAGATTCGGTTGAAATTTACAAAGGGTGAGGAAGTCAAATACATTTCCCATCTGGACCTGATGCGGACCTTTCAGCGGGCCATACGTAGGGCAGATATTCCCATTGCCTACAGCAGCGGGTTCAATCCCCATCAGGAGATATCCTTCGGAGCACCCCTGGCGTTGGGGACCTCCAGCAGCGCCGAGTATGTTGACATAAAGCTAGCCAAACAAATGGAACCGGCAGAAGTCTCGGAAAGACTGAACAAGAGCCTGCCGCAGGGCATCCGCATATCAGGTGGCATCATACTCTCTGAGAATGCAAAAAGCGCTATGGCTATTGTAACCCATGCAAGGTATACTGTCCGGATGTTGATTCCCGATACCGGAGAAGAGCGGCTGCAGCAGGATATCCAGCGTTTTTTGGAGCAAAAAGCAATTTTGGTGATGAAAAAACAGCCCAAGAAGGATTTTGAGCTGAAAGAGACGGATATACGGCCGATGATCATCGGTATGAAGTTGATTCCAGGGATATCCGGTGAAGGAAAAGGTGAATACCTGATCAACTGTCTGCTTCAGAGCGGGAGCAAAGCAAACCTGAAGCCTGAGCTTTTGATAGGCGCCTTCAGGGAATTCACCGGTTATGAAGTAAGCGGCATCCGGATCAACCGGGAAGCGGTTTATGCTGAAAAGGACGGCAAACTTGTCGAATTGCTGGATCATAAATAATTGGAGATTGAGCGGCAAATGTTACAGTGTCTTATATAAGCGCCGGACATTTTGAATATATGGCGAAGGAGTTAAGTCCATGAAGGAAATAATTGTTGATGTCGGGGCCGGTCAAACCCGTGTTGCACTTCTTGAAAACAGAGAGCTGACGGAAATATGTATTGAGAGGCAAAACAGTGAAAGGATCACCGGGAACATTTATAAAGGAAGAGTTGAAAACGTACTGCCCGGAATGCAGGCGGCGTTTGTGGATATCGGCCTGGAAAAAAACGCTTTTCTCTATGTGAAGGATGCGCTGCCCAATACGTATTATGACGATGACGACGATTATGTCGACCCGTCCCAGTATAAGGATTATCATATCGATGAACTTCTGAAAGTCGGGCAGGAAATCATGGTGCAGGTTATGAAGGAGCCCATAGATACCAAGGGGGCCAGGGTAAGTACGCACATCACGCTGCCGGGACGCTTCCTGGTGTTGATGCCCACTGTCGAATATGTCGGAATATCCAGAAGGATCGAGAGCGAGCCGGAAAGAGAACGGCTCAAGCAAATTGCCGAAGAAGTGAAGCCCCGTGGGATGGGCCTGATTGTGCGGACTGCTGCTGAGGACTGCCGGCGGGAGGATTTTCTTTCAGACATCGAGTTTCTGATCAAGCTTTGGGAAAGCATCAAGCAGAAGCAGCGATCAGGGGTAACACCCAGGCTGGTACATAAGGATATGAATATCATTTACCGCACGGTAAGAGATATGTTTACCAAGGATATTGACCGCTTTGTGGTCAACAGCAAGGAGCAGTATGAGAAGGTGCTGGAGCTGGTTTCCGCTATTTCCCCCCATCTGAAGGGACGGGTGGAATATTTCAGCAAAGGGTACGATTTATTTGAATACCACCAGGTAGAGATACAGATCAGCAAGATACTGAACAGGAAGGTGTGGCTGAAATCCGGCGGTTATCTGGTCATAGACCAGACAGAAGCCTTGACCTCCATTGATGTCAATACCGGAAAGTTTGTAGGTTCGGTGGACCTCAAAGATACTGTACTGAAGACAAACCTGGAGGCGGCAAGGGAGATTGCCAAGCAGCTCCGGCTGCGGGATATCGGAGGCATCATCATCATTGATTTTATCGATATGCCGGACAAGGAACATGAGAACATGGTCATAGAAACACTGAAGAACGTACTGCGGAAGGACAGGACCCGCACCAATGTATTGGGAATGACGCAGCTGGGCCTTCTGGAGATGACGCGTAAGAAGGTGCGGCAAAGGGTGGAAAGCGTCCTTCTGGCACCCTGTCCCTATTGCAACGGTGAGGGTAGGATCCTTTCCAACGAGACCATCGTCAAAAAAATTGAAAAGGAAATCAACAATCTTTTCAATCAGGGCGGTGCAATGGCCGTGCTGGTGGAGCTGAATCCCGAAATCGAAGCAGCCATCCGGCTGTTGTCGGACGAGCGCTTGCTGTCTATGGGAAAAGGGAGTCAGAGACCGGTTTACATCCGATCGTCGGCAGCCTTCCGAAGGGAAGAATACGCTGTCAGAGGGATTGATAGCAGGGAAGCCTTCGGCATGGAGCTGGAGAATTGCAGATTGATGCAGCCTAATGCATAATAGCGTGCTTGTCTATTCATAGCATTTGAATAAGGAAGTCCGGTTCTATGAAAAATAATAAATGGATTTGCAAATTGACAAAAGACGGGCATTGTGGTAAAGTATATTGATGTAGGCGTATCCGCTCGAAACGGGTCTAAAATTTTACCTAGCTTTCGGCGAGACTTAAAATGAGGAGGTGTAGCCTAATGTATGCAATTATAAAGACTGGCGGAAAACAATACATGGTTAATGAAGGTGATGTCTTAACCGTGGAAAAGCTGGACGCAGCTTCCGGAGAAAAGGTTATGTTCGAAGAGGTTCTTGCAGTAGGCAAGGACGGTGAGCTTCAGTTCGGAGCACCGGTTGTGGCCGGCGCAAAGGTAGAAGCATCTGTTGTCGGACATGGCAAGTCAAAGAAGGTTATTGTATTCAAGTACAAGCCGAAGAAAGACTACAGGAAGAAGCAGGGTCACAGACAGCCTTATACCAGAGTAAAAATCGAAAAGATCAACGCTTAATCGGCAGGTATGATCAGGATCAGAATCATGAGGACCCGAGAGGGTACAATGATGGGTTTCGAGATTACAGGACACGCAAGCTATGACAAGCACGGAAAAGATATTGTATGCAGTGCCGTATCTGCAGTAGCCCAGACAGCTTTGCTGGGCATTATCAAAGTGGCAGGTGTCGATGCACGCTATGAGATAAATGACGGCTTCCTACAATGCCGGCTTCCTGAGATTGAGTCAAGCGAAAAGAGAATAATGTGTACTGCCATTTTGGAAACCATGTATGCAGGGTTAAGTGATATTAGAGAATGTTATAAAAAGTATATTGCAATCATGGAAGAGGAGGTGTAATCCATGTTCAGAATTAACCTTCAGTTGTTTGCTCACAAAAAAGGGGTTGGAAGCTCCAGAAACGGTAGAGACAGCGAATCCAAGCGCCTTGGCACCAAAAGAGCCGACGGGCAGACGGTTCTTGCTGGTAACATATTGGTAAGACAGAGAGGGACAAAGATTCATCCCGGAAACAATGTCGGCATCGGTAAGGACGATACACTATTTGCACTGGTTGAAGGCGTTGTGAAGTTTGAGCGTAAAGGCAGAGACAAGAAGCAGGTCAGTGTTTATCCTGCTGCTCAGTAATAAGATGATGAAAGGGTACGGATTACCGTACCTTTTTTTTATTGATACAGTTTTATTTATGCAAAGCTATTTACATTGTGTAGAAAGTGTTTTAAATTATAGACAGCACATTATAAAATTTGCATAATTGACATGCGTGTAAAGCATCGTCGCTGGCTTTATAAGTAACGCTGCTCAATAAAGTACCAAAGGATGTGTTACTTATAAATTAGCTAGCACAACTGCTTCATATTTACTCTTATTGGTACAAAGGATGAATGTGCTATCTATATCTTATAAATCGCATCATCTTTCTTGTTCTTTGTATAGTGCGATTTATATATTATGAGAAATATATCCAAACAACCGTGGCAAGGAGTGAGATCATGCTGAAAAGGATTGGAGCAAGCAGACTCAAGTATATGTACCGCAGCCGGACAAGCTGCAGCACTCATACCGGCAGGAATGAGGAAGCCGTGGAGAGCCTCCGGGCTCATCTCAGTGAGCAGCGCCATGATATATTCAATCTTTTGCAGCTGATATACGGTTTTACTCAATTGAAGAAGCCGGAAAAGGTACTGGCTTTGATACGGGAGTATTGCAGCAAAATGGAAAATATAGGAAGATTATACAATGCCAGATGTATAAAATTAGCGGATTTACTTTACACTAAAGAGAAAGAGGCAGGTATCATCGACCTGAATATGGAATTTCTGATCGATATTGATTTTGAGCCCGACATTCGGATGCTGGAGCAGGAAAGCTGCCTTATGGCAATAAACGGCATCATATCCCAGTTTTTCTTCCGGATGCACAGCCTGGGTGTTCAAAATGGTGTCGTATCCTGTCATTTGAAGGAGGAGCCGGATACTTACAGGCTGACGGTATCGGCGAGGGAAAAGCTGGAGGGTCCTGTGTGTCCGGAGGCTTCGTGGCTCAAGTTGACTGATGAGACCTTTTACTGGCGGAAGATTTCCAGAGAGGTTCCTGCAGTCCGCGCAATAGCTGCATGGTGCAGGAATGCAGCCTTAGAGCTGCTGATTGATGAACAGAATGCAAGCGTATCCATTGCGATGCGCAGAAATAAATAAAATGATGAGGCTTGAGGTGGAAGAATGTTTGTAGATAAGGCAAAAATACATATAAAAGCCGGGAACGGTGGGAACGGCAAAATCTCTTTCAGACGGGAAAAATATGTGCCCAACGGCGGTCCGGATGGCGGTGACGGCGGAAAAGGCGGGGATGTGATCTTTCTTGTGGACGAAAACATGAGGACACTCATGGATTTCAGATATAAAAGAAAGCATGCTGCGGTCAACGGCAACGATGGAGAAGACAACAACGCTTTCGGAAAAAGTGCTGAGGATTTAATTATAAAGGTTCCCCAGGGGACCATTATACGGGATGCCGAGACAGGTGCGGTGCTGGCGGATCTGAAGGAACCCGGCGATCAGGTCATTGCCGCGCATGGCGGAAGAGGGGGAAAAGGCAACTGGCATTTTGCAACCTCTACCCGTCAGGCCCCCCGGTTTGCTCAGCCTGGAGAAAAAGGGGAAGCCAGAGAGGTGGAGCTGGAGCTGAAGCTGCTGGCAGATGTGGGTCTTGTAGGGTTCCCCAATGTCGGAAAGTCCACTTTCCTCTCCATTGTTACCTCAGCGAAGCCCAAAATTGCAAACTATCCTTTTACCACCCTTGTGCCCAATCTCGGTGTCGTGGACCTGGGGGCGGGCAGGAACTTCGTCATAGCCGATATACCGGGATTGATTGAAGGAGCTCACAGCGGGGTGGGCTTGGGTCATGATTTTTTGAGGCATGTGGAGCGTACAAAGGTCATGATTCATATTCTGGATGCATCCGGACTGGAAGGCAGGGACCCGCTGGATGATTTTGACAAGATCAATGCAGAATTGAAGCTGTACAGTGAGCGGCTGTCCAAAAAGCCCCAGGTAGTGGCCTGCAATAAGATGGATCTGCCGGAAGCGGCCGAAAACCTTAAGCGGGTGTCTGAAGCGCTGGCAGAAAAGGGCTATGAGGTATATGCCATATCTGCGGCCACAAGAGAGGGTATCGATCCGCTGATGAACAGGGTGTACAACTTGTTGGAAACCCTAAAAGATGTGGAAGAACCTGTTGAAGAAATATCAGAATTGTTGTATCATAAAACTACAAATGATAAACCGTTTAACATCAAAAAGGAAAATGGAGTATTTGTGGTCGAGGGGGATTTGGTTGACCAACTCTTAGCATCCGTCAACCTGGATGACAGCGATTCCGTAAAATACTTCCAAAAAGTGCTCAGAAAGAGGGGTATCGTTGATGAGCTGAAGCAAATGGGCGTCAAAGATGGGGATACGGTAAAAATGCAAGATTGGGAATTCGAATATTTTGAATGATGAACTGGAGGTCAATTGTTAGAATGAACTGCATGCATTGTGAGAACTGTAAACAGAACACCGCAACGTATTTCTGCCTGTCAAGGAACGAGATTATCATTAATGAAAATTACGTCACTAATAACGAAAAAAGCAGGAGCGGCTGGAAGAAGGGCGACCCGGGCTATGAAACGCACCGCCGCAAGGTCCGGAAAGAGGTCGAAGTATAATAATACGCAACAATAGCAGACGAAAGTCTGCTTTTATTTAGAAACAGTCAAATAATAAGACCCGAACACACGGAGGAAACAAGCATGTTGACGAGCAAACAGAGGGCATATCTGCGAAGCCTGGCCAATACCATCGAGCCGATATTTCTGATTGGGAAAGGCGGATTAAGCAGCAATATGATCCATGATATGGATGCGGCCCTGGAGGCAAGGGAACTGATAAAAATCAAAGTATTGAACAACAGCATGACGGATGTCAGAGCGGCAAGCATTGAGGTTGCAGAGAAGCTGAATGCCGACGTTGTACAGGTTATCGGCGGGAGGTTCACACTATACAGACCCTCCGATGAAAACCAGAATATCATTCTGCCACAGTAGTATATCTATATAAATCGCACTCATTATTTTACAGTTAAGATGCAGCGATTTACAACTTAGCCAACGCCTAACGCTTTGATATTAATAGTTTTGCTTATGCGTTATCTATAGCCGGGGGAAGGAGTGATGCAGGAATGAAGAGGAATGTTGCAGCGGTTATCAGTATATTAGTGATCATTACATTTCTGCTTAGCATTATTGCACCGTTATTCAACTAAAATGCATACTGTAAAAAAAGAAAGATCCTTTTAAAATAAGGGATCTTTCTTTTTTTTCAGCTTTCGTCATTCATGAAGATACAAGCAGCATAATAATTTCAGGAAAAATGTGGTAAAAGGCAGCTTTTGGCAGAGAAAATCCTGATTAAACTTTAAAGTTGCACCATAATATTGTATAATGGACATAATTAAGCTGAGTCGAGGTTAAGAGTGATATGGATTTGTCTACCGAAAAAAAGCAAAAGATAGGAATCATGGGTGGAACCTTTGATCCTGTTCATTATGGCCATTTGGTGACAGCTGAAGCAGTCCGGGCAGAATTCAACTTAGATAAGGTGCTGTTCATACCGGCCGGCAAGCCGCCCCATAAGGATAACGAGAGTATCACGGAGCCGGTGCACCGCTATCGGATGACAGTGCTTGCTGCGGCGACCAATCCTCATTTTGAGGTATCCAGGCTGGAGCTGGAAAAGAGCAGGACGACCTATACGGTTGATACCATAAAAGAATTGATCAGCCTCTATGGAGAGGCTACGGCGTTTTATTTTATTACAGGAGCAGATGCCATATTGGAAATACTCACTTGGCATAAGGCGGAAGAACTTCTGTCCCTATGCCAGTTTGTTGCTGCCACCCGACCTGGATTCAATAAGCAGGATTTGGAACAAAAGATACTGGAAATACAGTCTAAATATAACAGAAGGATTTTCAGCATCACGGTACCGTCCCTTGCCATTTCCTCAACCGATATCCGCAACCGGGTCAGATGCGGCATGCCAATCAAGTATTTGCTGCCTGAAGGGGTGGAAAAATACATTCAGGAGAACGGCATCTATCGATAAGGAAACAGGGTGCACGGGGTGAAGGCAATGGTTCATGAGCAGGACATATTGATTTTTCTTGAGGAAAATTTATCAAAAAAGCGGTATAGACACTCCGTCAATGTATGCCGGACGGCAGAGTCGCTGGCTCTGCATTATGGGTGTGACCCGGAAAAAGCGGTGTTAGCAGGGCTTTTGCATGATTGTGCCAGGGAGTTGACAAAGCCGGAGCTGGTCCAATTCGCCGTGAAAGCCGGTCTTGGTGCAGCGGAAGCGGCGGCAGAACCGAAGGAACTGCTTCACGGTCCCGCGGCAGTATATCTTTGCCGCAGTTTATTCAACCTAAATGATGGGGATATACTGGCGGCAATACGCTATCATACGACCGGACGAGAAAACATGTCGCTGCTGGAAAAAATCATATTCCTTGCAGATTTCATCGAACCGGAGAGAGACTTCCCGGGTGTGGCAAAACTGAGACGACTGGCTTTCAGGGACTTGCGCAGGGCGTTGATTGCCGCTTGTGATACCACCATCCGATATATCCTGTTGAAGGGAATGCCCATTCATACCGATACGGTACTGGCAAGGAACTACCTGATTCGGGAAGGTGCCGGCAATACGCAGTCTTAAGGCTTATACCCTCAAGACACATTTTATTTATTTTAAGAGGATTGGGGAGGTTATTTTGAAAAAAAGGTATATCTTGATTTTTCTGATATCATTCGTCGTTTTTTTCGTCTTGATGGGCGGAGCTTATTTTCTATATAAAACCAAAATTACCGAGACGGATTTCCAAAAAGCGATAACCGAAAATCCAGAGCTGAAGCCGGAGGATCCCAAGGATGATACCGTGGTCAACGCACTGCTGATGGGTGTTGACGAAGCAAGGTCGGACATCATGATTCTGGCAAGCTACAACAAGCTGAACAACAAAATGACCTTGGTATCGATACCCAGGGATACCCGGGTGGAGATTCCCGGTTATGGCTTTGACAAGATCAATGCGGCATCCGCCAGGAAGGAAGGCGCAGCGCTGGCTATGGAGACGGTAGGCCACCTTTTTCAGCTGCCCATACACTATTATGTCAAGATTGACTTTAAAGGTGCTGAGCGCATTATAGACATACTGGGCGGCGTCAAGGTCAATGTCCCTATTAATATGGATTATGATGACCCAGCCCAAGACTTGCATATACACATCAAACGGGGGGAGCAAGTGCTGGATGGGGAAAATGCAGTCAAGTTTGTGCGCTTCCGCTCCGGTTATCCCGATCAGGATCTGGGGAGAATAAAAGCGCAGCAGGAATTTATCAAGGCCTTCGCGGCAAAGCTGACCAGTCCTTCTTCCATACCGAAGGCTTTCAGTCTTATCGATGCCATGTCCAAATGCATCCGCACCAACATGGATCAGGGGGATATCGCCAAGTACGCCATGCAGGTCAAAGACCTGAAGGTGGACAATATCAAGCTGTATACCCTGCCTGGCAAGCCCGGATATGCAAAAGGAGTAGCATATTATATACATGACCAGTACGAGTTGGTAAATCTGATGAACCAGATCAAGCGGGATCTGGAGGTAGAAGCGGCTTCGGAGCCGGTTTCTGTTGCCAGTGCGGAAGCAGGAGGCACAGCAACCGACGCCACAACAGGCAGTCAGGGGGGCAGCGATACCGCAGAAGAAGCGGGTTTCAGCCCGTCTGACATCAAGGTTCAGATACTGAACAGTTCCAGGAAAAGCGGCATGGCCAGCAAATTGAAGCAGGAACTGGAGGCAAAAGGCTACCAAGTCGTCAAAATTGGAGACACCAAGGATATGGTCTTCAATTACACCAGAATGGTTGACCGGTGCGGCAATCCCGATAAGGTGAAGCTTGCTGCGGCAGATCTGGGCATCGATATTATCGATAATGATATTGACATTACCTGCGGGTATGATATAACAATTATTATAGGGAAAGATAGGATAAACGGAGGGATTTGATTGTACTCAGTTTCAACGGAAATGGCCAATCAGGCCATAGAGCTGCTGAAAGGCAAAAAAGCAAAGGATATCAGATTGATGGATATACATGAGATTTCCACGATTGCCGACTATTTTGTCGTTGCCACAGGCAGTTCCACGACACAGGTGCAGGCGATGAGCGACGAACTCGACGAAAAGATGGAGCTGGCCGGGTATAAAATGCACCATAAGGAAGGCTTTCGTAACGGCCGGTGGATTTTGATGGACTATGGCCATATCATCATCCATCTGTTCCATGATGAGGAGCGGAAGTTCTATAACCTGGAACGGCTTTGGGTGGATGCAAAGACCACCCTAGTTGACAATCAGTAGACTATACATTATAATAACTTAAAATAATTGTTTTCAAAAAAAGAAAGATGTTCCCATATGGAGAACATCTTCATTGGAATGTAAGAGGGGTGCTGACATGAGCGACACGATTCATCCGATCCTGAAAAGCATGATGCCTCTGGTGGAGGGCATTGCCAACACCTTCGGTAAAAACTGTGAGGTAATTCTGCACGATATCCGAAATCCGCAGAGCTCCATCATCGCCATCCATAACGGACATGTTACGGGGAGAACGGTAGGAAGCCCAATGAGCGAATACGGGTTGACGACCTTGAGAAAAGGGCAGTTTGATAAGCCCATCATCAACTATAAGAAGAAGACAAAGGACGGCAGGCTGCTGAAGTCCTCATCCCTGTTCGTTAAGGATGAAAGCGGCAAGTGCATCGGATTCCTTTGCATCAATTATGATATTTCGGAGATGACGGTCATAAAAAACATCATCAATGACCTGACCAACATCAACGAAGAAGTGAATTTCAACGAAGAAAGCACCGAAGGTTTCGGCAATACTGTCAATGACGTTTTAAGCAGCATCGTCAACAAGACTCTGGAGTCGGTAGGGAAGCCGGTTGCTTATATCACGAAGGAAGAAAAGGTCAATATCGTTCAGATGCTGGACGACAAGGGGGTCTTCCTGATCAAAGGTGCAATCGACTACGTGGCAAAGGTTCTATGTGTATCGAGATACACGATTTACAATTATCTGGATGAGATACGCGTTAGTGATTAATCGAAAACACATACTGTTTTTAAAAAAGATTCCAAGAAATTGGCGTCTTTTTTTTGTTCTAAAACTGCCTCAATTGCATATTGTAATATAGTCTGCATGGAGAAAGTGGAGACGTATAGCGTCATCCAAAACAATGCAATATTTCTCAAGCGGAATAGGATATGGACTAACTGTCCATTATGAGATGTAGACGATATAAAATGCATGATAAGGGGGCAACAATATGATTGTACTGAGGGAACGAAACGGCCAGGCGCTGGTCAAGTATGAGATCCGGGACAAGGAGCATAAGGCAGGTGACGTTTGGTTCGAATGGTGGTATGACACTCAGAAAATGAAGGATAGTATCCGGATGGAAGAAAAAAACGGAAAAACCTTTATTTATTGCTATACATTCCGGGGGGCCTATAGAGAGCGGTGGCTTATGGAGGAATTTGACCGCAGAGTACCCAAATACAAGATAGTATAGTATAATAAGTGTATAACGGAGGAGGAGGGAACGGAATGGCAAAAGAAATCATCAGCACAAGCAATGCACCGGCAGCGATCGGACCATATTCCCAGGGTGTCCGGCTGGGCAATCTGGTGTTTACATCCGGTCAGATTCCCATAGTCGCTGCAACCGGTCAAATCGTTGAAGGGGATGTGCAGGCCCAGACACGGCAGTCTCTGGAGAACGTGAAGGCAGTCCTTGAAGCAGCAGGCTCGAGACTGGAGAATGCACTGAAGGTAACCGTATTTATAAAGGATATGAATGATTTTCCCAGAATCAATGAGATCTATGGACAGTATTTTGCGGCGAACCAACCGGCACGTTCCTGTGTGGAAGTGGCAAGGCTGCCGAAGGATGTGCTTGTAGAAATCGAAGCGGTTGCATATATTGAAGCATAAAAAAATCCGGAACACTTTGGTGTTCCGGATTTTTATGCTCATCGCCTGATGATGCAAGATCGCTTCTTAAGCCTTCTTTTCCTAAGCTTGCTGATCGTGACGACAGTTCGGTACAGGAGGAAGGCAGGTATCAGCCATAACCACCAATTACTTGCCTTCTTTGCCGGAGGCAGTGAAAGCTCCATGGAAGACAATAGCGCTACCTTCTTCAACTCTTGGTCATTCAGAAAGAAGCTGATGCTGCCTAAAGCCTCTCCTTTTTTCACCGGTTTTACGATATTATCCCGGGTACTGATTTTGGTAACAACCTTTTCTTCCTCAGTATTTTTCAAAAGGATATGGAAATCCTCAGCTGCAGTCAGGTTGATTTTTTCTTCCGCGTCCTTCAGGGTTACAGTGGTCACAATCTGATCCTTTTTCAGCATACTGACGTTTTTGTAATTGGCAAAGCCGTACTCAAACAAGGCCATAGTGTCTGTATACATATACTGCCCTTCTGCTCCGAGCACGACAGATATCAGCTCCATATCCCCTTTAAGTGCGCCTCCTACCAGACAGTGCTTGGATTTTACGGTATAACCCGTCTTGATGCCGGTTGCATGCTCATATCGGTACTTGTCATAGGTTTTCCAGATCAACTTGTTGCTGTTGGTGATATAATCCCGGGTATCCTGCTTGTTGGTAGCCGGGATGGTATATTTGACTGTTTTGACAACCTCCCTGAACTTGGGAAGCGTCATGGCGTGCTGTGCAATCAAAGCCAGGTCCCTTGCCGTGGTATAATGGTTGTCTTTATGCAGCCCATTGGGGTTAACGAAGTTGGTATTGTAGGCTTTAAGCTCTCTTGCTCGCTTGTTCATCAGATCCGCAAAGGCTTCCACACTGCCGGACACATGCTCTGCTATGGCCACAGCCGCGTCGTTGGCTGATTCCAGCATCAAGGCATACAGCAACTGTTCAAAGGTCAGCTGTTCATCCGGAATCAGATAGATCTGACTGCTGCCGCGCTCCACCAGAGGTGGATTAGTTCCGATGGTCACTACTTCCTCCAGTTTTCCGTGTTCCACTGCCAGGAGTCCCGTCATGATTTTGGTCGTGCTGGCGGGAAACCTTTTCTCATCCGCATTTCTTTCAAAAAGCACCTTGCCGGATTTGGCATCAATCAAAATGGCAGATGGGGCTGTAACAGCCGGCGGGGCTGAAGCCGGGGATGAGGATGCGGGCTCTGCCAGTACTTGGAACGGTGATAACAAAAAAGTTGAAAGGGTTGCATATATCAAGAATTTCTTCATTTTTTCCTCCGAGAATCATTGTAGCTGAGACCTGAACGTCTGATCCATTGACTTTTATAGTATACCAAAAAAGTGAAGGGATTACAGCATCAAATTTGCTTTCATCCGGTATGTTATTCAACATAACAGTGAAAATGATGTAAATTGATGCAGGGAATTGGAAAATTATGGAGAATATAAATGTCGGAGGTGAAAAAAATGCTCTATTTGAATAACCGGCAAAAGCTTTTTGCTGCTGTTGCCGCTGTGATCTTGATACTCATCTGTGGGACAGTATACACCACATGGCGGAAACCGGCTCAGGTTGCACTGGCTGAAGGGGAAACGGCGTTGGGGATACAAAATTTGTCTGAACCGCCGGAAAGGGAGTCCAACATGCTGGGGCCGGCAAATGAGCCGGAGCCGGATATTACCGTATATGTCTGCGGGGCAGTAAAAGAACCGGGGAATGTGACGGTAAAGAAGGATACCCGGTTGGGAGAGGCTCTTGAGCTGGCAGGCGGCGCTTTGGCGGAAGCGGATCTGGAACAGGTCAACCTGGCAGTAAAGCTGATGGATGAGGACTATGTCTACATTCCGAAAAAGGGGGGCAATCTACCGGAGGGGCAGCTTCAGGCATCCAAAGGGCAGCCAGCGGCGCAAAAAGGACAGCCAAACCTTATGGATAGGCCCGGCAGCGGAAAGGTCAATCTCAATACGGCGGTGCAATCGGAACTGGAAAAACTGCCGGGGGTGGGGCCCGCTACAGCACAGAAGATTATTGCTTACAGACAGGAGAAAGGGGTATTTCAAAAGCCTGAGGACCTGATGAAGGTTGCAGGCATAGGCGACAAGAAATATGAGCAGTTGAAGGATTGGATTACGGCAGACTAAAGCACATCCGTTCTATACGCTCATAATGGGATATGATATAATGTTGATGAATATTTCTTCTGAATGATGGTATTGTGAATAGGTAATACTCATAAAGCTTGAAGCAACGGAAGGAGCATTTATAAAATATAAATCAGATGATAGAAAGGAGGCGGCATAATGGAAAACGGGAAAAAACGATACAGGCTGACGGGCATGACCAGCAGCTCCGGCTGAGCGGCCAAGATTGGTCCGGAGACCCTGGCACAGGTTCTGTGCCAGCTGCCGAAATTTCACGATGGCAATCTTATTGTCGGGATTGAGACCTCGGATGATGCTGCCGTATATAAAATAGATGAGGACAAGGCCATCATCCAGACGCTGGACTTTTTCACACCGGTGGTGGACGATCCCTATACCTATGGACAGATAGCTGCCGCCAACTCTTTGAGCGATGTCTACGCCATGGGGGGAAGACCGGTAACTGCAATGAATATCGTATGTTTCCCAACCTGTCTGCCGATGGATATTCTGGGAGAGATCCTGAGAGGCGGTGCCGATAAGGTGATGGAGGCCGGGGCGGTGATTGTGGGCGGCCATACGGTGGAAGACAACGAGCCCAAGTACGGGCTGTCCGTTATGGGGATGGTGCATCCCGGCAAAGTAGCAGCCAATGCAGGTGCAAGGGCGGGGGATATGCTGGTGCTTACCAAGCCGCTGGGTATCGGTATTTTGAACACAGCCATCAAAGCTGACCTGACGGATGAAGCCACCTACAAAAAAGCAGTGGAAGTCATGGCCTATCTGAACAAGGATGCATGCGGGGCCATGCAGCAGGTGGGAATCAACGGCTGCACCGACATCACGGGCTTCGGGCTCCTGGGTCATGCTTTTGAGATGGCGGTAGGCAGCAATGTGAGTATGGAGATCTGGTCGGATTATCTGCCGGTTATAAAAGAGAGCATTGAGTTTGCAAGAATGGGGATTATCCCTGCAGGCGCTTACCGCAATGCCGGACATCTGGAAGGTCATATCCGGTTTGCTGCTGGTGTCAGGCAGGAAATTCGCGATATTCTCTATGATCCCCAGACATCAGGTGGACTTCTGATTTCAGTGCCGCAGAGCAAGCTGGACAGCTTGTTGGCAGCGCTTCGGCAAAGCAATAAGACGGATTTCAACGTGATAGGAAAAGTAAAGCCCAAGGAAGAAGTGGAGATAGAAGTCATATAAAACAGATGGAAAAGCCTTTCAAGGAGGATAAAATGCAGGATAAAAGAAAGCTTCTGAGCGGGATTCCCTCAGTGGATGAGCTGCTGCGGGAAAAGGAGATAGAAAAATTGACCTTTACCTATCCCAGAACCATGGTGACGGAAGGAATCCGGTCCTATCTGAAGGACTACAGGCAAAGGATCCTTTCACTGGAGGATGCAGAGGAACTGGAGGCTGCTGCACAAGCGGGCCTGATAGAGGGCATCATCGACAGAATCCACGATCTGATGCGCAGCCATTTGATGCATGTCATCAACGGGACGGGAGTGGTACTTCATACCAACCTTGGAAGGGCGCCGCTGTCTCCCGCCATGAAGGACAGCCTGTGGCAGATTGCATCAGGCTATTCCAACCTGGAGATGGATCTGGACAGCGGGGAGAGAGGCTCTCGGTATTCCCATGTGGAAGAGCTGCTTTGCCGGCTGACCGGCGCTGAAGCGGCTATGGCTGTCAACAACAACGCGGCAGCTGTTATGCTGGTTCTGAGTACACTGGCAAATGGGAAGGAAGTCGTGGTATCCAGAGGACAGTTGGTAGAGATCGGCGGTTCCTTTAGAGTGCCGGAAGTGATGGAGCAAAGCGGTGCAGTGCTGAAGGAAGTGGGAACAACAAACAAGACGCACCTGCCTGACTATGAGAAGGCAGTGAATGAGAATACAGCCGCCCTAATGAAGATCCATACCAGCAACTACAGGATCTGCGGCTTCACCAGCGAGGTGGAGTCTGAAGCCCTGGCAGCGCTCGGACAGAAGCTGGGCTTGCCGGTGGTGGAGGATTTGGGAAGCGGAATGCTCTTGGACCTGACACGGTTTGGACTGCCCTATGAGCCCACTGTACAGCAAGCCGTCAAGGCCGGAATGGATGTGGTCACCTTCAGCGGCGACAAGATGCTGGGAGGACCGCAGGCAGGGATCATCATAGGGAAAAAGCAATGGCTGGACAAAATGAAAAAACATCCGCTGACCAGGGCCATCCGTATAGACAAGCTGACGCTGGCAGCACTTGAAGGTACTTTAAGGCTTTATCTTGACAGCGAGCAGGCATTGAAGGAAATTCCCGTCCTGCGCATGCTGACCTATAGTCAGGAAGAACTCGCCAGGAGAGGGAAGCGGTTGCTCGGCAAGCTCAGGAAGTCTATGGGGACGGATGTGTCTATCGGCTTGGAAAATGATTACTCGGAGGTGGGAGGCGGCTCGATGCCCCTTCTGAAAATGCCTACTAAGGTTATCAGCATTGAAATGAAGAGCGGTTCACTGGCAAAGGCTGAGGAGCAGCTGCGCCGGTACAGGACGCCGGTGGTTGCCAGGATCGCAAAGGATAAGCTCTTGCTGGACGTGCGGACGATACAGGACCACGAGTTTGATGCAGTTGCCGAAGCTTTGGCCTGGGCTTTCGAACGGATTGGAAAACCCAAGGGGATGGAAGGTGAGGTCTGATATGAAAAATATCATCATCGGGACGGCAGGGCATATCGATCATGGTAAGACCTCCCTGATCAGGGCCTTGACCGGGAGAGAGACAGACAGACTGAAGGAAGAAAAGGAAAGAGGTATATCCATTGAGCTGGGCTTTACCTTTTTTGACCTGCCCAGCGGCAGAAGGGCGGGGATCATTGATGTACCGGGACATGAGCGGTTTATAAAAAACATGCTTGCCGGAGCAGGCGGCATCGATGTGGTGGTATTGGTCATCGCTGCCGATGAGGGCGTTATGCCGCAGACCCGGGAACACCTGAGCATTTTGTCCTTGCTGCATGTTAAAAAAGGCATCATTGCTCTGACGAAAAAAGATATGGTGGACCAGGAATGGCTTGAGATGATAACAGAGCAGGTCAGGGAAGAGGTAAAGGATACCTTCCTGAAGGAGGCAAGCATCATTCCGCTGTCTTCCGTTACAAAGGAAGGTCTGGATGAACTGATTCTGGAGATTGACCAGATTACCGGGACTGTCGAGGAAAAAAATACCCAGGAATTTTTCCGATTGCCGGTAGACCGGGTCTTTTCCATCACCGGGTTTGGCACCGTCGTGACAGGCACTTTGATATCAGGCAGCGTCAGCGAAGGGGACAAAGTAGAGATTTATCCTGCGAAGCTGGATGCCAGAATCCGATCGGTGCAAGTGCATGAGAAGAGTGTCAAGACGGCTTTTGCCGGGCAGCGGGTTGCTATCAACATCGCAGGCATCAAGCTGGAGGATATCCAAAGGGGCGATGTGCTGGCAAAGCCGGGAAGCATTGAGCCTACCTTGATGCTGGACGCTAGGCTGGAGCTGGTGAAGGAAGCGGAAAAGAGCATCGACAACAGGGACCGGCTGAGGTTGTATCACGGAACGTCGGAAACCATGTGCCGCGTCGTGCTTTTGGACAGGGAGGAGCTGAAGCCAGGAGAAAGTGCATTTGTTCAGCTGCGGCTGGAAGAACAGATTGCCTGTCATAAGGGTGACCGGTTTGTTATACGCACCTATTCACCGATGCTGACCATTGGGGGCGGTACAGTACTGGACCCCAATCCGCCGAAGCGCAAGCGCTATAAGGAAGAGGTGCTGGAGGAACTGAAGGTCAAGGAGCAGGGAGACCCGGCCCATGTGGTGGAGCAATATCTGCAGCAGTACAGCGATAAGTTTCCAGAAAGAAAAACGGTTATCAAAGCAGCAGGGCAGATCGGCGAAAATGAATACAAGGATATTATCACCAGACTGGCTGAGGCCGGCAGGATCCAGGTATTCAAAGTGGGAGACAAAAGCTTCGTGCTGCATGCAGACTATTTAAACGAGCTTGAGAATAAGCTGCTGGGGCTTCTCGAGGTTTTTCACAAGAAAAACCCGCTGAAATTCGGGATTTCCAAGGAGGAGCTGAAATCCAGGCTTTTCGAAGGCATCAAGCCCAAGCTGTCCGATGCTGTACTGGGTTATTTTGAAAAGCAGGACCTGATCAGACTGGAAACCCAATACGTTTCCATGAAGACCTTTGAAGTCCGGTTCAACCAGCTTCAGACACAGATTAAAGATATCCTTATTGCCCAGTATGCAGGAAACAGGTTCAACCCGCCTAAACTTACGGAAATAGGCAATCTGACCGGATTTGACAAGAATCAGGTTCAGATTGTGTACAACGCACTGATTGAGCTGGGTGACCTGATCAAAGTGGAGGAGGATATCGTGTTCTCAAAGGAAGCGTATCATGAAGCCGTCACGATGCTGAAACAGCATATGGCAGCCCATAAGGCCATTCAGCTGGGCCAGTTCCGGGACCTGTTGGGCACCAGCAGAAAGTATGCCATGGCGCTCTTGGATCATTTTGATCAGATCAAACTGACCAAACGCGTCGGTGATAACCGGATATTGTTCTAATAAAAGAGTTGATACCTTGGCAGGTATCAACTCTTTTACTTCATGGTCGGTTAATCAATGACGACTAAACGGGAGAAATGGTCAGTATGAAAATTGTTGTGGTCAAGGAGGAGCGTTATTGTCTCGCCGGTTGTGATATCATAAAAGCTTCGTTCACCGCGGTCTACCTTGACCATGACCTTCTTGTCGAAGTCTTCGACATCGGGATTGAACTCGATGTAAGGGATCCCATCCTCTGCGTAAATCCGCACATCAAAGGCTGCCGGGTCCATACCTTTTCCCAGGAAGTCCTTTTTGAAATGTACGGAAATACCATCAAAGCTGTACGTTCCGCCTTTGTTTGATACCGTAATCCGGTACTCCTCAGGGCCGGTAAGCGCTTCACCGTATACGGACAGCGTACCTGCCAGGCAGAGTGATAATATCAGCATGATTGCCAAAATCTTTCTTTTCATTTTATTCAACCTCCATATCCTTTGTTTTCTCAGCTATATACTTGCAGGAATGCTGCCAAGATTGCAGCTAAGCTCAAAAATGCGGAACAAGTCTCAATTTCAGGGAATAAAGATAGTTCCTAAGCACTAGCGTGACCGGGATAACAGGAAAATGACAGGCTTTCCTTCCATACCTGAATGTGCTATAATCATGTTGTATTTATATAAGCATATAAATTTATACAATCGTATAGAAGGGAGCCGTCGATGGAGCAGAATGTGCTGTTTCAGGACTTTGAAATTGTTGGAAAGAACATGAATGCCTATATGGAAGACCATGCCAAACTTCTGGCCCTTGATTCCACCGTATTGATTACCGGGGAAACCGGTACAGGGAAAGAGTTGGTTGCCCGCTGGGTCCATTTCAGGGATAATGTCAGGAAAGACAGGCCCTTTGTAAAAATCACCATACCCAATATCGGTGAGAACATATTTGAGAGCGAGGTATTCGGTTATGAGAAGGGTGCTTTTACCGGGGCCATTTCCTCCAAAAAAGGCTTGATTGAGGTTGCAGAGGCTGGGACGGTTTTTATCGATGAGATCGAAAATGCATCACCGGCTATTCAAAGCAAGCTGCTTCAGGTCTTGGAGGACAAGGTATACAGGAAAGTAGGCGGCACTGAGTACACCAGAACGGATGCCCGGTTCATCATTGCAACAAACGTGGACCTGCAGAAACTGGTTATGGAAGGGAGCTTCCGCACCGACCTCTATTACAGGCTGGCGGTATTGGAAATCAACCTGCCCGCACTGCAGGAGCGGGGAGACGATATCCTGGAAATCACCAACTATTATATTGAAAAATACAATGCCAAATTCAACAAGAACGTTATGCCTATTGGAAAAAAACAAGCCAAGGAACTGACAGCCTACCCGTGGCCGGGCAATGTGCGGGAGTTGAAGAATTTCATAGAGAAATGCATGGTATTCGCCGCAGAGGACCGTATCGACCTCGGTAGGCTGAAAGCCAATGTGCCTGCCAGGCTGGAGGAAGGATTCACCTTTCAATACAAAGCGCATATGCGGAACAAGGAACGGGAGCTTCTGGAGGCTGCTTATAAGAAGGCCGGCGGCGCGGCGGAGAGGATGGCCGGACTCATCGGCATGTCCGTGCCTTTCATTTACAAAAAGCTGAAGGAGTATGGGATCAAGTGATGCCATACTCCTTTACAATCATTTCAGTAAGCTTGCAGCTGTCAATCTGCGCGATGAGCTGCCGGGCCTTCTCCTGATCCTGCCGGGCTTCGGCATCAAGCCCAAGCGCTTTACGGCTCCTGGCTCTGTAGCTGTGCGACAGTGCGGCATCAAGGAAGGCAGCTTCTTTCTCGAATGCGGAAGCAGCAGACGTAAATAATGATATTGAGCCGGCCCAATCGTGCCGCTGCTGCCGGATGAGGCCTTTGAGCTGCTGCAGCTTTGCCTTTTTCTTCTCGCTTCCAAGCTGCACGGCATACCCCCAGGCCTCTTCTGCATGGACGGCAGCTTGGGAGAGCAGGCCTTCCGACAGGTCGCAGCATGCCGAATAATAATGGTAATCATAAATCCCATCGCAGTTTTCTAACTGCGCCATAATGGCTAAAGCATCTTCAAGGTGCTGCCGTGCCTGCTTGGTATTATCCAGCTCTATTTCAATCTTCCCAAGGGCAATCAGGTTAATTCCCTTGCCTTCCTGATCGTCGATCTCTTGGGAGATGGATAGCGCTGCCCGTATATGCTCTGCTGCCGCATCATAGTTGCCCAGATAATACTCGGCATCGGCAAGGTTGGAATGAAGCGAAGACTCCACAATCCGCATAGACGCTTCCATGGCTGCAGGCAATGCTTCGTTGAAAAGCGCTCTGGCTTTGTTGAAATGCCCCCTATCCATATACAGCACGCCCAGGTTTGTGATGCTGGTAACGTAGCCTTGATGGTGTGAAAGCTTTCCGGATAATTCCTTGGCTATATTGTAATACGTCATGGCCTGGGTGATTTTGCCCTGGGAATGGTAAATGACGGCAATATTCGTTGAAGTCTTCATCAGGGTTTGCAGATCCCTTGACCGTTCAGCGGACTCATATGCCTTGATATAGCAGTTCAGAGCCATGTCAGGCTTGCCGGTGGAATAGTAGAGGATGCCGGCAGCATTGAGTGCCTTGGCCAAATTTTCATAATCCTTATGCTTTTTCAGAAGCTTTTCGGCTTTTTTTGCTGCTTCCAGGGCTTCTTCCAGCCGGCCAAGAACCCTGAGGATATTGCATTTCAGATAGAGCAGATTGCCGTAAAGGGCACTCTTGATATCCAATAGCGGCTCGATCTCAGCAATCAGATTGACAGCCTCTGCATAACGGCCTTGATCCTTGTAGATCCGCGCAGCAACCAATCTAAGCGAGAGATTGACGGTCTCATCTTGTGCAAGTTCAAGTGCAAGACTCAGATGCTGCAATGCGCTTTCATGCTTTGACATGATGGAATAAATATTGCACAGCTCCTGATGGATGTCCAGCAGCCGTTCATTGGCGTAGCCTTTGATCTGCTGTGCCAGCGCCAATACTTTCAGATAATGCTCCATTGCGCTGGAATAGCTGAAGAGTGTTTTGTGCCTTACTGCGGAGAGGTAATAGTAATCGGCTGCTTTGAGCTTGTCCTCCGCCTTCTCAAAATGTTCGGCAATGATATCGTAATAGCTGTCAATGGACTTTTCAAAGAGCTGCTCCATAGCCTCGCCGATTCTCTTGTGCAGCAGCTTCTTCTGCTTCAGGAGCAGGCTGTTGTAATAGACTTCTCTTTCAACTTCGTGGTGAAAGCTGAATACTTTTTCACTGCGGCCTGAGGTGGCATAGGTGGTTTTCACCTGCAGGATCTCAAGCTGCAAGGGCAGCCCCAGCAAGCCGTCAGCCTCAATATTTCTTTTCAGGATAAAGCTGATGAAGGAGGCATGGAATTCCTTGCCGATGGCTGAAGCAGTCTGAATGAATTCCACAGTACTCTCATCCATCTCGTTCAGCTTAGAAAGAATAAGCCCCTGCAAGCTGTTAGGCAGTTCATTGGTGCTTTCGCGGAGGTAGGCTCGGCCCTCTTCCATGCGGCAGCGGTTCAACCTTTTCAGGTATTTTATATACTCCAGCAAATACAAGGGGTTTCCGTTGCTGGCGGTCTGCAGACTGTCCGAAAAGCGGCTGTCCAGTTCCTGACAGTGAAGCTGATGTTTGGCCGCTTCCTCCACCTGTTCCCTGCTGAGGGGTCTCAAATGGATAGCGGTAAAGGAGTCCTTCCTTCTGTTTTCTTTCCGGTTGCGCAGTTCCTCCCGGGCTGTGTAGATCAGCAAAATGCCTTTGATTCTCTTGCCGGATAATTTGCCGTATAAGTCGTTGAGCAGCGTCAGCGACTTGGAATCGCTCCAATGGAGATTCTCCAGGACGATAACCGGCTTGAACCGTTTGACATATCCCTCGAAAAAAAGCTGGAACTGGTTGAACAGCTCCGACTGAAGATGGTTCATGTCCATTGAACGGATAATGCTTTTCAACTCATTATCCGGCTCCATGCCCATCAGGAGACTCAGGAAGCGGTAATTCCGCTTGATGCCCTCCTCATCAAGCTCTCCCAGTATAAAGCTGATGTAGGAGATGATCCTGCTCTGCTTGACAATTTCAGGGTCTTCCGGATTGATGTTCATGATGGAGAGCAGCAGGCTTCCTATGGCACCATAAGGCTTTGCAGCTTGGGCAGCAAAGCATTCGACAGAGATCTTCTTGTAGTCGTCACCTATGGATTGAAGGAATTCCTGAACCAGCCTGGTTTTTCCGATGCCGGGGGGGCCTGAAACAGCAACAACCTGCCCGGCTGTCCGGCAGGCTTTGTCAAACTGCTCTTTTAAAAGCAACAGCTCCGCTTCACGCCCGAAAAAGGCGTACTTCTGGCGCAGCAAGGAGGCAGTGTGCATACTGGCAGTTGGGATGTAGCAGGTTATGGGCTGTTCCTTGTTTTTTACGCTGAAGGTGACGGGTCCCTCATAATGAAAATCCTCAGAGGTTTCCCGGTAAACCGCTTCGGAAACATAGACGGTTGATTTGGGAGCCTGTGACTGGATGCGCTGCGCGGTGTTGACCGTATCGCCCATAACAGTATAGTCGGCATCATAAAAGCTGCCGACCCGTCCTGTAACTACAAGTCCGTAATGGATGCCCACAGACATCTCCAGGTCAAAACCCATGGGTTTGGCTCTAAGCTCTGAAAACTCCTTCAGGAGCTGCTGCATTTTGATGCTGCAGAGAACGGCCCTTTTAGCATCGTCTACGTGGCTTTCACGGGCACCAAATAAAATCATGACGCAGTCGCCGATATACTTGTCAATTGAACCGCCGTATTCATAAACCGGTCGGACGATATAGGCAAAACAATCATTGATGATTTCCCGGACCAATTCCGGGTCAAATCGTTCCGAAAGCCTTGTGAAACCAGAAATATCGGCAAATATGACCGCAACATTCTTGCGGGCCTCCGACAGGGCGTTATTGTTTTTCTGAAATGCGACGACTCTTCCTGTATCCGCAGCCTTGCCGCAATAAAAGCAGTAACTGGCCATGGCCGGGTTTGGTGAACCGCAGGCCGTGCAGTGTTTGCCGAATTTTGTTCCGCAGAAGCTGCATTCCATGGACTGGATTTGATTGATGCTGAAACCGCAGTGGTAGCAGATCATAGGAATTCCTCCGTTTGTTGAGACATGGTCTGTGCACGCATGCGGACTAGCTTGCCAGGGGTACCTTGATGCTTAAGACCGTTCCGCTGCCGCTTTGGGACGTAATGGAGATGCTTCCCTTTATCAGTTCAACTCTCTCCATAATCCCTTCCAGACCAAACCCGCTCTCAATGGATTTATGCCGTTTCTGTGTCAGACCGGCCGTTTCAAAGCCCACGCCATTATCGGACAGGATCAGGGATAGGCAGCCGTTGCCTATTTCCAAGTCAACCTTGACTAAGTCCGCCCGGGCATGTTTGTATATGTTGGACAGGGCTTCCTGTGCAATTCTGAATAAGGTAGAGACCAAATAGTATTCAATTTTATTATCGTCACCATTGGCTGTAAACATTACCTTGATGCCGGTATTCTCAGTGAAGCTTTCAATATGGTTCTTTAAGGCCATGATGAGGCCGTTTTCCAGATAGGACGGCTTCAGGTCGTAAATGATGCCGCGGATTTCATTGACGGTATTCCGGACATTATTGCCCAGTGTATCCAGTTCCTTCATCACGTCTGCTTTTTCGCCCCGCTCCAGGATCTTCTTGCAGATTTCCAGCTTGATGGCCAGGTTCGCGGCAGATTGAGCCGCGCCGTCGTGGATCTCTCTGGCAATTCTCTTTCGCTCTTCCTCATGAGCCTTCAGTATTTTCCGGCTCAGCAGCGTCAGGCTCCTGTTTTGTTCCTCATAGCTTTTTAAGAGCGCTTCCATATCCCGATAAAGCAAATTGTTTTCCAGTGCCACAGCTGCCAGTCCGGCCATGGATTCCATGACCATCACGTCTGCGGTGTCATAGGTCAGTACATGGCTGATACGCTCCGGATCGGAATAATCGATAAGCTCTGTTTTATCCTTTTTCTTGTTGATCAATTGAATGACACCCAGGATATTGTCCTGATGATCCTTCATGGGGATGGAAAGGATGGATTTGGTGATAAAACCGGTACGCCGATCAAAGCTGCTGTTGTGGTGATATTCCACATGGTCATCGATTCTGTAAGCATCCTCAATATTCTGAGTCCGTCCGGTAATGGCAGTATAACCGGCGATGCTCTCCCGTGTAATGGGCATAGTTGACGTTTCCAGGGCAGACTGTACGCTGAGGGTCCTGGAAATGGCAAACTTAAAAAACTTGCGGCTGCAGTCGCTATTTTTGATGGAGGACCAGCTGCCGGTCTCCTGATCAACGATAAGATACAGGGTGCCTGCATCTGAGGCGGTCATGTCCATGCTGCTGTCGATGATTTTCTCAAATAAACGGATGCTGTCTTTTTCTGACGCCAATGCCTTACCGATATCATAAAAACTACGCATTTCCGATTTTAGGAAAAAAATACGGCGAAGCTTTTCCAGCTCACAGCGGAGCTTTGCGAAATAGTAATCTGAATGAAAAAGCGAAAAGTCAGTGAAAATATGTTCAAACAGGTTACCGGAAACAGGCATGAGAATCTGATGGGGCTCCTTGTAATAGGTAACCAGAATGTAGCTGAAGGGGTCCAACAAGTCGTGCAGCAGCGACGAAACGACGCTCACTTGTGGATATTCTACGAAAATTACAAAAACATGATTGTTCCAGAAGCTGCGGCTGCCTGTCAGGGCGCAGACTGCATCCATCAGCTCGTCGGTATATTGGATGGCCTGGAGCCCACTGAAGTTTTCCTTCAACAGGGTATAAAAGGCATGATAGCCGTGGCTGCTGCTTTCCAGCAGGAAATAATTCTCCTTAAGCATTTTATCGCTCCTATTCGCGGCAGTGGGGTTTTCGACCACCGCACCATTTTGCTGATGCTTTGTGTCTAATTGTAGTATAACGTAGAGTTCGGAATATTTCAAACAAGATCAAGGCGGGACCAAATATTGCATAAACACGGCTGCCTACGCTTTAATTTGTTTATAGAAGGCGGTTTGTGCTTGACATGAAACCAAAAGGTATCATATAATTAATATGAAACCAAAAGGTTTCACATTTTCTCGTAAGGAGGTGTCAATAATGGAAAACGTACAGGGTACGCTTCCGAATATAAAGCGCACAGTGATCATGGATGCGCCCGTTCATAAAGTGTGGAATGCGGTTGCTACATCCGAGGGCTTGGCAGTTTGGCTTATGCCAAATAACTTTCAGCCGGTGATGGGGCATGAATTTACCTTCAAATCAGAGCCAAAACGTGGATGGGACGGCATCGTGCACTGCAAGGTCATGGAGTTGGATCCGCCCTTGCGAATCGGATTCAGCTGGTGCGGAAATAATATGAATCAATATGTATCCTTCGAACTGAAGCCCCTTGACGGCAAGACTGAGTTTACACTTGTTCATTCCGGTTGGTCGGCAGAGCATGCCGAGCTGCGGGAGGTCATGTACGACGGCTGGGGCTATATTACCGAGGGGCTGCGCAAAAGAATGGGTGAGGAAAATGACCGGTACTTATGCTAGGCACGACATATTCCAGGCAATTGCCGATCCTACGCGCCGCGAGCTTCTGAGCATGTTGGCAGAACAGGAGATGCCTGTTACAGCTATCAGTGCGCAATTTCCAATAAGCAGGACCGCCGTTTCCAAGCATCTTCACATTTTATCGGAAGCAGGGCTGGTGACAGAGCGCAAAGCAGGACGGGAAACACGCTACAAGCTGCAGCCGGAGGCCTTGCTGGAACTGAAGCAGTGGCTTTCCTATTATGAACGTTTCTGGGACAAAAAGCTCGCAGCACTCAGAAGCTTTGTTGAATCGGGTGAAACACAAGACAAGTAATGCACAATATAAAGATAAGGAATAAAGGAGACAAGAGAATGAAGAAGATTATACCGGATCTGCATTTGGAGAATTGTAAAGAAGCGTTGGAGTACTATAAGGATTTATTCGGGGGAGAGGTCATGAATGTCCAGGTGGCTGACGGCAACCCCATGTTTAAAGGGCATGAAGGGAAGCTTATGCATGCGGAGCTCCACGTAAATGGAGATTGCATTTTCTATATGCACGACATCTTCGGAGAGAAAGTGAACGGCAGCAATATGGACTTGCTCCTTCAGATGGACAGCGAAGAAGAGATCAACCGATTATATACCGAGCTGAGCAGGAACGGAACCGTCAGGTTTGCTCTTCAGAAGACCTTCTGGGGTGCACTTCATGCTATCGTGACGGATGCATATGGCATCACCTGGGCACTGAATTTTACCATACAGTAGGGTATGTGGGTATCTTAATAGAAAACGGAAATAATTGTGTTGACAATTATGGTTGATGGTGTTAATATTAAAGAGCTGAAGAGATTTAATATGTTAAAAACTGCTCCTATATTTTATTAGGATAGTATGTTAGCAATCAATTAAATCCTTAATAAAAAATAGGAGGAATGAAAAATGGCAGATAAGAATTTGACTTGCAAAGATTGCGGTGCTACTTTCGTATTTACAGAAGGCGAACAGGCTTTCTACAAAGAGAAGGGCTTCGAGAACGAGCCGCAGAGATGCCCGGATTGCAGAAGAGCAAGAAAAGCTCAGAACAACCGCAGCAGAGACAGATACTAAGCTATCAAAAGACCGTTGAGTTACTCAACGGTCTTTTCATTTTTTGTCCCTATTACATCATATAAAGTGAAAACAGAATGATTCCGATCAACGATGTGATCAAGTGAAACAGGATGGTCTTGTTGTACCGGTCGGTGCGCCTTCTTCTTCTCAGTGCATTGAAGAATATCGAAACCAGGCAGAAAACAAAGAGCACCACCAGAATAATGAAAGCGAAACGCAACAGCTGATAGTCCCAAGTCTGTGTCACGTCTATCTTGAAAAACCGATGAAAAAAATTCTCCTGCTGAGGCTTTGCGCTTAGGGCTACACCCAGTGTAACGGCCACCAGGCACCAGGAAACGATGCCGGACCAATGCACCCATTTCACCAGAATATCGGACCCCCGCCGCCTGTCAAAGAATGGTTTGTTCATGATCTCCCCTCAATTCTACAATAATCTGTTTTCGGACTGATTAAATTATACTGCTAAAGGCCCCACAATGGTAGTGTCAATGATGGTTTCGAATGGTCGAAATCTGTCGTAACTTGCGGCTAAAAAATAGAGGGTTTTACAGGTTTTTGAAGAAGGTAGTCAAAAACCATAACAATAATGAAAATGCCATAATGGAGATGATTATTTGAAAAATACCAGTATCAAGATGAAGCTGTACATCATTATTGCTGTTGTTATGATACCTTTGTTAATTGTGCAGCTGTTCAGCATTTTCGATAATTTCCAGCACGGGATTGAAATGGAATTGCGATCGGATCAGGATTTTGCAGAGGTTCTGGCAGAGCTGTTTCAGAATTATATCCGGCAAATATGGGCGGTGGAATGGGCGTCAGGGCTAACCATTTCAGAGAATCCGAAGGACAAGGCATTTAACAGGAAATATCTGAGAGAGGTCAAGGCCGTGTTGCCGACAATTCAGGCAATAGGCTGGGTAAGTACGGATGGCATCATTGAAATATGTTCGGATAAGACCATTGAAGGACTCAATATAAAGGACCGTCAATACATACAAAGGATACTTAATGGAGAAGAAAGGGTCATATCGGAGCTTATTATCGACCGCAAGCTGTCAGTTCCCACATTTGTCATTGCCAGGGCAATCAGGAAAGAGAACAAGCTGGTGGGGATAATCGCAGCAACTGTCATTACCGAAAAGCTCAATCAAGTGCTTCCGGAAAACAGGATATCCGATCGGCATGCCTTTGGATTGATCGATTGTAACGGCACATTTGTATATAAGCAGGGAATCTATGATGTGGCAAGCCGGATGATAAAGGCGTCAGAGGAATCGCCAAGCTATAAGGCGCTAAAAGGTGAAAGGCAGATCATCCGAAAACATAGAACCTCAGCATGCGGGCACAATTATATGGGTGTCTATCAGCCCATAGGGGCTATTAATTGGGTGGTTTTCGCAACAACCAACTATGATGAATTTGTCTCTGCGGCTATGGCAAATCTACGGCGTGATATAGTGCTATTACTGGCATTAACCGTAGCCTCCTTATATCTCGCCATTCAGATAAGCAGTCAAATCATTAACCCCGCACGACGGCTGGAGGAGGCGGCAAATATAATTTCCGCAGGTGATTTCACCATCCGCACGCATATTGAGGGCAACGATGAACTGGCTGCAGCAGGAAAAGCATTTGACCATATGGTAACCTCCATAGAAGAGTATGACCGCCTGAAAACACAGTTTTTTGCAAATCTCTCCCATGAATTCAAGACACCGCTGAATATAATCCTGACATCGCTTCAACTGGTTGACAGTATGCATCTGAATGGGATAAACTGCAGTATTTACAACAAGTTGAAAAATTACTTCAGGATGATGCAGCAGAACTGCTACAGGCTTTTGAGACTGATGAACAATCTCATCGACTTGACCAGAATGGATGCCGGCTTTATGAAGAATCATTTAACTGTCGTTAATATTGTTGCATTCATAGAGGATATTACCCAATCAGTAGTGAGATATGCTGAGGCTAAGGGAATCTGTATCATATTCGATACCGATGTGGAAGAAAAGGTCCTGCTGTGCGATCCTGACAAAATTGAGCGGATCATTTTGAACCTGCTTTCAAATGCTATGAAATTTACAGGGCAGGGTGGAACCATTTGGGTCAGTATCCAGGACGGGCCGGAAAGCATTACAATTTCAGTCAAAGACACCGGCATAGGCATTCCCAAGGACAAAGCCGGGTTGATATTCGAGCGCTTCAGGCAAGTAGACACCTCCTTGCATAGAGCGAATGAAGGCAGTGGGATAGGACTGTCTCTGGTTAAGGGATTGGTGGAAGCCCATCACGGCACTATTGAAGTGAAAAGCGAGCCGGATAAAGGCGCAGAATTTATCGTCATACTGCCGGTGCTGGATGTCGATGCAGAAGCAGTGCCAATAAGTGAAGTGCGGTCCGACAATATGGACAGGGTCCAGAAAATCGACGTGGAGTTTTCGGATATTTATTCAGATTGAGTTTATTGCCATGAAGAGGGGTAATGAAATGCTGTCCAAGACACAAAAGAATTTCAGAAAGCAAATGGACGCCTATAAGAAGGACGCCGACAGCAATAGCAGGGAACAAGTATACAGCTATATTGAGAAGGATATGATATCAAGCTATTATACCCAGAAGAGCAAGCGGTTTTATAAAAAACCGTTTGTATCAGTCCCTTTTATCATGTTCTTGCTTTATATTGTTTATTCAATGTATGGACACATGGTTCCCAATGGTGTGGTGCCCGTGGGGGATATGAGGCTGGGCACCAATGCGCAGCGTATAAGCATAAAGGATTCATCTGAGGATGCTGCTTTTCGGAAACAGCAAACAGCGGTTAGTCAATACTTGAACCAGATCAATGAGTTAAACCTTTCGGTGAATGAAGTGATCGAGTCATACAATAAAGCGACATCGGATTTTGATAATGGACTGTTGACTGAAAAAGGCTTGATAGAAAACCTTCAACAGGTAGAGCACAGAGCAGAAGAAATATTTCTGAAGCTTGGCGATGTGGAGATTCCGACGGATAACACCAATGTCTTGACATATTATGATGTGCAGCTGGAGAAATTCAAGCTGCAATATGAGATCATGCAAAACGCTGTCGTGCTTTATAGAACAAAGGATAACAAATATCAGGCAGAGCATGAAAGGCTGAGGAGCAGAATCATGGAACTGCAGGAAAAGGGAAATGGGCTGATGCTGGATATCTTCGATGACTTCAAATATGACTATAAGGCCAATGAGAGTGGTGGATATACGTATTCGTATTAAAGCAAAAAACCTTGAGAAATCAAGGTTTTTATATTAAGTCATTTGTGTTTTCAATTGGCGGGAGTATGTGGGAATCGAACCCACCCACGAGGCTACCAACCCCGCATGCCGGTTTTGAAGATGCGTAAGTGGAACATTTTGTAAAAAGCGATAAACCTGTGTGTGTTGAAATATCTAGATTATTATAGCTGTCAACTTTATCAGTCGACGGCTATTTTTAATAGAAATTTGGTATCATGTTAGAAAAATGTTAGAATGCAGGGGATGTTTTATATAACATTGTAGAGGCAATAGGTAGCTATTGCTGTGCACAACATACCATAATAAATCCAAATATGTTATAATATACCAAATAAATTGTTGGAGGTTAACATGATGAAAGCTATAGGAATTGTGAGAAAACTCGATGAGTTAGGTAGGGTTGTTATACCTATAGAAATAAGAAGAACAATGGAAATTGAGGTAGGAGACCCACTAGAAATCTATACATATGGGGGTAGTATCATTTTAAAAAAGTATTGGTCAGGGTGTGTCTTCTGCGGTGACTCTGATGGCATAAGTACTTTCAAGGGCAAAACCATATGTCATAGATGCAAAGGTGAAGCAAAGGGATAACTAATAACAAGTAATAATACTGTTTTTGCAAAATAAAAAATGTTAAATTTTAGAAGGAAAAACATATTGATTGTCGAATAATAGTTGTAAATAAGGATAAAACTAAGAAGTATGTAAAGAGGTAATATAATGGACTTAAGGACTTTAGTTAAGACGATTAACGAATGTTCGGAGAAGTTTGATGATATGACTAAAACAGATGAAATCATTGCCCAAGAGGATTTTTCATTGTTGAAGGAACTATCATACCACCAAGAAATGGCAAAACAGATACATAAGAAGATAAGCGACAACCAAATCAAGGCTGAACAGCACAATGCTGAAAAAATAACAAAAGCAGGAATACTCCTTAATGGTGATTTGAGGGAAAGTATAAAGCAACTTTATGTAGAAAAGAAAGCTCCTAGATATGTAATTGATAAATTAGACAGCCTTGATAAGAAGATTGAGCGTGGAGATGTATCTTTTGAGGAATATGAAATATTTCTTGAACATGGGCATATGATAATAAGAGAAACAAAACTAAAAAACAAGAAAGGCTTTCTTCATTTCTTTAACGAAGAGTTTTTCGGAGGTAAAGATAAATGAATGTATCATTTTCAGTTGTATTTTGTAAACATAACGAAATAGATGAATTAGTAAGAATTTCAGAAGAGTATTTTGGTATTGAAAAGTTAAGGATGAATAGAAATGTAGCAACAATAGTGAATGCAGATTACAGCTATATCATTAAAATTAGCCAACAGAGCATGAAGTTTATTTTATATCATGAAAAGGAAACGTCAATTGATGAGAATTTGAACAACATATCTAGATTCTTAGATACCACTTTTGAAGATGAGATAATTGGAGTAAAATTCCATGGGGAAAAGAAGTTTGACTTACATAATATTAATAAAGTACATTTAGTTTCATTAAATTAGTGAGGGGATATTATGGTAGAACAAATAAAGAAAATATTAGATCGAAATAATATAAAGTATAATGTAAGAATGCTGAATGAAAATGATAAGGATAAAAAATTTGAGGTATTAAGTATAGATATACCAGTGATTACTGATACAGATGCTGAAGAGGTTAGAGGGACGGTTACAGCTGGTATGTGGATTGTTGAATTAACGAAAAAAAAGATGGTGACAATATATATACCAAGAGTAAAAGAGATAAGAAGAGGAAAGAGAGAAAAAATAAAAAATTATGTACTTGATTTTAATACAACCACTTGGATAGGAGCGTTCGGTATCCCATCCAAAAGCAAATTTGTTCAATTTAATTTTAACGAAGTCTTAACTATTAATAAAAGTGGACAAGCTTTTGAAATTAATAAGATTCCAAACTACATTAAAATGATAGGTTTAGCTATTGGAACTTTACGAGAAGAAATAGAAAGTATTGAAAGTGAATAAAATGAAAGATGCGTTTACAATCTTTAGGTTCATGTTATTTCCAATTATGTGCGTGATTGCAAGCTTTCGATATTTCTTTGATGACAGCAATATGATAAATTACGTGAATATAGCTTCATGCATGATAGCTACTACAGTGGTTATTTCTATTGCGCAAGAAAAATTTGAAGGTGAATGCAACGAAAGTAATGCTATCAAACTGCTCTATTTTCTTAATTTTCTTATTTTTGGTGCTTTAATGTTATTAGAATATAGATTTAAGTTCATTGAACCAAAACTAAGTGACGTTTTTTCTATAGTAGCATTAGGGTTATCTTTATCATCAGAAATGCCAGCAAAATTGATAAGGTGTACAATTAGATACTTATGTCAAAATCAATAGTATATAAAAAAAGCACATACCTAAAGGGTAGTGCTTTTTTTTCGGATATCATATACCTGAATATGGCCGTTTCATACATAATCTATACTTTTTGTACTAAACTTGGATAATTATATCAGAATCAACCTCAAAAACTTGATGCTGCATGTCCATACCTATGACATATCCTAAAATTGGCAAATCTGCAATGATATGCTTAATTTCATGTACAAAGGTTCTGCATTGGATTTCATAACTCAGATTCCCATTTAGGATTATATTATAATTACCTTTCCTACTTGTATAAACAAAGCCGTAAATGCTGCTGCTTAGATTGAACGCTATAGATGTTTTGATATCAAAAGTGTTCATTACTTCGTAAAATGAAATATACTCAGAGAGCAATGATTTTACAAGCGGAGATTCAAAAAATGCTAGCATCAGCGCCTCCTTAGTCAAGTATCTACCGAGATTGTCCAATTTTACATGAAATAAAGCCACGGCAATATATCAATAATGTTTAGATAAAATCATAATGAAAATAATGGTAATTATCCATGGCTTCCGTATGAATTGTAGCCTATATTATATGAACTGCATACGCTACTCGTTAGCCTCTTCGTCTTCGATTGCCTTGATTATTCGTATAACCTGGTTAATATCTTTATCTGACAAGTGCCGGATTTGCTTAAAAAGCAACTGAACGTTTTCCCTGTCTTTTGTCTCTTCCCAGAACTTCAACAATTCCTGATCCGTACCGAGCGCCTCAGAGATTTTATCTACCGGGGTCCGGTAGTCTGTCAATCCGAGCAGATAATCAGTGGAAACATTGAAATATTCGGCAATTTTGGCTATTAGCTCTGTATCTGGCTGCCGTTTATTCTTTTCATAATAGTTAATAGCAGCATCGCTAATTCCAAAGAATTTGCCTAGTTCCATCTGTGTTATTTTCTTTTCTTCTCTGAGAAGCTTTAATCTATCACCTTTAAACATAACACACCTACATAATGAGTTTTCTTTCATTATAGCATAAGTGTCAATAGTTGTAAAAAATACTATCAAAATGTTAGTATTATGTATTGACATTATCAATATGCTAATTTATAATTTAATCATACTAGCAATTTGTTAGGAAGTGACACTATGAAGTTTGAATGCAGCTTCCACAAATTAGCCTATGAAGGCAGACTGACACGGAATTACAACCATAAATGCTTCAAGTGTGACGGCTCCGGCCGTAACTGCCTTACAGGCTATAACCAATTTCAGAAATACTGCAAAGAGCAAGAGAAAGAAGGGTATATGCATGATGCGGAGATACAAATTCACTCATAATGGTGAGGTTTGGTATGTTGAATCAGTTAACCCGCAAGCTTATAGCGTATTTCAAAGTTTTTGTAAAAGGCATGGCTTTAAAGAAAATGAAGTTGAATTTGATGTGGTAGGCAAAGTCGCTTTTTAGCCATAAAAAATTTAATACTGCCAAGAGTAGGAGAAAGAAGGGGATAGCAGTCATGCCGAAGTCTCAAAAGGACCGAATTGAAAGCTTCAAGAATTTTCTCGAATACCGCAGGAATGAGCTGGAAAGCGCCATCAAGGATATCACCTTCAGCGAGGCATTAAAGAATCAATATATCGGCGCTATCCGGGAAATCGAAATCGTTCAGCAGGTCATGAGCTACGATAAAATCTGATAATCAAAGGAGGTACAAGCAGTGAAGAAAGTTGAAGGCGTCATCGTCGAAGGCGAAAAAATCGGCCTTGAAAAGTTCGCAGGACGGGACCAGAAAATGGTGGTCAATCTCCATATCCTGAATGGGTTCGAGTCCTTAAAGCTCAATATCAAGGATTCAGGACTCATGAAAACCCTGGAAGAATACCCGAACCGGAAGCCCATCCGCATCAAAGTCAATGTCCACACCTACAAGGATGAGCTTTATCTGCAGGCAGTCCAGATTATCAATTAGGCTCCGGCCTAATTCATGGCGGGGTCGTCTAATGGCAGGATAATAGATTTGTCTTCTATAGATTGGGGTTCGAATCCCTGCTCCGCACCCAAATAAAACCCAGAAGGGGTGAAACAGACAAAAAAGCTTTTACTCATTGCAGTCATACTGCTTTTAAATATAGTGACCGTATCCGCAGCAGCGCCTTATCCGTCGCAATATCAGCCAAAGCCTGTATATGACGAAAACCTCTATCCATACGCCGTCCTCTATGATGCTTTCGGCAGTGAAGGTGCCCACTACATGTATTGCCAGGTGCCCTTTGATGCAAACCTTGTTCCTCAGTCCGAATTAACTGGTTCACCCTGGCAGGGTCAGACCATCTACCAGCTATACAATGGCACTTGGACAGCAGGGCTTATTCAGATTAAGGAATGGAACGGCAGCGCCTGGGTGGGCAATAATGGAGCATGGACCGAGGCTGTCGGCAGTCCTTCGGATATCATCTGGACCAATCAAACAACCATCATGAATGAGACCAACGGATCACAGTTCTACCCTGAACTATCACCCTTGGAGGTATTAAACAGCAAGGCAAACGAAAGCGAATTTACCTCCTACTGGATGGGACAGAAAAGCTATTTCGGAATTACCAGTGACTTTGATAACAACTATACCCGGTATACCATCGGCAGACAATCGAGAATCAATCAAGCTTTGTACGCTGCAAAGCCCTATGACAGCATCAATGCCTTTCAGAGTAAGTTCCAAGAGCAATGCAGCCCCATTTACGAGCTGATCGGTATGCCGGGTAAAACTATAGCAGCTTCCTTCAAGAACACCACCGCTGAAAGCATCCTCTTCACCACTTGGGCAGACAAAGCCAACCTGAAAGAGACTTGGACGGATAGCAGCGGAACGGTGAACAGCATCACCACCAGCAACCTGACAACCATCGGGGAGCATATCGAGCTGGAACCCGGCGAAACCGTCGTTTATGAGCTGTTAAACCCCATTGATGGAGGCTTCAGCATCCGGTATGAAAAGGACATTGGCTTATTCGTTATCATGTCCTCACTGGAGAACCAAGGGGACAGCACACCGGGAACCACGTTACCGACACAACCTATTGAGGAAGTCAAAATGCCCCAGGCACCCAACAAGGCCAACTATGAAAACAGCGTATGGGGCAGCATGAATTACAGTTTGGACTGTATCCTCTATTGGGTGGGTTATCCCTTTATCGCATTGAACTACCTGTCACAGCGGTTTGTGGTGTACATGCAGTCTCTGATGAACAACGTCGGGCAGATGAACAACGTCATGAAAAGCGCCGTTGCCTGGCTTCCTCCGGAGCTGGTGGGTGTTCTGATACTCGGAGTCATCACCAGCGTGGTGCTTAAAATACTAGGAAGGTGACGGTATGACGATAGAAAGCGCATTTACAAGCCTTTGGACCTTGATTAATGGCATATTGAGCCTTGAAATACCTGTAGGGCAGTATACCGTCACCTTCTGGAATGTCCTGATATTCGCCTTCATCGTGTACAAGGCACTGCAATTCATGTACGGATTAGGCGCTAGGGGGAATGACGCATGACAACGGAGGAACTGCTGCAAATCATGATAGACAATCAAACCACCATCATCGGCCAGAATGATACTATGATACTGAACCAAATGAAGCTCCAAGAGCAAAACAATATTCTTTTATCCCTTGTCATCGTGGCGACCGTCATGGTCTTCTGGTTCAAAAGGAGGCGAACCAAATGGATGTAATCTTCCAATGGCTCGGAGAATGCCCAATCGGGTACGAGGTTCTACAATACACATTCCGGTTTATCATCGTGATCGTGTGCATAGCAGGGGTATTTGATATGTTCGCTGCTTGGACAATAGAATTAAGAAGCTGGGGGAGGTGAGAAGACAACAGTAATTGATGCAACCATCATAACCGAGATAGTGAACGGCTTAAAGTCGCTCATAAGCCTGTTCGGCGAATTTCCTTTCAACGTTTACATCATTGGCGGAATCGCAGGCATCATGTGGAAGCAGGCAAGACAGGCAAAGAAGACAGCACAGTAGGACAGGAGAAAAGGAAGGGGGCTCGCCGAGGACACTTGGCCCGGCAGCCCCCTTTCCCATGCACATAGGAGGTACAACATGTTTGATTTACTATATCGAATCTTCTTTTCATATATACCCAAACTGCCAAAATTCCTATACCTGAAAGTGATTGACCTCTATTGGTACATCAAAAATCAGGAATGGAAAAACTTTGACGGCTTCGGCCTGCATATCTATGTGGGCATGTTCGGCAGCGGGAAAACAATCTCCATGGTAGAGAAAGCATATCGAGTGGCAAAAGCATATCCCCAGGTCAGAATACTCACCAATATGAAGTTGGTGGGCTTTCCTGAACATACCGAAATCATTGAACTGAAGAACTACAGCCAGATCATTGAAAGTCCCGGTGATACGCTGATCCTGATTGACGAGATATCCACCATCCTCAATTCCCGGCGATGGGATAAAGAAGGTGTCCCTCCTTCCCTCCTTGGGCAGCTGCTACAGGTCCGTAAGCAGAAGAAAATGCTCCTGGCTACAGCTCAGCGGTTCGGTCATGTTGACAAGCTCATTCGGGATATCACCTTCACCGTCATCGAATGTGGAACTAAATTCAAACGGTGGACCTTCCAGACGGCTTATGATGGCTATGATTATGAGAATGCCAACATGATGAAACCCGCCCTTCCCATCTGGCGCCATGACTTCCTGCAGACCGATGAAACAAGGAAGCTTTATGATACCTGGGAACTGATTGACAACATGAAGAAGGAACAGTTTTTAACTGACAAGGACATTCTGGAAAAGCAGGGAGCCGGTCCCGGTGATATCGTCATTGGATTGGACAAGAAGAAGCGTAAAAGTTTGTTGTAGGGCAAATATGAAAGGCTGAATGCAACTGCAATATGGAAATATTATCCTATTGGTTAGCCTAAAAAAATGGCAGAAAAAGAAGTACATAAGCTTCTAAGAAAGGAGATATACAGAGTAAATGAAAAAAGTGAAGGAATATGCTGTTAAGTGCCTGCGATTCTGGTTTATGGGCTTGCTGCACCTGTTGTCAATAACGGTTGTCATCTCAATATGGGGATATATCGAAGAACAAAGGCCGATTTTCATAATAGTGTTCCTGGCTTCCATCCCGGTGTCGCTGCTGCTGTTCTGGCTGGATGAAAAGTATCGGATTAGCTATGAATGGATGCGGCATACATACTGCAAAAACCTCTGCTTTTATGAATGGAGAATAAGAGAGAGGAAAGCCAATTAACACCGGATACAGGCATGGTAACAATGATCGCAATTGGCTGCTTCTTTGTTCGGAGCTTGAGCGGATAAAGCACAGACTAAGCGGTTTTTCGTGCTACACTTCTGAAAGTGATGGCTCGAAGGAAACTGCTGCTTCCCCATCCCATCGCCATCGCAAGAACATCACGGCACGAAAAATATAACGGTGTCAAGAAACCGTGGAATAAATGACCACAGGGCCCGGCTCCAGAGGCTTATGCCGCGAAAGTTCTTGATACCGTTGTAAGCCATAAACCACAAAGCTAGGAGGATATTCATGAGAAAGAAAACCGTCTTCTACTCCCTTCAAGTTCTTGAATGTACCATTTTAGCTATATTGCTGTATGTGATGAATGAGATGTATATCTACTATGGCAACTTCAATTTCATTATCCCGGTACTCATTGCGCTATTATGGGAATTTGTCTCACATATGACCTACAACTATTGGTATAAGGTCAAGTGCTGCCGTAATTGCTCGGAAAAACCTTGACCCCCGTCCTTACTAACAGAGGGGGTCCAAACACAGGTTAATAAAAAACAGGAGGTCAAAACCCATGAAAATACCCAACATAGACACCCTATGCGCAACATTGGACATTCACAACTACGGCTTTGCCGATATGGAGAAACAAGCTTCGGCAGACATACTCATAAGACTGGAGCTGGAAAAGTGCAAGGCAAAAGAAGCCCAACAGCACAGCATGAGTAATAACCATATCATACAGGTAGGAAATCAATCCTTTGAAATCCTATCCAATGGTTCCAGGGGATATGCATACATCCTGCACAATGATGCCTATGAAATCAAAATAGCCCAACACCGCTCAAACAAAGAAAGCTTCTACCCCATCTTCATCCGATTAAAGTCGGAATGCCTCTGGAGCATGGGCGTGGAAAAAGCCTGGGATACCATCAAAGAATGGATAACCACCAATATCGGCGATATCAAGTCGAACAAGATAAGCCGTATAGACTTGTGCTGCCATACTGATGAAATGGAGCTGATGGCTGACGATATCGAGACCTTTGAAGGCCGTTACTGCCTCGATACCATCTACAGGAACAATCGTCGCATTGCCAGCGTATACTTCGGCTCCGGAGCCACAGGCAAGGTCATGTGTCGTATTTATGACAAGTCCCTGGAAGTGAAGCAGAAACGGCAAAAGCTGTGGTTCTATGAAGTGTGGGAAAAGGCTGGACTGAATCCGGAAAAAGTCTGGAACGTTGAATTTCAGCTGAACCGGGACTATTTGAAGGAAGTCAAGCTGGAAAGCGTGGAGGATACCCTGGAGAGTTTGAAATCCCTCTGGAAATATTGCACCCGGTCATGGCTTACCAAGAAGCAGCTCGACCATACAAGGATAGAGAACTGCACCACAGACTCGGCATGGCAGAGCATTCAGGAGGCCTTTGACGGCTTTTTGTCAAGACCATTGATACAGCGGGAAAAGCAGCTTGATTCGTCGGCCTTTGCCCTTATCCCCGGCACAATCGGAAACATTACTTCATACGCTGCCAGGGCAGATTTGAATGATATCGATGAAGTCATGAGAATGATTAAATCCCAGGGAAGCACTTACCTTCACCGGAGGGAAACAAACTTCCAGGAGGTTGTAGAATGGAAAAAATCACTTTTACAATAAGGGGGTAGAGGATATGGAGAAATTGGTTTATACATCTTTTGAAGTTGCGGAGATATTGAATATCGGATTGAACAAAGTATACGAGTTGCTGATACAGAAGCAGATTCCCCATGTTCGGGTCGGAAGGCGATACCTTATACCAAAGCGTGCCCTTGAAAACTGGTTAGAAAAGGCGGCTGGTGCAGAATGAGAGGGAGTATTACAAAGAAAGGCAATACCTATTCCATTATTGTAGATATTGGCAGGGATAAGGACGGCAAACGTAAGCAGAAATGGTATAACGGATTCAGGACAAAAAAGGAAGCAGAAAAAGAGCTTACAAAAATATTGAATCAGATTGAGAATGGCACTTTTGTTAATCCTGAAAAGATAACCCTGAGAGAGTTTCTGAAAAGATGGTTTGATGATATCGTAGAGCCGAACCTGACAGAGACAACAAAAGATGGATATAAGTACATTGTCGATATTCACATAATCCCGGCATTAGGTGACGTACTGATCCAGAAGCTTCAGCCGATACAAATACAGACTTTTTATAAAGAAAAGCTGGAGAAAGGCCGTATTGACGGAAAAGGCGGTCTATCTCCTAAGTCAATTTTGAACATACATAGAATCATGAAAAGAGCATTGAACCATGCAATGAAAATGCAGATTATTAATAGGAATGTTACGGAGTTCGTGGAACTGCCGAAACAAAAGAAGTATCGTGCATCTGTTATTGACGAGGAACAGGTCCAGAGAATGCTGGAGGCATTTGAACCGACAAATCTTTATATACCGGTACTGCTCGCTGTAGGATTAGGATTGAGAAGGGGAGAAGCCCTGGGGCTCAGATGGAGTGATATAGACTTTGAAAACTGTGCGATTACAATTAATAATACATTGCTGAAAACAAACAAAGGCGTTATCTTCCATGATCCTAAGACTGAGACAAGCAAAAGGGTAATCATTTCACCGGGAACAATTATAGAAGCTTTAAAGGCTCACAAGGAAAAGCAGGAAGAAACAAAGGCGGTGATGGGGGAAGCCTACCAGGAGAATGAACTTGTATCTTGTTACGATGACGGCCATCCTTTCAACCCAGGCACATTCAGTACCTTGTTCATGAATGTACTGAAAAGAAATAAGCTGCAGTTGATACGCTTCCATGATCTACGGCATACCAATGCAACTTTGATGTTAAAGCATAACGTGCCGGCAAAAGTAGCTTCGGAACGGCTTGGCCATTCGACCATAGGTATTACGCTTGATCTATATAGCCACGTGCTTAAAGAGATGCAGCAGGATGCTGCTAGTAAGATTGATGATGCAATTTTCAAGAAGAAATAGATTATTGTAATTACCACTAATGTAAAATTATGCTATAATTATAAGAAAAATGTAGAATAAATGAATATGAGAGGAGGACTACTGTTGGCCCAAATAAAAGTGCACAGTCAAAATCATAAGATTATTGAAACAGGTTCAGTTATACAGTACGAAGATGAACCGATAGTGTTTAGTATAACTGACGAAGAGGGGGAAGTGCTAGTTAGAATAAAGTTTGTTAATGATGATGATAAAATGGATAGCGTATCTTTTAACTATAACTTGGTAAATGAAAAAGAAGCAGAATTAACATTGGTGAATTTTAAGAGTGTAACAGGATTTGGAACAAAAAAACCAATTGAAATAGGAGAATTGGAGAAGAGAAGATTGTATTTAGCTTTCTCGGTTCAAGATTTGGGTGGGAATAAAAGTAGATTATTACATTATACTTGGTATGAAGGGGAGGTAGTATAAATGAGTAAATTATTGCTGCCTCAAGACCCGACACTAGCAAAAGCATACTTTAATAGCACAACAAAACAGAAGGAATTGGATTTGAAAGCTGGTGTTTTAGGAAAGTTTTTTGGATGTAATGAGAATACTTCACTTTATATTGTTGGTTTCATAGCAATAATACTATCAATGTCAGGACTTGTTTATACATTTTTGCCAGACAATTTGAAAACACTTCCCACCGTTAAATATTGGGAGATAGTATCGCCAATAATTACTACTATGGTTGGTTTTATCTTTGGTAGTAAAGTAAAATCAAATTAATCCGCATGTTAGAAAAATGTTAGAGACCGCACAGAAAAGGACTCTCATCGCAATGATGAAAGTCCTTCATTATTTCATAGAATCAAGTCTTTTCAATTGGCGGGAGTATGTGGGAATCGAACCCACCCACGAGGCTACCAACCCCGCATGCCGGTTTTGAAGACCGGAGGATACACCAGCACCCATCTACCCCCATGTATGATTCAATCATTAAGATAACATAAATCTGCGCAAAAATCAATGCAGCAAAATAAAAACCGAAATTGCACCGGCATGATCCCTCACCATTCCCAAGGATACCGCAATTTCGGCTTGAATATCAGCATTTTATTGAAACCTGTTTCTGCCTGACTGGACCATCTCCAGCTTCATTTGCTCGATGATCCGTCTCACCATTTCACCGCCCACTTGCCCACACTGCTTTGCGGTGTAGCTGCCTTTATCGTCCACATCAAAATTGATGCCGAATTCCGAGGCGATGGACCGCTTCATACTGTTGAGGGCGCCTTCAGCTTCCGGAACGAGGATTTTGGAGCTGCGCTTTCCGGTTCTCCGGCCTTGAAGCGTTTTATATGTTGTTTCAGTGTTTCTTGGCACTATAAACACCACCTTTCATTTATAGTATTCTATGGACACCGTGAATACATAAGTTGAAATTTAAGGCGGTGCTATTAAATTATGTTAAGCAGCTATAGCACAAAGACAGTCAAAACATAGATAATGACAGGAAGCGTGATGATGCTGAGCAAGGTTGATATAAAAACACCGATTGAGGCAAAAAGTGGTTCGACATCAAATTCTTTTGAAAAAATGGCGTTGGTGGCGCCGGCGGGCATGGCTGCCATAATGGTGCAAATGGAGATAACCATGCTGTTGAAGCCCAGGGACTTCAGTATGAACGCTGTCGACAGCGGGATCGCCAGCAAGCGGATGATGGCTACCGCAAATACTTTCCTATTGGTGAAAAGGCTGGAAAAATTGACTTCCGCAATGGATGCGCCGATCAGGATCATGGAGAGCGGCGCCGTCATCCTGCCAGTAATGTCCAGCGCAGAGAAAAGCACATATGGGAGCTTTATCTGGAAAAGGAAGATGAAGACTGCTGTAATGGAAGATAGCGTTCCTATATTGATGAGTTTTTTGTAGTCAATGCCGTTTTCCTTGTTAAAAAGCAGGATACCATAGGTCCATAAAAGGATGTTGAAGAACATGTTGACGATGCTGGCATAAAAAACGCCGATTTCCTCAAAAAAAGCGCGAACCACCGGATATCCCATAAATCCCACATTGGCAAAAACAATCAGTGAAATGAACACCGAGGAAGTCTTGCTGTCGAATTTGAATAAACGTGTAATCAAAATGCAGCCCAGTATGACCGCTAGATAATAAATGGCTGTAATGCCAGCTATCTGCAGCATATTGGGAATCACTTCGGGCGTCCTTTCAAAATTGGTTGAGGAAAGCACCAAGGCGGGTAAGGACACCCTGATCAGGAGTGCGGAAATCGCTTTATGGGCATTATCGTCGATGGTTTTTGTTCTTTTTGCTGCGACACCGATAAACATCATGATGAAAAGTATCAGTATCTGGTTGATGGCAGTTTGAAAGCTCATGGACGTGTACCTCTTTTAAAATCAATACTTCCAAGCATTTAGATGAATGCTCCTATTTACTATATCATATATTTATTTAGAAGTATAGGAAGGCAGATTCAATAAGTATAAGGCTGATGGTGATGAAAAATGAGCAGGAACGACTCTGACAGAATGGCTTACTTCGATGAGCGGCTTTGCAAGGATATCAAGGTTCTGACTGAGATGCTGACGCCGCTGGCCAGCTCCTACAGGCTGATGGTCGGTGCAGCCGACGAGTTCAACAAGGTTGCTTTAGTCCACCGCAAGGATGTGGAGAATGCCATTGACAGAGCGGATGAATTGGGCCACATCATTGATGATGTGCAGGAGCGGCTGAAAAAAGTACTGCGCATTTATCTGAAGGGCGTTGATTACAAAGCCGACGTGGTGCTAAAGGATGAGCTGGAAGCGCTACTATGTGAAAAAACGGAGTGGGAGCTTCAAAATGTGGTGAAAGGTGTTATATTAGACAAAAATGATGATTAGGCATCTGCCCAATCATCATTTTTGTCTACAGGTTTGCCAGAATATCGTTGATTCCGATGCTTTCCCATTTTTCAGCCACTATTTTCTTTTGTTCCACGGCTTTTTTTATTCTAAGCGGAAGGCTTGCTTCGCCAAACACGATGGAACCGATGATTACACCGTTACGAAGGAAGAACTTGATATAACGGCTATGCTCAAGACTCAACTCACTGATGGCGACGCAGTCCTTGCATGAGATATCGCCGATGGAGAACATGGTAATGCCTTTGATTTTCAGATTGGTGAAGGGCTGGATTTCGGTGTAGCACATTTCACCGCCTGCCGCATTGTGACCGGCAATCTTTCCATGTGCCAAAGCGATAGGCCATATGCTGAAGTTCTTGCCCTCGTATTCTGCAACATCCCCTGCGGCATAGATGCCTTTAACACTGGTTTCCATGCGGTTGTTGACCTGTATGGAACGGCCTATGGCGATTCCTGAAGCGGCAAAGGGCTGTGTATTGGCTTTAACGCCCGTTGAAAGGATGACAAAGTCCGTCGAGATCGCTGTTCCGTTATTGAGTATGACCGACTCCGCTTTGCCTTTACCGGTAATTTCTCTTGTCTGGGCGTTCAGGTAAACCTTGATCCCTTTCTGAGAAATGGCACGGCTCAGCAGCGCGGCACCCTGCTCATCAATCTGCTTGGACAAAAGCCGGGAGTTGTGGTCGATGACATTGACCTCGCAGCCCAGTTGGCGTATAGCCCAAGCCATCTCTAGGCCCAGCAGCCCGCCGCCGATAATGGTGCAGCTGCTTCCAATGCCGGCCAGACTTCTGATGCGGTCTGCATCCGCAATGGTACGGACCGGAAACACATTCCCTTTATCCACACCGGGAATAGGGGGGATGTTGCCGCTGCTGCCGGATGCTATAACCAGTGCATCATATTCAACAATGCCGTTGGTTGTTGAGACTGTCTGCACTTCGGTATCGATACCGGTTACCACCGTATTCTTGAAAAAGGAGATCCTGTTCTTTTCATACCAGGCATCATCATAAGGGAACAGCTCCTTAAGGGATGCATCGCCGGATATGTACTCGGGAAGCCTTGTTCTCGTATAAGTGTTCTGGCCGCCTGCCTCCAGCAGCAGGATACTGCTGTCCGGATCCTGTTCCCTGGCTGCTTTGGCAGCGCTCAGACCGGCAATGCCTGCACCGGCAATCACAATTCTCTTATTCATCTGTTCTCTCCGTTCTATAGGCTGCTCAATAGCTGATTCAAGTCAGCCAGATGCATCTTTTCCTCTTCAATAATCAGCCGAAGGGTATTGGCAGCAGATCCGCTGCCTGCATGTTTCAATAGCTCGGTGTAAAACAGTACGGCGTTTTTTTCAGCCTGAATGCCTTCCAGAATGGCCGCCTTGACGGATACGACATGCTTCAAGTCATTCAATGCAGCATCCGTAAAGACCGCAGCATCTGTAATTGATTTCAGATACGCAGATACCTGTTCGTCCAGTAGATAGTTGGTGTCTGACTGCTGTATTTCCGACATCATATGGTGCAAACCGGTGAACAGCTCTATATGCTTCTGCTCCTGCTCCGCCAATATCAAAAAGATCCCCTTGGTTTTATCGCTGGCAGCTGATTCAGCTGCACGCCGGTAATATGCCAGCCCCTTTTCTTCCATGTTTATTGCCATTTGCGTGATTTCTGCAACATTATAGCGGTTACTCATTCTCGAAACACCTCCATTGTAATTATGGCAGCCCATTTCTGCTGCATGCCGTATATTATTATTACGACACAGTTTACCAATATCCTTCCATCATGGAAAGGATCTTATGATAAATATGCGGATGCCGTCGTCGTTTTTTGCTTGATTTGAAATAAAAAAGGCGAAAATCAGCAAAAAAAGATATTTTTTCTTGAATTCCCAGAAATGAAATCGTATAATATAGTCAGTGCTGATTAATCAGTACTGACTATATTGGAATAGAAGGGGGAAGCTGTGAACATACCATTGTACCTTTTAGGTTTTTTATCCCGCTGCGGACCCCAGCACGGTTACCGTCTAAAACGCTTGATTGCGGAAATGACTGCCGATGCAGCTGACATAAAGCTGCCGACAGTATATTACCACCTGGATAAGCTTCAGCTGCAAGGACATGTCACGGGCAGCAAGAGTCAGGAAGGGAAACGGCCTGAACGTTCGGTTTACAGCATTACTGAGACAGGAAGAAAAGCGCTTCAAGATATGCTGGCAGAGGCACTGCAGTTTGATTACAGGCCGAAGTTTGAAGCGGATGCTGTATTTTTCTTTATTGACTCCATCAGCAAGGACGTACTGGTGACAACGCTGAACCGGTACCGGGAGCGGCTGGAAGCTGTATTGGCCCAACTGGATGACGACAGGGAGGAAGGCGCTGCTGTGCCGGATATGCAGTCCCGTGAAATGACGGAGGTTGTTTTTTCTCACTACCGCCACCATTATCTGGCTGAGGTCAGTTGGCTGTCGGATACCATTGACCGGCTGGTGGCAAAGGGTTCACGAATACCATCATAACGAAGGAGGGTACCGCAGATGCAGAAGGAAGCCGTCATAATGAGCCCGATTTCCTTGCAGATGAAGGACTTGGATGAAGGGCTCCGCTTTTTCAACCAGGCTTTAGGGTTCAAGATCAATTTCAGATTTCAGTATGATGATTTGCGGGTTATCATATTGGAGGCCGGAAAGGCGCGGATCGAAGTGTGGGAAAATGGGGAACGGGCAGGGATCAAGTCCTGGCCCCAGGAAGCAGCCGATGAATCCGGAATAGGGATCGAAGTGCCGGTGAGGCGCTTGCGAGAGGTGCTTAAGAAGGCGCAGGATCTGGGTTATGAAGTGCTGGAGGACAGCTATGAGCCGCTGGACGGTATCCGTAAGGCGGTAGTAGGCGGACCGGAGAATATCCGTATCCGGCTGGTTGAAAGGGACAGGATAAAGGCAGTCAGAAATATGATCAAAAGGAAGCTGGAAAACCTGGCTTCATAGAGTAAAAGAGGGACGGTTCTTGAATTGAATGGAGCATTCAATTCAAGAACCGTCCCTCTTTTACCGTCTTTACAAGCCTTTTTCGATTTCCAGAAGGGCTGCTGACAGGAAGTCTTCTACGGCAGCCGTGTTGCTGCCGCCGCCCTGTGCTGCTTTGGGACTTCCGCCGCCTTTGCCGTTGATGATGGGAAAGACAGCCTTGATCAGCCTGCTCATATCCAGGTCCACATCCTCCGACCGCGAGAAAATGACCTGCACAGCGTCATTCCGGCAGACCAGCAATGCGGCATGGCCTGGCTGCTGGATAATGCTCTGTGCCAGCAGCTTGAGATCGTTGATATTCCGACCGTCGAAGGCTTTGCTGACCACACGGATGCCGTTGACCGTGCGGCTTTCCTTCAGCAGCCGGTCTGCCTCATAGGCCAGCAGCTCCTGCTTGACGGCAGCAAGCTCCTTTTGTGCCGCTTTATAATCCGTCATCAGCTTTTCCATGGCTGCTTTGATTTCAAAATCCCGCACGGACAGCTGATCGCACAATAGCCTGGTGATGGAATCCTGCAGCCGGTAATCCGCCAGAGCCCGGCTGCCGCAGACAAATTGGAAGCGGTAGCCCCCTTTGCATTTCTCCCATTTTTTCAAGCGGATCAGGCCCACCTCGCCGGTATGGCCTACGTGGGTGCCGCCGCAGGGGGAATAGTCAAAGCCCTGGATCTGAACCACGCGGATGTTATCCGCAACCGAAGGGCGCTTGCGGAGCGGCATGATTTGAAGCCGCATATCATCTACAATCTCCGCAGTAACCGGAAGGTTTTTTACAGCTATTTCATTTGCCATGGTCTCCACACGCACAGCCATATCTACATCAAACCGGTCCAGGTTAATTTCGATGCTGACGCTGTCCCTCCCAAGGTGGAAGCTGTCGGTGTCGCCGTTGTACAGCGAGGCAAAGCAGGCAGAAACGATATGCTGTCCCGTGTGCTGCTGCATATGGTCCAACCGGCGCTGCCAGTCGATGCTGCACTCTACGGCCGTACCGCAAGGAAGCCTTTCCACCATATGCCGGATCTGCCCGTTCTCCTCCGTGACATGAAGAACAGGAATGCCGCCGATATGCCCGGTATCTGAGGGCTGTCCACCGCTCTCCGGGTAAAAGGCAGTCCGATCAAGTACAAGGCCGTATTTTTCACCGATGGGCAGGGTCTGGATGATGCGGGCCGTAAAGTTTATCAGATACGGGTCATCATAATATAAACGCGCTGTTTGCATGTGCCGTTCTCCCACTTTCGCTCTTTTTTACTGATAGTTTACCACGCCTTATGGCGCAGTTCAATTGAAACCCCTGGTTCCTTGAATACTTTTTCACAATGGATGAACTCTCTTGTGCTGAAACATATGATGTAATAAATCCGGCATTTTGATGCGGAAGAAGCCTGCTGACGGCAGGTGAAATGATTGAAGGGAGTGGATGTTATGGAGTTCAACGAGACCATCATCGTTCCGATTATCATCTCCATCGTCGAGCTGGTTAAGGGCATTGGGCTTCCCAAGAAATTCTCCGCACTTTTTGGCGTTGTGACCGGAATTCTCATCGGAGTGTTTTATGTAGCGCCGGGAGATCTGAAGCAAGGTCTGTTCAAGGGAGCCGTCTATGGCTTGATGGCAGCGGGACTTTACTCAGGAACGAAAAATACGGTGGAAGAGATCAAGCTTCAGCACAAAAGAGCGGCTGAGGTTAAGCGTGGTTCCATGCATAAACGGACCTAAAGCAGGGGAATAATGCTAGTACACTGTCAACCCAAATTCTTCATGTTATCACCGGGTAAATTTCCGTAGTACTGCGTTGTCGTCCCTCGCAATACATGCAGTATTACTCACTCCTCCGCCTTGTCCTACGAAAATTTTCCTCGTCGAGTAACACGAAGTTTAGAGTTGACAGTGTACTAGGGATGGAATTCATGGAAGCTAACGTATGAAGGAGTGTAACATGAACGGTGGTTTAGAGGCAGTGAGGGCTTTCGTTTCAGGCTGGGGAGAGTTTTCCTGCCTTGTTTTTTTTGCCGTCTGCGCCTTAAGAAGCCTGGTGTTTTTGCCATGCGGCATTTTTTCGGTGCTGGGCGGGATGCTTTTTGGGCCGGCTGTTGGAACGGCTGTCACGGTGGCCGGTTTTACGGCCTCATCGGCTTTTCCTTATTATATGTCCAGGACCATGGGCAGGGCCTGGGCAGAAAGGCATTTTGCCAAGCAGCTGCAGAGGGCCCAGGGATTTATAATGAAAAACGGCTTTTACAGCGTTTTCATGATGCGGGCCGTCCCGATCCTGCCTTTTGATGCCGTGTCCTGCATCGGAGGCCTTGTCCGTGTCAAACCGGCGGATTTTCTGGCTGCAACCTTATTAGGCTCCATTCCTGGCGTATTTGTTTACAACTATTTCGGTAATTCCTTATATGCCGCTTCATATAGAAAAATTATCCTGTCCGCAGCCATTGTAGGTGTTTTTGCAGCAGCTCCGCTTCTATACAAAGCCGGGAGGAGGCTGATTGTGAAATTGAAGCGCAAGCCTGCCGGCAGCAAATATCCGGATTAACCTGAATATTATACCTGTATGAGGGAAAATTAGTCCCAGGAGGTGGAATCCTTGGGTAATACAACGATGAAGCATGACCAGCCGAAACGATCGACGGGAACAGGTTTGATCGGCTTTGTCATCCGTTTTGGCGTAGCCACAGTGGTCCTCATGGTGACGGCTGTTTTTGTACCGGCGTTCAAGCTGAGAGGATTCATGTCGGCGCTTGTTGCAGCATTGGTCATTTCTGCTGCCGATTACCTGGTTGAAAAGCTTTTTAAAATGGACGCCGCGCCTTTCGGGCGGGGTATCAAGGGTTTTGTGGTATCTGCAATCATTATTTATCTCGCACAGTACTTTGTGCCAGGTATGGAGGTTACAATACTGGGTGCAGTGATTGGTGCGCTGGTCATCGGAATGATAGATGCCATTTTACCTACTCGGGTCATGTAGAATAGCTGCTTGTGCAGCTATTCTACATTTCAGGTATAAATTGGATTGACTTTCTCAGGGGTTTGGATGATAATTTACAGTAAGATGCAGCATATGCAAGATATAGCTTGCCGGAGGGGTGTACGATGAAATTAACAGTACTGGGCAATTATGGACCGTATCCGAAGCCGGGAGGCGCATGCTCCGGTTTTTTGATAGACAGCGGCAAGGCTAAAGTCGTATTGGATTTTGGAAACGGGGTATTAAGCAGGCTACAGCAACATGCCGATGTTGAGGATATTTCAGCTGTCATACTGTCCCATCTCCACGCAGACCACATGAGCGATATCATGATCCTCAGGTATGCGGCAGATATCAAGATGATGAAGGGAGCGCTGAAGCAAGCTGTCAAGGTCTACGCACCGGCAGAACCCAAGTCAGAGTTTGAGCGTTTGCATTACAAAAACGCCTTGGACGTTATTCCCATCACACCGGATTCCACTTTGGAATTGGGTGATTTGAAAGTCAGCTTTCAGGAAATGGTGCACGGCTATCAGAACTTTGCCATATCCATTGCTAAAGGTGGCAAGCGTCTGGTCTATTCAGGGGATACCAGCCCCAACGACGCGTTGGTGGCTTTTGCAAAAAATGCCGACTTGTTTGTCTGTGAAGCGGGCTTGCTGGAAAGGGACGAGAAGGAAATCCGGGCCATGCACCTGACAGCAAAGGAAGCAGGAGACATTGCAGCCCGGGCAGGTGCAAAGCGGCTGCTGCTGACACATTTTCTGCCGGAGGTCAAGCTGGAGTATTACATGAACGAGGTAGCACAGGTCTATAACGGCATTATGGAAATTGCAGGAGAAAACAGAAGCTATTTTATTTAGCGGGTAAAGACTGAAAATAGGACAATAAAATGTAAAATAATGGAAGGATTTCCGGTTTTTATGGAGAACCTAATATATGCACGGATTGTTTTGCATATATGGGGTGATAGGAATGGAAGACTTCAATATCGATATATCGACCGGCCTGCACAAATACAGGCTGGTTTTTATTACGGCGGCCTTTGGGTCCGGGATTCTGCTGGGAAGCATTTATACCCCTTATTGGATGGTAACGTCAGGCGGGGTGGGCTTAGCGGCACTTTTTATTTTTTTGAACCAACGCCATCTGCGGCGGCTCCTTTATGGATGTTTGGCAGCAGCATTCCTTTTAGGACTGCTGGATTACGGCTTTGCCGCACATAGGAACGGAATAACGGCAGCCGGTGTGGGCAGCCGTGCTGAGATAGAATGCATCGTCGTAGGAGATCCGGTATACCGGGACCGCTATACGCAGTATGTGGTGTTCTGCAGGAAGCTGTCATCAGAAGGAAGACAATATGGAAAGAGCGCTGATTTTTTTCTCCGAATTAGGGGAAAAGCTGGTTTTCGGTATGGCGACCTGCTGCAAGTGGAAGGGGTCATACAAGCCATAGATGGTAAAAGGAATCCGGGAGATTTTGACTTCCAACGGTATTATTGGAGCAAGAACATATATGGCATTGTCAATGCTGAGGGTGCAGCGCTGCTGGAGCACAACCGGCAAAATGCCTTGGCAGCCTTCCTGCATGGGGTGAAGACCAGAATAAAGCATATCATTTTTCAAGCACTCCCGGAAACGGAAGCAGCCGTGCTGTATGGTATTCTGACCGGGGACAAGGGAGAGCTGGAAGAGGATCTGCGGGAAGCATACGCCCGGACCGGCTTATCCCATATCCTGTCTGTTTCGGGGCTGCATATTGGATTCCTGATGCTGCTGATCCGTTTCCTGCTTCATCCTTTGAAGCTGGGCATTCATCAGGAGGGCGGCGTTATCCTTCTGGTCATACTATGCTATATTCTGATGATCGGAGCACCGCTGCCGGCGGTCAGGGCTTTTATCATGCTGTTGGTGCTGCTAGCAGGGAAAATGACGGGCAGGCAGTATGACCTGCTTCTCTCGGTATCCTTTGCAGCCCTCACGGTTCTCGTTTTCAAGCCCATGGCCGTGCATGACCCCGGCTTTGTTATTTCCTTTGGAACCATGTATGCCATTACCCTGCTGCAGCAGCCCATTTATCAATGCTTGAAATGCCTGCCTTTTTTGATACGGGATACCTTTGCCCTCTCGCTGGCGGTGTGGATCGGAATTACACCGATATTGGCCGTCTATTTCAATTATATATCCCTGATCAGCGTTTTCATCAACCTGCTTGCAGTACCCATTGCTTTCCTCATTACATTGGCGGGGTTCATCAGGGCTCTCCTAGGGGCAGTCCTTCCCGGTGCAGCGCTTTATGTGCTTTCCACAGCCTATTACCTGATCCGGCTTCTGAATCTGCTGACGCAGAAGTCCGCCGGCTTGAACCTGGCAGGCTTTTATCTGCCCGCTTTGCCGATATATGTGCATATGCTGTACTTCCTGATGGTAGTCATTTTGACGAACTGCTTTAACTTGAACCTCTTGCGGGTATACAGGCAGAGGGCGGCGGCCTGGGCCGGCTTGGGCTGCCTTCTGGCCGTGCTGATATACCTCATGCCGGGAAGCAGTATGAAACTGGTATATTTCGACGTGGGGCAGGGTGACAGCGCCTGCATCATTACACCGGGCAGAAAGGCTGTTCTTATTGACGGCGGAGGCAGTTCCAAAGGAAACGACTACTATTACGATGTAGGAGGCAAGGTGACTTTGCCTGCTGTGCTGCGCCAAGGGGTTTGGCATCTGGACACCGTTATTGCATCCCACCTCCACGATGATCACATCGAAGGGCTGCTGCAGGTACTGACGGTATACAAGCCGGACAGGATGGTTTTCCCTGCGGGGAAACCGGGTGTGGATTATTCAGGCAGCTACGAAGAACTGCTAAACCGCTGCAGGGAAAGGGGCATTCAGGTGCTTTTCCTGCAAAAGGGCGATGAAATCCGATATGGGGAGCAGGTCGTGCTGACGGTTTTGTCTCCGGAGGCTGACGCAGTCAGCAGCAGCGAAAACAACCGGTCACTGGTTATCCGTATTGCCTATAAGCATTTTGAAGCTTTGTTCACCGGAGATATTGACGGCGGGAAGGAAGAAGATCTGGCAGGCAGCAGACTGGAAGCCGATATACTGAAAGCGGCGCATCACGGCAGCGGCTATTCCACAACGGAAGCTTTTCTGGAAAGGGTGTCGCCGAAGCTGAGTGTCATCTCGGTAGGCAGGAACAACTACGGTCACCCGTCGCCCAAGGTATTGGAACGCATGCGGCAAGCAGGCTGCAAGGTTTGCCGGACCGATGAAAACGGTGCGGTGACTGTGGTGACGGACGGAGAAAGGATGCAGATCACGACAATGAGGTAGGTTGCTGTTGTGATGGCGCCTCTGAGTAGTATATAATGGACATATCAGCATGCACAGGAGAAGGAATATGAGCTATCGACAATTTATTAATGAAATAAAGGAAAAGGGTGTGGGCCGCTGCTATCTGATGACCGGCTGTGAGACCTATCTGGTGGATAAAGGCTGGGAGCACCTGATGGGCACGGTTGTAACGGCTTTTCCTGAAATGAACTATACCCAGCTGGAGGGTGAACATCTGGAAGCCGAGCCGTTGTCAGCGGCCTGCGATACCTTTCCCTTCGGATGTGAAAAAAGGCTGGTTGCCGTCAGGGATTTCAGGCTTCTTAAGGCCGGCAAGACGGAGGGGGATGCGGAACAGGGCAGCAGCAAGGACGCGCAGGCCTTCATAGACATCATTGCCAATCTGCCGGATACCACTTGCCTGTTGTTTGTCAGCTATGGCGGCGTTGACAAGCGAAGAAGGATTTTTAACGAGATCAAGAAAACCGGCAGTGTTTATGAATTTGACCGGGTTGAACGGGACGATCTGGGAACCTGGATACGCAATACCTTATCCAGAAGCGGTGTCAAAATTGCATCCAGAGAGCTGGACACCTTCATTAACCTGTCCGGATACCTGGACAAGAGCGGAAGCAAAACGCTGTACGATATGGAGAACCTGCTCTCCAAGCTGACCGGCTATGTAGGAGAAGGCGGAACCGTTGCGATGCAGCACATGGAAGCCGTCATGCCCCGGAATCCGGAGCACGATATATTCAAATTGATTAATGCCTGCTCCGAAAAGAAGGTTGCCGAGAGCCTGCGGGTTTATGGCGATTTGCTCCTGGAAGGGGAATCCTCCCTGGGCATCCTTGCACTGATTTCGCGGCAGATCAAGAATATGATGATGACAGCATCCCTGCATGAGCAAAGAATGGATGCAAGGAGCATCGCCGGAAAGCTCAAGCTTCACGAATACACCGTCAAGCTCTGCCTGAAGTACAGCGCCACAATCAGCAAGCCGGTGCTTCAATCGGCATTTAACAAATGCCTGGATGCCGAGTTGGGGATAAAGTCCGGTAAAATGGGAGACAGGCTTGCTATGGAGCTGCTGTTGGTTTCATTGTTTGAATAAAGGTAAATAGGGGACGGTTCTTGAATTGAATGGAACATTCAATTCAAGAACCGTCCCCTATTTACCTCGCACCCGCTTTACCTCAAAAAAGTATAAAACCCTGAACGGGTCAGGGCGTTATAAACTAGATAGCAGCCTTAAGCTTCTTTGATAATCTGGATTTCTTTCTTGCAGCTGTGTTCTTGTGGATGGTACCCTTTGCTGCTGCTTTATCAATAAGACTTGTCACTCTTTCGTACAAAGCCTTTGCTTCATCGAATTTTCCGGCCTTTACTGAATCTTCAAACCTTCTTATAGAAGTTTTCAAGGAGGAAATGATCATCTTATTCTTTCTTGTCTTGAATCTTGTTACTTTAATTCTCTTAAGAGCGGATTTGATATTTGCCAAAATCTTCACCTCCTTCAAAATTCAATTGACAAAAGGTATTCTATCACATCGGTTTTAAAATTGCAAGCATATTGTGTTCAAACTGTAAAAGTTGTCCGGCGGCACAGGCTTAAAAATAATATATCCCTATTGGGGTGTTATTATTTTACTGTCCCTCAACGAATAAAAAAGATGCATTGGACAAAAACTTTCATTGATGGACTTTAATAGAAATGAGGAGGGGACAGCATGGCGCAGCAAGAAACAGCATATCATGCAGGACATGTCAGAACAGACCTTGCCATAGAAGCCAGAGAATTTTACAGCAGGCAGGAAAACCGGAACGATATACCTGGTGTTGAAGTGGACATCCTGAAACAGGAGGATATTACCGTAACCCGTGTAAAGGTTGTGGAGGATGTAGGAGCCAGAATCATTGGTAAGCCCAAGGGAAATTACATCACCATCGAGGTTCCGAAGCTGCGGGACAATGATAAGGATCTGCAGGAGAACGTGACAAGATCTCTTGCCGAGGAGATTATCCGTCTCGTCAGTCTGAAAGATGACTCCGTCATACTGGTGGTAGGCCTCGGAAACTGGAATGTTACACCGGATGCCTTGGGGCCGAGAGTTGTAGAGCATTTGCTGGTAACACGGCATATCATTGAATATGTACCGGACCAAGTGGACGAAGGGGTGCGGTCTGTTTGTGCTATTGCCCCGGGCGTACTGGGTATAACCGGCATCGAAACCAGTGAGATCATCAGAGGGATCGTGGAGAAGGTCAAGCCGGATCTGGTCATCGCAATCGATGCTTTGGCATCAAGGAAAATGGAGCGCATCAGTACCACCATCCAGCTGGCCGACACAGGCATCAACCCCGGCTCCGGCGTGGGAAACAACCGCAAGGAACTGAGCGAGGAAAGCATGGGTGTTCCGGTGATTGCTATAGGCGTACCCACGGTGGTGGATGCAGCGACCATGGCTAATGATACCATTGATATGCTTGTGGATTCTCTGGTCAGCCAATCAAGAAAAGAAGGCGAGTTCTACAATATGCTGAAGAACATGAACAGGGATGAGAAGCAAAGGCTGATCAATGAAGTGCTGGCGCCTTATATCGGCAACCTGATGGTTACACCCAAGGAAATAGACCGGCTGATAGAAGACATATCTGTGGTGATTGCGGACGGTCTGAACATCGCGCTGCACCCCAGCATCGAAATGGATGATGTGGGGCGGTTCATTAACTAAAAGGCACTAAATCGGCCGGGTGACCCGGCTGATAGGAACAGCGGAATAATAAAACCCGGTTTTCAAGCGAGATAGTTTTCGTCAAGACTAGGCGGAGGAAGGAGCAATAATGATGTTATTGCGTCTGAGGCCAAATGGCTGCCAACTGTATTTCTGTATGTTGGCAACGCATTTCCAACGCAGTATTGGCGGAAAAGAGCAGCTTCAAAACTGGGTTTTATTATTTTGCAGTTCCTCATTCATATATAAGGCATGCCCGGCATATTGTTTTATTGTATAAGAAAGTATGACTTTCTTATACAATAAAAATTTGATTTAACTGCCCGCACCAGTATTTCCTCATGAACTCGGAAATGGCGCATGGGCTTCAAATGCGGCTCAAGGCCGCCTTTGTTCTAAATATTAGTAGGATCAGGGTAATTGGCGAAAGAGGTGGCATGCTTGAATCAACAAAAGATTATATGGAACTATCGGAATACTGTCATGCTGGTGCTGGCATTATTTATTTTTGCCGCGCTGTTTTTCTTTTTCAGGTGGCTTTATGCGCCGGAATATGATATGGGCGCTGCTGCAGTAGAAGCTTTCAATGCCGATATTGAAAAGAGGCTGCAGATGGAAGCCTATGCCGATAATTTCTGCATCCAGGTTCTGAGCAGCACCATCGTACCCGCCAAGGTAAGCCACGAGAGCCGGTACGGGTATCCCATGCCGGGGCTTCTGGCGTCTGTCTTCAGCCGGATGACGGACGGCCTTCATACCAGCTTCGACAATCCCGTCACTTTTTTCAACTTTGTCTATACCGCTTTCAGCCAGTACAATTCCTCCTACTTTGCAGCTGCCGGCGGCAGTACGCCGGGTATAGACCTTCCAAGCATCACCAGCTTTGAAGATGCACCGGAAGGGGCTATTTACTTTAATGAAGCGGACGAATATACGGAAACGTCAGGCAGCGGACAGGCGACACCGGACGAACCGGTTCCGGCGGCAAATCCGCCCAGCCGGCCCACCGTTGATGAAAATGTCGGTGAACCGGGGCGGATTGCAATCGATTCAAAAGCACCGCAGGTTCTGATCTACCATACTCATGCAACCGAGAGCTATATGCCTAATACAGCGCTTAACTATCACACCCTGAATGAAAACTACAGTGTTGTTTCGGTAGGCACTAAGCTGGCCAAGTATTTGCAGGACAAATACAAGTACCGGGTCATCCATGACAAGACCTATCACGATAAGGACTCCTATGCATACTCCTACAGCAATTCCCTGCTGACTATCAAGCGGAACGTGACGCGGTACAAAAGTCTGAAGGTCATTCTGGATGTCCATCGGGATGCTTTTGCCGTAAGCGGAAGTGCCAACAATCAGGCCAAGAAGAACGAATATACCGCTGTCATAAATGGCAGGAAAGCAGCCAGAATCATGCTGGTGGTGGGGAAAGGCAATCCCAACTATAAAGAGCTGGAAAAGTTTGCAGTATATATAAAGAAAAAAATGGATAAACTATATCCCGGGTTGTTCCTGCGTATTGAGGAAAAGGAAAAGAGCAAGTACAACCAATACTTCAGCAACCATTCCATGTTGATAGAAGTAGGATGCATGCTGAATACCAATGAGGAAGCGCAGTACTCCGGTGAACTTTTGGGCAAGGTAATCGGGGAGGTACTGAAAGACCTGGAGGCAAGATAGCATGGAGAAGCGCAGTGAAATGAAAAAAATCAGAAAGCAGCGCTTTCAGCATAGATTGAAGCAAACCGCTGCGATTGTCCTTTGTCTGGCGTTTATGGTCAGTCTGATCCGCATGACCGACTTGTCCACTCGGAGAATGATGATGAGCAAGGATGACAGGTATGCCATAGGCATGAGCATACTGGAAGATGACCTGCTGAGAGTGGACATCGTCGGTGAAAGCTTCCGCTTTGACATCAGCCCGGTCGTCAGGCTGAAGGATGAAGCTCTGTCCCAGACAAAAGAATACGGCCGGCAGCTGTCGGAGTATGTGAAGAGTCAGCTGGAATAGGATAAAATAATATGCGTCGTTGCGGCGCATTTATTTATTTATAGATTGTTAAAAAGGTTTATGCTATAATTTATCGAAGAAAGCGTAGAATCGAAAGGTTTCAAAGGAGGAAGGCCTTAATGGCAAGCGATAGACAAAAACACATCCGCAATTTCTGCATCATCGCCCATATCGACCATGGAAAGTCAACCCTGGCAGACCGTCTGATCGAAAAAACCGGTGTTATTTCCGAAAGGGAAATGCAGGAGCAGGTTCTGGACAATATGGACCTGGAAAGGGAGCGGGGCATCACAATAAAGCTGCAATCCGTCAGGCTGAGCTACAAAGCCAAGGACGGGCAGGAGTATATGTTCAACCTGATCGATACACCGGGCCACGTGGATTTTACTTATGAGGTTTCCAGAAGTTTGGCGGCCTGTGAAGGCGCCATCGTGGTCGTAGACGCGACACAGGGTATCGAAGCACAGACCCTGGCAAACGTCTATCTGGCATTGGATAATAATCTGGAGCTTTACCCGGTTATAAACAAAATAGACTTACCCAGTGCCGATCCGGAATTTGTAAAGAAGGAAATCGAAGATGTCATCGGATTGGATTCTGCCAATGCCGCGCTTATTTCGGCTAAGGACGGAATCAATATTGAGGAAGTGCTGGAGGGTGTTGTTCAATATATACCGTGCCCTAAAGGGGATGAAGAAAAGCCGCTGAAGGCGCTGATTTTTGACTCTCTCTATGATAGCTACAAAGGTGTTATTGCTTATATCCGAGTGATTGACGGCATCTTGAAGCCCGGCATGAGAATGCGTATGATGCAGAATGGCAAAGAATATGATGTGGTAGAGGTCGGCACCTTCCGGCCCAACATGTTTCCGGGCAACATCCTGATGGCCGGTGAAGTCGGCTACGTTACGGCCAGTATTAAGAATGTAAAGGATATTCATGTCGGAGATACCATAACCGATGCGGAGAATCCGTGCACCGAAGCGCTGCCGGGTTATAGGAAGGTTACCTCAATGGTATACTGCGGCATTTACCCTGCAGATGGGGCTGACTACGACAATCTACGGGATGCATTGGAAAAGCTGCAGCTGAATGACGCGGCACTGCTCTTTGAGCCTGAAACCTCAGTAGCCTTGGGATTTGGATTCCGCAGCGGTTTTTTAGGGCTTTTGCATATGGAAATCATTCAGGAAAGGCTGGAGCGGGAGTTCGATCTGAATCTGGTGACGACAGCGCCCAGCGTTATCTATCATGTTATCAAAACCAACGGGGAAAAACTGGAGGTGTCCAACCCCACCAACATGCCGGCACCTCAGGAAATTGACTTTATGGAGGAGCCTATCGTTAAGGCGACGATCATGACGCCAACTGAATATGTGGGAGCGATCATGGACCTGTGCCAGAACCGCAGAGGCATATTCAAGGATATGCAGTATATGGAAGAAAAAAGGGCAATACTGAACTATGAACTGCCTCTCAACGAAATCATTTATGATTTCTTTGATGCGTTGAAATCCAGGACAAAAGGCTATGCCTCTTTCGATTATGAGTTGATGGGCTATGAAAAATCCGAGCTGGTCAAGCTTGACATCATGCTGAACGGAGAAACGGTGGACGCGCTTTCCTTTATCGTTCACAAGGATAAAGCCTATGCCAGAGGCAGAGCAATAGCCGAGAAACTGAAGGATGTTATCCCGAGACAGATGTTTGAAATACCCATACAAGCGGCGGTAGGACAGAAAATAATAGCCAGGGAGACTGTCAGGGCACTCCGTAAGGATGTACTGGCGAAATGCTACGGCGGCGATATAACACGAAAGAAAAAGCTTCTGGAAAAGCAAAAGGAAGGCAAGAAGCGGATGCGCCAGGTGGGAAGCGTGGAGCTGCCGCAGGAAGCCTTTATGTCGGTACTGAAGCTGAATGATTGATAAGGCCAAGGAGAGAAGCAGGATGAAGGAAATCGGTCTTTACCTGCATATACCTTTTTGCAGGCACAAGTGCCTTTACTGTGACTTCAATTCATATGAAGGCAGGGAGCAGGAAGCGGCACGCTACATTGCAGCCATGCTGAAGGAACTGGAATTGTACCGGAACAAGCACAATTTAAAATACCGGACAGTGTATATCGGTGGGGGAACGCCCACCGTTATTCATTATGCCCTGATCAGGGTGGTCATGGAGCGGTTGCAGCCTGATTTGCTGCCGGGAGCGGAGGTCAGCATGGAATGCAATCCGGGAACCGTCACGGAAGAAAGCCTGAATGCATACCGGCGTATGGGAATCAACCGGCTGAGCATCGGGCTTCAGGCTTGGCAGCAGCAGCTGCTCCGGGATATCGGCAGGATACATGATGCAGGGACCTTCGTGAAAAGCTTTGGGATGGCAAGAAAAGCAGGCTTCGATAATATTAATGTAGATTTGATGTTTGCGCTGCCGGGACAAACGCAAGGGATGTGGGAAGAAACACTGCGCGCCGTTGCGGAGCTGGGCCCGGAGCACCTTTCCTGCTACAGCCTGAAGCTGGAAGAGGGGACAAGACTCCACGCCATGCATCAGCAAGGCAGCTTGACGCTTCCGGATGAAGAGGAAGACAGAAGAATGTACCACAGTACGGCAGAAATACTGGCGGGTTATGGGTACCATCAATATGAAATCTCAAATTATGCCAGAGAAGGCCGGGCGTGCCTGCACAACCTGGTTTACTGGCACAATGAAGAATACCTGGGGTTGGGTGCAGGCAGCCATTCTAAGCTGGACGGCAGGCGCTTCTGGAATTACAGGGAACCGGAGCGGTATGCAGGCTGCGTGGAAGCGGGGAGCTATCCGGTAGAAGACGGAGAAAGCATCAGCCGTGCAGAAGACATGTGGGAAACGGCATTTCTTGCCTTAAGGCTGAATGAAGGCTTATCTGAGGCGGATTTCGAGGAAAGGTATCAGGCAAGTGTGGACTGCATTTACGGTGCAAAAATCAATAAATTGAAAGTGTGCGGTCTGTTGGAAAAGAAAAACGGCTTTGTCCGGCTGACAGCTAAAGGCAGGGATTTGTCCAACCTGGTTTTTGTCGAACTGATGTAACATCCGTATGGAAAAAAGAGCCCGTAGACAGTCTTTTTTTCTTAAAAACCTATTGACAAAAACAGGCGTCAGTGATATTTTAAAGACAGAATTAGCACTCGATAACGTAGAGTGCTAACAAAGGTGGTGAAGTGAATGGAGCTGGGCGACAGAAAAAGGCTGATATTGCAAGCCATCATAGAGGACTATATCAATACGGCGGAGCCGGTAGGATCCAGAACAATATCCAAGAAATACCTGACAGGTACCAGTCCGGCTACAATCAGAAACGAAATGGCAGACCTGGAGGATCTGGGCTATATTGAACAGCCCCATACCTCAGCAGGAAGGATTCCTTCGGACAAAGGCTATCGGTTGTATGTAGACGACATTATGAAGCAGAAAAGAATAAACGACGTACAACAGGAAATCATCAAAAAGGAATTCCATGAAACCCTGGGTGAGATCGACAGGCTGGTCAAACATGCATCCAGACTGCTTTCACAGCTGACCCACTATACATCCATCGTATTGGCGCCGCAGCTCAGACGGGGCGGTTTGAAGCACATACAGCTGATCCGGATCGAGAAGGCAGCTGTTTTGGCTGTTATCATCACGGATGCCGGCATGGTCAAAAACAGCGTGCTCAGGCTGGTTCACGACATAACGCCGGAGGCGCTGCAGCGGATCACCAATATGCTGAATGACAAGCTGGCAGGGTGCAACATGGAGGAGATTGAAAGCTTTGATCTGGAGCATATGCTCAATCATGCATTGGGCTATGTGGAAATCATCGAGCAGATATTTCCGGAGCTGCTGCAGACACTGGTTTATTCGGACACCGCTGAGATCTACCGCGACGGACTTGCCAATCTGCTTAACCTTCCGGAGTACAACGATATCAGCAAAGCCAGAACCTTCCTGAATACCCTTGAAGAAAAGAGCATCCTCTTTAAGGCTTTGAATGAAACAAAAGAAGATATCAATATCAGCATCGGCAGTGAGAATCAGATCGAGCAGTTCAGGGATTGCAGCCTGATTACAGCGACTTACAAGATCAATGGCCGGGTGGTCGGATCGGTAGGCGTTATCGGTCCCACGAGAATGGAGTACTCCAAGGTTATTTCCGTCGTGGATTGCATGACGCAGAATCTGAGTGAGATCCTGACAAAGATTCTGAAGGGGTGAAAGCTGCCCCATCCTTTACATAAATAATACTGAGGTGGTCGGAAAATGAAGCATAGAAAGCAACAGGATAAAGAAAGTCCGCAGTTTGATGAAGCGGTTGTGATGGAATCCGCTGATACGGAAGGGAAGGTTGGTAACAAAGTGGATGAACTGAAGGAGAATCAGGAAGGACAGCAGAATGCCGGCAGTGCAGAAGCAAATGAAGATCAGGGTGCCGGAGACGTCTCAAAAGAAATCGAAGGTCTCAAAAAGCAGTGCGAGGACTATTTCAACCGGCTTGCAAGACTGCAGGCGGATTTTGAGAATTATAAAAAGAGAGTGGCAAAAGAACGGGACGACATGTACCAGTTTGCACTGGAGTCCATTATGAAGCAGATTTTGCCCGTTGTTGACAACCTGGAACGGGCTGTGGCCGCTTTCAAATGCGACCAACTGGATCCCAAATACAGCGACGGTGTCGAGATGGTGGGCAAGCAGCTGACGGATGTCCTGACCAAGAACGGCCTGAAGGAAATAGAAGCCCTGGAGCAGGAATTCGATCCCAATCTCCACCACGCCGTCATGCAGGTGGAATGCTGCGGCGATGACGAGAACAAAGTAAAGGAAGTCCTGCAAAAAGGCTACCAGCTGGGCTGCAGGGTCATACGGCCTTCCCTGGTGAAGGTGGCTGTAAAATAAATCAGTCAGATCAGTACTTTGTATAAAACAAACGTATATTATATCAAAGCATACAAGTTGTGTAATGAAGGAGGAAGACAAAAAATGGCAAAAGTAATAGGAATTGATTTGGGTACGACCAATTCATGCGTTGCAGTTATGGAAGGCGGAGAGCCGGTGGTTATAGCCAATGCCGAAGGCGGCAGGACGACACCGTCCGTTGTGGGTTTTGCAAAGAATGGGGAAAGACTGGTGGGCCAGGTAGCTAAAAGGCAGGCCATCACCAACCCGGATAGAACCGTTATCTCCATCAAGAGAGAAATGGGAACGAATCATAAGGTGCATATTGACGATAAAAGCTATACACCTCAGGAAATATCCGCAATGATTCTGACAAAAATCAAGCAGGATTCGGAAAGCTACCTGGGCGAGAAGATCACACAGGCCGTCATTACAGTGCCGGCATATTTCAGCGACAGCCAGAGGCAGGCTACCAAGGATGCCGGTAAAATAGCAGGTCTGGAGGTTCTGAGGATCATCAACGAGCCTACCGCTGCGGCACTGGCTTACGGTCTTGACAAGGAGCAGAACCAGAAGATCCTTGTTTTCGATTTGGGCGGCGGTACCTTCGACGTTTCCATCCTGGAGCTTGGAGACGGCGTCTTCGAGGTACTGGCAACCAACGGAAACAACCGTTTGGGCGGAGATGATTTCGACCAGCGGGTCATTGAGTACCTTGCTAGCGAATTCAAGAAAGAAAACGGCATCGATCTGAAAACCGACAAAATGGCGCTGCAGAGGTTGAAGGAAGCGGCAGAAAAAGCGAAAATCGAGCTTTCGGGTGTATTGACCACCAATATCAACCTGCCCTTCATCACAGCCGATGCCAGCGGCCCCAAGCATCTTGACATTACTATGACAAGAGCGAAGTTTGACGAACTGACCCATGACCTGGTGGAAATGACTATGGAGCCTACCCGGAGAGCATTATCCGATGCAGGCCTGACGGCGGACAAAATTGAAAAAGTCATCCTGGTCGGCGGTTCTACCAGAATACCCGCAGTGCAGGATGCCGTCAAGAAGCTGACCGGCAAGGAACCCTACAAGGGTGTCAATCCGGATGAATGCGTTGCAGTGGGCGCTGCCATACAGGCAGCCGTACTGACAGGAGAAGTCAAGGACGTACTGCTCCTGGATGTGACGCCGCTTTCCCTGGGAATAGAAACGCTTGGAGGCGTATTCACCAAGTTGATTGAAAGAAACACCACCATTCCCACAAAGAAGAGTCAGATATTCTCCACTGCGGCTGACGGGCAGACCAGTGTGGAAATCCACGTGCTGCAAGGTGAAAGGGAAATGGCGGCTTATAATAAGACGCTGGGCAGATTCCAGCTGACAGGCATCCCGCCGGCACCGAGAGGCGTACCTCAGGTCGAGGTCACCTTCGATATCGATGCCAACGGTATCGCCCATGTATCTGCCAAGGATCTGGGTACCGGAAACGAGCAGAAGGTCACCATTACGGCTAGCACCAACCTATCCGATAATGATATCAACCAAGCGGTAAAGGATGCGGAAAAGTACGCCGCTGAAGACAAGAAGAGAAAAGAAGAAGTGGAAGTCAGAAACCACGCCGACAGTCTCGTATACCAGACGGAGAAATCCATGAAGGAGCTTGACGACAAGCTGAACAGCGAGGATAAGGCCAAGGTTGACGCAGAACTCAACCACGTGAAAGAAGCGCTAAAGGGTAATGATACCGAAACCATCAAGGCGGCAACGGAAGCATTGACCAAGGTCTTCTATGACATATCCGCCAAGATCTACCAAGCCGCCGGCGGACAGCAGGGACCTCAGGATGCCGGCCCGCAGGGCGAAGCAGGGTTCGGCGGTGACGACAACACCGTTCACGGCAACTACAAGGTGGATGACGAAAAATAATGTGAAAAGGCAGAAGCGGGCTGAATCGGTAAGTATTCGGCTCGCTTAACCTATGCCCAGTGCCCGAATCCATCCTTAAGAAGCTATATTGTTACAGCTTTTTTCGGAACAGCATAGAAGTTAAGTGACTTTGATATTGAGGGCATCAACATATGTAATAAGGTGGTGAGAGGATGGCTGTAAAAAGAGATTATTATGAAGTGCTTGGTGTCGGCAAAAGCGCGGTAGAGGAAGAGATAAAGAAAGCCTACCGGCAGCTGGCAAAGAAATATCATCCGGATATGAACCAGGGAGACAAGGAAGCGGAAGGCAAATTCAAGGAAGTCAATGAAGCTTATGAGGTGCTGAGTGACAAGGACAAAAGGGCAAAATACGACCAGTTCGGTCATGCCGGCGTAGATCCCAACGGCTTCGCAGGGGGCGGCGGCTTCGGTGGTTTTGGGGGCGGCTTTGAAGGCTCCTTTGGTGATGTGGGCGATATTTTTGATGCCTTCTTCGGCGGCAGCGGCTTTGGTGCTTCCTCACGCAGGAAGAGCGGTCCCCAGCGGGGAGCCGACCTGAAGTATGAAATTGAGATAGATTTTAAGGAGGCTGTATTCGGCGTAACCCGGGAGATTCAGATTGCCCGGAATGAGTCCTGCAAGGAGTGCAACGGAAGCGGCGCCAAGCCGGGCAGCAAGGTGGAGACCTGCAAGACCTGCGGCGGCAGCGGCGAGCAGAAATTTACCCAGAACACTGTTTTCGGCCGGGTGGTCAACGTCAGGACCTGCGAAGAGTGCCATGGGGAAGGAAAGATCATTAAGGAGCCTTGCAGCCAGTGCATTGGAAAAGGCACAGTGAGAAAAACCAGGAAGATTACACTGGATATTCCTGCCGGTGTGGATACCGGTTCCATTATGCCCCTCAGGGGAGAAGGCGAGCCCGGCTTAAAGGGCGGACCCAACGGCGACCTGTATATCTATATCCGTGTGAAGCCCCACAGCCAGTTCAGGAGAGAAGGCATCAACCTGTATTGTGAGATTCCCATTTCATTTGCTCAGGCAGCGTTGGGGGATGACATACAGATAGAGACGCTGGACGGGGATGTTGAATATGCGATTCCAGAAGGAACACAGACGGGAACTACCTTCAAGATCAGGAATAAAGGGGTACCCAGCCTGAAGAGCAAATCCAGAGGAGATCTGTATGTCACCGTCAAGGTCAACGTGCCGAAGAAGCTCACTGAGCAGCAGAAGGACCTGTTGAGAAAGTTCTCCCAAGCGGTTGGAGAGCATGAAGGTGCCCACAGCAAGTCCTTTTTCGGCAAGATGAAGGATGCTTTTAAATAAAAGCGCCTTTAAATAAAATAAAAAGAAATGCAGCACTTTTAATAAGGTGCTGTTTTTTCACATTTAAAAAAGTACATGCATATATTGTAAAAAAAGACTTTATTATATATAATATTAGGGGACTTTGACAACTAAGAATCTCTAAGGTCGGGGTTTTATTTGGGTCAAGAGCTTCTAAGTTGTTCCGGAGAACCAATATTATGGGTAGTACTTACGGGTTTGGTTCTCCACTGGCTTTGGAGTTATATACGGAAGGATGATATAAATGAAATACATTGAGGTAAAAATAACGACGACAACCGAAGCTTCGGATGCGGTTTACAACATGCTGACCGATGAAGGTGCGGCAGGCGTTGTGATTGAGGATCCCAACGACCTGAAGGCTCAGAACGGCGACGAGACAAGATGGGATTATATTGAGGAAGAGCTTATTGCAAAGCTTGGGGATGATGTGCAGGTTAAGGGCTATTTTTCGGAGTTAGATTACGACCAAGGCATTTTGGAAAGAATTAAAGAACGGGTCAGCCAATTGGATGCGTGCGGACTGGACAAAGGCAAGGGAATCGTTATGGCATCGGAAGTGGACGATGAAGACTGGGCAAACGCCTGGAAACAGTATTACAAGCCAACAAAAGTTGGAGAAAAAGTAGTCATCAAGCCAACCTGGGAGCCTTATACCCCTGAAGCGGGCGAGGTGGTTATTGAGCTGGACCCCGGTATGGCTTTCGGAACCGGTACCCATGAGACAACCTCAATGTGCATCCGGCTGATAGAAAAGTATTTGAAGCCGGGCAGCTCCGTCTTCGATGTAGGCTGCGGTTCAGGCATCCTGGGCATATCCGCTGCAAAGCTGGGGGCAGGCCGGACGGTGTGTGTGGATATCGACACCGTGTCCTGTAAAGTATCACGGGAAAATACCCAGCTGAATCAGGTAGACGATAAAATCGACATACGATGCGGGAACCTCCTGGACGTGGTATCGGAGAAGGCAGATCTGATCGTTGCCAATATCATAGCGGATGTCATCATTTCATTTACAGACGATGTAGGCGGTTTCATGAAAGAAGCAAGCGTTTTCATTTCATCCGGCATCATCAAAGACAGGCGGGATGAAGTCATAAAAAAACTACAGGAGACGGGCTTCGGCATTCTTGAGGTCCTGGAACAGGGCGAATGGTGTGCCGTAGCAGCGGGAAGGAAATAGGATGCACCGATTTTTTATAAAGCGTGAAGACATACATATCGATAGGATAAACTTAGTGGGAGAGGACGTCCAGCACATTTCCCGGGTATTGCGGCTGCAGGAAGGCGATAAGCTTATTCTCTGCGACGGAGAAGGGACCGATTATGATGTGACCATTGAGAGCATCGATAAGCATGCCGTTAGGACAGTCATAACGGATAAGGAAGCGTCCAGAGGAGAAGCTTCTATCCACACAGTACTTTATCAGGGGATTCCCAAAGCGGCAAAGATGGATCTGATCATCCAGAAATGTACCGAGATGGGGATCAGCCGTATTGTACCGGTTACAACGGTGAGGACCATCGTCAAGCTGGAGTCCGGGAATGATGAACGCAAAAAAGTGGAACGGTGGTCAAAGATCGCCGAGGAGGCGGCAAAGCAGAGCGGAAGGGGCATAATACCCCAAGTAGCCATGCCCATGACCTTTGAACAGGCATTGAAGGATGCTGCGGGACTGGATCTCAGGCTTATACCCTATGAGCTGGAAAATGCCATGCCGCTTAAGGAAGCACTGAAGCAAAAGAAGGCTGCCGGCATCGGATACTTTGTGGGTCCTGAAGGCGGCTTTGATGCTGCTGAGATAGCGAAAGCAAGAAAAGAAGGGGTCGTACCCGTGACTTTGGGCAAGCGGATCCTGCGGACAGAAACGGCCGGCTTTGCCGTACTGACCGGCATCATGTACGAGTATGACCAGATGAAATAAGTGATATAAGGAAGTGTACCATTTGAAAAAAGCGGCGTTTTATACCCTGGGCTGCAAAGTGAACCAGTATGAAACCGAAGCCATGATCGAAAGCTTTGAAAATGCCGGTTATGCGGTTGTTGATTTCCAAGCCTTTGCAGATGTCTATATCATCAACACCTGTACCGTAACCAACATGGGTGACCGCAAGAGCCGCCAGATCATACGCAGGGCCCTGGACATCAACCCGGAGGCCTTCGTTGCCGTGGTGGGCTGCTATTCGCAGATTGCACCCGATGAGGTGATGGAGATTCCAGGGGTGAAGCTGGTGGTAGGCACCAATGACCGGAGCCGGATCCTGGAGCTGGTGGAATATGCCAGGGAACGGGAAGAGAAGGTCAATATGGTCAATGACATCATGGAGGTCAGAGAGTTTGAGGAAATGTCCATAAAGAGCTACAAGAGCAGAACAAGGGCGTTCCTTAAAATCCAGGAAGGCTGCGACCAGTACTGCACCTACTGCATCATACCCTATGCCAGAGGGCATATCCGGAGCAGAAAGCCGGAGAGCATAATGGAGGAAGTAAGGCAGCTCTCCGAAAACGGCTTCAAGGAAGTGGTGCTGACGGGCATTCATGTAGCTTCCTATGGCAGAGATTTGGGGAATACGTCCTTAATTGACATCATTGAGCAAGTGCATCAAGTTGATGGCATCCATCGGATACGAATGAGCTCTGTCGAGCCTAATACGCTTACAGATGATTTTATTGACCGTCTAAGAAGACTACCCAAGATCTGCAGGCATTTTCACCTGTCGCTGCAAAGCGGCTGTGATGAGACCCTTAAGCGGATGAATCGGAAATACACCACCGAACAGTATAGACGCGTAGTACATAAGCTGCGGGAAGCCTTCCCGGATGTTGCCGTTACCACCGACCTTATTGTAGGCTTTCCAGGAGAGACAGAGGCTGAATTTGACAAAAGCAGGGCTTTTGTTGAAGAAATCAGCTTCAGCAGCATGCATATTTTCAAATTCTCGCCAAGAGAGGGCACGCCGGCCGCAAAATATAAAAACCAAGTCAGTCCCCAAGTCAAGGATGCCCGCAGCAAGGTGATAACGGAAATTTCGTTAAAAAGTGAAGCGCAGTTCAAAATGGTTTTTTTGCAGAAGATCATGCCGGTATTGTATGAGCAGGCCAATAACGCGGAAGGAACATCCTTTGAAGGGCTGACAGACAATTACATCCGAGTGGTTTCGGAATCACAGTCCGATCTGAAGGGAAAAATTATCGATACACGGTTGGTAGCGCTCAGAGAAGACGGAATGGACGGCAGCGTCGAATAATAAATTTGCCTTGCTTGAAGGAATTTTAAAAAATATGTTGAATATCCATCTATGGTCAACAGGGCGTGCCAAGGAGGTGAGTTAATATGTCTGATTGTTTATTTTGCAAAATCGTAAAGGGGGAAATTCCCTGCAGTCTGGTTTACCAGGATGACGCCGTTATGGCTTTCAAGGACATCAACCCGCTGGCTCCGACTCATCTGCTGGTCATTCCGAAGCAGCACTTGGCGTCTGCGCTGGATATCAATGCGCATAATTCGGCTGTGATTGCACATATGTTTGAAGTCATTCCGCAAATTGCGAAGGAAGCCGGCATAGCCGAAAAAGGCTTCCGGATCGTAACCAATATCGGAAAGGATGGCGGTCAAATCGTTCAGCACCTCCATTTTCATATTCTGGGAGGAAGGCATTTGGAACCATCTTTAGGATAATGTGAAACCTATTATTGACACTAAACAATCAGGTAATGTATAATTAACTAAGTGTTCTATTATAGTCCCACTTAGTAACACAGTATGATACTTTATATACTGTAAGCATTGTTACCAGCGGAGGGAGGGAAAACGATGTCAGAAATCAGAGTTGGTGAAAATGAATCTCTGGAAAGTGCACTGAGAAGATTTAAGAAGAAATGCGCAAGGGCCGGGGTTTTGGCTGAAGTTAGAAAGAGAGAGCATTATGAAAGCCCAAGCGTGAAGAGAAGAAAGAAGTCTGAAGCTGCAAGAAAAAGAAAAACGAGATAAAGAAGGTTGATAGAATGTCCCTCAAAGAAGTGTTACAGAGCGACCTTAAATCTGCAATGAAAGAGAAGGATACCATCAGGAAGAATGTCATCACGATGATGAAGGCTGCTATATTGCAGATAGAAAAAGATAAAAAGGTTGAACTTGACGAAGAGGGTGTCATTGAGGTCATTGCCAAGGGTGTAAAGCAGAGAAAAGATTCTATTCCAGAGTTCGAGAAAGGCAATCGTCCCGACCTTGTTGAAAATATTAAAAAAGAAATTGATATTTTAATGGGTTATCTCCCGCAGCAGCTTAGCGAAGAGGAACTCCAGCAGATCATTGCCGATACCGTTTTTGAAGTGGGTGCCCAAAGCGCCAAGGAAATCGGTAAAGTCATGAATGCCCTGATGCCGAAGGTAAAGGGCAGAGCTGATGGTAAACTGGTAAATACAATTGTAAGGCAGCATTTACAATAAAAAACTGAAATCCGAAAGGGTTTCAGTTTTTTCATTATGTCAGCTAGTCCTTTTGCAGCGCTTGAGCAGGTCTTTTATGAATAACGTAGTATGGGTGAGAAATAATTAGATTGTATGAGCTGGAAGGAGGTAATTTGGTTCGGGGTATCCGGGGTGCAGAAGGTAACCCCGGGACGCATTGCAGTGCATTCCGAATCGGTTGTAGCAGCTTACAAAAACTGTTATGATAATACTATGATTTATAAATCATTAAGAAAGGGCAATATCTATTTATGAGGCAAGGGGGTGTATGATATGTTTGGCGATTGGAGTCTTCTTACGGCGCTCTTGTATGTACTGGGTCTGATGCTGCTTCTGGTAGAAGCGCTGGCACCCGGCTTCGGGATCGCGGGAATAAGCGGTATCGTTTGTGTTCTGGCAAGCATTTTTATGATCTCGTCCAGTGCGCTGGAAGCGGTTTTTATCCTTGTCATGACGACGGCGATATTGGCGCTTATCGTAATCGGCCTTTACAAAATGGGTTATGGTCGGGGCTATATCCGAAAACTGGTTTTAAATACGGAGCAAAAGAATGAGGAAGGGTATTCGGGCGGACAGGACTACAGCCGATATCTCGGTATGAGGGGTGTTGTAGTGACACCGTTAAGATCTGCGGGAACCGTACAGGTAGATGGTGTCAGAATCGATGCTGTTTCTGAAAGCGAGTTCATTGAGAAAAATGAGGAAATAGAAGTTGTCAAGGTTGAAGGGTATCGTGTGGTCGTTCGAAGGAGACAATAAGATGATTGTGAAGAAACTGATATTAAATGAAATTGGAGGAAATCTGAATGGATAGTATTATTTTTGGGGTTGTTTCCATATTCCTGGTTATACTGGGCATCACCATTTTCCTGAGCTTTGTTCCCTTGGGCTTGTGGATTTCATCCCTGGCTGCAGGTGTCAATGTAGGTATTTTTACGCTGGTGGGTATGCGGCTCAGAAGGGTTACACCCTCTAGAATCGTCAATCCTCTGATCAAAGCCAGAAAAGCCGGACTGAGTGTCTCGGTAAACCAGCTGGAAGCCCACTATCTGGCAGGCGGTAATGTGGATAGGGTCGTCAATGCCCTGATTGCAGCACAAAGAGCCGCAATAGACCTGAGCTTTGAAAGAGCGGCAGCCATTGATTTGGCCGGAAGAGACGTTTTGCAGGCAGTACAGATGAGCGTCAATCCGAAGGTCATAGAGACACCAGTTGTTGCAGCAGTGGCAAAGGATGGTATTGAAGTCAGAGCAAAAGCACGGGTTACGGTAAGGGCGAATATTGAGAGACTGGTCGGCGGTGCCGGTGAAGAGACCATCATTGCCAGAGTCGGTGAAGGTATCGTAACAACAGTAGGGTCAAGTGAGAGCCACAAAGCGGTATTGGAGAACCCTGACCTGATATCAAGGACAGTATTGTCCAAAGGACTTGACTCAGGTACAGCCTTTGAAATCCTTTCAATAGATATTGCGGACGTAGATGTCGGCAGGAATATAGGCGCTCAGCTTCAGACGGATCAAGCAGAAGCAGATAAGCGGATTGCCCAGGCAAAAGCCGAAGAAAGACGTGCTATGGCGGTGGCTAAGGAGCAGGAAATGAAGGCCAGCGTCCAGGAAATGAGAGCCAAGGTTGTTGAAGCGGAGGCGGAAGTGCCCAAGGCAATGGCGGAAGCATTAAGACAGGGCAAGCTGGGCGTCATGGACTATTATCACCTGCAGAATCTGCAGGCTGATACCGATATGCGGGATGCCATCTCCAAGCTTCAGAAAAATGAGAGCATCGATAAAGGCAAGAAATAGCATGAACCCCTGAAAAGGAGGGATCTCATTGGAAGATTTACTGGCGCTGCTGTTTATTGTCATCAGTATCGGCGGTTTTATCAACAGGCGGATTAGTAAAGACGTGCGGGAGAAGGCGCGGACGCCGAAGCGGGAGGAAAAGCCTTACAGGCCGGAACGCCCCCAGGCAAATGCCTATAAGGGCAAGCAGATCCAGCCGAAGCCCCAGGTGCGGACCTTGGGAAGGACAGCTGGAAGCGGAATGGCAGACACTTACGGTGAGGGCTTTGAGTTTGAAGAAAGGCACCAGGCTGGCAGCTTGGCTTATGCCGAGCAGGACACCGGCACCGAAGGCAGGTCCGGAGGCAGGTCCACAGGACCGGATGAAGCCGGATACCTGCAGGACTCGGAGATCGGCGACGCGGCTATGGATAGAGGCAGCCGGGAGATAGGCGATTTACTGGCCTTTTCCGCAGAGGATATGTTCCGCAGCATCGTAATGACGGAAATCCTCGGTAATCCCAGATCAATAAAAAGGAATATCAGATAAGCCGGGTACTTGCCCGGCTTTTCCTTTTCATACCGGCAGGTTATAATGGAGAAGGAAGGAGTGATACAGAGGATGAGCAAGGATCTTGATGTCATTTTCGAGCGGTTGAAGGCTGCCTTGAAGGCGTATGAAACCGGGCTGACGGTAAAATTTGATCAAGAGAGCCGGTATGAGCTGTATTCCACCAAAGATATCATCATTGAAGGCAGGAAGAAAAAAGAGATTTTTTTTGCCGGATTGATTTTACAGAAAAGCTATGTGGGGTTCTATTATATGCCTGTTTACGTCAGTGAGGACCTGAAGAAGGTATTTAAGCCGGAGCTCCTGAGGCAGTTGAAGGGTAAGTCCTGCTTCCATATAAAGGCACTGGATGAGGGACTGGAAGAACAAATAAAGGAAGCACTGGCCGCAGGCTTTGAATTGTACAAGGAACGGGGATGGCTCTAAGGGGCCCTCCTTTTTTATTTGTTCTTCAATACCGCAAAGAGGCATACATTTATATAGAGGTGGATGCTATGAATAAAAGAAACCGTAAGCTCAGGGAAAAGATCTCCAACGCTTTTGAACTTCCTCAGGACATCATCATGGATGTAGCAAAGGTCACCATTATCGGAACCAATCAGGTTACCATCGAGAATCATAAAGGTATTATCGAATACGGCGAGAACCAGATCCGGATCAATATCGGCAGCGGAATTCTCATACTGGACGGCAAACACCTTGCTATCAAAGCGATACTGCAGGAGGAGATTACCATCATGGGGGAAATAAGCGGAATCAGTTTTTGAGCTGATTCGCCGTTATACTCTAAATACAGGATTTGGGAGGCTGCGGGATGTTTGTGGTGCGAATATGGAATTATCTGAGAGGATATGCTATTATTATTGTTAAAGGACTGAAGATTGAAAGGTTTATCAATCTGGCAGTTGTCAATAATATATACATATGGGATATCCAAAAACTTGATTATACAACCGTCAAGGCCAAAATCGGCCTTGAAAATTTTTCCCGCTTAAGAGAAATCGTCAAGCGGACAGACAGCACGGTCAATGTGCTGGAGAAGAGGGGACTACCCTTCTTTATCAAAAGCGTCAAGCGGAGAAAGCTATTTTACTCGGCGCTGCTTTTGCTGGCAGTTCTGATTTATGTCATGTCATCATTTATATGGATGATTGAAATCGTAGGCGTAAAACAGGTAGAAAAGGAGAAGATTATCAGGCAGCTTTATGCAGAAGGCTTAAGGGAAGGCGTCTATAAAGGGAAAATCAACAAGCGGGTCATTGAGAACCGTATCCTCATCCATATGCCGGAGCTATCCTGGATTGGTATCCAGATCAAAGGAACAAAAGCGGTGGTGGAGGTCGTCGAAAAGAGAGAGGAGCCGCCCATTGTCAGCAGGAATGACGCATGTGACATCGTTGCTGCCAAGGATGGGGTGATCCAGAAGCTGCTGGCGTTGAACGGAGACAGTCTGGTAAAGGATGGCGAAACGGTTAGGAAAGGGCAGGTACTGGTGACAGGGCGAATCGTAAGACAGGGCCTTGATGTCCGGTATGTCCACGCCATGGCGCAGGTCAACGCCAGGACCTGGCATGAGGATGCGGAAGAGATCCTCCTCCAGCAGGTTGAATATAAACAAACCGGAAGAACCGACCGACAGTACAAGCTGAAAATACTGGACCGGGAGTTCTCGCGAAAAAGAACAGCAAAATTCAAGGAGTTCAATGAGTACATCCGTGAACGAAATCTGCTGAGCTTTGGAGACTACATTTTTCCCGTAAAACTCATTGAATACAAATACATGGAGCTTGAGCCTGAGATCAAGCAGATAACGGTGGAGGAAGCCAAAGCAAGATGCGCGGAAAGGCTTGGCGCCAGGATCAAGCTGCAAATACCCGAGGATGCCGTGGTACTCAACAAAAAAATTGATTATTACGTAGACCAGAAAACAGTAAAAGCTAAAATAGCCGTTGAAATCCTGGAGGATATCGCTGCAAAACGGAAGATCGAGCAGGAAGAGCCCCTCCCGGAGCCAAGCCCGGCGAAACCGGCGCCCTGACTTTGATGGCGGTCTGACAAAAGGCAAAGTCAACAAAAATAACTTGAAGATGTCGTAGACCTTTAATATAATGCTATTACACAACAAAAGTAAAATAACGGTTTAGGAGGCATGGAATTGTCCGGAAACATAATAGAATCTAGTATTGAGATACTTGAGATGGATAAGATCATGAGCCTTTTCGGCAATTTTGATCAGAACCTGAAAATCATAGAAGAAGCCTTTGGTGCCGACATCATCGTCAGAGAAGGAGAAGTGCGGATCGTAGGCGAGGAAGCGATGGTGCTGCTGGTCAGAAAGACCATAGACACCCTTTTAAAAGCCCAGGGAGAGGGCGAAGTCATTTCCGCACATACCGTGCATTATGCCATAGAACTTGTCCGTGATGGGGAAGAAAAAAAGACGGAGGCATTAAACGATGCGGTGATCACGACAGCCCGGGGCAAGATCATCCGCTGCAAGACGGTGGGACAAAGAAAATATGTGGACGCCATCCTGAAAAATGAGATTGTCTTCGGAATCGGACCGGCAGGTACGGGAAAGACATACCTTGCAATGGCGATGGCAGTGAGGGCGTTCAAAAACAGGGAGGTAAGCCGGATCATCCTGACAAGGCCGGCAGTGGAAGCCGGTGAAAAGCTGGGTTTTCTGCCCGGTGACCTGCAGACCAAGGTTGATCCTTATTTGAGGCCGCTGTATGACGCGCTATACGATATCATGGGCGCAGAAACCTACCAGAAACACGTTGAAAGAGGGGTCATAGAAGTAGCCCCCCTTGCCTACATGCGCGGCAGGACGCTGGACGATTGTTATATCATATTGGATGAAGCCCAGAACACCTCTCCCGAACAGATGAAAATGTTTCTGACAAGGCTGGGGTTCGGCTCCAAGGCAATTATTACAGGCGATATTACCCAAATTGACCTGCCCAGAGGCAAATATTCCGGTCTCAAGCAGGTGATGGATATTCTTGAGCAGATCAAAGGCATTGAGTTCATTTATTTTAATGAAAGAGACGTCGTGAGGCATAAGCTGGTGAGGGAAATCATCAAAGCCTATGACCGTTTTGAAAAGCAGAGGGAGGATGAAGCAGGTCAGACTGCCGAATAAGACTTGGGCTGATGCACGCACCATCTGAATGGAGGTTATGAAATGATACAGCTCTCCATTTCCAATTTCAAAAGGCTTTTCAGGAGCAATGCCGTCATCAAGTCCATTCTGGCATTGGGCTTGTTTGCTGTGATCCTGTCTTTTTTCCTGTTGAATGCTGCACCGCTCCGATATGACATGAAGGTTGGGGATGTGGCCGGAGACGATATATACGCTCCTTACGATATTGCGGATACGGCAGCAACCGAGTTGTACAGGAAGCAAGCGGAAGAGGCTGTGCAGCCGGTGTACAAGCTTGATCTGAATGTGCAGATCGATATAAAAAAAAGAATAGACAGCTTCTATAGCCTGGTGGAAGGGATCAGAAGCAATCAGGAGCTGGCTAAAGTGCAAAAGCTGCAGTCACTGGAGCAGGAGTCCAACATCAGCTTGAACAGCAACCTGTACAGCGCACTGCTGATTGCTCCGGACAGCGAACTGAAGGCTTTACGGGAAAATACGGATTATATCATCAACCAGATATTAAGCGAGCGGATAACCGAAGACCAGCTGAACGACAAGCGGGATGCCATACGGGAATTTTTCGTGAACCTGCCCAAGAAGACAAAGCTGAATGAGGCCGGTGCGGATATTGCAGTGATGCTCCTGCGGCCCAATATGTATTACGACCAGCAGACCACATTGGAAAAAAAGAAGCTGGCCCGTGAAAGCGTCAGCGAGGTCATCATCAAGAAGGATACCAAGATCATTAACAAAGGTCATGAGGTGACGGCGCAGCAGATCGAGCTTCTCAGGGCTTATGGCTTGTTGTATGAGAAAGCCATTGGCGGATTAGACATAAGACTGCTTGCCGGTTACACCATCATGATCCTTGTATGCTTTTCGGTATTGGCTGTCTACCTGATCCGCTTTGACAAAGCCCTTTGGGGCAACAATGCCGCGCTGTTTCTGACGGGCTTGATTTTTACTGCAACCCTGGCTGTTTCTGTTGGCGTGCGCAGCATTTCCACTCATCTCATTCTGCTCCCGGCAGGCACCATGCTGATTTCCCTGCTGGTAAACCCCAGGATTGCGGTAGTAGCCAATATCGTCAATACGATTTTTATTTCGATTATAAACGGATTTGACATGGGGATCATGACCATCATGCTGGTATGCGGTATTCTGGGTGCCGTTCTGGTATCCCGCACCCACCATCGAAGCAGTATCGTGCTGACAGGCCTTTTCATCAGTCTGGCCAGCGGCCTGATTGTTTTCAGTCTGGGCTTCGTGACGCAGGTCCAAATGCAGCCTCTTGTTTTTGATATGCTTTACAGTGTGGGAGGCGGTATCCTTTCAGCCATTTTGACTGTCGGCGCGCTGCCATTTTTCGAAACCACCTTTGATATCATCACGCCCATCAAGCTGCTGGAGCTCTCCAACCCAAACCAGCCGCTACTGCGGCGGCTTTTGATAGAGGCGCCGGGAACTTATTACCATTCCATACTGGTGGGTAACCTGGCCGAGGCGGCAGGCGAGGATGCAGGCGCCAATGCGCTCTTATGCAGGGTAGGCGCCTATTACCATGATATTGGCAAGCTCAAGCGCCCGTACTTTTTCAAGGAAAACCAGATCACCCAGGATAACCCCCATGATAAAATCACACCCAACCTGAGCACGCTGATCATCACCTCCCATGTAAAGGACGGTGTAGAATATGCCAAGAAAAGCAAGCTACCTTCCTCGGTATGCCGAATTATTGAAGAGCACCATGGGAATACGCTGGTAGCATATTTTTACCATAAAGCCCTGAACTCGGAAGCCGGTGAAGGCATCGAGGAAAGCAAGTTCCGTTATGCCTTTCCTAAGCCGCAGTCAAGAGAAGCGGCCATCGTCATGCTGGCGGACTCGGTGGAAGCCTATGTCCGGTCGTTGCCGGAGCCCAGCCGGAGCCAGGTGGACCAGGGTGTCCGCAAAATCATCCGGGATAAGCTCTTGGACGGACAATTGGATCAGTGTGAGCTGACACTGAAGGATCTGGACAAGATCGCCGAAGCTTTTATAAAGGTATTGGCAGGAATATTTCATGACCGCATCGAATATCCCGATATGGATAGTACAATGATAAATGCGGCACAGGTTTAGATTTCCGCAATACGGCAGATACTAAATGATAAAACCATTGGCAATAGGAGCTAGGCAAGTGACAGAAGAATTTTGTACGGATGTGAATAAATTATAAGGAGGTAATGGGATTGTCGGTATTGATTGATAACAGGCAGGAATTCATCGCTGTGGATGAAGCCCTGGAAGCTTTCACCGTTCAGGTGGTGGAAAAGGTGCTGGCCTATGAAGGCAGCGAAGAAGAGTATGAAGTCAGTATTTCTTTTGTCGGCAATGAGGAGATCCGGAGCCTGAACGAAGAGTACAGGGGGATTGACGCACCGACTGACGTATTATCCTTTCCGATGATGGATTTTGAGGAGGAGGAGCTTCTAAGCGAAGAAATGCAGGAAGACCCGGATGCCGAATACATCGATGAGGAGCTGGCCCTTGGAGATATCGTTATTTCACTGGAGAAAGCCAAGGAGCAGGCAGAGGAGTACGGCCATAGCTTTGAGCGGGAACTGGCTTTTCTGCTGACCCACGGGATGCTTCACCTTTTAGGCTATGACCATGAGGATGAAAAATCCGAGAAGGGTATGTTTGAGAAGCAGGAAGAATATTTATCCAGGATGGAGATAAACCGGTAAGCGAGGGGTTGCCTTTGGGTGCAAGAAGACTGCTGGACAGCTTTAGCTTTGCAGTGGAAGGAATCATTTATGCATTGAAGACGCAGCGCAATATGCGCATCCATATGGTTGCAGCAGCAGCGGTACTGGGGTACAGCCTTTTTGCCAGGATCACAAGGGTGGAGCTGATCCTGCTGATCCTGGCCATTGCCATGGTCATCATATGCGAGCTGATCAATACGGCTATTGAGAAAACCGTGGACATTGCCACGATGGAGTTTCATCCAATTGCCAAGATTGCCAAGGATGTTGCTGCCGGTGCCGTTCTGGTTTCTGCTATGAGTTCAGCCGCAATCGCCTATCTTGTGTTTTTCAGCCGGGTGCCTGCTGCCGAAGTAAGAGTGATCGATCAGGTCAGGCAATCGCTTTCCCATATGACATTTGTCAATCTGGGGGCGGTTTTGGCTGCAGTGGTCATCATCAAGTTTTTATTCCACTCAAAGAACATCCTTCAAGGCGGCATGCCCAGCGGACACGCTGCTGTTGCCTTTTCACTGGTAACTGTCATATGGCTGTACGGCGGCAGCGCGTATGTAAGCTTTATGGCACTGATTTTGGGCGTTCTCGTTTTACAAAGCCGAGTGGAGACAAAAATCCACAGTTTGCTGGAGGTATTGCTGGGAGCATTATTGGGAACTGTATTGACTTATGTCATTTTCAGCTTTTTGAACAGATAGAATCGAAAAAAATTGGACAAGTAACAGACGTAATACAATCATCTGGCTGGCGTACAGGCTCCAGGCACAACGTAACGAACCACTAAATGAAGGAAAGAAGGTTGTGTATGAAAAACAAGAAAAGGCTCATCGCACTCATGATCGTATTATTAATTGCCGCTCTCTCAGCCGGCTGCGGAAGTAAAGCCGTTCCGGCAAATACAGAAGTGCCGCAGGTACCTGTACAGGAAATACCGCAGCCTACTGCTGAGCCGACCCCCGAGGCCAAAAGTGGAGTTCAGTGTCCGCTGGACGGTCAAGAAATTGAAGATGAAGCCGATGCCAAGCTGCGGCCCATCGCAGTGATGCTGGATAATGAATATAATGCACGGCCGCAGTCAGGGCTGCTGGATGCGGAAATCGTCTACGAGTTTCCTGTAGAAGGCAATATTACCCGGTATATGGCCATTTACCATCATAATATATCCGATAAGATAGGACCGGTGCGCAGTGCTCGCCCTTATTTCATCGATAAGGCGCTGGAGTATAATGCCGTCTATGTCCACTGCGGCGGCAGCCCACAGGCACTGGAGGACCTCAATGCCATGAAGGTGGATACCCTGAACGACTTAAAGGGCTCTCCCTGCTTCTGGCGGACAAAGGACCGAAAAATGCCGCATAACCTGTATACCAGCACACGGCTGATGCGGGAAGTCATGACGGACAAGAAGATGGAGACCAAATCTGCTCCGGCGTACTTCAAATTCAGTGAAGCGCTTCTAGAGCCGGACGGAAAAAAAGTGGGCAGTATTGCTTTCAGTTACAGCAAAGGCTATAAAGTGGGCTATGTATATGATGCAAATGAAAAGACATACTATAGAACCATAAACGGAGAAAAGCACCTGGATAAGGAGTCCGGAAAGGCTGTTACCGCAGCCAATATCATTGTAGAAAAAACAAGCGTGAAGGTGCTGGACAAAGTGGGGCGCCTTGAAGTGAAAAATATAGGAAAAGACCGGGGCTACCTGCTGACCGGGGGCAAGCTGATCGAAATCGAATGGCAGAAGTCCGGCAGGAAAGAAAAAACCGTCTACAAGGATCTTAAAGGCAGCGAAATCACGCTAAACAAAGGAACCACATGGATCCAAGTGGTGCCTGGCGAGGTCCGGGTCGATATAGGAGAGTGAAAAGCATGAATCATGACATACTAGTAAAAAAGGCAAAGGAAGCGATGGCGAATGCCTATGTCAAATACTCAAATTTCAAAGTAGGTGCCGCGCTGCTGACAAAATCAGGGAATATTTATACCGGCTGCAATATCGAAAACGCCTCGTACGGTGCAACCATATGCGCAGAGCGGGTAGCCTATACTAAGGCGATATCCGAAGGTGAAAAGGAATTCGAAGCAATTGCCGTAGTAAGCAGTGGCGGTTTTCAAACATATCCGTGCGGAATCTGCAGACAGTTCATGGCAGAATTTGGGCTGGATATACAGGTTGTTCTGGAAGACGGTGAAGGAACGAGGGTGCATACTTTGAAAGAGCTGCTGCCTGAAGCATTCACGACTTATTAGATACCATTGTCATTCTTCCACAGAAGGCTCCTGCGCAATGCTAGGATGACACATTGCACATGATAATATTAATGTTAATAAACGCAGGTATTTGGTAACAGATGAGGTGACAATATGGATAAAAAATTCAAATCAGGCTTTGTATCAATCATAGGCAGACCGAATGTAGGCAAGTCAACGCTCATCAATCAGCTGATCGGCGAGCGGGTATCCATTATTTCCAGCAAGCCTCAGACGACGCGTAATTCCATTCGCTGCATCTATACAAGGGACGAATTTCAGATTGTGTTTATTGATACACCGGGCATTCATAAGCCCAAGCACATGCTGGGCGAATACATGGTAAAATCGGCTACCGAGTCATTGAAGGGTGTTGACGTGGTTGTAGTCGTATTTGACTGCTCCACCGAAATCGGTACCGGAGATCTATACATCATAGAGGTGGCAAAGCAGATTCAGTCACCGGTGATCCTGGTCTTGAACAAGATCGACAAGATCAACAAAAGCAAATTGGAGCAGACCGTTGCCTCCTTAAGCATCCACGAAAGCTATTTCGACAGTATCATCCCCATATCCGCCCATACCGGAAACAACATTGATGAATTGATCGGAGAGATCGTTAAGTTTCTGCCGGCCGGACCGCAGTACTTTCCAGCGGATATGTATACCGATGTGCCGGAAAAGTTCATTGTTTCGGAGATCATCCGGGAGAAGATACTGGAGCTGACATCGGAAGAGGTGCCTCACGGCACGGCCGTGGAGATACTCTCCATGAAGGACCGGGACAGCAAGGACATCATGGACATTGAAGCCACCATATACTGCGAGAAGGAATCCCACAAAGGCATTATCATCGGGAAACAGGGAAAAATGCTGAAAGAGATAGGAAGCAAATCCAGAGCGGATATACAGACCATCCTGGATTGCCAGATCAACCTGCAGCTGTGGGTGAAAGTCAGGAACAATTGGCGGGACAGCAAAGCCGCCCTTAAAAACCTGGGCTATTGGGAGTGAGACCATGGCAATTGCCAAAACACAGGGCATCATCCTGAAATACAGCAACCTGGGTGAAGCCGACAAGATTCTGACCATCCTGACAAGGAACAACGGAAAAATAAAGGCCATTGCTAAAGGCAGCAGGAAGCCCAAAAGCAGCCTGCTATCTGCCAGTGAGGTTTTTGTCTTCAGTGAATTTGTGCTCTATAGGGGCACAAATTTTTATCATATAACACAAGCAACGGTAAGGGAGACCTTTTATAATCTGAGAAAGGATTTGCTGAGGCTCTCCTATGCGACTTACTTCGTAGAACTGGCAGATGCTGTATCTGAAGAGGGTATTCCCAGTGAGCGGCTATTTATGCTGTTGGCCAAAACCCTCTACTACCTTTCAACGGGGGAAATACCTACAGGGCTGCTGCATTTGGCTTATCAGCTGAAGCTGATGGAAATCAGCGGCTTCAGACCCAACCTGTCACGCTGCGTAAGCTGCCGGGGCGACAAGGATTTCTATCCGAAGTTTGATGCCGAGCTTGGCGGTGTCATCTGCAGGGACTGCAGTGAAACGTCTTCCCTTTTCAATCCGAATGCTTTCAAAATCAGTCAGGGTACCGTAGAAGCCTTTAAATTTTTATTAAACACAGAAATATCTAGAGTAAATACTAAAAAAATTGACAATACTATTTTCAATGAAGTAGATAAAATCCTGAGGGCATTCATCCGGATCCATCTGGATAAACGGTTCAGATCCCTGGAGTTCCTGGATGGCATTAAGGACTCAGAACTTTGAAAGGAGAAGAGGCCATGGATATTTCACTGGAAAAGATTGATATCATACGTGACAGGACCGGCGTTTCCTATAAGGAAGCAAAGGATGCACTGGAGGCTGCCGGCGGCAACGTCGTAGATGCATTGATCAACATAGAGGAGACCGGCAATAAGAAGTGGACGGAAGCCATGTCCGTCAAAGGCACTGAAGCCGTTGACAAGATTAAGAACATCGTCAAGTCAGGAAACGTAAACCGCATCCGGATTAAAAGGGATGAATACGTGATCCTGGACATACCAGTTACTGCAGGTGCCCTGAGCGCAGTAGTGGTTCCGCAGTTGACCGCCATCGGCACAGCAATCGCGCTGATGTCGAAGTGCACCATTGAGGTGGAACGGCCCAACAAAGAGACTATTAATGTAAACAATATGATTGCCAATACGGCCGATGACATAGCCAGCAAACTGAAAAATGCAGCAGGCAGTAAAGACCATGCGGTTGAAGGACAGCCGACAGCCAATACAGAGCAGCCGGGGACATATGGCGACGTGCTAACCATACAATAACCAATAAAATGCGACTGAGTCGCATTTTATTTATGAGTTGACAAACCAATGGCAATCTGCTAAATTATTGGTAACATCATTGCATAAACCGCAGAGCCGCTGTGTCGGGATGGCGTATTGCCCGGGCAATAATGGCGAAAGACCTGGAACGGTGTCGGTTTGTGAAGGATTTTCAGAATAATATGTATGTGTTGAGAAAGAGGAGTAACTGACTCCGCTTTTATAGAGAGCCGGATCCGGCAGCGCGGCTGCCCGGTGGTGGAAATCCGGTAAGCGGTTCAGTGAAGGGCACTTTGGAGCATACGTACCGAAAGAGGACCGGGCAGGCAATGATCCGGTCAAAAAGGGTGGAACCGCGGAAGTAACCTTTCGTCCCTTACCGATAAGGGATGAAGGGTTTTTATTTTTTCTTCTCTGAAGTCAGGGTTAGTAATGAAAAGTAATGTCTTCCTTATCCTTTCAAAGCCAACAAAATCGTTGGCATGGGTCCCATCTCTGGTGGTCCGTTTGACGATTTTGCCTGGAGGTATTCCCAATAGATGTCAGTGAAAGGATTTCGTCAGAGATAACTTTCCATTCCTGATTAAGGGTCAAAGTTTAAAATAAAATTGTAACAAAGTAAAGAGGAGGGACTGAAAATGACTTTTCAAGAGATCATTCTGACGCTTCAGAATTACTGGGCAGCGCAAAACTGCATCCTGGGCCAGCCCTATGATGTGGAGAAGGGTGCCGGGACAATGAGCCCCTATACCTTTTTGAAAGCCTTGGGGCCGGAGCCCTGGCGGATCGCTTATGTTGAGCCGTCAAGACGGCCTGCCGATGCCAGATACGGCGAGAACCCCAACCGGTTGTATCAGCATCATCAGTTTCAGGTGATTTTAAAGCCGTCGCCGGACAATGTACAGGATCTGTACCTGGGAAGCCTCAAAGCCCTGGGTATCGACCCCCTGAAGCATGACATACGGTTCGTTGAGGATAATTGGGAGTCTCCTACCCTGGGGGCATGGGGGCTTGGTTGGGAGGTCTGGCTGGATGGCATGGAAATCACCCAGTACACCTACTTCCAGCAGGTGGGCGGCATCGACTGCCACCTGGAATCCGCCGAACTGACCTACGGTCTGGAGAGAATCGCCATGTATATCCAAGAGAAGAACAATGTTTTTGATATCGAATGGGTTTCTGGCGTCAATTACGGCGACGTATTCAAGGTAGCGGAATTCGAGCACTCGAAATACAGCTTCGAAGAAGCGGATACGGCACTATGCTTTAGATTTTTCGATGAGTACGAGAAAGAGGCCAAAAGGCTGCTGGCCATTCCCCTGGTTCTGCCGGCCTATGATTATGTATTGAAGTGTTCCCATACCTTCAATGTGCTGGATGCCAGAAAAGCTATCAGCGTGACAGAAAGGGCAAGCTTCATAGGCAGGGTCAGAAACCTGGCCCGTGGGGTTGCACAGGCCTATCTGAAGCAGCGGGAAGAGATGGGTTATCCCCTTGCCAGGAAGGATGTTTTCGGGGAGAAAGCTACGCTCGCAGGAGGTGAAAGCAATGAATAGAGATCTAATTTTTGAAATCGGAACAGAGGAAATCCCGGCGCATTATATGCCCAACACGTTGGAGCAGATGAAAAATATTGCAGCTGCGCTCCTCAAGGATAACCGCGTTGACTTTGAAGAAATAAGGACATACGGGACACCCAGAAGGCTTGTGCTGTATGTTAAAGGTATTGCTGAGCAGCAGGCTGATCTGGAGGAACTGGTGAAAGGTCCTTCGAAAAAGGCGGCCTACGATGAGAACAACAATCCGACAAAAGCCCTTTTGGGCTTCCTGAAGGGACAGAAAGCGGAGCATTCGGATGTTTTTACAAAAGAACTGTCAGGTGTGGAATACGTCTATTATAAAAAATTTGAAAAGGGCGGCTCTGTCAATGCGGTAATGAAGCAGATACTGCCTGCTGTCATGACGTCTATGACCTTCCCCAAATCCATGAAGTGGGGCAGCAAGTCCTTCCGCTTCGCAAGGCCGATCCGTTGGGTCCTGCCCCTTTTAGGGGAGGAACTGATCGCGTTTGACAAGGACGGTATTCTCTGCAGCCGTGTCACCAGGGGACACCGGGTTCTGTCGCAGGGTGCCATTCAGATCGATCAGGTTTCAGAGTACTTTGACAAGTTGAAGGAAGGCTTTGTCATTGTTGACCAGGATGAAAGACGGGAGTTGATCCGCAGGCAGTGTGAAAAGCTGGCGCATGAAAAAGGCGGAGAAGTCTTGATGGATGAGGCGCTGTTGGAAGAAGTCGTCCATTTGGTCGAGTACCCGACTGCCCTCATGGGCAGCTTTGAGGCCGATTATCTCAAGCTGCCGAAAGAAGTCGTCATTACGCCGATGAAGGAGCATCAACGCTATTTCCCGGTGGTTGACAAGTCGGGCAACCTGATGAATTGCTTTATTACGGTGAGAAACGGAAACGACCAGTACCTGGATACCGTAAGGGAAGGAAACGAGAAGGTGCTCCGGGCCAGATTGGCGGATGCGGCATTCTTCTATAATGAAGATAAAAAGATGTCCTTGGACAGCTGTGTGGAGAAGCTCAAGAATGTGGTGTTCCAGGAGACTCTTGGAACGATTTATGACAAAACCATGCGGATCAGCCGTCTGTGCGAATATCTGGCGGAAGCAGTGGAGCTGCAGGCCGAGGACAAGAAGCAGCTTCTGAGAGCTGCTTACCTCTGCAAGGCGGACCTGGTCACCAATATGGTTAAGGAGTTCGATGAACTGCAGGGCATCATGGGCAGAGAGTATGGCCTCATTCAGGGAGAGCAGGAGTCGGTTGCCGATGCCATACTGGAGCATTACCTGCCAAGGTTTGCCGGAGACTATACACCGGAAACGACAAACGGCGCTATCCTGAGCATTGCAGACAAAATGGACACCATATGCGGTTGTTTTGCCATCGGCATCCAGCCCACAGGCTCTCAAGACCCCTATGCGCTGCGGCGTCAGGCTATCGGTATTCTGTCTGTCGTATTGGACAGCAAGCTGCATGTAGGCTTGAAGCATCTGGCGGATATTGCCTTGAAGGTCTTTGTCGAGAAGGGGATCGTCAAGGGCGATGTCAAGATCGTCAAGAAGGATGTTGTGGAGTTTTTCAAGCAGCGCTTCAAGAATGTCATGATTGACAGAGGCTTTGAGTATGACGTAGTGGATGCGGTGATCAACGCCGAGTTCGACAACCTGTTTGAAGCCTATCTTAAAATAGAAGAATTGGCTGCCTGGAAGTATAAGGAGGAATTCCTGAGCATTCTGGGCTCCTTCAACCGGGTTTCCAATCTGGCAGCCAAAGCCGGTGAGACTGAAATGAATGAGGAGCTGTTTACCCAGGGCGCCGAAATGGAGCTGCTCAACGCTTATAACGGAATCAAGTCGGTGTTTGAAGAGCATGTACAGAACAACGAATACCATCAGGCGCTATGCTTGCTGATGACTTTGAAGAAACCCATTGACGATTTCTTTGATAACATTATGGTTATGGTTGAAGATGCGGATATCAAGAACAACCGGTTGGCTTTATTGAAATGCATCAGCGGGATGATGAACCGGATCGCCGATCTGGGCAGCATTGTCGTGAAATAGGAAGCCTAAGACCTGCAACCGGCATATGCCATCCGATTTCCTGTGGGTGGCATATGCTGGGCAATGCAGTAGGCATGCATATTTTTTCGATATTTTTCCAATTATATATTGCAGGCGGTAATTTTTTTATGTTAGTATTGATAGAGAATTAAAGGAAAACGGCATTCATTCCTATTTATAATTATGTTATTAAAGGCAGGTGATAGTTATCGAATTCACGAGTCGTCAAAAACATATCGTTGAGCTTGTAAAAAAGCACCAACCCATCACAAGTGAACAGCTGGCAGCCAAGCTGAATATGACGAGGGCAGCGCTGAGGCCGGACCTTACGATTCTTACCATGTCGGATGTGCTGGAAGCGCGTCCCAAGGTAGGCTATTTTTATTCCGGCAAGAACATAAACAATATCGCGGGAGACGTCATCAAAGGCATCAAAGTGTCCGAAATCAAGACAAGACCTGTCGTTGTCAATGAAGAGACGACGGTATACGATGCTATTGTCATGCTGTTCCTTTCCAATGTCGGCACCATATACGTCCAGAGTAACGGTGCATTGGCCGGTATTGTATCACGCAAGGATTTCATCAAGATAGCTATCGGCAATAACGATATACGGAATATGCCGGTAGGTATGATCATGTCCAGAATGCCGAACATCATCTTCACGACAGATAGCGAGAGCGCCTACGACGCAGCAGGCAAGCTGATCTCTCACGATATTGACAGTCTTCCGGTATTGGAGCCCTTTACAAACAGCGAGGGGAAGGAACAATTCAAGATTACCGGAAAAATATCCAAGACGAATATAACCAGGCTTTTTTACGATCTAGGCAAGGAATAGGGTGAGTAAAATGATGGAAAATGGAAGAGCTGTAATCTATGTGTTGTCGGACTCCATCGGCGAGACGGCCGAGCAGGTTGCAAAGGCAGCATCAGCCCAATACCCCGACTGTGAAATCAAAATCAAATGGATTCCTTATGTAACGGAACTGGAAAGTATCCAGGAAGTCATAAGCGAAGCAAAGGACCTCAATAGTATCATTATGTTTACTCTGGTTGTTCCGGAGATCAGGCAATATATTATTGAGCAGGCAGAAAAGCACCATATCGCCTATGTCGATATCATGGGACCGGCCGTCGATGCCATTTCGAAGGTAACGGGATGTGTTCCCTCCTATACGCCGGGCGTTATCCGAAAACTGGATGATGAATACTTCAACAGAATAGAGGCTGTGGAGTTTGCAGTAAAATACGATGACTGCAAGGATCCCAGGGGAATCAAGAAAGCGGACGTCGTCCTGCTTGGTATCTCCAGGACCTCCAAGACGCCTCTCAGCATGTACCTGGCCAGCAAGAACCTGAGGGTAGCCAATATACCGCTTCTGCCGGAGGTTAAGCCTCCCAAGGAGTTGTATGAAATAGCGCCCCATAAGATCATCGGACTGGTCATCGGTCCGCAGCAGTTGAACCCTATCAGGCAAGAGAGACTAAAAGCTCATGGGCTAAGCAGCGAAGCCAACTATGCGAGTCTGGACAGAATTGCCCAAGAGCTTCAATACGCAGAGGAAGTCATGGCCGGTATCGGTTGCGCCGTTATAGACGTTACGGATAAGGCGATTGAAGAAACTGCGAATATCATTCTTCAAATATTAAAGGAGGCTAATGAGTTATGAAGAAGTTTGTCTACAACTTCAAAGAAGGTAAAGCTTCTATGAAGGATCTTCTGGGAGGAAAGGGCGCGAATTTGGCGGAAATGTCCAATATCGGACTGCCGGTACCTCATGGATTCACGATTACGACTGAAGCTTGCAATGAGTACTATAACAAGGGGCAGGATATCTGGCCTGAGTTGAACGATGAGATATTCGGAAAGCTCGCTGAACTGGAAGCAGCCACCGGTAAGACCTTCGGCGGCGGGGATAATCCGCTCCTGGTATCTGTCCGTTCCGGCGCCAAGTTCTCAATGCCCGGCATGATGGACACCATCCTGAACCTGGGTCTTAACGACGAGGTGGTTGAAACCATTAGAAAGAGCACCAATAATGACCGGTTTGCATACGACAGCTATAGAAGATTCATCCAGATGTTCAGCGACGTTGTTATTGAAATTCCAAAGTCCAAGTTCGAGAGGATCCTGGACGGCATCAAGGAAGAAAAGGGCGCTAAATACGATACAGACTTAAGTGCTTCCGATTTGCTGGAAGTGGTACATAAGTTCAAGGATATGTATAAGAAGGAAAAGGGAGAAGATTTCCCTCAGAATCCCAGAGAGCAGCTTCTGCATGCTGTAAAAGCCGTTTTCAGGTCCTGGAACAATGAGAGAGCCATCATCTACAGACAATTGAACAACATTCCCGGAAACCTGGGAACAGCCGTCAATGTACAGTCCATGGTATTTGGAAACATGGGTGATGATTGCGGTACCGGCGTTGCTTTCACAAGAAACCCCTCGACCGGCGAAAGAAAGATATATGGCGAGTTCCTGATGAACGCACAGGGTGAAGACGTTGTTGCAGGCATCAGAACCCCCCAGACCATTGATAAGCTGGGCGAGATCAACCCCGAAGTTTACAAGCAGTTTATCGAGGTAGCAAACCTTCTTGAAAACCACTACAGGGATATGCAGGACATCGAGTTTACCATCGAAAAAGGCAAGCTTTTCATGCTTCAGACCAGAAATGGCAAGAGAACAGCTCCTGCAGCACTGCGGGTAGCGGTTGAACTGGTAGAAGAAGGCAAGCTGTCCAAGGAAGAAGCGGTCATGAGAGTTGAGCCTGCAACATTGGATCAGCTGCTGCATCCGATGTTTGATCCTGCTGCAGAGAAGAAAGCTATTGCCATAGCAAAGGGTCTACCGGCATCACCCGGCGCCGCCACAGGTAAAGTATACTTTACAGCTGAGGCAGCCGTGCATGCGGCAAGAAACGGCGAGAAGGTCATCCTTGTCAGACTTGAAACCTCACCGGAGGATATCGAAGGTATGGTTGAGTCCAAGGGGATCCTGACAGCAAGAGGCGGCATGACTTCCCACGCAGCTGTTGTTGCAAGGGGCATGGGCAAATGCTGCGTAGCAGGCTGTGAAGACATCAAGGTCAAGGAAGAAGAAAAGATATTTATCGCTGGCGATAAGGTTTATAATGAAGGCGATTTCATCTCACTGAACGGCAGCACCGGCCTGGTATATGAAGGCGTTATCGAGACAAAAGAGCCGGAGCTTTCCGGACATTTCGGCATCCTGATGGGTTGGGCCGACGAAGTCAGAAAAATGAAGGTCAGAACCAATGCTGATACGCCCAGAGATGCCCAGCAGGCTGTCAAGTTCGGCGCAGAAGGCATCGGTCTCTGCCGTACAGAGCATATGTTCTTTGAAGAAGACAGAATTCCGGCAGTGAGAGAAATGATCATTTCCGAAACGCTGGAAGAGAGAAAGGTTGGTCTTGGCAAGCTGCTTCCGATGCAGCGCGAAGACTTTATCGGCATCTTTGAGGCGATGGAAGCAAGACCGGTTACCATCCGTCTTCTGGATCCGCCGCTCCATGAGTTCCTGCCTCATGAAGATGAGGACATAAAGGAACTGGCAAAGACTATGGGCATCGAGTTCGAAAAGCTCAAGGCCAGAGTTGAAAGCTTGCACGAGTTCAATCCGATGCTGGGTCACAGAGGCTGCCGTTTGGCCGTTACTTACCCGGAAATCGCTGAAATGCAGGCGAGAGCGATTATTGAAGCAGCTGTCCATGTAAAGAAGGCAAAGGGTATCGACGTGCATCCGGAGATCATGATTCCGTTGGTTGGCGATATCAGAGAGTTGACCTACATTGAAAAGGTTGTCAGAGAAACAGCCGATAAGATCATAGCTGAATCAGGCATCCAGTTGGATTACATGTACGGCACCATGATTGAAGTTCCGAGAGGCGCCGTGACAGCAGATGAAATTGCTAAGACAGCTGAGTTCTTCTCCTTCGGAACCAACGACTTGACCCAGATGACTTACGGTTTCTCCAGAGACGATGCAGGCAAGTTCATCAAGGAATACCTCAACAAAGGCATCTTTGAACAGGATCCGTTCCAGACGCTGGATCAGAATGGCGTAGGCAAGCTGGTTAAGATGGCTGCGGAATTAGGCCGCTCCGTCAGACCTGAGCTGAAGCTCGGTATCTGCGGCGAGCACGGTGGAGATCCCGCTTCCGTTGAGTTCTGCCACAAGGTTGGTTTGAACTACGTTTCCTGCTCACCTTACAGGGTGCCGATCGCAAGACTGGCAGCAGCACAAGCTACGATCAAGGATAGACTAGGCGAATATAGCCAGAAGTAAGGTAAATTAGCATAAAGATGAAACAGGCATGCTGCTTTGGGTGGCGTGCCTGTTTTACATTGGAGAAGAAATGATTTTCCGAATGCGTTAACTACTTGTATATGGTAAAATTAGAATAAAGTGAAAAATGTATGAGGAATTCAAGATGATAATAAAAGAACAATACCGTATATACCTTGTTGAAGATGACGGGATGTTGGCTGAAGAGATTTCTAAGCTGCTGCTGAAGTGGGGCTATGATGTATGGATCGCAGCGATGTTTGACAACATCATGGATGAATTCCTGACCATACAGCCGCATGTTGTTTTAATGGATGTCAATATCCCCAGCTTTGACGGATTCCACTGGTGCAAGAAGATCAGGGAGATTTCTTCTGTTCCTGTCATTTATATTTCTTCCAGGGACAGCAATATGGATATCATTATGGGCATGAATAACGGCGGCGATGACTACCTGACCAAGCCTTTTGACAATGCTGTTTTAGTAGCCAAGCTTCAGGCTGTTATCCGCAGAGCCTATGAATATAATTACCAGGAATCCCAGGTTCTACGGTGCCGGGGGCTTACCGTCCATATTGAGGGGGCTGTGGCCATCTATGAGGATAAAAAGTGTGAATTGACCAAGAATGAACTGAAAATCTTAAAGCTCCTGATGGAAAGCCAAGGAAAAATCGTGACCAGAGAAGCTTTGATGCGGGGATTGTGGGACGATGAGATCTATGTCAATGAGAATACCTTGACCGTTAATGTCAATCGCGTCAGGCTCAAGCTGGAGGAATTTGGACTTCGGTCTTTCATTACGACAAAAAAAGGAATGGGGTATGTGATATTATGAGGACGATGGCCTATATCAAGGGACAGTGGGAATGGATTGCCTGTCATGCCGGCATCATTATACTGATCAATTTGATTTTACTGACAAGTACTCCCCTGGCTAAAACTCTAGGGGAGGTTTTTTATTTGGATCTGCTGATGGTTTTCTTATCTGCAACCGGGTATTTTTTTCACTTCCGGCGGATGGACAAAGCCTATACAAAAATCAGGCAAGCGATGATAGAGGGGCAGGACATCGCCTGGCTCTTCACGCAGCTATCTGAGGCAGGGGAAGACAGTGTCCCCGGTATCAGTATGATGAGTGAACTGCTCGATTATGCAAGGGAGAAGTTCAGCCAGCGTGAAAACGACTACCAGCAGAGGATGAACGATTTAAAAGATTATCTGACCCAGTCCGTCCATGACTTGAAAGTGAACCTTTCTGTCTGTGAAATGGTTGTCAACCGGCTGGAAAATGAACCGGATATCGTCAATAAACTAATATTCCAGATCGAACAAATGAAGTTTCGGATCAACCAGGCCCTGTTTATCACCAGGGCCAATCATTACAGCGAAGACATCGTATCGGAGAATGTCGACGTGGAACAGGTTGTCAAGGAAGCAATCCGCGATAACGCTGAATTCTTTATTAAAAAGGGTATCTGCATTCATAATGATTTGAGACCGCATCATTGTATCAGCGACAAAAAGTGGGTCCATTATATAATTGTCCAGATTCTCAATAACAGCAGCAAATACACGGCTGAAAATGGAGAAATCAACATTTTCAGCCGGGAAAATGAGCAGGGGTACCACCTGCATCTGAGAGATAACGGCATCGGTATCCCCAAGGAAGAGCTTGACCGTGTCTTTGATAAAGGATTCACCGGCAGCAATGGCAGAATGAGTACAAAATCAACCGGTATGGGCATGTATTATGCAAAGAAAATCGCTAACACCTTGAGCATTGGTCTGCAAGTACGGAGTAAGCAGGGGGCGTATACCGAGTTCATACTGTCTTTTTATAAGCTGACTGACTATTTACAGCGCCAACGAAGCTAAAGTGACATAATTGTCATGTTAAACTTCCAAATTGTCATCTAAACCGATAGAACCTGGGGGGCAATAATCTTACAATAGAATCATACCGGAAGACGATAAAGGAGGAAGTAATATGGCTTCAATGATTGAAGTAAAGGATCTGACCAAGATTTTCGGACAGCGGGGTGCAGCTTGCCGGGCACTGCATGAGGTAAGTTTTGAGATTGATATGGGTGCGTTCGTGGCTGTCATGGGACCGTCCGGTTCCGGGAAAACAACCTTGCTCAATATCATTTCTTCCATTGATAAGCCGACAAAAGGACGGGTAATTATCGGCGGCAGGGAGATCAGCACCTTAAAGGAAAAAGAACTGGCCCTGTTTCGCAGGGATATGATTGGTTTTGTCTTTCAGGAATTCAATCTTCTGGACAATATGACAATCCGGGACAATATTGCTTTACCCCTGACGCTGAATAATAAAAAGACGGAAGAGATTTTGCGCAAAGTCCGGGAGCTGACGGTGCTGTTTGGCATCGATGACCAGCTGGACAAATATCCCTACCAGCTTTCAGGTGGGCAGAAGCAAAGAGCCGCTGTCTGCCGTGCCTTGGTCAATGACCCCAAAATCTTGTTTGCTGACGAGCCTACCGGGGCGCTGGATTCCAAAGCGGCCTCCGAATTATTGGCTTGCTTTCAGAATATCACTAACAAGTACGCGACCACTGTGGTGATGGTGACGCATGATGCTTCGGCCGCCAGTTATTGTGACCGGGTATTGTTCCTGAAAGACGGGATGATCAGCAGTAAACTGGAAACAAATGGAAATGCCAAAGAATTCTTCAAAAAGATTCTGAACATGATTGCTTTGCTGGGAGGTGAGAGGAATGAGCGCCTTTAAAATCTCCTGGCTGCTCTTTAAGAACAACCTGAGACTTTATAAATTTTATTTAGCGGTATTGATCCTGTCGACGGCGATCTATTATAATTTCTTAGCAGTCAACTACAACCCTTATCTAAAGGTTCTCGATGAACAGTACGTTTTTGCGCAGGTGGCGAGTTCCTTGTGCAGTATAATCTTGTTTTTGACCGTGCTGTCTTTTATGCTCCACGCCAATAATTTTTTCTACAAGCTGCGTTTCAAGGAAATTGGAACCTATATGCTGATGGGTATTCCATGCAGCAAAGTCGGTACTGTCTTTGCTCTGGAGAGCATGATGCTGGGAGGAACAGCCATGCTCATCGGCCTGCCTGTCGGGTTATTGTTTTCCAAACTCTTTTTTATGCTGCTCGGCAAAGCAATGATTCTTAATATCCGGATCCCGTTTTATATCCCCATCAAGGCGGTTAGTTTGCTTATATTGATCTTTGCCTTTATCATCCTGTTGATGGGTATGGTAAATTATTGGATGGTGCGCAGAAGCAAGCTGATTGAGATTATGAATGCATCCAAGAAAGAACAAAGCCTGCCGAAAATCAGATGGATCCGAGGCTTCATGGGTGTGTTCTGTATCCTTACGGCTTATTATTTAGCTGTAAATATTCTTAATCTGCCGTTTGATCTGCCTTTGAATTTTATGGAGACCAGTGTTTTAATCCTGATCCTGATCATCATCGGCACTTATTTTGTCTTCGGCAGCTTTTTAGCGATCATTTTAAAGGCGCTGATTGCGAATAAAAGAGTGATCTATAAAGGTTCCAGGCTGGTAAGCTTCAGCAATACCTTGTTCCGGCTGGGAACAAATTACCGGAGCCTGGCTATGACGGCAATCCTTTGCGCTGCAACGCTAGCGGCTTTTAGCGGGAGCCTGGCTCTCAAGTATTTTGCCGATACCAATGCGACTGTCGAAGCGCCTTTCAGTATCACCTATATGAGTCAGGGTGAGGCAACAAACCAAAGGATTAAAGCGCTGATCCAAGAGTCGCCGCATCAGATTCTTACCGAGCACGAAACGCATTTTGTCAAGGGTAGAGTGTCTTACCGCAACGGTCTTGCTGAACAGATTGAAACCTGTCTGATTACCGGCTTTTCTGAAGTTAAGCAATCATTAATGGTAACCCGGCCGGGGAATTACCGGGAAATCATAGCGGATATTGAGCCCCTGGATAACGAAACAGTAAGCATTTTACACGCCAACCTGGTTTTTTCGGGCATCAGTTATATCGGAGATCATCTGGTTATCCAGGGCAGGGAGTATATCCTCAAAAAGGAGGTCAAGATTCCGTTCATAGGTGAAATGCATGATATTGGCTGCTATCAGACCTATATCGTTACAGATGAGCAGTTTGATGAACTGAAGAAAAACAACCCGGTGATGTCACTGTACGGAATCAACATCACAGATCCGGAAGACAGCATAACATTAGTGCAAAAGATCGCCGGTGTGATGAAAAACCCCGGTGGCAACCTCAACAGCTACGCCGGGCAGTTTCAATACAAGTACTATCTGATCGGGGCCTTTTATTTTATGGGCTTAGTGATGACGCTTGTCTTTATGATTTCTACCTTCAGCACCCTTTATTTTAAAATTCTAAGCGATGCTATCCTGGACCGGGAGCAATATAAAATCCTGATGAAAATTGGGATGACGGAAAAGGATATCGCGGTTAGTATCTATACTCAGTTAAGTATAGCCTTTCTCCTGCCATCGTTATTAGGTTTAATGCATGGTGTTATGGCTATCAAAGCCTTAGAGTCGTTTATCCACTATCAATTCACCGGCTGTATCCTGGCGGGGGTTGGCATTCTGATACTGGCGATGACCGGATTCTATGTATTGATGGGCAAGAAATATAAAAATATGGTTGTAAGGGGGTGGGGAGTTCATGAGAAAGTATGATTTACTGCTCGTAAGCGTTATACTTGCGTTTTCGCTTTTACTGATCGGGTGCAGCCGTATCCCTTCAACAAAGCCTTATCTGGCTGAAGACCGGGACTCTCGCTGGGTGAATGACATTACCTATTTGGAAAGAACCCTGCCAAAGGTTCATAAGAACTTGTATTTTCATCTTACCGAGGAAGCGTTTCACCGACAGCTGGAAGAACTGAAACATAAGATTCCCGCTTATACCGACGAACAAATCGAGATTGCATTGAGCGTGATCCTGGCCGGTCTGGGTGATACCCATACGGGATCCAGTGTAGGTGCTGAGTATCAGTATCCGCTGGAGTTGCACTGGTTTGCCGAAGGTATCTATGTTACCCGTACGAACATAGAACATGTAGAATTGCTGGATGCCAGGCTTATCTCCCTGAACGGCAGAAAGATTGAAGAAGTGGTTAATAAGCTCAGACCCGTGCTGGGTGAAGCCAATGAAAGCTGGTTCAGAACCCAGATCATCTATTATCTGCCGATACCGGGCGTTATTCAATATTTTGGTTTAAGCACGTCGGATGAGATCGAGTTGGAGATGGAGCTGGCAAATGGTGAAAAGAAAAAGATAAAGATGAAGCCGATAAGTTATAAGGAATATGTAGGGGCAGAGACGTCAGATAAGCCTGTGCCGTTGTACCGAAGCCGCCCGGACGAGAATTATTGGTACGCGTATTTTGAGGAAGATAAGACGGTATACCTGAACTACAACAGCTGCCGACAGATGAGAGACAAGCCTTTTGAGATTTTCGCCAAGGAATTCTGGGATTTTGTAGAAAGCCATAAAGTAGAAAAGCTGATTTTGGATATAAGGGATAATCGCGGTGGAAGCTCGCCTATCCTTGAACCCTTTGTCAAAGCAGTGAAACACAGTAGTTTTAATCAGCCGGGCAAGCTTTATGTGATAATCGGAAGGGACACTTTTTCTTCTGCTGTTTTAAATGCCATTCGCTTGAAGAAAGAAACAAATGCCTATTTTGTGGGAGAAGCGACGGGAGGAGAACCTAACCACTACGGCGAGGTAAAGCAATTCATGCTTCCAAACAGCGAGATGCCGATCCGGTATTCTACCAAGTATTTTAAATGGGTGGATGAGGATATCAATACGCTGGAGCCGGATAAGGTGATAGAGGAGACTTTTGCTGCTTACCGGGAAGGGAGCGATCCGGTATTGGAGTGGATTCGTAAAAACGGATTGCAGATTTGATTCTGCAATCCGTTTTTCTTTCTCTGCTATTGAGTCGTTGTTGTGCGGAAACCAAAGCCTTGGCTGCCCAGCCTACCTCTTCCAAAACCGCCGCCGTTGCCGGATCGGCCGAAGCCGCCACCCATGCCGCAGCCGCCATTCAGTCTGCCGGCTCCAGGCGTCAGGCCGTTGCAACTTTCAATATTGGCAGCCATTCTTTCCTTGATCAGCTTTCCCTGCTCGGCTGTTATGACACCGGCTTTAACCTGTTCGTCGACATAGTCGTTTCTTTTGTCCAGCAGATCGTTCTTGTAGTCGTCTTCCTTGATACCGTTTTCTGTTGCGATGGTATAGTAGCTTTTACCTGCGCTTCTGAGCTTGAATACATCATCAAGGTCCATGTCTGCTTTTTTTGCAATAATGGAAGCCGGAATCAATTGCCCGTAACCGATTCCTTGCGTACGATATTCGGCAATCTTTTCATCGCTTATGCCTGTGATTTTGGACAGGATGCTTTGGCTGCTGTCGGCAAATACCGGAAGTGCTGTCACCACCAAAGCCAGAATCAGTGTTCCGATTAATAACATTTTTTTCATTTTTCTCATCCTTTCAAATAGGTTTTTGGATTGACCTGTTATCTTTATTCTATAAAACAAATTTGAGCACCTTATGTTCAAATTGTGATAGATTGATGAAAATTGCCGGGACAAGCTCAAAGCCATTGTGCTGCCGGTGCATGACTTATATAATGAAGGTAAAGAATCAGATTGGGAAGTGGTTTTATGGCCGAAAAAATATTGTTGGTGGAAGATGAGAAACGCATAAGGGAAATGGTTGCAGAGTATCTGGAAAGTGAAGGACTGGAGGTAACGGAGGCACAGGATGGTGAATCCGGAATCCAGAGCTGGAAGACAGGCGGTTTTGATTTGATCATTCTGGACGTAATGCTGCCCAAGATTGACGGCTGGAGTGTATTAAGGGAAATCAGAAGACATTCACAAATACCGGTTATCATGCTGACAGCAAGAGGAGAGGAATACGACCGATTGTTCGGTTTTGAGCTGGGTGTAGACGATTATATCATAAAACCCTTCAGCCCGAGGGAACTGGTTGCCCGCATTAAAGCGGTGCTCAGAAGGACGGCAGGGGCACGTGACAGGACCCCAAGCAGTGAGCTGTTTGAGTACCAAGACCTGAAAATAAACCTGAACGCAAGGCGGGTCACCATCAAGGGCGATAATATTGATTTAACACCCAAGGAATATGAGTTGCTAAGCTTTTTTGTCAAAAATCAGGACCATGTCTTTACCCGGGACCAGCTGCTGGATAAGGTCTGGGGTTATGAGTTCGGCGGCGATGACAGAACGGTGGATACCCATGTCAAAATGCTGAGGGAAAGTCTGGGTGTATACCGGCACCTCATCGTAACCGTCTGGGGAGTGGGTTATAAATTTGAGCTGGGGGTAATCAAATGAAGAAGATTTCGACCAAGCTCTGGCTCCTGATGCTGGCGCTGATTGCCGTGATGCTGGGTTTGCTGTGGCTGTTCCAGATTGAAATGCTGGACAAGTATTATGTTGTCAGCCAGTCCAACCGGATCATAAAGGAAGGCACCGACTTCGCGGAGCTGCTGCTTGACGGGGCATCTGAAGCGCAGCTGGAGGATAAAGCGGAGCAAATGTACCTGAAGTATAATGTATCAATTGAAGCATATCGCTTGGATGGTACCGGCCTATTCCGCAGCCAGTATGCACCCCGGATGATGGGGATGAATTTTGACAGGAAGAATATTTTCGAAGAAGCATTAAGCGGTGAAAAAACAGTGAAACGGATATACCACAACCGCTTTATGAACCAGATGTTGATGGCGGGGATTCCCCTCAGGGAAGGCATCCATATAACAGGTGCTGTGCTGTTGAACGCACCGCTGGCCGCAGTCGAGGAGACGGCATCCATACTGAAGCAGCAGCTGGGGATGATCACCATTATCCTGATCATGGTGTCGTTGGTACTCAGTTACTTTTTTTCCAAGATATTTACAGATCCCATTATCAATATCAATAAGGCCGCTCGACAGATGGCGGAAGGAAACCTATCCATAAAACTGGAAGTAAAAACCTTGGATGAGCTGGGCATGCTTTCCGATACCATCAATGACCTTTCCAGACAGCTGCAAAAAATTGAGCGGCTGAGGGAAGAATTGATCGCCAATGTTTCTCATGAATTCAGGACGCCTTTGAGCCTCATTAAGGGATATGCCGAGACAATCAAGGATGTTTCAGGCAACAACCCGGAAAAAAGAGAGAAGCAATTGAACATCATATTGGAGGAGACAGACCGCTTGAAGGAAATGGTTGACGATATATTGAACCTTGCGCAGATCCAATCACAGTATTTCCAATTGGATAAGGCCGCTTTTGACATAGGCGGAACTGTCCGGACTGTGATGGAGCGTTTCCATTATCTTCAAGACGAGAGAGGGGTAAACTTCATAGCCGATATTCCCGGCACCGTCCTCAACGTCCTGGGAGATGAAAGCCGGATTGAGCAGGTACTGTATAACCTGGTCCATAACGGATTCAGCCATACTGAATCCGGGGGCACACTGAGCATAAGCGCATTGGAACATGGAAATACTATAAAACTGGTCGTGGCTGACAGCGGAGAAGGAATCCCTGAGAAAGACCTGCCGCACATCTGGGACCGGTTTTACAAGGGAACGGGGCAGAGCAGCAGCGGAAACGGGGGAACCGGCCTGGGGCTTGCCATTGTCAGGAGTATCCTGGAGGCCCATGAAAGCGCCTATGGCGTAGAGAGCAAAGCTGGTTCAGGTACCAGCTTCTGGTTCACCTTGTGCAAGGCATAGCAATATCGCCCAATATTGGGCGGGATTTGCAACAACATAAAAGGCGTTGCGAATTTGCATTCGGTGCAGGTAAGATTCGAAGGATGTTGCAATAATGCATCTGTCATTGTTCCTGATATTTGGAACTAGAGACAATTTGACCAGGTATTTTTTAGAGTGCGGGCTGTTTTTATGATGCTTTTCCGTATATAATAATGGATATCCTTTAATGCGCCGGGAACTGGCACATTTATTGCATTATTAGAATGCGAACAAAATTGATTGAGGAGGTAATATATTCATGCGAGAAGTTGTAATTGTAGGCGCAGCCAGAACACCTATCGGTAACTTCAACGGCAGCCTTTCGGGCGTTTCTGCCGTCGATCTGGGTGTCGTTGCCGTTAAGGAAGCCTTGAAAAGGGCAGGGGTTTCACCGGAAATGGTTGATGAAACGGTGATGGGCTGTATCCTTCAAGCCGGTCAAGGACAGGGCGTGGCAAGGCAGGTAGCCGTAAAATCGGGCATACCGGTTGAAAAGCCAGCATACACCATCAACATGATTTGTGGTTCCGGTCTCAGAGCGGTACAGATTGCAGCACAACAGATTATGACAGGCGAGTGTGATGTGGTGGTGGCAGGCGGCACCGAAAACATGAGTGCAGCACCGTATTTGCTCAAAAATGCCAGAACCGGCTACAAGATGGGTCATGGCGAAGTCGTTGACTCCATGATTCATGACTCTCTTACCGATATATTCAATAACTACCACATGGGTGTGACTGCCGAAAATCTGGCGGAAAAGTATAGTTTGACAAGGGAAGAGCAGGATCAGTTTGCTGCAGCCAGCCAGAACAAGGCAGAAGCCGCAATCAAGGAAGGCAAGTTCAAGGACGAAATCGTACCCGTCATTATCCCCAGCAAAAAGGGAGATGTGGTTGTGGATACGGATGAATTCCCCAGACCAGGCGTTACAGCAGAAGCCCTTGGGAAGCTCAGACCTGCTTTCAAGAAGGATGGAACGGTAACGGCAGGAAACGCCTCCGGAATCAATGACGGCGCTGCAGTGGTAGTCGTCATGGCTGCAGAAAAGGCAAAAGAACTGGGAATCGAACCCCTGGCCAGGGTTGCAGGCTACGGCTCCGCAGGTGTAGATCCCAGCATCATGGGAATAGGGCCGGTTCCGGCAGTGAAAAAGGCACTGGAAAGAGCCAACCTCAAGCTGGAGGATATCGATCTGGTCGAAGCCAATGAAGCATTTGCAGCTCAGTCCCTTGCAGTAGCTAAGGAATTGGGACTTGACATGAGCAAAGTCAATGTTAACGGTGGTGCAATCGCATTGGGACACCCGGTGGGCGCCAGCGGAACAAGGATCCTGATCACACTGCTTTATGAAATGAAGAGAAGAAATGCCAAGCACGGTCTTGCAACCCTCTGTATCGGCGGCGGCATGGGCACGGCTCTGGTTGTAGAAAGATAATCAAAAAGGGACATTATAAGGAGGAAGAAGAATTTGAGATTAAAAGATAAAGTTGCGATCATTACCGGTTCAACCAAGGGAATCGGCAGAGAAACGGCCATGCGGTTTGCAAAGGAAGGAGCCAAGGTTGTTATCTGCGGTACTAATGAAGAAGCCATCAAATCCGGCGTAGAAGAAGCAAAAAGCTATGGTGCGGAAGCCCTGGGTTTCAAAGTGGATGTAAGCAAACGGGCTCAGGTAGATGAAATGGTGGCAGGCGTCAAAAGTGCCTGGGGAAGAATTGATATACTGGTAAACAATGCCGGTGTGACAGCAGACGCTATGCTGAAAAAAATGACTGAGGAACAGTTCGATAAGGTTATTAACATAAACCTTAAAGGCGTGTTCAACTGTGCTCAGGCCGTTACAGATACAATGATGGAGCAGGGTAGCGGCGTCATATTGAATACAACCTCCGTTGTAGGACTTTATGGTAATGTAGGTCAGACCAATTATGCTGCAGCAAAGTGGGGCGTCATCGGGATGACAAAGACTTGGGCAAAGGAATTGGGAAGAAAGGGTATCCGTGTCAACGCGGTTGCTCCCGGGTTTATCATGACACCGATGACGGAAGCTGTTCCGGAAAAGATACTGGATATGATGAAGGAAAAGGCACCGCTTCAGAGGCTGGGCAAACCGGAAGATATAGCCAGTGCATTCTTATTCCTTGCTTCCGACGAGGCCAGCTTTATCACAGGTGCTGTCCTTTCGGTAGACGGAGGATTGGTTTTAGGCTAAGTTTGAGCCCGGATTTTTTATCCGGGCCTTTATTTTTTTGATGCTGAAATCGGATCGAGGAGATAAAAAAACAGCAGGACGAAAAATCCAGTTGCCATTCTATTTTGTCAATGTGCTATAATGATGTTAAACTTGAAGGACCGCAATTAATGTGTAAGCTGGACATGGAGGTTGGTAACAAATGAATGCTTTAGCTGAATGTCAAAAAGAGCTGGAAAGCCTCAGAGCCTCACACAGCATATGGAATAACATGGATGAAGTTATTGAATCCTCTTATGACGGTATATACATTACCGATGGAAATGCCAATACTTTAAGAATCAATAAAGCGTATGAGCGGATCACCGGTCTGAAAAGAGAAGAAATGCTCGGTAAAAACATGAAGGATCTGGTTGATGAAGGCTATATATCAAAATCTGTTACGTTGATGGTATTGGGAAGCAGAAGTGTCAATACCATACAACAGAACTTTAAGACAGGTAAGAAAGCGCTTGTGACAGGTACGCCGATATTTAATGCCGACGGGAAAATCACGATGGTTGTCACCAATGTAAGAGACATAACCGAATTGTATGAACTAAAGGAGGCACTTGAGGCAAAAGAGAGGCTGGCACAAAAATATTACATGGAAATTGAGCAAATGCGTCTGCAGCTTCTAGACAGTGAAGATATCATCGCAGAGGATATAAAAATGCTTCGTGTGATACAGATTGCCAGAAGAGTTGCTTTGATGGATACAACCGTGCTATTGCTTGGTGAGACCGGTGTAGGCAAAGAGGAGTTGGCCAAACTTATCTTTCGCAACAGCGGCAGAAAGAATAGGCAATATATTAAAATCAACTGTGGTGCCATACCGGAGAACCTTATTGAGGCCGAATTATATGGGTACGAGAAGGGTGCATTTACCGGTGCGAACAAAGAAGGCAAAATCGGTTTGTTTGAGGTTGCCGACGGTGGGACATTGTTCTTGGATGAAGTCGGTGAATTGAGCCCGCCATTGCAGGTTAAGCTCTTACGTGTGTTGCAAGAGCATGAGATCGTGAGAATCGGCGGAGTAAATCCGATAAAGGTGGATGTTCGGATCATTGCTGCGACCAACAGAAATCTGGAGGAAATGGTAAAAAACAAAAGCTTCAGGGAAGACCTTTATTACAGACTGAATGTGGTACCGTTGACTGTTCCGCCTTTAAGAGAACGGCAGCAGGATATTATACCGCTGATCCGGTATTTTTTATCTCAGATCAATAGCAAGTATCATTTAAAAAAGAGTTTTAGTGCGGATACCATGAAGTGTCTTTATGAATATGAATGGCCTGGAAATGTAAGGGAATTGAAAAACATAGTAGAACGAGTCGTTGTGATGAGCGGAGAGGATAAGATCGTTCGGGAGGATCTTCCCAAACAAATCGTTTGCTCAGTAGACGAAAAATGCATAACCCTTTCGGATGAAATCATTCCATTGCGGGTTGCTGTTGGCAAGGTAGAAGACCAACTCATAAAAAGAGCTTTCGAAAGATACGGGAATGTCAGGGATGCGGCAAAAGCATTGGAAATAGACGCGGCAACCTTTGTGAGGAAGAGGCAGAAACACGGCAGGCAGGATGTGTTGCAGGAATGAAAACATGATGCATTATTGCAACACATTGAGCTTGGAGTCAAATGACTGAAACCGGTGGAGGTTTAATTGAAATGACAAGACCATGATTATTTTGTTGCAAAATTTCAACAATTTACGCTTGGTCTTTTTTGTTTCCATATGGGTCACGTATGTGATGGCAGGCTTTGCAAACCGGGGCTAAAGGCAACGGAAGCTGGGGCAGGCGGCGGGACAGACCAGAACGTGAATGATTTATTAAAAATCCTTGCAAAATTTGATTCATTCAGGACTTGGCAAGAATATTGCAATGTATAAGATGGCAGACAATGAAATCTTTATTTGAAAGGAAGGATATTATGGCTTTAATGACCAGGGACCAATATGTAGAAAGCTTGCGTAAACTGGATCTGAAGGTTTACATGTTTGGAGAGCTTGTTCAAAACACAGTGGACCATCCGATTATTCGACCCTCTATGAATTCGGTTTCCATGACATATGCCTTTGCGGAAAACCCTGAATATGAAGACTTGATGACGGCAACATCAAACCTGACCGGTGAAAAGATAAACAGATTCACGCACCTGCACCAAAGCACGGATGATCTGCGAAAAAAGGTAAAAATGCTAAGGTTGCTGGGACAAAATACAGCAGCCTGTTTTCAGAGATGTGTCGGTATGGATGCAGGAAATGCACTGTTCAGCACAACTTTCGATGCTGACAAGGCATATGGGACCAACTACCATCAGAATTTCAGGAAATACTGGGAATTTGTGCAGAAGAACGACTTGACAGTTGATGGCGCAATGACGGATCCAAAAGGTGACAGAGGCTTGTCACCCAGTCAGCAGGCAGATAAAGACCTGTATCTCCGTATTGTTGAAAGAAGGCCGGATGGTGTTGTCGTTAAAGGTGCCAAGGTACATCAGACCGGTATGGTCAATTCTCATGAAGTCATTGTAATGCCAACCATTGCAATGAGGCCGGAAGACAAGGATTGGACCATTGCATTTGCGGTACCTACCGATACAGATGGTATTTTTATGATCTATGGAAGACAATCCTGCGATACCCGAAAACTGGAAGAAGGTGCTGACATCGATGTCGGCAATAAGAACTTTGGCGGCCATGAAGCATTGGTCATATTCGATAACGTGTTCGTGCCAAATGAGAGGATTTTCTTGAATGGAGAAACGGATTATGCAGGCGAACTGGTTGAGCGGTTTGCAGGCTATCACAGGCAGAGCTACGGCGGCTGCAAGGTAGGCGTAGGTGATGTTTTGATCGGGGCTGCGGCACTTGCTGCAGATTATAACGGTGCAGCAAAAGCATCTCATATAAAAGATAAACTTATTGAAATGACACATTTGAACGAAACCTTATACAGCTGCGGAATAGCCTGTTCGGCGGAAGGATACCCCACTGAAGCAGGAAACTATCAGATTGATTTGCTGCTCGCCAATGTATGCAAACAGAATGTAACGCGGTTCCCATATGAAATAGCGCGTCTGGCAGAGGATATAGCCGGCGGAATCATGGTAACGATGCCTTCCGAGCAGGATTTCAGAGATCCGAAGGTAGGTCCATATATAGAAAAATATCTGAAGGGTGTCGCCACCGTTTCTACGGAAAACAGAATGAGAATTCTGCGCTTGATCGAAAACCTTACATTAGGTACGGCAGCAGTAGGCTACAGGACAGAATCCATGCATGGTGCGGGCTCACCTCAGGCACAGCGGATCATGATTGCGCGGCAAGGTAACCTGGCACATAAGAAAGAGCTGGCAAAAGCGATAGCCAGAATAGATGAGAGCAAAATCTAACCATTGGATTCGAGGGAACGATATGCTTGACAAGGTTCAAAAAATAATTGAAGAAAAAGTAAAGCCCTACCTGAAAAACCACCATGGAGACATTGAGGTTGTGGAAGCCATTGACGGCATTGTCACCGTAAGACTTCTTGGCAACTGCAGCGGGTGCCCTTCGGCAAGAATCACCGTTGAGGAAATTGTCGCAACAGCATTAAAGCATGAAATCAGGGAAATAAAGCAAGTGATACTCGCGGATGCGGTTAGCGCTGATATGCTGGATCTGGCAAGGCAGATTTTGAATAAAAGAGCAGATAAGGGGAATTGATTTGAAAGCCGGAATTAAATACTGCGGCGGCTGCAACCCAAAATATGACCGGGCTGGAATGGTAAGGCGCCTTACAGCAACTGGGGACAAAACGTATACCGTTGAAACTGCCCGTGAAGGAAAAGACTATGATGTTCTTGTGGTCATTTGCGGGTGCAGCAGCAGGTGCGCGGATTACAGCAGACTTAAGCATAAAGGTGCTGTAATAATCATAGCCAGGGAAGATGATTTTTCAGCAGCATACGAAGAGTTAATAAAGAAAATTGAGGATCAATGATGCTCGAAAGGGTGGTGCAATTGGACTGGAAGACTTTGTACAGAGAAAGAGTTGTTAGTGCCGATGAGGCAGTCGGCAAAATAAAATCCGGTGACAGGGTCGTGTTAGGGCATGCAGTGGGGGAGCCTCTTGAGATTGTAGAGGCCATGGTAAGGAATAAGGAACTTTACAACAATGTTGAAATCGTTCACATGGTAGCGATGGGCAAGGGTGCGTATACAAAACCTGAGATGGCTCCACACTTTCACCATAATGCCATTTTTGTGGGGGCAGTTACGAGAGAGGCAGTAAGCGAAGGCAGAGCGGATTATACACCTTGTTTCTTCTCTGAGGTCCCAAAGCTTTTCCGCGAAGGCTATTTACCTGTAGATGTTGCACTTGTACAGCTCAGCTCGCCGGATGAACATGGCTATTGCAGCCTGGGCGTATCGGTGGACTATACAAAACCGGCGCTGAAAAGTGCAAAAACCGTTATTGCGCAGGTGAATGACAGAATGCCGAGAACTATGGGAGATTCCTTCGTTCATGTCTCGGAGGTCGACTACTTTGTTGAAGCTTCATATCCTTTGGTAGAACTAAAACCTCCGCAAATAACGGAAGTTGAAAGGGCTATCGGAGAGAACTGCGCTTCGCTGATAGAAGATGGATCCACTCTGCAGCTTGGAATTGGCGCCATACCGGATGCAGTGCTGCTTTTCTTGAAGGATAAAAAGGATCTGGGGATTCACTCGGAAATGATTTCTGATGGCGTCGTCGAACTAGTGGAAGCGGGTGTCGTTACCAACCGGATGAAAACGCTGCATCCGGGTAAGATTGTCGTCACCTTCCTGATGGGAACCAAGCGGTTATACGATTTTGTAAACAATAATCCCATGGTTGAAATGCACCCTGTGGATTATGTAAACAACCCTGTGGTGATCATGAAAAACTACAAGATGGTGTCCGTCAATTCTTGTGTGCAGGTGGACCTGATGGGTCAGGTCGCGTCGGAAACCATCGGTCTTAAACAATTCAGCGGTGTGGGAGGCCAGGTGGATTTTGTCAGAGGGGCAAGCATGGCGCAGGATGGAAAATCGATCATAGCCATGCCTTCGACCGCCTCGGGCGGAAAGGTATCCAGAATTGTCCCGTTTTTAGATGAAGGAGGTGCGGTAACGACTTCGAGGAATGATGTCCGATTTATCGTAACGGAATACGGTATTGCGGATCTCAAAGGCAGAAGTCTGAAAGAGCGAGGAAGAGCTTTAATCGGAATAGCACACCCCGACTTTAGACCTCAATTGATAGAAGAATGGGAAAAAAGATTTCGCAGCAGTTTTTAAACATCCAACAAAAGAATATAAGGGGGAATTATTGTGGCATTGAAAAGAGAATTTGGTAAGGAACAACCATACATTCCGGCAGGCCCTTTTAAAATTCGTATCCCGTTTGTTCACTACCGATTTGAGTGGGCTGATTATCTACAAGGTTTATTGATGTGCGCAGTGTGTCTGGGAGCCATCCCGATGCTGCAGGACTATTTGGGAATGCCCTTCGAAGTTGCAATTGCCGTTGTTGTACTGAATGGAATACTCTATTGCGCTCATATTTTTCTAGGTGATCCGGTGGTGCCCGGGTGGGTAACACCTGCGATACCGCTTCTCATGCTCTACGTTTCGCAGTTCCCGATGGGACCTGAAAGGGTTCAGGCTCTGATAGCCTTTGAACTGACATTGGGCCTTCTGGCATTTGTACTCGGTATTACAGGTTTTGGAAAGAAAATCATATCCTTCGTACCGAACGCGATGCAGTGCGGAATTATTGTAGGATCAGGCTTTGCTGCAGTAATGGTCATATTCAACAAAGGTCAGCGTTTTGATACCTTCCCGATTTCAATCACGATTTGTATCGGACTTGGATTCTATCTGTTGTTCTCTAATCACTTTAAAAGCATCAAAAACAATAACGCTGTTCTCAAAATGATATCGAACCTCGGAATACTACCTGTTATTGCCCTTGCAGTTGTAATAGGCCCTCTCGTCGGAGAGACAAAATGGCCGGTCATTGAGTGGGGAATTACACAGCCGGCTTTCGGCACACTATTTAGAGAATGGACTTTCTTTGGTGTAGGTTTCCCGCCATTATCGCTGTTCATAAGTGGTCTGCCGATGGTATTCTCAGCTTATATCATACTATTCGGAGATATGATCCAATCCAAGGCGCTGCTTGACGATTCAGCCAAAGTCAGACCGGACGAACTCATAGATTATAATCCTAATCGTTCCCATATGGTCTTCGGTTTAAGAAACATATTGATGTCATTGTTCGGACCTGATATTACGATGTGTGGTCCCCTGTGGGCAGCAATGCAGGTCGTCGTATGTGAAAGATACAAGCATGGCAAGGAAGCAATGGATTCAATCAACGGAGGAGCAGGTTCGTTCCGGTTCGGTACACTTACCGGATATTTCATCCTTCCGATTGTAACGCTGGTTAAGCCGATACTTGGCATTGCATTGGCCTCCACGATGCTGATTCAGGGCTACGTTTCAGTTAAGGTAGGCGTGTTGAAGGCACGTACAGGCAATGACCTGGGCATTGCAGGCGTTATGGGCGCTGTTCTTGCGACAAGGGGTGCAGCATGGGGCCTTGCAGTAGGGATCATCCTTTCTATCCTGATAAACCTTGGAAACAAGCCACAATATGACGAGATCATATTCGAGCAGACAGAAGAAGCAGCATAAATCCACAAGTATTTCCGGACAGTCTCGATGCAGGCTGTCCGGTTTTAGTATTCTAGAAAAGGTTGTGCAGTCTATGAACATATCGGTGACAGAGGATGTAAAGGAATATTTGAAAAAAAATAATGCGCTTTTTTTAATCGTTGAAATGATGTTGAATGTAACGAATCCTGGGTGAGGCTGTGGTGGTACCAAGCGGTACTATATCCCTTCGGTGCGAATGGGATTCAAAAAAGAAAGCATCAGAAGCGGGTTTTCCCGCTTTGATGCCGGCGGCGTTGAAATCTATCTATCACCCAGGATTGATACGACAGAGAATAAGGAAGTCTTAATACGCATTGAGAAGCTGTTTTATTTAAGAAAGCTCGAGATTGAAGGCTTGAACATACTAGTTGAGTGATGCTGCATCAGATGAAAGGGCTTTTTTCTCCGGTATGGAAAAGCGATAGACGGTGCAACGCTCTGGTGCAGGCGATATATAGAAGCCTTCTGTCCATCGCATCGAAATAATTAGCGGCATTGGCGTTGGCAATGATGACAGCATCGAACTCCAGTCCTTTCGATAGATATACAGGCAGGATGAGGATGCCCTTCTGCATTTCTTCAACCCCGGAGCAGAACAGCTTCATGCCGGAACAGTTTACCAGCCGCGCATGAAAACGCTGAGCCTCCGCTGCTGTTTTGCAGAGGACTGCGACTGTCTCGTAGCCTTGATCCAGATACATGGAAGCTGTTTGCAGGATTGCTTGCTCCAAAGCTGCTTCGTCCCGAAACTCTTCCACATGGGGCTCTTTGCCATGCCGATCTGCTGTATCGATGAGTAACGGTGTATCCGGTATCTTGTTTGCATATTCAGTTATCTCATAGGTTGAGCGGTAGCTTTTTTTCATGGTTATCTTGGCGGACCTCTGTTTTTCAAAAATATGGGCGATGCGCTCATACAAGGCACCTTCAGCGTAGGGAGACATTGTCTGATGAACATCTCCCAGAATGGTGAAGGAGGCGTACCTGAAAAGCTGTTTGAAAACCACGTATTGAAGCAGGGAATAGTCTTGTGCTTCATCAATGACTACATGGCGGATATCCGGGAACTGATCCCAGCCCTCCAGTGTGAATTTGAGATAGAGCAGGGGAGCGCAGTCCTCAAACCGGAGCTGCTTTTCTCGAAGGTAACATCTGGTTTCTGAAACGATGCTTTCAAGGTCGTCAGGAAGGGCCAGCCCTTTGGAAAGCTTTCTCAGCAGCCCTGCCTGTGAAAACAACATTTCGTAAAGCTTGAAAAAGTCGATGTCTGTTGTTTTTCTCAGCCGTCGGGTGAAGGTCCTGGCTTCCTTGATGGCCAGCAGCCTCCCGAAGGACTTTGCGTCAAGCTCGTGCCCGTCCATTGTTGTTAAGAACTTCTGGATCTTATGAAGCCGGGCCTTGCGATATGTGTGTATTTTATCAAAAATCATCAGCTCAAGGCTTTTCATTCTTCCGGTCATCGGCAGTGTTTTCCGACTGTTCAGAAAAGCGGTTCTAAGCTGCTGCCGGGTCAGAAGGACCTTACCGTCATAATAAATATCTTCAAAACTGACCATATGGCGTTCGTAATGGGCCAGCAGGCGGCCCAGCAGCTTCAGAAAACAATCAGAACCTTTGAAGGCAGCTGCACCATGTTGCTTCAAGCTGATTGCAGAATCGGACAAAACCAGCCTTTCCAGCTGCTGATTCCTGCTTTCCATGGTATAACGCCCTGCCAGCTGCTGCCTGGAAAAGTCATCGAAGGTGAACTGATTGACGTTTTCTTCCCCCAGTCCGGGCAGAACATCGGAAATATATCCGCTAAATATCTGATTGGGCGAGACGATGACGATATTCTGGGCGGTCAGCCGGACGCTCAGACCCTGGTAAAGCAGAAAGGCAATGCGATGCAGTGCAACAGAGGTTTTGCCGCTGCCGGCAGTGCCCTGCACAATCAGCAGCTCGTTGACCTCATCCCGGATGATGGTATCCTGTTCCTTTTGTATGGATTCCACTATGCTGCGCATTTTGGGCGATGCATTGCTGCTGAGGATCTCCTGCAGCATCTCATCGTTGATGGCAATACTGCAGTCAAAGAAATAAACTAAGGATCCATACCTGATTTTGTATTGCCGCTTGAGGGAAACCTGGCCTTTTATGGCTCCCATGGGCGCGTTGTACTGTGCATTGCCAAGTTCATAACGGTAAAAAATGCTGGAAATGGGTGCTCGCCAATCGTAGACCCATATGTCCCCCGTCTCACGGTTGATGATATTGGATAAGCCGATATAGATTTTCTCAATTTGGTCAGTGCCGACTTCCAGGAAATCAAACCGGCCGAAGTAAGGAGTATCCATAAGCTTTTCCAGCCGGGTCAGTAATCTGTGTTTCTCTGAGTACTGTGCCGTACTGTTTATGACCTCCGTCAGATATTGATTCATCTCAGTCAGTTTGTCGAAATCGTGGGAGGCATGGGCAGAGTTCTCCCACATCTCCCGGCGCGAGGTCAGCATATCATGCTTTCTTTCTGCTAGGCTGTCATACTCGTTTTCAATGGTCTTTTCCAGGAATGCCAATGTGCTTTTGAGATAGTGGGTTTCTTCCTGCTGTTTATGCGGATAGTTCATAACAACGCACTCCTTCTAAAGTATTACGGCACCTGTTGACAAAAGGATTTATATATGATATAATATATATTGAGAAGTTATAAAATAAAATGGATAGTTCTGTGCATCAGACTTCATTATATCACATTAGAATGCAATTGCAACCTGTTTAGCAGATTTATATGAAAAAACGCCGTGGGATTTCACATTGAAAACCCACGGCGCTTTATTTATATTCTGTTTATTTTGACATGCGTATGAGCTCTGCTTTGATGGGCGTGACTTCTACGCTCTCATTTCCTTGGGTCGTATCCACCTTCATCATTTTGATCAGCATGCTTGCTGCGTCGCCCCGGGTAACGGGATTCACAGGGTTGATGCAGCCGTCTGCAGCTTGGATAAGCCCCAGCTCGGAAGCGATGGCAATGTAACCTTTGTAAGAGGGCTGGACAGCGGCTACATCCTTAAAGCTGATGGTGTATATATTGCTCAGATCAGCCACGAAACCCACGCCCAAAGCCTTAACCAGCATTTTTGCCGCTTCCTGTCTTGTTACCGCTGCATCAGGCTTCTTGTCAGCTTCGCTGATGATGCGCTGCTGGATAGCTTGGTTATAGTAGTTGTCATACTCACTGCTTTTTTCTGTCATGTACACCGGATAGTAAACCGGCTGAATGGCACGCATCAGCAGTTTGATGAAGTCCTTTTGAAGCATGCTGTCATTGGGGCGGAAATTCTCTTCTGTGGATTCGAGGATTGCCATTTCCACCAGCAGCTTGATGTCGGATTCAGCAGCATGGCCTTTAATATCTGAAAAGGCAACTTCTTTTGTTTCGATGACCGGATCGCCGTTGTAATCGATCTGTGCGCCGGTTCTGGCATCAAGCATGCCGTAGAAATCATTCAGAAGATACGCCAGCCTGGTCGTTGAATCGTTGTAATTTCGGTAATCATATTGTTTGATGTATTTCAAAACCAGGTCAGACTTGGTATAAAGAATCTTGTATGCCTGTTCCAGGCTGATAACGTCCTTTGCCTCCGGGAAAGCCATGTTGTTCCAGTTCATGTTGAAGCCCATGACTGCTCCTGTTCTGGTATTGACCGTAACGTTCAGACTGTTGAAGGGAGCACTGACGCCGTTGACTTTCCGGATATAATTGAAGTTATGGGAAACAGGTTTTTCAGGCATACCCATATAATCGTAGACATTATCACGGTATTCGGAGGACTTGGCTTTTTCCGGGTGGAACTGCGCCAGGAACTTATCTGAAATTTCCTTGCACTGTTCTTTTGTATACTTGGGTGTTTCGCCTTTTCCGAATTCCATCTGATTGTCGCTGATATAGAAGCTCCGGACTTCACCTGTCACAGCATCAACGCTGCCGCTGATATAGCTGTACAGGTTCTTTTCCTTATCCGCCATATCCCAGCCGAAATTCCAGGCTGCGTTTTCGTTCATATAACCGGCAAAGAGGTTGGCATTGATGAGCTTGTAGCTGTCAGTGACCGTAACGAATTTTTTCAGGCTTTCAATGGCTTGCTCTTTTGAAATGTAGCTGCCTGCATCGTCAATTACCTTTTGCTCCTGAGGCGTTAAAGCAACTTCATTGGCAGCAGCATCTCCGCCTCGCCCCATCATCTCTTTATCATACATGGGGCCGCCATACCAGTTGTTCAGCAGTTCTCCAGTGAATGCATCAATGGGTCTGCTGCCATTCTTGAAGGTATAGACCAGTATGGGCTTCTTATCCTTTTGTGATTGTGGATAGGCATAGTAATAGGCCAACTCCAGACCCAGCTTATCCTCGAATATTCTGATTGCCTGCTCTTTTGGGAGAGCTTTCTTTGCGTCGGGGAAAGCGCTGTTATCCCAATTGACACCGAAGTATTTTACTTTCAGCGTGTTCTTGTCTACATTGACCGTTATGCCGTTATCCTGGTAATCGATACCGTTAATCTGTCGTACAAAATAGAAGCTGTACACGTCGGAATAATAATTGTATCGAAGAACCCGATCCTGAGTGCTTTCATACAGTCTGCTTTGCTTGAACTTTTCGGGTTGAAGCTTCATAGCCAGAGCTTCCGCTGCTTTCAGGGCATCGGACTTGGCATGCTTGGGGATCCTGGAGGCGGGACCGGTGTAGGGCTCCCAGAGGCTCATATTGACAATTTCGCCGGTATCGGCATCTATTGTAACATTGATGCCGTTTCCACCATTGGGATTGTTCGCGTTCCAGGACAGGTTCCAAAGCTTCTGTCCGTTGGGGGCTTCGGAGTAGTTGCTGTTGAAGTCATAGTTTTTGCTGTCAATATTGAAGGTTGCTTTCGCTATTTCGATGGCTTGCTTCAAATCGGTTTTGGGATTTGCTGCGGCGCTTACCGGTCCTGCAAAGGCAAGACTGAAGAGAAGGGCAGCAAGTGTCAGGATTGATATGATACGTTTCATAGGGGGTCTCCTTTCCATAAGTCAATTATTTGCGGATTGCAATTCAATATGTATCTGCCATTGTAACCCGGTCTGTTCTATTAGACTGAGAAGCTTCAAAAAAGTTCCATCAAGTGATGGAATACGAGGAATAATCTTTAGGTATAGGAGGCTTCTTCCGTTTTAACGGAGTGCGCCACCAGCTTGTTGATGGCTTCCATCTCGTCCTGTGTCAGATAACGCCATTGGCCTGCAGGCAGATCCTCCAGCCGGACATTCATGATCCGGATCCGTTCTAGCTTCACAACCTGGTAGCCGAATGCCTCGCACATTCTTCTGATCTGGCGGTTCATGCCCTCTGTCAGGATGATCCTGAAAACACGTCCCGACAGCTTCTCGATACGGCATTTACGGGTGACGGTACCGAGGATCCTGACACCGTTTCCCATGGCTGTAATAAATTCAGCTGTAATGGGCCTGTCAACGGTTACAATATATTCCTTTTCATGATGATTGCCTGCACGAAGGATTTTATTCACAATATCACCGTCGTTGGTCAGGAAAATCAGCCCTTCCGACTCCCTGTCCAGCCTTCCGATGGGAAAAATCCGTTTGGGGTGCCGGATATAATCGATGATGTTGTCACGTACCCGCCGGTCCGTTGTGCAAATGATGCCTGCCGGTTTGTTGAAGGCAATGTAGAGGGTTTTTTCTTTTTGCTTCAGGGGTTTGCCGTCAACCTTTACGCTGTCTCCTGGGCGTACCTTGCTTCCCATTTGCGCAGCTTCACTATTGATGGTAACCTTGCCTTGCTGGATGAGCTTGTCGGCTTCCCGGCGCGAGCAGATGCCGGTGTCGCTGATGTATTTGTTGATGCGCATTTCAACGGATGTCTGCTGGTCTTTGTTTCTCATATGTATCTTCCTTTATAAAAAATAATCTTGGTTCTTAGGGCGGTTTGCTTTCCCACGCCATGCGCAGCACGTAACATGAACAGGGCTACATGTATAGTGTACATATTTTTGTCAAAATAATCAATTGGAGAGAAAAGGTTGCATATCCTTGGTCAAAATGTCAATAATGAATGATAGGATAATATGGAAATAGGGGTATATACTGGAACACATCCATTGGCGGTTCTTATGCGACAGGAGGTTTGTATATGAGCAAAAAAGACAGTCGGAAGCATCAGCTAAAAGTTGCAGATGAAAGCAAAACTCCCTCAGAAATATACAGCATCCTGCTAAAAGGCGTTTTATGCTCCTTCAGAACGGTTTTTCTCAGCTACTACGTTTCTGAAAATATCGAGGCACTGATGAGATACATTACAGAGAGAAAGCTGCTCAGTGCCGAGGAATACAGACGGCTGCTCAATGAGGCCAGGGATTTTTATCCGGTCATTATCTGTGCACTGTTCATCAATCCCATCAAGAAGTATACAAAGGGCTATAAATTGATTGAACTGACAGAAGAAAGCAAGAGTGCGCTGTTCAAGGAGCTGAACGAGGAACTGAGCCAGTTCTTCTCTGACTGGTTGTGCGATGTTGAGATAGATCCGCTGCTTTTCTACCGGCTGGCAGTATCATATCATAAGCCCTTCAACCTGGAACTGGCCATCAGGGCAAATGGTTCAGCGGGTATGACTGCATTGGAAGAGCAGGTGGCGAGAGGGCAGCTTGTGGATATTCTGGTACTGTATCTGATTGAACAGGTGGCCATTCAGTTGGGAATGGCAGGACTCGATTATATTGACTACTTCAAAGTACCCGTAACGGCTGCAAAGGAAAAGCTAACCGAAAGCAATATTTCGTGATTGTATCGATACAATCACGTTTTTTTTGAGCATCGACGTGCAAAAATAGCATTAAGCCATTGTATTGCCGCGGTCTCGCGCTATAATAATAATTGGATATGCGCTTAACAGCCGGATCTAGATAATTCATAAAAGGAGCGGGATGTATGGAGATGAAGAGAAGCAAAAGCAATGCGTCTTTTGGCGTAAGGGATATTGTTCAGGTGGGCCTGCTGGCTGCGCTGACTTATGTGGCAACGGCGGTCATCAACGTCCCCAACGGATACGGCGGGGTCATTCATCTTGGAGACAGCATGGTTTTTCTGGCGGCTATCCTATTTGGAAGAAGAACCGGAGCCTTGTCCGGCGCTATAGGCATGACCTTGTTTGACTTGCTCTCGCCTTATGCGGAGTGGGCGCCCTTTACGCTGGTCATTAAGGCGGGTATGGCAATAATTGTAGGAACAATTGCATACAGTGGCGGCGCTAAAGGTGAAAGTATGGTCAGGAACATAGTCGGAATGGTGCTGGCAGGTATCTGGATGATAGCCGGATATTATGCAGCTGAAGCGATTCTGTACTCGAACATTTTAGCGCCTTTGCAGAGCATTCTTGGAAATGTGATCCAGGCTACGGCAGGAACGGTCATTGCAACCGTCCTCCTTGCAGCGGTGAAAAAAACCAATTATTTCAAAAACAAATAGAATAGGCCTCTACAATACAAGACAATAATCATAAAGCTTATTTAGTGTAGCTGCAGGTTCCGCGGAAGCGGAGACTGCAGTTTTTCTTTTTGCGGCTTAAGACCGCCTTTTTTTGTAAAGGAAGTGAAATCGAACTGTAAAACAAAAATAGTTTACATAATGTTATAATAAGTAGGAATGAGGTGATAATAATGATGAAAAGATTCGCTGCAGTTTTGGCAATCATTAGCAGCTTAGCGTTAATATTCAATTTTTACATACCGGTGTCGGCAAATACAGAAGTTGTCACTGAGAAGCAGTTGAAGGAAGAACTACTGCAGATCCAGATTACCGGTTATTTCTTTCAGGACATTGAAAAGCACTGGGCCAGGAATGAACTGTACCAACTGAGCCATATCGATATCATGAAGGGCTATGATGATAAGACCATGAAGCCTGAAAGAACCATTACCAGGGAAGAATATGTTGCCATGCTGGTAAGGGCTGCAGGAATCTCAACCTCTGGCACGGCTTCTCAACATTATAGCGATGTGACGTCCCAAAAATGGAGTTATGCTTCCATATCGGCAGCAAAAAATGCCGGTTTGCTGACGATTTTCAGCGGAGCCTCTTTTTATCCTGAAAAAACTATTACGAGAGAGGAAATGGCCGTCATCACCGAGAAAGCGCTGACCGGCATCCCGGCATCTGGGACAGGCTTAAGCTTTAAGGATATAGCCTCCAATTATAAATATAGAGACAGTATCGGGAAAATATCTGCACTAGGCATCATAAACGGGCTGCCGGATGGCTCCTTCAACCCAAAGGGTAATGCTACCAGAGCGCAGGCAGCTGCCATCATCAGCAGATTCCTGAAGGTCAGGGAGCCTTCCAGAGAGCCTGGTGACACCACGCTGTCCTCAATGGTTCAGCACTATGAGAAGACTGTGCTGAACAATGCCAATGAAGGAAAGTATACGATGGGTGACGCGCTGTTTCAGTCCATCGGAAAAGAGAACTTACTGAATGAAAAAAGGGGACAAGCCTTAAAGAACCTGAGTCAGGCAGGCGTAACCTATAAGCGTTCTTTGACAGGCTTTGAAGCAGAGGTCTTGGAAAAATCCAAGTATACGGCTAAGGTCAGAATCACCTATCAATTGGAAGTGACAGCAGCGGACTACTCAGCCAACCGGTATTCGGCAGCAAAGACAGTGTACTTGAAAAACCTGGGAAACCGTTGGACTGTCTATAATACTGAGGCAGCATACCTTTTCGCAGGCCGGATTGAAAAACCGAAAAAAGTCAATATGTCCTGGCAGTATATCGGGAATTATACGCCGGATATGACTGGAACCGCAAAAATTGATGGGTTGGATGTGGTATCTCCCACCTGGTTTACCTTGACGGACGGCAGTGGTGGCTTGAAAAGCACAGCCAGCTTGAAATATACGGAATGGGCGCACCAGAGCGGTTACAAGGTATGGGTGCTGGTAGCAAACGACTTCAAGGCCGACATCACCAATGCCATGCTCAATAACACGCAGGCCAGAACCCGGTTTATTGACAGCGTTATCACCGAGTCTACGAAATTTCGGGTAGATGGGATCAATATCGATTTCGAGAACATGTATATTAAGGATAAGGATGCATTTACAGGCTTTGTCAAAGAACTGTCCGCCAAAGCCAGGCAGAAAGGTCTCACGGTTTCGGTGGATGTCACGGTGATTGTCAGCCGCTCCAACTGGTCGGAGTCATACGACAGGGCAGCTCTGGCAAAGGAAGTGGACTATGTCGCGTTGATGGCTTATGACCAGCATTGGGCAGGAAGCCCGGTCAGCGGTTCAGTAGCACAGATTTCCTGGGTTGATGCACATCTTGCAAAGGTGCTGAAAGAAGTTCCGGCACAAAAGCTGCTTCTGGGCGTTCCCTTCTATACCAGACTGTGGAAGGAAGTGACGCTGCCTGGCAGTACAACACCTGTAGTGACTTCCAAAGCAATATCTATGGCAGAGGCAGAGAAGGTCATTGCTGACAACAAGGCTGTCAAGACTTGGGACCAGTTGAGCGGGCAGTATGCAGCTACTTTTAAGAAAGACAACGCTACCTATAAGATATGGCTGGAGGACGAGCGTTCCATCCAGTTGAAAACAGAGCTGGTAAACAAGTATGATCTGGCCGGTGTTGCCTCGTGGAAGCTGGGCTTTGAGAAACCGGCGGTATGGAATGTGATCAGCAGTGTCTTAAAAACCAATAATGCGTTATAACTGAAACTGCCTTCGGGCAGTTTTTTTCATGTGGAAAAGGATCAAATAACAAAAATGAAATTTTGTTAAATACTTAACCCTATTAGAGGATTATACCAAAAAAGGTAGAATATTTAATCAAATGAAAGAGGCTTTAAAGAAACGCGAAGGTTTGAAATCGCAGTAAGGAGGAATGTGGAATGAAGCTTTTTCAACTGGTGCCGCAGATTCACCGGTTTAATGATGTCGGGGAATTCAATGGTTTTTTCAATATCGGTGCGGATGACCTGGTATTGACCCATGAATTCTTCTATGATGCCTTTATGAGACCGCTTAACTTGAGCGCAACGTTTTTGTTCCAGGAGAAATACGGTACGTCGGAACCGTCCAACGTGATGATCGATCAGATCTTTGCAGATCTGAAGGATGTACACTATGAACGGGTTTTTGCCATCGGAGGCGGCACGGTCATCGACATCGCAAAGCTGCTTGTTCTGAAAGGCAGCCATTGTGTACTGGATCTTTTTGAAAGGAAGGTACCCCTGGTAAAGGAGAAACAGCTGATCATCGTTCCGACAACCTGCGGCACGGGCAGTGAAGTGACCAACTTGTCCATTGTGGAGATCAAGGAAAAACAGACTAAAATGGGTCTCGGTGCAGAAGAATTGAATGCGGATTATGCCGTATTAATTCCAGAGCTGGTAAAGGGCTTGCCATATAAGTTCTTTGTATATAGCTCAGTGGATTCGCTGATCCATGCCATTGAGTCCTATGTTTCCCCCAGAGCCAACTGTTATACCGAGCTTTTCAGTATAAAAGCCATAGAAATGATCATCAAAGGCTATATGGAAATCCTTGAGAAAGGGCAGGAACACAGGTTGCAGATCATTGAGGACTTCCTGACAGCCAGCAATTATGCAGGCGTAGCCTTCGGCAATGCCGGAGTTGGTGCTGTGCATGCGCTGTCGTATCCATTGGGAGGCAAATATCATGTCCCCCATGGTGAAGCAAACTGTGAGTTTTTTACAGAAGTATTCAAGACTTATAACCGCCTGAACCCCGATGGAAAGATAAAATCAGTCAATGCCTTGATTGCAGAGATGCTTGGACTGGAGAGCACAGAAAACGTCTATAACGAGCTGGATAACCTTTTGAACAAATTGCTGCCAAAGAAGCCCCTCAGGGAGTACGGCATGAAGGAAGATGAAATCGCTCGCTTTACGGAGGCTGTCATCAATACGCAGCAGCGGCTTCTTGGAAACAATTATGTCCCCCTGTCCAGGGAAGAAATATACGGGATCTACAATCGACTCTATTAGTTCACGGTGCGTCAAAGCTGCTGCAAATTGAAAAAAATGGAAGGTATAGGCCGCACATAATCAGGTTAATATAATAGCGTAGGGTACGTAACAGTTGAGCCAAGACTCATATATGATCCATTCGGGTCGTATATGGGTCGGCCAAAGATTGCATGCTGGTCATAGGGCTGGTATGCAGTCGGAGGGAAGATTCTATATGGTTGAGAAAGGTTCTATTATGGTCGATCATCCTTGATTATAATAGGGTCCCAATCTATCATATAGGGTCGAGCGAAGATCATACGGAGTGCTGAAGGTCTTAGACTCTTGGTTGTATGCAGCCGAGAGGTTGCATACAGCTATGCAAGTATTTCGTATGGTCGAACGAACCATCATCATGGGTGGTGAACTGTTTGGTTATGGTCGGAAGATCATAGCTGGGCAATAAGCGATCTATGGTGGTGCAAGGTAGATTGTTACGTTCCCTTCTATTTTTTTGCCGGAATGCCATATTGGCTGCTGTTTGGATCCTGGAAAAGCGGCAGCTCAGGCGGGAAATAGGTCATGAGGCAGAAGGCAGCAGTGATGATCAGAAACAATATCACCGACAAGCCTTTATATTTGGAGTAATCATGGCGTGATACTGTGATCCGATAGCTGACAAGCTGGGCAAAAAGCACAGCCAGCACGAAAATGAGTATGTCCATCCAGAGCAAATGCTTTCCTAGTAACGCGGTATACGCGTAAAACATAAAGACGATTGCAGAAGGTGAAATATATAAAGAGAGTATTTTGCCTGGGAGGAGGTTATCATAGCTTTTGCCATAGGAGAAGTATTCCAATACCGTCAGAGCAACTGACGGCCAGAAGGCCAGCTTGAGGTGCTCCCATACGCTTTCATTGACCGCACAGATCAAAGCACAGGGTTTCCAGAATCCGCTCCACTCAAAGCAAAAGTGGAGTAGCGTCCCTGCCAGAACGATGAAAAAAAAGCCCGTTGTCTCCCATTTCCTTACCAATGATTTGTCCAATCTCAAAACCTCCATCCATTTTTTAAACGTAATTGAAAAAGTATGCATCCTTTAATTATTTCCTCATTATTAATTGATTATAAAGCAGCACTTGGCTGTTTTTATTAATTTTTGCGTTACTCTGTTAAAGGAGCCGTCTCAGAAGTCAAAAACCTGAAGGAATGGATAATCCCGCGCATATGCTCCTTGTCAGCACGCAGAACCAGATAATGGTACAAGGCACCTGAAACCAGAAGCGGCACCGCATATCCGGTGATAAGGACTGCCTGCCCGCGCATTTCATGGGGCTGATCTTCAGAGGGATAGACAAGCCTGGACGTCCGACCCTGAACAGTGACAGTCGTTATTTCAGGCATAGACCCATATGGCTTATGCTTATGGAAGACCTCCGTTTTGCATGCTTCCTCCAATGTTTCTTCTGCAACACAGAAGATCTCAAAGAAACCGTCGATTCCGGCATATCTTGATGGATCGATCCTTCTCCATCGAAAGGGATAGCTGAAGGCCGCACCCAGGGTTTCATTCCTGTAAATGCTCCAGGTCGTGGGTATGCAAAGGCTTTGCCCTATTAAAAGGCCGTCTGGGTTGATGCCGGCATTGGCTCTTAATAGCGTCGACAGGGAGATGCCGAATTTTTTTGATATGGAAAAAAAAGTATCGCCTTTCTGAACGAAATACGTATTGGCACCCAGCGGACAGTTGGCCGAAGGTAAAGAAACAGGTATTCTAAGGACCTGCCCCGGGGCAAGTGTATCCGGATCCACCCAGGGATTTGCTTCCAGTAAATCATCCAGAACAATATTGTAAAAGCATGCAATAAAATAAAACGTATCACCTTGTTCTACTGTATAAGTATTGACGGTTTCCTGGCCAGATGCCTGCGGCCCATATTCCTGGTTGAACATACCGATCACCTCCTTATAAGTATATTCAGCCGAACTGAAAACTTTCTGTCATTTTTTCAGATGGGCAGAGAGCGAAAGCCGAAGGAAACACGATATTTGTAGGAAAAAGGGCCAAACCTCGGGAATATACTATCTGTGAATAGATATTCGGGAGGTTTTGGTATGCCAGCTTTGTTCAGCCGTTTGGACACGGTATTCATCAAGGTCAGCAATCTTGCCGCAGCGGTGGAGTGGTACACAAAAATCCTGGGTTTGGAGCTGCGGTGGAGGAATGACAAAGGAGGGTTCGCCGCTTTGGACATAGACGGTGTTCCCATCACACTGGTAGAGGAAAAAAATCCGGAGCTTTTCAAGCCCTTTGAGGATGCGACCTTTCTGTTTTATGGCAGCGACATCGAAAGCATTCATGAGAAGCTTGCCGGTCAAGAGGTGGAGACAGGTCCCATCGAAATGCTTTATGATGTGAAATGGTTCTGGTTCAAGGATCCCGACGGCAACATGCTGAAGGCCTGCTATTTTGATGAATGATCTGGTAGATAGGATATTTGCGACTCTTGCATGGTTTTTATCTGGCGGGGAAGTAATAAGTTGAGGAGGTGAGTCGCTATGGCACGAATGACAAGGGGCGGGCTGAAAATGCGGAAGACGCGGAAAACGCCTGCCAGAGTTGAGATGCTGGACAGCAACGACGTATTGACCGACGAAAGGGAGAGAGAAATAGCAGCCAGCTTCAGGGATGAATATGATACCTGGCTGAGGTAAAGAAACGGGTAAGCTGTCATGTAAATAGGTGGGATTTGAGTGACTCAAAAATAAAAGGATTGGATCCGGTGAAATACCGGATCCAATCCAGCGTCATTGTAAAAATACGGTTTGAAATTTTAGGTCAACCTTTACCTGATTGCAGTTATGCATTTTGCGCAGCGTTTTGGTTGATGTAATGACCGATGTACCGCCACAATACCTGTATGATCACAACTTGAATAGGCAGCAGGATGGCTGACTTAATGACTCTAGGCATCATCAGGACCGAAACAGCCTTGCCTGTAATCATGGAAAGCCATAGGGTATTGAGGGCCAAGTCAACGACAACTGTGATGGCAAGCACCGCAATGGTGACATTCTTGAGGTTCACCGGTTTTTTGTGAAGGAATAACCCAAAGCTGGCACCGGTTAGAAAAGCGCTGAGCGTAAAGCCCGGGAAATAGGCTCCCTTCGGGAACAGCATCATTCCGATAATATCGGATAAAGCAGCTGTCGCTCCGCCGATGACAGGTCCGAAAAGGATCCCTGCGAAGGCAATGGGTATAAAACCGAAGCCCACTCGGATGATGGGGGTCTGAAATGCCAGGAAGCGTGTAAAAATGACTTCCATCGCAATCAGCAAGCTCACAAAAACAAGCGTTCTCGTCTTGTTCATGGAATCACCTCCTCTCTTTAAACAGCAAACATATGCCACTTAAAGAGAATCGGGCTCATTAAGTGACAGCGGAATGCGGCTGTCATACCGCAAATCACAAGGATTTTTCGTCCGGGCGTCAACTTCCCGTTCATCCGGCACTTAACGCATAACAGCCTACTCTGCCATTCGTATTCATATATGTTCCATATATATCTGTAATTCTACCGCAACGCTGAATTCTTTTCAAGTGGGCGGTTTTCTTTTTGCAGAATTCCGGCTTGACATATATTACAGGGCTATTAAAAAAATGTTACAAATTGGAAAAACTGTATAGTTTGAGAAATGCTGAACATATTTAATAGTATCACAGGAAACACATGAATAAGGAGGTATATTGATGCGAAAGAGCTTGTTTGTTTTTCTCTTATCCGCTTTAATGGTTTTGAACAGTCTATTGCCGGTGGGGGTATATGCGAAGGCGGCGATAAGTGAAGAAGGGGAAATCTGTACCCGTTTGGGCATTCTGAAGGGACATACGGGAGTGGTGGATGCAGCGTATCTCGGAACAAGACCCACCAGGCTGCAGGCTGCCGTTATGTTTTTGAGACTGAAGGGCTTGGAAGAAAGGGCGCTGGAATATGACTGGGATGTTAACTTCGGTGATGCCGGTACAGTTGCCTGGAAACAAGGGCAAAACGTACTGGGCTACCTGAAAGCGCATCCCGAATTGGGGTGGATCGGAGACGGTACTTATTTCAGGCCCTCCGAACCGTTGAATGCGCAGGCCTATTACAAGGTCCTGCTGGAGGCCCTTGGTTACAAGCAGATACTGGACGGCGCAGGGGATTTCTCGTGGAGTTCCGTTCTGACGTTTGCAAAAGGCAAAGGACTTGAAAAAGCGGCAAAAGATAGTTATTTCACCGTGAACAGCCTGGCGGTTGCCACTGTGGAAGCATTAAAAATCAAACTGAAAAACAGCAATATAAGGTTGATTGACCGGCTGATCGAAGAAGGTGTGGTAGATCAGTACGCTGCTGAAGACTACGGTCTGTATCATAGTGGAATAAACACTGATATAAAGGCAGTCAGGGCAATTTCCGGCAGCAGGGTGGAGATAGAATTTGACAGTGAAGTGAATGGTGATGCAGCTGAAGATGAGGACCTTTATGCGATAGAACAAGGCAGCACAGATTTGCCTATCAACGGGGCAAGGATGAAGAACGACAGTACGCTGGTACTGGAGGTTGCAGGGCTTAAGGAAGGCTATAGCTATACTTTGGAAGCAGATGGCCGGTCTTTTGACTTCAAAGGTGTGAAGAAGAACACAGGAGCACCTGAACTGGTGAGTGTGGTCTGCAAAGACAGCAGCCGCCTGGAGCTGCATTTTGACAGAGTATTGGACCATGTATCTGCCCAGGACACCGGTACGTATACCATCAGCGGTGTAACTGTCAAGTCAGCAGAGCTGGATGCGTCCAATACGATGGTCAGGCTAGCCGTAGAAGGGATACAATCCCATAAGTCATATGACCTGAAGGTCAGCAGCCTGAAAAACGGCGATGGTGTTTTGAAGAAGACCATGACCAAGCGGTTCAGCGGCTTCAAGGATACCACCGCTCCAAAGGCCGATACGCTGACGGCGCTGACGAATACCCGGTTGAGGCTGTCCTTCTCGGACAAAAACGGGTTGGGTGAACGCTCAGCAGAAGATCGGGACAATTACCGAATCACATGGGAAGGAGGCACATTGGAGGTGCAGTCCGTCAGGGTTATGGATCTTGACCATGACGGCCTGCTGGATACGGTGGAGTTAACGACAGATGAGCAGATCAGCGGAGAGGATTATGTGCTGAGGGTTATTGGCATTGAGGATGATTCCGATGCCCGAAACCGGATCAGCAAAGAGATCCGGAAAGAATTCAGGGGGAAAAGGAAGGATACCGGTTCACCGACCGTTGCCAAGAACCCTGTGGTGATTTCCAACGACAAACTGGAAATCGTATTTGACGATGCCAGTGCCATGGATATTGACTCCCTGACTGATCTGAACAACTATGAATTCAACGACGGTCTGGAAGCGATCAGGGCAGAGCTCAAGGATTCCTATGACCTTTATGCCGCTGCTGGAAAGACGGTGGTCCTTACCACGACGGAAATGGAAAAGTCTGAGTCCTATTATATTACCATCAGCGGGATCCTCGATGAATTTGGAAATGAAATCAAAGCATCCTCAGGTTCCAGCTATAAGAAATACCGCTTTAGCGGGAGGGCTGCCGACAGGACACCGCCCTATGTGGTATCCCTGAATTGCAGCGGAAACAGGGAAATCCAGCTGAATTTCGATGACCGTCTGGATAAGGTCTCTGCAGAGAATATCCGGAACTATAGAATCGACGGTCTTTTCCTGGTAACGGAAGCCCGGCTTGCGGACAATGAAAAAACCGTTATCCTTGAAACCGGCTACCTTTCCGAAGAGGAGCAGCATACCGTCCAGTTAAACGGCATCAAGGACCTGGCGGGAAACGCCATGTCGGATATCAAGGTCTATGTGGAGGTGGATGACGGTTACGATGATGGGGAACCAGCAGAGGTCGACTACATCGAAGCAGTGAATGAAGATGAAATCTGGGTACACTTTGAAGAAAAGGTCAGAGTTACCGGTCTGGCAAGGCTTAAAGCAGGCGGGTTTACCTTTAGTCAGGCAGAGGGAACGAGTTTGCTGGAGGAAGGCACAACTGTTGTGCTGAAGGCTGCTTCGCCGATGCAGGATAGAACCTATGAAGTGACATCCATTGAAAACATCAGAGATTACTATAATAACAGAAATGTTGTCTTTGAAGAAGATCTTGAATTTGAGGGTACTACTGAAGAAAATGATCCGCCGGAAGTGGATGATTGGGATCAGTACAACATCCGGACTTTCAGGGTGACCTTCTCGGAACCGGTTTTGCTCAAAGAAGATTTCGAAAACGGTATCAGGGACCCTAAAGGCTCAGGTCTTGGCTGGGAAGCAGAGATCGACCCCGAAGACGAGGAAGACGATGAGGGCTATAGCACAGTTGATTTCATTGCAGACAAAGAAATACCGGCTGACCGGGAGTACTATTTTGATTTTACAAAGATGGTGGTGGATTATGCCGGGCGGGCTGCCATGGATGAAGACGACACCGACGGCAATACCTCCAAAGCAACGGTCCTTGAAGCCTATCTGGAAGATGATGAGGAGCCGTACCTGGAATACGCTGAAGCTTTAAGCCGCACAAAGGTCCAGCTTGTTTTCAATGAGGAGCTGTCACGTCCGGGCAGCTACAAAATAACCTATTATGATGATAACGGCCGTGATAAAACGCTGGACATCAAACATGTGGAAGTGGATGCAGATGATAAGGAAAAGGTCAACATCTATACCGATGACCTGATGGACGGGGATACCTACTATACCCTCATAGCCTTGACAGGCGCCGTTGACCTGGCCGGAAACAAAATGGATCCGGATGACGAAGAATATGAGTTTGAAGGCACGGATATCGTAAGCGTAGATTACATTCAGGGGATTCAGGTCATCGATGAAAAGACAGTCCGTGTCACAAAAAGCAGCAGGATTGACAGCGTGAAATCCATCGTAGAGGTTGACAGTGATGGCGATGTCATCAGTGATAACCTGATGAGCGGGACTGTGGACCGGATTTCCGATACCCGCTATGAGGTGGAGGTGAAGGTGCCGCTCTTAGAGGCGCTCTATTACAAAGTCAATGTGGATGATCTGAGCTATAGCTTCCGGGGCGTCGTAGAAGATAACGACATTTCAGTTGATGGTGCAACTGGAAGAATTGAGTATGACGATCAGGATGAAGCCGAGCAGGAAGTAAAGGTGCAAAAGGCAGATGGAACAGCGCTGGATGTTGAATTCAGAAACGGACACTTTTATATTGAGAATACAAGCAGATTGAAAAACGGAGATAAGCTGTATGTGACGGTTCTGGATGAATACGATGGAATTGTGCTTTATGGCGCAAAGGTGACGGTTCAGGGCGTCGTGAGTGCCAGCCTGTCTTCAGAGAAGCGGCTTACAAGCTTTAAGTTCACGCGGTTTGAGCCTGACGCCGTAGGGATAATCAATGAGAGCAGCAAGACCGTCAAGCTGACGGTGCCTTACGGAACGGACATAACCCGGCTGGCAGCGACCTTCAGCAGTTCTCCAGAATCAACCGTACTGATAGGGAGCAAGAAGCAGTATAGCGGAGAGACAGTCAATGACTTCACTTATCCCATAGTCTATACGGTTGTGGCAGAGAATGGGTCTGAAACGGATTATACCGTCACTGTCAGCGTAGCAAACGCAAATAATATTCAAAGTGTGGAGTTCGTCGATGCAAAGTGCATCAGGGTTACCAAAAGCAGCCGGATCAACCAGGTAGAATCCGTTGTAGAGGTGGACGCCTCCGGCAACGCCGTAAGCCGCAATCTGATCGCCGGAACACCCATCAGACTTTCAGATACACGCTTTGAAGTTGATGTGAGACGGCCGCTGCTGAAAGAACTGGCCTATAATATCACCGTGGACGGCTTGACACACCGGTTCCGGGGAACCGTCGAAGACTATGGAATTGCAGTGAATGGCACCACAAGAAAGATCACCTGGCAGGATCAGAATACCAGAGATCAGGAAGCTGTAGCTGAAAGACAGGATGGAACCAGGCTGCAGGTCAATCTGAGAAATGGATACTATTATATCGATGCATCGGAGGATCTGAATAACGGCGATGTCCTTTATGCCTATGTGGTACGCAAGTCAGATGAAGTGGTGCTGCATGGTTCGAAGTTGGTTTTGTCGGAGGTTGCAAACCTGTCCTCTGAACAGGAGATTACCCATTTTGGCTTCAGAGGGTTGAACCCTGTGGCTGCCGGGCAGATCAACCAGGAGAATAGAACGATCAAGCTGCTTGTGCCGGCCGAAACGGTGGTGACTAATCTGGTAGCAACCTTTGTCAGTTCAGAAAATACACAGGTATGGGTTGGAAATGTGCTCCAAAGAAGCGGGATTACACCCAATGATTTTACCAATCCGGTGACCTATACCGTCATAGCAGAAGACGGTTCAAGGCAGAACTATGCTGTAACCGTAGAAAAGGCGGGCAGCAGTCAAAAGCAGCTACTGGAATTCGGTTTTGCAGCCCCGGCGGTATGGGGCATCATCAACCAGGAGACAGGTGCAATTGCTGTGACGGTGCCTTATGGTACGGATATCACCAATCTGGCAGCGGTATTCAGGGTTACTGAGAATACTGCGGTATATGCCGGTGAATCAGTCCAGACCAGCGGTGTTACCCCCAATAATTTTACTGTTCCGGTTGTATATAAAGTAAAGGCACAGGACGGAAGCAGCGGTAGTTATACGGTGACTGTTACCGTTGCCGGAGAAGGCGACAAGGCGATAACCCGGTTGGGCTTCTGCGACCTGCAGCCCAATGTCTGGGGAAGGATCACAGAGCAGTGGGGAAATGCCATATTGGTTACTGTGCCCTGGAGAACGGATATTACAAAGCTTAGGGCCACCTTCGACTTCGTGGGAAAATCCGTTGAAGTGAACGGAAAGGAACAGATCAGCGGCGAAACCGTCAATGACTTCAGAAAACCTGTTACCTACACCGTCATCGGCTATGACGGCGCCCGGAAAAACTACCGGGTCACTGTCAGGAAAGGACAATAAGAAGGAATATTAAGCAGCAAAGTGCCTTCCGCTAGGCGGAAGGCACTTTTTTAGTCCTGGACGATTTCGACGGCGCCCGACTGTTCGGCCAGGGATCGCACCCGGTCGCTTTTATGCTTGGGGGTTTTTACTGCTACAATGATGCCTGAATCACCCTTGAGCCCTTTGATGCCGCTGCCGAAGGTTTCGATTTCACCAAGCCCTTCACGCTCGGACTTGATGAAGGTCATTTCTTGGGCAGCCTCTTCTGTAGTGTTCCACACCGGCTCCTTTGCGAGATCGCTGACAATCATGTCCTTACGGTCAAAACCGGCATTCCTGAGCGAGTCAATCAGGGCACTTGCCTGGTGTTGATCCGGAAATCTAGCGACGATACGCATATGATGCCTCCTTATTCTTCTGCATACATGGAATATGGTCCAATGTATATAGTTTACCTCTGTTACACAACTGATATGTATTGCAGTGCATTGAATACAACTTTTGATGCGGCTGCAAATAACAGCGTGGGATTTTGTACAAAATAGTTATACATAAGCTGAAAAGGATGATGGGATGCATACGATTCTTGAGACATCTATAAGGACTGTGTTGGGCTTTCTGGTGCTGTTATTCCTAATCCGTGTCTTGGGGAAGAAGCAGTTGGGGCAATCAACATATTTCACGTACATTACAGGAATTGCAATGGGGAACATAGCAGGAGACATGGTGGTGCACCGTGACATCAAGCTGGTTGATGGTGTAATCGGCTTAACCATATGGGCTTTTCTAACTTTCGTCGTAGAATACATCAGCCTCAAATCCGCCAGAGCCAGAGTCCTTCTGGACGGAGAGCCTACCATCGTCATAAAGAAGGGTAAAATCATGCAGTCGGAGCTCAGGGCGCACCGGCTGAACATGGACGATCTGACAACACTGCTGCGAAGCAACCAGATATTCTCCATCAAGGAGGTGGATTATGCCATTCTAGAGCCTAACGGGCAGCTCAGCATACTGAAGCCGGCAGAGCAGGAGCCGGCTACACGATCGGACTTGAAAATACAGCCTCCGAAAAAGCTGTTCCTCCCCACTGAAGTCATTGTGGACGGGAGGCTGGTTTCACATAACCTCAAAGAGTGGGGCTTGTCTGAAGACTGGCTGTTGAAGGAACTGAAAAAAGCCGGGATCACCCGATACAAAGAGGTTTTTTTTGCAGAACTGCAAGAAGACGGCAGCCTGTATATCAGTCCGGTTCAACAGAAAAGGAGTCAGGCGTAAGCCTGAAGTAAATTCAACCAAGATTACGGCAGAAATGGCTTGTTTTTATTTCTGCCGTAATCTTTTGCTATTTTATGGCATAATGCTATAATGGATTTGTAAGCGCAGCTTGTCTGCAAAACCCATTGCAGACAAGCTGCAGGATGGGAAAAAAGAATTCGAAACGATGGACTTGGCTTATGATGCCATACCTGGTTTTTATTCGTGCGCTGATGGATGCTGCTTTTGCAGTCATGTTTCTGGGTAGGGCTTATTGAGGAGGCAAGTTTTGATAGAAAGACAATACAAGACAAGAAGGAGAATGTGATGGGGATGAACCTGTTAAGGATTGAAGATCTGAGTGAAAACCAAATAATGGCCATTTTCAGAATGGCTGATCAGTTGAATACAGAGCAAGGCATAAGCCGATTAAGCGGCAAAACATTTGTGCTCTTCTTTCCTGAATCAAGTATTAGAACGAGGGTTACTTTTGAAAAGGGGATACGAGATTTGGGGGGCGAATGCATCCTGTTTCCGCCCGATTCGCTGAATAAACGGGAATCATTAAAGGATGTAGTCAAATATCTGGAGAACTGGGCTGACGGCATCATTGCCAGGCACCCGGATTCTTCCAAGCTGGAGGAATTGGCATGTCATGCTTCGATTCCCATTATCAATGGTATGACAAGCCAGAATCACCCTTGTGAAATCTTATCTGATATCTATACAATAAGCAAGCTGAGAAGCAATTTCAAGGAGCTGAAATATACTTTTGTAGGACCCAAATCAAATATAGCGGGCACATGGAAAGCCATTGCGGCGGTCATGGACCTCGATTTCAGACATGTTTGCCTGGAGGGGCATGCGCTGGACAGGGATGGCAAGAATTACAGGTTTTATACTGAGCTTCAAGATGCCATGCCGGGTACGGATGTGGTTTTGACGGATTCACTGCCGGAGGAATTGAGGACAAAAGATTATATATCAAAATACCAGGTTACACTGGAAGTCATGAAGCTGGCCAATGAGAAGGCGATTCTAAATCCATGCCCGCCTTTTTACAGAAACGAAGAAGTCAGTGAAGAGGTCATCTTGTCAGATTATTTTGTCGGGTATCCCTTTAAAGAAAATCTCACAATTGTTCAGCAAGCAGTCATCTTATATTGCTGTGGGCTGCAGTTAACGGAGGCGTAGATGTGAAAAAGGTACAAGCATACATTGAGAAGCTAAGGACAATGAAGAACTGGGACAGCTACTTGATGCAGGAGTCGGGGCTGCCAGGCCCCCGAGGCAATCTGGAGCTGATTCAAGCCGTTGCAGAAATTGGATCGGAAGCGTTGTTTCTTCACCTGATCAGCTTCACACCTGAAAGAGCGCCGCTCAACACGCCCGAAGAATTCCTGGCTGCTTGCGGGACGGTGGGGCTAGGCAGACTGGCTGCCGAGGGAAAAACAGGGTACATGGAAAAGCTGCGTCTGCTGGCCTCCGATCCCAGGTGGAGGACCCGTGAGGCTGTGGCAATGGCATTGCAGCTCTATGGTGAAAGCCATATGGAAGAACTGATCAGGCAGATGGAAGAATGGGTACAGGGCAACTGCTTCGAAAAAAGAGCGGCAGCAGCGGCACTTTGCGAGCCGAGGCTCTTAAGGCAAAAGGACCAGGTACAGGCCGTCCTTAAGATATTGGATGGCATCACCGGCTCAATCAAAGGGGCTCAGGACAGAAAAGATGAAGGCTTTATTGCTTTAAGGAAGGGAATGGCTTATTGCTGGAGTGTCGCTATCGTTGGGAACGCCGAAGAGGGGAAGCCGATTTTTGAAAAATGGCTATTGTGTGAAGATAAGGACATTCGCTGGATCATTAAAGAAAACTTGAAAAAGGACCGGCTGAAGCGGCTGGACGAGGATTGGCTCCAAAAATGCAAACTGCAGACAGGCATGAAAAAATAGATCAAACAAATTATACGGAGGAACATAGGATGATCAATATGTCAAATATACAGGAACCTATTGATGCTTTTTATTCAATTATTTCGGGCAAAGCAGGCGAAGCGCGCAATTGGGACAGTTTTCGTGACCTGTTCCACAAGGGTGCCAGCCTTACGGTGATGAGGCTGACGGAGCAGAAGGCGTACGCAGCTGTCACTCATGATGTGGAATCATATATCACCAGGTTGGCAAAATTTCTTGAATCCAAGGATTTTTACGAGTATGGCTTTCGTTATAGTGTCAGGATTTTTGGGAATATCGCACATGTATACAGTGAGTACGAGGCCAAGGCATCCATGCTGGACAACAAGCCCATCAAGCGGGGTGTCAACCTGGTCCAGCTGGTTTATGACGGAGCAAAATGGCGGATACTCAATATGCTGTGGCAGGATGAGAGCCGCAGAGCATAAGGGAGCGCCGGACTTCTCACATTTTCTTTTTGCAATAGACAGCTGGCTTCTGACTTAAAAACCGGTTCAGAACAATAATCCAGAAATAAGTCCCGAGTAAATCATATAGCGTTATCAGAATGGCCCAGCCATCTTTAAGGTAAATGATAAAAGCGTCTTGAAGAGCAGATAAGTTTGTTATACCACATTCGAATAAACCAAAAAAAGGGACAAATCCGGCAAGGGTATGGATGGACTTATACCAGAGGTGCTGATAAATGCCCAGTCTTATAAAGAGCTCTTCAATGAGATAATAAGTAAATGCAAATACAAAATACCATCCATAGGATAGGTCAAATACAATGGTCAATGCCGAGGTCGTTGAAATTGAAAGCTGGGAGAAGGCAATAGTAAACTTGCGTTTTTTTGACTTCAGTAATGCGGCTATCATTGCAATTATACTCGTTATCAGTAATAAAATATACCATATGGTATTGCTCCAAAACGAAGAAAGCATAAGAATCTCCTTTTGAGTTTCCTATCAATCGCAGGATGATATAGCCTTTATGTTGCTTTCTTATGTTTCCACCAGAAAGCTTAAAAATTCAACTTGCCCGGTAATATGGGAAAATGTAAAGGAACGGATAAACCGTTCCTTTATGCATGTAAACAAGATTCGATTAGATGTTAAACTTGGCAATCTGGCTGTTCAAATCAGCAGACATGCTGGCCAGCTCTTCTGCCGTGGCACCTATTTCTTCCATGGCACTGGCTTGCTCCTGCATCGTAGCACTGATTTCCTGTGCGCTGCCGGCTTGGGATTCTATTGCAACCGTTATGGTTTCAATGCTCTTGTTGATTTCCTGTGTGAGGCTTGACTGAAGGACTGTCGCTTCAGAGATTCCGGCTACCTGATCCACCACTGTTTTGATTTGCAGGATAATTTCCTGAATGTGGCGGTTGGTCTCCCTTGCCATAGAGGAAGCACTATTGACAAGGATGCCGGAGTTTTTGGTCTTTTCCGACGCCAATGCCGTCTTCACCTGAATATCCCGGGACATGAGATCAATTGTCTGTGTTGCTTCCTTACTCTGCTCAGCCAGCTTCCGCACCTCGTCCGCTACTACCGCAAAGCCTCTGCCCTGCTCGCCTGCCCTGGCTGCTTCAATGGCTGCGTTTAATGCCAGCAGGTTCGTCTGCTCGGAAATCTGTGTGATCAAGGCAACAATTTCATTTATTTTTTTGGCTGAGGTATCCAATTCATTCATGATGGCTGCAATATCCCCAGAAGATTTAGATACGTTTTCAACCGACTCTGCCATGTCCACTACCAGCTTTCCGCCGTTCTCGGCTGCAGCCTTAACCTGGCGGCTTGCTTCCGATACCTGAATGCTGGATTCCGCAGTGGCATTCAGCTTATCTGAAATATCAGCCAGTGCTGCTGATATTTGCTCAATGGCTGATGCATTGCTCTCAGCACCCTCAGAAATCTGAGTTATGCCATGAGTGACTTCCTGCATGGAGGCGTTGGACTCCTCCGTCGTGGCAGAAAGCTGTTGGCTTGCTGAGGATACTGTGGACGAAGCATTCTGGATACCCCGGAGTGTTGATTGAAGCTTACTTGCAGTCTGGTTCAGGGTTTCCACCAGATGACCTATTTCATCCTTGCTACGGTAGTCGATCCGCTGGGTCAGATCACCTAGGGAAATGGCTTCTGCCAGCTTTAAGGATTTCTGAAGCGGCATTTTGATAGACCGTGTAATGGCAAATGTAATAACAAGGCACAGCAGGATGTTCGCAATAATTAAACCTAAAGATAATAAAGAACTCTGCTGGAAAATCATTTTGCCGTGTACATTGGTTTCCTCTGCATGACCGGTTTCAATTTGTATCAGTTCATTAAGCGCCGTGATGGCCAAATCGCTGAATACATGGGCAGCCTCCTGTTTCCTGACAGCGACCATGGTATTGCGGGCATCAAGCAGCATGAAAATGTCTTTTGCATTGGTGAAGTATATATCAACGGCACTCTTGAAATCTGCAACCTTTGTCTTTTCATCCTCTGAAAGGTCAAACTGCTCGTATTTGCCAAGTGTGTTCATCATCATGGCTTGGTCTTCCCTGATTTTCTTTTCGATGTCCTTTCTTTTGGCAGCTTCCTCCGTTGCAATGAGATCGTACAAATCGCCCCGCATGGTCAGGAAATCCCGACGAATCTCACCCAGGTACTTGATGGGTATCAAGCTGGTATTGTAAAGCTTGTCCATGCCGCTGTTGACGTTCAGTAAGCTGAAATAGCTGACTGCCCCAATGCAGGTAGATATTGCAACAGTAATTGAAAAACCCAAAATGATTTTTGCCGATATCTTTAGATTAGTGAATAATCTCATAGTAACCCCCCTCATCGTATTTCGTTCTATAGCTTATAGATACAATTATAGCATTATACTCTGTGCAATTCTACAAATTTCACCAGCACTCCTGCTGAGAATAACAAGACAAAGAGGAAATGAATGCTAACCTTTCAGCTTGAAAAGGAGGATACCCAGTATCATGACGATGACGCCTAAGGGCTTGGTAAAGTGCAGTGAAATCCTCGGACTCCCGAACAGTCCGAACACATCAATAGCCATAGCCATTACAAGCTGCGTTACCAGAAGCATAGAAACCGCCAGCGTCGGTCCCAGCAGGGCAAAGCTCTTCATAACGCAGAAAATGATCATGACACCCAATGCACCGCCAACCAGATAGAGCTTATTGACTTCGTTGATGCGGCTGAAGCTTCCGTCCCTCGCAAAAAGCCAGATCAACAGTGAGACAGCGAAGCCCAGTCCATGGACCAGTGTGGTTGTTTCCCACATGCCGATTTTTTCTCCAGCTCTGGTATTGAAAATTCCCTGCAGGCTGATAAAAATACCTGCCAGCAGTGTGTACATAACCCCCATTATAATAAACCTCCCCAAAGTGTAATGTTTCTTTATTCAGTTTATAGGATTTGATTCATAAGGTAAAGGACAAAAGACTCATTTTCTGAACGTATTTGCATTGACAGCGCGCAGGGAATGCTCTATAATGTATACAATTTCACAGCTCCGAGTCCATGTGCCTAAAAAGTTCATCCTCATGGGATATGGACCGTCAGGGTATTGCCGGAAACAGCAGTGCCTCCCCATTGGAAAGGAGCAGCAGGTACCTGAGACAGGTATATTTGTGCTGCGGTTTTCGCAAGAAGACGGTTTTTTTACGCTGCTGCTGCGCTTCCTCTCGAATAGAGGGAGCGTTTTTTGCTTATTCAGATAGAGGAGGTAAAAGAATGGAAAGTCGAGTGTTCAAAATGGATGCTGCCCAATCAGCAAAAAGTAGAGGTTCATTGCCCGAATTCTGCAATGAAGCAATGACGGATTTTACAAAAGACATCAACCGGGAAGCAATGAGAAAGGCTTTAGAGCTGGTAGACCGGCAAGAACGGATATTACATAGAGCCTACGATCATTGCGGATTATGAGCAGGCTCTGGATATTGCCTATGGTACGGAATATGGTTTGACCGGCTCAGTGTTCTCGCGGAACCGTGACAAGCTGGACCGGGCAAAAAAAGAATTCCATGTGGGAAACCTGTACCTGAACCGCAAATGCACTGGTGCGCTGGTAGGAGTCAATCCCTTCGGCGGCTTCAATATGTCTGGTACAGATTCAAAAGCGGGAGGGCCCGATTATCTCGTGCAGTTCATGCAGTTGAAATCGGTATCCAGGAAGCTGTAGCAGCGTGTTGCATAAGAAAGGCTCCTATGCAGGGAGCCCTTCTTCAATTGCCAAATCTTCTTCAAATACTTCTATACAGACCTTCAGCAGTTCAGGATCAAAATGGGCGCCGCTGCAGGCATTAAGCTCTCGGATGGCTTCAACTGCTGTAATCCGCTGCCTGTAAGGCCTGTCGTGGGTCATGACATCAAAGGCATCAACAATGGAAATGATCCTTGACAGCGTCGGAATCTCTTTTTCCTTGATGCCCCTGGGATAGCCTTTGCCATCGTAGCGCTCATGATGGCAAAGGATGGGGTAAGCGATATGGCTGATTTCAGGGGAGGAGTTTGCAATCCGGTAGCCTATTTCACTGTGGGTTTTCATGATTTCCCATTCTTCGGCGGTCAAAGGCCCGGGCTTATTCAGGATGCTGTCGCTGATGGCAACCTTGCCGATGTCGTGCAAAACAGCCAGCAAAGACAGCTCATCGATTTTGGCATTGCTCATGTTCAATCGGATGCCGATTTTCTTGCATTTATCGTACATTCTTTCTGTGTGCTCTTCCGTTTCAAAGCTTTTTTCGTAGAGGGCACGCTTGAGGGAGGCAAGGATACTGTTGCGGACACTGCTGTCGTCGAAAAGCTTGTTGCGGTACATCCGCTCCTCCGCTTCCCGGATGATGGCGGCTTTATCCTGCTCCAATTGGTGCCTGGTGGAGTAACCCAGGGAAATATTCAGGGAGATATATTGGTCCCCGATCCGGTCCATTTCATACCGTATCTTATCACAGACCGCTTCTGCCAATGCTTCATCGGCGTTTTTCAATATGAGTGCAAACTCATCTCCGCCCCAGCGGCAGGCAACATCCTGCTGACGGCAGGATTTGACCAGCACGTTGGCAACGGTTATCAAGAGATTATCGCCTTCTGCATGGCCGAAAGCATCGTTGATGACTTTTAATCCATTCAAATCACCGATGATGATGCTTAAGGGCATGTCGGCTGCATTGATCCGGTTGTTCAAAACATATTCAAAATAGCTTCTATTGTAGATGCCTGTCAGCTTATCATGGAAGCTGAGGTACTTAAGGTCTTCCTCAATCTTTTTCTTTTCATCGATACCAATGATGATACCGGTAATCCGTTTGGGGCTGCCGTCTTGATCATATTCCGCTATGCTGCTGCGAATCATGAACCATTTGAAAATCCCGGATCTGCTGCATATTCTGAATTCAGCATTCTGAAGCTCAGAATAATATTTGGGGACATTCCGGAACATCTTGCTGATATTTTCCAGATCCTCCGGAAACATCAGATCTTTCCAAAAATCGATGGAAACATAACCGTCGTGAGGCGGATATTCCAGCATGGCATATAGATTGGTGCTCAAGTAGAGGGTGTGGTCCAGCAAGTTCATGTCAAAAAAACCTGCCTCGGAGGCTTCAAAAACCTGCATGAGCTTCCGCTCGTTTCCAACAATGCGTACGTTGTCCTGCTCCATCCGCTCAAGCATGCTGTTGATTTCATTGGAGAGCCTGCCCAGTTCATCCGTGCTTTTTACTTCCAGGCGGCTGAAGCGGTTGCTGCTCAGGTCGATCCTCTCAATAGTGCTGCTTAGTTCCAGCATAGGCTTGACCAGATAGCGCTGAAGCAAATATAGGGAGAGTATCGTTATGGCAAGTATGAAAGAAATAGCAACAAGTAGAAAAAAATTAAAGGACTGAACGCCTGAGGTATAGATGGTCCTGTTGGTGGTAAGTTTGGCAAGCAAATTGGACTGGCCGTCCAAAGAGGTGATATAAAAATAAATTTCAAGCGTGTTGTCATCTACAGGATGGTTAAAGGATTCCCCAGCCGTCAAATGTCCCGCTATTTCAGGCTTACCAAGCGCTGTGCCCAGCCGGGACAGTCTTTGGGAATCGGCAGATTCCAAGTGTAATTCGGCTTGTACGATTTGCTCGATATGGCTGAGCAGGTTTTCATCCAGATACTTTCCGAATACAAGGATGCCGGAGGATGTTGTGCGGAATTCAGAATCGGTTATCGGAGCAAAAGAAACCAGCATAGGCCCTTCCGGTAAGACGACAATGCCTGAGCTGGTGCTGAATTGTCCGTCATTGCTGTAGAAAAGGTCCAAATGAGATTGGATATACTTCAGCAGGTTGTCGGAAACTGCTGTATTGAGGTCTGTCTCTGAATCATTGCCTATGGAGAAAACGATCTGACGCTGCTTGTCCAGAAAAACAGCTGCATTGATTTGCAAATTGGCAAGGGTGGCATCGTTCAGGTTGTCCGTAATATAATCTTCATTATGATTGTTTATGAAGTACAGCGTATCATCCCAAGGCGCCCAGTCTCCCACGAGGGTTTCCAGGTTGGCACCGCTTTCCTGCAGCAGGTACAGCGTTCGCTCTTTAGCTACCCTTGCTTTTTCCGCTTCCTGAGCATAGATGGCATTAAAAAAAAACGGCTTGGTTATCAGATAACCCCCGGTAATGAGCAGCAGTATCAGCAAAGTAAAGATGGCAATCGCCTTATCACGTATTTTCATATTATTACTTCCTATCTGCAGTTTGTTTTTTATTGTTGGAATAAGTAGAATCAAAGTAATAACGGGATATGTGATACATAATCTAAAATAAATTTTAGCACTTTTGCGAAAGCAATGCAACACTGTGCAAGAAGAAGGAGTTTACGGAAAAAGAGAGAAAATATAGCAGAAGAAAAAACGATGGAAAAGTCCGAATGATATAGAAAGGGGATGCCGCATATGTCAATGACAATAACGCATATAAGGAAAAGTCAGCAAGCCGTCACGGCCTGGTCGGGAGGGACAACGATGCAGCTGGCTATCTATCCGGAGCAGGCGGAATATGCCAGACGTGATTTCAGGTGGCGGCTCAGCTCTGCGCAGGTAGAGGCTGAGGAATCGGAGTTTACACCTTTGCCCGGCTTCTGGCGGTTCCTGATGATCATCGAAGGTGTTCTGGCTCTGGAACATGAGGGTCACCATTCTGTGACTCTGAAGCCCTATGACCAGGACAGTTTCAGTGGTGCATGGAAAACCAGAAGCAAGGGGCGGGTAACCGATTTCAATCTCATGCTGGGTGAAGGCTGCATGGGTACAATCGAAGCAATACGGGTCGTAAACCAGGTTCAGTCCATAATTTCAGGCAGAAACAGCACTGAGGTAGATTCTAAATATACGGAGGCTTACTACTGTTGTGAAGGCAGCGTGCAGATTACCGTTAACGAAGAAAGCCATGACTTGCTGCCAGGCGATTTGCTTCGCATAGATTTTCAGGATGAATGGGAGCCGCATGTACTGAAGCTGGAGAATAAACACGGTAATGCCGCTGTGATCATCAAAAGCGGTATTCAGTATTAATTCTCAGATTGGATATTTTATTATTCGGGAAGTAGAGAAAAACCATTTCTGCGGACCTGCATGATAGCAAAATTGAGGGGGTTATGATAAAATAGCGTTAACCTATAGATTATGGAAAAACCAGATCTAGTTGAACGGGAGGGAAGGAAATGGAACCCTTAAAGATCGGTCTTGTACAAATGCATGTGGAAGAAGCGAAAGAGAATAACCTGGACAGAGCAGAGCGTATGGTTGAGAAAGCCGCTGAGCAAGGAGTGCAGGTCGTTGCGCTGCCCGAAATGTTCAACTGCCCGTATGACAACAGCTATTTCAGACACTACAGCGAGGAGGAAGGCGGTGCTTCCTACCAACGGCTTTCGAGGATTGCCAGGGAGCAGGGCGTTGTTCTTGTGGGTGGCTCCATGCCTGAAATCGATGGTGACGGGAAGGTCTACAATACCTGTTACATATTTGACAAAGAGGGTCGAAAGATAGGGAAGCACAGAAAAATGCACCTTTTTGATATCAATGTCAAGGGAGGCCAGTATTTCAAGGAATCCGACGTTCTGACAGCAGGCAATTCGGTTACGGTATTCGAGACACCCTATGGGAAGATGGGTGCTGCCATCTGCTTCGATATCCGGTTTCCTGAATTATTCAGGCTCATGGTGCAGCAGGGCGCAAGGGTGATAATCACACCGGGAGCCTTCAACATGACCACCGGACCGGCTCACTGGGAACTGCTTTTCAGGACCAGAGCCCTGGACAACCAGGTCTTTGCGGCGGGGATCGCCCCTGCTCAGAATAGTCAAGCTTCCTATAAGTCCTATGGGAATTCCCTGGTGGCGGATCCTTGGGGAAACATAACCGGAAGGCTGGGTTATGAAGAGGGCATTCTGGTGCAGGAAATCGATCTGAGCAAAGTGGAGAAATATCGGGGAGAGCTTCCGCTATTAAGCAGCCTCCGGCATGATGTCTACAGCTTAAGAATAAATAAGTAAATAAGGAGGTGCAGTTCACATTCAGAGCTGCGCCTCTTTTTTTATCCCAATGCCACATCCAGCAGCATCATGACTGCGAAGCCCAGCATGGCACCCATTGTGGCAATATCGGCATGCTTTTCCAGCTGGGATTCGGGTATCAGCTCTTCCACAACAACGAAGATCATGGCGCCTGCTGCAAAGGACAATGCATAAGGCAAGATGCATTTCATGGAGATGACTGCAGCGGCACCGAGAACCCCTGCGATGGGCTCCACCACACCGGATAACTGGCCGTACCAAAAGCTTTTCAGACGGGAAAAACCCTCACGGCGAAGGGGAATGGATACAGATGCGCCTTCCGGGAAGTTCTGCAGTCCGATGCCGATAGCCAGCGCTACGGCACCTGCCAGGGAAGCCGAGGGCAGGCCGGCTTTCAGGGCACCGAAGGCTACACCCACGGCAAGACCTTCAGGAATATTGTGCAGCGTGATGGCCAGCACCAGCAGGATACTTCTTTGCCAGCTGGTTTTTATGCCTTCTGCTTCACTCAGGGAGAGGCCGGCATGAATATGAGGAAGGAATCTGTCAATCAACCGCAGGCTCAGGCCGCCGGATAGAAAGCCGACCACTGCTGGAATCCAGGCAGGTGTATCCGTCTGTTCCGCCATTTCAATGGCAGGAGAGAGCAAGGACCAGAAGCTGGCTGCTATCATAACACCCGCTGCGAACCCCAGCATGGTATCCATAACTTTTCTGCTGACGCTTTTAAAGGGGAAAACCAGAGCCGCACCCAGTGCCGTTACAAACCATGTGAAGCAGGTAGCCAGCAAGGCCTGCCAGATAGGATCCAGATGCTGAAACCAGCTTATTATCATTTCTTAAGTCCTCCTTATGCTGAAAGTTAGCTGAAGCTAATAATGGCACATAAATCTGAGGAAGCCTGAATATCAAATAGTGAGGGCGTAAACGGCTTTCTGCAAAGGTGTTGTTGAATTGTTAGCTGAAGCTAAGAATTCGACCTAATTCCATCATATGACGGATGGTATGGAAAGGTGACCTGTGCAAAACGACGAAGCGCTGAAATGGGCAGCGTATCAGCAGAGAAAGGAAGAGTGCCATGTTGTCTCCAAGCCAGGAAGATTATTTGGAAGAAATCTACCGGTTGTCCCTCTTAAAGGACAAGGTACGGGTAGGGGATATTGCAGCGAAGCTGAATGTCTCTTCACCTTCTGTTGTAAGAGCTTTGAAAAAACTCAACGATGAAGACTACATCCGATACAAACGGCACGAGGGAATCACACTGACAGAAGCGGGAGACAGGCTGGGCGTGCTGCTGGTCAGAAGAAACAGCATGCTTCAGGATTTTTTGCGCACCATCAATAGTGATTGCGACATAGCAAAGGAAGCGGAGGCCATGGAGCACTACCTCTGCTCGTCTACCATACTGGCTATCGAGAGCCTGATTGCATTTTTGAAAACCGAACAGGTCCAGGCGCTTTTTTTCAGCTTCAACAGAGCATCTTCACAGCGGCATTGGAGCGAAGATATCAACGATTAATGCTGAAGCAGGACGAAATATACGGGCACATATGATAAAATAGGAATATGAGATGTGAAGGGGGAAAGAGGGATGAGGAAACTTTTGAGCGGTGTCCATGAGGCAATCGGACAGACACCCATGGTCAATCTGAGCCGGATTGTAAAGGAATATGGCGCAGAGGGCAGGATATATGCCAAACTGGAGTATCTCAATCCGGGTTTCAGCAAGAAGGACCGGATTGCGCTGCAAATCATAGAGGAAGCGGAGAACAGCGGCGCTTTGCAAAAAGGTCAGCCTGTGGTGGAGCTGACAAGCGGCAATACAGGTACGGGGCTGGCTATCGTATGTGCGGTGAAGGGTTACCGGTTTATCGCAGTCATGTCAAAAGGGAATTCGCCTGAGCGTGCCCGAATGATGCGTGCCTTAGGCGCAAAAGTGGTGCTTGTAGATCAAGCGCCGGACTCCCAAATCGGACAGGTGTCGGGTGAGGACCTGGCACTGGTGGAGGAAGAGGCAAGAAGAATCGTCAATGAACTGAAAGCCTTTAGGGCAGACCAGTTTCACCATCCCGGCAATGTTCATTCCCATGAATACCATACCGGAGAGGAAATGTGGGAACAGTGCAGCGGCGACATCGATGCCTATGTGGATTTTGTGGGAACAGGGGGGACTTATGCAGGTTGTGCCAAGGCATTGAAAAAGCACAGGGAGGATATCCGGTGCTATGTGGTTGAACCGACAGCTGCTGCCGTTCTGGCCGGAGAGCCGGTGACAAACCCCAGCCATAAGATACAAGGCGGCGGATACGCTATGGAATTGGGATTTGTGGAAAAGGAGCTGGTAGCCGGCTATGTAGGTGTTTCCGATGAGGAAGCGATTCAGATGGCAAGAAGCCTGGCAAAATACGAAGGCATATTTGCAGGTTTTTCATCCGGAGCGAATGTTGTGGCGGCGGTCAAACTTTTGAAGGGTATTGAAAGAAACAAATCCATAGCCTTGACCATCAATGATTCGGGGCTGAAATATCTGAGTACCGATTTGTACGAGGTATAAGCCGGCACGATATTGAAACAAGCACCTGTTTGCACTTGACTGCAGAGGGGTGTTTTTTTCTGCCTGTCACCTTGTGGGACATGCAACATAGTATGTATTGCAAGAAAGATTAAATTTAGGAGGATGCTAATATGTCCAACGGATGCAATACTCAGGCGATTGGACCTTGTTCACATGCAGAAGGTACGGATACGCGGCTGACGGCTTGTGACTACGCTGAAATGTTTGAAATAACAGGTGATGAAGTTGATGCCCTGGAATCTTATTTCGAAGAAGGGAACAGCGAAGTCATTGATACTCCGGCAGCGGCAAAAGAGCCGCAAGCCGTAGCTGCTTATTCCATGCAGCAGCTAAAAAAGGAAATGCCGTTGGATTTTCTGCTTATGCGGAAGGCGGTGTTTTTGGAGCAGGCTGCACTTTATCCAATGCAGAGAGCTCCGGAGTATATGAATAAGCTAAAAGCGCTTATGAAGAAGGCCTGGGAATCATAACAGAAAGGACTTAAAAAGAAAGAAAGCGATTGCTTTCTTTCTTTTTAAGTATAAGCCCCCAAAGCAGGGAAATCATAAACGATGTAGAAGTATCAAGCATGATATACAAAGGAGGAATTCTGGCATGGACAAGGAACAGGCATATGGATGGGCAACCTTTGCCGGAGGCTGCTTCTGGTGCATGGTATCCCCTTTTGATGAGCAGCCGGGGATCCTTGAAGTCGTTTCCGGCTATACTGGAGGGCATACGGAAAGCCCGACCTACGAAGAAGTATGTACGCATAAGACAGGGCATTATGAGGCAGTCCGGATAAAGTATGATCCGGCTGTATTTCCTTATGAAAGGCTACTGAAGCTGTTCTGGCAGCAAATTGATCCCACGGATCCCGGAGGTCAGTTCCATGACAGGGGGACCCCATACAAAACCGCGATTTTCTATCACTCCGATGAACAGAAAAAGCTGGCGGAGGCATCTAAAAAAGAACTGATGGAAAGCGGCCGGTTCGATAAGCCCATTGTTACTGAAATTCTTCCTGCGGCTCCCTTTTATCCGGCAGAGGAATACCATCAAAGGTACTATAGAAAGAACCCTTACCATTACAAGCGGTACCGGAAGGGCTCCGGGCGAGAAGCATTTATAAAGGAAAACTGGAAAATGAAGAAAGATGATCAGACATTGCAGGAGCGGCTGACCAAGCTTCAGTATGAAGTGACTCAGAATAATAAGACAGAGCCGCCTTTCGAAAATGAGTTTTGGGACAATCAACGGGAAGGCATTTATGTGGATATTGTCTCCGGGGAGCCCCTGTTCAGCTCCCGGGATAAATTTGACTCTGGCTGCGGCTGGCCCAGCTTCACAAAACCACTGCATAAGGAGAATATTGAGGAGGAGACAGACAAAAGCTTTAATATGGTCCGGACAGAGGTCAGAAGTCATCAAGCCGATTCTCACCTTGGCCATGTATTTGAGGATGGACCGAAGCCTACCGGATTGCGCTACTGCATCAACTCCGCAGCACTCCGGTTCATACCCAAGGAAGACCTGGACAAGGAGGGCTATGGAGAATACGCAGGCTTATTCCGAATAGAAAATTAGTATTATATAGAGGATATTGTTAAAAAATGGCGAATTATGATTTATATGCATCGTTAACGGCAATGAAATATAAATAAAGAGGTGAGGATATGCTTAATTGGAGAGATGAGTTTACATGCAACAACGAGGATATCGACAAGCAGCATAAGCGGTTGTTTGAATTGATCAACGATCTTTACGGCTTCGTCAAGGTTAAAGACGGACATGACCGCTACGATGAAATTGTGGATATTTTCCGGGAGCTCAGCGATTATACGGTATATCACTTCGGTCATGAGGAAGGGTTGTTCGAGAAGCACGGCTACGATCCTATCAACACCAAGCTGCACAAGCTGGAGCATAAGAGCTTTATCAACAAAGTATCGGAAATTGATTTGGATAAGGTAGATGAAAACCAAAGGGGCATTTCAATGGAGGTAGTCCTGTTTGCCGCCAAATGGGTGGAGCAGCATATCCTGGACACCGATCTAAAATTTGCTGCATTTTTAAAGGCAATGAACAGCTAGCCAGGAAGCTCTGAGTTTTCAGAGCTTTTGTATTTTGTTGAAGGAACAGAAAGTGAAAGGTTTGTCCTTACAGAAGCGTTCTGGTCTTTGCTTCCTAGAGTTTTGAAACAGAATCCCGGACGATCAGTTCAGGACTGTAGAGCAGGGTTCTGTGAGGTGCTTCAGTACCAGCCAATCGCTCAAAAATAATCTCGGCAGCCGATTTCCCGATCCGATCCTGAGACAGCGAAACCGTTGTCATTTTTGGTGTGACACGAGAGGCGATATAGGTATTGTCCATGCCGGATATGCTGATATCCAGCGGCACCGAGAGATCCGCCTGCTCAAAGGCCCGGTACAGGCCAAGCGCTATGGCGTCACAGCCTGAGCATACAGCGGTAGGACGCTGTGACATTGAGGCAATCCTTATACCCGTATCATATCCGAAGGCTTCCGAGTAACTTCCCGTGAATTGAAAAGCCTGATTGATTTCCAGGCCTGATTCCTTCATGGCAAGACAAAAGCCTGCATAGCGTTCTTCACCGGTCTGGGTACCGAGCGGAAGCCCCGCATAGCCGATCTGCTTATGCCCTTGATTGATCAAATATTTGGCTGCCAGATAGATCCCTTGCCTTGTATCAATGCCGACAAAGTCGAAGAGGCCTTCGCCGCCCTCTATTTTATTGGCGCTCATGGTACTGACGACGATTGGTCTTTGAATGGCGGCAATCTCTTTGAGATGGTTTTCTGAAATATTCATCGAAACGAATATCAACCCGTCGACCAGGTTCTCCCTGGCTTTTTTCAGGATATTCAGCTCTTCCTTCACACTGCTTTCGGTAGAGGTAAGAAGCAGCGAGCAGTCATGCTTCCTGGCAACCGCCTGGATAGCGGATATCATTTCAAAGTAGAATTCATTCTGAATATCGGGAACCGAAAGCATGATCTGGTTGGTCCTGCGGGTCTTCAGCGTCCTGGCTGCAGGATTCGGGACATAATTCAACTGCTTGGCGGCAGCCATGACCTTGGCTCTTGTACCCTCGGCAATATAACCTCTGTCGTTTAGTACTCTGGATACTGTAGCGCCCGTCAAGCCCGTAAGCTTTGCAATGTCATAGATGGTTGCAGGCTTTTCATTCCGTGTCTTTTTCATATGTAAGACTCCATTCTATACAGTCATATCTTGATATAGTATAGCACAAGATTATTTCGGTGCCTATCACAGCCCTTATCGGTACTTTAAGGCGGCATTCAGCATAGCCTCTATGTTTTGCGGGGGTACCAAGGCCTGGATGTTATGACCCGGTGCGAAAACATATCCGCCGTCCTTGCTCATCACTTCGATAACATGTTTTACTTCATTTTCTATCTCCTGGGGAGTTCCGAAGGGCAGAAGCTTCTGTGTGTCGATTCCGCCCCAGAAGGTAAGGTACTTTCCATACTCCCTTTTCAACCGCTCAGGCTCCATGTTTTTAGCAGAGGTTTGTATGGGGTTCAGCACCTCAACACCGGCGTCGATCAAACCAGGGATCAGTTCATATACAGAGCCGCAGCAGTGATGGAAAATCTTTGCCTTGGTCTTGGTTTTTATAAAGTCATAGATCCGCTTATGGTACTTTTTTATGTATTTGTTATAGACGTCCAAAGGTACAAAAGCCCGATCCTGCATGGCCAGATCGTCACCCTGGCAGACGATGTCCACATAATCCCCGACGGCAGTGAGAAAGACATCCCATAGTCCCAGGTCAACCTCTGTTATTCGATCCATGAGTGCTTCTGCCACTTGAGGCTCGGTGTACAGATCGCATAAAAAATCTTCAAAACCCCGCATCCATATGGCCTGCTCAAAGGGACCGCCGCACATGATATCGGCGACAATGGCAAAGTCCGTGGTTTTGTACAGCTGCTCCGCCTCTTCCCTCAAGCCGTCGGTCCTGCCGGGAGCATAGGGGTCAGGCCAGGAGCCCTTTTTTATATCATCCGATGTGATAGATCCTTCCAGAGGACGTACAAACGGGTCAAAATAATATTGGGAAGGCTTCATGACGACGCCGTAGTCATCCAGATAGGAACCGTCTTCATATACCACAGACGGATTGTTCCAAGGCGCCTTAAGCCGCACTGTCCTGAAATCAGACTGGTATCTTTCCAGTAAAATGTCAGGCGTTACTACGGTGCCCATCGGCTTGTGGGTTATGATGTCCTGTGATACTTCCAAGCCGAGATACCGCTCATAGTTTTCTTTGGCGAATCGGGTGAAGCCGTCTACGATGTTGCTGCCAAGACTGATAGGCACCCTGTCCGCACACTTGTGACTCAAAATGGTGTTGACTCTTTCGCGACTATTCATTTCGGACCCCTCCACAATATATAATTGATTACATAATATCTGAATAATGGTCTGAAATAACTATTAATAAATCGGAAGGAACGGATATGTAATCGATTATATATATTTTATGATGTCAGACATATTTTGTCAAGACTGTAGAAAAAAAGTTTCCTGCCTCAAATGCTTGAAACAGGAAACTCCTGTGGACCGATCCTTAGCCCCGATTCTTTATTGAATGGGCAGCAGCAAAAAGCCTGGCGATGTTTTCCGAAGCGCTCTCAACCAGTACATAGGTGTTTGCCATTGCCTCTTCCAGGCTCATGTTCTTGTTGATAATGCTGAAAAGCGCTGTAATGCCGTGATCATACAGCTTTTCAGAGCCCTCCGCCAATGCCCCTGAAAGGCAGACAACCGGGACAGCATATTGCTTTGCAACCTGCGCGATACCGTAGGGTACCTTGCCGTACACCGTCTGTTCGTCAGTCTTGCCTTCGCCTGTGATCACGAGATCGGCGTTCATAATCTTTTCTTCCAATCCGCTGGCTTTGATGACAATTTGTATCCCCTTCTCAAGCCTGGCACCGAGAAAAGCGACAAGTCCACCGCCCAGCCCTCCGGCGGCCCCTGCACCCGGCAGGTCCCGGATATCCTTGCCCAATTGCTCCCGGATCACCTTGGACAGGTTGTCAAGGCCCAGATCCAGCCGCTCCACCATCTCCGGCGTCGCACCCTTCTGCGGGCCAAAGACATAGGCTGCACCTTGCTCTCCACACAGCGGATTCGTTACATCGCAGGCGACCAGAATTTCGGTGCGGCTTACAGCGGGATCCAGGCCCGTCATATCAATGCGGTGGATCCTTTCCAGCTGTTTTCCGCCTATACCCAGCAGGCTGCCGTCCTTGCCAAAGAACCTGACACCCAAGGCCTGAGCCATCCCCAAGCCGCCATCGTTGGTGGCGCTGCCGCCTATGCCGATCATGAGCCTGTTGCATCCGTTGCCGAGGGCATGCCTGATCAGTTCACCTGTCCCATAGGTGGTGGTGTCAAGGGGATTTCGTTTTTCAACAGGGACAAGCGGGAGTCCGGATGCGGCAGCCATTTCAATGACAGCCGTCCTGCCGTCTCCCAGTAAGCCGTAAAAGGAAGGGACCGGGTTACCCAGGGGACCCATCACGTCGACTGCCACAATGCTGCCGCCTGTGGCCTGAACCATAGCTTCTACGGTGCCCTCGCCGCCGTCCGCCATGGGCACTTTCAATATCTCAGCACCAGCAAAGACTTTTCGGATGCCCGCTTCAATCGCATCAGCCGCTTTTATAGATGAAAGCGAGCCTTTGAAGGAATCCGGTGTAATAACGATTCTCATTTTTTCACCTTCCGCAATTTATTTTCCATTATTCTTTAAAAAGATATCCTTTTCCCACCATCAGATGCTTTCGCATGACTGCATCTCCCGTTAAGGGATCCATTACAGTCAGGTCCTGCAGCAGTCGTACATGGTTATCCCGCTTTGTTTTCTCAGTGGACGGAATCAGCTTGTTCATGCCATAGAACACATAGAGCTTCATGACCCTCTCGAACTCCTTCGTCAGAGCGGGGCACCCGGCCAGCACAACCAACCGCCGGTGAAAGAGGATTTCTGTTTGCCAGTCCTCCAGGTTTTCTTCCCGTGCCTTGTCTACAGCTTCGGCAAGGGGCATAAGGGCGTCAAGATTCTCTGATACTGCCTTCCCGCAATACATGCGGGCTGCCTGGCATTCCAGAGCCTCTCGCAAGATCAGCTGGCCCACGATATCCTCTTTTCTCAGCAGCTTGACACGGGTCCCTTTGCGGGGAAGGGTTTCTAGAAATCCCTGGGCCTCCAGCTGCAGCATAGCCTCCAATACCGGCGCAACGCTGACGTTCAGCTCTCCGGCAATCTGCCTGCGGTTCATGATCTCCCCCGGCATCAGCTGATTGGACAGCAGTCTGCTCAGCAGCTGGTCATAGACTTCCTGGGATAATGATTTATTCAAAGTGATAGCCTCCGATTTTGTGATATATCACATGATATATTAATATTATTTGTTATAAGGGCTCGTGTCAAGCGGTAAGCGGTAGAGAGTAAGTTATATCCGGTGCTTCAGCAAAAAAGCATCTGCTTTGATGCAGATGCCTTTTTTGCACGGATTTAACTAATTTGGCCTTAAGGTGTATTTTTCTAGCAGAATGAATGCTGCGATGCTGATTTGCTGTATAAGCAAATAGTATATGAGTTTCCAGCCATCATGGATTACCAGTATGTTCATTCTTTCGAAAATAGTAAGAACTGTAAGAGAAATAAGAAAAGGCGCAGCTTTCCAATACCATTTCTTGAGGATGCAGACAAAGTATGCGAATACGGCACAAAGGATCAGGTGATAGATGAAAGCAATGATGGTGCTTGAAAGATAATAATCAACAAACAAATTGTTGACAATGCCTAACTGGTAATGCTGTTTACCTGTAAGCAGAAGGATAGGAGTCGCCAGATGCACCAGTAAAAACGCAACAAAGTAAAAGACTATGGCTCTGGTTGCCCCGCGGCGTTCCCGGTTCATTTTATAAAACCATTTTTTTGCAATAACAAGGAATACGGCAATATTGATAACTGACATGTAGTACCGCCACCAATGATGTTCATACAAACCGAGCATGGTAAAAATATACTCTGAGAATACAAACAAAAGGGCGATGATAGCATGCCCAAGAAAGCGCAAAGAATACCCTACTGTCACGATGGCTGCTGCTGGGAACATGGACGTATTGAGAAATAAATGGCCGATAAGATTCTGTGCCCAGGGGCTTTGGAACAAACCCGTCTTATAGGCATAAGAATCAAAAAGCCCAAGGGCAACAAATTCACCAATCCAAGTAATGGAGGCTGAAAACAAATAGAACACTATAAAGGTTGAGACTTTGATAGTATCTTTTTTCATGTATATGGTATAGGCTGCAATCCCCACACAGATGGCAGCCAGGCCCATATACCATATTACATTTGACATAGCATACCTTCTATAATCGTATTTTTGCACATCATAAGTAAAAACGGAAAAAGGTGCCTGAATAAATAGTATTATTTGCTGTGCCGCTTTCAAATATTCTGGAAGCACTAAGGATAGTCGTTTCAAAAAGCTATGAAGAGGCAACTGCAGCGACGCAGGTGCCTCTTATACAAGCGCATTCTATTTGCTGAACGACTTTATCTTTTCTTGCAGCAGCAGTCATGCTTCTTTTCATCATGGCGTCCGCAGGAGCAGCCGCATAGGCTGATCCGTGCACAGCCACATTCGCAGCCGCAAGTACAATCACACTTGCATTCGCATTTGCAGCATACATCCTTTTTTTCTTCACAGCAGCAAGCCTTCAGGAGACGTTGGACTATATCTCTATCCCGTTTGGGGCATCTGTCGTGATGGTGATGGTGGTGCTTGCTCATATAGAACCCTCCTTTATCCTGTTTAGTACATACTATGCAGAAGGGCTTTATTTGACAGTATTATATGATCAAAATGGAAGGGTCGCATTCGGTGATGGGAAGAAAGGATCTGGATATGGGAACCGGACTCTTTAAGGATAGATGCGGAGCGTTTGACCTGTCATATAGCTTGAATCATCGGAGGCCAGAAACACATAGCTCGATGCCATTTCATAAGGCTGAGCGGCTCTTCCCATAGGTGTCCGGGTCCCCCATGCAGCGACAATCTCAGGGCTAAAAGCTGCAGGAACGATAGGTGTCCAGGTTTCGCCCGGGGCTATGCAATTTACTCGGATACCTCGTGGAAGCAATGTTCTGGATAAAGATCCGGTAAATGCCACGATAGCACCTTTTGAGGCTTCATAATCAACGGCAAGCCCGTATGGCTCAAAAGCAGCTATGGAGGATGTGTTTATGATGGAGCTGCCAGGTCTCATATAAGGCAAGGCTGCTTTGGTTAAGTAAAAAAATGAAAAAACGTTAATACCAAAGGTCAGTTCCAATTGGTATTTTGTGATGTTTTCCAATTGATTGCTCTGAAAAAGCACAGCAGCGTTATTCACCAGAATGTCCAATCTACCAAAGCTGCGAATAATCTGCTGCACGATAAGCCCGCAGTTTTCTTCGGAACTGATATCGGCAGCAATGGCGATACACCTTCTACCCAGCTGTTGTATTCTGGTTATGGTTTCCGCTGCATCGATGTACTCGTTCAAATAAATGATGACAATATCAGCCCCCTCTTTTGCAAAGGCATATGCAACAGCCCTACCGATGCCACTGTCTCCGCCAGTTATGACGGCTACCTTATTCAACAATTTTTCACCAGGCTTCACGGGTGAAGGAGGTTCGGAGATGGGTCTCGGAACCATTATCGCTTCAATGCCTGGTTGTTGAGGCTGGTGCTGAGGCGGAAAACCAACAAGCTCATGATAAGGGTTACAGAACTGTCTCATCATTCATATCCCCATTCAAACTTTTTACGTATATCATTATATGTATATTCGTATAATATGTTCCACTCTACCTTGAGTATTTTTCATCCAGCTTCTGAATGAGCTTGCACCATATGCATATTGCGATGCCTTCAATTGTTATGGCTAGTACGTAAGTCAGCATTCTCCCGCTTCCTCCTCTTTGAATGACAGACGGACAAGACCAGGCTTTTTGTCCATGCAAGGGTGGCAAGGACGAGAACGTTGTCGATAAGGCTCAATAAGTAGTTGTGATGGATATCGGCTGAAGGCCTTCCAATCTATCAAAAACAGGAGAACCATGACGCTTACCAGGAAAAAATAGAGCTAATTGTTCATTTAAACCTCTCCTGTTGATCATTGCTTACTTTTGGTAAACTTTCAGTATGAATCATTCAATGGTCCATAATAAGGGTAGGTTACGCAGCTTTTACTAAAAAAACCGAAATGTCAGGGCTTACAATAATGGAAGTATAAAATACTACATATTACTTGACAGGAGGATAACACTATTTTAATATATATACATGGATGTATATAAAGGGAGGTGCTCGGTATCAGAAGAACTAAAGAGGATGCTTTAGAAACAAGAAAAAAGATTCTGGAGTCAGCGTTAGATGTATTCTATGAGAAAGGGTATTCAAAGACTACCTTGGATGATATTGCTGAAAGGGCTGGCGTATCACGGGGTCCAATCTATTGGAACTTTAAGAATAAGGATGACATATATTTAATCTCATTGAAGGAATGCTATCAAGAATTATATAGGCTGATTTCACCAGAGGAAGGGGATGCCAGAAGCCCATTAAGGTCATTAACGGATCTCATGAATAATCGGATCATGATACTGAGAGACAATCAACGGATGAGAAAGCTGATTGAAATAGCTCGACACAAGACAGAAATAAAAAGCAACCAGCAAGAGATTCTGGAACTGCAAATCGAAATTGATATAACATTCAAAAACAAAGTGATCAGACTTATCGAGCTAGGGAAGGAAAAAGGCGAAGTCAAGAATAACCTTGATGCGGGAGTGGTTTCGATAGCGATTCTCAGCTACTTAAATGGTATAGAGGATACATGGCTGATTAACCCCGATCTGTATAACCTTGATGAGTATTTAAAGCCATTGATTGAATTGATGGTTAACGCGTTAAAGAATTAAGATTCATATTGTTCCATATAACAAATAGCTGAGAGGAAGAAAAACAGATGAAAAAGTTTATTATTGAAGATGATTTCTGGTCTTTATTTCCCAATGCAAAAATAGGAATCGTGATTTGCCAAGGGATTGACAACACATCTAGGGATGTTTCTAAATACGAAGAGATGCTGCTGAAAGCTGAGAAAGAAGCAAATAAATACTTTGGAGAACAAGAATTCAGCAATAATCCGGTGATTTCAGTTTGGAGAAATGCTTTTCAGAAGTTTAAGACAAAGAAGGGTGCAAGAGCTTCAATAGAAGCTTTGCTAAAAAGGGTGCATAATGGCAATCACATAGGAACAATAAACCCGCTTGTGGATATCTATAACTCAATTTCATTAAGATATGGGCTTCCTTGTGGGGGAGAAGATATCGATACTTTTGCAGGTGATGTTAGGCTAACTAAGGCAACTGGAGGCGAAGAATTCATCCCTTTGGGGAGTGATGAAAATGCTTCGCCATATGAAGGAGAAATTGTCTATAAAGATGATGAAGGAGCTATATGCCGATGCTGGAATTGGAGAGAAGCCTTACGAACGATGCTGACAGAAAGCACAAAAAACGCATTCCTTTGCATCGAATTGGTTGATGAATCCAGAGTGGATGAATTCAATTTGGCACTTGCTGATTTATTTGATTTGATAGCTAGGAACCTTGGAGGTATTGGCGAAATGCATGTATTGGATATTAACAATAAAGAAATTGATCTTCCTGTATAAAAAGATTCTATTTTTTTGGGATACACTAAATATATTAATTTAAGAAAGAAGGTGATATTATGACACATCGCAAGACTCAGAGAGAAGGCAAGCCTACCTTCCTTTCGATTGGGAATAGCTGAGTGCAGTGAATAGACTACATGCCACTGGTGGCAATCCTGTTACTATAACCATGCTGCCGCTAGTGCTATGTAATCTATTACCTGCAAATTTGATAAAGAAACAACCCTCTCGTCGCAAGCTTTGAGAAGGTTGTTTGGCAATATAGCATTAATTGTCTAAAAGTTAAAATTTTACTTTTAGAGAGAATATCATTGTTTTGTTGTCACATAGGGTCGATTCTTTATAAATATTAGAAACCTTCTTAAATTTAGACCATAACTAACTTCTCATGTTTTACAACTTGTGGGGGTTGTTCGAACCACCCATTATCAATTAGAATATCTGATCCATCTTTACTATAACTCAAATCTTCGTAAAGATATTTTGCAAGCATAGTTTGTAAGTCACTTCGCATAATATTTGCCATAGCTATGCCCAAGCTGCTTATCCTTGATGCAGATAGTATCATAGCATGATTTAGCATCAATTTTTCTGAAAAAGGTGCAACGGTAGAATCAGTTACAAATAAATCAGAAGCAGAAGGAATGGGAATACCTTCATCCGTTAAGAGTGAAGTTAGCTTCTCAATATGTTTCGATTCAATATCTTGACCGTGGAAAAAACAATCAGAACTCTCTTCCATTTTGGAAACCTGAGCAAATGCTGTTGAGATTGCTCTTCCAATCAGATTTTGACTAATAATTGAGGAAATTTGAGTTACCTCTATTGCAAGCAAAGGTCGTTTTTCTCCAAACCAATCTAATAGAAAGCTTTGGCTTTTTACATATTGAACCTCTTTAGGTACCTCTACCATTGGAGCACGAACCGTAATACCTTTTGATAACTTAAGTTCGGTTGAACGATTAAAAAGGTCAATGTACTCATGGATACGCTTTGAAAAGAAGTCTCTAATGTCTATGCGGGCTATCTGATTTAAAATTAAAGTGTAATTATGCATTGCAATCCTTGACATAAACGATAAATAGTGTAAATAGAAAGCGTCAGTAAATAAGCGTGGCGCATTTATATTGACATCTTTATCTGTATATCCAACTGGTATAGGTAATTCCTCTTCATTAAGTAAATTAGTTACTTCTTGAATATGTTGCTTTAACAAATCAGAGGTTTGCTGCATTAAAGCCCGAGTTTCTTCACATTCTACATGAGTTAAAAAATGTTTTAGCACACATACTGTCATAGTGTCACTCATGTACGAATTCCATAAGCCCGCTATTTCTGATGAAGCGAATGGTATTTTCTTTATATCTCTCATAAGTATATCCCTCCTGTATAAATAGTGTTATTAGTCTCCCACTAAATTCTCATGCTTTACAGCTTGCGGGGGCTGCTCAAGCCACCTATTATCAATTAGAATATCTGTTCCTTCTTTAGCATACAGCTTACCTTCAGCAGTAAATTTCATATACTTAGTCTGTAAGTCTTTCCTCATAGTATCTGCAATTGCCATGCCTAAACTACTCAACCCTGATGTAATTAGAAGTAATGAATGATTCAGCATCAATTTCTCTGAAAATGGTGCAATTGTGGAATCAGTTACATATGAATCAGAGCTCGAAGGAATAGGTATATTTTCTTTTGGTAAAAGTGAAGTTAAATCTTCCATTTGTTTCGATATGAGCGTTTTACCATCAAAAAAATAATTAGAATGCTTTTTATCGTTAGAAACCTGACCAAAGCCTGTTGTCATTGCCCTGCCAACTATATCCGCAAAAAGAATGCCAAAAACGTGAGTTAACTCTACTGCAAGCATAGACCTTTTTTCCCCAAACAAATCAGACATGAAATCTTGACTTTTTATAAATTGAATCTCTTTAACTACTTCTACTCTTGGTGCTCTAATAAATATACCCTTTGACAACCGAAGCTCTGCTGAACTGTTATAAAGGTCAATGTACTCATAGATACGTCTTGAAAAGAAATCTCTAATGTCAGCGCGTGTTAACTCATTTAAAATTAGAGTGTAATTATGCATTCCGGCTCTTGACATAAATCCCAAATATTGAAGATAAAAACTATCACTAAATAAGCGTGGCGCATTTATATTAACATCGTTGTCTGTATATCCATCTGGTTCAGGCAGTCCCTCAGCGTTAAATAAATTAGTTACTTCTTGAATATGTTGTGTTGACAAATCAGAGGTTTGCTGCATCAAAGCACGAATTTCTTCATCGTCTACTTGGGTTAAACAATGTTTTAACACGCATACTATCAACGTATCACCCATGTATGAATTCCATAAGCCTGATATCTCTGAAGTAGTTAATGGTATTTTCTTTATATCGCTCATAAATATGAACCTCCTTTATAAATAGGTTAATACGATTAGTATTAACTTGTTTTGCTAATTTATAAATCCCATGAGGTTAATCCTATTCGGACAGACTTTATGAGAAAAACTGATTAATGACTACACCAGCTATTCAATTGGTTTTTACGATTTCCAGTTTTTTATCCATAAATAGTAAAAATAAATAACACAAAATGAGATAATGCTTGTTAAAGATGTCAAGGGGACCCTCACTTTCGGCTGGGCTAACATTGAGTGTGGTACAAAATTTGTTGTAAGGTTAATACAACTGATGAGCATAAAGAGATTAGAGAGGAGTTAAAGACAGAAAAACAAAAATTGGAAGAAGACATAAAGACACTTGAAGCTGGGTATGAATTACTACGAAGTAAAAACAGCAAGGAGAAATTGAATATTTTGCAGGATTTTCATAATGTAAAAAATAATTCAAAACTGACATGGGAAGAGCAAAACCAGCTGTATAAAACGATAATCAACTATATTCAGTACACAAGAGTTGATAAAGATATTAAGTAGAAATTGACAATAAATAGATACCGTAGCCACTATGGTATCTTTCTTTATTTCGGGCATAATACTAAAAACACTAATTATTATTGTAAATTTCATATGAAAGAAGGTGATATAATGCCTAATAATAAAGTACCCAATAGATTAGCAAAAGAAAAGAGCCCTTATCTCCTTCAGCACAAGATGAATCCTGTAGATTGGTTTCCTTGGGGAGAAGAAGCTTTTAGAAAGGCACAACGGGAGGGAAAACCTGTCTTTCTATCTATTGGGTATTCATAGTTGGGGCAAGAAACCAACTTGTCATTGGTGCCATGTCATGGAGCGCGAATCCTTCGAAGATGAAGAGGTAGCGCAGCTCTTGAACGAAAAATATATATCGATAAAGGTGGACCGGGAGGAAAGGCCGGATGTGGACCACATCTACATGAATGTCTGCCAGCTTCTGACTGGTCATGGGGGATGGCCGCTGACCATTATCATGACTTCAGAGAAAAAACCCTTTTACGCCGGTACTTACTTTCCAAAGCATTCACGTATGGGCTCGCCGGGTATCATAGAGGTGCTGCAAAAAATTAGTGCACTATGGGAAAATGACCGGCAGACCCTTATAGAGTCCGCAGAATCTATTATACAGCATATTAACGGTGAGGGGGATGGGCACTCCATGGAAGTGCTTTCCATGGAAACTGCCCATCGAGCTTTTCAGGGTTTTCTGCGAAGCTTTGACCATGAATTCGGCGGCTTCGGCAGTGCACCTAAATTTCCGACGCCGCACAATCTCTCCTTCCTGCTGCGGTATTGGAAGATGACAAAGGACCAGGATGCCCTGTCCATGGTGGAAAAAACACTGGAGCACATGTATCGGGGCGGCATATATGATCATGTCGGCTTTGGCTTTTCCCGTTATTCCACCGACCGGAAGTGGCTGGTGCCCCATTTTGAAAAAATGCTCTATGACAATGCCCAGCTGGCGATAGCATACCTGGAGGCGTTCCAGGCAACGCAGAAAAAAGCTTATTCAGAGGCAGCCCGGCAGATCCTGACCTATGTCCTGCGCGATATGACCTCCGCCGATGGCGGATTCTATTCGGCCGAAGATGCGGATTCAGAGGGGGTGGAGGGCAAGTTCTATGTCTGGAAGCAGGATGAAATCCTTGCAGTACTTGGCGAGGAAGCCGGAAGGCAGTTCTGCGGCTACTATGGCATTGTTCCTGAAGGAAATTTTGAGGGCAGCAGCATACCTAATCTGCTGCAAAACAAGGCGGGCTTCGCTGGAATAGACCGCAGCACAATGGCTTCTGAAAGAACAAAGATTTTCGAAGCCAGAAAACAAAGGATTCACCCATACAAGGATGATAAGATCCTGACTTCGTGGAATGGGCTGATGATTGCAGCAATGGCTATGGGGTACCGGGTTCTGGGCGATGCTGCATTTGTCCGTTCGGCAGAAAATGCAGTGGGTTTCATAGAGAAGCATTTGAGAAGAAGCGATGGTAGGCTGCTGGCCAGATATAGAGACGGTGAGGCGGCATATTCCGCGTATCTTGACGATTATGCATTTCTGATATGGGGTTTGACAGAGCTTTATGAAGCGACCTTTAAGCCGCATTACCTGAGGCTTGCCATTGATTTGACAGATGAAATGCTGAAGTTTTTTTATGATTATGAGAAAGGCGGCTTATACCTCTATGGAAGCGACAGTGAGCAGCTCATTACACGGCCTAAGGAGGTATATGACGGTGCCACTCCCTCGGGGAATTCTGCAGCTGCTCTGAATCTGCTCCGGCTTTCGCGCATCACGGGAAACACAGAGCTGGAGGTTAGAGCTGAAGAAATTTTCAAAGCGTTTTCGGCTGATATCGACAAATATCCCATGGGGTATACCCACATGCTGATGGCTGTTCTTTATGCTCAAAATAAAGGAAGTGAAGTTGTTATAGTCGGCTCCAAAGAAATGGCGGACATCAGCAAAATGTTCCAGGCCATAAACCGAAACTTTTTGCCTTTCTTAGTATTCATATTCAAGAATACTGCTGGGTCAGACCGGGATATTCTTGAGCTTGTTCCGTATATCGAGGCACAGCACATGATTGCGGATCATGCAACAGCATATGTATGTGAAAACCATGCCTGCCGGGAACCCATAACAGACTCCCGGGAGCTTGAAAGAATCATAGCAGGTAATTAGGATAGAAAAGTGAAACCGGGACCTATCTATACCAGGTCCCGGTTTCACTTTGAAGTAACCTTTCAATTTCATGCTCAGGCAGAGGCCTGCTGTAGTAATAGCCCTGATAGGCATCACAGTCATGCTGCCTTAGGAATTCCAGCTGCTCCTGGGTTTCGACGCCTTCGGCAGTGACCAGTATATCGAGACTGTGCGCCATTTTTATGATGCTTTTGGCAATGGCTTGAACCCGTTTATCCTTTGTAATATTGTCGATAAAAGCCTTATCCATTTTTAATACATCGATAGGGAGCTGCATCAGATAGCTGAGGGAAGAATACCCGGTTCCGAAGTCGTCCAGTGAAATGGTGATACCCAGTTGTTTGAGCTTCCGAAGTAATTCCGTGGTGTATTCCAAATCCTCCATGGCAATGCTTTCAGTTATCTCCACATTCAAGCATAGGGGATCTATTCCCGTACTGTCCAGAACGTGAATGACGGTATCCAACAGTTCTTTTGTACGAAACTGGTTGGCCGAGAGGTTCACCGACATTTTTATCCGGGTGTCGGACCGGTCTGACCATTTTTTTCCCTGGATGCAGGCAGTATGTAGCACCCACTCGCCTATCGGCACGATGAGCCCTGTGTCCTCTGCAACCGGCAGGAACTTGAGGGGCGGCACCAGGCCTTTTTTCGAATGCTGCCAGCGGATAAGTGCTTCCATCCCAATGATGTTTCCGGTATGGATATCCACCTGAGGCTGGTAATGAAGCCGGAACTCATTGTTGAGCAACGCGTTCCGCAAACTGTTTTCAACCTCCATGCGCTCTTGTACACGCTGATTCATTTCATCAATATAGGTCTGACAGCCGTTTCTCCCTTTCTCTTTTGCCGCATTCAAAGCCGTATCCACATTACGGATCAATGTCTTGGAGTCCTTGCCGTCATCAGGAAAGGCTGCGATCCCGATGCTTGCCGTGATATATAATTCATGGTATTCCACGTAGAAAGCTTTTTTCAACTCACTCAGCAGATTGTCGGCCACTGACCATGCATGTTCCTTGCTGTCCGTCTGCTGCAGCAGCATCAGGAAATCATCACCGCCCAATCTGGAAATCAGACAATCAGGCGGCAGAATAGAGATGAGTCTGCTGCCGACTGCCTGAATCAACTTATCTCCCAGATCATGACCCAGGGTATCGTTTATGGATTTGAAATCATCCAAATCCAGGTATAGGACGGCAGGCTTCCGGGAAGCGGCATCCGGCTGCAACAAAGCCGTATTGAGCTGCTCGATAAAGAACTGCCGGTTCGGCAGTCCGGTAAGGACATCGTAATACGCCAATTGCCTTATTCTTTCTTCAGCTGCAATACTCTCTGTTATATCCGTTAAAGCGCCTGTCATCCTGACAGGGATGCCGTCAGCATCGTAGATAAGCTTGCCTCTGACTGACAGCCATTTGAATGTATTGTCCGATGTTCTGATTCGGAAACGTGATGTGCAGTGGTTACTACTGCCCTCCAAGCACTTTTTATAACGCCACAGAATGGTGCGGATGTCATTGGGGTCAGATAGCTCATTAACGGTTTCCATGCTTTCCGGTGGCACATCGGCTGAGATCTCCAGGATTCTGTTTACTCGAAGAGAAAGATAGAGCCTGTTGCTTTTTATGTCCCAGTCCCAAATCCCGTCGCTGGAGCCTTCAATGGCAATCCTGTAGCGCTCTTCACTGAGGATGAGGCTGTTTTCGACCTGCACCAGCTTCTCATTGGTTTCTTCCAACTTGAAATAACTCTCTTTCAGTGCTGTATTGGTACTGTCCAGCTTTCGCAAATCCTTCAGAACCAGCATATAAATGAGAAATGCTGTGATAGCAACATAAAACCAGCCTTTATAAGTCTGCAGAAGCATCACCTGGTCCATACTGGATACGACCTTCTCGAGCAGCCTGTCTGAAAATAAAATCCACAGGCACCCGACTATTGCATATACAATGGCAGTCTTTGCTGCAATGCTTCTGATACGATATGTTCTTCTGTTCCGCATCATGATCATCTCCTATGGTCAATAGACTGGTTATATTATTACATATCAAAAGGATAAAGGCAAGTCTAAGTATTGCGCTGCAAGGCATTCCTGGATTATGCCAGCCGGAATCGCTCTACCAGCTTATTCAGTTCATCCGACATGGAGGACAGCGTATTTGACAGTGAAGCGATTTCTTCCATTGACGCTGTTTGCTCCTCTGTTGCCGATGCAATCGTGCTGATGTTTGTAGATGATTTTTTTGAAATCTCCAGAACTTGATTCATATTTTCTACAACCAGCTTGCTGTCATCGGTCATGGAAAGAAGTGAAAGCGATACCTGCTGGATCTTATCCGATACTTCTTCGATGGCGCTCAGTATTTTGGCAAATGCGTTTCCCGCATCATTTACAACATTTATTCCGCTTCCTACTGCTTCCGTTCCTTTTTTCATACTGTCAATGGCTCTTCTGGAATCATTTTGGATTTCTGTTACAATAGCAGCAATGCTCTTTGTCGCTTCTTCAGACTGCTCAGCCAGTTTTCTGACTTCGTTAGCCACAACTGCGAATCCTTTTCCCTGGTCGCCAGCTCTTGCAGCTTCTATTGCGGCATTTAAGGCCAGCAGATTGGTCTGTCCCGAAATATTGTTTATGACATCAACAATCTGACCAATTTGCTTCGATTTTTCACCAAGCTCCGAGATAACGCCGGAAGTATCCTGCACAACACGATTGATGGTATTCATCTGGCTAATGGTCTCATGAATTTGCTTATTTCCTTCCCGGGCGAACCAGGAAGCTTGCTTTGAAGCATCGGAGACAAACTGTGCGTTTTTAGAAACCTGCTGGATGGAAGTAAATAATTGGCTGTTTACTGATGAACTTTCATATACCATATTAGCCTGTGCTGAAGCATCTTCCGAAATGCTCTGTATTGTCGAAGCAATTTGCTCCGTTGCCTTTGAGTTCTGCTCCGTACTTGTGCTCAAGTCGAAGGAAGTACTGGTTATTTCTCCGGAGCTTTGAACAATGTTGGACACCAGGCCCCGGAGATTGTGGATCATTTCGTTGAAGGCCCCCGAAAGCTGACCGATCTCATCCTTTGACTGAACATCGGATTCCTTGGTCAGATCCCCCTTAGCAATTTGCTTTGATATGGAATGAAGCTTCTTGATGGGATTTGAGATTTTCCGGGCTGAAAAGTAGCTTATTGAGACACAGGCCAGAAAAAGGAGGACGGCTATCAAATAATAAGTTGTTTTGATGGAGCGGACAACTTCATTAAAGCTGTTCTTGGAGGATATGATCCCGGGAAAGCGATACAGCATGACGCCGGCTACTTTGTTGTTGAAAGTCAACAATGGTTCGGAATAGATGATATAGGGTTCATTGTTTAAAACAATCGTCTTTGTAAAGGCTTTCCGAGTGGATTGGGTTTCATCCAACAGCAGCTTCAATTCTGTATAAACGCTTTTTTCCTTCATCAGAATCGAAAGGTTCACAGCTTTATCCTTTAAGCTTTCATGTGAGTCCTGGAAAAAAAGACTGCCGATTTCATCCGTTTGTGAATCTGTCATCACATAATAGTCATTATCTCCTGCGACAAGAAAAAGTGTGCTGCCTGTACCCGACGCTTCAGCGATTTGCTTGATAAAGCCTTGGTAGGTCTGCTTTCCGACGACTACAGCGCCTATAACCTGTCCTTCATTCATAATTGGAACGGTTACCTGCAGCTTGCCGTCTTCTTCATTGGTCTCCCAGGATGCCACGGTTTTTCCGCTGTTAAGTGCCTCGTTGGTTGACTGGTAGTTTAGTTTATCAAAGCCGTCAAATGCCGGATTGCTTGGACATGCCAGTATAGGGGTGTTGCCTTCAGGGGTTCTGTCCTGCAGCCGGGTAATCCAGATTAAATCGATACCGGCTTCTTTCATGGCGATTTCAGTATGCTTTGCAAGGGACTGGTGGATGATGTCCTTATTGTTAGTCATTACACCTTCAATCACGCTAGGCTCGAGGGAAAGCTGGGTAGCAAAAAGAACGGACGATTTCACGATGTCCTCCACTTTGCTTTTTACCACCTTTTCAACGGTTATTTCCCTTTCACTGATTTGTTTTTCCAATAGTGTGGACGTATAGCTGTAAATCCTGGATAACATGTATTCGGTAGATGTGCTGCTAAGAATAATGATTGAAGCGATGACCAGTATCAGGGTGACGGTAATTTTAGCCTGAATAGACTTCATTTTAGTACCCCCTAATAAAAAATTTGTTGAAAAATGTAAAAATTTTAAATATTATAAAAATTTTATCATTTATTCGATAGAATAACAAGCAACAATTTGTAAGGATGCCATACAATTGACTCAAAAAAAATACAGCAGGATGCTGCATTGAAGACACCCATATTATTTTTCGATAATCCTGGCAAAATTATGAACGATCCGGGCAGTGATCCCCCAAATGATCTTGCTGGCGTATGTGTAGAAATAGACGGGATAACGCCCTCTTGCCCAGGGGTAGTTCCTGCCCTCCTGGACCATGTGGTAGGGGAAGTCCTCGCGGGGGGTGGTCCCAACGTCAATATAATGAACCAGAGGCTGCGTCTCCAGAAAGAAACGGACCGGTACATAAAAGGTGTCCTGCACTTCGCTTCTGCTGAAGGTGCCGTTATAGTCTTTGATTAACCCCGCAAAAGGATATATGATGCTGTTGAAGGGTGTTACGACAGTATCCAGTTCACCCAGAATCTCTATATCCTGTTCAGGAATCATGAGCTCTTCTGCCGTCTCTCTGACCGCTGCCCTTGCCTCATCTTCTCCGTTCTCGATCTTACCGCCGGGAAAGCAGATTTCATTGGGCTGCTTATCCAGGGTCTCAGACCGGATTTCAAACAGCAGGTAATTTTCGCCTGCCAAACGGATAATAGGCGCCAGCACCGAAAAGGTTCTGTAATTCTCAATATCGCAAAGCGTCGCTTTACGGTGCTTTAAAGAAACCAAATCATATTTCATGCTCATCTCGCAAATCTACCTCGCAAATCTACCTCGCCATAGCTCAGTCATGTATAGACTGCTGCCATTTTGCTAACAATTTCAGTATACCAAAATTTCTTGCATTTTTGAACTTGAATGAATAAATATGGAGGATTTGCTTGTTACGCTGCATATTTTCTAATTATTATGAATAATCAAGTTGAGACCGTTTTTTAATATTTAGATATTGAGTCATAATTTTGTAAATGTTATGATGAGTTTGTAAAGATATTTTGATAAAGCGTAGCACATAGTAAATTTGAATAGCACAAAGAATTAAGGAGGAGTAAGATGCATAAGAAATTGTTTATTCCGGGTCCGGTAGATGTCCGTGAGGATGTACTGCTTAAAATGGCTACACCTCAGATCGGACACAGAGGGAAGGCTGCTTCTGCTTTGCAGAGGGGTATTTCCGAAAAAATGAAGAAGGTATTCCAGACGGAAAACACAATCATCCTCTCTACATCATCAGGCAGCGGCTTGATGGAAGCTGGCATCCGGTGCTGCACGAGGAAAAGAGCAGCTGTATTCTCAGTAGGTGCTTTCGGGGACAGATGGTACAAAATGGCTAAAGCCAACGGCGTACCTGCAGACAAGATTTCCTCCGTACCAGGACAGCCCACTACTGTTGCTATGGTTGATGAAGCACTGGCAACAGGCAAGTACGATGTCATCACGGTTACCCATAACGAAACCTCAGCAGGTATCATGAACCCCTGCGGAGAGATTGGTGAACTTCTCAAGACAAAATATCCGGAGGTTCTTTACCTGGTTGACACAGTCAGCTCAATGGGAGGCGCGGATATCAAGGTTGACCAGTGGGGAATCGATGTCTGCATCACTTCCACTCAGAAGTGCCTTGGTTTACCGGCAGGCATGGCGATCTGCTCGGTGTCCGAAAGAGCCATTGCAGCTGCCAGACAGGTAGAAAACAGAGGCTTGTATTTCGACCTGGTTGAGCTTTACGATTACATACAGTCAAAGGACCACCAGTATCCCTCTACCCCATCCCTTTCACATATGTTTGCATTGGATTACCAGTTGGATAAGATGCTGGCTGAAGGCCTTGAAAAGAGATTTGCCAGACATATCGAGATGGCGGAATACGTTCGTGCATGGGGAAAGAAGCATTTTGCATTGTTTGTTGAGGATGAGAAGTATCTTTCCAATACCTTGACAACCATGAAGAATACAAAAGAAATCAGCGTAGGCGACCTCAACAAGAAACTGGCGGAAAGAGGCTTTGAGATATCCAATGGATACGGCGACCTGAAGGACAAGACCTTCAGAATATCCCATATGGCCGATTATACACTGGATGAAGTCAAAGAACTTTTGAGAAACATCGACGAAATATTGGGACTGGAATAATAGACCGACTCTTTTGCGTCTCACGTATCATCATGCGTGAGACGCATTCATTAAGCTATACTATTTCACTTGTGTCATGATTCTGTTTTTGTATCTATGTACAAAAATAATAGATAGTACGCGAATAGCGCACAATTTTCAATGCCATTTGTAAAATCTTGTGACAAAAGGTTTGAATTATGCTATACAATTCCTTATAATGAAAGTGAATTCAAAAATTAATGGTAGGGGTTGAAAAAATGAAGAAAATACTTGTCACTGACGGAATGGAAAAATCGGGAGTTGAGAAGCTGAAGAACAGCGGATTTGAAGTAGTAGAGCAGTATTTTGAGCCGGAGGAACTGAAGGAACAGGTCAAGCATTTTGATGCTTTGATCGTCAGATCCGCAACGAAGGTCAGACAGCCCATCATCGATGCAGCATTGGAAACAGGAAAGCTGAAACTTGTTATCCGGGGCGGTGTAGGCGTCGACAACATCGACGTCGAGTATGCAAAAATGAACGGCATCACGGTAGCCAATACGCCCAATGCCAGCAGCGCATCGGTTGCAGAGCTTGCAATCGGCCATATGTTCTGCCTGGCCAGGTACATACATATTGCAAATCATACCATGAGATTGGGCAAGTGGAACAAGAAAAACTATGAGGGCATCGAGTTGGCAGGCAAAACCTTGGGCCTCATCGGCTTCGGAAGAATTGCCAGAGAAACCGGCAAGAGAGCCTTGGCCTTGGGCATGAAGGTGGTCTACACCAACAGAAGCGGCGCTCATGAAGGCTGCAGCGAGTACAAGTACGTGACCCTTGATGAGCTTTTGAGTATCTCGGATTTCATTTCCTTGCACATCCCAGGCTCCAAGGATAAGACGCCTCTGATCGGTGAAGCACAGTTTGCAAAAATGAAGGACGGCGTGTTCATCATCAATACGGCAAGAGGCGGCGTCGTTTGCGAGGATGCGCTGGTAGCAGCCCTGGATTCCGGCAAAGTTGCGGCTGCTGCACTGGACGTTTTTGCAGAAGAGCCCACAAAGAATGAAAGAATCTATACCCACGAGAAAATATCGCTGACACCGCATATCGGGGCTTCCACGCTTGAAGCGCAGGAGCGGATCGGAGAAGAAGTGGTGTCCATTGTATTGAACCACTTTAGGAACAACTAAATAAGAAACTTGAATAGGAGAGAAACGAATGGCAGTAGTACGAGCATTCAAAGCCATCAGACCGACGCCGGCACTGGCTGACAAGGTCGCAGCACTCCCTTACGATGTCATGGACAGCAACGAGGCAAGGGAAATGGTAAAGGGGAACCCCTATTCCTTCCTGCACGTTGACAAGGCGGAAATCGACCTGGATCCTTCCATAGACCTCTATGATAAGCGGGTTTATGAAAAGGCCAGGGACAATATGCAGCAGATGATCCAAGAAGGAACCTTCATACAGGACCAGAAGGGATGCCTGTATATTTACAAGCAGGTTATGAACGGCCGGGCGCAGATCGGCCTTGTGGGCTGCACCTCCATTGACGACTATATGAACAACATCATCAAGAAGCATGAGCATACCCGTGCTGATAAAGAGCAGGACAGGATCAACCATGTGGATTACACCAATGCCAATACCGGACCGATATTCCTGACTTACAAGGCCAAGAGTGAGATCAACAATCTGATCAATGGATGGATGGACGTTCATAAGCCGGTATATGATTTTGTTTCCGATGACAGTATAGGTCATACGGTATGGGTTATTGACGATCAGGCAGTGGTAGAAAAGCTGGAAGCGGAATTTGCATCCATTGATTACCTCTACATAGCTGACGGACACCATCGTTCTGCTTCGGCAGTCAAGGTGGGCATCAAGAGGAGAGAACAGTTCCCCAGCTATAAAGGAGACGAGGAATTTAATTTCTTCCTCTCGGTCCTGTTCCCGGATGAGCAGCTTTATATCATGGACTATAACCGTGTTGTGAAGGATCTGAACGGCAATTCGGAAGCGTCCTTTATGGATAAGGTGGCGGAGAAGTTTGCGATAGAGCCTTATCAGGGCGAGGGTCAGTACAAGCCGGAAGCCAAGCATGCCTTCGGCATGTACATGGATGGCAAGTGGTATAAGCTGACGGCGAAAGCCGGCACCTATGATGAGAACGATCCGGTTGACAGACTGGATGTCTCTATCATGCAGAACAATCTCTTGAGGCCGATATTGGGAATACAGGACCCCAGGACGGACAAGAGGATCGACTTTGTCGGCGGGATCAGAGGCCTCAAAGAGCTTGAGAAGCGCGTCGACGGCGGAATGAAGGTTGCCTTCTCCATGTTCCCGACCACCATCGATGATTTGATGTCCATTGCGGATGCAGGACAGGTGATGCCGCCAAAATCCACCTGGTTTGAGCCGAAGCTCCGCAGCGGTTTGTTCATACACGAGCTATAATCTGCATCTAAGCAGAATTCAGGCGTCTGATTTAAATCAGGCGCCTTTGTTTTTACTTTGTTAGCAGAGGGATGATTGCAATAATTCCTGATGTGGGATGCAATTTTCTTGTGAGAGGCTTCAAAATAATGCTTCAAGGTTAAAGCGAATTGACGGATAGGGTCAAGGTGCTTTAATTATTTTTTTGAGTTTACATACAATTGATGCCAATAATTATGAATATGCAAGCATAAATATGCATAATGAATTATAACATTCCTTCGTTAAAATATTCAGAAACGCCAAAATGATTGGATGCATGCCATATTACCAGAAGTAACACTGCGATAAATGCATTCATAAATATTATATATTCTGTATATGCATTATTGACATTGGGGATGGAATCCAATATAATAGGGAGAAATAATGTTTTTTGAAAATTGCAGGAGGACGTTATGAAAAATTCATTAGCTTACAAAATCATCGAAAAAAACCTCGTATCGGGAGAGCTGACCCCCGGCAGTGAAGTGACGGTCAAGGTCAACCAAACATTGACCCAGGATTCCACCGGCACCATGGTATACCTGCAAATGGAAGCCATGAATATAAATGAAATCAAAACCGAGCTATCGGTTGCCTATATCGATCATAACACCCTTCAGACGGGATTCGAAAACGCGGATGATCACGCCTTCATACAAAGCGCAGCAGCCAAATACGGCCTGATTTTTTCAAAACCGGGCAACGGCATATGCCATCAGCTGCATCTGGAGCGTTTTGGCAAGCCAGGGGACATCCTGCTGGGCTCCGACAGCCATACGCCTACAGGAGGCGGACTGGGGATGCTGGCCATTGGTGCAGGAGGGCTGGATGTAGCTGCTGCGATGGCAAACGGAACATACACCTTCACGGTACCTAAAGTTATGAATATTGAGTTGTGTGGAAAACTGAGGCCCTGGGTATCCGCAAAGGATGTCATCCTCCATGTTCTGAAGCTTCTGACCGTCAAAGGGGGAGTAGGCTATATCATTGAATACTCCGGAGAGGGTGTTCAGCATCTTTCCGCAACTGACCGTGCCACCATAACCAATATGGGTGCAGAGCTTGGTGCTACCACCTCCATATTCCCCAGTGACGAAGGCACTAAGGCTTTCCTGAGCAGGCAAGGCCGGGAAGCGGACTATATTCCATTGTGCGCAGAAAGCGGTGCCGTGTATGATAAGAAGATTGCCATCCATCTTGAAGAAATCCGGCCTTTGGCGGCAAAACCCCACAGCCCGGATAACGTAGCAGCGGTTGAGTCGCTTGGAAGAGTTAAAGTAGACCAGGTTGCTATTGGATCCTGTACTAATGCGTCTTATACAGATCTGATGAAGGTGGCGGCGATCTTGAAGGGCAAAAAGGTTCACGCCGATGTCAGTCTGATTATCGCCCCAGGCTCCAGCAACATCTTGAGCATGATGGCCGAAAACGGCGCCTTGGGGGATTTGATTGCTGCCGGGGCAAGGATAATCGAAGCCTCATGCGGACCCTGTATCGGCATGGGACAAGCGCCAAAGTCCAACGCGATCTCCTTGAGGACCTTCAACAGGAATTTCAAAGGACGCTGCGGTACCGATTCGGCAGAGGTTTTCCTGGTCAGTCCGGAAACAGCTGCTGTATCAGCCTTGATTGGCAGCCTGACCAGTCCTGATTCTGCAGGGCTGGACCTGCCGGCTATCCCGCTGCCTCATAAGTTTGCGGTGCATGACGGTTATTTTGTCTATCCGCCTGAGAACAGAAATAACCTGGAATTGATAATGGGTCCCAACATAAAGCCCTTTCCTGTCAACGCACCCATGGCAGCCGTCCTGAAGGGCAAGCTGCTCCTCAAAGTGCGGGACAATATCACGACGGATGATATCATGCCCTCGGATGCCAAGCTGCTGCCTTACCGTTCCAATATACCGGTGCTTTCGCAGTATTGCTTCGGAACCTTGTCAAAGGATTTCAGGCAAAAGGCTCAGGAAAACGGCGGCGGCTTCGTGATGGGCGGTGAAAACTACGGCCAGGGCTCCAGCCGGGAGCATGCGGCACTGGTGCCGCTGTATCTGGGGGTCAAAGCCGTATTGGCTAAGTCCTTTGCCAGGATTCATAAGGCCAATCTCATCAACTCCGGTATCCTGCCTTTGGTATTTGCCCGCAAGGAAGACTATGACCGGTTTGAAGAATTCGACGTGCTTGAGCTGGAGAATGCGGCAGAGACCTTGGATGGGGACGGTATGGTCCGTGTCATCAATAAAACACAGGATTTTGCGGTACAATGCCGCTTTGAGGGCTCAAAGACCGATGCTGCCGTTCTGCTGGCAGGCGGTTATCTGAATTACCTGAAAATGCAGCAGGAAGGAGCGGGGAAGGATGTATAAGATTACGCTGATACCGGGTGACGGAATAGGACCGGAGGTGGCACAAGCAGCCAGCCGTGTGATCGATGCCACCGGCGTCCCAGTGGAATGGGAAATGGTTAACGCAGGTGAAGCAGTGTGGGAGCAAACAGGAAGCCTGGTTCCGGATGCCGTATTCCAAAGCCTGGAGCGCAACCGGGTGGCACTGAAGGGCCCCATCACAACACCTGTAGGAAAAGGCTTCCGCAGTATCAATGTGATGCTGCGCAACAAATATGACCTATATACCAATTTGCGGCCTGTCATATCCATTCCCGGAATCATAACGCCCTTCAAAGGGTTGGATCTGGTCATTTTCAGAGAGAATACCGAGGACCTGTATTGCGGCATTGAGAAGGTTATCGAGCCGGGCAAGGCAGAAGCCTTGAAAATCATCACGGAGCATGCGTCAGAGCGTATTGTGAGGCGCGCTTTTGACTATGCCGCAAGGCAAGGAAGGAAAAAGGTAACGGCGGTTCATAAAGCCAATATTCTCAAGCTGACGGACGGACTTTTCCTGGATACGGCCAGACGTGTGTCTCAAGCCTATCCCGGGATTGAATTTGAGGACGTGATTGTTGATAATATGTGCATGCAGCTGGTGACAAAACCGGACCGTTATGATGTCATCGTCACAATGAATCTATACGGGGACATCCTGTCAGATCTCTGCGCCGGCTTGGTCGGCGGCTTGGGCATTGTACCGGGGGCCAACATCGGAGATAGCATGGCAATATTTGAAGCAGTACACGGCAGTGCACCGGATATCGCAGGCAAGGGAATGGCAAATCCAACTGCGCTGATTCTCTCAGGCGCCATGATGCTGGACTACCTGGGTGAGCATACAGCTGCCTGTAAAATCAGGAAAGCAGTAATGATGACAATAGAAAGCGGCACGGTTCTGACGGGAGATTTGGGCGGACACGCAACCACGGCTGCATTCACAGCGGAAATGATCCGAAATCTTTTGAGTTTATCCGGCGAGGAGGCATAGGCATGGCTATAGGATTTGATAATAATGATTTTTTTGACGGCCTGGCAGGCAAAATCGAAGCCAACGATTATATTGAGCCTAAATACTATGACATGTATAATGTGAAGCGGGGGCTGCGGAACGAAAACGGCACCGGGGTATTGGTAGGCTTGACCCGAGTTGGCTCCGTCATCGGCTACCGACTGGAAAACAATGAGAAGGTACCCTGTGAGGGGGAGCTGTACTTCAGAGGGATCAATATTGCCGACCTGGTATCAGGCTTTCAGATGGAAAAACGCAGGGGGTTTGAGGAGACAGCTTACCTGCTCATGTTCGGAGAGCTGCCGACAGCACAGGAACTGCAGAAATTCAATGATATGCTGGACGCCGGCAGGGATTTGCCCAAGGGTTTCACTGAGAACATGATCCTGAAAATTCCCAGCAAGGATATCATGAACAAGCTGCAGAGGAGCATCCTGGTGCTCTATTCCCACGATGAAAACCCCGATGACATATCGGTTAAGAATGTCCTAAGGCAGAGTATCGAGCTGTTGGCTAGGTTCCCAACCATTATTTCATACGGCTACCAGGCAAAAGCCCATTATTTTGACGGCAAGAGCCTCTTTATCCATCCGCCGAAGCCTGGGATAGGCACTGCGGAGAACATACTCCATATGACCAGACCGGATAATGCCTATACCCAGGTGGAAGCAGAAACGCTGGACCTTTGCATGGCCATCCATGCGGACCACGGGGGGGGAGACAATTCCAGCTTTGCTACCCATGTGGTTTCCTCCAATGGAACGGATTCTTATTCAGCCATCGCTGCAGCAGTGGGATGCCTCAAAGGTCCCAAGCACGGCGGTGCCAATATCATGGTACGGGATATGATAAACAATATCCGCGCCAATGCAGCCGACTGGAAAGACCGCGGAAAGCTCAAGGACTACCTGCTCAGAATCATAAAAAAGGAAGTGTACAATAAAGAAGGCTTGATTTATGGTATGGGGCATGCGGTATATACCAAGTCCGATCCGCGGGCGCTGCTGCTTAAAGGGAAGGCCTATGAGCTGGCTTTGGAAAAGGATGCAGTGGAGGAATTCAAGCTGTATCAGAACATCGAAGAACTGACCATTGAACTTTTCAAGGAACTGAAGGGAGCAGACTACATTCTATCTGCCAATGTCGACCTGTATTCGGGTTTTGTGTATGACAAGCTGGGCATACCCTGTGAGTTGTATACGCCGCTTTTTGCAGCATCCCGGATAGCCGGATGGTGTGCCCATCGGATCGAGACCATTGTCAGCGACAACAAGATCATACGGCCAGCGTACCGTAACGTCAGTCCCAGTATGGAATATGTTCCATTGAAGGACCGTGCCCTTTGATGAAAGGGATTGTGAAAAACCGGATAATGGTGTAAAATATAATGGGCTGCGAAAGAATAAGATCGCAGCCTATTATAATGAACGAAGACTCGGAGAGAAGCAAATGAAAATTACCTTTTTTACACGGAATATTAATGAAAGTGCCAGACTTTTTTTTGAATGGGATGTTGTGTTGTTCATTGCCATGATCTTGTTCAAGCTGTTATTCTTCAACAGGTTGGTGGACGGCAGCAGGACATCGCTGGCTTTGTTTGCCTCAGTCCTGGGAACGGTGCTGATTGTCGTTTCCTGGGTTGCATTTGTACCCAGGCCTTTCAGCACAGCCTTACTTTATTTGATCAACTGCGGGATCACATTCGTCATCATAGCGGACATGATTTTTTTCAGGTATTTCAACGATGTGATATCGGTTCCCCTGCTGACCCAGGCATCCAACGTCGGCTCTGTCAAGAGCAGCGTATTAAGCTTGCTGCATGGTTATGACCTGCTGTTTATACTGGACTTGTTGTGCCTGCCTATGTTTTTGTGGGTCAGGAAGGTGAAGCGGCAGGCCAGCAGCGTATGGATGCGGCTTGGAAGCTTTTCGGCGGCATTGTTACTGGGTATCTTTTTCAGCTGGTATGGCATCGGGCAGCTGCTGAAGAGCCAGCCTTACATCCTGACTTCTTTTTATGACCGTGTTTTTATCGTGCAGAATATCGGCTTGCTAAGTTTCCACGGAATCGACGCTTATCAATTCTACAAGTCCGGCTACAATGACAAGGAACCCTTGGCAGAAGAAGAAAAGCAGAAAATAAAGGATTTCCTTTTGAATAAAAAGAAGGAGCAAGCACTTCAGCCAAAATACCACGGTATCGGTCAGGGCAAAAATCTGATTGTTATACAGGTTGAAGCGCTGCAGGAATTTGTAATCAACCGGAAAGTGCAGGGCCAGGAGATCACCCCCAACCTGAACCGTCTGGCAAGGCAAAGCCTGTACTTTGAAAATTTCTATTGTGAAACGGCAGGCGGAGGAACCTCTGATGCGGAATTCATGGCAAATGTATCCCTCTTCCCCGTGAAGGACGGATCCGCCTACATTAGGTTTTCTGGCAACAAGTACTACAGTATGCCGCGGCGTTTGAAGGAGGAAGGCTACAACTCGATTGTCATGCATGCTTACAAGCCTGGGTTCTGGAATCGGAGCGTCATGTATCCCTCGCTGGGCTTTGATGCGTTTTATAACAAAAACCATATGGAGCAGGATGAGATCATCGGAATGGGCCTTTCGGACAAATCCTTCTTCCGGCAGTCGCTAGAGCGGCTGAAACAGCTGCCCCAGCCCTATTACGCCTTTATGATCACTCTGACCAGTCATTATCCCTTCGATAATGACAAGTCACTGTATAGTCCCTTTGATGTAGGGGCATATAAGAATACTTTTTTGGGCAATTACCTGGAAGCAGTCCATTATGCAGATGAAGCATTAGGAGACTTTCTAGACGAGCTGGAGAGAGAAGGTATGCTGGATGATGTGGTTATTGCACTGTATGGAGACCATTATGCGATACCGAAGGATAAGAAGGAAGAGCTGGCCAGGGTTTTGGACATCAAGGACATGAACGATTTTGAATGGGTGAACCATCAGAAAATGCCTTTCCTAATCCGCCTGCCCGGCGGCAAGCCGGCTGAGGTCCGGCACACGGCAGGCGGCGGTGTGGATGTAATGCCGACGCTTTTGAACATCATGGGGGTTGACAGCAGTGCCATGCCTATGCTGGGACGGGATCTACTGAATTCACAAGATGGCCTGGTGGTGATGCGTCACGGTTATTTCCGCACGGATGAATACCTGTCGCTGACAGCGGATGGCTTGGCATTCGAAGCAGCGGACGGCAAGCCCTATGACATTGAAAAGCTGAAGAAGGAAAAGGCGATGATGCAGAAAAGCCTGGGCTACTCCGACCTGATTATTAAGAATGATCTGGTGGAAGAAATGACTGAATTCTTGCGGCAATATACAAAGAAATAATAACCGGGCTCGTTTGCGAGCCCGGTTATTATTTCTTAGCTATAACTGGTTTACCCGTTGATCAATGATGTCCCAGTTAATGTCCTGCATGAAACGGTCAATGTAGTCTGCTTTTTTGTTGGCATAATCAATAAAGTATGCATGCTCATACACATCCATGATCAGGATGGGGTATGCTGTCCATATGGCACCCACATCATGGGCATCGGACATAAAATTGTGCAAAGCACAGCTGCGCTGGTCATAGGCCAATATGGCCCAGCCCCGTGCTGCTTTTCCGCAAGCAATGAAATCCTTTGCCCAGGCCTCATAGCTGCCGAAGCGTTCTTCGATCATTTCCAATGCCTTTCCGTGAGGGGTATTATTTCTGCCTCCCAGATTGGAGAAGTACAGCTCATGCAGTATGACACCATCCAAAGCATAGGTCTCACCCAGCTTCAAACCTCTGTAATAGCTATAAGTTGCATTCGCTTCTTCCCGTTTTGCATCGCCGTCCAGTTTGCTCCAAACCTCATTGACCTTATTGACATAGCCTTTGTACAGCTCCTGATGCACATCAAACTGCTTTTCTGAGACAGCCGTGATGTTCTCATAGGGATATTCGTAAGCTTTGATTTGAACTGGCAAAATCAGCACCTCCTATAAAATCGCAGATCATTTATATATATGCAAGAGGCACGGAGACGTTGCTTGCTTCACTATTTTTCAAAAAAGCCTTTCCTGATAGGAGTCCTGTCCTTGACCAGAATATTGCCCTTTGCTATGACGGTATGGATGGCAAGGGTTTTATCCAAGAGGACAAGGTCGGCATCGGAGCCGTTGCGCAGTGTCCCCTTTCTGGGATACAGCTTAAGCGCTTTAGCCGGGTTGGCGGTAAGCAGGCCCAACGCCTGCTCAAGGCTGACGATGTCATGGATAACGCCTTCCCGGATATCTCTGAATAAGGAGCTTGGGGAGCCTACACCAATGCTCAGCAGCTCATCATGCGCGTCAAAAACCGGTAGGCTTCCGTTGCCGTCCGAACTGGCACAGACATGATCCAATGGAGCGTTGCTTTCCACATAGAATTTCAATGTATCGGCGATGTTCATGGCATGGGGCGTTTTCTCGGATTTGCTGATATCGGAGGTCAGATCCACATAACCACCCAGCTTGAGCAGCTCGAGGCTTTGCTCCACCAGCCGGACATTGCGATTGATATGGGTAGGCATAAACTGCTTGGCAGGGATCTCGGTGGTCCTGATCAGGTCAAGCAAAGGGGTAAGGCCTGCCGGACCGTCGCCCATGTGCAGATGCACGATGCCGCACTTGCCGGAAAGGATGCCGCCGACTCTTGTTTCAGCAGCCAGCTTCTTCAAGTCCTCCAGAGTCGGCTGGGAGGAGCGGTGGTCGGAGAGGGCAACCTCGCCGCTGCCGATGATCTTGTCAATCAGGACAATATCGGAGCGGGTGCTGCCGCTGATGGTGCGGAAGGGATAATTATAGCTGCCGGTATAGATATAAGTGGTGATACCTTCCTCCTCCAAAGCACGGGCTTTGGACAGCAAGGCTTCAGGGCTTCTGGTAATGCCGTCGGTTCCCAGCAGGCCCAAAGCCGTGGTGACACCTGCTGAGGTCAGGTCGCTCAGCATGATTTCCGGGGTTCTTGTGACCGGGCCGCCTTCTCCGCCGCCCCCCGTAAAATGGACATGCTGGTCGATGAAGCCCGGTACAACTTTCATTCCCGCGGCATCAATCACTTCCAGCGCCAGGGGGCTGCTGAAAGGCTCAATGTGCTGTTCAATAAGGGCTACCTTGTCCCCGCAAAGGAGGACATCGCCCTTGCCTATGTATCTTGGATCATAGATTTCACCGTTTTTGATCAGCTTCAGCATAAAACACCTCATAACATGCAATAAATTCTCGGATATACCGTGTTGTGGAGTTTTCAAGAAAACTCCAAGAATAAATCATCAGGTCATAGACCTTATGATTTATTCTTCATTGCGAAGGATTTTTCCTTCCTGCATCCAATCCCAGTATTTTTTCGGTATTTTTGACGCGGTCAGACGGAGGTTCTTCCGGGCTGGTATATATTGCGACTGGTAATATTCTTCCCAAACCTGGTCAAAGGAATCATCAGCAAGGAATTTTTCATAGAAAACCGGATCCACAGAAAAAAGCCGCTTGTCTTCGATTGCCCTGGCACCAGCCTCCGTAACAAGCACAATGCGGTGATAGGGGTAACGGTTCTGAAACTCCCTTAGTATTAGATCGATGGTATCATAATACAGCTTCGGGGAGGCTACCAGGCACTTTTCGCCTGCCGGTCTGAAGCGGATGAAGCCCATCATGCGGTAGACCTCATGCTGGACCTCGCTGCACAGGTGGCGCAGCTGCTTCCCATGCTCCGAAGCACCTTCCAGGCAATAGTGGATTCCCTTGGAAAAAGCATCCTCCAGTGCCTTGAAAACGACGGTATGCTTGTGCTGCGACGTGTGCCGCAGCGCTGTGCTGATCCTGTACTTAAGCTCGTTGCCTTTGAAAGAGGAAAGCCAGCGTATATTTCTAAGGAAATAGTCCTGGTACTGCGTGATCAAGTCCTCCAATATATAGTTCTCTGTATCAATGACAGCGTCCTCCCTGAAGAATAAAAGGGAGTCTCCTCCTTCTGTCAGGATCTGGTCTCCTGTCAGTTTGGACAATAGATAGGCCTTCAGCAAGGAATCGCAATTTGAAGAAAAACGGATCATAGGCTGACCTCCTTAAAAAAGCTGAGCTGCTCGTATTGATATCGGTTGGGATCAAGCAGCCAGCGGCTGCTGTCAAAACATTTGCCGTCAAAGGTTATGAATTTCTGAGCTCTTTTCAGGCTGATGCCCATATTCTTAAGCTCCATAGGACTCCGCAGCTTGTACTGCCGCCTGACCTGCAGAATTTTGCGGGCGGATTTGGGGCCGATGCCCGGAACACGAAGCAGCTGATCCAGAGTCGCCCGATTGATCTCCACCGGAAAGAGCTGGGGATTCTTAATCGCATACATCAGCTTGGGATCCAGGCTCAGATCCAGATTGCTGCTCTCGTCGAATATAAAGTCCTGGAAGCGGAACTGATAAAAGCGCATGAGAAAATCAGACTGATAGAGCCGGTGCTCCCTGAGCTGGGAGGCGGGGGGCATATGCTGCAGCGGCGTACCGGCTACCGGATAGAAAGCGCTGAAGTAAGCCCGCTTCAGGTCAAAGCCGCTGTAAAGCCTGTTGACCGCAGTCAGGATCTCCTTGTCGCTTTCTTGGGCAGCCCCTACGATAAACTGGGTGGAGTGCGTGGTGCCGGGATGCCGCTTCAGTATTTTCGATATGCTGCGGAGGGGTTGTACCAGCTCTTTGTCAAAATCCTTGGTCCGGCTCAGGATGGAAAGCCGGTCTCGGTTGGGCGCCTCCAGATTGATGGAGATCCTGTTGGATAGCTCAGCAGCACGCTCAATGAACTGCTCTTCAGTACCGGGCAGGATCTTCAGGTGGATGTAGCCTCCGAAACGGTAGCGGAAGCGGATGATCTCCAGTGTTTTCAGCATGTTTTCGATGGTGGAAGCGGCATTATGACGCACGCCTGAACTCAGAAAGAGCCCCTCTATGTAATTGCGCTCATACATATCCATAAACAGCCTTGCCAGTTCCTCCGGCGCAAAGGTGGTGCGGAGTACATCCCGCTGGACCCTGTTGGGGCAGTAGTTGCAATCCTTTTCACACTCGTTGCTCATCAGCACCTTCAGCATGGATACGCACCTGCCGTCCGGAGTGAAGGAATGACAGATGCCGGAGGGGAGGGTATTGCCGATTGAGGCTTTGCCAAATTGCTTGGTTGAGGCGGTGGAAGAGCATATGTCGTATTTGGCAGCCTCTCCTAGGATCGTTAGTTTCCTGGTGTCCATTTTATCATCTCCATATGAAAATTATACCATATTTCCCGTGATATGCAAACATATGTTCGTATTTTTAGCATGGCAATATCAACCCCTTATTATACAGGTTTTCTGAAATATTTAGATGATAATGGAAATTGAGGAAGGAATTGAAAAGCCTATGTAGAATACTTCTATAACTTTCAAACATATATAATTTTATAACTGTTGAATAATCAAAGGGGAGGAGGGTAGTAAGGCCGGCCAATATTTTACGGGAGGTAGGGTTAAGAATGAAGAAGCGTTTTCTAAGAACGGTAGCAGTGGTATTAGCTCTGGTGATGCTTTTTTCTGTCTGCCTGGTATACGCGGAAGAAACAGGCATACCACAGCGGCAGGATATTGAGGGGAAATACAAATGGCGGCTGGAGGACCTTTACAAGGACCAGGCCGCATGGGAAAAGGATGTTGCAAAGCTTCAGAAGGAGCTGAGCCCAAATATCCAGAAATATAAAGGGAAGCTGACCAGTACGAAAGCAGTGCTGGCGTGTCTGAAGCTGGCGGATGAAATCGGGATGGTGCTGGAAAAAGTCTATGCCTATGCCTATATGAAGCAAAGCGAGAATACTGCCGACAGCGCTGCTTCCGAAGCGCTTTCAAAGGCGGATACCCTGTATGCGGATATGACGGCAGCGGTTTCGTTCATTGAGCCGGAGCTGCTTGCAAAGCCTGAGGCGACGTTGAAGCAATACTATCTGAACAATCCCGCATTCAAGGTATACAAGTACTATTTCACCACCTTGCTGGATAAGAAGGCACATGTCCTGACGAAGAGCGAGGAGGAACTTCTGGCCATGACAGGGGATATGGCGTCTTCGCCCAATGACATCTACACCAAGATCTCCACTGCCGATATCGAGATACCGGTCATCAAGGATGAAGAAGGAAAGGAAATCAAGCTGACCCGGGGCAGGTTCTCAGCCTATCTTGACAACAAGAACAGGGATTTGAGAAAGGAAGCCTTTGAAAAGCATTTCGGGACCTTCGACAAGGTCAAGAATTCCGTTGCCTCTGCTCTGAATGCCGAAGTGAAGAAAAACATTTTCTATGCCAAAGCGAGAAAATATGACTCTGCATTGGCGTCTGCGCTGCACAGCACCTTCAATGTCCCCACCAGCGTATACGACAACCTTCTGAAATCCGTCAACAACAATATCGGCTACCTGCACAAGTATGTAGGGCTGAGGAAGAAAGTACTGAACATCGACAAGGTTCATTATTATGATATGTATTGTACGCTGGTGGATGACTATGAAATGCAAATCCCCTATGAGGATGCGAAAAAAATGATCCTGGACGGTTTGAAACCCCTTGGACCGGAATATCTGAAGGGCATTCAGACTGCCTTTGACAGCAGCTGGATTGACGTATACGAAACGGAAAGCAAGGAAACCGGCGCATACAGCTACGGCATCTACGGCTCCCATCCCTTTATTATGCTGAATTACTCCGGTACTTCCGACGATATGCTGACGACAGCGCATGAGTTGGGACATACCATGCACTCTTTCTATGCCAATGCGAACCAGGCATACAGAAATGCCAATTACTCCACCTTCACCGCTGAAGTAGCGTCGACAACCAACGAGCTGATCATGACGCAATACCTTCTGGACCGCGCCAAAAACAATCAGGAAAAGCTCTATCTGATCAACAGCCTCTTGGAAAATATAAGAGGCAGCCTGTATACGCAGGTCATGTATGCGGAATTCGAAAAAGCCATTCATGAGAGAGTGGAAAAGGGTGAGGCGCTTTCCGCCGAAACCATGAATGAGATGTGGGGCAACCTGATGCAAAAATACTATGGTGCCGATTTCGAGGTTGACCCGCTGGTCAAGCTGTGGTGGGCCAGAATCCCGCATTTCTACATGAATTTCTATGTCTTCAACTATGCAACCGCCATAGCGGCTGCCTATCCGCTCAGCCAGGGCCTGTCAAAGGGAGAAGCGGGCGCATTTGATAAATACATGGACTTCCTGAAAGCAGGCGGCTCCGACTACCCGGTCGAGATACTCAGAAAAGCCGGGGTGGATATGACAACCACAATGCCGGTGGACGATGTGCTGGCAGTATTCAACAGCCTGGTGGACCAGATGGAGAAGATCCTGAAGGAAGAAGGGAAAATCCAATAACTTATTCATTTATCGGCCGGCAGTCAAATCGGACTGCCGGCTTTTATATTGCTTGGGGAACACAAAAAAACTGCAGAAACATATTGACAGAACGCCCGCCGCTCACTATAATACACCTGCCTTAAGGAGACGATTGATTTGATTAAACAATCAGCTAATCAAAATGAGCATAAGGAGGGGTAGCTTGCATTGTAGAACACTCTATGCCACCTTCAGAAGGAATTTCATCATCCAGCTGAGGGCTTACCCAAAGGATTTTTTTATTGGAAATGTGCTGTCCGCCATTTATACGGCCGTTTCGGCATTCTTCATGTATCACTTGCTGTTCAACGGTCAGATGAAGGACTCTTTTGCCGGTTATGCCGGAACAGGAGACTACATCAGCTATGTCATTATCGGAAACTGTATGTATCTTTTCATGGTCAGGACGCTTCTGAATGTTAGCCGCAGCCTGATTACCGAGCTGAGGGAAGGGACACTGGAGAGCCTGATGCTGGCGCCCTTCAGGAGAGTGCAGTACTTTCTGGGAAATATGCTGCAGCAGACGGTCACCACTTCTGGGGAAGTGGCGGTCATGCTGCTGGTGTGCCTGCCCTTCGGGGTAAGGTTCAGCGGCTTTAACGGGCTGGCTGCACTTATAGGGCTGGCGCTTGCCCTGGTTTCGTATTTTTCATTGTCGCTCCTGTTAGCGGCACTGATGCTTTACACCCGGGATACATACATTTCACAAAACACCCTATTTGCGATACTGTTTCTGATCTGCGGCGTAACCTTTCCAGTGCAGTATTTGCCGGGACCAGTGCAGTGGCTTTCTCAAGGGATACCGGTCACGATTTCCCTGGATATCATTAGAAACAGCACACTGGGCGGAATGACAGCAGCTGCCCAGATAGGAAGCTATGTCAGGATTGCTGCACTGAGTGCCGTTTATTGCATTGCGGGTTTTTTAATGATAAAAAAAGTCGAATCGGCAGCTCTAGAGAAAATATTCGGTTGATGGAGGTAGTGTTATGTTAAGAGCGGAGCATTTGAGCAAGACCTATGTAACGACGGATTGGTCAGGATTCTTGAAGCGGAAGAAAAGCAAGGTGGAGGCTGTCAGGGATGTAAGCCTCGAAATGCGCGGGGGGCAGATCATTGGGCTGCTGGGCATCAACGGAGCAGGCAAAACCACGACGATAAAAATGCTTTCCACCCTGCTGCAGCCGACATCTGGCAGCATTGATGTCGATGGGTTGGATGGAGTGAGGGATGCCATAGAAATAAAAAAAAGAATCAACATGATAGCCGGCGGTGAGCGGATGATATATTGGCGGCTGACAGCCCGGGAAAATCTCTGGTACTACGGGCAGCTTTACGGTATAGATAATAAGCAGCTGGCGCAGCGGATAGAAAGGCTGCTTGGCATGGTTGGCCTCGCCGAAAAGCAGGATATACCGGTTGAGAGGTTCTCCAAGGGCATGAAGCAAAGGCTGCAGATTGCCAGGGGACTGATCAATGATCCTGGCTATATATTCATGGATGAGCCTACCTTAGGCTTGGACGCTGCTATCGCAAAAGAACTGCGAGGCTATGTAAAGGATCTTGCTTGTAAGGAAGGGAAATCCATACTGCTCACGACACATTACATACAGGAGGTGGAGGAGCTGTGTGAATATGTCTATGTCATGGATAAAGGGACCGTTATCGCCCAGGGCACACCCAAAGAGCTGGCTCTCTTGGGAATGGAAAATAAGGTGCTTTGTGTTGAGCTGCATGAGAATCATGAGCGGCTGCATCGGAGTCTTACGGAAGCATGCCAGTCAGCTGAAAGGAATTGCAGTATTATTTGGGATGGCAAGAATATGGCTTATACCATCACTTCAAGCAAAGACTTGAGCAGTACGGTTGCAAAGGTGCTCCTGGAGCAGCAGGCAGTCTTCAAAAAATTCTATGGTCAGGAGCCCGGTTTGGAGGATGCCATCATAAAACTGTCAAGGAGGGATAAGGATGGGTTCTTTTATGAAGGTACTGAAGGCAGAGATGAGAAAACAGCATAAGAACTATTTTTTCAACAAAAGTATCTATATAACACTTTTCATCTGGCCGCTGCTTACTTTTATCTCGGCCTATTACTGCTATAAACCCTTTCGTCTGGATAAGATCGTGGGAGGGTTGGATTATGTAAATGAAAGCAATCTTGTCGTATTCGTGCTAATCGGCTACTTGAGCCTGGTGTTTTTCCGGTGTTTTGTCCAGTCAGCCTGGCGCTTTTCAATGGAAAGGACCTTCGGTACCCTGGAGCTGATCTATCTTACCCCTGCAAACAGACTGGCCTTCATCATGGGAAACGCGGTCTCATCTCTGTTTGAGAGCATATGGCTGTTTGTGGTCTTTGCATCAGGCATCTTTGTGCTGAATGCTTCAGCATATAACATCGATATGTTGAGTGCCATGCTAGGCATCATATTGCTTATCGTGCTCTCCATACTGTGGGGCATGCTGTTGAATGCGCTATTTCTTTTTTCGAGGGATTCCTCGTTTCTGTTTACTGTGCTGGAAGAACCCATGGAGATATTTGCCGGCATCAAGGTGCCTGCTGCCGTGTTTCCAATCTGGGCAAAAGCAATCAGTGCTGTTTTTCCCTTAACCTATATTGCTGAGATGCTGAGAAGAATTTTCATCAAAGGGGATGGGTTAGTCCAGATAAAAGGCTTTGTGCTGATCAGCATCCTGATCGGTTTCGCCATTCTGTCCATCACGATCCTGTGTCTCAAACTGGGTGAGCGGCATGCAAAAAAGACCGGCAGCATGGCATTGTTCTGATGGAAATGCTATAATGATGTCAATATTGGTAAATGGCAGGGATGTATATGATATTATCCGTCAGGCAGGATGAGCATCTGACTTTGGAATTTGCATACTCTCCTTTTTTCGAGATGCTTTGCAGTCTTCATGTTCTTTTCAAACCGGAGCATCATCTGGAACATCTGGATTGGGCGCAGGATATGAAAGCCAGGATGCCTGAAGCGCTGTACGAAGAATTGGCGTATTTCGGGAAGTATAGTGATGAGTGGTGCGGTGCCATGGACTTGTGCGATATATCGGACGAAATCGTAGACCTGAACGTCATTGCCGTATTGGATGCTGTCTCGGCTATGGACACGGAGAAGTTTTTCAATGTGCTGTCCAATGGCAATGGGTCAGCTGCAGCTCCCCTGGATTGGGAGCGTCTAAGAAGGCGCTTCGATGCTTGCTTGAAAGCGTATTATTTTCTCTTCTTTGAAAACGAGTTGAAGTATATTGAGCCTTTATTGATCCGGATACTGAAAAAGCAGGCAGCGGCCTGCGATGAAGCCGGTATCAGGGAATATGTAGGTACGATTCATAACAGGATCGAGGTCACAGAAGACAAGCTGGTATTCCATAAGTACAGGACCTTTGCCTTTGACTTTGAAAAAATAAGGAAAATCACAGTAAAAATCAGCAGCTTCATAGATCCGCATCTACTGGTTGGAATGAATGACGCAAGCCATATCCAGCTGACCATCAGAGCGCACCTGCAGGAGGCTGCGCCGGAGGTGCCCCTGGATCTGTACAAGGCCATGCGGGCTTTAGGTGATGAGACGCGGCTGAAGATGCTGAGAATTATTCACCGCAAGCAATCCTCGACACAAAGCCTTGCCGAAGAACTGAAGCTTACGGAAGCTTGCATCTCAAAGCATCTGAAGATTCTTCATGAAGCAGATCTCTTATACAAGCAGCGGAAAGGCAATTACATGTATTATTTACTGAAAACCATGCAGTTGGAACGAATACCCATGGATATATTTCAGTATTTGGACGGATAAAGGCTACAAAAAAGGGACTATCTCAAAATTCTACTTTTGAGGCAGTCCCTTATTATTTACAGCCGCCTTGACCTGCTCCAGCGCCTTTTTATTCTCCGGTGAACCGAATACAAGCTTAGCCTCTTCCAAGGGATAAGGCATCTGGTTGCTCAATCCGTATTTCAGCTTGACCTTGATGATGCGAAGCACTGCTTCATCAAGCCGTTTATGGGAAATCACACCTGCCGATACCCCTTTTTTCAATGCTTCATAAACCCGGTCCTGAATTTTCAACGTATGCCCAATAACAAACAGGTCCAACCCTGCATTAAATGCTATGATCGAATTCTCTTCCAGTGTTTTTTCCTCATTGCTGAAGCCGTACATCTCTATTTCATCTGATACGGCAATGCCTGGGAAGCCCAGCCTGTTCCGCAGCACCTCCTTGAGGAAGTAGTCCGACATGGTGGCAGGCAGCTTGGAGGGATCGATATCCGGGAAGGATAAATGACCCACCATAACCGCATCCATTTTAGTGATGCCGGCGGCTCTGAAGGCCTCCAAATCTCTGGTTTCCAGGGTTTTTTCATCCAGCTTTATGATTGGCAGCCTGCCGTGGGAATCCACCGAGGTTGCCCCATGCCCGGGGAAGTGCTTTGGCACGGCGATGACGCCCTCAGCCTGCAGCGCTTCAATAAAAGCACCGCCGTGGAGGGCGGCAATACCCGGTTCGCTGCCGTAAGAGCGGCTGTGGAGGAAGCTCCCGGTGTCTGACACAACATCCAGGACAGGTGCAAAGTTCATATTGACTCCAGCTGCTTTCAACTCCTTGCCGATAGTCTGGCCGGACAGGGCGGTCAGCCTGGGATCCTTCGCATCCCCAATCTTTCTTGCGGGAGGGAATTTTGTCCCGCCTTGCGGCAGCCGGGATACCGTGCCGCCTTCCTCATCCACGGAAAGGAACAAGGGCAGCGGGTTTGCGCTGTTCCATGCCTTCAGCTGGCTGCTCAGCCGGTATAGGGCATCAAAATCGGCGTAGTTGCGTTTGAAAAGAATAAAGCCCCCTACCTTGTACCGGGTCAGGTAGCTTTGAACCGTTTCAGGCTTTGTTCCGGCAGGAAAGCCAACCACCAGCAGCTGACCGACTTTCTCCTCTGTGGAGAGACTATGAAGTAGGGCCTCTGCCTTCCTATTCAGTTCGATCTCAGGACTTACCGGCGTCGGGGAAGCTTTAGGATCCTGTCCGGTACTGCTTTGTGTTGGAGGTATTGCGGATATGCTATTCAAAGCCTGCTTGCCTGCAACAGTTGTGGTGAGACAGCCAGCTGCCGATAAAAGCAGAATGGAGAGTAGGATGATCAAGTATGATTTTTTCAAGGACTTACCTCCTTTGTTCACGTTGCTCTAGCTTTATTATGAGGCAGGCCATGGGTAACGTCAACTTTTCGTGATGCTGCATGAAAAGAAAAATAAGAAAAAGCATGGATTTATTTGTTCCTTAATCCTAATAAATGAAATTTTGGACACACTAAAGGATAGTAATGTGCACAGAACCGTACACAACTGGCGCATCAGAAAAGCATATACCCATACAACGATAAGGAGTGGAACAGATGGATTCAAGAAATTACAGCCTGGCAGATTTCATGACGGTCCCGGACACCGATATTATGGGAAGGGCAAAGCACTTCAGGGAGTATCTGAAGGATGTGGAAGACAGGAAGCACCTTCAGTACAGGAGGGTTTCCACCGACGGGTCAGGCCCCGTGATGCGGGTCCGGGACCGGTATAGCGGAAAGATACGGGAAATGGTATACCTGGCTTCCAATGATTATCTCAACCTGACCAAGCACCCCAAGACGATCGCAGCCGGCAGGGAAGCCCTGGATAAATACGGTGCCGGTGCGGGCAGCGTCCCTCTGCTTGGAGGTACCCTGGATGTGCATGTGGAGCTGGAGAAAAAAATAGCCAAGTTCAAAGGCTGCGAGGATGCTATCATCTATACCTCCGGCTTCGGCTCAAACTGCGGCACACTGCTGTCGCTGCTTCAGGAAGAGGATGTAGCCGTTCTGGATATGCTGGTCCATGCCAGCATCATTGACGGCTGCAAAAATACCAATACCAGGTACTTCAGGCATAATGACACCGATTCTCTGGAAAAAGCACTGCAGCGGGTAAAGGATAAGTATAGGACCAAGCTGGTGGTGGTGGACGGGGTATATTCAATGGACGGCGATATCGCCCCGTTGGACAGGATCGTTGAGCTGGCAAGGGCTCACGGTGCCTATGTCATGGTAGACGAAGCCCATGCTACAGGGGTAATCGGTTGTACCGGCAGAGGGACGCCGCAGCATCACAACATCGAGGGCAAGGTAGACATTGTGGCCGGTACGCTTTCCAAAGCGCTGGGGGGTGTCGGAGGCTTCATTGCCGGCAGTAATGAATTGATCGAGCTGCTCCACTATTACTCACGGCCATATATGTTCTCCACTGCCATGACGCCGCAGGTGGCAGGGTCACTGCTTGCAGCAATAGATATCATTGAAGAGGAGCCTGAGCACCGTGAAAGGTTGTGGGAAAATATCAGGTACTTCAGAGATCACCTGCAAAAGCTGGGCTTTGATATCGGAAACTCTGAGACGGCAATCTTTCCGGTTATTGTCGGCGATGATATGAAAGTGCGGGATGCATGCAGCAGGCTCCACGAGATGGATGTCTACGTCAATCCGGTGCTTTATCCGGCAGTGCCCAAAAAGCTCGCCAGAATCAGGATGAGCCTTATGTCGACCCATACCAAAGCTCATTTGGACAAAGCGCTCAATGCACTGGAGGAAGTGGGCAGGGAGCTGGCTATCATCTGATTTGAAGCGGATATGTTCCGGCAGAATATACTTGATGGAACAGACGAAGGTGGCTATACTGTAGATAAACCGCAAACGATTTCGTAAGGAGATGGAGTATGGGCGTTACCATCAAGGATATAGCAAGAGCACTGGGCGTTACGCCTGGGACCATATCAAAGGCACTGAATGACAAGCCGGACATTGGTGCCGACATGAAGGTGAAAATCAGGGCTGCAGCGATAGAGCTGGGTTATGTACCCAACCCCATTGCCAGAAGGCTGGTTACCAACCGGAGCAATACCATCGGCGTTTTCATTCTGGACCGGCACGAGCTGAGCCTGAGAGAGAACTATGGTTTTCAGTTTCTGGACGGCATCATTAAAGAGTCCGACCTGCACCATTATGACATTTTGCTTTTCTCCATCACAAAGGACCTGGCATATCAGAAGTCCTATATCAGCCTATGTCTTGAAAGAAGAGTGGAGGGCGCCGTTTTTATCGGACTGCGGTCTGATGACCCGTATTTGGAAGATATTATACGGTCCCCTTTACCCGCCTCGGTTATCGATGCAGAAGCCAGAGGACAAAATGTCAGTATGGTGGCATCGGACAACAGAGCAGGAGCGGCTGCTGCCGTGGACTACCTGTGGGGGTTGGGACACCGGAGAATAGGCATTATTAAAGGGAGCGAAAGGGAATTCGCATCGAGAGAACGTTATGAGGGCTTCAGACACTATCTGACTGAAAGGAACAGCTTCAATGAAGCGTATGTTTACCCAGGAGACTTCACAAGGGAGAGCGGTGCTGCAGCAGTGGAGACCATCATGAAAAGCCAGGACCGTCCGACTGCCCTTTTTGCTGCCAATGACCTGATGGCATTGGGTGCCCTCAAAGTCTTCAAGGGAAAAGGATACCGGATTCCCCAGGATATTTCCCTCATCGGGTTTGACAACATCGCCAACAGCGAGGACTGTGACCCTGCCCTTACCACCATCGGCCAGAATGCTGCTGAAATCGGCAAGGAAGCCATCCGGCTGCTTCTGGCACGCATCCGGCAGGAGAATAAGGGGAAAGCCAGTTTTATTAGGACGGAACTGGTCATTAGGGACTCCTGCGCGCCGCTGAAATGATAGGGCGCGCTATGTGTCATTCCGTGCCATCAGACCTGTGTTCTGTGTTACCGTTATCCTATTGCCTAATACCTATTGCCCATCGTCCGTAGCCTAAAGAAAATTTCACAAAATCCCATCATTTTTTGAAAACCTGCGGAAGATGCAAATCCGTAAACCCATTCTTCAAGGAATCAATTTTATTCCCCAAAATTCGAATATATTGCCTTTGACGCGCCTATTCCGCCGTATTATACTAATAAGTGAGTAATCACTCACAAAGGAGGATGCAGAATGGGCGATAGTGTTGAGACTCAGGAGAGGATTATACAATCCGCCATCAAGCTGTTTGCACAAAAGGGGTACCACGGTACCAAAACAATTGAAATAGCAAAGGATTGTGGCGTTGCGGAAGGCACTGTCTTCAAGTATTACAGCACAAAAATGGAACTCTTGAGGAATGTATTGAGCAAGATCATTCATGAAATCATACCCGGGCTGATTCTTCAGCCCGAGGGAGAGGTGCAGAAGTTGGTGGCTGCCCATGACGCTGAAGCGGCCAAAGCATTTCTGAAAGCAAAGGTAAAAAGGATCAGCGAGAACTTCAGCGCATTCAAAATACTGATCAATGAACTGCAGTACCATGAGGATATCAAAAACGAATACTTCAGCGTTTTGGTACCTGGTGTTATCAAAATGGTGGAAGGCTTCTATAACGCAGGCAGGCTGCAGGGCTTTTTTCGGGATATCAACCCACATATTGCAGTGAGAAGCTTCATTGGTGCCGTTAACATGATGGTATTGGACAAAAATGTATTGAATAGGGACTTGGATGTTGAAGCAGAATTGGAAGTTATTATTGATATTTACTTAAACGGTGTGGGCACGCAGGCTGTTCAGGATGCCGGTATAGTGAAAGAGGGGTAATTGTAGATGCATGAAAAAAGAAAGGTGGCAATCATTGTTTTAATTTTAGCTGTATTGGCTGCGGGCGGTTACACAGCTTGGAAAACCTTTGCAGGCAGCGATGTTGACGAATCTGTCTACTATGGTACGGCTGAGGCGGAGCAAATCGATATCAGTGCGGAAATCAGCGGGCGCCTGATGGAAATCAAGGTGGAGGAAGGTCAGAACGTTCAGGCCGGCAGCCTGATTGCCGTTATCGACTCACCTGAGAATGAACTCAAAGCACAGCAATCGCAGATCTCCATTGAAAGCGCAAAAAATGAGCTGGGAAAGGTTGAAGAAGGCAGCCGTAAGGAAGAGATCAACGCTCAAAGAGCTGTCGTGAAACAGATAGAGGCCCAGGTCAGGCAGGCAGAAACTGCCGTCAAACAAGCAGAGGTCCTGGTCAAACAGGCTGAAGTGAATGTCAGCGCAGCGGAAGATACTTACTCCTTCAAGAAAGATAACTATGAGGATACTAAAGCTTTGTACGAAGGCAGTGCTGCGACCAAGCAGGAGCTGGAAAATGCCCAGTATGCACTGGAACAGGCTCAGACAGCCTTGAACAATACCAGGCATTCACTGGAGAATGCAAACATACAGAAAAATACGGCTGCAGCACAAGTGGAAAGTGCCAACGCCCAGCTGGAGGCCGCCAAGGAAAAGTTAAAATTGCTGGTAAATGGCGCCACTGACCGTACTATAACTGCTGCACAATACGGCATCGAACAAGCCGAAACAAACTATCAGCTGACAAAGCTGCTGCTGGATAAGCGGAATGTGGTCGCCTTGTCGGAAGGGGTCGTGGAATCTGTCAATTTCAATGAAGGGGAATTTGTCAATGCCGGAAGCCCCATAGCGACCATCAGGGAAAAGAACAACCTTTGGGTCAAGGTCTATATACCGGAAGAAATGCTTCCAAAGCTGCAAGTAAACAAGGCGGTCAAGGTCCGGAGCGATTTCCTGAAGGACACCGTGATAAAAGGGAAAATCATATACATTTCTCCTGAGGCAGAATTTACCCCCATGAATATCGTAACCAAGCAGGATAGGATGAAGCTGGTATTTGCAGTCAAGGTCAAGCTGCTGGAGCACTTGGATGAGATCAAGCCCGGCATGCTGCTTGATGTCAATATGGAATAGCGGGTGAGTGCGATGGAGATGGCAATTTCAATCAAAAACCTGACCAAGAAATTCGGCAGCTTTACGGCCGTCAACGGTATTTCCTTTGACATACCCAAGGGGAAGATCTTTGGTTTCCTGGGTCCCAACGGTTCAGGCAAATCTACCACCATCCGGATGATATGCGGCGTACTAAGGCCTACTTCGGGAGAAGGCCGGGTGATGGGCTGCGATCTTGTTAAGGATACGGAGAAAATAAAGCAGAACATTGGTTATATGTCGCAGAAGTTCAGTTTATATGAGGATCTGACCGTTGAGGAGAACCTGGATTTTTACGGAAACATCTATCTGATGGGCAAGGCGGAGCTGGCGGAAAGGAAGCGGCAGCTCATCGAAATGGCAAATCTGAAGGGCAAGGAAAAAAGCCTGGCCGGGACACTGTCCGGAGGCTGGAAGCAGCGGCTGGCACTGGGCTGCTCCCTGATCCACAATCCCAGCTTGCTGATATTGGATGAACCCACAGCAGGGGTGGACCCGGTATCCAGACGCGAGTTCTGGAGCTCCATCACACAGCTGGTGAGCGGAGGGATCACTGTACTGGTAACGACGCACTATATGGATGAAGCATCGGTATGCGACATCATCGGCTTCATTTATAACGGCGACCTGATTACCATCGATACGCCCCAGGAGCTTTACAGAAAGCATCATACACAGAACCTGGAGGATATCTTCATAGACTATGTCAAGCAGCTGAGCAACAAGGAGGTTGTGACCTCCTTCAAAGAAATGAAGCGCCACAGGCGGGAAGGCGGGAGTGATTGAGATGAAGCTGAGACGGCTCTTGACCGTTACCAAAAAAGAAATCATCCATATCCGCCGGGACAAGGCCAGCCTGATCATGGCATTCGTGGCGCCGATCATGATGCTGCTCCTGTTCGGCTTTGCAGTCAATACCGATGTCAATCAGGTGAAGCTGGCTGTCTACGACGGCAGCATGACCTACGAAAGCCGGGAATTGATCAGGAAGTTCGACAACTCCAGCTATTTCAAAGTGTCCGAAATGCTTGCGTCCCCTGACCATGTCGAGGCATATATCGACCAAGGCGTTGTCAAGGTGGGACTGGTGATACCGCCGGATTATTTGAAGGAGCTGAAAAAGGGGAAAACAGCAGAAATCCAGGTGTTGGTGGACGGGTCCGATCCCACCATCGCCAGGACGGCCATGTCCTACTCCGTGATATTGGCCAACAACTATTCCATTAAGATCAAGGAGCTGAGTGCAGAAAAATCCGGAAGGCTGGCGGCATCAGCCCCGGGAGTCAGCGCCAAACCGTTGGTGCTGTACAACCCCACCCTGGAAAGCAGCAAATTCAATGTGCCGGGCGTCATGGGACTGATTCTGCAGAACATTACCATTATCCTGACTGCCTTTGCCATGGTCAGGGAAAGGGAGCGGGGAACCATCGAGCAGCTGATCATGACACCGGTTACCTCATTGGAGCTGATTATTGGAAAACTGATCCCCTATGTGTTCATCGGTATGTATGATTACCTTATCATATTGATCCTGAGTTACTTCCTGTTTGGCGTTGTGGTGAAGGGCAGCCTGGTACTTCTGATCCTTTTGGGCTTCTTCTTCCTGATAGGCGCCCTTGCAATGGGCATGCTGATTTCAACCGTTGCCAGAAGCCAGCTGCAGGCCATGCAGGCTGCCATGCTTTTTCTGCTGCCCAGCGTGCTGCTGTCCGGTTTCATGTTCCCAAGGGAAGCCATGCCCGACATCGTATATGCCATTAGCAGCACCTTTCCCATTACTTACTTCCTGGTCATCCTTCGGGGGATCATCGTAAAGGGTGTGGGGCTGGCGCATTTGTCCAATGCTACGGTGATGCTGGTCATCATCATTGCAGCCATCATTCTGATCACCATGAAAAAATTTAAAAAGACGCTGGATTAAAGAGATCCGGGATGTGCGGCCTGAAGAGGCAGCACATCCCGGACTTTTTTTTGAGGCGGCTTTACAGCGGAAAAGTGCTTTTCATCCGTTGAATCAGCTAGCGCGACAGCTTGCGTATGGTTTCTTCCCTTTCATCGTATTCATCCGACAAGTTGCCGATGACACCGGGGTCTTCACCAAAAAAAATGACACTGCCCGCGTTGATCATGCTGGCCATAGGAATAACGGTGTAGTCCGTGGGCTTCCTATTCTCTTCATGATACATTTTCTTCACCTCGGAATTAGAATGCCCCGGAAAATGAAAATGAACCATGTGAATGGTATCAATTTGTACATGAATGGCATAAATAAGCTCCAAGATGCAGTTTACACAAGAAGACATACAATTTAAATAACATGCATTGCTGTTATAAAGGAAACTCGACAAAATGGAGATAGTATGTCGAAAACAGGAGGGGTATATTTGAATGGACTACCCCTGAAAAAGTAGAGTCCAAAATGGCAACTATACTATTTGAAAGGGGTTGTTTTTATGTCAGCCAAAAGATATGATTTGGAGCAACAGGAGCAAATAGCAAGGATGTCTACCGAGGGTGGGAAAAGTGGCAACCAGATTGCAGCCGAACTGGGAATTAACAAAAACAGCGTATATAAGTGGATCAGCCAGTATAAAAAGAGGAGGGGTATCCCGATCTTATCTTCTCCTAAACCAGCAGTCAATAAAGAAGATAAGTCGAGAATCCATGAATTGGAGAAGCTTCTTAAGGATAAGGAGGAAGAGATTGCGATACTAAAAAAAGCGGTGCACATCTTCTCAAAAATAGAAAACAGCTGAAGTATGAGTTCATCGAACAACATAAGAGCATCTTTCGGATCAAGAAGATGTGCCAAGTTTTGAAGGTGTCCGAAAGTGGATTTTACAAATGGAGAGACAGAGGCGAGAGCAAAAGGGCTAAAGCTGAAGTCGAGCTTCTTAGAGACATTAAAAGAATTCACAAGAAATCAAGGGAGAGCTATGGCACAAGGCGTATAAAAGAGGCGCTGGCGCGGGAAGGTAAAGAGGTAAGCGAAGGAAGGATTGGCAGGATAAAGCAAAAGTATGGCATTTATGCTAAAGGCAAGCGCAAGTAAGCAGCCACAACGAATTCAAGGCATGGGCTACCAGTCTATGAGAATCTTCTGCAGCAAGACTTTTGTGCTACAGTGCCGAATCAGGTGTGGGTTTCTGACATTACATATGTAGCGACGGATGAGGGGTGGTTATATCTTGCTACCCATATTGACCTGTTTGACCGCAAGGTTGTTGGAATGGCGATGTCAGAAAGCTTAAAGAGAGACATAGTTATTAAATCATTGAATAGAGCTGTAACAGACCGAAAGCCAGGCGAAGGTCTTATTTGCCATTCCGATCAGGGTGTACAGTACGCCAGCGAAGAATACCGGGAATTGCTGAGAAGATTTAAAATAAGAGGCAGCATGAGTCGCAGGGGTAACTGCTACGATAACGCACCGGCAGAGAGCTTCCATGCGACAATAAAAAAGGAACTAATATATTCAGAACGCTTTAAAACAAGGAATGAGGCTAAGAACAAAATATTTGAGTATATCGAGGTTTTTTATAATAGGCAGCGTCTGCATTCTGCACTAGGATATCAAACCCCACACGAGTACTGGCAGAAATTTGCAAGTGCTTAAGTGTGTTGATATAATTGTATTCAAGTGACTATTTACTATTTCTAGGAGACTCTACTTTTTTTAGGGCATTCCAACAAAGAAAATCTATATCTTGAGGCATACAAATATACATATCCTTATTTTGCTGGCTTTGAAACAGAACTTTTTAAATGGCCAATACTTGAAGATATTAATCCAATAACAAATCAAACTGAGGCTATTGCTCATGCATTATCAGATTACATATGGAATAAGGTAGAGTGAGGCTATTAAGGAGTGTTTTATGAAAGTAAAAAGGATTATAATGTTACTACTTATATTGTTTGCAGTTTTCATAGTATTGAACGTATATGGCATGATTAAGACTTTAGACATGCTTAGATCTTCTAATAACATAGTTGCAAAAGGTGAAAAAAAATTGTAACAAACCATGGAGACGAGTTTATTCTACTGTATGAGACAAAGAATTTTCCAGATTATGAAACATGGGTAAAAATTGTAGATGTCCCTACAAAAAATAATATTGGGTATTACGGTGTAGAGTCAGATTTTAGAGAACCACAAATAGTAACACTTATTGTAACTAATGAATTAAGATGCTACTTGTTAAATAATACTTTATTAATCTATAAAAACAAGAATAGTAATTTTGTGGGGATAGATGAGGACGCAGTAGCGTTTACTGAAACAAAAAATAATGATACATTAGTTGATATAGCAAAAGCTCTAGTAAAAGAGAACGAATGGAAATGGATAAAGGCTTGCGGAAGTTTTCTTTTGAAAGCCGGAGACAATGACATGAAGTACACTCTTCAAAGGTATGCATCCGGACAATTTCTACAGGAAGAGCTTGAGATGAACAAGGATAGTGGAATTACAAAAGAAGAAATGCAAGCTTTTGCAAAACAGATTCTTGAGCAAAAATAGGTGGATATAAAACAGACGGTTATCATGCGATAGCCGTCTGTCTCGGTTTGTGCGCGCGGCATGCGCGCGAGCTTGGCGGTGAAAGTCCGTTGTGGGGGTTGATAGCACCAACCACTAGTCAAGGGCAAGGGTGTCCACCGTGAGGTGGAATTTGAAGGAAGCCGGAGGCAAAGTCCCGGCCTGACGAACAGAAACTGCATATAAGGCATATGTAAGCCGGACGAGTTTGCAAACCAAAATGAAGTCCAATGCTATCCGAGGCCTACGGTGAAAATGCAGCAGGTATATGGGATGAAGGCGCGCGAGCTTACCCGCGGAGGTCTGGCAGATAAGCTGCAGTGATGAATTTCTAAGCAGCAACCCAGGCAGTGATGTATGTTTGAACTGTCAGAAGTCAACAGAGGCCATAGTACCAGCCGGTCATGAACGTGCTGGGAAGGGCTTAACATCAGGAGGTTTTGAAATATGAAAGGTTCGAGAAGGACACAAGGAACGCAGACAACTTCATATGGATATGGAGACTGGCCTCAGAAGGTAGGGATAGAAGCCCAAGATACTGAGGGAGTGCAGAGTGTTCATCCGGCACCTGAAAATGGAGAAACCGGCATGCAGGAAAGTGGGAGTGGATTGCTTGATCGGATACTTGACAAAGACAATCTGAACGGAGCATTCAAACGAGTCAAGTCCAATGGTGGAAGCCACGGCTTGAATGGAATGCAGGTGGATGAACTTCTGCCCTCCTGAAGCAAAATGGCGAAGCCCTCAAGCAAGCTATTCTTACGGGGATTTACAAACCACAGGCAGTCAGGCGAGTAGAGATACCAAAGCCTGACGGAGGTATGAGAATGCTTGGGATACCGACGGTTATCGATCGGTTGATACTCATGAAATCCTTTATCCCAGTGCCCGCTGCATGCTATAATGATTGAAAGAACGCAGGCAAAGGAGGAAGAGTATGGATTACAGCTTTATCATATGGGTCATTATTTTACTGAATATGCTGATTCCCTTTATGAAACAAAAAGGGGTCCTGACAAGCAGGCTGCGAAAAATTAGAGAGATAGAAGAGAAACGGGGTTCACGCGTCATTGTTCTGATTCACCGGCAGGAGTCCCTCAGCCTTTTTGGGCTGCCTATCTCAAAATACATTAACATAGAGGATTCGGAGCAGATCCTGCGGGCCATCCGCTTTACACCGGATGATATGCCTATCGATATCATCCTGCATACGCCGGGCGGGCTGGTGCTGGCAGCCGAGCAGATCGCCAACGCCATCTCCAAGCACCCGGGCAAGGTCAGCGTTTTTGTACCCCATTATGCCATGTCCGGTGGGACCATGCTGGCGCTGGCGGCGGATGAGATCCATATGGATGAAAACGCGGTATTGGGTCCGGTGGATCCGCAGCTGGGCGAGTATCCGGCTGCCTCCATCCTGAAGGTGCTGGAGCAGAAGGACCGGAATGAGATCGACGACAGGACGCTGATCCTGGCGGATATTGCAGAAAAAGCCATGAAGCAGGTGCAGCAGGAGGTCTACAAGATCCTCAAGGAGAACCATTCCCATGAAAAAGCGCTGGAGTTGTCCAGAATTTTTACAGAGGGAAGGTGGACCCATGATTATCCCATTACCTGCGAGGAACTGGGTGGAATGGGACTGAACATCAATTGCCAGATACCGGAGGCGATTTACGAGCTGATGGAATTGTATCCGCAGCCTGAGCAGCGCCGTCCGTCGGTTCAGTATATACCGTTGCCTTATGATATTCCGAAAAAAGCCATAAACAAATAAAAATGCGCCCTGCAACGGGCGCATAACTTTTTTTAGAACAACTGTGATATACTCAACGGATCGGTATTCCAGCTCAATATCTTATAGCCTGTTTCGTAGTCCCTGGTCAGGAGCAGCTTATATTTGGTAGTCTTAGCACCTTCCTTGATGATGATTTTTACTTTAGCGGCGTCGGCAGTCTCGGGTGTTTCCGCCCGATGATTGAGACTGCTGGACCAAAGCTCGATTTCACCGATTTCGAAACGGTACTTTTCTGCGTTGTTTAAAAGCTCACTGACGATTTTTCTCTGGTTCAGCAAGAAGTCGGTGTCTTCCTTTGTATACCAGTGATTCAAGGCATCGTCGTAGCGTCTTCCGCGGATGGCATTGAGATGCTCCCGGACCACCGAGAAAATATCCTTAACCTGCTGTGAATCGGGATGGGTCGAGAAGCCGGTGATATACCAGTTGTCGTTTACCTTCACAAGTTCCATGGCATTCAGATAGAAGAAGCCCAGGTTGACGGAGGCAATGTTCTCCGAAATAACGATCTTATCCAGCCGGATATTGGGCGGAATATGGTTCTCCATATGCACAATGGGCAGCGGCATATTGAAGCGTTTGAAATCCACCAGCTTGTTTTCCAGGGCTTCCTGCGGCACAGGCAGGGGGGTATTGGCATACAGCTCCTTGCATCTTTCCTCATATTTCTCATAGGTGCCGCTGTATTTATAGTCCAACTGGTACATTTTGAGTATCGTGGCCTTGATTTTGTACAAGTCCTGAGGATCGGAGCGAAGCTCGGTCATTTTCTGCCTGAATCCTGTAATATCCACTTCTGTCTTATTCTCCCCGTAATTGCTGATGAAATATAGCCTGTCTTCGGCCGGACTGACATAGAAGGTGGGAGAATTCAGCTTGATGCTGGCTTTGCTGAGATCAGCCGGATTCAGCTTCACCAGCTGGTAGCGGAAAGCACTTTCCAAGTCGGGATTAAGGGTGCTGTACAGAATCTCGCCGGTGGATTTCATCACATAAGCGGCATAAACCGGACCGTTTTCGATGGTTTTGCTTTCCAGCGTACTCAGGTTGACGATATTCAAGCCGTACATTTCATCCTTGGTATAGATGACGTTTGTATTATCGGAATCGATATAGGTACCCCCGGCAATGCTGGTATAGCTCCGGTCATCGAAATCATAAAAAGCGATCATATCGTTGTATTCGTTGTTTTTCATCTGGACAATGTAGCTGTTGCTGTTGTACTTCCTCATGATACAGGGCGTATAGCTGTCCAGCGCGATGGAGATAAACTGCTTCGACAGCAGGTCGAATTCCATCCGCGTATTGATGATCAGACGCTTGGAATCCTTGGACCAGCTAAGGGTCTTATAGGCATTGGGCTTTGGGTCGGAGATGAGCTTTTGCAGCTGGCCGGAGTGCAGGTTGTACATATAAATGGTGCTGCTGCCGTCAATGAAAGCCAGGTAATTGCCGCTTTCATCGAATCTGAAGTCCTTGATAGTGACGAACCGGCCCAGATTCACAGCCTCCCGGTTTTCAACCCCGATGACATACAGATCCATTTCCTGCAGCATATTGCCCGATATGGTTCGGCTGTTGGCTTCATCCAACTGCCCGTTGATCACCGGCTCATAAGCAAAAACCTTGCTGAAATCCGGGGACACAGCGATCGGGAGAAGAGGGGTCCCTGTTTTTGCAATGGCTTCGGCGTACTTTTCCACCGGAAAATCCTGTGTGGATGCTCCGAGATAATCATAGGCCAGGCTTTTGGCCGAGGTTTCTTCGTGTTTTTGATCCTGTATCACAACCAGCTGCCCTTGCCTGATGCTGCAGCCGGTCAGCAGCAAAATGACTGCCAGGATTGAAAATAGCCTTCGTCTCATGGTGCGCCTCCCATCGTTAGAGTGTTACGATGACACTGGTACCCTTGTCCACAGCGCTTTCGATGCGGATAGAACCATTATGCTTTTCAACTATCTCTTTGGCAATGGATAACCCCAGCCCCCAGCCCTCAATCTGGCTGTTTCTGGATTTATCCACCTTGTAGTAGGGGTCGAAGATGTTTTCAAGGTTTTTCGCATCGATGCCGCAGCCGTAATCCCGGATCACCAGTTCTACAGTCTTCTGCTTCTTCAGCACAATATCGATAACAGACGATTTGCTATATTTGATGCTGTTGTCAATGACGTTGATGATCAGCTGCTTGACCAGGTCAGGATCAATGGAATGCGTGACGTGCTGCAGATCCAGCCGGAATGCGGTATTGTAGCGCTTGGCCTTATACTGCAAGGACTCGCAGACATCCTCTATCAGCTTCTTCAGATCGGTGGAGGCGCGGTGCACTTCGAAGCTGTAATTTTTAAGCTTGGACAGCTCCAGAAGACGCTCCATCATTTTGAGCATCCGCTTTCCTTCTGAGGTGATATAGAAAAGGCTCTTGTCCCTCACCTCGCTGTCATCGGTTTTCCATAGCAGTTCTGCATAACCGATGATGGTGGTCAGCGGCGTACGGATCTCATGGGTGAAGTTATCAAAAAAGTACTTTTGCTTTTCCTTCTCGTAATTGAGTTTGCTGATTTGATCCTGTATATTGTCCGCCATGGCATTGAAGGTGGAAGAAAGCTCCCCGACCTCATCCCGGGTATTGGCAGCGGACCTGCATTCAAGGTCGCCCTTGGAGAAGCGCTTGGTTGCTTCATTCAGACTCTTGATGGGATCCGTCATTTTATTGGAAATGAAGGTGCTGCCCAGGGTAACAAGCAGAGCGGACAGAAGGCCGGTGATCAGAAACATGTTGATGGTATTGGCCTTCATATTATCGGCTTCCGTTAAGGGATAGATGAAGCCGACAGAATAGAGGAACTTGTCCCCAATGCTGACGGGGACGGCATAATAGAAAACACGGCTCTTTCCTTCTTTGATGAAGTAGGCTCTGTTATTGTCAAAGGCTTCTTTTATTTCCGGCCGGATAGCGATGTCGGTGCCGATATCTGGGTCTGAGTCGCCCAGCCGTTCACTGCCGTAAAATATCTGAACCCGGCATTTGGCGGTTTCCTTGAGGACCGCAGACAGAAAATTGGCATTGGTGCGCATGACATTAGGCACCTCAAAAAAATTGGGTGCCTTGTTGATGGAGTATTGCTCAATATAAACAGCTGCATAATCACCTTGGCTCTCCAGATACCGGAGCACGGTCTGCAGGTTGTAGTTGTCGGTAATGGCGGTAATGATGGTACCCAGCGCAATCAGCATGATAAAGAGGGTGCTGACGTTCAGGGCAATGATCTTTTGCTTCAGCTTCATGGTTATACCTCGAATTTGTAGCCAATGCCGAATACGGTCTTGATGTAATGGCTGCAATCCCCTAGCTTCTTTCGAAGCCGCTGGACATGCATGTCGACGGTGCGGCTGTCGCCTATATATTCGAATTTCCAGACAACCTCAAGCAGGTTCTCACGGGAGTATACCTTTCTCTGGTTCTCGCAGAACAGCTGCAGCAGGTCGAATTCCTTGGGTGTCAGTATCACTTCTTCATCGCCCAGAAAGGCTCTTCTTTCCACCATGTTGATGGTAAGTGATCCGGCAGTCAGAGTGGTCTCATCCTTGGAGGCGTATTTGTCGATCCTCCTGAGGACTGTTTTGATTCTGGCCATCAGTTCCCGGCTGTCGAAAGGTTTTGTAATGTAATCGTCGGCACCCAACTCAAGCCCGTACAGCTTATCCTTGATGTCATTCTTGGCGGTCAGCATGATAATGGGGATGCTGAGGCTCTGGAGGCTCTTGCAGACCTCAAAGCCGTTCAGGTCCGGCAGCATGATGTCCAGAATGATGAGGTCGGGATTGAATACAGGAGCAAGCTTCACAGCCTGCAGCCCCGAGTAACAGGCCTTGGTTTCAAAGCCCTCCAGATCCAGGTTTATTTTTATAAGATCAACGATAGCCGGTTCGTCGTCAACGATCAATACCTTCAAATCCTTCACCTGCCTATCTTTAGCGTAAAAATAGGAATAAACTTGTGTGTCACATGACATGATTCATTATACCACAAATGAGCAGGCTTAAGAATTGCTTTAGAAACGACAGATGTATACAAATTGTAACATTATCGATAAGAAAACGGCAGCTGTATCGCCGCCGTTTTCGGAGTCCTTATTTTGCTATGGATTCAAATTCCTTTTTTATTCTTGACAAAAGCTGAGGATCCGTTAGAACATCGCAGCCGGTCAACGCAAGTGCGCAAGCACCCAAAACCAATGCATCATGAGCCTGCTCCGTCAGTGTGGCATCGCGAAAAGCCGTCGTGTGCCCCACCAACTCGGAAGTTGAAATGCCGATGTACGGATGGATGGCAGGAACCACATTGCTGACATTTCCCATGTCGATTGAGCCGGTGCCGGCGCGTGCAGGATGGATCTCCGCCTCACCCAGGTACTGCAGATTGCGGTTAAAGGCGTCGGACAGCTGTTTATTGGTATTCATATCGTCATAGGATATCTCATAATTGCTGATCTCAAGGCCGGCGCCTGTCATCAGGGCGGCGCCCCTGGCGATATTCTTTACCTTTTCGGCAACCTCCGCCAGCACTTTCTTTTTCCCAGCTCTGACATAGAACTGTGCAACGGCCCGCTCCGGTATGATATTGGCAGCAACGCCGCCTTCCTTTATAATGCCGTGGATTCTGACATCAGTTGTAACATGCTGCCTGAGCGCATTGATCCCGTTGAAGGTCATGATAACAGCGTCCAGTGCATTGATGCCTTCGTGAGGCGAGGAGGCTGCATGGCTGGCCTTGCCTTTGAAGTCCATCTGTATGGCATCCATGGCCAGGGAACTGCCGCTTGAGTGGGTCTTGTCGTCCGGATGCAGCATCATGGCAGCGTCGATGCCGTCAAAGATGCCTTTTGCGGCCATCTCCACCTTAGCCCCGTCGGTTTCCTCTGCAGGGGTACCCAGCACTACGATCCGTCCTCCCAGCCCATTCAGAACGCGGCTTAAACCGGCAGCAGCACCCGCGCTCATGACACCAATCATATTGTGGGCGCAGCCGTGGCCTATTTCAGGAAGCGCATCGTATTCGCACAGGTATGCGATGCTGGGTCCGGGTATGCCGCTGTCATACACCGCTCTGAAGGCAGTGGGCTTTCCGATGATGCCCGTTTCGATGCTGAAGCCCTGCGCTGCCAGAAAACCGGTCAGCTGCTCTACCGCCTTGAACTCCTCATTACCCAGCTCCGGGTTGCTGCAGATATAGTCGCTGATATGGCAGAGCTGCTGCTTTAGTTCTTGAATCTCCTTGATAATGATGTCTTTCATATATTCCTCCAGAAATTTAGAAGCCTATTAACACACCTAAAATGACGAATATGCTGCCGAGAAGGAAGAGGAAGCCCTGCATCTTAAGCTGGAATTTTGCCCAATCGGTCCAGCTGAGTCTGGCAACGCCCAGAACACCCATCAGACAGCCGGAGGTAGGAACGATGATGTTGGTCAAGCCGTCCCCCAACTGGAAGGCCACAACGGCAACCTGCCTGGTAACGCCGATAATGTCCGCCAGAGGCGCCATCAGAGGCATGGTCAGTGCTGCCTGGCCGGAGCCGGATACCACCAGGAAGTTGAAGCAGGATTGGAATACGTACATGAACCAGGCTGAGACCGCCGGGGGCATGCCTTTTACCACTTCGCCCATGCCGTGGAGGATGGTGTTCAGGACTGTGGGACTGTCGGCGCTTGTACCGCCGAGAACGATAATGATTCCCTGTGCCATGCCCACCACCAGTGCAGCACCGACCAGGTCCGCAGCACCTTTCTGGAAAGAGTCTGCAATATCGTCGACCTTCATATTGTTAAGCTTGAAAATTACGCCGATTACACCTGCCACCAGGCCCATGACAAAGAACTGGGAAGCGATTTCCGGAATATAGAAGCCCTGCTTGACAACGCCGTAAACCACCCAGATAACGCCCAAAAGGATGGTCAGGAGCACCAGCATATGGCCCGTCTGGAATACCGCTTTCTTGGTTTCATCTGCTTTGAATTCCTCGCGGTAATATTTATCGGACAGATAAGCAGGCGATTTTGTGGGGTCTTTTTTGATCTTCATTGCATAGAGCATGGTATAACCCAGTGCGAAAACGGTGAAAACAAACCACATGACCATTCGGAAGGGTGCACCGGAGAATACCGGTATGCCGGAGACGCCCTGGGCTACCGCTACACTGAAAGGGTTCATCCAGGAGGTAGCGAAGCCGATCTGTGTAGCTCCGTAAGTAAGAAGTATGCCCACGATGGCATCATAGCCCATGGCAATAACCAGGGGGACGATGATCATGGCAAAAGGAATGGCTTCTTCGCCCATACCGAAGATGGCACCGCCGGCGGAGAAGAGGAAGAACAGTACCGGGAACAAAACATATTCCGCACCTTTTGTTTTGTTGATGACGTTATAGATGCCGGCATCAACGGCGCCGGTCCTGAGAATGATGCCGAAGGCGCCCCCGATCACCAGAATGAAAGCGACGATGCCTACCGCAGAGCCCCACTTGTCTCCTTTTGTCAGGCCCTCGAACATGTAGTTCAGTACACCCTGGCCCGGATCTCCCTTGCCCAGTACACCGCCGAAATCTTCAGTGCCGAACAGGTTTACGCCGTTCTTGACAGGTGCACCGCTTTCGTCCGTCACAATTTTGAAGGTTTCGGGCATCAGCACGGTTTTGGTCTTTTCCTTAGTGCCCTGCATGTACTTGACTTCGTGGGTTTCATACTGTCCTACCGGAACCATATAAGTCAGCAAAGCAGCAAACAGGATGACGAAAAAGATAATGACGTAGGTATGAGGCACCTTGATCTGTTTGTTGAGCCTTTCCTCAGGCTGAGGTTTTGTGGCCATACTATATTCCCCCTTATGTTGTTTTGCCGACTAATTATGCAAGTGCTGTGCCATGTTTTACGAAACGTTCCGACATAAGGAAAAACCGGGTGCTTTGATGCCTGCAGGGCCTGATGCGGAAAAAACGACGGCCGTCGCGCTTGGCATAACGGGTATAAATGGGTAAAAATAAAACCCATAAAGACCCACTAAAACGATGCAAATGCCAGATGACCGTGTGTTTGAAGCAAGGCTGCGCCTTTTCTTGTCAGATGCATGCCGCTTCTGCCTTTTGGTTTTACCAGCAAGCCCAGCTGGCTCAGTGTATCGGTCCTGCTCCTGACCTGTTCCTCCGTCATGGGGAAGGGCAAGTGCCGGGAACCAGCGGAGATGGCTTTTCTGCCGGCAGGTACTCTATCTTTGTTGCAGCGCTGTACCGCGGCAAGGATGAAGAGGTATTCATCCGGGTTTCCCGCAGCACAAAGCTTTTCCAGCATCAGATGGTTTTCATCGTGAGGGGGCCGGCCTGCCAGGAAGAAGTCCTGGGGAAGGTGCTCCAGTGTAACAGTATCCCCATCCGCCACCGCAACCATGTATTCGATGGCGCTCTCCAGTTCCCGTACATTTCCCGGCCAGCTGTGAGAAAGCAGCACTTTCCGGACCGCCTCCGACAGTATCAAGTCCTGACGGTTGTTCTTCTGAAGGAAATGCTGTACCAGGCCCTCCAGGTCCTCGTAACGCTCCCGAAGGGGCGGCGTCTTGAGATACAGCCGTCTCAAGCGGTAATAGAGGTCTTCTCTGAATTTTCCTTCGGTGCACATTCTGAAAAGGTCCTTGTTGGTAGCGGCGATAACCCGAACGTTCACGGGTACGATTTCCGCACCCCCTACCCGCATCAGCTCTTTCTCCTGCAGGACCCGCAGCAGCCGAGCCTGTATCTTGGGGGAGGTGTCGCCGATTTCGTCCAGAAAGATGGTACCGTTCTGAGCCTGCTCAAAAAGCCCGACTTTCCCGCCTTTTTTTGCTCCGGTAAAGGCGCCCTCCTCATAGCCGAAAAGCTCGCTTTCAACCAGATCCTCCGGCAGCGCGCTGAAATTGACGGCCAGGAACGGGCCGCTGCGCCGGGGTGATTCATTATGAATGGCGCTGGCAAACAGCTCCTTACCAGTGCCGCTTTCGCCGTGAATCAGAATGCTTAAATCGGTTCCGGCTATTTTCTTTGCAGTGTGGATGGTACCGGTGATAGTTCTGGAGCTGCCTACGATGTCTTCAAAGCAGTACTTGCCGATAAAGCCTTTTTTTATCAGACCCATTCGCACTTTGTGCTCCATTTCAGCCATTTCCCTGGTGCTTTTCAATGTGCAGACCACCGAATCCATTTTTTCCACAGGAAATTTGCTGATCATGATTTCACAGTCATTGATTTTACAAAGCTTGTCGCTGTTTGGATGGGATTTCTGAAGGAAGTTCAGGATCTCCTTATCCTTTATGATCTGGGAGATGTTTTTTCCCAGGACATAAGCCTGCCGCAGCTTTAGCAGCGCTTCGCTCTTCTGGTTGAATACCGTGATGCGGCCGTCCTTGCCGAAAGCCAGAATGCCGTCATTGATCCCGTTCAGCACCTTGACCAGGTAGTCATTGATTCGGTTGGAGTCGTTGATGGACTGGCTGAGCTGCTTGCCCAGCCGTACGATGGTCTCCATATATTTAGCCGATACGAAATTTGCCCGCTCATCCAACAGAGCGAGCTTTTCCAGTATCTCAACAATGGTTGTCAGATCAATGATTCGCGGACCGATGTTGATCACCGTATCGATGTGGGAAGGAACCAGCTCCGTTTCTCCCGGCGTAACAGCCAGCTTGGCGCCGGAATCCGCCCTGCAGCCTGGGAAATAGGGTATAAAACGTATATGGTCAATGCCGATTTCCTTTAAGAGTCCGATGACTTCATGGGCTGTTTCCGGCGTATCGTTGACCAGCAGCGCTTTTGTGCCTTCAGGAATGGAGAAAAGCTTGTCGATATTGGAAATATTAAGTGCCCTTCTGGCAAGAATGGTGGGGCAGCCGGGGTAAAGGAACGGTCTGACTTCGTCCATGATAAGTCTGGAGGAAATAACGGCCAGGTCGGTATTGATCTTTTCAGGAATGCCTTCATCACTGGCAAAGCTGACAACTTCCACATAATCCTTCAACAGGGGTTCCAGCTGCCTCAAGAGTTCGATTCGTGTAGATTCGGTGCCTGTTATCAGGGCGACTCGCTTGGGTGTGCTGATCATAGGGATACCTCCTGCAATCGCTTCAAAGTTCCGTTTAACCTCATTTTAACGGAAAGAGACGCAGTAAGTCAAAGTATAAGTATTGCACCCGGCTGGAAGATAATACATCCGGACAGTTGAAATCCGATGTAGTAAAAACTGGCAAAAAGAGATACAATAATGGGGTGAACGGTGGTTATATTTCAATAGATTGAAAGGTGGGGTTTTCCGATGAATAACAACAGCAGCGGAGTTCCTAAGCGGAATGAAATACCGGCGGAATGCAAATGGAGGCTGGAAGATATCTATTCTACCGATGCTTTATGGGAAGAGGACTACCAGAAGGTAAAGGCGATGGCTGAAAAGCTTTCGGTCTATATCGGGCGTTTGAACGAAGGTTCTGAGCAGCTTTTGGAATGCCTGAACCTGAATGCGGATATGATGCGGCTTTTTGAAAAAGTATATGTCTATGCCCACATGAGGAGCCATGAGGACAGCACAAATTCCTACTATCAGGGCCTGTCGGACCGGTCCGATTCATTGAATGTAGCAGTTTCCAGCGCCAATGCGTTTATGGAACCGGATATCCTGGCCATTCCGGATGAGCGGATGGCAGCGTTTTTGAAAGAAAGTGAGGGTCTCCGTTTTTACGGCAGATACCTGGATGAGATCAGACGAATGAAGCCACATGTCCTGAGCGCTCAGGAGGAGCAGCTGCTGGCAATGGCCGGCGAACTGGCACAGGCACCGGGAAACATTTTTAATATGCTGAACAATGCCGACATCAAATTCCCGGTGGTAAAGGATGAGAACGGCAATGAGGTGGAAGTGACCAAGGGAAGGTATCTCCAGTTGATTGAGAGCGCCGACCGTCGTGTCAGGAAGGATGTATTCGATGCTTTGTACAGCAGCTATTGGAAACAGCGGAACACCATTGCCGCCACTTTGAGCGCCAATGTGAAAGCGAATATATTCAGTGCCAGGGTAAGAAAGCATCCTTCCGCAAGGGAGCAGTCCCTTTTTGCAGATAATATACCGGTGTCGGTATATGATAACCTGATCAATGCCATACACAGCAATCTGCATCTGATGTACCGCTATGTCAACCTCAGAAAGAAGCTGATGGGCCTGGATGAGCTGCACATGTATGACCTTTATACCCCGATGCTGAAGGAAGTCAAAATGGAGATTCCTTTCGAGCAGGCCAGAGAGACGGTCAAGCAGGGACTTGAAGCTCTGGGAGCGGATTATCTGGCGGATCTGGAAAAAGGCTTCAGCGAAGGCTGGATCGATGTGTATGAAAATGAAGGGAAAAGGAGTGGCGCCTACTCGTGGGGCTGCTATGATTCCCATCCCTATGTGCTCTTGAATCATACCAATACGCTGAACCATATGTTTACGCTGGCACACGAGATGGGGCATGCGCTCCACAGTTTTTATTCGGATAGACACCAGCCGTACATCTATGCACAGTACCGCATTTTCGTTGCAGAAGTGGCTTCTACCTTGAATGAGGCGCTGCTCATGGATCACCTTCTAAAGAATACAACCGATAAAATGCAGAAAATGTATCTGCTCAATTATTTCATGGAGCAGTTCAGGACCACCGTCTACCGTCAGACCATGTTTGCCGAATTCGAAAAGCTCATCCATGAGAAGGCGGAAGCGGGAGAAGCACTGACTGCGGATTCCCTGTGCGAAATCTACAAGGCGTTGAATGTGAAATACTATGGACCGGATATCGTAGTTGACGATTACATACAAATTGAGTGGGCAAGGATACCGCATTTTTACTCCAGCTTTTATGTATATAAGTACGCAACCGGTTTCTCGGCAGCGATTTCCATTTCAGATCAGATTTTAAAGGAAGGCAGGCCGGCAGTGGAAAGATACAAAAAATTCCTGCAGAGCGGCGGCTCGGATTATCCCATTGAGCTACTGAAGATCGCCAATGTGGATATGTCGACGCCGGAGCCGGTAGACAAGGCGCTGAAGGTTTTCGAAAGCCTGCTGGACCAGATGGAAGCACTGATCAATGCGTAGTGTTTTAAACAAATGTATGTTTTTCTAACATTTGCTGTTGATATTTTTTTGAAAATGAATTAAAATAAATATTGTGATTTGAAAAGTGGGGGCGTAGCTCAGCTGGGAGAGCGCTTGAATGGCATTCAAGAGGTCAACGGTTCGATCCCGTCCGTCTCCACCAAAAAGATGATAAACTCGTCAACGGTCAAGATACCGTTTGACGAGTTTTTTTAATCTTCCACATTGTTGATCTGCCGTTTGTTCAGCACTTGTGCCAGCCATTCCCGGGTAAGCTTATTCTGCTCCAGGATATGACTGTTCTGTATCACCACAACTAATAACAGCTTCCTAGACTTGCTGGAATATTAAAATCGGAATCAATTCATAATACATGATGTAGGAGGTGATTCGAATGGCTGTAAACAAGTTGGGTGTTCATGAAGCCCTGGAGCTTCATGAAATAATCAGCTTCAAATCCTTATGTGCCACCAAAGCATCCACCATGTCAGGACTGGTATCCGATCCGCAATTGAAAGCCATGCTGAGCCAGGACGTAAAATTGTCCAAGAAGCATATCAGCGACCTGCAAGGTCTGATACAAAACACAGGTTTTTAGAATAGCAGAAAGGAGGAAACAGGGATGAATAATATTTTGGAAGCAATTACCGGAACGGATAAACTTTCCGATCAAGTGATCGCTGCGGACTTCCTGAACTCAGCAAAGGCAGGTATTAAAGGCTATGCTGCTGCTTTAGCGGAAGCATCAACGCCGGAAGTCAGAAATACATTGAAAATGCAGTTGAATGATGCCATATCAACCCATGAACAGATCTCAAACTTCATGATCAGCAAGGGCTGGTATCATGCCAAGGATATAAATGAGCAGCTGAAGCTGGATATTCAAAATGCACAGAAGGTCATGAATCTGCCGGAATAAGCGGCACCCTTACGATAAGGCGAAAATAAGCTGCCTGCATGGTAGCTTATTTTCTTTCAAACACTATGTTGCCATTGATCAGTGTCATAACCACTTTTGAATTCAAATCAAAGGGATTCCCATCAAAGATAGTCAGGTCGGCATCATACCCTTCCTGGAGCTTGCCGATCCTATCACCGCAATCCAGAATTTCTGCTGGATGGACCGTGATGCACCGGATTGCCTCATTTTGGTTCAAACCTTCACATACAGTCAGGAGGGTTACCGTTCTGAGCTGATCTATGGAGTTATAGGGATGATCCGTGATCAAAGCGACCTTTACCCCAGCCTCTGCCAATTCAACTGCAGAACGATAGCTCCTCTGCCTCAATTCCATTTTAATTCTTGGCGTCAGCATGGGGCCAAAGGCTACCGGCACCTTTTTCTCCTTAAGATAATCCTTGATCAGGTGGGCTTCAGTACCATGCTCTATGACGAGTCTGCTGATTTTGAATTCTTCTGCAATCCGAAGTGCTGTCACTATGTCATCTGCCCTATGAGCATGGGCTCTGACAGGCAGCTTGCCCTCCAGAACGGGGAGAACTGCCTCCAGCCGGAGGTTCCTTTCCTTGATTGTGTTGCGCTTCTTATTCTCCGCATAATCCTGAGCCCTAGCAAAAAGTTCCCTTATCAAGGCTGCGGTCCCCATCCGGGTCACAGGGCACTTGTTGCTTATACCATATGCGCTGAGGGGATTTTCCCCCAGTGCGATTTTCAGCCCTACAGGGTTCTTGATCATCATTCTGTCAATAATGGTCCCACTTGTCTTTAGTGCGATACTCAAGCCGCCCACCGCATTGTCACTTCCCGGTCCGCTCATGACGGTTGTCACACCGGATTTTACAGCGTCACTAAAAGCAATATCAAAGGGATTGATCGCATCTATGCCGCGCAAATGGGGCGTAATCGGATCAGAGCGTTCGTTGTTATCCATGCCGATCTTGCCGGTGGCTTCTTCAATAATACCCAGATGGGTATGGCAATCAATAAAGCCCGGGACGACATACTTTTCACCGGCATCCAGTATTTTCACACCATCTTCACCGGCGGCAGATTCAGCATCCATCTTAGCGATTTTTCCATCCTCAATCAGAATGCTTCTGACGGATTTATCCAGGAGCATGCAGTTTTTCAATAGCAGCCGGTTCATTCACAATCCCACCTTTTTGTGCTTGATGAAAATAGTATTACCAATATAATTCTCCAGACTCAAGGGTATGAAAAATATCGGTATCATTCTAGAAAGTGCACAAATTAGCAACGTCTGCATATTAGCAGATTTTATCAGGTATCCTATAGAAGTACAGGCATAACAATTCATCCCGTTATGCAAAAATGTACAATATAAGGAGAAGCTGATGTACACCGGAAAAAAAGTCAGGCTGCGGGCATACCGGAAAGAAGACCTTTCGTTGCGCTTAAGCTATATAAATGACCCTGAGATTCTAAGGACCATCGTATCGGATATTCCATATCCCCTTACCTTGCAGGAAGAAGAAAAATGGTTCGAATCTATTTCAGCGCTGCAGGATACATACAAGTTCGCAATAGAAACTCTGGATGATTTGCGCTTCATTGGAGGTTGCAGCATCAATGACGTAGACTGGAAAAACAGTACGGCAACGATAGGAATATTTATTGGTGATAAGACATACTGGGGTAAAGGATATGGCACAGATGCCGTGAATACTCTCGTATCGTTTATATTCAATGAGATGAACATCCATAAAGTCCGGCTGACCTGTTATGCACTCAATGAAAGGGCTATCCGATGCTATGAAAAATGCGGCTTTGTGGAAGAGGGAAGGTTAAGGCAGGAGATTTACAAGGATGGACGCTATTATGACAAGGTTGCGATGGGGATCTTAAGGGAAGAGTTTCTTAATCTGAACACATGACGCGGTGAACTTTGACTGAGCAAGAGAGGATATTGTATGGTGCAGACGATTGTAAACGCCATGATGAGGACAACGGTCACCTACCTGCTGTTATTGACAGTTGCAAGGCTGATGGGCAGAAAAGCACTGTCGCAGATGACTTTTTTTGATTTTTCCGTCATCATTTCCCTGGGTTCGGTGTCAGCCAATCTCGCAATGGGGCAAGATAATTCCACAGCCTCTGCTGCAGCTGTCTTAATAACACTGGGTTTGCTTTCGGTTCTAACCGGTTATCTGCATATAAAAAGCATGTGGATCAGAAAGCTGACAAACAGTGAACCGGTCACAGCTGTTGAAAACGGCAGGATTATAGACAAAAACCTTAAAAGGGTGCGTTTTACCATGGATGAGCTGACGACGCTGCTGAGAAAAAAGAACATGTTTAACCTGGCTGATGTGGAATTCGCCATCATAGAAAACGACGGACAGATTTCAGTTTTGCCTAAATCGCAGAAACAGCCGTTGACACCCTCGGACCTGAATCTGCCTACCGGCTATAAAGGATTGACGAAGGATTTGGTGATGGATGGAAGGGTGCTTGAAGAAAACCTGAAATCCATTGATCTGGATGAGCACTGGCTCGATGTGCAATTGTCAAATCAAGGTATCACCAATGTACAGAAGGTTTTCTATGCGGGTCTTGATACATCGGGGAATCTATATGTTTCCGTCAAACAGCCGGATATCGATGAAAGGCATGGACAGTATGGAATAGAATAGCCTATTCCGCGGCCAGCAGCTTATTCAGCGCTTTGTCAAAGCGGGGGTTATCCGGACTCCCTAGCCAGCTTTTGGGGATGATGGCATATCTGCAGCTGCTGTCCTTGCCTTTCAGGTAAGTGTAAATGATTTGAGACATATCGATTTCTTCTTTGCCGATTTCTGAGGCAGCGCTTTGATCCTGACCGCTGAAGCAAGTCAGGATTCTGGTCTTCAACACGCCATTCAGCGTACCAGGGCAAAAGTGGGAAAGAGCGTATTTTTCGTTGAAAATGACCCGGCTGCCCTTTATGAGGAATAATTTGACGCTGTCCTCGCTTAAAGGTTCAAGTACGGCAATATTCTTATTGACTTCCGTGAATTCAATGACTTTATTTCTGCCGAGAAGATGCTTGACAGCGCTCAAGTAGTCTCTGTATTTGGCAGCCCCTTCAAAATCATATCTGTCTGCTGCCAGCTTCATATTCCGGCTCAATTCCTCCATAATGTCTGTATCAGCGCCTCTGAGGAGCTTTACCAGCTTCTCCACAAAAGCAAGGTACTGCGTTTGCAGCGTGTCGTCAGAACATACACCGATGCAGAGACCCAAAGCGTGATTTAAACAGGTTGAGTTTTTCCGCGGCTTGCCGGTGCATAAAACCCGGCAGCATTCCTTAATGCCTTGCAGGCCTCTTATCACTGTGTTTTTATTCGTATACGGTCCAAAGTACAGATCCCCGCTGACCTTCTCCGACTCCTTTGAAATTTCGATTTCGGGATAGGCTTCATTTATCTTGATCCTCAGGTAAACATAGGATTGGTCACGATTCATCAGCCTGTTGTAAAGCGGTCTGATCTCCTTGATCAGCCGGCATTCCAGCATAAGAGCTTCGAACTCCGTATCCGTCAGGATAATCTCGAAATCCCGCAGGTGTCTTACCATTTTTACAACCTTGGGGGGATGCGCCTTTGAACTTTGAAAATAGGACCCTACCCGGCTCTTGAGATTTTTTGACTTGCCCACATATATCACACTGCCTTGTGCATCCTTCATCAGGTATACACCGGGGCAGGAGGGGAGTTCTTTAACCTTCTGCTTTAAGTCCACGCTGGTTCCTCCATCATACAGGATATCACCATTTTAACATGGCAGGGAGCATGGATACAAGGCAGAATGCCAGGTAAGTGATCCAAAAAACCATATCTAATAATACGGCATAATCAATACTGTTTCAAAATTAAAAATTATTCCTGTTGCTGGCGGAGCAGCCAGAAGATAAACTAGATTTTGTGAATTGATTAACAAGATAGCGACATGAATTGTATACATTGTACAACACACAATTTATAGTTTTAAGGAGGTGCTTCCCATGTTGGACAAAAGCAAATACCCGGAGGTTGACGGCATCTTAGCCGGATATGCCTATAACCGGTCGGCGTTGATCGCCATGCTGCAGGAAATCCAGAGTGCATACAACTATCTGCCGGAAGAGGTGCTTGAGCACATTTCAACCGAAATCGACATACCTCTTTCAAAAATCTTCAGCGTTGCCACTTTTTACGAAAACTTTTCGTTGGAGCCAAAGGGAAAATATATCATCAAGATCTGTGACGGTACAGCGTGCCACGTCAAGAAATCCATTCCCATCCTGGACACCATAAAAAAAGAGCTGGGACTGAACAGTTCAAAGCATACCACTGATGATTTTCTTTTTACTTTGGAAACGGTATCCTGCCTTGGAGCATGCGGACTTGCTCCGGTCATCCTCGTCAACGGCAAGGTATATGCCAAGATGACACCGGAGTCTGCCTTAGCGGTCATTAAGGAGATTAAGGAGAATGAATCAAAATGAAGGTTAATAACATAGAACAGTTTGAAAAAGTTGCTGTAGCAGCCCGCAAAGCGCTTGAAAACCAGGAAAAGCGCGTCTTTGTCTGCTGCGGAACGGGATGTGTTGCAGCCGGCTCATTTGGCATATATGAAGAACTTAAGCGGCTTGTAGCGGAAAAAGGATTGCTGGTTGATGTCGTGCTGGAGGCGGAAGAAAAGGGCATTGGCATCAAAAAAAGCGGCTGCCAGGGTCTTTGTCAGCTGGGACCGCTTGTCAGGGTAGAACCCTTCGATTATCAATATTTCAGGGTGGACAAGCAGGATTGCGTCGAGATCATAGAAAAAACGCTGCTTCAGAACCAACCCGTCGAAAGGCTGATGTATCAGTCCGGCAGCCGCGTGTGCCATACACCGGTTGAAATACCCTTTTACAGCGAACAAACCAGATTGGTGCTGGGGCAGTGTGGGCAGATTGATTGTGAGAACATTATGGAATATATTGCCAAGGGCGGCTATACTGCAGCAGGCAAGGCGCTGCTCCAAATGACACCCGAGCAGATCTGCGACGAAATTTCCAAATCGAATCTGAGGGGACGAGGGGGCGGCGGTTATCCGGCAGGAAGAAAATGGTCTCAGGTATTAGCCCAGAATAGTGAAGTCAAGTATGTGGTATGCAATGGGGACGAGGGAGACCCAGGCGCTTTCATGGATGGAAGCGTTATGGATGGAAATCCCCATAGCGTGCTGGAGGGCATGATTATCGCAGGGTACGCATGCAAGGCATCGGAAGGCTATATCTATGTCCGTGCGGAATACCCGCTTTCGGTTGCAAGGCTGCAGCTGGCAGTGGAGCAGGCCAGGGAAATAGGGCTCTTGGGTGAAAACATATTGGGTTCCGGCTTCAGCTTTGACATAAAGATCAACAAGGGTGCCGGTGCTTTCGTGTGCGGAGAGAGCAGTGCGCTGACCCAGTCCATAGAAGGGGAGAGAGGCATGCCCAGGGTGAAGCCGCCAAGAACCGTCGAACAGGGCTTGTGGGGCAAACCGACCATGCTGAATAATGTTGAAACCTTTGCCAATGTACCGCATATCATACTGAAGGGAGCCCAGTGGTACCGCTCTATCGGACCGGAAAATAGTCCCGGAACCAAGGCCTTTGCCATTACAGGCAATGTTAACAATACGGGACTGATAGAGGTTCCGATGGGAACCCTTCTGAAAGAAGTCATATTCGACATCGGCGGCGGCATCAACGACGGCAAGAAGTTCAAAGCGGTCCAGATCGGCGGACCTTCCGGCGGCTGTCTGACAGAAACCCATATGGAATTGCCTCTTGATTTTGATTCGCTGAAAAAAGTAGGCGCCATGATCGGTTCCGGCGGCCTCGTTGTCATGGATGAAGACACCTGCATGGTTGAAGTGGCAAGGTTCTTTATGAACTTCACACAGAAGGAATCCTGCGGCAAATGCGTCCCCTGCCGGGAAGGGACAAAAAGAATGCTGGAAATACTGGAGGGAATCGTTGCAGGGAAAGGCAGCCTGGAAGACCTGGACATGCTGGAAGAGCTGGCGGATACCATCAGCAGTACCGCGCTCTGCGGCCTGGGCAAGACTGCACCCAGCCCGGTAATCAGTACATTGAAGTATTTCAGGGACGAATACCTGGCTCATGTGGTGCAAAAGAAATGCCCCACCCGCAATTGCAAAAGCTTAAGCTCCTTTGTCATTAATGAAGCGCTGTGCAAAGGCTGCAGCAAATGTGCAAAGGCATGTCCTGCAACAGCGATTACCGGAAAAGTAAAGGAAGCCTTTGTCATAAACAATAGGAAATGCATAAAATGCGGCGCATGCGTGGAAGCCTGTCCGTTTTCTGCAGTAGAGGAGGTATGAGAAAATGAAAGGGAGCATGCTGATTGACGGACAAAGAGTAGATTTCAACGGAGAAAAACATATCCTTGAGGTTATAAGAAAAGCCGGCATAGACCTGCCGACGTTCTGCTATCATTCTGAGCTGAGTATTTACGGGGCTTGCAGAATGTGCATGGTAGAAGACAAATGGGGCGGAATAATGGCCTCCTGTTCAACGGTTCCCAAGGATGGGATGGAGATATATACCAATACGCAAAAGCTGAAAAAGCACAGAAAAATGATCCTGGAGCTGATCCTGGCAAACCATGACAGGGACTGCACGGTATGTGAAAAGACAGGAAGATGCATCCTGCAGGAACTGGCAATACGGTTCGGCATCAAGAAGGTCCGGTTTGACAAGGATGAAAAGGAGCTGCCGGTTGACAACAGCAGTGTATCCATTGTCAGAAACCCCAACAAGTGCATTCTCTGCGGCGACTGTGTCAGGATGTGCAATGAAGTTCAAGGCGTTGGCGCGTTAGACTTCGCCTACAGGGGAGCAAAAATGCAGGTAACCACAGCCTTCAACCGGCCCATCAGCAACGTAAACTGCGTAAACTGCGGGCAATGCAGGACGGTCTGCCCGACAGGGGCTCTGGTTATCAAAAGAGATATCGACAACGCATGGGAAGTGCTGAACGATAAAAACAAGTTTGTCATAGCCCAGATCGCTCCGGCGGTGCGGGTAGCCATCGGCGAGGAATTCGGACTGGAGCCCGGCAGCGTAACCATGGGGAAAATTGTGGCCGCACTGAGAAGGATGGGCTTCAATCAGGTATATGACACCTCGATGGCCGCCGACCTTACCGTCATGGAGGAAAGCCGGGAATTTGCAGGCTGCCTGCAGAAGGGGGAAAGGCTTCCGTTGTTCACGTCCTGCTGCCCGGCCTGGTTCAAGTATGCGGAGCAAAAATTCCCGGAGCTCATGGAGCAGGTTTCCACATGCTTATCACCCCAGCAGATGTTTGGTGCTGTCATTAAAGAACATTTCAAGACCGATAGGGAAGCAGAAGGAAGAGAGACAGTGGTCATATCCATCATGCCTTGTACAGCAAAGAAGTATGAGGCAGCAAGACCTGAAAACCGCAACAGCGGCACCCGTGACGTGGATATGGTGATTACCACTCAGGAGCTTGCCATGATGATCAAAGAGAACGGTATTATGTTCAACGAATTGGAAGAAGAAGCCGTGGATATGCCATTCGGACTTTCAAGCGGAGCAGGCGTCCTTTTCGGTGCAAGCGGCGGGGTAGCAGAAGCTGTGCTGCGGCATCTATGCAGTGATAAAACGATAGGCAGCCTGAAGAATCTCGCTTTTGCGGGCACCAGGGGTATGGAAGGCGTTAAGGAAGCTGAGATTGAACTGGATGGCAGAAAAGTAACCATTGCAGTGGTGCATGGACTCAAAAACGCCGAAGCACTTGTGAAAATGATCAAAGCCGGAGAAAAGCAATACGATTTTGTAGAAGTAATGGCTTGCCCGGGCGGCTGCATCGGCGGTGCCGGTCAGCCGGTGCCCCAGTCAGCACACATCAAGAAGCAGCGGACAAAAGGGATCTACAATGCAGACAGCGGGTCCACCATCAAGCGGTCGGAAGAAAACCCCACCATTATAGCGCTGTATGAAGGCATACTGAAAGACAAGCATGAACTGCTTCACAGGCATGAATTGAATAAAGAATCTTAGGATCAAGAAGGCCATATCTGTCAGAGGATAGGGCTTTCTTATTTTCAATCCGGACTACCGTCAAAGCTAAAAATTAGTCCGCAAGATTCAGGATGATTTTATGACATATTTCGTGTAAACTGTATTTAGTTGTTCCTTAAACAGACATACAGAGGAGGAAGAGTGAATGAAACAAGTTTTTGCACCGGGCTGTGCCCTGATGATATATAAGCCTGAGCTGGGGCAGCGACTGCTGGAATATCTTAACAGGGAACTGGGGAATGTACCGCAGCACCTGACCTGCTGCAGGCATGAACCCGGGCTGCCAGCCGGGACGCAGATCATCAATGTATGTGCGGGCTGCGACAGGCGTTACAGATCGCTATATGAGGGCATCTCCACCATTTCCTTATGGGAGGTGCTGGCGGAGAGCCGGACTTTCCCGTTCCCGGACTATAATGGCAAGGAGATGGCAATACTGGACGCCTGCCCTACCCGTACGGAAGAGCGGGTTCATAACGCTGTCCGGACGTTGCTTTCAAAGATGAATATCAAGGTTGTGGAACCGGATAAAACCCGGACGAAAGGAACCTGCTGCGGAGACAGCTATTATGGGGTGCTGCCGGTTGAAGAGGTCAAGGCACAAATGAAAAAACGTGCCGGTGAAATGCCCTGCCAGGATGTGGCTGTTTATTGCGTATCCTGTGTCAAATCAATGCACATAGGCGGTAAAAAGCCGCGCTATCTGGTTGACCTGTTGTTCGGAGAAGAGACACAAGCCGGGACCTATGAGCCGGATGCGTGGCATCAGGAGATTCAGGAATTTATAGACACCCATTAGCGGCAGCTGAAGCTGCATTGTAGGAAGCAATGCAGCTTTATTTTTTTTCCAAACATATTGATTCAGGCATCAATAAGTGATAGTATTAAGGAAGAGCTAAACGTTTCGCTTTTTATTTGGGCAATTGTTGTGGAAGCGTGAAATACAGAAGCCGTAAGGACGGTGCACAACGGACAACAGGAGACGATACATCTAAGAATCAGACCTTTATTATGCAAAAAATAGCCGCTTTTTGAGAAGCGGCATTTTAAAAAGCAAGAGACGAAACGTTTAATTATCGGGGGACCATATGAAGATTGAGCAATAGATAGAGTAAAGGAGGTCAATTATGAGCAGTAGATTAATCGGAACCTTGCCAAGAATCGGGATCAGGCCCACTATAGACGGACGCAGAAAAGGCGTCAGGGAATCTCTCGAAGCAAAGACAATGAATATGGCCAGAATGTTGGAACAGCTGATAAAGGAGAATCTGCGGTACCCCAGCGGCGAAGCGGTGGAATGCGTTATTGCGGACACCACCATCGGCGGTGCGGCTGAGGCGGCAAAATGTGCCCAAAAGTTTGCAGATTCAAATGTCGGATTAACGATCACCGTTACGCCATGCTGGTGCTATGGAACGGAAACTACGGATATGGATCCGGCTATGCCCAAAGCGGTCTGGGGATTCAACGGAACGGAGAGACCCGGTGCCGTATACCTGGCAGCAGCCCTTGCAGGTCATAGCCAATCAGGTTTGCCGGCTTTCGGCATTTATGGCCATGATGTGCAGGACGTCGATGACAGCAGCATCCCGGAAGACGTAAAGACAAAGCTGCTGCAGTTTGCGAGGGCAGGCTTGGCTGTAGCCATGATGAAGGGCAAGTCCTATTTGTCCGTAGGCAGCGTGTCCATGGGCATTGCAGGATCGGTGGTATCCCCGGCTTTCTTCCAGAAGTATCTGGGTATGCGGAACGAGTATGTGGATATGTCGGAGCTGGTCAGAAGGATGGAAGAAGGCATATATGATAAAGCCGAATTCGAGAAGGCATTAAAATGGACCAGAGAAAACTGCAAAGAGGGCAAGGACATCAATAAGCCTGAATATGTCAAGACCCGGGAGCAGAAGGATAAAGACTGGGAAACCGTTGTCAAGATGACGCTGATTGTCAGGGACCTGATGATTGGAAATCCCAGGCTTGCGGAAATGGGCTTTGTAGAGGAAAGCGAAGGCCATAATGCCATTGCTGCCGGTTTCCAGGGACAAAGGCAATGGACCGATCATTTCCCAAATGGCGATTTCCTGGAAGCCATGCTGTGCTCATCCTTTGATTGGAACGGCATAAGGGAAGCCTTTGTCGTGGCTACTGAAAACGACAGCTTGAACGGTGTCGCCATGCTGTTCGGACACCTTTTGACCAATACGTCGCAGATATTCTCGGATGTAAGGACCTACTGGAGTCCGGAAGCGGTGGAACGTGTAACGGGAAAACCGCTTACAGGAATGGCGGAGAACGGAATCATCCATTTGATCAATTCCGGGGCGACAACGCTGGATGCCACAGGACAGCAGTCCAAGGACGGAAAACCTGCAATGAAGCCTTTCTGGGAGATCACTCAGGAGGAAATGAAAAAATGCCTGGAGGCAACGGCTTGGGATGCGGCGGAATATGAATACTTCAGGGGCGGCGGATACTCTTCCTGCTTCCTTTCAAAGGGTGATATGCCGGTTACCATGTCCAGGGTGAACCTGATTGACGGCTTGGGTCCGGTGCTGCAGATCGCAGAGGGTTATACCGTGGATCTGCCGGAGGATATAAACAGTGTTCTGGATAAAAGAACCAGCCCTTCCTGGCCTACCACCTGGTTTGTTCCCAACCTGACTGGGAAGGGTGCCTTCAAGGATGTCTATTCCGTCATGAGCAACTGGGGTGCCAATCACGGCGCTATAAGCTGCGGCCATATCGGTGCGGAGCTGATTACACTTGCGTCAATGCTTCGGATTCCCGTGTGCATGCACAATGTCCCGGAAGAAAAGGTCTTCAGGCCCAGCACCTGGAATGCCTTTGGCACTGCGGACCTGGAAGCGGCCGACTACAGGGCCTGCGAGAACTTTGGCCCCCTTTACGGGCGTAAATAGCCCGAAGTACATAGATTAAATGAAAGAAAGTACTGATCACATCAGTACTTTCTTTGTACAGGGGTAATGGAACAAAGGCGGCTTCGCCGCATTTGAAGCACAAGTGACCTTTCCAATGCAATTGGAATATTTGTCACGTGCAGTCAAATATAAATTTTTATTGAATAGGAAATCTATAATTTCCTATTCAATAAGAAAGGGAGGGTTCCGTATGGGAGAGCAGGACGGCTTCAGCCCCCAGCTGCTGGCTTTTGATTTTGGGGCCAGCAGCGGGCGCGCCATCGCAGGGGAGATCCGGAACGGCAGGCTGACATTGAAAGAGGTCCACCGGTTCAGCAATGATCCTGTCATATTTTCGAACCACCTGCAATGGGATATATTAAGGCTTTGCCATGAAGTCAAGCAAAGCCTGCTGAAATGCAAGAACCTGGGGTATGACATAAAAAGTCTGGGCGTCGATACCTGGGGTGTTGACTTCGGGTTATTGGATCAGGAAGGGGAACTTCTGTCCAATCCTTATCATTACAGGGACGACCGGACCGTCAATATGATGGAGAAATGTTTTGAACACATCGGCAAGGAAGTACTGTTCAACGAAACAGGGCTTCAGTTCGCCAGCTACAATACCATTTATCAGCTATTGGCCATGGTGCAAGGCAACGACCGGAAGCTTCAGCTTGCAGATACGCTTCTGCTGATGCCGGATTTGATCGCGTATATGCTGACGGGTGAAAAGGTATCGGAATTCACAGAGGTCACTACGACCCAATTGTATAGCTACGACAAAAAAAACTGGAATGAAGGGATCCTGGAAAAACTGAATATCCCCAGGCACCTGTTCACCAGGATCGTCCAGCCTGGTGAGGTCATAGGGACACTGAGAGACCGCATCTCCAGGGAATTGAACATCAAGCCTGTCAGCATAACAGCTGTGGGCAGCCATGACACGGCTTCTGCCGCTTCTGCTGTTCCAGCCGAGGGCGACAGCCATGTATTCATCAGCAGCGGCACCTGGTCTCTGCTTGGAATTGAAAATGATGCACCCATCATCAATGACAAGGTATACCGGTACAACTTCACAAACGAAGGCGGAGTCAACAACAAGGTCCTGCTTCTGAAAAACATTATGGGCTTATGGATCGTACAGGAATGCAAAAGAACTTGGGAATTGGAGGGCATGTCCTTTAATTTTGCTGAAATGGTGGCATTAGCGGCAAGTGAAAAGGGCGGGGAAAGCTTTATCGACCCCGATGATCCATTATTCTATGAACCGGGCGGTATGCCGGAAAAGGTCAGGGAATTCTGCAGAAGGACTGACCAGCCGGTTCCGCAGTCTGTGGGAGAAATCATCCGGTGTGTGGAAGAAAGCCTGGCGCTGAAGTACAGGTGGGCTATTGAAAAGCTTGAAGAAATTACGGCAAGGAAAATTGAAGCCATCCACATGGTTGGCGGCGGCATACAAGATAAACTGCTATGTGAGTTGACAGCGGCAGCAACAAACAAGCGCGTACTGGCGGGACCCGTTGAAGCCACTGCCATCGGAAACATCATCATTCAAGCACAGACAATGGGCCTGGTGAAAGACAGGGAGGAAGGGAAACAGATCATCAAGAACTCCTTCGACGTAACGGAATACAAGCCGGTCAGAGACAGCAGATGGGAAGCGCTGTATAAGCGGTACCTCCGCATTTCAAAAGCTTAAACAAAAAAACGTTCATTCTCAGTCACAGCCTGAGAATGAACGTTTTTAATCATATTTATAACTGCTATTGGCTATCATTATCCATCTTCTTGATTGAAGTGGTAATCAGGATTTTGGGGGCAACCCGGATAATCCTGCTTTCCTTGATATCGCCATCCAATCTTTCAAGCAGCAGCTCCACAGCTCTTTTTCCCATTTCGTCCGTTTGCTGGCTGATGGAGGAAAGCCTGGGTTTAAACACATTGCTCAGCTCCAGATCATCAAAGCAAATGACCGATAAGTCTTCGGGAATATTGATGTTTTCTTCATTTATGGCAATCACAGCGCCGATGGTCATGAAATAATTAGCAATCAGCACGGCGCTTGGAAGATTATTGGCATCGGATACCATATTCTTAAAGGAATTATAACCGCCGTTCAGATTATACGAGCTTTGGTATACCAGACCGTCATCCAGTTCAATACGGTAATCCTCCAGTGCCCGCTTATACCCTTTAAGGCGTTCCACCGCGGAGAAGTTTTTCTCTTCGCCTGTAATAATGGCAATTCGCTTGTGCCCTTTCAAAATAAACTGTTCGGTAGCCTGGTATGCACCGGATATATTGTCAGTGGCTATAAAATCGCAGTCTACGCCGTTAACGACACTATCGATGACAACGATGTGCTCACCCTTCTGGATATAGGTATTCAGGAGCTCGGCAGATATGTGCGTTGTGAAGATCAGGATGCCGTCCACACCTTTGTTGACCAGAAACTCAAGCTTTTGCTCCTGAATCTCTTCACTTTCCTTGGTCTCGCATATGATGCTGCTATATCCCTTGGGATGCAGGCAATCCTCAATAACCGAGATGATGCTGGTGTAGAAGGTATTGGTTACGCTGTCCACAAGCACGCCGATGGTCATGGAACGGTTCATCTTCAAGCCTCTGGCAAAGGTATTCACCCGGTAATCCAGCTGCTTGATGGCATTTTCTATGTTTTTCCTGTTTTCCTTGGTCACATTGCCGCCATTGATATATTTTGAAACAGTTGCAATGGAAATACCGCATAGCTTAGCGACATCTTTTATGGTTGCGCCCAATTTCTATCACCTGCCCTAAATAGATATTAAAGCATTCATGCAAGGAAGTCAAACAAAAAAAGTGAAACGTTTAGCAATTTAACCGCCTGCCAAAACCTTTTTCATTGGTAGCATGTATTTGCTGGTACTTTTTAGGGGTTACAGTCTTGTATTTCTTGAAAAGTCTGGTAAATCTCGATGGACTGTCTATGCCCACCAGGTTCGCCGTGTCGTGAACGCTGAACTGGCGTATCAGGTAATGGGCGGCCAGGGCGATTTTTCTTTCGTTTATATACTCAATAACGGTTTTTCCCAGATGTTTGTTGAATAGAAACTGCAGGTTGCGGCAGGAGGTGCAGGCATGCTTTGCGATTTCCTCCAGCTTGATCTGCCGGTTCAGGTTATTGTCGATGAAATCCAGGGAAAGCTCCAGGGTGTTGCATGCCACTGCCTGTGGGCTGGAAAGGTGGTCACCCTCGGTCGATAAGGCCTCCAGGCTTTCCAGAATAAGATTTTTCAGGGCCTGCTCTATACCGAAGCTCCTGCTTTTCTTTGACACGTGATAGCTCTCAATAAAAACGAAATAGGACAGAAGGTGTTTCTGGGCAGGGGCAAGCACTTTGTGGCCACTGATGAAGGCATGAAGGATCCGGTCCTGGCGGCCTTTGATACGCAGCGACTCATTGCCCTTGATTTCAAGGAAGAAATAAATCAATTGCAGGTTTTGCAGCCGGTTAGCTTGCACCTCATGGACGGTGTAGGGGTCAGCCATGAATACATCGCCCTCCTCCAGCTTATATTTCCTGTCACGGTGAATAAACAGGCCGGAGCCTGAGGTGACAATGCATAGTTCATAGCAATTATGCTGGTGGAGCTGGTTGGATATCTGATTCAGATCAAAATTGCAGAAAGCGCCTACCCGGCAGGATATGCCGTATTTACCGAAACTCTCCTCCACTTGCATTCCCACAATACAGCCGGTGTTGGAAACCAGCTTTTCATTCATAAAAATCACCTTGCTTTCCCTTTCATCATATAGGGCATTACGCAATATGTCAATTTTCTTACGTATTATGGCAATTATCAAAAAGGACTTTCATATACAATAGGGATATACCGCAAAATTTGCTTAAGGAGTTGATGTTAATGACCTCCAAGGAAAGAGTGATGCTTGCATTCCAGCATAGGCAGCCTGACCGCGTTCCTGTGTGGTGCGGCGCATCACCTGAATTCATTCGAAAAGCGATGGTGCATCTCGGTTTGACGGATGCAGAAAGTGTTTATAAAAGGTTCGGTGATGATTTCAGAAGAGTCTATGGGGTATATGCAGGCCCGAAAGAGCACGCGCCGGATTACAACCTGCCTGCGGGCGTCACCTATCGCTCTCCTTTCGGCATCGATCGGCATGGCTACGGGTACGGGCAGCCCATCAACCACCCGCTGGCCAATGCAACACTGGAAGAAGTTCACGCCTACCCCTGGCCTGACCCGACCTGGATAAGCGCAGAATACATCAGAGAAGACGCAGAAAAGTGGAAAGGCGAATATGCCATTCTCGGAGGGGACTGGTCGCCCTTCTGGCATGATGCAATCGATATGATGGGTATGGAAGAGCTTCTGGTCAAGATGTACGAGGAACCGGAGATAGTCGATGCAGTGCTGGGGCATATCGTGGACTATTACGCAGCAGTCAGTGAGAATATATTCAAAACGGCTGGTGATGTCATTGACATCTATTTTATCGGGAATGATTTAGGCAGCCAGAAAGGTCCCATCGTCGGGGAGCGGCTGTTCAGAAGGTTCCTGCTGCCTCATTTGAAAAGGCTGGCAGACCTGGGGCACCAATATGGACTCAAAGTGATGCTCCACTGCTGCGGTGGGTTCGCACCCCTGATCCCCTGCCTGGCAGAGGCAGGGATAGATGCACTGCAAAGCCTTCAGCCCGACGCAGCCGGCATGGAACCGGCAGCACTGAAAAAGCACTATGGCGACATCATGGTCTTTAATGGCTGCATTGATTCTCACAATGTCCTCATAGATGGGACACCGGAATGGGTGAGGGAGAAGACCAGAGAGGTCTTGACGGTCATGATGCCCGGCGGCGGTTTCATCTTATCGCCAAGCCATGATTACCTCCTGGAGGAAACGCCGGTTGAAAATGTGCTGGCTATGTATGATACCGCAGCGGAGTACGGCATTTATTGATGGAAGCAAATTAACAAGACGAGTCGGACCAATGGTCCGGCTCACCTTGTTTTATGGGACACTGTGCTGCGTCCGGTATCTGGAGGGGCTTTCCAGAAAGTACCGCTTGAATGTTCTGGAAAAATGAAATTGATTGCAAAAGCCCAGTGCGTCGGCTATCTCCGATATGGAGCGGTCGGTTTCCGAAAGGCAGCGGCGTGCAGCATAAAGCCTTTTTTCCAGAAGGTACTCATAGGGTGTGATATTGAGCTTGGCTTTGAACAGCTTCTGAAAATAGACAGGACTCAGGTTTACTTGGCCGGATATTTCCTTCAAGGTGAGCTTCCTGCCCAGGTTGCTGTTCATGAAATCAATGGCCGGCTTCAGCCTGAGAAAGAGCTTGTAGGACTCTTCGCTTACCTCACCACCCCTGCATTCAACAAGATCGCCTATCAAATCCAGCAGAATGGATGTGATTTTGCAGGTCAGTGCAAGAGAGGCATTGGGTGCAACGCGGTTATCTTCTGAGCCGGGGTTTTCAAACAGCCTGGGTATCAAGGCATAGTCATCCTCCTTCAAAGGGATGTCCTCAATGCGCCAGCTGCAGAAATCGGTGATGCTGCTGAGACAGTAGTTGAAAAAAAGGGACTCAGGAAAGAAATGCACCCAATATACGTCCATAAAATCCCGGCATACTTGCCGCTGGATATTGAAACCGTTTATCAAGTAAGCATGTCCCGGTCTGAGGGTCCAGGTTCTATCATTCATGACCAGGAACGCTTCACCCTTCACCGGGATATAAAGCTTGTAACAGCGGTTTCTGGCAGAGGCTCCAGCGCTCCATGCGGCTGTGCAGTGGTGAAAGCCCCCGCTTTGCAGATTCAGATTCAAATCGCTTATCATGATGCCCCCCCCTTTTTCTATCCAACAGAATGGCCTCCGGTATATAAGCTAATATTATATATATTTATCATGTTTTTGTTCATGTGCTTATCATGTTATAAATGCTATATTTAATGTTAAATAATCCATATCTTAATGTCAATGGATAATAATATTATGTATTTGGGGAGGCTTGTTTATGAAGTCCAAGGAACGCATGATGCTTGCGCTGAACAGGGAAAAACCGGACCGTCTGCCGGTCAGCATCCATCAATGGCAGGGCTATCATCTGAACAGGTACATGGGTGGCATCAGCGACATTGAAGCCTTTGAGCAATGCGGCATGGATGCGCAGATACAGTACTTTGAGGATATGGCACAGTTTTGGCTGGTAGATGCCGATTTCACCAAACTGAATACACCCACCTGGAAGGATGAGCCTGAAATAGTCAGCAATCATCCGGAAAACCGTGTTACTAATCACAAGATCTTCACACCGGAGGGCGTTCTGACCTACAAAACAGCCGGGAACAGCAAAACAACCTGGATAACCGAATATCTGATCAAGAAGGATGAAGATATTGAGCTGATCAGAAAGTATATGCCGGTACCCAAATTGAATTTGGAGCCGGTAGCAAAAAAATACGAGGAGCTGGGTGACAGGGGGATATTGCGCGGCTTCGTATGGGGTGACCAGGCCGGCTGTTGGCAGCATGCGGCTTGTCTGATGGACATCAACGACCTGATTCTCAAAGCCATTGATGAGCCGGAGTGGGTGCATTCCCTTCTGAAGCTGTTGCTGGATAAGAAAATGCAGTTCATCGAATCCCTGAAGGGTGCAAGGTTTGATCTGATAGAAACCGGAGGCGGTGCTTCCTCCACAACATTGATTTCCCCAAAGCTGCATGAGGAATTTTGCATGCCCTACGACAGGAAGATGCATGATGCTTTACACAGCCTGGGATTTAAAACCACTTACCATACTTGCGGGGGAACCTATGGGATTGAGGAGCTGATCGTGGCAAATCATGCCGATGCCTCTGAAACACTGGCGCCCAGGAGTATTGGCGGCAACCAGGAGCCCTGGGATTTCAAAAGGAAAGTCGGTAACAGGATTGCCTGTATCGGCGGCATCGACCAATACAACACCTTGACCAGCGGTACAAAAGACGAAATCAGGAAAGCCGTATTCCGGCTTTTTGAGACGGTTGGATATGAAGGAGGTTATATATGCTCAGCCAGTGACCATTTTTTCGATACCCCTGTTGAAAACCTTACGGCCTTTGCGGAGGCCTGCAGAGAATGCCGGTACGAGAGTCAGATTTGATTAGACATAAAGGCTAAAACTGTATTATGATAATGAATAGCTGTATTGTGATAATCAATACAGTTTTTTTTATTAATGTATTGATTCAATGGGAAAATAATGTTAGTATAGTTATAAAGCTAAACGTTTCACTTTTTCAAATTGTATTCTCTTTCAATTAAACTGCGTCTTAGAAAGCGGGTAAAAGATACAAATATGTAATATTTTGCGTTAAAAGAGAAGCAAAATAACAAAACGTTTAATTATCTGACAAATACAAATATTTATTTTCTGAAACAGCCATCAAAAAAGCAGAAGCCGGCATAAGGAGGTTTTTTTAGTGGGAGAAAACAAATCTGGGTTAGCACTTTCGATGAATCATGTGAGTAAAAGATATCCGGGTACTCTTGCTGTTGACGGTGTTGATTTTGAAGTCTGTTCCGGTGAGGTTCATGCATTGATCGGAGAAAACGGTGCCGGAAAATCAACATTGATGAAGATGATTGCCGGTTCTTTCAGCGACTATACCGGAGAAATCTGCATCAACGGGAAAGAAGTCCGACTGTCTTCCCCATCCATCGCGAAAGAAAACGGAATCGAAATGATCTATCAGGAACTAAGCTTGGCTCTTTCACTGAGCATCGCAGAAAATGTACTGGTAGGAAATCTTCCCACGAAGGGTATTTTTGTCGATAGGAAGGCGATGGTTGAAAGGACCCGTGACAGGTTGAAAAGGGTGGGGCTGGAGCACCTTGACCCCCTTATGCCCGTTAAAGATATCAGCCAGCATGAAGCACAGCTGGTAGAAATAGCAAAAGCTCTGGGAAACAATCCCTGCATACTGGTAATGGATGAACCCACTTCGGCACTTTCCAGGGAAGAAGTGGAAAGGCTTTTCAAGATCATAGACAGCCTGAAGAAGCAAGGTCTGGCCATCATTTATATTTCTCACCACCTGCCGGAGATATTCAGGGTGGCGGATAGAGTGACGGTGATGCGGGATGGGAAAAGAGTAGGTACCTATGAGATAGAAGAGGTCAATGCGGGTAAATTGGTGGAACTGATGGTGGGCCGTTCGGTATCGGAATTCTATAGCAGCAGGAGCACCCACCTTGGAGAGGAAATGTTGAGGGCAGAGCACTTGAGCAGGTACGGATTTTTTCATGATGTCTCCTTCAATGTAAGAGCCGGTGAAATACTGGGATTATACGGACTGGCCGGGGCGGGGCGCAGTGAATTGGGCCGGTCCATCTGCGGAGCAGATCCAATCGATGAAGGTGAGATTCACTTAAAAGGTCAGAAACTGGCACATAAGAATATGGGGCAGGCCCTTGAAGCCGGTGTTGCCTATCTTACTGAGAACCGGAAGACCCAAGGCCTGGCATTAAGGCTTACAGTGGGAGAAAATGCCTTGGCAGCATTGATCCCCAAACATACAAAAAACTTCTTCTACTCAGGAAAGGATGACAAGCCCGTACTTGACAGGCTGATCAGTGATCTGCAGATCTATCCGCCGGATCCCTCCAGAACGGTAGGCAACCTGTCGGGCGGCAACCAGCAAAAAGTGCTGCTTTCAAAATGGCTCTCCATATCCCCCAAGGTGCTGATACTGGATGAACCAACCAGAGGGGTGGACATCGGGGCCAAGATGATCATACACCAGGCCATTGAGAAACTGGCAGGACAAGGCAACGCCGTCATACTGATTTCATCCGACCTGCCGGAGCTGGTGGCCATGTCGGACCGGGTCGTCATCATGAGAAAGGGACACCTTATCGGGGAAATGAACAAAGGGGAGTTTAATGAAGAAACGGTTTTGCTGGCGGCCAACGGGGAAGGGGGATTCGTGAATGTCAACTGAAAATATGAGCACCAAGCTGGATAGACGAAGCTCCAAGCATGCAAAATGGAATTTATGGCTCAATAAGTTCGGCGTCTATTTTATGGTCATCCTCTTTATTGCTTTCGGAACACTGATTTCCGACAAATTCCTGACAGTCAGCAACTTCATGAATATCATACAGGCGGTTGCCATGTTGGGCATTGTTGCCGTAGGTGTATCCTTTATCACCTACAGCGGCCATTTTGCAGACATGTCCGTTCCAGTGATCATGGCATTCTCCGGCATCATTGCTGTAGGAGCGGTGAAATACGGCATCGTCATCAGCATCCTGCTGGGTATAGCAGCCGGGCTGTCCATCGGCCTGGTAAACGCTTTTGTCATAGGAAAGCTCAGAGCCAATCCCATCATATGGACCCTGGCCGTGGCGTTTGTCATGAATGGCTTTATCCGTTGGGCTTACAGCGGGAATCAGATATACCCCGATGTCGAATCCAAGGGTAATGTAGCCGGACAGATCTTTGTGAACCTTTCAAGAATGAATGTATTCGGCAGTCTGCCGCTTATGGTATTGGTCATGTTCATCGTTGTCATCATCGGCCAGATTCTGTTGACAAAGACAAAATTCGGGCTGCAGCTGAAGCTGATTGGCTCAAATTATGAAGCAGCGAAAATGACCGGGGTAAATGTCAGCAGAACGGTTGGCCTCGCCTTTATCCTGTCATCGGTTACAACTTCCATCGGCGGAATTTTTCTCACCTCTCTGGCAAAGGTAGGTGCCTACTACAATGGAATCGGTTACGATTTCAATGCGGTTACGGCCATTGTACTGGGCGGTATGACCTTGGCCGGGGGGAGAGGCAACGCTATCGGGGTGCTGGGCGGCGTATTCACGCTGGGCCTGCTGAGCAACATTATGACATTGATCGGCGTCGATACTTTTTCTCAGGCCATCGTCAAGGGCATTATATTTATTATCGTTGTCGGCATAAATGCCAAATCTTTAAGAAAGCTGGGGAGAGATGATGCTTAATATTATAAGAAGTAAAAACATCTCAAAGTGGATTGACAACAATCGGATATATTTGATCTTCATTGTTGTATTCCTGCTGGCTACTGCCTTCGCACCCAACTTTTTCAATCTGTTCAATCTGACGAATATACTGCGCGGCGCCAGCCTGGGGATGATGGTGGCAATCGGCTTCACCATCGTCATGATATGCGGGCATATGGATCTGTCCGTTGCTTCCACCCTGAACCTTGGAGCCATCCTGGTCATCGGGATGCAGCCGAGATTCGGCTGGACGGTCAGCCTTATTGCAGCGGTATTGGCCGGCGGGATCGTCGGTATCATCAACGGCCTGCTTGTGGCAAAGGCGAAGATCCATTCCTTTATCGTCACCCTGGGAACGATGACCATCGTGCAAGGCATCATCTATATGTACAGTCATGGTTCGTCAATCAATGTAACGGATTTTGCACTGGCGGACTGGATTGATAAAGCAGTGATTCCGCTGCTGCCCCCGAGGGTTTTGATTACAGTCATCGCTGTTGCCCTGTTCGAGGTATTCCTTACCAGGACACCATACGGAAAAGGCTTCTACATGGTAGGGGGCAACAAGGAAACGGCTTGGCTGGCCGGCTTCAACACCGACCGGTATCTGATCAATGCCTTTACCATTTCTGCACTGATGGCTGCATTGGGAGGCGCCCTGTTCTCCATCAGCATCAGCTCCGCAGTCCCCAATATGGGAGAAAAGGGTGTCAGTCCCCTGATGATCGTGCTGGCTGCTACTATCATCGGCGGAACCTCCATGGCCGGCGGCAAAGGTAGTATTGTCAAGAGTGCAGTAGCGGTTATCGCACTTGGAACCTTATTCAACGGCTTGAACTGCTTTGGCACAGGGTATGAAGTTCAGATATTTGCCAGCGGACTGGTACTGGCAATCGTCGTCCTGTATGAAGCCTTTGCGCTTTACAAGCAGGATAGGCTGAGAGGCCAGCGCCCGGAGCTGCTTAAGGAGCTTGAAGACGGAAGATTTAAGAAGATTTAGCACAGCCATCGCTAAAACGGCGGCTGCAATATTTCAGATAATGTCCAAAAATGAGGAAGGAGGTTGGATGGTCAGCGGTCTCACTGGTAAGCCGCATGCGGGGACAGTACTAAGCATGCGGCGGTTGTTCAAAATAAAATAAAATTGTAGGAGGAGCGAATCATGTTAAAGAAGTCTTTAGTTCTATTACTCGTGTTGACAATGGTGGCATCTCTTTTTGCAGGCTGTGCTGCACCGGCACCGGCAGAGGCACCTGCCGCAACAACTGCAGAAGACCCGAATAAAAAGAACCTGGAAGATTCACTGGCAATTGATATCTCTACATTAAAAGGCACTGACGGACAACCGCTTATCCTTCCGATGGAAAAGAAAGAGATACCCGCAAGACCCGCTGACCCGGCTGCTCTTCCGGAAGAAGACGCCCTGCACTGGTATGATATGGAATTCGCAGGCTGGAGTGCAGAAAAGATCAATATTCCCAAATCACCGGCAAACGGCGCTATAGGCAAAAAGGTTGTCACCATCATTAATGGGGACCACCCGTATCTGACAGCCTACAGCAACGGCGCCAAGAAATTGGCAGAGGCTTATAAGATGGACCTTAAAGTCATGTCCCCCAACTGGGACCTGAATGTACAGAATCAGATGATCGACCAGGCCATCAACTCAAAGCCGGATATGATCATATTGGTACCCCTGGATGCAAAAGCAGCCGTTCAGCAGTTCAGGAAGATCAACCAGGCAGGAATCCCCTGCATCGCCAGCAACATGCTTCCTGAAGACGAAGGTATGAAATATGTTATCGGCTGGACCGGACCTGACGATTGGGGTCAGTTCAGATTGCTTGCACAGCATTTGGCAAAGACTCTGAACAACGAAGGCGGCATTGCTTACATAAGACATGCGCCGGGCGGATCACCGTTCTTTGCAAGAACCTATGGACCTATTACAGAGCTTAAGAAGATAGCACCGAAGATGGAAGTCCTGGATATGCAGGCGCCCGGCTTTGAAGCAGAAAAGACCATGCAGGTTGTTTCCGACTGGATCACCAAGTTTGGTCCCAAGCTGAAGGGTATCGTTGCAGCAGACGACTCTGCCCAGGCAATCGGTATTGCAGAAGCGTTGAAGAAGGCAAACAGGACGGATATCGTCGTGTATGCAGCAGGTAACAGCAAGGTTGGTATGGACGGTGTAAAAGCTGGAAATATCAATGCCATTACTTATCAGTCCGCAGAGGCTGACGGTGCTGTTCCGGTGCTGATGGCAGCCGACTGGTTCAACGGTAAAGAAGTAGAGCCGGTCCGTTATCTGCCGAAGCATGTTATCACAAAGGATGATGTTGACAACTATATGCCTGCTCAATGGTAGTATAAGTTTAATCTGAACAGTCAAGGATGGGGAGCCGCGGGCTTATGGCTCGTGGCTTCTCACTTCTGCAGGCATTGCTGCAGCAAGAGGATTATAGGAAGGAAGGTGCAAGGAATGGCACGCAGTGAAGAGAAAAAGCTGAGATTGAGGAAAGCATTGAATCATGAAGAACATGACCGCATTCCTGTGGGTGATTTCTTCTGGACCGGCTTTATGAGAAATGCCAGGGAGAAGTGGGGGCAGGATTTTGATCCGTACCGCTACTTCGATCTGGACTATATCGTCATTACACCCAATATGGATCCCCATATCAAGCCCTTTGAAATCCTGGAGCAGAAAGGTGAAGACATTGTCATAAGGACAGGGTTTGAAGCAACCATCAAGCGCTCCGGAACCGTCGTGATGCCTCATTATGAGAGCTTTTCCATCAAGACGCCGGAAGAGCTGGAAAGCTTCATTTTTGATGATCCGGCAGATCCGAGACGTTTTTACATGGGGGGGGATGACCAGATCAACTGTGTGGGGGATGCTTTGTTAAGGGATATACCGGCATGGGATGAACGTGTAAACGCCTATGCGGAAGATTTTGCCGTATTCGGCTCGGTGTGCGAGCCTTATGAGTACCTCTGGCGCGTCATCGGAACGGAAAATGCCATGTATTGGATGATGGAGGAACCGGAGCTCCTGAAAAACTTTGTTGACCGCATCGGGACCTTTGCATTAGAATTCTGCCGGGCACAGATAGAGGCTGGAAAGGGACGGCTCTCGGGAATGTACATCTGGGGAGACGTGGCATACAAAAATGGCATGCTGTTCAGTCCGGAGCTATGGAGAAAAGTATTCAAGCCCCATGTCAAAGCCTTGATCGATTTATGCCATGAGCATGGACTGATGATTGTATACCATGGATGCGGCAACGCAACAAAAATATACGAAGATATGGTGGAGATCGGCCTCGATTCATACAATCCGCTGGAAGTAAAAGCGGGCCTGGACGTTGTGAAATTGAAGGAAAACTACGCAAAAAGGCTGTCATTTGTGGGGAATATCGACGTCAGGGCATTGGAAAGCGGCGATCCAAAGGTCATCAAAAAAGAACTGCTCTATAAAATGCAGGCCGGTAAAAACGGCGGATGGATTTTTCAGTCAGATCACTCCGTCAGCAGCGGTGTGGCACCAGAAAGCTATAAGCTTGCCATCGAGATATTGCGTGAATATGGAAATTATCCTTTGAACATCCAGCGGATTCAGAAAGAGCTGGAAGAACTATAATGTAAGGAGAATGAATATGAAGCGGTATGGATCCTTAATCGGTATAAGGCCCGAAAAGCTTGAGGAATATAAAGCGCTGCATGCTGCCGTATGGCCGGATGTATTGAAGATGATCCGGGATTGCAATATCAGGAACTATTCCATCTATTTCAAAGACAACTTTCTTTTCAGCTACTTTGAATACATGGGTACGGATTATGAAGGCGATATGGCAAAAATGGCGGCAGACCCAACCACGCAAAAATGGTGGGAGGTGTGCAAGCCTTGCCAGGACCCCATTGAAACAAGAAAAGAAGGAGAATGGTGGGCCTCTATGGAAGAGGTATTCCACTGTGATTAGATATTCTAAAACCTCATAAAGCGGGTAAATACGCTGTCTACGGCGCATTTACCCGCTTTTTTCATACTATAAAAACCGTATCTAATAATAAATGCATGACATGGAAGCAGCAACTTGCATACTTATCTTGATTGAAAGGGTGCTTCCGTGGGGTTACAATAAAGTTGACAAACAATTAACAAGGCGTTTAGGGAAACCAGTTGATAGAACAGATCGTATAGCATGCTTTAAAAATGAATTTAAACTTTTTTAAGTGAGAAAGGAGTGAATCAGTGATGAACTGTAAGTATTGCACATATTATAAACAAAAAGGTGAGACCTGCCAGTTTGAAAACTGTATGTTTGCAGTGGACGAAGCAAAAGCCGACACCGAGTTCCCTTGCAAGGATGATAATTACCTTGGTTTCCTGATCAGCATGGCAGCTCAGGAAAGATATGAGTCCTATGAAGCTTTAGCGGTGTAAAGATATTCAGATCAAACAGAACAAAAAGCTGCTCGCATCATTTTTTCTACGGGCAGCTTTTCATTTGGTCCCGAATGCACAGGATTAGGGAACAACTTAATGTAAATGAGGTGAATGCAATGTGTGATGGTTGTGAAAAGAAAATGGAACAAGGATTTTCTGAAAAGGAAGCAGATTTGAGCCGCCTTGATCCCGTATTCAGGGAATATGAAGGCAAGGCAGGAAGCGTCATCAGCATCCTGCAGAAGGCACAGGACTTATATGGTTATCTCTCTCTTGACGTACTGAGGACAATTGCAGACAGGACAGGTGTAAAAAGGGCAAAGGTTTACGGGATTGCTACATTTTACACGCAGTTCAGGCTGAAGCCTGTTGGAAGGCATATCATTCTGCAATGCCAGGGGACCGCCTGTCATGTAAATGGCTCAAAGGCAGTGAGCTCGGCATTGTGCGAAGAGCTGGGCATAAGCCCCGGAGACACCACTGAAGACGGCATGTTTACGTTGGAAGATGTGGCCTGCCTGGGGTGCTGCAGTCTGGCTCCCGTTATCATGATAGACGGCGAGGCCTACGGAAAGCTGACGCCGGATTCTGCGAGACAGATTGTCAGGGACATCTACAAAAAGGAAAAAGAGGGTGCAAATCATGAAGCTTAGAATTGGTCTTGGAAGCTGCGGCATCGCATCGGGCGGGAAAAAGGTGATGGAGCTTCTGAAGAAGGAAACAGCCCATCAGGGCATCAAAATCGAGATAGAATCTGCAGGCTGCATTGGGATGTGCTTTTATGAGCCGATACTGGACCTGATCGACGGGGATGAGATCTATACCTACGGCAATGTGACAGAAGCAATCGCAGAGGAGATCATTACATCCCATGTAGTGAATGGCAAGCCCTTAGAGCACTATATCATTTCCAGCTCAAAAAAACCGAATCCTCTGATGGAGAAGCAGGTGCGGATCGCTTTGAAGAACTGCGGACACATCGATCCGGAAGACATCGATGCATATCTGACCAATGACGGCTACATGGGCTTGAAGAAGATACTGGATACCATGACACCGGAGCAGGTCATTGAGGAGATCAAGACATCAGGGCTCAGGGGCAGGGGCGGCGCCGGCTTTCCCACCTGGTTCAAATGGAATGCGGCAAGGCAGTCCAAGGGTGACATCAAATACATCGTATGCAATGCTGACGAAGGAGATCCAGGTGCATTCATGGACAGAAGCGTTCTGGAAGGTGACCCTCATGCAGTGCTGGAAGGTATGGCGATTTCGGGATATGCCATTGGTGCAAATGAAGGTATCATTTACGTGCGCGCCGAGTATCCGCTGGCGATTGAGCGTTTGGAAATAGCCATAGAGCAGGCGGTAAGCCGCAACATGCTGGGCAGCAATATCATGGGCAGCGGCTTCAATTTCAGCATCCGGATCAAGAAGGGCGCAGGTGCTTTCGTATGCGGTGAAGAAACGGCGCTCATCGCCTCACTGGAAGGCGAAAGGGGCATGCCGCGGCTTAAGCCGCCGTTCCCTGCGCAGTCCGGTTACTTCGCAAAGCCCACCAATATCAACAACGTTGAAACCTTCGCCAACGTGCCCTGGATCATGCTGAACGGCGGAAGCGAGTATGCCGCCCTCGGCACCGAAAAGAGCAAGGGCACGAAAGTGTTTGCCCTGGCAGGCAAGATCAAGAACGGCGGTCTCGTGGAAGTACCCATGGGCATGCCGCTGAGAGAGGTTATCTATGACATAGGCGGCGGAATCAAGGCGGATAAGCAATTCAAAGCCGTGCAGATGGGAGGTCCTTCCGGCGGCTGCATTCCGGCAGCGCTCCTGGATACACCCGTTGACTACGAGTCCATCACAAAGACCGGTGCCATCATGGGCTCCGGCGGTATGGTCGTCATGGATGAGGACACCTGTATGGTGGATATGGCAAGGTTCTTCCTGGACTTCACCTGTAAGGAATCCTGCGGGAAGTGCATATATTGCCGTATCGGAACCAAGCGGATGCTGGAGATACTGGAACGGATCTGCGACGGAAAAGGGCAGGAAACTGACCTGGAAGAACTGGAAGAGCTGGCGCTCTCTGTAAAGGATGGATCCCTGTGCGGTCTCGGTCAGACGGCTCCCAATCCGGTTTTGACAACATTGAAATATTTTAAGGACGAATACATCGCCCATATCAAGGATAAAAAATGCCCGGCAAAGAGCTGCAAGAACCTGTTGACCTATACCATCGATGCCGAAAGCTGTATCGGCTGCGGTCTATGCTCAAGAAAATGCCCGGTGGCCGCAATATCCGGCGAAAAGAAGCAGGCCCATACCATCGACGGCGGAAAGTGCATCAAATGCGGCAAGTGCCTGGAAGTGTGCAAATTCAAAGCTGTCAGGCTGGACTAGCGGAGGGAGAATGAGAAAATGACTATTGTGAATCTTAAAATCAACGATAGGGAGATAACTGCCGAGCAGGGAAAAACCATTCTCCAGGCAGCCCTGGAGAATGGTATAGAAATACCGCACCTCTGTCATGACGAAAGAGTTAAGCCGTACGGTGCATGCGGGCTCTGTGTGGTGGAGGTGGAGGGAAGCCCCAAGCTGCTGAGAGCTTGTGCTACCAACATCAGTGAAGGCATGGTCATAAAGACCGATACCCAGCGTACAACCTCTACGAGAAAAAGCGCTTTGAAGCTTTTGCTGTCCGATCACCGGGGAGACTGCAGGCCGCCGTGTGTACTGGAATGTCCGGCCCATACCGATTGCCAGGGCTATGTAGGCTTGATTGCCAACGGCCAGTATAAAGAAGCGGTAGCCCTCATCAAAGAGCAGCTGCCGATACCGGCAAGCATCGGCAGGGTATGCCCTCATCCCTGCGAAAGCGCATGCAGAAGGACGATGGTGGAGGAGCCGGTGGCCATAGCAGCGTTAAAAGCATTTGTGGGCGATTTGGACCTTCAGGGTGAGAGCTACATGGCGGATATAAAAGCTCTGACTGGGAAGAAAGCTGCTGTTGTAGGAGCTGGCCCTGCGGGACTCACCTGTGCTTACTTCCTGGCTAGGGAAGGCCATAGCGTGACGGTGTACGAAGCCATGCCGAATCCCGGCGGCATGCTGCGCTACGGCATACCGGAGTACCGCCTGCCAAAGGCTGTGCTGGATCAGGAGGTTGAACTGATCCAGCGGATGGGTGTCGAGATCATTTATAATACCAAGTTGGGCAGGGACATTTCTATTGATGAGCTTAAGCAGAAATACGACGCTGTTTGTCTGGCTGTTGGTGCTTGGGAGAGCTCGGCTCTGGGCTGTGCAGGTCAGGACATGGCAGGTGTGCTGGGCGGTATAGACTTCCTGAGAGAAGCTGCCTTCAATAAGAGCATGAAAATCGGAAACAGGGTGCTGGTCGTGGGCGGCGGCAATACGGCCATGGACGTAGCCAGAACAGCTGTCAGGCTGGGTGCAGAAAAAGTATCCGTCATCTACAGACGGACCAGAGAAGAGATGCCCGCTGAGGATATTGAAGTTGTGGAGGCCGGAGAAGAAGGCGTCGAATTCAACTTCCTGTATGCGCCCATTGAGGTTGTAGGGAACGGCAGCAAAGCCGTCGGCCTGAAGTGCCAGAGAATGCGGCTTGGCGAGCCGGATGCATCAGGCCGGAGAAAGCCGGAACCTGTGCCGGGGGAAGTGGTATTGTTCGAGGCCGATGTCGTCATATCAGCCATTGGACAGAAGGTAACCATGGAAGGCATAAACAGTGTCAAGCTGACAAAATACGGCACCATTGAGATCGATGAAAGAACCTATGAAACCAATATACCGGGTGTATTCGCAGGCGGTGATGCTGTTACAGGCCCTAAGATTGCCATTGAAGCGGTGGGCTACGGAAAAAGATGCGCCATTGCCATGGACGGCTATATGAACAACAAACAGATGCCGCAGACGGAACCAATGCTTGTGAAACAGACGGACCTGACACCGGAGGATTTTGCAGACAGACCGAAGCTGGCAAGGGCTTGCCATCACGCTGTTGATCCGGAAGTCCGTAAGCATAACTTCGATGAAGTGGCACATACAATGACTGAGGAAGCAGCGCGCAAGGAAGCAGCCCGGTGTCTGGAGTGCGGATGCCGCGACTATTTCGAGTGTGCACTGTTGAAATACACGCAAGCTTATGAAATCGATCCGCAGAAGACAAGCGGTGAAAAGCACAAGAGGAAAGAAAGTGACGAGCATCCCTTTATTGAAAGGAATTCTGATAAATGCATACTTTGCGGATTGTGCGTCAGGGCCTGTGACGAAGCGGTGGGCGCAACCGCGCTGGGCCTGGTGGACAGGGGCTTTGATTCCATTGTGAAGCCTGAGTTCTGCCAGCCTCTCAAGGAAAGCAGCTGCATCTCCTGCGGCATGTGTGCAGCAGTTTGCCCAACGGGAGCCTGCATGGAGAAGGAAGCTGTGGAAAAGCAGGTGCCGCTGGCCTTCGAGAGTACTGTATCCATATGCAGCTACTGCGGCGTGGGCTGCAAAATGGTGCTGCAATCCAACGGAAACAAGGTTTACAGGGCACTTCCATATGAAAACGGCTTCCTTTGTGCAAAGGGAAGGTTCGGCATATGGCATATGAATGATGAGGAAAGACTGCTGAGACCTCTGCTTAAAAAGGCATCACGCCATGAAGAGGCCGCCTGGGATGAGGCGCTGACGTTTGCCGCAGGCAAGCTGAAGGCAGCAGCGGAAAAGTATGGTAAGGACAGCATTGCCGTCGTTCTATCACCGGGGCTGACCAATGAGGAAGCCTACTTGGCAAAAGAAATCGCGAAAAGTCTTAATACAGCTGTAATAGGTCCGGTTACGGAAATCTCTGCTGCAATGGAAGCCTCCACAGCCAGCTGTGAGGATCTTCAGGCTGCTGATCTGATCCTTGCTGCAGGAAATATCGCGGAGAACCATAAAGTGATGGATATCAGCATCAATCAGGCTGCATCCAAAGGCACAAGACGACTGGATGTTAGGAGCGGTGAAATCTCCGCGGCCGGCTTGCCGGATAGCCTTGTAAAGGCAATTGAAGCGGCCCGGAAGCCGATTATCGTTATTGATGAGGATACGGTATCCGATGATGCCGTGACCGTATTGTCAAAGCTTTCAAAAACGGCTAACAACAGGACTGGTATCATTATTACGAGAAGCAAGAACAACAGCCAGGGGCTTTTGGATCTGGGCATAACCCAGTCCGGCAGGGAACTGACAGGCAAGATTACCGATGGGACGATAAAGGCCCTTGTGGTTTTGGGCGAGGATGTGGCACAGGCTGGAAGAAACATGAAGGCTGCCCTGAAAAAGCTGGATTTCCTAATGACTGCCGACCTCTATATGACAGAGACAGCAGGGCTCTCGGATCTGGTGCTGCCGCTTGTCAGCTTCGCGGAATCCGGCGGAAGCTTTACGCGCTGTGATGGCATGGTACAGTCTGCTGCACCTGCTATAAAACCAAGAACCGGCAAAACAGGCATGGAGGTGCTGCTTGAGCTGGGCAACAAACTGGAAGTGGGCATCCGGGACATCAATGCCGTCCGTGAAGGCATCATGAAGGATGTCAGCGGCTATGTAGAGAAAGCTGCAAAAGCAGGCCGTGATGAAGCTGCTGCTTCATTCGAGCCACCCTTCAGGAAAAGGGCGGTCTATTGTACGATTGACAACCGATTTGAAAAATATGCCAGGGAAAACGGCATAAAAATTTAAAACCTGCTGATGTGTGATGGAACCGGCTTGGGCAGTCTATGCTCAAGCCGGTTTACTATATTTGTGATTTGCAGGATATCATGCATTATGATAAAATAATAACAGGATTATATGCGGAAAACCGATGAAACCGAATCGTATTAAGGGGTGATGACCTGTTTATGCTGGAAGTATATATATGCGTGGGAAGCTCTTGCCATTTAAAGGGTTCTTACGAGATCGTCAGATTATTTCAGGAGCTTATCAAAGCCAATAGGCTGCAGGATAAGGTGGAACTGAAAGCATCGTTCTGCCTGGGTCAATGTACCAACGGTGTTGCCGTAAAAATCGGCGACGATTTTCTTGGGGGCGTGAATGCCGCCAATGCCAAACAGATTTTTGAAGAAAAAATAGTAAGAAGGTTGAAAAATGAGTATCATTCAATATAAAAAAGCGGATTGCAGGAATTGTTACAAATGCATTCGGCACTGCCCGGTGAAAGCCATTGCTTTCAATAACAGCCAGGTGGAGCTTATTGAGGATGACTGCATCCTTTGCGGCAACTGTCTCACGGTTTGTCCTCAGAATGCCAAAAGCATCCGGCAAGATGCCGAAATCGTTAAAAATTTCATAAAAAAGAAGGAGAAGGTCTATGTGAGCTTGGCACCCTCCTTTGTTTCAGCTTTCGAGAACGTCAATGAAAAGTGGATGGTACAAGCTTTGAAGGGGTTGGGCTTTACCCATGTGGAAGAGACAGCCTTTGGTGCAATACAGGTATCCAGACAGTACGAAAAGCTGATGAATGCCCGTGAAATGAAAAACATTATCACAACGGCATGCCCCGCCATTGTATACTTAATAGAAAAATACTATCCGGAACTGGTCAGCCAAATGGCGCCGGTGATTTCACCCATGGTTGCCCATGCAAAGATGCTCAGGGAAACATACGGTTCCAGGATCAAGGTGGTCTTTATCGGTCCCTGCGCCTCAAAAAAGCAGGAATGCAGCGATATGCACAACTTCGGAACCATCAATGCGGTTCTGACCTTTCAAGAATTGGAGGAATGGATGACGGAATCGGGAATCTATGCAGATGGTCAGTTCTCCGAGGAGGTCAAAGCGGCAAAAGAAACATCCACACGGATTTATCCATTGCCCGGAGGCATTTTGAAGACCATTGACAATAAAGCCAAGAAGAATTACAGGTGCATCAGTGTCGATGGTGTAGACCGCTGCATGAAGGTTTTGGACTCCATTAAGAACGATGGGACCGAAAACTATTTCATAGAGATGAACAGCTGTTCCGGAGGCTGTATCGGCGGCCCTTGTATGAGCTATGTCAAGGGCGGAGCACTGGAAGCCAGGACAAGGCTGATTGAATTTGTCAAGCGGAGTTCCGTCAAGGAGAATGCCTTACCGGCTGCAGCCGTAAAAATCGATTTCAGCAGGAAGTTTTCCAGCCGGTCCAACAGCAATATGATGCCGACCCAGGAAGCCATACAGAGCATTCTGAACAGTATCGGCAAATTTACCAAGGACAAGGAATTGAACTGCGGCGCTTGCGGTTACTCGACCTGCCGTGATAAGGCCGTTGCCGTCTACCATAAAAAGGCATCGCTCCATATGTGTTTACCCTATATGAAGGAAAGAGCGGAATCCATATCCAACCTGATCATCGAAACGACGCCCCATGCGATATTCGCTTTGGACAGCGAGCTGTGCATTCATGAGGTGAACAACTCTGCGAGAAGGATGTTCAGACTGGATACCCAAACCGTGGAAGGCAGAAAGATACACGAAATCCTGAAGTGCGAAGACATCGAAAAAGTTCACCAAAGCGGCAATAATATTAACGCCAGCAAGTTTTTCTATGAGGACTACGGCGTTATTGCCGAGCAATCCATCATTTATATTCCTGAACAAAAGATCACCGTCGTCATCATAAAAGATATCACAGAGGAGGAGCAGCGGTACCGTCATATGCACCAGCTCCGCTCCGAGAACGTGGATATTGCCCAGAAGGTCATTGAAAAGCAGATGCGGGTCGCCCAGGAAATTGCCAGCCTTCTGGGAGAAACCACAGCTGAAACCAAGGTGGCTTTGACAAAGCTGAAAAAATCCATCATGGCAGAGATGAGTGATAGCAAATGAGTTTTTATCTGGAAACTTATTTTGAAAGCCTGAGCAAGCATAAAGAGGAGCTGTGCGGTGATAAGGTGGAAATCATCCGAAACGACCAATCCGTCATCATTGTGCTGGCAGATGGGCTGGGAAGCGGTGTGAAAGCCAACATCCTGGCGACGCTTACCGCCAAGATCATCGCAACCATGCTGGCAGGCGGGTCTGATCTGGACGAAGCGGTAGAAACCATTGCCAGTACGCTCCCGGTTTGCAAGGAAAGGGCTATCGCCTATTCCACTTTTACCATTCTCCAGCTTTTCAGCAATGGAAAGGGTTACCTGGTAGAGTTCGACAACCCGTCCATCTTCAGACTTCGGAAGGGCAGGCTGCAGCCTTTGGAAACCGTCACCAGGTCCATCAGCGGAAAAACCGTAAAGGAAGCCCGGTTTGAGCTGGAACAGGATGACTTATTTGTCATGGTCAGCGACGGTGTCATTCATGCAGGGATCGGGGGAAGGCTGAACCTGGGCTGGCAGTGGGGAAACGTGGCGCAATTCCTTCAGAACGCCTATAAAGCCGATATGTCTTCAAAGGCTGTTACCAAACTGCTTTTATCAGCTTGCACCAGCTTGTACGCCCAAAGGCCGGGAGACGATACAACCGTATCGGCTGTCAGAGTGAAGAAGCCTCTCAATCTGAGCCTGATGGTGGGACCGCCTGTATATAAGGAGCAGGATTCCCAGGTGGTTGCAAAATTCCTTGAGAAAGAAGGCATCAAAGTCGTGTGCGGCGGAACGACAGCCCAAATCGTGGCAAGGGAATCGGGCAAAAAGGTTGTACCCAACTTTGATTATTTCAACCCAGCAATCCCGCCTACAGCGGAGATTGAAGGTATCAGCCTGGTAACAGAAGGTGTGCTGACCATCAGGCGGGCATTGGAGCTGATAAAGGCCTGCACAGCTTCGGAGAGTACCATGGAGGATTTTCTGAACCTGAACAATAAGGATGGCGCTTCCAGACTGGCAAAGATGATTATGGATGAAAGTACAAATATTGACATTTATGTAGGCCGTGCCATGAATCCGGCCCACCAGAACACCGAGCTGCCGCTGAGTCTGAGTTTGAAACTCAAGCTGGTGGAAGAGATCGTCCACTGCCTGAGAAGCATCGGAAAGCAGGTAAGAATCGAATACAGTTGAGGAAAAGAACAATGGGCTTACGCACGATCGTATTAAAATTGAATAAGCCAAGCAAGCGCAAATGCCTGGTCATAGATGAAGCCATAACCAACTACAACAGGGCATACCGCTTTTTACTGGAAAAGGCTTATACCGAGCTTAAGGAAATCAAGGATGCATTTGCCGGTACCAAAGGCACACAGAATGCGCTGGCCCTTTCCAAATGGGTGAGCAGCGAGCGGAGCAAAGAGCTGAACCAGTTTGATGTACAACCGTTCAAAGATGCCCTGAAGCTGGAGGTAGGGATGACCTTGGCAGGCTATTTCAGGCTCAAGGCACTGAGGCCGGGTACCAGCTTTCCGCTTGCCAACTGCCGTACGGGTACGGAGGTTGAAAGGCTCAGGCCTGTTTATTTCTGCAGATACGATACCGGCAGGAGCTATTGCCTGCTTTATGACAGTGAAAAAAACCGGTATTTTGCAAAACTGCACCTCTTAAATGCAAAGCATGCCAATAAAGTGGTGCCGCAGCAGGGGGATCAGGAGGGAAAGCTGACTTATATTCATCGGTCCGCCGGTGTGGTGGAACGGGGAAAAAGCAAGGAAGCCTATATAATCGTGCCCTTGTCCTTCGGGAAATACCAGGAAGAGATCCTCCGAGCTTCCCTGGAAAGGCCGGAGATATTGAGGACGGCCAAGCTGGGCAGGAAAGACGGTTCGTACTATCTGGCCATCAGTGTTGATACCGGAAAAGCCGAAGAGATCAGGACAGAAACTTATCTGGGCGTAGCGAGAGGACTAAAGAATGATTTATGCTATACCGTTGCCGATCCGGAAGGAAATGTTGTGGCAGCCGGGACCCTTTCTCGCACCGGGCAAACGTCTAAGAACGCAGCAGTGCCTTTGGATGAGCTGCATAAGGCTGCCAACAGCATTGTGGAGATTGCCCTGGAGTACAAGTCCGCCGTCATCCTTCAGAACCTTTTGGAGAAAGGCGACAGACTGCATTGGGCAGATGACTTTATGAACAGCCAGCCAATTTACAACTGCGATGCCTATATCAGGATGGCAAGGCTTCTAGCATTCAAGCTGCCGGAAAAGGGGCTGCCGGCCCCTGTAAAGGTCAGCTCGGTGGGCATATTTTACAGCTGCCATGTATGCGGCTGCAACTCCAAATTGAACCGGTTCAACAAGGATACCTTTATCTGTACCAGCTGCGGTGCAACCTTGGAAATTGAGAAACTGGGAAGCCTCAACCTGGCGAGAAAGCTGATCAACTACAGGCATTCAACCTTCAAGATCAAAGTCCGGAGCGCCGATGACGGAGTATGGTTCATAAGCCGGCTGATCGGGCTGAACTATTTTGTGCCACATCATGAGAATCAGATTGAAAGGCTTCGCGAAAAAATCAGTCTGATTGTGGATGACATTCTGCTGCAAAGCAGTGAAACCTGGAATAGGGAAAGGAATAAAAAAGCCAGCATCGCCAAGAAAATTCGCAGCGTGCCGGATTTTATGAAGCTGATAGAGTTTGTTTAGTGTATAATATAAGATGGGTGCTTTTGCTGCCGCACCTTTCCGTAACAGGATAAAAGCTTACCGAGTAAGCACGTTAGGCGTACCGCATTAACGCAAAAGCGCAGCTATCTAATGAAGGGCTTTCCAGCTTATGAATTGACATAGGGCGGGAGAGCCCTTCTCCTATCCTTCAGCCGAGAACTTGTAGCCGATTCCCCATACGGTCTGCAGGTATTTGGGTTTCTCGGGCACATCCTCAATCTTCGACCGGAGATGACGTACATATACCATGATGGTATTATCATCAATGACGATATCACCCCATACATTCTGGTACAGCTGCTCCTTGGTAAAAACCTGGTTGGGGTTTTCCATGAAAAACTTCAGAAGCTGCAGCTCCTTGGACGACAGATTCAAAAGGATGCCGTTCTTGCTGCAGGTGTATGTTTTTTCGTTGAAAGTAAAGGGGCCCAGGTTTATTTTAGAGCTTTTTTCCTTTGCACCAAGCAGCTCCTTGTAGCGCCGGATGTGTGTCTTCACTTGGGCACAGAGCACGGAGGGGCTGAAAGGTTTTGTGATATAACCATCTGCGCCGATACCGTATCCGATGATTTTATCGTGATCCTCACTCCGTCCGCTTAAGAGAAAAATCGGGGTATTGATACCCAGCGAACGTATTCTGCTGATGACATCATAGCCGGTGATATCCTCCATCATAATATCCAGAATGATCAGATCAAAGGCGTCTTGCCTCGCCAGCTCAAGCGCATCGCTTCCATTGCATGCCTGAACGACCTCTATGTTCTCACATTCAAGAGATGCTGCAACCAATTTCCTGATATGAGCTTCATCATCGGCAATCAGTACTTTTGTTTTTGCCATTGTCTCCAACCTCCCTTGAGCATTATGACGGAATTTGCAAACACAGTTGCATATAAAATTATACCACCCTGCGGAATCGGAAAACAAGAAAGTCATGCAAATCTTAAAAAACTTTAAGACTTTGTCAGAATATTTTAAGATTTAGGCTTTATCATTAAAGATAGTGAAGGAAAATAAGCAGCCTGTATTTTATCAGCAGCCGGCATGCCGCCGGTTGATCAGGAACGGAAGCGCTGCGGCAGTATTTCTATATGGAAGGACGGCTATGGACAAAGTATAATGATAGAAAGGTACTGACGCAATGAGGAGTGATAAAATGTCGGGAGAAGATATTAAGTTTGAAATAAACACAGTTATCCGCAAGCTTCTTAATAAGAAGATTATTTTTTATTCCACCCTGATCATACTGGTGCTTCTTATCATACTGGTTCAAATGACATTTCAGACCTATAAAACGAACCGGAATATGATTATCGATCAGCAGCTGCAGCATCTTCTTACCATCAGCAAATCCACCAGCAGAAGCCTTGAGGTTTTTGCAAGCGAAAAGATGGATAGTTTGAAGATATTGGCCCTGAACAGTGAAATCGGACTCGGTATGAAAAATGCCAACGATTCGTCTGTACAGGCTGCATTGAAAGCTTTTGTCGATGCACAGGAAAACGATATCCAGAGAGTCTATCAGATCAGTAAAGAAGGACGGATCCTTTACCGTTATCCCAGAATGGGTGAAGAGTCCGCTTTGGAGTATGATGCAATGCTTAGAGCGGATATCGAGCGGGTATTGCGGGATAAGACTTCATTTCTCAGCAGCGCCCGACAGGATAAAAGCGGACAGTTCAAGCTTTTTCTGTTTGAACCGGTATTTTTGGGCGGCGAGTTTGAAGGGGTCATTGCGGCCTCAGTGAGCTTGGAGACCATGTATAAAAAGCTTGTCATGCCTGTAAAGGTAGGGCAAAAGGGCTACGGAATGGTGAAGGATGACAATGGCATAATTTTAATGCACCCTGCAGCGGATCAGATAGGTATCGATGTCATCAAGACCAGAAAAGAGCTTCACCCCAATTTTGATTTCAGCGAGCTGGAGGAGCTTATTAACCAGCAGTACAACAATGAGGAAGGCACACAGGAGTACTACTCCTATTGGTGGACGGATGAGGTGCTTGAAAAGACCAAAAAGCTCAATGCATTTTCAAGAGCGCGTTTGGGAGAACATTTTTGGGTCGTTGCCATGGTTATGTCCTATGATGAGGTCGAAGTTCCATTAAGGCAGAATCAGATAAAAATCATCGAAATTTTTATCTTCATTATTCTCATACTGGCAACAGCAATATTCATCATTCTAAAGATCCAAAAGAACAAGGAAGCCCTGGAGGTTGAGACAAAATATCTCAAGGAATTGAATTCAGCAATGGAGGAACTGAGAAAAAAGGATATGCAGCTGCAGCATTCCCAAAAGCTTCAGGTTGTGGGAACACTGACCGGAGGAATAGCCCATGAGTTTAACAACCTGCTGACGCCAATCCTCGGATATGCGGAAATCCTGAGAAACAAATTGGACAAGGGCAGCGAGAGCTATGATTATATCAATGAGATCTATGATGTTTCACATAAAGCAAAGGATATCATTGAACGGATTCTGGTGTTCAGCCGGTCTGACAATAACGCCTCAAAGTATAGGCCTGTACAAGTCAGGCAGATCGTGGAAGAAACCCTGAACCTGGTAAGATCCACCATAACACCCAATGTAGAGGTGGTCTTTGAAGAAAAGACCGATACCGGCTGTATTATGGCAAACAGAGTCCAGATCCATCAGGTTATTTTCAACCTTTGTACCAATGCCTTTCACGCCATGAAGTATTCAGGCGGAACAATGGCAATATCACTGGACACCGTCAAAAGAGACGATATCCGGGAACTGAGTAAATTTGCCCATGATGCGGATACCTACGTATGCATTACAGTAAGCGATAACGGCTATGGGATGAGCAAGGAAACCATAGAAAAGATATATGACCCGTTTTTCACTACTAAGCCTACGGGTGAAGGTACGGGACTGGGGTTGTTCGTGGTACAGGGTATTGTTGAAAACCACAAAGGGCTTATCACAGTAGAGAGTGAGACTGGAAAAGGAAGCACCTTCAAGGTCTATTTCCCCAGAATCCAGCACAAGCAGGAAGAACAAGAGCATATTCATTTCATGGGCTTGAAACAGCCCAAAACCGTACTGTTGGTGGATGATGAGCAGAAAGTGCTGAGGGTCATGAAAAAAGGGCTGGAGCAATTCGGTTTTAAGGTGGTTGCAGAAGAAAACAGTATTGAGGCGTTGAAATTATTCAGCCGCAACCCGGCCAGATTCGATGTTGCCGTTATGGACCAGACCATGCCCTATATTAAAGGGACGGAGCTTGCAGAGCGCCTCAAGGTTATAAATCCCCGCATAAAGTTGATCATAGTTACAGGATTTGTTGAGGAAAGGGTTCTGGATTACCTGGATAAGATGATCATCGACGAATATGTTGCCAAACCTGTTACAGGCGAACAATTGGCGAAGACCATCAGCAAGGTTTTTGAAAATGAAGAATAAACGGAGAGATCGAGATGTGGTACGGTAATTTCAGAGAGCAAACAATCAACCTTCAATTGCCTGAGGAAAAGTATCGGCTGCTGGCATTTCTGGAAAGGCAGGGCTTGGCACTGGACGGGAATGTTGAATATGCCGTAGCGGTAATGGATGGCGAAAAGATGGCAGCTTCAGGTGCATTGGATGGTAGGGTTTTAAAATGCATCGCAGTGGATGAGGCATACAAGAACTCCGGATTATCCGCCAAAGTGGTATCCCATCTGATCAGTGAAGCTTATGAAAAACAAAGAACGCATCTTTTTGTCTATACAAAACCGGAAAATAAGGCAATCTTCTCTGAACTGGGTTTTTATGCCATTGCTGAGGTGCCGTCAAAGGTGGTTCTTATGGAGAACAGACCGGATGGGATCAAGAGATATATTGAAACACTTGCCAAAGAAAACGGGAGCAAAGCAGATTCGGCTGCAGTTGTTGTAAACTGCAATCCGTTTACATTGGGGCACCGGTATCTGATCGAATATGCTGCATCCAGGTGCCAACGGCTTCACGTCTTTGTTCTTTGGGAGGACCGGTCCAGCTTTCCGGCAGAAATCCGATACCGGCTTGTAAAGGAAGGAACACGGCACCTTTCCAATGTGGTACTTCATCAGGGAAAGGATTATATCATCTCCGACGCAACCTTTCCCTCATATTTCATCAAAACCTATCAGGAGCTGGTGGAGACTCATGCAAAGCTGGATCTTGAAATATTTTCCCGGTATATCGCTCCGGCGCTTGGGATCAGGAAGCGCTTTGTAGGGGAGGAGCCCTATTGCAAAGTCACTGCCGCATATAATGCCATAATGAAAGCGCTGCTCCCGGTACATGGCATAGAAGTGGAGGTCGTACCAAGGAAGCTGGCAGATGGTGAGGCCATCAGCGCATCCCGGGTACGTGAATTGATCCGGTCGGAAAAGCTTCAGGAAGTGAGAACGCTTGTGCCGGAGACAACTTACAGCTTTCTCTTGTCGGAGGAGGCTCAGGAAATTATCAGACAAATTCGGTCAGGCAGTCGAAGGCATTAAGGAGGGTGTTCAAAATGAAGATTCATCAGGCAGGAATAGCAGGAACGCTTGAATCAAGCGATATTACGATTCATATTGAGGAGAATGAGGGCAAGGGGATTGAAATCCAGCTGAAGAGCACGGTTCTGAATCAGTTTGGAAACCAGATAAGGCATGTTATCCAGGAAACTTTGCAGGAGTTGGGCATCACAGATGTGCTTGTGCGCGCCACCGATAAGGGGGCACTGGACTGCACCATCCGTGCCAGGCTGCTGACGGCGGTCAGCAGGGCAACCCACAGCAGCTGTTTTCCATGGGAGGTGAAATAGATGGGTAGGCTGAGGCGAACGATGCTTTATGTACCGGGCAACCATCCAGGCATGATCAGAGATGCGCATATCTACGGCTCTGATGCCATCATGTTTGATCTGGAGGATTCTGTCTCCATCAAAGAGAAAGATGCTGCGAGGCAGCTGGTATACCACTCACTGAAAACCATTGATTACGGCTGTACTGAAGTGGTGGTAAGGGTCAACGGTCTGAACACGCCCTATGGAGGGGCGGATTTTGAGGCCATGGTAAGGGCAAAGCCGGATGCAATCCGTCTGCCCAAGACAGAGACGCCGGAAGATGTTAAAGAAGCAGATGCACTGATCAGCCGGATAGAAGAGCAAATCGGCATGGTGCAAGGCACCATAAAGCTGATGGCAGCAGTGGAAAGTGCGCTTGGGGTTATAAACGCATACGGAATTGCTACAGCCAGCAAGCGTCTGATCGGTATTGCCATCGGAGCGGAGGACTTTGTGACAGACCTGAAAACAAGCCGGTCAGCGGAAGGAATAGAGCTGCTGACAGCCAGAAGCCAGATTCTTTTTGCTGCCCGGGCAGCAGGGATAGATGCTCTGGATACCGTTTTCTCTGACGTCAATGACGAAGAAGGCTTTGCCAGGGAAGTCAGATTAATCAAACAAATGGGCTTTGATGGAAAATCCATCGTCAATCCCAGACAAATCGAAATCGTACACAAGCTGTTTGCACCCTCCGAAGAGGAGGTCAGGAAATCCGTCAGGATCATTGAGGCAATCGGGGAAGCAGAGGAAAAGGGATCAGGTGTCATCAGCCTCGACGGCAGAATGATTGATAAGCCGATCGTGGAAAGGGCACGCAGGGTTCTGGAGCTGAATGATGCCGTAAAGAACAGTTATATTTTAGCGAGGTGATAGGATGCTTAATGGAGTAGGGAGAGAAATTCCCGTTGATATTTCCGGAATCGGAGCACTGCGTACGTATCAGAAGGTCACGGCAAACGGCCAGGTGAAAAACCTTCAAAGGTCCAAGGAGCGGCAGAGAAATCCGGAGCGGAACAAGATCATTGAATCAATTGAAGCAGCAGTCAGAGCCACAGGTCTGAGAGACGGCATGACCATTTCCTTTCATCACCATTTCAGGAATGGGGATCATGTGGTGAATATGGTCATGGAAACCATCGCCGCAATGGGGATAAAGGATCTGACCCTGGCGCCCAGCTCGCTGTCGGATATACATGCCCCCCTGATCGGACATATAGAGAACGGGGTGGTCAGAAGGATTGAAACCAGTGGCCTGAGAGGCGCTTTGGCTCAAGCGGTATCCAACGGGCTCATGAATATACCCGTTGTTATCAACTCCCATGGCGGCAGGGCCAGGGCAATCGCTTCCGGAGAGCTGCCCATAGATGTAGCCTTCTTGGGTGTTCCCTCCAGCGATGCTTACGGAAATGCAAACGGGTACTCCCGGGAAAACGCAGCGGCTTCTGCATGCGGTTCCTTAGGCTATGCCAAGGTTGACGCTCTGCATGCAAAACAGGTGGTCCTGATAACGGATAACCTGGTGGGCTATCCTAATGTGCCCTTCGGCATACCGGAGTCCCAAGTGGACTATATTGTTGTTGTGGATTCCATCGGGGATTCAAAAGGTATTGTGTCCGGAGCTACTCGATATACCAATAACCCCAAAGACCTCCTGATTGCAAAATGTGCAGCGGATGTCATCGAAGCCTCGGGCTATTTTGCAGACGGTTTTTCGCTTCAAACGGGTTCCGGCGGCGCATCACTTGCCACGACACGCTTCCTGAGGGAGAAAATGATTGCTGCCAATATCAAGGCCAGCTTCGCATTAGGCGGTATTACCCAGCAGATTGTAGAGCTGCACGAGGAAGGCTTGATTAAAAAGCTGCTGGATGTTCAGAGCTTTGATCTGAGGGCGGTGGAGTCGCTGAAGAACAACCGTTTCCACCACCAGATCGATGCGGAGTATTATGCGAGCCCCGATAATGAAGGCTGCGCCGCACACCAACTGGATGTCGTGGTACTTAGTGCGCTGGAAATCGACCTTGACTTCAATGTCAACGTCATTACCGGCTCCGACGGTGTTATCCGGGGCGCTTCGGGGGGGCACAGCGATACGGCTGCAGGCGCTTCGGTAGCCATCATCGTTGCACCGCTTATCCGGGGCAGAATGCCCTCCATACTGGACAGGGTCAATACCGTCATCACACCCGGGCATACCGTGGATGTGCTGGTAACAGACCAGGGAATAGCGGTTAACCCGGTGCGGCAGGACCTGCTGTACAACCTGAAGGCTGCAAGGCTGCCGGTGATTTCCATCGAGGAGCTGAAGGCCAAGACCGACCGCATCGTCGGGATTCCGGAACCCATCCAATGGGAGGACAAAATCGTTGGCCTGGTCAAATACCGGGATGGTTCCATCATCGACGTCATCAGACAGGTAAAAAAGGAGTAGAGTATGACCGAGGGCATCGAGATCACACTGGAGCAGCTGCTGGATTCACGGGAAGCACGTGCAGCAAGGCAGAAAAAACTGGTTGAAATCTTTGAAGCACCCATAGTCTCATTTACAGTCAATATGCCGGGTGCCTGCAAAAGGATGCCTATGAGCTGCAGAGTTTTTGAGACCGGATTTGCAGCACTGCTGGAAAAACTATCTGAAGGTAAGCGTAAAATTGTTTTCAAAGAAACTTACTTGCTGGATACAGGGTATGAAGCACTGCTGGCAGTGAAGCTGGATGAGCGCATTCTGAAGGAATGCATGCTGGAGATAGAAGATGCACATCCCATGGGAAGATTGTTTGACTTTGACGTCATTGGACTCGATGGCTGCAACATTTCCAGGGAAATGATGGGGTATCCCAAACGCAAATGCCTGCTGTGCGAGGATGAAGCACATGCATGCGGGCGCAGCAGGAAGCATTCCATCGACGCGTTGATGGAAAAAATCAAAGCCATTGCGAAGGCTTATTATTAAAAAAAATATATCAAAGTATACAGTATGCAGTATACAAAAATGGATTATGCCTAGGGCTTTAAACCCAAGGGATAAGGGATAAAACCAAAATTAAAGGGGGAAGAAAAATGTCATTTAAAAAGACAATGACTACATTGATTGCAGGTACAGTGGTAACGGCCATGCTGCTTACAGGCTGTGCAGGCAAACCGGCTGCTCCTGCAGCGGGAGAAGCGCCGGCAGCACCGGAAGTCAAGTACCCGGAAAAAGCCCTAGAGTTCATTGCGCCGGCGGGCGCGGGCGGCGGCTGGGATACCACCATCCGTACCGTAGCAAAGACACTCCAGGACACCAAGCTGGTATCGGTGCCGATGCCTGTAACCAACAAGCCGGGCGGCGGCGGCGGCGTAGCACTTGCTTACCTGGAGGAAAAAAAGGGCAGCGACAGTATCGTCACCGTATATTCTCCGCCATTGATATTGATCAACCTCAACGGCTCCACACCCTTAGGCTATAAGAATACCACGCCACTGGCAAGACTGATTGCAGATTATGCGTGCTTTGTGGTATCTAAGGACTCAAAGTATAAGTCCATCACTGAAGTCATGGATGCCCTGAAAAAGGATCCCAAGAGTGTCAAGGTCGGCGGAACCTCAGCAGCAGGCAGCATGGATCACCTTCAGTTCCTTAAGATCGCAAAAGCAGCCGGCGTAGAAAACGTCAAAGAAATTGCCTACATCAGCTTCCAGGATGGCTCCGGTCCTGCACAGGTCATGGGAGGGCATGTAGATCTATTATCCACAGGCATAGCTGATGCAAAAGGACTGATGGAAAGCGGAGACCTGGTTGCACTGGCAACAACAGCCGACAAGCGGATTGGGGAAGGCAAAATTGCTGAAATACCGACCTGCAAGGAACTAGGTATTGATGCAACCTTCATCAACTGGAGAGGACTTTTCGGCGCGCCTGAAATGCCGGAGCATGCTGTGAAGTTCTGGCAGGAAACCCTGAAGAAAATGTCTGAAACCGAGGAATGGAAAAATGCCTGCAAATCCAATGGCTGGGATAATACTTTCGCCAGCGGGGATGAGTTCGTCAAGTTCCTGGAACAGGAGAATGAAAACAGCAAAATGCTGCTCAGTGAAATCGGCATGCTGAAGCAGTAAGTATAAAGGAAGCTATATGAGGTGCCGGATTCCGGCACCTCATATGCACCATAAAAAGCGGGGTGAAGCAAGTGAATATTAATCTTATGACGGGTCTGATCTCTACAGCGTTCGGCGTCATATACAGCATCATGGCTTACATGCTCCCTGATGCAACCATCGGCAATCCGATGGAGCCAAAGATATTCCCCTTGATGCTGGGAAGCGGAACCACTATCTGCGGAATTTTACTTACAGTTATAGAAGGCAGGAAAAAACAGGCGGTCAAGGAAACCAAGAAAGCAAACGGGCTGTCTCATGACAGCAAGCTAATCATTTATACCTGCTTTGTGACCCTGGTATATGCCCTGCTGTTTGAACGCATAGGATATGTACTGTCAACAATTATCTTCATGAATGCGATGCTGTTCGCATTAAACGGAAAAGAAAAATGGAAGACCAATCTGATCGTAGCGGCAGCCTTCAGCATAGGAGTCTATGTCATTTTCCTCAAGCTCCTGGCAATTCCGCTTCCGATGATGCCGATTCTGGAAATTTAACTTGGAGGTGAATTGATCCATGGATGTGATTTTACAAAACCTGATGAACGGGTTCCAGGTTGCTTTTGAACCCATCAACCTGTTCTGGGTCACATTGGGCGGTATTCTGGGCACCATCATCGGAATGCTGCCGGGACTTGGCCCTGCTACAGGGGTTGCCGTTCTTCTTCCCATGACCTATGCAATGGGACCTACCGGCGCGCTGATCACCATGTGCGGTGTTTATTACGGTGCCATGTTCGGAGGCTCCAGAAGCTCCATACTGATAAATACACCAGGGGACGGCGCTGCCATAGCCGCGACCTTCGACGGCTATCCCATGGCCATGAACGGAAGAGCTGAGGCTGCACTTGCGATTTCTGCCATTGCTTCGTTTATCGGCGGCATGATTGCAACCGTATTCATGATCTTCCTGGCAACACCTGTAGCCAGGTTTGCACTGAAGTTCGGGCCTGCAGAGTATTTTCTCCTGATGCTGATGGCAATTGCCATGACCTCTTCCATGAATAAGGGGAATGTCATCAAAGGCTTTCTGTCCATGTTCCTCGGGCTGATGATTGCGATGGTGGGCTTGGACCCACAGTCAGGCGTCAACCGCTTTACCTTCGGCTCCCTGGAGCTGCAGTCCGGGATAGACTTTCTGACCGTCATCATTGCCATTTATGCTCTTGGAGAGGTATTCAAGTGCTTCAAGGATATACGGGAAGGCACCAAAAAGATGCAGACAAAGTTCGGAAAGATATGGATTACCAGGGAAGACTGGAGAAGGACCTGGAAACCCATTCTGAGAAGCACGCCGCTTGGATTCCTTATCGGTGCGCTGCCAGGTGCAGGCGGGACAATGGCCGCACTGATGGCATACAATAATGAAAAAAACCTCTCAAAGAATCCGGAGGACTTCGGGAAGGGTGAGATTATTGGCCTGGCCGCGCCTGAAGCTGCAAACAATGCATCCTCCGTCGGCGCTTTGATTCCAATGCTTTCCCTGGGGATCCCCGGTTCCGGTACAACGGCCGTCATGATGGGTGCACTGCTCATGCTAGGGCTGCAGCCCGGTCCGATGCTTTTCCAGAACCATCCCGATATTGCCTGGGGCTTGATTGCCAGTATGGTGGTGGGTAATGTCATTCTGGCTATTGTCAACATCCCTATGGCCGGCGCTTTGGTCAGGGTCTTGGCCATTCCACCGAAGATCCTTTATCCCATCATTCTCGGCCTTGCCTTCATCGGAACCTATGCCATCAGCAACAGCGTCATTGATTTCTATATCATGATCGTTTTCGGGATCGTAGGCTTCTTTATGGAAAAGGCGAAGATTCCGTCAGCACCCTTTATTTTGGCCATCATCGTCGGAAACATGATGGAAATTTCCTACAGGCAGGCGCTGGTGATTTCAGACGGCAGCATGGGAATCTTTGTGGGTTCTCCTATAGCAATCACGCTTCTGGCCTTAACAATCGGTTCCGTTATAATGCCTATCATAAAGAGCATGAAAAAGAGCAGACAGGGAAGCTCAATTTCAATGAAATAAAAGGATACGGTCAAACCTGGCTGCGCGCTAAATGTCCGTCAGGTTTGGCCGTTGTTTCGATTTCGGAACGATGATGGAGGATATATGTCGAATAAGGATGAACGCATCGTACAAATGATCTCGCAAAAAGCACTGTTAGCCTTGATGTATGAGGTTTCAGCCAGTCCAAAACCGGGGCTTGTAGACCGGTTCAATTCGGGAGCCCACCGGGACATGGATTTCTTTACCTTCATGTCCAGCAGTGCATCGCTGGTTTTTTATTTTTCTGCCTGTGCAGAAGCGGGCATGCAGTTTGCCGGCTGTGACCCCCAGGCACTTTTCAAGGCCTTAAGAGGGATCGGAATAAGAGCTGAGAGAGTCATGTTCGAAGCGACAGGCGGCGTCAATACGCATAAAGGCCTGATTTTTTCCTTGGGGATCATTTGTGCCGCCTCAGCTTGCTGCGTGGCAGAAAATAGGGGTAAAAGCATGGATGTCGATGCCATTTGTTCAAAGGTCTCCATAATGACAAAAGGCCTATGCTTTCAGGAACTGTCTTCTATGAGCAAGACAGAAGGCCTCACCGCCGGTGAAAGGCTGTATAAAAAATATGGGCTCAGAGGGATCCGGGGAGAAGTTGAAGGCGGGTTTCCAACGGTAAGGCGCTGCGCACTGCCTGTGTTGTTGCAGCTGAAATCAGAAAAAAAATATCATACCAATGATATTTACGTGCAGACGCTCCTTCACCTGATGTCGGTGAATGAAGACACCAATGTTGCTGCAAGACATGACATGGAAGCGCTGGAATATGTAAAGCAAAATGCCCGTCGTGCTTTGGATGCCGGCGGCATGCTGACAGATCAAGGCAAGGAGCTGGTATTTGAAATGGATCGTGTATTCATTGAGAAGCATATCAGTCCGGGCGGGTCAGCCGACTTGCTGGCTGTAGCCATCATGTTTGAACAGATTTCAGAGTGGGCGGCTAATTGAGTAGGACAAAAGTGCAAAATTGTTATGCAGGGGTGCTAAAATTCTTAGCATCTCTTTGCTTTGTTATAAGCGTGCTTCTGGCAGAATTCGCATTGAGCTGCAAAATGAATTTGCACTCATCTGGTTCCATTTGAATCTTGTGAATAGAAAACAACTTCCTGCAATGCCTGTAGAAGCTTTCATCCACAAAAACAACATGGCACTGTTCTTGCAAATATAGGATTTTGACCTTTATTTATTTGTAAGGAGGAAAGCAGATGTTAAAAGAGGAAACGAATACCGTAAAAGCGAAAAAAGCCAAGCCACTCCGGATGGGTGTTTTTCTGCCGTCATTTATTATCATAGCAGGTTCGGCCTTGCTGGGACTTGCCAATAATAAGATCATGACGGATACTTTCCAGAAAGTTTTCCTATGGACGCTGAGCAGCTTCGGCTGGCTGTACCAGATCATCTCTGTCGTCGCACTGATCCTCGTTGGCTTTATTACCTTTACAAAGCTGGGTAAGCTCCGGTTCGGCGGAGCAGAAGCAAAGCCCAAATACTCGTTTATGGCCTGGTTTGCCATGGCGCTCACTGGGGGCATTGCCACAGGCATCGTAACCTGGGGTGTCAATGAACCCATCATTTACTTCGGAAACATCTGGGGAGAGCTGGCACAGACCGGCGTCACGCCCCAATCCGCAACAGCCGCAGTTTTCTCTCTGGCCCGTGTTTTCTATAACTGGACTTTTGTACCTTATGCCATGTATTCGTTATGCGGACTTGTGGTAGCCTACATGTATTTTAACAAGAAAAAGCCCCTGTCGGTGGCGTCATCCCTTATTCCGCTGTTTGGGGACAAGATTACCACAGGGTTCTGGGCAGAACTGGTGGATACCTTGGCAATATTGGGCATTGCCCTTGGTTTGTCCGCTTCGCTGGGTGCCGGATTGACATTGGTCGGCGCCGGTCTGGAAATAGCATATGGCATCAAACAGGGACCGGTAATCTGGTTTATTCTGACAGTCATCATAACAGCAACCTTCTCCATCTCAGCTTTAGTCGGGTTGGACAGGGGGATCAAATTCTGTGCGGATTTGAATGCGAAGCTGTACTATATTCTTTTGATCGCATTGTTCCTTCTGGGACCTACCCTGTACATACTCAGAACGACTACCGCAGGAATGGCCTACTGGCTGCAGAATTTCTGGATATGGGGTCTTGATCCCATCGATATCGGCGGCGAGGCGCTGGTCATGTGGTGGACGCTGTATGACTGGGCGATCTGGATTGCTTATGCACCCCTCATGGGGATATTCCTTGCCGTCATCTCTTATGGCAGAACCATTCGCCAGTTCATGGTGATCAACTGGATTATGCCTTCGGTATTCAGCATCATATGGTTCGGTATTTTCGGTTCAACCGCCATTTTATGGCAGTCCACAGGTGTAGTGGATCTCATCGGGTCTATCAACAGCAGCGGTGCGGTGGCAGCCTTATGGACTTTCCTGCAGCATGTGCCCTTGGGTGCCATTTTCATTCCTGCTATCATGTTTGCATTGATCATCTCCTTCTCCACCTGTGCAGACTCCATCACCAGAACGGTTGCAGGCTTATGCACCAAGGATATCGCTTTTGATGAGGAACCTGCTTCCTGGCAAAAGCTGGCGTGGGCGGTTTCCATCGGCCTGATGGCATACCTGATGGTAACCTTTGGCGGCGGCGTACAGGGTGTTGACGGCGTCAAATATCTTTCGGCCGCAGGCGGTTTTGTTGTACTGTTCCTGTTTACCCTACAGGTTGTGGCCTGTGTTAAAATGTTCTATATAGACAAGGTTGAAGAATAAACATAGACCACATGGTATAGTAAAGAAGGGTATTCAATACCCTTTTTTATAGTGTAGGAAAGTATAACTTTCCTACACTATAAAAAACCTTGATTTAACTGCCCACGCCATCATTTTCTCATAAACTCGAAAATGGCACATGGGCTTCAAATGCGGCTATTGGCCGCCTTTGTTACTATAAAAAGAGGGTTTTGACAGGTGCAAGAACAGGAAGGATGGTGCAAAGATGAAAACAAAAAAGAATGCAAAGCTGGAAGTCAAAGTCGATGTTGCTAAAATCTTTCTATCTCCGCCGTCGTCAATGGTCGAACGTGTTATGCTTGTTGTTTTTCTGACGCTTAGCTTTATTGCGTTTTTTGGTCCCCTGAGCTTTTCTGCAATGCCGCCCTTTGAAGCGGTTTTAACGGCCGCAATGCCGGCTTTATCCACATCTTGGGGATTGATCGTACTCTATAGGGCTATGTTCAGGAAAATGGACTATTGCAAGAAGTAAGTGCATTGAGTGAGAGGGTAGAATGGGGAGGAAAATGTAATGCTTAATCATGACGACACGGTTTTATGTAGGGATCCGAAAGAGATCCGGGAAGTTGTACTTGGAAAGGGCGATTTCACAATTGAGGAATTTGTTGCTGTTGCAAGATATGGTGCTGAAGTCCGTTTTTCCGATGAATACAGGGAACGCGTAAAAAAGACCAAAGACCTGCTGGAGAAATTTCTGGCAGAGAACAGGCTGATCTATGGTGTAACGACAGGCTTTGGAGATAATGTCAGAAATGTCATATCACCGGAGGATTCAGTGAAGCTTCAAACGAATATTATCCGCTCACATGCTTGTGCCGTCGGAGAACCGCTGGAAAAAGAGCTGGTCCGCGGCATACAGCTTATGATGCTGTTGAATACAGGACAAGGCTATTCGGGTGTTTCGCTGGAAATGCTGGAATTGCTTAGGGATCTCCTTAATCACGATGTAACGCCCTACGCACCCGGGGAAGGGTCGGTAGGCTATCTGGGCGTAGAAGGCCATGTGGCATTGGTGCTTTTGGGTGAAGGAAAAGCATGGTATCGGGGAAAACTGCTGGAAGGCGCTGATGCGCTGAAGCAGGCAGGACTGCAGCCCATCACGATACAGTGCAAGGAAGGCCTGTCGCTGCTTAACGGTACAACCTCCGTAACCGCAATGGCAGTCATGGCTTTATATAATGCGATTCAAGCCGCAAAGGCTGCAGATATCGCGGGAGCCCTAGCCTTTGAGGCGCTTCGGGGGACCCTGAAAGCATGTGATGGCAGGATTATCGGCCGCAAGAAGCATATTGAACAATGGAGGACAGCCGAGAACCTGCTGGAGATGCTGAAGGACAGTGAGATCGCAAAGGCCAGCCTGAACCTGAGGGTTCAGGATTCCCTGGCGCTCAGGGCGCTTCCGCAGACCCACGGGGCTGTAAAAAGAACACTGAGAGAGGCTTTGACGGCCATTCATGAGGAAATGAACTCTGTTAGTGACAATCCGATCATTTATCCGGAGGCGGATGACGGCATTGCCCTTTCCGGCGGTAACTTTGACGGATCCTATGTGGGGATCCATGCCGATTCCGCATGCATCGCCATGGGCGTACTTGCAAAGCTCTCGGAGAGGATCACCGACCGTCTGGTTAACCGGCATTTAAGCGGATACCCATCCTTCCTGGTAAAAAGCCCCGGACTTAACAACGGATATATGATACCGCAGTACACCGCTGCCGGGTTGGTCGGGGAAATCAAGATCCTTTCGCACCCGTCCAGCATCGATAACATCCCAACCTGCGCGAGTCAGGAAGACCCGGTGTCCATGGCATATTTCGCTTCCAGGAAGGCCTATCAGGTTTCCCAAAAGCTTGAGTACATCCTGGCAATCGAAGTGATGACAGCTGTTCAAGCCTTGGACTTTGTTGAAGGCCTGAATCGCTCCGCGGTGACGGATGCAGTCTACGCTTTAGTGCGAGAAGAGGTTCCCACTGTGGATGAAGACCGGTACTTCGGTCCCGATATAGACTATGTCAGGACATTGATTCATAACGGAAACCTGGTCAAATGTGTTGAAGACCGTATTGGCGCTTTAAAATTCTGATGTGAGGCGCCTCTTATAGAAAAGAAGTCCGATAAAGCATATGCTTTATCGGACTTCTTTTCTATTCTTTGTCATAATAATCCGCCAGTTTCTTTTCGGTTTCTTCCTTAAGCTCAGGCGGGATATATTGCTCCAGCCTTTTTCTGCAGGCACTCCGGGCTGCTTCCGCAATATCGGCACTGTCCTTCTGGCTTGTCAGGCGCGGCTCCCAAAGCTCACTTCTGAAATGATCCACCGTATGGTCGGCAACAAGGTAATTACCGCAAGGCCCCACTTCATGGATGGTCTCGTAGGCCAGTGTATCTGTATTTACCTCTACGCCCTTCATGTAATGCTTGATCATTCGTCCCATTTCCTCGTCCAGTATGAATTTCTCATAGGATATGGCTGTAAAGTTATCCAGGATGCCTGCTGCATGCAGGACAAAATCCGTTTCACTGAGATAGGTGGCAAACAGGTTCATCATGGATTCATAGCCTGCTTGGATGTTGTTTGCTGCAGCGCCTGTCAAGCCGCCTCCTGAACGGAAGGGCATTCCATAATACTTGGCAAGCTGGGCAGAGGCCGTGACCAGTAAAGCGGTTTCAGGGGCGCCCAAGGCAAGTTCCATGGTTTTCATGCTGGCTACAGTGGAAGTATTGCCGTAAATGACGGGATTGCCCGGATTAACCAACTGGGACAGGATGATGCCTGCCATTATTTCAGCATTGTTGACCGCCAGCATGCCGGCCATGGTTACAGGTGCTGTAAAACCGGCCATTCCGCAGCATGCGATACCGATTGGCTGCTTCCATCTGGCATACTCAATAATGCCGTCTGCCATACCTTCATCATAATAAAGCGGCGAATTGACATTGGCCATGCCCATGAGAATATTGTCCTCGCGGCCTTCCATAGCGATCCGGGCCATTTCGATGCATTCCCGGGAGACTTGTGTACCGTTGGTCAGACCCATCAACGGCTTGTCGGAATGCCTTATGGTGGTCAACATGACAAAGCGGTGGAACAGCTGGGGTGGAATATCATTGGGATAGAGGATGCCGTCACCGTTTATATCGAGAAAATCACTCTGATGCGTCAGCTTGACAAAGTTCAGATAATCCTGGCTGGTACCTTCACGTTTTCCGGTTTCCCCTTCCTGGACATAGACCGGACCGCAGGCCGGCGCACAGACGGTGCTGCCCTGACCGATAACGGCATCCTTATTCTGATCTCTTCCATGTAAGACAAAATGAGGGGGAACTGTTTTCCGGTATGCTTCCACCGTTGCTTCCGGTAGCAGCACCTTCCTGCCCTCAACAGCTGCACCGTGTTTTCTGAAAACTTCAACAGCCTTCGGACTATTAAAAACGACACCTGTCCTGGACAGAATATCCAATGTGCATTGATGAATATTCTCTATATCCCTATGGGTCAAAATCCTGACGGTAGGTTTCATGGCTTCTCCTCCTGCGATAACAATTTGCATAATTGATATCAGAGCAAGAAATGTGCCAAGAAGGGAGAAGGTAACCGGCAGCGAAACAAAACAAATGAAATACTGGTATGCTTCTTGCTAATTAAACAATGTGCCTACTTGATAATTTTTATGAATAGCTTTAGTATTAAAGTGTTCAACGAAAACAAGGGTAAAGGAGGATAAGGCATGGTCTCCTATGATATCATCTGCTTTCTGGACGACAACAATGTGGTCAAGCATATCGAGTACTGGAACCTCAGTGAGGAAATGGACAAGATCAGCATCTGGAATGAGTATAAAGGGAAAGAAATCTACAGCTTTCTGGATATTGATTTATATAAGAACAGCGGGTATGTCAACTTTAAGGGTATGATGCTTGAGTTCAAAAAAATCAAGAATGCATTGGGCAGGGGGTATATTCTCTATATAACGAAAGGTGCCGATAATAGTAAGATATATGAAGCAGCTTTTGACTGCATTTCTGACGGCATACAGATTTTTGATCAAAACGGATATCTCCTGTTCTGCAACAAATCCAGTGAGAAAATCGAGAAAACAAACCGATCCAGTATTATAGGAAAACATTTACTGGATATTTATGACCTGAATGAAGATTACAGCACCGTCTTGAATACCATAAAAACCAAGGCGCCTGTATTGTATCGATGTGATCATTTCAAAAACAAGAATGGAGAATTGATCACAACGATTAATTCCGGATATCCGCTGCTTGTTGAAAATACGGTCATTGGAGCTGTCGGATTGGTGGAGGATACGTCTGTAGTAGAGCAGCATCAAGTCAGTGCGTCTGTACTGGAGAAGTTCCTGTCAGAGAGCGAAAATTTGCAGAGCATAAAGAAGAAAAAGAAGTATTATGCTTTCAAGTACTATCAGTTTGATGATTTGATCGGTGAAGATGAAAACTTCAGGGAAGCCATTGAATTGGCTCAGAACATTGCCCAAAGGGACTGCTCGGTCCTGATTTACGGCGAGACCGGCACGGGGAAGGAGTTGTTTGCGCAGAGCATTCATTCAGCCAGTCACAGAAAGGATAAGGAGTTTGTTGCCATTAACTGTGCTGCTATTCCAGAGAACTTGCTGGAGGGCATCCTGTTTGGAACGGAAAAGGGCTCTTTTACGGGCAGCACCGATAAGATGGGTTTGTTCGAACAAGCAGAAGGGGGAACGCTGTTCCTGGATGAGATCAACTCCATGGGCCTCCATATGCAGTCCAAACTGCTGCGCGTGCTACAGGAAAATAAATTCAGGCGCGTCGGCGGCCTGAAGGATATTAAATGCGATGTCAGGATCATTTCCTCTACCAATGAAGAACCCTTCCGTGCCATTGAAAGCAATACAATAAGGAAGGATGTCTATTACCGGATCAGTACCGTTACCATCAATATTCCGCCCCTCAGGGAGCGAAGGGCAGATATCGGGGTGCTGACACGGTATTTTGTAGAGAAACTGTCGCGCCACTATTCCAAGCAGGTCAAAGGGGTTTCCGAAGAGGTGCTTGGCAGGTTCCGGGCCTATGATTGGCCTGGCAATGTGAGGGAACTGGTCCATGTTATTGAATATTGCTTCAATACCATGAGCGGAGACATCATACAGATCAGCCACTTGCCGAAGTATCTGCGAAGCGACGGCGATGTAAAAGGCCTGGAGGAAAACCAAGTCAAAGCCCTAAAGGACATCATGGAGGTTTATGAAAAAGAGGTTATCCGGAATACCATGAAGCGCCATAAAAACAATGTGACAAGGGCAGCGGAGGAATTGGGCATCATGCGGCAAAGCCTTCAGTACCGGATAAGAAAATTCGGGATATAGAATGCAGGATCAGGATAGGGGGGAGCCAATGCAAGGAAAAGAATGGGTACAAGCCATGGCAGGCTTTGAGGTGCCGGAAAGGTTTTATCATTTAGCTCCGGCAATGCTGACGAAAGATGAGATCAAGCTGATTGGGCTGGTTGGGAAAGAAGAACTCAGCCATCATGAGTTTTCACAAATCATAAAGTCGGATTTTAATGTGAATGCCGAAGCGTTTTTGCTGGCGTGCTACAGGCGTGCGGTTATCCGAAAAACAGAAAAAGACGGGATACTTTGCTACGGTATAACGGATTTTTATACCCGCATGTCCTACTTTGCCCAATACGAGCCGGAGAAATGGTATGGTATCCCAGCGGCTGACAGGAAAGAGCTGGATGAATGGTGTCTGGCTGAGTATGTTGAGCGTATCAAGGATACTGTCGTAAAAAAAATTAACGGAGAAACAGTCTCTCTGCATAACAGCCATCTGATGACATTGAAGGAAGCACAGGCGATGATCGATCACTTGGAACAGGTTATCTATCTCCAGCCATGCAACTGCAAGGCGATCGCCTTGAACTGTGAAAAGCCCAGGAACGTTTGCATCCAGTTCGGATGCGGCATGAATTCGCCCGCAGACAGGGGCTGGGGGGAGAAGATAACAAAGGAAAAAGCCAAGGAAATCCTGGCGCAGGCAAACAAGAGCGGGCTGATGCACACCGGCGAGGATGAAGCCTTGTGCAATTGCGACGGCTGCTGCTGTTATCCCTTCAGAGCGGCAGAAAAGCTGGGTTCAAAAGGAAAATGGCCTGATTCCGGGTATCAGGTGGATTGGGATCCGGACAGATGCAGCCACTGCGGAAAATGCACCCGGATGTGCAACTTTGGAGCATTTTATATGACAGCGGATAAAAAAGTGAAGTTTGATAAGGCACGCTGCTGGGGATGCAGCATTTGTGCGGAAAACTGCCCGAAAGGCGCCATAGGACTCAGCAAATAGGATTCCGGAAAGGAATCCTATTAAATTTTTTGTATGAATAAAAGACGGTTTTATTTTTATAATTAATAAATAAAAATGAAAGTGCTTCTTGATTTAATCGTATACGGATGCTATAATTTAATCAATAGAATGGATAATTTGGTAAGCCTATATAAAAATCATGGTTTCTACACGTGTTGAAATTCATTTTAGAATGAAAAAATTGAAAAGTTTAAAAGGGTTCAATGATTTGTTTTGTGAGGAGAAAAAAGAAAATGGAAAAGCATGAAATCTGGTCAAGTGTCAAAAACACCTTGTCCATTGAAGCCGATGCCATTAAGGCACTTGTCTCGTCAGTGTCCAGTGAAGCGGTTAGTGAGGCTGTGCGGCTGATCGGCGATTGCAAAGGAAGGGTTATCATTTCGGGCTGTGGTACATCTGCCGCAGCAGCACGTAAAATTGCACACTCCCTTTGTTGCGTAGAGCGTCCCGCTACCTACCTGAATCCGGCTGATGCGGTACATGGGGCGTTGGGACTTCTTCAAGGGGGAGACATTTTGATTCTCATCTCAAAGGGCGGAAATACTAAAGAAATTGTGAACCTGGTCCCTGCATGCAAAAGCAAGGGTGCAGCACTGATCGGCGTCACGGAGAACCCTGACTCAGTCCTGGCCCGGGAATCCGATCTTCTCTTGAAAATCAAAGTCGATAAGGAGCCTTGTCCATTCAATATGCTGGCAACAGCGAGCACGCTGGCGGTAATTGCCGTATTTGACGCCATCTGTATTGCGCTGATGCAATATACGGGTTACACACGGGAACAGTTTGCCGTAATACATCCCGGGGGAGCGGTGGGAGACCGGCTGCTTTCCGGAGGAAAGTGAGGTAATGGGATGAGAACGATGAAAGCTGCTGTTTTTGAGAAGATTGAGACAATTGTTGTCCGGGAAGTGCCGGTTCCGGCGTGTGAAGCCGGCGGTATACTGGTGCGGGTTGAATCCTGCTGTATCTGCGGCGGTGACATGCGGAATTTTCACATCGGCCTGAGGTATGGGGTCCAGCAGCAGATCATGGGTCATGAAATCTCAGGCGTCGTTGAAGAGGTCGGCAGCGATATCAAACGCTTCAAGGCTGGCGACAGAGTAGCCATTGCGCCGGATGTAAGCTGCGGTGAATGTTATTACTGCAAGCGCGGCCTGGTGAACCTCTGCATGAACCACAGGATGCTGGGCACCAATTGGCCTGGAGGTTTCGCGCAATATATCTACCTGCCGCCCGAAGTGGTGCAGCACGGGTTTATAGAGCCCATCCCCGGGCATTTAAGTTTTGATGAAGCTGCGATGGCAGAACCGGCATCCTCGGTTATAGCATGCCAGGAGCAAAACAATGTCAGCCCGGGAGATACGGTGGTCATCATGGGCGACGGGCCCATCGGCTGTCTTCATATAGAGGTTGCCCGTGCAAGAGGTGCCTCCAAAATTATCCTGAGCGGACACTCCCGCTTGGAGATGGCTGCAACCTTTGCGCCAGACATCATGATCGATGCTTACAAGGAGGATCCGGTCAAAGCCGTGCTGCAGGCAACCGAGGGAATTGGCGCCGATATTGTCATATGTGCCGCTCCGGTCACCACCATCCAGCAGCAGGCAGTCGAGATGGTCAGAAAACGGGGAAAAGTGATCCTGTTCGGCGGTGTCAACAGAAACAATCCCATGACGACTCTGGACAGCAATCTCATCCATTATAATGAAATATCGGTAACAGGTGCATTTTCTTATCCGGCAGCAGGCTTGAAGCGGGCCGTGCAGATGATTGCCGAAGGAAAAATCGCCGCAAAGAAATATGTGACCAAAGCTGTGGGGCTTGATGGGATTCCGGAGGGAATAGCGTATGCCGAGCAGCGGAAGGCACTGCGCGTCGTTGTTAAGCCATGGGCATAAACAGATATGAAAACAGGAGGGTGTCTTAGATGTATGAAATAGATATGAAGCTGAAAAAATTGCAGGATGAGGGCAAGCCGATCCGTGTAGGCTTGGTGGGAGCCGGACAGATGGGTACAGATATTGTGGCTCAGATTGCAGGCATGGCAGGTATGGAGGTCGACGTCGTCGTTGACCTGAGAACCGAAACCGCAGTCAGCGCCTACAAGCTTTCGGGTTATGAAGGCGAAATCGTTGAGACCAACGATCTTGCTGTGGCGGAAGAAGCTGTCCGTGCAGGCAGGAAAGTGGCGACGACCAACTATAAGCTGGCAGTCCTGACCAGTACCATCCAGGTCGTTATAGATGCCACCGGAGCTCCTGAAATGGGAGCCAGAATCAGCCTTGATTGCATCAACAACAAAAAGCATATTGTCATGATGAATGTGGAGTGCGATGTAACGGTGGGACCTATACTGCGGCAGATGGCTGAGAATGCCGGTGTGGTATACTCCCTGACGGCCGGCGATGAACCTGGGTCCATCGTAGAAGTTTACCGTTTTGCTACCGCACTGGGCTTGAAGGTCGTAGCGGTAGGCAAGGGAAAGAATAACCCCCTTGACATCTATGCCACGCCTGCAGACCTGCAGGCAAAGGCGGATGCCCGTCAAATGAGCGCCAAGATGCTTTGTGAGTTTGTGGACGGCTCAAAGACCATGATTGAGATGGCTGCCGTTTCCAACGCCACGGGTTTGGTGCCGGACATACGCGGCATGCATGGCCCCAAATGCAATATAAAAGACTTGACCAAGGTATTCTGCCGGAAGGATCAGGGCGGCATACTCAACCGTGAGGGTGTTGTGGATTACGGCATAGGGGACATAAACCCCGGCGTGTTTGTTATCGTTTCCACAGACCAGGAGCGGCTCAAGGACGGCCTTCTGCAGCGGGATATGGGTCCCGGACCCAATTACCTCCTGCTGAGACCTTATCATCTTTGCAGTATAGAAACACCAATAACGGTAGCCCAAGCGGTTTTATACGGCGAATCCACCGCACACCCCAAAAAGAGACTCACCTCTGAATGCATCACCGTGGCTAAGCGCGACCTCAAGGCCGGAGAGGTGCTGGACAGCATTGGCGAATTCTGCTACCGTGCCAGCATCGACCTTTATGAAGTCGCCAAGGAAGGAAAAATGCTTCCGGTAGGCCTTGCAAAGGGAGCGAAGCTCCTCTGTGATGTGAAGAAGGATGAGATCATCACTTATGATATGGTGGAACTTGATAATAATTCAGTTTTGCTGCAGCTTAGACGTATGCAGGATATGACCTGTTAACTATAATAGACATGTAGGCTAATTTGAAAGTATGTAAGGAGGGGTAAAATGGATCATAAGATCAAACTCGGACTGGCACCAACGAGAAGATTCATTTTCAGCAAGGAGGATGCACTGAAGTACAAGAAGCTTACACAGGAGAAGCTTAAGGCACTGGGTATTGATTTTGTTGATATGGATGATATAAACGAGGAAGGCCTGCTTCATGCGGAAAGTGATGTTGAGAAGGTCGTGGAGAAGTTCAAGGCGGCGAAGGTCAATGCAGTATTTTTCCCCCACTGCAATTTCGGCACTGAAGACTTGGTCTGCAAAGTGGCAAATGAGTTGAAACTGCCCATCCTTCTCTGGGGACCCCGGGACGAGGCGCCCCTGGCAGACGGGTCGAGGCTGCGGGATACGCAGTGCGGCCTGTTTGCTACCGGGAAGGTTTTCCGGCGCTTCAACCTGCCCTTTACTTACCTGCCTAACTGCCGTCTGGAGGATGAGGCTTTTGAGCGTGGACTTATGAATTTCCTGGCTGCAGCCAATGTCGTCAAAGAATTCAAGAAGCTCCGCATTTTGCAGATATCCACCCGTCCGGCTGACTTCTGGACCATGATGTGCAATGAGGGTGAGCTGCTGGAGCGGTTTGGAATCCAGCTGCGTCCCATTACCATGACGGAGTTTACCGACAGGATCCTGAAGCTGGAAGCCGAGAACGATGCGGAAGTCCAGTCAACCGTGAAGTTTTTGGAGGAAAATACCGAGATCTGCGTTCCGGCTGATGCGGTAAAGCGCCTTGCTGCACTTAAGACCGCTATGAAACGCTATGCTCAGGAGTTGGGCTGCAGCGCAGTAGCGATACAGTGCTGGAGCGCTCTTCAGCAGGCACTGCATGTCATGCCCTGTATGGCCAACTCGCTCCTGACCGACGAGGGGATTCCTGTGGTATGCGAGACCGACATACATGGCGCTATAACCGCTGTAATGGCACAGGCAGCAGCCATGGGGAAGACACCTCCCTTCTTTGCGGACTGGTCGGTGCGGCACCCGGAAAACGAAAACGGAGAACTGCTGCAGCACTGCGGTCCCTGGCCTATATCCCTGGCTAAGGGAAAGGCCAAATTCGGGAGACCCTTTGCCTTTGAAGAGCATTGTCCGGGTTCCGTTATTGCCGAGATCAGGGGCGGTGAGATTTCACTCCTGCGCTTTGACGGGGACAACGGTAATTATTCCATCCTTTTGGGTACTGCAAAGGGCATTGAAGGTCCCCAGACCATAGGCACCTATCTCTGGATCGAGGTAGATAACTGGACCAGGCTGGAGGATAAACTGGTAACAGGACCCTATGTCCATCACTGTGTGGGAATCCACGGTAATGTGCTGCCTGCAATCTATGAGGCTTGCAAGTACATTCCCGGCTTAAAGCCTGATTTCTACGACGATATCGAAGCGGATGTCAAAGCGTGGATCCGTGGGGAATAGTCTCCAGGCTCAAAATGACCGGGCGGATTTGATAAAAAAATGGCAAACCAGGCGACGCGGCGGTTCTTGGCGGTGCAATACCGGAAGAAAGCCGTGCCGCCTTTGTCGGTTTTATATCCCATACTTTCATGGGAAATCTACAGATGCATGAGGGAGGGTGGCTTACGTGCACCTATTGGGTCTTGATGTGGGAACGACCGGTACAAAAGCGGTGGTTTTCGATTTGGAGGGAAATATCAAAGGATACGGCTTTCGGGAATACGGCATGATTTGTGAAAGCCCGGGGCAGGCGGAACAGGATTCCCGGCTGGTATGGCAGCTGACAAGGGAGGTTATCCGACAGGCGGTGTCGGAAAGCGGTACCGGTGATATAAAGGCGCTGAGCCTTTCGGTGCAAGGCGATGCCATTATTCCGGTAGACGGGAACTGCAGACCGTTGTACCATGCGCTCCTGGGTATGGATTACCGCCCCTTCAGCCAGGCTGAACGCTGCGAAGCACTGTTCGGCGGGAAGCGGCTTTTTGAAATGACCGGAATGAGGCCGCATCCGCTTAATTCATTGATGAAGATCATGTGGCTCAAGGACAATGAACCTGAGATTTTCGGCAAAACCTACAAGTTCATGACCTATGCCGATTTCATACTTTCCAAGCTCGGTGCGCCGCCGGTTATTGATTACACCATGGCATCCCGCACCATGGCCTTTGAGCTGGCGAAAAAGAAATGGTCCGGCAAAATACTTGAGACGGTGGGGATCGCGGAAGAAAGCCTCTCAATACCTGTTCAATCCGGCGAAGTGGTGGGCGAAATAAACCCCAGCCTTGCTGAGGAGCTTGGACTGCCAAAGGGAATGCTGCTGGTAGCGGGGGGGCATGACCAGACCTGTGCGGCACTGGGAGCAGGCGTTATCCGAGAGAATATAGCCATCGATTCCCATGGTACGGCGGAGGTGGTCTCGTCAGCTTTCAATGAACCAAGGCTGTCCGATCTGATGTATCATAGCTTTTACCCTTGCTATTGCCATACAAAGCGAGACATGTATTTCACCTTTTCACTGAACCATATCGGCGGTCTGCTTTTGAAGTGGTACCGGGACAATCTGGGAACGGCGGAGCTATTACAGGCTGAAGAAAAGGAGATCAGCGCTTATGACCTCATCGTGGGCAAAACGGCGCCCGGACCATCTCCGGTGCTGGTGCTGCCCCATTTCAACGGCAGCGGTACACCTTGGTGCGACCTGGAATCCAAAGGCGCCATGCTGGGGTTGACCATGGCAACCACACGGCATGATATCGCAAAGGGCATTTTGGACAGCCTGACTTATGAGCTGCGGATCAACATCGAGCGGATGAAGGAGGCTGGCATCGCCATCCATGACCTTCGATGCGTAGGCGGTGGTGCCCGTTCACCCGTCTGGCTGCAGATCAAAGCCGATGTGACCGGCTGCAAGGTCTCCACCCTGAAGGTCAGGGAAGCGGCATGCCTGGGTGCGGCAATCCTTGCCGGTACTGCAGCGGGGGCTTATTCCTCGGTAGACGAGGGGGTCGGCTGTTCGGTGTCCATTAAGGACGAATACCTGCCTGATCCGGTCATGAAGACCTTGTACGAGGAAAAGTATTTCATTTACAGAGATGTATATGATACACTTAAAGCTATAAACAAGAAATTGTGATGGGGTGATTGAAATGCCGCTCGACATTGAGAGCAGAAACACAGAGAGCTTGTCTAGAGAATGCCTTGTACGGCTTCAGGCTGTATATGACTCGCTGAAGACAGCCGAAAAAAAAGCTGCCGATCTGCTGATAAACAGGCCGGAGTTCATAGGGACTGCGTCCATTGTGGATGCTGCAAGGGAGGCGGACTGCAGCGAGGCTACTTACGTCAGGCTTTCAAAAAGGCTGGGTTATGCAGGATTCCAGGAGCTTAAAGCGATGATCGGCAAAGAAAACAGCGGGCTGCATACGACGCAGCTTTATTCAGGGCTGACTTCTGAGGACAGCTATGATACGGTTATCCAAAAAGTGTTTGACGCATCATTGCGGGCACTTTCCGATACCCTCAGGATACTGGACCGGGAGCAATACCAGCTTGCGGTTGAAGCGCTTTGCAATGCGGGCATGATCGTGCTGGCCGGTGCGGGCGACGCTGCCAATGTAGCCAAGTCGGGTTTCCAGAAGCTCTTCCGGGCCGGTATCAGAGCGCACACCTCTGACGATATCGATCAGCTTCTCATAGCTGTATCACAGATGCGTGCAGGCGATGTGCTGCTGGTCATTTCCCACTCGGGCAGGACAAAGAACATGGTTGAGCTGGTTAAATACTCCAAGAAGGCCGGCATTACTGTCATCTGTATTACAAACTACCCGGTGTCTCCCTTGGCAAAAAACTCAGATATCGTATTGCTGACGGCAGCTTTCACTGAGCATATCGTAGGGGAGGTTATGTCTAAACGGGTGACGGAACTGTGTATTGTGGAATGCCTTTTTGTCAGCCTGATACTGGCGAAAGCCGAAATCATGACCAAACCGATGCATCTGGCTAATGCGGCCTTGGAGAACAATAAACTGTAAAAAACACTATCGTTTTCAACATTAAACAATGAAAATGATAATTAAAGTAAAGGCTTTAAGCAAAAAAGGCGAAGGAAAATAGTAAAAAAACACAGAATAAGCTCGAATGAACGAACGCAATGGCTGGACGCGCATGTGGCAAGACCTGGTAGGTTTTGAATGGGTGTATTGGAAAAAAACTCATAAATCAGTATTGCATTTTCAGTTTTTATAATATATAATAAAATATGAAAACACATTATGTGTTCAGATTACTTATTATAATTAGGAGGAGAGAAAATGAAGAGAGCACTATCAATTGTTATGCTTGTCGTTATGTTTGCGGTGTTGGTAACAGCATGCGCGCCGAAACCGGAACCGGCAGCAGCTCCGGCACCTGAAGCGACACCCGCGGCAGCCGAGCAGCCGGCAGCTGAAAAGAAACTCAAGATTGCTTTTGCTTACCAGGACTTGGAAACAGAATTCTGGGTGGCAGGACATAAGGCTATCGTAGAGACTCTTAAGGCAAAAGGGATCGAAGTAATCGAATTCAATGCCAATGAGGACGCCAACAAGCAGCTTGAACAGGTTAACGATGCCATAGCTCAGAAGGTTGATGGAATCATCATTATTCCTCAGGACGGGGAAAGTGCCGTTGCAATCGGTGAAGCCTGCAACAGCGCCGGTATTCCCTTCGGCGTATTCAACAGACCTCCTTCCAATAAAGATGCCAAGGCCCTTGTCGCAGTAGCAGACAATGTGACCATTTCCGCGAAGGCGATGGAGCATATGGCTCTGGAAGCGCGCAAGGTATTCGAGAAGACCGGCAAGAAGGTAAAACCCCTTGTCATGGTGGGAGACCTCGGCGATCCCAATGCAGTCGGCAGATACCAGGGCTTCAAGAATGTCTATGAAAAGAACAAGGACATCTTCACCGAGTATATCGAAGTACCCACCAAATGGGACTCCAACACCGCCCTTGCCAATCTGAAGAGTGCAATGGCAGCCAATAAAGATGTAGGACTTCTCTTCTGCGGTTCCGACTTCCTCTATCCGGTTATAAAAAGTGTTCTCGAACCCTTGGGCAAATGGCAGAAGATCGGTGATCCCAACCATATCATCATGGGCGCTGTCGACGGCGATATGACGGCCGGCAAGCTGATGGACGAAGGTTATGTCGATGCCACAGCCGTACAGGACCTTTATTATGAAGCTGAGCTGATCCTGACCGGTATGCTGGAAGCCATAGAAAAAGGCGAAAAGACACCGGAAAAGTGGATGGATGACCCGGGCTTCGCTCTGACTCAGGCCAACATGGGCGAAATGAAGATGAGAATGTGGGGCAACAAGCTGAGACAGGAAAAGGGAGAACTCTAAGAAGCAATCGGTTCAGATATTAATTGAATAGCAGTATCAATATTCGGGGAAGGAATTCTGAGTTCCTTCCCCGAATAAATAAATACCGGTTCGGCAGAATTCCATAAGGCTCACCGTGCCGCAGGGTGTATTTTCTGAATGTAAAAAAGGAACGGGGGAGAATCAAGTGTTTTTAAAGGGCTCGCCTACCGAGAGGAACAAATCCGATGTAAAAGATCTCTTTGTGAAAGTGTTATTATCAGAGTATTTTATTGTTTTTTTCTGTCTGCTGATTTTCGTATCGCTTATGCCGGTTACGCCGCATATCGCATCCCGGGCCAATATCAACAATATCATGTCCAATTTGTGGCCGCTTTTCATCATCGCCATCGGACAAACGGTGGTCCTGATCGTAGCCGGGATAGACCTTTCCCAAACTTCCATCATAGCCATAACCAGTGTCGTGGGGGCAGCCATCATGACCAGCAAAGCGGATCCCACTCTTTTTGAGAAAAGTCCTTTATGGGGCTGGTTCCTGACGGAATCCGGGGGGCCGCTGGCAGGAGAGCCTGCAGCTATTTACGCCGCTATATTCGTGATGATCCTCATTGGTGTCGGCATTGGCTGCTTCAACGGCTTCTTCATACACAAGTTCAAGATGCCGCCGTTCATGGTCACGCTGGTAAGCCAGATGCTGTTCAGTGCACTGGCGATTTATCTGACCAAGTCGGAAAACATCATAGGACTTCCCAAAAACTTCAAGGCCATCGGAAGCGGCAGCATCATGAAGATTATTCCCTATTCCATGATTTTTGCCATTGTCGTTGCTGTCCTGGCCGCCATACTGCTGAACAAGACGGTTCTGGGGAAGTGGCTGTACCTCGTCGGCTCCAATCCGAAAGCTTCAGCGGTGATAGGCGTCCCGACTGGGAAGGTCATCATATTCGCATATGCCTTCAGCGGTTTTTGTGCGGCGATGGGTTCTGTCCTGCTTTCTGCCAGGTTGATCGCCGGCAGGCCTACACTGGGGCAAACCATGCTGATGGATGTAGTAGGCGCAGCTGTCATCGGTGGCACTTCACTGTTCGGAGGTAAAGGAAAAGTTTCGTGGACACTGTTCGGCGCCCTGTTTTTTGTCATACTGGCAAATGCGCTGAATATGATGAAGCTTCCCTTTTATGTCGTTGATATGGCAAAGGGGATTGTCATTATCATCGCTGTTGCGTTTGACGTACTCAGAATTGAGATCAAACGCCGGACAAACGTCATGTAGAGAAAGAAACGGAGGCGTTTTATATGGGGGAGAACATACTCGCACTTAGAAACATATCTAAGGCATTTTACGGCATCAAAGCTCTTTCCGACGTGTCTATCCGTGTTGAAAAAGGCGAGGTCCTGGGAATCATCGGAGAAAACGGCGCAGGAAAGTCTACTTTGATGAACATTGTCGGAGGGGTTTTGCAGCCGGACAGCGGTGACATGCTTTTGTACGATCAGCCGTACAAACCCAAAAACACCATGGATGCCAACGCCAGCAAAATCGCATTCATCCATCAGGAGCTTAACCTTTGCAACAACCTGACAGTGGCTGAAAATATCTTTTTGATTGACTTTCCGAAAATCAACAAAATTCCATACATCAACAAGAGGGAAATGAACCGCCTGGCACACGAGGCTATAAAGGCAGTAGGGCTGCAATGTCCGCCGGATACGCTAATAGAAAAGCTTTCCCAGGGCGAACGCCAGCTTGTGGAGATTGCAAAAGCCTTCAGCATGGATGCACAAGTTATCATTTTCGATGAACCCACGACATCGCTTACAGCGAGAGAAACAGAACGGCTTTTCAAGATCATCGGGGATCTGAAGCAGAAAGGTCGGTCGATCATCTATATTTCCCATATCTTGTCCGATATTCAGAAATTAACCGACAGAATCGTGGTCCTGAGGGATGGAAACGTTACGGCGGAAGGTACTACGTCCAGCTTTAACATCGATTCCATGATTTTTAACATGATTGGACGGGATATGAAGCATATTTATCCGGAACGTAAAAACGTCGTATCCGATGAGAAAAAAGTAGAACTGGTCAACATAACAAAAAAAGGAATCGTCAGCAATATCAACCTGCACGCCCATGAGGGCGAGGTGGTGGGTATCTTCGGATTGATGGGATCGGGCCGTACTGAGCTGATGCACATATTTTTCGGGCTGGATTCCTTTGAGTCCGGAGAAATCAAAATCAAAGGAAAGTTAAAGTCAAAAAATACGGCTGTACAGTCCATAAAGCAAGGCGTGGCCTTTGTTACGGAGAACCGGCGGGAAGAAGGCCTGATGCTGGAAATGACAGTGCTGGAGAACCTCAGCTTTGTTGCCATGCCGAATCTGGCTTCCAGATTCCTCCGATTTATTGACAAGAGCAGGATAGCCGACAAAGCAGCAGCCATTTCACAGCGGCTCAGGATCAAATCAGGTGCTATCGAAAAAAGCGCAGCCAAAAGCCTCAGCGGGGGAAACCAGCAGAAGGTGGTCATCGGCAAGTGGTTGATGACAAGCCCGGAGATTTTTATCGTGGATGAACCGACCAGAGGGATAGATGTAGGCGCAAAGTTTGAGGTGTACTCCGTTATCAACAATCTGGCATGCGACGGGGCTGCCGTACTGGTGGTATCCTCCGAAATCGAGGAACTGATGGGTATCTGTGACAGGATCTATGTCATGAGCAGGGGCGAAATAACTGGCTGTGTCGGTCAGGATGAGTTCGACAGGGAGACCATTTTGAGATATGCCTTCGGGCAGTGTGCCTTCAACAAAAATGCAAGTCATGAAAGTGAGGTGCAGCAGTGAACAACAATAATAAGGCCAATATGAGCGCCTTTGCGCTTAAACTGCTGAAAAACATACCGTTGCTGCTCTTCATCCTCGTATTTGTGGTATTCGGGTTGATTACGCCGGTGTTTTTTGAATGGGATAATATTGAGAACATCCTCACATCCAGCTCCTACATCGGCATCGTAGCTATCGGTATGACCCTGGTGCTGCTGACAGGCGGGATAGACCTCTCGGTAGGCTCACTGATGTTCCTGTCCGCTTCCAGTGCCGGGCTTTTGATACGGAACTTCGGGTTTCCCATCTGGCTGGCAATCGTCAGCGCCATTGTCATCGGCTTATTGGTGGGTGCATTCCACGCCTTCTGCATCAACAAGCTGAAGCTGGTGCCGTTTATTGTTACCTTGAGTACCCTTGTGGCGCTCAAGGGCCTGACGCTGATGCTGACGAAGTCGGTTGCTGTTGAATGGCCTTCCGCCATTACAGGTATGGCTTCCCGGAGACTTTTGGGGTTCATACCGCTTCCGGTTTTCATCTTTATCGTGATCATCATTCTGGTTCAGCTGATGCTGAAGAGCACCCCCCTGGGACGGCATATCTATGCTGTAGGCTACAATAGCGAGGTTGCTGCCAAAGCAGGGATTGACCATATAAAGATTATAGCAGTTGTCTACATACTGTGCAGTGTACTTGCTGCCATAGGCGGCATTATCTCGGTAACGCAGCTGGGCATTGTCAATGCAGGTTATGGCGAGGGAGAAGAGTTCAAAGCAATAGCCGCTGCCGTACTAGGGGGCACAAGCCTCAGCGGCGGTGTGGGAAGCGTATTCCCCGGCGTTGTCATTGGGACGCTGCTCATACAGGTAGTCCAGGCAGGACTTGTCTATCTGCAGGTAGATATCTACATGCAGCCTATTATTACGGCGGGCATCATTCTGCTGGCCATTTTGCTCGACAGTCTCCGGACCATGCTGGAAAAGCGGCTGGAGCGCCGCAATATTACAAAAAGCTGTGAATAGGGTGATGTGCATGCAGGACAGAAAAGCGGAAGCGCTGATCAAGGAACAAAGGATCCTGGCTTGTCTGGAAGAAAACCACTGGGACGCAGCCGTCATTGGCCGGGCAGATAACTTTGCCTGGCTTACCTGCGGCGGAGAAAACAGAGTGATTCTTTCCTCGGAGGCAGGATTCAGCTATATCGTACTGACAAAAAGTGAGAAGTTTATGGTGGCCTTGGTGGCCGATTTGTGTAAAGTGATGGATGAAGAGGCTGCAGACCTGGGCTATACGCCGGTTGTGACAAAATGGTTTGAAGGCGGCGCAGAAGCGAAGGTATTGGAGCTGGTTCGCGGTATGCGTGTCGTTTCGGATATTCCGATAGCCGGTGCGGATTATTCCCCGGATCTGTTTTATAAGCTGCATTATCCGCTTACCCGATATGAGATTGAGAGATATCGTGAGGCGGCGGTCCTGTCGGAGCAGATTATTGCAGAAACTGCAGCGTGTCTGCACCCGGGCATGCGTGAATATGATGTACAGGGTATGCTGTGGGAGAAGTACGGACGCCATAATGTATCGGTATCCGTTATGATCATCGGCAGCGACGAGCGGATAGCCGCATATAGGCACTGCTGTCCCACCGGCAAGAGAATAGAGAAAACCGTCCTGATCAGTCCGGCAGTAAAGAAATGGGGCCTGCATTCAAACCTGGCCCGCATGGTGTGTTTCGGGGCTGTGCCGGCTGAGCTTGCCAAGCGTTATGATGCCGTTTGCCGCATTGAGGCTGCTGCCATAGCCATGTCAAAGCCCGGCATCAGGTTCGCCGATATTCTGTCGGAGCAGAAGCGTCTGTATAAGGAACTGGGGTATGAGAACGAGTGGCACAAGCATTTCCAGGGCGGCATAACGGGATATATGGTATCCGATCCCACGCTGTGCATGGATGCATCCAAAGTGGTGACGGAGAATCAAGCCTTTGACTGGTTTATAACCATTTCAGGGGCAAAGGGAGAAGAACTGACACTAAACACCGGCGGAGAAATCGAGGTACCGTCGGTATCCGGCATATGGCCTTGTGAAACGTACAGGGCCAACGGCATGGATGTGAAGCTGCCGAAAATCATGGTTTTGTAGACCTTATGGAATAGTAACCGTATTGTGTATACACCGTATTGTGATGTGCAATGCGGTTTTATTTTTTTCCGATTTTTCAAAAATATTTTTTCATGAAGAAGGAATTTTTAAAAGGATAGAGAATATAATTAATCATACATAAGACATCCTACGTATTACATGTGATGTGAAAGAAGGGATTATGATGGAATACCTGGAAAAGGTAAAGTACCTGGAGGATAAGGCCAGGGAATTAAGACGGCATATCATCACAATGATCCACGAAGCACAGTCGGGGCATCCGGGGGGCTCGCTTTCCGCGGCAGATTTTGTTGCAGTGTTGTATTTTGATGCGCTCCGCATCCGGCCAAGTGAGCCGAAGTGGAATGAAAGAGACAGGGTGATCCTGTCAAAGGGGCATACCTGTCCGGTGATCTATGCTGCGTTGGCCATGAAAGGCTTTTATGATCTCAGTGAAATCCATACCTTGAGAAAGATGGGTTCGATCTTGCAGGGCCATCCGGATATGAAGAAAGTACCGGGATTGGATATGACGTCCGGTTCCCTGGGACAAGGCTTATCGGCTGGTGCCGGCATGGCATTCGGTGCCAAATATGACGGTCTGGACAGCAAGGTTTATGTCATTTTGGGAGACGGTGAGCTTCAGGAGGGACAGGTATGGGAAGCCGCCATGACGGCCGCCAAATACAAGTTGGATAATCTGATTGCATTTGTTGACGACAACAACCTGCAGGTTGACGGCAATACCTGTGAGATCATGCCGGTGCATCCCATTGCCGACAAATTCCTGGCCTTCGGTTGGGAAGTCTACAGCATAGACGGTCACAACATCGGGGAAATACTGAAGGTACTGGAAGACGTCAAGCATGCTTCCGGAAAACCCAAGTGCATCATAGCCAATACAGTCAAAGGCAAAGGGGTCTCTTATATGGAAAACGCATGCGACTGGCATGGAGCATGCCCGGATGCATGTCAGTACACTACTGCCATGGAAGAACTGGGAGGTGCATAGGATGGGCAAAATGATTGCAACACGGGACGGATTCGGAGACGGCATCATCGAGTTGGCAAAGAAAGACGATAGGGTTTTTGTCATCGATTGCGATATATCCAAGTCCTGTAAAACGAAGAAATTCTCGGCCCTCTTTCCGGAGCGGCATATCAATGTCGGCATTGCGGAGCAAAATGCGGCAACCTTTGCTGCAGGGCTGGCTACAATGGGCAAGATACCATTTGTCAGCACCTATGCTGTTTTCGGCAGCATGAGGATGTGTGAACAGGTCAGGACATCCATATGCTACCCACATCTCAATGTCAAGATTGCCTGCAGTCACGGGGGACTGACGCCGGGAAACGACGGTGTGACCCACCAGGCCATCGAAGATATGGGCATCTATAGAAGTATACCGGGTATGACAGTGGTTATGCCTGCAGACTATAATGCAACAATGAAGCTCGTTGATAGAGCAGCAGCGTATGATGGACCGGTTTACTTAAGGTTCACCCGGGACCCGATTCCGGTTTTTTACGGGGAAGACGAAGCATTTGAAATCGGAAAAGGAAAGCTGATAAAAGAAGGGAGGGATATTTCCATCATTGCAATCGGGGATATGCTGCATCAGGCGCTGGAAGCCGCCGATAAACTGGAAAAGGCCGGCGTGAGCGTGGAGCTGATCGATATGCATACCCTGAAGCCGCTGGATACCGAACTGGTGGAAAAGACATTGAACAAGACGGGGAAGGTCATTACGGTGGAAGATCACAACATCCTGAACGGACTTGGGAGTGCAGTGGCTGATGTGGTGGCCGAAAAGGGCGCCGGCGTACTGCGCAAGGTCGGCTTGAGGGATCGGTTTGCTGAATCGGGAGACTATTACAAGCTGTTGGAAAAGTATGAAATGGACAGCGCCCAGATCCTGAAAATGGCGGCAGAAATTCTTTGAATGAAATAATCTGCAAAATGCAGTATTATGGAGTTAAGATGAAGGAGGAGTAAGTATGATGAGAAAAACTCGGCTTATGACAGTAGTGGCATTGATCCTGTGCGCAGCAATGGTGTTTTCGGCATGCAGCACCGGAGGAGCAAAAGTGGAGCAATACCCGTCAAGACCTATCAACCTGATCATCCCCTTCGGGGCAGGCGGCGGCACAGACGTATGGAACCGTGCACTTGCGGCCGAAATGGAAAAAACACTGGGTGTCAAGGTTCTGGCAAACAATATGACCGGCGGAGGACCTGGCGGTACCGGAACCAATTATGTCTGGACACAGCCTCATGACGGATATGCACTGGCAGGCACCTCGGAAACGCCCTTGACGATTCCGGTCATGACAAAAGATATGAACCAAACTGCCAAGGATTGGGAATACTACATTGCCGGCGGTTCACCAGGACTTCTTCTCGTGAATAAGAATGCAGGCTACAAGGATTTCCAGAGCCTGATCGATGCAGCAGGTGCAAAGCCCAACGAAATCAAGATCGCCAGCACCAATGGCGGCTTGTGGTTCCTGCTTGCCAATCTGTTGCCGGCATATGGCAACATTCCGCTGGGTGTAGCCACTTACGACGGAAGCCGCCCGGCCATCACGGCCTGTGTTTCAGGTGAAACGGCTGCGGTGGTTGCATCTGCAGGCGAAGTTGCCGACTTTATCAAGTCAGGCGATCTGATTCCGCTGGCGGTTATGGACAAGGAAGGATATGATTTCCCCGGAGCAGGAAAAATTGAGTCCGTAACGGTGAAGGCACCTTCCGTGGAAAAATATCTGCCGCTCAAGCAGTTTATAGGCTTCATGGTTCCAAAGGATACGCCGGATAATATCAAGGCCAAGCTGAAAGAAGCCTTCGATGCAGCCATGAAAAGCGAAGATATCAAGAAATTTGCAGAATCCCAGTATGCCATCATCATCAACCTGACCGGGGACGAGGCCAGAGCCCTTGCTTCAAAAGCGCAAAGCACCATGTGCTGGATGCTTTATGAGATGAAGAAGACCGAGCGTAGTCCGGAAGATACTGGTATACCAAAGCCGTAAAGTATATAATATCTGAAACAGCCCTGCATAAGGTGTGCACTTGCGCACCTTATGCACTATTAAAATGAAAGAGGGAAGGATTTTGGAAAAGAAAGCATTAAGGAAAGCAGACCTGGTAACAAGCATGATATTAATGGGCATATCCATTACAGGCTTCATCATGTCGCTTCAACTGGTCATCAGGACAATAAGCAGAGGAAAAGAATGGTTTGAATCTTCCGGGCTTTTTCCAATGATTGTGACCTTTTTCCTGGGCTTATGCGCCTATTCCTTATTTCTCACCGCCAGAAGAGCCGGCGCAAGGCTTGACTTTATCACCAAGGAAAACATGCTGTTTATGACGAAAACAAGAGAATTCAAAGTAGCCTGCATCGTTATAGGCCTGCTGGCGGCATACATCATGCTGCTGATGCTTCCCGGACGGCTTTATGCAGTCGTGACCTTTGTTTACCTCCTTACTTCCATGCTGGTATTCCAGAAAAAAACAAAAAAAAGCGTCATTCATTCTATCATCATTGCTGCAGTTGCAACGGCAGTATTGGCATTCGGTTTCGGCAAGCTGGCCATGATCCCGCTGCCGTAAGGGAGGGAGGAATAATATGCCGGATATACAAAGCTTTATAAGCTCATTCATTGAGCTGATGGATATAAAAATATTGATCCTGATGTTTTTTTCTACCGGTCTGGGTGTCATCATCGGTGCTTTGCCGGGACTGACCGCCACGATGGGAATAGCGCTCCTGACAGGCCTGACTTATAATGTACCCCTTGAGTACACCTTTACAATACTCATGGGTGTTTATGTCGGTGCAATCTACGGCGGCAGTATTTCAGCAATACTCCTCAATATACCCGGGACGGCATCGGCGGCTGCTACAGCGCTGGACGGCCATCAATTGGCACTTCAGGGCAAAGCCGAAACAGCCATCAAGGTGACACGGTTCGCCTCCATCATCGGCACCTTTATCGGTGTGATTGCCTTGGCACTCTTGGCACCTCCCCTGACCAAAATAGCATTGTCCTTTCAGTCTCCGGAGTTTTTCATGCTTGCCTTTTTCGGCGTGCTGATCTGCGGCTCCATCGGGGCAAAAGACCTGACCATCAAGGGCTGGATTGCCGGCATGATCGGCTTGCTCCTCGCCTTTGTCAGGCTGGATGATATAGAAAGCACCTCACGTTTTACCTTCGGCAATACCAACCTGCTCAGCGGGATTTCGGTCATACCTGCAATGATCGGCTTTTATGCCATTCCGGAGGTCATCAAAGCTTTTACAGGCAATGATAAATTTACGGTGAATGCTGCAAGAGACAAAGTCAAAGAGAAAGTAAGCGTCCTCAAGATAACCATAAAGCATCTCAAAACAGTGATACAGTCCTCACTGATCGGTATAGGAATCGGTGCACTTCCCGGTGTCGGTGAGGATGTAGCGGCATGGGTCTCCTATGATACTGCAAAGCGAACCAGTAAGAATAAGGAAAAATTCGGAACTGGGATCTATGAAGGGGCTATTGCGCCGGAAGTCGGCAACAATGCCGCCATCGGAGGCGCACTGATACCGATGCTGACGTTGGCAGTGCCTGGAAGCCCTCCTGCTGCTGTTTTGCTGGGCGCCTTGACGCTTCATGGCATCAGGCCGGGGCCGATGATCGGAATTGAATCTCCAGGTTTTATCGGGAAAATGGCTGCACTGCTGATGCTGTCCGTCATCATGCTGTGGGCGGCCGGTACACTGCTTGCGAACCCTATGTCGAAAATACTGAAAGTGCCGACAGTCTATCTGATGCCAATTGTTGCAGCGCTTTCCGTCATCGGAGGCTTTGCCATCAACCTGTCTGCCTTCGACCTGTTTATTGTGTTCATATTTGGTGTCCTGGGCTATCTTCTTGATAAAATGGACTACTCTCCCGCACCTATCGTGCTGGGTTTGATATTGGGGAATATGATCGACGTAAAATTCAGGACCGCTTTAATCACCAATAACGGCAGCTTTTTACCTTTTGTCGTGCGTCCGATCTCAGCCATTTTCCTGGCCGTGATCCTATTCACCATTGTTAAGCAGATCATGGCTGCCAGAGCGGCATCCAAGGAAACAGCGGCTTAGCAGGCATGCTAGCCCTTTGGAATTTATGCTATAATAAAGGAGAAGATAATTATGGGAAAGAGACTCGTTTTAATACACACCGTCAACTGGTTCATGGATCTGATCGTTAAGCCCTTTACGGGTTCCCTGCTGGAAAGGCATCCCGACTTGGAGATCATCAATATACTGGATGACAGCCTATTGGAGGATACGCTGAAGGAAGGCGACATGCCGGAAGCGGTTGCCAGACGCATCGTCAATTATGCCTTCAATGCTGAGCTGGCCGGCGCAGATGCCATCATGCTGACCTGCACATCGGTAAACAAAGCCTCAGCTTTAGCCAGGCAGCTGATCAAGACGCCCATGTTCAATATTGATGAGCCTATGGCAAAAGCAGCCGTAAAGGCCGGAACAAAAATCGGTGTCATCGCTTCGGTGCCCACCAGTCCCAATGGGACCAAAAGGCTGTTGTACGAGGCAGCGAAAGAAGCGGGCAAGGAAATCGAGCTGAAGGTCGTTATCAATGAAAGCGCATATACGGCACTGATGGCAGGCGATACCGAGACCCATAACCGGATCATACAGGAAGAAATGGATAAGCTGGCACCCGAAGTGGATGCAATCGTTTTGGGCCAGATTTCACTGGCAAGGATCCAGCATGATCCCGGCAAACCGGTATTCCAGGTAGGTAAGTCAGGCTATGCTGAAGCTGAGAAAATCCTGTACGGTGCGTAGGAAAATAACTTGATTAGGAGAATAATGCGATGAATAAGCCGAAAGTTTATGTAACCAGAATGATTCCGGAGCCGGCAATCGAGCTTTTGAGACAATATTGCCAGGTAGAAGTGAATCCTGATGACCGGGTATTGGAGAGAAGTGAGCTGCTTGAGAAGGTAAAGGGCATGGATGCCATATTGCCGCTCTTAACCGATGCCATTGACGACGCCGTCCTTGAAGCGGCAGGGCCCCAGTGCAGGATTTTTGCGAATTATGCCGTGGGCTACAACAATATTGATGTGGAAGCGGCAACCAGGAGAGGCATTATCATCACCAATACACCCGGCGTACTGGACAACGCAACGGCGGATTTAGCCTGGACGCTGCTTTTTGCGGCATCCAGAAGGGTCGTAGAATCCGACCGCTACCTGAGGGAAGGCAGGTTCAAAGGCTGGGGGCCCATGCTGCTTCTGGGCAGGGATATCACCGGAAAGACGTTGGGCATCATCGGCACAGGGCGCATTGGAACCAACTTTGCCCGGAAGGCGGTAGGCTTCGGTATGCGGATCCTGTATAACGATATTAAGCCCGATCCGAATTTTGAGAAGGAAACCGGAGGGGTATTCGTCGATAAGGATAAACTTCTGGCCGAAGCGGATTTTGTATCGCTGCACGTACCGCTGCTGCCGTCAACCAAACATCTGATCAGTGAGAAGGAATTCAAGCAGATGAAAAATACAGCCGTACTGATCAACACCTCAAGAGGCCCGGTGGTAGACGAAAAGGCTCTGATAAAAGCCTTGAAGGAAGGGGATATCTGGGCGGCGGGGCTGGACGTTTTTGAGAATGAACCGGAGCTGGAGCCTGGCCTGGCAGAACTGGACAATGTGGTCATCGTCCCTCATATTGCCTCTGCCACTATCGAAACAAGGACGAACATGGGTCTGATTGCGGCACGGAACATCGTCAATGTTCTGAGCGGAAAAGCACCGGAATCCTGTGTCAATCCTGAGGTATTGCGATAGTGTTTTCTTGACGCTGACGCGGCTTGTCATGCATATTAAAAAAAGGTATAATGAGATACAAATCATTGTTGAAAAAGAGCATGTACTGTCATAATAGAGAGTAACGGCGTGTCGTGCTGAAGAAGGGGTATGAAAATGAATCTGGAGCCGATAAATAATGAATCGATTGTGAATGGCGTATTAAAAAGAATCACCGATTCTATCGCTAATGGAGAAATCAAGCCGGGAGATAAACTGCCTACCGAGGTGGAATTCATTGAAAAGCTTGGTGTCGGAAGAAACTCCATCCGGGAAGCCATCAAGATGCTCTGTGCCATGGGTGTACTGGAGGTCAGACGCGGCAACGGCACCTATGTGGCAACGAAGGTTTCACCGGACATTTTCAATCCGTTGGTTTTCAGCCTGATTCTTGAGCCCAAGTCCATAGATGACCTCTATGAGCTGAGAACCATGTATGAAAGCATGGTTTTACAGCTGGCCATTGATAAAGCCAGTCAGGAGGATCTTGAAGCCATCGGGCAGGTGCTGGATGAAGCAAAAGCCATGTATGACAGCGGTATTCGGGATATCGACGCATTTGTCAAGAAAGATATGGCCTTCCACGTGGAGTTTTTAAAGGCTACCCACAACCCGCTGATTGAGCGGATCGGCAAAACGATCGTGGAGCTTTTTCCCAAGTATATCAAGATGTCCCTGTCACAGAAGAACGGCTTGAACAGGAGCATCAGCAACCATTACAAGATCCTGGAGGTCGTCAGGAACAAGGAAAAAGACAAGGTGTTCAGCATTACGGAGACTTCTCTGACGGAATGGAAAAACAAGTGGCAGGAGTAATCGCGTCCTATCAAAAAGCTTCTTTGATGGTAAGAAATGCTTCATTGAAGCTTTTTCTATTGTCCGGCATCATTATCCGGTGTAAGCGGGGGTGAAAGATTGGGCAAGTTTTTATTGTCCATAGGCATTATATTGATTGGGTTGGCAGCAGGCCAGCTGCTTAGGAAGCAGGTTAAGGAAAACAGGATAAAAGATACGATACCTGTAGGCAAGTACATAAGAATAGTACAAGTAACAGCCTTGCTGGGGATCAATCCGTTCATCGCCATGGGCGCATTCTGGGTTGCAAAACTGGATGACGCCAAGTATATCGCGCTGCCGGTCCTTGGCATCAGCGCCCTGGCACTGGGCGGCATACTGGGGTTTGGGGCGTCCAAGCTGTTGAAGCATGACAGAAGACAGGCCGGATCCATGTTTGTGTCTGGTTCCTTCACCAATATAGGGAATTTTGGAGGCCTCATTTGCTTTGCATTTTTCGGTGAAAGCAGCTATGCCTTTGTATCCATGTATAAACTGTTTGAAGATGTTTCGTATTTTCTGGTGGGTTATCCCATAGCAAAGCTCCACGGCCGGGTGGTGGAGGATGTCAGGAAACAAAACCCGCTGGTTAGAATTCTGACGGATCCGTTCATCATGACATATCTGGTCAGTATCCTGCTGGGAGTGGCACTTAACGCTTCAGGAATGGCGAGGCCCGGTTTTTATAGGGATGCAAATGAGGTGCTGATCCCGCTCTCGTCTTTTCTGCTGGTGGTTTCGGTCGGTTACAATATGCGGTTTAATGCAGTCGGCGGCTATTTAAAAGAGTGTTTTTCCATTGCCATCATCAAGTTTGCGGTCATTCCGGCTGTCATTGCCTCCTCAGCTTATTTTCTGGGAATCGGAACGCTTCAAGACGGCTTGATACTCAAAGTCATCACAGTCCTGTCAGCGATGCCTCCGGCATTCAATTCCCTCATACCGCCGCAAATCTACGACTTGGATGCCGACCTGGCAAACTCCTGCTGGCTGTTTTGCACCGGATCGCTTATTGCCGTCGTCCCGATGCTTTACCTCCTCACAAGGCTGATGTGAATCCTGCATGGCAGCCCGCGTATATATCTGAGCAATGGGAATCCATACTAAGACCAATAGGAAGCATAGTGGCAGACGTATAATTTGTGCGTCACTAGCATACAAATCATTGACTTTGTCATCTGAATGAGATACTCTGATTATAGAGGAAATGATCGACTGCAGAGTCAAAAACACCACCAGTTCAATAAGTTATGCTTTAAGGAGGAACGGTATGGATCCGAACAAGAAGACAATGAAGGCCTTGGTCAAAAAATTCCCGGAGAAGGGAATCTGGCTGGAGGAGGTGCCGATACCGGAAATCGGCATCAACGATGTACTGATAAAGATTCATAAAACTTCAATCTGCGGTACCGATATACACATATACAACTGGGATGAATGGTCGCAGAAGACGATCCCCATACCCATGACCATCGGGCATGAATTCGTAGGAACCATTGAAGCCATGGGAAGCAACGTCCAGGATTTCAAAGTCGGCGACATCGTTTCAGGGGAAGGCCATCTGGTATGCGGGCGCTGCAGAAACTGTCTTGCCGGCAGAAGGCACCTTTGTGCCAATACAAAAGGGGTAGGCGTCAACCGGACCGGTGCATTTGCAGAGTACCTGGCCATTCCGGTTACCAATGTATGGCATTGTGATCCCAAGATTCCCATGGATGTCATCAGCTGCTTCGATCCCTTTGGAAATGCGACCCACACGGCATTATCCTTTGATCTGCTGGGTGAAGATGTTCTGATAACCGGTGCCGGCCCTATCGGAATCATGGCCGTAGCCATCGCCAAGCATGCAGGTGCGCGGCATGTCGTCATCAGTGATATGAATCCGTACCGGCTGGAATTGGCAAAAAAAATGGGGGCAACCCTTGCCATCAACATAAAAGAACAGAAGCTTTCCGATGCGATGAAAATTCTCGACATGAAAGAGGGTTTCGATGTGGGCCTTGAAATGTCGGGCAACGACAGAGCCTTCAACGATATGGTGGATCTGATGTGCCATGGCGGCAAAATAGCGCTGCTGGGCATCCAGAAGCCGGGTACTACGATCGACTGGGATAAGGTTGTGTTCAACGGTCTGGTACTGAAAGGCATTTACGGCAGAGAAATGTATGAAACCTGGTACAAGATGACGGCCATGCTGCAGTCAGGCCTGGATATTTCTCCGGTCATCACGCACCGCTACCATTACACCGAATTCCAGAAGGGGTTTGAGGTGATGGCATCCGGCAACTCGGGCAAGGTTGTACTGAATTGGGTATAAACGCATAGCATATTGTATTAAAGGACCATGCGGCAGGCAGCGTGGTCTTTTTTCTCGAAAAAATCAAACCTTTTCAGTATAATATTCAATTTACTTTCCCGGGTTCAACCTCTATACTCAAACTATACTGAGACTTCTTGCTCGAACATCAGGCCGGCGGATCGATTGCCCGGCCGGCCGGGTTGGCTTATAATGGAAATGAGCCGGCCTGCGGCTTAAAAACTTGATTTGTAGGATGGGGAGATATTTGTATGAAAAGGCTTCTATTGTTTGTGATCCTATCCACCACCCTTCTCTTTCTGACAACCTGTGAAAAAAAAGAGCCTGTTTCCGGCAATGAACCCTATCCGGAAAGCATTGTACTGGGGTTTTCCCAGCTAGGTGCTGAAAGTGACTGGCGTACGGCCAACTCCGAATCCATCAAGACGGCTGCCAGGGATGCCGGCATCCAGCTGATGTTTTCAGATGGACAGCAGAAGCAGGAGAACCAAATTAAGGCCATCCGCTCCTTCATTGCCAATCAGGTAGATGTCATCGCTTTTTCACCGTTGGTGGAATCCGGCTGGGATACGGTGCTGAAGGAAGCCAAGGATGCAGGTATTCCAGTCATCATAACCGACCGAGCCATCAAGACCGAGGACGATTCCCTGTATGTGGCGCTTATGTGCTCCGATTTCAGGGAAGAGGGAAAAAAAGCCGGAAAATGGCTGGTGGAAAAGCTGCAGGAGACCAAAAGGGATATCAACGTTGTGGAATTGCAGGGGAATATGGGTTCCTCACCTACCATACTGCGAAAAGAAGGTTTTGAGGAGATTATCAAGGAACGCCCCAATATACAGATCATACAGTCGGTATGTGCGGATTTTATGAAATCCAAAGGGTATGAAGCCATGGAAGAGCTGCTCAAACTGGAGGGCGACAAGATTGATGTGCTATACGCCCATAATGACGATATGGCAATTGGTGCCATCAAAGCGATAGAGGAATACGGATTGAAGCCTGGCAAGGATATCATTATCGTTTCCATCGATGCTAACCGGGGTGCTTTCGAGAAAATGATCGAAGGAAAACTGAATTGTACTGTGGAGTGCAATCCTTTGCTTGGACCGATGCTGATGCAGGCGGTGCGGGATGTAGTAGCAGGCATTGCTATTCCCAAGCGGATCATCATTCCAGGGTCCGTATTCCCTGAGGAAGTAGCGGCGCAGGAGTTAGAGAACCGAAAGTATTGACATGCAAGTCATCATGATAGTGAAGGATGGGATTGTATAGGATGAAAAATGTTCAGCAAGCTGCTTCCCGGCTATATCAAAACCTGAAAAAAATGATACCGAACCGGAATATGACGATCAGGAGCAAAATCGTCATATCCTTCGCCACAGTCATTCTGATGATGAGCTGCCTGAATATCGTGCTGATGTTCAGCTCATTGAAGTATAACGCTCAGTATGATACCATCGTTACCAACATCACGGACGCAAACAGCATCAACGGAGTCGTTAAGAGCAGCATCGATGCAGAAATGTGGGATATCGTGGCCGGCAAAATCAATTTTGAGGATGGCAGGCAATATGAGATCATCAACGAGACCAATGAAAGCATCCGCAAGATCATGAACAACGTCAGCTCCAGGGATAGCCGGATCCGCCTGGATGTAACGCTGCGGACCATGAAGACGCTGAAGCATTATGTTGATGTGATGGGAGAGCAGATCAAACAGAAAAAGAAGGTAGCCGAAAACGAAAAAGTGCTGGAAGAAATTCGCAGTGTTTCAGCGTTGGTGGAAGAAGATATCCAGGAATTCATCCTTTATGAAGTGAAAAGCGCTGAGGCAGTCAAGCAGCAGATCAAGCAAAATGTCAGCCGATGGATGGCAACGAATGTATTCGTATTGTTCATTGTACTGGTCTTTTCGGTCAGTGCAGCCTGGATCATATCCGGCAGCATTTCCAATCCCATCAAAGAACTGAGGCAAATGGCAGCTTCCATCGCGGAAGGCAATCTGAACGTCCGTGTGGAGCACAAGAATCACGATGAGATTGCCAGTCTGGGCATCAGCCTCAACATGATGGCCGGAGAACTGGAGGAACTGATCCAGAAAAGCATTCAGGAGCAGGAGAACCTGAAAAAGTCCGAATTGAAGGCGCTGCAAGCCCAGATCAACCCTCACTTTTTATACAACACGCTGGATACCATTGTATGGATGGCAGAAGCCAACAAAAGCGAGCAGGTCATCGAAATCGTCAGTGCCCTGTCCAACTTCTTCAGAATCACACTCAGCAAGGGGCGTGACTGGATTGACATACGGGATGAGGTGGAGCATATCCGCAGCTACCTGATCATCCAAAAAATCAGGTACAGGGATATCCTTGATTTCAGCATTGAGGTGGATGAAGCCATACTGGGCTATAAGATTCTGAAGCTGACGCTGCAGCCCCTGGTAGAAAACGCGCTTTATCACGGCATCAAGAACAGGCGCTTCGGAGGAACGATCATCATTAAAGGCTCCAAGACCGAAGATGACAGGGTGCTTTTTGAGATCATCGACAATGGAATCGGAATGACGGAAGAGAAGCTGGCGGAGCTCCAGTCGGAGCTGGAGAATGACGACATCCTGCCTGCCATGAAAGAAAGCGGCTTCGGCCTATCCAATGTACATAAGCGGATCAAGCTGTATTATGGAAAGGATTATGGTTTGATGCTGAAGAGTGAATATAATAAAGGCACCCGTATCTCGTTATCTTTCCCCTGCGGGAGGTGATACAATTGTATAAGGTTTTTCTTGTGGATGATGAGATCGTCGTTAGGGAAGGCATAAGGGACAACGTCAATTGGGATCTGACCGATTTTTCCCTGGCAGGAGAAGCGCCGGACGGAGAAATGGCTCTTCCGTTGATTCAGGAAATCAAGCCCGATATATTGATAACCGATATCAAGATGCCTTTTATGGATGGCCTTCAGCTCAGCCGCATCATCAAAAGGAACATGCCCTGGATCAAAATCATGATACTCAGCGGCCATGATGAATTCAACTTTGCCAAGGAAGCCATCAGTATCGGTGTAACTGAATATATCCTAAAGCCAATAAATTCCGGTGAACTGATCAAATCCCTGAAAAAAATAGCCGGCCAGATCGAGAAGGAAAAGCAGGAAAGGGAAAATTACGAGAAGCTGAAGTGCCAGTTGGATAATAATGCGGTGCTGATGAGGGACCAATTTCTGAACGAGCTTTCCCTGGGCATGATACAGCCGGTGGAGGCCATAGAGAAGTGCTCGCAGTATCATGTCAATCTGATTTCCAAATATTATCTGGCAGTAATTGTTGAAGCAGAGCTGAAAGAAGCAGCCGGAAACCCCAGGCTGTCCTCCGGTTATTATAGAATCGAGTCCGTCATCTCGGGTATCGTGGAAGGAAATCAGGATATCATCAAGTTTAAGAGGGGTATGGAAGAAACGGTGCTGATTTTCAAAGGGGATGCAGCGGCAGACCTGGAAGAAAACGCATACAGCTTCGCGCAGGCCATCAAGTATGAGGTTGAGCGGAATACCGGCAATTTTCTGACCATCGGGATTGGAAGCGCAAGAGAGCGGATACAGGGCATCAGCGAGTCTTTCTCCGACGCGGATAAAGCCAAGAATTACAAATATGTCTTCGGAAGGAATAAAATAATCGGGATCAAGGACATCCGGATGGAAGATACCGGCAAGAGCGAGCTTCTGAAACTGGATAAAATGAGCATTGTGAACTATTTGAAATGCGGTGTCAAATCCAATATTCAGGAATACCTGTCCTGTTACATACGGTGCCTCAGCGAGCCCAACCTGAAATCCCTGATTTATACGTACTACGCCTTTATGGACATCGCATTGACTTCCGCCCGCTTTGTACAGGAGCTGGGAGGCGATATCGAGGTGCTGGTGCCGGAGATTACCCATCTGGAAAAAATCCTGGAGAACATGGACTCCGTCAGCAGCTTTAATGCATATGCCGAAAAAATCCTGATGAAGGTGTTTGAGTTCAGAGACAGCAAGGTTGAGAACCGGTACGGCAGTTTGATTAGTAAAGCAAAGGACTTTATTGAACACAATTACGCCAATCCCGAAACTTCCCTGAATTCCCTGGCGGCCTATGTCAGCATCAGCCCCAGCCATTTCAGCACCATTTTCAGTCAGGAGACCGGGGATACCTTCATCGAGTACCTGACCGCCACAAGAATCAGGAAGGCCATGGAATTCCTGAAGACGACCAATCAGAAATCTTCGGAAATAGCCTATAAGGTAGGATATAACGACCCCCATTACTTCAGCTATCTATTCAAAAGGGTTACCGGCCTGACCCCCAAGGAATACAGAAGTGAAGGGCAGTGAGATTTGCTGTTCGGCACAGATCAGAAATATTTTAAACAAAAGCAGTGGGAAAACCACTGTTTTTGTATTTTTCGTAAATAATTCACTTTATTTAGTAAATTATTTAACTTTTGATTAATTCTTCAAGGAAAGGAATGAAAATATTCGGAAAAAATCTAAACCTTTCCCATAATATAATCCATCGTCATTTTATCCGCCTCCCTCTATAATCAAAGTATATAAAGCAGAGGACCTCTTCCCGGGAGGAACGGTCATACCCAATGGTCACGGCACAACATGCAGCACGCTTTATTTTCAAAGAAAATTTGAGGAGGAAGATCCATGAAAAAAATGTCAAGAGCCATTGCCCTTTTCGTATCCCTCTTACTGGTGTTTTCACTGGCAGCCTGCGCTAAACCTCAGCCTGCGGCTACCCAGACTGAGCCGACTCAAAGCACTGCTGCTGAGAACACAGCCCCTGCCGAGAAGAAGATTGTTTTGGGATTTGCTCAGGTCGGCGCTGAGAGCGAGTGGAGAACAGCCAACACAAAGAGTATTCAGGAAGAAGCTGCAAAAGCTGGTATTGAATTGAAGTTTGTAGATGGGCAGCAGAAGCAGGAAGTTCAAATAAAGGCAATCCGGTCATTTATCGCTCAGAAAGTGGATGTCATTGCTTTCTCACCAAAAGTTGAAACAGGTTGGGATACCGTATTGCAGGAAGCAAAGGCTGCCGGAATACCTGTTATTCTGACAGACAGAGCCGTTGATACCAAAGATGAATCCTTATATGTGACTTTCATAGGCTCAGACTTCGTTGAGGAAGGCAGAAGAGCTGCAAACTGGCTGGGAGAAAATGCTGCCAGACTCGGCTTGAAAGAGAATATCAACATATTTGAGCTTCAGGGAACCGTGGGTTCGGCTCCGGCCATCGACCGGAAAACAGGCTTTGAAGAGGTTATGAAAAAATACCCGGGTTGGAAGATCGTCAAATCTCAGACCGGAAACTTCACCCGTGCGGAAGGTAAACAGGTTATGGAATCCTGGCTGAAGTCAGACAAGGATAATATCGATGTCCTGTATGCCCACAACGATGACATGGCGCTTGGCGCAATCCAGGCCATAGAGGAAGCCGGTTTAGTACCGGGCAAGGATATCATCATCATTTCCATAGACGCTGTTAAGGGTGCTTTTGAAGCCATGATTGCCGGCAAGCTCAACTGCTCCGTAGAGTGCAGCCCGCTGCTGGGTGCTCAGCTGATGCAAATTGCAAAGGATGTTCTTGCAGGCAAGCCGGTTGAGAAGCGGATCGTGACCAACGAAGGCGTTTTCCCTGCAGAGACTGCAGCAAAGGAACTGCCGAACAGACAGTACTAGAAAAAACAACTACTCCGTTCCGCTAAACAGCGGCGGTAGGGAGCCCCTTGCAAAAGGGGCTCCTACGGAGTAGATTTTTTTATATATCAGGTGATTAGGAGGGAGGAGTGCGTTATGTCTGAAACCAGCCCAATCTTGACAATGACCGGAATCTGCAAGACCTTTCCCGGCGTCAGGGCGCTTTCCAATGTGGATTTCAAACTGAGAGCCGGAGAGATACATGCACTCATGGGAGAAAACGGAGCTGGAAAATCGACGCTGATCAAGGTTTTGACCGGTGTTGATAAGCTGGATGCCGGAGAAATCCTGCTGGATAGCCGCAGCATACTGGCCAAGTCCCCGCAGCATGCTCAGGAACTGGGCATCAGTACAGTTTACCAGGAGGTCAACCTGTGTGCCAATCTTACGGTAGCTGAGAACATTTTTATTGGACGTGAACCGGTGCGTGCCGGAAAAATCGATTGGAAGGAAATCAACAAGCGAGCAAAAAAAGTCCTTGAGAGACTTGACATAGAGATCGACGTGACACAGACGCTGGATACGTACTCTGTTGCCGTCCAGCAGATGGTGGCTATAGCCAGGGCGCTGGACATATCCTCCAAAGTGCTGATACTGGATGAGCCTACCTCCAGCTTGGATGCCCATGAGGTCAAAAAGTTGTTTGAGGTGATGAGAAAGCTTCAATCGGAAGGCCTGGGAATCATATTTGTGACCCATTTCCTGGATCAAGTATATGAAATCAGCGACAGGATCACGGTGCTGAGGAATGGCGAACTGGTAGGGGAATATGAGACGGCGCTGCTTCCAAAAGTGCAGCTGGTCTCAAAAATGATCGGGAAGGTGCTGGATGACCTGTCCAGCTTCAATAAAGACAAAAAAACGACAGAGGATGCACGCCGTGAAACGCCTTATGTCAGCGCAAAGGGCGTCGGTCACCTGGGCAGCATCAATCCCTTCGATTTGGATATTCATAAGGGAGAAGTCTTGGGGCTGGTTGGGCTGCTGGGTTCCGGGCGGACTGAGACAGCCAGGGTCATCTTTGGGATAGACAAGGCTGATTGCGGAGAAATGCATGTTCAAGGCAATAAGACAGTGATCGCATCAGCCGGTGATGCCATGAAGCATTCCATGGCGTTCTGTCCGGAAAACAGAAAAACAGAAGGAATCATATCCGAGCTTTCCGTCAGGGAGAATATCATCCTGGCTCTGCAGGCAAAACGCGGGGTCCGGAAATATATCAAGCGTAAGGAACAGGAGAAGATTGCAGATGACTATATCAGGCTCCTGAACATCAAGACCTCTGGAAAAGAGCAGCTGATCAGGAACCTGAGCGGCGGCAACCAGCAGAAGGTCATATTGGCCAGGTGGCTGGTGACGCAGCCGGACCTCTTAATCCTGGATGAGCCCACCCGGGGCATCGATGTAGGCACCAAGGCTGAGATTCAGAAGCTGATTGTCAGGCTGGCAGACGAAGGCATGGCAGTCATGTTCATCTCCTCCGAGCTGGATGAATTGCTGAGGTGCTGCGACAGGCTGGCCGTTATCCGTGATCGGAACAAAATCGCGGAGCTGACCGGCGGAGAACTGAATGAAGAGGTTGTCATGCACACCATTGCAGGAGGTGAAAATAATGCAGGGGCTTAAGGATCGTTTAAAGCGCTGGTCAGGCTCAAGATTGTTCTGGCCTCTTGTAGGGCTGGTGCTGGTGCTTTTCTTTAACCTGATCTTTGTAGAAGGATTTTTCAGCATTGAGATGAAGGATGGCCATCTTTACGGCCGGATCATCGACATCGTGAAGAATGCAGGCTGTTACATGCTGCTGGCAATAGGCATGACCCTGGTCGTGGCTACAGGCGGCATCGACATTTCGGTAGGTTCCATGTGTGCTATTTCAGGAGCAGTCATGGCAGCACTGGTTGGAGGGGAATTAAGCGGAATACCTCACCATTCTTATGGGATTGCCATTGCAGCTGCATTGGCTGTATCCGTGGTCCTGGGGCTTTGGAACGGTTTTCTTGTGGCGAAGCTGGAAATACAGCCTGTCGTTGCGACGCTGATCCTGATGGTTGCAGGCAGGGGGATTGCACAGCTGGTGACACAGGGCCAGATCATTACGGTGTATTATAAGCCGTACGCTTACTTGGGAAGCTTTACACCGGGCTTGATACTGCCCACATCCATATTCATCGTGGCAATTGTATTGACTATGGCACTGGTAGCGGTCAAGAAAACCTCCCTGGGTTTATTCATACAATCTGCCGGAATCAACCGGACTGCCACACGCTATTCGGGCATCAACGTTAAAAAGCTGATTTACATGGTTTACGGTTTCTGTGGACTATGCGCCGGCGTAGCAGGCTTGGTGATATCCTCCATGGTGAAGGCTGCAGACGGAAATAACGCAGGTCTGGGCTACGAAATGGATGCCATTCTGGCAGTGGCATTAGGCGGAAATTCTATGAACGGCGGAAGATTCTCAATCATGGGAAGTATTATAGGGGCACTGATCATACAGAGCATTACAACTACCATGTATGCACTGGGTGTATCGCCGCAGGTTCTGCCGGTTGTAAAGGCTGTTGTTGTTATCTCGATCTGCCTGATTCAGTCCGATGACTTCCGTCGCGTTCTGGCGGATTTATTCAAAAAGGATGGGAGGTCGCAGCATGAACAAGTTGCAGTTAAGCTCTAAGTATTTATCACTGATTGTAACCATCTTCCTGTTCTTTTTATTATTTGCCCTGGGTTCTTTAAAGTTTACCGGCTTCTTTTCGCTGCAGAATTTTCTCAACCTTTTTATCGATAATGCTTACCTTATTATCATGGCCATCGGCACAACCTTTATCCTCATAGCAGGAGGCATCGATATTTCCGTAGGTGCAGTGCTTTCACTGACCTGCATGCTTTCAGCCTACCTGCTGGAAATGAAACATTTAAACCCCTTCCTTGTGATGGCTCTGATGCTTCTGATGGGTGCAGCCTTCGGGCTGATACAGGGTGCGTTGATCCATTTCTTCAAGATGCAGCCCTTTATCGTGACATTGGCAGGCATGTTCTTTGCCAGAGGGATGACAGCCGTCATCAGTATCGATACCATAGATATAACGGATAAGACCTATGAGTTGATAGCCAACTACAGAATACCGGTATTTGGCGGCGCATTCATATCCATCAGCGTCGTCATAGCGGTCATAGCACTGCTGATCGCAGCGTACATTGCACACTTTACCAAATTCGGCCGTACAGCCTATGCCATCGGTGGTAATGAGCAATCGGCAGTCCTGATGGGCCTGTCTGTGGGTCGGACCAAAATCGGCATTTATATGCTGGGCGGCATATGCTCCACCTTGTCGGGAATCGTGTTCAGCTTTTATATGCGATCCGGCTTTACCCTCCATGGCCTGGGCATGGAAATGGAATCCATCGCTTCGGCCGTTATCGGCGGCACCCTTTTAACCGGAGGGGTCGGCTCGGTGTTCGGGACGCTCTTCGGGGTACTGATTCAGGGAACCATACAGACCCTGGTGATGTTCCAGGGGACTCTGAGCTCTTGGTGGACCAAGATTGCCGTTGCAATTCTGCTCTGCCTGTTTATTGTAATGCAGAGCTTGCTCACGGCCAGAAGGATCAGGAAAAAGTCGCAAGTTCTTAAATCAGATATATCCCACACCTAGCAGCAGCAAAGGAAAGCAGCTTCTTCCGATTATAACGGAAGAAGCTGCTTTCCTTTTGTATCGTATTTAAAGGAGACTGTTTACCGATTCTCGGATAACCAGCTCATGGGGAATTGTTACCCGTATATAGTGCTGCCTGAGTCCGTTGATCTGCTCCAGCAGCAGCTTGATGGCCGTCTGTCCCATAAACTCCGTATAGATCCGGACGGTTGACAGTGCGGGGGAGGTATATTGGGAAGTCGGTATATCGTTGCAGCCGAATATTGAGATGTCCTTGGGAATAACCAGACCAGCTTCGTTGATGGCCTTTATGGCACCGATGGCAAGGGAATCGCTTGCGATGAAAACGGCAGTGGGCAGGCTATCCCGGTTTTCTTCAATCAGCTGCTTCATCATTTCATAGCCGTCCTTATAATTGAAGTTTCCGATTTGCACATATTCTGGCTTATAGAGTCCTTTTCGTTTCATATAGTTTTTGAACTGCACTTCACGGTAGTCCACGATTTTTTCGTGATTGCCCGGAATTTCTTCCCGCCCGCCGATGAAGCCGATATTCTTATGTCCCGTAGCCAGAAGGTATTTGATGACATCGTCCGTCAGTTCCCTGAAATCCGCCTGCACCGAGTCATATTCAAACTTTGTATTGTTGGAATGTACAAAAACGATGTTGTCTGAATACTGCTTGAAGCCGTCAATGCGGTCCTTGTCGAACTTGCCCAGTATGATCAGGCCGTCAAAGGTACAACCGCTCAGTTTCTCGTTCTGCTGCTCATCATTATAGATTTTTACTAAATTGATGTTATTGTTTTTGCATTCTTCCTCGATGCCCATCCGGATAGAAATAAAAAACGGGTCATTGATTTCCTGATATTCGTTATACCAATGGATGAGACAGAAATTCAAGGCATTTTCCAAACTTTTCTTCGGTTTGTCAATGTGCTTGGTATAAGACAGTTTTTCAGCTGCTTCAAAAATCTTGATCCGGGTTTCATTGGATACATTGATGGTTTCATCATGGTTCAAAACCCGGGAAATTGTCGAGGGGGAAACACCCGCTATATTTGCAATATCCTTAATTGTTGCCATTTCATCTCATCCTTTAACTCATTATTATACGATTATATAACAAAAACCATACCTTACACAATAAGTTTACTATATAGTAGGAAAATTTTCAAGGAAATTCAGTAAATATTTATAATAAATGCTTGAAAAATTACTAAATATTTGTTATGCTGATGTTAACGTGCTAATTGCGTGTGGGTATATCAAATTTTTATCGAATGGAAAGGGGAAAGTCAAATGAAAAAGGTATTATCATTGCTGCTGGTGGTTGTCCTTGCATTTGGTTTGACGGCATGTGGAGCCAAAACTGAAACAGGAGCAGAGACATCAAACGCTGCTGCTGCAGAAGCCCAGGGAGGAAAGAAAATTGTAGGGATTGCGATGCCTACAAAATCATCCCAGAGGTGGATCGATGACGGAAACAACATGGTCAAGGAATTTGAAAAGTTAGGTTATCAATGTGACCTGCAGTACGCTGAGGATGTCGTAGAAAACCAATTGTCCCAGCTTGAAAACATGATCACTAAGGGAGTCAGTGTTCTGGTTATCGCATCCATCGACGGAGAATCCCTGACGGATGTGCTACAGAAGGCACATGATGCAAAGATCCCTGTAATCGCTTATGACCGTTTGATCAAGAAGAGTGAATTTGTTGACTATTATGCGACCTTCGATAATTTCAAAGTAGGCGTGCAGCAAGCTGCATATATCGAAAAAGCTCTTGGTCTGAAAGAAGGAAAAGGCCCCTTCAATATCGAATTATTTGGTGGATCACCTGATGACAATAACGCGTACTTCTTCTATGATGGCGCTATGTCAGTACTTCAACAGTATATCGATTCAGGCAAATTGGTTGTTAAGAGCGGCCAGATGGGGATGGACAAGGTTGCTACATTGAGATGGGACGGTGCAACTGCACAGGCCAGAATGGATAATCTTCTCTCAGCCCACTACGGAACAGAGAAAATACATGCCGTATTGTCACCCTACGACGGAATCAGTATCGGAATACTCTCTTCTTTGAAGGGTGTCGGATACGGAACACCTGCACAACCGATGCCTGTAGTTACAGGACAGGATGCAGAACTGCCCTCAGTAAAATCCATCATTGCAGGCGAACAGACACAGACCGTATTTAAGGATACGAGAGAATTGGCAAAGAAGGCTGTCGGCATGGCAGATGCAGTTCTGAACGGCAAGCAGCCGGAAGTTAATGATACAAAGACATATGACAATGGTGTCAAGGTTGTTCCTTCATACTTGCTTGAGCCTGTTTCGGTTGATGTAAGCAACTGGGAATCCATACTGGTAGGCAGCGGGTATTACACAAAGGATCAGGTTACAAAATAGTATCGGATTACTGTGACATGAACAATTTAGTGGTGGCACCCGCCACCGCTAGATTGTTTATTGTTTATATAACAATGTAACATCGTGAGGAGAAGTGATCAGATGTCAGCATTTATTTTGGAGATGCAGAATATTACCAAGACATTTCCCGGTGTGAAAGCGCTGGACAACGTCAACCTCCAGGTGAAGGAAGGCGAAATCCATGCGCTGGTCGGTGAAAACGGTGCGGGGAAATCAACACTTATGAAGGTTCTAAGCGGTGTATACCCCCATGGAACATATACCGGAAACATCCTCTTCCAAGGCAGTGTGTGTTCATTCAAGGATATCAAGCAAAGCGAAAGCTTGGGCATAGTCATCATCCATCAGGAATTGGCGCTGATCCCTTACCTTTCAATCGCAGAGAACATATTCTTGGGTAATGAGCAAGCAAAAAATGGCATCATTAATTGGAACGACACCATAACCCACACAAGGGAATTGCTGAAAAAGGTCGGATTGGTTGAATCACCCAATACGCTGATTACCAACATCGGTGTCGGTAAGCAGCAGCTGGTTGAAATCGCCAAAGCATTATCAAAGAAGGTAAAGCTGCTCATACTGGATGAACCTACGGCAGCATTGAATGAGAACGATAGTGAAAACCTTTTGAAGCTATTGCTGGAACTAAAGAAAGAAGGCATATCATCCATATTGATTTCACATAAATTGAACGAAGTTTCCAAGGTGGCGGATACCATAACCATCCTGCGGGATGGTAAGACCATCGAGACCCTTGATATGGAAAAGGATCAGATTACCGAAGACCGGATTATTAAAGGGATGGTAGGAAGAGACCTGGTACACCGCTTTCCGAAGCGGGAACCCAAAATCGGAGATCTGATTTTTGAGGTCAGGGACTGGACAGTCTATCACCCCCAACATGAGAACCGAAAAGTCATCGATAATGTCAATTTGAACATACGCCGGGGAGAGATCGTAGGGATAGCAGGTTTGATGGGCGCGGGCCGGACAGAGCTTGCCATGAGCATTTTCGGGAAATCCTATGGAACGAGGATCAGCGGCCGGTTGTATAAAGATGGAAAAGAAGTTCAGTTCGGCAGCATCAATAAGGCAATAGACGGCGGTTTGGCTTATGTCACAGAAGACCGAAAAAATTATGGTTTGATTCTAATAGATGATGTTAAGCGGAATACCACCATTGCGAATTTGGACAAGATTACACAACGCTTCGTCGTGAATGAAAACCAGGAAATCCTGGATGCTGAGGATTACCGTAAGAAGCTGAACATTAAAGCATCCAGCATTCTTCAAAAGACGGTGAATTTGAGCGGAGGAAATCAGCAAAAGGTGGTCTTGAGCAAGTGGATATACTCGGAACCGGATATTCTGATCTTGGATGAACCGACCAGGGGAATAGATGTAGGCGCAAAGTATGAGATTTATACCATCATTCATCAATTGGCTGCGGAGGGGAAAGGCATCCTGCTTATTTCTTCAGAGCTTCCTGAAATCCTGGGGATGTGCGACCGGATCTATGTTATGAGTGAAGGCAAGATTACAGGTGAGTTGAGCGGTCAGGAAGCGTCTCAGGAAAAGATCATGAAATATGTAATTAACCAACAGCAGGAGGTACAATAATGGAAACGTTGAAATCAATGTTCAGAAGTAATATAAGACAGTACGGCATGGTTATTGCATTAATAACCATTATGATGTTTTTTCAAATCGTAACGAACGGTGTCTTGCTTCAGCCGTTGAACATTACCAATGTCATACTCCAGAACAGCTACATTCTGGTTCTGGCAGTCGGCATGCTGCTGGTTATTATCACCGGGAATGTCGATTTGTCCGTTGGTTCTGTAGCCGCATTTGTAGGATCTGTGTCGGCAGTCCTGATGGTGACACATAAGATGCCGTTTATTCCGGCTGTGATCATCTCATTGCTTATAGGCGGCCTTATCGGTGCCTGGCAAGGGTTCTGGATCGCATATGTCAAAATTCCCGCTTTTATAGTGACTTTAGCAGGTATGTTGATATTCAGAGGCCTGACAATGGTGACCCTGAAGGGAATGTCCTTATCGCCTTTCCCGGTTGCTTTTCAAAAGATCAGCTCCGGCTTTATTCCCAATTTCCTGGGTGGTTCGGGCTTTCATACGACCACTGTCCTAGTAGGGATCCTGTTTTCCGTCGTATATGTACTTTTCGAATTAAGAAACCGGAATACCCAAATAAAGTACAACTTTGATGTTATTCCCATGCCTTTCCTTATTGCTAAAATGGTTGCCGTAACTGCCGCAATCAATGCGTTTATGTATTTCCTTGCTGCTTATAAAGGTGTTCCCAATGTTTTAATCCTGCTGTTTATACTGATCGTCATTTATACTTTCGTTACCAGCAAAACAGTGGCAGGGCGGCATATCTATGCACTGGGAGGAAACGAAAAAGCTGCAAAGCTATCCGGCGTAAAGACACAAAAGGTCATGTTCTGGGTCTATGTAAATATGGGTGTTCTGGCTGCACTTTCTGGTCTTGTCTTTGCTGCCAGATTGAATGCGGCCACGCCGAAAGCCGGTGTGAACTTTGAACTGGATGCCATCGCGGCATGTTATATAGGCGGCGCTTCAGCCAGCGGCGGTATAGGTACTGTCATGGGGGCAATCATCGGAGGCCTGGTCATGGGCGTCATGAACAACGGCATGTCCATCGTAGGCCTGGGCATTGACTGGCAGTATGCGATAAAAGGCCTTGTGCTGCTCCTTGCAGTTGCCTTTGACGTTTATACCAAGTCTAAAAATGCATAGATAAAGGCAGAATACAGATAACAGGTTCCCCCCTGTTTTGCTACAGCATAAAAAAGTCGGAGCATATCAGTTTGATATGCTCCGACTTTTTTATGCTTGTCTTTAATGAAAATAAGGTGGAATGTCGACCCATCCTTTGTCTTTCTGCAATTTTACAACCTTGCCATAAGCCTTGTTATCGGCTTCGAAAATGTTGTGCAGCATTTCTCTTATATCAGGTCTGGTGGCATTCCTCAATGCTTCGGTTTCCAGAGACATGGTCAAACGGGAAAGCTCTCTCAGGGACATTGCAATTTCATCATCTTTTATCATGGTATTGGGTGCTGCAGAAGCAGGCTGGTCATAGAGCTTCCGGCTTAACTCCGGTTCGTTGGGGATATTGAACCCTTCAGCCTGAAGCTTATTCTGAACCTGCTTAATATGCGGCAATACAATGTTATTGACACCATCCTCGATCAGCTTTTTCAAGTCGGCATCCTGGGCTTGGGAATAATAGATTGCCAAGGTAGCCAATCCGATAATCTTATTCCGTGCAACATCCCATAAACCTAAACCATCACCCCAATGCATCTTTTCTTGATTGTTGTTTGTAATAACATTGTTGATATTCACTATACACCTCCGAAATTACTTTTGTATTTATCTTTAGGCAGTTAACAATAATTATGCATAAATCCTAAAAGTAAAAAAAAATCCCGGTACCTTCGCGGTATCGGGAATATAGTACCAGGTACAGCACTTAAGAACTTATTCATAGTAACTATCGCTATATGTTCTTATATTCTGTACCTGGCACTGTATTTTTATTGTTTATCTCAGCTTCCAAACCAAGTCATTCCACCTGATTTCGTTGCGGAAAGCGTGCAGATTCATGTCTTTGTTGATCAACAGGCATTCGATACCAACCATCTCTGCCCAGTCCGTCATATGCTCCGAGGTCAGCTTATAGGAGAAGCTGGTATGGTGTGCGCCGCCGGCCAGTATCCAGGCTTCAGCAGAAACCTTCAGGGAGGGCTGCGGCTTCCAGAGCAGCCTTGCTACGGGAAGTTTGGGCATTTCTTTTTCCACTTCCACGGTGTCCACGTCATTCACAAGCAAGCGGAAGCGTTCGCCCATATCGATAACCGAAGCGCAGATGGCGGCGCCTTTTCCACCGTTGAATACGATGCGGGCAGGATCGGCTTTGCCGCCGATGCCCAGCGGATGGACCTCGATCCTGGGTTTGCCGGCTGCCAGTGTCGGGCATACCTCCAGCATATGGGCACCCAGTATCATTTCATTGCCGGGCTCCAGATGGTAGGTATAATCCTCCATGAAAGAGGTGCCTTCGCCTGATGCCATGATCTTCATGGTCCGGACCAGTGCGGCTGTCTTCCAGTCGCCTTCCCCGCCGAAGCCGTAGCCGGCTTCCATAAGCCGCTGTACCGCAAGTCCGGGGAGCTGTTTCATACCATGCAGGTCCTCGAAGGTTGTGGTAAAGGCGCTGAAGCCGCCTTCTTCCAGGAACGCCTTCATACCCAGTTCGATACGGGCCTGCTCGCGTACCGCATCTCTGGCCGCTCCGGGCACGCAAGCCTCGGGAGCCATTTCATAAAGCCGGTGGTACTCTTCCATAAGCTTATCAACCTCAGCTTCAGTAACCTGGTCTATGCGCTTTACAAGATCTCCAATGCCGTATCCGTTTACCGACCAGCCAAATTTGATTTGGGCTTCCACCTTATCACCCTCGGTAACGGCCACTTCCCGCATGTTATCTCCAAACCTTGCAACCTTGAGGCTTCGACCTTCCATAACCGCTGCAGCGGCGCGCATCCACGCACCGATGCGGCTCAGCACTTCAGGGTCCTGCCAGTAACCGACCACCACTTTGCGGGCAAGCCGCATCCTGGCGCCGATGAAGCCGTGCTCACGGTCGCCGTGGGCGGACTGGTTCAGGTTCATGAAATCCATATCGATACTGTCCCAGGGAATGTCGCGGTTAAACTGCGTATGCAGGTGCAGCATGGGTTTATTGAGCTGGGAGAGCCCGGCTATCCACATTTTTGACGGGGAGAAGGTATGCATCCACGTGATGATGCCGGCACAGAGGTCATCGGAGTTTGCTTCGATGCACAGCTGGCGGATGGCTTCGGGCGTTGTCAGCACCGGCTTGAAAACGATCTTATAAGGTGCAGCGGCAGCTTGATCCAGCCCGGCTGCAATTTCCATGGAATCCTCTGCAACCTGTCTCAGGGTTTCGGGTCCGTAAAGGTGCTGGCTTCCGGTAACAAACCAGAATTCAAAGGGTTTTACTTTCAACATGATCCATTCCTCCAATATTAACTCTATGGTTTTTGTCCGTAATAGGCGTTGGCGCCGTGTTTTCTCAGAAAATGCTTGTCAAGCAGCGCCTGGTCAATGGGGCCGATTCCGGTGGCAAGCTGGCAGGTATGATAGGCCATCATGGCAACTTCCTCCAGCACCACCGCATTGTGTACTGCCTCATTGGGGTCTTTACCCCAGGAAAATGGTCCGTGGTTATTGACGATAATGCCGGGTATGAAAACGGGATTATGAGCTTCAAAGGTCTCTGCGATAACCTTGCCGGTTTCTTTTTCATAATCTCCTTGTATTTCATCAGCCGTTAACTTTCTGGTACAGGGGATCTTCCCATAAAAATAATCTGCATGAGTGGTACCGTACGCAGGAATGCCCTTGCCTGCCTGTGCCCAGATGGTTGCCCATCGTGAATGGGTGTGAACGATACCGCCGATGTTTGCAAAGCTTTTGTAAAGCATGAGGTGTGTAGGTGTATCGGAGGAGGGGTTCAGCTTTCCTTCAATGATGCCGCCATCCAGGTCCAACACCACAAGATGCTCCAGACGGAGTGCCTCGTAGGGTATCCCGCTGGGCTTGATCACGACCAGCTTGTTTTCACGGTCTATCCCGCTGACATTTCCCCAGGTATAGGTGACCAGCCCTTTTCTCGGCAATTCAAGGTTTGCTTCCAGCACCTTCTCCTTAAGCTCCTTCAACATTTTAATCCTCCTCTCTAGTAGCGTTAACGGGTAAACTCTGAAAATATAATTTATTCAGGAAACCTGTGTACGTCTTATTTACTCTCCGCCTTGATCTTCTTAAGGCGCTTCATGACGTCATTGACACCGCGGCCGAAGTAGTCATGCAGGGTTTTATATTCAGCATACAGCTTATTATAGGCCTCTACATTTTCGGGTACCGGTTTGTAGTAGTCCTCTCTGACCTTGGCCATATGCTTTGCAGCCTCCACGATGTCGTCATATCCGCCTTTATCTTTGCCTGCCGCAAGGGCTCCGAACATGGCCGAACCCAGTGCAGGTGCCTGCGGTGAAGCAGAGATCCGGATCTCCATGCCGGTTACATCTGCATATATCTGCATCATCAGCTTGTTCTTTTCAGCAATACCGCCGGCAGCATACAGATCGTTTATGGGAACACCGTTTTCCCGGAAGGTTTCAATGATCATTCTGGTTCCGTATGCCGTCGCCTCTATCAAAGCCCTGTATATTTCCTCGGGCTTGGTCAGCAACGTACAGCCCAGCAGCAAGCCGGTCAAGTCTACATCCACCAGTACTGAGCGGTTTCCGTTCCACCAATCCAAAGCGATGAGCCCGCTTTCGCCGATGGCCAGCCGGCCGGCTTTTTCAGTAAGCAGCCGATGGATATCGACGCCTTGTTCTTCAGCCTCTTTTATATAGTGCGCAGGAACACAGTTATCAACGAACCATTCAAAATGGTCTCCCACACAGGACTGGCCGGCCTCGTAACCCAGATAACCCGGGATAACGCCGTCTTCCACCACACCGCACATGCCCGGTACCAGCTTTTCCTGGGTGCCCAGCAGAATGTGGCAGGTGGAGGTGCCCATAATCATCAGGAGCTTTCCTTCGTCGGTGATGCCCACGGCAGGAACGGCAACATGGGCATCCACATTGGCCACTGCTACGGCAGTACCTGCCTTAAGGCCTGTCAATGCAGCAGCTTCCTTAGTGATTTCTCCTGCTTTGGCTCCGATGGGGTGAATTTCTGTGCTCAGTTTTTCTTCTACAAGGTTTTCCAGTCTGGGATCCAAGGCTTTGAAGAAATCTTTGGAAGGGTAGCCTTGCTGTTTATGCCATATCGCTTTATATCCTGCGGTACAGCTATTCCGCATTTCTTTTCCTGTAAGCTGCAGAATCACCCAGTCAGCTGCTTCCATAATACGGTCTGCTTTCTCATAAATCTCCGGAGCCTCGTCCAGGATCTGCCAGATCTTTGGGATAAGCCACTCGGAGGAGATTTTTCCGCCGTACCGTTTCAGGAAGTCCTCACCCCGTTCTGCAGCAATCCGGTTCAATTTGTTGGCTTCATCCTGCGCGGCATGGTGCTTCCAAAGCTTTACATAAGCATGCGGGTTGCCGGCATGTTCCTGCATGAAGCAGAGGGGAGTACCGGCTTTGTCGGTGGGCAGCATGGTGCAAGCCGTAAAGTCGATTCCAACGCCAATGATATCTTCAGCTGTGATGCCGGCTTCTTCCAGAACAGCGGGAACAGTCTCGCGCAATACGTCCAGATAATCCTGGGGATGCTGCAGCGCCCAGTCATGGGCCAGTTTTGTCCTGCCGTCCGGCAAATATTCATCCATAACACCGTGAGGATAAGCCTTGACAGCTGTGGCGACTTCCCTGCCGCTGTCAACCTCAACCAGCACGGTTCTGCCGGATTGTGTGCCGTAGTCAACGCCGATGGTATACTTTTTACTCATTTTTTATACCCCCTATCCAATTTTCTGTACTTCCTCTGATAATCAGCTCAGGCTGCATTTTGATATCGTAATAATCCTGGACCCGGTCAATCATGTTGAGAATGGATCTTCCGGCTTCCTCTCCAAGCCTTTCCTTGGGGTGCGCAACCGTCGTCAGCTTGACTTCGGAGGCCTGGGCCAGCTGGGAGTCGTCAAAGCTCACAAGGGACAGGGTGTCCGGTATACTGAGTCCCTTTTCCCTCAAGATATCCATTACTTTCAAGGCAATCTGATCATTGTAGCAGACGACGGCGGAGCACTGGGCTAAAAGGTCCTGGATATGGGTTCCGCCGATCTTGAATTTGATATCCTGATCATCGGTTTCAAACCAGATGATCCTGGAGTCCGATATGGACAGTCCAGCCTCAAGATGGGCTTTTTGGAAACCGGAGAACCGGTAGTGCCCCTGAATATCGTCAATTTTGAAGATACCCGCAATTCTTTCATGCCCTAGGTCGATCAGGTGCTTCGTTGCCATGTAGCCGGCTTCGGTATCGTCTTCCACAATATAGGAGTATTCCAGCTCCCTATAGCAGCCGTGAATAAAAAGAATCGGTATGCCTTGGGTGCTGAATCTCTTGTAGAGATCGATGTTGGGGTTGGGAAGCGCGCTTTTGGTGGGTTCCACAATGAGTCCTGCGATGTTCTGTTCTAGCAGGTTCTCGAGGCATAGCCGCTCCTTCTCGTGACGGTTGTAAGTACAGTTCAGAGCAATGTTGTACCCTTTTTCAGAAAGTACGTCGTAAACGCCTCTGATGATGGCGGGAAAGATATAATCATTCAGGTATGTGGTGATGACACCGATGGTTTTTGCACCTTTGACCCTGACCCCGGGCTCTCTGTTGACAAAGGTGCCTTTGCCTTGCACCTTGTACAGCCAGCCTTCGTTCACCAGTTCGCTGAATGCCTGACGGATGGTATGCCGGCTGATATCAAACCTCTCGGCCAGTTCGTTCTCCGAGAAGATCTTGTCACCGGCATTCAACTCCTTGGCCTGGATCATCTGGATAATATATTCCTTTAGCTTCTGATACTTGGGTTTTTCTGTTTGCAGCATGAGAATTCACACCTACTTATGCATTTTTTGGATCAATCGGTAAAGCGCTGCGGCTCCATTAAACCAGAATCCTTATAATGCCATTATAGCATCCTCAAGTTGTACGCACAAGTGAGCGTTACAGTTTTTTTACATCTTGATTGACTCTTTTTATATGTATATGTATGCACAACTTTTAACCAGCCAAAAGGAGATAAAAAAGGGTGCTAGTGAAGATAGTGTATTGAAAATCAAACGACTATGACATAAAATAGAAGTGATGCCGCATATAAAGAAAGCGGAATTCCAAGCTGTAAGGCTGAATAAGTTGTACGTATAAGCTGACAGGAGAAATCCTTAGAAGGGGTGATTGGATGGCGCGGAAAAGCGGTTGTGTCGGCGACCTGGCCGGAATGGTACTGGATTGCCGCTGCGGGCGGGTGCACCGGGTGGAAATAAAGAATATTGAAACAGGCAGCGGGGCTTTGTACAGGCTTCCGGCCATCATGGCTGCCTTCGTTGGCGGTAAGGTTTTTATGGTTTCCGATATCAATACCGACGAAGCAGCAGGAATCAAAGTCGAAGCGATGCTGAAGCCGGAGCACGAGCTGGTCCGCTTTGTATTCGAGGATCCACTACTGGTTCCGGATGCATGGGCTTTGGGGAGACTACTGGTAGAAATTCCTCAGGATACCGGCGTCATACTAGGGGTAGGCTCAGGGACCATCAGCGATATCTGCAGGTTTCTTAGCTGTAAGCTGAGGATACCTTACGTCATGGTGGCAACAGCCCCGTCCATGGATGGGTATGCCTCCACCGTATCGCCGCTGGTGGTTAACGGGATCAAAACAACCTACACTGCAGTATATCCCTATGGAATCATTGCAGACACCGACTTGCTGAAGGAAGCACCGATGGGGATGCTGCAAGCAGGGATGGGAGATGTCCTGGGCAAGTATACGGCTTTGGCGGACTGGCAGCTCTCAAAAATCGTGAACGGCGAATATTTCTGCCAGGGCACTGAAGCCATGGTTATGAAGATGGCTGACAGATGCGCATCGTTATCCCCCCATATTCTTGACCGGAATGAGCAAGCAGTTGAGTCTATGATCGAAGCGCTTCTCTATACGGGTTTGGCTATTGGGATGGTTGGAAGCTCTAGGCCGGCTTCAGGAGAGGAACATCATCTTTCCCACTGCTGGGAAGCCATGTCCTTGAACGGGGGAAGGCCAGATGCCCGGCTGCACGGCAACTATGTGGGCGTGGGAAGCTGCATCATCCTGAAAGCCTACAAATACCTGGCAGGCCTGGATATTGGAGAAATATGCCAATCGGGTTCGTATTTGAAGCTGGATGAGCAGAAATGGGCGGATAACCTGGTTGAAATCTTCGGAGAAAAGGCGCAGAATATTATTGATTATAAAAAGGAAAGCATGGTTTTTGCACCAGAGGACAGAAGGAAAAGAATAGCGCAGATTACCGCCAATTGGGACAGCATCGTAAAAATAAGCCGAGCATATCTACCGGAGCCGGAGCAGGTTATCGGTGCTTTAAAGGCAGCGGGTGCCGCCACGAAGCCTGCTGAATTGGGGTTGAGCAGGGAGCGCTTCAAGAAGAGTATGATTGCTGCCAAGGATATACGCAAACGCTATGGTGTCCTGCAGCTGCTGGAAGACATGGGTATGTTGGAAGAAGCGGCAGAAATGCTCGCAAAGAGCTATTATGAATAAATGAAAAGGGGTGCCTTTATGGGAAAGGTTGAGGTCAAAGCCATTCAAAATGAGACGTGGGGTCACTGTATCAGCTTGTCAAACGGAATTGCAGAAGTTCTGGTAACACTGGATTTCGGACCAAGGATCATCCGGTTCGGTATGGCCGGAAAGGAGAACATGCTGTGGGAGGACCGGGCAGGCGCCGTTGCCTTAGAGACGGAAACACACCGTTTTGATAAAGGGGTATTCCGGATAGGCGGCGGGCACAGGTTGTGGACCAGTCCGGAAGAAATGCCAAGGACCTATTGCCCGGACAATGAAAAGGTGGCTTGGGAACAGATAGAGAATGGGGTAAGCGTTTGGCCTGCAGAAGAAGCCTGGACACAGATCCAAAAGGAAATGGATATCCGGTTGGAGCCGGATTCCGCCAAGCTGTCCATCATACACCGCGTTGTCAATCAGAACGCATGGAACGTCAAGTTTGCGCCCTGGGCGCTGACCTGCATGGCGGCAGGGGGAAGGGAAGTCATTCCGCAGCCTGCAAAGGAAACAGGACTCTTGGGCAACCGGATCCTGGCCCTTTGGCCTTATGCCAGAATGACCGACAGCAGGGTCTACTGGGGAGATAAATACATCGTACTGGATCAGGATCCGGGAAAGCAGGAAGCCTTCAAGCTGGGCATCAACAATGAGGCAGGCTGGGCAGCCTACTTCAACTTTAATGCATTATTCATCAAGCGTTATGCGCCGGTAGAAAACGGTACCTATCCGGACTTCGGCGTTTCTTATGAAACGTATACCAACCAGCACTTTTTGGAAATGGAAACCCTGGGTGAGCTGAAGGAGCTGAAGCCTGGGGAAGCGGCAGAGCATGAAGAGCAGTGGCTGCTCTATGACGGTGTGGAAAAGCCGGCTGTGGATGAAGTACAGATCGAAAGTATGCTGTGCCGCTATTTATAAAGGTTTTAAACAGTTTAATAGAATTTTTATACTTTCATTAAGAGCAGTTTAAAAGCGTTCTGTATAATGACCTCATAAACAAAATGAAGGAGGCTCATAAATGAACAAAATTAAACTGCTTTATGATGTGGTGATGACTATGCGTGCGAAGGAGGCAGCACAGGGGACCGTAAGCGTAAAGCTCAACACCCAGGTGGATTGCGGCGGAAAGCGTGTAAAACATGAGAGCAATACCGAGTTCGATATGCAATGCTGCGGTCAAGGTATGCACCATGGGCATCGGCACGGCCATCATCAGATGAAATGCTGCGGCGTGAAAGGCAAATTAAGCCACCTGGCAATTGCGCTTCATATTCTGAACAATTTGCAGGTTGAGGAAAAGGGTGAAGCAGGTTACCTCCTGACATTGGATTTGAAAGAAATCCCTGAAGAATGGCAGAAGCTTATGCAGGAGAAGAAGCAGCACCTGGATCAGCCAGGATGTGTTGAGGAGTCTTGCATGGGCCATGAGCATTTCCACTGCATAAAAGAACTCCATGAGATTGAAAATCCCAGGCTGAAAATTGATTTGCAGCTTAACAAGCAATATGAAGTGGAGAAGGTTCTGGTTGATGTGACGGGTGAAAAAAAGAGTGAAGGCAGCGAAGCCTGCACTTTGGCGTTTCAGGCCGAACTGAGCCTGCTGCGGTAAGAAAACAAAAGGATCAGGCGTTAAAACGGTATCCGGCACCCCATAGGGTTTCTATCAACTCAGGGTTTGCCGGATCCTTTTCTATTTTTTTCCGGATCTTCTGAATGTGAACAGGAACCGTGGCGGTCTCGCCATAGTAATCGTTGCCCCATATGGTGTCAAAAAGGTGATCCTTGCTGAACACGATATTGGGATTGGACGCCAAAAAGACCAGAAGCTCATATTCTTTTGCCGTCAGTTGAACTTCTTTGCCGTTCACAAAAACCTTGTGTGAGGATGTATTGATTTCCAGCCCTTTGTGCTGTATGACCCCGCAAGCTGGAAGGCTGCCCTTGAGCCGCTGATACCGATTCATATGGGATTTGACCCTTGCCACCAGCTCAGCAGGACTGAAGGGCTTGGTCAGGTAATCGTCCGCACCGTACTCCAACCCTCTGATTTTATCAATGTCCTCACTTCTGGCCGAAACCACGATAATGGGAATTTCCTGTTTCTTTCTGACTTCCTGAATGATTTCAAACCCGCTTTTTCCGGGAAGCATCAAATCCACGATAACGACGTCATACTTGCCGGAAATGGCCTTCTCCAGACCCACCGTTCCATCCTGAGCGATGTCGGCCTTGAAGCCGTTCAGTTTCAGATAATCCCGTTCCAGTTCGGCAATATTTAAATCGTCTTCGATGATCAGAATACCCTTCATAAATACACTTCCTTATTAAACAATATGGGGAGCCGCAGGCAGCATGACAGTAAAGCAGGTTCCCGCATTGGCGGCGCTAGCGACACTGATTTTTCCGCCGTGGGCTTCAACAAGTTCTTTAGCAATGGCAAGACCCAGACCGGTGCTGGTAAAGTCTTTGGTTCTTTCAGCATCAATGCGGTAAAACCTTTCAAAGACATGGGGCAGCTTATCCGGATGGATGCCTGGTCCGTTGTCCCGGATATCCAAACAGACAAAATCGTCCAGACTGTATAAGGCAATCCGGAGCGACAGGCTTTCCGCCGATCCATACTTGACAGCATTGTCGATTATATTCCGGAACACCTGGTGCAGCCTTTTTCTGTCCACATTGATACTGCAGTCAGGTGCTTTTTCATCGGTATAAATGAATTCGGCCCCGGTCTCTTTCAATTCCAGAGCAAATTCTTCCATCAAATCGCTGAAAAAAGACCGCGCCAGGACCCGGGAAAATTGAAGCGTCAGCTTTTGCATATCCAATCTGGAAAAAAGAAACAGATCATTGATGAGCTTGTTCATATAAGCCGCGTTATTATAGATAATTTTAAGATACTTGCTTCTGTCTTCGGGAGATACCTGTTTTTCATCCGTCAGGGCTTCAATATAACCCTGGATGGCGGTGATGGGTGTCTTCAGATCATGAGAGATGTTGGCAACCAATGTTTTACGGTTGTTCTCATATTCCGCCTGTATCCTTTCACCTTCCTGCAGTTTTTGAGCCATCTCATTAAAGGAGTCGATCAGCAAACCGATTTCATTTCTGACATCGCTTTCGATACTGACATGGTAGTTTCCCTTTGCGATCTCCTCTACACCATTTTTCAGCTTGGCAATTGGCTTCAATATCCGGTCCTCAATGCGGCGCAGGAAGAAAAATTCATACAACCCCCCCATACCGATGAGCAGTGCAAAAAATACACTGAGGGTCTTTACACCGGCAAACCGGAAAAGCATGTACCAAATCAGGAGGTTGAACAGGATAATGGCAGACCGGGAGTGTCTTATATGCCGGTGGTATATATGGAATTCATTCTTATTGCGGCATAAGCCTGCAACACACTGCTGCAATTCATCATGCTGTTTACGAAATGCCTCATGTACGCCCATTCATTCTCCACCGTCCTTTTCTTTCATTTCAATAAATTATATCATTCCTCATCATAGGTTAAAATCATTAAGCTGTGATAAAATAAAGTTAAAATTTTTATAAACAATTGAAAAGTGTTTAAATAAGGGATAGAATGGAATAAATACACTTAATTAATAGTAATTATTAACAGATGATGACAGAAACTACATTTTATAGAAGGAGCGTGTTGGTAATGACAAGCTTTATGCCCGAAATCAGCTCAATATTTGGGGGGCAAGCTCTCAATGCACTGCTGGAGGTTGTGTCGGCAGGGGTCGTCATTACCGATGCTCAAGGGAACGCAGCTTACTCAAATGCCGTTATCCGCAAAATCCTGGGTGAAAACATGGATACCCGGCATTGGTGCTGTGGAGCCGGTGATGGCCTGCTGCCTGTTTTGCAAAACGGCGTTATCATTAAGGATATGGAAATCAGGGTACCCGGAGAGCAAGGGGAATACCGGCTCCTGGTGTCAGGAAGCCCTGTGCTTGACGCAGAGAGAAAGGTCATCGGTGCGGTTTATATATTCCTGGATGTAACGACCAGCAAGCAAACCGAAGAGAAGCTGAGAGAGGACGAGAAAATCATCAGGGGCTTTTTTAACGCTATGGCAGAAGCGATTTTCCTGATTGACAGGCATGATACGGTGCTGGCTGTCAATAAGACGGTGGAGGAGCGCTTGAGCATTCCGGCTGAACAGATGGTAGGGCGCAATATTTATGACTTTTTCCCGGAAGACGTATCGGCAAACAGAAAGAAGAGAACCGATGCTGTGTTCGAGAACGGACAGGCCGTGTGTTTTGTTGATGAAAGGCAGGGACTCTACCTTCAGAACTGCATTTACCCCATTGAGGATGACAATGGACGTACCGTCAAGCTAGCCATATCATCCTTGGATATTACCGACCGGATGCAGGCTGAGAAAATCCTCAGGCAATCCAAGCTGGAGGCCGAAAAAGCCAGGGAGCATGCAGAAAAGCTGGCGAATACCGATTATCTGACCGGCCTCTTGAACCGGAGGGCTTTTATGCAGCGGCTGGTAGGTGAGCTGGACCGTTCCAGGAGGAGTGGTACCGACCTGGGTTTGATCATTGCAGATCTGGATTTTTTCAAGCGGATCAACGATACATACGGCCATCTGTCAGGGGATTTTGTACTCCAGGAATTCGCAGCTGCTATCTCCCGCGTATGCAGGCCCTATGATTTTGTCGGCAGGTTTGGAGGCGAGGAATTTATCGTCTGCCTTCCTGAAACGGCCTGCGACCAGTCTGAAATTATTGCTTTGCGCATGTGTGAAGCAGTCCGGCGCCATGAAATACGGATGGAGAATCATGAGGGACCCATACATATCACCGCCAGCTTCGGCGTTGTATCTCTGCTAAGCGCGCCGGACAGCAGTGTAGAGCAGCTTATTGAACTGGCAGACGCATCCATGTATAAAGCCAAAGCTCAGGGCAGGGACAGGGTATGGACAAGTTGTAAAAAGTGAAGGCTATTCGGCCTTCACTTTGAACTTTTTGAGGAGATAGCTGAAATACAAGGCATGCACTGCCAACCCTGCAAGCAGATAGCACCAATAGGCAGGGGTGGGCCGGGTGCTTTCCAGGAAGCTCTGTGTAACCCAGTAAGTCGGAAAGATACCGGCAAGAAGCTGCAGCCTGGATTTGACAAAATAACCGACGGCAGGTGCAAAAAACAGAATGCCCATGGCCTTCATCAGAGCCAGACCCTCCACTTTATTTGAAGCATAGGTGCCAAGGAATAAAGCCGCTATGGGCGTTTCTATGGAAGCCATCAGGATGACAGGAATCAGGCTGAGATAATTGACCGCTGCAAGCTTTGCAAAGGCCAGTACGGCAAAAGTAAGGGCAAAGCTTAATACGCTGGGGACTACCGTACGGTATGCCAGATAACCTTGTTTAGTCAGCGGTGTGACGGAGAAATAGGCCAGTAGGTTGTCGTCCCGGTCGTCAAGTAGGATGAAGCCTGCCAAAGCACCCATCATAAACGGTGTGAACAGTGTCATGAAGCTGAGAATGAAGGGATAATGCACCGTCAGGTCAAATTGGAGCCGGCTGAGAAGCAAGGCTGATATCTGCGGCAGTACGAAACGCAGGAACAAGGCCAGCAGCAAGGGGGCCACGATGTTGACCAGAAGCAGTGCGTCCCGGCGGATGTTTATGATATCCCCCCTCAGGAGGGCGGCTGTTTTTTTCATCGATGTCCTCCTATTCTCAATATGATATGCCTGTAAAAGGAGCGATAGGCCCATAAATAGGCCAAGGCAGTCCAAGCGCATAACACAATGGTTGAAGTCAGCAGACTGGAAGCCTGAGTTGGAACAAATGACGATTTTATGAGCATAATTGCGGCACTGCTGGGGATCAGAGAGAGGAAGGCAGAACTGTAAATCCCCAGATAATCCAACGCCGGGAGAAAAAAGACGATGGTGTATAAGGGTGACGTCAGAAGGAAACCATTCAGCGTTCTTGAACGGACGGCAAGCACCAGTCCCAGCAGTGTAAACAAAAATGAGCTCAGCAATACACCCAGGAACAGGGGTACCGGATTGAAACCCTTGCCAAAAGCCACCGTCAGGATGCCGAAGCAGGCAGCCAGAGCGATCAGTGTCAGGGACAGGACTTTTGCCGCAATATATTCATGGATGCTGAAGGGTGTAACGAATAAACTCTCCAAGGTGTTCTGACTTTTTTCCATCAGGATGATGCCGCCGATAAAGAAAAATCCCAGTACCGCCGGATCGGAGAACACAATCAGCACCGTCACGAATCTTCCTGCCTCTGCAGGGATCGATTTCAGCATGACAACATAGAGCAGCGTGACCAGCAAATATGCATAGTAGAAGCCGTGCCGGAACTGGAACCGGATATCGAACAGAAGGGCTGAAAGCGTTCTCATGCAAGACTCCTCCCTGTAACCTGAATGAAAATATCTTCCAGGCTTGCTTCCTGGGTATGCATGGTCTGAACTTCCTTTTCTTTGAGGAGCTTCAAAAATGCCGGGTTTGATCCCAGTCCGGCCAACTCAAAATCAGCCTGTCTGATACCGCCGGCTTCTGCATACTCTACTTGCAGCTGTTTTTTACCCCGGCTGATTTTCAGATTCCGAGGTGAATCAATCAACTTGATTTGACCGTCAATGATAAATGCAACCCTGTCACAGATTTCCTCTGCCACTGTCATATTGTGCGTCGTGATGAAAATGGTCTTCCCTTCCTGCTTTTTCTTCAGGATGATATCCTTTATTTTTTTTGCATTGACCGGATCCAGACCGGAGGTAGGCTCATCCAGGAAAACAAGGTCCGGCTTGTTGACAAAGGCCCTGCAGAAATTAAGCCGCATTTTCATGCCTTTGGAAAAATCAGACACACGGGTTTTGGCATCCTTTTCAAGGCCTACCTGTTCCAAGAGGACCATTGGGTTTTCAGTGTCCCCTGAGTAAAGTGAGCGGAAGAAGTCCAGGTTTTCTACGGCTGTAAATTTGGCATATAGATTGGGAAGCTCAAAGCCCACACCTATTTTTTCGTAGAAATCGGGCCGTATCCGCTGGAGCTCGGTCCCCTTGATCTTTGCGCTGCCTTTATAGCCTTTCAGGATGCCGATGACGATCTTTTGTATGGTACTTTTTCCGGCTCCGGAAGGACCCAATAATCCGAAAATTTCTCCCCGCCGGATTTGAAAGTCAATCCCCTTTATCGTTTCAGATGCATTCCCCGGATAGGTAAAACGCAAACCGTTTACTTCAATCAAGATAACTCCTCCTTGCTAAGCCCTTTTGCCACCACGTCTATCAATAGTGCCAGGACTTCCTCAAATATGCTTTCACCGATCTCTTTCCGGTGCAGCGGCATCAGGAAAAGTGATCGCAGCATGCCGGAAATGATCTCCGGATCCTTTTTCATCATCCTGCCGTTGTCTTGAAGCTCTTTGATCAAAGGCAGCAGCATATCGCTGTCCCGGTTCAGATGTGCGTCCAGTTTTTCCTGCGGCAGCTTTCTCATCAGCTGCTCATATTCATTGTGGGTATAAAGCTGCTTGATGATCGGATGATTATCGATTTCACGGAAAGCCAGCACCAATAAATTCCTGAGAGTATCCTTAGGCTTGCCCTGACAGGCCGAGACATGGGCCAGAAGCTTACGCCTCAAAGCCTCTTCCTCGGCTTCCATTATTTCGAAGTACAAGTCTTCCTTGGATTCAAAAAAATTATAAAAGGAGCCTTGGGCGATGCCGACGGCTTGTGTCAGGTCTTCAATACCCGTCTTTCGGATACCGTAAGTGCTGAACAGCGCTTTGCCTTTCTCCAGCAAGGCGCTGCGGATCAGGCTTTTTTCCTTGTTATTAAAAGCTTTGGGCATAAACTGCCTCCTTTGTATGAATGTATGAATGAAAAAACTATATGTTCATAGATAGACTATACGCTTAAATCTAAAATAGTGCAAGGCGAACGTGTGTTCGTATGATTTATTTCAAATAAAGGTGTATGGAGGATATAAACAGGCAAATTCGCAGATTCTGCTGCAATATCGTGTTTTACAATGGGTGCAGCCGGAATTAGAATAGAATTATCAAGGAAAAAGGGTGATGGTATGATTGAGCATTTTCTCAATGCATCATTGGAACGTAACCGCATCATTTGCATCATTTACCAGTCGCAAAAGGGCATTTCAGAAAGAAACATCAAAGTGCTTGAAATGCAGGAAGAAAGCATCAAGGCTTACTGTTACAGCAGCAAAGGGATCCGGACCTTCAAACGCCAAAACATCTTGTCTGCCGCCTGGTATGTGAAGCACAAAAAAGCCAGCTAGTAGAATGATCATAATGGAATAAAATAAGCAATAAACGGCATAGATTTATAATGCAGCAAGAGATATGGCTGTAAGAGCATCCCTCAGGAGGTGATACAGGATCGAAGGATCTTTGTTTACCGGACCGCAGTGCAGCAGAGCAGGATGATAAAGAGGACGGCTTGGCGCAGTGCAAGGCGGACTTGCGGCAGATAGACCGGCAGCGGAATGACGGCAAGGTGAGTGATAAAGGAATACTTTTTGGATTGAAAATAGCTGCCCGGAGCTTGATGCCCCGGGCGGCTTTGTTGTATGGACTGTATACGCTTCATTTCCTGCAGTGCTTGTGAAGAAGTGCAGTAAGGAGCTGAAGGTGCACTTCCTCATCCTCCAGGATACGGCATAAGGCCTGCTGAACATATTTGTCGTGTATTTCCGAGAGAAGCAGCCGGTACCCCTCAATGGCCGCTTTTTCGGCTTCGATATCCAGCTTGAGCTTGAGACAGGTAGTATCACCGTAAGAAACCTCTCCGCCATCCCACCAGGCATTATTGGTCCGCTTGAATTTCGGATTTCCGCCAAGTTTTGTTATAAGATCTGCCAGCATTTCAAGGTGCTTCATTTCGATCAGGGCGATGCAAAACTCGGTATCGGCTATTTCCTTGTTTTCTATTGTAAAATGGTGGTGCATATACTGGCCTATAGCTGTAAACTCACTTTTGCCGCCGTCTGCATAAGCATCCATCAAGAGCTTTGCATATCTGGGGTTTTCCCGCTCCACCTTCATCTCCGGATAAGGCCTATCCGCTTTACATGGCAGCTGATCAATAAAACTGTCAACCAGCTCTTCGATATTCTTCACTTTTCATCATCTCCCTATATATGTATATTTTTAAGGTATTCTGGTTATGAATGGGCTGATAGGGATAAATCCATGCAGGCCTTGTCCCAGGCTGTGATATCGGCATTGATTTTTGAAAGGGATACGATTATAATTGACTTGTAGTCAGAATATTCCTGAAATGTGCGTTGGTTTATTAATCTTAACCCGCAAAGAACCAAGGGGAGCCTGCGTATGGCTGGGGAAATCGGACCGGTCTGCAGCCGGGGGATTGAAGCATGCATCAGGGCACCCACCTGCTTGACAGCAGGTTTTAAGATTATGGCTGACGGCATTTTGGGGTTTCAGATCGGTAGCAGTTGTCTGCTGCCGATTTTCTGTTTTTGTGCCTTGCATTGCAGATAATGGGGCGGCATAGAATTAAGTAGCGGGATCAAGCAAGCGCCAACGCAGAAAAATGATGCTTGGCCGGCAGGAGGGAAGAGCATGCCCCGAAATGCGTTGAATACGCCCGAGCAGGAACTGATACACGATGTTGTTTTCATTGAAAGCATAGACAGAACTGAAAAGCTGATCCGGCATTTGTGCGCCAGGACGGGTATCAAAGAAGCGATAATGCGGGATGAGCAGGTATTGGCAGAGATGTTGGCGCAGCTTGTGCGGGAAGAGAATGCCGCGGATAGTGAAATCCTTCAGGATGCCTGCATTTATCTGGATGAGTGGACCGGACGTGAAGCAGGGGCAGCAATGAAGCCCTTGCACTCCCCAAGTCCCTCCCCAGTGAACAACTCATTCTACGACCGCGTTAAGGCGAAGGCATATATAGATACGTACTGGAAGAACTATAACCCAGCATACCCGTCCTTTCAGAAAGGAGGGGGAGATTGCACGAACTTCGTGTCCCAAGTACTTTATGCAGGCGGGATGCCGTGGGGAGATGCCGGGAAAGGACCGTTCAACAGTAGCAGCTGGTACTGCAAGCCCGGTGCAACAAACAGAGATGGGGACAAGCGGATCACCTTATCCTGGAAGGTATCAGCTTCCTTCAGAGCCTATTGGCAGACCAGGGTGGAGCGGCACATGATGCTGAGCTATGCGAAGGCAATGGAGGAAATGAACGTGCTGGCACAGCAGACACATATCGGAGATGTGGTGCAGTTCTGTTACTCCAGCGGTGTGCCTTACCATACCCTGGTTATCACGGGCTATAATCTGGACGCCGATTATCCTATAACGGACATTGCACTGGCATCCCATACAAGGGATTCCAATACCCGGTCCTTATACCGCACCTTGATGAAAGATCCTCCGGATTACAAGCTCAGGGTATACTGGGTTAAGATTTCAGAATAAGCAGAAACAGCTCCAACTCGGAGCTGTTTTTATTGTATTATCAATGTAACAACCGGGGCATTTCCTGAATATGATGAAATGAAAGCGTTTTAAAGGGGGGTTGAAAATGGTCAAAAACTATGAATATGACTGCAACTATAAGCCGGAAATGCTGGTAAAGGAAATGTATAAAATACCGGTCATGGGGCCGGAGTTCAAGCTGGCTGAAGCCTATGTGCCCTACCAGGTTTTCTGCAAGGTCTACGAGCCCATGAAAGGCTTGATGAAGGGAACCATATTTCCGGAGCTTTACAGGCCTTATGTCAAAACCAAGAAGGATAGGGAAGACTAAGAGAAAGAAGGTAGTTGGAATGGAGATAGGCAGAGAGAGACTGGAAATGCTCAAGGAAATCATGGCCATCGATTTTTCCCTGATTGAGTTGAACCTGTATCTGGATACGCATCCCATGGATCAGAGAGCATTAAACCTGCACAATGACTATGTGATGAAAATTGACAGGCTGAAGGAGAACTATCAGAAGAAATACGCGCTTCTTACCTCGTGCCATATCAGCGATTGCCCTTGGGAATGGATCAGTGACCCATGGCCTTGGGAGATAGATTATGAAATGGGGAGGGATTAAGCGATGTGGATCTATGAGAAGAAATTGCAGTTCCCGGCTTGGGTGGAAGGCTGCGACCTGAAAATTGCAGGACTGCTGTTCGCGCAATATGGCGGACCCGACAGCGAACTTTCCGCAGGCTTGAGATATTTGACTCAGCGGTATACCATGCCGATTCCGGAGGCAAAGGCAGTGTTGACTAAATGTATCATTTTCACTAAGGAGGTGAGTATGGTGGAGGCGCAGTATCAGCAGCTTTCCATGGAAGACATTGACCTGAAGGTGGGGGACAGGCTCTACAAGGAGGAAAAACTTTATGCAGAGGTCGTAGGGATCAGCAGTTCCCTCTATTTCCTGGACAAGCCGGGATCAACATCGGGTATACCCGACGCCAGGATGAAGGAGCATCTGATCAAAGAGATCCTGTATGGCAGCTATAGGCTGGAGCAGGTGAGATTTGGGTAGGGGCTAATTCGAATGGTGACTGAGTGTTTTAAAAAATACATTGCTTAATATTTTAATACATAGTAACCTTATCGTGAAAAAAGAATGATACCTAAAAGGAGGAACAAGAAGTATTATGGAAATGACGATTGAAATGATGCCAGCTTATCGGATTGCCTACATCAGACGGATAGGACCTTATGGAATCAACAATGTGGAAACCATGGAAAAGCTGAAGGGATGGGCAAAATCAAACCACTTGTTTAATGACGAATCCATCATATTCGGGATTGCACAAGATAATCCTGAAATGACTAAGCCCGAAAACTGTCGTTATGATACATGCATTGGTATTCCTGACAGCTGCATGTTAAAGGACAGCCTAGTAAACGAAGGCAGTATTGCTGGAGGGAAATACGCAGTTTTCAAGATCAAGCATACGGCAGAAGCCGTGCAGGAAGCGTGGATCGCCATTTTCCCAGAGTTATCAAGAAAAGGATATCAGCTTGATGGAACAAGACCGATTATCGAAAGATATTCAGTTGGAATGGTGAACAATCACTTTTGTGAGATATGTGTACCCTTGTGCTGAGACACAGGCAAAAAGCGCTCCACATATAATGCATAAGCAAGGGGGCGCTTTAATAGCACATGATAATGTGCACTCTGAAATTGGACTTATGGTTTACGAATTCGATACGCCAGTATCTTTGTGCCGCTGAATTTTCCCGGTCCTATCCCAATACTCCACCAAACGGCTAAGCAGGAGTGCCAGAGTTATTTCAACAATATTAGCGACGACGGACTTGAACTTCGAACTGACAAAAAAGGAAAGTCCATATTGCATCAGGTTTGAGCTCAGCCAGAGTAACGATAATAAAGTGCTCAAGGCAATTGACCCGTAGTAGACTTTTGTATAAATGTTCATAAGAACCCTCCAATGAATTAGTACACCTTCATTATTGCCCGGATTATACCAGGATATACCTTATTATCCAAATTAACGTAGTTATATCGTGGATTTTGTCCTCTTCAATACCAAAAAGACAAGGTATTGAAGGGGGCTTTTTTAATTTACAGAAAAAAGGAGGAAAAACCATGACCAGAAAAAGACAGGACCTGCATCAAAAAAGGATCGAGTGCCTGCTGCGGTGCCCCTACTTCTATAAGTGCAAATCCCGCGAGGGCAAGAAGTGCAAGCACATGGGAGGCAGTCTTATACCGGTTTTCAGGGTGTGCGCCTATGAAGCTAAGTGAGCGCAGTACAAGTATTGCATGAAATCAACGGAGGTGAGTGTATGAAAGGAATCTCTCACGCCCTGATCGGATCGGCCCTGGCGACCGCCGCGTGTCGGCAGCTGGGGCTGGATGCCGGTCCGGCTGTGGTGGCCGTCTCGGTCCTGGGCGGCTTGCTGCCCGACATCGATGAGGAGCACAGCCTGATCAACAAATACGTCCCACTGCATTGCAAGAAGGCCGTCTATGCTGCCATAGCTTCAGTGCTGATCTATCATGCGATATCGAAGGGGCAGCCCGCCCTGCTGGTTCCGGCAGGCATATCGGCGCTGATATTCTTCTCGGGGCACCGGGGCTTTACCCACAGCATCGCGGCAGTGATGGCTTTTTCAATGCCACTGGTAGGCAGCGAGGCGCTTTTTACCGCGTTCCTGGCCTCGTACCTGCTGCATCTGCTCTGCGACATGGTCAACACAAAGGGGCTGCAGCTTTTGTGGCCTCTTCCCCACCGTTTCCGGCTGCCCATAGGCTTCAGCGGCAGGAGCATCCCCGGGATGCTGATCGAGGGCATAGCTGTATTACTGAGCACCTTGCTGGCTGTCAGGATGCTGCACTGAGTAATACATCATTAACGCTGATATGAAGCCGTTTGACGGAATTAATAAGCGAAAATGTATTACATGCTTAGCTGATTATATGCCCATGTATTACACAAAGAACGCTCAAACCTTGCGGAAAGCTTGGAACACAAGGCTTTACCACGTATTACAAAATATAAGGAGGAAGAAAACAATGGAAAACAAGAACCTGGAACTGATCCCGGCAGCCGTGGACGGCGGCAACAACGAACTGAAGATCATCGTCAACGGTGCCCCGTACTTTATCAAGACCATCATGAAGAAAACCTACGAGTCCCGCCTGGTCTTTGGCACAGGTGATGACGGCAGCGCCATCGACTACCTGGATGTGGATATAGAGACCAACGGCATCACCGGCAGCTTCTACGCCGGAGAGCTGGCACTGCGGAATGCGGGCAGCGGCACCATCGAGAGCCTGGGCGGCTACAAGAGCGCTAACGACATGCTGATTGCCGAGATGGTCATCGGCCTGGCCTACGCCCTTGCCGACCAGTTCCCGGAGCAGACAAGCTTCAACGTCAAGCTGGGCACCGGACTGCCCACCCATGAGTTCTTTTTCCGGAACGAAGATGGCCGGTTCTCCTTCGAGAAGGTCAAGGTCTTCCAGAAGAAGCTGACCGGTATCCACAAGATCAAGTTCAACACCAACCTCCTGCGGAAAAAGACGGTGACGCTGGAGATCGCCAAGGTCATACCCAACCCAGAGTGCCATGCTGCGCTATTCCGGCTTCTCAATGACCCCAAAGTGAAGGAGATGCATCCCGAGCTGTATAGGAAGAACGCCAACATCCTGGGACTGGACATAGGCGGCAGCAGCTCCGACGTGTCCGGCATCTGCAACGGCAACTATGTGGAGCAGGCCATGTTCGGCATCGACAAGGGGATCAACAGAGCGCTGGACAAGGCCTGTGAAGTGGTGAAGACCAGGGCCAACCTGGCCTCCTTCACGCGCTATGACATGAACAACTACCTCTTCGATCCGGAGCTGAAAGGCATCTTGGAGACCAACAAGGGCGTCTTTGATCTGAACAAGGAGAAGCAGCCCTTCTACCGGAACGAGGCGGAGAGCATCGCCTTTGAGTTCCGCAAGAAGCTCAGCGAGCGGGGCATGAGCCTCAATATGGTGCATGGGCTGTTCCTGCTGGGCGGTGCCAGCCTGGAGCTGGGGGACTACATCATCGAGCAGCTGAAGGATGACATCCCCAGGATCCTGCGGGCCGGAGACTATGTGGGCAACCCCAGGCTCCTGAACGCCGAGGCATACTACGATGCAGCGCTGAACATGGCCTAGCCGGAAAGGGTGGGTGCATTGGCAGGAACGAAGAATAAGAAGAAGAAAGCAGTCCCCGGGGATATCATCCCCATCCGCCTGCCCCAGGACGCCGATCCCATGCTGATGGACGCCTTGAACCGGATGGCGAACCGCAACCAGGCCATCCTGAACGCACTGGCCTTGGTATTCGTCAAGGCCAACCTGGACGAATCCATCGTCCGGACACTTCTGATCGGCAAGCCTTGGGCAGAGGGCCGTCCCCGGGAGCCAGCTCCCTGGGAGGCCGGGGAAGTCGGCAACGTATCCTATGCAAGCCAGTCCCAGACCTGGCTGAGCATGATAAACAGCAATGAATGAAAGGTGCAGTCTGTCAAGAAATAGGCAGGCTGCTTTTCGTTTTGATTCTTGACCGGTATGTCCGGATAAAAAGGTAAAGGGGGATCAACATGCAGGAAAAGCAGATAAGGAAACTGAGAAGGGCGGTCATCAAGGAAGAGCTGGCGGCGGCGCTTGCACGATACGGCTACACACTGAATTCAGTATTATAGGGGAGGGGTCAAAATGGCAAACGGTAGGACACTTTTACTGGATGAGAATCCATTGGTCATACAACCATCATTGGCGGCAGCCATCGGATTGAACAAGGCGGTCATCATGCAGCAGGTCCATTATTGGTTGCAGAGCAGCAGGCACAGCATCGGAGGCCGGAAATGGGTCTACAACTCCATGAAGGAATGGGGCAAGCAGTTTCCATTCTGGAGTAACAAAACCATCGAAAGGGCTTTCAATGAGCTGATAGCGGAAGGGCTGCTCCTTGTAGCAAACCACAACAGGAAGAAAAGCGACAATACGCGCTGGTACAGCATTAACTATGATGTATTGTCCGAACGGGTTGAGGAATACCTGGGCCTGGCAGAGCCGCAGGAAGCAGTGGCCGCGGGTGAAGATACGGAAGATTTTTCACTTGGACAAAATGTCGGAATGGAAGAGGCAAATTTACACCTTCCATACCGACAAAATGACGAAGTCACTCCCCCAAATTGTCTAAGCGACTTCGTCATTTTGGGGGGACCATTACCAGAGACTACTACAGAGACTAACTCAGATATAGTCAGTCAGTCTGTCAGTCAATCCGGAGTCGGAAGGACGGACGGAAAGGCTGCCGCCGGATCGGACAGGCATACCCGGGAGCTGGAGGATATCATCCGGCAGTGCGAGCTGCCCATCCTGTGCAAGGGAGATCCCGAGCTGGTTCAAAGCATCACCATGGCGATCCAAAGCCTGTACCATGACCGGACCTTTGCCGAGAAGAACCTGCAGCTGCCTCTGCCCCTGATCAGGCGGAACCTGAAGTGCCTCAACCTGTATATGATCGACTACGCCCTGCGCAGCATGCGGCAGGCAGCAGCCGGCGGCACCGTCATCAAGTCTCCCGCCAGATACCTGCAGCGCTGCATCTACAACGCCATAGCCGACTGCCCCTCCGAGCTGCTGGCCGACGAGGACTTGGCCTTGATGGCGCTCTATCCTCCGAGGAGCTTCACCCATGACAATGCAGGGAATCCGGGGGATACTCTGCCCAAATGGACCTACTCTGACGACGGGGAGGGCGGCACATGGCGAGATCCTGCCTAGACCCAGACAAATATTCTGTTGCCCAGCCTGAGCTGTCGGCAATTGTGGAGGAAATATCAGAGCAGCTTGCCCGCTCTGCGTATATAGACGTCTACTGCCCGCAGTGCAAGCGGTTTATGCACCGGTTCAAAGTGCAGGGACTGTATGCTGGGGAAAGCAAATGCCGAAGCTGCAAGAGCATAGTGGAGACTGTTGCTGCAGTTGGAGGGGAGCAGTGTCTAGTGCAGACGCAGGTGCTGTTGAGAGGAGTGGAATAGTATAAATGCAGGTTCAAAATGTATCGTTATGTCGCATTGTGTAACATAATGTCGATATAAATCTCTTGGTTTTCATGTAATTTTACCTGATAATATAAGTAATATTGTAATAATTTGGGGTAATTTACATGGAATTGAAAAACAAGATTATAAAGATAAAACCAAGAGAGAAAAGCGGTCCAATCACGGGTAACCGGATTGATTATCAGCAGGATTGGGCTTTATGCAAAATACTGGAGCTATATGCTTCCGACCAAGACTTTGTTGTAGTGTTTGATTATCACGATGATGTTCTGATTTTTGATTCGGAGATTGATCTTGATAATGCATCGTTTTACCAGGTAAAGACGCAACATTCAGGCGCTTGGACATTAAGGGATTTGATAGCTCACTCCAAAGGCGAGAAGGGTATATTGCACTCAAAGATCGGAAAACTGTATGATCACAAAATCAAGTTTGATCGTAGTGTAAAGTCATTGAATTTCGTCTCAAATCAATGCTACAACATCAAATTGTCAGATGCTGATGAAAAGAGCCTTAACAAAAATAATATATGCTTTATTGAGCTGGATGAGAAAGAGTTAAGCAAAATTAGGGAAGCACTGAAAAAGGAGCATGCATTAACATCAGAGCCGGAATTCGAGAAAATAAGCTTTCTGAGTGTAACTGACTTAAGCCTTCATGACCATAGTATACATACCCGGGGTAAGCTGAATTACTACATAAAAGAGAAAAATCCATATTTGAAGCTGAACATAGAGACAATTTATTTAACATTACACGATGAAATCAAGCGAAGAAACAATTACGAATGGGATATAGGCCAATCGGAGGAATTGCTGCGAAATAAAGCAATGAGCAAATCTCAGTTTGTAAGCATCCTTGAAGGAATATGCCGCAGCGCGGATGTCAGCGGGAATTGGGAGCTGATCAGACCCCAGCTGAGAAGTGAAGGGGAACCGATACCATGCATATCAAGAATCAAGGAGGCGTGGAACATCTATGAAGTCCAAAGGATGGACAAAACAAACACCTTGATACAGAAAATGCGGGATGCGGTCGTTGAGATCATGGATCGAGTGGATGCGTGTGATTATGACAAGAATCTCAGGGAGCTAATAAAAATCGTATCTGAGGAATATAATGCTTTAAGGCCGGTGAGAGAGCCGTTTATTAACGATGACTACATAAAAGCCATCGTGTTAATGGAGTATTGTGAGATATGCGAATAAAAGACAATTTTCGAAGATTAATAAGGAATCTGAGGTATAAGAGTTATGAGAAAGTTAGTTTTAAACGAATTGTTGATGATATCGTACCAGAGCCGGAAAGCAAGGCGGATAGGCTTCCATCCCAAGACGACGATACTGAAAGGCGAGAATAGCGTGGGAAAATCCTCGGTTCTGAAAAGTATCTATAGTACTTTCGGAGCTGATCCGCTGGTTTCGCATAGCAGTTGGAGAAAAAGCGCCGTCGTTTCCCTGGTCAAGTTTTCACTGGATGGCATCAGATATTCCATACTAAGGCGTGGAAGGTCATTTGATATATTTGACAGCGACAACAGGTTGATTGAAAGCTTTGACAGCATAACGGACGGATTGAGCGCTTTCTATGCCGATTTCTTTGATTTCAAAATAAAATTGAAGGATAATGAAAGCAGGCTGGTAACACCGCCACCTCAATACCTGTTCCTGCCTTTCTACATCGATCAGGACAGCAGCTGGAAAAAGAATTGGTACTCATTCGGAAAATTGAATTATTTATATAATTGGCGTATGAGCATTGCCGAATACCATATGGGAGTAAAAACCAATGAGTATTATGAAATAAAGGGGCAGATTGATCAGCTCAGAGAGGCTGCCAAGGAGCTGGAGAATGACAGAAAGACGCTCTCAAATATACTGAAAAAATCAAGCGAACGGTTTGGACATGCTGACTTTGATATTGATATGGAAGCCTTTAAGAAGGAAGTAGACGAGCTGGTGCAGAGCTGTGAAGAACTGAAAAAGATGGAGGGAGCCTATAAGCACAAGCTGACGGTCCTGCATAATTCAAAGCTCAGGTTGGAGAATGAGGTTGAAATTGTTGAAAAGACACACAAAGAGCTGCAAAATGATTATTTATATGCAACTGATGCGCTTTTGGAGGATCATATAAATTGTCCGACCTGTGGAGCAGCCTATGAGAATTCATTTGCTGAGCGCTTTGAAATTGCGAAAGACAGGGACCGGTGTGTTGAACTCCTGCTTCAGCTTAATAAAGAACTGGCCGAGCTTAACTCCACAATTAGCAAGGAAACCAAAAAGTACGACACAAACAACCGGGAGATCCAAAAGATAGAGGTCTTGCTGCAATCCAGGAAAGGGAATGTTCAGTTAAGGGATTTGATAAAAAATGAAGGAAAAAAGGAATTCAAAAGTATTGTAAAGAACGATATTACAGAGAAGATGGTTGACATCCGAAACATAGAAGTGAGCATAGAGAGATTAAATAAGAAGTTGGAGAGCCATAAAGATAAGGAGAGAAGAGCAGAAATCATAAGCAAGTATTTAAGGTACATGAAGGCATTTTTAAAATACTTGGGTGTCAATAGACTGGATGAGGAGACCTACAGGTTTTTGGCCTCCAATATCTACGAAACCGGCAGCGAATTGCCAAGAGCTTTGCTGGCATACTATTTTAGCGTTTTGCACATCATGCGGGACTATTCATCTTCAACATTTTTTCCAATCGTAATAGATTCACCGCACCAGCAAGACCTAGACGACAATAATAGAAAAGTCCTGGTGAAATTTTTAAAGGAATACCAGCCCAGGGATTCGCAGCTTATTTTAGGACTGGTTGATACATGCGGCGTCGAGTTCGATGGAGAAGTAATCAAGCTGGAAGATAAGTATAGCGTGCTTAACGAAGCGCAATATGTAGATGTGAAGGGTGAAATGGAAATTTTCTTGAATGCAGGGATGTTTAAATGGTAGTAAGATTTCTTGCAAATGGCTAATCTGATGAATTTGGACAATCAATAATCATATTTCAGGATGTCAGACTATAATAAAGAAGCATCATAAAACTAGAATCATTTCATACAACATAAAAGCAATCTGAAGAATTAGAGAATACGAATAATTCAAAAACGGAGGGGTCAAAGTGATTAATATGCAAGACTTTATGAAAAGGTATAATATTTCTGAAGAAAAGTATCTAAGCACTGGGCTTAGGTGGGATGAGCTAGAGTTAATTTATAACCATTATATTACAATAATAGATCAACTAGAAAGCACTGCGAGTTCAATTGCTGATTATATAAGAAAAGCCGAAAAGGTACATTCAGTAAAAATGAGAGTTAAAGACCCGGAGCATTTGATTGAGAAAATAATACGTAAGAAGACGAAGGAGCCTAGTATAGTTATCGACGTTGATAATTATTTGACTGTCATAACTGACCTTATTGGGATAAGAGTGTTGCATCTTTTCAAAGAGGATTGGTTAGTTATTCATAACTACATTACCAAATCATGGCTACTACATGAGCCACCCAAGGCCAACATTAGAGAAGGAGACTTAGAACTTGAATTTGAGGATTATGACTTAGAAGTAATAGTGCATCCATATGGGTATAGATCAATCCACTATCTTATAGAGAATCAGACATTCAGACAAACATATATCGGTGAGATACAAGTAAGGACCATATTTGAGGAAGCGTGGAGCGAAATAGATCATAAAATGAGGTATCCATATTATGTTGATAATGCAATAATTGAAAAATACTTAGTAATGTTTAATAGACTCGCTGGAAGTGCTGACGAGATGGGCTCATTTATAAAAGTCTTAAAGTCTGAACTTGATGAGAAACAGAAAGATACAGATTTAATTGCGATTTTGAAAGAGAAAGTAGATAAGCTTAGCATAACACCACCTGAAAAAGAGACCATAAACGCTGAACTGCAAGATTTGAGTATTAGATCTATGTCGCCAATCTTATACTCTGAAAATATGACTAACTCTCGTTGTGTTATTGGAGAAGAGTTTAAGAGGAAAATTAAAAACTCAAAATATTATGAGATTTTTAAATCTATAGATGGTTTAATAGATGAGGTTGCGAATTTTATTGACAGGAGAAGAAATGAAGAAAGAACAAGAATAATTGCGGGTGTGGTACAGAACTTTGACTTGAAGACAGAAAATGGAGATGTAGTTTGTAGAATAATAGTTCAAGATGAGAATATTCTTGTTAGGAATGTTTTAAGAGGAAGAGCAAATCAAGCTAATAAAAAAGACTACTATGAGCAAGTATTTAAGAATTATTATTCGAAACATAAAAAAGATAGTATTGATAGTAGAGAGGATGTAGTAGATCTGCTAAATATTATTGATGAAATGCCCTTATGATTGGCGCACTAGTTATATGCAAAGTTATTAAAAATTCTTGAAAAAATTACAAATTAATACTAAAATATAGATGGAGCTTTAGTATTTATTGGATAGTGTATTAATCTATACTATTCGCCTTTGAGTTAAGTTCAGAGGAGGAGACATTGATAACATTCTGCCAAATGAAATCGCCACTTAAGTATGCCCCGCATACTTAACTGCCAATTTCATTTGGCTGTGCTTAATGTAAAGCTCCTTTTTTTTTATATGGGGGGCTTAATATGTTCTTAATGGAATCAGAAAAAATAAAAGGCATTATTGATAAATTATCACACCTGAAAAGGACAAATAAGTTTAATAGCAAAAGTATTACTAAATTTGTTTTTATATGTGGTGAACAAATAATTAAAGAATCAGGAGCAGTTAAAAGTAGAGAAGAACTAGAGAAAGAAAAAAACAAAAGACAATTTCTTATAGATAGATTATCAAGTAATAATGTAATATGCATTATATCCGAAAAAATTTATAATGATGGTGAAAAAGTAGACACATTAACATTTGAAGAAGTATTAGCGGAGTTAAGTGATGATATTTTGATAATAGTTGAAAGTTATGGGACAGTTTGTGAGTTAGGCGCATTTACTACCAACGATAAATTCTTTAAAAAGTTAATAGTTATCAATGATAGACAGTATAAAGATAAAAAATCTTTTATTAATGAAGGACCTGTACGTAAACTCTTATCTAATAATGAAGACAGTTATATTTTAGCAGAATATGACTATGACTCATTTAAATCAAATTTTCAAATAAAAGAGTATATACAAAGAATAAGGGACAAAAATGTTACTATAATACCTAATAAAAATTCCAATAAATTACAACTCAAAGTTTTAATTTATGAGTTTCTAAGTATAATAGAAATATTTCAGCCAATAACAAAATATGAAATAAATTACATATATAAAAAGGTCAAAAACTTTGATGAATATAATATTGAAAACCGTGAAAAGCATGGAATAAATACTCCGACTCTAATACTAAGATTAATGGAGAATATGGGTTTAATTACAGTCGCAGGAGAATACATGCATATAAAAGGTGATTCCAAGTATTATGATGCTTTATTTAACATTACTAAAGAAAACTATAGTAATATTCGGGCTCAAGTAGCTTATGAAATTATGAAATCATTTCCTGAGAGATTTAGTGAGGATGAGAATGAAAATATTACAGTTAATGAGTAAAGAATTAGGTTTAGATAAAGAATTCATACTTCAAATATCTCGTAATAATAATGCTTACAAAAAATATAAAATCCCTAAAAAAAATGGAGAATATAGAGATATATATCATCCTAATAAAAACTTAAAACTATTACAGTATTGGTTAGTGAGAAGGCTTTTTTCTAATTTTCCTATTAGCGAATATAGTACGGCATACTTAAAAGGTAGTTCAATTAAAAAAAATGCTCTTCTTCATAAAAATTCTAATTATATTTTGCATATAGATATTTATCATTTTTTTGAGAGCATAACAGACTACCATATTGATAAACTGCTCAATAATGTAAATGGATTAGATGATGATGATAAAGAATTAATTAGAAATATTGTACTATTTAGAGGGAAACATTTGGTTATAGGTAGTGTGGCATCACCCACTATCTCCAACTGTGTGATGTATAATATAGATTTAGAAATTGTAAAAGAGTGTATTAGGGATAAAGGTTTTGTTTACACTAGATATGCTGATGACATAATTGTTTCAAGCAAGAAATATATAGAAGATGATATCATCGAAAAAATTCGTGTCATTTTAGAAAAGAATAAATTCGTAATGAATGATGAAAAAACTTATTTCATGAATAAAAAAGGGAGAAGAGTTGTTACTGGAGTAACTCTCGATAATAACAATAATAACTTATCAATAGGAAATAAGAGATATAAAGAGATTCAAAGAATGATATACAAATTTTTAGTAAAAAATGAGGGGGACAAAGATAAAATATTAGGCCATTTATCCTATATTAAAGATATTGATTATCACAAATACAATAGCATAAGGAATACTTATTGCAAATATGATAAGGATAAAAAATTGTTTGTTCAAAATAAAGTAAATCAATAACTTCAAGAAGCAATCGCCCTACCTAAGGCAAAAAAAAAACATAGAAATGATGAAAGCAGGACGCTAATCCTGCTTCTTTTTATTGCGCATTTTTGCTTGTTCCAGGCCGAATTTGATGCCGTCGATGATGCTTTGGACAGCTTCAGGGGAGGCCGGATCACCGGAGAGGGTAAGGTTGGTGCTGCCCAGCAGCATGTCCTGGGTTTCCTGGAGGATATTTTCAACGGCGTTTTTATGGGTTGCCGTGCTGTTGCTGCTAAAAGATGCATGAAGGTATGGATTCCGGATATTGGTTCTGCCAAGCAAGTAATCGACTGAGACGTTAAAAAAGTCGGCAATTTGCTCTACGGTTTTAAAGTCGGGTTGACGTTCTATACGCTCATATTTTGTAATAGCAGGACGTGATACACCTAAGACATCAGCTAATTCTTTCTGTGAAAGTCCTTTTTCTTCTCTGAGCGCTCTTAAAATAGTACTAAACAAAATATCACCTTCTCAATGTAAATATAGCATATATGTAACAAAATGGGTAAAAAAAGCATTGACAAGTTACGAAAAGGGTAATAAAATAACGATAAGGTTACAAAAAGGGTAAATGGAGGTGGAACGATGATACAAATCGACGTTGAAAAGCTCATGCTAGAGCGGGCAAACCAAGGACTGACAGCTGGAGAGCTGGCCGAGAAAGCCGGATTGGGCAGGCAGACGGTATCCCGGATAGAGAAGGGGGAGGCGGAGCCCAGGCTGCAGACCGTCGGCAAGATTGCAAAGGCCCTGGGAAGAAGGGTCGAGGACTTCAAAAAAGAAGAAGGTCTTTCACCAAACGTCCAGGTTCGGTAAAAGACCGGGTACCTTGGAAGGCACCACACTTCAACATCATTATAGCCTTCCTGGGCGTCAAAATCAATATGTAAAGGGAGGTTAAGACATGGATAACAGCTATATTATGTTTGAGAAACTTGATACCAAGAGCATATCCACATTGCACACCACTGACGGACGGATATTGGTCAACACCAATTACTACAAATATGACATGGTTGCAAGGCTTCTGGATATGCTGACAAAGCTGAGCGACGATAGGATATACCTTTCGCCGGAGGAGATAAAGAAGGACTGGGAGCAATGGGGCGGTCAGCCCATGGAGGAAAGCCTGCGCCTCATCGACCAATGCCTGATAGTGGAACGGTACAGGCGGATGCTCATGAGAAAAAACAAGCAACCGGATCTGGCCGTGGTCAAGTCCGCCAGCTTCGGCAGCATCCAATGCGACTTTTTCCGGAAGGATAATGAAATATGGATGACCCGAGAGCAGATCGGATCGGCGCTGGAGTATACTGATCCACGAGTAGCAATGAGCAAAATACATGACAGGCATAAAGACAGATTGGACAAATTTTCAACTGTTACCAAGTTGGTAACAGTTGAGGGAAACCGTGAAGTTTCAAGGGATATCTTACTTTACAGCGCCCGGGGCATCTACGAAATCTGTCGCTGGTCGCAGCAGCCCAAAGCCGACAGCTTTTTCGACTGGGTGTACGACATCCTGGAAGGCCTGCGCAAAGGCGAGCTGGCATTGATCCCCGCACCACAGCAGCTCCCGGCACCGCCAACCCCCATACGCCAGCTGCAATCCCCCAGAAACGACGAAGCCGCCGCCAAGCTCCTCAACGCCCGCACCCGCCAGGCCCGCCTCCTCTTCAACGCGGCCAAGGACCTGAAAAGCGTCCTCCCCCAGGACGAACTCCGCCAAATGGTCAGTAAGGCAACTGAGATAATTTGCACCGGATAGAAGATGACAAAGGTACATACGATTAAACTAAGCCGGTTTTCTTGGTAATAGAATGAGCATTGCCAAGAAAGCCGGCTTTTAAATATCAGGATATGCGCACTATATTCGAAAAAGTAAGACAAAAGCTTCTATAATATGTCGAACCATGCAATCGTGTACAAAATCCTACCGTTTATATAGAGAGTATAGAGTAGTATTCTAGAATTATCTATAATGGTATTATCAGGGGTGCAATTCAATACATGTCGTACTTGTAGAACATTTCAAAAGTGTAAAACAGAACTGATTTTGCAAGCTACAACAGTACAAATTCAATTTCCCAAGCTGCCCATTATGTTTACACTGTGTAAAAGAAAGTAATGCCTAATTATTTATATAATACGAATATGATTGGAGGCGTATTTATGGAATCAAGTATTAAATTAGAAATGCCAAAGAAACAGTTTTACGATAAGAAAAATTACGAGCCTTTATTGTTGGAATGTCTAAATCGCATTCCCTTTTTCATTAAAAAGAGCGGTGGGGGCTTTTCTGCTCCAAAATCTGAGTCTAATGGTCAATGCGATGCAATTGGAAATAATGGTTGTTACAGTGTAGATTTTAAGCTCTTACTGAGCCAAGAAGGCGCACAAAATGTGAATGAAACGAGTCTCATTAAGGTAACTCTATGTAAAGGAGTGACAATGAGTGCTCCTTCAAAAGCATCCATGCGCGGGGAATCATCTTTGCCATTTCCAAATATTTGGGGATTTTTGGTCAGTCATAGCTTTTCTCTAAACGAAAATAACGAGATCGTATTAGCAGATAAAACAGATGAATATATGAAAGATACTATAAAGAGCCTCAATAAAATGGTTTGTACTAAAAAGAATTTGCTTTTTTTTCATCCGAGTAGACTAGTCATTCAAGACTCTTATGACAATCCAATAGAGGTTCTTCGTAATAGTGCTAAAGAAGCTTTACTAATTGTATCAAAAGCACGTAGAAAACTTTCACCTGGATATGAAACTTATTATGCTTTATTGATAAACAATGAGATGGTTTTACTTTCCGAGGACTTTACACATACAGGGTGTATTGAGCTCACTTCCCTTGACACTTGGCATAAATTGCACATTAAATTATAGCTATTGCTATTCAGTGAATGAATGGAAAGTTAGTATTATCTATATAATATTCAGTTTGCGATACAATTTTGAAGTCATCATTATGAGCATAATGGGTATTTGAAAAATGACAATTCAAGCTCGCATTATCCATATTATACGAATGGATGAAGATTTTTATCAATATTTAAGAAGTAAAGCAGGGCGCTAATCCTGCTTCTTTTTATTGCGCATTTTTGCTTGTTCCAGGACGAAATTGATGCCGTCGATGATGCTTTGGACAGCTTCAGAGGAGGCCGGATCGAGAAGGGGGAGGCGGATGCTCATGAGAAAAAACAAGCAGCCGGATCTGGCCGTAGTCAAGTCCGCCAGCTTCGGCAGCATCCAATGCGACTTTTTCCGGAAGGATAACGAAATATGGATGACCCGAGAGCAGATCGGATCGGCGCTGGAGTACACTTATCCCCGAGTAGCAATGAGCAAAATACACGACAGGCATAAGGACAGATTGGACAAATTTTCAGTTGTTACCAAGTTGGTAACAACTGACGGAAAGGCTTGCGAAACCTACATTTACATCGCTCGGGGCATCTGCGAAATCTGCCGCTGGTCGCAGCAGCCCAAAGCCGACAGCTTCTTCGACTGGGTGTACGACATCCTGGAAAGCCTGCGCAAAGGCGAGCTGGCACTGATCCCCGCACCACAGCAGCAGCTCCCGGCACCGCCATCCCCCATACGTCAGCTGCAATCCCCCAGAAGCGACGAAGCCGCCGCCAAACTCCTCAACGCCCGCACCCGTCAGGCCCGCCTCCTCTTCAACGCAGCCAAGGACCTGAAAAGCGTCCTGCCCCAGGACGAACTCCGCCAGATGGTCAGCAAGGCAACGGAGATAATATGCACCGGATAGAAGCAGCGCAAGCTGCTTTTGCTTTTAAGGTACTTCGCGTGTATTTAAACAAAGAGTTATCTAATGAAAGTATCAGATGACCAAATATTACTATCATTGTTGATAATTAAGTTATGAATATAGCAGGAATTGCCTGTTATATACAGAAATATTAACTTCATAATCATATTTTAAACTACTGCAGGATAATTAAAATATTTGAAGAATTGATATAGAAAAGTAATTTGTAGGAAATGGGTGAAGACTTTGAATCTAGATATTTTTGTAAACAACATTAAGCTAATAAAAGAAAAATTAGGAAAAGCATTTGCTATGTATACGCCGGAACAAAGAAAAGACGGCGGTTTTGTTTGCAAGGTTTTTAAGCTATTAAATGAACTCCTTATTATTAAAGCAAGTGTTGATAATAATATACTGCAAATAGATAAGTCAATTATTGAAATCACAGCACTTAGAACACAATTGATAAGTGTGAACCCACTATACCGAGAAATATTTGAATTAGGTTCAATATACGAATACAATTTTCCTGACAACTTTGTAAAAGCAATTTCAGATATCGTCTTCGAATTTGATTACAAGGATTTGGATTTTGATTTTGTGGGTAATCTGTATCAGTTTTATATGAATCCGGATGACAAGAAAAAGTATGGGCAGTTCTATACCCCAGAGCCGATTATAGATGAAATATTGGATGACTTAGGAATAGTAAATGAAAATGGCGAAATATTAAGAGCCAAATTCCTAGACACTGCATGTGGGACAGGCAGCTTCCTGGTGCGAATAGTTAATAGGCTAGTAAAGCTTGCTATGCATAAAGATATAGACTCGAAAAGTATAGCAAATATCATAAGTGAAGGGATTCATGGATTGGACATCAAAGAGTTTGCGGTATATATTGCCAAATCTAATATTCTGATACAACTTTTACCCATAATATGTAAAGATCAAAACGTAAGTGTCAACTTACAGCTTTATGTAACAAATACTTTACTCAACCTTACCGAGAAGATAGAGACTCCGGAGTCTGACAACATATTGCATATGAAACAACGGAAAGGTAAGTTTAGTGATGGATTTGACTACGTAATTGGCAATCCCCCATATTTTAAAGCAACAAGCTTATCTAAATCACAAAATGAGTTCTTTGCAGAGGTACTAGAAGGACAGCAGAATATGTATGGACTTTTTCTCTACCTAAATATCAAATTGCTGAAAGATAATGGTAAGTTAGGGATTATAATACCTGAGTCGATAAAATCAGGCTTGTATTTTAAAGCATTGCGCAATTATATTTTTAGTTGTTGCACTATTACACATTTGGTTACTTTTGATTGCAGAAAAACAAATTTTACGGCTGCTCTACAGGGAGTTCTGATTATTTGCTTAGAGAAGATTAAAGCATGTGATACGCATATGAAATTTGTTGATATCAAGAACGTAACCAATAAGAATTTTTTGTCTTATAAAAAGTTCAACAATAAAATAGTTGTGCCATACAATAGCGTGATTAGGAGTGTCAGAGACTATCCAATTTTACTTATTTGTAAAAAATCAGAGGATTATGATTTGTTTAACAAAGCATATGATGGAAGTAACTTTCTAGATGATGAAGTAATTGGCTTTAAGGTACATACTGGAAAGCTAGTATGGAATCAAGTTAAGGACTACTTGTCTAATTCTGAATCGGTAGAATCCAAGAAATTGATTTGGGCTAATAACGTTGCTCAATACAAGTATACACTGAGTGGAGATAAAAATGGTGAGAACAAGTATGCTTGCCATAAGAACAGACTGGAGAACAGAACCTGTACAGGGGAATGTATTCTTGTCAGAAGGACAAGCGTTAAAGAGCAACAAAGTAGAATCAACGCATGTTTTTATTCTGATGAAGGTTTCTATTTTGTTGAGAATCATGTTAATTATCTTAAAAAAGTAAATGCGTGTTCAAAAATATCATACAATTACATTCTTGCGTTGCTAAATTCTGAATTTATGAATTTTATAGTATCCCAAATTACGGGGAATAATCAGATTTCTGTCACAGAGCTAAATCTGTTGCCGATAAAATATCCTGAAGGCATGGACGATATCAATTTCATTGTTGAAAAACTTAGTATGGGGACTGAAGATAGTAAAGAATTAAGAAACCAAATTGAAATCATTATACAAAGATTGTATTGGTCTTAAGGAAGTAAAGTTTTGATAATGGGGTGGAAATATGGCTCGTTATAAGATTGGAAAACTTGATCCTAATCTATTAAGGTTTAATGTAAGCCCAAGGTTCAGCCAATTGATTGGCAGACAGCTTATATCAAATCCAACTGTGGCTGTTCTTGAATTAATCAAAAACTCATATGACGCAGACGCAGATAATATTACGGTCACCTTTGAAGATATTAGTTCAAACCAGGGGAAAATTATCATAAAAGATGATGGCGATGGCATGACACTTAACGATTTGAAGACAAAGTGGATGGTTGTTGGGACAGATGATAAACTGCATAGCGTGCAGACAAAAAAAGGCAGACGCAAGCTTGGAGAAAAGGGAATTGGAAGGTTTTCTGTTGAAAGGTTGGCTAGAAAAACTACGATAAGGACCTTTTCACAAGAAAGCAGCCAGTTAATAGAATTAGTTATTGATTGGGACAAATATGAAACAGAAAATAAATTTTTCAATCAAATAACACATCCAATCAAGTATGAAACAGTAAGTGATGGAGCGAAAGGAACAGAAATAATACTTGAAGGTTTAAGGGAAAACTGGTCTGAAGAAATGATAGCTAGTTTAAGAAAAGAGGTATTTCTCTTGTTACCCTTAGATATTGGTAAACTATCTGTGAAGTTTAAGTCAGAGGTAAAAGTTAATGTTAAGTGCAATGATTATCCGAATAAGTCTGGTGAACTCCAAGAAAAATTATTGCAGCATTATCATGCCCGATTATACGGAGAGATTTTTGAGGACGGCTCTGGATTATTCGAACTTAACTTAAGGCTTAAAAAGAAAAATAGTGCTCAAGAAACAGGAATTAAGTACGAACGAAAACTTACCAAAGATGAATTAGACTATACTTGCGGACCGGTTGTTTTTGAAGCATTTGCTTTCTTAAGGGATGGTAGATTATACAGAGGGTTAGACTTTAATAAAGACGTAATAACCAAACTGCTTGATGACTATAGCGGGATAAGAATTTATAGGGATGATTTCAGAGTTAAGCCTTATGGAGATCCAAATAATGACTGGCTAAACCTAAACTTGGAAAGAGTTAAATCACCGGAGTATAGGCTTGCAACTAATCAGGTGATTGGTGGAGTGAAAATTAGTAGAGACAGTAACCCAGGGCTACAGGATGTTCTTAGTCGGGAGAATCTCTATGAGACTCAAGAGTTCAAAGACTTAACGGCATTTATCAATAGGGTTTTTAACTTTTATACATATGCATCATTTGTTGAGAACAGGAGCAAAAAGAAAGAAGATGGAGATACCAGAGAAGAGCTTTATACTAAAATTATTGAAGGCAGTTCTGAGCTTAAAGATGAAGTAAGCAAGGGACTAAGAAGGATAGAGGAAAAAAAGGAGAATTTAGAAAAAGTAGCTAAAACTGTTGATGCAGAAAGAAACGTACAGGATATACCGAAAGAGAGAGAAAAAGCCGCAGAGCTTGACAATTTCGTTGATGATGTAAAGACGGAACTTAATAAAATAAGTGAGCTGGCTGACAGGTTAAAAAGTGATGCTGTTGAAGTCACTGAGCGAATTAAAGAAAAGGATAGCTTCAAAAAAAGAGAGATGCAGATATATCGAAATATTGCATCATTAGGCATAAGTGCAGCTCAGTTTGGACATGAGACAGCAAAATTAATATTAAACGCAGTTTTTGCAATTAAAGCACTAAATAGATTTGAGGAAATTAAGGCAATAAAAAGCAAAGGAGTTAGAGACGAGCTTACATACTTAGAGCAGTACCTAACATCTGCAAATCAAAAGGCTGACTTTTTCAGAGGATATCTTATGAGAGAAAAGCAAGGCGAAAAAAAGAAACTGGATGTAATAAAAGTATTTGCAGAAGTTATCCAGGGTTTCGAAAAATCATTCAAGGATAAGACTATAAGTATCGAGATAATTGACAATTCACTGGGGAATTCAATTATAGAAGGTTACTATGGGGATATGGAGTCAATAATAACAAACTTATTGACCAATGCATATAAAGCTCTAACTCAAGGATCGGATGATAAGAAGTTTTTCAAAGTTACATTTAATGTAAAGGATAACGATCTGATAATAAATGCGATCAATACAGGTAAACCCATAGAGCCGGAACATAGGTCACAGATATTTGAGCCAATGTTTACTACCCATAAGCATGGGACAGGCTTAGGTCTTCCGATCATAGATGATACTTTGAAAAGTTATGGTGGTAATATAAAGTTGCTAGATGAATATCCTATCACGAACTTCGAAATTCAAATACCATTAAAGTAAGTGGAGGTTGCTTATGAATAAAATTAATCTTCTTGTAATTGATGATGAGGCAGCCGAGGTAATACGGCAATTGAAAGAACTAAAAGAGCATGATGAAAAAAGTATACTTGGAGAGATTAAGTTTTATAATAGCTTCCCAGCTGATATTGAAACATTAAGCATTAATGAGTTCATTACGACTGAGAATGGTGAATCGGTAGATGCTATTTTAATAGACTATGATTTGAATGCTGAATACACTGGAACTTTACTAAGTGCTTGGTTGGCTTTAAAGAATCGTAATATACCTAGAATTGCTTTTACAACTAGGAATTATTCCGGTAGCATTGATGATTTCGATGGGTATATTATTAAAAATGATATCATAGATCAGCCTGAAAATGTACTGCTTCAGCTAGTTGATATTATTGAAAAGAGTAATATGGAGGATTGGCTTACCAGAAAATATATTGATTTGATTAATCAATATAGTCTGCTATGTGAGAAGAAATTAAGAATCAAATTGAGCCACGAAGAGGAAGTAACTATTAATTATCTAATGGCAGCATTAGACAGCCTGGATAAACAGCTGGATAAGCAGCTAGAGAAGGTGATTGATATTAAATTTCGAATGGCAGATAAGCAGAATGACAGGCTTGAATTTTTAAAACGAAATATAAGTGAGATAGATGAACGGCTATACAAAACTTTGGAGATGCTAGAAAAATGTGAGGTATAAACATGGCCAACATGAATATTATGAAATATACAGAACGTGATGTATGTACTACTAAATTGAACGACTATACAGATAGTAAGCCACAACTGAGACAACTATTTGGGCATCAATGCTGTTACTGCACCATCCATGAAGGAGAAAACCATTTAGGATTTTTTCACGTCGACCATTTTAGGCCTTATAAATGGTTTAAGGAGTTAGAAAAGAAGTACGAAAACTTGTACTATGCATGTCACAAATGTAATGTATATAAAAGAGATAATTGGATATCAACGGATGATGGTTGTATAAGAGACTGCAATAAATGCCATAATAATGTATGTCAGAAGGCGGAAACACCCAGGTTTATTGATCCCTGTTCTGAGAACCCCTCTATGTACATAGAGGAAAATGTAAGCTCCTTTGAGTTAATCACAAAGGATCATTCAAAAGTTGGGCAATATACTATAGAGATGATGCGGCTTAATAGGAATCAGCTGATCCGGCTCAGAAGAGCAAGGAGAAAATTGCTTATGTGGCTCGAAAATGAAAAATCTAAGCTGGGGTATTGTCTTGAGTGCTTAGAACGTGCGAGAGAACAGAAAGATAAATTGGAGCAGATTCTAAAAGATTGTAGGATTGATGAGAAGTCTGAAACAACGAGATTGCTTGCAGAAGCATTACATGATTCTCTGCGTCAAAAAGTGTTGATTTATGAGAAAGAATTGATAGAAATTGACACTGATTTAAAGAGGGTGGCAGATGTGGTGTACGAAAAAGCTTCTCCTTACGAGTGGTAGTAACACACCGTAGAATGTTGATTTTTATTATTATTTTATAGGCTCAAATGTACAATTTTGTTAAATTGGAGCAGGAAGCATACTACGTGTAAGATGCACATTTAGTACAATAAATAAATGTACTAAATGTGCATTCTTTTATTTACATTCGGAGGAAATTAATGTATAATGATAATAGTACATTAATTAAATATACTATTATAGAGAAGGTTACTTCGATAAATTTGTAAGTGAAAATGGAGTGAGGGTCATGAGTGAGTATGAGCGCTGGAGCAAGATATCACCCTTGTCAGAACGGTTTGTAAGATATGCATCTTATTATAACTTTGGCAGGACGCAAAAGCTGCGCCTTGCAGATGTTACAACCAAAGACTTGGAGGGCAGAGAGTATTTTAATCTAAGTGTTGATTTGGCTTTGAAAGGATATAAGCTGGAGCTTGTGGAAGGGCTGAGCAAATCCAAAATTGGGGTAGGGCTTGACCGACTTCGGATGTACAGCTATTTTGAATTGGTTCCAGGCGAGTTGTTGGCGAAGCTTGAGCAGATACAGCGAGAGAACAATGAGCGGGAGAGAAAGATTGCAGAAAACTACATAAACCTGGAGAATGAATATGCTGCTGTGAAGGACCGTAAAAAAGCCGGTCAAAAGGAGCTGGATGACAGGGAAACAATTATGTACATTTTCAACGCATATTTGAGTAATCAGTCGATGCTTGACATCATGAAGCACCTAAACAGCTCAGGGATAAAAACGAAGAGATCGGGCAAATGGCATAAATCAACGATAAGCTTGATATTGAGCAATCATAGGTATTTTGAAATGGGATATGTGTCTGAAAAGGAGTTTAACGAGGTACAGGAAATTGCCAAGAGGAATAGACGGAATAAGGCTGTAGCTTTGGAATGATGATGTAGCTTTGAAGGATAAAGGCCCTATATGTAGAAGTAAACTATTGATAAACAGTCAGATTGGAGTGGGAGCAATGGAAGATGCAGTAAAAGAACTCACTGAAAAGCTAGTAAATTTTAGGGATGAGCGCGAATGGAAACAGTTTCATACTACTAAGAATCTCGCAGTGTCGTTAAGCATTGAAGCTGCAGAACTGTTAGAATGCTTCCAATGGAAAAACAATGAGGAAGTTGAAGAACTTCTGCAGAGTGAAGATCGTATAAAGGTCAAAGAAGAAATAGCTGATGTAGGATCATATCTGCTACTCCTTTGTAAAGAAACTGGAATTGATCTAGTTGAGGCAATCAATGAAAAAATTGAGAAAAATGCAAAGAAATATCCGGTTGAGCTTAGCAGAGGTAATGCGAAGAAATATAATGAGCTTTAGGGGTAGGCTCCCGGTACCGCCAGTTCCTCAACGCCCGCACCCGCCGATAACGTATAATAAATTGCGCACATTTTAAAACAAAAAAGTTGCACGGATATAACTCCAAGTGTAAATTTAAGTTGCGAGACAAAAATCCAACACTAAAGGAGGAATATCCGTGTCTGACAACATTATACACCTGAATGAGAATCTGTTAAAGAACCAACTTAGCGAATTGGTGCGCGGCACCGTAGAGGAAACCCTGAATAACCTGCTCGACCAGGAGGCGGACAGGCTTACCAATGCCAGTCGCTATGAGCATACCGAAGCCCGAAAAGACACGAGAGCCGGCTACTACAATCGTAAGCTCCTAACTAAAGCAGGAGAGGTTGATCTTAAAGTGCCAAAGCTGCGGCATCTTCCCTTCGAAACTGCCATCATCGAGCGCTATAAACGTCGTGAAAGCAGTATCGAAGAAGCATTGATAGAAATGTACCTTGCCGGCGTTTCAGTCCGTAGAGTCGAAGATATTACCGAAGCTCTATGGGGGACCAAGGTATCCCCTGGCACTATCAGCGAGCTTAATAAGAAAGCATATAGTCATATTGAAGCCTGGCGAAACAGACCGCTATTGGCTACTTATCCTTATGTCTATCTGGATGGCATCTTCCTGAAGAGATGCTGGGGCGGCGAAGTAGAAAACGTTTCTATTCTCGTAGCTATTGCTGTTGATAATGAGGGCTTCAGAGAGATCATTGGTGCTGCCGAAGGCGGTCGTGAGGATAAAGCCAGCTGGCTTCAATTTCTTAGAAACCTTAAAGAGCGAGGCCTTTCCGGTACTCAGCTCTTTGTCGGTGACAAATGTATTGGTTTGGTTGAAACCATCGGCGAAGTATTTCCGGCAGCCAAATATCAGCGCTGCATCGTCCATTTCTATCGGAATGTATTTTCCGTCGTCCCTCATGGTAAAATGCGGGATGTAGCAGCAATGCTTAAGGCAATCCATGCCCAAGAAGACTTGGAAAGTGCGCGGGAAAAAGCTGCGGCAGTTGCAGAAAAGTTACGCAGTATGAAGCTGGCTGAGGCTGCAAAGAAGGTTGAAAATAGCATAGAAGAAACCCTTACCTATATGCATTTCCCTAATGAGCATTGGATCAGGATCCGGACGAACAATGGAATTGAACGGATCATGAAAGAGATCCGCCGCCGGACCCGCGTCGTCGGAAGCTTTCCTGATGGAAACTCTGCGCTCATGCTTGTCTGTGCCCGTCTGCGCCATGTAGCCTCAAGTAATTGGGGCACAAAGCGTTATCTTAATATGAACCTACTAATAGGCGGAAATCTGGCTGCCGATCAGCACGATGTCGGATAATGAGCCGGAAGTTACTTGGAGATATCCGTAAAAATGTGCGAAAGATTCTTGACACTACCCACCCGCCAGGCCCGTCTCCTCGTCAAAGCGGCCAAGGAGCTGAAAAGCATACATGAAAAAAATGATATTCTAAGTATTTTTAAATTTATAGGGCTGCTTAGTCATTGAAAAAATTTATAAAGTCGAATAACCTCGAAAGTTGCGATGGAAGGGCTAAACTTCGGTTCCAATTACATGATATTATTGTATTAATTGTAAAATATTATGATGAGGAGTGTACAAATGAAGAAGCGATTAGTATTTGTTTTAGGAATCATTCTGTTGTTTCAATTTACTGTAGTTGCAGCAGCGCCCAATAAGGCCGATACATATTTAAAGACTGCACAATCCCTTATGGCAAATGGAAAACATGAAGAAGCTATAAAGAACTTAGATGATGCCATTAAACTATCCCCCAAAGTGAATCAATATTATATTTTAAAGGGGTCAGCCTTGATAGAGACAAAGAAATATCAAGATGCCATTGCATGTTTTGACATTGCCTATGGTTTAAACTTCAAGGCGGCTGATGCCAGCTATCAAAAGGGAAAAGCGCTGACACTGCTTGGGAAAAATGAAGACGCTTTAAAAAGCTTTGATGCTGTTCTATCAATTATCACAAAATATCCTACCGAAGAGAATAATAAATACGCTTTTGATACATATCTCAGGAAAGGTGATATCTTTTTAGCCTTGGGAAAACTCAATGAGTCTATATGGTGCTATGATAAGGCGATTTTACTCAATGCTAAGGCTTATCAACCTTACACTGGAAAGGCAATAGTCCTACAGAAACTGATGAAATTAGATGAGGCTTTGAAGTGCTTTTCAAAGATTGCCGAGCTTCAGCCACAAAGTGCGTTAGCTCATTATAATTTAGGTTTGGCATTTATGAGCGTAGAAAAGTATTCTGAAGCTTTACCCGCATTTGAAAAGGCAATTCAATTAAAATTGGATAATAACGACGTTGTTTATTATAAAGCTGCTTGCTGTGCTGCGCTTGATAAGGTGAGTGATGCAATACAATTGTTGGGCATAGCGGTTTCCAGTGATTCAAAGTATATTGAATATGCGAGGGAAGATAAAGAGTTTGTAAAACTTAGAGTGAATAAACTATTTACGGATATTGTCGGTGCTATAAACGTCCGCGGCAATACACATGGAAACATTCACAATTATGGACACGTTGCAGTACAAGGTGATTGGCTATATTACTCTTTTGATTTGACAGGCTTGGTTAAGGAAAGATTGGATGGCAGTGATAGGCAAAAGATTAGCGAGGAATGTGCGGACAATATTAATATAATAGGTGATTGGATTTACTGCAACCTTTATAGCGTAACCAAATCAGATCATTCTGATTTTAAATACTTAGGTTTCTATAAAGTTAAAATTGATGGGAGCGAAAAGATCAAAATTAATGACAAGGACTTTAGCTCCGTGAATGTAGTAGGCGATAGTATATACTATAGTGCTGAGTCAGAGATGTATAAGCCTACAGTAATGAAAACGGATGGAAGCAAGAAAAAATATTTTAACGTATTACCAGCTAAAAGTTTGTCAGTGGAAGATAACTGGATATATTTCCAGAACGGCTATGACCGTAACAGCCTATATAAAATAAGTACCAATGGCGGTGACTACCAGAAACTCAGTGATGTAGATGCATATACTATGCAGATGAACATAGTCGATGATTATATCTATGTAGCAAGTGACTATTTTGACCAGGGATTATACAAGTTGAAGATCGATGGAACAGAACAAAAAAGGTTACTGGATGCAGACGTATCTTATGTTAATACGGCAGGAGAATGGATATATTTCATAATATATTCTGATGCGTTATATAGAATGAAATTAGATGGATCCAATATGCAGAAGTTGGTTGATGGAAAAGGATTAGGAATATCAAGCATCAATATTGCGGGAGATTGGGTTTACTACAATCTATACTCTATACAAGACTTCAAGAATATCGGGCACTACAGGATTACTACTGATGCGAGCAAGATCGAAACGATTATAGAATACAAATAGTTGAGTCTACGGGTCTGTAACAGGACTGCAGCAGTCGATTCCCGAGTCTCCTACCTCCAAATTGGTACATTCATTAAGATATGCACCGGATAGAAGCAGCGCAAGCTGCTTTTTTTCTGAGATGATTAGAAGACTTTAGTATCAGGCAGCTGGAAGAAATTGACTTTATGCTTGCAAATCTTTTATAATGAAAATATAGCAATATGGACAAGAGCCTTTCTGTCTATCGTGTATAATAGCGCGTTTGTTGCTCTAGTTATAAGTTGCTGCGCTAAGGCAGGTTCAAAAAAGGTGATTGAGAGGTGATAGGATGTATAACCCAAATTCTTATATACAAACGCAATTATTAAGGCATTGATTTCTACAGAGCATTCTAAAGCAGTTGTTGATTTTCTTCCACTTTCGGCATCTTTGGAAAAAGAGCTGATTGAATAAAGTAAGTGAATTTGTATAAGGAGATGCAATCATGTTTAATGAACTAAAAAAATATGCAACCAAACCCCAATTATATGCTCCAAGCACAAATAAATTTTGGGATGATGAACATATCTCTAAAGGTATGTTGGAAGCTCACCTAAATCCAAATTGGGATGCCGCAACCCGCAAACCTGAATTTCTCGATAAATCAGTAAGTTGGATTTCAAAAATTGCACCATCATCTCAATATAAGTTTTTACTTGATTTAGGCTGCGGTCCTGGATTATATGCAGAGCGGTTTAATAGTGCTGGATATTCTGTTACAGGAGTAGATTTTTCTAAACGCTCCATTACGTATGCAAAGGATCAATCATTACTTAATAAAAGCAATATCGAGTACCATTACCAAAACTACTTGACAATCGATTATATAGAACAGTTCGATGTAATAACATTGATATATTGTGATTATGCAGCGTTATCAATTACGGATAGGCTTATTTTATTGGGAAAAGTATATCAAGCATTAAAGCCGAACGGAAAATTTATTTTTGATGTATTTACACCTATTATGAGAAAAGATGAAAGCCGTTCATGGGATTACTGTGAAGAGGGTGGATTTTTTAGCGAAAAGCCGCATATTAGCTTAGAATCCGTTTATCAATATGATGATGAAGATAATACAGAATTAAGGCAGGCTATTGTGATAACCGAAGAAACTGTAGATTGCTATAATATATGGGATCATTTTTTTACTAAGGAAGCATTGCTATCAGAAATTCAGACCGCAGGTTTCAAGGCATTTGAATTTTTTGGCGATATTGCTGGGAAGGAATATTCAGATACAGGAGAAACTATTTGTGGTGTTTTTACAAAGTAGATACTTCAGATAGTATAAGCATAATCAGAAGTTGTTTTACTTCACAAGTTGAAGAAGCAAAGAAGCAGCACAAGCTGCTTCTTTGCTTCTATTTAGCCAATACATAATACGCTGCCCCATCCATTTTTCACCTGCGTTGCGTGCTTCAAGTACTGTTCTTGGAGTATGAATAATATTTTAATTCAATTGAATTTAGCGTATTAATTGTAAGTTGTTTTAAGAATTTTTATTTGAAAATCTGGATACATTTTCAAAATCAATAATTGTATAGGGGGTAATGAGGAGGATTAAACTACTTACTGAAAATAATCAGGCAAATGCGAAAAATGAATAAGGAGAACAAAAATGAAAGGTAATAAAATTAGAGACTATAAGCGAGTACATACTATTACAAAACTAATGCTTTTATTTTTGTTCATATTACTGATCAGTATTTCATTAACCTATTATAAAGTAAGCAGAGTATTTATCAATAGAGTGAGTATAGACGATGTACTCCAAGTATCTTGGCTGTTTAATGAAATTCACGGAGACGAAGTTGTCTTTCAAAGCAGAGAAGGGAATATAACACTAAAAGGCTTATTTTTCCCGGCTAAAATTCAAAGCAACAAAACCCTGATTCTGGTACATGGATATAATGAAAACAGACTTATGTCAGGAAGAACAAAAAAAATAGTAGAATATCTAACACCTCGCAGATACAATGTACTTACTTTTGACCTTAGGGGGCATGGGCACTCAGAAGGAGATTTGATTTCATTCGGTTATAATGAGAAATTTGATGTTATAGGCGCTATAGATTATCTTAGCAAGAGAGGGAAAGAAGGGGAAAAAATTGCACTTTTGGGCTTTTCTATGGGAGCAGTTGCGGCCATTGAAGCTGCAGGACAAGATCCCAGAATTGATGTCATCATAGCAGATAGCCCTATTAGGGATTTGAAGCTTTTCATATCTACTGATTTGAAGAACTTATCGGATAACTTGGACCGTATACTTACGGATTTAGATGCAAAACAGTATTACACGATTCTTAAATACCTTCCCTTTAAAGGTAAAGCAATAGCGCTAATATGTAAATTTTATGGTATTGAAATTGATCAAGTATCCCCTTTGAATACAGTCAAGAAGTCTATAAAACAACCTTTATTGCTCATCCACGGTAAATACGATGAGTATATTTCATATACGAATTCGGAAGAAATTTATAAATTGGCAAAAAATAATTGTAAAACAGAAATATGGATTACACAAAATGCAGACCATGTCCAGAGTTTGAATCTATATACGGATGAGTATCTTGAAAAATTGGAAAAATTTTTAGGTCAACATATGTAGTTTTAATCGTGATAATCATGGAAGAATTTCAAAAACAGTACCTTTGTTAAAATCAGTCACGTTCATAGAGCCATAAACTCCTAAAAATAGTCTGGTTTGATCCAGATTCGTTCCCAAACTAACATAATACGCTGAACGAGACCCAAAATTATAATCGGTTTCAATAACACCAAAATCATTTAGCTTACAATCTGTTATTACCCTGGTATATGCTAAAACTCCTCTAGCGGTCGTTTGAGTTTCTTCAGCCCGGACAAAATCGGTAAACACAACGCTTCCCGTTAAGGCAGGGATTCCATTCCCCATATATGATTGGACTCCTGTAAGTGCAGTTCCTCCAAACTTATCGGGTCGGGGATCTTGATGAAAATAGCTGATTAAAGGCTGAAGACGCCGCACTGAAGTTTTTACTGCTTCATTGTAATAAGCAATTGTTTTCTCATCCAAAGTCGGATTTACAGAGCAGCTCCTCATAATCAAAGTAGGAAAAGTACCTTCCCACCCTCGCCAGCCAAAGTTAATAAAGCCTTTTTGGTCAGGTTCAGATTTCATTATAAAAGCTTGATTAAGCTGAGTAACAGGTATTGGCTTATAGTGAACGAATGAAAAAATCGATTCTACCAGATCCTGACCGACATTTCCCACATACTTGATATACTGATTATTATGCCTTTGAAATGAGATGCCAGGTATATTGCGAACCCCTTTGGCAATGACCGTAAGCGTTTCCTGAATAGGTGCGGGAAGTTCATTAAAACGTGTGACTACGGGTGGATTATAGATAAATGTATTCTTTACTACATCAATCTCAATTATTTTGCCAGCGATCTCCATGTCATCCTGACTTAGATTAAATGGATCATAGCCAGATCCACCATCTCCGGTCGTTAAAACAAGTTTTCCTGTTTCAGGCGAAAAGTTTAAGCTATTGACTCCATTATGATTAAAAAATGGTCTTCTTAAGTTAAGTAATGTCCGCCGCTTTTGAGGTTGACCATTCGATTGTAAAATCCATTCTTCAACTGTATCAATATGATCATATTGGGTTTCTCTATTTATCCACTTTAGGTTTAAGGTGCTGGGGTCACACGGGTTAGGCTTAAAATATTCAGGAAGCGCACCCGGACCTTGTGTTCCGGCTACTGAATAGTGAAGATAAAACAGACCATTATAAAAAAAATCACGATGAAACGCTAGCCCCAAGAGTCCCCGTTCATCATATCCACCACCGGAAACACCTAGTTTTATGATTCGCGAGCGAATATCTAAAAAAGTCTCAATAACTCCGTTCCCTATGTAAAAGATCTCTCCTACCTGAGTTGCAATAAATAATCTCTCGATTGAATCACCCGGAAGTATAGTTGTTTTCAAAACAGTGGGCAAATTTAATTTACTAACACTAGGCCGTAAGCCAACTTTAATTTTTTTCATCTAACTTTACACTCCTAAATCAATAAAATGCTTAAATAGAAGCCTTTTTTAAAAGAGTATGACTGGAACTGCTCTATTAGTACCAAACTAGGGCCGGAGAATCTGATGAGGTTATCAATATTTTAAGCACAGTTCACAGAAGTCAAGGAAGATATTAGGGTGTTGAAAAACATGATGCTAAAAAAGAGTGATCAAAGGAGCAAAATAGTATCCGGTACATCGCTTCAGTATTAAGCGCTAAATTAAATAGAGGCAGGCACTGAATCACCTTAATCCGAATATCTTAGTAATGAGGTGATTATTTGCCAAGAGAATTGCACGATCATTTGTTCAATGGTAGAACAACCATAAATGACCAGCACCGGCACAGGTTTATGGGAAATACCAGCTATAACCCGGATACCCCTGGACATACTCACATTGTGGCTGGTAATACTGACTTTAGACAAAGACATAGACATCATTTCAGGATTAGAACAGGTCCTCCCATACCTTTCAGAGGTGGTCATGTACATTATTTTTATGGTATAACTTCAAGAGACTATGGACATATCCACTATATGTTCGGTTATACCAGAGTACACATGAATGATGATTATGGAACATATCAGGATTACTTTGATATTGAATCGGAACAAATGGATAATTATCCAAGAGTAATAAAGAAATATTGAAAAACTTATTATAACATAATTAGAACTTTATAAAATAACCGCACATTCCCCACTAGAATATTCCTTCATCCTGTGCTAATATTGATTCAATAGGACAGAAGTCCAATCAATTACAATGCGAGACCATAAGGTCCCATATGGAAAAAGGTACTGCACCAAGGTGCGGCTGCTTCCATATGGGATTTTTGTTTTCTCGGACTAGAAAGGATGGTAGATGAATGGGAGGCAGATTGGACCGGTATGTATCCGCTTACCTGGATACGGTGGAGTTCATACTGAAAAGCGGCTTCGGCAAGTCGGTGTACTTCATCAATCATGACAAGCAGCTGCTGAATGTCAAGCCGGCAGCCTTCAAGAATATCCTGAAGGACAAGTGTCCGGACATGGAGGTGAAGGATTGCCTGAGACGGTTCAAAGGGCTGGGCTTCATCCTGACGGAAAAAGAAGCCTATACCAGCATCCAGTGGGCCGGCAGGAAGAGTGAGCGAGTGGTGGCGGTGGAGCTGGAGGTCTACAATACCATCAGGGAGTTGAATGGTGCCGACGGATAATACCGGGCCATGACAAAAGCATAGGAAAAAGACAAGGGGCGAGGTGCGCCTTTTTTTATTTACCTGAAAGGGGTGATGTAATGCTGAAGCTGGTCTATTATGCCGGGCTGTTCGTGGACGCAATGGACATGATCCTGCTGATGCAGTCCACAGGCAAAAAGGTATGTACTGAGACCTGCGATGGTCGGCTGATCAATATCAAGCCAGGCAACTTCAAGTTTGTGATCAACCGCGTGGATCCTGACGCCGATGCCGTGGAAGCTTTGAACAGGTTTCGCAGGCTGGGCTTCCTAGTCACCGAAAAAGGCGGCGGCAGGAACACCAATGTACAAAAAATCAACCAAAAACCAACCAGGGTCATATCAGTAAACAGGCTCCTTTATGAGGCTGTCAAGGCGGATATCAATTCTGAAATGCTCCTCAAAAAGGAGTAACTTGCTTGTGTAACCGGGTAAAAAACACTATACCCCGAAGTTACCCGGTTGGTTTTTGGTTTTTACATAGATTTTCCAAGGTTCATGCCGGATTCGGTTACACAATACAGAATATGTAAGCGGAATAGGATTATATGGTAACTGATATAACGCTTAAAGGATGGTGATCAACAGCTGGACATTCAAAAAGGTCTCAGATTGTATGCTGAAGTCTTGGAGAAATTCGTTCATGATCGTCGTATTCGGACTACCAGTGCAGACACTTATCTGAGCTGCATGCGGGTATTCGGGGAGTACCTCGTCGTTAATGGTATCGGCAGTTGGGATGGAGTAGGGAAGGAGGCCGTCATCGGTTTCTTCCGGGACAGGGGGCTGACGGGGGACTACCGGCAGTTCATCAAGTACGTGTCGGCGCTGCAGCGGTTTGAGATCAACGTTCTGGGGATGAAGAATGCCATTTTATACGGCGATACTGCCACAGCGCTTTTCCAGGAAGCAAGGAGGAGCAGGGGGAAGCGGTATGAGGGGGGAGGCTCAGGCATGGCTGAAGGGATGATTGAACGGAAGGTCAATGCGCTGAGGAATGAGAAAATGAAGCTGGCCCTCCGGCTGGGTCTGCGGTCCGGGCTTCGCGTCTCCGAGCTGGCTGCCCTTGCCAAGGAGGATCTGGAATTCACGGAGGAAGGCATCCGGGTGAATGTCAGTGACGGCAAGGGGGGCAAGCAAAGGAGCGTGGCATGCCTGAAGGATGAGTACCTGACGGAAAAGCTGAAGCGTTATACAGCGGAGATAGAGGATCAATTCCTATTTTACTCAGCCAGTTATATGAAAAGCAATGCCGCAAAGCTGGGGTTCCAGATGCACGACTTGCGGCGCAGCTTCTCAAAGAGGCTGCTGCGGGAGAGTATGGCCCAAGGCATGACCAGGGCAGAGGCCAAGGCGGTTGTCCGGGATGCGCTGGGGCATAACCTGAAAACGACGACGGATATTTACCTGAGAAAAAAGAAAGGAGGAGTGGCGGTTGAGCCATAGCAGTGGGGACAGGGAGCTGGAGCTGGCGGGGCAGTATATCATGGGCGCTGCTAAGGGGATTTGGGAGTTCTGCCGGTCCATGGGCTACGGCTTCGGGGAGCTTCCGAAAAAGAAGTCCCGGTACATTGCTTTTGCCGTGCTCACAGTTCTCGCTGCCCTGGTTATCATATTCCGCAGTCCGTTGGGCTCCATGATACCAGAGGAGCATGGCCGGCTGAGACATATCCTTTATGCTGCGCCGCTGATCCCGGTCATATTCATTTATTGGCTGGGTGAGGACAGGATCCGGCACATGAAATCCTATGAACAGAAGTTTGAGATGATGGGGTTCCATGCAGGAAAAAGGAAAAGAGCCGGGATGGATGGGAAAGTGGTCGAGGTCCTGGACTACCCCAAGCTGATCCGGGAGGAGCGGAAGGGAAAGCAAGTGATCCTGTCCTTCTTTACCAATATTCCGGTCAAGGCGTGGAAGGACCGCTGCATTGAGCTGGAGACCGTATTTGACTGCAACATCGTCAAGATCGAGCATGCCAAGACCTCCAAGCAGGTGGTCCGGGTACACACCATACCTACTGACCAGGGCTTGAAGGACTATATAGAATGGTCGGATGAATACATCAGGGAGAAGGACTTTGAGTTGACGCTGGGAGTCGCGATGCTGGAGGATGTGGTTTTTGACCTGAACAAGGTGCCCCATGCCCTGATCGCCGGAGTGACCGGATCGGGTAAATCAGTCATAGAGCGGTGCATCCTGTGGCAGTGCGTCAAGAAGGGCGCGAAGCCGTATATGATCGACTTCAAAGGCGGAGTGGAGTTCTCCAAGAAGTATGAGGCTTTCGGTGAGGTTGTGACGGAAAGGGATCGGGTCACCCAGATCCTGAGGGAGCTTGTCAACGAGAACAAGGAGAGGCTGATCCTTTTCCGCGAGCTGGATGTCAAAAATCTGGACGAATACAACCGGTGCAGCGACCGGCGTAAGCCCAAGGGAAAGGAGATCCTTTGCCGGATCGTCCTGATTGCCGATGAAGTGGCGGAGATGCTGGATACCACGGGCTTGAGCAAGGAAGAAAAGCAGGTTTACAAGGAAATCGAAGGCTACCTTTCTACATTGGCGAGACTTGCGAGGGCGACCGGCATCAACCTGATCCTAGCCACCCAAAGGCCGGACGCCCGGGTGCTGCCGGGGCAGATCAAGAACAACCTGCCGATCCGGATTTCTGGACGCATGGTGGACCCGCAAGTGTCGGAGATGGTGCTGGGAAGTACCAAGGCTGCCGAGCTGGGGGATATCCGGGGGCGGTTCATGTATGCTGTTGGGGCTGATATTGTGGAGTTCCAGGCATACAAGTTTGATGACCGGAGCCTTAAGGAAGGGGAATTCACCAAGGGCAGCATGCTGACAGTCGATGTGGAAGAGACCGAAACCATACCGGGCCATGAGGAGCCGGAGAATGAGCTGTGTAGTCCGGAAGAGCCTGATAAAGAGACAGGTGAATTGGAAGATCCGGACGAAGATCTGGATGAAGAAGATGTGCCAGATAAGGAATATACGCGAAAAGAAGATGCGCAGGTGGATATTGGTTATGCCGAAGCTTTGGAAGCCGATGAAGAAATAGACCTTTGCAGCCTCAGTTCAGAGGAGTGGGATAAATACCGTAAAGCAATCATGAAGAGGGGAACTATCAGGAGGTGATGGAACTGTTTGTGAAAAAAGCGAAAAAGGCAACTGGAAGGCAGGATGCTGCCTTCCAGTTTGATAGCAAGGCGGAGAAGCTGAAAACGGCGCTACCTCAAACGGTTGGTCGGGTAATCCTGTGGATCATGGTGGCATTTCTGCTGCTGCGGGGAATCGGGTCGATCCTCAGGCCCGACCCGGTGAAGGCCATCAACAGTCAGGTCACAGAGTTCAAAGACGCACTGGATCGTGAGTTCAGAGTAGCGTCGGAGGCATCAGCCTTCGCGGAGGGCTTTGCCAGGGAGTACCTGACATACAAAGGCGGTGACGGGGAGGAGTACAAGAGACGGCTTGCAGCCTATGCACCTTCACGGGTGGTGAGCGCCAGTATCGACTTATCCAATAACGACAGGGCTTCCCGGGTGACTGATACACAGACGGTGGAGGTTCAATGGCACAGCGACAGCCAAGTCAATATATTAGTGCAGGCCAAGGTGGTCTACACCATATCGCAGGCAGTGGCTGGAGAACCGGAGGTGCCAGAGGCAGTGCTTGCTGCGGTTACACAAGTAGACATCAAAGAGGATAACATTTACATCAAGATACCGGTATATACTGACGGCAGGCGCTATGTGGTCGAGGACCTGCCAGTATTCGTGCCTAGGCTGGAGAAGGCGGAGGTGCAGTATACACGCCACAGCGGGACGGCAGCAGGTGAAGAGGAAGCTGCGGCAATCAATGAAATGCTGAAAAACTTCTTCAGAACATACTACGAGGGCAGCGATTCGGAGCTGACATACTATATGAGTGACCCGGGTGCAGGAGTAAAAGGCATGGGCGGGAAGTTCAAGTTCAAAGGCATAAATGAAGTGCTGGTGTATGAAGACAGCTCCGCAGGGGGGTATATCGCTTTGGCAGAAGTGCTTGTTGCCGATCCCAACACGCTGCAAGAGATCCGCCAAGGCTACCACATCAACATTATGAAAAAGGACTCAAGGTTCTACATCGCCGGGTTTGATACCCGGATGGGGAACCTGCAATATAAGGAGGATGAAGACAATGGTGAAAAATAGGAAAATGCTCGTGGCCGTTCTGACGGTGGTGCTCTTGGTCTCCATGACCTGCAACGCCTACGCGGCTTCCCCCAATACTTATGCAAAGAACCTCTATGACTGGCTGATGGACGGCGTGAAGCTGGCTGTACTGGGCACTGTCGCCTTCTTTGCCATCAAGTACCTGGTAAAAAGGCAGTTCGTGCAGTTCATCGGCTTTGCCATCCTGGGCATGTTCGTCATGACCATCGTCTATGGCCCGGACAAGCTCAAAACCGTCGGTGACTATCTTTGGAACATCATTTTCAACGGTTAGCAGGAAGGCGGCGGCGGTATGTCTTTTGATGATAAGGACTATGTGATCCTGAGGACCTTTGGGAACGTGTGGAAAATCGACAGAAAGATTTATTCGGTGGAGGGCCTGAAGCTGCTGATGCCGGTTACGCCCAATGAGCTGCTGTATTTCGCCGTCAGCATGGTCATCAGCATCATGCTGATAAAAGTGGTGCCTTTCTATAAAAACCTCCACTTTTTTATCAAATTTGTCATCGTCCCTTTCGGGCTGATGAAGTTTTTTACCAAGCAGAAGCTGGACGGCAAGATGCCCCTGAAATTCTTCTATGACTATATCGTGTACAAGCTTGGGCCGAAGCGTTATGCCCGGTTCAAGCCGGTACAGCAGCCGGGCAGGCTGCGGTTTACCACTTGCATCGTTTATCGCGGAAGGCGGATTGTAAACAGGACGGATCTGGCCATGAGGAAAGCCAAGGCAGCAAAGGGCAGGAGGGTTGCGCCATGAACTATATGTTCCCAATAAAGTATTTTGAAGAAAACCTGATATTCAATACCGGCAGGAAGGAATGCTGGGCACTGTATGAAATTGACGGTTTTAACTATGATTTCAAATCCAATGAAAAGAAAATTGCGATCCTCAACGCCCTAGCCCGTTTCATTTCAAACATCGGGGGCGAAGCCAAGGTGCTGATGGTGCCTGTGAGCCAGGATATCGACAAGCACTATAAAAGGATCATGAACGGCTTGGACGCCAGGAACCCGATGTGTCAGTCTGCCAAAGCTCATGCGGAAGGGACGGCAGCATATTTGCGCAATAAGCTGAAAGGCCGCAATAACATGAATGACTACAAGACCTATGTTGTCACAAAATTAAAGCTTCCGGAGAACTTGGTACGGGACGCTGTTGATGCTTTTACATACTTGTATAAAGAGCCGGTTCAGGTGCTGAAAGAGGCTTTTGGAGTAGAGTACAAGGACATTTTCAAGCGTGAGATCGAATCCTTCAGGAACCTGGCCAATGAATACCTTCGTAGACAGAGCAAAAGGGTCTCGCTGACCGCATGCGACGAATACGACACGCAGTGGCTGATCCGGCGGCCTTTTTTCAGAGGTCTGGGTGAGGTGCAGCTGAGAGGGGATGAAGAAAGCCGCTGGACGCCCTTTACCCTCAAGGTCATCAAGGATGGGGAGGCGGCATTGCGCTCAGAGCAGCGGGAGATCCTGACTCTGACGGAGGGACTGGTGGATGTCGAGGATGAGCGGCTGCTGAAGGTTTTCCACGGCGATGGTCGGGTGTCCTATCAGGCTTTCCTGGCCATATCCCACATACCTGACGGGATCATTTTCCCGGGAAATGAATGGCTGCTGGAACTGCAAGATTATGAAGTACAAACCGAGGTGTGCATCAACATTGAGACGGTGATCCACAAGGAGAGCATCCGGAATGTCGGGCGGAAGAAAAAGGAGATAGACGACCAGATCCAGCATACGGAGGAAAACAACGAGGACATACCGGATGAGCTGCTGGAATCCAAGGAGAACGCCAGGGACCTGGAGGCAGAGCTGCGGGCAAGCCGGTCGCCAATCACGCGCACCAGCATCACGGTCTGCTTTTTCTCCGACAGCCGGGAAGAGCTGGAAGAGAATGTGAGCACTATCAAGGAAATCTATGAGGACAAGAATTTTATCATGGAGAGGCCCATGAGCGACCAGCTGAAGCTCTTCATGGAGTTTTTTCCCGGTACGGGCCGCTATGTCACTGACTATATCATGCCCTTGCCGCCAAGGACCCTGGCCGGTGCCATGTTTGGGGCGACACGAATCATAGGAGATAATGCAGGCCCGTATATCGGTACGACCGGACTCCTGCAGAAAAATGTGTACCTGGATATCAAACGCGCTTGCTTGCTGAACCGATCTGCCTCGGCGGCATTCCTCGGTACGCTGGGCGGCGGTAAATCCTTCAACGCCAACCTGTTGTTTTATTTGAACGTGCTGTACGGTGGATATGGACTTGTGCTTGACCCCAAGGGAGAAAGGTCCAATTGGGAGAAAGACCTGCCGGAATTTGCGGGGCAGATGAACATCATTTCCCTTTCGGCGGAGGAAAAAGACAAAGGCAAGCTGGATCCCTTCCTGATCTACAAGGGTAGTATGGATGAGGCCGGGTACTTGGCGGTGTCTATCCTATCCGAGCTGTTCAAGCTGAATCCGAAGGACGACGAGTATACGGCAATCCTGGAAGCCATTGAATGGATGAAAAAGCAGGATAAGCCCAGCATGATCAAGCTTGCCGGACGGCTTCTGGATTTTCCAGAGGAAGACAGCCTGAAAGGGGCGGCAAACCGGATCGGGCGGAAAATCAAGCTGCTTAGGAACATGGCAATGGCGGGGCTGCTTTTCGGTGAAGGCGGGGAAGAGTCCCTTTCTTTTGATAAGCGGGTCAACGTTCTCCAGATACAGAACCTGAGTATGCCGGATCCGGAGAAGCCCAAAGATGATTACACCCAGGAGGAGGTGCTTTCGACGGTACTAATGCTGCCGATTGCTTCTTTCGCACGGAAGTTCCTGCATATGAGCAGGCAGGTTTTCAAGGTGGTCCTCTTTGATGAGGCATGGGCGCTTTCAAGCACGACACAGGGGCAGCAGACGATGAATGCGCTGGTCCGGGAAGGCAGGGCACTCAATGCCGGCTGCTTCTTCATCGGGCACAGCACCAAGGACATGCGCAGCGAGGGGATCAAGACAAACATTTCATATAAGTTCTGTTTCAAGGCCACAGATAATGCCGAGATAGCCAGAATCCTGGAATTCCTGGACCTGGAGGCCACGGATGAGAACATGAACGAAGTCAAGAATCTGCGGAACGGTGAATGCCTGTTCCAGGACCTGGACGGCAGGGTTGGCAAGCTGAAATTCGATGCGGTATATAGCCACTTGATAGAAAAAGCATTCAATACCACTCCGACAGGGGATGCAGCATAGGGGTGATGAGGTTGGCAAAGCAGCGCAGGTTGCTTGTTTTTTTTATTCTGATAGCCATTATCTTGCAGGTCGATATATATGCGCTTCAAGATGACAATAAGGGGGAGGCTCCGGACCCGGAGGCTGCCATGTTCCCATCGGTCAGCGATATGTTCAAGGGCGGAACCGGCGCACCGTACCTGACGAACTACCGGTCCAACTACTCCTTTGACATTGAGTCCGGCGGCCTCATGAAGAATTTGCAGAACATGGGCTCCAGCATTTGGAATGAGTTTGCCAATGCGCTGTTCACCTTCCAGAAGTCCATTGCCTACCTCCTGATTGTGGTTGTGTATTTCTCCTATGAGATAGATTTCATCAATGTGGCAAGCAGCAGCAACCCTTTTGGACTGGGGTTCGGAGATCTGCTGGATTCCCTGATGAAGCAGCTTAAGGTGAGTATCTTTGATGAAGTGGCAAATGTAATGATCCTGCTGCTGGGTGTCTTCTATGTTGCCAAAATGTTGAGAGACCAGAAGACGCAGGTATGGACGGCCATCCTGCAGACAGTCATCATTCTGGCACTGGCCATGGGTTACATGAACAATCCCAAGCTGATCCTGAAAAGCATCGACGGCTTTACGAAAGATGCCAGCTATGCCATACTCAGCGGGATATATGAGTCGGCGGATATTAGAGCAAATGGAGGTTCTGTGGCAGAAACGGCCTGCGCTGATATATGGACCATGTTGGTGCATAAGCCGTGGCAGATTCTTGAGTTCGGCAGTGTGCAGCTGGCGGCTAAAAATGAGGATAAGCTTCTGAGGCTGCAGGCGGACTCAGAGGAAAGGCGGGATTCTGTCAACAAGCTTGCCGAAAAAGAAGGGATCATGAAGCCCAGCTGGGGGGTAAAGCGTGTGGGCATGCTGCTCCTGGGCATCATCCCCTGCCTGGTGAAGGCTGCGATCATCGGTGCTGTCTGCCTGTTGCAGCTGGCATATCAATTCCTGATGATGCTGGTGGCTGTGTTCGGCCCCCTGGTGTTTGTCATGGCGCTGGTGCCCTGGTGGGGGTTCCGGGCGCTGCAAAGTTGGGCAGCGAAGCTCATCGGCTACGCCAGCATGCGGATTATAGCGGCTTTTCTCACAGCGTTGATCTTTACTTTCGATATGTGGATCTTCAACTTGCTGGCGAACATGAAGTGGTATCTGGTGATGCTGCTGCAGCTGGTGGCGATCATTGTGGTCATTTGGAAGCGCGACAAGCTTTTCGATTTTATCACGGTGGTAAGGTCCTCCCAGTATGGCCCGGGAGCGCTGAACAAGCAGCTCCGGAAGGATGCCAACATTGAGGGCCGGATTGCCGAAAGGATCAGACATGAGCGTGGACGACGGGAAGACAGCGTGTTCGAGGATTCTACCATAGCCGGCAAAGGCAATCACAAACGAAGCGAAAGCACCGGCACAGCAGGAGGATTCCGCGGCAGCCCCGCCCTTTACAATATCGGTATCGGTGACAAGCCGGAGGAAGGCCGGCAAATCAGGCCAGATGCAGATATACAACACGGGGAATGGCAGATACCTTCCGAGAGCCAGCAGGATATGACGGGCGGCAGCTTGAAAAACCTTCTGAAGCTGGCAGAGGAGATACTGGAGAGGCAGTACGAGGCATCAAAGCTGGAAGCTGAGCGGAAGGCGGAGAAGACCGGGAATGATCCGGCGTATAGCTACTTTGTACAGGCAGCCATGAGCCGGGAGCAGATGAACCTGCCACGGTTTGAGGAGAGGCAGAAGCTTGCGGTGGCCAACGACCTGAAGCGCATCACAGCTGCAGGCGGACAGGTGTCGGAGGTCTATGCTGCTTCCGGCGATACCGGAAAGCCGGATGTGCCGGAGCGTCCTGCCAGCGTTGTGGAGATCAGGTTGGAACCTGATCAGCTGATGCAAGCAGTGGGCGCCGCAGTACCGGAGGAGCAGTCGGATCGGGAGCTGGGCCGGATACTCGTCAGTGAGTTCAACAGTGAATACGGCAAGAAGTATGACGAGAGGTTCATGGAGAACCTTTTGCGAAGGTATGGGCGGGCGCAGGTGCGGGATATCCTGAGCAGGATGAGGGAGATCCAGGCCAAGGACGGCAGGATCAAGAACCCGGCGGGATATCTGACGGATGCTCTGCGGAATAATGCAAGGGATAAGGTCGGAGACAAATGAAGATGCTGAAAAAGATCAAAAGGATAAAGCTGGCATTGAAGCTGCTTTCTTTCATGGCAGTACCCCTCCTGATGGTATCCTGCACGGTCATCCTGGCGGCACGAAATGCTACGGCGGTCTCAAGTGATGACATCATGATTTCACGATGCCTGGAGATTCCGGGTGATTATTTGCTGATGGCGCAGCGGGAAGTGTATACACAAGGCCTGGATTTCATTAAGCTCTTGGCTTTGTCGGCGGTGCTATCCGAAAATGGGATTTATGATAGGGCTTTATTGAAAGTAGCCATGGCTGGAATGGGAAGGGCTATGGGTGAAGAAGAGCAGGAGCTATATGATATTTTCATGAAGTGCTACAGCGAGGTAAAGGTCGCCCCCATCCCGGAAAAGACAGTGACAACCTACTGGGAGGAAAATGGTAGGGACGGGGAACTACGAAAGCGGACCAGGACACGGCACTGGAGCTATACGCATTATGACGATTTTGGAGCTGACCGTTACTATGAGGGTGAACGGAGGCATTACGGCAATGACCTGATAGCCCGCAAGGGCACACCCATTGTCAGTATGACGGATGGGGAAGTGACCAATATGGGCTGGAATGAGCTTGGGGGATGGCGGATCGGGATCACGGATGCCAACGGTACCTATTGGTACTACGCTCATATGGATGGATATGCTGCTGACATAAAGCAGGGCGACTATATAGAGGTCGGAACGCTGGTGGGGTATGTGGGGAATACAGGGTATGGGCCTCCGGGCACCAGCGGGCAGTTCGTTGACCACCTGCACTTGCAGATCGGAATTGAGCTTGAGGAGTCGCCGGAGGAATATCTCTGGATAAACCCCTATCCCATCACTGTCTGGATGGAGCCAAACCGCATTGTTTTAGAGGAGGAAGAGGAATGAAGGTCTTTTTGGCAGTGGGCAATAAAGCATTGGAAAAAAGGATAAGCGGCATTGAAGGTCTGACTGTGATGGACAGCGAGGATGATCTTGGCACCCTGATAGGCTTGATGGAGTTTGCCAGGGTGGATTACCTAATCATCAACAGACTGCTGGACGGGAAGGGAGACAGGCTGCTTGAGGCGGCGAAATGCGCTGTCGGTCAGGGTATCAAGGTCATCATGCTGGTGGAGGGCTTCGAGGGATATGAGGAGAAGAAGCTGGTAACGACCCTGGTGAATGAAGGCGTCCATTCTTTCCTGAGGATCAGCAACCTCAGTGAAGAAAAGCTGATATATGAGATGGCCCATTATCCGGAGGCATTTGACTTCAATCTGCTCAAATCGGAGGATATCGAAGCACAGCCTGAGCGGATCATTGAGAAAGTGGTCCATGTAGGCTTCAAGAAGAAAATCCTGACAGTCTGGGACAATGCTGAGTTCGGTTGCGAACTGGCTTATGTGGCGGCCAAGCAGACAGGCTACAGCGTCCTGCTGGTGGACATGGACCTGCTGGCCCCGCAGGCAGATTTGCACCTCAATATACGCAAATACCCGGAGAACATCAAGACACAGGGGATTTATACCGACTCCGGGTTCAACATTGTCATGGACGCACTGGAAAAGGATATCTTCACGCCCGGCCTGATGCTGGAGGCATGCGTCAGGAAGAAGGGAGTGAAGAATTTATATATATTGACCGGCAACTACAGCCTGGACAACTACGAGTATTTCAGCAGCAGCAGCCTGAAGAAGCTGATCGAGAAGGCATATCAGAGCTTCGACATCACCATCCTGCTGGTCAACAGATCCATTTATGACGAATTCGCCTTTATAGGCCTGCAGAAGTCGGACTGCAACCTCATACCCGTCAGAGCTGATTACGGCAAGCTGCGGGAATTCAACCGGTATCTGCTATTCCTGCGGGACAAGCAGCAGCTGCCACTGGAGAAAAGCAAATTCATAGCATATGAGCATGAAGCAGGGTCAGACCTGGATGACAGGATCATCCGAGAAGCGACGGAGAACCAATACCTGGGTCGTGTAAGGGTCAGCATGACGAGGCGGAGATACCGGAATCTGAAAGCGGTGTATGCGGCAAGGATGGACCGGAGTACGAAGAATGACTATATGGAGATTCTGGCAGCACTGGATATCGTTGCAGCCCGCACCTTGCGGGACAGGCTGCGAGATTTCTTGGCAGCCTTGGGCAGAGGCTTCAGGCGTGCCGGCAGGCGGCTGAAAAAGCTGAAAGGAGGTGCAAGGACTCATGCCGGCAATTAAATCCTATCATACACCCATTGAAGAGGTGGTGGAAAGCAGGGACAAAAGCGCCCTGGATATGAGCATGCTGGTAGATGACATCACCTTTGATGTGCTGAAGGATTCACCTTTCCTGGTGGCGGAGGCGGATAACGGGCATATCGAGCAGAAGGTGCTGCAGAAAGCCATTATCCAGAAAATCGACAGGCAAAGGTTGGGGGTGGGGCTGGACAGGGAGAAGCTGATCGAAGCGGTATTTGCCTATATGTTCGGCTATGGGATATTGGAAGCGTTTTTGGCTGATGAACATATTTCTGATATTGATTTTACGAGGTTCAACGATGGGACCATCAAGGTGAACGGCCGGAAGCAGGAAATCGGTATCAGCTTCGGCAGCGAAAAGATGTTTGAAACCTACTGCAAGCTGATCATCATCCGGAACGGCGGAAGCCTGAATGAAAACGATACCCACTGCCGGGTGTCGGATGAAAAAAGGAGGCTGAGGATCAACGCCTCTATCAGGCCCAGGAACATATCAGGTCCGGCGCTCAGCATCCGGAAGCACCGGCAGGAGAGCTACACACTGAATGACCTGGTAGGGCTTGGTATGCTGACGGAGGAGATGGCGGATCTGGTATATAGGCTGGCGCAGTCGGATGCATCCCCGGTGTTTTGTGGGAAAGGGGGCTCCGGCAAGACGACCATGTTCAGGTCTTTCATCAACAACATGCCAAAGCTGGAGCGGGTGCTGGTGACGGAATCGGACAGTGAGCTGTACCCGGACAAGCCCAACTGCATCATACAGAAGATCAAGAAGGCCAGCGAAGGCGGACGGCCTGTCACGCTGCGGAATCTAGTGCAGGACGGCTTGACGATGCTGCTTGATACCTACTGCATTGGGGAGGTCGTCGGGGATGAGTGCTGGGAGGCGGTGAAGGCGGGCTTTACCGGGCATCGGATCGGCGCCACCTTGCATACCTGGGGGGTGGAGGATGTCTTCCCCAGGATGCTGACACTGTCCATGGGTGCTGGCATCACAGAGAGCGAGAGGACCATAAAGGAGATGATGGCCAAAAGTGTGGATATCATTTTCCACATGAAAGGCTTCAAGGTTACCGACATTGCTGAAGTGGAGGGCTACGATCCGGTGACGGATACCTTTCGATACAATTACCTGTACCGTTTCGATATTGACCATGAGGACAAGGATGGACTGCTGACCGGTAAGTTCAGGAAGTATGGCGATCTGGGCCAAAAGCTGTCAGAAAAGCTCCGGAGAAGGGGGCTGACTGTATGATGGAATATATGATCCTTGGGAATGCCATACTGATCGCCTTGCTGAGCTGCTACATGGCCTGGCTGGTGGTCTGCGGCGTGGATGCCGGCAGGGTCAGGACGCTGGTGGAGGACACCTACCGCAGCGGCATCGGCCATATCAGCGACAAGTACAATGAGAGGCGGTTGCACCGGGAAGCAAAGAAGCATACCCGGACGGTATCTATCGATATGAGTTGGCCTGAAAGGATGGAGCTCCACCTAGTAGACAAATCCAACATCAGGCGCTACCTGCCCTTCATGAACATATATATGGTGATGCTGTCCTCGGCTTTCATCTTCGCGGGATGCTTCGGGCCGGTGTACCGGATGGTCCGGTTCATCCCGTCTTCTGCCGTTTTGTGCCTGATCCTTTCCACGTTGCCTTTCATGCTGCTGGACTTGATGGCAAAGCACAACTCGGAAATGGTGAGGCGGAAGCTGGCCTACTATGTATCGGTGCTGCTGCGCTGGTGTGCGGTAAAGGAGGATATTTTCTACGGCTTCGAAAAATCCGTGGACTCAGGGATCGGGGAGCCCCTGCGGTCCTACACCAGGGACCTAGTCATCCAGGTCAGACGCGGGATGGATCCGGTGAAAGCACTGGACATTCTGCAGCTCAAGGTGGACAATGAGCAGTTCAAGGACTTTGTCCTGAACATCAAGCAGTGCGTCAAGCACAGGGGCGACATCCTGAAGCTCTTAGGATGTATGGAAGCGCAGTTCTACCAGATCGAAAGCGAATACAACCGGCGTAAGATATCGACCTATCAGGACAGGATGACGATCGTGCTCGCTATGCTGGGCGTTGTTGCCATTGCTGCCGTGTTCTTCAGATCACCGGCAGTATATGCGTACTACTTTGACACAACTCAGGGCAAATGGCTGCTGACACTTTTTGCCGGGCTTTATGCAGCGGGTTTTTATATATTCACCAAGATAACGGATTTCAAGCACTAGGAGGGGATGGGGTGCAGGAGGTTGTACAATTCGCATTGGAATACAAGTATTTTTCCTTGGTGCTGCTTTTCCTGAACGGGATCCTCCTGAAGCTGCTGGAAACGCAGGTAGCGGGGATCTTTGACAAGGGGATCCGGGAAGCAAAGGCCGGAAGGGGGGAGAAGAAGAGCGCATACCGCAATTACATTGAGTCGCTGAAGCAGTCGGTCAAGCAGTTGGAAAGCGCAAAAGCCAATTCCGGCTTTTACACAGATACGAAGGCTCTGCTGAAGAAGGCAGGATACAAGGGAGAATACGCAGCAGCAGTCTATCTGTTGCTGAAGTACATCGTACCTGCTGTCATCTTAATTTTAACACTTACGATCACTTATCCCGAGTATTGGAAGGCAACCACTCTGGCAATATATACTTCATTCATCGTGAGTTTTACCGTCCGAAGGAAAAAGAACAGGATTGCCTCAAAATTCCGCTTTGCTTCCTACAAGATCTACAAGTACCTGTATAATCAGATCTCTTCAGGTGTGGGCATCTCCAATGCCATCAGGACGGTATACGAGGTGGTGGACGATGTAGAGCTGCGGGATGGGCTCATCCGGTTTGCTGCAGTATATGGCAGGACTAACAATATAGACCTTGCACTGAAAGAACTGAAGTCGAATTTTGAGACTGAGGAGGTGGATACGCTCTGTGTCGCACTAAAGCAAGGGATTGATTCCGGGGATAACCAGAGCATCCTGGAGAAGCAGGAGCAAGTTATGTTTTCAAGGTATTTCAACCAAATCCAAGCCGAGACCGATGCTTGCAAGAATAAAAGCTTCATGGCGGTAGTGTTCTTCGTGGCAATCGTGATAGTGATGATTGCCGTACCCATGATGCGGGAAGCATCGGAGGCAATGACCAAAATATTCATAAATTAAGAAAGGGGATCAATGAATGAAAAAAATCATGAAAGAGCTGGACCAGAAGTCTTTGGAGGTTTATGTCCGTGTAAAGAGCCTGATAGCCAATCAACGGGGTGCTGTAGGGAAAGATGAGATATTGGGAATTGCAGCAGCCCTTGTTGTTGCAGCTTTCGTAGTCATACCCCAGTTGCGGACCTTTGCCGGTACTGTGATGACAGGATTGACTAACTGGTGGACAAACACGATTGCGACCAAAATCTTCCCAACCACATAAGCAGGAGGGAGTTCCATGCGGGCTGTCGTCTTTGGAATTACTTTGGTCATACTGATTGTCATGCTGGTGTCTATGATTGAATACTTCGTACCCTTGTCAGCCAAATTCGAGTTCAATGCCGAATGCCGGAAAGCCCAGCTGAAAATGGAGAACGAGGGTGGACTTTCGATGTCGGAGCAGAATGCTCTCCGTGCAAGGCTCATGTCCTACGGGTTTATAAATGTAGTGATCTCAGCACAGCAAAATGTGAAATACGGGGAAGCGCTTAACCTGAATGTGCAGGCGGATTATGTCTACAGCAGGGTAGTGGGCTTGTATATAAGGCAGAATGCCAGTGTGGCAATGGGGTATGACAAGACTACCATTGCCAGGAAGGTTGTCAATTGATGAGGCTTGTATCAAATAAAAAGGGAAGTGTCGTGACGGACATTGTACTGTTTGCAGCCGTTGTGGTATTTGTTTTGTTTCCTGTATTTGCTGCAGTGGTGGAAAAGTATGTGATGCTTGCCAAAGGCCAGGTGCTAAAGGATGCCATTGACATGACCAACGTTTCCGCTTATTACGCGATGAAAGTCACAGATACCAGCAAAACGGTCACCATACCGGAGCAAGCAGAGGCCCATGTTATCTATATGGAACTGCTGGCAAAAAACCTAAGACTGAATGACGATCTTACCCCGAAGGAAAATTCCATAGCAGAAGGGCCTGTGGAGATAGAGTCCCTTATCATATATGCTGGCGGATTCCCGGTATCGTGTGCCAACGGAACCATCATGGAAAGGGTGTCGATCCACTCTATTGTCACGGTGCCGGTCAGGCCTACATTGTATAGGGGTCTGATCCTGCAGGCTGTGGGGAAGGATTTTGTAGAGCTGAAGGTCCATGTAGACTCGGATATACCGGTTAATAACTGACTATGGAGGGGTTATGAGAAGACTAAAGCTTGTAATTGCCATGATGCTGCTGATCGGTGTGCTGCTTGTTGCCGAAGTGCTTTTTGTGAAATCACTTTCAAATTACGAACCGGAAATCGGAGTGGTATTCACAAGGGGTGGGATACCAGCCAAAACGGTGATTACAGAGGATATGCTACAAATCAAAAACGTCAATATCAGCGAGATCCATCCACTATCGGTGAGGAGCATGGCGGAGCTAATAGGAAAGACGGCGCTGGCGGACCTGGAGGCAAACGAGATGGTGCTTTCCAGCCGTGCCGGACTGAGCCTTGAGATGGACCAGATACAGATGGAGAAGAAGGACAACAGGCTTTTTTCGGTGGAATTCAAGCCGGATCAGGCCAATGGGTGGTGGGTCCTGGTCGGGCAGCGGGTTGACATTTTATTTGTGAGGAACGAAGTGGCAGCCCCTGCTGCGCCGACTGCAGATAAAGTGGAGGATCTGAACATCGTCAGGCTGGATAATATCCGGATTGCCGCTATTATCGATGAGAACGGTAAGCTGCTGGACAATGGGGAGAGAGCTTCGGCGCCCAAGATGATCTCCTTTGAGGTGACGCCCGAGCAGGACCAGTTCCTTGCATGGGCGAAATCCAACGGAAGGCTGGAGGTGTCGGTGAGAACTTCGATGGAAGCGGGTACTATGGCAGGAAGGGGGAGAGTATCCCGCTGTCGTCCAGGATCATTACCGTGGCCGATTGCTTCGACGCCATGACGAGCGACCGGCCGTACCGGCAGGCATATGCCGAGGTACAGGCCTTGGCCTTGATGGAGGAGGAGGCGCGGTACAAGTATGATCCGAAGGTCTATCGGGCATTTCGGAAAGTGATGGAGGTATGATGAAAGCGTCAGCTTTGACATAGATTTGCTATAGTATAGCACAAAAGAAAGCATTGTAAACATTTAAAAAATACGTAAAAATAATACGCATAAATAGTTGATATACGCATAAATTAGGCGTATAATTAGAAATGCAAGGAGGGAGCAAAGGAGACATTGCTCCCGGCACACTAAACAACATACTACGGCAGGCAGGGCTGAAATAAGGCCCTGGCCTGCACAAATGGAAGGAGATATATTTATGCGTAAATTGGTTTATTTTGCAGTGTTTGAACCGACGGAGAGCGGGTATAGTGTATACTTTCCGGATCTTCCGGGTTGCATAAGCTGCGGGGAGGACTTCGAGGATGCGCAGAAGCAGGCTGCAGAGGCATTAGGGCTGCACATTTACGGAATGGAAAAGGATGGAGACGAAATACCAGTTCCATCAAAGACACCGCATGTAGATCCAGAGACTGCGCCGGGATATATTATATCCCCAATAGTTGTTTTTCCGGATATCGTAAGGAATGAGCTGGACAACAGGGCCGTGAAAACCAACTTAACTATACCTGCTTGGCTGAAAGATATGGCTGAAGCTCAGGGGGTGAATTACTCTAAGGTATTCCAGGCAGCGTTGATGGATTACCTAGGGATCACCCAAGTCCCAACCAATGACCTCAAATGATAGTATTAGAGTATGTAAACAGTGATAACCGGGTATCGCCCGGTTATCTTTAATTTTCGGAGATAAATATGATTGGAGGGATAATCATGAAGAAAAGAATCATGTGTCTGGTTATTGTACTTACTATAATGGCTTCAAGTATCAGCGCTTACGGCGATACGGGGATGAATGGGGTGCAGGATGCGCTGAAAGGGCTGGGAAAGCTCATGGTGAGCTTTGTAAGCTACGCAGCGGAAAGATTCAAGGATGTCAAGGAATCAGATTGGTTTGCGGAGTATGTCGGCAAGCTCAACTCTTTGATGATCATCGACGGGATGCCGGACGGCACATTTAACCCCAAAGGCACAGTCACCCGGGCGCAGTTTGTCAAAATGCTGGTGCAGGCCATGGGGTATAAGAAGGTTGACAGCATAAGTTTCGATGATATCAAGCCGCTAGAGCATGGCAGGGCACATTGGGCATCGGTCTATGTTGAGACTGCTCTGCGGAACGGCGTTATATCTCTCGACGAGCTGGGTGGCAAGTTTTTTCCGGAAGCACCGATCACGCGCAAAGACATGTTCATGATGATGTACAAGGCGCTGCAGCTACAGCCCTCTGCAGGCGAGAATCCTTTCTTTGATACTGAGTCCAACGGTGTGTTTACCAAGCTCTTTGAAGAATACTTGGCAAGGGGAGTATTGGATGGCGAAAAGCGCCTGTTCCGGCCAGGCTCCCACTCGACCCGGGCAGAAGCTGCTGTGGTTATCGCAAGAATGCTGGAGTATAAGGCAGACCCATCAGGCTTCGTTGCTAAGATGGAAAAGCAGGAAAGAATCTCAATGCCACTGGATATGTATGAACGGCTGATGAGTGACCCAAAGAACCTTGATGGCAGGACGATGGAGCAGGCAAACGAAGATTTGTATGAATATACCGAGAAAAGCGTTTATCTAAAGTACTATAATTATACGCCGGAGCAACTGGTTGAGCATGTGGTAAAATTGGCCCGGGATTATATTGCAGCTGACTGGAATATAGACTATAGGACGGTTGAAAAGACTTATCCGAATAAGGTAAAAGATATTATCCCTGCGGCTCATTATAGACAAGATGTACCAAGGATCATTAAATATTACATAGACAACAAAGTCATTCAGGAGACTACCTTTTATACAAATACCGACCTTGTATACGGTGATCAAGGTCTTTTCTATGTGCGAGGGACAGTTATATTTAGATATTTGCCACCGACCTCTCAAAATGCGTTAAGCAGATTGAAGGAAAGGGATAATGGCAAGCTCCTTGCGTTGGGGCAATGGTACTCTGAGGATATAGAACTGCGTGTTGCAGGTACTGCGGAACCTAATAACCCTAACCTAAAATTGACTGTTGGACGTGTAAATATTTTAAATCAGCCTTTGTCGGTAGAAAGATAGGTGGAGATCATTATGAGGCGAGTTGTATCAAAGATCCTTATTATCACCGTAATAATGTTATCAATCCCGGTGATTGCCTTTGCAGCATCCGAAAGTGGCAGAGTAATTAAAATAGATTATATCGATTATAACGGTGATACCTACGCATTTGCGGTATTTGACACGGATGCTTCAGCGGCGGCAGGCACAACAACCTTCGGCACGCATGGCTGGAATCTCTCTTTTGGCAGCTACAAATTCCTGTACGAAACGCCATATAACCCAAACCTATCTATTCATTATGTAATACCACTTGTAGACGGTTCGGGCAGCTCCGCAACGTCGATACAAAGCCGCATCCGCAGCCAGAAGGGCGAAAGCTCTGCCATATACCAAGCGTTCATGACATTGATGGAAGCAGGCGGCACCATCACCTTCAATGCCCATATCCAGCGTTATGATAACACAGTAGCTACAGGCCAATTTGCGGATACCCTAAGTCAGGCCCTTGCCCTGGCTAATTGGGGGCCAAATACCCAGTCAGACTTTGAGAATGAGTATTACAACCGTGAGGCTGATGTAGCACCGCAGCCAGTAGCCGTTACCTATAGCATCGACGAAAAGCATATCGAAACCGGTGTAGGCACCGTATTAGACCACATGTCAAAGGATGATATTACGGAGTCCAGTTATACCACTCAGGCACAGGACTTTTCCGGCTATGATTTCGTCGGCAGCCGTGCCGGGTACACCTGGGATGCGATAGCCAACGGTAATACGCAGGCGATCAGCAGCCGTACAGCGATTTTTAATGCGACTCAGAAGACAGCCTATCACTACTATTACTACAAAAAAGTTACATCGCCACCGGTCATCCCTGAAACCGGCAACATTACAATATTCTACCGGGATAAGGCGACCAATGTTGACCTGTACCCGCCGGACACTTCGCGGCATGGTATAGGATACGGATCATATACAATATCTGCTCTTGCAGATCCCCAAGGTTATACTTTTGACAGCAGCATGACCCCAAGCCCTCAGATAGTCACTTTGAACGAATCGAACCGATCCGTCGAAGTGATTTTTTTATACAGATCAAATACCCCGACACCTCCGCCGCCACCGGCAGCTTACCCACCATCCGCTATCCTGGATGCTCCGGACGAAGTCATGGCCGGAACTGTAGTAAAAGCTGACGGAGGCGATAGTTGGTCCAACAATCCTGGCGGCCATATAGAGGATTATGATTTTGATTATGATGGTGCCAATCTGATCAGCGATAATGGCAGCTATGTGAGGATATGGTATCCGGAGACCGGTACTTTTAGAATCGACCTTATTGCAACAGACGAGCGCGGCGAGACTGATTCAGTAGACCATGAAATAACCGTCACACCACCGATCCCGACTGCAGTAATTGAAGTTACAGGGAATAAAAAGGAAAACAGGAAGGTGACACTCAAAAGCAGTGGCAGCTATTCGCCGCCATATTATCCAATAGACCCTACGCTTACAGTCTGGAACATTACCGCCATATCCGGAGGGACAGCTGCCGACATTAGATACACTGGCTTCTTGACCGGCACTGCCGATAAGGACGTCCTTTTCAAGAAGGCTGGAACCTACCGGGTAAGAGTAACTGTTATAAATACCTATGGTTTATCTGCATCCACGGAGCAGATCATCACCATAGCACCTGACCTCCCACCAGTGGCAAAAATGTATCTGCCTACGCCTGACGGAGTCCCGTATGTAGCTTACCGCGACCCATCTGATGCCAACCTGGCAACCTTTGAATTTTTTAATGAAAGCTCTTCTCCGGATGGCGACACCATAGACAAGGCAGTGGGGCTGTACTGTTATGATTCGGATAATGATGGGGACTACACCGACGAGCAGTGGTACTATAGCAATGATGGTACGACATGGGCCTCCACCGGCATGAATTATGCCAACACCGTAAGCAGCTTCAACATCTACAGTATCTCAACATCAAGCCCCTCTAAATTTACACTCAGAACGAATCAAGTGGGCAGTTTTCACTTTGCCATAAGAGTGATGGAGACGATCCAGGCCGCCGATACTATAGCCTCATTTATCAGTGAATCAGATTACAAACGAGATGATGATTTTTAAGGGATGTGAACAATATGCCAAGAATGACAAGACAACGGTGGGTAGCCCTAAAAAAGAGAATGTTAGCCCTCAAACGTCTGGCAAATGTAAGGAACATGAGCCTGGTGCTCGTATTACTGATAATATGCAGCAGCGTCGGCCTCGACGCTGCTCCGGTTACGGATAAAGGCTCAACCGGCAACGTTGCCCCCACCATCAGCCTGTCTGTGACACCGGTCAAAAAGCCGGTGGATATCGTCATATTGACAGACTACACCGGCACCAACCGGGCTGCTCTGGATGCTCAGATCAATGCCTTGAAAGCTAACTTTAATGCAGTGCACGTTGATCCTGTGGTGCATGTGATAAATAGTGTAAGAAAGGTGGGTACGCAATCCGACGAACTGTACATGTATAGGCGGTATGCCCGTTTGAAATATCAAATACACTACTACGAAGTATATACCATGTCATCGTCCTGGAACTATTACCCTAATCATAATATGGAGGTTAACCTTGTTTGGGAGGAATTGCCCTGGCTGTCAAGCGAATATGCCAGCATGCCCAAAAGGAGTCCTACAAACGTCAGCTATTCCAAAAGTCCTCTTATTAATTATGTATCTTCTACCGGCAACGTAAAACGGGATTACTGGAATGTGACAGTGACCTGCGCAAATGATGTTAGATCTTCCGGGACTGTTGAACAAGAGAAAAAATATGTCAGTAATAGTAGTGAGAGAAGATGGGATTACCTGAACAGCGAGTCGTTCACGATTGACAGCTCTTTTACCCGAGAAGAAAGAATAGCCAATGTGACCTATGACGTAATGAGCTTTGATTTCAGCCAATTAAACGCTTTGCCGCTAAGGACCGGTTCGGACAGACATATGATTTTTTTATCCGACAGCGCCGGTAAAAATTATGGTGCAGGTATTGGTAACTACTTCAGCTTCGGGGATATGACCGCCACGGTTAAAGATTATATTGCTGCCAACAGCTTTTCGCTATATGGTGTTATGCCAAACGAAGCAAGGGATATGACGCTTCTGCCGGACAAGGTATCATCAATACTGCCCTTCGGTAATACGTCTTTGTTTTATATGCGAAACGGGGATGTTTTGCAGTTAGGTGATCCTGCATTAGCTGCTACTGTGCCTTATGGAAGTAAGATGTATCCGAAAAAAGTATCAGACATAGGATCAGTGAAGGAAGTTATTAATACGACTGGCCTGACATATTGGCTGATGAATGACGGAACCATTAAATACGTTCCGACTGGAACCAATACTATTACTACTTTGCTTAGCGGAATAACTAAAGTATTCACTACCAATAGCAATAAGTTTTATGCAATTAATAGCAGTGGTCAAGCGTTTCAAATTTATGATTCAACCGTAGTACCTTTTAACAATCCATTTTTCTGTGATAAGGTTGTAGCTGCTGGATACAACGAAGTTCTTATAGCATCTGACGGAACTCCTTATGGGGAATATAGCGTCTATAATAGCCAATACAAAACAACAACATATGGTTGGGCACAAGTTATGACGTATAGCAGATCTAATGGTGCTGTAGGTTACTTGGGTGCCGTAAAAGATATAAAGTCTGTTAATCCGACCGGAGGCAGCCTTTTCCCTTTAGCTGTTCATTACCAAGGAGATTGGGTACGTCAATTTGAAGGTACGACAACCCATTCGGTAGTCTCAGGCAAAAATACATATAGGTATCTAGCCCTTATGTATGAACCTGCTTATAACATTGATACAACAGACGTTGAAAGGATCGATAAAAACGGCAACACCGATATTCTGATATACTACAAAAACGGGACTGTCAAATCCCTTGCTCCTAATCTCAGGTTGGTACACGACAGAGAGGAAGGGGACTACTATGTTGTTGATTTTCGAAATTACTTGGTTACTGTCCCGGTAGCAAACATTCAAAAGACTGTTTTTGCATATCCGAATAAGCTTTTTATGACTGACAGCAACAATAACACATATATGTATGATGGCTATTCTACAACTAACATGGGCAGCAGTATTAAAAGCGTTAACTCGTGCCGGCGGGAATTTACTAACAGCAAGATATATTTGCTAAAAACGGATGGGACAGTAAGAGAGTTGGTCCACTATAACAATTCTTTAGTTAGCGATACAATTTTGCCTTTCAACGATATTGAAAATGTCAATACATCAACTATTAATGCATATTTAGTGAACAAAAAAGGTTATGTTTATGGTACTGGAAACTCACAATTTGGACAGCTTGGCTATAGAGATCCATCTCAATATGCAGCGACATTTGTTAACCCGTTACCCACTACAATCAGCCTTCTTGATACGACAAAATCCTATATATCCTTGCTTGACCTGTTCAATGAGATAACGGAAGGAGAATTTTATCACGTTGGGCAGTATGCAGCTGCTTTCAACTCTATATATAGGAACTATGAAAACTTTTCAAGCTCGGGGAATAGGTATGTGCTGCTAGGTGAAAATATTGAATACCAAAGTGCCTACAGCGACTATGAGAGCGATCCGGAGCACAGCAGGCAATGGCGCATAGCCCATGATCCTTACTATTTTGACAACAGCATGGGCGTTTCGCAGTACCACAACCCAGCGGGTTTCACGACCAATCCTCCGGTAAAACTGGATAAGACGGGTAAATATGTAATCAATCTAAAGGCGCGTGATAACCCGAAAGCGGATGACCGGTTTGACGGCTACAGGAAGTGGAGCTTGGGAGATCAGAACCTGACTGTCTATATTCATCGGAAGCCAATAGCACTGCAAAAGTTGACCATAACTGATAACGGCAATGGGACATACAATGTTCAGGCTTTTGATGCAGGTTCCTACGATCCGGATCACAGCATATCAAGGCCCCATAAGGGAATTGCAGCAAGGGAATGGCGCTGGCGCGAAAAGACAGAAACAACCTGGCATTATGAGCAAATGAATAAGGTTGACTGTAAACCAGATAGGGAATATTTCGTGCAGCTGCGTGTTCAGGACATTGAGGGCGTCTGGTCCGATTACAATAGCATACACATTGAAGAAGCAAGTCCGCCTGTTGCTGTTTATAGTGTGGAAAAAGAGATTATCAGCATCAACGATACCCTCAAAGTACAGGACCTGTCCTTCCCGCAAAGCTTATCCACGATAAACCGCTGGCATTGGATTGTCAAGAAGCTAAATAGTGATGGGTCAGTACCGGCAGGCAATCTTCAGGACGCGCAGTTTGCCGACAGCAATACAGGGACAGGTTCCTTGGCAGGCTATGACGCAAACGTTAAAACGGACTACTCACCCAATGGAGTGGGCACCTACCGGATATACCTCCGAGTACGGGATAGCAATGGACGATGGAGTGATGGCGGCACGGATGCTTCATCAACGCTGAGCAATTTCTTTTTCCGTGATATCACGGTAGACAGGCCTCCAACGGCTCAGTTTACGATAGCCAACAATCTTATTGACTTGACTGATCTGCTGAATGTAAGGGATACTTCTTATACAACAGGCGTATCTTCAATTGACAGATGGCACTGGATTGTCAAGAAACTGAACAGCGATGGAACGGTTCCTACAGGAAATCTTCAGGATGCACAGTTTTCTGACAGCAATACCGGTACCGGATCTCTGGTCGATTATGATAGAAATGTAAAAAACTCTTATACCGATACGGGAGCCGGCACGTATAGGATTTACCTCCGAGTGCGCAATAGCAACGGCATGTGGTCTGATGATGGATCAGATGCATCTTATGATTTGAGCAATTTCTATTGCCTAGACTTCGAGGTCAGAAACACATTGGAGATAACAGAAGTGCGAATAGAAGGCTATTGGAACCATTGGCGGGGTCAGACAGATATGTTCGGCAAGCAGCTTTCTGTCGAGCCTCACCGGTTCATGAGCTATGAGCGGGTGAAAGTATCTGTCTTGATTTCAGGCTCCGCAGACAAAGCGGAGATCCGTTTCAGTCCGGAGCTGGAGTCAATGCAATTCACCGATGTACATGGAAATGTATACGACTACGGGGACGAGGTCGGCTATCAGGTTAGCTTTCCGGCAGACTCAACGATCGAAGTCGATCCGGGAGACCAGGAATCCGATGTGCAGTGGGAGTACATACTGCCCCTTGCACCTTCGACGAAATCCTGGGAGGATGAGCGGCTGCGGCCGTCCTATACCATGGCGGTAACGGCATGGAAAGGCAGCCAGCCGGTCACATTTATGGTTGATGATATCGAGATCACCGGTAATACCTTTGACCTTATCTACATACAACCGATCAATTAACATGAAGAGCTTAGGGGTGGAGTTGCTTCCTCCGTCCCTAAGCTCTTTTTATTTTCTATTGACATTTTAGAAGTCTTTTTTATACCGCTTGTATTCGTTTTTTTATAGAATAGATATCCTGTTCATTCTGATACTCTTTATGTTTTAAAAATTCAATAACTTCAGCTACCCTATCCAGTTTCATATTTGCTTCTGTTCGAAATTCGGTAAGGTTGGCTGTTTGATCATGCACTGTATCAAGTTTTTTTTCTATTCGCTCTTGGCCTTCCTTTAAGCCTTTAAGTTCAGCTAATATCTGTTTTAAAACTTCTTCCATTCTTTTCACCTCTAGTGTCTATTATACACTAAGACACTAATAGTTTAAACATTTAGTTCGGTTTCATTCTCATTGGATTTCGGAACAGGTTCAAAAGCAGTATAGATGCTATATTATAATTCTGGTTATGCTGAAAATCAGTTGAGTACGCCCACTAGAAACCGTGCGTACTCAACTGCACAAGCTTAACGCGGGCATTTATGAACCGGTATAGACTCGTTTTGCTGACACCGGTCATTTTTGTGATTTCAGTGATCGAGTAGTCCTTTGAATCATACAGCTTTAGTGCCATTTCTATTGCGGTCTTGGGCTTCCCGGGTCTGCCACCCTTTCTGCCCCTGGCACGTGCGCTGCTTAATCCTTCCCTGGTCCTCTGGCTGATCAGATCCCTTTCAAATTGGCTGATTCCCGCAAAAACAGTAAACATCAGCTTACCGTGTGGGGTGGTGGTATCCATCCAGGCTTCCCGGAGGCTCTTGATATTGGCACCTTTCTTTTCTATTTGGTCAACGAGCTGAAAGAGATCCTTTGTTGACCGGCTTAATCGGGTCAGCTCACACACTATGATCACATCCCCAGGCCTGATATGATCCAGCAGCTTATCAAGCTCGGGCCGGTCTTTTTTGGTACCAGTGGCTTTTTCCTGAAAAATCCGTTCACAGCCGGACTGCTTCAGCTGATCCAGTTGTCTGTCAAGATTCTGGCTTTCAACGGAGACACGGGCATATCCTAAAACCATAGCACTTCTCCTTCTTTTATTATGCTTTAATAGTACCACAAAGGATGCCTGATAACAATAAAGGTAATATGATAATGGTAATAGTTTTGGTAAGCATGTTTGCTGAGTTCATAATGGTGGGAGATGAGGGGGCAGGGAGTGCCAATAATGATCGTTTTTGGTAGGAAGCATTGATCCATTAGTTTTGTCAAGTAGTCAATTGTTTATTTAGATAGAATGTCGTTTTTTTCATCTTATTGGTTTGTTTTGCGCATTTTTTGCTATTCATATTGAATTAATTACTGTTTATCGTATATATATATTTTATATTTTATTAGTAAGCTATAATTATTTAGACATTTCATGGTTTTATAACCAAGTGTATCCGATTACTAATAGAAATTTCCTATCTGTCTTTTTCCATCTTTTTGTATTACTAATCCAGTTAATTATAAAAATTCTTGGAGGTGGCTCATTGCGAAAGAATCATTAGATGAAAACTCAATGCCCGAAAACTAAGATTTTATTCTAGAGTGCACGAATTTGGATTGTCGTATGGTCTGAATATGGGTGAACGACAAGGTAAATAGAGGATTGAAAGTATAGTGGGTTAGAACAACAGCACAATAGAATAAAGCTCGTCAACCAATGCGGCATTAACAAATTTTATTATGTGAAATACAAGAGGGAGAACTATGAGAGAATACATCTGATTGGCATCAGTCGGTGGAGCGAGTTGGTAGAAAAGTTCACTACAGTCCATGAAATGTGGTCGGGAGGTGTAATCAGCATTGATTCAAAGTCAAACATGGCAGGCATTTAATTATTGTAACTAATATAGAATAGTCTCTTGTTTTGATACGAAGGATACCATCAAAAGAAAGATTAAGGGGGTCAATCTTAATGAGAAGGTTGGAAAGGTTTAAAGTGTTTTCTGCAATATTCTTGCTCATATTTAAGATGGTGCATACAAGGGAAACAAGCCATAGAGTTTATTGTCATGAAGGGAAACCGGGCTCGTCAATATTTAAGGAGGCTGCATAGATATGAGGATAAAAATGCGCATAGCAGTTTTCCTGCTAATAATAACAGTGCTGATGAACATATCAATAGCTCAAGGGAGTAAGTTCTTACTTAATTTTGGGATTAGCATGGTACATGCAGAGACTACCACCACTTTTAATGTTACATCTGGTGCTGATGATGGCAGTGTTGATAAACAAGGCACGACGTATCCTCCAAATTCATCCACTATTGTTTACTATGACGGTCCTAGAGTAAGTGTCACTAAGGCAAAAGTTGGGAGTAGTTACCAGCTAGAAGTGGGCTTAATAAGATTCAATACTGCATCTATACCAGATACAGCAGTTATCACAAGTGCGTATCTAATGCTAATGACACGGTGGAATAGTAGCATTGAGGGACGTGATTTAACAGTAGAATATTATCCATTTTCATCTATTAATTCGTCCTGTCATACAAGTGTGGCAGGGAACAATGCTAACGCAGGTATATCAATAAAAAGCTTTACACCAGGAATTCTCAAGTCTATTCCTTTGTCAAATTTGGCAAATATAAGTAAAACAGGGTATACAGGTTTTAGGCTTCATACATCAGGGGGGATACCAACAAGTCAAGAAGGACATATTAATTTCGACTCATATGAGGGAGGCGGCAGCCCTCCACAGCTTGTAATAACATATGAAACAAACATTAACCCAACGATCACCGTTACATCTCCTGTAGCAAATAGTGTATACAGTGAATTATCAGGATTCAACACAATATCACTTGAAGGCACAGTCACCGACCCGAATGCTGGAGACATCATTACCACGAAATATAACATTGACGGCGGTACAACGCAAACGGTAACTGGTACTGTACCAACAAGCGGCAGTTTTACCACAACAAGTATTAGTGTCGGCAGTCTTTCAGAAGGAAGCCATTACCTGAATGTGTGGAGTGAAGATAATAGGGGGTTATCATCTACAGTTACAACAATCCCCTTCAAGGTAGACAAAACCAAGCCTGAATTAGGCACGGTATCATTTACTTCAACAACCAGCAGTATTACCATATCGGGAACAGCTGCAGATGCGGTAGCCGGCCCTGACCCAAGCCCATACCGGTACACCGTGTCAGGATACAGTCCTACCTCATGGCTGGCAGCAACATCGAATACAGAGTACTCACTGTCGCCTGACACCCAATATACAGCGACTTTTGAAGCGAGAGATGCCGTAGGTCACATAGAAACCAGATCCGAGAGTATCTATACACAGGCCATTGTTCCGCAAGTTGCAGTCAGCAATGCAACCTCATCAACACTAGATGTATCCATGAGTGAGAATAACCCCGCATCAACACAATACCAAGTAATCGTCAACGGCAGTCAATATGTAACACCGGAAGGTACGTTGACAACATCTCCTGTATGGATTGTGCCAACTGACAAGAAAATAACGGTAAGAGGGCTTAACCCTCTATCAGTATATACCTTCGAGGTCAAGGCTAGAAACGGTGATGGTGTTGAGACTGCATTGCAGTCGGCAGTCAGCGGAACAACGCTTATGTCTCCACCGGCATCACCGGCGAATATAATAGCAACGGCTACAGATAAAACCATAACAGTATCATGGGATATAGCTTCTACAGCAACCGGATACGATATCGAAGCTGATGGAAGCATAATCAATACAGGAACAAGCACGACATACACCCATACAGCTCTGGCACCTGGTACACCCCATACCTACCGTATCAGAGGGAAGAACGGAGGGGGGATTGGAAACTGGAGCACGCTGATATCCAAATCCACATTGCCAAGTTTGCCGGAAGTACCGGGAAACCTGCAAGCAGTACCGTTGAGCACAACGGTAACCGTTACATGGAGCAATGCAGAGAGAGCAACGGGATATGAGATAGAAGTTGATGGACTGCAAGTGGGAAATGGGCCTAAAACCAGCTATACGCATACCAGTCTCACACCGGGGACAAGCCATACCTACAGGGTAAAGGGCGTCAATGCCGGAGGAAAGAGCGATTGGAGCAATGCTGTAACAGTGGTAACACTGTTAGACTCTACCCCTGTGCCGACAAATGTAAAGGCAACACCAGCCAAGAATCAGATAACTCTAAGCTGGGATCCTGTAAATGGCGCATCTGGTTATGAGGTAGAAGTGAATGGCGTCAGGATAGACAATAACATGAACACCAGCTATACACATAACAGCCTTCAGCCGGGAACAGAGCATACGTACAGGGTAAGGGCGAAAAAGAGCAGTACCATATCAGACTGGAGCGCTATGCTAGTTATAGCAACACTAACCGATGGATTCGGTGTGCCGGCAAACATCAAGGCAAATGCCGAAGATACATCCGTATCATTAAGCTGGGATGCAGTAACCGATGCAGTAGGCTATGACGTAGAGATAGATGGGATAGCGATAGATAACGGAGCAGACACCTCTTGCGTCCATATCAGCATCAAAAACGATCTGGGAATCAATGCAAACCATACATACCGGGTAAGGGCACGGAGTGCAAGTGAAACCAGTGAATGGAGCGAACTGCTGACCCTATCCACCTACATGCTTGCATCACCAAAGAACCTCACAGCGTCATCATCGGATACTACCATTACAGCAGTATGGGACAGTGTTATTGGCGCGGCTGCCTATGATCTGGAGATTGACGGAGCCTTATTGCCTGATATAACAGGAATAGGCCATACGGTGGTTGGACTGATACCGGGGACACAGCACAGGCTGCGGGTAAGAGCCAAGAATCAGGATGGAACAAGCAACTGGAGTCCGGTACTGACCAAGTCCACGCAAGTGAACGGATTAAGTGCGCCGGCCGTGTTCGGCATCGCCAAAAAGAACACCGTGACTGTCCTGTGGAGCAGCATCGAAGATGCAGTGGGATATGATGTGGAGGCAGATGGCACCGTCATAGAAAACATAGTAGGAACATCATACCTGCACCAAAGTCTATTGCCGGGAAGCCAGCATAGCTATAGGGTCAGGACGGCGGATGGCAGTGTCAAGGGGGACTGGAGCAGCCTGTTAACGCTAATAACCATATCGGAAAAACCGGCAGCTCCGACTATTGCTTCAATATCGGCCGGCATGACCTCCATTTTAGTATCATGGGATCAGATAAGTGGTGCAGAGGGCTATGAAATCGAAGTAGACGGTATTGTACTGGATAACGGGACAGGAACGAGTTATCTGCATAACAACCTGTCACCGGACACAGCTCATACCTACCGGGTCAGATCAAAGAACCTGGGTGGGTATAGCGAGTGGAGCAAATTAGAGAGCAAGAATACCGTAAGTTCGGTCAAAGAATTCCAGATAAATTGTGTAGCCGGGGATGAGTTCAACCTGATACTGAGTGGTGCAAACATACAGGAATTAGAGAAATGCAGCTTCACAGTAAGCTATGGCACAGATGATTTTGAGGTGCTGGATCTTTGTGCACTGACACCTCAACCTGACCTGCCTGAAAAAAACACGACTGCCTTCAGCATAACCGGTACAAATATCAAGATAACCCATTATGAACCGGGGAAGATCGTGTTTACCAAGACAAGCGCTGCAGAGCCATTCCAGATATGGTCTGGGATCACAAACAGCATTAAGTTGAAAGCTAGCCGTGACGGGCAAGCGACCATTAAATATACCATGAATTAACGAAAAACGATAAGAAATTGAATATATAGACAGCACAATATCTTGGTATTTGGAAGGAGGCAAAACCTTGAAGATAAAAATGAGAAAATGGACAGCGTTATTACTGGCGTTGACAATTGTTTTTACCATAGTATCCGCACAGGTTGATACAATAGGAGTTCAGCCGGAACCAATGAGAACTCGGCAGGAATCCGTTGCTGGAGAAACCCAGCAATTGATAGAAGATACTGGTGCAGCCCAAGGCGAACAAACGGACACACTGACTGATGTTCAACCAGGGAATGAACAGAGGAATCAAATCAGCGAGGATGCACTGTCAGAGGGCACAGACAGTATAGAAGTCATAATTGAGCCTGAAGCAGAAACGGTGGGACAAGAGGTGTACGAAGGTCAGGCTGAACAGAATACAGACATTATCTCAGTGCCTGAAGCTGTGTATGGAGAAGGACCCATCGTCGAGATACCGCAAGAAACGATTGGATCTATAGGAGAAAATGTAAAGAGGCTAATTGTGAAGTACTCTGATGTGGAGTACGACAACGAAAAGCTCAAGGCTAAGCAATTTGATATAAAAAAGCACCTGAAAGAAAAGCATGCAGATAAAATAAAAGCAATAAAAGAGAAAAAGAAGCTGAAGTCGCAGTATGAAATACTGGAAATTGAAACGGACATGACTGAAGAAGAACTGCTGGAAGAATTGGAGGAAGAAATAGCAGACAGCAGCGTGGAATACATACAAGCTGACAATATCATGACATTAACCAGCCATGATCCACATTATGACAAGCAGTGGGCATTGCATAGGACTAGTGCCCAAAACAATCCGGAAGGGCAGGCGGAGGCTATCGAGTCAGACGTAGACGCGAAAGAAACAGAAGAAGAGGCGTCAGATGCTGCACCTATCGATCCGGAAGAACAGGCCATGGCACAGATGTCCGTTACACGTGAAGAGCTTGATAAGTTGAAGGAACTTCCGGAGCTTACCCTTGAAGAGGTAGAAGGTGTACTTGCAAGACCGGTAATGCCCCATGAGCTTGATGAGCTGATGCGTTTACTTGGCACAGCAGAAACTATCGTTGTGCAAGGCGAAGCCGTACCGGAAGAACAAACGCAAACTGTTGCGGCAAGTGTGTACAATGATTACAAAGATAAGCTGAATATTAATGCGGAAGCTGCATGGGAAATTTCACAAGGGGAAGGCGTTACCATAGCGGTTATTGATACCGGTATCGACTATACCCATGAGGATCTTACGGATAATATCTGGAGCAATACCGCAGAAATACCAGAAAACGGTGTGGATGATGACGGCAACGGATATATTGATGATACGCGCGGCTGGAACTTCGCAGGCAGTGATAATAACGTCTATGATGAAGAACAGCAGGAGCAGGAATTCCATGGTACCGGCATAGCAGGGATCATAGCGGCTGCAAAGGATAATGAAATAGGCATCGTCGGTACCGCACCAAAGGCCAAGGTCATGGTACTGAAGGTTTTTAAGGACGGCGAGGCATTCACCAGTGACATTATTGAAGCAATCCAATATGCCGAAGAAATGGGTGTCAAAATTGTAAATTGCAGCTTCGGCTCCGGTGGGGAGAATCGGGCATTAGAGGAAGCCATAAAGAATTCGGACATGCTTTTTGTCTGTGCCGCCGGTAATAATTCGGCAGACTTGGGTGAAACGCCGATATACCCGGCAGCCATTGAAAGTGAAAACATCATATCGGTTTCATCCATAAACAAGGACGGACTTCTATCCGCCTTCTCGAACTATGGGGATGAATCGGTAGATGTGGCAGCACCGGGAGAAGAAATCTATAGCACGCTTCCGGATAACCAATATGGCTATAGCAGCGGGACCTCAATGGCAAATGCATACGTATCGGCTGAAGCAGCTTTGCTTATGGGAATGGAACCGTTGTTAAGCCTAGATAAAATAAAGCAGCGGATAGTTGAGTGTACAGACCGGTTTTCCAGCCTGGCCGGCAAGGTAAGCAACGGCAGCAAGATTAATTGCGAGAGTGCCTTAAAGAATACAGTCATCACAGATATAATTCGAATACCTTTGGTCCCTTCCCAACAAGAGCGCATAGAGACAGCGATACCGGAAAGCTTCACACTGCTTGAAATTGGAGAAACGCAAACGACCAAGATAACTGCCGGCGTATACCACAATCTGTATCAAAAAGAAGATGGAACGGTATGGGCCTGGGGCTACAACAATTATGGGCAGTTGGGAGACGGGACATGGATCAGTAAGAGCATGCCTGTTCAGATAAGTGGCATGAATCATGTCGCGGCATTAGCGGCAGGTGAAAACCATAGTTTCGCCATAAAAGAGGATGGAACAGTATGGGCCTGGGGATACAACAATTACGGACAGCTGGGAATCGGGTCCACCACAAGTAAAAATGCACCGGTGCAAATAAGTGGTTTGAGCAATGTTGTAGCAGTTAAGGCAGGATATGCCCATAGTATAGCATTAAAAAGCGACGGGACGGTATGGTCCTGGGGATATAACAATTATGGACAATTGGGAGATGGAACAACCACAAATAGATATGCACCAGCACAAATAATAGGGCTTAATAATGTAGTTGCTATAGCAGCAGGATACAGCCATTGCCTTGCCGTAAAAAATGACGGAACGATATGGTCCTGGGGATATAACGGTTATGGGCAGTTAGGGAATGGAACAACAACAAGTAGCAGTACACCGGTACAAGTAAGCGGACAGAGTAATGCTATGGCAGTAGAAGCAGGGGCTTACTATAGTATAGTGATAAAGAATGATGGAACGCTTTGGGCTTGGGGACAAAATACCAGCGGGCAGTTGGGTAACGGGTCCTCAACCAATAAAAGCACAGCCGTGCAGGTAAATGGAATGAGCAACGTAGCAGCATTAGAAACGGGATATTACCATAATGTCGTGTTAAAGGCTGATGGAACACTATGGGTATGGGGAAGTAATAGCTATGGGCAGTTGGGAAATGGGAATACGACAAACAAAACCTCACCAATCCAGATAAACGGAGTATACAATGTAGCTGCTGCAGGCGGATACCACAGTATAGCAATGAAAGAAGACGGGACAGTATGGACTTGGGGTTATAACAACTACGGCCAACTGGGGGACGGTTGTGAGCTAAAGAGAAATGACCTGGAACATGTCAACGGACTAAGCAATATATTAACGGTAAAAGCAAGCGGTAATCATAACCTGGCCATAAAAAATGACGGAACGGTGTGGGCTTGGGGGCATAATAACTATGGGCAATTAGGAGATGGAACATCGATAACCCGGAACACACCTAGGCAGGTTAGTGGATTGACTAATGTTATGTCAACAGCAGCAGGTCACGCACACAGTATGGCAATAAAGAATGATGGAACAGTATGGGCCTGGGGTTACAATAATTACGGCCAATTGGGGAATGGTACGACGACAAACAAAAACACACCGGTAAAGATAGAAGGATTAGATGATGTGGTCGCAGTAGCAGCAGGATATGCTCACAGCGTTGCATTGAAGGATGACGGATCAGTATGGGTCTGGGGATATAACAATTATGGCCAGCTAGGAAACGGGACTACAATAAATAGAACTACACCGGAGAAGATAGATGGGCTTAGTAACGTAATCGCTATAGCAGCTGGATATTACCATAGCTTAGCCGTTAAGGCAGATGGGACGGTGTGGGCCTGGGGATACAACGGTAGTGGACAATTAGGTGACGGAACAAATACATTAAGAAATGCACCTGTGCAGGTAAGCGGGCTCAATGATATAGTTGCCGTAGCTTCAAGCTATTACCATAACGTTGCCTTGGGGAATGATGGGACAGTATGGGCTTGGGGATATAACTACTATGGGCAGCTGGGAATTGGCTCAACGGTGAATAAGAATAAGCCGGTTCAGGTAAATGGGCTCAATAATGTTGCATCTGTGGAATCAGGATATTACCATTGCCAGGCCATAAAGAACGATGGAACAGTATGGACCTGGGGACGCAACTTAAATGGACAATTGGGAGTTGGGACAACAACTAACAGTAGTACACCGATTCAAATTGATTCACTGGAAGATATCAGCAGTATATCTGGCGGTGTTGAGCATACTGTTGTCGTAGACAAACACGGAATCGTGTATGCATGCGGTGAAAACGCGTATTGCCAGCTTGGTGATGGAATAAAGCTTACTTACAGTGCGGTTCCTATAGACTATATGAATGACTTCTTAATGGAGACAGTCAAGCGAACAGCCGTAATAAATGCTGCAGAGGGCAAAACTTTTAACCTCGCCATAACCGGTATTGATCTGGACCGGATATATAATCGCAAATATATTTTGAACTACGATCCAAGCAGGATTGAATTGGTGGATCTTTGTGCGAACACGCCGGAGCTTGAGACAGCAGTCATGGATATTTCATCTCAGTGCATACAAGTAACAGCATGCAGCAGCGGCAATATCGAATTTGTTGTAACGGATGATTCCCTTGAACCGGGCTCACTTTGGTCCGGCAGCGTGAATTCAATTAAGTTCAGATCCCTGATTAATGGACAAGCCAGCATTAATGTCAAGACTCGGTAGCAATACTCTTTTTTCAGATCCTACTATTAAAGAAAGGGGATTAAAATGAAAAAACAATCGCATATGCTGTTAAAGATTGTAATATCGATATTAATGATATTCTGCATCATGTTTTCACAGTCTAATCTCGACCTGGTCAGTGCGGCAAGAAAAATGAACCCCGAAAAAGAGGAACAGAAGGTCGAGCACCAGAAAGAACAGATAGCCTTATACGAAAAGCGTGAGAAAACAGAGCTTATTGTAAAATTTAAAGCAGGAGTTAACGAAAGCAATGTAAGAAAGCAGCTGAAGCAAACCCTGAAGCTTGGAAAGCTGGATAGTAAGAAAAAATACAGCCGGTTCAAGCTCGACATTCTCCAAATTGATGAGTCCGATGATATCGCAAAGACCATTGAGGCTCTAAGGAAGGACCCCAACATAGAATACGTGCAGCCAAACTATAAGCTGGAAATCCAAGCACTCCCACTAGATCCGAAGTTTGACAAGCAGTGGGGGCTTCAGAATAATGCGCAGGATGTAGAAGGACACATAGGCAGAGCGGGAGTTGATATCAATGCCGTTAGCGCATGGGATATCACAAAGGGTTCTAACACAGTCCTGGTTGGTGTTCTGGATACCGGTATAGATATCGAGCATGAAGACTTTGAGAATGTGATATATGAGAACCCGGGGGAAATAGCTAAAAACAGTACTGATGATGACGGGAACGGATATGTGGATGATGTTAACGGCTGGGATTTTGTCAATGCCGACAACACGGTCTATGACTCCGGTTCCCTGGATCTGCATGGCACTCACGCTGCCGGTATCATCGCCGCAAATGCCAACAATAAAGGGATAACCGGTGTAGCACCGAATATCAAGCTGCTGCCCCTAAAATTCATTAATGGGAACTGGGGATATACCTGCGATGCCATTGATGCCATCGAATATGCAATGAGTATGGGTGTCAAGATCATTAACTGCAGCTTCGGAGGAACGGACAACAACTTCGCCTTGAAGGATACAATGGTCAATAGCGGAATCCTCTTCGTATGCTCTGCAGGCAACCGTGGTGCGGATGTATCCATCTCCCCGGTTTATCCGGCATGCTTTGACATACCCAATGTGCTGTCGGTAGCATCCATAGACAGCATGGGTGTCATATCACCGTACTCAAGTTATGGAAACAAGATACATGTGGCTGCGCCCGGAATTAACATACTTTCGACAACACCGGACAATACCTATGACTATTACTCCGGGACATCTGCATCAGCCCCCTTTGTATCAGGCATAGCAGCTCTCTTGAAAAGCGATTCCCCTACAATGAACTATGAGCAAATTGCGCAGAGAATAAAGGATAATGTAGTACCTTGCACCAATTTGCTGGGCAAAGTCACATCAGGAGGTCGTGTAGATGCCAATGCCGTGCTCACAAATGTAAAACCCGCTGCTGATACCTATACAGGCCCCGGCAATGATACCGGCACCGTACCTGCAGGTCAGCAGGGCGGAAACGAAGATACCTGGTATACTCAGGATCAGCTTGCCAGGATCAAGGAAAAGCTTCATTACGGCGAGGGCGGTGTCAATCCCGCCTCCGGCAACTACTCTTTTACAGTCAACGATCTCAGTGTGCCGGCACCCGGCTTCATGATCAACATCAGCCGCACTTACAACTCAAGGGATGAAAAGAGCAAGCCTTTGGGACAGGGCTGGACCTTCGGGTTTGAAGGCAGGGTCTATGGAACCGATGTGGTCGAGGTTACCTTGCCCTCAGGCGGAGCCCAGCGATTTAGGCTGGAAGGCGGCGTGTACAAGCCGGAGGATAATCGAAGCATATTTATCAAGTATGCAGACAATACCTACACTTTGACGACAAAGGACCAGTACACGTACCATTTCAATACCGATAAATGGCTTACCAGAATGGAGGATCGGAACGGCAATACCGTCAACATACAGGTAGAGGCAGACGGAAAAGTTAAGATGATAACGGATACGGTAGGCAGGGTATTTACCGTCAATTACAATGCAAAAGGTTTGATTGAGACCATAACCGCACCGGAGAGCATTACCATCCGATATGAATACGATTCCAACGATAGACTGATCCGGGTAACCGACGCCATGGGTGGAATCATGCGGTATACCTATGACACCTGGGGCTTCTTAACGGAAATACAGGACCATTATGAGAAGAGAGTAGCAAAAATAACCTACAACCATAGTGAGGGAGAAAACCAGCACAAGGTGTCTCAGGCGATCGACTCACTGGGTGCGGTGGTAAACTACTCCTACGACATGACCAATAGGAAGACAACGGCGACTGACTTGAATAACAGGACCACAACATACTGGTTTGATTCGTCAATGTATACGATAAGAGAGCAGGACCCGGAAGGAAGATCCACGTATACCGTATATCATGATGACCATGGAAAAAACAAATATGGAGACATCAAGTACATTGCGGATAGAAATGGGAACCTGACCGAGTATGAAATTGATGGGAGGGGAAATGTAACCAAGATCATAAACCCGATTGATAAAAATGGGAATAAGGTTCAATATTCAATTAATGCGCAAGGGACTATTACCAATGTAATAAACCCTGCCCCCAGCTTCAAATCATATGTTTATGATGACAGGAATAATCTTCGTGAAGAAAAAGATGAAATGGGAAAATACACTTTCTATGTATATGATGATAATAAGAGACTTCTTAGAGAGAAATTGCAGCCTTACAACGACAATGAGCGTTATTCGGAGAGCCTCACCGAGGAATCAAAAAGGGAAAAGTTTGCTATTACCAGCTATCAGTATTATTCAGATGTGGATGCAATGGGTAAGTTTCATACCAATGCAAAGGGATTGTTGAAAAGCATTACAGATCCGGAAGGGTATGAAACCGTATATGAATATGATGCAGACGGCAATATCAGGACCGAGATAAATCCGGAGCAAAAGAGGACCACCTATGAATACAATCGTTTGGGATTAAAGACAAAAGCCATATCGCCTGAATTGTACGAGACAGACTATATTTATGATAAGAATGGTCTTTTGGAGAAGACAATTAACAATAAGCAAGATGTGGAAACCAAATGGGAGATTGCGAGAATTGAATACGACAAGGTCGGCAGGAAGGTACAGGAGGTACAGCCGAAGCAATATAATACGTTAATGGATGATTTGGCAAACCATACCTACACGGATAATACCGTAGGCTACCATTATGAGTATTATGAGAGCGGCAAGCTGAGAACGGTAACAGATCCGGAAGGGTATACAAGATCCTATACTTATGATGTGTATGGCAATACCTTGACAGAGACAAGGCCCAACGGATCCATCTTGCGGTATGAGTACGACGTCATGGACAGGCTGAAGAAGGTGTATTTCAGGGACAGTGATGCGGCTTCCGAGGTGATTTTGCAGGAATATTCCTATGCCATTATGGAAGATGGAAAGACGCAGGAGACAGAAATCAACCATCTGAATGAAACGGAGCAAGCTATTACCGTAAGCATTTATGACTATGCCGGAAGACTGGTGGAAAAGCACTATCCCGACGGAACACGGGAGAAAACGGTCTATGACCTGGACGGAACAGTAAAAAATACCGTCTCAAAGGATGGCAGCATCAGTTACTACAAGTACGACAGTCTGAACCGGCTATCAGAGCAGTGGATACCGGTGGAAATATCCAAAGGACAGGTTCTGTACCGTTATACAAAGCTGGAATATTATAACAATGGCAATAAGAGAGTGGAAAAGACGGGCAGGGATAAGGTCGTACTGTATGCCACCCCATCCTACTACGTAGAAAACAACTACACCTACTACAAGGACGGATTAGTTAAGTCGGTAGAGGACAGGGAGGGCAGGAAAACGGAATACCGGTATGATGACGACGGAAACCTTTCAGGAGAAGACGTCTATACCGATACCAATGAAATAATTACAACAGAGTACACCAATAACCACCTTGGAAAACCGACTGAGAAAAAGCTGCATGTCGAAGAAGGGGACATCTATGGTTATACCTTCGGCAGCACAACGGACAGGATACTTTTGACCGCCTTTACCTATGATAAGAACGGCAATTTGGAAACCATGACCACACCGGACAAGATAACGACAGAATACGACTATGATAAACTGAACAGACAAACCGGCATGAGTCAGCCCGGAGTGGATGAGGAAGGTGCTGCCGTTACCATAACAAGCACCGTAAGCTACAACTGGGAAGGGGAGCCCTTGACCAGAACCGATGCCATGGGTAATACAACCCGCTATGAATACAGTCAGAAAGGCAACCTCATTAAAGTAACAGATGCAAAGAACAAAGTAACCGCATATGAATATGACAGGGCAGACAGAAAAATATTGGAAGTGGCACCCAAGTACTATGATCTGGCAAAAAACCTGAACGAATTGAATAGGATCGAGTATGTCTACGATGTCATGGATCAGCTTACTGCCAAGAAGGACATCTATATAGACCCCAAGACAGAGCAGTGGGTGACACTCTATACCAGGACCTACCGGTATGATAACAACGGAAGGGTTACAAAAGAGATGGATGCCCTTGGCTATGAAGCTGGGAAGGGTGACACGCTGAGTGAAAGGATTGCTACGGGATATGGTAAGCGCTATACCTATGACTTGGCAGGCAACCTCATAACCGTCACCGATCCGGATTCGGAACAGAGGGGCCTCCCTTATACAGCCAGGTATGAATATGACGCATTGGGAAGAAAAACAAGGGAAACCAATGCAAAAGGCGTCATAACCCTTTATACAATGGATGATGCCGGAAATATCACCTCGGTATCGCTAAAGAAAAATGCAAATGCAGCAGAAAAGCCGCTGAAGGGCTATACATATGACAAGGCCGGCAGAATGCTGACCGAAACCGATGCAAATGGCAATACGGCGGATTATGAATACAACAGGCTGGGCAAACAGCGAAAAGTGACCTTCCCGGGGGATGCTACTATAGAAGGCATCGAAGCACGGTTCCAGTACGATGAAATGGGTAACCTGGCCTACAAGAAAGATTCCACAGGCAAGGTCAACAAATATACATACGACAACCAGGGCAGGGTTTTGACTTCTACCGAGGAGAAACAGGACGGAACGGAATCCATTACGCATTCCGTCAAATACGACAAGAACGGAAACAAACGGTATGAGACGGATGGCAATGGCAAAACAAAAGAGAATGAATACAATGAACTGAACCGGCTTGTCGAGACCAGAATGACGGTAAGCGGACAACTGAAGGCCACTGTCTTTGATTATGATGATAACGGCAACCAGACCACGGTAACCGATTGGAAAGGTAATATATATACCAACATCTACGATCCGCTGAACAGGCTGATTGAGAAAAAAGACCCATACGTGACGGTGCAAAAGCTGGAGTACAACTCTGGAAGTCTCCAGACCAAGTCATACGATGCATTGAATCATATGACACAATTCATCTATGACCGGAACGGAAGGCTGACAACGACAATAGATCCGTTGGAGCATAAAACGACCCAGACCTATGACGACCTGGGGAATATCCAATCCAAATCCGACGGTATCGGACAAACGACCGTCTACAATTACGATGAGTTCAACCGCTTGGTATCGGTAACCAATGCCAAGGGAGAGAACACACGCTATACCTATGACGCAAACGGCAATATGCTGACCCAGACCGATGCAGAAGGGCATACCACCACCTATGAATACAATGCAGCCAACAAGCCTGCCAGAAAGCTGGACCACGGCGGCAGGACCGGAATAGAGGGGGACTACACCTACATCGATTCCAAGATGGAAAGCTACACCTACTATCCTGATGGCAGCCTCAAGACCAGGAAGGACAGGAACGAAAAAACGACAATCTACACCTACGACGTACATGGCCGGCTTGTAAGCCAGGTGATCGGGACGGAATCCATCTCCTATACCTATGACGGCAATGGCAACCAGCTGACCATGACCGACGGTACGGGAATGACGATCAGAACCTATGATGAGGAGAACCGGGTGCTGACAAAGGAAGTACCGGAAATTGGTACAACCACCTTCGAATATGATATACTGGAAACAGAAGCAGAGGGCTGCCACGGGGAAACCGCCACAGATCCCAAAGGAAATGTCACGAAGAAGGTATATGACAAGGCCGGCAGGCTGGTAAAGGTACAAGAAGGCACCAATGCAACCGCCTATGACTACTACGATAACGGCAGCAGGGAAATGGTCACCTATCCCGGCGGCTCTAAGGAAGTATACACCTACTATGCGGATGGACTGATAAAGACATTAACGAATACCAAAGCAGGCGGAACGGTGATCGACGCCTACAGCTACACCTATGATGCCGCTCACAACCAGAACACTAAGACCGACAGCAAAGGCGTCACAGATTATGACTATGACAGCCTGAACAGGCTTAGCAAGATAACCGAGCCGGGCGGGAAGATAACAACCTACCTTTTCGACAAGGCAGGAAACAGGACACACGAGATCGTCAGTGCAGGAAGCAGCAGCTATTCAACGACCTATACCTATAACGAGCAGAACCGTTTGACGGGAACACAAACCACAGTCGGTGCTATTACAGAGAAAGTACAGTATGAATATGACAACAACGGAAACACACTTGTTAAGGTAAAGGAAACGATAAGACCGGCTGATTCCGGACTATATCCGGATTATAGGTTAAATAGGGCAGGTATGACGACCACAAAGGAAGTCACCTTTATGAAGTACGATGTCTGGAACCAGATGGTGAAGACCATTGAGGGGGACAAGACTGTCTTGTACCGGTACAACGGGGAAGGCTATCGGGCTGAGAAGAGCGTTAACGATGAAATCACCAGATATCTCTATGAGGCAGATAAAGTAGTCCTGGAGGTGGACAGACAAGGGAACGAGACAGCAAGGAACATCTATGGAACCAATTTGCTCATGAGAGTAGCCGGTGCTGAAAAGTATTACTATATGTACAATGGTCACGGTGACGTTACTGCGTTGGTAAAACCGGATGGAACAGTAGCCGTACAGTACTATTATGATGCGTTTGGCAACCCGCAGGACAGTGACACGGAGAGGAACAAGCCGGAGTATAAGGAAAACCCCATTAGATATGCAGGGTATCAATGGGACGGAGAGACGGAAATATATTACCTCAATGCACGGTACTATGATCCTAAGATTGCACGGTTCTTGACTGAGGATACGTATAGGGGAAGTGCGGCTGATCCATTGAGCTTGAACCTTTACACCTATTGCCATAATGAACCGATTATGTATATAGACCCAACAGGACATTCGGCATATGATTTAGGCAAACAACAAGTTAAAGATCAAGTATCTGGGAAAGAGAGTACACAATCTCTTGCAGAGAAACTTGTTGCCCAGACCCAATCAAGAGATAGTGCAAGGACACAAGCAGAAAAGGATTTATATAGTGGAAGAATTGCTGAAATAGAGAGAATGCTGCAAAATAGATATAGACAAAGCGGTAATAGAGATAGCGATAGAGATAGCGACGGTAATAGCAGTAGGGAAGAAATCTATCAGAGATTAATAATTGGTGCAGCACTAAGTGGTAATAATTATTTGACAGAAGGATTATTCAACGAATTTACTCGAAATGTAATCCAAATACCAAGGCCAAATATTGATGGACGTAAAGCTTCAAATGATTTTAACGCTACTCCAGTACAAGGTGTACAGGTTGCACTAGCAGATAGACGCAGCGATGTAGTATGGAACTATGGATATAACAAAAACTTTAATAGCGGCAAACCTCTTGGTAGTTATAGTTATTACGAGGGGGCGGGTAATCTTACTCTTACTGATGATATGAAAAAAGCTGGAGTAAAGATTGTTACAATAGACGGAAAACAGTATTATGACTATTCGGAACCGATTAATACGGTATTTTATAGTGCAGGGGTTGAAGCTTCGAAGCATAAGCTAGATTTACTATGGTTTAAATCAATGGTGGATCACAAAGCTGATTGGGACATAAAAAGAGAAGAGCCTTGGGAGAAAACTGTTGGAACCCCATTTCCTGGAAGTCATGATACTACAATTGTCGTATATGGGAGTTTAACTACACCAGAAGAACTCGGGAATATCATGTATGGATATACTGGAACAGCAGCAAAAATACCAGAATCTGTATTGATAGCAGGCTCAATGTATGCAGCAGGAATTGGGGATATAATTAAAGACAAAGATGAGCGAACCAATGAATTCAATGATCATAATGCGATTAGAAAAGGAATTGAATGGTATAAAAAGAAAGGGAAATGAGTATGACAAAAAAATTTATTAGCTTAAATATTCCCATAGTTGTTGTAATAAGCATAATCTGTATAGCAATAGTTGTATCCATAATATGGATCAATGTATTGTTTCCAGCACCAATCTCGAAAAACAATATGAAAAATGAGTTTCTGAAACATAAAGATATCTTGCAAAAAATCGCAATGTATTTGGAGAAGCAAGAATATTCTAGTGTGCATATAACATCAACTGATAAAAGAGGAGAAATGTTTGTTTCTACCGATACTATGGAAGTAGGAAAATTTGTTCAAATATCTGATGATTTTATTGCTACAAGTATTGTTGATTTGTTTGAAAAATATAAATATAGTGTTATAACAAAAGAGCAAAATGGGATATATTTCCAGAGATGGTCTAACAGAGACTATGGTCGTGGTGTTGTATATTCAATCAATGGGGAACGACCTAAAAATGAGTTGATAACTATATTAGAGCCTTTAACTGAGGCTAACTGGTACTTTTACGAAGAAAAATGAGTTGTAAGGGAAATACTGTTACTAAACTATAGCAGCAGTAATAAATCAGGGTACAGCGAAGGAAAAAATAGGCCAAGGACTTAAAATCCAAGGCCTATTTTTTATACCATTATTTCATCTGCTTGAACCTCAAAATACTCCCGCTGCATGTCCACTCCGATAAAATAGCCTATTTTTGGCATGTCGGATATAATGTGCTTTAGTTCATGTGCGAAAGTCCGGCATTGAGTTTCAAAACTGAGATTCCCGTTTAAAACGATATGGTATTTGCCTTTCCTGCTGGCGTATACAAAGCCGTAAGTGTTGCTGCTAAGATTGAATGCGATAGAAGTCTTGATATCGAAGGCATTCATAATTTCGTGGAATGATATGGATTCGGAAAGCAATGCTTTTACAAGTGGTGATTCTAAAAAAGTAAGCATCAGCCCCTCCCTTATTCGTTAGCTTCTTCATCCTCGATAGCCTTAATAATTCTGATAACCTGGTTTATATCTTTGTCCGATAAATGCCGAATTTGCTTAAAAAGCAACTGGACATTATCCCTGTCTTTTGTTTCCTCCCAGAACTTCAGCAATTCTTGATCGGTTCCAAGAGCTTCTGTAATCCTGTCAGCAGGGGTACGTATATCCGTAATGCCAAGTAAGTAATCGGCTGATACGCAAAAGTAATTAGCAAATAGCTTTAGAGTATCTTTGTCTGGAAATCGTTTATCAGTTTCATACATAGACAAAGAACCTCTAGTAATATTAAGGTCTTTAGCCAATTCATCCTGGGTCATAGCCTTTTCTTTTCTTAACTGTGTGATTCGCTCACCAAACGTCATAAAAATACACCTCAATGAAATAATACCACAAAGTGTAGCAAAAGAAAAATATTTGCATCAAAAAGTTGTGTTAAATATTGACAGCAACAAAATGTTGCATTACAATAAAGTAAACGAATTGTTGCAAATAATTATGCGTTGCAACTATATGAATCTAGGAAGTGAATATATGTCATTCCGGTGCATCATGCACAAGAAAGCCTATGAAGGCAGGCTAACCAGCAATTACAAGCATAAGTGCTTCAACTGTGACGGTACAGGTCGAATCAACGACGGCACAGGCCGTAAGTGTCTACTAGGCTATGAACAATTCCTGAAATACTGCCAGGAGCAGGAAGGAGAGGGCAACCATGAGGAAGTCAAAGGAGAGCAGAATTGAGGACTTCAAGAAGTTCCTCGACTACCGGAAGAAGGAACTGGAAGAAAAGATCAAGGCCATAACCTACAGTGAAGCCCTGAAAAACCAGTACATAGGCGCAATTAGAGAGATAGAGATCGTTCAGGAGCTTATGACTAATGACCGCATTTAGCCGGATAGCCTCAGATACCCTGCTCATTCAGTGGGGGTTACGGGGGTCTCCGCTGAGTGAGCGGGAAGCTGCGGTAACCGGATAATGCTGCATCTTTGTTCGGAGCTAGAGCAGGTAAGGCACAGACTAAGCGGTTTTTCGTGCTAACATGGTAGCTTGGATGGCGGTTAAATAGCTGCTGCTTCCCCGCCCCGTCGCCATCGCAAAAGAAACGCAGCACGAAAAATACAAAGGGGTCAAGAAATCGTGGAATAAATGACCACAAAGCCCGGCTCCGGAGGCTTATGCCGCGAAAGTTCTTGATGCCGTTGTAAGCCAGCAGCCGCTAAGTACCGAACGCATGAAAGTACCTACAACTCCAGAGAAAGAAGGAGCGATATGCCACAGATTTTCAGTGAAGCCATGAAGCACCTGCCGCTATGGGCTTGGGTAGTGATAACTGGGATATGTGTAGTAGCGGTAATGGTAACGAGGGACAGGGAGTAATGGGGGATTGGGCGGTCAGAGGGTTTAACCCTGACCCCCAATCCATACTAACAGAGGGGGTCTAAAAGCCACTAAGTAAAGAAAACAGGAGGAAAAGAACACATGAAAATCCCAAACATAGACACGCTCTGCGCAACAATTGATATATATAACTATGGCTTCGCTGACCTGAAGCAGAACCGATCAGCAGACCTACTCATAAAACTAGAACAGGAAAAATGTAACGCCAAAGAGCAACAAACACAAGGAATGAACCAAACCCATATCATCACCATAGGCAGCCAGTCCTTTGAAATCCTTCCCAACGGTTCAAGAGGCTATGCCTACATACTCCATAATGATGCCTATGAAGTCAAGATAGCCCAGCACCGTTCCAGAAAAGAAAGCTTTTACCCTATCTACATCCGGTTAAAGTCAGAAGTCCTCTGGAGCATGGGGGTAGAGAAAGCCTGGAACACCGTAACAGAATGGATAACTGCAAATATTGGCGATATCAAGGCCAACAAGATAAACCGAATAGACCTATGCTGCCATACCGACGAGATAGAGATAAACGCAGAGGATATCGACACCTTTGAGGGTAAATTCCATTTGGACAACTTCTATCGCTACAAGCGGAAAATCTGCAATGTATACTTCGGCTCAGGCTCCACAGGCAAAATCCTCTGTAGAATCTACGACAAGACCTTGGAAGTGAAACAGAAACGGCAAAAGCTATGGTTTATGGAGCTATGGCAGAATGCAGGACTGAACCCGGAAAAGGTCTGGAACGTAGAATTTGAATTGAATAGAAGCTTTATGAAAGAAGTCAAGATAGAGACTGTAGAAGAAGCCCTGGGGAGTTTAAAAACCCTATGGGAATACTGCACAAAGACCTGGCTGACCAAACGGCAGCTAGACAGAACCAGGTTAACCCGCTGCACCATAGACCCGGTATGGCAAAGCCTACAGGAAGCATTTGCAGACTTCCAGAGTAAAGAACTGATAAAGAGAGAGAAACAGCTGGAATCTTCGGCCTATGCTCTTATCCCTGGTACAATAGGGAATATTACCTCGTTTGCCGCCAGGGCAGAACTGACCGACATAGACGAAATACTCAGGATGATAAAGTCCCAGGGCGCAAGGTATTTGCGCAGGAAGGAAACCGACTTTGAAGAAGTCATAGCCGACAAAATGGCACTGCTGAAATAGATAGAGAAGCTTTAAATCCTAAAAGAGTGGATTGGTTGTCGTCCCCTTGCGGGTTTCGGAAGAAACTAACGCTCAGAAGCTCAGGTTGCCGGCACTCCAAAGGAAACATTAAAAAGCTTAAAGATATATCAAAGAAAAGAGAAAAGGGAGGGAGTCTATGCACAAAAAACAGAACCATGTCTATGTGGGTCTGGACTTACATAAGGAAACCCATACCGCCGTCATCATCGACTGCTGGAATGAGAAGCTGGGAGAACTGACCTTTGAAAACCGTCCATCAGCCTTTGAGGGGCTCTTGGATAAAGCAAAGAAGTGCAGCCAGGGTCTAACCCCTGTATTCGGCCTGGAGGACGTTGGCGGCTACGGCAGAAGCCTTGCATTGTACCTTCTGGAAAAGGGCTATGCCGTGAAATCAGTAAACCCTTCACTATCATGGGCGCAGCGAATGAGTGCACCCACAACCAAGAAGGATGACAGCTATGATGCCTTCTGTATCGCCTGTATCCTTCTGAACAAGCTCAATGACCTACCGGACGCCAATCCCCAGGACTTGTATTGGACAATGGCACAGCTGGTGGGAAGAAGAGAATCCCTGGTCAAGACACAAATCATCATAAAGAACCAGCTCCATGTGAACCTGGTACATAACTACCCTAAGTATACCAAGTTTTTCGCACTCATAGATGGAAAAGCCGCATTGACCTTCTGGGAGCAGTACCCTTCGCCTATTCATCTAAAGGACATTACCACAGAGGAATTGACAACGGTACTACAGAAGGCAAGCCGCAACTCCTGTTCAACCAGGAAAGCAGAAGAGATACTAACCCTTGTGAAAGATGATGGCAGCACCCACCGGGAATACCAGGAATCCAGGGATATGATAATCCGTAATATCATCAAGCAAATTCGGTTCATCAAGGAGCAGATCAGGGAAGTAGAAGTCGAAATGGAAAAGATCATGGCACTGACCGGGTACAAGCTCAACACGCTGGCGGGAATCAATACCGTAACGGCTTGTTCTCTCATTGCCGAAATCGGAGACATAGGCCGATTCAGGAATGCCGACAAGTTGGCAAGGTTCTCCGGTATCGCTCCGGTCAATCTCAGCTCTGCCGGGAAGGGGAAAGACCAGAAATGCAGACAGGGCAACCGGAAGCTTCACGGCATATTCTACTTCCTTGCGGTGCAGCAAGTCCAGACCTCTAAGTGCAGCGGCCTTCCAAGAAACCCGGTATTCAGGGAGTATTATCAGAAGAAGATACGAGAAGGCAAGACCAAGACAAAGGCTTTATTCTGCGTCATGAGGCGGCTGGTCAATATCATATACGGCATGATGAAGAACAAGACGGAATATGTCATGCCAAGCCTTCCAGAGAAGGATGCAGTATGATAGAATGAAGGTGATAAATGGTAAAACTTGCTATCACCTTTTAAATATCAACCCGCACTTTCTGTGCAGAGGGGACGGTAAATCCTGATACAAATAAACCGTCTGTTTTAACACCAGTAATAAGTTCGAAAGATGTACCTGTAGTTACGGCAACTACAATAGCGATTCCTTTAACTAAGAACATAGGTTCAACTATTATAAATGCAGTAAAAGGTATAAAAGTTACGCCACAAGGGATGATTATTACTTCTGCTGTATTATATCTTTTCGAGCCTATGGTTTTGAGTGAAGGTGACCTAGATAGCCCAGAATTACTTGGTGACAAAGATAGGGTTGCTGTTGATCCAGCAGGGAATGCTATTCCGCTTCGACCAGGTGAAAAAGTGGAAGGAAGCCCAGATGGTCAAGCATGGCAAGTAAAAGATGAAAATGGTAATCCGACAGGTGACAGATATGATGGCAAAGGGCATCCAAAGCAGAGTGATCCTAAAGCTCAGAAACCTCATGGTCATAGAGTTGATAGGAATGGAAGACCATTATTGGATGAGACAGGGAATCCGCATTTGCCTGCATACCCTCCAAAGAAATAGTTGTAAGGAGATGACAAAATGGAATGTTTTATTTGTAAACAAAAAATTGATAATGGTTATTTATGTGAAATGCACGCAAACGAATTAAAGGAGATGCTAGATAATAAAGTAAAAACATTTGAGAATCCTGACTGGAAATATCATTGCTTAATATGTGGAGAACATCAAGAAAGAGTAATTGTTGAATATCCTAATGCAGGTTACTTTTGTGATAAAGATATTATTGAGGAATGGGAAAGATATAACAAAGACGATCAATAGAGACTGGGTTCATAAATTTACCCCGCTTAAGCAAATGCTTGGCGGGGTTATCTTTTTAATAATATGGTTTTATTCGCCTGAACCTCAAAATCCTCTCCCTGCATGTCCAGCCCAATGAAATAGCCTATTTCCGGCATATCCGTCACAATGTGTTTTAGCTCATGAGCGAAAGTCTGGCATTGAGTTTCAAAGCTGAGATTTCCGTTTAAAACGATATGATACTTGCCTTTCCTACTGGCATATACAAAGCCGTAAATGTTGCTGCTAAGATTGAATGCAATAGAAGTCTTTATATCAAAGGTATTCATAATTTCATGGAATGATATGGATTCGGAAAGCAATGCCCTTACAAGTGGTGATTCTAAAAAAGTAAGCATCAGCCCTACTGTATGATGGCTATGTATCATTGACTAACATTATTGTCTTTTTACATTGCGCAATTTTGCTTGTTCCAGCCCGAATTTGATGCCGTCGATGATGCTTTGGACAGCTTCAGGAGAGGCCGGGTTGCCGGCAAGGGTGAGATTGATGCTATTTTGAAGAGTATTCTGAGCTTCTGAAAGCAATTGCTCTATTTCAGAATTCGTATTTTTTTCGAGTTGTGATTGTTCCACATTACAATATGGATTGTCGCTCAATCCAAGCAAGTAATCAGACGAAACCTTGAAAAGGTTAGCAATTTCAATCAATGAAAAAAACTCCGGATATCGATCATCGGTTTCATATCCCGCAACAGTAGATCTGCTTTTTTTAAGCATTAGTGCCAATTGCTCTTGGCTCAAGCCTTTGTCTTTTCTAAGTTTTTTTAATCTTTGTCCAAATGTCATACATAACACCTCAACAAAAATTGTATTATTTAACGGACAAAAATGAAAGAATAATATTGACAATGACGCTTTAACGGACTATTATGTACATATAGTCCGTTAAAGAGACAAATAGATTAGGGAGGTGAAACAATGATACAAATTGATGTTGAAAAGCTCATGCTTGAGCGGGCAAACCAAGGACTGACAGCTGGAGAGCTGGCCGAAAAAGCCGGATTGGGCAGGCAGACGGTATCACGGATCGAGAAGGGGGAGGCGGAGCCCAGGCTGCAGACCGTCGGCAAGATTGCAAAGGCCCTGGGAAGAAGGGTAGAGGATTTCAAAAAAGAAGAAGGTCTTTCACCAAACGGCTAGGTTCGGTAAAAGACCGGGTACCTTGGAAGGCACCATGCTTAACCACCATTATAGCCTTCCTGGGCGTCAAAATCAATATGTAAAGGGAGGTTCAGACATGGATAACCGGTATATCATGTTCGAGAAACTTGAGAACAAGAACATATCCGTGCTGCATACCGCAGACGGGCGGATGTTGATCAACACCAATTACTACAAATATGATTTGGTTGCAGAGCTTCTGGATATGCTGACCAAGCAGAGTGACGATAGGATATACCTTTCACCGGAGGAGATAAAGAAGGACTGGGAGCAGTGGGGCGGTCAGCCGATGGCGGAAAGCCTGCGCCTCATCGACCAGTGCCTGATAGTGGAAAGATACAGGCGGCTGCTTATGAGAAAAAACAAGCAGCCGGATCTGGCCGTGGTCAAGTCCGCCAGCTTCTGCAGCATCCAATGCGACTTTTTTCGGAAGGATAATGAAATATGGATGACCCGAGAGCAGATCGGATCGGCGCTGGAGTATTCGGAGCCCAGAAAGGCAATACAGAAAATCCATGAACGCCATAAAGAAAGATTGGACACATTTTCAGGTGTCGTCACTTTGGGGACACCTAGCGGAGCGCAGGAAACCTACATTTACAGCGCCCGGGGCATCTACGAAATCTGCCGCTGGTCGCAGCAGTCCAAAGCCGACAGCTTCTTCGACTGGGTATACGACATCCTGGAGGGCCTGCGCAAAGGCGAGCTGGCACTGATCCCCGCACCACAGCAGCAGCTCCCAGCGCCGCCAACCCCCCTACGCCAGCTGCAATCCCCCAGAAGCGACGAAGCCGCCGCTAAGCTCCTCAACGCCCGCACCCGCCAGGCTCGCCTCCTTTTCAACGCAGCCAAGGACCTGAAAAGCGTCCTGCCCCAAGACGAACTCCGCCAAATGGTCACCAAAGCAACGGAAATAATATGCACCGGATAGAGAATGTTAACCATATTCAAGATAGTACGACTTAAGCTGCCCTAAATCCCACTAACCCTACCATTCATATACAAAATCCTACCATTCATATAAAACCCATAGAGCCGCCCCCCTGAATTACTTATAATAGTATTATCAAGGGGGCGTGTGTGTTAGATGAAGTACAATGTGTATAATATAGCATTACTGACACCTGGCAAGCAGGTAGAGAATGCAATAATTAAGAAATACGGCAGTCTAGAGGCTTTTGCAGCGGAAACGGGAAGATCACTTCGGACCATAGAACGGTACAAATCCGTTAAAAGTCTGGAGGAATTTCCGGAGCGGCTGAAGGGTTTGATTTTCATTTGTTTCGAAAAAGACTATAGAGAACTGTGCCTGTCGGAAGCAGATCAGTTGAAGCATTATCTGGATGAGACCTGCAAGCACATTACAGAATTTGACCAGATAAACGATGCGGGTGTATTCACAAAATTGATTAGGCTGTGTACGTCTTCAGGCTACGCTACAGGGCTGGCAGACGCTCATTACCTTTTCAGCATTTATTACAATAGCCAGAAAAAAATAGCATCAGCACTGGAGCAGATTGGACAAGCAGTACAAATTGCATCAGGCATCGACAATAAAAAGTACCTTGCAAAATATCTGTCGCAGCAGGGGCTGTACCTGTATTTCAATCTGAACTTCAGCCTCGCATACAACAGCCTGAGCGACGCAATTAAGCTTTTGCCCAGAGCTTATGGGTTGGATCCGCAAACACTGCATCTGTTGTACTACCGGCTGGGCTTTGTCTGCATAGAGATGCGACAGTATGAGTCTGCCATAGAACACCTGCTGCAGGCAAAGCAAGCAGCAACTTGCGAGTACGATTATTGCAGTGCCATAAACAACATAGGCGTAGCATACAAGAAAATGAAGCGGTATGATGAGGCTATAAAGTTTTATAAAGAGGGGTTGGCCGCAACCTCGGAGGAAAACAGGCGTTCAAAGTCGATTCTGTATAACAATATTGCGGAGCTGTACAGGGTAAAAGGTGAGGTTGACACGGCGCTTGAATACATTGATAAGGCAATATTATTGTGTGACGGGAACCGGTTCATTGACCTCATCAAATTTTATGAAACATATACAAGCATCCAGATCCTGCGGAAGCAGCCGAGAGAAGCGATAAGGGCACTCATAGCGCTGGTGCGTGAATATCAATTCCTGATAAGCGAGAAAAGCTTCATATTTTCTAGCATTAAGCTCATAGCCGACTTCCTGGAATCACAGAGTGAAAAAGAGAGTGAGTTGATAATGGACCTGACCGGATTGATAAATGAGCTGGTCACCACAGCCATCAATTCAGGTGAACAGGAAGAGTACATCAAAAGCTTGAAATCCATCTATTACGATATTACTTTTGATCATGCCTTGAGCATGAAGGAGGTGAAAAAATGAAGAAGGTTGGGTTTGCAATTCTTTTAGCAGTGGTTCTGATGTTCTCGGCCAGCACAGCTGTTTTTGCAGGAGATCATACTGATCCCCATGTGATCATTGTGACACCGGGAACAGGCGTTGAAACTTCCAAGTAGATTTTTCAAGTAAATAGGGTATGAGAAAGGGGCAACGGCTCCTTTTTTCTTTCCCATAGAATAAACGGAAAATATTAACATTTAATGCGATTTCTTGTGCTGATAAATGATATAGAAAATCTTCTATTTGACACGATTTAATAAAATTCTGCAGAATAGATGGAAATTCGAGCAGTTCATATAATGGGCATTGACAGGTTTTCCGGAAAAGAGCATCCTCATACGCCGCAATTTGACAATTTAGCTTGAATCGTTAACATTCGGCAGGCAAAATACAGCACAGATAAAAGGCTACGCACAAAATAGAAAATAATGTAAGTTCCAAAGTTTGACAAAAAAATCACCGGATACTAAAATTAGTTTAATAGAAAGTGAAATGGCAAGTTTCACAAGGCGTGAGGGGGAAGCAAATGGAGTATAAGGGCCTGATAACGGTGACCATAAGGCATCCCAAGGATATTGATGTGTGGCTGCTGATAGTGGAGCTGCTAGAGACGGGATTTGACTACCCATCCTGCATAACGGAGCAGCTGATTATGGATGAAAGCAAGCAACTGATCAAAACAGGCAAGTACATAATCAAAATCAGTGATTCCTATGAGAAGATCAAAAAGATAATGCCGCTGCTAAGGGTTATGGCGACACGGGATCCAATAACCTTTGAAACAGAGGATACGGAATTGGAGGATCTATTGTACTGTGATTTGGATAAGGAACTTACATGCAGTAGGATGGGAGGATAGCATGATATAAAATTTGAGAAAAACGCTAAAGAAAAGTGAAGGAACCGGACTGATCCGGCTCCCCCGCATGTGTTTAGAGCTGGCCTGGTAAACTAACGCAAGATAGCAAAGGACAATGAAATATGATAAAATCGAAATAATCATCAATGGTGAGAATAACAATGATGATGACAGTAAACAGTTATGAGGTGAAAAATATGAGGTTTACATTAGTCTTCGATAACCTTGCGGAAGGATACGGCTCCAGCTACGATTTGCTGTTTACTCCAAGCCCTGTATGGGTACAGGGAGATAATCTGATTCTGGACCTGAACCCTGAAAGTCCGCAGCTTAAAGCGGGAAGCGTACAGAGATTGATAGAGCAGGAAGAAATCCAGTACGTGGAGAAATGCATTATCGTCGTGCACCATGTCGGCCATGGTGATGTTGATAGCCTGGAGATACTGAAAAAGGATTTGGAGAATGCAGATATCGAGTATAGGATCGTAGATTTTAACGACATTGGTTTGATGTAAGCAAAAGAGTCCCGGAAGCCAAGCTCCCGGGACTCTTTTATCTCTTATGCCTTGTTTTGAACCGACTTAAGCTTCGGAGATCAGCGGTTAATCCATTTTTCAACTTTTCCTTCAAGCTCGGAAATATCGATAGGCTTTGTAATGTAGTCATCCATACCGGCTTCCAGACATTTTTCTTTATCTCCGGAAAGTGCGTAAGCGGTCATTGCAATAATCGGAGTATGAGATCCCAGTCCCAGATTTTGCTCACTTAATCTTATAACAGAAGTTGCTGAGTAGCCATCCATGTAAGGCATGTTAATGTCCATGAGGATCAGGTCGAATTTCTCTTTCCGATATGCGTCTATCGCTTCTTTCCCATTTCCTGCAGCAATAACTTGGAGACCCATTCTCCGTAGTATTATAACTGCGAGGGTACTGGAAACTTTGTCATCTTCTACCAGAAGCACCTTTTTATCAGCTGTCTTTTTTGCTTCAAACGGTGACAGGGAAGGAATATTTTTTTGGTTCAATGGATCAATTGCTTCCCGAAGTCTAAAACATGCTGTAAAGTAGAAGTCGCTTCCTACAGATTCCTTGCTCACAACTCCGATCTTTCCACCCATCATTTCAACTAATTTTTCTGAAATGGCAAGCCCGAGACCTGTACCTCCAAAGAGCCTGTTATTTGAATCATCGACCCGGCTAAACCTTTTAAAAAGCTTGTCCAACTGATCCTCGGCAATTCCTATGCCTGTGTCTGAAACGACAAACTTCAGTTCCAGGCTATCTTCAAGCAAGGCAGATATAAAAATATTGATCTTTATGCCTCCAGATAAAGTAAACTTGACACCGTTGCCTACTAGATTAGAAAGCACCTGTCTCAACCTGACTGAATCACCTAGAATCAACTTTGGAATCCTCTCATCTATACTCATTTCGATGTACAGATTCTTTTGTCTAGCGGCTACATCAAACAAAGTTATTACTTCTTGGGTGACCTCTCGGATATCAAAAGGTGCTACCACCAGATCAACCTTGCCTGCATCAATTTTCGAATAATCCAAAACATCGTTCAATACCCTTAATAGCGATTTGCTTGATGACTTGACAACCGAAAGGTATTCCCTTTGTATTGAGTCTAATTCCGTCAAAAGGGCCAGTTCTGTCATACCGATGATTCCATTCATTGGAGTTCTGATCTCATGGCTCATATTGGCTAGGAATTTGCTCTTTGCAATGTTTGCTTGCTCTGCTTCAAACTTGGATTTCCTAAGTGCATTCTCAATTTCAATTCGCTCGGCAATCTCCTTTGTAAGTGCATCATTGATTTTAATCAGTTCTGCATTAGCTGCTTCAGTCTGGATTCTTGCCTCAATAAACTGGTAGGTCCGTTCAACAATCTTCGTCTCAAGCTCGGAGTTCAGTTTTTCGATTTCCTCCTGGGCTTTCACCCGCTCAGCAACTTCCTCCTCCAGAATCGCGTTGGTTTCTTCCAGCTCCGCGTTAGTCTCTTCAAGCTGGCAGGTTCGCGTCATTACCATTTCCTCAAGTTCCTCATTTAGCTTCTTGATCTCTTGTTCAGCGATTTTTCTCCTGCTGATTTCATAAGCTTGAATAATATTCTCTTCTGCCAGCCTTGAAAGCTGCCGGGCATTCAAGAATAGGAAGCTGCAAATATTCTCGAACTGCTGCCTGGGCATGCGGGTTACCTTCTGGAGGGCGCTATTGGCTACGTTCCGTTCAACACCGATTTCATCAGTATAGGATAATACTTTCTCTACATCAGACTCATCATCAATAATTTGCCCAATCAGCCAATTGGCTATATGCCTATCTCCAAGCATGATACTGGCGCCACCGTCAAGAAGCCCCCCGCTTAAGCATCTTTGTATGCGCGGTCCGTCTTTTCTGGGACTTCCGATAATGGAATCAGAATGTATGCAGTTTTTCAGTCCCTTTTCAGTTTTCCGTACGATATCATTGCAGAAACAGCAAAAATTACTAGGTCTGGTGATCGGAGTCCCGTCAACTTCCGTTATGATTGATGCGACTCCTGTTGCTGCAGCGAACTCATCCTGAATCTTCTGTATCTCACCCAGATCAAAAACATCTGAGAATTTGTATCCTAATTCTCCTATATCAATATTTTCAATATCCTTGTCAGCGTTCAATAGGCTCAAGCTGTTGAGTTGCAAGGATTCAAATTCATCATTTCTGTTGTTCATATCGGCACCTTTCATTGTATGGAATTTTTATTAATATTATATATTAATTAGTAATACTTTACTAGATAATGTTAGCAGAGTTTACCTTTACTGGATAGGTATGAAAAAAATAGTTGAGATTACTAATGTGTTCCGCATGCAGCTACCAAAGAAAAAAGACCTACCAAAATAGGTAAGTCTGATTTCTACGGGTGGAGCTTAGGCTCTTTAACTGGTTATTTTTAACTCTTATGCCTAACGAACTCAATGAACCGCATAACTTCGCTGAACTCGTTGTCTTCTAGATCCGACAGGTCAATAGTTCTGCACTCGGTCTTAGTCTCAGGTACAACTGGCGACAGTTTCATGGATACAAAGTATGTGGCAATGGTGCCTGTCAGCATACCGATAAGCCGATACCGGCAGAACCGAGAGCGATAGTAACAATGGTCAAGTAAAGAATATATACAAAGCCGTTTGTCTGGACAAATGCATCGGCTTTCGATACACACCTCTTGAACAGAATAAGGAGGCTGGCAGCCTTCAGTATCCGCACAAATCTGATCAGCCTTAGCAATCTGGCCAGCCTGAACGCTCTGAACAAGGAGTTGAAGGGGATGATGGCTAAAAGGTCCAAGATGTTCTGGGTAAAGAACTTTCTCTTGTCCTTGGAGAATACAAGCCGAGTAAAGTAATCAATGGCGAAGATAATCAGTATGCCGGTGTCTATGTAGTATAAGCTGATGGAGGCAGAGACGGAGATCCTCTGAGTAAGATCCAGGAACGCGATGAAGACTGCTATTAGCGCCAATACTGCCATGGCAGCCTCGTATACAATGGATACATGTCTGCTTTTCATCAAATTGATTATGGGAACCATTTTTATTCCTCCAAACTGCTTGAATCTATAGATTTCTTACTTTGCCCCCTGCATTACAGTTGCTGCATTGCACGACCTTTGAAGAAATATAAGAAACAAAAAATCCAATAATCAAAACATTAATGAAAAAACCGATTATGAACTGAAGAAAGTATTCCAACTTGCAATAGACTCCGGGATAACTAAAAACGAAGCTGGCGCCTATTTGTAATAATCTCAATAACATGAGAGCCATGTTATCAATATTTACATAAGCCATAAGATTAGGGTCGGTTGTTGCATTATATATTCCGAAAATTGAATATAGTGTAAACTCAAACAATGCAAAGACGATGAAAACTATGATAATGTTAGCAGTTCGTACACCTTTGTTTAAGCAAGCTATCGCAAATGAGTAAAGAGGCACAAGAATAAAAATTAGAACGATACATATAGTTGGGAAGTTCAATTCCTTATTAGGTTTTATATTAGATAACACACTCGCCATGACTGATATAATGATTAAGACAAAATACACTACCGTCAGGCCAGCATTTAGTATGAAATCAAAATTATCGCCTCTCTTAACCGTCGCTATAGCCCATTTCGATATGAGGTTTACAATACTGAAGATTAATATAATGACATAAGCGAATGTAAATCTAATATCAAACATCTTTCTATCATGAATCAGTAGAATAAGAATTAAAGCAATAAGGGAATAGAAAAATGCTTTAAATAAATATTTTTGCATGAGCAATTTGAATGAAATATAAGTACGTTCAATCAAAGGCGCTCTGTAAGTAAACTTTTCCTCAATGGCTTGTACTTCTTTGACCTTTTTTGGTTGGCTTAGAGTAGTTATTAACCAGAAAATAAAATTACTAATGTTCTCCATTATGAGAATGGAACTATAAATGAAAAGTGTAAATGCGATTATGATAAAGGTGAATTTTAGTATACTACTCATGATTGCTCCTTGCTTATTCTATTTTTTGCGATAAAATCAATTTTCCTGGTGCATGCGTGCACAAACCAGCCCAAATCAGAATACAAGCTATTGGAGTAGATCTTCTGTAAACGCTATCACCTGGTTGCTTTCCATACACACTCGATGCAACATGACCTTCAACAGAATCAAGAGGAAGATCAGGATCACCAAGCTTAGCTGACTGTGCACTGCCTCTGATGGCTTGTCCACCGCATTTTTCAAGAAGCGCAATGGTTTCAGTGAATACCGACCATGGTAGGAGAGGGGTGTTTCTTAAGTTATTAACTCGTATCCCCTCAGGCGTATTTGTTGCAATAAAACTTCGGCCACCCTTAAGAAGAGGGATCTCTACTGATCCACCTTGCTCAGTAAGCTTATTCTTTATCGAGCTGATAATTCTTTTTTCATTCATTTAATAGCCTCCGATCTTTTACTTAATGTTGAATAGAAAAGCAAATTAGCACCTCCCGAAATTAGTGTTTGTAACTCAGATAATTCATCACATATCCGATATTGGATTTCACATACTCAATAAATACATCTGAAGGAGTTTCGAAGGATTCATTAAGTATCACGAAATTCGCTCTGTTTGAAGATAACGCTTTTGGCGTCTCCAAAATACCTGAAGGTAGGCCCCACCACCCCCAGAGAGATGTCTTATCGATTGCTTTCCATAAGATTTGGCCTAAACATTCCTGACAGCCTACAGCAACTTTTTTCTGCACGTCCGTAAATAGTATAAAACTAACAACTTCGGTTACTTTTATTGCATTGATTCTGCCTGGCTTGCCACAGTATGGACACTCGGTAGTAGCAAACTCTCCAACCAAATGATGAATATCATTATCTGATAAGCTTTCTCGCTGTAGATGGACGTTATTAATGAGTGTTTCATTGAAGCCACGGTCGAATAAAACATCAATAAGTGCGTCAACAGCTTCGGAGGTTAAATCTTTCGCTTCATATACGGCAATACGTTGCAGTTTCTCGTCATCCAAGGACTCATAGTAGTCATGTAACTTTTCCATGTTTATCTCCTATCTAAAAAGTGGTTTTATGCTATTCCCAAGATTTCGATACTACATAGCTGTTGCTATCCTTATGAATTTCGATTATCCAATATAGTAATTCCTAGTGCTTATCTCAATATAAAAAAACTAGATTGGCAATCTCAGTTTAACCTCGATTTAAAAAGAGTACTGCAATATATAGCACTGAAATAATGATAATATATATCGCTAATCCCCAGAGTAGTTTTTTCATAAAAGATGTCTTTTTAGTTTCATCTTTAGGCACTGGGGCGTTGCTTATCAAAAGGCTTAGGATTGTCATTTGCTCTGTGTTGCCATTGAAGCATCTCTTGGGGATAACATAAGCTTGAGCTTTTGATATAAACAATTGAAAGCTATCTTTTGACTCAACTGCTTTATATAACTCGCTCCATTTAACAAATGCCGTACTGGTTTCAGTAGAAGCTTCAATACCATCTACATTAAAGCTGTAATATTGCGTCTTATGCAGCAGTTTATTCGTGTTGAGAGCAGTTTTCGAGGACTTTCTGAGCATAGAGGGGATACCCCAAAGGACAAACAGCAGGATAACGAAGAATACTGCAATTCGTATTGATATGCTCATTGGATCAATACTCTGAGTTAATAATGGTACTAATATAAATGCGATTAAGCAGGCTATTGCTATAGTCGCATAAATTGGTAATAGGTGTTTTGGTATCATGGATTTCTGATAGCTGTAGATGTCATCTTCTGTGATATCAACTTGGATCTTAAGATTCTCTTTTTCCATCGGTACCTCCTGTAACTAATTTAGAATTTGGGTTATTTACTCCTTCGTATACCTAAATTGTATTACACATGCTCATCGAAATTTGTCAAATCATGTATAAATAGAAAAAACTCTCTCATTATTCGAGAGGGAAGTATTCGGCACCAAGTATTCATCCAGAAAAAACGGATGATTTCATAGAATTAATAATATAAGTTCTGGAAATATGGATAGTCTGATATACATAAGTATTAAAATTATTAATAATATAATATAACCCGTGGCGGAAGGCATTCTTGCCAGGAATATCGTCTATTTATCCTTCGACAATCCCATATTGAAGCTGGGCGGGTTTGAAGGTGTGTTAAGGGCTTATGAAAACGCATATCCGACAGAAGGCGAAGTCTATTTCTTTTTTGATGAGGTGCAATACGTCGAGGACTGGGAGGTATGGGTGAAGACTCTGTATGATTCCCGTCGACATCTGCGCCTGGTTGCAACCGGCTCTGCAAGCCCTACTCTGGAAAAGGGATCCGCCGACAGAGGTGTTGGCCGCTGGAGCGTGCTCCAGATACCCACATTATCCTTCTCTGAATATTGTGATTTACGACAAGTACAGGGGAGACCAGGACTTCCGGCCGGAATTCGGCCTACTCAGCTATATGAGCTTAGCAAGAGTGACCTGAGCGAGCTGATGAATAAGCTTTCACCACTTCAGCAGCATTTGAATCGCTATCTGACAATAGGCGGATTCCTGTACCGGCATTTTTGTACTTGCTTGGTAATGCTGAAAAAGAGGGATATGCGGCAAAAATGTGAGAGCAGACGATATCCGGGTCGCTGATATCTTCACGCTTTCAGCTAAACCTTTATTCTCCTCCATTTATTAAAGCTCATTAAAGACGAGTTTCTCTTTAATACTTCGGACTCAGTTTGTTCCATCAGCTTTACAAAATTCGAAAATTCTTTCCAGTAAATACTATTTCTATTCACAGTGCCCCAGAAATTTTCACTCTTCCAAGTATTTAAAGCATAATAGCCAAAAAAGTAATATACAGTATCAACCCTTATAATTCGCGAATTGATAAGGACGGCAAGCTCTTCAAACAATCCAAGGTAGTAATACTTATGCATTTGATCGACATTTTTCAAATTCTCACTGTCTTCTTCAATTAGGGGGTTTATTGCTTTGCAGTATTCATCTGTCTGGAATTTCATTCTGTAATGTTCAAGCAATTCCACTCTTTTTTGCTTTCCCTGCTTCTTATACTCCAGAACAGCCAGCAATGCTGTGAAAATGCTTGCTACAATCCCAATGCTAGATAAAAATGAACTCATGTTGATAGACAAGCATTGACGTAAAAAGTTCATGTATACAGCTCCTTCTACATTCGATTCATAGAAAGTGATTTAAGGGGTCATGATTTATTTTCCGCTTTGCCTATATAAGATGCCGTTGCTTTCCGGATCTTGTTTGATGAAATCCTCTATGCAGTAATCTTTGGAGAAATCTATGCCGGTATATTTGCGGGTGTGCCTCAAATACTGCCTTGGCTCAAGTATTTCATAAAACAGAGAGCTGAAATTTCTCTGTAAAATGTCTGCATGCTTCAAATGGTCTTTAGCTTCGGGGCTATTGTAGAGCTGGTATGAGAACACCAGGAAATCCAGCAGACTATGCCTATAGCCTCTATAGGCGTAGGGCTTTTCGGTACCGTACCCATCACCTTTATCAAAATTGGGAAAGTAAAAACGCCCTATCTCTATCTGAGCTGACAGTTTTGCCAAAAGTTCTTCTTTAGAATACTGGAAAGGCTGGCTGCCTTGTATTGTGGATCGAAGCGTCAGTAGCAGTTCAATTGTACAAGAATACCATTGTAACACCTCGCTTCGATATTGGCTCGTCAGCTCATATTTCTTAGTGTTGGAAAAGTAAGAGTAAAACAGAGCAATTACAGCGATTGTAAAAGATCCAAATGATGGCCAATCGATGTTTTGCATAATATTCCTCCTTTAACTAACTTAAAATATCTCGTGTTTTCTTTGTTTATCTTAGCTTTTCAACTTCGAAAATCTTTTGCCATCTCTTGGTTTTTTACATCTTTGTGCATATATGGATGTCATGTGTGCACTTTCTCAAGCCTGTGTGCTTTGGTATTCCGGCCTGTGGATTTCACATGATCTCCTAGCAGCGAACCTCCTATGTCTTCCTGGGTCATTGCCCTAAATTCCTTCGTACTGCCTTGCCAAGAGGTGAAACGTCAATCATGCTCCTAACCTGGGTCGTTGCCCTGATGGAAAAAATTCAACTTGACTGCCCTGGCTCTGTTTTTCAAAGTTCTGTGTATGACCATTTGATTTCCTAGCTGTGTCGATGCTATCTTCGAATATCTCCAGCCCTTAAGCGGCCTTCATCGATGAGGTATCTATCAATAGTTTGCTTGGATCATAACTAACACCTTTGCTGAGGATCGCATAGAATATCCTGATCAGTTTGCCACACATCGCAAATATAGATTGCATCTTACTCAAAGGATTAATCTCCCTGGTGATGTTTCTCCGATGTATCGCCTTGAACTCAGCGTTAGTTGCCAAGACCGTTATCATCGCTTTGAATAATGCGTGACGAAGCCTTTTCCGCCCTCTCTTGGATAATCTGGTCTTGCCTTTATGCTTACCCGAGCTGTCTTCTTTCAGGTTCATCCCTGCCAGTTTGATGATCTGTTTTGGGCTTTGAAACCTGTTGATATCTCCAACCTCACTCACAAAGGTGGCTACTGCATTAAGCCCTATCCCCTTAATTTCCAATAGAATATCTGCATTCGGCACTCCAAGGAGCAATTCTAGCATCAATGCTTCCTGCTCTTCTATCTGTCTCTTTGTCAGTTCATATTGGTCTATCAAGTTCTTCAAGCTAACCTCGGAAGCTACCGAGCCTGTTGTCCTACCAATACTCTTGCTCGCTGCATTAACAAGCTTTTCTGCGTGTTTTCTGCCCACTGCCCTCGTTATTTCTTCTTTCCACTTGGATACTATATTATCTACTCCGGCCTTCAATACCTTATCTGGAGTCGGAAAGTTCTTCAGTGCCATCAGCGCTGCATGCCCGTGCCATTTGCTGAATACTTTAGTAAACTCCGGGAACCGGATATCTAGCCAGCGTACAACTTGATTATTGATTGCTATCGTAATATCTGTAAGTCTTTCCTTCTCGAAAACGGCTTCTCTCAACTCTTGAAAGATGTCTTCCGGTATGTACACTTCCCGGTATCTACCATCTTTGACCAGCATCGCTATTGTCTTCGGATCCTTCCTGTCATTCTTGGTCGGACTGTTGTCATCCAACTCTTTGGTCCTCTTAACGTGCATCGGATTCACGATCGCCAGCTTGTGTTCAAGTCGCTGACAGTGATCTCCGAAGTTAAACCAGTAATGCCCTGTCGGCTCAAAGCCCACGATGACATCCGTTTTTGCATTTGCTGAAGATACTTCGTTTACCCATTTATCAAAGGCGCTAAATCCTTCTCTCGAGTTGGTAAATTTAACGAGCTTCTTGAGCTCTCTGCCTCTGTAATCAAGCGTTCTAGCAAAGTTTGTTTCCTTGCCGATATCAACTCCGACTACTAAGGTTTCATTTTTGATTTGCTCAATCTTATCATTCTGTGTAAAATTCATATTAGGTGCCTCCTCGTATTTTTGATTTGTGCTTAACTTTGCGGGCTTCGCACATTTCAATTGTACGGGCTGGCATCTATTTTTTCAAAGTTCATTTTATTTCTTTACAGGAATGCTCCTTACGGTTGAGAATAGGTAAAAATGGTTGTCCAATAAAATTATAAGCTTTATTACAGGAAATGCTATGCCTTTTATACAATCGGCATGATTTATCATATAAACGGTAAATTTGACGAAAAGTGAAGTAGCCAGTGGCGTTTATTAGCCTATCTTTATAGCATTCGCTCGCTTCCTTTGACAAAGAGTTGTGTGGTGTGTAAAGCAGCATAAGCGGACAAATAAGGGATGCAATAATCGGTTAATGTTGATATAAATCTGTAATAGGAATATAATGGAATAAATTAATGGAAAAGTTTGGGGGGCGTAGAGTGGGTTGTAATGATGCTTTTTTTGAAAAGAAAAAACCTTGGTCTTTCTTCAAAGACAGATTGTTAAGTTATTATTTGGTGCCGTATACGGCAAAAATCCTGACAAGTAGGAAGCCGTTAGTTTTTATAGATTGTTTTGCTGGGAAAGGCAGATTTGATGATGGCAATCCTGGATCTCCAATTATATTTGCAGAGAATATTAAGAAAAGCATAGAAAACGAGTATAATCCCAATAAAAATGTAAGTGGTATCTTTATTGAGAAAGAGCACGTTGCCGATTTAGATAGAAATCTAAAAGGATATAAGAACTGCATAGTCAAGCCTGGTACTTTCGAGGAAAATCTGGAGTACATATTGAAACTGGACTCAATTTCGAACTTGTTTCTTTATGTCGATCCTTACGGTATAAAGAGCCTTGATTTCAATCGATTCAGAAGCATTCAGCAAAGAAGATTTAACACACTGGAGTTGCTCCTCAACTTCAACTCCTTTGGTTTTTTACGCGAAGGCTGCCGGCTATTGAAGTATGAAAACATATTAAACGAAATAGATAATGAAGAAGATTATGAGATAGATTCTGCGAATGATATCGGGAACATGAACAGAATTGCGAATGGTGACTATTGGCAGCAGATATTAAATGATTACAACAGTGGGAAAATGAGAATGCATCAAGCCGAAGAAGTTTTCGTCGGTGAGTATTTGAATCGTCTTCGACAGATTTTCAAATATGCCATCGATGTGCCTATAAAGACAAAAGCCCGGAACATACCAAAATACAGAATGGTTTTCGCCACTAATAAGGACGATGGAATATTCCTTATGTCAGACATTATGAATAAAGTATTTAAGGATATTAACGAAAACAATATAGAAGGGCAGATGTCATTCTTTGACTTTTTCCCAGAGGCAGATGTTGAAAAGATGACTAAACTGGAAAGCTATATAATGGGTTACATTCTATCTCAACCAGAACCTGTCTTGTTGAGGGAGTTAATCGTAAAGATGATTGAGAAGCATGGGATTATCTATCGAGTGAGTGAGTATAAGGATGCCGTAAAAAGGCTGGAGAATAAGTCACTCAAAGTTACGAGAAAGCCTGAGTATACAGAGCACAACAAGAAGGCAACCTCTTTAGATTTTGACAAGTACGAGATAAGAATAGAGCTTAGAGATGGATGGATACCAGACCTCTTAACCGGTCTCTAAGCCCCTGGGTGCAGATCTTCAAGTGCTTGCGCAATATCTTCTAGTCGCGGTTGGGAATACTTTCGTGTTGAGTTGATATTGGTGTGACCCAATACATTCGCAGCCAGCACCAAATCCAATTTCTTTTCGCGGATCAGCTTGGATGCGAAATAATGCCTAATAGCATTAGGGGATATTTTTTCTGCAAGATCACATCTTTCAGCATAACGCTTAAGCATTTTATTGATTCCATCTTGCGTCAGAGGGCCTCTCTGCCCCAGCCAAAGTTTTTGGCCTGCATGATATTTCATTTGCCGGGTATTCAAGTACGCTTGAAGTGCTTTTCTTGCTTCAGAATTGAGGGGGATTCTGCGATTCAATCCATCGTTTTCATCTCGGATAAATATAAGCTTTTCCTCTGACATTTCTAGGTCAGTTTTTTCAAGGGCAATTAACTCAGAAGCCCTGATTCCGGTATTCAAGAACAGCTCGAAAATAGCAATGTCCCGAAGGTTACCGCCTTTATATATTTCATTCCGATATTTACTCATCTCACTGTTATTAATCACTTCAGGAACATCAAATTTGTTCTGGACTCTATGAAATTCGAAATCCCTAACGATATCCATTGGTAGTATTCTTTTCATATAGAGATATTTACAATATGATACAACAGCATTCATTCTTTGCAGTACGCCTGATGCTGCGTATTTTTTTGTATTCAGAAGATAGTCTTGATACTTCTGAAGATCTTCGGTAGTAAATCCTGTCCCCTCAGACTCGGCATTTCTTTCCTTCAACCAAATCATAAACTTCTCAATATTTATCTTGTATGCCTTTACAGTATTTGATTTCTTTCCTTTGCTAATTAAAAACGCCATATAGTCTTTGATCATAGTGAACCTCTCTAAACAATTTTGCAGTCAATAAGTGTGCCTTCTTTAATATGGTAGTCGATATTGCGATTTTCACAAAAGTCGATAACTTGATGGCTTAAAGAGTTGAAAAATTCCTGATGCTTAGTATACTTTGTGACTAAAGGATTGTAGTTAAGCCGGCCGAAGATGATCTTATCAACAAATGATATGGATTCGAGTATTTTACTGAAATCCTGATCGATAATATTGGGGGTAGGGTATGGCTCAATGCTTACCCAGGTTTTTATTCCGGATTTATGTAGTTTATAGAGGCTGCTGATTCGCTCCTGGTAAGGTGCCGCGTATGGCTCATAATCTTGCCTGAATTTCTCGTCCAAAGATATTAATGTTATTCCAAATTCATTCATCTTGCTCAATTCCGCCAGCTCATATGGTAGGAGCCCTTTGGTAAGCGCGGTGCATTTAATATCATGATCATTCAAGAGCCGGATAATATCCAGGCTTAAGTTAATGACCTCAGGATAGTCGTACATAAAAGGATCGGTTGTAAAACACAGATGAACGAATTTTATTTTGTGCTTGTGCTTTGGGATCTCTTTTCTCAGCAGTTCAAGGGCATTTCCTACCAGCTTAGGCTCTATCCAATCCTCATAGTTTTTTATTACACCAAATCGCTTTTTCAGCATCATGGCATAGCATGGATAGAGGCAGCCATGGGAGCACCCCTCTACATGGTTAATTGTATAATCTCCATACTCAACTTCAGTTTTATAAAGCAAAGATTTCCTGTTTATTACCTTCATGAGATACACGCTCCTCTCATCGTTTTATTACTAATGCATATGTATTTGGTATTCTCTGCATCTATATAGAATACTATACCAAATAATGGGTATTTAGTCTATATAATTAATATTATATAGACAGTTACTGATATATAATGATCGTCCAAAGAGAAAAAAAAGGAGGGGAGCTGGCCTATATCGCTACCAGCTCAATCCCTCCGGCGTAAGTCTTCATAAATTCCTTCAAAAGCCTCGGATCTCTGATAGATTCATCCGCCAAATACCTTCATTTTCCTTTGTAAGGATTGCCGGCTGCATCCGGTTCAACCTTGTATAGGCCGGCCATGAGGAAAATGTTACTTACTGTAAATATGAAACTATATTTCATCTACTTCAGCGTCTACATAAAATTGCATTGGTTTCATTTTCCAGAATCCAGTAAATAAGATGGATGGAAATGATACAATAGCAGAATTTAAGTATGTAACATATTCATTAAAAAGTACTTTGGAATTTAATATACTGTTTTCAGATTCTTCAAGCTGGGTCAATAAAGTTGAAATATGCTTATCAGATTTTAAATCAGGGTATGCTTCTATTGTTAACTTAATATCATTTAACGATAAAGCTTTTTCATTATCAGATAACTTTAGAATATTCCCACTTCTTTTTTCCGCTGTTGTTTTATGAGTATCACTTTCATGAAGTAAAAATTTAGAAATAATCTTCTCTGCTTTAGATAATAATTGCTTTTCTCTTTGTTTATATACAGATATATTACTGAGAAGTGAACCTGTTGTAAGCTCCAATCTTTTCAAGTAATTATAATCGCTACCTATAATATAAGAAACCATTGTTAACAAAGCTGAAACAAAAGCAATGCCTGCTTGTTTATTAGTCAGTGGTTCACCATTTTCACAAAATAATCCAGCAATAATAAAGATATAGATAATCCATACGATAATTAATCCGAAAATAAATGATAATAACTTCATAATCGGTTTACGCTCTTTAATTATCTTCACAATAGCATCTCCTTAATTAATCATAATAGGCAATTTTGGTAAATATATCTATTTTATTATATCTAATTCTAACACTTATATCAATTCAACAAAAAATACCCGAATTTAGTAATGCTTCACTTATGCTACCAAAAGTGCCAACGGAAGGGGAGCATAAATGCGTGGGATTTAGTAGAACGCTGGAATGCCCGAAAGAACAACAACCAATAATATGATAAGGAATACGATGCGTCTCATAAATTCTCCTCCGATTCATAAAGTTTATAATTACATTTCATCGCTTGCATTCTGCAGAACTTCTGCGAGTATTTCTACAAGATAAGGGGGAAGGCCGTCAAAGTATCTCAGCTCGATACCCTCCAGTATTCCGATGCTGCTTTCTTTGAATATGTCGTAAAACTCTTTGTTCGAGAAATAGATATACTATTTCTTGGCATGAGCCTTCTCCATCAAGTAACACTTGGAGTACAATCCATTAAGCTTTCCAACAGGGATATTTCCACCCTTTGTTAATCCGCTATGGTGACAGACATGCACCAGGATGCTTGCGTCTTTTGAGACACCGGAGAATTTTTTCTGAATGCCGTTGGTGCCGACTTTTACTTTCCTTTGCGTGAGCTCGACACTAAATCGGTTGCTTAAGTCCGCCAGAATATAATCGGTTACACGTTGTAGCTTTGATGTATCAGCCATTCTATGACCTCCTTATTATTGGGAATAAGCGTAGGCTTGTCCAGTACAATTATAACTAATTTCCTTAAAAAAAAGCGAGAAGTTATATGAACAGTATGTTTTATCATATAAACGGTAAAACTGCCGAAAAAGAATAAAGAAAAGGAGGGAAGCTGGCCTATATCGCTACCAGCTATGTAAGGTCACTGTTATCATAATGGGCAAGCGCCGGATATTTATTATTAAACCATCCGGAAATGCCAATAAAAGTAGAAGATGACTGATTACTTTAATCAAAGAGGAAGCGATTATAGCCAAAATTTCATTCATGAGTACCCCCATTATAGATGCATTGCTTAACTTCTCATACTGATATTAAAGCAATTGATAATTGCCCTAATATCACAATATAGCCTTTGCAACCTATATTCGACGATATAGACTGTACAACCTATATTCGATTGTTTTTAGTACAATGAAAACCGAGCGTTCCGGAACTTAAAAAACCACGCATAAAATGGAAAAACTCCATTGCAAGCCCCCCAAAAATCAAATACCCTTTAAGTTGCTGACACTTGAAGGGGGTAAAAGAGAAAGGATGCTAACAATGGAGAAAGTATATCGTATCAAAAACAGAGAGGATGTAAACAAACAAGTTTGAGGACAAGCAAAACTGACGGCCAAGTAAATTATTGCCCCTCTAAAATCAAAAATGATGACTTTTTTTCAAATGGTAAGTTTTATCATATAAACGGTAAAATTGCCGAAAAATGATAAAGAAAAGGAGGGGAGCTGGCCTATATCGCCGCCAGCTCAATCCCTCCGGCGTAAGTCTTCATAAATTCCTTTTAAAGCAGCGGATCTCTGATAGACTCATCCAGCCAAATGCTCTCATTTTCCTTGGTCAGGATGACCGGCATCCGGTCATGGATCTCCGACATAGCCTCATTTGCAGAAATCGTAATAATCGTACACCTCAAAATCGGATTGCCGGCAGCATCAGTCTCTGCCTTAAACAACCCTGCCATCCCGAAAATATTATAATCCTGGAGCCTGATCTGATACTTGGTTTTCTTCTTGCCTTTTGTATGCCACTCATAAAAGCCAGTCGCAGGGATAAGGCAGCGGCTCTCAATGGGCAGATACTTGAAAGTGCGTTTCTTATCCACGGCTTCGACTGGAGCGGCAGACCGGTAACTGAAGATTCATTGAATAAATACACTCAAATCAAAGCTCTTAGAAATATAGTAAGCCCCACTGACTAAGAATGCAAAAATAGCACTTGGAGGAAAAACTATAAATGTCGTATCAGGAATAATATCACCGGGCTCTGGGGGCTTGTAGAGTAAACATGATATTCCAACAACAATAAAAATGTTAATGAAAAGTGCTAGCGGCATAAGAATAAGAGATGTGGTTTTGAATACGTGTTTGTACAGATGCTTATTTATATAGAGTGTAAGTGCTGGGACCAGAAACCAAATAGCCAAACCACCTAATCCACCTAAATCAAAAATAATTATGATAAATGATGTTATGGATAAGCAGACTATATATACCGTTATAGTCAGAATAAAAATCAGGATTGACGTAATCAGCTTTTTAATCATACAGTACCTCAAAATGCAAAATCTTTATATAAGCTATAAACTCATATTACCATACATTACCTATACTCTACCCAAATATTATCAATAAAAGAAGATCTGTCCAGTTGGATAGGCCCTTATTTTTTGTGGTCGAGCTGGGGGAGGGCTAACCTATATCGCCACCAACTCAATTCCTCCGGCATAAGTCTTCATGAATTCCTTCAGCAGCAGCGGATCCCTTATCGAATTATCCAACCATACATTCTCGTTTTCTTTACTCAATATAACTGGCATCCGGTCGTGAATTTCAGACATTGCTTCATTTGCCGAAATTGTGATAATCGTGCATCTCAATATCGGATAACCGGCAGCATCAGCTTCAACCTTATACAGCCCGGCCATCCCGAAAATATCAATATCCTGTAACTTTATCTGAAACTTGGTTTTCTTCTTGCCCTCGGTTTTCCATTCATAAAAGCAGGTCGCCGGAATAAGGCAGCGGCTCTCTATCAGTAGATTCTTGAAAGTGCGCTTCTCATCTACAGTCTCACCCCTGGCATTAATTAGCGGGCGTTTATCGAAATGATTATCTAGGCCCCACTTGGCCGGCTCGATGAAATTTCGGTTATCTTTCCGGATGATGATCGGAATGGTATCGGTAGGGAATATCTCGATCCTGGGTCCATAGCCGATATAGTTATTTCTAGCGTCAAACCGCATCTCAAGCTGATCTATTTCGTATAACAATTGAAATCTTCCACACATGATAATTCCTCCATCAATTGGTTTTATTTTATCATAACGATTAATGATTAAGAAAGAAGGATGAATACAAAGCTATATAGATTAATCTGTAAAAGAATTGCTGCCCATGAGGGTACGATGTGTCATATAAATTTAGCAGTTGAATACTATATTTATATACGTAAAAGCGTATGTAATATCTTGTCGAAGGAAAAATTTAGGAGTATAATTGTGAGTACGGCTATAACATATTTAACGAAGGATGGTGTAATAATGGCAAATGTTGCACAAGGTATGCCGACTAAAGAGTTTTTTATAGATATGTTGACTCGTGATATTGAGTTGAATGATGCCATTTTAGACCTACTTGACAATTGCTTAGATGGAGTAGTTAGGACAAAAGGTATTGAAGGTAAAAGAACGAATCGTGAGTATTATAATGGATATTTTGCAGAGATAATGATAAGCAAAGATTACTTCTCAATTAAAGACAACTGTGGTGGTATACCTAGAGAAGTAGCAGAAAACAATGCTTTTAGACATGGGAGAACATCTACAACAGGAACTGGATTGCCTACCGTTGGTATATATGGAATTGGAATGAAACGTGCTATTTTCAAAATTGGAAAAGCAGCTTTAGTGACGACCCAAAATGATGGGTTAGCTTATCAAGTTAGAATCGAAAAGGAATGGGCGGCTAATCCAGAAAATTGGGATTTTCCTATAGATGATTTAACGAATAATATGATGGAGTATAATGGGACAATTGTTTCCGTAACAGAACTTAATGCGGGCATAGCAAATCAGTGGAATACAGAAGACAAGAGGGAGCACTTTATCGATTTATTGGCGGCTGCTATAAAAGCCAGTTATAGTTTGATAATTCAGAAGGGATTTACTATTCGCATCAATGGAAAAGAGGTTGAAGCATTACCTGTACAGCTGCTTATCTCTAGCGATGCTCATGGATTGAAGCCATTTATTTATCAAAAAGAATACGGAAGTGTATTAGTAAAATTAACTGTGGGATTTTATGCACCACCTCCATCTGATGATGAAATTGATGAAGGCACTGAGTCTAAACGTTCAAGTGCAGATGCAGGATGGACGATTGTATGTAATGACCGAGTTGTACTTTATAACGACAAGAGTCATTTGACAGGATGGGGTGAAGCAGGGGTACCACATTACCATACGCAGTTTATTGGGATTAAGGGTATTGTTGTTTTTGAAAGCAATAATCCAGAAGATTTACCGATGACAACTACAAAAAGAGGTATAGATTTGTCATCATCTATTTATGCAGACGTGAAGAATAAAATGCGTGAAGGTCTGAAGATGTTTACTAACTATACGAATATATGGAAAGGACGAACACGTGAGGAGCGTAGTCATTCAAGTGTAGCTGTGAGTGTTCCATTTACAAAGATATTAGAGAATGATCAGGAATTTCAACACCAATATGGTACTGCGACAAAAACACATTTGGGAGGACAAGTTTTTAAGCCTGATTTACCTAAACCACCTAAAGATAGAAAATATGTCCCCATAAGATTTTCAAAACCATGGGACGATGTTGCTATCCTGTCCAATCATTTTTACCATGATACATCGATTGAGATAGTACCTTCGGAGATAGGAGAAAAGTGCTTTGATTCTATGCTAGATATTGCTCGTAATGCTGGGAGTGAAATGCATGAATGAACAACAACCTTTTTATCATTTGCGCCCAAATAAGTTTATAGATAGGAACATATTTGTTCAAAATCTTACTTATATAAAAAAACTACTACCTATCGAAAACTATAGCTATATAGGGTTTGGTTCTTTTCTGTTTGATGACTTTAAAATTATGCATACTCAATTAGATATTACCAAATTAGTTTCTTTAGAGTGTGACCCTGAAGTTTATAAAAGAGCCAATTTCAACAAGCCTTACAACTGTATTGCTTTAGAGAACACAACTAGTACAGACTATATCACAAATTTGTCCGAATGTGATGAGAACATGATTTTTTGGTTGGATTATACTGACCCAAGAGAGATAGGGAGGCAGTTTGCAGACTTTTGTAGTATGCTTTTAAAGATGAATGTATATGATATCATCAGAGTTACATTTAATGCAAATCCTAGTACGCTTGGGGAAAAAGTTGATCAAGAAGGAGCACAAAACATTCATCAGAAGCGATTAGAGAAGCTCAAAGAACGAATTGACAGATACATCCCAAGTAATACAGTGCCAGATGATGTAACATTTGCAAGGTATCCTTTACTGTTACTTCGATGTTTGAAAAAAGCTGCTATGAGCACTCTAGTTGAAAATCCCCCATACCAGAATAGATTTCTATTCCCTATTTTTTCTACTGTTTATAAAGATGGCCAGCAGATGGTCACTTTTACAGGTATTGTTCTTGATAATCACGAAAAAGAAAGAGATATTAGATCTTGTATGGAAAAATGTGAACAGGCTAACTTTGAGTGGGACAGGCCATGTATGATTCAGATACCACCGCTTACTCAGAAAGAGATCCTAAACATAAATAATCTGCTTCCTAGCGAGAATGCTAAGCAGCAGATTATGGATCAGTTTTCATTTTCTTTCGTAGGATACGATATGATTGATAGTTACTTAAGTTTCTATAAATATTACCCCAATTTCAGTCATGTTAATTTGTGATGAACAACAGATAGAATTGCCTCCGCAACGATCGGCGAGACACTATTACCTATTTGTCTAAAACTATGCCAAATTGTTCTGTCAAAAACAAACCAATCGGGGAAACCTTGTAAACGTGCTGCCTCTCTTGGCGTAATCACCCTTGGGACTGCGTAATGTATCGGGCGTACTGCTTGATAACTTCCCCTTTCTGGACCAGTTCCAGCTCTCAGGGTTGGGCAAAATCCATTGGGATCGAGTTTAATAGACTTAGATACTTTATCTTGCTTACCATAACCTAGTTTTTCATATCTTTCTCTTACTTTATCGGAGTGCTTTGTTGGCATACATCCCGTGACAATATTATTATGCAAATAGTTTCTAATGGCTTGCTTATTTCCTATTCCATCAGGGATACACTCTAGTATCCTCAAATGAAATGGGGATTTTTTAATTTCTACTTTTTTATACATGGGTTCTATTATACCATTACCATCAATAATTGTACTTATATCCAGCGGTAAGCCTTCTAAAGCATCTTTAACTCGAACAGCGTATTCCTGAGAACATTTTGCCTTATCAAAGTCTTGTTCAGACATAGCTGATATTCTTTTAGCATCATATCCAATAAAAAAAACTCGTGTTCTTGTAGTAGGAGCTCCATATTCACTCGCATTGATCATTAGAGGAGGAAGAATAGTATAATTTGTTACTTGTTCAAATGCTTTTTGCCTAATAAAAGAATACTTAGCATTCATGATTCCTAACACATTTTCAGCAATAAAGAATATGGGTTGGATTTCACTAACAAATTGAAAAAATCGTATGAATAAGCTATTACGTATATCATCTACTTGGCCGTGCCCCATGGAACTGAATCCTTGGCAAGGTGGACCTCCTATTATACCCGCAATATCTTTGTTTTGAAGTACAGCTAGGCTTAATAAATCGTTACTACTAGTTGTCGACAGATCAATTTGTAAATGTTTTACACTAGGGAAATTATACGAATGTGTTTCAATCGCATGTTTATCTAGTTCCGCAGCGCATGCGACATTAAAGCCGGCACGAAAAGCTCCTAAGCTGAGCCCACCTGCGCCGGCAAATAAATCTATAACTATCGGTTTATGTGTGCTTAATTGATTCATTTCATCACCATATCTCACTTCGCTAACCTGATAATACCATAGGATGTGGCAACTGTCTATAGCTAACGGAATTGTCTAAGCTAGGATACGTGCATTGTGAAAGACTTGTGCTAAAGTGATAGAACGTTAATCCACTTATTATTAAAGCAGCTTTTTCAAAGACCCGTATACTGGCGGCGGAGTCATAATCCTTGATGAGTGGCTCCGCCACGATTGATAGAAACTCCAGTCTCATCGATACTCTATAAACCTATCAAAATCAATCCTTTTAAAGGCTTGTCTACTTTTTGGACGAAAACGCTCCTAAATATCTTTTCATATCGTATCCTAATAACAGATTCAGAAACATGAAAGTGGTTCGATAACAGAGGGATATCCGGCTTACTGTGAGGGGGCATTATTGCTAGCTCCTCCTCAGGGACCAGGAATCTGCCGGCAAACTCATCGGCCTCTTCTTTACGGAACCTCATCTCTATGTTATTTCTAAAATATCGCTGATGATCCAAAAGAGTATTGCCTAGTTCATGAGTAAATGAAAAATTAAGCCGATTATGCAATCTCTTGTTGATCCTTCTCCGATTGACTTGCAAAATGCTTTTTCATAATACGGATAGAAATTTGTTATTAGGTCTGTATAGTTGTATTGGCATGTTTTGATGAATATTCTATTGCCGTAGTGTGCGTGACAGCTTTGTGAGTTAAGATTGGAAATTTTGTTTTTAAACTCTATCTACGGAATTAAAAGAAATGAAAAAGCTCAGCGTTACGCTTTTAAGGTAGCTGTTATCACTTGTTCCGTAATAGGTTATTACTAATCTTGTTTCTTTGTATGACCTCCAGGATTGTACCTCAACTTCAGAAGTTGAATATAATCTTCAATTTGCTTAATTGCTTCTTCGGGGAGGCCGGAGGCGTCGAGTTTGGTATATGCATTTTCAGCATCAGAGGCGCTGAAAGGACCTTTTTCATCAGATACACCTAACAGGTAGTCAACTGACACATTAAAAAAAGCGGCGAGCTTTATCAGTGTGTCCTGATCTGGAAACCTTTTGTCGCTTTCGTATAAAGAAATGGCGGTTTTCGTAACACTGAAAAGCTTTCCCAATTCTTCCTGGGTAATCTCTTTTTCTTCTCTTAAGCTTCTTAATCTCATTCCAAATGTCTGCATCAAATCACCCCTATACTTGTATTATATTTGCAAAATGTGAACTTTTAAATATTGTTATCAAAGTGTTACTTTAATATTGACAGTTATCAAAATGACAACTATAATAAGAACTAAAGTTTACAGATTGATAACTGGAGGGTGGCTATGAAATCGCTTAAGGAATTGAGGGAAGAGGCATGCATTACCCAGGAGGGTATGGCAAGAAGGCTGAATATCTCGAAAGCACATTACTGCAATCTGGAGAATGGAAAAAGAAGGCTTTCATATCCCATGGCTGTAGAAATCTCGAAAATTCTCGATGAATCATTGAGCAATATTTTTTTTGAAGGACAAGTTATCAAAACGATAACAAACAAGGATCTGGATGGGAGAATTCATTGATGAAGGACGACTTGGATAAGGAGTAGTGTTATGCTTACAGCACCCATAAAAAACAGGCTCAAGCATTATCGGGTAGTAAGGGGATTATCCCAAGAAAAGTTAGCAGAGGAATTAGGCATCATCAGGACATACTTTTCGAAGCTGGAGAACCAGAAATTCTCCCCCGGGCCATAGCTTATGGCAAAAATATGTGCCTACTTCAGGGTAGGGATCGGGGACATGTTCTATTTGTAAGGGACATCCCGGAATATGAGTGGGAACCGGGCTTGAAGGTTTTTGTCAATGGTGAGCACAGTGGCGGAGCAGGCCGGGCAAATAGGATGCTTAATAGCTTCTGGACGGATCTTTTTGAGATTATTAGCTGGGCGGACTAGATCAGCTGCCGTTGATGCGTTATCTCCGCAAAGGATGCATTTTTCACTCATAAAGCAACCTCCAATTATTGTGATATACATACAAATATTACCACAAATGTAGATGGAGAAGCAACTGTGAGTTGATACGAGGGGTTACGGAGGGTGGCGGAGGCGCAGAAATAAAAATCCCGCCTGAAATATGATGATCAGGCAGGATTGGTGAGCATTTGTATGTGGGAAAGCGGTTCTATTTGACAGGTCTCAGCTTGCGCTCAACGTTGAACAACTCTTCTTCGGTTTTGCGCAGCTTATGCTTTATGAATTCAATGTCATCGGCAACTTTATCAAGCTTAGAATCGGCTTCTGTCCGGAATCCTGCAAGGGTGGCAGATAATCATTGGTGCGCTTTGCCATAAGCTTGACATCAGACAAATCCGATTCGATATTGCCCAGTCGGGTTTCCATTGAATCCAGTTTCTCCAGTATCTGCATCAGTACTTTTTCCATATGGTACACCCTTTCCCAAAGGATTTATGGTCTCATTACTATTACCAACATTATACACCACAAAGGAAAAGCATGAAAGATTGTGAAGTGTTTTATAGTTTTTTAGATAAGAGTAGCTCTACAAATTCAGTACTTTGGAAAGCTTGCGGGAGAATGGTTAAAGTGCATTAACAGCGATAGTTGACACCCTGAAACTCATGCAAAAAAGCCTGATCTATTGGCGAAAAACACGAGAAATTTGCTGATGTTTTATATTTATTGAGCTTAGAGCGTTTTTTTTATAAACTCATTGAGGGCTTCGAGCTTTTCGGGGGAGAGGTTCTTAGCAGTAGATAACAGCTTTTGAAGTTCCGGTGAAATATCACTTTCACTAAAAAACTCCGGCATTGTAACCCCTAGCGCAGAGCAGATTTTTTCAAGCATATCCAAAGTGGGTTTCTTTGTGCCATGTTCTATATAGCTGAGGTATACTTTGGTAATGCCTGCTTGATCAGCAAGGTCTTTGGCTTTAATATTATTCAGTTCTCGTAGTTGCGCGATGCGCTTGCCTATATCCATCATAACACCCTATCTAGAATTTTAAACTGTCAGTTTATATAAGTATAAAATATGCATTTTGAAAAAGCAAGGTATTCAAAGATAAATAGAGATATCTTAAATTTTTGATACGATAAAGTTAAAATATTGGATTAACTTAATTTGTAATTATTAAATCAATGGATTAACATATATTTAATGGAGGTGGAAAAATGTTCAGGATTAAGGAACTCAGGGAAGCCGGAGGACTCACACAGTGTAAATTGGCAGAGTGTGCAGGGATATCGCAAATATATCTGTCCTATATTGAAAACGGTCATAAGATTCCATCGGGGAATACCTTATTGAGGATTGCCAAGGCGCTGAACACGACCGTAAAGAACCTTTACGAGGACGAGCATACCCAAGCCGGTTAAAGCCACTTCCATTATATCACATGAGGAGCATGGGAGTAACAACTGATCAGAAGAACGGTAGGGGAGTCGGTACTTGATATGCTTAGTGACAGAGGTAATTTGCTGCTAAGGTATCAGGAGATTGAGCGAAGTGAGCATGAACTGGTAAAGGAGAGTATATAACGGATCGGCAAGCATGCACTTTCGAACTATCTGCAGTCAACACAAGCTGAAGGGGGAGAATATACTGAGCATTTTTAAGAAATCTTTTTCGGATTCTTTTAAAAGAATTATATCGGTCTTGCTCATAACGTACCTGGTTACAGCCTCCATAATTGGTTACCTATGCCTTTTAGATATTGAGCTTGAAGCTGCTGGCATGATATTGCCCTTGATACTATTTGTTTGCATAGTTGGCATGATTTTAGCGATAGTACTGCCGAGTTTTAGCTATATCAGGGCGTTTTACATTTTTATTTTTGTTGCTGGGTACTGGGAATTTGGAAGCAAATATTCATTGAGCGTGATGCAGCTACTCATGGTATCCGCTGTATGCGCGTTACTTTACTATCTGCCGGAGATCAGCCACCATTTGAATAGACTCAAAGGAAATTACGGTAAGTAAAGCGAGTTACGAGTTATTAGCTTGGTTGGATTTGTAACATAGCGCAAGAGTGGTCTTAGTTGGCGGATTTTAACTTAAGCTCGACATTGAATAGGTTATATCACATGGGGAACGAGGGAGGTACTAGAAAGGAGGTGAGGGGGAATGCAGCACTTGATACAGGTCCTTATCCTGGCGCTTATCGCCAGCTGGGGTCTGGGCAAGCTGGCGGAGATACCGGCAGAGCTAGCGATGATAACAGGTCTGGAAAGACGGCAAAAAAGGAAGAATCTCGCTCAATGTTTGGCGACACAGCGAGATCCATTAATCACTATTGAAGTAGAGCCCCAAGAAGCAGAGATGCTTCTCAAATGCCATACCCATTAGTCATATTATACAGCAATTGCAAGGGTTTTGCAAGGAATTTAGTACTAGGAGGGGTTGGAATGTGTAGTATTTCCTTTATAGGTGAGGTTCTGAAAGCCAAAGATGAGATGGAGAATGTCACGGGTTTTGACTTAGAGGTTTTCTCCAAGCTCTTGGCGGTTTTCAATGACATGAACGGTGAAGCCGATCCGGATGGTGCACCGATTTTCCAGATTGATGGGGACAAGCTTAAGTATATATCCGATGGGGCGATCCATGACATATGCTGTATTGATGACATTGAGAGCTATACCCTCACGCCGATCGGCATCCGGATCTATGACAAGGAGCCAGGGCACGAATATATCCTTGGGATGGTTAGGAGGGATTCAGATGACTACACGAATTGAGGTTGTCCGCAGCTTGGTAGAACAGGAGGGCGGGAGTGGCGGATTTTCCACTTGGATGGATATCCATATCGAAGCCCAGAAGGATCATAAGAGCATCAGCAGCTACTTAGTCAGTAAAAAGACAGGCTCTGCCGGAGACCGGGATCAGGTTGACCTTGCCATTGCAGAGGACATCAGGCGGGATATGGCGGGGAAGGTCAGCAAAACGAAGGAGCTGGCGCGGTATGAGGTCGGCGCCATCGCAGAGGCGGAAATCGGCTGTGCAGGACTGACAAAACGGCAGGCAGAAATTGTCGGGCTGCGGCAGAGCCTGAGCTGCAAGGAGATTGGGGAGCTGCTGGGCGTTTCGCCCAAGACGGTATTCGAGACCTACAGCAAGGCGGTGCGGAAGATCAAGGGCTACAAGCTGCGGCAGGACAGCGGCATTCCCGGCGGCCTGAGCGACCAGCAGGCGGAGATATACCGGCTCAGCCGGGAGGGCTACAAGCCCAAGGAGATTGCCGGGCGGCTGGGGATTTCGCCGGAGACGGTGTACAAGCAGCTGGGCAGGATCAAACAGAAAACCATGACAAAAGCATAGGAATGATACAAGGGGCGGAGTCTGCCCCTGGGAGATTAATCAGAAAGAGGTGATAAATAATGGGCTATAAAATCGAGAGATTTTGCCCTGCTGCAATCTCCTTGGTAGTTGCAATTCTGACGTATACAAATGGGATGACATTCTTCCTGATACCGAATTTCTTAAACATACTTTCACCCGTAGTCAGCATCAGCTCTATTATTGTTGGTTTTCTGACAACAATGATTTCTGTTCTGATCGTCCTGTCTGACCGGGAAGTCATGAAAAGGATTAGGCGATACAACAAATGGAAGGATCTGACTCGATACCTTTTCACGCCGATAGTGACCGGGTTTGTTGTTGCTATTAGTTCAACGCTTTTAAATGTATGTGCATCACTATCCGACAGTAGAGCAAGAATACTAACAGCTTTATGGATCTTCTTTGTCAGTTGGTTCTTTACAACGACTTTCAGGATGCTTTTTATCTTGATCAAGATCCTTCAGAATGTATCAGAGGTCAGTACATCCAATGTGAGTATTGAAATTAAAGAACCAAATCTGGACGACGCATTCAGACAAGCGGATAATTGAGGGATTTCACTTCTGCGTGAGCCTGGCAAGGCTCTTTTTATTTTGTCGTTTTTGAAAGGAGGTTTTTTCATGGATGAGGCATTGGGATTGCAGGGGTATGAGCAGGCCTATGAGGCGGTCATGAATGATGAAAGCCGCAGCACCGACGAGAAGGATATAAAGCTTGCCGCCCTCATGACGCGGATGGAAATTGAGTTCCGGATTCCATTGCTGCGGGATGTGGCATGGGAGCAGCGGAACGATGAGGTGATTACATTGTACCGCAAGATTTCGTACAGTCGGACGGTATAGGTGCGGTGCAGAGGTGAAGGATCAAGTGCATGAAAAGAGAGAGGAAGGGAAGCAAATGGTGGATGAGGGCTTGAGGGAGAGGATGGTTGAGGCTTACAGCGCCGGGGAATATGAGCGGGCTTTGCAGCTGAGCCAGCAGCTGGACAAGCAGATCGCAGGCGAGCAGGCTAAGGCGTTTGAGAAGTATAAGAGGAGCCGGAAGAATGCCGGGTAGTATTATTAAAATCACTGTCTGAAGGAGGAAATTATGCAAATGGAAGGTGAAGTTGCATTGAAAAACTTGTTCAAGCGTATCCGATTGCTGGCGGTAATAGCTATAACCTGTGCAGCAGCCATAGGTTATGTACAATTAACCAGGTATGAAGGGGCATTTGATTTTATACTTTTTCTTATTTGCTCCTTTTTTGCTTTTAATTTTTTCGCAATGCGGATGTTTTGTCAATTCAGCTATTTTTTCAAGAGATTGGGTATCTGTGTACAGACTGCATTGGTCGAAGTCGGATATTTGAGCTTTGTCAGTCACTATTTCAAGAGCTTTATGCAGTGGGGATTGTCAATTCTACTATTCTTCATTCTGATATATTTAGAGGATCTTCTGAGCTTTGCAAGGGTTATTAGAGAGTATGTAAGCTGTTTTTATAAGAAATCTGAAAGGTAACGAAACAGGGTCATAAAGCGAGGTGGAAAACATGAACACAGTTTTGAAGTATCCGGGCAGCAAGTGGAGCATGGCAGAATGGATCATATCGAACTTCCCGGCAGATTATGAAAAGCTCACCTATCTCGAGCCTTTTTTCGGTTCAGGAGCAGTATTCTTCAACAAACAGCGCTCATTGGTTGAGACAATAAATGATTTAGATGGGAATGTCGTCAATCTATTCAAACAGATCAGAGATAATCCAGAGGCGCTTGCAAGGGCAGTGGAATATACCCCTTGGTCTCGGGAAGAGTACAGCAAAAGCTATATAAAATCAGGTAATGAGCTGGAGGATGCTAGAAGATTTCTGGTCAGGATGTGGCAGGCCATTGGGGCAAAAAGCAGTGACATTACTGGGTGGAGAAGCAACATCAAGTCAATTAACGGGAATTGCGTCCAATGGGCAACAGTGCTACCACAGAACATAGTTGAGATATCAGCCAGGTTAAGGCATTCGAACAATCGACTTGTTCAGATAGAGAACCAGCCGGCAGTGCAATTAATCGAGCGGTATAGACGCAAAAACGTGATGATATATGCTGATCCGCCATATGTGATGAGCACACGGCACAACAGGATATACGCCTGCGAAATGAATGATGCTGACCATGTTGAATTACTTGAGATGCTCCAAAAGCATCCTGGACCTGTGATGATAAGCGGATATCAGAATGAATTATATAAAACATTGCTAGATGATTGGCATGTCCAATCCAGGAAGGCAAATTGCGAGGCAGGGCTGACACGGGAAGAATGCCTGTGGACGAACTATGAGCCACCGGCAGAGCAGTTTCGGATCGAGATGACAATCTGAGGAAAATGCATCGCAGGGAATGACTACAAATGCACTTTGGAAACGGAAAAAAACGGCATTAATTTACATAGGGTTAAGTATGAAGTTGTATTATATGGAAAAATAGGTTATTCTTATAAAGACTTTAAGTGTATTACTAGGGAGGACAGTATGAAAAAAAGACTAGCTCTATGTTTGATTGTATTATTGGTAATTGTATTGATATTTTCATCCGGTTGCACAAGGACGGTAGCAAAAATAAACGGGAATACGGTATTAGCGGCAAACAGGACCGTTGCTGTTATTCTTGATATGGAAGACTACGAAGGGGAAAAAAGTGATTTAAAGGTTGATTTTTTAAATTCTAAAAGAATGAAGGACGCACTTGTAAAAATCGGCTGTAGGGAAGAAAATTTATTAATAAAGCAGGATAATATTGATATAAAAACGATAAATGATTGTTTAGCTTGGCTGGAAAAGAATTCGAAAGCAGGAGACAATATTTTATTCTATTTAACAGCTCATGGAAGCTATATTGAGCAAGAGCTATCCTGGAATACAACTTTCCCGAACGAATGGAAGAAGTTAAATGATAGGAATAGAATTCTTATTATTGATGCTTGTAAATCAGAAAAATTCATCCATAGGAGCGAAGGAGACAAAGGCGAGGGAATTTCTGTTTCATCATGCAACATCAATGAAATTGCATGGTGTGGATTAGAAGAGGAAGGCCTACCTATTATTGGAAACGTATTTACTTATTACTTTACAGATGCTATAACAAATCGTAAAGCGGATATAAACAATGATAAATATGTTTCTTTTGAAGAAGCAATCAATTTTACAAATCAGTCAGTTCAAACATACATGAAAGAATATGTGTTTGCAGTTCCGGAATTCCTTGAGGGATATCACGCATTAGGCATTTTCCCGGAAAAAGTAAAGAGTTATCCTAATGCGATTATAAAGGATGGTATCGAAGGAGAATTATTACTTTATAAAATACAATAACTAATATCCTAAAACAGAATAACTATACAAAACACCTATGAAAAGATTGGGATGACCGGTCTTTTTTATTTTTGGTTTGTAATAGTACATAGCCGGCAAGGCATAAGAAATACCAGTGGAATTGTGAGGGAGGTTGATGCCATTTATGTTGACAGGGAGGCAGCTCTATTTGCTAAGGACTAAGGATACGGATATATCCGATGCACAATTGTCTGAGATGCTCGGGATAAGCGCCAATGACATTTTGATATATGAATACGAGTTAAAAGAAATACCAAAGGAGATCTACGAGAAATGGGAAACCATTGTTAATCATAGCTATGCATCAAGAAAAGTCGTATCCAATATGTAGGAACAGGGTGAAATTCAAATGAAATGTGTGGCTTATTGCAGGGTATCAAAGGATACGGATGACCAATTAAACTCACTTGATAACCAGATAAAGCATTATACGGAACTGTTCCAGAAGGAAGGCTATCAAGGGGCTGAAGTTGGCATGTACTATTCAAAAGAAGGCAAAAAAGAAATCATAGATTATATTCCGTCCATATTTGCAGATGAAGGCATATCAGGCACCAAGTTAAAGAACAGGGGCGCTTTCAAGTATATGCTGGAATGCGCATATAGAAAAGAGTTCGATGTGATCTTGGTAAAGAACGTGCAAAGATGGGCCAGGAATGTCACGGATGGCTCCGGCATCCTGAAGAAGCTGAAGGTCATGGGGATAAAGGTTATCTTTGAAGATGGAAACCTCAATAACTTGGACCATGAAATGGTCATCAACATGTTCTTTTCGGTTGCCCAGGAAGAAAGCAGGGCAAAAGGGACTGCGGTCCAGTTCGGAATAAAAAAAGCTCTGGAAGCAGGTAAGTTCACCGCAACGGCGCCTTATGGATATGAGAAGGAAAACGGATACCTTAAGGCGATACCCGGGAGGCTGGAAGTGGTGAGGGACATTTACGGTTGGTATTTGGAGGGTAAAGGGATTACAAAGATTGTCAAAGAACTCAATGCTTCCAATGTACCAACACAAAAAGGCGGGAAATGGGCAAAAACACAAATCTACAATATATTATCCAACCCGATTTACAAAGGGCTGCATATTACGCACCGGGTAAAAAATACGGATGTAAATGTAGATGAAGTCAAAGAAAGAGTTGACAATGTTACTTATACCTTTAAACAGCAAAAGCCTGTTGATGAAAATGAGTGGATCATCCACCTGAGGGAAGACCTGAGGGCTGTATCCGATGAAATCCATGAAATGGCGCAGGAAGAGCTTCAAAAGAGGAAAGAGCTGTTGGGGCGCAATTGCAGGGCCAGCTCAAGGCATATATTCAGCAACCTGCTTGTGTGCAGGAACTGTGGAAGGACAATGAGACGGAAAAGGCTTTGGGGGTGGAAGCGAAAGGATGGTACCAGGGATTTTAGCGTTGAGTGGTGTTGTACCAACCATGATATGTTCCACAATGACATTTGCCGGTTCAGGAACTCCTGGCGCGAAGAAAAGCTGATCGAGAGGGTCAAACAAGAGATATGCAAGATCAGGAGCAACAAGGATCTCCTGGATGGTATTTTTTCGGAATATATCAAATCCTTTTTCAGTACGGAAGAAGTATCTGAAAAGATAAGGGCAGTAAGGAATAAGCTGGACGAAATAAAAATGGAAGCATCAGCGAACTTGAAACTGTTCTCAAGGAATATCATCAGTGAAGAGCAATACAAGCAACAAAACGATGAATTGCAGGGCAGCAGAAAGGAAATGGAGAAGGAATTAGCCAAACTGAAAAGGATTGATGAAGCAAGGAACAGGGCCAGGAAGAAGTACGATAATTATGTTGAGTTCCTTGAGGGCGTTGACCTTGATAAGCTGGATAATTCGCTTCTGAAGAAAGTCATAGACCGGATCGAGGCGTATACGATCATAAATGGGCAAGGACAACAGATTAAGGACATATATGTCGTCTGGAACATGCTGGATAAGTCTTTCGATGATGTGTTCTACAAGATTGCGAAGCCTCTATATATTTAGGGGATGAGGCAAAGGCAGTGTTGACAGATATCGGTACCGAAGAGCTGGCACACTGGGAAATCATCGGCACCCTGATATACAAGATAATTGACAGAGCGACGCCGGAGCAGCTGAATGAAGCTGGTCTCGGAGCACATTACGTACAGCACGGGCATGACCTGTATCCCCATGATGCAGCAGGGGTACCTTGGGTCGCGTCCTATATTCAGGCCATTGAGGATCCGATTGCCAATCTGCATGAGGACCTGGCTGCAGAGCAAAAAGCGAGAGTTACTTACGAGCACCTGATCAACTCCACAAAGGATAAGGGCGTCATCGAAACCCTGAGCTTCCTGAGAGAAAGGGAAATCGTACACTTCCAGCGCTTCGGCGAGACCCTTAGAATGGTCCAGGAGCATATGGATATGATCAAGCACCGATAGATAACACATAAAAAAAACCGGCAATGCCGGTTGAGGCTGATGACAAAGTCATTGGCCTCTATATTTTTTTGTATTATACTGGTTTACAAAAAGGATTTTCCACTCTTTTGTCGAATATATTAAGTAGTTCAGAATGAAGGGATTGTTTGAATTGCTTACAATAACAAAAGAAAAACAGACGAAGATGGAATTAGTAATGCTTGAGCAGCTGGTTCCTGAAGATCATTTGCTCAGAAAGATCGATGAGCATGTCAGTTTCGATTTTATATATGATTTAGTATCTGATAAATATTGTATGGATAACGGACGACCCACTATCGATCCGGTTGTTCTCTTTAAAATGCTTTTCATAGGGTATTTATATGGAATCCGTTCTGAAAGGCGTCTTACCAGTGAGATTCAGGTAAATACTGCTTATCGCTGGTTCTTGGGGTTAGATTTAACAGAGAAGGTTCCGGATTCTTCAACCATATCCCAGAATAGGCGCAGACGGTTTAAGGGGACGGATATTCCTCAACAGATTTTTGATAATATTGTGCAGCAAGCTATTGATAAGGGCTTAGCAGAGGGAAAGACGCTTTTTACAGATTCGACGTTTCTAAAGGCTAATGCAAGCAAATCTAAGTTTACAAAAGAAGAAGTAACGGAATCTGTAAAAGAGTATATCCATGAGTTAGATGAGGACATTAACCGGGAGAGAATAGCAAGAAACAAGAAACTGCTAAAAAAAAGAACTCCCGCAAAAAGTCAAGATAGTTCGAAAAAACAAAACAGACCCTGAAAGCGGATACATGTCCAGACCGGGCAAACCGGAAGGTTTTTTCTATCTTGACCATCGGACAGTTGATGGCAAATGCAATAAATCATGTTAAAGTGGTAACCCGACATATTTGGGAAGGTCATAAAGAGTGGATTCGAGAAAACCGATTGAGTGAGACAGGTAAGACACTGTATGCCCGAAGAAAAGAAACGATAGAACGCAGTTTTGCAGACTCTAAGGAGCTGCATGGATTGCGTTATTGTCGCATGCGCGGGATTGAAAATGTGAGAGAGCAATGTCTGCTAACGGCAGCAACGTAGAACATGAAAAAGATAGCAATGATGCTATCGAGGAAGAACTAGGCTCCTGAATGGGAGTTTTTATTATTTTTTTGGATAACCACTACTACATAATCCCATAGCTCTAGAAACGAAAACCGGCACCAAAATTTGATGCCGGTTTGTCAGTAACCTCAACCGGCAATGCCGGTTTTTTTATGTCTATAGAAGGGGAAAAAAGGGCGCCTGTTGTCAGGGCCCTATCTTGCAGTATTAGCAGTCCGATTTGGATTCCAAAAGCTCGCTCAGTATGACATCGCAGTCCACGATAACTTCACAAATACAGCATATATTCACGAATTTGAACTTGTCATGGCAGCGGAAAACTGCAAGGCTGCCGATGACTGCGACGACTTCAACGTTTTCCTGTACGCAGTCTTCACACGTGTTGGTTACAATGGTCACTCTGTTGTCATCATCATCTACCAGCAAGCAAAGCAGCTCTCTGATGCTATCCGGGAAATGTCTGATTCTACTATCTCTTTTTTCTCTGCATTTACAGTCTCTACCCATTCTTTTCACCTCCAAAAATATTGAGGAACACGGTTTCCGCAGGTGCAAAGAGGGACTGCGATGCTGCAGGACCGTGACCAGAAGGATGCTGTGCGGGAACTGTTTGAATCCTTCTGATATACCTCTGATATCATAATATTAATCTGTACAAATAATGTGACAGCTAAGGCGAAAAATTATCTTTCTCCACATAAGCGGTTATGATATGATAGCATCAATAAAACTGAGGAGGAACGGCAGTGAATTACAAATGCTTGATATCCGAAACGGTCAACAGCTTGGGGCATTCCGAGATAGACAGGATCTTCGAGATGGCGGCACGGATGGAGGATGTAGTCGTCCTTGCTATGGGGCAGCCTGATTTTCATACACCGGATAATGTATCCCTAGCGGCCATCCAAGCCATATGTAGCAAGCAGACCCGATATACCGACGACCTGGGTATAGAGCGTCTGAGAGAGGCCATTGCAGAATACCTGGCAAGAAAGTACCAGGTACGCTACAATCCACAGAATGAAATTATCGCTTTTGCAGGTGTCAGCAATGCCATTGACACGGCAATAAGGGTCCTGATTAACCCCGGTGATGAGGTCATTGTTCATCAGCCCTGCTATAACTCCTATGTGCCGTGTATCCGTCTGGCAGGCGGGATTCCGGTCATCATCCAGACCTATGAGGCGGAAGGCTTCAAGCTGGATGCTGCGAAGCTGAGAAGCGCCATTTCCGACAAAACCAAAGCGCTGATCCTTTCTTATCCCAACAACCCCACCGGTGCCGTCATGACCCGGGATGAGCTGATGTCCATCCGGGACGTGATAGCAGAAAAGGGGATCATGGTCCTTGCTGATGAAATATACAGCGAGCTGCTGTATGAAGGGGAATTTACCAGCTTTGCAGCCTTGCCGGATATGTGGGAAAAGACCATCACCCTGAATGGGGTGACGAAAAGCTTCTCTATGCCAGGGTGGCGGCTGGGATATGCCTGTGGTCCTGCTGAATTGGTGGACGGTATGCTGAAGGTGCATCAGTACAGTGTTATCAACGCGCCCAGCATTTCACAGCACGCAGCGGTGGAAGCACTAAAAAACTGCGATGGGTATATTGCAGATACTTTGAGGATCTACAACGAAAGAAGAAGATATATGCATCGCCGCTTTCAAGAGATGGGAATCCAGTGCTTTGAGCCCAAAGGGGCGCTTTATATCTTCCCGTCAGTCAGGAAAACCGGCTTATCCTCGCGGGAATTCTGCGACCGGCTGCTGTATGAAGCCCAGGTTGCAGCTGTCCCTGGCTATGAGTTCGGCGCCTGCGGGGAAGGCTATATCCGCTGTTCCTATACCACCACCATGGCGAATATTGAGACGGCAATGGATCGGATTGAGGGTTTCGTGAGGAAGCTTAACATCAGTGATGCACCATAATAGAAATAATAAAGGCGCTGAAGCGTCAACTTTCTGTAGAATAGTAGCGAAAAATCTGGTAAAGTAAAAGTGATGTCTTAAGATGAGGATTGCAGGGGTGGGATGGGAATGAACAACAGAGTACTGATAGTCAATGACAGTAAGTTTGAAAGCATGATATTGAGCGATATTCTGAGCGCGTTGGGCTATAATGTAAGAGTGACGGATGAGTATGAGGCGGTCAGGCTTGTGTCGTCTTTCTCACCTGATATTGCGCTTGTCAATTACGTCATGCGGGATACTTTCGGAGATCAGCTGATAGAGAAAATCAAGCTGAAAAATCAGAGCGTCAAGTGTATTCTGACATCCGCCAACCAGATTGACCGGCAAGCCCTAAAGAGCAGCCGCATCGATGCAATTGTCAAGACGCCTATAGACAAAAACAGCCTAGAACGAGTGCTTTATCACCTTTCCGAAGCAGACGCCGAAGCCGCCGCTAATGTGGAGGAGCTTTCAAAACTTAGGGCCAGTATAGACAGATGGAAAACGAAAAAATCCGATCAGCCCCTTGATGAGCAACCAGCCACGCAGAGACAACAGGACGCCATCCGATTTTGTCCCTTCTGCGGTCACAAATTTGAAGGTGATACTGTCAAAGCATTTGCTTTCTGTCCCCACTGCGGCGGGAAGTTTAACAAATAGAAAAGCAAAAAGAGCCGGCCAATAAGGCAGCTCTTTATTTTTTACATGATATCAGTGTAAATGCCTGTGTTTGTTGATCGTATCCTGAATGCGTCTTTCGTTTACGTTGTCTTCAAATTCCACAGTAATGGTATTGGACACATTATCCACTCTAACCGTATGGACGCCATCCAGCGACTGGATTTCACTACGGATGAGCTTGATGTCATTGCTATCCTGAATATTATCCACATGATATTTTCTTACCTGCAACAGCCTCACCACCTTATATGCGTTTGAAGAAGCGCCTGTCAGTGCCGCTCTACGATTATTATGTGCTAAAGCTGAGATATTATGCACCTGCTTCCATTCGGAAGGAATGCTTGAATTATTTCTGCATTAACATTATAATGAACATATATGGCAATTTGTAACTGAATAGAACCTTCAGAAGGTGCCCGAGAAGGGTTAAAAGGGAAAACGGTGAAAGACCGTTACAGCCCCCGCTACTGTAAGTGGGTATGAAATCCAGGATACGCCATTTTCGAATGAGGCGATGTTGATGCTATACATGACGTCATTCGATGATAAGGTCTGGAGAGTAAGATGATCCACAAGTCAGGAAACCTGCCTATGAAGCGTTTTCTACCTTCGGAGGGAGGGGATGAAAGATAGCGCAGCCCGCAACATTTCCCGCTCCAGGCCTCAGCCGGATGCGGGTTTTTTTATTTGAATCATGCACAACACAGCTCGAGATGCGCACCAAAAAAGTTAAGGAGAGATAAAATGGAATTATTAGAAAAGACCGCAGCCGGTATCAAGCCGGCGGTTCAGCCTGCAATGGCGGAAGCCGCACAGCGACTGGACAATCTTGCAAAACCCATCGGAAGCCTGGGAAAGCTTGAAGAGATCGCTGTGAAGCTGTCGGGGATTACAGGCCGCATCAAGAATAGGATAGAAAAGAAATGCACCGTTGTCATGTCTGCAGACAACGGAGTGGTGGAAGAAGGGGTCAGCGCCTGTCCGCAGAATATCACGACGATTCAGACCGTCAACTTTCTGAAGGGACTGACCGGCATCAGCGTCTTGTCCAAGCATGCAGGCGCCGATATACGCGTGGTGGATATCGGTATCAACAGCGAAGTTGACCATCCAGACTTGGTGAAGCGGAAAATCAGGAAGGGAACTTCCAATATGGCAAAAGGACCTGCCATGACGCGGGAGGAAGCGGTTCAAGCAGTAGAAACAGGCATAGAGGTCGTAGGTCGCTTAGTGGAGGAAGGCTACCACCTGCTTGGTACTGGAGAAATGGGTATCGGCAATACCAGCACCAGTAGTGCGGTGGTCATGTGCCTTACGGGCTGCAATGCAGCGCTGGCTGTGGGAAAAGGCGCCGGTTTGACAGAAGAAGGGTTTGCCAATAAAAAGGCCGTCATCGAAAAGGCAATTGAGGTAAACAGACCGGACCCCGCTGATCCCATGGATGTTCTGGCAAAGGTGGGCGGCTTCGATATTGCTGGCTTGGTGGGATGCTTCCTGGGCGCAGCCTATTACCGGGTCCCCATCGTGATCGACGGCTTCATCTCTTCTGCAGCAGCGTTGACGGCAGCCAGGATCAATCCGCTGGTAAAGGAATTCATGTTTGCATCCCACTGCTCGGAGGAACCCGGATATAAAGTGGCAATGCAAGAACTGGGCCTGGACCCTATTTTGAACCTGAATATGAGGCTGGGAGAAGGGACCGGGTGCCCGCTGGCTTTCAATGTCATCGAAGCATCCCAGGCTGTCATCTGCAATATGGCGACTTTTGAAGAAGCAACCATTGTCAATGATTTTATGATTGATATAAGGTAGGTGAGTATATGGGTAAATCAATCCTGATAACGGGCGGAGCCCGGAGCGGCAAAAGCGGTCTCGCAGAGAAGCTTGCCAAGGAGCTGGACGGCGATATTCTTTATATTGCAACTGCTGTACCCTTTGATGAGGAGATGAAGCACCGGGTAAAAATGCATCGGGAGTCCAGACCGGCGGAATGGGATACCTATGAGGGCTATCGCGGTTTGGGTGAGGTAATCGAGCGGGAAGGCAAGCGGTATAAAGGGATACTGCTGGACTGCATTACGGTGATGATCACCAATATCTTTTTGGAGTTTCCCGATATTGACTATGAAAATCCAAGATTCAGGGACTTTGAGAAGGTTGAAGAAGAGATCAGAAAAGAAGTGGAAAACCTGATGACAGGCATCATGAAAACAGAAGCGACGGTGCTGATGGTGACAAATGAGCTGGGCAGCGGCGTCGTACCGGAAAATGTACTGGCAAGGGTTTTCAGGGACATCGCGGGACGGGTCAATCAAGCCATCGCTCGGGAAAGTGACGAAGTCTATCTCACCGTTTGCGGGATTCCGGTCAAAGTAAAATAGTTAGGATGAAAGCAATGAAAACATTTATATTGACACTGCAGTTTTTCACCAGGATTCCCATTCATGCGGAAATTGCCGCTGAGGAGGGGGATTTTGCAAAAGGCATTGTTTACTTCCCGGTGGTCGGTCTTATTATAGGAAGCTTTAATCTGCTGATCTATAAAGCGGCAGAACTTATTGCCGGAGGGCTCTTTCCCGCCGTATGCTGCTTGCTGGCAAATACGGCCATTACCGGTGCATTGCATCTGGACGGCATTGCCGATACCTGTGACGGCATTTTTTCTTCCCGGTCAAGGGACAGGATGCTGGAGATCATGCGGGACAGCCGCATCGGCACCAACGGGACGCTGGCTATCCTTTTCGATGTGCTGCTGCGCCTGGCACTGCTTAATTCAATGGGCGGCACTCCGGTTATGCTTTCCATCCTTCTGGCGCCTGTCATAGCAAAAACCCTGGTGGTCCTCCTGATCAGCATTTCCATCTATGCTCGGCCGGGGCAGGGGATGGGGACGCTGTTCCTGGGCAAGCTCTCCACTGCCAGAACCATGGCTGCTTATGCCATCGGCGCAGGCTTGACCTTGATTTTCCTTAAGCTGTGGGGATTGGTTGTCCTACTGGCATGCATGATCATCTGTCTGGGCTTCAAGCAGATGGTATATGTCAAGATTCAAGGAATGACAGGAGATACCCTGGGTGCTGCCAATGAGGTGATCGAAATTGCCGTGCTGATTGCCATGGTCATGATAGGGAGGTTCGCTGCATGATGACGGAGCTTTATCTGGTACGCCATGGTGAAACCGACCTGAATGTGTCGGGTGTTTATTACGGCTGGACCGACTGCAGCCTTAATGAAAAGGGGCTCACACAAGCGGAAGGGCTGAAGGAGACTTTGAAAGCCTCTGCCTTTGATGCCGTTATTGCCAGCAGCCTGAAAAGGGCGTTGGAAACAGCCGCCATCGTGGCCTCCTGTCCCTTAGCGGCTGTTATCCAGGATGAAAGACTGAGGGAGCTTCACTTTGGTGAATGGGAAGGCATGCACTACACCGAGGTCAGAGAAAAGCACAAGGACCTTTGGGACCAATGGGGGCAGGATTGGAAAAATACAGCTCCGCCGTCGGGTGAAAGCTTCCGGGATTTTTGTAGTCGGGTCGAGGCAAGTCTGGAAGAGGTGCTGGAAAAGCACCGGGGTAAAAAAATCCTGCTTGTTACGCATCAGGGCTGTTTCAGGGTCATCTGCATGCTCCTGCTGAAGCTGGATGAGGACGGCTGCTGGCGGTTTACGGCCGAACAAGGAAAATACAGCCTTTTTCATATTGATGAAAAAGGGAATGTCATACTGAGAAAAATGAACTGCTGAAGCAGATGCACTTAAGTGTACCTGCAGAAAGGATCAGGTTGATGAATAAAAAGGAATTCAAATCTAAGGGAATCATGATACAAGGAACGGCGTCTTCGGTAGGGAAAAGCCTTCTCTGCACAGCATTATGCAGGATTTTCACCCAGGACGGCCTGAATGTCAGCCCTTTCAAATCCCAGAATATGTCCCTGAACTCCTATATCACTTATGAGGGACATGAAATGGGGCGGGCACAAGTCATGCAGGCTGAAGCCTGCAACAAGCTGCCCAGCGCCAAAATGAATCCCATCCTGCTGAAGCCGACCTCAGATAGGAAGTCCCAGGTCATCATCAATGGAAAGGTTCACAGCAATATGGATGCAGTAGAATATTTCGCATTCAAGCCGCAGCTTAAGGATGCTATCGCGGAGATATACAGGGAAATGGCTGGGGCCAATGACCTTGTGGTGATTGAAGGGGCCGGTAGTCCTGCTGAGATCAATTTAAAGCATGAAGACTTTGTCAACATGGGCATGGCGAAAATAGCCGATGCACCCGTTATTTTAGTGGGAGACATTGATCGGGGCGGTGTATTCGCATCCCTGGCAGGGACCCTGCTTCTGCTGGATGAAGAAGAGAAAAAGCGTGTCAAAGGGGTCATTATCAACAAGTTCAGAGGGAGCGTCGAGATTCTGGAACCGGGGCTGAGGATGCTGGAGGAAATCATTAAGGTCCCTGTATTGGGTGTAGTGCCGTATTTCAACCTGAACATAGAAGATGAGGACAGCGTGTCGGATTGGCTGAAAGGTGGAGCGGATGCAGGAAAGGAAATAGACGTGGCAGTCATCCGGCTGCCGTATATGTCCAACCATACCGACTTCAATGCCTTAAGGTTGCATCAGGATGTATCCCTGCGATTTGTTGAATTGCATGAAGCCCTGGGTACGCCGGATATTGTCATTTTGCCGGGGACAAAATGCACCACGCCGGATCTGGAGGCACTTTACCGCACCGGGATGGATCAACAGATATTGGACTGCCATGCCAAAGGCAGCACCGTATTCGGGATTTGCGGCGGATTCCAGATGCTGGGCTGTGAAATCCTGGACCCGCTTCACGTTGAATCAGAGAAGGAGCGGGTTGCCGGCCTGGGTCTTTTGAATGCCGTTACAGAGTTCAGGACCGATAAATTCACCACTTTGTCGGAAGGTTATGATCATCTTTTTCAATGCAGGATAAAGGGCTATGAGATCCATATGGGTGAGACCTGGCTGGCGGAGGGGACAAAGGCCTTCTGTGCCATTGACATGCGCCGCGGTGAAGCGGAAAAAGCGTCCGACGGAGCAGTTGACCAGGAAGGACGAGTGTTTGGAACCTATCTGCACGGTATTTTTGATAGTGCGCAGTTTGCCAGAAGCCTGCTGAACCTGGTGCGCCGGAAGAAGGGGTTGGCGCCTTTGGAGAATAAAGCCAAGGACTACTGGTCCTTTAAGGAAGAACAGTATGACCAGCTGGCGGAGATCGTCAGAAGCAGCATCGATATGGAGCAGATCTACCGGATCATGGAGGCCGGCTGGGATGTTTGATTGGAATGGGGCAGGCATTGAGGTGCTCTGCATTCTTGCCGCTTTTGCTCTGGACAGCTTGGTTGGTGATCCGCAATGGTTTCCACACCCTGTCAGGCTGATGGGGGCCTATATCGGAGGGTTTGAAAAAGTTGTCAGGCGTATCGTTAAAACAGAAAGAATCCTTAGGCTTGCAGGCATCCTTCTGACTTTATCCACAGTTGTGCTTGCATATAGTGTAAGCATGCTGGTCTTGTATTGGGCTGCGTCTTTTAATATGTGGGCGTATTATCTCGTATATACCATTCTGGCATATACTTGCCTTGCAGCCCGCTGTCTGTCCTTTGAAGGCAAAAGGATCCGGGATGCCTTGCAAGCCGGTGATATTGCTCAGGCACGTAAGCTCCTGTCCTACATCGTAGGAAGGGATACTGAGAACTTGGATGAAAGCGGGATCACCAGAGGCGCTGTGGAGACAGTGGCGGAGAACACTTCCGATGGTGTCATCGCACCGCTTCTCTATCTTTTTATCGGCGGTGTGCCCCTCGCCATGGCATATAAGGCGGTCAATACGCTGGATTCCATGGTAGGCTACAAAAGTGAACGGTATCTGCATTACGGATGGGCTTCGGCCAAGCTGGATGACCTGGCAAATTACGCACCTGCAAGAATGACCGGTATCGCCATAACAGCGGCAGCATGGTTCCTTGGCCTGGATGCCAAGGGAAGCTTCAGGATCCTGGGCCGGGATAGCCAAAACCACAGCAGCCCCAACAGCGGCTTTCCGGAAGCGGCAGCGGCAGGCGCACTGGGTATACAGTTGGGCGGGACAAACAGCTACTTCGGCAGGCCGGTACCAAAGCCGACCATCGGCGATTTTAAGCGGCCGCTGAATAGGCAGGATATAGCAGATATGAACCGCCTGATGTATGGTGCGGTGGTACTGGCTATTATCGTATTTTCTATGGTAAAAATCGGATTGGAGCTGCAAATATGAACTTTCATGGTGGAGATGTCTACAACTATAACGGGCCTATTCTGGACTTCAGTTCCAACATCAACCCGCTGGGCGTGCCTGAGAGCTTCAGGCTTGCGCTTTCAGAGCAGCTGGATGATTTTACCCGATACCCGGATATCCGGTACAGGTCGCTGCGGGACAACATAGGGACGTACCTGAATGTCTGCCCTGACAGCGTTTTGCCCGGGAACGGGGCAGTTGATCTCATCTATAAGCTGATCGGAACTCTGAAATGTGAAAAAGTTTACGGCTTGTGTCCCAGTTTCTCGGAATACCGGCGGGCGGCAGAAACGGCAGGAAGACAGTATATTGAGCTTCCAGCATATGACATAGAATACCGGAGGTTTGATAAGGATGCTTTTATTCAGGCAATGACGCCGCAGTCGCTGGCTGTTGTCTGCAACCCCAACAATCCGACAGGTACGCTGCTGCCCAAGGCAGAGATGTGCATACTTGCAGCGCGGCTTGCAGAAAAGGAATGCATGCTTCTGATTGATGAAGCTTTTATGGAATTTACGGCAGAATATCCCGGGGACAGTATGGTGGAGGAACTGAAGAACTATAACAATCTATTTGTCATAAAGGCAGCAACGAAGTTTTTCGGCATGCCCGGCATACGGCTGGGTTATCTGATAACTGAAAACAAGGAAGTGCTGTATAAAATTGAGGAGAGAACCGAGCCCTGGAGCATCAATACAGCGGCAGTGATTGCAGCCGGATGCGTTTTCCGCGATGTCAGCTACATCGGGAGATCCAGGCAGTGGATCAGTGATGAGCGGCCTTTCCTATACAGCCGGCTCAACGAAATGGACGGAATCAAGGTCTACAGCTCCGATGCCAATTATCACCTGGTTGAGCTGTCCTGCATATGCAGAGACGTATGGCAGCTGAAGCAAGCCATGGCGGAGAAAGGCGTTTTGATCCGGACACCCGAGGGCTTCAGCGGTTTGACGCCTTATCACTTCAGGCTGGCTGTGAAGGACAGGGCTTCAAATCTCAGAATGCTGGAGGTGCTGAAGGAAACGGTTGGGAAAACAAACGAATGATTTTGCGTGAGGGATGCTGAATAAGCATTCTTTTTTTTATAAAAATTGAAACAAATGCATAAAAATGAAGGCTAACTTGCAAAGCAAACATATTGTGAAAGAAATATTTTAAAAGTATGTAGCATTAATGGTAAATATGATATATAATTAGGGTGAAAGAGGCATAATATGTATATATTATATGTATATACGTTGTGCTAAATAATTCAGGGGGTGTAAAAGTGATACTTGAGAACTTGGGGAAAAAAGTATACCACAATCTGACAGTGGGGAAGCTGGTGGAAGCCGCACTGAAAAATGAGGGCGCCTGTTTGACGGATACCGGTGCATTAAGCATCAATACCGGCAAATATACCGGAAGGTCTCCGGGGGACCGCTTTATTGTTGATGAACCAAGTGTGCATGATACCATTGATTGGGGAAAGGTCAATGTAGCCATATCGAGGGAAAAGTTTGATAACCTTTATGACAAGGTGATGTGTTATCTTAAAAATAAGGAAGTTTATGTTTTTGACGGCTTCGTCGGCGCTGATAAAGCGTACAGGATGCCTGTCCGTGTAATAAATGAGTTTGCATCCCAGAATCTTTTTGCCCAGCAGCTTTTCATAAAGCCCAAGGCGGGCGAGCTGGAAGGCTTTGAACCGGGCTTTACGGTCATTGCGGCTCCGGGCTGTGCAGCAGATCCTGAAACGGATGGTACCAATTCCGAAGCCTATATCATTTTGAATTTTGCCAGAAAAACCGTTATCATCGGCGGGACAAAATACTGCGGAGAAATTAAAAAATCGCTTTTTACCGTCATGAATTACCTGCTGCCGCTGAAGGGTGTCATGCCTATGCATTGCTCGGCAAATATCGGTGAGCAGGGCGATGTTGCGCTGTTCTTCGGATTATCGGGCACAGGTAAGACCACACTGTCGGCAGACAAGGGGCGAAAGCTGATCGGCGATGATGAGCACGGCTGGACGGAGCATGGGGTCTTCAATTTTGAAGGCGGCTGCTATGCCAAATGCATCAAGCTGTCCCAAGAGAATGAGCCGCAGATCTGGAATGCCATCCGTTTCGGAACAGTTGTTGAGAATGTGGTACATGATGAGGTGACCGGGGCACCGGATTACGACAGTGAGCTTTATACAGAAAACACAAGGGCCGGCTATCCGGTAACTTATATCGATAATGCTGTGGAAGAAGGCGTTGGAGGCCATCCCTCCACTGTCATATTCCTGACAGCGGATGCTACGGGCGTACTGCCGCCGGTATCAAAGCTTACAAAAGAGCAGGCCATGTATCATTTCATGTCCGGCTATACAAGCAAGCTGGCAGGTACCGAAAGGGGCATCGTTGAGCCCACAGCTACTTTCTCCACCTGCTTCGGCGCACCTTTCATGCCGATGAAGCCGCAGGTTTATGCCGAACTGTTGGGTAAGAAGATCGATGAGCGCAATGCCAGCGTTTATCTGGTCAATACCGGCTGGAGCGGCGGCTCCTATGGTGTCGGCAAGCGGATGAAGCTGCCTTATACAAGAGCCATGGTCAATGCAGCGATAGACGGCAGCCTGGAAAAGGTCAGCTATGAAACCGATCCGATTTTCAGAGTAGCGGTTCCGGCAGAATGTCCGGGCGTTCCGTCAGAAATCCTGAACCCAAGAAATGTATGGACGGATAAGTATGCCTACGATAAAACCGCCAGAAAGCTGGCCAAAGACTTTGAGAACAACTTCCAAAAATTCAAAGGGGTTTCGGAAGCCATCGTAAAAGCAGGTCCCAATGCAAATGAAAGCAGCTCTCCTGCTGGAATGCCGATTCTGGATAATATCGCCTGCCAGCAGGAAAAGTAAACAAGCAATAATAAAGCGATAATCCGCTTTGGTAGCAGATTATCGCTTTTTGTATGCGCCATAAGGGGCACTAGGCATTCCGACTGTCCCAGAACTTCAGGAAAAAGGCTGAGGCCATTGAAAGAAGGCAGATGCAGCTGATGACGGCATACAGGAAAAAGATGCTGTGACTATCCAGAAGGATCCCGCCGCCCAGATTGCCGAAGAGGCTTCCGAGGCCGAAGCCCAGTGAAGAAAGCAGCGTAATGCCGGTAGCGCGTATCTGCTCCGGCACCACCTTATTCATATACTGCAGACCGCCCATCAGGAAGAGCGGAAAGGAGATGCCCTGCATCAACTGAATGATGATGATGCTTGCATAGCCCTGCTCAATGGCACATAATCCGAATCGTATGGCAAACAACGCCATCGCTATGATGAAGGCATTCAGCTCACCCAGTTTTCGGATGATATGGTTTCCGAAGAAGAAAGCCGGCAGTTCACTGAAGGCAAGCACAAACCATACCAGGCCCAGAATGGCTACGCTGCCCCCGGTTTTTTCGATCAGGACGGCGATATAGCTTGAATTTGCCCCCAAAGCGATACTGGCGAGCATAACCGACAAGATCATCAGGATGAACCTGAAGTTTTTCAGGATGCCTGAAACATCCTTCATACTGGCACGCTTCTTGGCAGTACCATTCCCTTCAAAAGGGATGCTCCTGACGGTTATCAGCATCAATATGAAAAGTAAGGAATAGATCATAAAGGTTGAATGAATACTTGTTTCCTGTATGATCTTACCGACAATGACGGCAGCAAGGGCAAACCCGGCTGATCCCATGAGCCTTACCTCTCCGAAGTTGAAGGCATCTGTTTTTTCGATCATTTCATAGGTATAGGAGTCACTGATGGGTTGGGTCACACTCTGAAAAATGATGAGCAGGACAGTGGCACCAATGATCATATAAAAGCTGTCCGCCAGGATAAAAAGAAAAATCAGCAAAGCACAGAAAGACACTGCGATCATCAGTGTTTTTTTCTTGCTGAGATACTTATCCGTCAAGTAGCCCCAGACCGGTTGCGCAATAATCGCAATCAGCGAATTCGCTGCAAAGGCCAAGCCGATTTGGATATAATTCAGATTCCGGCTGGCAAAATATACGGCGATAAAAGGGTAATAGCAGCCGGTACTGCCGAAGAGCAGCAGGTACATCAAGCGTACCTTCAGTTTTAAGGTTTTGTTTTCCAAGTCCATCACATGCCTTTCAAATATGAATACTATCATAATAGATATGAAAGTGCAATAATACAAAAATTCTCGGAAGCCGGCTGCACAAGCCCTTATTGACAATATGAGCAGGTGATTTATACTTGATTATAGATGAAGAAGTGAATGAAATCTGGAAAAAGGAAGGTATCTCGATGTTTGTAGTTACCGCAGCAGCCATAATAAAAAACAGAAAGCTTCTGATCGCGCAGCGGCAGGCGGAGTCCCATATGGCATACAAATGGGAGTTTCCGGGAGGAAAGCTGGAGCAGGGAGAAACGCCGGAAGAATGTATTATCAGAGAGATCAAGGAAGAGTTGGACATGGAGATCACGGTGTCTGATATCTATAAGGTCGTATTGTTCAAGTACGAGGAGAAGGATATTTTATTGCTCTGCTATTTGTGCCGGCATATTGAGGGGGAGGGCAAGAAGCTGGAATGCAACGACTTCAGATGGATTGACAAAGCAGAATTGGATGACTACGATTATGTTCCTGCCGATAGGGCCATTGTGGAAAAGCTCAGAGCCGACAAGCTAGCCTGGGAGAAGAACCCTCATGAATAAGGCGGTTTATCTGGATATTGATATGGACTTCTTTGTGGAGCCTATTCAAAAAGAATCGGTGGACAACCTCCGGCTTTTTTTTGACGAGGCGTGTCTGCTTCTGCCGACAGCGCCAGTAATGGAAAGGCTCAAAGCCTGCGGCTTGACCTGGGAAGCCCGGAATGTCCATTGCTTTACCAATCACAAAAAAAGCTACACCTATTGGTGGATGACCAAAAATCAAGGCCGCACCGTCATCCATATAGATGCCCATTCCGACCTGTACCGCAACAGCTCCAGGGATCTCAGACAGCTGCCCAACAGCGAGCTGGGCTGCTATAATTACCTGTGGTACGCAATCCGGGATGGCTATGTGGATGAGGTCTATTGGGTGCTGCCCGATAGCCTTGATTGCCTGGTCAGCCAGGATAAAGCGAGCAGGATCATTCATGCTTCGCTGATACAGGAAACATCCTTGGATGATAAGGGACTTCATATTCAAATGCAGTGTATTGACATAACGGGTTATGCCAGACATGTCTTGCTGCATGTTTGCCAGCTCCATCAGCTTCCCTATTTCGGTAAGACCTGCGACAAAGTGACCATTGCCACATCACCGGAGTTTATTCCTGCAAAAGCAGACGCGTTGATCTTTGAGCTGTGTGACGGCTTTGGGGTAGACAGGTCAGTGGCTCACAACATCTATCAGCAGCATCAGGACATGCAGAAACAAAAATAAGGAATGAACACCGGTGACCGGTGTTCATTCCTTATTGTACATATTCATCCCGAAGGATTGCAAGCTCCAGCAAATCCAAGTACCGTCCATGCTTCAGGACTTCCGCCCGGTGGACCACCTCTGTCTTGAAGCCATTGGCCATCAAGGCTTTTAAGCTGACTTCGTCATTGGCCAGAACTTGTGTTTTCAGCTTCCGAATATTATGCTCATGGAAGGCAAAAGCCAGAAAGAGCCGGATGGCTTCCTCAAGGTAACCGCCCGATGTGAAAGACGGGTCTCCTGTAAGCAAGTACATGAAGGCAAGACCGTTCTTCCAGAAAATAAACTCCAGGCCTACAGCACCGATGATCTTTCCTTCAAGGGTTTCGATGACAAGATGCAGCTCATTGTCCTTATGCTTGTCCATTTTGTCCTTGAACCGCTTTGCCAGCTGCTCCTTGTATGTAAACCGCGGCATATCATGGGTCAGGGATTCAAAATACATGTCGCTGTTCATCAGTTCAGCCAGGGCATCCATATCCTTCAGAGTCTGCAGCCTCAGGTTAACTAAGCTTCCTTTGAACATCCGCAGCGCCCCCTTTCATTAAAGGCTTCCGAAGTAATGCTCATGGCAAGATTGTCGTGATACCGGCCGCCGCGAAAGAGCTCTTCCCGATTGATTCCATCCAGGCTGAAGCCGCATTTCTCATAGCAGCGGATTGCCCTGCTGTTGAAGCTGAAGACATTCAGCTTGACCTTTCTCAAGCCCAGCTCGTTAAAAAGGAAGTCGAGAAAAAGAGTCAGGGCTTCGGTGCCGTACCCCTTGCTCCTGTAATCAGGGTGCCCGATGTAAATGGCGATATAGGTGGTCCGGTTTTTCCAATTGAGCCACATGGTATGGCAGCCGCCGATATACAGGCCGCCCTTGTTTTCTATGGCAAAGCTGAAGCCTTTGTCATCCTCGGCAATGCCTTCGTACCATTTATCCCACATGTCCGATGTAGGAAAAAGGTTGAGGCTCATGAAATAATTGTTGGTGACGTCCAGATCGGACTGGTAGCGGACGGCATATTCGATATCCTCCCGCTTCATAGCCCGCAGGTTGATGCGTTCACCTATGAACATAGAGATCACTCCATTCCCGCTTCTTGTATGATGGCAGAAACCAGTTCTGCCGTTTTTAGCAAATCGCTGATTGCGATGTTCTCAGAGGTTGTATGGACATTGTTCATGCCAATGGCCAGGGTTACTGCCTGAATGCCGTTGCCGCTCATGATATTGGTATCGCTGCCGCCTCCCGTGGACTTCAATTCCATCCTTCTCCCGATGCGGTTCATGGCAGACTCGGTTACTTTCAGAATCGCTGCATCCTTTGGTATCGTAAAGGCCGGATAATTCAGGTAATGGGTGGTTTCATCCTGAGCGCCGAATGCAGCGCAAGTGTCCTTGATGCATGCCAGCATGTGGGCGGTCTGGGCTTCCAGTTTTTCCTGATTGTGGCTGCGGGCTTCAAAGGAGGTTTCCACAAAATCACATACGACGTTGGTCGTGGTGCCGCCTTTTATTGTTCCAACGTTGGCTGTTGTTTCGGGATCGATCCGCAGAAGCTTCATGCCGGCTATGGCATGGGCTGCAACCTGAATGGCGCTGACGCCTGCCTCCGGGGAAACCCCTGCATGGGCGGACCTGCCTTTGATATTTGAGAATATTTTGATTTGAGCGGGACCTTGTATGATGACACCGCCAATATCGCCGCCGCTGTCCAGAATGAAGGCCATCTTGGAGGATAATCTGCCATAGTCCAGGTTCTTGGCGCCGAACATTCCGCCTTCCTCCGCTATGGTAAAGGCAACCTCGATATCACCGTGTGGGATATTCTGCTCCTTCAGATAGCGGACCGCTTCCAGTATCGCAGCTATGCCGGCTTTGTCGTCAGAGCCCAGGATAGTGGTCCCATCGCTGTAAATGATGCCGTCTCTGATCACAGGCTGTATATTGGTTCCCGGTGAGACGGTGTCCATATGCGCACCGAACAGAACGGCCGGCCCATTTTTGCTTCCCTTCAGCTTCCCGACGACATTTCCTGTGTCGCAGCCGGCTTTTTCCCCAGCGTTGTCGATATATACTTCAAAGCCCAGGGCTTTCAGCTTTTCCTCCAGAACCTTGGCAAATCTGCCCTCCATGCCTGTGACACTGCTGATTTTTACCATCTCAATAAATTCGTTGACCAATCTTTCCCTATTCATGTCAATCCTCCTTTTTGTTCCTTTCCTTTACTATTATACCATATTGTATAAAATGGGAAACAGGAATTGTGCAGATATCAAATTAGACAAACTTAAAACCTGCAAATTGGATGGTTCAAATTTAATCCAATTGGTGGTTTTAAATCAAAATGGTTGTGTTATACTAAAATTGGTAGTTGGTGGTATGGGCCAATGCCAAAATAATACGGCCATTTCAAAACCGGAGGGATAGAGATGAACTTAAGCATCAACAAAGACGGCGACGCACCTGTCTACTTGCAGATCAAGAAGCAGATACAGGAGAAAATCCTCTCGGGAGAGCTGAGGGCCGGGCAGATGCTGCCACCCGAACGCAAGCTGGCTGATCAGCTTGGCATCAACAGGAGCACTGTATTGAAAGCCTATCAGGAGTTGAAAGCAGACGGCCTCTTGGGTGCCCACGTTGGCAGGGGGACGGTAGTGCTGCCGCAGGTATTCAGCTCGCAGAAGCCGGTGGCGGAGGCTGTTTATCCAGTTCAGTGGGATCAGCTTTTCAACAAAAGCGTATTATACGCTAACGATAGGGTCATTAAGGACATTATGGACATCACAAGCCGGGACCAAGTGATTTCCTTTGCAGGGGGGATGCCGTCACCTGACGTCTACCCTGTTAGGGAAATGATGCAAATACAAGGCAAAATGTCTTCAGCAGCCATGCTTGAGCAAATGCACCACAGCCCTGTGGAAGGCAGTTATCCCCTAAGGGAAAGCCTGAGCCGGCACCTACGGATGCGGGATATCCAGGCTTCCGCCAAGGATATCATGATATTGTCGGGTTCACAGCAAGGTCTGGACTTTGCCGCCCGCAGCCTGATCAGTGCTGGGGATCTTGTTGTAGTGGAGGAGCCCACCTATCTGGGCGCTATGAATACCTTCAGATCCGCGGGGGCAAGGATCATGGGCATACCGGTGGACCGGGACGGCATGCGGGTGGAAATTCTGGAGGCATTGCTGACTAGGTATAAGCCCAAGCTGATTTACACCCTCCCAACCTTCCAGAATCCATCCGGCACAGTGATGAGTCTTGAACGCCGGCATCAGCTGCTGGAGTTATCCTATAGGCATCAGATACCTATATTGGAGGACGACCCATACGGCGAGCTCCGGTATGAGGGTGCCTTCGTACCGCCGGTCAAGGCGTTGGACAGTCACGGTTATGTGATTTACCTCAGCACCTTTTCAAAGGTGCTTTTCATGGGGATGCGTGTAGGCTGGGTCGCAGCGCCGCGGCAGGTAATAGAAAAGTTTTCGCTGCTGAAGCAGATGTCCGATCTGCATGTCAATACGCCGGCACAGCTGTTTTTTAACGAGTTCCTGCAGCAAAACCTCTACAGTGAGCATTTGAAGCTGGTAAAAAAAGAGTATGTACTGCGAAGGGATATCATGATGGCAGAGCTTGAGCGTTATAGCTACCTGAATGTCAACTGGAGCAAGCCTCAGGGAGGCTACTACTTATGGTGCGGCTTACCGGAGCAGGTTGTTCAGGAGAAGTTGCTCCAGAGCGCCTCGAAGAACGGTGTGGCCTATGTCCCGGGCAGGCCATTCTACCCCAGCGGAGAGCAGGATGGCAACCATATCCGGCTGAATTTCACCTATGCAAACCCTTCCCAGATCAAGGAAGGCATCGGCCGACTGGCAAAGGCAGTAGAAGAAGTGCTGGAGGAATCCGACCAACGTCCGCAGCAGGCCAGATATGGCACAAGGCCGATCGTTTAATATCAGACCGAAGAGGAGATGAGAGAATGGAGAGAGAAGCACTGATTGAAAAAAGGGTACACGATTACTATTGGGAAGATGACTTGAATTGCGCAACAACAACGCTTAAAACACTGTCGGAAATATGCGGTATTAAGCTGGAACAGCAGGTGATCGATTCTGCAGTAGGCATGCATGGCGCAGGCAAGTTTGGCGCGCAGTGCGGCTTGGTTGAAGGCACGCTGCTCTTTATCGGCATTTTCTGCAGGAGTAAGGGATTCGATGATAAAAAAACGGTAAAGGCCTGCTATGATTTTGCTTGGGAATTTCAGCATGCTTTTGGCAGCCTGGTTTGCCGAGAATTGAGGGTCGAAGGCTTTAAGAAGGAGAATCCGCCGCATTTATGTGAGATGCTTACAAAAAAAGCGATGGTATTTGCAGCAGATTATTTGGAAAACGTGTTATTGAACCAAAAGAATTAGGAGGCTGAAGCAATGAAAGTGAATTTTTCAAAACGGTCCAATTTTGTGAAGGCGTCGGAGATCAGGGAACTACTAAAGCTGACGGAGCTGCCTGAGGTGATCTCTTTTGCCGGAGGCTTGCCGGCGCCAGAGTTGTTTCCGGTGCAGGAAATGGTGGAAGCCTGCGAGACGGTTCTGACGGAATCAGGCATGATTGCGCTGCAGTATGGCACAACAGAGGGTTACAAACCTCTGAGGGAGCTGACCGTTGAAATGATGAAAAAGAATGGTATCCATGCAGCCTTCACCGATGTGCTGATCACTTCAGGTTCCCAGCAGGGTCTGGATCTGACCGGCAAAGCATTCCTGGATGAGGGGGACCTGGTTTTTTGCGAAAGCCCCACCTACCTGGCTGCTATCAATGCATTTCAGGCTTATATGCCAAAGTTTGTGGAAATACCCATGGATGAAGACGGGATGGTGATGGAAGAGCTGGAAAGGCTTCTGATGTCAGGTATGAGACCGAAGTTCATCTATACGGTCCCGGACTTTCAGAACCCCAGCGGCAGAACCATGAGCCTGGAAAGAAGAAAAAGACTGATGGAACTTGCCGATGCATATGATATTATAATCGTAGAGGATAATCCTTATGGCGAACTGTGCTTCGAGGGCGAAAAACTTCCGGCAATCAAGCATTTTGACAAGGATGGCAGGGTGATCTATCTCAGCACCTTCTCCAAGACCTTCAGCCCCGGACTAAGACTGGGCTGGGTCTCGGCCAAGGAGGAGATCCTGCAGAAATATGTCTTGTTCAAGCAGGGAACCGATCTGCATACTAATCTGTTTGCTCAGATGGTATTGGTAGCCTTTGTGCGGTCCCACGACTTCCAGGCCCATATCCGGAAAATCAGGGATGTGTATGAAAGACGTCGGAACCTGATGCTGCAGACCATCCAGGAAGAATTCCCAAAGGACATCAAGGTAACCAATCCCCAGGGAGGGCTGTTCCTATGGGTTGAGCTTCCGGAAGGCTTGAATTCCAGGGAACTGCTGGTAAAATGCCTGAAAAACAATGTTGCCTTTGTACCGGGCGGTTCCTTCTTTGCGAATGGAGGCAGGGAAAACACCATGCGGCTGAACTACTCCAACATGCAGGAGGAGCGCATCGTAGACGGCATCCGGAGGATGGCAATCGTCCTGAAGGAAGAAATGGGAGGGCATGGTGCCATAGAAGCAGCAGTAACGCTTTAAACAGGCCGATCAAGAGAATAAAAGGAGGGCAACCATGGACGAGAGAATTAAAAACGTCATTGACAATTTGGGAAAGCGGCGGATCGAGGCAAAGTATTTTGAGAATACCGAAGCCATTGTCAAGGAATTACTGGAGGAAATCGGTACCGAAGAACAGGTGGCCTTCGGCGGTTCCAAGACGCTGGAGGCACTGGGCTTATATGAAAAGCTCACTGAGAGAGGCAATCAGGTGCTGTGGCATTGGCGCGTCGAAAAGGACAAAACCCTGGATACCATACGGAAAGCGCTGTTCTCAGATGTGTATTTATCCAGCTGCAACGCCCTGATTGAAGACGGCAGGATCGTTAACATCGATGGAAACGGCAACCGGGTGGCAGCCACCTTCTTCGGACCCAAAAAGGTCAGGATCATCGTGGGAACCAACAAGCTTAGTGCGGATTATGATGCAGCCATCAATCGGATCAAGACCGTTGCATGTCCCATGAACGCCAGAAGGCTCAACCGGAGCACCCCTTGCGCCAAGATTGACGACTGTGCCGACTGCAAGGGAACCGACAGAATGTGCACGGTAACGGCTGTTATAGAAGCGAAGCCGCCGTTAATGGACTTCAAGGTGTACATTGTAGGCGAAACACTGGGATACTAATGGATCAGGATTATGTGATACGGGATGCCGTTCCGGAGGATCTACCGCAAATCGTAGCCATTTATAATTCGACGGTAGCAAGCAGGGCAGTGACGGCTGATACGGCGTGTGTCACGGCAGAAAGCCGAAAGGGCTGGTTTGAGACGCATTCCCCCGGGTTTCGTCCGTTATGGGTCATCCAGCAGGGGCAGGAAATCTGCGGCTGGCTCAGCTTTCAATCCTTTTACGGCAGGCCGGCTTACAATGCGACGGCTGAATTGAGCATCTACATCAAAGAGGAATACCGGAAAAAAGGATTGGGACCGCTGCTGCTGCAGAATGCCATCAACGCATGCGGCAGTCTGGGAATTAGGAACCTGGTAGGATTCATATTCGGCCACAATACGCCCAGCCTGAACCTTGTTTCAAGGTTCGGTTTCGAAAGATGGGGAACGATGCCCGGCGTAGCGGAGTTGGATGGGATCCTGCGGGATCTGGTCATCGTCGGCAAAAAAATTGAAAGTCAAAGGGAATAACCCTTTGACTTTCTTCATTTACGAGGATTACCGCTTATGCAGCTTCCTGGCTGCAATAAAGGAGAGGCCGTTCTGGGTCAGCGCCTTTGCCGTATTGTTGACGGCGTTGTGCTTTCCTAAATAGTTACCCAGCAGATTCGTCATATCGCCCGAGGCAATGACTTCTTCCTTCTTCCTGAAGTAGTCCAGTATATCGGAAGGATGTGTCTGAGTGATTTCTGCATCCGGGTCTCCGCCTTCATGCTTGGCAGAGATATTGGGTACCTGTGCAGCTACCGCCATCAGTTCATCGCGGCGGTTATAGGGCTGTCTGACAATGCTCTTGTAGCATTCTGTTATATGGTGCTCGATCCGGACATTATTTTCAAATCCGAAAATATTGCGGATTTCCGAGCTCAGCTCGATGGTCTTGTTGTTGACAGAGTTGCTGAGGTTGAAGCCGATCAGCGGTGTGGTACCGTCTTCACGGGCGAAGAATCTGGCCATGAGCAGGGTCCAGAGTACCGAATACGGATTATCGTTGCCCATAAAGACAGAAATCTTGAAACGGATATTGATGCCCAGCTTATAGAGCATATAGCCCAGGAAGACTGTACCGGGGTTGATATTCAATACTTCGTTGACACCGTAGTTGGTGTAATAGTATAACAGTTCGTCGATCCACATCAAGGCATGTTCGTTGGGCTGTCCGATGCCGCCGAAATAACCGGTAATGGTGGCGGGTCCGCCCAAATGGACGTTGGAGCCGTCCGTACCCTTGGTATCCAGGGTTTCAACATAGCTGGCACCGACAATCTGCATAGCGGCTGCTACCGCAAGGATATCGCCGTTGTCGCTTTCCTGCTCCTTCATATTTCGAACACGTATGTACCGTCCCGGCATGATTTCCTTTTTGTCGATAGCCTGTTTGGCTTCTTCGATCAACCAGGGGAAGTATTGCAGCGCACTGATTTCCAATGTAACGGCCTTGCTTTCCTCAAAATATACCGCGTCGGCCTTATCGCCCAAGATATTGCGCCTGTACTGGGAAATGGAAGTGAAAGCACCCTTATCCCTCATGGAAGCGAGCCACTCGAGATCCTTCAGATAAGGGGAGTCTTGATTCCGCAGCCGATCCATCAGGTTGGAAAGCTTGCGGGCGTGCTTTGCCTGGTCATTGATCTCGTCCGGGGTTCCGTACTTTTCTACGACCCTCAAAATGTCGTTGATCAGCTTGTTGTCGGGAGCAATCAGGAAACGGTTCAACTCATCGATAAATGAAGCATCCAGTTTCAAACGGTCCTTTAACATAAAAAACCTCCTCCAAATTATATGACTTGGGACGGCACAAATGAAATGCGCCCCTCTATACATTAACCGGTCATCCTGTACCGGCCAACGGTCATTGAAACGGATCAACAGGCGGAATATCAACAATTTTTGCAATATTTATAATTATATTGTAACAATAAACCGGGCATGCAGTCAATGAGCACAATTGTCGCATTCTATATATTGTGTTCTATCCGCATGTTTTTATCAGGGATATTTTATATCCCCCAAAAATCACAGTATCAACTCTGCCTGAAAGGCGATGACGGCTTTGCCTGAGATTCGAACTTGCACCGGCTCTGCATTTTCGATATCGGCTTCTACATCGATAATGCCTGCACGGCCTATCGCTTCACCCTGCTTTGCACTGAAGCTGAAAGCGGACCCGTTGTGCGCCGCCAGTTTGTGATGGATCAGATACGCGCCTAAAGGACCGTTGGCATTACCGGTCACCGGATCTTCATTGATGCCGATGGCTGGGGCAAACATCCGGCCTCTGATCAGGATGCCCTCGTTGTCGGAATCGAATGTAAAGACATAATAGCCATTGCACTTAATGGACTCACTCAGCTTAGAAAGCATGTCATAATTCGGTTTAAGGCTGTTTAAGGTTGAGGCGCTTTTTATGCCGATCATGACCTTTGAATGCCCTGTAGACACGATCTGGATGGGGCAGCCTTCCTGTATATCCGCTTCAGATATCCCCAATGCGGACAGCAAAACGTCCTTGTTCACTCCTTCGACAAGTTCCCCAAACTCTATTTTACCCTGTGTCATGATTATGCGGTAATCACCATCCTCATGTACGATATCCACAGGTAAAACCCCTGCGCCTGTCTTGTGAAAGAGCCTCATAGTACCCAGCTTCATTTCCACAGCCCGTGCATAGTGTGCTGCCACAGTGGCATGACCGCATATCGGAACCTCTCTGGTTGGCGTGTAGAAGCGAACATGAACATCGTAATCGGAGCTGTCCGAAGAAAAAACAAAGGCCGTCTCAGAATTGTTCAGCTCCCGGGCAATTTTCTGCATTTCCTTTTCCGTCAGCCCATCGGCATTGGTGATGACACCGGCAGGATTCCCGGTAAACTTCTCCTTTGTAAAAGCGTCGATCTGGTATAAACGGTATTTTCTTGACATATCATTTCCTCCATTCCAGGCGTTCCAATAGCGCCGTTTCAGACATTGATCCGCTGACTGTCTCATTGCTCTCTACTGTGATTGCAGCTGCAGCCAGTCCGCACTTGCAGGCCATAAGGGGATCGCCATACTTCATCATGCCGTAAATGAAGCCCGCAGTCAGCGCATCACCAGCACCGGTCACATCGGCAACCCTGACACGAAGGCTTTGAAAAAAGCTGCTGCCTTCAGAATTGACCAGGCACATGCCTTTTTCGCCCAGTGTGACCAGAACGTTCCTGATGCCGCCTTTGATCAGAGCCTGCGCTGCCGCTTCCAAGCCTGCGTCCTCTGACGGAAGCCCTGAAAGTGCTCCCAATTCATCCTTGTTTGGCGTGATATAGTCGATGCCATTCAGTATATCCGCTATCCTAACTGCCTTTGACACCGACACCGGCTCAACGCAGATGGGGATACCGGCAGCATTGGCATAGCGTATCAGAAAACGGATGCACTCCTTAGGAATATTGGTGTCGCAGACAATGAATCCGGCACTCTGGAGGACATCCGATTGACCATTCAGGTAGTGCTGGTCCATGGATTCCGTAATTTGCATGTCAGAAAGAGCCAGTTCCATTTCACCGTCACAGTTCAACAACGCAAGGTAGGTGCCGGTGTTTCTGCCCTTCAACTGCAGGACATGCTCAATATTGACACCTGCCTCAACGGTGCGCTCCAAAACCTGCCTTCCCTGATAATCCTCTCCCACAACGCCCAGCAGCGTTACGGGCACTCTCAGACGCGCCAGGTTGTGGGCAATGTTCCGGCCTACACCGCCTGGGGCCATTTCAAGCTTGCCCGGATTGGAGCTCCTATGCACCAGGGGCTCCTTCGACCGCCCTTTTATATCCATATTGATACCGCCGACAACAACGACAGGTTTCATCTGAAGGCACCTCCAAAATATAATGCATTGAGTCGCATCATATAAATTCTCCGCAAGATACAAATATCCTTCACGAAAAGGATATGCTATAATATAACATCGAAGAGACTCAAAAAGGGATATTCCTTAGCATAAAAGGAATACCTCTTGCTCGAGCAAGGTGTGTCCCTTTACATTGATTAGGAGGAGCGACATGGAGAATATATTAAGCGGATTGCGTTCTGTAAAATGGGAAGACGATACCCTGGTCATTCTGGACCAGACAAAGCTACCGGAAGAGACGGTTTTCATCAGACTGGAAAAGGTGGAGGACGTATGGGATGCCATATTCCAACTGAAAGTCAGAGGCGCACCGGCTATCGGTATAGCGGCGGCATACGGCTTGTGTGTTGCCATGAATGAGATACAGGCAGACAGCTTCGACGGCTTTTGGGCATCTTTCAAAAAATATTCCGACTATCTGGCCACTTCAAGGCCCACGGCTGTCAATCTTTTCTGGGCTCTGAAGCGCATGGAAAAACATGCAGAAGCACAAAGCGGGAAGCCCGTTGATGAAATCAAGGCAGCTTTGCTGGCTGAAGCCCATGCCATCCGGGATGAAGACGAAAATATGTGCAGAGCCATTGGAGAAAATGCGTTGACATTGATGCATGACGGCATGACGCTGCTGACTCACTGCAATGCCGGAGGATTGGCGACGGCTCAGTTTGGTACCGCATTATCACCCATCTATCTTGCTAAGGAAAGAGGCTGGGATATCAGGGTATATGCGGACGAAACCAGGCCGCTGCTGCAGGGGGCACGGCTCACTACCTGGGAACTGCTGCAGGCTGAAGTGGATGTCACACTGATCTGCGATAACATGGCGGCAATGGTGATGTCCAAGGGCTGGGTGGATGCCGTCATCGTAGGGTGTGACCGGGTGGCAGCCAATGGGGATACGGCCAACAAGATCGGCACTTATGGCGTGGCCGTTCTGGCAAAAGCCCATGGTATCCCGTTCTACATTGCAGGCCCCACATCCACCATCGATCTGTCCACACCGGATGGAAATGAAATCCCGATTGAGGAACGGCATGAGCAGGAAGTGACCTGTGGCTTCGGCAGAAGAACTGCACCGCAGGGGGTCAAAGTGTTCAATCCGGCTTTTGATGTTACACCCCATCACCTGATTACAGCGATCATTACCGAAAAGGGCGTCGTAAAGCCGCCGTATGATCTGGGATTAAAGAAGCTTTTTGAGAAATAACAGTGAGGCTGGTGTCAAGAGTGACATCAGCCTCACTGTTATTTCTCGCATATATTGTACAGGGCTACGGCGATCTTTGCTGCCACCTCTGCATTGTGCTTCACCAAGGCGATATTGGCTTCCAGACTCTCTCCGCCGGTTAACTCCTTGACCTTTGACAAGAGGAAGGGTGTGACTTCCTTCCCACGGATATTGTTCCGCTGGGCTTCAACAAGTGCAATTTCAATAGCGGTATCGATGACCGACTGATCGGCCTCGAAGGCTTCAGGCACCGGATTTGCTATAATGACGCCGCCGTCCAGGTCCAGGTCCCATTTGGTCTTCAAAATGCGGGCACATTCCTCCGGGGTATCAATCCGAGTATCGACCTTGAACCCGCTCTTACGGGTATAAAAAGAAGGGAAATCTTCCGTACCGTAGCCAAATACCGGTACGCCCAGCGTTTCCAGCTTCTCCAGCGTCAGGCCGATATCCAGGATAGACTTGACGCCGGCGCATACGACGGCAACATTGGTCTGGGCAAGTTCAGTGAGATCCGCTGAAATATCAAAGCTTCTTTCTGCGCCTCGATGAACACCGCCGATACCGCCGGTGGCAAAAAGGCTGATACCGGCAATTCGGGAAAAAATCATGGTGGACGCCACAGTGGTTGCGCCGTCCAGCTCACCGGCAATAATATGGGGAATATCACGCCGGCTCACCTTGATGACGTCCTTTGACGTTGCAAGATACTCCAGCTCCTCAGGGGTCAGCCCTATTTTGATCCTGCCCTTTATAATGGCGATGGTGGCCGGAACGGCACCGTTCTGCCTCACAATGTTTTCAAGATCCTTAGCGGTGCTCAGATTATCCGGATACGGCATGCCGTGGGATATGATGGTTGACTCAAGGGCTACCACCGGATTGCAAAACCTTAAGGCATCCAGTACCTCATCATTTATGTCAATATAATCTACAAAGCGGTTCATATGTAAAACCTCCTCCGTCATTATTTTGCGGTTCCTGATTATAGTCTATCTTAAAATATAGCACATATTTCAGTTTTTTTCAAAAAGTTTGAAATTCGGCCTTTTTTAGAATCCATGTTGAAAGCTGCAACATGCTGAAAAAATGGCAACAGATGGGAGAGAAAAGGATTGATAGTTGTCGAAAAGAATAGTATGATAGAACCATAAAATACTGGGGGGAGTGGCTATTATGGCCAATATGAATTGCGACTGCTGTGAAAAGCTGAAGGCAGTCACGACAGATGTTGACAGCTATCAGAAATGTGTAGAGAATAGCTTGCAGCAGATTTCTGCTTTGAACATCAAGTACGAGCATACCGTGAACGAGCTTAGCACCATTATCAACATTTTTGAGTATATCAACCTGGTTACCGACTACAAGAACCTTTTTTCCATCATCAACGACATGCTGATCGGTGTACTGGGTGCTACCAGCAGCACTATTTTCATTTACAACGGCGGCGGCTACAAAATCGAAGCCAGCAGCCTATCGCGCCAATCCTTGTTGAGCATGGAAAAAATCGGGCAGACGCTACTGGCGCGGTATAAGGATAACCGGGAGCCCTTTATACTCAATGGTGAAGACATCACAGATGATTTCAGCAGGGAAAGGGATATCCGTTCGGTAGTCTGCGTGCCCCTTAATGGAAAAGAAAAGCGTTTAGGCATCATTTATCTGGAGCATTACAGGGACGACTATTTTACGATTGAAGCAAAACGGTACCTAAACACACTGGCGATTGCCATCCGACTGTCACTGGAAAATGCCCAGCTCTACGCCAAACTGGAGGAGATGGCGCTGATCGACGGCTTGACAGGCTTGCACAACCGGATGTTTTTCAACAAGGAAATCAACAACTGCATGGATAACTATAAAAAGTTCGGCTTGCCCTTTGTACTGACCATACTGGATATCGACCACTTCAAAAAGGTGAACGATAATTACGGCCATTTGTGCGGCGATATGGTGCTGCAGGAAATGGGAGAACTGATACGCCAATCCATCCGCAAGGATGATATCGTATGCCGGTACGGCGGTGAGGAGTTCGCCATTATTTTCAGGAATACTCAGGATATGAGCGGCATCAACCTGCGGCTGGAAGCGCTCCGTGTGAAGATGGAGGCCAAGCGGACGGAATGCAACAACAGTGAGATACAGGTTACCAGCTCCTTTGGCGTTGTAAGCTGCTGTTCCACAGAAAAGTGCGGTTCAGTAGAAGAGGTCATCAGACGGGCGGATGAAGCCCTATATGAAGCAAAGCGGTCAGGCCGGAACAGGATCTGCATCGCGCAATAATCTGAAATAAAATAAGGCGGCTGCACTTTAAAACTGTGCAGATCGCCTTTTCATTTCCGACCTTAGCGCTCCAGTACCGCGCCTATACTGGCAGAAGTTACAAGTTTGCTGTATCTTGACAGATAGGTGCCAGGTTTAACCTTCGGCTGGGGCTTTTGCCATTCCGAGCGACGTTTCTCCAGCTCAGCCTCTGACAGATCCACCTTCAAAACGCGGCCGGGGATATCGATTTCAATGGTGTCGCCTTCTACCAAAAGCGCAATCACACCGCCCTCGGAAGCTTCTGGAGAAATATGCCCGATGCATGGCCCTCTGGTACCGCCTGAAAACCTTCCGTCGGTAATCAGGGCAACAGACTTTTCCAGACCCATCCCCATGATGGCAGCGGTAGGGCTCAGCATCTCACGCATTCCCGGGCAGCCCCTGGGACCTTCATACCGGATGACCACCACATCTCCGGGCCTGATGCGGTGGGCCATAATGGCTTCAAAGGCTTCTTCCTCAGAGTTGAATACTCTGGCAGGACCCTTATGCCGCATCATTTCCTCATGTACTGCGGACTGCTTGACAACAGCACCCTCAGGAGCCAGGTTTCCACTCAGGATTGCAATGCCGCCTTCCTTGCCATAGGGATTGTCGAGACTGCGGATGACGCTGGAGTCTAACACGGCTGCGGTGCTTATATTCTCACCCAATGTTCTGCCGGTTACCGTTAATTCATCAGGATCGATATGGCCGCCCTTCAAAAGGACATTCAAAACAGCTGAAATACCGCCGGCCTCCTCCAGGTCTTCAATGTGATGGTAGCCGGAGGGGCTCAGCTTGGTGATATTGGGTACCTTTTTGCTGATAGCGTCAAAATCATCCAATGTTAGTTCCACGCCCATCTCATTAGCTATCGCTAAAAGGTGGAGCGTGGTGTTGGAGGAGCCGCCGATAGCCATGTCCAGTGCCACGGCATTCCTGAAAGCTTTGAGTGTCAGGATGCTGTGGGGCCGTACATCATTTTTGACCAGCTCCACGATCCGCATACCGGCCCGCTTTGCCAGTTGCCGGCGCTTGCCGAAAGGTGCTGGAATGGTTCCGTTGCCGGAGAGAGCCATGCCCAACGCTTCTGCAAGGCAATTCATAGTATTGGCGGTAAAGAGTCCGGCACAGCTGCCGCAAGTGGGACAAGAGCTTTGCTCGATCTCCAGCAGCTCCTGATCGCTCATTTTGCCTTCAGCATGAACGCCTACCGCCTCAAAGGCACCATGAACCAGGTCAATGGTTTTGCCCCGGTGCTTTCCTGCAAGCATAGGTCCGCCGCTGATGTAAATAGAGGGTATGTCAAGGCGCGCAGCTGCCATCAGCATACCGGGCACGATTTTATCACAGTTGCCGATGAGTACCAGCCCGTCGAATTTATGCCCCATGGTCATAGCTTCTATGGAATCTGCAATCAGCTCGCGGCTGGCCAGGGGATATTTCATGCCGCTGTGGTTCATGGAGATTCCGTCGCAGATGCCGATGACCGGGAATTCCACCGGGGTTCCGCCCGCCGCAGAAACACCCAGCTTAACAGCCTGAGCAATGTCGTTGAGGTGAAAATGACCCGGTATGACCTCGTTGTGGGCATTGACAATACCAATCATCGGCTTTTCCAAATCCTCCGGCAGATAGCCCATGGAATAAAAAAGCGCCCTGTGAGGTGCACGGGCTACACCTTGGGTTACATCTTTACTGTTCATACTACACATCTCCTACGACCTTAAGATTTAGCACCTAATATACTACAAATCATTTTTAGTGTCAATATGAGGGGATGGCAAAAGACGGCCTAGATTATTTTACAAATTTGTAACAATTGCAGCTGGAGCCTGCAAAATCTGGTTTGAATATGCATGTCCACCCGCAATTGTTAAAAAATTTGAAAAAAATCTGAAATTTTACCAAGAAATTTTATTGACTTCTGCTCCAGAAGCTGGTAACATCACTTTTAATACCACGGCGTGCTGACGCTGCCGGGGGAAGAAATCAGCATTAAGGGGATTTTTCAAATGTTGAATTGGATAATGAACATTTTCGCCATTATCATAATTAGCATTATTGTCAATGCCGGGCTAGGCCTAATTATTAACGGGATTCTAGTAGTGCTGCTAAGCATCCTACTGGGTCTCGTGCTAGTGATTAGCATCAACGGCATTATTCGGCTTGAGAAAAATTCCATAATGATAAAGGCAATGATGAGGGCAGTAAACAAAGAGCAGTTTTTTCAGAGAGTGGAGGTTGGTGTGAATCCACAAAATTCCTTTGTTGAAATCACCTAGGAGCTGTAGGCTGAAAATAGTAGGCCGCGCCGGTTCCGCCAGCAATGGGCGGTGCCGTTAAAAAGACAAGAACAAATTTGGGTGGTACCGCGAAGACTTCTCGCCCCAGTGGGATGAGAGGTCTTTTTATTTTATCAAATTTTAAAAAATTAGGAAAATTTAGGAGGAATGCAAAAATGACAACTGCAAGAATGTATTATGACAAGGATGCCAATCTGGAGCTATTGAAGGGAAAAAAGGTCGCCGTCCTCGGCTATGGCAGCCAGGGTCATGCCCACGCGCTAAACCTGAAGGAAAGCGGCGTCCAGGTCTGTGTCGGCTTATACAAGGGCAGCAAATCCTGGGAAGCGGCAGAAAAAGCAGGCCTCCCGGTGTTTGAAGCCGCTGAGGCGGTTAAGCAATCAGATTTTGTCATGATCCTTATACCCGATGAAAAGCAGGCGAAGCTTTACCGGGAAGCAGTAGAGCCCAATCTGACAGAAGGCAAGGCACTGATATTCGCCCACGGGTTCAACATACATTACGGACAAATCGTACCGCCGTCCAATGTGGATGTTTTCATGGTTGCACCGAAGGGTCCCGGCCACACCGTAAGAAGCCAGTATCAGGAAGGAAAAGGCGTGCCATGCCTGGTAGCAGTCCATAATGACTATACCGGTACTGCCAAGGAAAAAGCACTGGCTTACGCCAAAGGGATCGGCGGTGCCAGAGCCGGCGTGCTGGAGACCACCTTCAAGGAGGAAACGGAAACAGACCTTTTCGGTGAACAGGCAGTCCTCTGCGGCGGTGTGACAGAACTTATCAAAGCTGGCTTCGAAACGCTGGTGGAAGCGGGTTATCAGCCGGAAAGCGCTTACTTTGAATGCCTCCATGAAATGAAGCTGATCGTGGACCTGATCAACCAGGGCGGCTTGAGCTACATGAGATACTCCATCAGTGATACGGCAGAATTCGGAGATTATTCCACAGGCAAGCGGATTGTAACGGAAGAGACGAGAAAAGAGATGAAAAATGTACTGACTGAGATACAGGACGGAACCTTCGCAAAGAACTGGATACTGGAAAACCAGGCCAACAGGCCCCAGTTCAATGCCATGAGAAGGCGGGAGCAATCGCACCAGATCGAAACCGTGGGCAAGGAATTGAGAAAGATGATGCCCTGGATCGAGAAAAAATGAAAAGGGGGAATCAAAAATGCCGAAAAGGATTTATTTATTCGATACAACCTTAAGGGACGGCGAACAGACGCCGGGAGTCAGCCTGAATGTCCATGAAAAGCTGCAGATTGCCAAGCAGCTGGAGCAGCTGGGTGTAGACGTTATTGAAGCCGGCTTTCCCATCGCTTCCAATGGTGATTTTGAAGCGGTGATGGAAATAGCCCGAAACGTCAGGGAGGTGACTGTGGCTGCTTTGGCCAGGGCAACCAAAAAGGATATCGACAGGGCCTGGGAGGCATTGAAGTATGCCGTAAAACCCCGCCTTCATACCTTCATAGCAACCTCAGACCTGCATATGGAGTATAAGCTGAAGATGGCTCCCGAAGAGGTCATACAATCGGCTGCCGAGATGGTGGCCTATGCCAAAACCTTATGTCCGGAAGTGGAATTCTCACCTGAAGACGCCAGCAGAACCAGCCCGCAATTCCTTTTTAGGGTGCTGGAAGCCGTCATCGATGCAGGTGCGGATGTGGTCAACATCGCCGACACAGTAGGTTATATGGCACCGGGAGAGTTCGGCAAGCTGATTAGGGATATCCGGGAAAACGTACCCAACATCCATAAGGCGATTCTCAGTGTGCATTGCCACAATGACCTTGGGATGGCGGTGGCCAACTCGCTGGCCGCAGTGGAAAACGGAGCCGAACAAGTGGAATGCACTATCAACGGACTGGGAGAAAGAGCTGGGAATGCCGCGCTGGAGGAGATTGTCATGGCGCTCCGTACCCGGCATGATGTATATAACACCAATACCGGCATACACACAGAAAAGCTTTATAGGACCAGCAAGATGGTCAGCTACCTCACCGGTGTGCATGTACAGCCCAATAAGGCCATTATCGGAGCTAATGCTTTTGCTCATGAGTCGGGCATACACCAGCATGGCATGCTGTCCCACCGGCAGACTTATGAAATCATGACGCCGGAATCGGTAGGTCTCAAACAGAATCATATCGTCCTTGGTAAACACTCCGGACGCCATGCTTTTGAAGAGCGCCTCCGGGAAATGGGCTACAGCAGTCTGACGGCCAACGAGGTAACCAATATATTCGCCAAATTCAAAGACCTGGCAGACAAGAAAAAGTTTGTCATGGATGATGATATCGAGACATTGGTCAGCCAGGAAACCTCCAAGGTGTCCGAAGCCTATACCCTGGAGCATTTCCAGATCACCAGCGGAAGCGGCATGCTGGCAACCTCCACGGTGCGGATCCGGCATAAGGACCGTGTCATAGAGGAAGCAGCCTGTGGAGACGGTCCGGTGGATGCAACCTTCAAGGCCATAGACAGGGCAGTCAATATGCGGATTACTCTGGAGGACTATTACATCAAGGCAGCAACAGGGGGCAGGGATGCATTGGGTCAGGTAACCACCAAGATTTCAGTAGGCAGTATGGTATTCGTGGGACACGGTGCCAGCACCGACATCATTGAAGCCAGTGCACGGGCATATGTCAATGCCGTCAATAATATGGTCTACCGGCTGGATATGAATGTGGACCAGACACAAAAGGCAGCCTTGCTGGCCGGGAGCTGCAACTTTTTTGGAGAAGGAGTGGGACTCAATTGGGGATTGGAATAAGATGAGAAAGATTTATGTTTTTGACACCACGTTAAGGGATGGGGCGCAGGGAGAAGGTGTTTCATTTACTGTCGCGGACAAATTGAAGATAACCAAAAAGCTGGATGAATTCGGGGTGGATTTCATTGAAGCCGGCAATCCCGGCTCCAATCCCAAGGATATGGCTTACTTTGAAGAGGTCAAGAAACTGCGGCTCAGGAATGCAAAGCTGACTGCCTTTGGCAGCACGCGAAGAGCCAATGTGGCGGTTGAGGAGGACCAGAACGTTACGGCGCTTCTGAAAGCCGACACGCCGGTGGTAGCTATCTTCGGAAAAAGCTGGGACTTTCATGTCACTCAGATCATCCGGACCACCCTGGAAGAAAACCTGAATATGATCCGGGACACCGTAGCCTTTTTCAAAGAGAAGGGCAAGGAAGTCGTATTTGATGCGGAGCACTTTTTTGACGGACTTAAGTCAAATCCGATCTATGCCATGAACGCATTGCACGCTGCCTGCGAGGGCGGGGCCGACTGGCTGGTGCTCTGCGACACCAATGGAGGAACCTTTCCTGCAGACGTGGCAGGCATTGTGAAAACTGTGGTGAAGCGGTTCGATGTGCCGGTTGGTATACACAGCCACAACGACTGCGGTATGGCGGTTGCCAACAGCATCATGGCGGTGATGGCCGGAGCGGTGCAGGTCCAAGGCACGGTCAATGGGTATGGGGAGCGGTGCGGTAATGCGAATCTCTGCACCATTATACCCAACCTGCAGCTCAAGAAACAGCTGCGGCTGGTTCCGGACAGCAGCTTGTGCGAACTGGCGACGCTGGCACGTTACTTCAGTGAACTGGCCAACAAATCGTTGAATGAATACGAGCCTTATGTCGGGAACAATGCTTTTGCCCATAAAGGTGGCATGCATATCGACGGCGTACTGAAGAACACAGCCTCCTTCGAGCACATTCCGCCGGAATTGGTAGGTAACAGCAGGCGCATGCTGATGTCCGAGGTTGCGGGAAGGAGCTCGATCCTGAAGCGCATCCAGGAGGTGGCGCCATGGCTTTCCAAGGAGTCTCCAGAGGTCCAGGATATTATGAACCGGCTTAAGTCGTTAGAGCATGACGGATATCAGTTTGAAGGGGCAGAGGGCTCCTTTGACCTGGTAGTCAGGCGGACCCTGGGCAAGCTCAGGCAGTTCTTCCAGGTGCTGGATTTCACCGTGCTGGCGGAAAACCAGTGGAAGGAAGGGAACAGTGCAACGGCAGTGATCAAGGTAGAGGTCAACGGGGAGCAGGAAATTACGGCAGCGGAGGGCGACGGGCCGGTCAATGCCATGGACCGTGCGCTCCGGAGGGCGTTGGAGCTATTCTATCCTCAGCTTCTGAAAATGAGATTGCTGGATTATAAGGTGCGCGTCATAGATACGCAGCAAGCGACGGCAGCAAAGGTAAGGGTCCAAATTGAATCGACGGATGGCGAAAGGGTGTGGGGTACCATCGGTGTATCCACCAACATCATTGAAGCCAGTTGGGTCGCACTTACCGACTCCATCGAGTATTTTCTGATGGAGTACGAGAAGGATATGGCGCTGACTAAGGAAAATGAAGCGTGGATGGAGGGAGCAGTATAGATGGGAATGACAATGACACAAAAGATTCTGGCAGCACATGCCGGACTGGAACGGGTGGAGGCAGGCCAGCTGATCAAAGCGAAGCTGGATCTGGTATTGGGAAATGACGTCACAACACCGGTTGCAGTTCACGAGTTTGAAAAGATAGGTGTATGCTGTGTTTTTGATAAGAAAAAGGTGGCCATCGTGCCGGATCATTTTACCCCCAACAAGGATATTAAATCGGCAGAGCAGAACAAGCTGATCCGGGATTTTGCAAGGAAAATGGAGATAGAGAATTACTTCGAGATAGGCCAGATGGGCATCGAACATGCGCTGATTCCCGAGAAAGGCCTGGTAGTACCCGGAGATGTGGTGATAGGAGCGGATTCCCACACCTGCACTTACGGGGCGCTGGGTGCCTTTTCAACCGGCATCGGCAGTACCGATATGGCTGTGGGTATGGCTACCGGCGAGGCCTGGTTCAAGGTACCTGAGGCCGTCAAAATCGTGCTGAAGGGAAAAATGGGACCCTGGGTCAGCGGAAAAGACGTGATCCTGCACCTTATCGGCATGATCGGTGTAGACGGTGCATTATACCAGTCCATGGAATACTGCGGTGAAGGCGTGAAGGCGCTGTCCATAGATGACCGCTTTACTATTGCCAACATGGCCATCGAGGCGGGTGCAAAAAACGGTATCTTTCCGGTGGATGAGAAAACGGTGGATTATGTCAAAGCACATGCAGTCAAGCCGTATGCAGTGTATGAAGCAGATAAGGATACGGAATACAGCCGGGTTATCGAAATCGATCTGGCAGGTATCCGGCCCACGGTCGCGTTCCCGCATTTGCCGGAAAACACCAGAAGCATCGATGCCGTGGGTGACGTTCCAATAGACCAGGTAGTCATCGGCTCCTGCACCAACGGCAGGCTGGAGGACCTGAGAGTAGCAGCGCATGTGCTGAAAGGCAGAAAGGTACACCCGAGGGTGCGGACTATCGTATTCCCTGCTACGCAGAAGATTTATCTTGAAGCCATGAGAGAAGGCCTTCTGGAGATATTCGTAGAGGCGGGAGCAGCGGTCAGCACACCCACCTGCGGACCTTGTCTGGGAGGGCATATGGGGATATTGGCCAAGGGAGAGCGAGCGGTTGCGACGACCAACCGCAATTTTGTAGGCCGGATGGGACATCCGGAAAGCGAAGTCTATCTGGCAAGTCCCGCTGTTGCGGCAGCATCTGCCATAACCGGCAGAATATCTTCTCCCGAGGAGGTCATGAAATAATGAAAGGACATGTTTTTAAATACCAGGACAACGTGGATACCGATGTCATCATACCGGCAAGATATCTGAACATAGCGGATGAAAAAGAGCTTGCAGCCCACTGCATGGAGGATATCGACAAAGATTTTGTCAAACAGGTCAAAAACGGCGACATCCTGGTAGCCGGAAAGAACTTTGGCTGCGGCTCCTCCAGGGAGCATGCGCCTTTAGTCATCAAGGTATCGGGCATCAGCTGCATCATCGCAGAAACCTTTGCCAGGATTTTTTACCGGAATGCCATCAATATCGGCCTGCCGATACTGGAATGTCCCGAGGCTGCGGCTGAAATCCGGCAGGGAGATGAGGTGGAGGTGGACCTGGAAAGTGGTTCCATCCGAAATCTGACTCAGGGAAAGACATACAGAGCAGCAAGTTTTCCGGCATTTATGCAGGAAATCATGAAAGCCGACGGTCTCATCAATTATGTGAAGGGGCAGGTGAAGGCATAATGAAGATTGCATTGATACCGGGAGATGGAATAGGGATAGAAGTCATCCGCGAAACCGTTAAGGTGCTGGATGTTGTAACCAGACAGTCCGGTTGCAGCTTCGAATACCGGGAAGTTCTGATGGGCGGCAGGGCCATTGACGAGACGGGGGTGCCCCTGCCGCAGGAAACCATAGACGTTTGCAAAGCCAGCGATGCCGTATTGCTGGGTGCAGTGGGCGGACCCCAATGGGATACCTTGCCCGGACATCTGAGACCGGAGGCAGGGCTCCTGAGCTTAAGGAAGGCGCTGGAGGTTTTCGCAAACCTCAGGCCGGCTGTTTTATTTCCGCAGCTGAAGTCGGCATCGACCTTAAAGGAAGAAGTGCTGGGCGACGGCATCGACCTGATGGTTATCCGGGAGCTGACCGGCGGCTTGTACTTCGGTGAAAAGAAAAGAGTGGATACGGCAGATGGGCAAAAGGCATGGGATACCATGGTTTACTCCACTCACGAAATAGAGCGGATCATAAAGGTTGCTTTCCAGATTGCCCGCAAAAGAAGCGGAAAGGTCACCTTGGTCGATAAAGCCAATGTGCTGGAAAGCTCCAGACTATGGCGGGAGGTTGCAACCCGGCTGGCCCTGGAGAATAAAGATATTGCAATGGATTATATGTACGTCGACAACGCAGCGATGCAGCTTGTCAGGAATCCCAGGCAATTTGACGTTATCGTGACGGAGAATATGTTCGGGGATATCCTGAGCGATGAAGCATCCATGCTGACCGGATCCCTTGGTATGCTGCCATCCGCCAGCATCGGCGCAGGCAAGCTGGGAATCTACGAGCCCATACATGGCTCGGCACCGGACATTGCTGGCCAGGATAAGGCAAACCCCCTGGCAACCGTCATGAGTGCGGCTATGATGCTCCGGTACAGCTTTGATATGGAAAACGAGGCGGTAATGATTGAAAATGCAGTCCGTAAAGTTTTAGACCAAGGCTATCGGACACTGGACATCATGCAGCCCGGCATGAAGGCAGTAGGTACACAGAAAATGGGAGAGCTGGTCTGTAAAGCGCTGGAATAATATGAGCTTTGGAGGTGATTGCAATGAAGATGAAAGGAGCGCAGGTCCTGATTGAATGCCTGCGCGAACAGGGTGTTGACACCATATTCGGTTTCCCGGGAGGAACCGTTATCAATATTTATGATGCACTATACGATACACCGGACATCAGACACATTCTTACAGCCCACGAGCAAGGTGCAACCCATGCGGCGGACGGCTACGCCAGAGCTACCGGAAAGGTCGGCGTCGTGCTGGTCACTTCAGGACCCGGCGCTGCCAATACGGTAACGGGTATTGCAACTGCCTTCCGCGATTCGGTCCCAATGGTGGTCATTACCGGGCAGGTCGCCCGCTCATTATTGGGTAAAGAGACCTTTCAAGAGTTGGATATCACAACGATAACCAAATGTATTACCAAAAAGAACTACATGGTAAAGCAGGCTGCAAAGCTGCCCGAAATCATCCGTGAAGCCTTTGAGATTGCACGCACCGGCCGTCCCGGTCCGGTATTGGTTGATATTCCCAAGGATATTCAGGCAGCAGAAGTGGATTATGAACCGGCAGCGGTGGATACCGGCTATAAGCCTGAACCGGTGGATATGGCAAATGGGGAGCTGGAGCTGAACCTGAGCAGAGCTGTTAAGGCCATCAACCGGTGCAAGCGGCCGGTCATCTATGTAGGCGGCGGCATCAAGATATCCGACTCCTGCAGTGAACTGAAGCAGTTTGCGGAGAAAATAAACGCACCGGTTGCCTGCTCATTAATGGGAACAGGCGCCTTCCCGGGAGACCATCCCTATTTCATGGGGATGCTGGGCATGCACGGTTCACGCTGCGCCAACCTGGCCATAACCAATTGCGACCTGCTGATTGCTGTAGGTGCACGCTTCAGCGACAGGACAATCTGTAAGGCAGATGGGTTTGCACCTTATGCCCATATCATCCACATCGATATAGACCCGGCTGTATTCAACCGAACGAAAGACATCAATATTCCGCTCTGCGGGGATGTCAAAGGATTCTTGAATTTGCTGCTGGACCGGGTAGAAGAAAAGCCTGAAGGCATGTGGAACAAACAGATTGCAGAGTGGAAAAGGACTTATGCCATGAAGTACAAGAGCAATGGCGCATTGAATCCGCAGTACCTCTTGAACAAGCTGCATGAGCTGACAAAGGGACAAAGCATCGTAACCACCGAAGTAGGGCAGAATCAGATGTGGACGGCTCAATACTACCCCTTTGCCGAGCCACGGGACTTTATCTCATCCGGTGGACTGGGCACTATGGGCTATGGTCTAGGTGCTGCAATCGGCGCTGCAGTGGGCAGGCCTGACCGGCGAATCATTAATGTAGCAGGAGATGGCAGCTTCCGGATGAACCTGAATGAGCTGGCTACCCTGGCGAAGTATCGGCTGCCGGTGGTACAGGTAGTTATGAACAATAATGCGTTAGGTATGGTCCGGCAATGGCAGCGCATATTCTATAATGAAAGATATGCCAGTACCAACCTGGTAGATGAAATGAGCTTTGCAAGGATTGCCGAGGCCTTTGGCATCAAATCCGTCGTTATAACCTGTGACGACGATGTGGAGGAGACTTTCAAAAAGGTTTTGAAATATGATGAACCGGTGGTGGTGGAGTGCATGATCCATCCCGACGATCTGGTGCTGCCCATGGTACCGGCGGGAGAACCGATAACAGAATGTATCGATGATATTTAGGAAGGTGATGGAATGACAGTCAGTTATGTTTTCTACCAAGGTCAGATCCTGGAGGAAAGCCAGGTCAGCATCAGCATCCGCTGCAAGGCTTTCAACTACGGCCTGGGCTGCTTTGAAGGGATCCGGGCCTATTGGGATGAGGAAAAGGAGCAGCTTTATGTGTTCCGGCTCAGGGAACACATGGAGCGGCTTATGGAGTCCTGTAAAGCCATATACATCAAATTGCCCTATACGGTGGATGAGCTCTGCCGGTATGTGGTGGAGCTTTTGAAAAAGAACAGCTTCAGGACTACCGTTTATATCAGGCCGGTTGCTTATAAAGGCTCCGACCTTCTGTTTCCGACGCTGTTTGATGATGATGACAGAATCCTGATGTATTGTCAGCCCCTTGGTAAGCTGGCAGGCAAAGAGGAATTCAGAGTAGCGGTATCCTCGTGGCAGCGCCTCAATGACAACATGCTGCCCCCCAGAACGAAAGCGACGGCAGCTTATTTGAACTCTGCATTAGCTTCTCTAGAAGCATTGCAGAACGGGTATGACGAGGCGATCCTGCTGACGGCTGACGGACATGTCTGTGAAGGCCCCGGCGAGAACATTTTCATGCTGAGGAAAGGCAAGCTGGTGACACCACCGGCCAGCGACAATATTCTGGAAGGGATTACCCGGGACACGGTGATGGTATTGGCAAGAGAGGAATTGGGCTTGGAAGTGGTTGAGCGCAGCATTCCCAGAACGGAACTGTATGCCGCTGAAGAGGTCTTTTTCAGCGGGACAGGGATGGAGGTCGTATCGGTGGTGGAAGTGGATAAGAGAACCATCGGCAGCGGCAAGCAGGGAGAGGTCTGCAAAAGGCTGAAGGGCTTGTTCTTTGATGTAGCCAAGGCGCGAAACCCAAAGTACACCCATTACTGCACGCCGGTTTATGAAAAGTAAATAGCTTGATTCGGAGTTTGCACGCAAACTCCAAATAAAATTACATCAGATTCCCTGTGTGATTTTATTTGAATTGAAGGAAACAGATTGTATAATGATAGTAACAATCTGTTTTTTCATTTAAGGAGAAAGATGATGGATTATAGTGTATTTGACATTATCGGTCCCAGGATGATCGGGCCGTCCAGCTCCCATACGGCGGGAGCAGCCAGGCTGGGCAAAGTGGCCAGAAGGATCAGCGGCAATGATGTGGCCAGGGTTATCTTTGTGCTATACGGTTCTTTTGCAAAAACCTATAAAGGCCACGGCACCGACCGGGCACTGCTGGCCGGCATAATGGACATGGAGCCCAACGATCCCAACCTGGGCAGGTCCTTGGAGCTGGCAGAAGCAGCAGGGCTGATTTATGAGTTTATTGCCGATGATGCGGATCCCCCCCATCCCAATACCGTCAAAACGGTGATAACCGGCAGCGACGGCAAACGGACGGAAATGATGGGCTGCTCCATTGGCGGCGGCAGTATCAAAGTGATCCAGATCAACGGGCTGAACGTGGAGTTTACCGGAGAATATCCCACATTGGTTATCCGCCATATGGACCGGCCGGGGGTGATTGCCGAAGTGACAAGCCTTATGGTGCAGTTCAACATCAATATCGCCTTTATGCGGGTTTTCAGGCAGAGTAAAGGGCAGGATGCCTTTATGATCATTGAAACCGATAACGCCATATCAAAAAAGGTGATCGCACAGGTCAGGGCTTTGGGAGATGAAATACAGGATGTCTATTTAATAGAAGCTTTATAAAGAGCAGGGGCATCTGTTCCACATTAATTTCTAATGCCCCGTTAGCGAGTTTCAAATGAAGCCTTATTTATAATGGAAAGAGGAAGATACGGATGAGCATAAATTTTACCAGCGGAACGGCGCTTTTGGGATTATGCAGCAAGAACAATGTCAGGATATTTGAAATGATGCTGGTGAGGGAAGTATACATATCCCAGAGGAATAAGGATCATATCCTGAATGAAATGAAAGAAAACCTGGCGGTGATGAAAAAAGCGGTGGAAAGAGGACTTGCGGAGGATATCCGTTCCGTCAGCGGTTTGACCGGCGGAGACGCCAAAAAGCTGAGGTTATACTATGAAAAGGAAATGACAGTGGCAGGAACCGATCTGAACAAGGCTGTGGCAAGCGCTATGGCCGTATTGGAGGTAAATGCCGCCATGGGGCAGATCGTAGCAGCGCCCACAGCGGGATCAAGCGGAATACTTCCCGGTGCGCTTATTTCAACGGCTCAGCGCTTCAAAAAAAAGGATGAGGATATCGTCAACGCTTTGTTTACAGCAGCTGCCGTCGGGTATCTGATCACCCGGAATGCCACGGTTGCAGGCGCTGAAGGCGGCTGCCAGGCGGAAACCGGTGCTGCTGCGGCTATGGCGGCTGCAGCCATCACCGAGATGCTGGGAGGAACACCGGAACAAGCTTTGGATGCAGCGGCAATGGCAATCAAAAATATACTGGGTTTGGTTTGCGATCCCATTGCAGGCCTTGTTGAAGCGCCCTGCATTAAGCGTAATGCCATCGGAACGGCTAATGCCATGATATCTGCAGATTTGGCGCTGGCAGGCATCAAGAGCATCATCCCCTTTGATGAAGTAGTGGAAGCCATGCTGAAGGTAGGAAAAACGCTGCCTTGCGAACTGCGGGAGACCGGCACCGGCGGTCTTGCCTGGACGCCCACCGGAAGGCAGATCCATGAGCGGATTTTCGGCAAGTCCTGAAGCACGGGAATAAAATGTTTCTTTCATTGACACGATGCAGCTGCTCATGTAAAATCAAATAGGCTATATCAACGAATAAAAATATAAGAGGGATAAAAATGCCGATACACAACGAAGAAATTTTGAATGAAATCAGGCGGAGAAGGACCTTTGCCATCATTTCACACCCGGATGCCGGAAAAACAACACTGACCGAGAAGCTGCTCCTATATGGAGGCGCCATTCGGCTGGCAGGTTCGGTTAAGGCCAGAAAAGCGCAGAAGCATGCTGTTTCTGACTGGATGGAGATCGAGAAGCAGAGAGGTATTTCCGTTACCTCCAGTGTGATGCAGTTTGAATATGAAGGTTACTGCATCAATATTCTGGATACCCCCGGCCACCAGGACTTCAGTGAGGATACCTACAGGACCCTGATGGCAGCTGACAGCGCCGTCATGATTATCGACTCCGCCAAAGGGGTGGAGGAGCAGACCAAGAAGCTTTTTCATGTTTGTAAAATGAGGGGGATTCCCATCTTTACCTTTATCAACAAGATGGACAGAGCAGGAAAGGACCCCTTTGAACTGATCGAGGAAATCGAGCAGGTATTGGGGATCCGGTCTTATCCTATGAACTGGCCCATCCGGATCGGGAACACCTTTATGGGGATATATAATAGGAAGCTATCGCAAATCGAGCTTTTTGACGGCGGCAACCATGGGCAAAGTGCCGTTGCATCTTCCAGAAAAGATGTTGATGATGCTGTATTCCGTGACTTATTGGGAGCGGATGCCCATGAGAAGCTGGTTGAAGATATCCTGCTGTTGGATACGGCTGGTGATGAATTCAGCCAGAGGCAGGTGCTGAAGGGGGAGCTGACGCCCATATTCTTCGGAAGTGCCATGACCAATTTTGGGGTACAGGTATTCCTGGAAGAATTCCTGAAAATGACGACACCGCCTTTGGCCAGGTCCTCTGACAACGGAGAGGTTGAGCCTGAAGAAGAAGGCTTTTCAGGCTTCATATTCAAGATCCAGGCCAATATGAACCCGACACACCGGGATCGCATTGCCTTCTTGAGGATATGCTCCGGTAAGTTTACAAAAGGGATGAATGTCAATCATGTTCAGGCAGGAAAGCAGATCCGGCTGGCACAGCCGCAGCAGTTTCTGGCCCAGGAAAGGGAAATCGTCGATGAAGCTTATGCTGGGGATATCATCGGTGTATTCGATCCGGGGATTTTCAAGATCGGAGATACGCTGTGCGAGGGTAACAGGGTTTTTCGTTTTGAAGGAATTCCTACCTTCGCGCCGGAGCATTTTGCCAGAGTTTATACCAAGAACGCCATGAAAAGAAAGCAGTTTATTAAAGGGATCACCCAGCTTTCGGAAGAGGGTGCCATCCAGATCTTCCAGCAAGCGGATTCCATAGCACAGGAATTCATCATCGGCGTCGTAGGGATGCTGCAGCTGGAGGTATTGGATTACAGATTAAAGAACGAGTACGGTGTCGATACCGTCATTGACCATCTGCCCTTCCGGCATATCCGTTGGATCAAATCCGAGTTTAACCCCAAGACCTTCAAATTGACGACGGATACCATCATAGCAAGGGACCTGGAGGAAAACCCGGTACTCCTCTTCCAAAATGAATGGTCCATCCGAACAGTTACTGAAAGAAATAATGGTGTGGAATTGACTGAAATATTGAGCAGGTAGCATGAAAGGAGCCTTTCACCGATTTAGGTGAAAGGCTCTTCTACGATGTCGCATATGGTATCCCGTATGATCTGGATCATTTTTTTTGCAGGAAGCGTCAATTCCTTATCCTTTGGATAAACAAGGTTATAGGCATATTTCCATTTCACATTTTCCACCTTCATGGTCTTAAGGAGTCCCAAATGAAGATCCTGCCGCACCGCACTGAGCGGGAGCATGGAAATTCCCAGGTTGGCTATGACCGCATGCTTGATGGCATCCACGCTTCCAAGCGTCATGGATACAGTCATTGGAATATGCAGCTCTTTAGTGACAATGTTCTCCACTGCATTATACAGGTTGGAGGCAGGTTCATGGGTGATAAACGGCTGTCCGGCAAGCATGTCGGCACTGATAATGCTGAGATTGGAAAGGGGGTGGTCGGGACTGGCAACCAAAACCATGGTGTCATCTGCCAGCTTTTCCACATTGAAGGCTTTCGGCAAATCCAATACACCTCCGATGACGGCAAAATCAACCTGGTTGACGGTCATCATGCTCTGTATTTCATAAGTATTGCCTATATGCAGGTTGTTCTTAACGTCGGGATACCGATTCTTGAATATGCCCAGGAGATAAGGAATGATGTAGATGCCCGGCGTATTGCTGGCACCAATATTCAATTTCCCGTGCATTTTGCCTTTAAGTAAATCGATCTCATCCTCCATCTCGCCTACCAGTGCGAAAATTCTCTGCGAATACGAATAAACCAGCTGGCCATATTGGGTGAGATAGATGGTCTTGCCGTATTTCTCGATGAGCTTGAGTCCGATTGTCTCTTCCAGCTTTCGAATCTGCACCGAAATATTCGGCTGACTGATATAAAGCTCTTCAGCCGTCTTAGTGAAACTGAGATTCTGAGCGACCTTGTGAAAAAGCCATAAATGATGAAGGTCCATAACCAATCTCCTATAAGTTTTATATATGAAAATCATAATTATTACATATTTGAATTATAGCATCCCCGGGATTATAATGCAAAGAGTGTAGTAATATTCGCTGTAATCGGAGGAGGAATTGTTATGGACTCAGCTATGGGATTTATGATCGGAGCACTACAGATCACGTTATTGGATCTGGTTCTGGCCGGCGATAATATCGGTGTTATCGCTTTAGCCACCAAGAATCTGCCGGAGGATATGGCAAAACGAGCCAGTAAGATCGGCGTTATCGCGGCTATCGGCCTCAGGATATTTTTTGCGTCAATCATCACGTATATCATGATGGTTGAATGGCTGCCGGTCAAGCTGATCGGGGGTCTGCTGCTGGTCAAGATCACCTGGGATTTCATCAAGCCCCAGCACGAGGAAGAGGAATTGGATGAGCAGAAGCAGGGTGCAAAGACGGTGAATAAGTTCTGGGCGGCTGTCGGCAGTATCATTATTGCGGATATCAGCATGAGCCTGGACAATGTCCTGGCCATCGGCGGAGCAGCCCATGGACACATTGAACTGATCATCTTCGGTTTGCTTTTGAATATACCGATCATCTTTTATGGAAGTCAATTTGTTGCAAACCTGATGAAAAAGCATACCATCGTCATTTATGTTGGCGGTGCTATCCTGGCTCACACTGCTTTTGGCATGATTTTTGAAGACAAGCTCATTATCCCGCATATCCCGCACATTGTGAGCGTTGTTGTTCCTTTTGCCATTTCGGCTTTGACCCTGGCATACGGCTATTACCTGATCAGGACAATGCCAGAGAAAGCCAAGGCTTAATGCTTGACTCAATCAGACCGGCATCTTTTTAGGAGGTTTTTATGAATCAATTTCTGCAATTATTTGAAGGTTTTATGGATTTCAAATGGCAATACGTTGTCATGTATGTCATCGGCGGCATTCTGATTTACCTGGCGGTCAAAAAGGATTATGAGCCGATGCTGCTGCTCCCCATCGGTTTTGGGGCTATTCTAGTCAACCTGCCCTTAAGGTCCATCTGGCAGTACAAGCCTGAGGTTGATGCCCTGGCCACCGGAATCGTTGAAAAATATCCGGAGCTTCAGGCATTCCTGGTAGAACATTTTCACTACATTTATGAAAACGGGCAGATGCTGAAGGTAGAGCCCGGTGTGCTGCAATTGTTTTTTAATTCGGGGATCCTGACGGAGATTTTCCCGGTGCTGATTTTTGTGGCAGTAGGTGCCATGATTGATTTTTCACCGCTTTTGAGAAACCCCAGGATGCTGTTCTTCGGTGCGGCTGCTCAGTTCGGCATATTCGCCACTGTTTTCATGGCCCTGCTGGCAACCAAAGCGTTTCCCTTCCTTGGCTTCGATCTGAAGGAAGCGGCCTCAATCGGCATCATCGGAGCAGCTGACGGTCCTACCTCCATTTTTGTCGCATCAAAGTTTGCAAAGGATCTGTTGGGGCCGATCTCTGTAGCGGCTTATTCCTATATGGCACTGGTGCCTATTATCCAGCCCCCGGTCATCAAAGCGCTGACCACTCAAAAAGAGAGAATGATCCGCATGGCGTATAAAGATAAAACAATCTCCAGAACGGTATTGATCGTGTTCCCCATCGCCATTACGGTGATTGCTGGTATTGTAGCACCCATCAGTGTTCCTTTGGTGGGACTCCTGATGTTTGGCAACCTGATCAGAGAATGCGGCGTACTGGACCGGCTGTCAAAGGCAGCCCAGAATGAGTTGGCAAACCTGGTAACGCTTTTGCTGGGGATAACAATCGGCGGAAGCATGTATCACGAGCAGTTTCTCAAGGTTGAGACCCTTTTCATACTGGCAATGGGCTTGATCGCCTTTGTATTTGATACCGCGGGCGGCGTTCTGTTTGCCAAGCTCCTGAACCTTTTTGTCAGGGAAAAAATCAATCCCATGATCGGAGCGGCAGGGATATCGGCGTTTCCCATGTCTTCCAGAATCGTACAGAAGATGGCTAAAGAAGCCGATCCCTATAACTTTATCCTGATGGATGCAGTGAGTGCCAATGTAGCAGGGCAATTGGGCTCCATCGTGGCCGGCGGTATGGTGCTTGCGCTGGTACCCTGGCTGATGTCGCTGATGTAGGAAGGGGGAAATCAGATGAGTGATTTGAATATGGCAGGGCAGCTGATGCTTTATGGATTGACAGGTGTATTTCTCGTGCTGGTGCTTTTTTATGGTGTAATAAAGCTGTTGGTCAGAGTTTTCCCGGGAAAGTAGCAAATAGGGGCTTTTGGCAGGCCGTGTATTGACAATTGATTCGAATGCAGCTATAATTTGCATATATGGCATTCCTTTAAAGGGGAGTAGCTGCTCCGACGAGTTGATAAAGTCAACATCACAGCCTTACGGCCTGGCTTTATTGCGGCTTATAACAAGCTGAGCAAGACCTTTAGTGCAATGATTTTCATTGTATTAAAGGTCTTTTTATATTCTCGCGGGAGGTGTGTAATAAAGAAGCTTTGGAAAGAATATGTATGATGCATCCTATGTTGCTTTTCGGTTATTATATGCATGAGGAGGGATTCGATGAATCTGAACTGGTATAACAAGAGTGTCAAGCAGACGGTAGATGAGCTGTCCGTTGATATGAAAAAGGGTTTATCCGGAGAGGAAGCGGAAAGCCGCATCCAGAAATACGGACACAATGAACTGAAGGAAAAAGCAAAGGAGACGATGCTGCAGAAGATCATCAAGCAGCTTAAGGATTTTCTGGTCATCATCCTGATCGTTGCCAGCATTGTCTCCGGTCTGGTAGGTGAAATCTCCGACTCAATCGTCATTATTGCCATCGTCATAATCAACGCAGTTCTAGGGGTGTTGCAGGAAGGCAAGGCTGAGAAAGCGCTGGAAGCCTTGAAAAAAATGTCGGCACCCAACGCCAGGGTATACAGGAACGGGCATATCGAAATCATTCCCGCCAAAAACCTGGTACCGGGGGATGTCGTGCTTTTAGAAGCAGGGGACAGCATTCCAGCGGACTTGAGGCTTTTTGAAAGTATTAACCTGAAAGTAGAGGAAGCTTCCCTGACCGGTGAGTCCGTGCCGGTTGACAAGCATGCTGAAGAAGTATTCGAGTCGGATATGCCAATAGGCGATAGGGTGAATATGGCCTATATGAGCACCATCGTTACCTATGGAAGAGGAAAGGGTATTGTGATCAATACCGGAGCCAATACAGAAATCGGAAAGATTGCGGAAGCCATTCAATCCTTTGAGGATGAGGTTACACCGCTGCAGCTTAAACTCAATGAGCTGGGAAAATGGCTGGGAATCGCCTGCCTGGTGATTTGTGCCCTGGTATTTGCCATCGGCTTCCTGCGTGACGGACATCTTCTCGAGATGTTCCTCATTTCGGTGAGCCTGGCTGTTGCAGCTATTCCCGAGGGTTTGCCGGCAGTGGTGACCATTGTGCTGGCATTGGGGATGAAGCGGATGGTTCAGCGGAATGCCATCGTCAGAAAGCTATTGGCGGTGGAAACCTTGGGTTGTGTTACAGTGATCTGCTCCGATAAAACCGGAACGCTGACTCAGAATGAAATGACAGTTGTTAAGACTTATACCGGAAGGACTGCTTACCGAGTTTCCGGACAGGGCTACAATCCAGCCGGGGAATTTGCTGTACAGGATTCAAAGATAGACCCCATGCAGGATAACAACCTGAAGTTGCTTTTGGCCAGCGGTGTGCTCTGCAATGACTCAACGCTGGAGCAAAAGAGTGAAGAGGAGAATATTTGGGGTATCGTAGGCGATCCCACCGAGGGTTCCCTGATGGTTGCAGGCGCCAAGGCGGGGATGGAAAAGGTTGCGATGAACGAAGCCTATGACAGGGTTGCGGAGCTGCCCTTCGATTCTACTAGAAAGATGATGACGACCTTCCACAAGGACTACCTTCCCGGAAAGATCATCTCCTTTACGAAAGGTGCACCGGACATCATATTGAGCCGCTGCAGCAAGGTTTATCTGAATGGGCGCATAGAACCGTTGACAGACGAGATACGGAAAGAAATCACAGGCGTCAACAGTGCATTTGCCGGCGAAGCGCTGCGGGTACTGGCCTTTACTTACAGGGAATATGATAAGCTTCCTGCCGGTATCGATTCGGACAGTATTGAAAATGAACTGGTATTCATTGGTCTGATGGGGATGATCGATCCGGCCAGAGTAGAGGCGTCTGATGCAATAAAGGTGTGCAAAGGAGCCGGAATCAAGCCGGTGATGATAACGGGTGATCATAAGGACACAGCAGTGGCAATTGCCAGGGATCTGGGCCTGATGTCGGAAGGTGCGGGCGTTATGACCGGTGCGGATCTGGATAAGCTGTCCGATGAAGATTTGAGGGTACAGGCGGAACAGGTCAGTGTCTATGCCAGGGTATCGCCCGAGCATAAGGTCAGAATCGTGGAAGCGCTGAGACAAAACGGACATATCGCAGCCATGACAGGCGACGGCGTCAATGATGCCATGGCCCTGAAGCGATCCGATATCGGCGTTTCTATGGGAATTACGGGTACGGACGTTGCCAAGGGTACAGCTGACATCATCCTGATGGATGATAATTTTGCAACCATTGTAGCGGCGGTAGAAGAAGGCAGGATCATATACAGCAATATCAGGAAATTCGTCTATTTCTTGCTGTCCTGCAACATTGCGGAGATTTTTATCATCTTTATTTCACTGCTTCTCAATATGCCTGTGCCGCTGATCCCGATCCAGCTGTTGTGGCTCAATCTGGTGTCCGACAGCTTCCCGGCTTTGGCATTGGGAACGGAAAAGGGTGAACCGGACATCATGAAAATGAAGCCGAGAAATGCAAAGGAACCTATATTGAACAGGCAGTTGATAACCGGCATACTGACACTGAGCATCGCACAGACTATTGCCGTATTGATTGCATTTGTATGGTCTCTTAATACCCATGGTGGTGACTTGCTGTACGCCAGAACCATGGCGTTTACAACCCTTACGGTGGTGGAGCTGATCATGGCCTTCTCCTGTAGGTCGGAGAGGCTTCCGCTCCTCAAGCTGGGTGTTTTCAGCAACAGATCCCTGATATGGGCATCCATGACCTCCTTTGCCCTGATGCTGGCAGTTATCTATTTACCGTTCCTGCAGCCTATTTTCAAGACGGTTTCACTTGGATGGATGGAGTGGGGCACTATTATATCATTGGCCGCTATCCCGCTCATTGCAGGCGAATTATATAAAGCCGTAGCCAGAAGGGCTGAAGCAAGGGCATAATGAAACAGCAGACCGGAAGCGGTTCAGATTTGATCCTTCCGGTCTTTATTTTTTTCTCAGGTAGTGCTTTATATTTACTTTAATATATAATAATATTAATCTATGGCATTTTCTGATTTCAATTATGATTAAATGACGGATGTGAAGCTATGTTTCCAATTACACATATATGGTTCAGCAGGCAGGTACTGGGTTATATCAACAATCTGACCGTATTGGGGTCCATTTTTCCGGATATTGCCGTATCGGGCCATTTGACCTACAACCAGACCCATCACATGGGGTGGGGGCTGTTTGACGGGATGAAAACAGAGGGCAGCAGACATATGGACTTCTGCAAGGCACTGGTTACCCATACCGTAGACCCCAGGGGACTGGACTATTACGGAGATGAGGCATACGGCAACGGTTACAAAGGCTATTGCTTTCAAAAAGGTGTCCAGATTGTTGAGGAAGTGATCGAAGCATGCAACCTTCCGTCAGAATATGGTCTTTGGAAAGCACATAATTTTATCGAGATGGGAATAGAAATCAATATGATCCAGAAGGAGCAAAGCCTGATCAAAAGGCTGCATGACAGTCTTCAGGACATGGCACTTATTGCAGAGCTGGCAGTGCCCTTGGAGCAGTATTTCAAGCTGCAGCCCCATTCCATCGAAGCGTCCTTCAGCCGGTTCAAAGGCTTTGTCGAGTTGAAGGACTTGAATTCTGATAATCTGGCATTTAAATATAACGTTCAGATGCAAAGCAAGCATGGGATCAGCATTGATGTTCAAAGATGCTCCGAGATCATCGAAAAGAGCAGGGAAATCGTCAGGCATGATTTTGATGCATTTATTGCTTATAGTCTGGATGAAGTATCTCGTTTGCTGAAGGAGGAATGAACATGCATGATGCAAAGAAAGAAATTGCGGTAATTGGCCATAGGAATCCGGATACCGATTCCATCTGCTCGTCCATCGCTTATGCGTATCTGAAGAACAACATCAGCGGGGGCCAGCAGCATATTCCCAAGCGGATCGGGGAGATCAACAGTGAAACCCGGTTTGTCCTGGATTATTTCAAAGTGGAAGAGCCGGTATTGATTATGGATGTCAAGACGCAGGTTAAGGATATCAATATCCGGAAGGTACCAGCGGTGCATCCGGAGATTTCTTTGAAAAAGGCTTGGGAAACCATGAAAAACTGTGGTATCACTACGCTGCCCATTTCTAAGGACGGAAGGACCCTGGACGGTTTGATAACGGTAGATGATATTGCACAGTCCTATATGGATATATATGATAATGGTATCCTGTCCACTGCCCGGACCCCTTACCGCAATTTACTGGAAGTGCTGGAGGGAGAAATTCTGGTGGGAGATATCGAGGATGCCGTTTATAACGGACAGGTACTTATCGGTGCCATGAATCCGGAGGTCATGGAGAGCTATCTACACCCCAAGGATGTCGTCATCCTTGGAAACCGTTACGAATCTCAGCTCTGTGCCATCGAGATGGGGGCGCAGTGCCTGATTGTAACGGGCGGTCTGCCGGTCGCTGCTTCCATCAAAAAGTTGGCTGAAAGCAAAAACTGCGCCATTGTCATATCACCCTACGATACCTATAAGGTTGCCAGAATGATCAATCAGAGTATTCCCATCAGGCATTTCATGATCACAAATCTAACGGTATTTAATGCGGATGATTATGTTGAAGATATCAGAGAGGTGATGGTAAAGAAGCGGTACCGGAATTTCCCGGTGGTGGACAACGAAAACAACTGCATCGGCATGCTTTCCAGGGCATCCCTCATTAACCTCCAGAAGAAGCAGGTCATCCTTGTGGACCATAATGAAAGATCCCAGGCCGTGGATGGACTGGAAGAAGCTGAGATACTGGAGATCATCGACCATCACCGCATAGGTGATATTGAGACCGTGGGTCCGGTCTATTTCCGGAACCAGCCTCTGGGCTGCACAGCCACAATCATCACAAACATGTACCGTGAGAATCATGTTGACATACCGAGACAGATAGCAGGACTGCTTTGCGGGGCTATCCTGTCCGATACCCTGTCCTTCAAGTCCCCCACCTGCACCCACTATGATCGGCTGACAGCAGAGCAATTGGCCCAGATTGCCGGCCTGGAGATGAACGAGTTCGCAAAAGCCATGTTCAGGGCAGGCTCCAGCCTCAGCGGAAAGCCGGTGGAGGAGATTTTCTACCAGGATTTCAAACAGTTCAAGATGGGGGATATGGAGCTGGGCGTGGGGCAAATCAGCTCCATGGATTCAGCGGAGCTGGAAGAGATCAAAAACGATATTCTGGTCTATATGAAAAAGGTCTATAAGGAAAAAGGGCTGGACATGGTACTTTTCATGCTGACGGATATAGGTAATGAACAAACGGAGCTGCTGTTTGTAGGAGATAAAAAGGATTTGATCTCTCAAGCCTTTGAAGGAAAGATGCGTGATCATGCCATTCTGCTGCCGGGCGTGGTATCCAGGAAGAAGCAGGTTATCCCGCCGCTCCTGGGCTGTGTCAATCAATAAGGCTTGGAGGATGTGAAATGGATCTTATGACTATATTGCTGCTATGTGCTGCGGGTTTCTGCGCTTCGGCTGTAGACTCCATTGCAGGCGGCGGCGGCATTATCAATCTGCCGGCTATTCTGGCTGCCGGCATTCCACCCCATATAGCGCTGGGTACAAACAAGTTTGAAAGCTCTTTCGGTGCGGTTACCAGTGCTTATACCTTCCTGCGTTCAGGCAAGGTCCACATGCAGCTGATGAAATACCAGATACCCTGCACCCTTCTGGGTGCCCTGCTGGGCGTCCATACGGTGCTTCGCATCAACCAGAAGCATTTGGAGCTGTTGATACTGGTGATGATCCTTGCAACGGCTGTTTATACCATCGTCAAGAAAGACTTCGGCAGCGTGGACAAGTTCCCCGGCCTCAACAGGAAAAACCTGACCTGGGGCTGCCTTTTTGCCTTTGGCATCGGTTTTTATGACGGTTTTTTCGGACCGGGCACCGGCTCCTTTCTGATCTTTCTTTTTATTGCCGTTTTCGGATTTGATTTCACCATGGCTGCAGGCAACAGCAAAATGCTGAACTTTGTCAGCAATATCGCTTCGCTTTTGATATTTGCACTGAACGGCAAAATTTACTATCTGGTAGGGATACCGGTGGCTGCGGCGATGGTTGTGGGAGCCAGGATCGGGAGCAAGTTTGCCATAAAAAAAGGCTCAAAGGTCATCCGCCCCATCTTTATCACTATTGCCCTGGCAATAACGGTAAAACTATTGTATCAAGCCTTTTTGGCATAGAAGAATGCCGAGAGCCGATGAAACTCATCGGCTCTTTGTTTTATATACACCTTGGTATTTTGGCTGCAGCATCTCGGAAATCCTGTACATGGCAAAGGCTGCACAGTGCGCGTCCCAATCGGCATCCTCGGGGATCTCGTGCTTCCCTGGCAGGGAGAAGGGAGTGCCTATAGTTATGCTGATATCGCTGCGCTGCAGCCTTTCCCCGCTCATATCCGAGGTGTTGATGGGAAGCAGCTTCTCTGTCCCCTCCAAAGCAATGGGGACAACCGATACCTTTGCCATTTTTACCATCAGGGTAAAGCCCCTTTTTGCCTCAATCAGGGAACCGGTCCTGCTGCGGGTGCCTTCCGGGAAAATAAGGATGGACCCATTGCCCTGCAGATGCCGGAGAGCAAGCTTAATGGCGTTTTTGTCTGCACTTCCGGGTGTAATGGGGATGTAATTCAGCGTATTGAGAAAAAACGCCGTGAACGGATTCTGCCCCAGCTTGACACCGGCCATGAAGGCGATATTGTTGTGTTCCAGAAGTCTGTCCAGAATGATACCATCAATATTGCTCAGGTGGTTGGATATGTAGATGGTGGGCTTTCCGATTCGTGACCGGAGGATATCCTCCCCATGGACCTTGATGGAGGCATACTTCCGGAGAAGCCCGCCGGTAATCAGCCTTCCGGAAAACCGGATAAAGCCTTTGGGCATCCGGTTCAACACAGGAATAAGCAGCTTGATTAACTTCATAATTCACCTCATAAATGTTATGTGCCATAAGGCGCAGTTTGCCCATTGCCTCTATTTTTTGCATGCATCTACTATTGTAACAAATAAACCTGAACAAATAAAGACGCCCTTGCAATATACAAGGGCACCGGGCTATAGCCGCATTATTTTTCCTTTTCGGCAGCCTTTTCGATTTCATCTGTCAGCTTCAGTATGACTTCGGATTTTGCTTCAATAATCATATCGTTTTTGGCAATAACGGCATTCTTCAGATCGGATAAGGCAAATTCAAACTTGCTCATCATCTGCAGGTTGTCTTTTTTCAGCTTGGGACGGGTAGCCATCCAGACGGTTTCCAGATAGGCAAGGGTATCATTGGCAGAAGTGAAATCTTTTTTCTCACCTACCAGCATGATTTTTTTCACGGCATACCGGATACGGTCCAAATCAGGCGGAACCTTGGTTTTGTACAGCATATAAAAATCAGGCAGAAACTTGTAAAGCTGGTTGACCTCCAGCATGGAGAGATAAATATCCTGCAGCTCCACTGCCTTAGTGAGGTTGTTCAATGCCATCTCAAAATCATTTAAAGAAGATTGGATGGCAAAGTCGGCGATAGCCTTGGGTTCATAGCTGTTCCAGGCACTATGCAGCTTCATGACATCCTTTTTGATTGCCTCAAACTTTTTGAATTTTTCTTGATCCAGCTTCAGCTTGATCTGTTCGGGCGTAAGCTTGGCTGCTGAGGACTGGCTGCCCCCGCCGCTGCTGCTGCTGCCCTGACCCTCCTGCTGTCCGGAGGACTGTTCTCCGCTCTTATTTTCCTGCCCTTGCTTTTCTTCGCCGCCCTCCAGCTTTTCCTGCTGAATGAACAGGGGCTTTTTATTCTCATCATAAATGGCTTTTAACGCTTTCTCAACTTTTTCGATGCCTTCTTTCAGCTTGTCAAGCTCTTCGGGCGGTTCTTTTTCTTCCTGCTGGCTTTGTTTTTCTGGCGTTTCGGGTTTTTTCTTAGGTGAACAGCCGGACAAATCAAAAAGAGCAACAATCAAAAGAAAGACCGCAATATTCTTGCATAACCTTCTGCCATTTTTCAAAGCAAATCACCTCTTTCTTTTATTATTACCTTTATTGTGTTTAATATTGATAGCAGCACATCAGGAAAAAATGGAATATGCTTTGTTTGATGTTGCACCGGGATGTCTGAATCTGCATCATGCCAGAAAAATACTATTCGAGCATTCATAAATTTGGTATAATGAAGGAATAACAAAAGTGTGGCTTCTTTCGTGAAGGCACTGCGTATTATGGTTTGAGGAGATAATTTCATGATAAATCATCAGGATACCTTTTTTGATATATTGGACCGCCATTACAAGCATTTGTCAAAGAAACAGGTCAGACTTGCCGACTATATCCGGAAAAACTATAAGACGGCTGTGTTTTTATCCTGTGTTCCTATGGCCAGAGAGGTGGACATCAGTGAAGCAACGGTCGTAAGGTTCGCCAATGCGCTTGGGTATGAGGGCTTCACAGAGATGATCGGCCACATCCAGGAGTATATCAAAAACGAGATGACCACCGTTGAAAAGCTTCAAGGTTTAGGCGCATTGAGCGCACATTCGGATATTTTCAAGGATGTAATGGATGAAAGCCTGAGGGCCATCAAAAGCCTTCCCAAGCTGGTTACCCAGGAAAAGATCGACCGGATTGCCAAGGACATGAGGGAAAGCAGGAAAGTCTTTCTGGTCGGCTTTGAGAGTGCCGGGGGACTGGTGGAATATGTAGGGTATCATTTACTCAGGGCCGGCTGTAAAGTAGAAGTGGTCAATGAGAAAACGGGCAATCTGCTGACGGTGATCCATGATGCAGATCCCGACTGCCTTGTAATGAGCATCTGCTTTCCCAGATATGCCAAGGCACAGATCCGGCTTACCGAAATGCTTTCAAAAAAAGGGGCAAAGGTTTTTGTAGTGACGGACGGACCGGGATCACCGCTGATCCGGTACAGCAGCTATAGCTTGTTTTTCCCCTTGAATAACAGCTTCAGCATCTATACCGAGATATACGCCGCCATTCTGACCTTCTTTCAGATCCTCCTATATGAGGTTGGCCTGGCGGATTATGAGAAAACAAGACAAAGCCTTCTGAAGTTGGAAGAATACAACAGCGCCTTTGAGGTTTTCTGATGCCTCCATTGGCGGGGATGTTGACTTGAATAAGATAGAACTGCAAAGAATAGGAGTAGGAGCATGAACATAAAGGAATTTTTGCCGCGGGTGGCAGGCGTGGTTTTTATACTGCTGCTGCCGGTGGTTCTGATCCTGACGGATGTGCAGGTGATTGCCTTCGACCGAAGCTATTATACGGCGGAGTACATAAAATATGGCATACCTAAAGCCCTGGGAATGGAAATGGGTGAGCTGGAGCAAGCGACTGAAAAGTTGCTTCAATATCTGGACAACAAGAGGGAGGATTTGAATTTCAAGTCCGTGGTGAAAGGACAGCCGGTCGAATTCTTCAGCCCGCGGGATAAGCAGCATATGGTGGATGTAAAGGGTCTGTTTACAGCCGGGCGTTATATAAGAAATGCGGCAGCGGCTTTCATTGCAGTCTTCGCCTTCTGGCTGCTGAGACGAAAGGAAGGCTCAGGCCTGTCCAGGCTGACCGGCCTGGGAACGGCTGCCGCAGTTGCAGGCTTCGTTCCCATCTTCCTGTTGATTATCCTGATGAATTTGGACTTTTACAAATATTTCACCCTTTTTCATCTGATTTTCTTCAAAAATGATCTGTGGCTTCTGGATCCTGCACAGGATCGGCTGATCAACATGTTTCCACAGGACATTTTTACGGATATGGCTTTTCGGATTTCGTATTTCTATATGGCGGAGCTGGTGCTGATACTGGCGGTATGTGGTGTATACAGATATAGTGCTGCCCGTCGCCGTAAAAAGGACCGGATAATCCGAGACCACTGATGGAATCACAAGCAGAATGGAATGGAGGTGCCTTATGGGTATTGGGAAAAGGCGGATGTGCCTGCTTCTTGCAGCCGTGATGCTGCTGACTGCAGGCTGTTTTGGAAATGCGAAGCAGCAGACCCAGGCAGTGAAGCTGTATTATGCCACGAAGGGAAATGTGGCGTTGGATACGGAAACGGAAGAGATCCGGTTTACCGACGATCAATCAAAATATGAAAGTACGCTGGCTGCACTGATAAATGGGCCTAAAGACGAAAGCCGCTTCGAGAACAGTGTTGAGAATACTGTCAAAATACGCGGCATTACGGTGACAGATGAGGGGATGACCGTTGACCTTTCCAAGGCGTTTTCAGGTTTTGGCGGTATGCTGCATGAGGCGGCGGCAGTTGCATCGGTTGTCGATACCATGCTGCAGTTCAATGAAATCAGGAAGGTAAGGATTCTGGTAGAGGGGAATGAACTTATTGCCCCCAGCGGCCAGCCTTATGGGTATTTGACCTTTATTGACTTCAATACCGCCGGCAAGCAGGAGTTAACACTGACGCTCTATTATGCCGATTCTCAGGCCATGTTTGTTGTGCCGGAGAAAAGAACGGTATTCGTTGAAGCAGGAATGGAAGAGTCTGCATTGTATCAAATGGTATTGGAAGAGCTGATCAAAGGTCCTCGGACTGAAAATCTGTACAGAACCATACCGCCGGAAGTCAGGATCGAATACCTGGAAGTGGAGGGAAATCTGGTCAAGGTCGATTTTTCCGAGGAGATGCACTCTAAGCATTGGCGGGGTGCTGCGGGAGAAGCGATGACCGTGGCTTCCATCGCCAATACGCTGACCGAATTCGAAGCGGTTGAGAGAATCATGCCTACAGTGAACGGAGAAGCTATGAACATTGAGCATATGGTCATTGAAGAGCCTCTGGCAAGGATGGCGGAAATGATCTATCAAGAATAAAAAGGAGACATAGGTTTGGAAGAGCAAGCACAGGGAGCATCAACACCATCCGGCAGGATAACACAATCAGGTGCCAATAGGTTATATATGGTCTCCATGATCCTGTTTATCAGTGTCGGATACTTTACACAAAACTGGAGCTTTCATTATGGTATTCTGATTACTGAGTTTCTGTTGATTGCAATACCCGCAATTGTCTATGTCAGAATGAAAGGGGCAAGCCTTAAGGCAGTTCTGCGCCTCAATAAACTGGGTTTTGCAGACCTCATCCTGGTCCTGGTCATATTTTTTACCGGCTATTCGGTGGCTTTGTTCCTGAATCTCCTGTGGGAGGTTTTTCTAAGCCTTTTTGGTCAGCTGATCATACCGGATATTCCTGTGGCGAAAAGCTGGAATGAGTATTTTGTATTGCTGCTGGTGATCGCAGTTTCTGCAGGCTTATGCGAGGAATTGCTTTTCAGGGGTGTTTTGATGAAGGCCTATGAGGGGGTGGGCAAGTGGCCGTCCATCCTGTTTACGGCTGTTTTGTTTTCCATGATGCACCTCAATATTCAGAACCTTTTGGCGCCGCTGTTCCTGGGAATCATTCTGGGCTATGTGGTCCATACCACCAATTCCATTTACGCCGGAATGCTTGGACATTTTATCAACAACGGCATATCTGTCACCTTGGGTTTTGCACTGATGCAGCTGCCGTTCTACCAGGGCATTGAGCAGCAGGATGTTGCAACCGGGCTTGAGACTGCACCGCTTTTAGCGGCTGCTTTGTTTATCGGAATCATCGCATTGGTGTTCGGTACAGTCATGATCCTTTGCATGAGGGCTCTGGCTGAACGGCATAATAGGGAGGTGGAAGTGCTGGAGCAGTTTCCGCTGAGCCGGATTCTGAAGAATTTTAAAAAAGCCTGGCCGCTGTACGTGGGTTTGACAGTTTTTGCAGCCATGATGCTGCTTCAGGTGCTGTATATTATTCAGGGGAAGCCTTTGCTTCAATAATAGGAGGAGGTATGCGCAGATGTTGGATGTTATAGTGATTGGCGGGGGGCCGGCTGCGTTATCGGCAGCCTTGAACCTGAAAATCAGGAATAAATCTTTTTTGGTTCTTGGGGGCAATGAAAAGGTCACCGGCTTGATGAAAGCGCCGCAGGTGGATAATTATCTGGGTTTCAAGGAGATCAGCGGCAAAGATCTGCTGGAAAGCTTCAAACGGCATGCTGAAGGGATGGGCATTGAGATCAATCAGGGAAAAGCATACAACATCCTTGACATGGGGGACTACTTTGCTGTCAATGCAGGCAGTGAATACTACGATGCCAGGAGCATCATCCTCGCTACCGGACATGGCAAGGCCAATTACCTGAAAGGAGAGCGGGAATACCTGGGAAAGGGAATCGGGTATTGCGCAACTTGCGATGGCCCCCTGTACAAGGGGAAACCCATCGCCATTATTTCGGAGAATGAAGAGGGAGAAGAGGAAGCAAATTTCCTATCCGAAATATGCGCAGCGGTCTATTATCTGCCTGCCTACGCTGCACAACCCAAGTTGAAGGAGGGCGTAAAGCTGCTCCGGGAACGGGTCCTGTCCATAGAAGGAGACGGCAGTAAGGTGAACAAGCTGGTTGCCGAGCAGTCCGAGCTGCAGGTCAATGCAGTGTTTATCATTCGGAATGTCATTCCGGTCAGTCAATTGATAGAAGGTCTTGAGATGGAAGAGGGCTCCATCCGGGTAAACCGCAGCATGGGGACCAGCATACCTGGAGTATTTGCCTGTGGGGACTGTGCGGGAAAACCCTATCAAATAGCCAAGGCAGTAGGGGAAGGAAGCGTAGCAGCATTGAGTGCCGTAAAGTACCTGGATGGAAAATCTCTGGAATAATCATCACGATAGCTATTGACAAAACTTTCAAAAAAAACTATAATATTATTACACAACACCTACCCCGTATGGGTATATTAAAGTGCATAAAGGTACATATAATAAAAAGGGGTGATATGATGATAAACAAGGGCATGGTAATTGATGATATCCTTTATAAATATCCCCAGCTTGAGAGTGTCTTCAGGAACAACGGGATCAAATGCTTCGGCTGAGGCGGAGCGTTGTATATGACGATAGAGCAGGCTGCTCTAAGATACAGATTGAATCCCGACGAGTTGGTAGAAAAGCTGAATGAAAACACAGAGTCATAAGAATGGCGCAACCACCCGATTCGGGTGGTTTTCGCTTTTATTCTGCATTTGACACTGCGGAAATTTTAATATAGAATAAACAGTGACATACTGTTAACAAAGACTAAAAGGGGTATAATCAGGAAGTTTTTTGGGAGGCAAAATGCTGCATAGATACGAATTGAACGGGATGAAAATTGTCATTGATGTTGCCAGCGGTGCTATACATATAGTGGACGAACTTACCTGGGACATATTGGAACAGGGTATTAGCGATGATAGCGCATTGGTTGAAGCTTTGAAGGGGAAATACGCTGTGCCGGCAATTCTGGAAGCGCTGGACGAGCTTAAGGCTCTCGATGCCGAAGGGCTGCTGAATGCTGCCGATTCCTACGAAGAGAAGGTACTGAGTGAAAAAAGGGCTGTTTTTACCAAGGCCCTCTGTCTGAATATCGCCCATGACTGCAATATACGCTGCGGTTACTGCTTCGCATCCACCGGCAATTATCACGGGGGCCGCAAGCTGATGCCGCTGGAGGTTGCTAAAGAGGCTATCGATTTCCTGCTGGCCACTTCCGGCAGCAGAAAGCGTTTGGAAGTTGACTTTTTCGGCGGAGAACCTCTGCTGAACTTTGATGTTGTCAGAGAAACGGTGGCATATGCCAGAGAGAAGGAGAAGGCTTTCGGCAAGCGGATCGGGTTTACCATGACCACCAACGGAACCTTGATGGACGAAGCGTTTTTGCAGTTTGCCGACCAAAGCCTGGACAACGTCGTTGTCAGTATAGACGGCAGAAAATCCGTCAATGATAAAATGAGAAAATTTGTTGACGGCGCAGGAACCTTCGACGCAATCCTGCCCAAAATAAAGACCTTTGTGGAAAGCCGGGGCGCCAAGAGCTATTATATCAGAGGCACCTTTACAGCCAACAACCTGGACTTCTGTGAGGATGTACTGCTGCTGGCGGAGGAAGGTTTCAAGGAGATCTCCATAGAGCCGGTGGTTGCAGAACAGGAGCGGAGCTATGCTTTGAAAGAAGAGCATCTTGACCGGATCTACGCAGAGTACGAGCGGCTTGCCGGCAAATACATAGAGTATCAGGAAGCAGGCAAAGGCTTCCGGTTCTATCATTTCCTCATGGATCTGGATGGAGGACCTTGCGTCTATAAAAGGGTATCCTCTTGCGGCTCCGGTGTGGAGTATTTTGCAGTAACGCCGGACGGCGAGCTGTATCCCTGCCACCAGTTTGTGGGGAAAGCCGAATACCGGATGGGGGATATCCGGTCCGGTGTCACAAATCAGGAAATGCAGAAGGCCTTTTCGGAAAACACCGTTTATCATAAGGAAAAATGCCGCAGCTGCTGGGCAAGGTTCTATTGCAGCGGAGGCTGTCAGGCCAATGCCGCCGTTTTCAACGGGGACCTTAAGAAGCCTTATGAGCTGGAATGCAAGCTGCAGCAGAAGCGGATCGAGTGTGCCATTATGCTGAAGGCCTATCAAGCATTAAAGGAAAATAAATAATAAAATACAGGAGGAAACAAAATGGAAAAATTTGTACCGGTCAGTCTATCCAACAGACACCTGCACATCTCCAGAGAGCACTTGGAATTACTCTTCGGAGCAGGTCATGAACTGACAAAAATGAAAGACCTTTCACAGCCAGGACAATATGCCTGCGAAGAAAAGGTAGATCTTGTAGGACCAAAAGCCACCATCAAAGGCGTTCGGATCCTGGGTCCTGTCAGACCGGAAACACAGATTGAGATCTCTGTTTTTGATGCCAGAACCCTTGGCTTGGATGCCATGGTCAGAGCATCAGGCAACATCAAAGGGACACCAGGCTGCACCATCGTAGGACCTAAGGGCCAGGCTGAGCTTAAAGAGGGCGTTATCGTTGCATCCAGGCATATTCACATGCATCCCGATGATGCAGCAAACTTCGGTTTGAAGGATAAGGATACCGTTTGTGTAAGAGCCGGCGGAGAAAGATCCGTTGTGTTCGAAAACGTTGTCGTTAGAGTGCACCCGGAGTATGCCCTTGACATGCACATCGACATAGAAGAAGGTAATGCTGCCTGTATTCAGAACGGTGAAAAGGGAGAGGTCATCCGATAGAGATAATTCTAGGGGGGTAAATCATGGATAGACAGACATTGGCACGCTATATCGACCATACAGCACTGAAGCCCGATACCCGGGAAGGGGATATCATTAAACTGTGCAGGGAAGCACTGGAGTACAAGTTTGCATCTGTGTGCGTCAACCCGGCTTATGTCAAGCTTGCGTATTCCTTCCTGCAAGGAACGGAAGTCAAGGTATGCACGGTAGTAGGCTTTCCCTTGGGCGCTTCCACAAAGGAGGCAAAAGCCTTTGAGGCGGCTCAGGCGATAGAAAACGGCGCTGCTGAGGTGGACATGGTCATCAATATCGGCGCCCTGAAATCCGGCAAGATGGATCTGGTTGAAGAGGATATCAGAGCTGTCGCCCTGGCATGCAAGGGGAAAGCCCTGCTTAAGGTCATCATAGAAACATGTTTGCTGACAGAAGAGGAGAAGGTGGCTGCGTGCGAGCTTTCAGGAAGAGCCGGAGCTAATTTTGTAAAGACATCCACCGGGTTCTCTACCGGCGGTGCTACTGCTGCCGATATTACACTGATGCGGCGATGTGTGGGCACCGAGATGGGTGTCAAAGCTTCGGGCGGCGTCCGGGACCTTGAGACAGCCCTGAAGATGATAGAAGCTGGGGCAACCCGTATCGGGGCAAGTGCTTCCGTCTCTATCGTCAATGAATCAGGCACCGGCCAGAAGAACATCTCCGGGTCTTTGTATTAGTTATCAATAAAAAGAAATTAGTTACTGTAAAATCCTATTCATATATATCTTATTTTTATAATAAGCTGAATGAATAGGATTTTTTCATGCAGAGTTCTCCTTTATGGCAATGCTGGTAACGATTTCGCCTTCATCCTCGTTCTTCTTTTCAAAGATGCTGATGTATTGAGGCGTCAGTGATTTGATGAAGGCGTGCAGCCACAGCGCCTTTATTTCATAAAAACGGGTATTCAGATTGCAGTATTCGCTGTTCAGCTGAAGACACTGGGATTTGTTGAAATACCAGATCAACTGGTCGTTGACCTGAGCTATGTAATCCAGCTCCGGAATATCAAGATACAGGTTTTTTATGAGGTATCCGATACTTTGGGTATCAAAAGGGACCAGCACTTTTCTCTTAATACGCTTCCCCCATTTGGCGCCGTTTTCCTCAAACTGCTTCTTGGCGTTCAGTACGGCGCTTTCCCCGAACACATCAAACAGGTTGATAAGATAGTTGGTCAGATTTGAGGTATGGGTATTGTACCGGTATAAGCCCTCTGATACATTGATGGGCAGCCTTTTCCGGATGAACCTTTTTTTACTCATGACAATTTTTGACAGAATGCTCCGGTATTGGTTTTCATAACCGGCTTTCAGTGTCTTTTCCAAGTCCTTTATAAGTGCAAGCTTATAGTTTAAGAGCTCTTCCGAACCAAATTCCAGCATCATTCTGCCTCCACTCTTATTGTTCCTTATCAATACTATTATCTCTAATTTATGCCGAATTATTCCTGAACCGGTGTTTTGGCATGTGCTGCAAGGCTTATACGCGTATTCGCATATTTATGCATGCTGCGTTTTAACGGCTTTCAGCCTTATTAAAAATTGCTTGAAAAGGAAGTCTGTGTTCTCACTAAACCATTTGCCCGCTCATATTATGTTTAGTAGAAAACGAATGCTTGCAAGCCTCGAAAGAGCGGCGAGTGAGAGGGGTTTTACAGTGTTGAAAATCACCAATAAAAAGAGGATCAGCCTTCTGCAGAGTATTGAAAGAATCAGAAATTCCAGGATCATCTCCTATATCTCCTATTCACCGATGGATGACTATGTATTGGTACCTCTCTACAAGCAGTTGTGCAACATCGGCAAGACGGAAAAAATCGACCTATTCTTGAACAGCTACGGTGGGGCAGTGGATACGCCCTACAAAATCGTCAATCTCATCAGAGAATTCTGCGATAGCTTCAGTGTGATCATCCCCTTTGTAGCAAAAAGCGCTGCAACGATGGTGGCGATAGGTGCGGATGAAATCGTGATGGGTCCGATTTCCGAGCTGGGTCCCATTGATCCGCTGGTCAAGCATCCCATTTACAGTGACTTGTGGGTTCCTGTGCAATCCATCCGCCTGTGCATCGACTACATCGAAGAAAAGCTGATGCAAAGCAAGGATATGAAAATAACAGCCTCCGTACTGTACCCCATATCAAATAAACTGGACCCTTGGCTGCTGGGAGATTATGAGAAATCCATCAAAGCTTCCTACCAGTATGCTGAGGCGCTGCTGGAAAACAATATGTTCAAGGGTACGAAAGACCGCGCCAGGATCGTCACCAAGATGATGACTGAAAAATACTTTTCACATGGCTATTGCATCAACCGAAAGGAAGCAGCCAATGAACTGGGGCTTAATATTGTTTATGCTGACGGTGATCTATGGCATATCATCTGGGCGCTTTATCTGGCCTATGACGATTACATGCAGGGGAAGAATTACTCCTCCATCATGGAGACGGCTGGAGGCGTTCTGGATCTACCAAGTGCCGACTAGCTGAAAAACACATTATGAAGCCGGTTTCCCATAGAGCTTGTCTGCTTGGGAGACCGGCTTTCATTCAGCCGCAGACCGGAGGGCGGCACCGCAGGGATGCTCATACAACTTGACATGCTGGTGCAAAATACATATAATCAAGAGGAAACAGGCACAAGAATGGTGTTTGAAGCAATATGCAGATTGGGGGAATTAAGAATGGATCCCGTAGCTTTTGAAATATTCGGTTTGTCGGTGCGTTGGTACGGCATCCTGCTGTCTTCCGGCATCCTGGCCGGTGTGCTGCTGGCCTATAATGAGGCTAAGCGGAAGGGATATGATCCCGAGTACATCATCGATTTGGCGCTTTGGGCAGTTCCCATGGCTGTGATTGGCGCCAGGCTGTATTATGTTATTTTTGAGTGGAAGTATTATCAGGGCGACTTGCTCAAGATCATCAATATTCGGGAGGGCGGTCTGGCCATTCATGGAGCGCTCATTGCAGCCGTTCTGACCGGCTATGTTTTCACCCGGGTCAGAAAGCTGAGCTTTTGGGAGAACGCAGATATTGCTGCACCCGCCATCATCATCGGGCAGGCCATCGGCAGATGGGGGAATTTTGTCAACGGTGAGGCTCACGGGGGGCCTACAGACCTGCCGTGGGGCATCGTGGTTGACGGTGTGAAGGTTCATCCTGCATTCCTGTATGAATCCCTTTGGAACCTTGTGGTCTTCATTTTCCTGATGGTTTACAGGCGTAAAAAGAAAGCTGACGGTGAAGTCTTTTGTCTCTATGCCATTCTATATTCCATCGGCCGGTTCTGGATTGAGGGCTTGAGAACCGACAGCCTCATGTTCATGGGCATGCGGACCGCACAGTTGGTCAGCATCACCACCATCATTGTTTTTTCTGTTTTGTTTTATCTTTTCAGAAAAAGAAAAAAGACGGAAAATACGGTTTGAACCCAGGACTACGACAAGAAAATGCCAATTATTATTCATAAAATTGAAAAATGGAGAAAAAACGGGAAAATCTGTAAGAAAAAGAAGAAAAGAGCTATTTTTTGGGTTCTACAACATATTATCAATATTGACGTTTTCCGCCCGGCTTATTTAATATGGTACTATCTTGAAAGGCGGGTGAAGCGCGTGTTGGAAGAATTTATTGAGAACGTCAGAGCGCAGTTGAATGATCTGATTGCTGCAAATGCAAGCTATGATAGGATATATAAGGTCAGTACCGAGTTGGATCTGCTGATCAATGCATATTACAGCCAGAAAAAATTGACGGCTTAAAGGACATTGCGAATACAGCATTCGACGGAATGATACAAGAGACATAGGTCTTTTGTATCATTTTTTATTTTTTGTTAAATACCTGAAAATCCAGGAAGGATTTTTCAGTCGGATATAGAATATGTCAAGAAGTGGTACAAAGTGGAGCGAAGTGGTTGGAAGTGACTAAGAAAGTGATAAGTGTGGTGAGTATATGTTCATAGGTGAATACCAGCATACCCTGGACCCCAAAAACAGAGTGATCATGCCGGCCAAGTTCAGAGAAAAGCTGGGCGACTCCTTTGTGATGACCAAGGGGATGGATAACTGCCTGTTCATATACTCCAATCATGAGTGGAGCAATGTGGAGGAAAAGCTGAAAAGCCTTCCCATGACCAGTAAGGATGCAAGGGCTTTTGTGCGCTTCTTTTTTGCGGGTGCCAGCGAATGTGAACTGGACAAGCAAGGCAGGATGGTGGTCCCTACCCATCTCAAGGAATATGCAAGGATCGATAAGGAGCTTGTCATCATAGGCGTCTCAACCCGCATAGAAATCTGGAGCAGGGAAGAATGGAATAAATTCAACAGCGATGCAAATATTAGTTATGAAGACGTGGCAGAAAAAATGTCGCAGCTTGGAATCTGAATAGAGGGTGAGCAAAATGGACTTTGAGCATATACCGGTTTTGTTTGAAGAAACGATAGGGCTTTTAGAAGTCAGGCCAGGCGGGATCTATATAGACGGTACCTTGGGCGGGGCGGGGCACTCGGTGGAGATCGCCCGCAGAATGCTGCCCGATGGTATGCTGATCGGCATTGATCAGGATGAAAATGCCATCAAAGCGGCGGGAGAGCGGCTTAAACCTTTCGGCGACGGGATCCGAATCGTCCATGACAACTTCAGGAATATGAAAGCAATAGCCCGCGAGCTAGGCATAGCCGGTGTTGACGGGATACTGCTGGACATAGGGGTATCCTCTCATCAACTGGATGAGGAAGACAGGGGCTTTAGCTACATGCATGACGGTCCTTTGGACATGCGTATGGACAGGAGCGGCGGCATGACGGCAGAGGAAATCGTCAACACTGCTTCGGAGCAGGAGCTGACCCGCATCCTTCGGGAGTACGGCGAAGAGAAATGGGCCGTGAGAATTGCCAAGTTTATCGTGGATGAAAGAAAGAAATCACATATAACCTCCACCCTGCAGCTGGTGGAGATTTTAAAAAAGGCGATTCCTGCAGCGGCCAGAAGGGAAGGCGGGCATCCCGCTAAGAGAACCTTCCAGGCATTGCGGATTGCTGTCAATGATGAGCTGAACGTACTTGAAAAGACCATAACCGACGCAGTGGAAATGCTGAAGCCGGGCGGACGGCTGGCGGTCATTACTTTCCATTCCCTGGAGGACAGGATCGTTAAGACATCCTTCAACAGCATGGAAAGGCCCTGCATCTGCCCGCCGCAGTTTCCTGTCTGCAACTGCGGGCGGGAACCACTTGTCAAGGTCATTACCAGAAAACCCGTTACTGCCGGCGAAAGGGAGCTTGACAGCAACACCAGGTCAAAGAGCGCCAAGCTGAGGGTTGCTGAAAGAGTCGGTTCTAAAAAAGACTAGGGGGGAATAAGAATGATAAGAGCAGACAATAGTGCCTATGATTATAGCAAATATGCGTACTTGGAGCAGCTGAAGCAGGAGAAGATTCATTCGGAACAGCCCGCCGTCAAGCCTGTACAAAAGCCGAAGACTGCAGTAAAGCCCAAAATGCACTTATTCAGCATCATTTTTATTTTTTCCGTCAGTGTATTGATCATTTCCAGATATGCTTTTATCGCAGAGATCAATTTCAATATCAACAGCCTTGAAAAGGATTATCAGAAGGCAGTGAAAGAAAACACCGAACTGAACGTTCAACTGATGAAAAGCGTCAATCTGGAAACGCTGGAGAAGGTGGCTGTTGAAGAACTGAATATGCAATATCCGGATGTTCAGAGTCAGATAGTTTATGTCAACATTCAGAGGAACCAGGGCGCGGGTGAGGTTCAGAACAGCGCATTCTACAGTATCTCAGACGTACAGGAGAACAGGTATATCGCCTATACCAAGACAGTCATCGGCAACATCCTGAAAGTATTGGACTAAGTCCCTTGGGGACCCCATGGTTCGCAGATAAGGTGGTGTATTCGTTTGTCCAGCATCAAGACCGTCGTGAAAAGAAGAATTATTGTTGTCTTGTTTGCATTTTTTGCAGTATATGCCGGACTGATCGGACGTCTGGCTTTCATACAGATCATCAACAGCAGCGAGTATCAGCAAAAGGCTATGGAGCAGTGGACGAGAGATATACCGATTCCGTCGCAGCGGGGCATCATCTACGACCGGAACTCAAAGAAACTGGCCATCAGCGCTACAGCCTATGAAATCTATGTGAGACCTGCAGAGGTGAAGGATCCGGAGGTTTTGGCCCAGGCTTTGTCCGATGTGCTGGAAATGGATAGAGCACAGCTATTGCAAAAGATCAGTGTTAAAAAAGATACTGTGATCATAAAGAAAAAGGTAGATGCGGATAAGGTTAAAGCTTTAAGGGAAAAAGAACTGAGCGGCCTTATCTTTATTGATGATTGCAAGCGGTTTTATCCGCAAACCAATTTTGCCTCGTATATACTGGGCTTTACCAATACCGACAATGAGGGACAGGATGGTGTGGAGCTGACTTACGAGAAATACCTGAACGGTTTTCCCGGCAGAAATATAAAAATGACCGACGCCCACGGACAGGAGCTGCCCGGAAGCGAGGCAAAGTACTATGAGCCTCAGGACGGTCTGAATCTTGTTCTTTCGGTGGATGAAGTCATACAGCATTTCGCGGAGAAAGCCATAGAGAATGCATTGGTGGAAAACAAGGCGAAACGCGTGACCGCCATCGTGGTGGATCCCAAAACCGGAGATATACTGGCAATGGCCGTAAAACCCGATTTTGACAACAATGATCCGCGAAAGATACCGGAGGAGCTCCTGGATAAATGGAGCACGATGAGCAGCAAGGAACAATACGACGCATTGTTCAAAACATGGCGGAACCCGGCGGTGTCGGATACTTACGAACCGGGCTCCACCTTCAAGATCATCACCTCGGTGGCGGGTCTGGAGGAAAATGTCGTCAAGCCGGATGATCGTTTTCACTGCGTAGGGCATGTTACCGTCAGCGGAAAAAGGATCAAGTGCTGGAGAAGCTACAATCCTCATGGCCCCGAGAGCTTTGCTGAAGCAGTCAAAAACTCCTGTAACCCGGTCTTTGTTGAAGTAGGACAGCGGCTTGGCAAAGAAAAGCTGTATAAATACATCAAGGCATTTGGTTTCGGGACGCCGACCAATATCAAGCTGCCCGGCGAGGCAGCAGGTATCGTCAGAGGCGTCAACGAAATGGGCCCGGTGGAGTTGGCCAATATTTCCTTCGGCCAGGGAATCTCCGTTACACCCATACAGCTGATTTCAGCTGTCTCAGCAGTGGCAAACGGCGGATACCTGATGGAACCCCGTGTTGCAAAGAAAGTGATCGACGATATGGGCAAGACGGTACATGAGTTTCCCACCCGCATGGTCAGGCAGGTCATATCCAAGGAAACAGCCGCCACGATGCGGCAGATTCTTGAAGCAGCGGTGGCACCCACTGCGGGATCATATATCCCTGGCTACAAGGTGGCCGGGAAAACCGGTACCGCTCAGAAGGCAGAAGGCGGTTTCTATGTACCCGGCAAATTTGTTTCGTCCTTTATCGGCTTTGCACCGGCCAACGATCCGAAGATCGTTGTCATGGTGGTCATTGATGAGCCGGGAGGCGCGCAGCATTTTGGCGGTGTCATAGCAGCGCCGGTGGCAAAGAGCATCCTTTATGATACCCTGCGATATCTGGATGTGAAGCCTCAGTATACGCCTGAAGAGGCAAAGCTTCTGCAGAAGCCCCTGGTCAAAGTACCTGAAGTTGAAGGCATGTCGCTGCAAAACGCCATTAAGGAACTGGCGAAGGCCAAACTGAAATACAGCGTGGACAGTGAATTTGAGCATTCGCTGGAATCGGTGATCCTTGACCAGACACCCAAGGCAGGGGCAGATATCAATGAAGGCTCCATTGTCATTCTTTATGCAAAACCCAAGGAATAGGCAGGCGATATAACGAAGGCAACGAAGTTAAAGAAAAGCTTTAATTTCTGTTGCCTTTTTGCAAAGGGTGGTAGATAATATATTTTGCAAGGGAGTATGGCCGGAAATTTTCCTATATATAATAGGAAGCAACGGAAGCAGACCGTGTCAGAATGAGGGTTAACCGTCAATGAGCATAGCATTGCCAAAAATGGTTAAGACTAGTAATAAAGCATATTAATACAGGATGAGGCCTCCATGAGCTTGAATAAGGAGGATGGAGAAGGAGGATAAGCATGAAGCTGAGTCTATTGATGAATGGTATTGGGACCCTGACGGTCACTGGCAGCACTGATATAGAGATTACCGGAATTACATATGATTCAAGAAAAGTTGCGAAGGGAAACCTTTTCATCTGTATCAGCGGGTTTAACGCAGACGGGCATGCCTTTACCGGTGATGCCAGGGAACGGGGGGCTGCAGCGGTACTGGTGGAAAAGGATGTGCATACCGAAGGGATGACGGTTGTGAGGGTGGCTGATACACGGGCAACAATGCCGCTGCTGTCTGCCAACTTTTTCGGTCATCCCACCGAGCAGCTGAAGCTGATCGGCATAACAGGAACCAATGGCAAGACAACCACAACCTACCTGATCAAATCAATTTTTGAGGCAGCAGGAAGAAGGACCGGACTATTGGGTACCATTTCAACACAAATCGGCGATAAGGTCTATGTTTCCAGCAGAACAACACCGGAGTCGCTGGACCTGCAGAGCCTCTTCAGGGAGATGGCTGACATGCATATGGATTATGCCGTTATGGAGGTTTCCTCCCACTCACTGGAATTGGGGCGGGTGGACTATTGCCGGTTCAGCATCGGTATTTTCAGCAACCTGACCCAGGATCATCTGGACTTCCACAAAACCCTGGAGAATTATAGGGATGCCAAGAAAAAGCTATTTTTCAGAACCGCGGATGCCAATATCATCAATATTGATGATGTCCACGGAAGGATCATAGCGGAGGAGATCAAGGCACTGAAGACGCCTCTCATTACTTACGGTATTGATAATACAGCCGATATCATGGCGCGCGATATACGGATCGACTCAAAAGGTGTGTCATTCATATTGACAACGCCTCTATATGAGACGGAGCTTCGAATCAAAATACCCGGCAAATTTAATGTCTATAATGCCCTGGCAGCCGCTTCCGCCGCCTATGCAGCGGGCATAGACAAAGAAACAGTCCGCATGGGGCTTTATCAGGTCAGCAGCGTTCCGGGGAGATCGGAGATCGTTGAAACCAATACAGCCTATACCGTCATCATTGACTATGCCCATACGCCGGATGGTTTGGAAAACATCCTAAAAACCGTCAATCAATATGCCAAAGGCAGAATCATTACAGTCTTTGGCTGCGGCGGGAACCGCGACAAGGAAAAGCGGCCGGTAATGGGTAAAATAGCCGGAGAATTATCCGATTATGCGGTCATCACCTCAGATAATCCCCGGTCCGAAGAACCTATGGAAATAATAAACCAAATCGAGGCTGGTATAAAATCAACAGATTGTGACTATATTTGTATTGAAAACAGAAGAGATGCGATCAAATTCGCACTGACGACGGCAAAGCCTGAGGATATTGTCCTGATTGCAGGAAAAGGCCATGAAACCTATCAGGTGTTGAAGGATAAAACCATACCCTTTGATGAAAGGGAGATTGTACAGGCGCTGTTGAGGGAGGAAATCTGATGTTGGGTTTGAGCTTGGAAGAGGTGGTATCAGCGTGCAGCGGTACCCCCTACTATTGTCACGAAGACATCTTCGTTAGCGGTGTCGAAACAGATAGCAGAAAAATTAAAAAAGGGGATTTATTTGTGGCCTTGCGGGGTGAAAGCTTTGACGGCCATGATTTTATTGTGACGGCTTATGAAGCGGGAGCGGCTTTGTCTATTTCCGACAAGGTGCTTGACGGCCTTGTCCGCCCTTATATACATGTGAAGGATACGCTTAAGGCGCTTCAGGATATTTCAAGGTATTATAAGGGAAAGTTTAAAATACCCTTTGTTGCGGTGACCGGAAGTTCCGGAAAGACCACCACCAAGGACATGGTGGCAGCTGTTTTGTCCCGGCAGTTTCAAGTACTGAAAACGGAAGGGAATCTCAACAATGCCATCGGATTGCCGCTGACGCTGCTGAACTTGGATGATACGCACCAGATCGGTGTCGTGGAAATGGGAATGAACAGCTTGGGTGAAATTGCTTGTCTGGCGGATATCGTAAGGCCGGAAGTGGGGGTTATCACCAATGTGGGCACTGCCCATATCGAGAAGCTGCAATCGAGGGAAAACATCTTGAAAGCCAAGATGGAGCTCTTTACTTATTTTAGTGCAGAAAACACCGCTGTCATCAACGGTGATAATGATATGCTGAAGCGGATAGGTGAACAATCTTACAGCATCATCCGGTTCGGCCTGGAGGACGGCAACCAGATCAAAGCGATGGATATCGAAGAGCGGGGACAGGAGGGAATCACCTTCTGCGTTGAGCTGGACGGTATACCGGAGTATTTTGAGGTGTCCATTCCAGGTATCCATAATGTATATAATGCTTTATCCGCAATCAGCATCGGCCGCTATTTCGGCATGAAGGCCTGCGACATCAGGGAGGGCTTACAGTGCTTCAAACCTTCCAAGATGAGAATGGATATGGTGCGTTTGAGAAGCGGTACTTTGATCGTCAATGATGTTTACAATGCCAATCCGGATTCCATGGAAGCTGCCGTCAGTGCGTTACGCAGCTTGAAAAATAGTGGAAGAACGGTATGCATATTGGGAAATATGCTGGAGTTGGGGGATACTGCGGAGAAGGCTCATTTTAATGTGGGAGGCTTTGTTGCCGCCTCAGGAGCGGATGTTCTGATAACGGTGGGCGATATGGCTGTGCATATGGCTGAAGGCGCAGCTGCAGCCGGGATGGATAAAGCCGCGATTTTCAGCTTCGACCATAATCTGGATACAATGGCGCAATTGCTGGATATATTGATACCGGGAGATGTGGTGCTGGTTAAAGGCTCACGGGGTATGAAAATGGAAGCGATTGTTGATTTTTTACGCGAGAGGGGATAATCTTCAATGTACAATTGGATGACCAATGAATACAACCTATATATCATTTGCATCATATCAGCCTTTGTCCTTGCTTTGGTTGCGGGGCCTGTGCTGATTCCGGTGCTGACCCGGCTGAAGTTCGGGCAGACAGTCCGGGATGACGGCCCCCAAAGCCACCTGAAAAAGACCGGCACCCCGACTATGGGCGGCGCCATATTTCTCATCCCGGCAGCCATTGTGGCCATCTCCTTCACCAAGGACAGAGATATGCTGCTGGTGCTTATTACCACGCTGCTTTTCGGCCTGATCGGTTTTCTGGATGACTACTTGAAGATCAAGAACAAACGGTCGTTGGGACTCAGAGCGTACCAGAAGATTATCGGACAGCTCCTGGTGGCTGTTTTTATGGCATTTGTTTCAGCCGGAATATCCCAAGTAGGAACAAAAGTACTGATTCCGTTTACCGGTATGTATTTTGAATTGGGATCCTTCTACATTCCCTTTATCGTGTTTATTTTTATTGCAACGGTGAACAGCGTCAACCTTACCGATGGGCTTGACGGGCTGGCAGGCGGCATTACGGTGGTGGTACTGGGCTTTTTTTCGGTTATTGCATTAGCGAGCAGGCATGAGGGCTTGCTGGTGTTTTCCGGTGCTCTGATTGGTGCCCTGCTGGGATTCTTACGTTTCAACTCCCACCCTGCCCAAGTCTTTATGGGGGATACCGGTTCTCTGGCATTGGGCGGAGCAATCTCCGCTCTTGCTGTCATTACCAGGCTGCCTGTTTTTCTGGCCATCATCGGTGCGGTATATGTGGTAGAGACCTTGTCGGTCATCATCCAGGTGCTGTATTTCAAAAAGACTGGCGGAAAGCGCATTTTCAAGATGACACCGCTGCATCATCACTTTGAGTTGAGCGGGTGGGCGGAATCCAAAGTGGTTTCGGTATTCATCATATCCTCCATCATATTAAGTCTGATCGGCTTATTGGCGCTGTCGTAAAAATTGCAGGCAGACCGCCATATGTATGTATTGGACGTAAGCGATGTATAGAATGTATAAATATACAAGGCGATAGGCGGTAGCCCATTGCTCAGTGCCTATAGCCTTTATGAGAGGAAGAAGAGAATGAATCTAAGGAATAAGAGAGTGTTGGTAATCGGTGCGGCGGTAACCGGCATTCCGGTGATCCGGAAGCTGTGTGAAAAAGGTGCCGAGGTTACGCTTAACGATTTTAAACAAGCAGAGGAACTGCAAAAAATACTTGCGCCGGTCAGACATCTGCCCTTCAGGTTTGTCGGCGGAAGCCATCCTGAGGAACTGGCGGATGCATGCGACTTCATTGTTATCAGCCCAGGCATTCCGCTAAGTATTCCGGTGGTCAAACGTGCTGTTGAACTGGGGAAAGAGGTCCTCAGCGAAATAGAACTGGCTTTCCGGCTGACCGGTACACCGGTAGCTGCCATAACGGGAACCAACGGAAAAACCACAACGACGGCATTGCTGGGAGAAATCATGAAGGCCAGCGGCAGAAAAACCTTTGTGACAGGCAACATCGGTCATGCCATGATTGCAGAAGTTGACTACGCCAGGCCGGAAGACATTTTTGTCGTTGAGGTCAGCAGCTTTCAGTTGGAATCCACACAGCATTTTAAGCCGAGGGTTTCAGCTATACTCAATATTACGCCTGATCACCTGGACCGGCATAAGACCATGGAGAATTATATTGATGCCAAATGCGGTGTTTTTGCCAACCAGGACCGTCAGGATTTTACCGTTCTGAACCAGGATGATCCGGAAACGGCAAGACTTGCCAGCCGCGTCGGCAGCCAGGTGCTTTTCTTCAGCAGAAAAGAAAAGGTGAAAGAAGGCGCTTATGTCGAGGAAGGCCAGGTTGTTATCAAATTAGGCGGAAAGAAAGAGCGGATCATACATAAAGACGATATATACATACCCGGCAATCACAATCTGGAAAATGCCCTGGCTGCATCCCTCATGGCATACTGCCTGGGTGTGAAGGCTGATGTGATCGCACAGACACTGAAGGATTTCAAGGGTGTGGAGCACCGCATCGAGTTTGTGGAGGAAATAAACGGTGTTATTTATTATAACGACTCCAAAGGCACCAATACCGATGCCAGCATCAAAGCCATAGAGGCCATGAAACGGCCTACCGTCATCATTGCCGGGGGCTATGACAAGGGCGGGGAATTTGATGACCTGATAAAGGCCTTTGGCAGTAAGGTCAAGCATATGGTCCTGATTGGGAAAACAGCAGACAGGATCGAAAACACTGCCCGGCTTTTGGGTTTCGGCAGCACGCACCGGGCAGCCGACTTCAGAGAAGCGGTGAGAATGTGCCATGAGCTTGCGGAGCCGGGCGATTGCGTACTGCTTTCTCCTGCCTGCGCCAGCTGGGATATGTTTACCAACTATGAGGAAAGAGGAAGGCAGTTCAAGCAGTATGTAAGAGAGCTTAAGGATAGGGCATAAACTGCGCCGCATCCTATCCATGTATGAAAGGGGGGCTTGCCAATGCCTGGGAAAAATAAGAACAATATGGATTTCACCCTGCTTATAACGGTGTTGATCCTATTGGCAATCGGAGTGGCCATGGTCTTTTCCGCCAGCTCCATTTCTTCATTTATGAAATACGACGACCGGTACCACTATCTGAAGTCACAAGGCATTTTTGCCATTATAGGAATATTTGCCATGCTCTTTCTAAGCAGGGTTGATTATAGGCTTTTCGGCAAATTTGCAATGCCCCTTGTCCTGGTCAGTTTGGTACTTTTGGTTGCAATCTTCATACCGGGATTAGGGCATGGCGCCAAAGGTGCCGTCCGGTGGCTGAAGATCGGTCCATGGACGGTGCAGCCCTCGGAATTTGCCAAATTCGCACTGATTATCTTTATGGCGCGGAGCATCACCAATAAAAAGGAAAAGATCCGCAGCTTCAAGGACGGTGTACTGCCATACATTATCCTGATGGCCATCTACTTCGTCCTGATCATTCTGGAGCCCAACCTCAGTATGGCAGGTAGTATTGTCATGATCACCTTTGCCATTCTGTTTGCGGCAGGCACCAAGATCATGCATCTGGCTATATGGGCAATTCCGCTGGTTCCGGGGGTTGGTTATATCGTGCTGAGCAAAGGGTATATGCTGAAGCGTGTTACCGCTTTTATGGATCCGTGGGCTGATCCCCTGAATAAGGGCTATCAGGCAATACAGTCGCTGTATGCCCTTGGATCGGGCGGCATCTTCGGCTTGGGCCTGGGGAACAGCAGGCAGAAGTTCTTTTACATACCGGAGCCTCAGAACGACTTCATTTTTTCCATTATCGGAGAAGAACTGGGTTTTATCGGAACGGCTACCATCGTCATATTATTCCTGCTTCTGATTTGGAGAGGGCTCCGGATCGCCCTTTTATGCCCGGACAATTACGGATGTCTGCTGGCAACAGGGATAACCTGCATGGTGGGCATCCAATCCATGCTGAATATCGCAGTGGCAACAGTATCGATTCCAACAACCGGCATCTCCCTCCCCTTCATCAGTTCGGGCGGATCCTCGCTGCTTTTCATGATGGCCAATATGGGAATCCTGCTGAACATATCCAAGTCCATTAAAGCAAGCGGAGGTTGATACAGTTGAAAGTCATACTATCAGGAGGCGGCACCGGCGGGCATATCTATCCGGCGGTATCGGTGGCAAAGGAAATTAAAAAGAGGGACCTGGGGGCCGATATCCTTTTCATCGGAACCGAGCAAGGTCTGGAAAGCAGCATTGTTCCCCAAGAGGGCTTCAGGCTGGGGACCATTAAGGTCAGAGGGCTGGAAAGAAAGTTGTCCGTTCAGAATGTCATTGCAGTGCAGCAGGCTTTTTTCAGTATTTTTTCTGCCATGCGTCTGATCAGAACCCACAAACCGGATATTGTTATCGGCACAGGGGGCTATGTGTCCGGATCTGTCGTCCTGGCAGCGGCCATGCTGGGCATACCCACCATCATTCATGAGCAGAATGCTTTTCCAGGAATGACAAACAAGATTCTGTCACGCTTTGTGGACCTTGTTGCCGTCAACTTCCAGGAATCAGCCGCTTATTTTCCAAGCCAGAAAAAAATCAGGGTCACCGGTAATCCCATTCGTGAAGATATCCTGCATGTCAGCAGGCAGAGCGGGTTAAAAGCCTTTGGCTTCAGGGAGGACCTGCCCGTGGTGTTTGTGGTGGGCGGAAGCCGGGGCGCAAAGAAAATAAATGAAAGCGTTTTACTTTTGGCCGAGAACTGCATCAGACATGGACAGTATCAAATGCTTCATATGACGGGAGATACGCAGTACCGGCAAGTCTGCAGCCAATATGAAAGCAGGGGGATCGCTTTAGACCGGCCGGAGTTGAAGGTTGTTCCTTATCTTCATAACATGCCGCATGCATTGGCTGCAAGCAGCATTGCCATCAGCCGGTGCGGTGCCAGTACGCTGTCGGAAATCACGGCGCTGGGAAAGCCTTCTGTGTTGATTCCATTTCCATTTGCCACTGACAATCACCAGGAGTATAACGCCCGGGCATTGGAAAAGAACGGCGCTGCGGTGGTGATCCTGGAAAGGGATCTGAATGAGGAGATACTGTACCATCAAGTCCTGAATATGTTGTCTGACCCGCTGCGGCTTACGGAAATGGCGCAAAAAAGCAAAGCGCTGGGTAAGAACGATGCAGCAGGAATGATTGCGGACGAAGCCTTCAAATTGACCGTCAAAACATAAGAGGAAGCATGTACGCCCCAGGTTAACGGCATAGTAACACCTTAGGAAGTAATGCATAGTATAATAATATGATTTAAATATTTAGGCTTCCTGGGGGTGTAAATTTGAATGGATCGATTTATCATTAATGGTGGAAATAGATTGGAAGGGGAATTAAAGGTAGACGGATCCAAAAATGCCGTACTGCCCATTCTTGCGGCTACCATCATCAATAATGGGGAATCAGTGATTCATAATGTTCCGGAGCTTCGGGACGTGGAGACCCTGATCGGTATGCTGAGGGCTATCGGGTGCAAATGCTTCTTTGAGAACGGCACCTTGATCGTCAGGTCAAATCAGGAGATAAATGTAAATGTGCCGGAAAAGCCGGTGAGAGAAATGCGTTCCTCCATCATATTATTGGGAGCAGTCCTTGCGAGATGTGGTCAAGTTAAAATCTGCTACCCCGGAGGATGTGAAATTGGACCCAGGCCTATCGACATGCATCTTTCCGGACTGCGCAAGATGGGTGCCAGAATTACAGAAGCACATGGCTATATATATTGCGAATGCGGCAAGCTGTCGGGGACCGAGATCAATTTGGATTATCCCAGTGTCGGGGCGACAGAAAACATCATGCTGGCAGCAACAACGGCTGAAGGCGTCACAGTGATTCAAAATGCGGCAAAAGAGCCTGAAATATGGGACCTGCAAACAGTGCTGAACAAAATGGGGGCGAAAATATCCGGTGCAGGTACCAGTACGGTCCGGATCGAAGGTGTAAGACATTTTGGATCCCTTGAGCATGAAATCATGCCGGACCGGATCGTTGCAGGCACCTTTATGACTGCAGCAGCCATAACCGGCGGCAGTGTGCTTTTGAAAGATGTCATGACCGAGCACCTGCGGCCTGTCATATCAAAGCTGACAGAAAGCGGCTGCACCGTAAGCGAGTACGACGGCAACCGGCTTTTCATCACAAGCAATAAGCGGCTGAAGGCTGCAGAGGTCGTCAAAACACTGCCATATCCGGGCTTTGCTACCGACATGCAGGCACAGATGATGGCCGTTATGACCATAGCAAAGGGCACCAGCGTGTTTATTGAGACGGTATTTGAAAGCCGTTATAAACATGTGGAAGAGCTGGTGAAAATGGGTGCCAACATTAAGGTTGACGGAAGGACAGCTATCGTCAGAGGTGTCAAAAAATTGACAGGTGCGGAAGTGATGGCAGGAGATCTGCGCGGTGGTGCGGCACTTGTCCTGGCAGGGCTGACAGCAGAGGGAACCACTATCGTGGATAATGTTAAATTGCATGTCGACAGGGGATATGATAAACTAGAAATTAAACTAGCAAGGTTGGGCGCCGACATTCGTCGGGTATGAATCAAAGAGCACATGATAAATGCCGCCCAATGACTCGGAGCCGAGCTGCCCGTCATGGAGCGGTATCGTTTTGTGGCAGGACAGTACAAGCAGCAAATGAAAAGGATACCTAGGAGTGAAATTATGAGGGGAAGCTTCAAATATGTCATTTTTCTATTTATTCTAAGCCTTTTTGCAGCATTTTTCATTTCCTCCAGTTTCTTTCAGATAAAGCATATCGAAGTAAACGGCAATCAGAATGTGACAAGGGAAGAAGTTGTCAAATTGTCTTCCGTTTATTATGGAGAGAATATCTTCAGAATCAATAAGAAGAATTCAATGAAAAGCATTTTCCAGAATCCATATGTCAAGCTGATCAAGATCAGGCGGGTCATGCCTAACAAGGTCATCATTGATATTGTCGAGAGACAGGCAGCGGCCTATGTGCCTTATGTCGGCTCCTACCTGAATATCGATGAGGAGGGGATGATCCTGGAGGTAAAACCTGCCATCAACAAGCCCAACCTGCCCATTGTGCGGGGGATGGCCTTTGAGACCTTCAAGATCGGTGAGATTCTGAGCATTAAGGATAAAGATCAGCTGAATATGATGAAAACGCTGATTGGTGAACTCAAGAACGCATCATTGATGGGCAAGGTTTCGGAGATGGATATTGCAAATAAATCCGAAATCAGACTTCTGACCAAAACCGGCATAAAAATCAATGTGGGTGAGATGGCGGATATCAGCTATAGGATCAGCTTCGCCAAGTCCATATTGGAGGATGTGGAGAAGCGCAGCATGAGAGGCACCATCGAAATGAGCCATAAGGGGAATCCGGTATTCAAACCGGAATAGGAGGACAAATAATGAAGCACATCAAATTAAAACTCTCACTTGCCTTAGTCTGTGTCGTTTTGGGCATCATGGTCACACTTCAATATAGAACCGTAAACCAGGGGATAGGACCGGTTTCGGATTACCGGGCGAAAGAGCTGGCGTCCCAGCTGAAGAAGGTAAGAGAAGAGCGAGACAAGCTGATTACAATGAAAAATGAATATGAAGTCAAGATCAGAGAGTATGAAAACTCCGCCTCACAAGGCAGCATTACGGCAAAAATGCTTAAAAAAGAGCTGGACAATGTTAGGATCCTGGCAGGGCTGGAGGATGTTCAGGGACCAGGTATTACCGTGAAGGTGGATGATTTGAAATTTGCCGAGGAAACCCAGTATGCGCTGATTACTTACTCCATGCTGCTGGAGATCGTTAACGAGTTGAATGCTGCGGGAGCGGAAGCCATTTCCATCAATGACCAGAGGGTGGTGTCCAATACCGAAATCAGGCAAACAGGTGGGATCCATATCAATATCAATATGGTATCCTATGCGCCGCCCTTCGAGTTCAAAGTCATCGGAGATCCCAAGACCCTTGAAGCGGCACTGCGGCTGAGGGAAGGTGTTGTGGAAAAGATTGAAAGTTATAATATTGCGGTAACCATAACTCAGGAGCAGCTTGTCAATATTCCCAAGTATAACGGCGTCATTGAGAAAAAATACGCCCAAGCGGTTAAAGAGGGAGATACCGAGTAATATGAACAAGTCATGGATAAAGTATTACCTGTTTCTGATAGCCGTACTGATGGGCTTCATGCTTTCGATGCAATTCAAAACCAACAGGACCCATGAAGGCATTGTTACCATACCAAAGCTTTTGGAAATGCAGAATGAAATAAATAAACTCAAGAATGAGCTCAAACAGCTGAGCGAAGCTTCAGATGAGGTCATTCGAAAGTATGCGGAATACAAGGTAAGCATCGAAGAAACAGGCAGCATCGTAAAAAGCATGGAAAGCGAACTCGTCAAGATAAGGAACTACTCAGCGTACGCAAAAGTTGAAGGACCCGGAATCATCATTACAATGAATGACAGCGATTGGAAGCTGCAGGAGGGAGAAAGCTCAGACTTGTATGTCATCCATGACATAGACGTGCTGGAGGTTATCAATGAACTGAAGGCTGCTGGGGCAGAAGCAATAACCATCAATGATGAGCGGATCACCGGACTATCAAATATCCGTTGCGGGGGTCCCACAATCAATATAGACGGAAAAAGGCATGCCGTGCCTTTTGTCATAAAAGCCATCGGCGATCCCAAAAAGCTGGAGGCAACCATCCTGGCGCCCGACAGCTATGTGGATCTGATGGAATACAGCGGCATCAGAGTGGAAATAGCTAAAGTCGAGAAAGTGACTATGGAAGGCTACGATATCCGCAAGGACTTCAAATATGCAAAGAAAGCAGAAAGCGGTGAAGCAAAATGATTATTCCCCTGTTAGGATTATTGGCAGGTATCGCAATCGGATTGGCGTTTCCGGTTACCATTCCCATTCAATACTCAACTTATATGTCCGTTGCAATCCTTGCAGCCCTCGACTCTGTTTTTGGCGGAATCCGGTCAGCCATCGAAAAAACCTTTGATATGGAGATCTTTATCAGCGGTTTTTTTAGTAATGCCATTCTCGCAGCTATCCTGGCGTATATCGGCGACCAGTTGGGCGTGCCCATTTACTATGCTGCGATTTTTGCGTTTGGTGTCCGCTTGTTCCAGAACTTCGCCATCATCCGGCGCCATATCATAGCCGATACCAAAAAAAATCATAATAAAATTTGAAAAAAATAAAGGAAATTTGCCAGCCGTGTTGAATTGTTATAGGGACTGTGAATAGATAGAGTAATAAAGATTTATAATTTTTTCATATGGATGGATTTAGGAGGGTATATCGTGCTGGAGTTTGATGTTGATGTTAATTCAGTTGCGCAAATAAAGGTGGTCGGTGTCGGCGGAGCAGGCAATAATGCAGTCAATCGGATGATCAGCGCCGGACTTAAGGGAGTAGAGTTCTACTCTATTAATACGGACAAGCAGGCATTGTATCTGTCGATGGCACCCCATAAAATACAGATCGGGGAAAAGCTCACCAAGGGACTGGGAGCCGGTGCCAATCCGGAAATCGGCAAAAGGGCTGCAGAGGAAAGCTTTGAAGATATCAAGAAGATATTGGAAGGTGCCGATATGGTTTTTGTAACCGCAGGCATGGGCGGCGGGACAGGAACCGGTGCAGCGCCGGTCGTGGCGCAGGTTGCCAAAGAGCTTGGCATTCTGACGGTAGGTGTTGTTACAAAGCCCTTTGGCTTTGAGGGCAAGGTCAGAAAAATGCAGGCTGAAAAAGGTCTGGCAGAGCTGAAGGAGAGGGTGGATACTCTGGTAACCATCCCCAATGACAGATTGCTGCAGATCGTTGATAAAAAGGCATCCATCATGGAAGCCTTCAGAATAGCTGATGACGTACTTCGTTCAGGTGTACAGGGTATTTCCGACCTCATCGCCGTACCCGGCCTTGTCAATTTGGACTTTGCCGATGTCAAGACTATCATGCTGAACAAGGGCTTTGCCCATATGGGTATCGGTAAGGCCAGCGGTGAGAACCGGAGTGCGGAAGCAGTCAAGCAGGCCATCCACAGCCCGTTGCTGGAGACCAGCATTGAAGGGGCCAAGAGTGTGCTTCTCAATATTACCGGCGGTGTGAACCTCGGTATTTTCGAGGTCAATGAAGCCGCTGATCTGGTATTCCAGTCTGCCGACCCGGATGCCAACATCATCTTCGGCGCGGTCATAGACGAGAATATGCAGGATGAGATCCGCATCACTGTCATCGCAACCGGATTCGAGGAGGGCAGCCATTCTGTTCTGAGAAAAGCAGATTTGCAGGATCCGTCAAAGGATAAGAAGGATGTACCCAAGAGCATCGGCTATGGCAATGAGGACATCGATATTCCGACCTTCCTCCGTAACAGATTCAAGTAAACGCTATTTAGTTGTTAGTAAACCCAGCATTTCATGCTGGGTTTTTTTCATTTGGTAAAAGGTGATTTACTCATTACAGAGTTTTTTGGAAAACTCCAAAATGAGGATAAGAAAGGCGAAATGTCTTTCTTATCCTCATTCAGTGTCGAGAATTTATAGAATATTATTTCTTTCGACGCCCCATTACGACAGGTATTTCAAATGTTATTATATATAATAATCATATGGATACCGGGCTTTTCAAGTAAAGCAGGCAAAGGTAATTGATAATGGCAACTTATATCTACGGTGATGTCATTTTAGCCGAAAATTTCATGATGGACCTTATCATTTTGTGGTGTACTGCAAGATTAACACGTTACAAATACGCCTGGATCAAGCTTACCATCGCGTCAGCACTCGGTGCAGGCTACGCATTGTTCTCCTATTTTCCCGAATACAGCTATCTTTATTCGTTTACACTGAAAATACTGTTCTCTATCGTGGTTGTCATTATTGCCTACACGCCCACGCGCTTTGACCTGCTTCTCAGGCTGACGGGGGTGTTCTACATCGTGTCCTTTGTATTTGGCGGAGCGGCTTTCGGACTGTTTTACTTCACTAACGGGCTGCGCCAGACTTGGAGAGGCATATCCTTTATTGACCGTTTTCCGCTGAAACTCCTGATTGCAGCAGTGATCATCGCATTCCTTACCGTCAAATACAGTTGGGAGTATGTACAACACAGAATAAAACGGGAGAAGATACTGACGCTGCTGGAAATCCAGGTTAATGGAAAAACGGTTGCATTGGATGTTTTGATAGACACGGGAAATGCACTGAAGGATCCTATAACCAGCGTACCGGTGATTATTGCAGAGTATCAGGCAATGGATGAAGTATTTCCCGATGAAATAAAAGATGTATTCCGGCAAGAGGCTTCCGACCTTCAGATCCTTGCGCAGATCACTGCCCTGCCGGGCTGGGCAAGCCGGTTCAGGGTCATTCCCTTCAAGTCGCTGGGTAAAGAAAACGGGATGCTTGTCGGCTTTCGGCCTGACCGGATCACCGTCCTGGATGGAAATGAAAGAATAGAGATCAGGAATGCCGTTGTTGCGGTATACAGAAGAAGCCTGTCCCGGGATGGGGAATACCACGGCTTGATCAACCCGGATATGCTGAAGCGTATGGAGTAAGGATGTCGCCCCGCTTGAATCGGTTTTGGAGGTGTCATATGAAAAGGTTGTATAGGCGGCTCAGTTTAATCAAACGATTGCTGATTATAAGAGTACTACAGTTTTTTAATATATATAAGGATAGTTGGGTGCATTACATAGGAGGAAGTGAAGCACTGCCTCCCCCTCTGGAAAACGATGAAGAGAATTTTCTTTTATCCAGGCTGAAAACCAATGAGGATGTGGTTAGGGCTATCCTGATTGAGAGAAATCTTAGGCTTGTTGTGTATATTGCCAGGAAATTTGAGAATACCGGTGTTGGTGTGGAAGATCTGGTATCTATCGGAACCATCGGTTTGATCAAAGCTGTCAATACCTTTGATCCGGATAAAAAAATAAAGCTGGCTACTTATGCTTCACGCTGCATCGAAAATGAAATACTGATGTATCTGCGCAGGAATAATCGGACAAAAACCGAGATATCCTTTGATGAGCCCCTGAACATCGATTGGGATGGAAATGAGCTTCTGCTGTCTGATATACTGGGTACGGACAATGATATCATATACCGCTATCTGGAAGATGAAATCGACAAGCAGCTGCTGGAAATCGCACTGAAAAAGCTTTCGGATAGGGAAAAAAGGATTATGGAGCTGCGTTTCGGCCTCAATGACGGCATCGAAAAAACGCAGAAGGAAGTAGCGGATATGCTGGGCATATCACAGTCATACATATCCAGATTGGAAAAGAGGATCATCAAAAGGCTGAAAAAGGAAATAAACCGAATGATATAGGAAAGCCTGGGCTGCAAAGCCCGGGCTTTCTTCATCTATAAAGAGAGTCAAAATACCAATACATATAGCCATGAGTCTATATGTATTGATATTTTGGACAAGCAGCGGTGTGAATAAAAAAAACCGGGGTTGTTAATAATTAAGATGTCAACATTATAAAAAGGGTGTGCTAACGGATGCTGAACAAGGTAGAAATATGTGGTGTAAATACGTCCAAATTACCCGTGCTCTCCAATGACAAAATGGTTGAGCTGCTTAAGAAAATGCAAAAGGGAGACAATACATCAAGGGAAGAATTCATCAGGGGTAATCTGAGGCTGGTGCTCAGTGTCATACAGCGGTTCAACAACAGAGGGGAATATGTAGACGACCTTTTCCAGGTCGGCTGCATCGGGTTGATTAAGGCCATCGACAATTTTGACTTGAGCCAGAACGTCAAGTTTTCTACCTATGCCGTTCCCATGATCATTGGTGAGATCCGGCGGTATCTGAGAGACAACAACTCCATTAGGGTGAGCCGCTCGCTGCGGGATATCGCCTACAAGGCGCTGCAGGTCCGGGACCAGCTGATCAATCGAAACTCAAAGGAGCCCACGGTTTCTGAAATCGCGGCTGAACTCAGCATTCCCGTTGAAGATGTGGTGTTTGCCCTGGATGCCATCCAGGATCCGGTATCGCTTTTTGAACCCATCTACCATGACAGTGGTGATGCCATATACGTCATGGACCAGGTGTCTGATGAGAAAAACAATGATGACAACTGGCTGGAAAGTATTGCACTGAAAGAAGCGATGAAAAAGCTCAATGACAGGGAAAAGCTGATATTGAACCTGCGCTTCTTTGAGGGGCGGACTCAGATGGAGGTAGCCGAGGAAATCGGCATTTCCCAGGCTCAGGTCTCCAGGCTGGAGAAAACAGCTCTAGGCCATATGCGAAAGTATATATAAGAGGATTCCATACCAAACAAAAACAGCGTTATACAACGTTGTTTTTTTGTTTGTTCTTTTTTGAATGCTTGTAAATATAATGGGATATAGGAGGCTTGTGACAAAAAACAGGGAGGGATGAAGCATGGTTAAAATATCGGAACTGAAACAAAAGGAAGTCATCAATCTGAATGACGGAAGGCGTTTGGGCATCGTTTACGATGTGGAGATCGATATGGAAAAAGGCTGCATCGATGCTATTGTGATACCCGGATCGGGAAAGCTGCTGGGGTTTTTCAGCAAGGAAAACGATATGGTCATCAGCTGGAGCAGCATCAAAAAAATCGGAATCGATGTGATTCTGGTGGACAGCAACGGATGCTGAGGTACACAAAAAATTCATTTTTGTGACAAGAAGAGATAGGCAAAGCTTGGAAGAGAAAAAGAAATCATAGCCCGGAAAATTCGTGAATAACCGAGGTGCTTTACTATATTGTGTATATTATAATACAATAGAGCACAACATATTGTTGGTAAAATAGGAATTTGGTCCTATACAAATTAGTCGTTTTACCACTGTATTTTCGACAGGATTTGATATTAAAATGAGAATAGCTGGAAGGAGGAATCTTTTTGAAATGTCCCTACTGCGGCTATGGTGAGAGCAAGGTGGTAGACTCCAGGCCAACGGATGAAGAAGCTGCGATCCGAAGGCGGCGAGAATGCGAGCGCTGCAGCAAGCGCTTTACGACTTATGAAAAAATTGAAGAAATGCCGCTGATTATCGTGAAAAAGGATGGAAGCAGGGAGGTCTATCAGCGGAACAAGGTTTTGCACGGTCTGTTAAAAGCTTGTGAAAAGCGGCCAATCCCCGTCAGTGAAATAGAAAAGCTGGTTGAGGACATTGAGAAGGAGCTTTACAATTCCATGGAAAAAGAAATAGACAGCAAGCAGATCGGTGAATTGGTGATGAACCGTCTGAAGAAGATCGACGATGTGGCGTATGTCCGGTTTGCTTCGGTTTATAGGCAATTCAAGGATATCAACACTTTCCTGCAGGAATTAAACAAGTTAATAAACGAAAGATAGGGGGAAGGGTCATGCTTAGCAGAATCAGAAAAAGAGATGGAAGAGTCGTTGACTTTACCAAGGAGAAGATTACCAGTGCCATATTCAAGGCAGCCCGGCAGGTAGGCGGAGAGGATTATGAAACAGCGGAGAACCTGACCGAAAGGGTAATTTCCTATCTCTACAGGCATATAAAGGACGAAATTCCCGATGTGGAAACCGTGCAGGATGCTGTTGAAAAGGTCTTGATCGAAACTGGACATGCCAAGACGGCTAAGGCGTATATCCTTTACCGGTCCAAGAGGACCAGGATCCGTGAGACCAAGAGTGAGCTGATGGATGTTGTAAAGGACATTCTTATAGAAACCAGCAGGGAAAACGCCAATGTGGGCAATTCACCCTCTGCAAAAATGCTGCAGATCGCTTCGGCTGCAAGCAAGTATTATTACCTCAACAACATTATCCCGGAAGAAATGAGCAAGGCTCATATCAATGGAGACATACACATACATGATTTGGATTATTACGGCAAGACGCTGAATTGCCTTCAGATAGACTTAACGCACCTTTTGCTGAACGGATTCAATACGGGTTACGGCTTCATCCGTCCCCCTAAGCGGATCTCATCTGCAACGGCGCAGGCTGCCATCATTCTGCAGAGCAACCAGAACGATATGTTCGGCGGACAGAGCTTCCCCCACTTTGACAAGAGTATAGCGGAAGTAATCCGGAAGCAGTGCCCCGATACCACCGAAGATGAGATTTATCAGGCTATGGAAGGTTTGGTATACAACCTCAACACCATGCACAGCCGTGCAGGTGCCCAGGTGCCTTTCAGCAGCATCAATATAGGGACCGACACAACGTTAGAAGGCAGAAAGGTATCGGAAGCGATGCTGAAGGCTTTTGACAAAGGACTTGGAAAGGGTGAAAGCCCCATTTTTCCCAATCTGGTGTTCAGGCTCAAAGAAGGCGTCAACATGAATGAAGGAGAGCCCAACTACGACCTCTTCCTGTTGGCTATGGACGTCGCTTCCAGACGTATGAATCCGACCTTCAGCTTTATGGATGCCAGCTTCAACAAGCGCTTCGGCGATGAAGTCGCATATATGGGCTGCCGCTCAAGAGTCATTGCCAACCGGCACGGGGAGGAAAAAGCGGCAAGCAGAGGCAACATTACGCCTGTTACCATCAACCTGCCCAGGATTGCACTGAAGACCAGGGATATTGATGCCTTTTTCAAGGAGTTGAACGATATTCTGGATTTGTGCAGCCGGCAGCTGGTACACCGGTACAATGTCATTGCAAGCCTTAAGGTTAAGGACCTGCCGTTCCTGATGGGACAGAAGCTGTACATGGGCTCTGAAAACCTCAGGGACAATGACGAGATCAGGGAAGCCATCAAAAACGGTACGCTTGCCATCGGCTTTATTGGTTTGGCAGAGACACTGCTGGTACTCACCGGGAAACATCACGGCGAGGACGACGACACATGGAAGCTGGGCTATCAGATCATAGAAGGAATCAAAAAAGCAACCGACCGCTACGCAGAAGAGTATGACCTTAATTTCGTTGCCTATGCAACACCGGCAGAAGGCACTAGCGGCCGCTTCATTGAAAAGGACAGGAAAGAATTCGGCGTTATCAAGGGTGTAACGGACAAAGCTTACTACACCAACTCTTTCCACATACCTGTCAATTACAATATCAGCGTATTTGACAAGATTGAGAAGGAAGCGCCCTTCCATAAATTCTGTGCTGCAGGGCATATCACTTACGTTGAGCTGCCCTCCTCACCAAAGAGCAACCTGAAGGCCTTTGAGAAGATATTAAAGCACATGGCAAAGAGTGATGTGGGATATGCCGGCGTGAATTTCCCCATAGATGAATGCCGCGAATGCGGGATATCCGGTATCTTAGACAACAATTGCGTTGGCTGCGGCAGTGAAGATATCAGACGGATCAGGAGGATTACAGGTTACCTGTCGACCATTGACCGGTTTAACGATGCAAAGCAGGCAGAACTTGCCGACAGAAAGAAGCACAGCATGTAAGGAGGCATTTTTATGGATTTGCGTGTGGCAGGCATTGTTAAAGAAAGTGTTGTCGACGGACCCGGCTTCCGCTATGTGGTTTTTGCCCAGGGCTGCACCCACGGCTGCAAGGGCTGTCATAATCCGGACACCCATGACTTAAACGGCGGCTATACGATCAAGACGGATGACGTGGTCGCCGATATCCTGAGTCAGGCGCATATAGACGGCGTAACTTTTTCCGGAGGAGAACCCTTTTTGCAGCCGGAAGCTTTTACCCTGATCGGTGAAAAACTCAAAGAAAAAAATATACATATCGTCTGTTATTCCGGCTTTACCTTTGAGACATTGCTGGCAAGCAGCAATGAAAAGGTAAAAAGGTTGCTGGGTATGACGGATATGCTGATAGACGGCCCGTATATGGAGGAATACAAGGACTTAAGCTTGACCTACCGGGGCTCCCGGAACCAAAGGATTGTGGATGTCCACGCCAGTTTGGATGCAGAGCAGGCAGTGCTGGAAAAACTTTATCGGGAAGCAAGCTGAGGAACAACTAAAATACATATTTACATTTTTAAATAAATGGTATAATATAAATAATAAAATTAAAACGATGAAGAGACGAGTAGACAACCGTTCCGCTTACAGAGAGAGAATATGTCAGCTGGAAGTATTCTTAAGCGGTGTTTGTTGAAGACCACCTCTGAGCGGCTCTAATACAGCCCGGTTATTCCGTTATCATAACAAAAGGCCGATAAGCTCGGAGCTTATCGACAAATAGGATGGAACCGCGTGTATAACTCTCGCTCCTTGTTAAGAGGAGTGAGAGTTTTTATTTTATAAAAGGACCACCATGAAAAAAGAAAGGCAAGGTGTATCAATATGATCAAAATCACTTTGAAAGACGGGTCTTCAAAGGAGTATCAATCAGCCATATCGGTATTTGATGTGGCAAAGGAGATAAGCGAGGGATTGGCCCGAGTAGCATGTGCAGGTGCCATCGACGGCAAGGTCGTCGATTTGCGCTATATGATTGAAGCGGATTGCGAGCTGACCATCCTCACTTTCGACAGCCCGGAAGGGCAAAGGGCTTACCGGCATACAGCCGCACACATCCTGGCACAGGCGGTAAGGAGGCTGTTCCCAGGCGTAAAGCTGGCTATAGGACCGGCCATTGAGGAAGGCTTCTATTATGACTTTGATAAGGAAGGGGCCTTCTCTTTGGAGGATCTGGAGAAAATTGAAGAGGAAATGAAGCGCATTATCAAAGAAGAGCTGGATATCGTACGGTTCGAGCTGCCCAGGGAGGAAGCAATCAAACTGATGCAGGAGCAAGGGGAAAACTATAAGGTGGAGTTGATCCAGGATCTGCCGGAAGGTGAAGTCCTCTCCTTCTACAAGCAGGGTGAGTTCGTAGATCTTTGCGCCGGACCCCATCTCATGAATACGAAGTATGTGAAAGCCTTCAAGCTGATCCAGACTGCCGGGGCATACTGGAAGGGCAGTGAAAAGAACAAGATGCTCTCCCGTATCTACGGCACCGCTTACCAGAAGAAAGCGGATCTGGATGCGCACCTTGAAAGGCTGGAAGAGGCCAAGAAACGTGACCACAACAAGCTGGGCCGGGAGCTGGAACTTTTTACCACTTCCGAGCTTATCGGCCAGGGACTGCCGCTGCTGATGCCCAAAGGGGCCAAAATCATTCAACTGCTGCAGCGCTTTGTAGAGGACGAGGAAGAAAAGAGGGGTTATGTGCTGACCAAGACACCCTTCATGGCCAAGAGCGACCTCTACAAGGTATCAGGACACTGGTCCCATTACAAGGATGGCATGTTTGTACTGGGTGACGAAGAGAAGGATAAGGAGGTTCTGGCATTGCGCCCCATGACCTGCCCCTTCCAGTTCAGCATCTATAATTCCAGCCTGCACAGCTACAGGGAACTGCCGATCCGTTACGGCGAAACTTCGACGTTGTTCAGGAATGAGTCCTCCGGTGAAATGCATGGTTTAATCAGGGTAAGGCAGTTCACGATTTCCGAGGGACATCTGGTTTGTACGCCGGAACAGCTGGAAGAAGAGTTCAAGGGTGTTGTGGACCTGATCAATTACTTTATGAAAACGCTGGGTATCGAAAAGGATATTACCTACCGGTTCTCAAAATGGGATCCCAACAACAAGGAAAAGTATATCGGAAGTCCGCAGGCTTGGGAAGATACTCAGGAGAAGATGCGGAAGATCCTGGATCATATCGGGATCGCATACAAGGAAGCGGAGGGAGAAGCCGCATTCTACGGTCCCAAGCTGGATATCCAGTTCAAGAATGTCCATGGCAAGGAGGATACCATCATTACCGTTCAGATCGACTTCGCTTTGGCTGAACGCTTTGGGATGGTATATGTAGATAAGGACGGAGAGAAGAAACATCCCTATGTCATCCACAGAACCTCCATCGGCTGTTATGAGAGAACCCTTGCCATGCTGATAGAAAAGTATGCGGGAGCTTTCCCGACCTGGCTTGCACCTGTGCAGGCAAAGATATTGCCAATATCGGAAAAATACCATGACTACGCTAAGAAAGTAGCCGATATGCTGAAAGAGCAGGGCGTCAGGGTAGAGACAGATAACAGGACGGAGAAAATCGGATACAAGATCCGCGAAGCCCGTATGGAGCGCTTGCCTTATATGCTGGTTGTGGGCGAAAAGGAAGCGGAGAACAACGAGGTTGCCGTCCGGAGCAGAAAGAACGGAGAAGAAGGAACAATGGCATTGACTGAGTTTGTGGACCGGATCGTTAAGGAAATCAAAAGCAGGGAATTATAAGGCACGGCTGAGAAACAGGGGACAAAATCCCCTGTTTTTTTATGTGTATTAAAAAAAACGGTGGCAAAACAGCTTGGAAATAATATTATGTAGTGAGAAGAGGGCTGTACAACGTTAAAAAGCATTAAGGCGTTGTTAGAATGGCTGTCTTTAATTAAAGCAATCAGATTAGGAGGTTTATTATGAGCTACGATCCCAAGCATTTCTTCAGCGACAAAGACTTGAACAAACAGACGAATGTTGAGAAAGAAATAGATACGGAGATTGAAAAGGAATACGAAAGGGAAGAACAGAAAAGCAAGCAGATACAAGTCAACAAGCAGGTAAACCACAACCCGTTCATTCAGAAGGTTGTGACGAAGCAGGGGCAGAGAGCAAAGAATGATAGTGAAGCGGATAGTGAATCCGAAGCAGAAGCAAAGTCGGAAGCTGAATCCGTAGCTGCAGCCGTAGATAAAAAGAGATACGGATATTAATAAAGTAATGGAGGGTAGAAATATGGCTTTGATTGACGACACCAACATCAATGCGATCATAGAAAAAGAAAAAGAAAAAGACTTCGAAATCGAGAAGGAATGGGAAAAAGATTCCCAGTTCAGCAAGCAGAAGCAATTCAACAAGCAGATCAACTACAACTGGTTTGACCAGAAGGCCATTATAAAGCAGTATCAAAATCAGGAAACGGAATCGGAAGCTGAAGCAGAATCTGAAGGCGAAGCAGAATCCGAAGCAGAGTCCAAAGCAAAAGCCAAAAAATACTAGGTATCAATTCTCGTTTCGGGTAGTGGGGATTGACCCACTATCTTTACATAACCACCGGAAGGAGGGGCGGCTTAATGGCGAACGAAAACGACAGCATTGAGATAGAAAGCGAAAAAGAAAAGGAACTATATACGGGTCTGGTGGAAAAGGGCGTCAACAATAAGCTGCAGCACCAGCAAAGCCTCCAGCATAACCGTCAGGACATGGACCAGACTCAGGAAGTAGATGTCAAACCCTCGCAGATGAATTTCCAAAAAATCGATTTAACCATCAACAACAAGATAGAAAACTATTCAGGACGGATTTCAGGCTGCGTTCAAAGACAAGCAAACGGCGAAATTGTCTCTGGAGCAGATATTTATCTGTATTTCGGTTCAGGAGCGGAGTTTCCGGTGTGCAGGATACAATCCGATGTGAATGGAAATTACTGCCTGGGAGACTTGCCTCCGGGTTATTATACGATTACTGCAAAATCCGGCGAAATGCAATGTTTGGTGCGCAATATCAAAGTACTGCCGGGAGCTGCCAGCGATCAGACACTGTTGTTGGTGCAGCGGATAGGATACAGTCTTCACGCTTACGGCACCAGATAGGTTGTTGATCTCCTTTTATACAAATATCGTGCACTGGCAAATTCAATGAGGAGGTATTTGTTTGTCTTAAAACAGGTGAATACACAGGAAATTTGAAGTATAATAGAAATCGTGTATTTATATTTTGGCAGCCTGGGAAGAACACTAAGACCGGTATCATTGGATGCAGAAAAATTCGAAACAAATGCGAAAAGGATTAGGAGGAACACGCATGAAAAATGGAACGGAAAGAACCGGCAGTAAGCGGGACCAGTTTGGTTCAAGGCTTGGCTTTATATTATCTGCCGCCGGTGCGGCAATCGGTCTCGGAAATCTCTGGCGTTTCCCGTATATGACAGGGACCAACGGCGGAGGCGCTTTTGTCCTGGTTTATCTCCTGTGTGTGGTTTTATTGGGCGCCAGTCTTCTGATAGCGGAATTTGCCATCGGAAGGAACGGCAAAGCCAATGCAATCGAGTGCTATGGTAAGATAAACCGTCATTTCCGGTTCGTCGGGTATTGGGGTATGCTGGGTGTATTCCTGCTGCTGGCATTTTATGCCATCATCGGCGGATGGACGATTTTCTATACCTATGCAGCTTTCACGGGAAAAATCATAGGGCAGAACTCAGAGGGTCTGGGGGCAATCTTCGGCACCTTTGTCAGCAATCCGGGGCAGCTTGTCGTTTACCAGATCATGTTTCTGGCTGTGACAGCTTATATCGTCGCCAAGGGGATATCTGGTGGCATCGAAAAGTATTGCAATATCCTGATGCCAGGCCTTTTTCTGATGCTGGCTATCCTGGCGTTCCGATCCCTCACACTGCCCGGGGCGATGGAGGGACTTGTGTGGTACCTCAAGCCGGATCTGTCGAAAATCAGCGGCTCAGTGGTAGTCAGCGCGCTGGGGCAAGCTTTTTTTTCGCTGAGTCTGGGTTGCGGCGGTATGGTGACTTATGCCAGCTATTTGAATAAAAAAGAAAAGCTGTCCGATATATCCGTGTCTGTTGCATTAGCGGACACCGCAGCTGCGGTTATAGCCGGCTTGGTTATATTTCCTGCCGTCTTTGCCTTTGGGCTGGAGCCGGGTTCAGGGCCCGGGCTGCTTTTTGTGACCTTGCCTCAGGTGTTCGGCCAGATGCCCTTAGGTTGGCTTTTCGCAGATGTGTTTTTTGTCTTGTTGATTGTCGCAGCACTGACTTCCTCCATTGGCATGCTGGAAGTCGTTGTAACCTTTGTGACAGAAAAGACGGGAACAGGCAGAGCAAAAGCAGCATGGTTATTGACATTTCTGGCATTTGCTGCGGGCATCCCACCGCTGATGAGCTTCGGCAGCTGGGGAAGTTTCAAGCTGTTCGGTAAAAACTTCTTCGACCTGTACGACTATTTTGTGTCCAATATTACTTTTCCCATGGTAGGGCTTTTAGGTGCCGTTCTGGTGGGCTATCTATGGCGCAAGGAAGCGGTTTATGCAGAGGTTACCAGTGACGGCCTACACCGTTTCAAATGGTTCGGAATCTGGTATTTCATTATCAAATATCTTACCCCTGTTGCAGTTTCCGTGATTTTCCTGCAGGCAGTGGGCGTGCTGAAGCTCTAATCGCTGCATCTAAAATTCTGCTGGCACACTTCAAAAAAACAGACTGTTTTACTGAAGCCTGTTATAAAATGGAAGAGAATCTGTTAGAATATTAAAGAGGACAACCTGGTTTTTTAGAAGCAGGTAACATAGGAGGATCAAACAATGCGATTTGCAGTAGAAAAGGAAGTGTTCAGCAGACTGGAAAATGTATGCTTCGGTATTGTTGTTGCAAGAGGTATTGACAACAGGAACAGCCGGAGCGAGATCTCAGCCCTGCTTGACAGCAGTATCGGCAGTATACGGGAAAGGCTGCAGGATATTAACCTGAAGGAGTATCCCGCCATCAACCTATATCGGGAGGCTTTTGTCAAGCTGGACTTTAATCCCAATAAATTCATGTGTTCCATCGAAGCCCTGGTCAAACGCATCATGAAGGGGGGAGAGTTCCCCAGAATCAATAATATCGTCGACCTGGGCAATGCCATTTCCCTGAAATATATTCTGCCCTTGGGCGCCCATGACCTGAATAAGGCAGAGGGCGACATTGAAGTCAGATTTTCACGTCCAGAGGATGTTTTTGTGCCCTTCGGTGCAGTAGAGGCCGAAAAGCCGGAGCTGGGAGAGCTTGTTTATGCCAGCGGCAGCAAGGTCAAAACCCGGCGGTGGATCTGGCGGCAGAGCGATGAAGGTAAAATAACCGAAGACAGTAGCAATGTCTTCTTCCCCATTGACGGTTTTGCCGATACCAACCTTGAAGCGGTTATGGCTTCAAGGGATGAGCTGGCTCAAGCTTTGAAAGCCATCTTCAATTGTGAGGTGAAGGTTGGCTTGGTTGACAAAGACAATCCGTATATGGAGTTATAGTCCGTCCCACCAAGCTTTCGGCTGTTGTAAAAAAATTACAAGCAGGCGCTATTGACATTCCTGCTTTTATCGTTTATGATTAAAACATAGTAAAACAGTAGGAAATAAACAAAGGCTTTGAATGGAAAGTGTAGGTAGCAGGCGATTTCCACAGAGAGGGGTTGCAGCGGTCATTTCCGCAGCTGGAAGCAATCCTGGAAAGAGATACCGAAAGTGCGTCCAGGAGCTTTTTGCTGAACACCCTTCGGCACCTTACGGCGAACTGTAGGTATGGAAGGGTCGGTAGGTCAAGACGGCAGCACCCGTTACCGTGCAGGGATATGATCGTATTCCGCAAGAGTCCTTAAAAGAGTGGAACCGCAGAAATTCTGCCTCTTTATATGCATTGAGCCGCATATAGAGAGGTTTTCATTTTTTTGGGAGAGTAGGTGTATGAGCAGTACAAAACGGTACCAATGCAGACATGAAGATATGAGGCAACATGAAATTTAATTTATATGAATGATAGGTGAAGATTATGCTGAAACAGATCAAAGAGGATATCCAGACCATTTTTGAACGTGATCCTGCTGCAAAAAGTTATTTTGAAGTCATCCTGTGTTATCCCGGCTTGCATGCCGTCATCAACCACAGGCTTGCCCACTTCCTTTACAAAAAGAAGCGGTTCCTTGCAGCCAGATTCCTATCCCAGATCAGCCGTTTTTTTACTGGAATTGAAATACATCCTGGAGCGGTTGTGGGAAAGAGACTGTTTATTGACCACGGCTCCGGCATTGTCATAGGGGAAACCACTGAAATCGGAAACGACGTCACGCTTTATCAGGGTGTCACCCTGGGCGGTACCGGCAAAGATAAGGGGAAAAGGCATCCAACCATCGGACACAACGTTACCATCGGCTCCGGTGCAAAAGTCCTTGGTCCTATCACAGTAGGGCATAATGCAAAAATCGGCGCCGGTGCCGTGGTGGTGCGCTGTATCCCCTCAAATAGCACGGCAGTAGGAATACCGGCCCATGTGGTTAAACGGAGTGTTGTCGATGAGTCATACATTGACCTTAACCATACGGACATTCCCGATCCACTGGAAGATGAAATTGCCGAGCTGAGGGAGAAACTGAACGAACTGGAAAGAAAGCTGACTTAACATAAATATAACACGAACTGAACGTGAAAAGGTTATTGCTTATCAAAGGAAAAAATATTAACATGAAATATATAATCATAAATGAGGTGACTGCAATCAAAGAGGGTTTTAGAGTCAACTGCCGGAACGGGCTCCGATACCTGACGATACCCAGCTTTGAAGAAACCGGTCTGGTCAAGCATTGCTTTACGACAAGACTGGGGGGCGTCAGTGAAGGAATCTATGAAACACTCAATACCTCTCTCAAGAAAGAGGACCATAAAGAAAATGTATACAGGAACCTGGAACGGGTTTGTGCAGCGGTTGATATTGATTACAGGCGGCTGGTGGCTTCCGACCAGACCCATGAGGACCATATACATGTTGTAACGGAAGCAGATCTGGGGAAGGGGATCATTCGGGGCTCAGATATCCGGGGGGTGGATGCCTTGATCACCAACGTGCCGGGTATACCGCTCATTACTTTTTATGCCGATTGTGTACCGCTTTTTTTCCTGGACATGGAGCATCAGGCCGTAGGCTTAGCGCATGCGGGCTGGAAAAGCACCGTCCTGAAGATCGGTCAAAAGACATTGGACCGGATGGCAAGCTGCTATGGGACAAAGCCGGAGAGCTGTCTGGCAGGGATCGGGCCGTCCATCGAAAAAGACTGTTTTGAGGTAAGGGAAGATACCGTAAGTCTTTTCAAGACACATTTCGACAACTGGCAGGCATTTATCGAACAGGCGGATGAGACGCATTACCATATTGATTTATGGGAGGCAAACCGGATGACACTGCTTGAGGCAGGTGTGCGGGAGGAAAATATCACCTTCAGCGGATTCTGCACCAGCTGCCGTGAGGACTTGTTCTACTCTCACAGAAGAGATAAGGGTAGAACCGGGAGTCTCTCGGCTATTATCGAACTAAGATAGTACTAAACACAAAGAGAAAACGTTCAGGGAGGGATACGATTGACAAACCAAAGGATACTGGTTATTGAAGATGAAACAAATATTCAAGAACTTCTGAAATACAATTTGGAGAAAAGCGGCTATAAGGTGACTGTTATGGAAAACGGAGCTGACGGATTGGAAGAAGCAATGGAGAACGTCCCTGACTTGATTCTGCTGGACCTGATGCTGCCGGGCATGGACGGCCTGGAGGTCTGCAAGCGGCTGAGGATGGAAAAGAAGACAAAGAAGGTACCCATTCTGATGTTGACGGCAAAATCAGAAGAACTGGACAAGATCCTGGGTCTGGAACTGGGTGCTGATGACTATATAACTAAGCCCTTCAGCATCAAAGAGTTGACAGCGAGGATCCGGGCAACCTTGAGACGCATCGGTGAAGATAAGGCTGATGCTGCGGCAGAGATGTCGGCACCTGCCTTGCTGAAGGTAAAGGATATTGAGATTGATTGTGAAAAGTACGAAGTGAGAAAGAGCGGTGAAAAGCTGGTCCTGACGCTAAAGGAGTTCGAGCTTCTGAAAATGCTGGTTGAAAACCGGGGCAAGGTGCTGACCCGGGACTTCCTGCTGGACAAGATATGGGGCTATGATTATGTTGGAGAAACAAGAACGGTGGATGTTCATATCAGACACTTGAGGCAGAAGATAAGCGATGAGGAAGGCAGCGGACAGATCATTGAAACTATCCGAGGTGTGGGATATAGACTGAATAATTCAGGTGATAGATAGTGCAAAGGAAGATATTTTTTTATATCGTTTCGGTTCTGCTGATCGGTGTGATCATATGCGGAGCACTTTCCGCCAGAATGTTGGAAATCAACTACAGCGACGATATCAAAAATAACCTTGTTTCCAATATGAAGCTGACCAAGGAATTTATCGGAGAAGCAATGCTGGCAGATCCGGTTCTCTTGGACCAATACCTGAACGAAATCCGTACAGTAACCAATGCCAGGATTACTGTCATTGATGCATCTGGGAAGGTACTGGCGGATACCGAAAGCAATGCAGCGGACATGGACAATCATCTGAACCGCCAGGAGGTAAAAGAAGCCATTGAGGCGGGGCTGGGCCTTTCCAAGCGTTACAGTGATACCCTGAAAGTAAACTTTCAGTATGCGGCAATACCGATTCACAAAGACGGGACGCTGGTGGGCATATTGAGGCTTTCAAAGCCGCTCTACGAGATCCAGAAAATGACGCAGCGGATGTACCTGAATGTCCTTATTGCGGTGTTGGCAGGTGCACTGATTGCATCATTCCTGGGATACAAGATCTCTGAGAATATCACAATGCCCATCAAGGAGATCACATATACGGCTACCAGGATTGCAAGAGGGCAGCTGGACAAGCGCATCAATCTGAAGACTGATGACGAAATAGCCATCCTGGCGGATGCTATCAACCATATGGCATCCACCTTGAGCGAAAGCATCGGCAGCCTGCAGGATAAGAATGCAAAGCTGGAGGCCTTTATGTCCAGTGTAGTCAATGGAATTATCGCCATTGACAGCAATGAAAGGATCCTGTTTATCAATCCCATAGCTGCCAGAATGCTGAACATCCAGGAGAAGGATGTGACCGGCAAGCATTTTCTGCAGGCTGTCAGGAACAACCAGATCGATAATTACTTGAAAGAAATCATCAAGCAGAATCGCTTCTTTGATGTAGAGATCGTGCTGGATTATCCGGCTGAAAAAATCCTGAAGCTTTATACCAACCCCATCAAATATGTGGATCGGGGAGACCTGGCAGGCATCATCATTACGATACAGGATATTACCGAGCTTCGGAAACTGGAAAGAATGCGGACTGAGTTTGTAGCCAATGTGTCCCACGAGTTGAAGACACCGCTGACCTCCATCAAAGGCTTTGTAGAAACGTTGAAAAGCGGTGCACTAGAGGACAAGGAGGACAGCCTACGGTTCCTGAACATTATTGAGGATGAGGCTGAAAGGCTGTACCGCCTGATTTCCGATATCCTTTCCCTGTCGGAGCTGGAGCATCGAAAGCATCGGGGAGTGCCTGAACGTATTGACGTGAGGCATACGGTTCAGGAGGTCATATCGATATTGAAAAGTCAGGCAGATAAAAAAGGAATCCAGCTTGAAACAGATTTGCAAGAGAGCATAGACAGCCTATATGGCGATCCGGATCGTTTCAAGCAAATGCTGATCAATCTGGTGGACAATGCGGTCAAGTATACCCCAGACCGTGGGAAAGTAAACGTGGAGGCCTATCAGCACGTAAATGAAACAACCGGTGAAAAGCGTATCATTATCGATGTTATAGACAATGGTATCGGTATTGCCAAGGAACATGTTCCCAGACTGTTTGAGCGTTTTTACAGGATTGATAAGGCAAGGTCCCGCAGGGTGGGAGGAACAGGACTGGGACTTGCCATCGTCAAACATATTGTCTTATCCTTCGACGGTGAAATTGAAGTGGAGAGTGAAGTCGGAAAAGGTACCCGGTTTACAGTCAGCATACCTATTGAAATGCATAGCAGTTGACACCAATTGATAAAGGCAGCCTTCTTATTGGAGGCTTCTTTTTTTGTCCCGAGGCAGCAAAGCGGTTTACATGGAATTAACATGACCTTTATAGCCCCTTAACCTTTTCTTTATTCTGCTTTAACAGTAGACCGGTATACTTAGCATGTGATTTACAAATAATACAAAGATGAAATTTAGGGAGGAATTATCGAATGAATTTTAAAAAGGTATTGGCGTTAGTTTGTGCAATGATATTGCTGGTAGGCGTTTTTGCAGGCTGCAGCAAGCCCGCTGAAGAAGCCCCGGCACAGCCCGCGGGGCAGGAACAACCCACAGAAGCAGCAAAGGAAAGTATCACCATCAACGGTTCAACATCTGTACAGCCTTTAGCTGAAGAGCTGGCAAAAGCCTATAAGGCAAAGAACCCCAATGCAACAATCGATATACAGGCCGGTGGATCCGGTGTAGGTATAAAGTCCGCGATGGACGGTGTTGTAGATATCGGTATGTCATCCAGAGCCTTAAAGACTGAAGAAAAGAGTTTAAAAGAATTTAAAATTGCTGTTGACGGTATTGCAGTAATCGTAAATCCTGCAAATGGCATTGAAAACCTTACAATGGAACAAATCAAGAAGATATATATGGGTGAAATCACTGACTGGAAAGAAGTTGGCGGAAAAGCAGGTAAGATTACAGTCGTAACAAGAGAAGAAGGTTCAGGTACAAGAGGCGCATTCATCGAATTGACAAAACTTGAAGTCACAGAAAACGACAAGAAGGTAGACAAGACAACAGCATCTGCGATCACACAGGGCTCAACCGGCGCAGTTATGACCACTGTAGCAGGCGACCCCAATGCAATCGGATATGCATCCTACGGATCTGCAAAGGCAAAGACAGAAGTCAAGATGATCAGCGTGGAAGGCAATGCATGTACCGAAGAAAACATCTATGCCGGAACCTACAAGATCTCAAGACCCTTCCTGATGCTTACGAAGGTGGATCCGACAGGCCTTGGAAAAGACTTCCTCGACTTCATCCTCAGTGCTGAAGGCCAAGATATCGTAGCAAGCCACAACTATTTGAAGGCTGTTAAATAGATAACCCCAAAATAGCGCCTGGCGCTATTAAACCCCGCATAAAGCTCCCGGCCATCCCCAATGGCCGGGAGCTTTACCCATGTATGCGCCGCATAGGCTGAATTAACATATAGTTAACATTGCTTTTACCGGGTGATAATACTTTTCTATTATGATGATATTAGAATAGTAAGGGACAATTTGGTCAAAATATGACGAAAGACCAAGATGCCGCTATTCATGCGGGTTTTACGTGAAATGGATGTCACGAAGAGGGGGTATGAAAATGAAGACATATGAACGTATCATTCAGCTTGTTCTGTTTTTTTGTGCGGTTATAGCCATTTTGGGCGTATTGCTGATTTCCTATTTCATTATAAAGGAAGGCGCTCCAATTATAACGAAAGTGGGCCTTATGGCCTTCCTCACCGGAAAGCAATGGTCGCCGCTTCAAGGGATTTACGGTATTTACCCGATGATTATCGGTTCGCTGCTTGCCACCGTAGGCGCATTGCTGCTAGGTGTACCGGTTGGCATCGGATGTGCGGTTTTTCTGGCTGAACTGGCAAAACCCAGAGTCGCCGGCATCATCCGTCCGGGCATTGAGCTGCTGGCCGGAATTCCCTCTGTCGTGTATGGCTTGTATGGTTTGGTGGTTATCGTGCCTTTCATCAGGAAGACCTTTCAGAACCAGGGCTTCAGCGTACTGGCCGGCAGCATCATCCTTGCCATCATGATTCTTCCTACCATTATCAACATATCGGAAAGTGCCATCCGCTCTGTTCCAAAGGATTATAAAGAAGCTTCCCTCTCCATGGGCTCTTCCCACTGGCAGGCCATTTTCAAGGTTATCGTACCGGCTGCCAGATCCGGGATCATCGCTGCAGTCATATTGGGTATGGGCAGAGCCATTGGTGAGACCATGGCGGTTATTATGATAACAGGAAACAGCACCTTGATACCGGAGAGCATCTTATCCCCCATTCGTACGCTGACAGGGAATATTGGCATTGAAATGGGCTATGCCAGCGGAGAGCATCAGAAGGCATTGTTTGCGACAGGCATCGTCCTGTTTGCCTTCATCATGCTGCTAAACACTGTCGCCAATATGATACCCAAAAAGGTAGGTGAGTAATATGGTTGCCGGATTAACTGAAAACAATAAAAACAACAGAATCTCTTCAACCTCCGTTAATGCCATTCGCCGCAACGAAAAAATAGCTTTCGGAATGTTGTGGGCAGCCGCCATTATCACCGTGCTGGTGCTTATAGCCATTATCGGGCATGTCCTGATCAATGGAATCGGACACCTGAGCCTGGAATTCTTTACACAAGAGCCCGAAAACATGGGCAAGGAAGGCGGTATCTTTTCCATTATCATCACTACGGTCTACCTGGCGTTGTTTTCATTGCTTATCGCTGCACCAATCGGTGTCAGTGCCGCCATTTTCCTTACAGAATATGCCAAGGAAGGAACCATCATCCGGCTGATACGGTTTTGCACCGAGTCCCTAGCGGGTATCCCGTCCATCATATTCGGTCTTTTCGGATACGTTTTCTTTGTGGTTTTCTTGAACTTCAGATATTCTATCGTTTCTGGAGGATTGACCCTGACGCTGATGATTCTGCCCACCATCATCCGGACAGCGGAAGAAGCGATCAAGATGGTACCGCGCTCATACCGGGAAGGAAGCCTGGCGCTGGGCGCCACCAAGTGGCAGACCATCTATAAGGTGGTGCTTCCTACAGCAATGCCCGGCATCCTAACGGGCATCATCCTGGGGATCGGCAGAGTCGTTGGTGAGACAGCTGCCGTCATCTATACGGCAGGCAGTTCGCTGGGTTTACCCAATTCCATATGGAGACCGGGGCGTACCATGGCGGTGCATCTGTACACACTGGCCTCCGAGGGCTTATCAAAGGAAAACATGTATGCAACGGCAACTGTGCTGATTATGACAGTACTGATCATCAATTTTGCAGCCAACAAGCTGATCAAAAGGCTTGTCAGAATATAGGGGGGTTATCATGAAAGAAAACAAAATAGAAGTCAGGAACCTGGATTTGTATTATTCTGATTTTCACGCACTGAAAAATGTGAATATAGATGTTGCGAGAAATGCGGTTACCGCGCTCATTGGGCCGTCCGGCTGCGGAAAGTCAACTTTTCTCAGGACCTTGAACCGCATGAATGATTTGATTGACGGAGTCAAGATAACAGGAAGTATTACGCTGGATGATGCTGACATATCCAAATATGATGTGATAGAATTAAGAAAAAGGGTAGGCATGGTATTCCAGAAGCCCAATCCTTTTCCAATGACGATATATGATAATGTGGTTTACGGACCAAGGGTTCATGGGCAGAAGGACAAGCGCAAGCTGGATGAGATCGTAGAAAAGAGCCTGAAGGGGGCAGCCCTGTGGGATGAGGTGAAGGACCGGCTGAAAAAATCCGCACTGGGGCTTTCCGGCGGACAGCAGCAGCGGCTGTGCATCGCCAGAGTCCTGGCTGTTGAACCGGAAGTTCTCCTGATGGATGAGCCTACTTCTGCATTGGACCCCGGGTCCACCCTGAAGATTGAAGACCTGATGGAGCAGCTGAAGAAGGATTACACCGTTGTCATCGTAACCCATAATATGCAGCAGGCCGGTCGAATCTCCGACTACACGGCATTTTTCCTGAATGGGGAGATCATCGAGTGCGATTTGACGGAAAATGTGTTCTATAAACCGAGGGATAAGCGGACAGAGGATTATATTACCGGAAGATTTGGTTAGACTATAGCAGGGGGTGTATTCATGACAAGGAATTATTTTGATAAAGAGCTGCAGGAGCTTCAAGTCCTAATGCTGAAAATGAGCAGTGTGACGGAGGAGACCTTAAGCAATGCCGTCAAGGCGCTTAAGAACCAGGACATTGAACTGGCGAAAAGGGTTATCAACGATGATGATATCGTCGACGATATGGAGCTGGAGATTGAGGACAGATGCTGCAAGCTGATTGCTTTGCAACAGCCTTTGGCAACGGATCTAAGGGTTATCACCACAGCGCTGAAGATCATCACCGATCTGGAGCGGATAGCGGATTACGCCGTTGATATATCCAAGATTACATTGAAGCTATCTGAAGAGACGTATATAAAAGAGCTGATCGACATCCCCAGAATGGGGGAAATAACGGCCAGGATGATTAGGGAGAGCATAGACGCCTATGTCCACTTGGATATTGAAAAAGCGAAGGCGGCAGCCAAGCTGGATGATGAAGTGGATGCCATTTACAAGCAGATCTACAGGGAGCTGCTGCTGATCATGATTGAAGATCCGAGAAAGATCAATCAGGCCACTTACTTCCTGTTTATCGGCAGGTACCTTGAAAGGATTGGGGATCATATCACCAACATCTGTGAACGGATTATTTATACGGTAACCGGAGAACATGTGGATTTGAACGATTGATCGGATGCTATGCAGGATTAAAGCTGCATAGCGTTTTTTCTTTCTGCGGCGCTGTTGCTATTGCCCAGCTCAAACATCCATAGTATAATAAGTAGCTGATATGGTATAATGTAAATAATGTAAAGGGACACACCAGAAGGAGGAAGGCAATTGAGAAAATCAGGCGTGCCGATAAAAGAAGTACGGCCTGCCAGCATAGCAGCAGAACTGGGTATAGTAAAAGGGGATAAGCTTCTGTCCGTAAATGGGGCAGCTGTTTTGGATATATTGGAGTACAAATATCTGACAACGGATGAATATTTGGAATTGGAAGTAGAAAAAGCTGACGGCGAGTGCTGGATTTATGAGCTGGAAAAGGAATACGACGAGGATGTGGGGCTGGTATTTGAGGGGATCATCGACAATCCCAAGTCCTGTCACAACAAGTGCATATTCTGCTTTATCGACCAGCTTCCCCAGGGCATGCGCGAGACGCTCTATTTTAAGGATGATGACACAAGACTGTCTTTTTTGCAGGGTAATTTCGTAACCTTGACCAACCTGAAGGAAAGGGATATTGACAAGATCGTCCGCTACCGGATCAGTCCCATTCAGGTCTCGGTCCACACAACGGACCCCGAGCTTCGGACCAGGATGCTGAATAATAAGAATGCAGGAAAGATTACGGGATATCTGGATAAGCTAAAAGCAGGCAGCATAGAAGTCAAGGCCCAGATCGTATTATGCCCCGGCGTGAACGACGGCGAGAACCTGGAAAAAACCGTCCATGACCTTACAGCATACCACCCGGAACTGAGCTGTGTCGCAGTAGTGCCCGTAGGCCTGACAAAATTCAGGAACCGGCTCTTCCATCTGGAACCGGTCGGCAAAAAGGAAGCAGCCGCTGTCATCCGGCAGGTGGAAGAAATGCAGCAGAGGTACCTTGAAACGTATGAAACGCGTTTCATATTCTTGTCTGATGAATTCTACATCCTGGCAGAGCAGGAATTGCCGGGATACGACACTTACGAAGCTTTCAGCCAGTTGGAAAACGGAGTGGGGCTTATTGCACTGCTCAGGGAGGAAATAGCAAACAGCCTGCGTTCCCTGTCTGCATACCCTGACAAGCGCCGTACACTTTCCATTGCAACCGGTGAATATGCTGCGCCGTTTTTGATGGCGGAAGCAGATAAGATCATGGAAAAAATACAGAACCTGGAGATAGCCGTATACCCCATTGCCAATCATTTCTTCGGCGGCGATGTGAAGGTATCCGGTTTGCTGACAGGCTGCGATATCATCAGCCAGCTTAAAGGCAAGCCCTTGGGCAGCAGGCTTCTGATTCCGGATAACATGCTCCGGCAAGGGGAGCAGGTATTCCTGGACGACAAGACTGTACAGGACCTGGAACGGGAGACAGGGGTGCCGGTCATTGTCTGCAAGGAAGACGGCAGCGATTTGATCGATAAAATTCTTTCAATATAGAAAATAGGAGGTGGACCCATGGCGAAACCCATAGTTGCCATTGTCGGGCGTCCCAATGTTGGGAAGTCGACGCTTTTCAATAAAATTGCCGGAAAAAGGATTTCCATCGTAGAGGACAAACCGGGCGTTACACGGGACCGGATCTATACTGAAGTGGAGTGGCTGGATAAGGTTTTTACCCTCATCGATACCGGGGGCATCGAACCCAACAGCGACGACCCGATTCTTCAGCAGATGAAAAGGCAAGCGGAGGTGGCAATCGAAACAGCCGATGTCATCGTCTTTCTGGTAGACGCGCAGGAGGGGATTACTGCTTCCGACGAGGAAGTGGCAAACATGCTGAGGCGGACCCATAAGAAGTTGTTGTTGGCATGCAATAAAGTCGATTCACCCAAATATAAGGATACAGTCTATGAGTTCTATAATCTGGGTCTTGGAGAGCCGGTAGGCATCTCTGCGGGTCAAGCGCTGGGCTTAGGTGATTTGCTGGATGAGATCATCAAGCATTTCCCACCGGAAGGAGAGGAGCTTTACGATGAGTTCACCATCAAGGTGGCTGTGGTCGGAAAGCCAAATGTAGGGAAGTCTTCTCTGGTCAATAAGATCCTGGGAGAGGAACGTGTTATCGTCAGTGACGTGCCAGGAACCACAAGGGATGCTATTGATACCCCCTTTAATATCGGAGAAGACAAATATGTTTTTATCGATACGGCGGGGATGCGTAAGAAAAGCAAGGTGCTGGAGTCCATAGAGCGCTACAGCGTTATCCGTTCACTGGCTGCCATCGAGCGGTCCGATGTTTGTCTGATTGTGATAGATGCCAATGAAGGCGTAACCGAGCAGGACACCAAGATTGCCGGCTATGTCCATGAGCAGGGCAGAGCGGCTATTATCGTCGTCAATAAGTGGGATATGCTGGAGAAGGACGATAAGACCCTGGAGCGGTTTAAGGAAAAGGTAAAAAACGACCTGATTTTCATGGATTATGCGCCGGTGCTTTTTATCTCCGCACTGACGGGCCAGCGTGTACATAAAGTCATCGAGATGATCAACAGCGTATCCAATCAGCATGCCATGAGAATCTCAACCGGCATGATCAATGATGTCATCAATGAAGCGGTGCTCTTGAACCAGCCGGCAATATCCGGCGGGAGACGCCTGAAGCTTTACTATACCACACAGGTTTCTGTCAAGCCGCCAACCTTTGCTGTTTTTGTCAACGAGCCGTCACTGATGCATTTCTCCTATCTGAGGTATCTGGAGAATCAGGTACGGAAAGCCTTCGGCTTTGAGGGGACACCGATCCGCTTCCTATTAAGAAAGAGAGAATAGCAGGTAAGGGGGACTAACATGTTTGTGAGGTATGTTATCGTCTGCATCATCGGATATCTTCTGGGCAACTTCGCTACTTCCTATCTGGTTTCAAAGTATAGTGCGCATATTGATATCCGAAAGCACGGCAGCGGCAATGCAGGTTCCACCAATGTCTTCAGGGTGCTGGGCGCAAAAGCCGGGGCCATCGCATTCGTGGGAGATGTGCTGAAAGGTGTCGCGGCGGTTCTGATCGGTGGCTATCTTGCCGGCAGCTACGGCGAAGCTCTGGCCGGACTTTTTGTGGTCATTGGGCATAACTGGCCCTTTGTTCTGAACTTTAAGGGAGGGAAAGGCATCGCGACCACCATCGGTGTCATGATTCCTATAAACCCTTTGATGGTGGTGGCAATTGTTGGGATGGGAGTCGTCATCATATTGACCACCCGGTATGTATCCCTTGCTTCCGTTACTGGAATGGTCATTTTCCCTGTTACCATGATCGTGCTTCGGCAGCCGATGGAGTATATCGTTTTCAGTCTGCTTGTGTCGGGAATGTCCCTGTACCGCCATCGAAGCAATATTGCCAGACTGATCAAGGGAACCGAGTCGAAAATCGGACGCAAAGCAAAGGCATAGATAACGGGCTCTAAAGCTTGTATTTGTACAGTGCTTTAGAACGTTATCACAAATATCTTAGAGACTGTTGACCTCGAAGCAATACCCTAAAGGCTACAGTGTCTTGGTTATAGATGGGGGGAGCAGGCGTTGAACAAGGATATAACCATTATTGGAGCAGGCAGTTGGGGGACCGCTATAGCCATACTTCTGGCAGGAAAGGGCTGTCGGGTAAAACTATGGGTAAGGGAAAACCAGCTGCTGGATTCAATAAAAAATACCGGTGAAAATGGGACCTATCTGCCGGGAATAACACTTCCACGGAATATAGAAGCCTCAAATGATCTGGAATTATGCTGCAGGAACAGCGGGGCTGTCATACTGGCTACCCCGTCCCATGCTGTAAGGGATATGGCTGGCAGAATGCAGCCCTATATGAATAAAGACCAGATTATCGTCAGCCTGGCGAAAGGGATTGAGAATGAAACACTTCTCCGCGTATCCCAGGTGATTGGCGAATTCATGCCGGATAATGCGCTGGCTGTTGTCTCAGGTCCCAGCCATGCAGAAGAAGTGGCTGCAGGGATACCGACCGCCGTTGTGGCATCTTCGGCGAAGCGGGCTGTCGCAGAGTATATTCAGGATTTATTCATGACACCGAGATTCAGAGTATATACCAATCCGGATGTCATCGGTGTGGAACTGGGTGGTGCACTGAAAAATATCATCGCTTTGGGTGCTGGCATCATAGACGGATTGGGGCTTGGCGACAACACCAAAGCTGCCGTCATGACCAGAGGTATCGTTGAGATGGCGCGGCTGGGTGAATCCCTGGGCGCAAGAAGGAATACCTTTGCCGGGCTGTCAGGGATCGGTGATCTGATTGTGACTTGCACCAGTATGCACAGCAGGAACAGGAGAGCCGGAATTGCCATCGGACAGGGGAAATCTCTGGAGGAGGTCATAGGCAGCACCCGGATGGTAGTGGAGGGGATCCGGACGACCCGGTCGGCCTGCCACCTGGCCAAACAGCAGGGAGTGGAGATGCCTATTACCCAGGAAATATACAATTTGCTTTACAACCATGCGGACATCAAGAATTCCGTCATGAACCTGACCATGCGGTCCAAGACCCATGAGATGGAGGACATTGCGGAAACAAATGGCTTTGAATGGGAATAAAAAAAGAACAGGTGCACTTCACACCTGTTCTTTTTTTATTTGGAGTTTACCCGTAAACTCCCTGAAGCAAAACCAGTATACTCTTTTTTTAGTAATAATATCCCAATCCCATCATATAATTGTAGAGAATAAGGTACAAATTATGGAAATAAAGCGGCCACAAATAAGACTAATAAAGGAGGGGAAACTGTGGAAGGCTACGATGTTTATCGAGATATAGCTGAAAGAACCGAAGGGAGTATTTACATAGGAGTTGTTGGACCGGTAAGGACAGGAAAATCAACCTTTATAAAGCGCTTCATGGACTTACTGGTGATACCCAATATAGATAACGAACACAAGCGGGAAAGAACCAGGGATGAGCTGCCCCAAAGCGCCAATGGGAAAACCATTATGACCACCGAGCCAAAGTTTGTTCCCAACGAAGCGGTTGAATTAACTTTGAGGGACAATGCCAAATTCAATGTAAGGCTGGTGGACTGTGTAGGCTATCTGGTGGAAGGCGCATTAGGGCATCTGGAAGAAAACGCACCCAGAATGGTGAATACCCCTTGGTTTGAGAACCAGATCCCCTTTGAAGAAGCAGCTGAAATCGGTACGCGAAAGGTTATAGCCGACCATTCCACGATCGGACTGGTGGTGACCACTGACGGGTCCATTACCGAACTGCCGAGACGCAGCTACATAGAAGCGGAGGAACGGGTGATCAAGGAACTCAAGGAGTTGGATAAACCCTTTATCGTCGTATTGAACACCGCCAAGCCGAAAGCGCAGGAGACTATTGAGCTGAGGGAGGCGCTGGAAACAAAATACGGGACGCCGGTGGTCGTCGTAGACTGTATGAGAATGGAAATGGAAGACCTGGATGCCATTCTTGAAAAAGTATTGTTTGAATTCCCTGTCAGGGAGGTCAACTTCCATCTGCCCAGATGGACGGATTCCCTGGATCTGGAGCATTGGCTCAAAAAAGGCTTGGTTAGCCTGATAAAAGCCAATATCAGTGAGGTTTTCAAAATCAGGGATGTGGAAGGTTCCGTAGGGCGCTTCGCCGGCGCTGAGCATATTCAGAATGTTGAAATCGGTGATATGCGGCTTGGAGAAGGCGTCATAAACGTAAACATTGATTTGGGCGATGCGCTGTTCTATCGGATACTGGGAGAAGTATCCGGCTATGATGTCAGCGGTGATTACCAGCTGATTTCATTGGTTAAGGAACTGGCGCATTCCAAACGCGAATATGACAAGGTGAAAGAGGCACTGAACGACGTCAAGGAATTCGGCTATGGGATGGTGGCACCTTCCGTTGAAGAGATCAGGCTGGAAGAGCCAGTGATAGCAAAGCAGGGCAACAAATTCGGCGTCAAGCTTAGGGCCAGTGCACCGTCCTTGCATATCATCCGGGCGGATATAGAAACCGAAATCGCGCCCATCATGGGAACGGAGAAACAGAGCGAAGAGTTCATCCGGTATTTCATGGAAGAATTCGAAAACAACCCGCAGAAGATATGGGAGTCCAATATGTTTGGAAAATCCCTGTACGATATGGTGACCGAAGAGCTGCAAGGCAAGCTTTACAAGATGCCCGACGACATACAGGGCAAGCTGCAGCTGACACTGCAGAGGGTCGTGAACAATAACAAAGGCGGGTTCATCTGCATCATCATTTAACATGCAGTATAACCTAGCCGATTAAAGCAAAAAGTGAAGGCACTATCGTTGGATAGTGCCTTTTGTATATATATCAAATGTCTGCCTGAATTCCGATGCCCATGAGCTGTGCTTTATGGTAGATATGGTGTGCTGTAACGATGTCCAATACGGCCAGGCCGACTGTCTTGAAAATGGTTATTTCTGCTTCAGTTTCTCTGCCTGGCAGCTTGCCCATTAGGAGTTCACCCAGCTCGCCGTTGATCCTGCCGGAATCGATGATGCCTTTGTTTAAAGGGATGATCAGGTCCCCTGCCTCGGCCAGAGCGGCTTCTCTGGAGTCAACGATAACCTTGTCTGCGTTGGCAATGAGGTATTCATCAAGCTCCTGCATTTCATGGGTGTAGGCACCTACTGCGTTGATGTGTGCGCCATTCTTGACCTTTCGCCCGTCAAAGACCGGTTTTTTGGAGGTCGTTACCGTTGTTATGATGTCCGCCTTTGCCACAGCACCTTCAGGATCGTCACACAGCCGGATTTCAGTACTGAAATGGGATAAAGCTTCCTTCATATCTGCCACAAATGCTTGCGCCCGCTTGACATCGATATCGACCACCTCCACTGCATCCAGTGCACGAACAGTCAGCATGGCTTCCAGTTGTGCTGCAGCCTGCCCCCCTGTGCCGAAAATCAGGCCTTTTCTGGCATCCTTCCGTGACAGTAGCAGGGTAGCGGTGCCGGAAGCAGCGCCTGTCCTAAGCTGCGTCAGATAGGTACCATCCATGATGCAGCAGACTTCGCCGGTCCTGCCATCAATCAGCATCATTTTGGCTGGTAAGGATGGCTTGCCTGCCTCCAGGTTTTTGGGAAATACCGACACCACCTTGACACCGGCGCAGTCCAGGTCCGCCACATAGGCCGGCATAAAAAGACTCTGCCCGCTGTGCTTGGGCATCCCAATATTGGTTCTCAAGGGTACGGCGCTTTTTCCCTGGGAATAGAGCATAAATGCTTCACGATCCGCTTCGATGGCATCCTTCATGGAAAAGACTTTCCCGATATCCGCCCTGCTTAATAAAAGCATAGCACACCTCCTCAATCAACTTGATCTGTATCGGATATATCCATATTATACCATAGGGTGCCGCCGAGGGAAAAAGAGAATTTCAGTGCTTCTTTTTCTTCAAGGTTTCCTTTGAAGCGGCTGTGGATATGGAGTCGGTGTATTGAATCCGGGTAGTTTCGTTCCGGCCTTCATCCAGGTTGCCGCTGCTGGAAGGGTTGCTGTTCTTCTGATTCTTGTTGTGCTTCATTTCTTTTCTCCTTTCGCGTTCTGCGGTTTCATTTCTTGAGGTATAGTTTTTGTGTGACGCGGTATTTTATACTAGTACTCTATTAACCCTAATTCTATATATTATCGCCGGTTAAATTTCCGTAGTACTGCGTTGTCGTCACTCGCAATACATAGAGTATTACTCACTCCTCCGCCTTGTCCTACGAAAATTTTCCTCGTCGAGTAATACATAGTTTAGGGTTAACAGAGTACTATATAATTTTTTCCGGTATTTTTGAAACAAAATCGAACAAACTCAGTATATATTGATGAGTAATGAAATTGATTGACAGGAGCGGATGGAAAATGAGTCGCAGGAGATGGGAACAGGACCGGCAGGATTTTTCACACCGGAGATGCTGCAGCAAGGGCAGCGGCAATGGTGTTTTCCCTTTAATCAGCCTTGTACTAGGGGTTGCCACCCTTTTAATGACCGTTGTATTCAGAGTGGTTGAAATTTTCCTCAGTGCTTTTCTGGGCGTACTGCAAAAAAAGGACAGACCGCAAGAAAGGCCTGTACAGAATACAAACAGCAAACAGCACACAAGCACTGCCAAAGAGGAGTTCGCCGCAGAAAGAAGCACAGTATTCCGGCACCCTGCTGCGGAGCCGGTTAAGAATCAAAGCAGCGCTGAAACGGATGAGAGAAAACCCAGTGCGGAAACAAAGGAAGAAGGCAAGCAGACTGCAAAACAGGAACCGGCCAAAGAAAGCGGAGAAAAGAAGGAAGAGAGCACCCGCGGACACCGCCGCAAGGACTGGTATGTGACTGTGTTCATTCTGACAATGATACCCTGCATTGTAGCTTTGGCCATAGGCAAGCTTGTGTATGCAGGTATGATTGCGCTGGCAGGGCTGGGACTCCTGATCCTGTCTGCACTGATCATCGGCATGTCGGACCGCCTGAGAAAGAAGTCCGAAGAGGCCCCAAAACCGGTAGAAGAAGAAAAAACAGATGATGTTGTGGAGCAGTTGATCAAGGAGGCCTTCGAAAAGCTGTTCGAAATCCGCAAGGCGCTGGACCAAGTACAGAACCCGGATATCAGGTGCAAAATCGACGGCATATGCTGTATCGGCGAGAAAATCATAGGGGAGGTCCGGACCCATCCGGAGAACCTGAAGCCGGTTAAAAAATTCTTCTACTACTACCTTGACGCCTTTGGTGAAATCGTTCGAAAATACCTTCGGTTATCCAGCTTCACCGAAGCCTCTGAAGATGTTCAGACACTGCTGAGTGAGACTGAAAAATCCTTTAGTGATATAGAGTCTATCTTCAAAGAACTCTGCGAAAAACTGGTAGAGAAGGACATGATGGACCTTAAGGCGGAGATCAATGTCATAAAAAACAGCAACTAATGCTTTACAGATTCCGTTATTGGGTTTATAATGAGATTGGAAAATTTAATAAATATTTAAAAGCTTCAGGGACGGGTGCAATTCCCTACCGGCGGTATAGCCCGCGAGTGTTGCGGAACAGATGTTCCGCTGGCAGAACAATAGTTCTGCTGGTGGTGACAAGCTCAGCAACACAGATCCGGAGAATTTCCGGAGCCGACAGTTAGGAACAAATTAATTTATTTGTTCCTTATAGTCTGGATGGAAGAAGTATTGGATTAGCATATGTTTGCCCTGGCTATGCCAGGGCTTTTTATGTTTGAATCTGTATTCTATTAAGGCGTCCTTGAGCAACCAATGCTTGAGGGCGTTTTTAGTTTTCATTTTGTTGGAAATACTAAAGGTGGGTGATATAACCATGAATGATATTTTTTATATGCGGCGCGCGCTGGAGCTGGCAGTAAGGGGTTGGGGAAGAACAAGACCCAACCCGCTGGTAGGCGCCGTCATCGTCAAGGACGGCCGGATCATCGGCGAAGGCTGGCACCAGGAGCTGGGCGGACCTCATGCCGAGATCAATGCAATCCGCAATGCAAAGGAATCGGTGGCGGGATCGACGATTTATGTCAATCTGGAGCCCTGCTCCCATTACGGCCGGACGCCGCCCTGCGCCGAGGCTTTGATAGAAGGCGGCTTCAAACGGGTCGTTATAGCCATGGAGGACCCCAATCCACTGGTTGCCGGTAGAGGGATCCGGATGCTGCGAAGCCAAGGCATTGAAGTCGATGTGGGCCTGGAAATGTTGGAGGCCTTGAAATTAAACGATGTTTTCATCAAGCACATCACGCAGCAAATGCCCTTTGTGCATTTAAAATATGCCATGACCTTGGACGGTAAAACAGCTACCAGAACAGGGGATTCCAAATGGATCAGCAGTGAAGCTTCCAGAGAGTATGTCCATAGACTGCGGAGCCGTTATGCCGGCATTCTCGTCGGTGTTAACACCGTCATCAAGGATGACCCGGAGCTGACGGCAAGGCCCCAAGGAATAGAAGGCCGCAATCCGGTGCGGGTCATACTGGATTCCCGGGGGAGACTGCCGGAGCATGCAAAAGTGCTGGAGGTAGGTCATGACAGGAAGACCATCGTAGCCGTAACTGAGCAGGCCGATGCGGAAAAGCTTAAGCTGCTGTCCGGAAGGGGTGTTGAAATAATCCTGACCCAGGAATCAGACGGATGGATTGATATCGGCATGCTGTTGGAGACATTGCATAAAAAAGGCATCGACAGCTTGCTGGTAGAAGGGGGTGGCACTGTAGCGGCATCCTTTGTGGAAGGTGGGTATGTGGATAAGCTGACAGCCTTTATCGCACCGGTTGTCATAGGCGGTGTCTCGGCACCGAGTCCGGTGATGGGTCATGGCGTGGAAAGCATAAAACAAGGGATAAGGCTTGCGCATCAGCAGGTGAAGCAGTTCGAAACGGACTGCTGCCTGGAAGGATACGTAAAGACTCCCTGGAAGGTAGGTTAAAAAGCATGTTTACGGGTATCGTGGAGGAGATTGGAAAGATCAAAGGCATCAGCAGAGGCGAGAAATCCATTCGGCTGACGGTGGAATGCAGCAAAATACTGGAGAAAACCGGATTGGGCGACAGCATCAGTGTCAATGGAGTATGCCTTACCGTGACGGATCTGTATCGGGACAGTTTTACGGCAGATGTCATGCCGGAGACGATGCGCAGCACCAACTTGCAGCAGCTGAAGCCCAACAGCCCGGTGAATCTGGAGCGGGCTATGGCTGCGGACGGCCGGTTCGGAGGGCATATCGTATCGGGGCATATTGACGGTACCGGTGAGGTTGCCAGATTGGAAAAAGAGGACAATGCCGTATGGCTTACCATCAGTGCCGACGAAAAGATCCTCAGGTATGTCATTCACAAGGGCTCTATTGCCGTGGACGGCATCAGTCTCACGGTGCAGCAGGTGGACGGCAGCAGCTTCAAAATTGCCGTTATCCCACATACCAGGGATTACACCACGCTTCCCGGCAAGCGGGTGGGAGACAAGGTCAACCTGGAGTGCGACCTGATTGGCAAATACGTGGAAAAGCTGCTTGGATACGGCAGAAAAAATGATGCATCAGGTAAAATAACGATGGCATATCTGATGGAAAACGGGTTTTAAAATCAAAAATGGAATTATTAGGAGGGATAATATGTTCAGTACAGTGGAAGAGGTTCTTGAGGATCTGCGGCAGGGACGTATGATCGTCGTAGTGGATGATGAAGACAGGGAAAATGAGGGAGACCTTTTGATGGCGGCAGAAAAGGTAACGCCGGAAGCAATCAATTTCATGGCCATGTACGGCCGGGGCCTGATATGCATGCCGGCTACTGAAGAGCGCCTCAAAGAGCTTAAGGTAGAGCAAATGGTACAAAAGAATACCGATACCAAGGGAACGGCTTTCACCGTTTCAATCGACGCCAAGGATGTTTCCACAGGAATATCTGCCTACGAAAGGGCAAAGACGGTCAAAACCGTGATCGATCCGGAAACCAAGCCGGAGGATCTGGTACGGCCGGGCCACATATTCCCGCTGCAGGCAAAAAAGGGCGGGGTGCTGGCAAGAGCAGGCCATACGGAAGCGGCAGTGGATCTGGCAAAAGCAGCAGGACTCTATCCTGCGGGTGTTATTTGCGAAATCATGAAGGATGACGGAACCATGGCCAGGCTGCCGGACCTGATCGGATTCTGCAAAAAGCACGAGCTGAAGCTGCTGACCATTGCGGAGCTGATAAAGTACCAGAGCAAGCGCGAGAAGCAGATCACCAGGGCGGCGGATGCCGTGATGCCTACAAAATACGGGGATTTCAGGGTAGTGGCTTATGAAAACGTATTAAACGGTGAACATCATGTGGCGTTGGTTAAGGGCGATGTCCGCACGGATGAACCGGTATTGGTGCGGGTGCATTCCGAATGCCTGACGGGAGACGCTTTCGGTTCCCTGCGGTGCGATTGCGGCGAGCAGTTTGCGGAGGCCGCGAAAATGATCGATGCTGCAGGAAGCGGCGTATTGCTCTACATGAGGCAGGAAGGCCGGGGCATAGGGCTGGTCAACAAAATCCGGGCTTATGAGCTGCAAGACCAGGGGGTGGACACCGTAGAAGCCAATCTGATGCTGGGTTTCCCGGAGGATGTCCGGGATTATGGTATCGGAGCACAAATACTTCAGGATCTGGGTATACACAAGATCAAGCTGCTGACCAATAATCCGAAGAAGCTGAAGGGGCTGTCGGGTTATGGGCTTGAGGTTGTGGAGCGTGTGCCCATTGAGGTGGGCTGCAACATGAAAAATGAAAGATATCTGCACACCAAAAAAGAAAAAATGGGGCACATGCTCCAGAACATATAGGAGGATTACAATGAAAATTTACGAAGGAAGTTTGGTTGTAAAGAATAAGAAGTTCGCCGTGGTGGTAGGCCGGTTCAACGAATTCATCAGCAATAAGCTGCTGGGAGGCTGCCTGGACGGACTCAAAAGACATGGCTGCAGCGATGAGGACATCGAGCTGGCATGGGTACCCGGTGCCTTTGAGATTCCGCTTCTGGCACAGAAACTGGCGCAATCCGGCAAGTACAATGCCGTGATATGCCTGGGCGCCGTTATCCGGGGATCAACACCCCATTTCGACTATGTATGCAGCGAAGTATCCAAAGGTGTCGCCAAAGTCTCGCTGGATACCGGCATTCCGGTCATCTTCGGCGTGCTGACCACCGAGAACATTGAGCAGGCCATCGAGCGTGCCGGCACAAAGGCAGGAAACAAAGGCTTCGACGCCGCCGTCACAGCCATCGAAATGGCAAATCTGCTGGAAAGCATCTAAAATGGTGCCAGGCACGCCTGTTAGTCGGTTATTGGCACAATAACCGACTAACAGGCGTGCCTGGCACTTATTCTATTTCAAATTCTCGGGATTCAACACTTCCAGTTCCTGGACCACGAAGCGCCCGTCCTTGCGGATCAGCACATCGTCAAACCAGATTTCCCCGCCGCCGTATTCCGGTGTCTGGATACAGACCAGATCCCAGTGGATGGCGGATTTGTTGCCGTTGTCGCACTGATCGTAAGAGTTCCCCGGTGTGAAGTGGAAGCTGCCCATGATCTTCTCATCGAAAAGTGTATCTTTCATCGGCTTCAGAATATAGGGGTTAACACCCAGGGCAAATTCACCCACATACCTTGCGCCATTGTCGGTATCAAAAACATGGTTGATGCGCTCGGTGTCATTGGCAGTGGCATTTACAATTTTGCCGTCCTTGAATTCCAACCGGATGTTCTCATAGGTATATCCCTGATACTCAGCCGGTGTATTGTAAGAGATATATCCGTTTACCGAATCCTTCACCGGAGCGGTATAAACCTCACCGTCAGGAAGGTTCGCCAGGCCGTCGCATTTGATGACGGGAAGCCCTTTTATCGAGAAGCTCAGGTCCGTTCCCTTACCGGTGATCCGGACGCGGTCGGTTTTGCTCATCATTTCTACCAACGGTTCCATGGCCTTGGACATCTTTGCGTAATCCAGAGTACAGACATTGAAGTAAAAATCCTCGAACTGCTCGGTGCTCATGTTGGCCATCTGCGCCATGCAATTGTTGGGATACCGCATGACGACCCACTTCGTCTTTGGCACGCGGATTTCAGAATGGACGGTCTTGAACCAGCGGCTCTGATAGATATTCATCTTTTCGCCTGGGACATCCGACCAGTCGGAGGCATTCAAGGCACCCCGGATACCGACATATGCCTGCATGTCTTTCATTCGGACAGTTTCATAGCCTGCCAGCTGCGACATATGTTCAACACTGGTTCCCAAAAACAGCTCACGCATCAATCGACGGTTCTTTACGGACAGAAACGGTTTGGCGCCCATTCTGTATGCTTCCTTGATCAATGCAGCAGCCAGGTCCTCGCCGGAATCAAACACCTCAATCAGGACGTTTTCTCCTGCTTTTAGGTCTACGGAGTAGCTCAGGATGATTTCAGCCATTTTTTCGATTCTCGGATCTTTCATTTTGTTCAAAATGCCTCCTTTTTACTTCAAGTTCTCAGGGTTGAGTACTTCCAATTGTTTCAGGACAAACCGCCCGTCCTTGCGGACCAGGACATCGTCAAACCAGATTTCGCCGCCGCCGTATTCCGGTGTCTGGATGCAGACCAGATCCCAATGGATGGCAGATTTGTTTCCGTTGAAGCAGTCGGTATAACTGTCACCGGGTGTGAAGTGGAAGCTGCCCATGATTTTCTCATCGAACAGGGTGTCCTTCATCGGCTTAAGGATATAGGGGTTAACACCCAGGGCAAATTCACCCACATACCTTGCGCCATTGTCGGTATCAAAAATATGGTTGATGCGCTCGGTATCATTGGCGGTAGCCTGCACGATACGGCCATCCCTGAACTCCAGACGGATATTGCTGAAAATAGAGCCTTCATATTCTGCAGGCGTGTTATAGGAAATATAACCGTTTACAGAGTCTTTAACGGGCGCTGTGAATACTTCGCCGTCAGGGAGGTTAAGCCTTCCGTCGCATTTGATAGCGTGCAGACCTTTAACCGAAAAGTGCAGGTCGGTGCCTTCTCCCTTAATATGTACACGATCCGTCTGATTTATGACCTGGACCAACGCGTCCATGGCCTTGGACATTTTGGCATAATCGAGATTGCAGACGTTGAAGTAAAATGATTCAAACTGTTCTGTGCTCATGCCGGCAGCCTGTGCCATGGAATCATTGGGATAATTCATAATCATCCATTTGGTATTGGGGACACGGATATCAAAATGCACCGGCCTGACCCAGTGCCGGTTGTAAATAGCCATTTTCTCGCCGGGTACATCACTGTAAGAGGTGGAATTGGTGATGCCGCGGATAGCGATGTAGGCATTCATATCCCGCATCCTGACAGCTTCGAAGCCGGCAATCTGAGTCATATGCTCCGCCTCTGCCCCCAAATACAACTCACGCAGCAGCCTTCTGTTCTTGACAGTTAGAAAAGGCTGTGCACCGATCCTGTATGCTTCTTTGATCAATTCTCCTGCCAGTTCCTCTCCGGAATCAATCAGCTCAATCAGCAGATTTTCGCCCTTCTGCAAGCTAACCGAATAATTCAAGAGGTTTTTTGCCAGAATGGTGACTCTCGGATCTCTCATCTTATCCTCCCTGATTGTCAATTAAGATTTGCCAGTACAAAAAGTACTAATTTGCGCTTACCTGCTTCACCTCTTTGCCAGGTGCCTTGATAGCAAAATATGCAACAGATATAAAATTAGACAAATATGAAATATGTACTGTTAACAATATTATATTATGCGGCAAAAGGATTGTAAAGCAATGGCTTCGAAAAACCATCATAAATACGGCAGCAAAGTAAAATAATAAGGATAATGCAATCAGAATGGGAGTTGAGCTTATGGATTTAGTAGAAAAGGTATATGGGAAAGGCTTCAAGACCGTGCTGTGGTTTGTAAAGCCTTTGAAAAGGCTTTTTATCAAGACCCTGTGCGAGGTACATGTTTTTATCAATAAGCAGGCCTTTGAAATCCTGAGAAATGACGGCCATGAAGAGGCATACCGTTTTTTTGAGCCGTATTTTGAGAACATCAATGAAGGCTCGGTATGGGCGGACCAGGATTTCAGAAGCCGGGAGCACTTCTACAATCCTTTTACGGGGCAGGGGCTCTATGGCTGCAAATCTTCCAAGCAGCGGTTTCAGAAATACTATGAATATGCCCTGGTGCATTGGGACTGCTGTGACCATGAAAAGGCCATGTTTTACCTGGGTGCTGCCATCCATCTCATTCAGGACTCCACCATACCGCAGCATGGAAATGTCAACCTGTTGAAAAGCCACCGCAAGTATGAGCAGTGGATCATAAAAGTGCATGACGATTTTGGACACTATGAAATCAGGGACGGAGGAATATACGATAAGAACCCCTATAACTATATTGACGAGAATGCCAGAACGGCCATCCGGTCCTACAGCCGGTACTCACTGATCAGGAATCCCCAAGACAAGTTCTTCCATATCGCAAATGTGACCTTTCCTCTGGCACAGAAAACCACATCAGGTTGTTTGCTTAATTTTTACAAGACTGTAAATGACAGAGACATATAATAGGAAGAAAGAGCAAAGCAGGCGCATATAAAAGCGAGTCAGCCGGCTGACTCGCTTTTATTTCAACATGGCATACAGGTATGTAAATCTTGTGGCATGCTCTTGCTCATCCGTAATGATTTCATACAGCATATCCCGGTGACGCTTTCCACAGAGCATGAAGCGAATTTTGCGGTACAGCTCCACCGCTTCCAACTCCCCGTTAATACTGGACTTCACAGCATCAATCAAGCGGCTGTAGCGGTCCAGCTCGGGAGTGGCCACCTCGGCGGTCTTGCCGGTCAGCTCTTCGTAAAGCGCCTGAAACATTCCATAGTGCTTGCCTTCATCCTCATAGGCATGGCTGATCTGCGCAACGATGTCCTTATTATCCGTCATATCCATCATCATTTTGTATTTTTTATAGTCGTGCTTTTCATCGTGCATGGCTTCCTCCAGAAGTCCCAGCAGTCTGTTATCCGTCATACCGTATGGACATGCCTGCCAGTTCGTTCCCATATACATACAGATACCCCCTTTTCTAATATAATATATGGTAAAGGGGCCAAGAACATGAGAACTTTATGCATGAATGCCGCTTAACGGCAAACTGTAGAGGATCGGGCAGCCGCTTCCGCTCTCCTGCGGATAGATGAAGAAAACCACCGTATCCCTGGTATCAGGGACAGTCTGAGTCACATCCATCCGAAAGACCTCATAACGCACATGCTTCATCACATCTTTAAAGGATATTCCTTCAAATACCTGAAAACGCTTATCTGTTTTTATCATCAGGCGAAGATGGTCATTCAATTGCTCTTTCAGTGCGCCGTGGTCATACCGGGCAAACAGGTCAGGCATATTTCCATACCGGTTGTGCAGCAGCCAATCCAATTTGATATATTCATTAAAGGCAAGCATCTGCTGCTGGGACTGTGAACCGGCCAAAACGGTTTCCGCAAACCGGTATAGCAGGACATACAACTCATGGCTGCTTTTTGCTCCGGTGAAGTATCCGTTATCATTCCAATAAGCCGATAAGGCTTCGAAAAAACCGAAGGCGGTGCCGGGATGGGCTGCCATCAGAAAAACCAATGCGTTCTTAAACCGGCCGGAATTATGATAAATATCAAGCATCTGCTCAATATCCTTGAGCCGGAGTATATCCTCATAAGACAGCCATTGGGTGGATATGACCTCATAAGGGGCTGCATCATGATACCGGATCCGGTATTCAGTAGCCCGCTCACGCAGCCCGGAGCCCTTCAAGAGCTTTAGGAAGCCCAGTTGAAGCATGTGAGGCTTCAACGCAAAGACATCATCAAAGGATTTTCCGAAGCTGGTATAGTCCTCAAAAGGCAAGCCGGCAATCAAGTCCAGATGCAGATGGACATTGCCCAAGGCCAGGAGCTTTTCCACATGATCTGCGACACTGGCAAAGTCCATGGACCGCCTGATTTCTCTGAGGGTGTCCGGATTGGTGGACTGAACGCCGATCTCAAACTGAAAGAGCCCCTCAGGTGCCGCAGCTGTTGTCTCCAGGAAAGCTTCATCCACCAGATCGGCGGCAATCTCAAAATGAAAATTTGTTTTCGGGTTCAGACTGATGATATATTTCATAATTTCAACACAGCGTTTCTTATCGCAGTTGAAGGTACGGTCTACCAGCTTGACCTGCTTCACACCGCTTTCAGCAAAACGGCGTATATCGCTGAAAACCCGGTCCAACGTGTAATACCGGACACCGCTGATGGTGGATGACAGGCAGTATTGGCAGTTGAAGGGGCAGCCCCTGCTTGTCTCATAATAGAGTATCCGGTTATCCAGTTTGCTCAAATCGTCATAGGGAAAGGGAATGGCGTCCAGTTCAGCAATTGTTTCCGACCTTGCATCAACGTTGACTTGGCCATCCCATCTGTAAGACAGCCCTCTGATGTCCGGAGCTTCCTGCCGGTCACTGTTTATGTATGCAAGAAAATCCGTAAAAGCCTTTTCTCCTTCTCCCGCTATGATATAATCTATAGCAGCATGGTCAGCCAGAAGCCGTCCGGGATCAAAGGAAACCTCGGGGCCGCCCAAGAGTATGATCAGCTCCGGCTTTGCCTTTTTAAGGCTGGCGGAAAGCCTGAGAATCAGATCGATATTCCATATATAGCAGGAAAAAGCGATGACACCAGGCCTGCTCGTATAGAGCGCTTTCATGATGCTGTGAAAATGGTCATTGATACTGAATTCCATGAGGGATAGTTGATCTTCCCGCTGCCGGCAGCAGCTGAACAGGCAACGTATGGACAGGCTGCTGTGTATGAATTTGGCGTTGATGCCTACCAATACTGTTTTTTTCGACATGGTTCCACCTCCAAGATCCCTGATAAATAATCCGCTATGGTCATTATAACAAGGTTTGGCAGAATTATGTACCCGGTGGTGGTCATTGCATGAAAAGTTTGTTGAATAATCAGAGGGGCTAGTATTTATTATGCATATTTTGATAAAATAATGCTGAGCGCTATTACAGTCATGTCAGAGGTGGAGCATGAAAGACGAAGTAATAAACGAAATACTCGATATATTCGGGACCCTGTATCCTGACCCCACCTGTGAATTAAACTATCAAAGCCCTTTTCAGCTGCTTGTGGCAACCGTTATGGCAGCACAGGCAACGGACAGGATGGTAAACAAGATAACAGAGTCTCTGTTTAAAAAGTATCCGACGCCGCAAGCTTTCTGTCAACTCTCAGCGGAAGAAATCGCAAGGGAAATCAAATCAATTAATTTCTACAAAACAAAAGCAAAACATATTGCTGCCTTATGCAAAGCCTTGGTGGAAGATTTTGATGGACAAGTGCCGGCAAGCAGGGAGCAGCTCATGAAGCTGGCAGGAGTAGGAAGAAAGACAGCTAATGTGGTGCTGAGCGGGGCACTGGATATACCGGCCATCGCAGTAGATACCCATGTATTCAGGGTATCCAACCGGCTGGGGCTGGTCAATACGGACGACGTGTTGAAAACGGAATTGGAATTGGAGCGCATCATACCCAGGGAACACTGGACAAAAGCCCACAATTATCTGGTTTTGCACGGCAGATATGTATGCAGTGCAAAAAGGCCTAAATGCGGACAATGCAAGCTCAGCCAGCATTGCGGGCATTTTATGTCCCATTCCGAAAATGTTTGAGATGATGAGAGTTTAGGAGGGGATGGTTTGAACACGGACAGGAATCAGGTAAAGGAAATATTGGATATACTGGCGGAAACATATCCCCAGGCCAAGTGCGAGCTGGTTCACAGGAACCCCTTTGAGCTGCTGGTGGCGACGATCTTAAGCGCACAGACCACCGACAAAAAGGTCAATGTGGTGACAAGGGCGCTGTTTGAAAAGTACAATACGCCCGAAGCGCTTCTAGAGCTAGAGCAAAGTGAACTGGAGAATAGGATCAAGGAAATAGGTTTATACCGGAATAAGGCGAAGAACATACGGGAAATGTGTCGGCAGCTGCTTGAAAGGCATGGGGGGGAAGTCCCGTCAAGTATGGAGGATCTGGTCTCGCTTTCCGGCGTTGGGCGGAAAACGGCCAATGTGGTGCTGAGCAACGCCTTCGGCATCCCGGCTCTTGCAGTGGATACCCATGTATTCAGGGTGTCAAACAGGATCGGGCTGGCAGACAGCTCAAACGTTCTAAAGACAGAGCAGCAACTGATGGGCGCCATACCCAGGGAGCGCTGGTCTGAGGCGCATCACCTGCTCATATGGCATGGCAGGAGGACCTGTGATGCCAAGCGGCCTAAATGCAGTGCTTGTCCCATTGCGGGCATGTGCCGGCATCCGGTGCTATGAATAAAAATACTGACAAATGTTGGATGTATGCAAAAAAAGCATCGAAATTGCGAGAAAGTACAATTATGTGATTTTTTTAACATAAAATGAAGCTTAGCGCTGTCAAATTGCAATTTTCCTACACTTTGAACATTTACACAAGACTGAAAAATGTGATAAAGTTATAATAGCTTTGGACTAGTACACTGTTAACCCTAATTCTATATGTTATCGCCGGTTAAATTTCCGTAGTACTGCGTTGTCGTCACTCGCAATACGTACAGTATTACTTACTCCTCCGTCTTGTCCTACGAAAATTTTCCTCGCCGAGTAACATATAGTTTAGGGTTAACAGTGTACTAGAAGGATTTTGGATCTTTTTGACGAATAAGGACGAGGGAAAAATTGTATTGATTCACTATGTCGTATATAAGGGGACAACAAACCTATTGGAATCATTTGTTGTTCTTGTAAATTTAGAAAGAGGTGGTGAGATATTTGACAACGGAAATCATCAAGGAAATCCGTGAAGCCGAGCATGCTGCAGAAGAAAAGATAAAAGCTGCGCAGCAGGAATCCAAAGAGCTTCTGGCGAAAGCGGAGGAGGCAGCCGAAAAGACTGTGAAGTCGGCACAGGAGAAGGAGCTGGAGAAAAGCAGGAAGCTGCTGGAGGAGGCCGAAAAGCAGGCCAATCTGGAAGCCCTGGAGAAAAGGGAACAAAACAAGATACAATGTGAAGCACTGAAGAAAAAAGCCGGGGAGAAACTGGAGGATGCCGTGAAATTGGTTATGGAGAGGATTGTGAATTTGAATGGCAATAGTTAAGATGAAAAAAATGACCATGATAGCTCTCCAATCGGAAAAGGAAGCCTTGATAAAGGGTATGCAGAAGTTCGGCGGCCTGCAAGTCATCGACCTGGAAGATCAAGTCGGACGGGACGGCTTTGAAAGACTCGAACAGGATCAGGACAGCGAAGCCGCAGGCAAAATTGAAAACAAACTCTCACAAGTCAAGTATACCTTGGATTTCATCAAAAGGTATGACAGGACAAAAAAGCCGCTCTTTGCTGCCAAGCTTCAGGTAAGTGAGGACCAATACCCTGAGTACCTTAATGACCATCTGAGGGCAGAATCGGTTTATGAAAGCTGCCGGGCAATTGACGGCAAATTCACAGAATTCAAAAGCGTCGAGACAAAGCTGCACAACCTGATGGCCCAATTGAGCCCATGGCTTTCGCTGGACATTTGCCTGGCTGATGTCAGGCAGTCAAAAAGCACCAATGCCATTATGGGCTTCATATCCACCAAGTATTTGGAAGAGTTCCAAAGCGCTGTTGCTGCAGAAAACATGGAGCTTCATATCCAGGAGGCAAGCAGCGGCAAAGAAAGCACTTATTTGCTGATTATTTATCATCTGGACAGGGAAGAAAAAGTGAGCCAGCTGATGAAGCAATTCGGCTGGACAAAGGTAGCATGGAATGAAATGTCGGGTACGCCCAAAGCCAATTATCAAAGGATACAGGCAGAACTGGCGGAGATAGAGAGCAAAAAGAAAGAGCTGGTCAGGCAAGCAGAAGCACTGGCTCAGCACAGAGACTTCCTGGAGGCGCTCTATGATATCCTGACCATTGAACGGGACAAGTGCACGGTGGTCAGAAACTTCGGTAAAACCGAAAAGACTTTTTTGGTAACCGGCTGGGTTCCCGAAAAAATGGCGGAAGAACTGGCGAAAGCCATGGGTGCCATTACCGAAAAGCATGTCATCTCTTTTGCTGATCCTGAAGCAGATGAGGACTTCCCAGTGCTGCTGGACAATCCGGCAGTCGTCAAGCCCCTGGAAATGATTACGGAGCAATACAGCTTGCCCAGCCCTAAAGGCTTGGATCCCAACCTGGTCATGACACCGTTTTTCATTATGTTCTTCGGTATGATGGTCAGTGATGCGGGCTACGGCATTATCATCGCCCTGATTACGGCGTTTGCGCTGTACAAGTTCAAGCCGGGCGGCGGTATGAAAAAAATGCTGGGGCTGCTGTGTCTGGGCGGCATTTCAACATTCCTGTGGGGTGTCCTCTTCGGCGGCTGGTTCGGCGGTTTGATCACCATACCGGCTGTATGGTTCGATCCCCTTAAGAATCCGCTGTTCATGCTGATGTTCTGCCTGGCATTGGGTGTCGTCCAGCTTTATACCGGAATGGCACTGCAGGCATATAAGAGCATCCGGTCCGGGAGACTTCTGGATGCGGTATTTGATCAGGGATTCTGGTATTTGCTTCTGACAGGCCTCATGATGATGGCGGTTCCGGCCGTAGCGGCACCGGGCAAGTATATGGCCATTGCGGGTACAGCCGGCTTAATACTGACACAGGGCCGGTCGGAGAAAAACATCATCAAAAAACTGGTATCAGGCGTATTGAGCCTGTATAATGTGACAGCCTTCCTCGGAGACGTGCTGTCCTACTCGAGACTCTTCGCACTGGGACTTGCCACCGGGGTTATCGGTACGGTTATCAATGCCATGGCGTCGATGCTTGGGGGCAGTTTTTTCGGTTATATCCTCATGGTTGTGTTTATGGTATTGGGACATACATTCAACATTGCGATCAATGTGTTGGGTGCATATGTTCACTCCAGCCGTCTGCAGTACGTCGAGTTCTTCGGCAAATTCTTTGAAGGGGACGGCAAACCCTTTGAACCTTTCAGGGTTAATACCAAATATATCGAATAAAAATTTAAATTTAAATGACTTAAAGGGAGGAAAATATCAATGAATGAAATGAATTTGGTGGAATTAATGAACTCAAACATAGGCTTGTATCTTGCATTTTTAGGTTCTGCAATTGCAGTTGGCCTTGCGGGCATCGGCTCAGCAATCGGCGTTGGCATCGTGGGTCAGGCAGCTGCCGGTGTTGTTACGGAAGATCCTTCAAAATTCGGTAGAACACTTCTCCTGCAGGCATTGCCAGGCACACAGGGTATTTATGGCCTTCTGATCGGCTTCCTGATCTGGAGCAAGATCGGCGTATTCGGAACCATTGCAAATGTATCGCTTCAGCAGGGCTTGATGCTTCTGTCCGTCGGTATTCCCATTGGTCTTGTCGGCTTCATCTCCGCAATATACCAGGGTAAGGCAGCTGCTGCAGGCTGTGCGATTATTGCAAAAAGACCGGAAGAGCTTGCAAAAGGTATGGTTTATGCTGCCATGGTTGAAACTTATGCGGTTCTTTCCCTTCTGGCTTCATTCCTCATGCTGAACGGCATCACGTTATAAGGGAGTGGCTTTGATGACGGGAATAGTAAAAATCAAGGAGAAAATTCTCAAGGATGCAGACGATAGAGTAAATGAGATCCTGGAGAAGGCAAAGGTCCAAAACAGGGAAATCCTGGACAGGGCAAGTGAAAAGGCAGCGGCAAAGGCACAGGAGATAGCACAGAAGACAGCACATGAGGCCAATGACAAGAAGCGCATCATCCATTCCATTGCTGAACTTGAGATGAGAAAGGATATGCTGACTGCCAAACAGGAAATGATCGAAAAAGTATTCGACACCGTTCTGGAAAGACTGAACCAGATGGACAGCAGCCGGTACGAGCAAGTCCTTTTCAACATGCTGGTGGCTGCGGTGGAGACCGGTGAAGAGGAACTCCTGCTTTCTGAGGAAGGAAAAAAGAAGCTGTCCCCTGACTTCATGAACAAACTGAACAGTTCGTTGGAGGTTCTGGGAAAAAAGGGCAAGGTTGTACTGTCCGGTGAGACAAGAAATATTGCAGGCGGCTTTGTATTAAGAAGCGAAGGAGCAGAGATCAACAACTCCTTCGAAGCCATTGTCAAGCTGTACAGGGATGACATTGAACCCAAAGTAGCTGAAATGCTTTTTTAACCGGTCCGGTTAAACAGCTTTTCCGAAGGAAGGAGGATAAGCTCATTGAGTGAAAACAAGTACTTGTATGCTGTTACAAGAATCAGGGCCTTGGAAACCAAGCTTCTTGACCGTTCAAAGATTGAACGGATGATCGAAGCGAAAAATGCCGAGGAAGTGATCAAGGTTCTTTATGAGACAGACTATGCGGGTTCGATTTCCGAAATGAACGGAATAGAAGATTACGAGACGGTTTTGTCCAAGGAAGTGGCAAAAACCTACGCCATTATCAGGGAAGTATCGCCTACTCCGGAACTGACCGATATTTTCCTCTATAAATATGATGTCCATAATCTGAAAACGCTTCTGAAAAGCAGCTTCCTGGGTGAGGAAAACGATGGCCTGCTGACTGCAGTAGGCAGCATCCCCGTTCAAAAGCTGAAAGAAATGGTGAAGGAAAGAGACTTTAAGGATCTTCATCCCATTTTGAGAGAAGGTGTGGAAGAAGCCGTTGCCGGGTTTACCGTCAATCCGGATCCGCAGCTTATCGATATCGTACTGGACAAATGCCTGTTTAGGCTGATGTACAGGACTGCAGGCAAAAATAAGAGCAGCTTCCTCATGGATTATATATCGACACAGGTGGATCTGATCAACATTAAATCCATGATCCGCATAAAGGCCATGGGGCTTGGAAGGGAATTTCTGAAAAGAGTCTTTCTGGAGGACGGCAGGCTGGATCTGACTTTCTTCAGTGAACTACTGGATGAATCCCTGGATATTCTTTCAGAAAAGTTATCCTACAAGGATTACCATAGAGTCGTGGAGGAAGGCGTAGCCAGCTATCAGAAGACAAAGTCCCTGACACGTTTTGAAAAGCTTTCCGATGACTTCCTGTTCGACATGGTAAAAAAAGGCAAGTATGTAGCTTTCGGAATTGAACCGTTGGTGGGATATCTCTCAGCAAAGGAAAATGAAGTGAAAATCATTCGGATCATCATGGTCGGAAAAATGAATGAGATTCCAAACGAATTGATAAGAGAAAGGCTACGTGATGTTTATGTATAAGATTGCTGTCATAGGCGATAAGGATTCCATTTTAGGTTTTAAGGCTTTGGGCATATCCGTCTTTCCGACCGCTGATATCCGAGAAGCTTCCAGAACGATCCACAGGCTGGCAAAGGACAAATACGCCGTGATTTTCATTACGGAGCAGCTTGCCCGGGAACTGGACGAAACCATTAAATCCTATGAGGACTCCCTGACTCCGGCGATCATTCTGATACCCAACAACCGTGGAACGCTGGGGCTGGGAATGAAGGGCGTAAAGAGCTCCGTAGAAAGAGCCATCGGTGCAGATATATTATTCGGGAAAGAAGGTAGATAACTTGATGGAAGGAAAAATTGTAAAGGTATCAGGACCTCTCGTCATAGCCGAAGGCATGCACAACGCCAAAATGTATGACGTGGTCCGGGTTAGCAATAAGAAACTGATCGGCGAGATCATCGAAATCCGCGGCGACAAGGCGTCCATCCAGGTTTACGAAGAAACCTCAGGGCTTGGACCGGGAGAACCGGTATCCACAACCGGTGAGCCCCTCAGCGTTGAGCTGGCGCCGGGCTTGATCGAGTCCATCTTCGACGGGATCCAGAGACCCCTTGACGTGGTTCGAAGCGCTGTCGGTGATCACATCACCAGAGGCGTTGAAGTCCATAAGCTGAACAGGGAAAGGAAATGGCATTTTGTACCGGTAGCAAAGAAGGGTGACAAGGTCGTTTTCGGAGATGTTCTGGGTGTTGTAAGGGAGACCTCCATTGTAGAGCATAAAATCATGGTGCCCTACGGTGTTGAAGGAACGGTAGAAGAAGTTCTCTCAGGAGAATATACCATTATCGATACCATCGCAAAAATCAATACAAAAGAAGGCTTGAAAGAAGTACAGATGCTTCAGAAGTGGCCGGTTCGAAGAGGCAGACCCTATAAGGAAAAGCTTGCGCCCACCAATCCCATGACCACAGGACAGCGGATCATCGATACTTTCTTCCCTGTAGCCAAGGGCGGAACGGCCTGCATTCCCGGTCCTTTCGGAAGCGGAAAGACAGTTGTCCAGCACCAGCTGGCGAAATGGGCGGATGCAGAGATCGTTGTCTACATCGGCTGCGGTGAGCGCGGCAACGAAATGACCGACGTTCTGATGGAGTTCCCCGAGTTGAAGGACCCCAAGACGGGCGAACCGCTGATGAAGCGTACCGTATTGATCGCCAATACCTCCGACATGCCTGTTGCGGCCCGTGAAGCCAGTATTTATACCGGTATCACCATTGCCGAGTACTTCAGAGATATGGGTTACTCCGTCGCACTGATGGCGGACTCCACCTCCCGTTGGGCGGAAGCGCTCCGTGAAATGTCCGGACGTCTGGAAGAAATGCCCGGTGAAGAAGGCTATCCTGCATACCTGGGTTCAAAGGCAGCCGAGTTCTATGAAAGAGCCGGCAGGGTCATCTGCGCCGGCAGCGAGGGCAGAGAAGGCGCACTGACGGCAGTCGGCGCGGTATCACCTCCCGGCGGCGACCTGTCCGAGCCGGTTACACAGGCAACACTCCGTATCGTTAAGGTTTTCTGGGGATTGGATTCCTCACTGGCCTATAGAAGACACTTCCCGGCTATCAATTGGCTTCTGAGCTACTCATTGTACCTGGACAGATTGGGACAATGGTATGAGAACGAGGTATCCACGGAATGGGAAGACTTAAGGCGTGATGCCATGAGAATACTCCAGGTGGAATCTGAATTGAATGAAATCGTGAGACTAGTAGGTATCGATGCATTGTCCCTGAAGGACAGATTCACATTGGAATGTGCAAAGTCCATCAGAGAAGACTATCTGCATCAGAATGCCTTCCATGATATCGATACCTTCTCATCCATCAAGAAACAGTACAGGATGCTGAAATCCATCCTCCTGTTCTATCACGAGGGACACAAGGCATTGAGCGAAGGCGCGTTCTTCAAAGATCTGGCCAACCTGCCGGTAAGGGAAAGAATCGCGAAATCCAAGCTTATTCTCGAAAACAACCTGTCTGAATTCGATGCGCTGGAAGCGGATATCAAGAAGGAAGTTGCTTCCACCCTTGGGAATGGAGGAATATAACAGATGCTGAAGGAATATAAAACCGTTAGGGAAGTGGCCGGTCCGCTGATGCTGGTAGAGCAGGTCGAGGGCGTCAAGTTCAACGAATTGGTTGAAATTGAGCTGAAGGGAGGAGAGCAGCGGAGAGGCAGAGTACTGGAGGTCAGCGGAGACAAAGCGCTTGTGCAGCTTTTCGAAGGCTCTCAGGGCTTGAACATCTATGAAAGCAAGGTCCGGTTCGTCGGCCACGGGCTGGAGCTGCCTGTTTCCCTGGATATGTTGGGCAGAGTTTTTGACGGTCTGGGACGTCCTAAGGACGGCGGTCCGAAGATCATTCCCGAGAAAAGGCCGGATATCAACGGAGACCCTATCAACCCCGCTGCAAGAGATTATCCCTCTGAGTTCATACAGACAGGCGTCTCAGCTATAGATGGCTTGAATACACTGGTCAGAGGACAGAAGCTGCCTGTGTTCTCAGGCTCCGGTCTGCCTCATGCCAGATTGGCTGCGCAGATTGCAAGACAGGCAAAGGTTCTGGGTGCCGACAGCAAGTTCGCTGTTGTCTTTGCCGCTATCGGTATTACTTTCGAAGAAGCGGATTACTTCATATCCGACTTCAAGAAGACCGGTGCCATTGACAGAGCGGTGCTCTTTATGAACCTGGCCAACGACCCCGCTATCGAGCGTATCGCTACCCCGCGTATGGCGCTGACGGCAGCGGAATATCTTGCCTATGAAAAGGGCATGCACGTTCTGGTTATCCTGACGGACATCACAAACTACTGTGACGCACTCCGTGAGATATCCGCAGCTAGGAAGGAAGTTCCGGGCCGCAGAGGCTATCCGGGTTACCTGTATACCGACTTGGCAACCCTTTATGAAAGAGCCGGAAGAATCAGGGACAGGGAAGGCTCCATCACACAGATCCCCATCCTGTCAATGCCTGAAGATGACAAGACCCATCCGATTCCTGACCTGACCGGTTATATCACAGAAGGTCAGATCATATTGAGCAGAGAGCTTTACAGAAAGGGTGTCATGCCGCCCATCGACGTTTTGCCGTCGCTGTCCCGTCTTAAGGACAAGGGTATCGGCAAGAACAAGACGAGAGAAGATCATGCAGATACAATGAACCAGCTTTTTGCAGCTTATGCGAGAGGTAAGGAAGCAAAGGAACTGGCAGTCATCCTGGGTGAAGGCGCGCTCAGTGATACAGATAAGTTGTTTGCGAAATTCGCCGACGAGTTTGAGAAGCGGTATGTTTCCCAGGGTGAGAATGAGGATCGGAGCATCCTTCAGACACTGACCATCGGCTGGGAGCTGCTGTCCATCCTGCCGAGAGCGGAGCTCAAGAGAGTCAAGGACGAATACATCGAAAAATACATGCCTAAAGGGGATGCTTAGCTTATGGCGAGGTTAAATGTCAACCCCACGAGAATGGAGTTAACCGGCCTGAAAAAGCGGTTGAAGACCGCTCAGAGGGGACATAAGCTTCTGAAGGATAAACAGGACGAGCTGATGAAGAAATTCATCGACATGGTAAGGAAGAACAAGGAGCTGAGGGAAATTGTGGAAGCGGAGCTGACACAGGCCTTCAAGAACTTTCTGATTGCCAGGGCCGTCATGTCTTCAGAGGTCCTTGAAGAGGCCATTATGTACCCCACCCAGAAGGTGTCCCTGGAGCTCAGTACCAAAAACATTATGAGTGTTAATTCACCCATACTGAAGCTCATCAAGGAAGACAACAGGGAAAATGCCGGGGTTTACCCCTATGGTCTCGCAACCACCTCCGGTGAATTAGACGGCGCCATTATCTCACTTCAAGAGGTTATGGACAAAATGATTGAACTGGCCCAGGTGGAGAAAACCTGTCAGCTGATGGCCCGTGAAATCGAAAAGACCAGAAGAAGGGTCAATGCGCTGGAATATGTCATGATTCCACAGTTGATAGAAACGGTAAAATACATTACCATGAAGCTGGATGAAAACGAAAGAGGAAACAGGGTCAGGCTCATGAAGGTCAAAGAGATCGTCGGAGACCGGACCTAGCACCCAGCGATGCTTTATAGACCTATCGGTTTAAAACCGGTAGGTTTTTATTTTTTTGGCGTTATTACTATTGACAATTGCTGTAAATTGTTATATAGTTAATTACATAAGTAATTAACCAAACAACCTAATTGGGATGAGGTGAGTGAGACAATGCTTTTATCCGGTGACAGTACGAAGCCCATCTATGTTCAGATTGCAGAGGGAATTGAGGATGAGATCCTTAAAGGGAATATTCTGGAGGATGAACAGGTGCTTTCCACCAATCAATTTGCACAGGTGTACAATATCAATCCGGCTACTGCAGGTAAAGGCATCAACATGCTGACAGAGGAAGGCATCCTGTTTAAAAAAAGAGGATTGGGCATGTTTGTGGCCAAGGGTGCTTTGAAATACCTCAAGGAGAAGCGCAGGAGAAAATTCTTTGAAGATTATGTGCTGAAAACCCTGGAAGAAGGGCATAAGCTTGATTTCTCCAGTGAGGAGATTATTGAAATGATTCGCGGGTGGGGTGGTAAGAATGAATAAGATCGTAGAATGCAGAATGCTTACAAAGGTATTTGACAATCAGGCCAAGGCTTTGGATCAAGTGAATCTGGATATTGAAGAAAACAGGATCTATGGTCTGCTGGGAAGGAATGGTGCCGGCAAGACCACACTATTAAAGCTCATAACCGGTCAGCTTTTTCCAACAACGGGAAATGTAAGTTTGTTTGGGAAGAGGCCCCATGAGAATGAGGCTTTGTTGGGAAATATCTGCTTTGTAAAAGAAAACGCTTTTTATTTGAAAAGCTTTAGAGACCTTAAGGTTAAAGATGTCTTGAAAATGGCAGAAGCAGTTTATCCCAGCTGGGATTGCAGTTTTGCGGAACAGCTTGCGGTATGCTTCCGCCTGGATGTCAACAAAAAGACAAAGTCACTATCAAAGGGCATGTTGTCTGCGGCAGCCATCATCATCGGCCTGGCATGCAGGGCACCGCTAACTATTTTCGATGAGGCTTACCTGGGTTTGGATGCCGTGCTGCGGCAGCAGTTTTATAATACCCTGCTGCAGGACTATACGGAGAATCCCAGAACCATCATATTTTCTACGCATTTGATTGAAGAATGCAAGGGCTTGATGGATCGGGTGGTTATACTGGAAGAAGGGGAGATCCTGCTTCATGAAGATATGGATAAGATTAATGAAAAATCCTTCTATGTTGCAGGCAGGCGGGAATTAGTGGAGCAGCACCTGAAAGGAAAGTGCATCCTTCATACGGAAGAGATGGGCCGGTTGGTAAGGATGGCAATTTTTGACAGCTTGTCCGATATAGAACAAAATGCGATGCGGCTAGACGGCATTGAGATACAGCCGATGCCGCTTCAAAAGCTGTTTATCACCCTGACCGCAGGGAATGGAGGTGGAGAGAATGAGCAAAATGCAGCTGCAGTTTAGGATCTATATGCAATCCCTTAAGCTGCCTCTGAAGGTTATTATGGCAGTATACCTTGCCAATATTATCATTAGCATGGCAATCAATGCCGTTGTTCTGAAGAACCATGATTTTTTCAGCACCATGGGCTATAACACCGCATTGATTCTGCTGAATTTTATTCTGGGGCTGCTGGTAGCCATACCCGTAGTCAATTTCAACATGTTCAATCTGTTTCTCGGCTTTGGAATGACCAGAAAGCGATACTATATAAACATGAGTGTTTTCAATCTGCTGGTATGCTTTGCCTTGACCCTGCTTATGACATTTGTTTATTTTACACTGAGCTTTATGTTACGTTCCGGCTCCAAAATCCTGTATGTCATGGGCTTTGCTTCCGTTGACCACCGGCTTGGCACCATCTTCCTGTTTGCCCTGGTATGCTTCAGTGTATTTCTTGTGATTGCTTCGCTGAACAGTCTGATTTGTTCTGTTTTTCACAGCAAAGGCGGTTGGTATGGCCTTTCCGCATTACTGGTCGCATTAAGTATTCCGGTGCTGTTTATACGGCAGATTTATGATTTTGTTGTTTGGGGCGGTGCTGCAGCTTTAATCGGTACGGCACTCTTAGCAGCTTCGCTGGGTGCAAGCTACTTGGCCTGGAGATTTGTCTCCGGCCTTGAGATCCACACTTAGGAGGTGTTGATATGCGAAAAAGGGAAATTTTGATTTTGTCCATGGCTTTGATCATCTTTATGCTCTCCTTAGGGGTTGGAATCTTTGCGGCAGCTGGCCGGAATTCCAGTATCAGCACAACGACTTTAAATGAGGGTTTTTCTGGTCCTTGTAAAGCATATCGGGAAAAGGAGCTCGTGATCGAGTCCGATACTGAGCTTCGATTAAAGATCGCTTCAGCCTTAAAAAAAGGAAGCCTGACGTTTTCTCTGGTATCACCGGACGGTACAGTGGCCTACCAAAAAAGCGGCAAAACACTTTATGATATTGAAAGGATCCCTGTAGTGAAGGGCGTTTGGCTCATCAGAGTCCAATCGGACCAAGCAGAAAACGGGCATTACATGATTAGAGCAGCTGCCAGCTTTGATTGAAAAAAAAGCAGTAGAACCGGGAAAAACCCGCAGTGCAAATTAGAGATTTGACTGCGGGTTTTTCATTAGCTATTGCCTTTTTCTACGAAGGTCGTGCAGCTGGTGCCGTCACTGGAATGGGCTACGCCGTCGCCTAACGGATTGACTTCAATGACATTGGCACTGCAATAGTTGTTGTCATAGTATGTGCAAGTGTCTACATTGCACTTTATGCTGTGATTATGCGCGTGCATCTTGTTCTGGCCTATATTGTTGCTTGTTATGTTTTTGTGAGACATAAACACACCTCCTTGCTTATTATTTTTTGCATTCCGGATTGAATCATACCGGTGGTTTTGAGGAAAATGCTGGAGCAAAAAATCGACGGCATTTAACAGGATATTAACATCCATGTAAAACAGACAAAATAATGGTTGATTATGATGAGAATACAAGTCATTTTATCAAAAAAGGGGACAAGTGTTTTATGGAGAAATTGCAGGAAGCACTATCAGGGCTTAATGAAGATGCAATACAAATTGAAGGAATTATAAAGAAAAACCAAATTTCCACTGTGTACCAGCCAATTGTCTCTTTATCTGACGGGGAAATAATCGGCTATGAAGCTTTGAGCAGAGGACCGGCAGGCAGTCCCTATGAAAGGCCGGACAAGCTTTTTCAGGCTGCTGAGGATAATAATCTGTTGTGGGAGCTTGAATACCTATGCAGATTGAACGCAATAGACCGTGCGAAATCCATTCTGCAATCCAAATACCTGTTTGTCAATATAGATCCCAAAGTCATAGACAATGACAAGTACAAAACGGGCTTCACCAGGGATCTGGCATCGACTCTTAACGTCAATCCCATGAATATTATTCTTGAGATTACTGAGCGGACTGCTGTCGAGGACTATAAAAAGTTCAGGAGGGCCATCGATACATATATCAACCAAGGCTACCGCATTGCTATCGACGATACGGGAGCGGGCTATTCCGGTCTTCGGATGCTGGCGGAGGTACATCCTCAGTTCATCAAAATAGATATGGAGCTGATCCGGGATATCGACAAGAAGCCAATCAATCAAATTCTGATAAAGACGCTTTATGATTTTGCAGTATCAACGCACATGAGCATGATTGCCGAGGGGATTGAAACGGTGGACGAACTGAATGTTCTCATTGACATCGGGATAAATTACGGACAGGGCTATTTACTGCAAAGACCAACTAAAACGTTTGCAGAGATCAATCCTATCATTAAAGAAATGATCATAAACAAAAAAAGACAAAAGGAAAAACAATACTTCTATACGACCGGCTCCATGCCCATCGGCGAGATTGCCAGATTGGACAGCAGCATAAGCACCACGACCACCGGTAATATTGTCAACAGGATGTTTACAAATAATCCTGCGGTATACGGGATACCGGTAGTTGATAACGGCCATCCGGTGGGACTCATCATGAGAAACAATTTCTATGCCAATCTGGCAACACAATACGGGGTAGCCGTTTTCATGAACAGGCCTATTCGGCTTCTGATGAACAAGAATCCTCTGATAGTCGATTACAATACTTCATTGGCACAGGTATCCCGCATCGCCATCGGCAGACGGGATGAGGATCTGTACGACTATATCATCATCACCAAGGATGGGCAGTACTACGGCATCACAACAGTCAAAAGCCTGCTGGAGTACACCACGCAGCTGGAACTCAATAAAGCCAAGCACTCCAATCCGCTGACCGGCCTTCCGGGGAACCTGCTGATCGAGGAAAAGCTGAACAAGCTGGTTGATTTTTTCGAGCCGTATTATGTCATCTATTTTGACTTGGACAATTTCAAGGCGTTCAATGATGTATACGGATTTGAAAATGGGGATAAAATGATTATATTTACTGCGGAAATCATACAGGAATGCCTGAAGGAATATGATAATAGCAGCAGCTTTTTGGGGCATATCGGCGGGGACGATTTTGTGGCCGTTGTCTTTGATTCGGAAATTGATGAATTATGCCGCAGGATCATTCTGAATTTTGACAGCCGGGTTAGGGATTTCTATAATGAGCATGACAGGCAAAACGGGTATATCAAGACAAAAAACCGCCATGGCGTAGAGGAGCGTTTTAACTTTGTTACGATTTCCATCGCTGCCGTTTCAAGTATAAAGCATACCTTCCGGAGCAGTACAGAACTAGGGGAAGTTCTCAGCTGTGTGAAGAAGCGCTGCAAGCAGGACTGGTGCAGTTGCTACCATATCGAATAACAAATATTAATAAATAATATTTGTTGATATAGCAGGATTTTCTAATTTTACGTAGAATAACTAACTAAACTGGATAGATTGGCAAACATCCAGTTCAATAAAATCAGTCTTAATAATGAAAGGAGAATAAATTATGTGGAAATGCGGTGTATGTGGCTATATCCATAACGGGGAAGAGGCACCTGAAAAGTGTCCCAAGTGCGGTGCGCCAAAGGAGAAATTCGTTCAGCTGACAGAGGAGCAGGCTGCACTGATTGTGAAGTCACTTAGAACCAATGATTTGCATATGCAGTTCTCGCATCTGATGGATAAAATTGCGGCCATTTGCGAAGAAGGCATTGAGCTGAACCTGGATCCCGGCTGCGTCAGTCTTTTCAAGAAGGGAAAAGAAGAATGCGGAGTCCTCAAAAACATCTGCAAAGCGGAGATCGCAACCCATGTTGCCAAGAACAAATGGTAAAAATCCGGATTTCCGGATTTTTCTCTTTTTTTTGGCACAATTACAATTTTTTCATAAAAAAAGCTGTGGTAATCCATTCCGCTTTATTGTAAAATGAAGTTGGAGGATGGAAACACAAGATGGCGGGCTAAATATTTATGGGGGTGTATTATTCAAAATGGGTATTAAATTTGCCAGCAGAATGGACAACATCAAGAGCTCCGCTATTCGTGAACTTTTGAAGCTCACAGAAATACCGGATATCATTTCTTTTGCAGGGGGATTACCGGCGCCTGAACTTTTCCCTGTCAAGGAAATGCAGGAGGTCTGTGTCAGAGTGCTTGAAGAGGATGGCAAAGCAGCTCTGCAGTACAGTACAACCGAAGGCTTTCTGCCACTAAGAGCAAAAATTGCAAAGCAGATGTCGCATCTGGGTATGACCTGTGATGCCCAAAATGTTCTGATGACCAGCGGTTCACAGCAAGGGCTTGAGTTTACCGGCAAGATTTTCATCAATGAAGGGGATACCGTGATATGTGAAAGCCCGAGTTACCTTGGCGCATTAAACGCATTCAAGGCGTATCTGCCGAAGTTTGTGGAGATCCCGATGGATGAAGACGGGATGCTCATCGATGAGCTGGAAAAGGCACTGGAGGCACATCCGGATGCCAAGTTCATCTACACCATTCCGGATTTTCAGAATCCTACCGGAAGGACCATGAGCCTGGAGCGCAGAAAGCGCCTGATGGAACTGGCAATCAAGTATGAGATACCGGTTGTCGAAGACAACCCATACGGAGAGCTTCGGTTTGAAGGCGAAATGTTGCCATCCATCAAGAGCTTTGACACAAAGGGATTGGTAATCCATTTGGGAACCTTCTCCAAGATATTCGCGCCCGGTTTGAGACTGGGCTGGGTGGTTGCAGACACAGAAGTACTCCAGCAGTATATCAAGGTCAAGCAGGGTGCGGATTTGCAGTGCAGTACCATCGCTCAGAGAGAAGTGGACAAATTCCTTGAGATGTTCAAGCTGGATGACCATATTGAGAAGATAAAGAACGTATACCGGAAGCGGAGAGATCTGATGATCGAGACGATGCGGAAGGAATTTCCCGCAAATGTGACCTTTACAGTACCTCAGGGCGGCTTGTTTGCATGGGCTACATTGCCTGAAGGCCAGGATGCAGCCCACGTGCTGAAGCTGGCACTGGAGGAGAAGGTAGCGTTTGTTCCAGGTGAGCCCTTCTACCCCAACGGCGGTCATGCAAACACCTGCAGACTGAACTACTCCAACATGCCGGAGGATAAGATCGTCGAGGGCATCAAGCGCCTCGGCAAGGTTCTCAGATCCTTGCAGTAGCTTATAAAAACGTCATTTTTTAAAAAAGGATTTTCTCGTGTGAAGATCCTTTTTTGTTTTAATAAAACGACTGAAATTCGGGAAAAATAACTGGCAGATTGTAGAAATGTTCTGCATGAAATAGTATAATAGAGCTAAGCCAATGGAAATGAAAAATGATTATTAAGGAGGAACTATTATGGAAAAGTGGGTATGTACAGCATGCGGTTACGTTTATGATCCCGAAGCAGGTGATCCGGACAGCGGTGTGGCACCAGGAACACCTTTTGAAGAGATTCCGGAAGATTGGACCTGCCCGTTGTGCGGCGTAGGAAAGGATATGTTTGAAAAGGCTTAAGGGAGGAAATATGGATATCATCAAACTGAAGGAAGGGATTGATTGGGTTGGTGTCAGGGACCCGCAACTCCGCGTCTTCGACATTATCATGGAGACGGAATACGGTACCACCTACAACGCCTATCTGATCAGGGGAGCGAAAAACGTACTGGTAGAGTCGGTGAAAATCGGCCATTACCATGACTTTTCCGAAAAGCTGGACTCCCTGCTGGGCACGGAGAAGATTGACTATATCATAGCCAACCACACGGAGCCGGACCACTCCGGCTCCATCAAGAATCTCCTGACCAAGTATCCCAATGCGCAGGTCATTTGCAGCAAACCGGCTTCCATCTACCTGAAAGCCATGCTGAATGAGGATTTCAACTGCAAGGTGGCAGCGGACGGCGAGGAGCTGGTGCTGGGAGGCAGGCGCTTCCGTTTCATTATGGCACCTTTCCTGCACTGGCCTGATACGATGTTTACCTACCTCCCTGACGAGCAGCTGCTTTTCAGCGGAGATGTTTTCGGATGTCATTATTGTCCTGCTGAAGGCAGTATTTTCAATGATGAGGCTGAGGATTTCAGCCAGGCTTTCAAATATTACTTTGATGTGATCATGGGTCCCTTCAAAGAGCACTTTCTGAAAGCCTACGAAAAAATAAAGGATCTGCCTGTCACGATGATTGGTACCAGCCATGGGCCTGTACATCGTAAGGATGTATGGCAGTACATAGAGCAATACAGGAAGTGGAGCCTGGATGCAGTGCGTAAGAGCGACAAGAAGTATGTCGTCATTGCGTATGTCTCAGCATACGGCTTCACCGCTACCATAGCTGAGCGTCTTTACACTGCCATGTCGCAAGACAGCCGGTTCGATGTAGAGCTGGTGGATATTTCAAAGCAGGACCTGATGGACATGAAGCGGAAAATTGAGTATGCAGACGGTGTGCTGATCGGGTCACCTACCTTTAATCAGGATGCGCTGAAGCCGGTGTGGGATGTACTTTCAGAGGTTTGCCCCATCAATGTCAGGAACAAGCAGGCGGCCGCCTTCGGTTCCTACGGCTGGAGCGGTGAAGCGGTCAAGATGCTGGAGGAAAGGCTGCGGAGCCTGAAGTTCAAGGTGACGGAGTCCGGCCTGCGTTTCAACTTTGCACCGTCAGATGCAGATCTGGAAGCAACAGCCGAATTCGGAAGAAGCTTCCTGGAGCTGCTGTAAAACGGATGGTTCGGAGCAAATTCGTCATAATTGAAGGATGCCGGAGAAAGAAAGCGGATACCAAAGGTTTTTTGAACTAAACAAAAAAAATAGTATGTTTTTAGATTGATAAAATTCATAAACCGTGGTATCATATATTTTGTCGGTGATGAACCGATATCAATTCCCGGTTTGTGTAACGGTAGCACAACTGACTCTGGATCAGTTTGTTGAGGTTCAAATCCTTAACCGGGAGCCATTGAATTTTAAGCTGTAAGATTTTTCTTACAGCTTTTTATATTCCCTGCCCAAAAGTGCGCTAGAGCTCTGAGCTTTCTGGAGGTTGAAGACCGGTACGATCCTGCCAATAGGTTCATTCAAATTGTTTTTTATGACTGGAGAAACCCAACGGCTTAGCTGGGCGCATTCCGCTTCGGTTAAGATTTTCAATTCCTGCAGGAGCCGGATGACAACAGGGTAGACAGCCCGTTCATTTCCGTCAACAATCTTGATGCAAATGCCCAGTTCACTGTTTTTGATTCCAAGGCAATAGACTGCTTCACAACCCACCTTGCCTATCAATTTGCCGTTAGCCACCTGCATCAGCTCGGTGCAAAACTCGTAATCTCCTGCTACCATTTCCGGATGGTGAACCATCGCCTCATAAACGGCTTTGCATGACTTATGGTATGGGTCATTTCCGTCAAGGGAGGCACGTATAAGCTTGGCATAGGATAAAGCGATCTTTTTGATGGGCAGAAGGTAGATGGGGGCACCGCAGCCATCGATGCCGAGAGGAATGGTGCCGGGGTCTTCTTCTGCAAAATCTGAAATTGTATTGAGCAATTCCTGCTGAACCGGGTGAGCTATTTTTTCATAATTTTCCAGGCTATAACCCCGGAATTTTGAGAGAACCAGCATCGCGGCGTGTTTTCCCGAGCAGCTGCAGTGAAGAACAGAAGGACTTTGCCCTTCTCCGGTCAGGCGCTTGTTTTCTTCTTCATTATAGGGAGACATCAAACCGCAGTGCAAATAGGCTTCATCCAGACCCAGCCTGTGAAGCATCTCCTTTACAGCCAACTGGTGGAATTTCTGACCGCTATGGGATGAGCAAGCAACAGCAAGCTCCTTTGCGGATAGCCCAAAGGCATCCGAGGCGCCTGACTGAATTAAAGGCAAGGTCTGAATAGGTTTTGCCGAGGAGCGGAAGAACATTTTCGTATTCGGGTCACCGAGGCTGTAGATCTCTTTTCCGGAAGCATCAACTACACATATATAGCCATAATGGACGCTTTCGATATATTCATTTCGCGTTACCACTGCTAAAGGCTCCATCGTTGTTCACCTCAAAGTCAAATTTGCTGCCAATCTGAAGTGCGCTGAACTGCATGTTGCTGTGTAAATCAAATACCGGCACCGTATAGCCGACTATAGCTCCCTTATGGTTTTTCACCGGAGGATATGCCCATAACCTGAGCTTCTCCATTGCAGCTGCATTCAAGACATTCAGCTGCTGCAGTATATGAGTAGCAACCGGGTAGACGCCTCTTTCGTTGCCGTCAGAAATCTTGATACATATGCCCATTTGTTTCTCAGGGAGTGCAATGCAATAGATTCCTTCTGCACCGACCTTGCCGATCACCTTCCCATCCGAGCAGGCGATCAGATCGGTGCAGAATTCCTTATCCCCATTGATCATGCGGGGAAAAGATACCATTGCCTTTTGAATCCGCCCAAAGCTGTCCTTATATTTGGTCGTACCCTGGGAGCCCTGAGCCAGGAGGGCGTATAGAAAAGCCGCTTGATGCAGGGTTGTCATTAAGGTTGGAATGCCGCACCCGTCTATACCGGTTTCAATCTCATCAACAGGGCATTCAAGAAGCTCTGCTGTTGTTCTCAGGATAAGCTGCTGCACCGGGTGATCCAGATCAGTATAAGCCTCTACCGGATAATCGTAGTATCTGCATAAGGCCAGCATGCCGGCGTGTTTGCCTGAGCAGCAATTATACAACTGTGAAGGCCGTTCGCCTTTTTTGATCAGCTCATGAAGCATGTCCGGATTGTATGGGTTTGCAACACCACACTTCAAGGCATCCTCAGAAAGCCCGATCTTTCTCAAAATCGAACTTACAGCTTCGCGGTGAAAATCTTCACCGCTGTGTGATGCGCAAATGATAGCAAGTTCTTCAGGGCGTATTTTGTATTTCTCCAAGGCACCGGAGTGCACCAGTGAAACCGCCTGGATTGGCTTTGCTGAGGAGCGCAAGAATACTTTTGTTTGCGGGTCACCAATAGAGGATATGAGGTTTTTCGCGGCATCAGCAATACAAAAGTACCCCTTATGAATGCTTTCCACGCGATTGGTTCTTGTTAAAACGATCAAGGGCTGCATCTTCTACGCTATTGCTTATAGGGAAGCTGCGTTATATATCCGCTGAAAACATCAAAGGTATCCGCAATTTGGGGCGTGGTAGCGACATCTGCCTGGTATTCCCCAAGATTGAACAACTCGTTGAATACGCCGGTATGCAAGCCCTGCAATCGATTGCGGTTGTTGATGAGCAGATTCCGCAGATCATCATTGATTATTTCGTTAATGGCTATCTGATAGCTGACAAGATTGTGCTTCTCGGAAAGTAAAACGTCATTGAGCCGATCCCGTACATTGATGCTGGGATCCTTTACTTTCGGCAATTCTGCCGATACTGTCCTGCCGATCTTTTGTACCCCTGTTTTTGATGTGATGGTTGCTTGCGTATCCATTAGTGTGCCTGCCCCCCTTGCTTGTGATTCATTTGATCAATGTAGTTCAATAAGCTCTGGTAGTTTTGCTGATGCATGTTGGCTGCATCCGAAAACACTTTCTGGTGAGCTGGATTTGTTTCCTGATTAGAATACTGGAAGCTTTTTTTCGCAGAAAGCAGTTCCCATGAAAGCAAATCCTTGACATAATTGAGCTCTTTAGTTGAAAGGTTCTGCATGATACTCCTCCTTATAATGTTGTATGAAGCTAGTATCTGCAAGGAAAAAGCATGATATTCCTTGAAATATTTCCAAAGGCCGGCTTATGTACCCGCTGCAAAAAAGCTGCAGGAATTCGATCCCTGCAGCTTCATGTTTATTTATATTCATTGGTTAAATTTCATTTTCAATGGCCTTCCGGCATGCTGGCATGGTATGAGCTCCGCACCAGCGGTGCTGAAGCGATGCTGACAAATCCCATTTCCATACCGATTTCCCGGTATTTTTTAAATAAATCGGGATGGACATAGTCAATGACGGGATGATGCGCTTTGGAGGGTGCCAGGTACTGACCTAGGGTCAGAATGTCGCAGCTGACCTGTCTCAGATCCTTCATCGCGCCCACCACTTCTGCCTCGGTTTCCCCAAGACCCAGCATCATGCCTGACTTGGTGACGATTTTGCCGTTAAACGACTTGACCTGTGACAGCAATTCCAATGAGCGGCTGTAGACTGCAGCCGGTCTTATCTTGGGATATAAAGACCGCACTGTCTCAATATTGTGATTGATGATATCCGGATTGGCAGCAGCCACTACGGAAAGGGCATTCATATCCCCTTTGAAATCAGGGATCAGCAGTTCTATCGTTGTAGCCGGGCTCTCGCTTCTGATCGCTTTTACCACTTCGGCAAAATGAGCGGCGCCGCCATCTTCAAGATCGTCCCTTGTGACAGAGGTGATGACAGCGTGCCGAAGCTTCAATTCGCCCACGGCTATTGCAACATTCATAGGCTCGAATGCATCCACGGCTTGCGGTTCACCCTTTGTGACGTTGCAGAAGGTGCAGTTCCGTGTGCAGACCCTGCCGAGAATCATGAAAGTGGCAGTATGACGGCTGAAGCATTCCATCTGGTTCGGACAGTTGGCTTCCTTGCACACCGTATTGAGGGACAAGCGCTTGAGGATGCCTTTGACCTCTTCGGAGACCTGGCCGCCTTGGATCTTGATCTTCAGCCAGTCGGGTTTTTTTTGATGCATATTGACAGCTCCCATCTATGATAAAATTATAACCGCTTTATGAGGCAGCGTCATGCCGCCTTACTATTTATAAGACAGATTATAGAGGAATAAGATTACTTATACAAGTTATAACCTTAATTGTTTAAACATTATCAATCATTAGTGTAGCATATATGGAAAAATGCTATTGTAATCAATGCTTAACGATGTTATTATTTTAATAATAGTGAACACACAATTTTCAAATAATATATGGAGCCAGATGATAGCAACGGGAGATATCAGGTGGGCGGCAATACAGCTTCATCCTGATGGCCGAAGGAGCAATGTGAGGAATGCCGAGTCCCCGCAGAAACTTACAGGCAAAGGTATCGTTGTTGGATGGAACTCTGAAAAGTCCTTTTGAAAGGCACCGAAGGAGCAAGCTGCATTTAGGCGGCGATACTCTCAGGTAAAGAGAACAGAGAATGCGAGGCGTATTATCGCCATGCATTCTCTTCATTTTTCTCAAAAATAAAATGAATGGAGGAAAAAGAAATGAAAACGATTGAAGGTTTGTTTTACTCAAAGGATCATGAATGGGTGAGGGTCGAGGGCTCAAAAGCCTATGTCGGCATCACGGACTATGCACAGCATGCGTTGGGTGACATCGTTTATGTAGAACTGCCGGAGGCAGGCGCATCCATGAAACAGGATGAGACTTTCGGATCCGTTGAGTCTGTTAAGGCCGCGTCGGATATGATCCTCCCGGTATCCGGAACCATTACCGAAGTCAATGACGCCGTAACGGAGGATCCGGCGCTGGTAAACCAGGACGCTTTTGAAAACTGGATGCTCATCGTTGAAATGAGCGATCCCACCGAGCTGGAGCATTTGATGAATGCAGTAGCCTATAAGGAATTCTGCGGCGAGGAGGCGTAATATGTTTCCATATATACCGAACGGTCCTCAGGATGAAAAGCAGATGCTGGATAGCATCGGAATCCAATCGGCTGACCAGTTGTTTGAAGACATACCGGCAGAAGTCAGGCTCGGCAGAAAGCTGAACCTTGGCGGCGGCATGTCCGAACTGGAGCTTGCAAGGCATATCATAGCAATGGCCGGAAAAAACAAGAATACCGATGAACTGGTATGCTTTTTGGGGGCGGGTGCGTATGACCATTACATCCCGTCAGTCATCAAGCATATAACCTCACGGTCTGAGTTCTATACTGCCTATACACCGTACCAGCCTGAAATTAGCCAGGGTACATTGCAGGTGATTTTTGAATACCAGACCATGATTGCCAACCTGACCGGCATGGATGCATCCAATGCCTCCATGTACGACGGTGCAACGGCTTGTGCGGAAGCAGCCATCATGGCATGCGAGAGCACAAAGAGAAAGTCTGTTATTGTATCAAAAACAGTACATCCCGAAACACGCAAGGTTCTGAAGACCTACATGGGCTTTCAGGGCATTGAAGTCGTAGAAATCGACTTTGCAGACGGTGTTACCGATCTGGAAAAGCTGAAAGCAGCAGCTTCTGCCGCAACAGCAGGCATCATCGTTCAGAACCCCAACTTTCTCGGCATCCTGGAGGATGTAGCGGAGATTGAAAAAATCGTCCATGAAAACAAGTCGATGTTCATCGTCAGCGTGTCGGACCCTATTTCCCTTGGAATAATCAAAAACCCCGGTGAATACGGTGCAGATATCGTTGTGGGCGACGGCCAGGCCTTTGGCAACCCGATGAACTACGGCGGTCCGTACCTGGGCTTTATGGCGGCAACAGCCAAGATGATGCGGAAGCTGCCGGGCAGAATAGTGGGTCAGACCACCGATATAGACGGCAAGCGCGCCTTTGTGCTGACCCTTCAGGCGAGAGAACAGCATATCCGGAGAGAAAAGGCAACCTCCAACATATGCTCCAACCAGGCTCTGAACGCCATGACTGCAGCCATATACCTGACGACGCTGGGCAAGAAGGGCCTCAGAGAAGTCGCACAACAGTGCACCGCCAAAGCTCACTATGCATATAACGAGATCTTGAAGACCGGAGGTTTCAAGCCGGTGTTCGACAAGCCGTTCTTCAAGGAATTTGCTGTCAAAGGCACGCTTCCTGCCGGTAAAGTGAATAGTGCGTTATTGGGTCAGGGGATCCTGGGCGGCTTTGACTTATCGACAGCTTATCCCGGACTGGAAAACGCCTTGCTGTTTTGCGTAACAGAAAAGCGGACAAAGGCGGAAATCGACAGCCTGGCTTCCATATTAGGCGATATAAAGGAGGGGAAATAATGAAAAACTACGAGAAACTGATTTTTGAAGTATCAAAAGCCGGTAGAACGGCATGCTCCCTTCCTGCATGCGATGTACCCGAACCGGATGCCAGCAGCATGATACCCGAAGCCATGCGCCAAAGCGGCGAAGTTGAGCTTCCCGAAGTCAGCGAAGTGGATGTTGTCCGGCATTATACGCTGCTGTCAAATAAAAACTATGGTGTTGATACCGGTTTCTATCCCTTGGGTTCCTGCACCATGAAGTATAACCCCAAGATCAACGAGGACATGGCAGCCCTGCCCGGATTCACCGGCATGCATCCCTATCAGCCTGCCGGCACAGCCCAAGGCTCATTGCAGCTAATGTATGAGCTGGGTGAAATGCTTTCCGAAATAGGCGGCATGGCACAGTTCAGCTTGCAGCCTGCGGCAGGCGCCCACGGCGAGCTGGCCGGTCTGATGATCATGAAGGCCTATCATGCCAGCAGGGGTGAGCAAAAGAGAAACAAGATCATCGTTCCGGATTCTGCCCACGGCACCAATCCGGCAAGTGCGGCAGTAGCCGGCTTTGAGATCATTGAAATTAAATCCGACGAAAAGGGTGCAGTGGATATTGAAAGCCTTAAAGCCGTGCTCAGCGATGAAACAGCAGGCCTCATGCTGACAAATCCCAGTACCTTGGGTCTTTTTGAGAAGAATATCAAGGAAATTGCTGACCTTGTTCACGAAGCCGGCGGGCTGCTCTATTATGACGGCGCCAATATGAACGCCATCATGGGAATGGCGAGACCCGGCGATATGGGCTTTGACGTGGTGCATTTCAATCTGCACAAAACCTTCTCAACCCCTCATGGCGGCGGCGGACCCGGCAGCGGGCCTGTGGGGGTAGCCAGGCAGCTGGTGGAATTCCTGCCGGTACCGGTTATTGAGAAAGCAGGCGACCAATATGTTTTAAACTATGATAAGCCCAAGTCCATTGGAAAGGTTAAAAGCTTCTATGGCAACTTCGGCGTCATGGTAAAGGCATACGCCTATATCCTGACCATGGGTGCCGAAGGCTTGACAAAAGCCAGCAAGATGGCAGTACTAAACGCCAACTATATCAAAGAAAAGCTGAAGCAGCACTATTATCTGCCCATTGATGAAGTGTGCAAGCATGAGTTCGTATTGGGCGGACTGGGAGAAGACCTCCATGAGGTGTCGACCCTGGATGTGGCGAAGCGGCTCCTTGATTACGGCTATCACCCGCCTACCATCTACTTCCCTTTGATTGTACACAGCGCCATCATGATTGAGCCCACTGAGACGGAGAGCCTGGAGACACTGGACCGCTTTATCGATGTCATGATAAAGATCGCACAGGAAGCAAGGGAGAATCCGGAGCTGCTGAAGTCGGCACCCCATCATACGCCGGTCAGAAGGCTGGATGAGGTCAAGGCGGCCAGAACGCCGGTCCTTAAATGGGAACAATAAGTGACTCTATGTATAGGGTTGCAGCTACGAAGAAGTGAGTCACTTATTGTTTTAGAAAACATATCAAGCTATGCTATATGCAAGCTTAATATGTTTTCTACGACTAGGGGGACAGGAGGAATAAATGGAAAAACAAGACTTTGATCTGATTGTAATCGGCGGCGGACCGGGAGGCTATATCGCCGCCATAAGAGCGGCACAGCTGGGTGCCAAGGTCTGCCTGATAGAAAAGCGGAGAATGGGAGGCACTTGCCTGAACTGGGGGTGCATCCCGACAAAAGCCCTTCACCGCAGCGCAGAGGTCTGCCAGCTGGTAAAAAACAGTGAAGAATTCGGCATCATCACCAATGGCGCCTCTGTCAACTGGGAGCAGGTTCAAGCCAGGAAAAACAAAGTGGTTGACCAGCTGGTGAGCGGCATCGTTCAGCTGATGAAAGCCAACGGCATCACGGTCGTTGAAGGCGAAGCGGCCTTTGCCGATGCCAACAGCATTTCGGTGAGCAAAGCGGATGGGTCGGCAGAGTCCATTTCAGCAGGGCGCATCATTATTGCTACAGGTTCAAAGCCTGCTGTTCTGCCCATTGAAGGTGCAGATCTGCCGGGCGTGCTGGACAGCACGGCGCTGCTTGGTATCGACCATATTCCCCGGCGGCTTGCCATCATCGGCGGTGGAGTCATCGGCATGGAGTTTGCGGCCATATTCAATGCTTTCGGAAGCCAAGTTACGGTCATTGAATTTCTGCCCAGTATCCTGGCACAACTGGATAGCGATCTCAGCAAGCGGCTGGTGCCCATGATGAAGAAGAAGGGTATCGAAATATTGACCGGTTCAAGGGTTATGAAGATAGAGCAGCAGGATGGACTGCTGCTGACGGTTTCTACAAAAAAAGGAGAAATGCAAATAGCTGCCGATCAGGTTCTGATGGCTGCAGGCCGGCAGCCTGTGGTGGAGGGGCTGATGCTGGAGAAGGCCGGCGTGGGTTATGACAGGAAAGGGATTGGAACAAACAGCTTCGGCCAGACCAATGTGCCCCATATCTACGCCATAGGAGATGTTACCGGCGGCATAATGCTGGCGCATACAGCATCACATCAGGGCGTTGCTGCTGCAGAGCACCTGATGGGTAAGACGCCGCATTATAATGCAGCGGTGGTGCCGGGCTGCGTCTTTACCTTCCCGGAGATTGCCTTTGCAGGCATGACGGAGGAGGAGGCTTCGGCCAAGGGCATTGCCTTCAAGACCGGAAGGTTTATGTTCGGCGCCAACGGAAAAGCACTGGCGCTGGGTGAAGGGGAAGGGCTATTAAAAGTGATCGCCGATGAAAACGATATTCTCATAGGGGTGCACATCATGGGGCCCCACGCTTCGGATTTGATCCACGAAGGCGTGCTGGCCATCGGCATGAAACAATCTGCAGAGAATATCATCGGAACGATCCATGCCCATCCCACCCTGAGCGAGGTTTTCAGCGAGGCGGTCATGGGGCTTAATGGTGCAGCACTGCATAGCGCACCTGCAAAAAAGAATTGATTACAGGAGGGTCTATGAGTACTTTGAAGAGAACGGTACTTTTTGATGAGCATATAAAGCTTAAAGCCAACATGGTGGACTTCGGCGGCTGGGAAATGCCGGTGAACTACCCTGCGGGCATTGTGGAAGAACACCTCTATACACGGAAAAAAGCCGGGATATTCGACGTATCCCATATGGGAAGATTTGTGATCACCGGCAAGGAAGCTGTGAAGTTCCTGCAGTATGTCCTGACCAGCAATGTACTGGCATTGGACCTGAACCAGGCACAATACAGCATGATCCCCAATGAAAACGGCGGCGCTCTGGATGATGCGTACCTTTACCGTTTTTACGAGGATGAGTACTTGCTGGTTGTGAACGCTTCCAATGCCGACAAGGACTGGGCGCACCTGACCGAGGTCATCAAAGGCTTCGATGCGCAGATAACCAACCAGTCGGAAGCCCTAGGCATGATTGCCATTCAGGGACCGGATTCAAAAAACATCCTGGCAAGGCTATCAAAGGATCCCAACCTGACCGAGCCGGTAAAAAACGCGCTGAACATTATTGAGTTGGATGGGAAAGAAGTCCGCATTGCCAAAACCGGCTATACGGGAGAGCCCATCGGCTTTGAATTGTTTGTGAAGGCAGAAGAAGCCGCAGCCATCTGGAGGCTGCTGCTGGATAACGGCGCAATGCCCACAGGGCTTGGTGCAAGGGACACCTTGAGGCTGGAAGCCGGTTTGCCCCTTTATGGGCATGAACTGGGACTGGACGCCGAAGGCAAGGAGATTCCGATATTCGCGGTTCCCTTGGCCAAGTTTGCTGTCAGCTTTGCCGAAGCAAAGGGCGAATACATCGGCAGAAGTGCACTGCTCAAGCAGTTTGAAGCGTTCCAGAAGATCATGAATCGGGATTTTTCAGACCTTACTGCATTGCCCAGAGTCATCAAGCCCATCGCTCTGAGTGAGAAGGGTATTGCAAGAGCAGGGTTCAAGGTATTCAAGAACGGTGCGGAAATCGGTTATATGACCAGCGGTACCATGGTGCCCTACTATAAGACGGAGGGACACGGCCTGGATACACTGATCAAGGATGAAAAAGCCATGAGGGCCATTGGTCTGGCGCTTCTCGACAGCGATATCCTGGTGGATGACGAGGTTGAGGTGGAGATCCGGAACAACAAGGTCAAAGCCGTGATACCGCCTTATCATATGAGGGGAGATGCGCCGCCTTTTGCTAGACCGATCCTGTACGGCTTTACCGAAACCTATGTGGCGGATGCGTCTACGGATTATAAGGCCAAGGCATTGAATCTACTGGAGAAGAGCTTTGAGAACCATATGTGGCGGCAAGAGGAAAGCATCAACCTGATACCTTCGGAGCAGACCCATTCCAGCGCCGTCAGGCTGCTGTCCATCCTGGACCCCTCCTTCCGGTATGCAGAGCACAAGAAGATAAAATCCTTCTATGACTACGATGTATTCTATTATCAGGGCACCAAATTCATCGATGAGGTGGAGCATCAGCTGATCGAGGAGCTGAAGAAATACTTCGGCTGCTCAGAGGTGGAGACCCGTGTGACCAGCGGACAGATGGCCAATACGGCAGTATTCAGTGCGGTCATGGACTTCAAGAACCGGGTGAACCGCAAGAGGGATGCCAGCCGGTTGGGTTACGTCATGAACAACCATATCATCAGAGGCGGCCATTTGAGTGCACAGCCCATGGGTGCCCTGCACGACTATATTGCCATAGACCCCGTAACGGAGAAGCCGGCTATCGTCAATTTCCCGGTATTGAAAGAGAACAGCTTCAAAATCGATGTGGAAGAGACCAAGAAGCTTATCGCCAAGTATAAGCCGGAGCTGATCATATTCGGCAAGAGCATGGTACTGCATAAAGAACCGGTAAAAGAAATCAGGGCTTTCGTGGATGAACAGAAAATCAACACTACCATTATGTACGATATGGCTCACGTCCTGGGATTGGCCGGTGACTATTTCCAGAATCCCTTTGCTGAAGGCGCTGAAATCGTTACAGGCTCTACCCACAAGACCTTCTTCGGTTCCCAGAGAGGCATCATCGCTGCAAACTACAAAGAAACGGACCTCAAGTACGGTCTCTGGGAAACCATTGAAACCAGGGCTTTCCCGGGAAGCGTCAGCAATCACCACCTGGGGACCATGCTGGCACTCCTGATGGCAGCTTATGAAATGAACCACTTTAAGGATGACTACCAGAAAAACATCGTCGAAAACGCCAAGTATTTTGCCAAATGCCTGAAGCAGGCCGGACTGGATGTGGCTGGAGATCCTGACATATCCTACACTGAGACCCACCAGGTCATCGTGAGGGTCGGCTACGGCACAGGTCCTGAAGCAGCCAACAGGCTGGAAGACAACAACATCATCGTCAACTACCAGGCAACGCCGGAGGAAGAAGGCTTTACTGCGTCTGGTGCGCTGCGGCTGGGTGTTTCCGAAATGGTCAGGTTCGGCTTCGGCAGGCAGGAGTTCGAGCAGCTGGCAGAGCTGATGGCGGATGTCATTTTGAGAAACAAGACGGTTAAAGAAGATGTCCGGAAGATGAGAAGCGCATACACAACTATGAAATATTGCTTTACAGACGCAGATATCGCAGCTGCCATGAACAAGCTGGGACGCTGCCTGCCTCTGTAAGTGTCGGACAGGATTAAAGACATATACCAACGATTGAATCCGGGTACTATCGTACCTGGGTTCTTTTTTTATGGAAAAAAATCCCTAGCCTTATTGACAATGCGCCGTTACTGTATTACGCTATTTATAAGTGAGAAAATGATTAAAGAGTGAGCATATGTAACGGTCTTGCTCAAAAGCATGAAGGAGTGAGGGATATGACTTCGGAAGAAAGGCTGATCAAAGCATTAACGCATGAGGAAACAGATAGGGTTCCTGTATTTGAGTGGCTGATCCACAACAATGTGATCCAGGCTTTATGCCCGGGTGCCACTTATGATGACTTTGTCTGTGAAATGGAAATGGACGCTGCATGCGTCGATTTGAATTATGACAGCGTCAGGGTGGACGAAAACCTTTTTCAGGATGAATGGGGCATGATCAAGCGGTACTCGACCGAGGACCACTCGGTCCCAGTCTCAGGCCCCATCAAGTGCATGAGGGATCTGGAGCGGTATACACCGCCTGATGCATTGAAGGCATCACGCTATAAGTCCCTGGAGGCGGCAATGGCAAGACATAATGGCCAAAGGGCTGTCATTCTGCATTTGAACGATGTCATGTCCTTGCCCAGCCGCTTGATGTCTTACGAGGATTTTATGGTTGCCATTGCAGAAGAGCCGGAATTAGTCGAAGGACTCATCGACATGACAGTGGAGGTCAACCTCATGATGGCTTCCGAAGCTGTAAAACGAGGCGTAAAAATCATCTACACTGGTGATGATTATGCCTACAACAACGGCCCCATGATATCTCCGACAGCCTTCCGGAATATATTTTATCCAAGGCTGTGCAGAGTCATGAGAGGCTACAAGGATCTGGGGCTTTATGTGATCAAACACACCGACGGCAATATTATGTCCATCATCGATATGATCATTGATTCGGGCATCGACTGCCTGGATCCCATAGACCCCTTGTCCGGCATGGATCTGGCCCATATCAAGAAGAAATACGGCCGCCGGATCGCAATCAAGGGCAATGTGGATTGTGCCGAAACGCTGACCTTTGGAAGCGTGGAAGATACCGTCCGTGAGACCAAGCGGTGCTTGAACATCGCAGCCCCTGAAGGCGGTTATATATTATCCTCAAGCAACAGCATACATTCAAAGGTGAAGCCCGAAAACTTCAAAGCCATGCTGGATACAGCCAGGGTTTTCGGCAGATATCCCTTAGACCGGCAGAAACTGGCCGAACCGTATTGATAGGAGGCAGCGTATGAGTTACCTGATGGGAATTGACCTGGGCTCAACCAGTCTGAAAGCAGCGGTTTATGATCTGGAAGGCAATTTAATTTCTTTCGGCAGTTCGCCGACGGTGCTGTCTTACCTCAACCCTGAACATCCCAAATGGTCATGCTGGGAGCCGGAAAAAATCTGGGCAGGCGTATGCGCGGCCACAAAGAAGGCGCTGTCAGGCATTGATGACGCCGGTGCGGTTAAGGCGGTTGCCGTCACAGGCTTCGGCTATGACGGACTCCCGGTGGACGCAGACGGCCGATGGCTTTACCCCTTTATTGCCTGGCATTGCCACCGGACATTGCCGCAAAGCAATTCATGGGTTTCAGTCCCCGGCGCAGAAAAGGTTTTTTCCGTATCCGGCAGGCTGATCTATCCCATCAACACCATCTTCCGCATGATGTGGCTGCAGGAAAATCATCCCGATATCATGGAAAGAGCCTATAAATGGCTGATGATAGAGGACTTCATCAATTACATGCTTTGCGGTGTGATGGCCACAGATCATTCCATGGCTTCCTGCACCTCGGTATTCGATCTCGCAGCCCGTACCTGGTCTGATGACCTGATCAGACATTCCGGCATTGACAAATCCATCCTGCCGGATATAAAACCAAGCGGAACCTTCCTGGGGGAAGTAACGCAGCATGCCGGAGAAATGACGGGACTCAGCGAGGGAACTGCCGTAGTACTGGGCGGGCATGATTATCACTGTGCTTCCATTCCTGCAGGCGGCTTCAATGATGGGGTGCTGGTGAATATCACCGGTACCTGGGAAATGCTGCTGGCAGCGGCAAAAAGGCCGGAGACGCGCAAACAGGTCCTGGACGCAGGCATTACAGTTGAAGCCCACGTGGCAAGAGATCATTACAGTTTGATGGCTGCAGAGGTCTCGGGAGGCATCATGGAGTGGTTCAAGGACAACTATGGTTATGAAGAGCAAATGCAAGCCCGTGAGTCAGGGGATGATGTCTGGAGCCATCTGATGCAAAAGGCAGCTCAGGCACCTTGCGGCTCCAAGGGTGTATTTCTGCTGCCGTATTTTTCGGGAAGATCCTGCATCGTTCCGGATTCAAAGGCATTAGGTGCATTTGTGGGCCTCAGCAGCTCCGTGGATAAAGGGGACATGATCCGGGCTGTCGTTGAAGGCCTTAATTATCAATTCAGAGAAATGCTTATGTCCATTGAAAACGCAGCGGGCAAAAAATATGATAGAATAATATCTGTAGGCGGCGTAACACGCAATGCCCTCCTCATGCAGAACAAGGCGGATGTGTCGGGCAGGATCCTGGAAGCTGTGGATATAGAGGAGGCAACCTCTCTGGGTGCCGCCTTGTTAGCCGGTATCGGTACAGGTGTGTACAAGGATGAGCAGCAAGCTTTTGAGCGTACTTTCAGATCTGGAAGGATCTACACGCCTGATAGAAGTTTATCTGAAACATATAACGGATATTATCAAATATACAGACAGCTCTATTCCGCATTAAAGGACGTCAATGCATCCATATCCCATACATTCAAGGCATAGACTAATAGGAGGTTCACCATTGGAAGAGATGAAAACCATGGTCAAACTGGCCCATTATTATTACAGGGATGGTTTGACCCAGGAACAGATTGCAGAAAAGATGTCCATGTCCCGCCAGAAAATCAACAGGATGCTGAAACGCCTTCTCAAGGAAGGCATCGTCAAGATTGAGATCATGGACTATATGGCTTCCAATATCGAGCTGGAAAGAAAGCTCGAAAAGCACTTTGGGCTTAAGAACGCAGTGGTAGTGACGGAGCCCGACGATGAAAAACTGTTGGAAAGGCTGGGCTCCGCTGCCGCTGGCTTTATAAAGCCTTACCTTCAGCCGGGTATGCGCATCGGTGTAGGCTGGGGAAGGACCATCCGGCATGTTGCAGAGAACATTTGTGAAAGGAATAAGGAAAAGCACAAGGACCTAGCCATTGTTCAGATAGCCGGAAGGGCGTCCAATAACAGCAATGAAGGGATGTCAAGGGAAATCATAAACCAGTCGGATGAAATCGTCATGATGTTTTCACAGCATTTGGGGGCTACACCGTACTTTTTCCATGCGCCTGCCTTTGTGGAAAGCAATGAGACAAAAAAGGCTTTATTGGAGGACCCCTCCATCAAGAGCAGCTTAAGCTTGATCAGCAAGTGTGATATGGCACTGATGGGCATTGGCGGCGTGGGTGCCGGGATTTCACCCTTCCGGGAGGGCTTGCTAGGCAGGGTGCATTTGGATGAGCTTCTGTCGAGAGGAGCTGTAGGCCATGTAGCCTTCAGCTATTTTGACATTCAAGGACGGCGGATCCACACCTCGTTGGATGAAAAGCTGGTTGCACCGGCAATGGAACAGTTGAGATGCATACCCCTGATAGTGGGCATAGGAGGCGGCAAAGAAAAGCAGCAGGCCATTCTGGGAGCGCTCAGAGGAAAGCTGCTGGATGTAGTAGTCACCAATCATGAGACTGCGGATTATCTGCTGAACAGCAAGTGATATCGGCATCGCAAAGCTGAAAAAGCTGTGAGATTTGATCTTACAGCTTTTTGCATGTGTTCAAAATTTTAACATATTTGTATTTTGTGTTTACAAACTGCAAACATAGGACGTGAAGAAAGCTGCTTTGGCGCGGATTTCAGATTTGGTACAAACTTTGCATTAATATTAATTAATAACATTTTGTGATGATTGTTTTGAGAATTTCATATATATAAACAACTTGTATTACTGTTTTCAAAAGGAAGGAGGAATGATAACCTTTGTGCTGTTTGAGCTAGGATAACCATGAAAAAATAAAAGTATGGGGGTATTATTATGAGTCAAAAGAATCTGAGAAAGGCGACTCTGACAGAAGCACTTATCCCTATCGCATGCCTTATCTTATTCCTTGCAGTGGCGATCATCAAGTTTGAAGCGAGTCCTCATGTCCCGCTGGTAGGTGCAGCGGTTGTAACAGCTCTGATTGCAATAAGGCTGGGTCATACCTGGAAATCTCTTGAAGAGGGAATTGTTCATACCATCATGATGTCAATGCAGGCTATACTGATCCTGATGATCGTCGGGATGCTGATCGGTGTATGGATCATCAGCGGTGTTGTTCCCACCATGATCTACTACGGCCTGAAGATCCTGGCACCCGGATATTTCCTTGTAGCAGCCTGCCTGATCTGCTGTATCGTATCTCTGGCAACAGGAACCTCCTGGGGTACGGCCGGCACGGTGGGTATTGCGCTGATCGGCGTAGGGCACGGCTTGGGTATTCCGATGCCCATGGTTGCCGGTGCCATTATCTCCGGCGCATACTTCGGAGACAAGATGTCCCCCCTTTCCGATACTACTAACCTGGCTCCCGCCATGGCAGGTTCCACCCTTTTTGACCATGTGAGGCACATGATCTTTACGACCGGGCCCAGTTTGCTGATAGCATTGGTGCTATACGGCATCCTTGGCGGCAGGTATGCGGGGAAAGAACTGGACATGAGCCGTATCAATGAGATCCTGACCACGCTTTCTTCCAATTTCAATATTAATCTGCTGCTTCTGATTCCCCCGATTGTTGTCATACTGATGGTAGCGTTCAAGATACCTGCCATACCGGGACTCATCGGCGGGGTGGTACTAGGCTTTTTATTCGGAATGGTGTTCCAGGGCAATTCCATGGCGGACCTGGTGAATACTTCACATTACGGTTTTACTTCGGAAACCGGCATTGAAGTGGTAGACAGTCTTTTATCCAGAGGCGGCATGGACGGTATGATGTATTCCATCGCACTGGTGCTTTGCGCACTAGCCTTTGGAGGCGTCATGGAGAAATCCGGCATGCTGGAGGTATTATCCCAGAGGCTCCTTATGTTTGTAAAAAGCACAGGTTCCCTCATCACAGCCACCATTTTATCATGCGTGTTTACAAATGTACTGATGCCGGATCAGTACCTGGCCATTGTACTTCCTGGAAGGATGTTCAAAGACGAGTATGCCAAGAGAGGGCTGCATCCAAAGAACCTGTCCAGATGTCTGGAGGATGCGGGGACTCTGACCTCGGCACTGATTCCATGGAATACCTGCGGGGCTTATATGACGGCAACCTTGGGCGTTTCGCCCCTGTTATATGCACCTTATGCATTCCTGAATCTGCTGAACCCTCTGATATCCATCATCTACGGTTATACAGGAATCACCATAGAAAAGCTTCCGGCAGCAGCTCAAGATGTAAAACGGGATGAGAATCTCGCATTATAAACTTAACGAGATAGGAGGATTACAACATGCGTGCAATCGTTTTAGGAGGCGGTCTGGTTGGCGGCGTCATGGCCAAGGACCTGGCAAAAGACAGGAATATTGAGGTGACAGTCTGCGACAGGGATGAAGCGGTGTTGAACAGGCTGGCGACCCAGGGACCCATCAAAGGCATCCGGGCGGATCTTTCGGATTTTGACAGCATGAAGACCCGTGTACAGGATTACGATATCGTGGTGGGAGCCGTACCGGGTTTTATGGGCTTTGAGATGCTGCGGACGGTTATTGATGCCGGAAAAAATATCTCAGATATTTCCTTCTGCCCGGAAAACCACCTGGAGCTTGACGGTTTTGCAAAGGAAAAAGGGGTTACTGCCGTGGTAGATTGCGGCGTAGCGCCCGGCATGAGCAACATGATTATCGGCTATGCATCCAGTCTACTGGATGAGACGGAGCGGTGCCTCATCCTTGTGGGCGGATTGCCGGTTGTAAGAGAATGGCCTTATGAGTATAAGATTGTTTTCTCGGCGATTGATGTGATTGAAGAATACACCAGACCTTCGAGGCTGGTTGAATACGGCAAGCTTGTAGAAAGACCGGCACTATCGGATCTGGAGCTGATCACGCTGCCCGGCGTGGGGACGCTGGAAGCATTCAATACCGACGGGCTGCGCAGCCTGGCTTACACCATGAAAGCGCCTTTCATGAAGGAAAAGACCCTCAGGTTCCCAGGCCATGTGGAAAGAATGAGGATGCTCCGGGAAACCGGCTTCTTTAGCACAGAGCCTGTCAATGTCAAAGGGGTGACGATTAAACCCATCGATTTGACAGCAAGCCTGATGTTCCCGGTATGGAAGCTCAAAGAGGGAGAACGTGAATTCACCGTCATGCGCATTGAAGTGGAAGGCAAAAAAGACGGCAAGCGGCTGCTGTATACCTACGATTTGCTGGATTACTTCGATGATGAGACCAAGACCACTTCCATGGCCCGCTGCACAGGTTTTCCATGCGCCGTTATGGCCCGCCAGATAGCGTCGGGGAAATTCGACCGCAAGGGAGTCATTCCGCCGGAGTATGTGGGTCAGAATCATGCTGTGTTCAAAACAGTCATGGAGGAGTTGAAAAACCGCGGGGTCATCTACAAGGAGACAGTCACCGAGCTGTAAAACATAAGCTAAGAATTCTCTAACCGGAGCTGCAAGCTTTAAGCTTGCAGCTCTTTTTATTGTTAAAAAATCTGCATATTGGTGTCGAAAATTGCTATCGAAAATTGTATATACGGTACAATTATTGATGTAATATTAGTATGTAAGTGCTAATTGTGTCAAATAATGGGGGTTGTTTATGAGCAAGGTAAAATTATTCTATTACGCATCGATGGCATTTATCAATATAATACCCTTTATACCTATGTCCATCAAAGGTATTTTGGGGCTCGTGTTCATCATTATCAGCTGTATGAAGTTTAGCTATAGGGATGGGCTTTATACAGGGACATTGTGGGTTGTTTGCGGATTCGTCAACTTCTTCCTTGGTATCAATGTGGATTATAAGCATGGCCTGCTGGACATGATCATAGGTACTGCCTTATATTATTTTTCAGCTTATTTGATAGGCGGCTATGCCGAGAAGCTGCGGCAGAAGAACGCAGAGCTGAGCCGGGAAATCCACCGGAGAGAGAAAACAGAGAAGGTGCTTAACGAAAAGCTTACTATTCTGCAAAGCCTGATGGATACCATCCCAAGTCCTATTTTTTTCAAGGACATGAATTTAAGGTATATCGGATGCAATAGCGCATATGAGAAAGCCATGGGAATCAGCAGTGCCGCACTGGCCGGAAAAACCGTCAATGATATTGCGGATCCGGAATTGGCCGCCACCTATGATAAAATGGATGCCGAGCTGCTGGCGAATTCCAGTCATCAGGTTTATGAGACATGGGTGAAATTAGCAGATGGAAGCTTCAGGAACATGATTCTCAACAAAGCGATTTTCATGGATGAAAGGAAGCAGCCTGCGGGCATTGTAGGGGTCATGACAGACATTACCGAAAAGAAGGTAAACGAGATGCTTTTAAAGAATATGATGGAAAACAGGCGGATCATCGATGAGATGCTGGAGACAGATAAAACAAAAACGGAGTTTTTCGCCAATATATCCCATGAGCTCAGAACCCCTTTAAATGTTATACTGGGGTCGGTTCAGCTGCTTGATCTCTACACAAAGGATGACCTTTACCATAAGTGCCAGGAAAAAGTCCATAGGAATACCGGGATCATGAGACAGAACTGCTATCGGTTGCTGAGGCTGGTCAACAATCTGATCGACATTACCCGGATTGATGCCAACGCTTTCGAATTACACCTCAGCAACTGCAATATCATCAGCATCATTGAGGAAATCACGCTTTCCATTTCGGAATTCGCCAAGGTCAAGGGCATCGAGCTTGTGTTCGATACCGACACAGAGGAAAAAATCATAGCCTGTGACGAAGAAAAAGTTGAGAGGATCATGCTGAACCTCTTGTCCAACGCGGTCAAATTCACCCCGCACGGAGGCAGAATCGAAGTCAATGTCTGCGATTCTGACAGTGCCGTAAGCATAACAGTCTCTGACAACGGGATAGGAATACCTTGTGAAAAGCAGGCAGACATCTTCAAACGCTTTTGCCAGATTGACGATATGCTGACCAGGCAGCATGAAGGCAGCGGGATCGGCCTCAATCTGGCAAAGTCTCTGATTGAAATGCATGGTGGAACCATCGAGGTGGAAAGCCGGCGGGGTGGAGGATGTGCCTTTACATTCCGTCTGCCGGCAAAAAAGGTCGATCATGACAGGACGAATTTTAAATCCATCGGAAAGCAAGCCTATGTGGAAAGGGTCCAGGTGGAGTTTTCCGATATCTACTCAGTGAACTGAATACGGCTGATGGCAGGAACGAATGGCCTCCATACGAAGTATTGAGGTTTTTTTGTTTGTAAAGCACCGGGCGCAGGGTTTATAATAGGCTTATGACAAGTTTAAGCGGGGGAACAGCCATGAGAAAGGTCATATTCCTTGTTGATATGAATGCATTTTATATAGGGTGTGAAATGACGCGGCGGCCGGAGCTGAGAGGTAAACCTGCCGCTGTTGCAGGAGATCCCCAAAGGCGTTCCGGGATCATTCTGGCTGCCAACTATGAAGCGAGGAAATACGGGGTCAAGACCACCATGGTGCTGCATGAAGCCCGGAAGCTTTGTCCGGAAATCCTTTTGGTGCCGCCTGAACACCGTTTTTATGAAGAAAAGTCACGGCAGGTCATGTCTGTTTTAGCCGGATATACGCCGGTCATCCAGCAAAACAGCATCGACGAGGCCTGGCTGGACATGACGGGCTGCGAAGCCCTATTCGGAAAGCCCGACGAGATGGCCCGCAAGATCATGGATGAAATCGTCAGCAAGCTGGATCTGTGGTGCTCTATCGGCATCTCGGAGAACAAGTTTCTGGCCAAGATGGCGTCGGAAAGGAAAAAACCTTTGGGTATCACTGAGATTTGGGTCAGGGATGTTCCGGAAAAGATCTGGCCCCTGCCCGTCAGGGAGATGTATGGAATCGGAAAGCAAACCGAGAAAAAGCTGTTCAGCATGGGGATGTATACGATCGGAGACATTGCTGCCTGCAATGCGGCCATCCTTCGGAAAGCCTTCGGGAAATACGGTGAAGACATCCATCGGCTGGCTTCCGGGATCGATACCACCGAGGTTACCGTGAACCCCCACTACGACAGCAAATCAGTCAGCCGCTCCACAACCCTCCCAATAGACATTTCGGATATTGAGCAGGCTAGGACAGTCCTGCTCACCTTGGCGGAGGAAGTAGGGGAGGATGCCAGACGGCATGGAATGAAGGGGAAGACGGTTTCTGTCCTGATCAAGTATGCAGACTTTGAGTCCATAACCAGGCAGAAGACCATCTCGGCCACTTTTCTGACGCGGGATATTTACAAAACAGGCTGCGAGCTGCTGGAAACCAACTGGAATGCGGTGAGGCCAGTCCGACTGCTGGGTATCGGCCTTTTAAATTTTGAGGAAAACGAAGGGGAGCAGCTTAGTATTTTTGATATCATAAAGGACAAATCGGCTTCTGTTAAGGAAGAGAAATTGGAGAAGGCCATCGATGCTATCCGGAAAAAGTTCGGTCAGGATACGATCAAGCGGGCTAAAGTAATAAAGCTGAGCGAAATGAATCGGAGAACGGATGGCAAAGCATAAGGAGTGAAAAGATGGGCGGGATCAACCTTAAAAGGACAAAGGTGACCCCTTTTATTGTCTACCCGGATCACCGGATGGTTTTTTCAGAGGGGGTCATCAAAACAGTCAGGACGGAAAAATGCCATAGAAGCCTATGCGTGCAGAGGCAGGGAGATTGAACAACAGGTCGGAACCAAGACAGGAAGATTGTCCTGATGGTGAAGGATATGGCCGGTGGTATACCGAAAGAGGTACAAACCGGTATCTTCAAGGAGATAACAACCACAAAGGGCAAGAGCGGAACTGGCCTTGGACTGGATATGTCCAACTCAAACCTGAAGGCCGGCTTCGGCGGGAAAATGTGGTTTCGGTCAGTAGAAAGCGTCGGGACGGAGTTCCATCTATCGGTGCCGGTAAAAGAATAAAGTCCGGCGGTAAGTTTATCCAATTGTCGAAATAAGATGAACAATGTTGATATTTGTATGTAAAAGTGCTATAATAATGCAAGAAAATCTATTCTAATGCATATTATTGCACTTTTCTATCTTCGCTGCAGCTTTCTTATCAAGTCCAGTCCTTTTTCGCAGTAAAAGAAATTAATAAATTTTATTAAAAGCAGGTGGGCGTATGTCTATTGGGAAAAAATTCACAATCACCATTATTTTGATAATTGTGATATCGATGAGTATCACAGCGTATTTTAACTTCAAAAATACTTCGGACTATGTGTACAGGCAAGTCAGGTATGAAATGAACACCCTCAATCTCAGTCTTTCGCAAACCGTTTCAACCTTGATTGCCAAGGAAGAAGCTGCAATGAGCGCTCTGGCGAAGCAGCCGGATATCATCGGGCTTTTGAAAGCGGATCCGATGCAATCGGAAACCCCGGAGCATAAAGCGGGCGTTGAGGCGATAAGCGCGCAGCTAACTCAGCATGTAGAAGAATTCGGAAACTCCGAACACATCTTTGTGGTGGACAAGTCCGGTATCATTGTGGCGGACAGCGACCGCAAGCTGATCGGCGCGGATATCAAGGACCGGAAGTATGTGAAAGACACACTGGAGAGTGGGAAGACCTCTATTAGCGATGTACTGGTTTCCAAGTCCTCCGGTGCATTGATCACCGTCATCACAAGTCCGGTGATGGACAACGGCAGTGTCATTGGCTTTACGGCCAACGCCGTCCTGGTGGACTCACTTTCCGAGTATTTGAAAACGGTAAAGATCAGCAATACCGAGTCCAGCTACGCCTATGTCGTGGATTCAACCGGTCTGATGCTGTACCATCCGACAAAGGAAAAAATCAACAAGCCTGTTGAAAATGCTTCTATCAAGGCCGTTGTGGAGCGTTTGATGAAGGGCGAAAAAATTGAAGCAGATATTGCGGAGTACCTGTTCAACGGGAAGCAGAAGCTGGGCGCGTACATCATTGTTCCAAAATGCAGCTGGATTCTGGTAACCACTGCTGACCTGGACGATATCAACAAACCGATCCGCGGCATGCTGTCCGTTGTCATCATGATAACAGCTGCCATAGCGGTACTATCTGCAGGTATAGGGCTGTTCCTGTCCAACCGGTTTACCAAGCCCATCAGGAAAGTGGTGGAGGTGATCGATAAAACAGCCAACCTGGATATCAAAGATGATGCCGCCTATGATTACCTGCTCCGGTATAAGGATGAAGTAGGCATTATTATGAAGTCGGTGGCAAGCATGCGGCAGTCCTTGAGGGAAATGATTGCCAAGCTGACTGCAGTGTCCGACAACGTTATCCAGAACTCGGAAAATGTAAGGTTGCTGGTAGATGTCGTAAGGGACCAGACCAATGAGACTTCAGCAGCAACCCAGCAGTTGTCTGCGGGATCTGAGGAGTCCGCCGCTTCCATTGAAGAAATTAATGCGACTTCACAGGAAATTGAAGATGCCATCAACGACATGTTCGATAAGGCTTTGAAAGGAGCTGTGTCAGCAGAAGAAGTCAGTGCCAGGGCGCAGCGGTTGAAGCAGGAAGCCATGAGCAGCTCGGAAAATGCCAGGAAAATCTATGAAAGGGCAAAGGGAGAACTGGAAACAGCTATCCTGCAGTCCAAGGCGGTTTCGGAGATTGATACCCTTGCACAGGCGATATTGGCAATAACAGAGCAGACCAATCTGCTGGCATTGAATGCCGCCATCGAAGCAGCAAGAGCCGGAGAAGCGGGAAAAGGCTTTGCCGTTGTGGCAAACGAGATCAGGAAGCTGGCCGAGCAATCCTCCAGCACTGCCGGAAATATACAGAATGTCGTCAAGAACGTCAACAGCTCGGTTACCAATCTGGCTGACAGCGCATCCCGGGTCATGACCTTCATCGACAAGGAAGTCATCAATGAGTTTGAGAAGCTGATACAGACAGCAGACCAGTATAACACCGATGCCATCCTGTTTAACGGCATGGCCGGCGATTTCAGCACGACCTCCAAGAGCTTGAACGACTCGGTAGCAAACATCACAAGGTCCATCAAAGAAGTCTCCATTGCAGTGTCGGAGGGAGCGGAAGGCGTGGAAAGCATTGCCAATAAGACGGTTACCATTGTAGACAAAACAAAGAGCCTGAGTGAAGGTGCGGATGAAAACACCGAGAACGCCAAGGACCTGAAAGAGCTTGTAACCAGATTCAGAATATAAATAAAAACACATCGGGGATTTGATCTTGGATCATAGGACCCGATGTGTTTTTATGTCGGTATATGATTGGCGTATCTATGGTCAATAGTGCGAATGCACTGACGTATAACCGTAGAAAATGTGGAAGTGCTTCTTGCCGACGGTGGTAAACCCCTGAAAGAAATGAACATGTCCTTCCTCTACATTGATCTCCGGACCGGTAATAACGGCATAGTAATGCACATGCTCCTGATCCTCGGAGGTGTAACCCGACATATAATGGACATGGCCTTTGAAGTCAGGGTCTTTGCTGGTAATGCCGGAGAGCTTGTGGTCATGCTCCATGACCGTATTGGTAAGATCTTCATAATGATGGCGGTGTAATGCCTTATACATGGTATCACCTCTTTAACATCATATGAAGGGAGATTGAATATGTGAGTTGTATCAAAAAAGAGGTGAGAGATATTTCTCTTGACAGGGTCGATTTTGTTCCGTCAGTCTGACAGTACTTATAGTATAAATAGGACAAATGTGCTATAATTTTTAATGGTTGAACTGATCAAGAAGGGACATTCCTTAACACAAAAGGAATACCTCGTGCCCGAGCAAGGTGTGTACCTTTACATTATTAAGGGGGAGCTATATGAAAAGAGCTGTAGCAATTCTGATGGCAATATTGGTGCTTATATCCGCGGCAGGCTGTGCAGGCACCGCCAACACCTACGCGTACAAAAGCGCGGATGGGGATTGGCAAGTGAGGATACCTAAGGAGTTTGTAAAAGATAAGGAAAGTAAGGATGATCAGCTGAAAAGCACAACGGTTGAGTTCAGGAACGACTCCGAAACCACGCTGGTGCTGCATGAGCTGGAAGATAAGGATACGGTTGTGGGTCCGGATACCATCAAAAAAGAAATAGGTGACGATCACTACATCCACATTGAGAAGGAAGACGTGATTGAGCATAAGACGTTGGGAAAGATATATGGCGCTCACGTGCACGATGATGCAACACAGATGGTCATGATTTACTATCGATTCAGGCACAAGGACAAGATCATATCCGTACTGGGCTACAAGAACAGCGAGTATACGGAGCAGGAAGAAAGCCAGTTCAGAGATCTGATCCAGGGTATAAAAGTGAATTAATCCACATAGTAAAAGGAACCGATGCTTTCGGTTCCTTTTGTGTTCTACTTTTTCTTTTCTGCCTGCCCGGCTTTGTATTTTTTGACAAGGACATAGGCAATAAGGGCCATCAGGGGGATATCCCAGACCGGGTTGAAGTTTCCGCTGGCAATGGTCCAGCCCTCAATGACGACGGCAGCAGCCAGTACAATGACTTCCACGACATGTATCTTCATCAGTATGCCTCCGGTATTCCTTTGACTTATTACCATTCAGTATATAAGGCGCTAAATGAAAAGTCAACACAAGTTGTAGACAAATTGGCTAATTATGTAGAAAAAAGTAAAAGTTGACGGTATAATGGAAATAAGAATGAATAGTTGGTGATGGCATGAAAGCAATCATAGTGGACGATGAGAAGTCCATGCTGCTCATAATGAGAAAAATGCTGGCTAAGCTGCAAGAGGTGGAGATTGCAGGCATCTTTCAGGATACGGGAGATGCTTTTCGGTTTTTGAAGGATAACCCGGTGGACCTGATTTTTGTCGATATCAGGATGCCGGAGGAGAGCGGTCTGGAATTTGCCAGGCGGATAGCTGCAGACAGTATCCCCGGGGCTCTTGTATTTCTGACTTCATACAAGGAATATGCACTGGAAGCTTATGATGTGTGTGCTTTTGACTACATTATGAAGCCGATCGATCAGGAGAGGCTTACACGCACAGTCAGGCGGGCAATGCAGCGGCATGAGCTTAAGGAGCCGGACAGCAGCAGGCCTTCAGGCAGGCTTTCTGTCTACGGTATGGGAGGCTTGGAGTTAAGAAATGGGTCAGGCGAACCGGTACAGCTGAATTCAAGCAAATGCGCAGAGCTGTTGTCATTTCTTTTGTTGCATCACCATCATTCTATTTCAAAATGGAGAATCATGGAAGAGGTTTTCAGGGGTATGCCGCCTCATAATGCGGAGGCCTATCTGAACACAACGGTTTACAAATTAAGGAGGGTACTGGAAGCTCAGGGGGCTGCTGAGGTTATCATCACACACAATGAAGGGTATTCCATAGATACAAAGGCATTTTACGTTGATTTTCTGGATTTTGAGGACCGTATTAAAAATCTGTCCGTCATCGACAGCAGCAATCTGGGCGAGGCCATGATAACAGAAAGCCTTTATGCCGGCGAGCTGTTTGGTGATAAGGGATATTGCTGGTCCTTGCCTGAACGCGAGCGATTGGCATTGCTGTACAAGCGTTTTGGAAAAACGATTTGCGGCTATTTGATTAAGACCGGCGCGCTGACTCAATCGGTATATATCCTGAAAAAGCTCCTGGCGCAGAATATACTGGACAGGGACATCAACTGTCTGATGATGCATGCCTATGCAGCTCAACGGGACATTGTATCGCTGGCCAAACAGTATGAGCTATACACCAAGACCCTACAGAGAGAGCTTGGCATAACACCGGACAGCATGATAACAGAGTTCTATCACATGCTGCAGAAATCCGTCTACGAAAGCTAGGAAGAAATGCCGGAAACCTTTCATTCGAGCCGGTTAAAGAAGGATTGACGGCGAAGTTTGTCATAATTGAGTCAGATAAAGGGGATAAAATATATGTAGCAGGACAAGCATATAGAGGGGGGCTGTGAGATTGAAGTACAAAATCAAGTCGATCATGGAAACACCCTTAATCAAGATCAATAATGGAAGCATTGTTCATGTCAACCAGACTTTTCTCAGCTTAACGGAGTATCAGGCGGAGGACCTATTAAACAAAGAAATGTCATATGTATTGCAAACACTGCTGCGAAGCAAGCTTGAGCCAGATCTCAACTGTGAATCCCAAAAACTTGAAGGCTATATATTCACTAAGTCGCTGTTGTACAGGGAAGTAAAAGTACTTGAAAAAAAGTTAATAACGGGAGGTATGACGGTTCTGGAGTTTTTGGACCGGCCAAGCCGCACAATCAGGAGCGGGTTACCGGTAATGGTAAAGCTCCTTGAAGAGAACCAGGTGGGTATAGGAATTTACAAATTGCCCGAAATGGTTCTGATTAAAGCTAACCAAACTTATCTGGACAGCTTCGATGAAAAGTTTAATAAGAAAGAATTGGCAATAGGACGGTTGTTGAAGGATATAGTATCTGATTTTGAAGGCAGCAGAGCAGAAACTCTCTGGCTGAGGATGATTGAAAATAATGCGTCCCTTTATCTAAATAGCATGAAGGGCAGTGTCAGGGCCTGGCAAGGCAAATATTACGATAATGTTCTAACGCCCATTTCTGAGTACGGGCAAGTGAAATATATCGTTTCCATGCTGACGGATGTAACAGAAAGAGAGCTGAACAAAGAGCGCTTGGCAAAACAGGCAGAGGAACTGGTGCTCCAAAAAAAGCAGCTGGAAGCGGTTATTGAAAACATGTCCGATGCCTGCAGCATTATTGACAGGAATGGCCGTTATATTGTCAACAAGAAGGCTAGGGGGTTGACGCCGTCCATTGAAATCAAGAAGCCTGGAGACTGGTTTGACGGTGCCAGGTTTTATGACGCAGAAAGAAATGAGCTTGCAATAGAGTCCTTGCCTGATTGTAAGGTAATGAATGGAGAAACATTGAACAACTATCGGATCATCATGGAATCGGACGGCAAGGAAATACATTTCGATGTAAATGGTACACCGGTATATGATGAGTACGGCAAATTCCTCATCGGTGTTTCCTGCTTTCATGACATGACGGCGTATATAAAGCAAAGTCAGGAAATCGAAAGAAAATGGAAAGAGCTTTATTCGATATTGAACAGCCTGCCGGATGCCTTATATGTTCTAAGCAGCGATGGTAGATATATTTTTATGAACGAAGCCGCCAAAATGTTCATGCCGGAAGTGAAGGCAAATTATGCAGGTGATTCTTCTTCTGTAATCCTTTACTACGATATGGAAGGAAACCGGATCCCGCAGGACAACCTGCCGGCGAAGAAAGTGCTGAGAGGCGAGCAGGTCTATGGAGAACGTATCAAACTCGTTTATGGAGGCGAAGAAAAATTCATTAATACCAGCGGAACGCCCATATTGAACGCCCAGGGCATCATTGAGTATGCAGTTATAAGCAGCCGCGATATAACCGAGATGGTAGAAAAGGAAAACCAAATCAAAAAACAGCATGAACAGCTTCTGGAGGCAGAAAAAGAAAAAAACATGGCGCTGCAGAAAACAATTGAGAAGATAGCCGTCATTTCCAGGCTGGAAGAGTTAAATACAATGAAGGACAAGCTCTTTACGATTGTAACCCACGACGTAAGGCATCCTTTTACAACACTGCTAACGCTGATGGAGATCCTGGATGAAGAAAAGGTATATTGCAACAGTGACAGCAGGGAGTTGATCGATGAAGTTGCCGAGCATATTAAAAGAACCTATATGATGGTGGAAAACCTGCTGGAATGGTTCAGAAGCCAAATGAAGGGGTTGCGGCATAATCCCGAGCCGCTGGCGCTGTACGACGCCGTACAGGAAGCAGTCCAGGACAGCAGGATCAACGGTGCTGTCAAAGGCTTGCGCATGACCGTCGAGATAAGCAGGGACATTATGGTTCTTGCAGACCGGGAGATGCTGGAGATCGTTCTGAGAAACCTTCTTTCCAATGCGGTTAAGTTTACCCATAAAGGCGGATTGATCTCCATAAGTGCATGCCGTACAGATAATAAAATCGTTACTGCCGTCAGCGACACCGGTGTGGGAATATGCACGGCAAAGGCAAAAGAGCTCTTCGATAATACTGACTTTTATACCACCTTGGGAACGGAAGGCGAAAAAGGCAGAGGAATGGGGCTTAAGATCTGCAAGGAACTGGTGTGCCAGAACGGTGGAGAGATCTGGGCAGAAAGCATTCCGGGGAAAGGCAGCAGCTTTTATTTTTCACTTCCGGTACAGGCATAACCGGAGACTTTGAGCCGATAGCTGCAGCGATAAGCGGCTTATAGGAGGGAAGCGTATGAATGTCTTAACGCATCTGATGGTTGGTTCAACAACCATAACCCTTTATCTGTCTTATCTGTCATGGAAAAAACGCAGGCTGAAGCCAGCGCTGTGGTTGTCTTTTGCCATGCTCGCTGTTTCCTTCTATTCCTTCGGCTACGCATTTGAAATCAAACAGGATGATATCGAGTGGATAAAGTTCTGGCTCAAAGTGCAGTACCTGGGGATTCCATTTATCACCCCGTTGTGGCTGATCATGATTATTAATTATCTGAACCTGGAAACGTATCTCAATAAACGCCTATACGGCCTGCTCTTTATCGTGCCTGCTGCAACGTTTATTCTGCACTACACAAATGAATTTCACCATCTGTACTATAGCGGTATGTATCTGACCAAAGCCACACTAATGGATGTGGCGGTCCTGACCAAAGGACCCTGGTACTGGGTCCATATCGTCTATTCGTATGCCAATATAATCACCGGGCTGATTCTGTTGTATTCCAAATTGTTAAGCGCCGCAGACCATATGCGGAAGCAATTGATCGTGATGATACTTGGCACCTGCATTCCATGGGTCTTGAATCTGGTTTACCTTTTTGATGTGTTCAGGAACGGGTTTGACTTTACCCCAACTGGTTTCATGCTGTCCGGCATCATTTACATTTATGCCGTTTTCCGGTACCAACTGCTAAGGTTAAAGCAGGCAGCGCTGGAAAGGATGTTTGAATCAATGGATGATGGGGTTATCCTGCTTGATAACGAAAACTGCATCATCAATTTCAATACGGCGGCCTGCAGGATCTTTCCCGGCTTAAGTTCCGTCATGCCGGAACAATGCCGTACCACTGAAATGTTTCAAGTTTATCCGTCGCTTTTGGCGCTCATGAACCGAAATGAAAGCAGCAGCTGCCTGCAATACATCCTGGTGAACGATGCTCAGAAGTATTTTAATATCAGGATGGTATTGATCCATGATAAAGAAGTATGGCTGGGGAGAATGCTGACCTTTAGCGATATCACCGAAATGAAAAAATACCAAGAGAGGATCAGGTCCACCGCTACACAGCTGGCAGCGCTGAATGCCTTGAAGGACAAGCTTCTGGCTGTCATTGACGACCGTATCAGGGACCCGGTTGCGATGCTGGTTAATCTTTCCGAACTGCTGGAAGAAGAACTATCTTTCGCAGAGGTTGATACCCGGGAAATGACAGTGGAGATCAAGGAACAAGTCAGGCACATCTTCTCTGTGGTGGAAAGCCTTTTGGAGTGCTTCAGGAGCAAGACAGGCGGAACACTCATTGTTCCGAAGGCATGGCAGCTTTCAGAGGTCATGAATCTGGCCGTGGGACGGGTGCAGCAGCGGGCTGAGGAAAAGAGTATCAGCATTCAAGCTGCCGTTCCCGAAAGGCTGACCATCATGGCCGACAAGGAGATGCTGGAGTTGGTCATATGGAACCTGCTTTCCAACGGAATCAAATACAGCGAAAAAAACAGCATCGTCCGTGTGAGGGCTGAAGCGAAGGGCAAAATGGCAATCGTTGCAGTTCAGGACAATGGAATCGGCATCCGGCCGGAAAGAGTCCAGCTGCTTTTTCAGGACGTGCAGGTGCAGCCGACAGCAGGCACTGAGGGCGAAAAAGGCATTGGGCTAGGCCTCTTCATTTGCAAGGAATTGGTTCACCGCAACGGCGGTGACATATGGGTGGAAAGCAACCCCGGCGAGGGAAGTACTTTTTATGTTTCCGTTCCTTTGTGGGTACTAAATTAGAATGGATTTGGGTGATGGTATGAAAGTAATTGCAATTGACGATGAAAAATCCATGCTGCTGCTTCTGGAAAAGATGATGGAAAAAATACCGGAACTGGAGCTGGCAGGTGCTTTCCAGAGTACCAGGGACGCATATGCCGCACTGGAGGAGCAGCAGCCGGATATGGTTATCATCGATATCAATATGCCTGAAGAAAATGGCCTTGAATTTGCCAGGAAGGTCAGACAGGCCATGCCGAATGTTGATATTGTCTTCTTGACCTCCCATAAGGAATTCGCACTGGAGGCTTTCGATGTCAATGCCATTGATTATATTGTAAAGCCTGTTTACCAGGAAAGGCTGGAGCGGATGGCTCGGCGGGTTCAGTACGGAAGGCATGCCTTACAGACGGCAGTCAGTGCGGAAAAAACAAAGCGGCTTTTTGTTTACTGCCTGGGGGGCTTTGACATCCGGGACCGTGATGGTAAAACTGTCAGGCTGAGCTCTTCAAAAAGCGCGGAACTGTTTGCTTTTCTTCTGATGTACAAAGGTAAATTCGTCTCTAAATGGAATGTGATGGAAACGGTTTTTCGGGGGATGTCCCCCCACAATGCCGAAACATATCTGAACACGACGGTATATAAGCTGAGAAAGGCACTGGAGCCTTACGGCATGAAAGCAGCCATTGTCACCGCTAATGAAAGTTATAGGGTTGAGATGAATGAAATTTATGTTGACTATGATGATTTTGAGCATCGCATCAGTCACTTTGACGACATCAGCCTTTCAACCCTCAATGCTGCACTAGAAGCGGAACAGCTGTATGCCGGCGAGCTATTCGGGGACAGGGATTATCATTGGTCCTTGCCGGAACAGGAAAGGCTGGCAAACCTGCTCCGCAGCCTGGGCAAAAAACTGGGTGCATATCTGCTTGCCAGCGGCGCTTCCTCAGAAGCACTGCAGATCCTTCAGAAAATAGCGGTCAAGAATGAGCTGGATGAAGAAATCAATTGCCTTTATATGCAGGTTTATGCCGCCAAGCGGGATAAGCTTTCTTTGATCAAACATTATGAGCGGTATTCCAAGACCATACAAAGGGAGTTGGGCGTTGCTCCAGGAAAAACAGTGACAAGCCTCTACACAGAGTTGTGCAAGGGCCTTAGTTAAATCCTTCGGGCGCTAAATACAGTTGAATCCTAAAATGTTTTATTTTAACAATTGCTACTTGTTAATAAATATAAGCCTGTAATCCTTGAATTTACAGGCTTATTTCATACTTATTTCATAGGGCGGCGCGTAATTTGTCATAATTCCGTCATTTGGGACAGATATAATATAATTACACTATTTACATTAAGTAGGAGTTGGTTTAACGGAAGCACATAAAGTCTACTGAGTGTCACTTAACCTATTCATACCGTCTGGAGGGAGATTTTATGAACGAGGATGGAATGCTGAAATGGGTGGAGCGTTTAAGGAGTGAGCTTTCAGAGGCAATTGACAAATGCGCGGATTTAACGGATCCCTGTGTAGTACATAAGAGCATGCTTCTGGATGAGGCGTTGAACCGTTATTATGCCATGCAGAGGATTTGTGAGGCGAAGGGAGAATGATAGAGATGCATTGGGTTATTTTTAAATTGAATGACCAGAGCTTTGGCATTGACATCATGAAAGTCAAGGAAATCGTTCCCTGCTGGGATATAGTCAAGATACCCGATGCGCCGGACTATGTGGAGGGCATCATCCATATGCGGGGCAAAATCGTTCCCATCGTCAATCTGAAGGAGAAATTCGGCATGGAGGAGACTGAAAAAAGCGATAATACCAGGATTATCGTCATCGAATCTGAAAAGAGAGGCATCGGATTTGCTGTAGATGATGCGTCGGAAATGGTTTCTCTGGGGGTTGAGAGCTATGAAAGCATTCCGGAGATGGTAGGCGGCATTGACAGGAAATACATCCAAGGGGTCGGTAAGCTTTCGGACAGGCTTTTGATTTTCCTGGATCTGGAAAAGTTGATGATGCTCCCGGTTTAGCCGGAGCGACGGAATAAGCTTCAAAGAAGGGTGGGTTGAGTATGAACAAGAGATACAGCTTCCAATGGGAGGCCATCGGAGACATCGTTAGCGGAAGGCCTCAGCTGGGGAGTATGACCTATGTATCAGTATACAGGCTGCTGCAATATACGATGAAGGATGTGCTTGAACTGGAATGCGGCCAGGATAAGGCAAAAGAGCTATTTTTAAAAGCGGGCTTACTTGCAGGAAGAGAGTTCTGCAAGAACATGCTTGACAAAACAGCATCCTTCAGCATTTTCATTAAGCAGCTGCAGATACTGCTTTCAGAGCTTAAAATCGGTATCCTGCAGGTGGAAATGATGGACGTAAAGGAACATTCCTTTGTCCTGACGCTGACTGAAGACTTGGATAGCGCCGGAATCCCTGCGGCGGGAGAGCCCTTGTACGATTATGCAATAGGTCTCATAGCAGGTATTTTTGAGGAATATACGGGAAAGCCTTTTAAAGCGAAAGAACAGGATTCCTGGGAAAACGGGGAACGGATCTGCCGTTTTTTCGTAAAACGCATTGATTAGGCAGTGAAGGCTTGAAATGGATGTGATGTTGTGGCTGAAGAAATGAAACCGGATGGAATGAAAGGGGACAAGCATAGAAAATCATTAAGGCTGCTGATGAGCATTGCCTTTATTTTACTGATGGTTATTACGATCGGAATCATTTTATTTATTGTGTTTTCAAACTGGAAAGTGTCTGTGGATAATACCATTAACAAAATAGAGGAAGAGGCCAACTTAAGAATACTGGATGAAATAGAAGCGCTGGTTGGTGCTGCGCTGTTCAATAATGAAATAAACCACCATCTCATACGGAACGGAGTTGTGGATATCGGCAATAAGAAAAAACGGGAAGCTTTTTTTGCCGGCGTCATCAAATCCAACAGCGGAGAGATTTACAGCTTCAGCTATGGGACTGAAAGCGGCAGCTATTATGGCGCCCGCAGAAACAGCCAAAATGAAATTGAGCTATATAGAAGCGATGCCGATACCAAGGGGAACTCCCATTATTTTTCCGTAAACGCGGATTTGACCGAGGGAAGCTTTTTGAAAGACTTCGGAAAGTTCGATCCCCGGATACGGGATTGGTATAAGGCTGCCAAAGGAATGGGAAAGCCCACCTTTTCACCTGTTTACAAACATTTTGTGAAGGATGATCTGGCGCTGTCAGCCGCATACCCGATATATAGCAGAGACGGTGCTCTCCAAGGGGTTTTGGGTACACATATGACCTTATCAAGCCTCAATAAGTACTTGAAAGAGATGATACACGATAAGAATGGGGTGGCTTTTATCGTCGAGCATGAAAACGGTGCGCTGATAGCCAATTCACTGGAAGTGCCCAATTTTGAAAAGCTGACCGACGGAAAAATCAGGAGAAAGACCGTTGAAGAAATTGAAAACAAAGTAATCCTTGACGCATTTAAGCAGCATAAAGACACACCTGTCAGCAGGCATGTCATTCGTGAAGGCGGAGAAACGATTCATGTCACAATCAATGAATACAGAAATGAAGGCCTGAACTGGTTGATTATGACGGCTATACCGGAATCTCTTTTTACTGCCGAGATCAAAAGAAGCATCGGGACATCCGTGTTTTTATCGCTTTTTTCGATCCTGCTGTCCATATTGATTTATCTGAAAAGTACCGAGGTCATATTGAAGCCGGTATATGCTTTGATCGATACAACAGAAAAATTCTCAAAAGGCGATTTGTCGCAGCGGGCCAGGATCTTTAGAAATGATGAAATCGGCATGCTGGCCAGGGCATTCAATCAAATGGCCGGGGAGTTGAATTCACTGATCAATAACCTGGAGGGGATGGTTAGGAAAAGAACAATGGAGCTGGAGAGCACCAATAGTGAGCTGCTTAAGGCAAAGGAGCAGGCGGAAGCAGCCAATATCGCAAAGAGCCAGTTCCTGGCCAATACCAGCCATGAAATCAGAACGCCTATGAACGGCATTGTCGGTTTTCTGCAGCTTTTGGAGGATACCGAGCTGACCAGCGACCAGCATGAATTCGTCCAAACCATCAAGACCTCGACAGACTCACTGCTTTCTGTCATCAACGACATCATGGACATCTCCAGGATAGAAGCAGGCCGAATAGAGCTGGAGCATATCCCCTTCGATCTGCGCGCCATGATTGAAGCAACGGTCATCCTTTTTGATGCAAAGGCAAAAGAAAATGGAATCAGCCTGAATATGCTGATCAGCTCAGCCATTCCGAATTTCCTAATCGGTGATCCTACAAAAACAAGGCAGATTCTAACCAATCTGGTCAGCAATGCTGTAAAATTCACAGACAAGGGCGAGGTGTATATCGAAGTCACCTTGAATAACGAAACGGATGAGGATGCCGAGATCGCCTTGACAGTAAAGGACACAGGCATCGGCATGGCTGAGCCGGAATTGGGCAAGCTTTTTATACCCTTTAGTCAAGCAGACGCGTCTTCAACGCGAAAATACGGCGGTACCGGCCTGGGGCTTGCCATATCCAAACGCCTGGTCGAAATGATGGGCGGTTCCATCGGCATCGAAAGCGAAAAAGGAAAGGGAACAACCTTTACAGTATTGCTCAGGCTTAACAAAGCACAGGAGCTTGACATACCCTTCCCCCCGGATTATTCCATCCTGAAAGGCAAGCGGATACTGATCGTGGATGATCATGAGACAAACCGGCATGTGGCAAGAGTCTATCTGGAGGAATTGGGCTGCCTGGTAAGCGAGGCTGAAGATGCAGTGGCAGCATTGACTAAAATGGCAGCTCAGAGGATAAGGTCCTACGACATGGTATTGGTTGATTTCCAGCTGCCGGATATGACCGGCTTTGAATTGGCAACATCTATTATGGGACGGTATCCCGAAGCCCGCATACCCTTTGTCCTGATCACGTCTGTAACGACAAACTCGATGGCAAAAGAGGCACAAGCAAAGGGCTTTGCCGGGTACATCTCAAAACCCTACAGAAGGAATGAGCTGCTTGACTGCACGGCAATGGCTTTGGCAGGGAAGCACGGTGACAATGGCGAGAAGCCTGTTTTTGCAACCAAGCACGCTGCCATAGAAGCCAAGTTTAATGACAAGCTGAAAATCCTGTTGGTTGAGGATAATGAAGTCAGTCGTAAGCTTTTTATCAAGCTGCTGAAAATGAAAGGGCTAAGCTGCGATGTGGCGGTAAACGGCGAGGAAGCCGTCAGCGCTTGCGAAAGCAAAGATTATGATATTGTTTTCATGGATTGCCAGATGCCGGCTCTGGACGGGTATGAAGCAACAAGAAGGATCCGGGAAGCGGAAAAGGGAAGGAAGCATACGGTTATCGTAGCGATGACGGCTTATGCCATGAAAGGCGATGAAGATAAGTGCCTGGAAGCGGGAATGGATGAATATGTGGGCAAACCCGTCAATCTGGGTCAGGTGATGGGGCTGCTGAAAAAGTATGGGAAGCTCGTTGCTGAGGACAGTAGCAGAATGCCGGATAGCCGTTATTATGCAAATGTGCTGCTTGACCTCATGAATGAGTCAGGGCTGGATAAGGAAACCTGTGAAGAGCTCCTGAACGACTTCCGAGATCAAGGGGAGAGGCTGCTGGAAGCAGTGAGGGAGCAGGTTGCAAGAGGCAACCTGAAGGAAGCAGCTTCGGTGCTGCATCATTTCAAGGGCGCGGCCGGAAGTGTCAGGGCCAATAACATTGCAAAGCATGCTTTGCAGGCTGAAGATGCAGTGAAAAATGCAAATATGGAAATGCTGGCCGGATTGTTGGATGAGATCGGAAAAGCGCTGAATGCACTGTCCAAAGAAAACGAGAAGGAGAGCTAGCAGATGAACGGAAACATAATGATCGTTGACGATTCTCCCATTGAAAGGAAAATCATCCGCCAGATATTGGAAAAGAAGCTGGATAATGTCATGCTGTATGAGGCTGAGAACGGCCTGGATATTACGGAAAAAATCATGCAGCATAATATACAGGTCTGCATTCTGGACATCATTATGCCGGTCAAAAACGGTTTTCAGGTCTTGAGAGAGATAAAGGAGCACCCTGCTGCAATGGATATTCCGGTTATCGTCTGCACGGGTATTGATGACGGGCAGGCAGTGGAGCGCGCGTTAAGCCTGGGGGCTTATGACTATTTCCCAAAGCCCCTGAGCGAAGAAGCCATGAAGATATCGCTGCCCTGCAAAGTCAGAAATGCCTTGGAGCTGATGAAGAGGAAAGAAGAGATCATATACCTGAACTACCATGACAAACTCACGGGCTTCTACAACAGAAGGTTTTGTGAAGAAGAGATGCGGCGAATCGATACCGAAAGAAACCTGCCAATTTCCCTCATATTTGGTGATGTAAACGGGTTGAAGCTTACAAACGATGCATTCGGCCACCATGCGGGAGACCGGCTGCTGACAAAAATAGCAGGCATCATCCGGAGTGAATGCCGCAAAGGCGAGTTGATCGCCCGCATGGGTGGGGACGAGTTTCTCATTGTTTTGCCCAGAACGAAGGCCGAGGACGCAGAGAAGCTCATCAACCGAATCAGGGAGAAGTGCGCCAAAGGAAAAGAAGATCCCATTAAGCCGAGCATTGCGATGGGTTACGCAGTGAAGGAGCTTGCCGGACAGGACTTAAAGGCTGTCTACAGAGCGGCAGAGGACAAGATGTACAACAACAAGCTGATGGAAAGCAAAAATGTCCGGAACTCCATCATTGCATCCCTTAGGGAATCGTTGCTGAACGGAGCCTTTGAGTCCCACAGTGACCGCCTGATCGAGTATTCAGAAGGGTTGGGGACGATGCTGGGGCTGTCTGCCGATCAGAAGGACAACCTCAGGATGCTTTCACTGCTCCATGATATTGGGATTACCGGTATTCCAAATGAACTGCTGACAAAAAGCGGAGACCTTTCACCTGAGGAACGGCGGAACATGGAAAAGCACTGCGAAATAGGGTACAGGATAGCCGGGGCATCACCGGATCTGGCACATATTGCCAACGATATCCTGAGTCATCATGAGCAGTGGTCCGGCGGCGGCTACCCTCAAGGTCTTTCCGGCGACAGTATTCCCTTGAATGCGAGGATCATAGCGGTATTGGATGCCTATGATGCCATGCTGCACGGAAGCTTTGACCAGAGGCCGGTATCCCGGTCCGAGGCTGTAGAATTCATAGAGAGCCAGGCGGGCAAACGGTTTGATCCCCAAATTGCAGCAGCTTTTTTGAAAATGCTGAGCGAAAGGGATGAGCAGTAAATGATGAAATCAAGTCACGTTGGAGCAGCTTTGTTTTGTATGATCCTTTTTGCGCTGCTCACCGGTTTATCGGCATGCCGGATTGAAAAGGAGCCCATTCGGATCGGTGCAGCCGGTACCATGACCGGTGTAAATTCCGATCTATCCGTGTCCGGGCGCAGAGGGGTTGAACTGGCGGTTGAGGAATTCAATGCAAACGGCGGTTTGAATGGGAGAAAAGTGGAGTTAGTAGTAAAGGATGATAAGAACGACAGTGAGACAGCACTGAAAATTGATAATGAATTCATTGACGAAAGCATACCGGTGGTAATAGGCCACTACACAAGCGGAATGATTGTGAGCGCTATGGATGCCTTAAAAAGCGAAGATATCCTGTTTTTGTCACCCACCATCAGTGCCGATGCCTTGTCCGGAAAGGATGACAACTTCATCCGCTTTATCGCCACCACAAAGGCACAGGCAGACATATTGGCAATAGAAGCGTGTAAAAACAAGCATTACAGGCTTGCAGTTGTTTATGATATGGGAAATAAGGGGTTCTGCGAAGTGCTTTATGAGAACTTCAAGCATGAGCTGGAGCTCAGACATGGACAAATCATACTGACAGAAACCTTTGTGAAGGATACCGCAGCTGACTTTTCACATCTGGCTGAAAGCATCGTGACATCAAAGGCTGACGCGGTGCTGATCATCGCAGATTCAGCCAATAATGCAAAAATAGCTCAGCAGATAAGAAAAATGGGATCAACCATTCAGATTTATGCACCCCTTTGGTCGAATACGGCAGACCTACCCAGAAAGGGTGGTACTGCTGTAGACGGCATGCTGATCGTGGGAGCCATTGATCTCAATGATCCATCCCCTGCTTTTGCCGGCTTCAGAGAAAAGTACTTCAATAAATACGGTGAAAACCCCACCTTTTCCGCCATGTTTTCCTATGAAGCAGCGCAGGCTTTGTTCAAAGCCATGAAAATGGGACCAGACCTGAAGCCGGCCACCATCAAGCAGAATATCTTGAAAATCAAGGACTTCGAGGGTCTGCAGGGAGACTATCAAATTGACGCCTTTGGAGATAACACCCGGCAATACATGATCTTCAGACTGGTCAACGGTGAACTGAGAAAGGTAGAATAATGATGAAAAGAAGCGTTAGCCTTAAAAAAACCATGCTTTACGGCATCATACTGATCTTCATTATGCCGGTATTGATCTTTGGGTATGTGACACAGTCGCTATTCAGCAGGAACATTAAGGAAGACATTGAATACAGCAACAAGATCATCGCAATGCATATCAGCAATCAGGTAGAGGCATTTATTCAAGGACCTGTCAATGTAATGAAGGAAGTTGAAACCGGACTTTCAAAAGAAGGGTTCATTCCAGAAAACGAAATTGACCTGTATCTCAACAGCATCATTCGTATCCGTCCATATTTCGACAGTATTCAGGTTATTGACAGCGCCGGCACCATTAAGAACATGGCACCTTATGACAAAGGCCTGGCCGGCGCAAGCATGCTGTATGAGGAATTCTATAAGAAAGCCGATGCCGCAGGGAAGCCTACCTGGTCAAGGGTGTTCATTTCCCAGCAGACAAATGTGCCTACCGTTACCATCTCCATCAAGGCCGAAGATATGACACTGGTGGGCTATTTGAACCTGTCAAAGCTGACGGAAATCATTGAGAGCATCCCTGTGGAAGCGGGAGGGCATATTTCCATCCTCGATGAGAAAGGCATCTATATTCAGGACCAGGACAGGGACTTGGTAAACCAAAGGCGGCTTTTCAGCCGTTTTGATGCCGTGGCCGAAAGCATCCGCCTGAAACAGCCTTACCGGTATAGTGAAAACAATCAGACGTTCATTATCTATCCTTCCTTGATCGAATCAACCGGCTGGTATTCCGTCATCACGATTCATGAAGACAGTCTTTTAGCCAGTGTCAACAGGCTAAGGTATATGATTCTCGGGGGCTTGGTCCTGATGCTTGCTATTTCGACGATCCTTTACTTTGTGAATGTTGAAGGCATCATGAAAGCCTTAAAAAGCCTGCTGGAAAGAACCAGGCGTATTTCAGAGGGGGATTACGGCACTTATGCCGAATACAGAGGCCTCAAAGAATTTGAGGCTTTGTCGGAGCATTTCGATATCATGAAAAACTGTGTCAGGGAAAGGGAAAATGAAATACAGAGTCTGAACGCAGAGCTGGAGAATAAAGTGGTGGAAAGGACCATGCGGCTTGAAGAAATGAATGCCGTCCTGGAAGAGGAAATCGCAGAACGCCAGAAAGTCGAAGATGAGCTCAGCAAACTGAACAGCGAACTAGAGAGCAAGATACTGGAACGGACGGATGAGCTTTATAAAACCAACGTCATGCTGGAGGATGCTAATGCCACCCTTGAGGAAGAGATAGCTGAAAGGATCAAGAACGAGGAAGAGCTGAGAAAAGCCAAGAAAACTGCGGAAGCTGCAAATGCTGCAAAAAGTAGTTTTCTTGCTAATATGAGCCATGAGATCCGGACCCCCATGAACGGGATCATCGGCATGACGGACCTGACGCTGATGACCAAGCTGGAAGAGAAGCAAAGGGAATACCTGGAGACGGTAAAATCCTCCACCAGGTCCCTTCTAAGGGTGCTGAACGATATTCTGGATTACTCGAAGATTGAAGCCGGTAAAATCGATCTGGAAAAAGCGCCCTTCAATATCCGCGAGACGGCTCATGAAGTGATTGAGCTTTTTGAGGTTGCAGCGAAGCAGAATGGCTTGTTTATCAATCTGAACGTGGATGAACGGATACCGCAGTTCCTCTTAGGGGATGCCGTAAGGCTTAGGCAGGTGCTGTCCAATCTGGTGGGCAACGGGGTCAAATTCACATTGTACGGCGGGGTAACGATACAAATCGAGATGGTAAAGCAGCGCAGTGCCAGCGTGGAACTGCGGTTCATCATATCCGATACGGGAATAGGGATCTCACCGGATAAGCTGGACATGCTTTTCAAACGGTTCAGCCAGGTGGACGATTCCTTCACCAGACAATTTGGCGGGACCGGACTGGGTCTGGCCATCTCTAAAAAGCTGGTAGAAATGATGGATGGAGAAATCAGCGTGGAAAGCACAGAAGGCATCGGGAGCAAGTTTTTTTTCACTGGTGTCTTTGGGCTTCCTAAAGAAATGAGTGTTTTATCTGATCAAAGCAACAGTGTCGTTGAGAAGCTGCTTCCCAAAAGCATGGAGAGAAAATCGGTATTGCTTGTGGAGGATGACGAGATTTCCAGGAATCTGGTCAGCATCGTGCTTAAGAAGATGGGGCTGCAGGTAATCTTGGCAGAAAACGGAAAAGCTGCGATGGATAAATACTTTAAAGAAAAGTGCGATCTGATCCTGATGGATATCAACATGCCCTATATGGATGGCTATTCTGCAACAGCTGCGATCCGGTTGAAGGAAAAAGCAAGCGGAACCCATACGCCGGTCATTGCGATGACAGCCTATGCCCTGAGCGGAGACCGGGAAAAATGTCTGGATGCCGGCATGGATGATTATGTTTCAAAGCCCATTGATATATTTGAATTGAACCTGAAGATCGAAAAATGGCTTAAATAGGATGATCAAAAAGCGTCGTTTTGAATGAAGAAGCGGCGTTTTTTCTTTTGGAAAATTTTTGACAGTATTCTCAAAATTTTTTAGCAAAAATAAGATATTCTGCATTTTATTACAGGGATTGACATAGGAGGAAGACTAATATACAATGTAAACAACAGAAGTAAATACTTACTTACCTTGGAGGTAATATATGGAAAATTTGATTCACAGACGTGACAGTATCATTTTAACAACCATCGAAGTAATAAACGAACTAGGACTTCAGGGTATGTCCACCCGGGAAATCGCTCAGAGGGTGGGGATTTCGGAGGCAACCATTTTCAAGCATTTCAAGTCAAAGGCAGAGCTGATCATGGCCGTTCTGGATCATTATTCGCAATACGATGCGGACATCGAAGCTTCAGTAAGGCATAAGAGCCTGAGCCCCAAAGAGGCCATTCTGTATATCGTAAAGGCATATGTGGAGTTGTATGAGAACTATCCGCCCATTACTGCCATTACACAAGCCTATGACGTGCTTGCCTGCGACCCCCAGTTTGCTGATAAGATCAAGCATGTCTTTGCTACCCGTCTGAAGCTTTTTGAGAATTATGCGGAGGAAGCCAAGGCATATTATGGAAATGGACGTGAGATCCATAGCGACAAGCTGGCCAACATCATTTTGGGTCTTTGCAATACCATCTGCCTGAATTGGAGGCTGAACGGCTTCGGTTTTTCTTTGAAGGACTATACATTGTCGACTTTAATAATGACATTGGATGCATTTATTCCGGAGTAGAAAGGAGAGGATTCCCTATGGGTAAGGTATTGATTGTGGATGATGCGACTTTTATGAGGGCTACCATTCGACTGATGTTGGAACGGAACGGCTTTGAGGTAGTCGGCGAGGCGGAGAACGGTGCAGTTGGAGTAGCAATGTACAAACAGTGTCAGCCCGATATCGTGACAATGGACATTACAATGCCGGAAATGTCGGGTACGGAGGCACTTAAAGCCATTATGGCCTATGACACTAAAGCAAAAGTCATCATGGTCTCAGCAATGGGGCAGGAGGTCATGGTGAGGGAGGCGGTCATGAACGGGGCAAAGTCATTCATCGTAAAGCCATTTAAGGAAGAGCAGGTGGTTCAAACATTAAGGAAAGTACTATCGGTTTAATCTGCAAAAGAAAGGAGGGGTTAGGTTGTCCAGTCATTTTTCGAATGAACCGATGCTGGAGATATTCATACATGAGACTTCGCAGCTGGTGGAAAAACTGGAACAGTCCATTCTGGATTCTGAAAAGGCAAGCTGTTATACACTGCCTGCCATCAATGAGATTTTCAGGATCATGCATACCATAAAGGGCTCCTCATCCATGATGATGTTCAATAATCTTGCAGCACTGGCTCATGCCATGGAAGATCTGTTTTTTTATCTGCGTGAGGAAAAGCCGAAGGATGTGGATTGCAACAGTCTCTCTGATTTGGTATTTGAAGGCGTTGATTTTATCAAGCTGGAAATCATTAAGATCAAGAATGGCGAAGAGGCTGACGGCAATGCCGCATTGCTTATCAATCGAATAAGGCATTATCTGTTGAGCCTAAAAAAAGAAGATGGCAAGCTTGATTTATCACCGGCTGAAAAGGGAGCAGAAGTTGAAAAGCAGCATTATTATATCAGCCAGGATAAACCGCAGGTTCAAGTGCCACAGAATCACTACCATGCCGTCGTCTATTTCGAAGACGGATGTGAAATGGAAAATATCAGGGCCTATACCATCATCCATAATTTGAAGGACTTAACATCGGAGTACGTCTATTATCCCGAAGATATTATTGAAAATGATGAAAGCGTTCAGATTATAAGGGAAAAAGGCTTTGAGATCTATCTGCAGACCGAATGCAGCTATCAGGAAATGAACGACTTCTTTATGAAAACCGTATTTCTGAAGGATTTGAAGCTGGAAAAAATGGAGCGTACCGATGAACCTGCATGGGCCTTCAGAAAAGCACAGAAAGCAGGCGAGGAAGCTTACAAAGAACGTTCGAAAGCATCAGTTGAGACTGCATTGCACAGAGAGGAAAAAGAAAGTCTATCAACGGGCCATCCCAGCATTATCAGTGTGAACGTCCAGAAACTGGACAAGCTGATGGATCTGGTGGGAGAAATGGTGATTGCGGAAGCGATGGTAACACAAAATCCGGATCTCGTGGGCTTGCAGCTGGACAACTTCCAAAAGGCTGCAAGGCAGCTGAGAAAAATCACCAGTGAACTACAGGACACGGTCATGTCGATCCGGATGGTTCCTCTCGTCACCACCTTTCAAAAGATGAACCGGATTGTTCGCGATATGTGCAAGAAGCTGGACAAGGATGTCAAGCTGGAGATTATTGGAGAGGAAACAGAGGTTGATAAAAACATTATTGAGCACATTTCCGATCCGCTGATGCATCTTGTACGGAATGCACTGGACCACGGCATTGAAGCACAGGAGGACAGACATACGAAAGGAAAGCCCTCTAAAGGCACAATCACTCTGGAAGCAAAGAATGCAGGCAGCGATGTTGTCATTACCGTAAGGGATGACGGAAGAGGCTTGAACAAAGCTAAAATCCTGGAGCGAGCCAGGGAAAACGGGCTTCTCTACCGGCCTGAAGAAGAGATGACGGAGTCGGAAGTATTCAACCTGATATTTCTGCCGGGTTTCTCGACAAAAGAGAAGATCACTGAGTTTTCCGGCCGCGGTGTCGGAATGGACGTGGTTACCAAAAATATTGAGGCAGTTGGCGGTACGGTTACAGTTGACAGCAAGCAGGATTGCGGTACAACCGTTGTGCTGAAAATCCCGCTTACGCTGGCAATCATTGACGGTATGAATGCAAGAGTTGGAAAATCCTGCTTCACGATACCCACAACATCTGTCAAGCAGTCATTCAGGCCTAAGGCAACGGATATCCTGACAGACCCCGATCATAACGAAATGATCATGGTAAGAGGCCAATGTCTTCCGATCATACGCCTGCATAAGCTTTATAACGTTCAGACGGAGGTCCGATCTCTGACAGAAGGTATCATCATCATGGTTGAAAACAATCAGAAGACTTGCTGCATATTTGCCGATGAACTGTTGGGGCAGCAGCAAGTTGTTGTCAAGGCGCTGCCGAACTATATAAAAAAGCTTCGGCATATTCGGGGACTGGCGGGCTGCACCCTGCTGGGCGACGGCAGCATCAGCCTGATCCTGGATGCGGCGGAGCTGGCTGATTACAGATAACAGAAAATGGGAGGAGATGGGTACATGGCTGACAAGTTGGTTCAGGATATCTACGATCAGGAAGAGGATACACAGAAAGGCAAATATCTTACCTTCTCTTTGGGAAATGAGCTGTACGGCATTGAAATCAAGCATGTTACAGAGATTGTTGGATTACAGCCCATCACGGAGGTACCGGAGCTTCCCGACTATATCAAGGGAATCATGAACCTGAGAGGCAAAATAATCCCGCTGATGGATGTCAGGCTGCGTTTTAAGAAACCTTTCAGAGACTATAATGACAGGACTTGTGTGATTGTCATCGACATTGATGATCTTTCCATCGGACTGATTGTTGACAGTGTTTCTGAAGTGATTTCCATCGCTGACAGCGAGATAGTGCCGCCGCCGGAGCTCAACAAAGTCGGCAACCGGTACATAAAAGGCATAGGCAAGGTGGGCAACGAAGTCAAGCTGCTTCTGGACTGCGACAAGCTTTTGCTTGAGGATGAGGCAAACTGTTTGACTAGTATTATAGAATAGAGGGGGAAATAGTATGAAGTGGTTTTATAACATGAAGATCGGGGTCAAGCTTATTGCAGGTTTTCTCATCGTTGCTCTGATTGCCGGTGCTATCGGCTTGATTGGCATAGTCAATATCAGAACGATTGATAACTTGGATACAAAGCTGTATCAGACTATGACGGCTCCGTTGGGTGAGCTTGTTATCATAGTAGATTCATTTCAAAGGATGCGAGGAAATGTAAAAGATATCATTCTTGCAGACAACGAAGCGGAAATCCTTGATTATGAAAACTTAATCAAGGACAGGAATGCAGAGTTTGCAAAGAACCTGGAAAGCTATCAGAAGACCCTGTTTACAGAAGAAGGCCAAAAGCTTACAGCCGATATCTTTGAGAAAAAGAGGCAATATGATGGTTTAGTTACTGAAATCATCAAGTCGGTAAGGGACAACAATAAAGCGCAGGCTATAGCCTTAAATAAAGGTGAAGGAGACAAACTCAGAAAAGAGATCGAACAAGCCTATGAAAGGCTGATGGAAATAAAGGTTGCTACCGCTAAGCAGACCTCGGATGGCAATACTAAAACAGCAAATACAGCGACGATGCAGATGATCATCATCCTGGCAGCTGGTATGGCTGTCTCAATATTCCTAGGTATTTTCATTTCCTCTTCCATCAAGAAGCCGTTGAATAAATTGGTTGCTGTATCAAAAAGGATCGCCGATGGTGACCTTGACGTAACGGTGGATATACATACCAAAGACGAAGTGGGCGTTCTAGCTCAAGCATTTAGAGCAATGACGGAGAATATGAATGATGCCATGTCCAATATCAATACTGCATCCGAACAGGTTGCCTCCGGTGCACGCCAGGTTTCGGACTCCAGCATGGCCCTTTCCCAAGGGGCGACAGAGCAAGCTAGTTCTATAGAGGAACTGACAGCAAGCATTGAGGAAATTTCGACACAAACCAAACAGAATGCCAATAATGCAAATCAGGCCAATGAACTGGCTGAAAACGCCAAAGTCAATGCCATGCAGGGCAATAGCCAGATGAAGGATATGCTAAAGGCCATGGATGAGATCAATGATTCTTCCAGCAATATCAACAAGATCATCAAGGTCATCGATGAAATCGCATTCCAGACCAATATTCTGGCATTGAATGCTGCAGTGGAAGCGGCAAGGGCAGGCCAGCACGGCAAGGGCTTTGCCGTTGTGGCCGAGGAAGTCAGGAACCTGGCTGCACGTTCCGCCAATGCGGCAAAAGAAACAACAGATATGATCGAAGGTTCCATCAAGAAGGTAGAAGGCGGCACAAAGATTGCCAATGAAACCGCTCAGGCACTGGGCAGAATCGTAGAAGGTGTTGCCAAGGTAGCAAACCTGGTAAGCGACATTGCCATCGCTTCCAATGAACAAGCCGCCAGCATATCACAGATCAACCAGGGCATCATGCAGGTATCCCAGGTGGTCCAAAGCAATTCCTCCACTTCTGAGGAAGGCGCAGCTGCCAGTGAAGAACTCTCCAGCCAGGCAGAGCTTCTCAAGGAGCAGGTCAGCAGATTCAAGCTGAAGAAGACAGGCCACTCCTCCGTCAGAGATATGGAAGAGCTGAGCCCTGAAATCATCAGGATGCTTGAAAGCATGAACGGCAGGAAAAAAGTATCGGTGGGACACTTCAATGAGATACACCAGGAAGCAGCAGCGACGGGTGCGAAAAGCAAGATATTGCTTAGCGACAAGGAGTTCGGCAAATACTAGGAGAACCCGTCCGGAGAGGGCTGCAAGCCCTCTCCGGACAAAAAAGCAGGTGAAATCATGATTGCCATTACAGACAAGGAGTTCAGACAGCTGGCAGACTTCATCAAAGCGAATTACGGCATTAATTTGAAAGAGGAAAAACGGGCACTGGTAATGGGCAGACTGAATAATCTGCTCCTCTCAAAAAACTTCGGGAGCTTCTCGGCCTACTTTGAGCATGTGGTTTCGGACATGAGCGGAGAAGCTGTAACGACGCTGATGAACAGGATCACCACCAACCATACTTTTTTCATGCGGGAGGCCGATCACTTTAATTTCTTGAGGGACAAGGCATTGCCCTACTTCAGGCATACGCTTCGCCAGAAAGACCTGAGGATATGGAGCGCAGGCTGTGCCACAGGTGAAGAACCCTCAACCATAGCCATGCTCATTGACGAATACTTTGAGAAAGAAAAAAGCCTATGGGACACTAAGATCCTTGCCACGGATATCTCCAATAAAGCGCTAAACGCTGCAAAAGCTGGTGTTTACAGCCACGAAAGCATTGCCTGCCTTCCAGCACAATGGAGGCTGAACTATTTCAAAAAAATTGACGAAGAAAATGCTGTCCTGGTGGAAAAGATCAGGAATGAAATCATATACAGGGTATTCAACTTAATGGATGCTGCATTTCCGTTTAAGAAAAAGTTCCATGTGATCTTCTGCAGAAATGTCATGATCTATTTTGACAACAAAACCAAAGAGGAATTGATCAACAAGTTTTATGACATCACCGAACAAGGCGGTTATCTGTTCATCGGTCATTCCGAATCCTTGAACCGCGAAGCCTGCCGGTACAAGTATGTGATGCCTGCTGTCTACAGAAAGGAGTGACGAGGATGCGCAGCTTAAAGAAAATCAAAGTGCTGGTGGTGGATGACAGTATGGTTTTCCGGGAACTGCTGGCAAGGGGCATAGCGGCAGACCCATATATTGAAGTTGTAGCATCTGCCTCAGATCCTTTTGATGCCAGGGACAAGATATTAGAGTATCAGCCCGATGTAATGACCTGTGATGTGGAAATGCCCAAGATGAACGGGATTGAATTTATCCGCAGATTAATACCACAGTATCCGATACCTGTCATCGTTGTCAGTGCCATAAGTGAGACGGTATTTGACGCCATGAAGGCCGGTGCGGTGGATTTTGTCACCAAACCGGATGTGAAATCAGTAAAATCCACGGAATCCTTTATCAAAGAACTCATCCAAAAGATAAAAGCCGCATCGATAGCAAGAGTTGCAGATACCATTGAGCCCTCTGAAGTTTTAAAGCCTGCGGAACCCGTGCGCAGCAGCAGCAAGGATGTGATTGCAATCGGTGCCTCCACCGGCGGGACCGAAGCAATCAGCAGGCTTCTCAGCGCACTGCCTGCCACATTGCCCGGAATTGTTATCGTACAGCATATTCCCCCCATGTTTTCCCGCATGTTTGCTGAGCGATTGGATAAGGCCACTTCGCTTTCTGTAAAAGAAGCCCAAAGCGGGGACCGGGTTGAACCGGGCCGGGTCTTGATCGCACCAGGAGACAGGCACATGAAGCTGGTCAGGATGGGTGGCATTTATAAAGTGGAGTGCTTCGAAGGTGAAAAGGTCAATGGGCATTGCCCTTCAGTAGATATTCTTTTTCAATCAGCTGCAAGGGAAGCGGGGATCAGTGCCATCGGCATCATTCTGACGGGAATGGGCTATGATGGTGCGAAAGGTCTTCTTGCCATGAGACGCAAAGGAGCCCGTACAATCGGGCAGGATGAAAAAACTTCCGTTGTCTACGGCATGCCGAAGGCAGCCTATGAAATCGGGGCAGTTGAACGGCAGAGTGCATTGGCGAATATACCGCAATTGCTTATTAGCATGCTTTAATAGTTGTGTGGAAAGAAGGAAGCAAAGTGGAACCGATAAGAGTTGAAAAGCAGGATAATGGCCGCGAAAGGGACAGGATGTCGGCCATTCTGTCAAGTATTGGGGATGGGGTTATTTCTACCGATTCGAAAGGTCATATAGATTTTATGAACCGTACTGCTGAAGTACTGACTGGATGGAGTACTGATGAGGCATCCGACAAATACATTGACGATGTATTTCAGTTGATCAACACAAGCACGAATGAACCGGAAGAAAGTCCGGTTATAGAAGCGATGCACAGCCGCACCGTTGTGGGACTGAAAAGCCATTCAGCCCTTATCAATAAAGAGGGCATCCAGAGCTATATATCAGCAAGCTGCTCGCCCATTAAAGACAGGAAAGGCGCCATCACCGGCGCTGTCATCGTCTTCCGGGAAATCAACCGGATCAGGCAGATGGAAGAGCAGCTTAAGGCGGAACGCAACAATATGCTGCAGACCTTTGAATCTGTTCCCATGGGAATGCTGATTGTAGATAAGGCTGGAATCGTACGGAAGGTCAACCGGTCCTTTCTGGAGAAACTCGGTATTGACCGATTGATGTTGATTGGGAACAGATATGGCGACGGGCTGAAATGCGGCAACAGCCTGGAAAAAGGCTGCGGGGCCAGCGATAGCTGCAGATTGTGCGACTTGAGGAGTGCTATTGGCAAAGTCCTGAAAACAGGCAATCGCCATAACAACCTGATTATTGGTCATAAGTTTTATTTCGGGGGTAAAGAGGCCAATCCGTGGTATAAGTATGATGTTGTCCCGGTTACACTGGAGGGGGACCTCTATGCCCTTGTAGTTGTAGAAGATATCACAAGACAGAAAGAAAATGAAGAAATGCTGCTTCGTTCAGAGAGGGTCCTGCTTGATATACTGGAGGGCTTCCCAGCCATTGTATGGAAAAGAGATACGGACCACAGATATACTTATATCGGCAAACACTTTGAAGAATTTACCGGCATCCCTTCACATACGATCAGTGAAAAAGGTTGGTTTGATTATATTCATCCTGAGGATGTTGAAACGATAAGAATTAAGTATATGGAAGCTTATGGGAAGAAAGAGATCTATGAGACGGAATACCGGCTCCTCAACCAGAAAGGGGAATACAGATGGATCCTTTCCACGGCAAGACCATTCATTGATGCTTCCGGGCGTTTCGATGGCTATATTGGCATGGCATTTGACATCACAAATAGAAAAGCCGCAGAAGAAGCTTTAAAGAAATATCAGCTACTCAGCGAAAAAGCCCGAGATATCATTCTGTTTGTTTCATTTGACGGCAGGATCGTAGAAGCAAACGAAGCAGCTGTCAAGGCTTATGGGTATACGCGTCAGGAGCTCCTAGACTTAAGCATTTATGACATCAGGAGAGATGGCTGCTTGGCCAGGGCACAAATGCAGCAAGCGGACAAAGACGGCGTGTTCATTGAAGCTGTACATTATAGAAAAGACGGCTCGGCTTTTCTTGCGGAAATCAGCTCGCAGGGTACAACATTAAATGGTGAAAGAGTCTTGTTAAGCATCATCCGTGATATATCCGAGCGTAAGGAAGCAGAGCTTGCTGTTCAGGCTAATGAGCAAAAATACAGAACCCTTTTCAATTCAGCGGTTGATGCCATTTACCTTCATGAGTTGATTGACAACGAAGACTTGGTCAGCAAAATTGTTGAAGCAAATGAAGTAGCCTGTCAGAGACTGGGATACAGCAGAGAAGAAATATTGAAGCTGCATCTGACGGACTTCTGTAAGAGCAAGGAAAAAGCTTTTTATAAGTTAAACGTCGAAAAGATCAGGAAAAACGGTCGATTTACCTTTGACAGTATCCATATTACAAAGACGGGAGAAGAAATTCCTGTTGAGGTCAATGCCAGTTATTTTGAAATGGACGGTAAACAATACATCCTCTCCATTGCCCGGGATATGCGGGAAAAAAGGCTGGCAGAAAAAAAGATAATGGAAAATGAAGCGAAATACCATTCGCTTTTTATGAATCTGCACAGCGGATTTGCGCAATATAGGGTCCTGAGTGATGAGAATGGAAATGCTGCAGATTTGGAGTTAGAAGAAATCAACGAAGCTTATAAAAAGCTGTTCGATGTGCAAAAAGATCAGATTATCGGCAAACGGTTCACGGAGGTCTTTCCTGATGAGGCCGACATGCTGCAGCTGAACCTGGACATGTATAGGGAAATCAGAAAAACAGGTAGAAGCATATACACGGATGAAGTGCAATCCAGCTCCACAGGGCGGTGGTACTCACGGGCAACCTACTGCCCGGAGGAGGAGAAGCTTGTCACTTTGGTAACCGACATTGATCAGAAGAAAAAGTCGGAAATCGAGCTGAAGTACGCAAAGGAGTTGGCTGAGAACGCCAATAGGGCAAAAAGCGAATTCCTTGCCAATATGAGCCATGAGATCCGGACACCCATCAACGGCATCATGGGTATGATCGACCTGACTTTGTTTACCCAGCTGAATGCCGAGCAAAAGGAAAATCTGACCACAGCGAAGGCCTGTGCCAATTCCTTGCTGAACATCATCAACGATATACTGGACTTTTCAAAGATGGAAGCGGGAAAACTGGCCATAGAACGCGTCAACTTCGACTTGAAGGATATGATGGAAGAGGTCGTCGGGACACATTCGGTGCGAGCCCTTGAAAAGAACCTACAGCTTCATGTTGATTTAGCTCCCGAGACGCCGCAATACCTGGTGGGAGATTCCAACCGGATCAAACAGGTGCTCAACAACCTGGTCAGCAATGCTATAAAGTTCACGGAGCACGGGTATATAACCGTTTCCGTCTCAAGGACAGACAGCACTGCAGATAGTATCGGCCTGATTTTCTCAGTTGCAGATACCGGAATCGGCATAGACCCTGCCGACCAGGGAAGGCTTTTTACCAGCTTTGAACAGTTGGAAAGCTCTTTTACGCGGAGATACGGCGGAACAGGTCTGGGGCTGGTGATATCCAAACAGCTGGTTAATATGATGGGCGGTACCATCGGTGTGGAAAGCGAGAGGGGGAAAGGAAGCGTATTTCATTTCTCATTGAAGCTGGAGGCTGGCAGAAAGCAGGAGGAAGAAGCACTGCGTATGCCTGTCATGTTCCAGGCGGCCAACCAGTTGAATATCCTGGTTGTTGACGATGACGGGGTCAACCAATTCGTGCTTGCAAAGCTGCTGACGGGGGCAGGATATTCGGTGGATACCGCAGATAATGGCGTACAAGCCATGGCGATGCATTCCAGAAAAACCTATGACATGATCATGATGGATGTCCAGATGCCTCAAATGGATGGAATGGAAGCAACCAGGCGGATCCGGCAGCAGGAAGGGACAGAGAGGCACACACCGATCATTGCCGTAACCGCCTATGCTCTGTCCGGGGACAGGGAAAAGTGCATTGATGCCGGGATGGACGACTACATTGCAAAGCCCATAGCCTTAGAGACACTCTTCGCCGTAATCGATAAATTCAGATTGAGGAAAGAAGACAAGGCCGGGGATTTTTATGATAAAATAAGAATTGATGCAAGCGGCGAATTGCTTTATTGGCATGAGACCGGTGAAAGCAGCGCCAGTGATTTTGATGCCGCTTTGGAGGAGCTGAAGGCTAATGTCAGGGAGTTGGAAGAGGTGATTGCCAGCAATGACCTGTCAGCCATTGAAAGAACGGCCCACAGAATCAAAGAGCTTGCACAGGATATCGATGTAGTGGAGCTTAAAAACATCGCCTTCAAAACAGAACTGGCCATGCGGCGGGGAAACCTGAACGAAGCGGTGGAAAATGCGGTAAAAACGGTAGGAATGCTGGAAAAATACATTCGATCAAGAAAGTAGCAAGGAGGAATGGAAATGAGGATACTGATAGCGGAAGATGATCTGACAAGCAGGAAATTCCTGCACAAAATCCTGTCCCAATATGGGGAGTGCGATCTGGTGGTGGATGGACTGGAGACACTGGATGCTTATCTGATGGCAATGAAGGAGAACAACCCCTATGACCTGATATGCCTGGATATCATGATGCCGAAGGTAGACGGCGTCAAAGCCCTGAAAGCCATCAGGGACATGGAGAAACAACGGGGTATCCTCCCGGAAAAGCGGGCAAAAATCATCATGACAACGGCTTTGGCAGAAGCACAGTATGTTCAGAATGCATTCGAAATCGGCTGTGAAGCGTATGCAGCCAAGCCCATCGACGTAGTTAAGTTTATCGAGGTTCTGGAAAAGCTGAATTTGATCAATAAAGACAAATGATGCATTAAATAAGAGCGTTACAGGCGGCATACAGCATGCATGAGGAGGGATACGGTTGATCAAGCATGTAAAAAGGTATAAAATCAGATCGGATTATAACCATAGGCTGCAGCAAGCCAATGAAGAACTGGAAGCATCCAATGAACAGCTGATGGCAGCTTTTGAGCAGTTGGAGGCATCGGAGCAGAAATACCGGCTGCTGGTTGAAAACATGACCGATATCCTTTTTATCATTGATGCATCCGGCAGGATAACGTTTATAAACAAAGCAGTAGAAAGGACACTGGGTTATAAAAGCGGAGAACTGTTCACCAGGCACCTGGAGAACATTATGTGCCCGCTTCACCATTATGCCAACTGCAGCGATATCATCGCTGAGATGTCGGTCAGGGACTTGGAGCAGCAGGAGCTTTGGATGCTGCATTCTGACGGGACAACAAGAAAGGTGCTGGAGGCTGATACCAGGCGACTGTATGAGAACGGCGAACTTGTGGGGGTGCAGGGAATTGCCCGGGACATTACCGAACGGATCCGGATGGAGCGCAAGCTGAAAAAGCGGAACAAGCAGCTTTCTGTTTTGGATGATATCAGCGGCGCCATCATCGAGGACCTCTCTTATGGCAGCCTGAATGTATTGCTAAGGGTCATTACGAAAGCAATCGTAGAAACAACAGGCGCTCCCTTATGCACCATCCGGTTGCTGGAGGATGACGGCAAACTGCATTGCCAAGCAGCATCCGGCGTACTGAAGGACCATATCAGCCAGAACCCCATCGATATACGGCGGGATGTAATGGGCAAAGCGGTTTTGGAAGAAAGAATGATTGTCCTGAATGATCTGGGACATCAGTATGTATCGGAATACAACAGGCAATTGATCCTATCGGATGCCATAAAAAACGTGATTTTCATTCCGATGTTCCTGAACAAAAAACCCATTGGCGTCCTGAGCATCAGCAGTACCGAGACCCTAGAAGAAGACTATATGACCATGCTGAACGCGCTGGCGAACATCATTGTCTTTGCCATTGAAAGGACAAACCTGTATTTTGAAGTCAAGCAGCACTATTTGAGCACCATCAAAGCATTGGTAGTAGCGATGGAAGTCAAGGACACCTATACCCAGGGGCACTCGGTAAGGGTCTCGCAAAATGCCGTTATGATCGGCAGGGAATTGGGTTTGACCGATTTGGAAACGGAAGAAATCGAAATTGCGGGGATTCTGCATGATATCGGAAAAATAGGAATCAGCGATACCCTGCTGTCCAAGCCGGGGTGTCTGGAACCGGACGAATTTGAAACGATCAAGCTGCATCCTGAAATTGGACGGCGCATCCTGGAGCAGACTGGCCTTTCGGAGAATGTGATCATGGGAACGCTGCTCCATCACAAACGCTTCGACCTGCGAGGCTACCCCATCACATCCCAGATGGACGGCCTGCCGCTTGTGGCAAGAATTATCGGCGTGGCGGATGCCTATGATGCCATGATTTCTTTTAGATCCTACAAATCACCCATGACGAAGGCTGAAGCGGTTTTGGAGCTGCAAAAGCACAGCGGAACCCAGTTTTGTCCGGAAATCGTCCGGGTCATGCAGGATCTTTATGACAGGAACCTTTTGTAAGGACAGCTTTCATATAACTGAAAAGACTAAAAACCACTCCCTTGGAAAGTAGTGATAAAAAATGAAGGTTATTCTACTTTTCAAGGGGTTGTTTATTATATCAGGCGATTATGTTAATATAATTTATAAATGACAGTGAATAAGTGGGTGGACTGTATGTATAAGAGAATTTTAGCATTCATGATGATTTGTATTTTTCTTACAGGCTGTTCCGGCAGCGTCACGGAAAATAACGCCGTCGTGCCTGGCAAGGCGGCAGGCGTATCAAGCAAAAGCTTCAAAGGGACAAGCTTTGAAAACCTCGAATTGTCCGAAGACTACGACATCAGGCAGTTTGAAGGCATGACGCTTAATTTTATCGTGGAAAACAATCTGTATGCCAGCATCCTCTCCCATGAGAATGAGGAGTTCTCGGCAGTCACGGGCATCAATATCAAAATAAAACCGGTGGATTTCGATACGCTGGTGCAAAAGGTCAACCTTGACTTTATTGCACAGGCCGGTAAGTATCAGTTGGTTTATGTGGATCCGTACCAGACCTTGAACCGTTTTTATGGCTATCTGGAGATACTGAACCCGTACGGCAGTAACCCCGAGCTGCCTCAGATCAAAGGCCTTACGGAGGACTTTTTCGAGAATCAGACAGCCGTCTGCTCGTATTTCGAAGAAGATAAGAACATCTATGCAGTGCCTTTTGACAGTACCACCATGATCCTATACTACCGGAAAGATGTCTTTGATAAGTACAGAGACCGGTTTTTTAAGGAGATGGGCTATGACTGGACGCCCGGGACAAGCGGGTTCACCTGGGAAAGGTATAGTGAGATCGCCAGATGGATTGATGAAAATGTGCCCAATGAATTGGTAAAATACGGCAGCGGTCTGATGGCGCAGGAGCACAACTCGATTTTCTGCGAGTTTTCCAATATCCTTGCGGCATATGGCGGTGATTATTTTTTCGATGAAAAAATCAATACGCTGGGATTAAAAGCCTTCAACAACATCCATGTTTTGGATGGAGATTTTATCCAGGCGCTGGACATGTATAAGAAAGTTGCAAGTGTTTCGGCTCCCCAAAGCGTCAATTGGAACTGGACCGATTTGGCCAGAGTTTTCAGGAACGGCGAGGTTGCCATGATGGCTAATTGGGATGAGAACTATACTTATGTGGAGGATCAGGTTCACTCCAAAGTAGCCGGTAAGGTCGGGTACTCCATTTTGCCCTATGGTGATGTCAGAAGTGCAAATATTTACGGCGGCTCCGGAATCGGCATTAACAAGTATTCAACGGAGGCAGAAAAGCAGGCGGCATGGCTTTATATCGTTTGGGCTACCTCAAAGGATATGCAGTTAAGAGTGCTTAAGCACCCTGAAGGCGGCAGCCTGCCGACAAGAAAATCCGCATATGGAGACTCGCTGATAAAGGCACAAATTAACAACCCGGAACTGGTATCGGATGAACAGGTTGCATTGAAGCATATGAATGCCGTGCTGGAAGCATGGAAGCCGCAGAATATCTACCTGAGGCCGAAGATTTCCAATTTCTATGAGGTTGAAAAGGTGTTGAACAGCAGCCTGCACCAAATGATTGAGGACAATTCAGAAAGCAGTGAAGTTGCCCAAAAAATATATGAGCAGCTGGAACAGATCAGAGCTGGTGAATAATGGACGGGAGGGGTCATGCATGAATCAATTCAAGGTTTTCAATTCACTGCGTGTCAAGCTGGGCATTTTTGCCATCGTGCTGATTGTCATTCCCGTAATGGTCATATCCTTTACTTATTCCAGGACCGTCAAGGAAATCATCCGGAATAAGTACACCGAAACGGCCATTCAATCGGTATTTGAGACCGGAGAGAAATTGAACTTCATCCTGGATGATATTCAGGAATTCTCCACGGTCATCACCTCCAACAGTGAATTGCTGGATATGCTGAACCATAAATCGGATTTCCGTGCGGATGAGTACGGACGCGTTTTAAGAAACTTCATTTTGTCCAGGGATGATATTGAAGTCATCGACCTGGTACTGGATGGTGCTTATTATTCGGTGGGTGCAAAAAAAATCAACAAACTGGAACGCATTGACCAGCATCTGGAGAAATCCCTGGGGCAACCGCTCTGGCTGCCGACAAAAAGCGAAGAAGTGGAGATATTATCCGGAAAGTTCAAGAAAAATTATTTTACACTGGCTAGGAAAGTCATCGATTTCAATACGCTGGAAGCCTATGGCTATCTGCTGATCGACCTGGAAGAGGTGATACTGGAGCAGGCCTATGCAGGACTGCTGGATAACGAGAAGGTAGAGGTCCTCATCTGCGACGATCAGGGCAGCATCATCAGCCATACGGACAAAAGCAAAATCGGTGCATCCATCATTGGGGAACCCTATGCCGCAGCGGTGCTGGCCGACAAGGATGGTCATGATTATGTGCAATACGAATCAAGCATAGATAAGGTTGCCATCTATTCAACCGTTGAAAACAATGGCTGGAAAATTATCAAGACCATCTCCACGGATTATTTGTACCAGGAGCTTAATGAGATTCAAAGATACCTGAATATTGCCGGCATCTTCTATAGCTTGGTCATTATCACTTATATCCTGTTTTTCTCATTCAGATATACGGAGCCTATGATGAAAATGATGAATGTCATCAAAAAGGTCGAACAGGGTGACCTGACGGCAAGAACAGAAGTTCAATCAAACGACGAGGTGGGACAGCTGGGACATAGCCTCAACAACATGATTGCAGAGATGCAGAAGCTTATAGACCAGCTGATCCGGGAAGAACAGGAGAAAAAGGAAGTAGAGCTGGAAGCTCTGCATGCGCAGATCAACCCACATTTCCTATACAATACGCTGAATACCATAAAATGGATGGCGAAAATTCAGGGCAACAGCGGTGTCAGCAAGGCCATTACGGCACTTGTCAAGCTCCTCCGAATCAGCACCAATCTGGGGCGGGAAATGATTTCCCTGAGAGAAGAGATCGACTATGTGATGAATTATATCGTGATTCAGAAGCTGCGCTTCAACAAGGCCATGAATATTGTCTACAATATTGACGACAGCTGTATGGACCTGACCGTCCCCAAGCTGATATTGCAGCCTATCGTGGAAAACTCCATCATCTACGGCATGGAGGACGAGCAGCACGAGCTGAATATCGAAATCAGGGCCCACCTTGAAGATCAGCAGCTGATGATAGAAATTCTGGATGACGGACCGGGCATAGAAGATGAAATATTAAAGAATATATTCAATAATGCATCAAACAAAAGCAAATTCAGCAAAGTAGGCCTGAACAATGTCAACCAGAGGATCAAGCTCTACTGCGGAAGCGAGTATGGACTGAGCATCGAGACGGAGGTTGGCATGGGGACCAAGGTTCTTGTAAATCTACCCATAAACGCGTTATAACAAATATGCTGAAAAGGTTGGAGTACTTATATGTACAAAGTTCTTATCATTGATGATGAAGTGCTGGTCCGGGTGGGGCTCAAGACCACCATTGACTGGGAAGCCAACGGCTTCACGGTTGTGGCGGAAGCATCCAACGGTGAGCAAGGCTATGAGCAGTACAGGAAACACATGCCGGATGTGATCATAACGGATATCAAAATGCCGAAGAAGGATGGGCTTTGGCTGGTGGAAGAAGTCAGAAAAGCGGACCAGCATGTTAAAATATTGGTTCTGACCTGCTATGACGACTTCGCTTATGCCCGGAAAGCCCTGAAAATCGGTGCGGACGATTATATACTCAAATCTGAAGTTGAGGATGAAGAGCTGGTGGCCGTCATGCAGTCCATCAGAAAGAAGATCGACGTGCAGAATAAGGCAAAGCATGTTAAGGAAAAAGATCTGAAAAGTATAAACGACATTAAACGGTCCATATTTGTAGATATGATCAAATCGGATTTTGCAATCGATACGCAATTGGCAGACCGTTGCAGCAGTATCGGCTTTCCCTTGACCGGTACCCGGTTTGCTTTTGCAAGCGTATCCATTAGCAGCAGCCATGGAATATCGCAAGACAATCCAACCAGCCAGACAGGTAATGCTGTATTGAACATCCTTCTTGATCAACTTGCAGAAAGAACCCTTGACTATATTTATGTCCATCAGAGCAGCAGGTACGCCATGCTTCTGTCGGCGCAAACACTGAAAGTCACCGAGTTGAACCGGATGCTTCATTCCGTCAGTCATTCAGCAAAGCAATACTTTGATTGCTTTCTGAATGTTGTCTATACGGATTGCTTTGATGATATCAGCAAAGCAGCCGGCATTTACAGGGATTTTGCCGACAAGGAGCAGGTCTTGTTCTACAAGGGTCAGGACTCCTGCTATATTTCAAATACAGACAGCATCCGTTTCAGTGAACCGAATATTTTTCAATTAAAAAAGGAGCACAACAAAAAGTTTATTGAGGCGATAGGCGCAGAAAGCATCAACGGGACCAAGGAGCTGGTCCGGCAGCTGGGCTGTTGGTTTGAGCAGAACAATGTCAATCCAAGGCTGGTAAAGATATTCTATTCCAGCCTGATGGGAGATGTTTTCAGCAGTTACGGCCTGTTCCTGGAAAGCAACAAGATCTTCAGCAATCATAAGGATTATCACTTTCAGATCGAGAATGCCGAGTCCTTGCAGAGTATCGTGAATTTGCTGTGTGATTTCACCGAAAAAGTCATTGGTGAAATCAAGCAGATGCGTTATGCCAGCTCAAAAGTGCTGATCAACCGCGCATTAAACTTTATCCAATATCATTATGATGAGAAGATATCCCTTGACGACGTTGCCGAGAAGCTTCATCTTTCCAAACACTATTTGTGCAATGCATTCAAAAAAGCCACCGGAGAAAACATGTCCTTATATATCAACAAGCTTCGGATTGAAAAGGCCAAAAGACTGCTGCTGGACTCGGACGGAAGGGTCAAGGAGATTTTTGAGGAAGTGGGATACTCCAACCAACAGTATTTCAGCAAGGTGTTTAAGAAAATAACGGGAATGACGGTTATGGAATACAAGGAAAGCATGACGGCAAAAAAATAGAACCGAATGGAATGAAACCTTCGCATATGCGGAGGTTTTTTTTTGAGGGCAGGAATAGGGTGACGGGGGTACTTAATCTAGGACACAAAAACATTAATCCGGTGCAAAGACGGATTAAGTATAGCACGATGGGCATTTTACAAAGCAAAATTGTGCATAATCAGCATAATGCAGACCATTTATAGGGGTACGCGCATCCATTATGATGTTATTAAAGCAAAGGAAAAGCTGAATTCTTAAAAATAGACAAAGGGGAATGCATGCACTATGAATGTGGAAGTCAAATTAAGAGTTTCCAACATCGAGAAATCCTTTCCGGGAGTCAAGGCTTTGGACAAGATTAATTTCGCCGTAAAAAAAGGAACGGTGCATGTCCTTTGCGGCGAGAACGGTGCAGGCAAATCAACCTTGATGAAGGTGATAAATGGTATCCATAAGCCCGACTCAGGCCAGATCCTGATTGACGGACAGGTTGTAGAGATCAGCAATCCCATTCAAGCCAGAAGCCTTGGCATATCCATGATTTTTCAGGAACTCAACTACATGCCGGAAATGACCATTGAGGAGAGCCTGTTCGTTGGAAACTGGCCAAAAGATAAATTCGGCAAGGTTGACTGGAAGGAGATAAGAAAGCGCACACTGACGCTCCTGGAAAAAGAACAGCTAAGCTATGACCCTGAGACAAAGCTCAAGGACCTGACGGTTTCGGACATACAAATGCTGGAGATCCTGAAGGCCATTTCCTATAACTCGGACATCATCATCATGGATGAGCCCACATCGGCCATCACGCAAAAAGAGGTTGAAGTCCTGTTCAAGAAAATAAATGAGCTTAAGGCGCGTGGGACCAGCATCATCTATATCTCACATAAAATGGATGAAATATTCAGGATAGCGGATGAGATCACCGTATTCAGAGACGGCTGTGTGGTGGATTCCAGGCCAAAGGATGCTTATGACATGGAAACGGTCATCACGCAGATGGTGGGTCGAAAGCTGGAGAGCGTTTTTCAGAAGGAAGACATCAAGATAGGCGGAACGGTGCTCCAGGTCAAAGGATTAACCAGTGACGGCAAGTTCGATAATGTAAGCTTTGAAGTTTCTGAAGGAGAAATCGTCGGTTTTGCAGGCCTGATGGGCGCAGGCAGGACAGAGGTCATGCGGGTGCTCTTTGGGTTGGATCCCTATCAGGCGGGAGAAATCACCATCAAAAACAAGAACGTTAACATAAAAAACGTAAAGACCAGTATCGACAGGAAGATGGTCATGCTTTCGGAAGACAGAAGGCGGTTCGGCATTATCCCGGTCCGCAGCGTCAGAGAAAATGTATCCTTGTCAAGCCTGAGAAAGTTCATATACGACGGAAGGCTGCATCCGGAGGTGGAGAATCAGACCGTAACAGATTTCTGCAAGAAAATGAATGTAAAGACCCCCGACTATGAAACCTCTATTGAGGCATTAAGCGGGGGAAACCAGCAAAAAGTCGTACTGGCGAAGTGGATGGTAACCAACCCGGATATCCTCATATTGGACGAGCCGACACGGGGGATCGATGTAGGCGCAAAGCATGAGATATACAAGCTGATGACAATGCTGGCAAAGCAGGGAAAAGCGCTGATCATGGTTTCTTCGGAGCTGCCTGAGCTGATCATGATGTGCGACAAAATTTATGTCATGTCCAAGGGTAAAATAACTGGTGTATTGAGAAGAGAGGAATTTTCTCAGGAAAGAATCATGGCTTATGCAACTGAAACCATCAGCCAGGAGGGGGTGAATCAATGAGCAAGGTAAACAAACAGAGCTTATGGACAAGCATAAAAAGCAAGTACAGCATCTATTTCGTTCTGATCGTTCTCTTTCTGGTCTGCTGGCTTGCCAACGAGAACTTTGTATCGGTTGAAAACATTAAGAACATATCGACGCAGATTTCTGTGGGAACCATCCTGGCCTTTGGCCAGACGATCCTGATCATCAGCGGCATGCTGGATCTGTCATCAGCTTCGGTGTTGGCGCTGGCCGGTGTGCTCTCGGTATCGGTCTATAAAATGACAGGCTCGCTGCTTCTTGCTTTTGTTGCTGCTATCTTGGTGGGCGTCATATGCAATATTCTGAATGGATTGATGGTTACCAGATTCAAGACGCCGCCTTTTATTGCAACATTGGCCATGATGACGATCGCACGGGGCGCAGCACTGATGTATACAAATGGACAAAACATCTATCAGATCGGCGCGTATATAAAGTTCGGTCAAGGCAGAATCCTGGGGATGCCGACACCGGTCATCTTCATGGTGACGCTTCTGGTGCTGACCTGGTATCTCTTGCGGCATACGGTATTCGGCAGATCCATCTATGCGATTGGCGGCAATGAGGAAGCGGCAAATGCTTCCGGCATCAACGTCAACCGGATTAAAATGCAGGCCTTCATCATAAACGGTATCTTTGTAGGTATTGCCGGTGTGCTGTTCATGTCTCGTGTAAACGGCGGAATGCCCAACGGTGCCGTCGGTTACGAGTTCAAGGCGCTTACGGCAGCCGTCATCGGCGGAACCAGCTTTTCAGGGGGTATCGGGACAGCTTCGGGAACACTTGCCGGCGCATTCATTGTCGGCTTCCTGGATAATATCATGGTTCTGGTGGGTGTGAATTCCTATCTGCAGCAGATCGTACGCGGTGCGATCATCGCTCTGGCGGTTATCTATGACATATGGGCAAAAACAAAACGGACAAAGCGGAAACTCGGCAGTGCCGAAGCAAAATAGTCTCATACAGCGTTATAAACCGCTGTATCTTGGATAGAAGAGATATTTGCGGTTTATATAAATAAAAAATTATTAGGGGGCAGAGAAATGAAAAAATGGTTGGTAATCGCTCTAATTGTTTCAATGATGGCATCCTTGTTGACAGGCTGCAGTCAGCCGGCACCGGCAGCAGCGCCTGCTGAACCCGCAGCAGCACCGACAGCAGCGGCAGAGCAGAAGGAATACAGAGTCGCTTATATCGCCAGAGCACAGGCAGACTCTTTCGCAGCATGGCTGGCCAATGCGGTGAAGGAAGAAGCAGCGAAGTATGACAATATCAAATTGGACGTATTTGACGGCCAGGCCAATGATGATACAGAAAACGGCCTGATCGAAAACGCTATAACAAACAAATACGATGTCATCATTGTTCAGCCGAACAACGGCGAAGCACAGAGACCTTACGTAGAAAAAGCAGTAGCCGCAGGCATCAAGGTTATTACAACCAATGCGCGCATCAGCGGCATCCCTGGATCATCCTCTGTTGACGCAGATCCGTACATGCAGGCAAAAGTAAACTGCGACCTGGCAGTATCACAGGTTCCCCAGAATGCCAAGGTTGTTGTGCTGATGGGACCTCCCGGAAACTTCCACGCGGATGCAAGACGTGAAAGCTGGAAGAAAGAGTTCTTTGAGAAGCGGCCGGATGTCAAGATCGTAGGCGAAGAAATTGCCAACTGGAACAAGGATGAAGCGATGAACTACATGGAAACATGGGTACAGGCCAACGACAAGATCGATGCTATCATCGCAATGAACGACAACATGGCTGCAGGTGCATTGGAAGTTATCAAAGACAACCCGAAGTTCAAAAATACACTGGCATACGGTGTTGACGGAACAGCTGAAGCTTGCCTCCTGATCGAAAAGGGCTTGATGACTTCAACAAGCTTACAGAGCGCATATGACCTTGCTACTTCACTTTTGGATACGACAAACAAGCTGGTAACCGGCGCTGAGAAGGAAATCAACATGGATATCGATTGCCCGCTGATCACAAAGGACAACGTTCAGAAGTATATCGAAATGCATAAGAAAGCCGGAGCAATACAATAAGATAGCTCTCATAAGCTGAATCTTTGGTACGCGGATTGAAAAAATCCGCGTACCATTTCATACTGACTGATTTATTAAGGAGGTTAAATCAATGAGCAATAAAGCCATTTTCATGCATGGCACCAACCAGATGATTTGGAAGGACGTGCCGATGCCCGCCCCAAAGGAAAAGGAAGTTCTGATCAAGGTAGATGCAGTGGGTATCTGCGGCTCAGACGTCCATTACTACCAGCACGGCAGAATCGGTGATTTCGTTGTAGAAGGCGACTTTGTACTAGGGCATGAGTGCGCCGGTGAAGTCGTGGAAATAGGCAGCGGCGTCAAAAACCTGAAGGTGGGCGACCGTGTTGCACTGGAACCCGGCAAAACCTGCGGAAAATGCGAGTTCTGCAAGGAAGGCCGGTATAACCTTTGCCCGGATGTAGAATTTTTTGCAACACCACCTTATCATGGTGTGCTTACCAATTATGTGACCCATCCCGAAGATATGTGCTTCAAGCTGCCTGAAAACGTATCCAATGTCGAGGGCGCGCTGGTTGAGCCCCTGGCCGTGGGCCTCCATGCTGCCAACGTAGGCGGTGTAAAGCTTGGGGATACTGTTGTCATTTACGGTTCAGGCTGCATCGGTCTGGTGACATTATTGGCCTGCAAGGCAAAAGGCGCTTCAAAGGTCATTACTGTGGATGTACTGGAAAACAGGCTGAAAACGGCTGTAAAGCTAGGTGCGACCCATGTCATCAACCCGAAGGAAGCCGATGTCGTCAAGTCAATCGCTGAGATTACTGAAGGAAAAGGGGCCCATGTGGTCATTGATACGGCAGCAGCTGAGGTAACAGTCAAGCAGACCGCAGATGTGCTCAGGATCGGCGGTACCATCGTTCTTGTAGGCATGACTGCCAAGGACGAGGTCGAATTCAACTTTATGAAGCTGATGAGCAAAGAGGGGCAGATGAAGACCATCTTCCGGTATAGAAACCTTTATCCTGTCGCCATCAATGCGATTGCCAGCGGCGCCATCAATGTCAAGGATATTGTCAGCCACGCGTTTGACTTCGAAAATACCAAGGAAGCCTTTGATTTTGTGGTGAATAATGCCAGGGACGTGGTCAAGGCAGTTATCCGGATCAAATAAACCGAAGGAAGGTCTCAACGAACTGCTAAGTGAAAGGCAGCATACAAGCTTCCCCCAGATAGCCGAACCCAAAATGAAGGTAAACGGCTTGACGGGGGTTGTTTTTTTTGCAGCCCCCAAAAGGTATTATTTAGGATCAATGTAAAGAAGAAATCAGGAACGGAGCTTTTGTTTTTATATGAATCTGGTTGCTCAAATAGATAACCTTGCCGAATGCATCAAAGCCGTGTATCTCGTACGTATATTCCGTATCGGCCTCCAGGTCCCCGTCCTTGAAGGTTTCAGCAGTAACGCCGGCAATTTGTGTGCCGTTTCGGTAAACGATATACCCGGCTATATTGGAATCGACTACCTTACCCCGCCAGTCAAGCCTCACACCCGTATAAGAGATTTCCGATGCGGTCAAGCAGCCATGTGCTGCATTTTCTACCAAAGCCATCATCCCGGGATCCATTGTGAACTCGAAATTTCTGTTTAAACCACCGGCAAGGGTAATAGGAAATGCATCCGAAACCGCAATTTGGATTGATGCCGCGCCATGACCGGCAATGTACCTCACCATGCCGTCTTTTATCTCAAGTGATTCTGGATTGTCGGACTTTATTGTATAGTACTTGCTGTCAAGATAGATGCAAGTACCATTGTTGAGAACTGCCTTTATCCTGACGGGTGTCTCATTGCCGCTTTTCAGGGCTTCCAGCGCCAGCTCCGCCTGGAATCCCATTACAACGAGGTTTTCCACAAAACGGAGGCCTGAATTGAAAGCTTCCAGTATGCTTACCGCATTATTCAAGTCGGAGATCATACGGTTTTTGACATGCTCATTCAGGCCGATATCATGATTTACTGCGTTCAGTATGTCTATGGTGTGGCTTTTTATGTTGGCAGCTCTGCTTCTACCAGCTTTCACATCACCAAAATCGATATTGATTTCTCCTATCTTTTTTTCATACAAACCCGCCCGCTCTGCATCCATACCACCGAAAGGGACATAAATCTCATTTATCTTCCGGGTCATATCATTGAGCAAAACGGTTAAAGATAGCTCGGGATCCTTATGGGTTATGACAGCAGGGGTTCGGAAGGCACCGCGTTTTAAAGGGACGTCGTAACCACCTCTGAACAGCGACTCAAATTCAAAGATCCCGATTCCATTTACATCAGCCGACCTGACGGCATCAACCTGTCTCAGAAGGATGGCCTGCGGCACTTTAGTCAGTGTCGCAATTCCGGAAGTAACCTGAGCGTGCCCTTTTGCGAAAGCTTGTGTCTTTATCGCGTCATCCACAACAGGGGCCTCGTTAAGATAATAAGACATTGAAATCAGGTTATTGATATAATCTCCCGCAACCCAGGACCGCGGATCCTGGAATATATCTGTCAGAGTTTTGTCATAGTCCGGCCAAACAGCTGCCGATATCCGGACATCAGACTTCAGGGCTTTGATTTCAGTAAAGGTTTCATAGGCAAAAGAGCTTATGAGATAAGTCCTGTACGCACACCACTTTTCCCATAATGCATCACCCGGCTTCAAGGCTGCCGGATCAGTGCCGGTAAAGCTCTTAAAAAGCTGCCTGGTATAGCTGTCGTATCCGAAGTCATTGGTGTAATCTCCTGAATGGGGATATCTCAAGTAGTCAAACTGTATGCCGTCAAGGGCATATGTTTTTACCAGCGACGTATAGAACTTGGATAGAAAGCTGCGCACTTCCGGTAAGGCAGGATTCAGGAAATAATACTTGGTTATCCCGTTTTCCAGAAAGTATCTGTCACCCTTCCTGCTGACTGCCAGCCATTGGGGCTTTTTTTCAGCAAGTGGCAGGTCTGTCAGGAAATCTTCAACCCAGGCATGCAACGTCATGTCCCTGCTGTGAGCTTCCTTTATGTATGCATCCAGCACATCCAACCCATTGAATAATGGGTTATGCTGCAACAATGAGCTGCCGGTGGGGTAAATGGCATAGCCGTTCCAATAGGTTTCCAGATAAACGGTGTTTATATTCAATTCTTTCAGCCTGTCAAGCCGGATTCTTATCTCTTCAATGCAAGTTTCTCGGGGTCTCAGCCAGACCGCCCTGTCTTCAACTTTTTTTGACTCATAGGTCATGTAATAAGTGTCCAGTGTCTCAGCCTGTATGGCTGCAGCTTCATCAACCAGGCCTTCGAACTGCATTCGGTCAACCTTCAGCTGCAACGCTTTCAGCTTCTCTACAGTTTTATCGATCTTTCCCTGTATGTCCTCATAGGGAATATCCAACAACTGTTTTTTTGCCAGAGTCAGACGGTCTTGCGTCAGGCCCAGGTTGCCGGCCGCCATATCCACATAGGATTGAGGCGTGAAAATAATCGCAATTTCCTGCTTGTCCCTGTTTATAAGGACTTTTTGACCGATGAGGGCATACTTTTGAAGCCATTTCAATTTATTGCCGTGTCCGGAGATCACATAGCCGCCTTCTGGAATCTCCGAATCGTTCCCGCCTGTCTTGATGATGCTGCCCCAAGCATTTACGGCAACCTCGTAGCCGAAGGGGTTCGTCCCGGTATGGCTGCCATAGCTGCTGTCATAAATAACCAGCTGATTGGGACCTCTAAAGCTTTCATAAGGCTTGCCGTTATTCTCGTCCCAGGCTTGGGGATTATCCGTCAGTGATATGGGGTTGTAGGCGGCATAAGTGCTTTTGCCTGCGTGATAAAATATCGTATTGCCCTGGTCGATAAGGATTGAACCGCCTAGCTTTGCTTTTTCAAGCAATTTGCCGTAATAGGGGCTGGCTGTATGAATAGATACGACTACGCCATTGGGCGGTATTGACGAATTGTTATCTGCCCAAACGTTGTTCACCTTTTTCATAGAGGTAATCCGGTATATTACGTTATCTACAATTGTTAATTCCAGGCCCCATGCATTTGTTTCTGTAGATTCGCCGTAAGCCGGCGTGTAAAGGACGGCCTCTCCGGCTCCTCTTTGAGAATCGGAATGGTCAACGGGCACCACCATGCCGTCCAGTTCAAAATACATGTCGGGCATGTCAGGAAGAGCATAGTTTATTAGCTCTAACCCGGCACCGATATGCATTCTGTCTGAAATACCGGTATCAAGGTCCGAACATGAAACGACATAGCCGCCGGAGGGAATGTACGTGCCCCTCTCCCCATCGGTATTTATATACACAACAATATTATCTGCGACAATATACTCAGAGGTGCCGGCAGTAAAAGGCCTGGTCCGTTCCCCATAATTCCGGGTATAAATGGTGATTTGCCCTTCTTTTCCTTGGGCATCGAGCACACCTACCGGGTATGCTGTATTATCGTCAAAAACAATTGCAGCCGTGTCATAGGAATGGCCGGTGGAAGAAGCGTATGCATTCTGACCCATAAAGAGAACAGCAAATATGAAAAACATGCTTATAGTGCGATGAATAAACCTCATGTATACAGACTCCTTTTCATTTAAATTAAAACAACGGCCTTAATTGGAGTAAGGTGTCAAGTCTGATTATAGCATACGGTCCTTTTTTGGGAAACGGTCAGCTGGGAAATACGGCTTGGCAGGGGGTTGTTTTTTTGCCGCCAAAAAGGTACTATTTGGAATAACAGGACAAATCTGCACCAAGTACTCTGTTAACTCTAAACTATGTACTACTCGGCGAGGAAAATTTTCGTAGAACAAGACGGAGGAGTGAGTAATACTCTATGTATTGCGAGTGACGACAACGTAGTACTACGGAAATTTAACCGGCGATAATATATAGAATTAGGGTTAACAGAGTACTAAACCGGTTGAGGGGGAATAGATATGGTTACACTGAAGGATATTGCAAAAGAAGCGAATGTAAGTGTTACGTCCGTTTCAAACGTCATTCACGGGAATTATAAGCGTGTTGCACCGGAAACCGTTGAAAAAATAAAAATGATCATTGAGAAAAACAATTATATTCCCAATATGACAGCCAGGTCATTGGTCAACAAGCTGTCGAAAATTATAGGGGTGATAAACCGGGTAGTGCCGGAGAAAAGCGGCAACTTCATTTCGGACCCTTTTCACAGCGTTGTCATTGACGGTATCGAAAAGAAGCTCCGTGAAAAAGGCTATTACCTGATGATCCGTACCGTCTACAACGAGGATGAACTGTTTTCCCTGCTGCGCAACTGGAATATGGACGGTTTGATTTTAACCGGCCTGTTTCAGGATGATTTCTTTGAGAAGCTGATGAATGCCGGCGTACCTTTTGTATTGGTTGACAGTTATATAGATAACCGGAAGGTGCTGAACATCGGATTGGAGGACTGCAATGGCGGTTATATGGCCACTAAATACCTGATTGATAAGGGTCATCGGCATATTGTCTTTGCTTCGCCGATCATCAAGCATAACGGTGTCGTGGAAGAAAGGTTCAAAGGTTACAAGCAAGCATTGAAGGAGGCCGATATCCCCTTTGAAAGCAAGAATGTTTACCAGCAGGAAATCACCATTACCGAGGGCATTGGCCTTGGACACAAATTAAGCAGCAGATCCGACGTATCCGCCATATTTGCAACTGCTGACATATTGGCTGCCGGGATCATTTCCGGACTCAACGAAAAGGGGAAGCGGGTACCCGATGACTTTTCTGTGGTCGGTTTTGATGATCTGTATATCAGCTCGCTAACGGCGCCCAGGTTAACCACGATCCACCAGGATACCCAGGAAAAAGGCAAAATGGCGGCGGAATCACTGATCCGGGTAATAGAAGGCTTTCCCATCGCAAGCAACAACATTACATTGCCGGTTAAGCTGGTGGAAAGACATAGCGTCAAGGATATCCGTCACCCGGCAATTTAAATTTCATTCATAAATAATGCAAGGCTCATATTGACAAACAATGGGAAAAAGCTTATAGTAAAAATAGGTTAAACGTTAAACCTTATTTTTATACTTGTTTGTTTAACGTTAAACCTTGCATATAAAATTTGTAAGGGGGAAGTTGTATGAAGAAGGGTATTCTGAGACTCATTTCCTTGGTTTTATTGTTAACGATGCTGTCATTGTTGGCAGGCTGTGCGAAGAGCAACACCGAAACCGCCGCACCGGCAGCTACACCGGAGCCAACACCGGAAGAGATTACACTTAAGCTTGGTATCTGGCCGGAAGATACATTGGCCGATGATATCAAGATGCATGAAAACTGGGTAAAGACCTTCAATTCCAAGTATCCTAACGTTAAAGTGGTCCCTGCATACTACAAGTATGCAACCGACACCTTTGTCTCCCTGGCCGAATCAGGCAATCTCCCTACGGTATTTGAAACCTGGTACACAGAACCTCAGAAGCTGATTGAAGGTGGATTTGTAAAAGACATTACTGCCGAGCTCAAAGAACTGGGCTGGGATAACGCGATGAACCCCACCATAAGGGAACTGCTGTCCAAGGATGGAAAGATCTATGGTATTCCAAGAGACGGCTACGCATTGGGACTTATGCTGAATGTTGAGTTATTCGAAAAAGCAGGCCTCGTCGATGCCAACGGCATCCCGCAGTACCCGAAGACCTGGGAAGAGCTTGCACAATGTGCAAAGACCATAAAGGATAAGACAGGAAGTGCCGGAATATGCATCCTGGCAAAAGACAACGCCGGCGGATGGCATTACTCCAGCATCGCATGGGCTTTCGGCGCGCAGATGGAAGCGTTGAAGGACGGCAAATGGGTTGCACAGCTGAATTCTCCTGAAAACGTAGCAGCCATGAGTTTTGTTAAAGACCTGAAATGGAAGTATGATGTCTTGACAGCTGATCCGACAAATGAAGACTGGGGCACAGGCTTCAAAGCCCTCGGAACCGGCGAAGCTGCAATGTACATCGGTGCCAACGACGCCGTCAACCAGCCAACTCAGGTCAACAAGCTGGATGTTAAGAAGCTTGCGCTTGTGCCGCTGCCTGCCGGACCGGGCGGACAGTACTCCCTGATGGGCGGTACGCCGTATATGTTCTCGGCAAAAGCAACGGCGGAAGAAGTCAAAGCAGCGCTCAACTATATCGAAGTAATGGGCAAAGCACCGGTGACAACACCGGAATCCTTAGCCGGTATGGAAGATGACGCAAAGAACAAGGTTACAGCCGGAATCCCTGTTATTCCCGACTTCCCAGCCTGGACCGATCCGGAATTCATAAAAGCAAAACAGGAAGCCATTTCGAAGAATTCAAATATTGATATGGCACTTTACAACGACTACTATGAGAAGCTGAAGCAAAACGGCAATCTGCACCTGGAAGAGCCGAAGCTCACACAGGACATGTATGCGGAATTGACAAAAGTGCTTCAGGCCGTCATAACCGATAAGAACGCAAATGTACAAAAACTGTTGGATACAGCAAATGCAAATCTCCAAAGCCTGTTGGACAGCCAGGTGAACAAGTAATAAAATGTAGATATCAGGATTATCGTATACACCGTGAAAGGAAGAGAGCTCTGTACTTTCACGGTGTATACTCTAAGTAGCTTCATTGTAGTAAATTAAAGAACCGGAGGGGGAATCTCGGTTGCTTGACCGTATGCTTGAAGTGAATAAAAAGAGAATAACAAAGTACAAGATGTCTGAAAACCTGAAGCATAACATGGGCGGATGGCTTGTAATGGCGCCAACACTTCTTTTGTTTGCTTTTTTTGTTTGGGAACCGCTGCTGGAAAGTGTACGCCTTTCATTCTATAGTGCCAAAGGGATGAAACTTATAGAATTTGTCGGCTTCAAAAATTATATCGATGTGTTTCGCCATCCCGATTTTCTGCCTGCTGTCAGAAATACTTTTTCCTATACGATCTGGTCATTGGTCATCGGTTTCCTCGTACCTATCGTCCTGGCTATCCTGATCAATGAGATGGTTCATGCAAAATCCCTGTTCAGGGTGGGGATTTATTTCCCCAACGTGGTACCGGGCTTGGCAACGGTTTTGATGTGGGGCTTCATCTTCAAGCCCGGCAAAACGGGCGTGCTTAATATCATTCTGGGTCAATTCGGAATAGAGCCGATGGTATGGCTTAGTAATCCCAAATTGACAATTCCCTTGATTGTCTTAACGATGACCTGGAAAGCGGCAGGTGCTACCGCACTGATCTATCTGGCAGCACTTCAGGGGATCAACCCTGAGCTGTACGAGGCAGCCATCATCGATGGTGCCGGCATCTGGGACCGAATCAGGCATGTAACCATACCCAATCTTCGGAACCTGGCCCGGACACTTCTCATCTTGCAGGTTATCGCTGTTTTTCAGATTCTCTATGAACCATTGGTCATGACCAATGGCGGTCCCAATAATGCATCGATTTCAATCATGCAGCTGGTTTTTAAATATGCCTTTGAGAAATTTGATTACCCGAAGGCCGCGGCAGTTTCCGTCATTATCAGCATTTTTTTAATCTCTTTGACTGCTGTTTACAACAAATTCAACAAAGAGCTGGATATATAGAAAGGGGTGAATGCTTTGTCAAGGCTTCAGGATAAGGAAAACGGCATTATCACCCGGTCGGATCTCAGAAGACCAGGTGTCAGGATTCTTTACTATGCGTTATTTACGGTTTGTTTGCTTATAACGCTTATATCCATTGCACCTCCTGTATGGATCATGCTTTCCAGCTTTAAGGACATCAAGGAATTTACACTGTCGCCGTCCATACTCCCGAAGGAATTTGATTTCAGCAAGTTCGTGAGGACGTGGAACGACCTTAAGTTTTATAAGTTCTATATCAACTCATTATACTCCGTGGCCGGCAGTGTCATATGTGCTATCGTATTCAACGGTTTGCTGGCATTTGCGCTCTCCATCATCAAGCCCAAGGGATCAAAATTAGTTTATGCACTTGTACTGGGAAGTCTTATGGTTCCGGCGACCACAAGCATCGTCCCCTTGTTTATCAACATCAACAAGCTGGGTTTAAGCGGAACTTTTTATCCGCTTTGGTTCTCCATCGGTGCCAATGCTTTCTACGTGGTTTTGTATAAGCAGTATTTTGATACGCTTCCGAAATCTATCATCGAAGCAGCCCGGATAGACGGCTGCAACAACCTGCAGATATTTTCCAGGATCGTTATGCCGCTGAGCAAGCCCATTACAATGGTCGTTGCAATGTATGCAGTCAACTGTGCCTGGTCGGATTTCCTTCTGCCTTATCTGGTACTCAACAACTCGGGACTGGAGACGGTCATGGTTCGTTTGTTCCAATTCAGAAACGGCAAGACAGCGGATGTAGACATAATTAGGGCAATTGTATTTGCAATTATTCCGCCCATCCTTTTGTTTACAGCTTTTCAAAAACAGATTACCCAGAGCAGCACTCATTCAGGAATCAAAGGGTAAAGCCTGCATATAATCTTTAGAATAAAGTGGGGGTTACAATGGCAAAAGTTGCAGATGTTTATTATAAGCTTGATCCATGGAAAATCATTGAAGAAGGTTTTGATCCCGCCCGCAGCATGGTATCCGAATCCGTTTTTTCATTGGGAAACGAATACATGGGGGTTAGAGGCTATTTCGAAGAGGGATCCTCCTGCGATAGCCTTATCGGCAGCTACTTCAACGGTGTTTATGAATACGCAGATGATATAAACAAGTTATCCTACAAAGGCATCATCGATCATACCCATTTCATGGTCAATGCCGTAGACTGGTTGTATACCAGAATATCGGTGGACGGCGAGCAGCTAGACCTGAAAACGGCAGATTATGACGGGTTTGCGCGGGTATTGGACCTGAGGGAAGGGACGCTGACACGTGAATTTGTCTGGAGGACGCGCAGCGGCAAATACCTGAAAATCAGCTTCGTCCGCTTCCTCAACATGGACAAAACCAGTGAAGGCTATCAGCGAATGGTATTTGAGCCGCTCAATTTCGACGGAAGCGTTGACTTGATCCTGGGGCTGGACTTTGGAACTTTGCATGCTTCGAAAAAGAAGAACTATTGGAATGTTGTCAGGAAGGAAGCCGTCGGCGATATTGCAGCCATGATCGGCGAAACGCTGACATCCGGGCAGCGGGTTTTTTCCGGCTTCACACTGGATATCGGCGCCTCTGCAAAAATGCGTACCTTTGCGATCGAAAAATCCATCGGCTATGAATTTACCTTGATGCTCCGCTCCGGTGAAGCCAGTACAGTAGATAAGCGTGTAGCGAATATTGTACAGAAGGATATGGAAATAGATAACGAGAGCCTTTGGGAAAGCGGTATCAGCGGGGTCAGGGCACAAGCTGTCAAGAGCTGGGACACCGCTCTGTCGGAAAATAAAGCGCTGTGGAAGCAATTCTGGGACCGGTTTGATATTGAAATTGACGGTGATGAGAAGAATCAGCAGGGGATACGCTTTTGCATCTTTCAAATGCAGCAGACCTACCACGGCCAAAACCCTGCCAATAATATCGGCGCGAAGGGTCTGACAGGCGAAGCCTATAACGGGCATGCATTCTGGGATACCGAAACCTATTGCCTGCCTTTTTATATATTCAACAATCCGACGGCTGCCAGAAATCTGCTGGAATTCAGATACAGCAATCTTGGAAGAGCGATGGAACGTGCCAAGATGCTGGATGGCGGCGGTGCCTGCTATCCGGTGGCAACCTTGAACGGGGAGGAAGCCTGTGATCTCTGGCAGCATGCCAGCATCCAGTTCCAGCCTAGTACAGGTGTTGCTTATGGAATCTGGCATTACGTGCACTTAAGCGAAGACAAGGCATTCTTGTACACCCACGGTGCAGAGATGCTGCTACAGATCAGCCGGTTCCTGAAGTCCCGGGGCGCCTGGGGGCAGGTCACCAAAAAGTTCGGATTCTTCTCCGTCATGGGACCGGATGAGTTCCATATGATGGTGAATAATAACTGCTATACCAATTATATGGCGAAAAGAACCTTTGAGTATACCCTGGAGGTTTTGGAAGAAATGAAAGAGAAGGCTGCGGCTCAGTATGCTGCACTCAAAACGCTAACAGGGTTTACTGAAGAAGAGCTGGCAAGCTTCAAAAACTGTTCCGACAATATGCTGCTCCTGTTGGATGAAGCCAGCGGGATCTACGAGCAGCATGAAGGCTATTTCAACCTGCCGCGGATCGATGTGGATGCTATCCCGGTAGAGGAGTTTCCCCTGTACCACAATTGGTCCTACGACCGGATCTATCGTTCCGACATGATCAAGCAGCCGGATGTCCTGATGTTTATGTTCCTGTACAATCAGGCGTTCACTTATGAATGCAAAAAAGCCAATTATGATTTCTACGAACCCAGGACGATTCACGAGTCATCGCTTTCACCCTGCATTCATTCGATTTTTGCCTCCGAGCTGCAGAAACATGAAGAAGCCTTTGATTTCTTCGGTTTTGCAACCCGGCTGGATCTTGACAACTATAACCGGAACACCAGGGAAGGTCTCCACACCACAAGCCTGGCCGGCGCCTGGATCAATATCGTTTACGGCTTTGGCGGGATGCGCAGCGACGGCGCAAGCCTCAGGTTCAATCCTTCCATACCCAAGGCATGGAACAGCTATAGCTTCAGGATCGTATACCGGGGGGCAGTGCTTTTAATAAAAGTAAACAAGGAAAACGTAAGCTTCCGGACGCTGAATGAAAAGACCGCATCGATCGAGGTTTACAATGAAAGATATGAGGTTGTCCCCAAGGGATTGACGCTGGCGATACCGGAATGTTGGAGGGGATAGCATGACATGGCGGGTATGTGAGGAAGGGTTTGACAGCAGCCGTATAACAAGCAACGGGAATAAATTCATGACCGGCAACGGATATATGGGCTATCGCGGAACCATGGAGGAGTATACAAAAAATGAACTGGTGGCTTGTAATCTCCCCGGTGTTTACGACAGAGTCGGGAACAAATGGCGTGAGCCTGTCAATGCACCCAATGGGCTTTTTACTTCACTGGCCGTTGAAGGTAAGTCAATCGGCGTATTGCAAGAGAAACCGGTATGCCATCGGCAGATGTTGGATATCAGGGAGGGGCTTCACTGGCGAAATACGGTGTGGGATACGGCATATGGCCGGGTAACTGTTGAGGCGGAGCGGTTTGCTAGCCTGTCGGCGTACCACATGTTGTGCCTGAAGTATACCGTCAGATTGGAAAAGAGCTGTGAGATCACCATAAAGACGGGAATCGACGGAGATGTATGGGATATCAACGGCCCTCATCTCGAGGGCTTTTCTTGCGAACAAGCGGGAGATGTCATCCGGGTTCAAAGCATAACCCAGGAGCTGATGGTCCCCATCGTCGTAGCAGAGGCCTGTAAAAGAAGCTTCATAGCGGAGGAAACGATAGAAAAGCAGGATAAAGGTATTTTCCGCATCATTAAGTGGTGTTCAGAGCCGGATACGGCTTATACCTTCTATAAATATGTCTCAGTCTATACTGGGAAAGACAATGTCACGGATATGGTTGAAGCCGCTGGTGAAGCAGTCCTGAAAACTGCCGAAGCAGGTTACATTAGAGCCAGTCAGGACCATGCAGCATGCTGGAAGACCAGATGGGAAGACGCGGATGTGGTGATCGAAGGGGATGAGCAGGATCAGCTGGCCCTCCGGTACAGCATCTACCAGCTTGAAATCATTGCACCTTTCCATGCCCAGGATCAGTCCATACCGGCCAGAGGACTATCGGGACAAACCTATAAAGGGGCCATATTCTGGGATACGGAGCTATTCATGCTTCCTTTCTTTTTGCATACCCATCCGGATGCAGCAAAGAGCCTGATCCGGTACCGCATCAAATCCTTGAATGGAGCCAGGAGGAAAGCGGCTTGCTATGGATACCGGGGTGCCTTTTATGCCTGGGAGAGCCAGGAAAACGGCGACGATGCGTGCAGCGACTACAATGTAACGGATGTTTTTACAGGACGGCCTGTCAGAACGTATTTCAAGGATAAACAGGTCCACATCAGCGCTGCTATTGCCTATGCTATCTGGGAATTCTACAGATATACCGGGGACATGAGCATCCTGTCGGAAGGCGGCGCAGAGGTCATCCTCGAATGTGCTAGGTTCTATCACAGCTATGCTTACTTCAAAGAGGATAAGGACCGGTATGAGATTTTGGATGTAATCGGTCCGGATGAATACCATGAAAGGGTCAATAACAACGCATACACCAACAGAATGGTGCACCATACATTGGAGGCTGCGCTGCAGGTATTGCAGCTGCTGAAAGAAGGCAATCCGGAAGTTTATGCGGAATTGCTGGAAAAGCTGGATTACAGCGGAGAAATCGCCAATATAGCCAGGATGAAGGAAAAGCTGTATGTGATACAGCCGGATGAAAAGACACTGGTCATAGAGCAGTTCGACGGCTACCACCGTCTGGAGGATTGTTCCCTGGCAGAAGTGAAAAACAGACTCCTCGATCCCAGGGAGTATTGGGGCGGCGGACACGGTGTTGCGTCAGACACCAGGATCATCAAACAGGCAGATGTGGTCCTGATGCTTTACCTTTTCAGGGACACATATCATTCGGAAGTGCTGAAAGCCAACTGGACCTATTACGAGCCCAGAACGGAGCACGGTTCCAGCCTTAGCCCCTGCATCTATGCACTGCTTTCCTGCGAAACAGGAAATGCAGAGTGGGCCTATCCCTTTTTCAAGAAAAGCGCAAGCATTGATTTGACCGGAGAGTCAAAGCAGTTTGCGGGCACCATTTATATAGGCGGTACACATCCGGCAGCCAATGGCGGTGCATGGATGTCAGCCATTCTCGGATTTGCGGGATTATGCGTACGGGACGGTCGGGTTTCCGTCACACCCAACCTACCCCAAAAGTGGAGCCGGCTTGCCTTTAAAGTCAATGTGAGGGGAGAAAAATATTCCATAGAGCTTACACATGATCGCCAGAATATAGTAAAATTAGGGTGAAAGATGAAATTGCTGCTGCAAGAAAGGGGTATAAGTACAACATGCTGGAAAATATGAAAGGCGCCATCTTTGATCTGGATGGTGTCATTGTGGATACTGCTAAATTCCATTATCAAGCATGGAAAAGACTGGCCAATGAACTGGGCTTTGAATTCGACGCGTCACACAATGAACGGCTCAAGGGGGTGAGCAGGATGCGTTCCCTGGAAATCCTGCTTGAAGTAGGAGGGCTCAGCTTTAGTGAAGACGAGAAGCTGCAGCTTGCCGATAAAAAGAATGCGTGGTATGTGGAATACATATCTGCCATAGATGAATCGGAATTGCTGGAAGGCGCAAAAGCATACATGGAAATGCTGAAGGACAGGGGTGTCAAGATAGCCCTGGGTTCTGCCAGTAAAAACTCGCCGATCATACTGAATCGGCTAAGCATTACGGCACTTTTTGATGCTATTGTGGATGGAAACAAGACCTCCAAGGCAAAGCCGGATCCGGAAGTGTTTTTGATAGCCGCCCAGGAGCTGGGACTCCGGCCGGAAGAATGCGTCGTCTATGAAGATGCCGAAGCCGGCATAGAAGCAGCCAGGGCAGCCGGTATGAGGACTGTGGGCATAGGCAGCAGGGATATCCTCAAGGATGCGGATATCGTGGTGCCGGGCCTTTATGAATTAATGGGATAGGGAGGACTTATAGCATTTTTTTAAGCGGTAGCACTAATTTAAATCGAATAATCGAGCTGATGAGAAGAGTGAAGTTTATATTAAAATATTCACTCTTTTCTTAATTTCTTATATAAATATCCGGATTGTTGCCATGCTATAATCGGTTTATACCATAAATCAAAAGGGGGATTAAGAGTAATGAAAAGATGGATGGCACTTGTTCTCACAGTGGTCATGGTTATCTCGCTGGCTGCCTGCGCAGCACCGAAGCCCGAAGCCCCGGCTGCACCGGCGGCAACAGAAGCAGAAGCAGCTGCACCGGCTGCTCCAGCTGTCAAGGACCAGCTCTATATCGAAGTCTCGGCACTGGGAAATCTTGACTATTTCTATGATCATAAAATGGGCATGAAAAAAGTAGGGGAAGAACTTGGGGTCAGAACCGAATATGTGGGACCGGCCGAGTATGATATGAATGCCATGGTAGCTGCTTTTGAGCAGGCTATCGCAAAGAAACCCCACGGAATTGTTGTCGTAGGTTTTGAACCGTCTCTTAATTCCATTGTAAAAAAAGCTACCGATGCAGGTATACCAGTCGTAACCGTGGATGCCGACCTTCCTGATTCTACACGGATGGCCTTTGTAGGTACCGGAAATGTCAATGCCGGCATGATGGGCGGAGAGAAACTGGCTTCCCTCATCGGCGGAAAAGGCAAAGTTGCCATTATGACAAAACCCGGACAGTCCAACCTTGAGGAACGGGTTCTGGGTTATAAGACAGCCCTGGCAAAATATCCGGACATCGAAGTGGTTCAAATCGTTGACACGCAATCAGACCCCATCGTCGCAGCTTCAGCAGCAGCTGCGTTGTTGCAGAAATTCCCCGACCTGGCCGGGATTGCATGTGTGGAAGCTGCCGGCGGGTCTGGGGCAGCTACCGCAGTATCAGAAGCCAAGCTGGCAGGAAAGGTCAAGATCGTAGCAATGGATAGGGGCAATGAGGTGCTGGATGCCATCAGCAAGGGTGTCATTTCGGCCTCGGTTGCACAGCAGACAGCTTTGATGCCGTATTATGCCGTACAGATCCTTTACAACCTCAACAACAGCAAGGTTGAAATCACAAGCGACAATAAAGCGGCAAAGGTCATGGGGATCCCGTCAACCGTCGATACAGGCGTCATTATCGTTGATGAGACCAACTACACCTACTTCATGAGAAACAAATAAGCGGAACGCATTACAATCAAATAATACTTCAGGAGAAGTAGGCTAAGTGATAGCTTGGGGTAACACCCAAGCTATTGCTTAATAAACCCATGGGAGTTGGGAAAGGCAGGTGTTGAAATGGAAGAATATATACTTCAGGCCAAAGGCATTATCAAGCATTTTCCAGGGGTCAGGGCATTGAACTGCGTCGATTTGAACGTGAGAAAAGGCGAGGTACACGCGATTGTAGGCGAAAACGGAGCCGGTAAGAGTACGCTTATGCTGACATTAGGCGGCATTTACAAGCCGGATGCCGGAGAAATCTATCTGGAAGGGGAAAAGCAGGAGTTTTCTTCACCTCATGATGCCAACGAAAAGGGCATCAGCATCGTTTATCAGGAGCTGAGCCTGATACCAAGCCTTAGCGTAGCAGAGAACATTTTTGCGAACCGTCAGCCCGTCAAGGGCTTGAATCGGATCGATTGGGACGCGCTGCGCAAGCGTACGGCAGAGATGCTGTCATATTTTGATATTGATGCTATTGATCCCATGGTGCCGGTAAGCGATTTGTCCCTGGCAAACCAGCAGGTGGTGGAAATACTGAAGGCCATGTCCTTCAGCCCCAGGGTGCTGATACTGGATGAACCCACATCTTCCCTTACCGAAATCGAAGTGAAACAATTATTTAAGAATATTAGGGCGCTTAAGGATAAAGGCATTTCCTTCATATATATCTCCCACCATCTGAAAGAAATATTCGAAATCGCCGATACGGTGACCGTCCTGCGGGATGGGGAATACATTTGTGAGGCGCAGGTAAAGGACATCGATGAAGATTTCCTGATCTCAAAAATGGTGGGCAGAAAGATTGAGAACATCTTCGGAATGCGGGCGGAAGGTTATGTGCCGGAGGATGTGCTTTTTGAAGCAAAGAATATCTCTCGGGGCTCCGACTTCAAAGCGGTCAGCTTCAAGGTTGGAAAGGGAGAAATCGTAGGTTTTGCGGGACTTATCGGTGCAGGAAGAACGGAGGTCGCTAGAGGGATATTCGGCTCTGAGCCCATTGATGCAGGCGAGCTGTATCTGGAAGGCAGAAAAATCCATGTCAGGACGCCCGGCGATGCCATCAATATGGGCATCGGTTACCTGAGCGAAGATAGAAAATCCCAGGGACTGTACCTGAAATTCGGCATCAAGGACAATTTCATCTCAAACAAACTGAAGGATTTCAGTTTCAAAGGCTTTATCAAGGAAAACAAGGTGAAGGAGAACAGTGAAAGCTGCATCAGGGAATTCCATGTGGCTGCAACCGGAAATGAGCAGGTCGTTGCCAATCTTTCCGGTGGGAACCAGCAGAAAATCCTTCTCGGGACATGGTTCAGCATCAAACCGAAGCTGCTCATTGTTGATGAACCCACAAGAGGCGTGGATGTAGGTGCCAAGAGCGATATCTATGACCTGATCAGAAAGCTGGCTCAGACAGGTGTCGGCATTATCCTGATTTCTTCCGACTTGCCGGAGGTTCTGGGGCTGAGTGACAGGATCATTGTCATGAAGGATGGCCGGTTGGCAGGAGAGGTTCTGAAAAAGGATGCAAACGAAGAAAATATCATCTCCCTTGCAGCGGGATCGAATATAAGGTAAATGAGGTGTAGGATTTGAATTTGTTAAGAAGAATTGCAAAGCAAAGAGAGTTTATGATATTCATTATCGTCCTGGCGACATTCATCACCATGAGCTTTGTTTCCCCGTATTTTCTAAACCAGGGGAACATACTGGCCTTGCTTCTGGGTCTGTCCATTGAAGTCATCATTGCAGTGGGCATGACCAACCTGATGGTCAGCGGCGGTTTTGACATGTCGGTAGGTTCCATTGTAGCTTTCACAGGCGCGGTGGTGGCCATGTGCGTGACCAATGGCGTACCTGCCTTTGCTGCCATATTGGTGGGGCTGCTGGTGGGAACGACAATCGGCCTTTTTAACGGCTTTGTGGTCTCCAAGCTGGGCATAAACCCTTTTGTCACCACCCTGGCCAGCTTAAGCCTTTTCAGGGGCTTGACGCTGATCCTTACCAAGGGACAGAATATCTCCGGTCTCAGCGACAGCTTTACGGCCATTGGCCAGAAAACGCTGCTGGGGATCCAGGCGCCGATTTGGTTTGCCATCCTTTTTGTGATCATCGGAGACATATTGCTGAGACAATCCAGATTTTTCAGGCAGAACTATTACATCGGCGGTAATGAAAAGGCAGCAAGGCTATCCGGTATTCCCGTTGACAGGATGAAGATCCTGAATTACGGCATTACAGGGCTGTTGGCAGGTTTTGCAGGCGTTGTCATGACAGCGAGGCTGGGAGCGGCTTCGGTTACTGCCGGATCAGGCCTTGAGCTCAGGGTTATAACTGCTGTCATTATAGGCGGCGCAAGTCTGCAGGGGGGCGAAGGAACGGTCATCGGCGCATTTCTGGGCTCCCTGCTGATGGCGCAGATCACCAATGCTTTGACGCTTCTCAACGTCGATGTGTATTGGCAAACCTTCGTCATCGGTGCCACCTTATTGATTGCCGTATTGATAGACCGCTACGGCAAGATGAGAAAAGAAAGAAAGGCTTCAGTTAAGAAAGGGGAGGATCTGACATGCAATATACAAGTTATGAAAGAGTAAAGGCCGCCTTGAATCATAAAGAATCCGACAAGATACCCTTTGACCTGGGCGGGAGCGTCCTGACGGGGATGAACAGGCACTGCTACAAAAGGCTGAGGCAATACCTGGGCATGCCGGAAAAGGAAATTGAGATCGTGGATACCATGCAGCAGTTGGCCAGGATCGATGAGGATATGATCGAAAGGTTGAAGGTGGATGTTCGCTGCGTTGATCCCAATCCCCCGTCGAAGAAAGGGCTGGCCAGGGATGCGGAGCTGGATGGCAATTATTATAAAATGACGGATGAATGGGGTATCGTATGGAAGATGCCTGCCGTCAACGGGCATTATTTTGATATGGTGGAAAGGCCTTTGGCCGATACGGAGTCCGTTGAGGCGCTGGATGCCTTTCCATGGCCTGATCCTGTCGACCCGGCGCGGTTTGCAACCTTGAAGCAAAGAGCGGACAAATACGTGCTGGAGGACAAAAAGGCTTATATATTGGGAAGGCAGTACGCGGGAATATGGGAAACGGCGCTGTGGATGAGCGGCTTTGAAAAGTTCTTCTGTGATATGATGCTGAATGAAGATTATGCCCATGCCCTCATGGATAAGATCACCGAGCTGAAAATGCAATATTGGGAAAAAGCATTGGAAACAGTAGGGGAGAACGTCCTCATTATCTCCGAGGCGGATGACCTGGCCACACAGAAGAGCCTGTTGTGCTCTGTGGACCTGTATAAAAAAGTGGTGCATCCTTATCACAAGAAGCTTTTTAATTTCATCCGGAAAAAAGCAAAAAATGAAGTTCACATTTTCTATCACACCTGCGGGGCAGTGGTGCCGTTGATCCCCTACCTGATCGAGGAAGGGGTGGATGTCCTGAACCCCGTTCAGGTCAATGCTGCCGGCATGGATACGGCTTTTCTCAAAAAAGAGTTCGGTAAGGATATGACCTTCTGGGGCGGCGGGGTGGACACCCAGCATGTCCTGCCCTTTGGAAAACCGGCAGAGGTGCGGGAGGAGGTCAAACACAGGATCGAAACGCTGGCCAGGGACGGAGGCTTTATATTCGCGGGTGTTCACAACATCCAAAGCGATGTTCCGCCGGAAAATTTCATGGCCATGTGGGAAACTTTGCAGGAATACGGCGTATATGCCAAATAGCCCGGATGAGGTATAATAGTATCAGTCCGGTGTTTGAACGGAGGATTGCGATTCTGCTGTAAAGGAGAAGAGAACGGATGTATAGGTTGCTGATAGTTGATGACGAAGCATTGTCCCGATACGCTTTCAATACTCTTATTACAAGAGAATTCAAGAACATAGAGATCGTCGGTGAAGCCGATAACGGCAGGACAGCCATCGAAATGAACCGGAGGCTCAGGCCGGATATCATCATCATGGATATCAAAATGCCCGGAATGAACGGCATCGAGGCTTCCCAATACATGCTGCCAGAAACGCCGCATGTCAAAATCCTCATATTGACCGCCTATGACCATTTTGAATATGCCAGGAAGGCCATCAATATCGGGATCAATGGGTATCTGCTGAAGCCCATACAGAACGATGAGGTCATCGATAAGCTGAACAAACTGATCAGAAGCATTGAGAAAGAAAGAAGCGAGCAGAGCATCTACCAGCAGACGGAAAGCAGGATGGATAAGGTCAAGCCCGTCATCAAGAAAGAGCTTTTGAATGCCGTCCTATCTGGAAACGCGGATAGTGAGGATACGACAGGGTATATGGATTTCCTGCATGAAAGCTTTGAAGCAGGTTATTTTATGATTATTTCCATAGAAAAGCCTGCTTCCGACACGCTTTACCACCACGCCAACATGAAGCTGATGAAGGATATGATCATCACATTTCTGGAAAACCGCCTCGATTTGGAGGTGCGGTTTCTCTTAGGTAATGCCATAGGCAACAACATCATTGCCTTTTTTCCCATTACAAAGAAATGGGTTCAGAACAAGATTGTAAAGGATTCCATTCAAATAGGGAGCCAAATAAAGAAAAGCATCCGGGAGAAAACCGGGGTTGCCGTGGCAATCAGTATCGGAAGCCCTTACGAAGGCTTTTTGAACCTGAAGCAGTCCTATGAGGAGGCAAGTCGGATATTGAAAAAGGCTGTGACGGAAAATACGGTACTGCACTATGCCGATGAAAAGCAGGATTATGGTGCCGTCACAAGCCAGTACCCCTTGGAGCTGGAGAAGGAGCTGCTGGATCAAATCAAAATTGGCAACCTGAAAAAGGCGCAGAACCTGCTGGATGATTTGCTGACGTATACTTTCAGCGGAACTTTCGATACAGCTGTGATCAGTGAAGACGTGGTTCAATTCATCGCCGTATTGAAGCGGACAGCTTTGAAAATGGGTGTCAAGCCTGATATCTTGAAAAATGTGGGTGCTTTTGAGGAGCTGAAAAAGATATCGGAGCCGGATGAACTGAAATTATGGCTGAAGAACAGTGTGGTCAGCATCATCGGGCTGATAGAAGCCTTAAAGAAAAACAGGGATGTCAACATTCTGGAGCAAATCCATCACTACATGCATGCCAATTTCAACAAGGACATCTCTCTGGACAGCATTGCTGAGAAAGTGGATATCAGCCCCCAGTACCTCAGCAAGGTTTTCAAGGAAGGTTACGGCATGAACTTTATCGATTATATCATAGAGATGCGCTTGAACTATTCCAAGGTCCTGCTGAGTACAACGGATAAAAGCATCAGTGAGATCAGCAATGCCATCGGTTATTCCGATGCCAACTATTTCTGCCGCATATTCAAGAAAAATATCGGCATTACACCGGGACAGTACCGGAGCAACAGGGGAAGAAAGGTCTAAAGGTTGATGGAAGGTGTTTCAATGAAGCAGTACGATCAGATCATAAACGCATCTTTAATGAGAAAAATATTCAGCTATTTTATATTCATCATCATCATGATGTTCTTGCTGGATATGTATTCAGTCTATGGCTATAAGCGCTTCAACATGAAGTTTTATGAGATGTACGGGCAGCTGGTAGAGGCCCACAGCATCACCATGGACATGGATGAACTAGAGGATGATGTTGAAAACTATGTTCACAGCGGCACGGTCAGATATATCGATGAATACACCGCCAACCTGAATCTGATTCATAACAAGCTCCGGCACCTGAAGGCAAAAAACACCGGCAGCATTTATTACCGGTATGTGGATATTCAGAACATGATCATCACCTTTGACGAAAAAAGCCGGCTCATTTTCAAGGAATACGAAAACGGAAAAAGCCAGATCTATCTGAACCACTATGTCACCGAGCTGAAGAGGCTGAACGGTTATATCGACGACGAAATCAAAAAGCTGCATTTCCAGAAGCTGCTGGAGACACAGACCTACTACGAGAGCTTTTTTAGAAGCATGAGCGGAAATGAAATGCTGATCTATATTACGGCAGGCTTCATCACACTGTTATGCTTCATTATCGCATACCGCTTTTCCAAGCAGATATCAGTACCGATACACAAGCTGGTACTGAGCCTGAAAGAGGTTGCCAGCGGCCAGTTCGACTCAGAACCCCTGGCCGTTGGCAGAAACAGCGGCGAGATCAATATACTCATCAGTTCCTTCAATATGATGAAGAAGCGGCTAAGGGACCTGCTCGATGAGATGACAGCCAAAGCCAATATCGAAAATGAGCTGAAGGAAGAAAAAATAAACAACCTTCAGATGGCCGCCCTGCTCCACCAATCAGAGCTAAAGTTCCTGCAGCTGCAGATCAATCCCCACTTTTTGTTCAATACCCTCAATACTATTTCAGCTTTGGCCGATATGGAGAACGCACAGGAAACCAAGAAGCTTCTGGACAGTATGGCCGGCATTTTGAGGTTCAACCTGAAGAAAATCAACGAGTTTGTTACCTTGAGAGAAGAGTATCAGATCATAATGAACTATCTGAACATCCAGCAGACCCGCTTTGGAGACAGGATCAGCTACGACATCAAGGTTGATGAAGCTGCCATGGCATGCAAGATACCCAGCATGATCATCCAGCCTTTTGTAGAGAATGCCATTACCCATGGCCTGGAACCCAAGGAGGGAGAGGGAAAGCTTTTGCTGGAAATAACAGAGGATGCGGAAAACATCTATATTGCCATTGAGGATGACGGCGTGGGCATGCCGGCCAACACCCTGGAGCGGTTCTCGGTGCTCACCAAGGAAGATATGGACAGCAGCAACAGCATCGGCATCGTCAACGTGATCAGACGACTGGATCTGACTTACGGTAAAAATGTAGTGGACATCTGCAGCAAGCCCGGGTATGGCACCTGTGTCCGTATCAAGGTACCCAAAAGACAATGCGAGAAGAACTGAAGCAAAAAAATCCGAGTTGATCAGGATGAATCGGCTTGGATTTTTTCTTCCACATTTATTAAATAAACTTTATAAAGTTAATTGAAAAAGTAATTTATCCTTGGTATAATGAGGTCAATACATATCATGAAGATTTTTAGGAGGGTGCATTATGGCGTTTTTTAATGAGGTGTCGAAGATCCGGTATGAGGGAAAAGAATCCAGGAACCCCTTGGCATTTAAGTATTACAATCCTGAGGAGGTCATCAACGGGAAGACCATGAAGGAATATCTCCGGTTCTCGGTTGCTTTCTGGCATACCTTGACTGGCAGCGGCTCAGATCCCTTCGGCTCCGGGACCATGCAGCGGCCATGGGATGGCAAAGCAGGAATAGAGCTTGCCAAGGAGAGGGCTTTAGCCATGTTCGAGTTCTGTGAGAAGCTGGACATCCCGTTTTTCTGCTTCCACGACAGGGATGTCGCACCAGAAGGTGAGACCCTGGCAGAAACCAATCAAATATTGGACGAGATCATTGCAGTCATTGCAGAGCGAAAGAAAAGCAGCGACGTAAAAATACTGTGGGGGACAGCCAATCTTTTCTCGAATCCGAGATTTGTCCATGGGGCTGCCACCTCCTGCAATGCCGATGTATATGCTTATGCGGCCGCACAGGTAAAAAAGGCGATGGAAGCAACAGCCGCTTTGGGCGGTGAGAACTATGTCTTCTGGGGCGGGAGAGAAGGCTATGAAACCCTTCTGAACACCGATATGCAGCTTGAGAGCGACAACTTTGCCCGGTTCCTGCAGATGGCCGTCGATTATGCCAAAGAGATCGGCTTCAAGGGACAGCTCCTGATCGAGCCCAAACCGAAAGAACCAACAAAGCATCAATATGACTTCGATGTTGCCACCGTTATGGGCTTCCTGAGAAAATACGGGCTGGAATCTTATTTCAAGATGAATATAGAAGCGAACCATGCAACCCTGGCCGGACATAGCTTCCAGCACGAGCTGCACCTGGCGAGGATCAACGGCGTCCTGGGCAGTGTGGATGCAAACCAGGGTGATGCACTGCTGGGCTGGGATACCGACCAGTTCCCCACCAACCTCTACGATACAACGCTGGCTATGTATGAGATCATAAAGAACGGCGGACTGCACAGCGGGGGATTGAACTTCGACGCAAAGCCCAGAAGGGGATCTTTTGAGCCGATAGACCTGTTCTACAGTCACATCGCAGGCATGGATGCTTTTGCCAAGGGGCTAAAGGTTGCCGCCAAGCTTCTTGAGACAGGCGATCTGGAAAACTTCATCAATGAGCGGTATGGCAGCTTCCGTTATGGCATAGGCAAAGATATCGTTGAAGGCAAGACTGATTTCAAGTCACTGGAGCAGTATGCATTGAAAAATGACAGGATCATCAACGCTTCCGGGCGGCAGGAAATGCTGGAAGCCATTTTGAATCGCTGCATACTTGAGGTATAATGGATATGGGCGTACGCGCTTAATACGGAAGAATGCAAGTGGTGAGATAAATGCTGAACATTAGGGAATTAGGCCGGGAAATCATTAAGGATTCCAACCGGAAGAAGATACTGAACCTGCTGTATGAGAAAAAAGAGCTGACAAAAATGGAGATTGCGAAGCAAACCGGAGTCAGCATCCCCACCGTCATCAACAACGTCAACTTTCTTCTGGAGGAAGGCATTGTGGCTGAAAAAGGGGTTGCTACCTCCACCGGCGGCAGGAAACCGGTTATCATTGCATTTCTGCCGGATGCCCGGTTTTCCTTTGGTGTCGATATCAGGCCGGATGCTGTCCAGGTCATCATGACCAATCTCTACTCGGAAATCAAGTTTCAGGATAATTTCAGTATTGACGGCATCGGCGCTTTCGACAGCATCATGGACAAAATCATCGGCATCGTAGATGGCCATATTGAGTCGCAGCAAATACCCAGGGAGAAAATCCTTGGGATCGGGTTTTCGCTGCCGGGGACCGTGGATGAGGAAAACCTGGTACTCAACATGGCACCCAATATGAACATCAAGGACATCTATTTTGGGAAGTACGCAGAGCGCTTTGATTTTCCTGTCTACATAGAGAATGAAGCCAATGCGGCAGCTTTCGGTGAAATGATCCTGGGAATCGGCAAGGAAATGAAAAATCTGGTCTATATATCCATTACCCAGGGGATCGGTACGGGCATTGTCATTCAGGACCACCTGTACAAAGGAAAAAACAAAAGAGCAGGCGAATTCGGGCATGCCACCATTGTATCCAAAGGCAAACCCTGCAATTGCGGGAAGCGCGGCTGCTGGGAGCTGTATGCGTCCGAAAAGGCACTGCTGAAAAAGTATAACGAAAATGCACCTGTAAAAATAAAGCAGCTGGATGACTTTTTCAGCCTGATCAGGGAAAATGTCAGCGGCGCGTCAAACGCGCTGGCGGAGTATGTTGATTTCCTGGCCATAGGTATTCAGAATATCATCCTGGGACTGGATCCCCACTATATCATTATTGGCGGGCAGATAAGCGCCTACCAGGAACACTTCATGGAAACGCTCAAAAAGGCAGTCTTTGAAGGAAGCAGCCTGTTCTCAATGGAAGATACGGTGCTGTTTGCATCCAAGCTGGAAGGCGCTTCTTCCATATTGGGTGCCTCCCTGCTGCCGCTTCAGACCCTGTTTTTCATCAGGGAGAAAATTATTTAGAAGAAGGTGGAGCATATGGGCTATTTACTTGGGATAGACATCGGTACCTCGGGTACCAAGACCGTTCTGTTTGATTATTTCGGCAATACGGCAGCCAGTGCGGTATCGGAGTATGCCCTTTATCAGCCAAATAACGGTTGGGCGGAGCAGCATCCCGAGGACTGGTGGCAGGCTGTGGTCCAGACAATAAGAAGCGTCCTGGCAGCCAGTGGTGTAAAGCCTTCCGAGGTCAAGGGCGTCGGTTTGTCCGGGCAAATGCACGGATTGGTGCTGCTGGACCGGGAGGACAGGGTTCTGCGGCCCGCCATCATCTGGTGTGATCAGAGGACAAACCAGGAGTGTGAGCAGATCACATCTCTTATTGGCAGAGAGCGCTTGATAGAGATTACGGCCAACCCCGCCTTAACCGGTTTTACTGCTTCCAAGATCATGTGGGTCAAGAATCACGAGCCGGAGCTGTTTGAAAAGACATCAAAAATAATGCTGCCCAAAGACTACATACGCTACATGCTGACCGGGGAATTTGCCACAGAAGTCTCAGATGCAAGCGGTATGCAGCTTCTTGACATTGCAAAGAGAAACTGGAGCAGGGAAGTCATCGATAAGCTGGGCATTGAACCGTCCAAACTCGGAAAAGTATATGAGTCCCCTGAGGTAACAGGACTGGTAAACAGGAACGCTTCTGAGCTGACCGGACTGCAGGAGGGGACACCCGTTGTGGGAGGTGCCGGAGATCAGGCGGCAGGTGCCATCGGAAACGGCATCGTAAAAAAAGGCATCGTGTCGTCTACGATCGGCACATCCGGCGTCGTTTTTGCCTACACCGACAAGGTCACCATCGATAAGTTGGGAAGAGTGCATACCTTCTGCCATGCGGTACCAAATACCTGGCATGTCATGGGAGTTACACAGGGGGCAGGCTTATCTCTGAAGTGGTTCAGAGACCAGTTTTGCGGCAAGGAAAAGGATATGGCGGCAGTGTCGGGCATCGATCCATATATTCTGCTGAATCAGGAAGCCGAAAAGGTTGCGCCTGGCTGTGACGGTCTTCTATACCTGCCATATCTGATGGGAGAGCGGACGCCGCATCTGGACCCCTATGCCAGGGGAGTTTTCTTCGGCTTGTCAGCCAGACATACACGGAATGACATGCTGCGAGCCGTAATGGAAGGTGTGGGGCATAGCCTGAAGGATTGCCTGAGTATTGTGGCGGAGATGGGGATTGAGATCGACGAGGTCAGAGCCTCGGGCGGCGGCGGCAGGAGCAGCGTCTGGCGGCAGATCCAGGCGGACATGTTCGACAAGAACATTGTGACTGTAAACGCCTCGGAAGGGGGAGCGCTGGGTGTAGCGATCCTTGCGGGCGTTGGTGCAGGCATCTATGGTAGTGTGGAGGAGGCCTGTGCCGACATCATCAAGCCTGTGACGGTTCAGCCGCCCATTATGGAGAATGTAGGCCTTTACAAAGCATACTACAAAGTATATCAGAACGTGTATCAGTCTCTGAAGGTGCAATTCAAGGCGCTATCGGAAATCAACCAAGCCTGATCACTGGAAATATAAGCCCAAGCAATAAAGTAACAAAGCCGATAATCCTGACAGATTATCGGCTTTGTTACTTTATTGCTTAGATGTGGAATTTTGAAATCATATCCCTCAGCTTACTTGCATTTTCTGCGTTTTCGTCAGCACTTGCCAACAGGTCGTCAGTTTTGTCGGTAAGCGATGCTGTCATACCAGCGATGCTTTCTACACCTTCTGCACCCTCATTCAGAGCAAGCGATACTTCCTGTATTGCATTTGAAATGCTTGAGACAGAAAGGCGCATCATATTGGTTGTTTCTTGCAGTTCCGACATCATTCCATCAAACAGATGAGCATCCTTGTTGTATTGGTCTGCTGTATCCACCAGTTTCTCGAACCCGGCAATAACTTCTTTATCCATGAAGCCCATGATGTTGGAAGCATTGGATGACAGGGCTGAAACCGAATTATTGACAATTTTCACGATATCTTGAATATGACCGGCAGTGACCTTTGATTGTTCCGCAAGGCTTCTTATCTCACCTGCAACAACAGCGAAACCTTTTCCTGCATTACCCGCTCTTGCAGCCTCAATGGAAGCATTCAGTGCAAGAAGGTTTGTTTGAGCCGTAATCTCCAGAATGCCCTTCGCCAAATCATCAATTCTGGCTGCTGCTTTTGATTCGATAATCGCCTTCTCCATAGCTTCCTTTACATGATTATAAACTTTCTTTGAATTCTCATAGCTGGAGAGAGATTCCGCCTTAAGCTTTTGCGCCCTGATTCCTACATTGCCGGCAGCTTCGGCACCGAAGGCTGCTTTTTCCGAAATGGAGCTGACTATCGCTTCAATATCATGGATAGCTGCATTGATTTCCTGTGCTGAAGCGGCTGATTCTTCCATACCCGCCGATATGGATTCAGTTGAAGCAGCAGTCGCGCCTGAATGAATCTTCAACTCGGTAGCCATGCCTTTTACTCTGTCGGAATTATCTCCAACGTTTTGAGAAACAAGATTCATGACGGTCATCAGTTCCCTGAGGGATTTCCGCATTTTTGCCACAGCAACAGTTATTGTTCCGACTTCATCTTTATACTTCAACAGATAATCAAAGGACTTATCGTCCTTCAAGTCAAAATCAGCCGTACGATAAATGGCTTCAGTCACTTTTTTAATCGGCTTGGTAAACGTGTAGGATGTGAATAATCCGATACTTGTAGCTGCAATGATCATGATGAGTGTGATTAAGGTTATCGTATAAAGTATTTTATTTATGGGTTCTTCCAATTCTTTAACATCAGCTGTCAGAACCAGGATCCACCTGCAATCCGGTACGACACTGTAAGCTGCAATCTTCTCTTTGCCATTGAACAGGTAGTTTGTCGTATCTGGTTTTATATCTTCACCGGCTTTGACTTTTTCCTGAATTTCTCTTATTGCGGCATTCTCTACGGGTTTATTGATTTTTTCCTTTGTCGGATGGTATAGTATGTTGCCGTTGCTCTCAACGACATAGGCGTAGCTGGTTTTTGTACTACCGACCTTGACGTTTTTTAGATACTTGGAAAAAGAATCAGCGTAGACTGCATTTGCAGTAAAGCCTAACAGCTTGCCTTCATGCACGATGGGGCTTGATATTGCAGAGACGAACCCGCCGGTGGACTCAGAGAGCATGACTCTGCTGTACGCAGAGTTGGCATTTGCAAGCGTCTCTTTAACATACTCCCGCTCCAGAATATTCCTTCTGATGAGTTTTCTGTCGGTATCGGCTATGACGACACCGTCGGTATCAACGACAAATAGATGTTCGGATGTACCAAGCCCGCTTTTGTGTTTGTCCAACTTGGAATTGATCTGCTCTACGGCGGCATTATACTCATCGGTATACCTGGCTTCTTTGGGTGTTTGAAGGATGGCTATGATATCATCCTGTTTGGCTATGGTGCGCATGACAGCCTCTTCTTTTTTGATTTGTTCATGAACGAGCTGCGTAAGACTTTCGTTAAGGTACTTCATATCCAGCATGATTTTTTCAAAAGTCAGTGCAGATACTTCACGGTAGATGAACAATGCGGTGGAGGTCATGGAAATCACAATAAGCAAGAAGATCAGAAGTGTGAACTTTTTCCCAATCGACATTTTTTTTACCTCTCTTTACATATCTCAACAAAACACTTTATTACTGATATTCTAGCACCCTTATATTTCAACTAAGACTAGAACTTGTTAATTTTCAGTTAAGTATCGGAAATGTGCTTGTCCCATATCCTTTAGAAAATGCACTCAGCTTTTATACTCTGGGCTTATCCAAATGAAAAAAGCCAGTAATCCATTGAAATTACTGACTTTTGATAACGGTCTGCCGAACAGAAAAGGGCTAAATATTCCTCAACACTGTAATAAATCCGTCGAGTATCCGGTGGCTTATTTTGAAACCCTTGTTGAGATAGAACTTCAATGCGTTATCGTTTCCGTTGGATACAAAAATAAACAGATCGTGGATCGACTCAAAGGACTTCAGCCACTCCATGGATTTGTCGAACAAGACGGTACCGATGCCGGAACTGCGGCTGCCTTCTTTGATGTAAAACTGGGATAAGCAGCCCACATCGTCACCTTGGACAGAATCAAAATCGAAGAAATTGACGGGTGCAAGCGTTGCAAAACCCCCGGAATAGGTAGTCTTGGGACAAATATTGCTGTATGCATAGCCGACTACTTCATCACCTTCCATGGCAACGATGACAAAGTTGGCTTTAGCGCTTCTGACAGATGGAATCATCCTGGTCTCGAAGGACATATTGTCAAACCACTCAGGATGTATCGCTGCTTTGGATTTCTGATAGGTCATCAACGCATTACAAAGATCCCTGATGCAAAGGATATTGTCATCGGAAAGAACCTCATACCGGATACTCATACGCATCTTCCTTTCGAAAAAAATAGGTTTGCTTGATCAATCAGCTTTGATATCATTATATCAGCAGCACTGATAATGACAAGTATGCAGTATTTTCTACTTAAGTAAGCAAAAACTGAGTATTGGAGTGATGGCATGGAGGATCAGGCACTGTACAAAAGCAGCTTTGACAGCTGCCCGCTGACCTTTGCCCTGAACCTGATCGGCGGAAAATGGCGGCTGCCGATCATCTGGGCGCTGAGCAAGAATGGGTCGATGCGGTATAATGAGCTAAAAAGACGTATCCATGGGATAACCAATATGATGCTGACACAGTCTCTGAAAGATTTGGAGCAGTATGGCATCATCAACCGAAAGCAATACATGGAAGTGCCGCCCCGAGTTGAGTATACACTGACCGAAAACGGAGAAAACCTTATTCACGCCCTCAAAGCGCTTGCGCATTGGGGGAGCATCATGAAAAGCCGGCAATTACAACAGGAGGAGGAATGTACGGATGATGACAAATGAGACGCTTCAAATCATCAAGCAGCGCAGGAGCATCAGGCATTATAAGAATGAGCAGATAAGGGAAGAAGTGCTGCAGGCGGTGTTGGAAGCGGGGATGCATGCACCCAACGCAGGGGATCAGGCATGGCATTTCACCGTTGTGCAGAATAGGGAGCTACTTGAGAGGCTGAACCTTGCAGCGAAGGAGGCCGCTAGGCAATCAGGCATCCAGCATTTAAGCGAGTTGGGGAGCAATGAAGAATTCAACTGCTTGTACGGAGCACCCACATTGATCATTGTTTCAGGTGATCAGAATACTTTTGTACCTCTGGAAGCAGATTGCGCTGCGTCTACCCAGAATATGCTGATTGCCGCAGAGTCCATGGGGCTGGGGACATGCTGGATTTACTTTGTACAGATGGCATTCAGCTCGTCTCAAGGCGCTGATCTGCGGAGAGAGCTGAAAATACCCGAAGATTATAAGCCCTACTATTCAGCAGTGTTTGGATATAAGAATGAAGAAGCAGTGGATATACCTGACAGGAAGCCTGGGTGTGTTACATATATCAGATAGTGATTCGCAGTTTAATAGTATACATAAAAGCCTGTAATCAGTGAGGTTACAGGCTTTCACATGGGCTATAGCTCCAGCGGTTTCAAGCTCTCTTGCCCGGTTAGACTGACTATGAACTCGGACAGAAGCAGGATTTCTTCTTCAATATCCTTGATGCTGGCTGTTTCGACCGGTGAATGCATATATCGAAGCGGCAAGGATACCAATGCAATCGGCACCCCTTTTCCGGTATATCTGATTTTGTCCCCGTCAGTACCGGTTGAGTTGACGTAAAGCTCATATTGAAGCTTCATCTGCAGTTTTTCTGCCGTGTGTTCCAGCATTTCGTTGATTCTGATATTGACCGCAGGCCCTATACCCAGGACAGGACCTTTTTCAAGAAAAACCTCGCCATGTTTATTTCTGTTAATTCCAGGGTGGTCCGTAGCAAAGGTTACATCGCAAATGATGGCCATATCCGGCTCGATGCCCACACCTGCACTGAAGGCACCCTGCGTATTGGTCTCCTCATATGCAGTACTTGCGCAGTACAGCCCGATCTTGGGATTACGGCCTGCAGCATTCTTCAGTACCTCGGCTGCGATAAAGGCACCCGTCTTGTTGTCAAGGCCTTTGCCGCTTATTCGGTCGTTCAACAGAAGCTCCGGCTCCCTTTTGTATACTACAAAGTCTCCGAACCGGACATATTGCTCCATTTCTTCCTTATTTTTTGCCCCGCAGTCGATATACAAATCCTCAAAGTCGATATTATCCTTCTCTTCATTAAAATGTTCTGGCTTAACACCTATAACACCGATAATATTGCCTTTAAAGCCAAGCACCTCAACCTTCATGCCGGGAGCAAGCTTCGGGCTCATGTACCCTACTTTTGAAAAGTACAGGAATCCTTTATCGTCGATCCGGTTTATGATGAAGCCGATTTCATCACAATGCCCGGCAAGCAGTACCTTAAACTGTGCATCCGGGTTGATAATGCCTATGACATTGCCTGCATTGTCGGTTTCTACCTTATCTGCATAAGGCCCAACATAGCCTGCCCATTTCCTCTGCAGTTCTTGCTCGCGTCCGGAAGGGGAGGGGGTACTAAGCAGGTCCAGCAAGAATTCCTTTGATTCTTTATTCATGATGCCCTCCTTTTACGTCGGCAAGGCTGTATGCTCCTGCCAGAACGTCGTTCTGTATAATAAGCTGTGCTTTTTCAGGTTCTTCATACAATGGACTGTGAGCAGACTGCTCGAAGGTGTAGAAGCCTTTCAGGGGTGCCTGCAGCTTCTCTAGATAGTCCTTTGCCAAAGTGTAGTTAACCGTCAAGTCATGTTTACCATGGAACAGAAAAACTGGAATATCAAGCTTAGGAACCTTGGCAGTCAAGTCTGCTGCTATCAACTTATCCCACAAGTATTTTTGAGAAAAGAGTTTGCCCCGCCATATATTCACCTTTTCACCGAAGGTGTATTCACGGCTCTGCCATGTGGGGATGAAGACGCCGCTAATGACGGACTTCATCTCATGCGTTGTCCCGATACCAAGCTTGTGCATCGGCTCGTCACGCATGTTCTTATATGAATCCGGCAAGGTGTCCATCGTATCAATAGGATATTTCTCAAGCTTTTGCAGCATTCTTTTGTCTCCTGCCTGCCTGAACTGCTCCACCATGTATTTATACGCCAGCTTTTCGGATTGAAGCTGGTTTGACACCTGGGCCATACCGATGTAGGCGTGGTAGAGCTCAGGCGCTTTTGCCGCCACCTGGATTCCCAGAAAGCTTCCCCACGAGTGCCCAAGAAGGTAGATCTTTTCCTGACCAAAACGCTTGCGAAGGTAATTTGTTACTTCCACTGCGTCGGCGATCAACTGCTCCACTGTCATTGTCTCGCTGGGAATACCTGAGCTGTACGAAAGTCCGGCACCGCGCTGATCCCAGTAACACACGGTAAAGTATTCCTCCAGTACGGCAGGATAATTCCGGTAAATCGAATACGTCGTCATACCGGGTCCCCCGTGAAGGAAGAGCAGCACAGGCTTCGTCATATCCTTACCACGGATAAACATCCCTTGCTGAATCCCATTGACGTTGATAAGGGTTTTTTCGGAAATACTGCCTGTAAGCGGTTTTCCGTTATCATCCACGAAAGGCTCCGGATTACCCGGACTTCGTGCGATTAACACACCTATAAAAAGAAACACACTGACAAGTAATACTAAAAATAGGATCAACAGCATACGTATCATCCTTCTTATTATTGATTTCATTTTTTCATCTCCCTGAATATGCTCCACCATGGAACCTTGCTGTCCGCATGCCCTCGGAGCACAGGTAAAAGCCTGGACTAAAGGGGTTCAGGCACATGCTTAATCTTAATATCACCTACTACATGATAAATTGGGTTGCAGTATAATTATAGCATATAATGGTCTAGGTATTATGGATTGAATTAAAGTGCTTTTCAATTCTTTCAATCTGGCTCTCAGTTATGATAATATCCTGGCGGTCTCTCAGGATCAGACCTTCCTTTGACAGTCTGTCGAGATATCTGTAGAGCGTTCTTTTATTGATTTGCAACAAATCGGCAATGAACGCTTTATTATCCTTAATCGAATAGGGCAGCTTTGCTCTCGGATGCCTCAATGGAATGGGTAGAAAAATCGGCCAGATACTTTATGACTGCAGCTGCTGCTGCAATATCGCTGTAGATTGAGAGAATCAGCTGCCCTATCCTGAAGGCTCCCTCTGAGGAAGAGATGAAGGAATTGAAGGAAATAGCAGAAAAGAACAGGTTCGCAGATGTACTGATTGTGTAAGTAGGACTCAGGGTAACTGGAGATACGAAGAAAAATAGATAAAGAAAAAATCACGATTGCAGGCCTTTTACATTTTTTTGAGGGTTTGAGGGCAGAAGTAAACTGTCAGTGGTTGGATTGGTATGTTGAATCCGCTGACATAACTTTTATTTATAGCTGTCAGATAATAAGGAAATAAAGGAGTTTATGACTCGGTGTAGAAGATGTTACTAGTACAGATAAATACGATGTGCATGATGCGATTGGCGGATTATTTATATTTGCAGTGGGGGGTTGTATGAAAATGAAGCTTAAAAGGGTTTTGTACGTAATTACTATGATGCTGTTTTTGGCGGGATGCAGCGCTGGAGAGAATCAAGCAGCGTCTTCACCGGGGGATGCCGCAAAAGTCGCACCAGTTGCCACTCCGAAAATGCCGGCTTCCCAGCCAAATCATAAGTTTATTGCAAACGACACCCTGGATAAAAAAGCCGTCATGGATTCTTATCGGCAAAACCGGCATGACACTGCGCAAGGCATGGCTCAACTGTACGTTGATACCATCAGGAACGGTCAGGATTTGGCTAATGGAGAAGACGCGATAGCCATGTTCGACCTTTTATTTGACAGGCAAGCCATAGCCGTTGCGAACCTGCGCCCTGCAGATAACATGCCAGACAGCTATCAGTGTGACATTACGGGAAGGGGACCTAATGGGGACCGGTCCGTACCATTATTCATGATCTTTCAAAATGATGACCCACGATTTTACTGCCCATTGTCCCGCTATGGGAGGCAAAGCCACAGTTCGGTAGAAGCTTACTTGAACTATCTGTTAGAAGGAGACGCTGTGGCGCTTTCACAATGGTTGTCCATCGATGGTGACGCCGGTTACTATTTAGATGAGGCTAACCGCCTTATTGAGCATTACCGTCAATATGATCTCAGTGAAACAGAAATTGTGAATTTTGATTATGGCCATGAGCTAAACAGGTTCGTATATCGTATTCAAGATGGAAACGGTGAGGTGTTTGAAATTTTCATGAACTATGGCGACGGGTTCTCAATGCCGGACATTCATACAGTTCTTGATTGAGTGGCAGTTGAGCTGCTTTGTTTCTTAATTACACTGCGAAATTGAATATTATAGGCAAATGAAACCTTTTACAATATCCATATCCGGCAATACCTTTGTACAGGATACCAACGGGGTTCTGGCAGCCCGATGGAAGAACACCGACTGGGATCGCAATGGAGTAATGGTACGCAATTCTGACTTCAACGCTTACCGTAAAATGGCAGAATTGTGGGCGACCTCAAAGTGGTGGTTGTGCCGTCGAATTGACGGATCGCAGGTGAAGGATGAAAACAAATAAAGTTTAAAAGGATAAAAGCCGGCAATCAGTTGTGATTACCGGCTTCTGACTTTTATGACAGTCTAGTACTACAGCATCATATATCAATAATCTGTCATTCTGAGCCTGCCTGACCCCCATTGTAATATGTACTATTGACTTCCTGACAAAAGAGAGTTAATATGATAATGATATCAAAAAGATATCAATAGAGATTTGAAAGGGGTTAGTTAAAATGTCTGAAAAGGTGAAGTCTGCAGAAAACCAGGTACAGCACCGGGAAATAGAGGCGAAATCAACCAACGGAATGTTGATGCTTATCCCGAATTTGGTGCTGTATGTCGCATCTGTTGTTTTGTTTATTTTTGCGTTGGGTTACGATGGCAGAGGCGCGGGTTTTGTTACAAAGGCGCTTCCGATAATAGTGAGCTGCGTTTATTTCTTTGTCGTAGGCCCCATTCTGTTCATGGGCCTTAAAGTTCTTAAACCTAATGAAGCCCTTGTCCTGACTTTGTTCGGGAAATACTATGGGACACTTAAGGGGGCAGGATTCTTCTTTGTGAACCCTTTTGTTTCAGCTGTCAATACAGCAACTCAGGCTGCTGCTACAGCGGTTTTATCCGTTGAAAGCGTTTCAGCGCCGGGCAAGACTTCAGGGCAGACTGCAGTTGCCCATGTCGGGAAAAAGATAATCTCCCTGAAAGCAATGACCCTGAGCAATGATAGGCAAAAGATCAATGACCAGCTGGGTAATCCGATAATCATAGGGATTGTGGTCATCTGGAAGGTCGTTAACACAGCTAAGGCCGTATTTAATGTTGATAATTATGTTGAATATCTTTCCATACAATGCGATTCGGCGCTCAGAAATATAGTAAGATTATATCCCTATGATTCCTCAAATGATGACAATGAAAAATCTCTTCGCGGCAGCAGCCAAGAAGTAGCAGAGAAGATAAAGGAAGAAATTCAGAGCAAGGTGGAAATTGCCGGCCTGGAAATACTGGAGGCAAGGATAACGCATCTGGCATATGCGCCGGAAATAGCTGCGGCGATGCTGCAGAGGCAGCAGGCGTCGGCAATAATCGACGCAAGGCAGATGATCGTTGAGGGAGCTGTCGGAATGGTGGAAATGGCCCTTGCAAAGCTGAGTGACAATAACATCGTCGAGCTGGACGAAGAACGCAAAGCTGCCATGGTAAGCAACCTGCTGGTTGTACTCTGTGGGAACAAAGACGCACAGCCTATTGTCAACAGCGGATCACTGTACTAATGAACAGAAAGGCGGGATGATGATTTGGAAAGCAAGGAGAAGGAAAAAAAGCAGATACCTCTGAGGTTATCATCATCTCTTTGGAAGGAATTGTCTGAATGGGCGGAGGATGATTTCCGCTCTGTAAACGGACAGATAGAATATCTGCTAACCGAATGTGTGAAGCAGCGAAAAAAAGGGAGATTCAAGGAAGAATAGGTGCCAGGCACGAAGTTTTGCTGGTTGTTTAGGAAAAACATACAATAACCGCATAAACATCGTGTCGGGCACTTAATTTTTACTGATTTTTTCTTAAAATCTCTAGAATGGCATCACCATATTTTTCAAATTTCTTCTCCCCAAAACCCTTGCAGGTCAATAGCTCTGCTTTGCTTTTTGGATTTGTCCGAATTATGGATTCCATTTCATCATTATTAAAAATAAAGTAGGGCTTGATGTTTTCTGCCCTTGAAATATTCAGCCGATATTCCTTCAAAGCCTTGTAAACAGTAGTATCTTCAATACATACAGAATTTTCTTCAATGCATGCCGCAGTTTCAGCTATAACGGGAGCTTCTTTTATTGGTTTTTCTGGCTCTACGATAGGAGTTTTCGGCGTTGGTTGAGGAGCAGGGGTAGCTGGTTGGTTGCTTTTTGTATAGTCTGCATTTGTCAGTGAATACTTTGCCATATTATCAAAGATTATAGGTCTATGATTTGTCATCAGGAATTCAGCTATCTCGTACATCTGTTTTTCTCTAAAGTGCATTTCATCCTTGAGCTTATCAAGTTCTCTTTTTAGAAGGTTAGTTAGTTGATCGTATTTAAACAACTGGCATTGTATTGCTTTCGGGCATTTGGTCTTGTTTATTATAGTCTTGGGATTTGCTATAATTACAGCCGATCTTATCGGGAAATTTTTAATAAGTCCACACTTGGTAAGCATTTCTTTCAGAATAGTTACATGCCTGGTGTTTTGTGATATAGGACTATAAATTCCTTCTTTTTTTGTGACCTTTCCAAAGCTGTTTTTAAAGTACCTTATAAAATCACCATCAGCAGTTATTTCAATATCACCGTTCAACTTCTTCGTTTCCAGTACATAGATGAACTGATGAGTAATCAAAATGAAGTCCATTTGAGCTACATAATCATTGTATTCAATTCGTATATCGTGCAAAATCAGCATGGGTAAGAAGGAATTTTTCAGCTCAAAAGCAACGTTTTGTTCACCTTTAGAAAAATAGGTTCTTTAATATTTTTCTTACCGTTAATCAATGCATAAACAGCTTTATCTAATAGAGCCAATACAATCCCCCCCGTAAAAATATTATAATGCTTTCCATATTTTATATTATAATAGCAATTTTTGGAGAAATATAGTATTTTTTGCACGATACAGCGGTTCAATATTAATCCAGACTAACCTAGAGGGTGCTCAGCAATTTTAGGTGATTTTTGGTTAGAAGGTCAAGTGTATTCAATACAGATTAAGAATTTTGCTCTGAAAGAAGTTATTTACAAGATATGCCTTTGGAATAGAAAATTTAGCTCTAGAATGGAAAGAATATGATACAATTTAATTATTCTTTAGAGGGAGATATTGAAAGTATGATTGCGAGAAAGGGTATGAGGGCTGAGAAAGCAATAGCTTTTCAAACTATATCTAGAAGTATTAAGAAAAAGCTTAAGTGGTTGACTGATAGAGTATCGGTAGAAAGTATTGACACCAAAAAGTATCAAAGATTTTTTACTATACAGCGCAGATTCCATTATCTTTTGATAACATTTCTTTATAATATTACTTACCATAACCTCAGTAACAATCAAGCCAGCGATCCATTGGAATCACTGGCTTTTAACATTCTTTAGATGGTCTGGGTAAGAGGAATTGAACCTGCGACCTTTTGAACCCTATTCATTAATTTAGGTTTGCAAACTATATACCAAATATTAACAATGGTCGATTTAAGTTGAAGGATAGGGAAAACTGTCTGAATTGCTTGAATAAATCGGAAGACTTGTATAGAATGAAATAAATAGCATTAAAACAAAATGCTGGTAAACTGGCTTGCTAACTTTAAGAAGTTTGAGATCACTCACTTTAAGAAATCATAAAGGAGGTTGCATAATGGATAATGTAATTCATGTCAAGGAAGAGAAATGCGTAGGATGCAACAAGTGCATCAGGAACTGTCTGGCTTTGGATGCAAACGTCTCCTATAATGTCGACGGAGAAAGCAAGGTCAGGGTAAATCCCGACAAATGTGTGCTTTGCGGCAAGTGCATCGAGGTCTGTGACCATGAAGCACGGGATTTCTCGGATGACACTGAGCTTTTTTTTCATGACCTGGAAAAAGGCAAGAAGCTTGCTGTCATAGCAGCGCCATCGGTTAGAACCAACTTTGAAGATTTCAGAGGCTTATTCGGCTTTCTTAAATCAAAGGGGGTTGAAATCATATATGATGTCTCCTTCGGCGCCGATATTACCACCTGGGCATATTTAAAGGCCATTAAAGACATGCATATGTCGTCGGTCATAGCTCAGCCGTGTCCTGCCATAGTGGGATACATAGAAAGATATAAGCCTGAGCTGTTGGACAACCTGGCTCCCATTCACAGCCCGATGCTCTGCACGGCAATCTATCTCAAAAAGTATGCGAATGTTTACAATGATATTGCCTTCCTGTCCCCATGCATAGCCAAAGTGAACGAAATCAGGGACCCCAATACCAGTGGCTATGTTCAATACAATGTGACATACAAGAAGCTTGAAGAATATCTGGACAAGCACAAAATAAATCTGAGCAGCTTTAAGAGCCAGGACTTTCAGGATATCGGCTGCAGCCTTGGCTTCCTTTACAGCAGACCCGGAGGGCTGAGGGAAAACGTGGAGGCTAAGATAAAGAGCGCTTGGGTAAGGCAGATTGAAGGTCACGAGCATGCTTACGGGTACCTGGATGAATATGGGGAAAGATTGAGGAATAAAAAGCCGGTTCCCATGCTGGTAGATATATTGAACTGTTCCGCAGGCTGTAACTTAGGTACGGGAACAACAAAGAAAATCACAGTCGACGATGTTGACCATAAATTCAACGCGATGAAGGTACAGAAGCTGGCTGATAAAGGCAACAAGGTTATGACCAGGAAAATTGACTGGTTGTACAAGTATTTCGATAAAACGCTCAAGCTGGATGATTTTGTAAGGCGCTATAACAGAAGCATAAAGGTGGAAGGCTTGAAGGAGCCTACTGACCAGCAGTACGAAGAGATATTCGGCAAAATGCATAAGCATGATAAGAAGGAGAGGGAGCTGAACTGTTCCGCCTGCGGATATCATTCGTGCAGGGATATGGTAATGGCAGTATATAACGGGATCAACAGTATCAACAACTGCATGGACTACAACCGCCGCGAAATCAGCTTGGAAAGGAATGTCCTTGAACTGAAAAACAGTGAGCTCATATCCAAGAACGATGAAATCAACAAAATGCTGGACGAGGTCAGGGTGTTGAGTGACGAAAGGCAAAACAGCGTCCAGGAGGTCAACAAGATAATTTCAAAGCTTACCAAGATATCCGAACAAACCTCCGCGGGAATAGAAAAAATAAATGAGCTGATGGACGGGATCGCCGAGCATACCAATAATGCCTCGGATTTTGCCAGGGATGTTTCTGCCTCGGTAAACAGTGTAGTACTGGCAATGAAGGAAATCAATATCTCGCTCAATGAAATAAGCCAGAACTGCGGCCGCTCGAAAAACATCACCGCGGACGCTGAAGTAAAGGCCAAGGATACCAACAGGATCATTGAAACCCTCAACCTGTCTTCAAAACAGATAGGGAAGGTTGTAAAAGTTATCAACGATATTGCAGACCAGACAAATATGCTGGCGCTGAATGCAGCTATTGAAGCAGCCGGCGCTGGCGAAGCGGGAAAGGGCTTTGCCGTGGTGGCGGGAGAAGTAAAGGAGCTGGCAAAGCAGACGGCTGAGTCCACTGAAGAGATAGGCACCCAAATTGAGGTTATGCAGAAGAATATGTCGGATGCAGTAAGTGCAATGGGAACCATCATGCAGGTTATCGACGAGATGACGAGCATAACCAATACCATTGCCGCAGCAGTGCTGGAGCAATCGGCAGTTTCGGGGAATATTTCCAATGCCATCGTTGCAGCAGCCCAGAAGGTCAACCTGATTACCGAAAAAACCAGCGATATAGCAATCAACTCGCAAACCGCAGCTAAGAGCGTTGCCGAAGCCAACGTCGGAGTTAAAAAACTGGCTGAGACAGCTGCGGAGCTTTCTGTCATTTGACGGATATCGGGAACAGTAAAAACAATGGAAGCAAGGTGAGGGTATGATGCAGGATGAAGAGTTCATTCAAGGCTTTATAGAAGAAGCAATAGGCCATCTGGATACGGTTGAGTCCGAGATCGTGCAAATGGATACCGCAGGCACCAATGCTGAAAGCATCAACAATATTTTTCGTGCCGTCCACAGCATCAAAGGCACATCCAGCTTCTTCGACTTTAAAAATATTGTGGTTCTCTCCCACGCATTGGAGAATGTATTTGGCGAGGCGCGCTCCGGGAAGCTTGAGATAAACGAGGAATTAATCGACATACTGCTTTCTTCCAATGACTGTCTCAGGGCAATGGTCAACGACGTGGCCAACAGTGAGAGCGTCGATATATCAGCTCTCATGGGCAGGCTATCCCGTGTTCTACAAGGGACGTCCTCCGAAAAGAATGAGTTGCCGAAGGCATCGGAGCAATCTTCCGGTAGCTTTAGCTGCAGCAGTCTGGAATGGGAGGAAGCAAGGCGGTCCAGGATTGCAAGTGAAATTGAGAGGGGCTGCAGGCTGTACCTGCTGAAAAGAAGGCTTTACGGCGATTTTATCGGCAAGGGGGAGAGCCTGCTGGCACTGCTAAAGGAATTAGAATCCTTCGGAAGCGTCATTGACTGCAGTGTTGATTTGGACAGATTGGAGGAGGATATCCACATCGAGGTCCTGTTTACGACAGTCCTGGAAATGGATATACTTCCGCCTCTGCTGACAGAGCCTAAGGAAGCTATTAGTGAACTGCGCATTGTAGGGAAAGCTGCAGAAACACAGCATGGTGAAGCAGAAAGAAACGTAGAGCCGGCAGCTGCAGGGTATAGCCAGTCTGCACCGGATGAAGCGGAAAGGTCTTCCCAGCAAAGCAAATGGCAGAATGTTTCGGTGGAGGACAGCATCAGGGTCAACATCACGCTGCTCAACAGTCTACTGAATGTAGCCAGTGAAATGGTGCTGGCCAGGAATCAGCTGCTGCGGACAATGCAACCTCATAGAAAAGCTATTCCAGGTATTGAGGCAATACTCCAGAATGTCGATCATATCACGACTAACCTGCAGGAGAAGGTAATGCAGACCCGTATGCAGCCCGTATCCAATGTTTTCAGCAAATTCCCCAGAATAATACGGGAGCTTGCCAAAAAGATGGGCAAGGATATACAGTTGGTGCTTGGAGGGTCCGAGGTTGAATTGGATAAATCCATTATTGAAGCTTTATATGATCCGTTGACACATCTGGTGCGAAATTCAATAGACCATGGAATGGAGCTGCCGGAGGAGCGGATCGCTCTGGGCAAGCCGAGAACAGGGACATTGAGCCTGAAGGCATACCATGAGAGCGGCTATGTATATATAGACGTTATAGACGATGGAAAGGGTATCGACCTTGAAAGGATCAAGGTCAAAGCCTTGGAAAATGCACTGATCGGTAAAGCGGACCTGACATTAATGACCGACCAGGAAGTGCTCCAGCTGATTTTCAGGCCTGGCTTTTCAACATCCGAAAAGATTACCGATATCTCAGGCCGAGGTGTTGGTATGGACGTGGTAAAAACAAACATAGAAAAGCTTGGGGGAAAGATAGAAATATTCACGGTACAGAAAGCGGGCACTACCATAAGGCTGCTGCTGCCGCTCACCCTTGCCATTATTCCTTCACTTATCGTAGAGGTGGAGAAGCAGAAGTTTGCCCTTCCCCAGATAAATATACAGGAAATAGTCAGGATCAAGGCAAATGATCCTTCGAGGAAAATCGAATACATCAATAATTCGGAGGTCCTGCGGCTGAGAGGCAGGCTTTTGCCCATAATCCACCTGGCTGACGTTCTGGGACTGGAGAGGACCTATATGGATCGGGTTATGGGAGTGCGGAAGCATGAGAAAAGAAAAAATCTGTTTGATATCAGGCGTTCCGGACCCGCTGAGGCGCTCGAAAGCGATCAGGCTAAAGATTTGGAGGAAGAGCGCAGGGAATACGGCTTCGGCTACATAATCAGAATACTGGTAATCAAAATTGGCTCAAGGCGTCTAGGGCTTGCAGTGGATACAATTCATGAAAGCGAAGAAATACTTGTAAAGACGTTACCTGCATATGTGAAGGATTGCAAGTGCTACTCCGGGGTAACGATACTCGGAGACGGCAAGACGGCCTTGATTCTGGACCCCAGCGGGATCATCGAGAAAGCCAACCTGCATTATTCCGAAGGACAGGATGAAAAGAGAGCCATTGAGCGCGAGCAGGAAAAGCTGAACATGTACGAGTATCAGAGCGTGCTCCTGTTCAAGTGCTCCGGCCCTGAAACACTGGCGCTTGACATGAGTATGATTTCAAGGGTTGAGGAAATAAGGCCGGATGAGATCGAGCGGATCGGAGACAAGGAATTCATACAATTCCGGGGACAGGTTTTAAGAGTGATACGTCCTGAAAGTTTCCTGCCCTTAAACAGGGAGAAGAGGGAAAGGGACAAGTATTTTGTCATCATACCAAAGCTGGTCAAGCATCCTATAGGTATCCTGATTGAGGAGATCAAGGATACGGTGCAGGCTCACATAGACATAGCCGAGGATGATGGGATAAAGGCAAAGGGGCTTGTGGGGTCCAGCATTATTTGCGGCAGTATCGTGCTGCTCATAAATATATATGAGCTTTTTGAAATGGCCAGTCCGGAGCATTACAAAATCGAAACCGACGCTAAATTGACGGAGAAGATAACGATCCTTCTGGCAGAGGATACTCCTTTCTTCCAGCGGATGGAGAAGGATTACTTTGAAAATGCCGGGTACCGGGTCATAGTAGCCCGGGAGGGGAAAGAGGCGCTGGAGCTTCTGAAGGATCGGCAGATCGATGTGGTAGTCAGCGACATAAACATGCCTGTGATGAACGGACTGGAGCTTGTCAAGCGGATCCGTTCCGACAGCAGACTCTGCAGCCTTCCTGTGATTGCCGTTACGTCTCTCACCGGGGAGAAGCAGAAGAATGAAGGCCTTGAAGCGGGCTTTGATGCCTATGAGTACAAGCTGGACAGGTCGCGGCTGCTGGAGGTTGTAGACAGGGTTATAAGGGATAGGAGGAGGAACGTATGAAGGAAAAACTCCTGACCTTTTTTATTGGTGATTGTTACTTCGGAATCAATGTAACGCTGGTTAAGGAAATTAACCGGAGAGTGGACTGGACTCCTGTTCCAGGTGCGAAGCCTTATGTTACCGGTTTTTTCAACATGAGAGGACAGGTAGTCACTCTTTTTGACCTGAGGGTGGTTTTGGGTTTGGAGGGAGACCGCAGGCAGCCGGGTACTGCCTGTATCATAATGAAAATCCCCAAGGACCCCAACCAGGTGGGATTTCTTATAGACCGGCCGGGAGATGTTATTGAGGTCGAAAGTGATGAGTTCGAGGTGCCTCCGGCTAATGTCGGTCCGGTGGAAGGTGAATTCATCAATAATATTGTGAAACTGAAGGAGGAACTGTTGATTGTCCTCAATACCGAAAAAATGTTCAGCGAGCACGGAAGTATTGATAATTGAGTACAGCAGGCAAGGGGTGATATTTTGGAAAAGCTCAGAACACTGATCGTAGAAAATACCAGCACCTACAGAAAGTTCTTCACAGAAGCTGTAAACGGCACAGACTTTGGCGTCGTGGAGCAAGCTGTATCGGATACCGATATAATGTTCGGCTGGCTGTCACAAAAATCAATAGAAGTAGTTTTGATTGATGCCGACTTGCTTACCAGGAGGGGCGCGGGTGTTCTGAAGCGCTTATTGGGGGAGCATCCGGGGCTTGAAGTCGTCATCATCGGCAATGAGAGTTCCGGAGGCGACAGTATTACCGATTACATTGTGAAACCGAGTGAGGATAACCTAATAAAGAACATGGCTGTTATAAAAAATCAGCTGCAGATGATTTTTGCACAGATCAAAGTGAAAGGCTTTACTGCTGCTCCTGCAGCCGTAGGAGGTGTCAGTAAGCCTGCAGTGGCTCAAAGTCCCATAACAGACAGTGGAGAGATACTGGACAGAATAGTGCATGAGGGTGTTGACCTGGTACTGGTCACTTCCTCTACAGGCGGGCCGGTGGCTTTGGACACGCTTTTTCAACAGATTCCGGCAGACTTTAAGATACCCGTGCTGGTTGTTCAGCACATGCCGTCAGGCTTTACCAAAGCACTTGCGGAAAAATTGAACAAAAAGCTTGTCTATGAGGTCCGAGAGGGCAAGAATGGGGACAAGGTACAGCCAGGCTATGTAATTATAGCTCCGGGAGACAGGCATATGATTGTTGAGGCGGAAGATGACCATGGCAAGAAAATACGCTTGCTGGATACACCTTCGGTAAACGGCGTCCGTCCGTCTGCCGATGTTCTTTTTCATTCCGCTGCCGATGTATACAGGGGGAAGAACGTATTGGCGGTAATACTCACAGGCATGGGAAACGACGGTATGCAGGGAGTGCTGGAGCTGAAGCAGCAGTGTAACTGTTACTGCATTACCCAGAGCGAAAGTACATGCGTCGTATACGGCATGCCGAAGTGTGTTTATGACGCAGGGCTGTCGGACGAAGCCGTTGACCTGAAGGATATCGGCTTTAGAATATACCAGATTTCAAAGGGCAGGCGGTGATGCATATGAAATATTACAGCAGCGCTACGGGATTTGCTATGATACAACAACTTATTGAAGATAAATGCGGCATTGCCTTAAGCAAAGAAAAATCATATCTTTTGGAGAATAAACTTTCCACGCTGCTCCCCCAATACGGATTGTCGAGTCTGGAGGAGCTGTACCTGAAAGCATGCTTGGAAGAAAACCCGGAAATCATTGAAGAGATTATTGAAGCGGTTGCCATAAATGAAACCTTCTGGTTCAGGGATAAAACCCCCTGGCAGATAATCGAGGACATACTCCTGCCGGATTTTATCAGGCAATACAGAAATAGCTTTAAAGACGGCTTAAAGATATGGAGTGCTGCCTGCTCCAATGGGCAGGAGCCTTATTCAATAGCAATGTGCGTCAACAGGTTTTTGAGAGTAAACGGTATTACGGATGTTCCGGAGAATAAAATTGAAATACTGGCTACCGATATATCAAAGCAGGCCCTTTTAAAGGCAGCCGCAGGGGAATATGACGGGATATCCATTTCCCGGGGTTTAGAGGATCAATACAAGTTTCTGTATTTCAGTAAAGTCGGCAGAACCTGGAGGCTCAACGAGGAGATAAAAAGGAGAGTCAATTTCGGGCAGTTCAATCTTATAGGGAGGGATTACCCTTACAAGCAGTATGATATTATATTCTGCAGGAATGTCTTGATTTACTTCTCGGGACGGTTCAAAAAGCAAGTGATGGAAGGAATGGCAAGGGCTTTGAAACCCGGAGGGATATTGTTTATCGGGAGCTCGGAGCTGTTTGAGGATTACGGCAAGGATTTTTCTATGGAGCAGTATCAAAACGGCATCTTTTATAGAAAAAAAGAGTGAGCATATGGGTCTCAAATCTAAGATTTTATCAGAAGACGATTCCTCGACTATACGCAAAGTCATAAAGAATGCCCTGCAGGAGTTGAATGATACCGTACCGGAGGCTTCCAGCGGAAGAGCTTGCTAACAAGGAGCGGAACCCAAAAACAACCAAGCCAGCAATTCTTGCGATTACTGGCTTTAATATCGGGCTCATTCAATTTCCACACGGTTGCGGCCGTTTTGTTTAGCTTTGTACAGCGCTTTATCCGCTCTGCCTATAATTGAGTTTTCATCGTCCCCATCTCTGGAAATAGTCAAACCTATGCTGCAGGTTATTTGATTCACAGTGGTAAAAGGATGATGCTGGATAATTCCCCTCAGATCTTCGGCAAAAGACATACTGCTCTTGATGTCGGTTTCAGGACATACGACAAGGAATTCTTCGCCTCCCCACCTGGAAGCATAGTCAACCTTTCTGATGCTGTCAAGTATCAGTCTGGCGAATTCACTTAGTACGGAATCTCCTACCTGATGGCCGTAAGTGTCGTTGACTTTTTTAAAATGGTCAATGTCCAGAAGCAGGACCGCCATATCCTTGCCGTTTTGACCGGTCTTTTCCAGCTCCTGACTGAGTATTTCTTCGAGCTTCAACCGATTGTTGAGATTAGTCAGCCGGTCGGTGGTTGACAGCTTTTCCAACTCCTTGTTTTTTAAGGCCAGTATCGCATGTGCTTCTGCTAGCCTGTTTTGGGTTGCTTTCAATTCATTGATCCCGACAGCAATAGAATACTTGACAAGCCGGCCATCAGGCCATGTCAGGCACTTTTCCTGCAGCTGATACCAGTTGTCGTCCACTGCATTATAGATTTCAAACACAATGGTGCTTTCATTCGGCCTGCTGTCCGGGCTGAGAAGCAGGGGCGTTTTGCAGAAATAGCATGGTTTCTCTTCTCCATAGATGCTTTCGTAGCATTTCCTGCCTGTATAGTCGCCTCTTTTTTCAATCATTAATTTATTCATATAAACGATATCAAAGTTTTCTACATCAACGACGTAAATCCCGAAAGGTATCACGTCGAACAGTGCTTTGAACAAATTATTCTCAAGCATTTTTCTCACCGTATTTTTCATAAGTTTCTTCCAGCACTACCTTCAGCCTGCCAGCATCAAAGGGCTTCAGAAGGTATCCCTTTGCACCTGCCTCGATCGCGTCAAGCACCATCTGTTCCTGGCTGTGGGATGTCATCATCACGACTAACGTATTCGGGTCATATTCTATCAGTTTTTTGGTTGTCTCCAAACCATCCATATCGGGCATTGTAATATCCATAGTCACAATATCCGGTTTGCATTTTTCATATTCGGTAAGAGCGAGCATTCCCGAGGTTGCAGTGGAGACAACATTATGTCCTGCGTTTTTCACCATATCGGACAGCCTTTTTACTGTTATTTTTGAGTCATCTACGATTAAAACCCTTAAAGCTTTCATTTTATAACACCTTCTCCCGTTTAAAATGCTTATTATACAGTTCCCCAGGCGTGACGCAATACACCATCATAGAGCCTGCCTCCGTGTTTATTTGTGCGCTGTAAAACCGTGTATTCTTGTATTTGGAAATACTTTTTGCTTCATTTATGATAAGTGGAGTGGATATTTTAAAAGCGATTCCAGGCTGCTGGAATCTCGCCAATACATTCCCTACAACGATGTTGATCATATCCCCAGCTGTTTCTTCTACATACATCTCTTTTTCATCCTCAGGAATCTCAATTCCCAGAGAGTACTGCTCAAACAGCCTGTCAATGAGTTCCCTGTCAAAGCTGAAAGCCAGTACCATTTTTGCGCCGTCCTCAACAGTCAGGATCGCAGTCATGCTTTTAAGCACCAGGCTTTGGGATTCGAGAAAACCAATAGCGTCTGAAAGCTCTGCTATAGCACCTTCTTCTGCCAGGAAAGCCTTCGTTCTCTCCACTATTACCTCCATAAAGGTTCTGGCACCTGAATCTGATTCAAAAACAAACGCTGTGTTTCCGGTCATAACCACACCCCCGTATGCTATTTTTACTTGGCATAAATCTATATTTATTATATTTTCGACATGCTTCACACAATTCCTTTGTTATTTAGGCAAATTCTGACTGTCTTTCTAAAAGTTCTCTTATACAAAAGCGGCTAAATGAATATCTGCCAGGCTGTTTACCTAATTCGGCTTTCATCTTTATAATGCGCGGGAATAAGTTAAAAACAAGTCTGTATAATTCCCCAAAAACAAACAAGCCAGCAATCTTTTCGGATCACTGGCTTTTAACCTACTTTTTACTGAATGAAATCTTATGTCGGTTGCTGGATAACTGCTTTAGATGTTGACTATTTTGATATATTGCTTAATTATGGAAATTACATTAATATGGAATAGTGCATATTAACATAATGATATATCATTAATAGACACCACAACTTGGGGGGTAAAACTTCATATGAAAAAAATAAGCATAAGAACAAAACTAATCTTACTCATGCTTTTGGTCCTTATCCCGGTAGTAATACTTAATGCAGTCAGAATAAAAACAGATTTTAAAAAAAGTTTGGAAGCTGAATATAAGGCAAGTGAAGATTTTGCTCAGGCATTTAGTGAGTCGTTTATGAATTATGTTGAAAAAACTTGGTCTGAACAATATACTATCGGATTGGCAATTGGCAAGAATGATGGTTGGGATCAGGAAGATATAGAGGATTATTTTGATGAAGTAATTAAATTAAATAAAGAGTTAATAAACATTTCATGGGTAAGCCTTGACGGTACTGTTTTGGCAAGCGTAGAGAAGATAATGGTAGGTAAATCTATCAAGCAAAGGGAATACTATACCAGACTTATTAATGGAGAAGAAAAGACGATATCAAATTTAGTTCAGGGCTATTTAAATCATGAAGCTTTATTACCTGTTGCTCGTAAAATTTTAGTTGATAACAAGCCCATAGGTATTTTGGTCAGCACCATAGATGTGAATAAATTGAATACAATTTTTTCAACAGACAGAATAGGCGAAACTAGTTCCTATGGATTAATTGATAAAAATGGTATGATTGTCTTTCGAAAAGGTTCATTGTACCTTCAATATGAGAAAAGGAAAATTAGCTCTGACGCAGAAGCTTGGGTGTCTATAAAAGAAGGCAAGACTATGCGAATAAAGGGAGTACCGTCAATGGTTGACAATACCGTTAGAATGGGTGTAACTATACCAATACCACAAATCAATTGGGCTTGCTTTGTTACAACATCTGAAGGTGAGTTATTGGGCAACTACAGGCAGGATATGTACGGAGATATTGCTATTTTACTGCTAATTACAATTTGTTCTCTTATCGTAGCAATATTGTTTGGCAACAGATTTATAAATGCTCTTGTAAGATTTAAAGAGGCCACTGAAGAAGTTGCAAAAGGCAACTTTGATGTAAAAACAAATATTGCGGGGTTTGATGAATTAGATGTAACAAGTCAAGCCTTTGATTTAATGACAGAAAAAGTTAATACGAAGATTCATGAAACAGAAGAAGACAACAGACTAAAGTCGCATTTTTTTGCAACTATTTCCCATGAACTAAAAACACCTCTTAATGTTATACTTGCATCTACACAACTAATGGAGAGATTAGACAATAGAGATACAGACATGTATGACAGCAAAATGCGAAGACATTTAGGGTTGCTAAAGCAAAATAGCTTGAGGTTGTTAAGATTGATATGCAACTTGATTGATGTAAATAAGTTAGAAGTTAGTCAATTATCAATCACCCCTCAAAATCTCGACATAGTGCATATAGTTGAAAATATATCTCTAAGTGTTGCTGAATATGCAAGACAAAAGAACATAGATTTGATTTTTGATACTCAAATGGAAGAAAAGACAATTGCATTTGACCCTGACATGATTGAAAGAATTATGCTTAATCTACTTTCTAATGCAATAAAGTTTACAGATGCAAATGGAAAGATTTACGTAAACATTTATGATAGGCTAGATACAATTGCAATCTCGGTAAAGGATACTGGAATTGGTATCCCAAAGGATATGCACGAAAAGATATTCAACTGCTTTACACAAGTAGATGGTTCACTTCATCGTAAAACAGAGGGCAGTGGGATTGGCTTATCTCTGGTACAGTCGTTAGTCGAACTGCATGGAGGCTCTATTAGCCTTACAAGTGAAATAGGTAGTGGTAGTGAGTTTATAATTGAACTGCCAAATGTACTTTGTGTGAGTGAAGAAGAATCACAACTTTATGTAAGTGTTGCAAATGTAGAAAGGATACGAGTGGAATTTTCGGATATTTATTTGTAACAAAAGAAGGTAATATGGACATATAGTTTTAAATGCAAATTTTGGATATAAGATATGGGGACAGGTAGCTTGCCTGTCTTTTTCTTATTTTTGGAGCATGGGATCCTTGCTGTCTTATAGCTACTCAATCCCACTCTGCCTCTTTTTTACCTGGCCTCTGTTTCTAGATGAGATGTATAAATTGCCTGATGTATCCAAACCGGCATAAAAAACGTCCTCTACACGCTGGTAATTCTGAGCTTGAAGCATCTGCTCCAGCCATTCTCTGTTCAAGTTTGCACCTTTCAGGTTTTCAGCAAGCACTTTCCCATCCATGATAATATCCTTCGAAAGTCCGATATATGACGTTGGAATTTTCAAGTCCGACGGAGTTACAGGCTGCTTCTGTGACTTTTTCAAAACCGACAGTTTACCGTCTGTCTCAAGCACTGCGTATTCTACATCGGCAATAGAAAAAGCATCCTTCTCCCTAAGCAGCATCAATAGATTATCCAGGCGCAGCCTGCACTTCTTGAGGTTCTCCGATATGATCCTACCATTTTCAATTACAATGATGGACCCAAAGTCAACGAGTTTTCTCAATAGGAAACTCTTCGGAAGAAGGAATTGTATACCGATTGTCATAACGGTGAGCGCTATCAGTACGGTGAAACCTGAAACCACAGGCATGTCTTGGTTTACAGCTATATTTGCAACGACGGATCCAACAATGATAGCAACAACAAAATAAAAAAATGTTACCTGTGCTACCATCTTTCTTCCCATTATTCGTGTTGATACTAAAAGTAGGACATAGGCAATTAATGTCTTAATACCCGATTGTATGATTTCTTGGGCCATGTTGCTTTCCTCCTGCATAAGCATCAGCTACCTATATATGCTGACATGGATATTATCCCCACGATTCTCTGCATTTAGACGGCTGTTATAAATATTTCCTCTATTAGTTTTGATCATGGACGACTAACAATGAAGCAGCAGGGAAGTTTTTATTGAAGAAGATTTCATTATGCAGCACCTGGGGCAGAAGTTAAATCATAAGGTATATGTGAATAGTCGGAGGCTTATGTGTTCGTAAATATAAGAACTGAATACAAGTAGAGCCCGGTTAGCCGGACCGAAGATTTACTTATTAAGATTAGTATATAATAAACATTCTGCAATTCATGGATTACTTTTTCTTTTGCTGGAAGAAATCAATTCTCTCTCCGCTTGGAATATTCAGCATCCTGCTTTGGGCTCATATATTTTTTGAGAAGTATAGATCCCATTATGTCCTGAGAATATATAGCTGATTATACAGGCGATAAAGAAAAAAACAACACCTTTTCCTTCAAACATTTCTATACTAAGCAGAAAACAGGAAATCGGTGCGTTGGCAGCACCATAAAATACAGCAATAAGTCCAATGCCTGCGAGGAAGGAGGCTGGCAGACCAGCTAGCCCTGATAATGTATTTCCCAATGTGGCGCCTACAAAAAAGAGAGGTATAGCTTCTCCGCCGCGAAAGCCTGTTCCCATCGTAACGGCTGTAAACACGATTTTAGCTAAAAAGGCGTAAGCAGGGACATATCCTTCGAAGGCATCCGTTACCATTTTTAAACCGCGGCCCGTATAATCCCGGGAACCCACCATATGAACTAACGCTATAATAATAAATCCACCTACCATGCCGATCAGCATCGGATCCTTTAAATATTTCTTGGAGAGGCTTTCAATGTTATGTCTTAACTTACTATACAGGACACTTGTAAAACTAAAGAGAATGGAGGCAATAATAATTTTTATGAGGGTATCTGCTGCTACAGCCGGTACCTCATGGATAATATGCCGGTCGACCGGAGCTCCCCAGGCCTTAGTTGTAAAATAGGCTGAAAAGCTGGATATAAAGCAGGGAACCAGTGCTTCGTACTTCATGTGTCCTAAAGCGACGGCTTCCATTCCGAAAACTGTTCCCGTTAAAGGTGCACTAAAGGCGGAGCCGAACCCACTGCTTATTCCGCTCATAAATAGAATTCTCTGATCGGTTTTGTTTACTTTAAACAGCCGGTTTAGCATCTCTGTTATGCTGCCTCCCATTTGTACGGCTGCAGCTTCCCTGCCAGTTGAACCGCCAAACAGATGGGTAATAAAGGAGGCCAAAAAGACCAGGGGACCCATTCGGAGAGGAACAGCTCCCTGACCGTGGTGGATATACTCCAGAACTACGTTGTTTCCCTTGTCAGAATCCTTGCCGAAATGCTTATATAAGTAGCCGATAATAATTCCCCACAGTACCCATTTGAATAGTGTTGTAATGAAGCTTATATATTTTTCTTTCCCGTTGTCATCATCGAATGAGTTATTCATATAAGCCTTCTCCAAACAAGCAAACTATTGATCTTTCTGGTTTAATTGATTGTTATGATTGATATAATCCAGTCTATCACTCAGAAATAGAATATGTTTCTCAATTCGGCTTTCATGCTGTTAAACATCTGTTTTGCCTGCTGGTCTTCGGTTGACTCCGCCATCAGTGCATAACTGCCCTTCATCGTTTCACAGGTAGCCATCGTTTTTTGCAAATCACTTTGAACCGTCATTATAATCACCTCTCATTTATCAGGGCTAGTTTACCCAATTAACTTCTAAAAATTCAGTAACACACTTACGTTAATAGTTTTTACATATAACAGCAAAAAACAAACAAGCCAGCAATTCATAAGAATCACTGGCTTTTAACTTTCGATAATGGTCTGGGTGACAGGAATTGAACCTGCGACCTCTTGAACCCCATTCAAGCGCGCTACCAAGCTGCGCCACACCCAGACGTCGAACCAAAAAGAAAAACCGAAGGTTTTTGATTTTTCGTTTTGACACTTTCATAATATATCATAGTTCCAAGAAAAATGCAATACCATTTTATGAGTGAAAATAGGCCTATAGTGTAGGAGCACTGGGTATACGGCACTAAATTAATATTTTGTTTATTTTTTGAAGGATATAAGAAATATATGGAGAAATATATAGTGATTATGTAAATCCCTGTGCCGACAAAGGAGCTAATACACCATGAAACCAAAGAGAAAGCGTTTTTCTTCTATATATATATTTCCCATTATCTTCACCGTTATTTGCATCTCCTATATTTTCCGTTTTTTATTTTTCAATATTGAAACGGATATCGTGCAGTATGAGACCAGGGAGAATGTTGCCGCCGCCGAAGGGCTGGTGGTCCGAAGCGAGTGGGTGACCCCGCTGCCGGCCGGCGTCCTGATTGATTATAAAGCGGAAGAGGGCGAGAAGGTCTACTTCGGCAAAAAGATCCTGGAGATCATCAAGAACAGCAGCTCCGACGCATACCTGGAAGTAAAGATCAAGCAAATGGAAGAGCGGATCAACGAAGTGAAGCAGTCCGAGGTCAGCAACAACTTCTTTTCCCAGGACAAGGAGAAGATCGAGGGCAGGATCGAGGAGAATGTGCAGGCTTTAAAAAGCGCAACAAAGTCAGGCGCTATGGAGAACCTGCCGAAAATAAAGGAAGAACTGGTAGCCAGCCTGTACAAGAAGTCTCTGATCTATGGCAGCGGCAGTTTTTTTGGCAAGAACCTGGATAGCCTCGTCAAAGAAAAAGCGACTTTGGAAAGCATTTACAAGAATAACATTGATGATATATTTGCTCAAACAACGGGAATAATAAGCTATCAGCTGGATGGCTATGAGCAGATCCTCAATCCCCTCCACATCAAAAGCTTCAAGCTGGATAGTATGAAGGAGATCATGAATGCCATAAAGTCCAAGAAGCCGGGCAAAGAGGATGAGCCTGTAAACGGCATCAAAATCGTGGACAATTATGAATGGTATGTTTGCAGCATCATGGATGAAAGCCAGTGCGCCGACTTGAAAGCCAGAAAGAAAGTCAAGCTGGCCATCGAAGAGCACGGAAATGCGGTTGTCAACGCTGAGGTGCAGGAGGTGCTGCCGCCGGAGAACAAGCAGCAGCTGGTTGTTTTCAAGGTCAACGAGCATGTTAGGGACTTTCACAAGCTCCGGCTGGTGAAGCTGACAGTGATAAAGGATTCTTTTGAAGGCTTTGCAGTCCCGACGGAATGCCTCATCGCCAACGGCGAAGAGACGGGGGTATATGCTGTGAAATACGGCCTGGTCAAGTACATACCCGTAAAAGTACTGACAAAGGACAAGGAAAGTGCCATTATCCGGAATTTGAACAGCGAGGAAGCCCAGCTAAAGGGGAGCAGCAGCTCGCTCAAACAGTTCGACGAAGTAATTTTAACGGTTGACAGGGTTAAGGAGAACCAGGTTCTATCCGATAAAATATAGGAGGGGTATAGCTTTGCAGGAAATAGGTGACAATATAGGACGCCTTCAGTCGGAGATCGCCGGAATATGCAGCCGGATGGGCAGAAGGCCTGAAGACATAACCCTCATCGCCGTAACCAAGACGGTAGACACAGACCGGATCAACCATGCCATAGAATGCGGTATCCGGCATGTGGGTGAGAATAAAGTACAGGAAGTCATGGAAAAATATGACTTAATTGCAAAAAAGGTTAAATGGCACCTGATTGGCCATTTACAGACCAACAAGGTCAAATATATAATAGATAAAGTAGCTTTGATACATTCCCTCGACAGCCTCAGCCTGGCTCAGGAAATAAACAAGCGGGCGGAGAAGGCCGGTGTTGTCATGGAAGCTTTGATCCAGGTCAACGTTGCCGAAGAAGAGAGCAAATTCGGCATGGGGATGGAAGAGGTGGACGGCTTTATTCGGCATATTGCCAGTTTTCGCAATCTCAAGATCTCCGGTCTCATGACCATCGCGCCGTTTTATGAGGACCTGTCCATGGTAAGACCGGTATTCAGAGAACTGAAGGTCAAGTACGACGCTTTGGCGCAGATGGACCTGCCCAACGTGGAAATGCGACATCTGTCCATGGGAATGACCCATGATTTTGCGGTGGCAATCGAAGAAGGTGCCAACATGATCCGGGTAGGGACAGGCATTTTTGGGAAACGAAATTATCATATATAATGTTACAGGGAGGTAGAAAAATGTCGTCGAGTATCATCAATAAGGTTTTGTATTTCATGGGCATTGGAGAAAGCAATGAGGATGAGCACGAGGAAGCTGCAGAAGCGGTTGCTGCCAGACCTCAGATCGAAGCAGTTAGCTCCGGAAGTTTCAAGAAAAGCAATGTAGTCAACATCCACTCGGCTACCATGCCGATGAAGGTGGTTCTGGCGGAGCCTACCAGCTATGACGAGGTTCAGAATATCTGTGATGACCTGAAGAGCAAAAAGCCGATCATCATCAACTTCGAGAACATGGACAAGGAAGTTGCCAAGAGAATGGTGGATTTCATCAGCGGCGCGGTATATGCCCTGGATGGCAACATTCAGAAGATATCCAACGGCATCGTTCTGGTGGCACCGTCCAATGTGGATATACTGGGCTCCATCAAGAGCAGCCTTGGCGATGAGGAATTTGACCTGGAAGGCATATTCAGCTGGCTGAAATAGAAAAGTCCTATGGAAGTTTACCCCATAAACTTCACTATATAAGATTGCGAGTGAGTAGCTAAATGAGAGAAGCTTTATTGTTGACCGTATCCTATTTTTTTGAAGTCGTTAATTTTCTTATATTCATAAGAGTCATGCTGTCATGGGTGCATGTAAGTCCCCAAAATAAATTCGTCAATCTGCTGTATCAGCTGACTGAGCCTATTCTGGAGCCTTTCAGGAAGCTGTCGGCCAGACTGGGTCTGAACCGTGGCATGGTTGATTTTTCTCCCATCGTTGCCTTGATCTTTCTTTACTACATTGCCAGACCGCTGGTTCTTGCCCTGGTAAGGACAATCCTTTAACCGAGGGGTATAGAGCATGTCAAATAAGGGCATGGCAAACAGAAACCGAATTTTGGACCGTTTTGAAGCTTATGAAGACCGGCTGCTAGCCAATATGCTCTTGGAAATGGCAGAGCGCTGCCGGCAGCACTATGGCTTCCAATGCTCCGATTTTCTGGATCCCAGGCAGCAGAATATCGCCAGGCAGGTATTGAACACCTCGGAAGGGATTGATTTCTACTTTGACGGTGGGATTGAGGATGGCGAGAGATGCTTGTGCATCCTCCGTCATGAGGCATATCCCCCGGAGGACGTTGTGCTTCCCGTCGGTTTTCTCAGAATCACCTGGAACAGCGAAAGGAAGAAGCTGACCCATCGGGATTTTTTGGGCAGCATTCTGGGCTGCGGAATAAAAAGGGAAAAGATTGGAGATATTATTCTGGAGGCTGACAGCGCCTATGTTGCTGTAGATCCTGAGATTTCCCGCTTCTTACTGTACAATCTGTCCAAGGTAGGGAGTACGCCGGTGCAAGTGGCAGAGACCGACCGGATAGGAAAAAAACAGGAGACTGTCAAAGTGATCAGTGCGACAGTGGCGTCTCTAAGATTGGATTGCGTTATCAGCGCAGGCTATCATATTTCCCGATCTACGGCACTGGAGCTTATTAAAAGCGGAAAAGTGCGTCTGAATTGGGAGGAGGTCCTGGCGCCGGCTAAGGAACTAAAGGAAAAGGATGTCATTTCCCTGCGGGGCAAGGGACGTACCGTGCTTGAAGCCGTATCCGGCACCACAAAAAAAGATCGGATCAAAGTAACCATACATCAATATACATAGGGGAGGTTGAAATGCATGTTAACCCCAATGGATATACGCAACAAAGAGTTTAAAAAAGCGATCAGGGGCTATAAGGATGATGAGGTTGACGAGTTTCTCGACAAAGTCATTGCGGATTTTGAGAGGCTGTACCGTGAGAACGGCGAGCTAAAGGACCGGATATCCATCGACAACGAGCGGATCGAAAGCTATACGACCATGGAAAAGACTCTTCAGAACACACTGCTGATTGCCCAGACCACAGCAGAGGATATTGTTGCCAATGCAAGGAAAAAGGCTGAGATCATCATACGGGAAGCCGAGGAACAAGGCAGAAAGATCATAGAAGAATCCCACAGCAGTGTTGTCAAAATCAACAAGGAGTTTGAGGATCTGAAAAAGGAAGCGCAGGTCTTTAAGACAAGATTCAGAACCTTATTGGAATCTGAACTGGAGACATTGAATGCCACTTTAAAGGAGCTTTAAAGCCAACTCTTTCATTGTAAAATGAAAGAGTTTTTTACGTAAGCATGCAGGAGGGAGCCCATGGAGCTCAGATATATTTCCAGAGATACAGAAGTGAATAATACCGTATCCGTCAAGAACGTCACCTTTGGCGACGGCAGCTTTGTCATCATTGCCGGACCTTGCTCCGTAGAGAACCCGGAAATGCTGAAAGAAACAGCTTGCCATGTGAAAGCGCATGGTGCAGTGATGCTGCGGGGCGGGGCGTATAAGCCCAGAACCTCCCCCTATTCCTTTCAGGGATTGAAGGAAGAGGGGCTTCTATACCTGAAGCAGGTATCGGATGAGACAGACTTGCCTGTGGTTTCGGAGGTCATTGACCCTCGGGATGTGGAGATGGTTGCCCGCTGCGTGGATATGTTCCAGATTGGTTCAAGGAATATGCAGAATTTTTCCCTGCTCCGGGAAGTGGGCAAGACCGACATACCGGTCCTTCTGAAAAGGGGAATGGCTGCAACCATCGAGGATTTCTTGATGGCTGCAGAATACATAGCGGCAGAAGGCAATGACCGCATCGTATTGTGCGAAAGAGGCATCCGGACCTTCGAGAATTATACCAGGAATACGCTGGATATAACAGCCGTGCCGATACTGAAAAGCCTATGCAGGCTGCCCGTCATTGTCGATCCCAGCCATGGCACCGGCATGCGGGATTTGATACTGCCTATGTCCCTGGCCTCGATGGCGGCAGGTGCGGACGGTGTCATGATAGAGGTGCACCCTTGCCCTGAAAATGCCTTGTCGGATGCAGAGCAATCCCTGAGTCTGCAAGCGTTTGAGAGAATAGCGATTCGGTTGCAACAGACACAAGAGTGTTTCAAGGACATGCGTAAAAGATAACCGGATAAATGCATATTTTAGTTATAATGTAGATAACCTAAAGCCATAAGGTAAAGCCTTATGGCTAAAATTTTGCGGCGTTTATGGAACAAACGCATAAATAAAACCGAGACAGGTATCCTGTCCGGTTTTATTAGGAGGCAGAGTCTTATGGAAATGAATCAGGCAGAGGTACAGGAACTGGAAAGCCGGGTTGAGAAGATTGCACTGATCATGGAAAAATCGAAAATCGGCGACTATGTTGCCATCATGTCAAAGCCCAAAACGCTGCTTTTCAACAATTTTATCGGCGGTCTGGCAAGGGGTTTCGGAATGGCAATCGGCTTTACCATTCTGGGGGCGCTGGTGGTTTATCTGCTCAGGCAGGCAGTACTCTTGAACTTGCCCTTTATCGGCGGTTTCATCGCAGAAATTGTCAAAATCGTTCAGGATAATCTTTAGCAAGCATGATTTTAGAGAGGAGGATGCATCATGGATATTAACAAATTGGGATATTACAGGACGCTTTTGCAGGAAGAAAGAGACAGGCGGAAGGATTCGCTTTTCGATAATCAACTGGGAATGGATGTCTCCATACGGGATGCCACCAGTGAACTGTCATCCTATGACAACCACCCTGGGGACCTGGGGACGGAAACCTTCGAAGCGGAAAAGAATTTCTCCTTCAGGACCAGCGATAAATTTGTTCTCAGCGAGGTGGATGCTGCCTTAAAAAAGGTTGAGGACGGAAGCTTCGGGGTGTGTGAAGTATGCCACCGGAACATCGCAGAAGAGCGGTTGGACATTCGGCCTTATGCCAGGCTTTGCATCGATTGTGAGAATGATTATGAGCAGAAGCCCCATGATGAGGAAAAGGGCCGTCCCATAGAAGAGCAGGTTCTCTACCCGCCTTTCGGCAGATCCTTTACCGACCATTCCGTAGAAGACAAAGTACCTTATGACGGGGAGGATACATGGCAGGCGGTTGCAATGTACGGACCGGCAAACAGCAATATCAGCGATGTAGAAGGCGACGATATGGGCTATGTGCAGGATGTGGAGCAAATCAGCAATACGCAGTACAAGAAGCAGCTGGAGGGCAACCCCTACGAGGAACGTACCGTCTGACAGAAATCAGGCAATAGGAGCAGCAAAGACACGGAATAAGAACGAAAAGCACAGGTTTGCACGCGTTTTCTTAGGCCGTGTATTTTTTTATTTAGTTGTTCCTCAAACTATGCTATAATTTCATAAGTATAGAAGAAATTAATAGTAATTTTTCTTAGGGGGGAATCATATTGTATTGGCTTTTAATCGTGACAGCTTTGGTGAGCCTTGACCAGTATGTTAAACGTCTGGTTGTTGTAAATGTGATGCCAAAAGGCTCCATTGAAGTGATCCGGAACTTCTTTTACCTGACTTATGTCGAGAACTTCGGAATCGCCTTTGGTATGTTCAAGAATAGAACCTGGTTCTTTATCATCATGACCAGCATCATCGCGCTGATGATCCTCTATTTCATCATCCGGCTGAAGGGAAAAAGCCTGGCCATCACCTTCTGCTTATCCTTGATCCTAGGAGGGGCAATCGGAAACCTGATCGACAGGGTCCGGTTCGGCTACGTCGTTGACTATCTTCACTTTTCGTTTTTCCCCCCTGTTTTTAACCTGGCTGACTCCGCAATCGTCGTGGGTGCGTTTTTGCTGGGCGCCATCATCTTGTTTAAGAAGGACCTGGATTTTTAATTGCGTTGATAATTGATTTAGATATTGAGGGATACGAATGGAAACACGACTTTTCGCCATCGAAGGAGAGGATCAGGACAAAAGGCTTGATTCCTTTTTGTCTGAAAGGATCGAAGGCTATTCAAGGACCTACATGCAAAAGCTGATAGAGGATGGCAGTGTAAAGGTTTGCGATAAAACTGTTAAATCCAATTACAAACTGCGCAAGGGGGATGCAGTAACTGTCATCATACCTGACCCTGTTCCCCTTGAAGTAGAGGCTCAGGACATCAAGCTGGATATCGTGTATGAAGATGATGCACTTGTGGTGATCAACAAACCGCAAGGGATGGTGGTTCACCCTGCTCACGGCAATTACAGCGGCACCATTGTCAACGCGCTGCTGCACCACTGCGACAGCCTTTCCGACTACAACAGCCTTACCGGCATCAACGGCGTGATGCGTCCAGGAATCGTCCACCGCATCGACAAGGACACCTCCGGGATCATCGTTATTGCCAAGAGCAACGAAGCACATTTGTCCCTATCAGAGCAGCTCAAGGAACACACCATCACAAGAAAGTATCTGGCACTTTTGGAAGGGTGCCTGAAAAACGACAGCGGTACGGTGGATGCCATGATCGGGCGGAATCCCAAGGATCGCAAGCAAATGGCGGTGGTGGCGCAGAGCGGAAAAAGAGCCGTTACCCATTACCGGGTTATTGAACGGTTTGAGCGTCATACCTTGATTGAAGCTTCCCTGGAAACCGGCAGAACCCATCAGATCAGAGTGCATATGGCTTATATCGGTCATCCCGTGGTTGGGGATACGGTGTACGGGTTCAAAAAACAGCGGTTCGATACCAAGGGACAACTTTTACATGCACGGTTATTGGGATTTGCACACCCCCTTACGGGTGAATATATGGAATTCGAAGCACCTGTTCCGGAATACTTCCAACGGATTCTGCATATCCTAAATAGCAAAAAAGGGTAGACAAACCGGAATGGCTGTGATAAAATCAATAAAACAAAGGACCTTTAATCTCGCCCTGTGAGGCAAGGAAGGGAAATAGTCAAAACAGGACCCTTCGTCTGCCTATACGGCAGACTTTTTGTTTTGTGGAGGTGCAAGAAATGCGGATCAAGACAGAGATAATGGACGAAAAGGCATTGGACAGAGCCATCACCAGAATATCCCATGAAATCATCGAGCGGAACAAAGGCGTAGAAGATATTGTGCTGGTGGGAATAAAGACAAGGGGCATCTGGCTGGCGGAGCGCCTGGCTTTGAAGATCAAGGCCATAGAAGGCGTGGCGCTGCAGACAGGGGTGCTTGATATTACTCATTACCGTGACGATATCCGGGAGAAGCAGGAAACGCTTTCAGACTGCACTACCGAAATACAATTTGATATTACCGGCAAGAAGGTTGTTTTGGTGGATGACGTTTTATATACCGGGAGGACGGTCCGGGCTGCCATGGATGCCATTATGGATATCGGAAGGGCCAAGTCCATCCAGTTGGCGGTGCTGGTTGACCGGGGACACAGGGAGCTGCCCATCCGTGCGGATTATGTAGGCAAGAACGTGCCGACGGCGAAAAATGAAATGATCATTGTCATGGTGAAAGAGATTGATGATCAGGAAGGCGTTGTATTGGGAGAGGAGGAATAGGGCTTCTATTTCTGCTCTTTTTTTGTGCAAAGGAGGAACGCGACGTGAAGCTTTTATTGAAGGCGTGCCGCATTATTGATCCTGTGGATGATTATCAGGGTTTGCAGGATATCATGGTCATAGACGGCAGGATCAAGGAAATCAGTCCTGAAATAGCAGGAGAGGCCGACAGGGTTATCAATGCGGGTGGGTGCCATGTTTTCCCGGGATTCATTGATATGCACACCCATCTGAGGGAGCCGGGATATGAGAAAAAAGAGACGGTGCGAACAGGCACCATGGCAGCAGCCAAGGGCGGTTATACGGCAGTATGCTGCATGCCCAACACTAAGCCGGCCATAGATCGGCCGGAAAGGCTGCAAGAATTGGAACGGATCATAGAAAAGGATGCGGTCATTAAGGTCTATCCCATCGCAGCCATTACAGAAGAGCAAGGAAGCATGAAGTTGACAGACATGGATGAGTTGAAAGCCATGGGAGCCATTGCTTTTTCAGATGACGGCAGGCCGGTGCTAAGCGCAAGCCTGCTCCGGAAAGCGCTTCAGGAAGCCAGGGCGCAGGGGCATCTGATCATAGAGCACTGCGAGGAGTTGAGCCTGGCAGAAGGCGGGGCCATCAACGAAGGCGAGATGTCCCGGCAGCTGGGCATTAAGGGAATACCGGGCTTGTCGGAGGAATTGAATGTCCAGAGGGATATACAGATTGCGGCGGAAACCGGTGCCGGAATACATATTGCCCATGTCAGTACGGCCAAAGCCGCTGATATCATCAGGCAGGCTAAGAAGGCAGGCATCCGGGCAACCTGTGAAGTCACACCGCATCATATAGATTTGACCGAAGCCATCATAAGGGAAGGCTTCACGGATTGCAAGGTCAATCCGCCGCTGCGTGAGGAGCATGACCGGGCAGCGCTGGTGGCTGCTCTGGATGACGGAACCATAGATGTCATAGCTACCGATCATGCACCTCATCATGAGGATGACAAAGGGCAGGACTTCTATAAGGCAGCATTCGGCATTTCCGGCATAGAAACGGCATTTTCCGTCTGCTATACCCGGCTGACGGCTGATGGGCCGATGAGCCTTAAGGCACTGGCTGCAAAGATGAGCTACAACCCGGCGCGCCTCCTGAGTCTGGAAGCAGGGCGGATCAAGGTCGGAATGCCTGCAGATCTGGCTGTAGCAGACCTTGAAAAAACCGTCATCATAGAAAAGGATGCGCTGGTTTCAAAGGGTAGGAATACACCCTTCCACGGAAGGCAATATAAAGGTGAAATCGTGTACACCATTGTGAACGGGAAAGTCGTTTATGAAAATAGCATTCAGAATGACAAGTAACATCAAACGATTGGAGGAAAAGAAGTGTTTGTTGATAAGCTGATTGAAAGAATAAAAGCATGCAGGAACCACACCGTTGTCGGCCTGGATCCAAGGCTGGAGTATGTGCCGGAGCACATCCTCAGGGAAACGGCAGCGGATACCGCAAGTCAAATGGATGGAACCGGCTATGCGAAAGCCGTTGCAGATGCCTTCTGGCTGTTTAACAAAGGGATCATCGATCAGATCCACGACATTGTACCGGCCGTCAAGCCGCAAATCGCCTTCTATGAGCAATACGGCTTACCTGGGCTGGCGTGCTTTGAAAAGACCTGCGCTTATGCAGGAAGCAAGGGCTTGCTGGTCATCGGGGATGTAAAAAGAGGCGACATCGGGTCAACGGCCGAAGCCTACTCCGAATATTATCTGGGCGGCATGAGCTACTCGGCGGCAACGGACTGCATCACCGTCAACCCCTACCTGGGCAGCGACTCGCTGGAGCCTTTCATCAAGGATTGCAATACAAACGGAAAAGGGATCTTCATCCTGGTAAAGACCTCCAACAAGTCTTCAGTAGATATCCAAGATCTGGTATCGGATGGAAAAAGGGTCTATGAGCATGTGGCTGAATTGGTGGTCCGTTTGGGAGAAGGCTGTGTCGGCAGCAGCGGGTATAGTTCAGTAGGTGCTGTAGTAGGGGCTACCTTCAAGGCGGATGCCGAGAAGCTTAGAAAGCGGATGGAACGCAGCTACTTTCTGGTGCCCGGGTACGGTGCACAGGGGGGGACAGCGGCAGATGTAGCGGCATGCTTCAACGATGACGGGCTGGGTGCTGTAATCAATTCTTCCAGAGGCATTATTGCCGCTTATAAGAGTGAGGCATACAGCTCCAGGTATGGCAGCGGGAAATTTGCTGCCGCCGCCAGAGAAGCCGCACTGGATATGCAAAAGACAATCAACGGAGAGCTTGAAAAGCTTGGCAAGCTTGCCTGGTAAGAATCAGGATGAACATTCTGCAGGAGCGTGAGGGAATGGTATATAAGGATTGTGAAATCATATCGAATAAGGAAATTGCGCAGGGGATCTATGAGCTTTGCTTCGTCAGTGCTCAGATCGCAGAGGCTGCTGAGCCGGGGCAGTTTGTGCATGTCAAGATAGGCAAAGGGTTGGATCCGCTGCTGCGGAGGCCCATAAGCATCTGCAAGGCAGATGCCGGACAGGGCGTGATATCCCTGGTTTATCAGGTTGTGGGAAGAGGCACGAAAGTCTTGACAGAGTATGGACCTGGTGAAGTACTGGACGTGATGGGGCCTTTGGGCAAGGGCTTTCCGGTAATAGAAGGAAAGTGCGCGGTCATCGGCGGCGGTATCGGAAATGCACCGCTCCTGGAGCTTGCGTCCAGGTTGAGAAGCTGTGACGCCTATCTGGGCTTCAGGAGCCAGGGCTATAAGGTTGAGGAGTTCAATGCCTGCTGCAGTCAGGTACAGCTTGCCTCCGACGACGGCACCACCGGCGCAAAAGGCTTTGTGACGGCGCTGTTTGACAGCCTGAAGCAATATGATGCTGTTTACACTTGTGGTCCCAAGCCTATGATGCGTAGGGTAAAAGAGATGTGCAAGCGAGACGGTGTCAAATGCTACATCTCAGTAGAGGAGAGGATGGGCTGCGGTGTGGGTGCTTGCCTGGTATGCGCCTGCAAAACCCAGGCAGCGGATGGTAGCCTGCATTACAGCAAGGCCTGCAAGGACGGACCGGTTTTTGACGCAGAGGAGGTAATGCTGGATGAGTAACATGGCAGTAGATATTGCGGGAATCAGAATGAAAAACCCGGTGATGACCGCTTCCGGCACTTATGGCTTTGGAAGAGAGTATGGAGAATATTTTGACCTGAGTCTGCTGGGCGGAATCGTGGTAAAAGGGCTGACCTTGAAACCCAGGGAGGGCAACAAGCCCCCCAGGATAGCGGAGACCCCGGCGGGCATATTGAACAGCGTAGGGCTTCAGAACCCAGGCGTGGAATACTTTCTGGAAAACGAGCTGCCCTTTTTGCGGAAGCATGATGTGGCCGTCATAGCCAATATTGCTGGAAATACCGAGGAAGAATATTGTGCCATGACAGAAAAGCTGGGTGCTTCAGTGGACGGTATTGAATTGAACATCTCCTGCCCCAATGTCAAGGAGGGTGGTGTCGCTTTCGGCACCAGGCCGGAATCGGTCTACCGGATAACGCAGAGAGTCAAAGCATGCTGCAAGGTGCCTTTGATCGTCAAGCTCTCACCCAATGTAACGGACATCAGAGAGATCGCTTTAAGTGCAGAAGAAGGGGGTGCAGATGCCTTGTCGCTGATCAATACCCTGCTGGGTATGGCCATCGATATCCGGACCAGAAGGCCCATCCTGTCCAATATCGTGGGCGGCTTATCCGGACCGGCTGTCAAGCCCGTGGCTGTCCGGATGGTATGGCAGGTTGCACAGGCTGTGAAGATCCCCATTATCGGCATGGGTGGAATAACCACCTGGGAGGATGCCGTGGAATTCATACTGGCAGGAGCAGATGCCGTATCCGTGGGTACAGCGAACTTTGGGAATCCTTTTGCTCCGGTTGAAATCGCAGGAGGGCTGAAAGCTTATCTGGAGGCCAATGAAATCGGCGCTATCGGTGATATAAAAGGTAAGGTAATGATATAGTCAACACAGAGAAGGAGGAAAGCAAAATGTTAACCATTCAACGGATCAATGAAATACTCGAAAAGACTGGCGTGCTGCAGAACGGTCATTTTCTGCTGACATCCGGCAAGCATAGCAACAAGTATATGCAGTGTGCAAAGATCTTCCAGTACCCGGAGTGCAGTGAGGAAATATCGAAGGACCTGGCAGAAAAATATGACAGCTACGACGTGGATATCGTCATCGGCCCTGCCATCGGTGGGATTATTCTGGCCTATGAGGTTGCAAAGCAGCTGGATGTCAAGGCTATATTCGCCGAGAGGGAAAACGGTGCCATGACGCTGCGCCGGGGCTTTGACATTGCAGAAGGCTCCAAGGTGCTGGTGGTGGAGGATGTCATCACCACCGGGGGCTCTGTGAAAGAGGTTATCGAGGTGGTCAGAGCAGCCGGAGGTCAGGTTGTGGGTGTGGGCAGCGTGGTAGACAGGAGCGGTGGAAAGGTGCTTTTTGACGTGCCTTACAAGAGCGTCGTAAAAGTGGACATCGACACCTATGAGCCTGACGATTGTCCGATGTGCAAAGCAGGGTCGGCACCCTACAAGCCCGGCAGCAGAGGTGCAAAATAGGATAGAACCGGAAGTGCAAGAAAAAGTATTGCTTTTGTGATACTTTTTTCTTTTTTTTGACTAAGGCATAACCTATTTGGACATCCTATTAAATAAGCAAGATGCATGTTTGTCGGAAAATGTAGAAATTTCAATTATTTAGAGGATATTTGACGATTATCTGATTAGAATGCTATCAATTTATAAATTAATTGTAATATTTATAAATTGTAAAGGTTACATGATTTTGACTTAATTTCACATTATGTAAATGTTATACTGTATTGGTGCCAAGCGCGCGCTTAAAAAAATTGTTGGCATACTATATCATTTTTTTAATAATACTTATTGAATTATTTGAAAAAAATGATTATTATTAATATAAATACATAAAAAGGAGGTAATTACACTAATGACGGAAAAAAGAGAAAACTGGGGCAGTAAACTGGGCCTGATCCTCGCAATGGCCGGTAATGCTGTCGGTTTGGGCAACTTCTGGAGATACCCTTATCAGGCTGCTAAGAATGGCGGCGGCGCATTCATGATTCCTTACTTCGGTGCACTTATCCTTATGGGTATCCCGTTGATGTTCGTCGAGTGGAACCTTGGAAGATTCGGTGGGAAATACGGTCACGGCAGCCTTGGTCCCATGGTCTACCTTCAGGCAAGAGAAGGTGTCAGCCCTAAGGCGGCAGCAATCATCGGCGGTTTGGCAGGTGCGATCGCACTTGGTGTAACCGTACTGGTTAACAGCTATTACAACCATATTATCGGTTGGACAATCGGGTATGCATACCTGTCATTGACCGGCGGATATATGGATGCTGCCAAGAGCACAGGTGAAGTTTTTGTCAACTACATTCAGTCACCTGGACTGGTATTCACTTTCTGGCTTATAGCCCTTGTCATACTGGGTCTTGCAGTATCAGGCGGTATCCAGAGAGGTATTGAAACCATGGCAAAGTTCATGATGCCTACTATTTATGTATTTGGTGTCATCCTTATCATCAGAACATTGACACTGGGTTCACCGGTAAATCCGGACTGGTCGCCTATCGCTGGCTTGAATTATATCTGGTCCCCCAGATGGGATGCGCTGAACTGGACAGCAGCTTTGGCAGCAGCAGGGCAGATATTCTTCACACTATCCCTTGGTATGGGTATAATCTGTAACTACGCTTCTTATCTGAAGCCCGACGATGATATCGTACTTTCCGGTCTTGCCACTGTAGCACTTAACGAATTGGCAGAAGTTGTACTGGGTGGTACCATTGCTATTCCGATCGCTTACACCTTCCTTGGTGAAGCCGGATTGGGCGCCGGTGTAGGCTTCTCCTTCATCTCCCTGCCGAACATCTTCAGAGCAATGGCAGGCGGACCGATTTTCGGAGCATTCTGGTTCCTGCTCCTTGCATTTGCAGGTATCACTTCAGCAGTAGCAATGTACAACTACGTTGTTTCATTGCTTGAGGAAAGCTTCGGTTTCAGCAAGAAAAAGGCGTCCCTGGCAGTATTCCTGTTATATATACTGGTTGGTCTGCCGGTATGCCTTGAGCCGATCCTCACAAAGACTGCAGACCTTGCATACCTCACAGAAGTGGATAACTGGGTCGGTGTATACCTCCTGGTTGTACTGGGTGCAATCGAAGTTATCGTTGCAGGTTGGCTGATGGGCAACAAGGCGAAGGATGAAATGAACAATGGAAGCTACTGGAAGGTTCCGGATTGGTTTTTCAAGCTGTTCATTCAGTTCCTGACACCTGTTTCCATCATCGTATTGCTTGTGATGTCCACAAGGGACTATTTGAAAGCCGGATACTTCAAAATGGTACCGGATTTTGTGGCTGGCACACCGGTGCTGGTTCCGTGGGTTCAGGCCGGAAGATTTGTTGTGTTGGCAGTACTCGTTATCGGCTTCTTCCAGGCTTACAAGACCATCAAAGACAAGTACCAGGTTGAGCTGGAAAGCGGTCAAGTATCAATAAGAAAATAAGGAGGGAATATAATGTCTAGTGGAGCATTAGGATTCATGGTAATAGCCTGGGGCGTTATAATTGGTGCCTGCATTATAACCCTCAATTCGTTGGTAAAGCATAGCAAACAATAAACCAAAACCCCCACCACAAGTGGGGGTTTTTTTGGAGGTATATATGGAAAAGGGCTTAACGGTGGTCTTGGAGGATATCAAAAAGAAAGTCGATAAGATCTATGCTGGGAAGGCCAAGGACAAGTATGACAGGCGCATCGAAGAACTGCTCAGTGAATACGCTGCCCTGGAGATACCGGAGAAGCATATAGACATTTATAACAGCTTGATCAACAGAGGCAAGGAGCTGCAGAAAGAGTCCAATATCAAGAATACAAAGAAGCTGGATTTCTTTTTACGGTACTGCGGCGCTGCACAATATGATTTCAGGGACAATATGGCTCCTCTGAATCTCATCATGAAGTCCTTCCTGTTGACCTGTGTCTTATTTTTTGTATTGGCACCACAATATTTTTCATTTATATTACCCTTGATTTTTGTCATTCCCATCTTTATGGGTCTGCGGGGAATCAAGAAGAGGATGATGAATGGACTGATGATGGGGGTTTCCGTTGTGCCGATGGGCCTTCTGGTATCCATCATCTGGCTCCGCAATGCCTACCTGACACTTGGCAATTTCGATGTATTCGTCAGCGGTCTGGCACAGCAGTACCACTTTTCATTGGAGTTTACCAGAAATCTGGCCGTCGCCTGCATTATGATGAGCGCCGTCATGTTCGGCAGCTCCATCGTTTTACTGGTCTCTGCCATCAAACACAGAAAGATGTTTATTTAGTTGATACTTTTATAATAAAGGGTTGCCGATCTTTATAGCCGGCAACCCTTTATCGTTATTGGTCCATTTGCTTTAACGCCTTGATCTGCTTTTCATCCGGCGTCATATAAACCGTTTTGAAGTTCTCGTATATGACCATGCCCGGCTTGGAACCGGCAGGCTTTTTCACATTTTTCCGGAGCGTGTAGTCCACCGGCACCTTAGAGGACATTTTCCCCTTGCTGTAATAGGCAGCCAGCAGTGCTGCTTCCTCCAACGTCCTGTCATCCACCTTCTGGCCGTTTGACTTGACGATGACATGAGAACCGGCCAGGTCCTTGGTGTGGAACCAAAGGTCGGTGGGGGATGCCAGCTTGATAGTCAGATAATCATTCTGCACATTGTTCTTGCCCACATAGATGTCCATGCCTCCTGAGGAGAGAAAATGCATCGGCTTGGAGGGCTTTTGCTGCTTGTTCTTTACCAGCCGCCTTGCTTTGATATAGCCCTGCTCAATGAGCTCATTCCGGATCTCCTCAATCTCAATCCCTTCGGTGCATTTCTCAACATTATCCAGCAAAGACTCCAAGTAATAGATTTCCTGCCTGTTCTCCTGAATCTGTTCCTGTATGACGGTAAGTGCGTTTTTGCTTTTGTTGTAATACCTGTAATAGCGCTGGGCATTGGCGGAAGGAGATAGCTGCACATCCAGCGGGATCTCCAGCAGTGCGCCTTCCGGGGAATAGTAGTTGGACAGGACGGCTTTATCCTGCCCTTTCTGGAGCTGGTACAGGTTGGACATGATCAGGTCGCCGTAGATCTTGTATTTTTCCGCAGCACGTGCTTCGGTCAGCTCGGAATCAAAGACTTCAAGCTTTTTATAGCATCTATCCAGACGTGCTGTAATCAACCGGTAGACATCGCCGGATTTTTGCTTGATCCGGTCCTTTTGGTCCTTTTCGAAGAAAAACTGTTCCACCGTCCTGCTCATGCTGTCATAGCCGCGCTTTTCCATGCCGTTGTAAAGGGACAAATCCGTGCAGAAAAAGTCGTGGACTCTGTCCTCCTGCAGGAAAAGCCGGGGAGCGAAGTTCTTTTCCTCCAGCAGGCTCATCTGCTGGCGGAAAGCATCCCACAGCGCCTGCCGTTCCTGGCTGCTGCTTTCCGACAGGTTGGCATCCAGTCCCAGCCCGGCATTGCCGCAAATCTCCCTGGCCACGGCGGGGCTGATGCCGTTGAAGCTGCCGATCAGGAATTTTTCAGCCTTCATGGCACCGGCAATGCGGTCCAGCAGGCTCAAAAACTCCGGATGATCTACGGCGAGCGGGTTCAGCCTGCCCCCTGACGGTGGGTAGATGTAGCTTCTGCCAGGAAGCACCTCTCTGACACTGCTGACTTCGAAATTGACCCGCTTCACGCTGTCGATGATCTTATCCGAGCTTTTATCCAGGAAAATGATATTGCTGTGGCGGCCCATGATCTCTGCCGTCAGTGTCTTGATGTTGCTGTACCCCAGCTCGTCAAAGCACTCCACATCGATCTCGATGATCCGCTCAAACTGCGGCTGGCTGATGGCGATGATGCGCCCGCCAGTCAGATGCTTTCTCAAAAGCATACAAAAGGTAGGCGGGACAGCGGGGTTGGATTTGCTCTCCTCCGTCAGGTGCACCCGGGGGTATGCCGGGCTGGCACTCAAAAGCAGTTTGTAATTATCACGGTAGCTGCGGATATTTATGATCAGTTCATCCTTTTCAGGCTGGTAGATTTTGTCGATCTTTCCGTTCAGGATGGTCCGGTTCAGTTCATGGACGATGGCGTATACCACTGAGCCATCATAGGGCATAATAACACCTCCGACATTCAGTCCTTCTTTTCAGTATGGTGCGGTACTATTATAGTATAGTCCGATTCCTTTCCAGTATAACACTAGCCTATACATTTTTCCATAAGATTGGTACGACACCGAGTAGAGGCTCTTATCTAAGTGGATAATGTGAGCATTATCCCATAACCATTAGAGCTTCTTGACTCCAGCGCAATACTATAATCTTAGAAGCTCTTATCGTTAGCATATTGGAGAAAATCGGAGAAATATCAAGTAAATCAAAAAAAACAAAAAAATAGCTGGAGATATATGTTTAATTCCGACGTTATATGTTATAATACTAAAATAAAGTAAACATGCGCTGAAAACAGGCGCTAAACGGTGCTGAACACCGGAAAAGAGGAGGTAATATGGTAAGCTTTCACAAGTATCACGGACTGGGAAATGATTTTATATTGATTGATAACAGAAGCGGTGTTTTCACAGCCCCTTCTGAGAAAGCGGCAGCCATGTGCCACAGGCGGTTCGGCATCGGTGCGGACGGCATCATTCTTGCGGAAAACAGCAAGACTGCCGATATAAAGATGGTCATCTACAACTCGGACAGCAGCCGCGCAGAAATGTGCGGCAATGGATTGCGGTGTTTCAGCAAATTCGTATACGACCGCTTGGGTATCAGGAAAACCGAGCTCTCGGTAGAAACGGATGCCGGTCTCATGATATCCGAAATCCAGGTTGAGAACGGCATAGCCCAGCGCATCCGGGTCAACATGGGTATTCCGTACTTTCATTTTCAGGAGATTCCTTGTACCATTGAGAAAGAACTGATCATGAATGAAACCATTCACATAGAGGACAAGACCTTTAACATTTCATGCCTGCTGATGGGGGTGCCCCATACGGTTGTTTTCACAGACTGCATCGAAGACAGCTATGTTGTAGAAATCGGTCAGATAATCGAAAATTCGCGTTTCTTCCCCAAAAAAACCAATGTCAATTTTGTTAAACGCATTCGTGAGGATGAAATTGAACTGCGCACCTGGGAACGGGGTGCAGGGTATACTTATGCCTGCGGCACCGGTACATGTGCCAGTGTGGTGGCAGGCGTGCTGAACGGGCTCCTAAAGGAAAAGACCCTGGCGCATTTGCGTGGAGGAGATCTGCTGATTGACTGGCAAGACAGGAAATATGTATTCATGGAAGGTCCGGCTATAGAAGTTTATTCAGGAAGTTATTCACATATATAATTGGAAGGATGATGGAATTGATCAAGAGTATGACCGGCTTTGGCAGGGGAGAGTTCAGCCAGGGCACCACAACCTTTTCCGTAGAGGTAAAATCGGTAAACCACCGTTACAACGATATATCGGTAAGAATCCCCAGGATGCTTTCAGCCTTGGAGGAAAAGGTCAGAGAGTTCGTCAGCGACAAGGTCAGCAGGGGAAAAATCGATGTCTATGTCAACTACAGCACTTTCGGCCGGAATGCACAGGTGAAGCTGGACACCAACCTGGTCCAGGCCTATGTGGATTCACTCAATACATTGAAAACACAGTTTGATATCAAGGATGAAATCAGTCTGTCCTTGTTGACCCGCTTTCCCGATATCCTGTCATTGGAAACAGTGGAGCAGGATATGGATGAGCTCTGGCTGATCCTCAGGGAAGCTCTGGCCATGGCGTTCAATTCCCTTGTGGAAATGCGCCTGCGGGAAGGGGAAAGGCTGAAGACCGACTTGATAGGCAAGCTTGAAAGCGTTAAGCAGGTTGTCGGCGATATAAAGGATAAAACCTCCAGCATAGTTGATGAATACAGGAATAAGCTATATGATAGGATACGAGAAATGACCAAGGATATTCCTATTGATGAGAACAGGCTCCTGACAGAGGTTGCCATCTTTGCGGACAAATCTACCATCGATGAGGAGCTGGTGCGGCTGGAGAGCCATATTCAGGAGTTTGCAAAAGCTCTGAACCTGAAGGGGTCGGTAGGAAAGAAACTGGATTTTATCATTCAGGAAATGAACAGGGAAGTTAATACCATCGGTTCAAAAATAACCGACCTGAGTATTATCAATAACGTCATCAACATCAAAACAGAAATAGAAAAAATCAGGGAACAAATTCAAAACATCGAATAATGGGAGGGTATTTATGAGCATTAAGCTAATCAACATCGGTTTCGGAAATATCGTATCCGCAAATAGGCTGGTGGCCATTGTCAGCCCCGAATCCGCACCGATCAAAAGAATCATTCAGGAAGCCAGAGACAGAGGTATGCTGATCGATGCAACATACGGCAGAAGGACAAGGGCCGTCATTATCACCGACAGCGATCATATCATCCTGTCGGCAGTACAGCCGGAAACAGTAGCCCACAGGCTTATCGACAAGGAAGAAGACAACGATAACGATGTAGTAGAGGATTAATCTGGAGGAGGTTTATGTATAATAACAAAGGATTACTGATCGTAATCTCCGGACCTTCCGGTGCAGGCAAAGGGACTGTCTGTCGAGAGCTTTTGAGTCACAGCGACTGTAATCTTGAGCTTTCGGTATCTGCTACGACCAGGAAGCCAAGAGAAGGGGAAACAGAAGGGGTAAGCTACTTCTTCAAGGAACAGGAACAGTTCCTGAGAATGATTGAGGAAGACGCCTTTATTGAGTATGCCCGAGTATATGACCATTACTACGGAACCCCAAAGGAATATGTTATCAGCAAGCTGGAGGAAGGAAAGGATGTCATACTGGAGATCGATGTCCAGGGTGCGATGAAGGTAAAGAAGTACTTTCAGGATGCGGTTTACATTTTCATTATGCCGCCGTCCTTCGAAGAGTTGAAAAACAGGATCATCCGCAGGGGAACCGAATCCGCCAAGGATATCAAAAAAAGAATGAGAAACGCTTATGAAGAGATCTGCTCGGTCGGTAACTATGACTATGTCGTTCTCAATGACGACGTAAAAGCGGCAGCCAGCAAAATCAGCTGCGTATTAACGGCAGAAAAATGCAGATTGAAGCGATGCAAAGTTGACGTAAATCAGTACAAGGAGGAATAATATGATTTATCCGACGTTATCATCTCTTCTAGAGAAGGTAGACAGCAAGTATACGCTGGTTGTAGCAGTTGCCAAAAGGGCGAGACAACTGGTTGACGGACAGTCCAAGCTGACCCGTGTGGACTCCAGCAAGCCGGTAACGGTTGCAGTCCATGAGATCGATGAGGGCAAAGTAACCTACGAAAGAAATAAACCGCTTAAACAAGCAGGTGAAGAGTAAAATGCTTCAGGATAAAAACATCGTATTGGGCGTATGCGGCGGTATTGCCGCATACAAGGCCTGCGAGCTGACAAGCAGATTACGTAAGCTTGGTGCCAGGGTGCATGTCATCATGACAAAGTCGGCAACTGAATTTGTAACACCGCTTACTTTTCAGTCCCTGTCTTTGAACCAGGTGGTGACGGATCAATTTTCTGCGCCCAGGTACTGGGAGATAGAGCATATTTCCCTCGCCAAGCTGGCGGATGCCTTTGTCATAGCGCCTGCCACAGCCAATATGATTGGAAAGCTGGCCAACGGAATTGCCGATGACATGCTGTCGACAACGGTTATGGCCGCAAAGACACCGGTAATCATAGCGCCGGCTATGAACACGAATATGCTGGACAACCCGGTGGTACAAAGGAATATTGACGCCCTAAAGGCATTGGGGTACATATTTGTTGAGCCGGAGGAAGGGCTTCTGGCCTGCGGCGATGTTGGAAAAGGGAAGCTGGCAGATCCTGCAGCCATTCTGGAAAGGATTCTCCATGTCCTGAACCCAAAGAAGGATCTGGCCGGCAAGACGGTTCTGGTTACGGCAGGCCCTACCCAGGAAGCATTGGATCCCGTCCGGTTCATTACCAACCATTCAACAGGGAAAATGGGCTATGCGGTTGCTGCAATAGCGGCTAGAAGGGGTGCAAGGGTAGTGCTGGTATCGGGTCCCACATGCCTGAAAACACCGGAGGGTGTAGAACGGCACAATGTCCGCTCTGCCCTGGAGATGTTTGAAAAGGTGACAGCGTTGCTGCCTGAGAGCGATATCATTATCAAGAGTGCTGCTGTGGCAGACTATGCACCGGCTGAAGTCAGCGGACAAAAGATAAAAAAATCAGACGACGAGCTGAATATTGCATTAAAGCGCAACCCCGACATTTTATATGAGCTGGGCAAGATGAAAGGCAGCCGGATTTTGGTTGGCTTTGCCATGGAAACCGAAAACCTGGTTGAAAACGCTTTGGTGAAGGTGAAAAAAAAGAATCTTGATTTCATTGTTGCCAATGACCTGAACGTGGAAGGAGCCGGCTTCGGCACCGATACCAATGTGGTCAAGCTGATTGACGGGGATGGCGGAATCGAGAGCATTTCCATCAAATCCAAGCTGGAGATTGCAGATATCATATTGGATAGAATAGCCGATAAAATGAAGCGTACTTGCGTCTGAAGTACGCTTTTAACTTAGGGGTATTGAGGAGATACAGTTGGATAAGCGATTTGCGGAAATTATAGTGAACAACAAATGCAGAGAGACAGACCGCCCTTTCAGCTATGCCGTTCCTGAAGGGCTGAAAGAGGGTATTTGTCCCGGCAGCAGAGTCATCGTACCTTTCGGAAAGGGCAACAAGCAGCTGGAGGGGTATGTTCTGTGCTTAAAAGCCCGGAGCGATATCGATGCCGCCAAGCTGAAACCTATTTCCAGGCTGATCGATCACGAAACGGTACTCTCTGAAAAAATGCTGGAATTGGCAAAATGGATGCGGGAAAAATACCTGTGTTATTATATTGAAGCCATTCAAGCCATCGTGCCGTCTCCCATCCGGACCAAAAGCAGTGTTGTGGTTGAATTGCAGGAGGGGGCAGAAACCGAAGAAAAGCTCAGAAAGCTGCAGCCGGGCATCATGCTGCAGATTCTCGAATATCTGGAAGCCAAAGGCGGAAGTGCGGGAATGGATGAGCTCCGGAGCTATTTCCAGGGTGCGAAAATAGACGGTACGATCAAGAAGCTCGAAGAAATGGGAATAATACTAAAGAGCCAAATCATTGGCCATAAGATCGGGAAAAAGACGGAAAAGTTTTATCATGCCCATGAACAGGCTGCCCAGTTGGTGGGAAAGCGGGCAAAAAAGCAGCTTGAGCTGTTGGAACATATAAGCCGCAACCCTGGTATTGCACATACGGAGCTGAAACAGCTCTATGGAGATTGTGACGGTGCCTTGCGCATATTGCTGGAGAAAGGCTGCATTGCTGTAAACGAACGGGACAGCTATCGTGAGCTGAAAAGCGGTGTTTATGCGGAAATAAGACATCCACTGACCTTGGATCAGCAGAATGCGCTGCTTCTCATGGAGGGTTATTTCAGACAGAAAAAGAACGTGCTGCTTCATGGTGTGACAGGCAGCGGGAAGACGGAGGTTTACCTGGAGATCATCGAGGCGTATATGAGCAAAGGCAAGGCCTCTATCGTACTGGTACCGGAAATCTCGTTGACGCCGCAAATGATATCCAGGTTCAAGAACCGCTTCGGCGATGCGGTTGCCGTATTGCACAGCGGCCTGTCGGAAGGGGAAAAATACGATGAGTGGCGCAGGATTAGGGCAGGCCGGGTAAAGGTGGCGGTGGGTGCGCGGTCGGCGGTATTCGCACCCTTTGACAACCTGGGAATCATCATCATTGATGAGGAGCACGAGCATACCTACAAATCGGAGATCAAGCCCAAGTACCTGACCTGGGAAGTGGCGGAGAAGCGCTGCCAGCTGGAGGATGCTCATCTGATCCTGGGCTCGGCGACGCCGGCAATCGAGACCTATTACCGGGCTATGTCGGGGACCCTGGGCCTGGTGGAACTGCCGAAAAGGGCCAATGGCAGCGACATGCCGGAGGTAGTGGTCGTGGATATGCGGGAGGAGCTGAAAAACGGGAACAAGACGATTTTCAGCGACAGCCTGAAGGAAGCAGTGGAGGAAAACCTGAAAAAAGGCAACCAAATGATCCTGTTCCTGAACAGAAGGGGTTACTCTACCTTTGTATCCTGCAGGCAGTGCGGCTTGGTCATGCGATGCCCCAGGTGCAGTATTTCATTGACCTATCATATGAAGGAAAACAAGCTGACGTGCCATTACTGCGGCTATGAGCGGGAGAACCCCAAGCAGTGCCCCAAGTGCGCCAGCGACAAGATCAAATATTTCGGCGTCGGAACCCAGAAGGTGGAGAAGGAGTTTCAAAAGACCTTCAGCATCCAGAATACCTTAAGGATGGATGCCGATACCACCTCTGCGAAAAACGCCCACGAACAGCTTCTGACCCGCTTCCGGAACAAGGAATCCAAGGTGCTGCTGGGAACGCAGATGATATCCAAAGGACTGGATTTCCCTGATGTGACCCTGGTTGGCGTTATTGCTGCCGATACCAGTCTCAACCTGCCGGATTTCCGGTCGGCGGAGAGGACCTTCCAGATGATTGCACAGGTTGCAGGCCGTTCAGGAAGAGGCGCCAAATCAGGGCGGGTGGTGGTTCAGACCTATTGCCCGGAACACTACAGCATCCAATTTGCCCAGGCTCATGACTATAAAGGATTCTACAGGCAGGAGATCATGCTTCGAAAAGAGCTGGGATATCCCCCATTCTCAAGTCTGGTTAATCTGATGGTCAGCGGCATGAATCTTAAGAAGGTCATGGAGGCGGCTGAAAAAATCGATGCTTTTGTCAGTCCGGCTCTCAAAGCGGCAGGCATCGAAAAGCTGGGACCTGCGCCGGCACCCCTTTCCAGGATCAAGAACCGGCACCGGTGGCAGATCATCCTGAAGGGTGAGGACGGGCAAAACTTGCGGGATGTGGCAGCGGCGCTACTGAGTTCCGGTCTGACCGAGCTGCCGGAGGTTACCGTCAGCATAGATTTGAATCCGCTGAATATGTTATAATGATACAAAACATAAACAACACAGTGATGCATTCTTAGTATTAGGAGGAAAAAATGGCAGTAAGAAATATTCGCAAAGATAACGACGAGGTCTTGAGGAAGGTTGCCAAAAAAGTGGAAGTCATTGACGACCGGATCCTCACCTTATTGGATGACATGGCGGATACCATGTACCAGGCAGAGGGCGTTGGCCTGGCAGCCCCGCAGGTGGGCATCCTGAGAAGGGTGGTAGTCATTGATGTGGGTGAAGGGCTCCTGGAGCTCATCAATCCCGTGATTGTCTACGAGAACGGTGAGCAAATCGATGAGGAAGGCTGCCTGAGCATTCCCGGCACCAGAGGAGAGGTCAAGCGGCCCAATAAGGTCATTGTCAGGGCTCAGAACAGAGCGGGAGAGACGGTAGAAATTACAGGAACCGAGCTCTTGGCGCGGGCTTTCTGCCATGAAGTGGACCATCTGAATGGCGTTCTGTTTACCGACAAAGTTATCAAGACAACGGATCCCGACCCCAGGAATACGGCATCCAGCTAAAAATAACGCTGAAGGAAGGACACAAGATGAAAACAGTGTTTATGGGAACGCCGGAGTTTGCGGTCCCGTGCTTGAAGGTACTTATTAATAACGGCTATGAGGTGGCGGCAGTGGTAACACAGCCGGACCGCGCAAAGGGCAGAGGAAACAAGCTGACGCCGCCGCCGGTGAAGGTGGCTGCAGAGCAGGCGGGGATACCGGTGTACCAGCCGGAAAAGGTGAAGACACCGGAGTTTGTAGGCATCTTGAAGGCTTTAGCACCGGATATCATTGTGGTGGTAGCCTTCGGGCAGATTCTTTCCCAGGAAATATTGGACATTCCGCCCTTGGGCTGCATCAATGTCCATGCCTCTCTGCTGCCGAAATACAGAGGTGCTGCACCGATCAACTGGTGCATTATCAATGGCGATAAAACGACGGGGATCACTATTATGCATATGGATAAAGGACTTGATACCGGTGATATGATCCTGAAGAAAGAGATCCCCATCTTGGAGGACGATACGGCAGAAACGCTGCATGACAAGCTTTCGGATCTCGGAGCAGAGGTGCTTCTGGAGACCATGATGCAGATCGGCGCAGGTGGGGCATTGAGAGTACCGCAAGCGCATGGACTTTCAAATTATGCGCCCATCATGACTAAAGCCCTAGGGAAGATCCAATGGGAGAAGAGCGTAGAAGCTGTAAGGGACTTGATCCGGGGAACGGCACCCTGGCCCGGTGCTTACGCCAGCTATTTGGGCAAGAGCTTTAAGGTTTTGAGAGCGGAAATAGCGGATCGGGATGCCGTGCACAAGGACTTCGGGAAGATTCTGGCCGTTCACAAGGATGGCTTTGTGGTGGCCTGCGGGAAAGGCAGCCTGAAAATCCTGGAGGTCCAATTTGAAAATGAAAAAAGAATGGGTGTGGATGCCTACCTTCGAGGCCATACTATAGAAGAAGGCATCATATTGGAATAGGAGGCAAGTAGATGTATTACGGATATGGATTGGATCCGACCATGATACTATTGATTCCAGCAATTGTTTTTGCGCTTTATGCGCAGTCGAAGGTCACATCAGCCTTCTACAAATATTCTCGGATGAGGAACAGCTACGGACACAGCGGATATCAGGTTGCGCGGCGGCTTCTGGATGCCCACGGCCTTCATGATGTGCCCATCGAGCTGGCACCAGGGAGACTGTCGGACCATTATGACCCGCGTAAAAGGATATTGCGGTTGTCCCAAGAAGTTTATAACAGCAATTCGCTGGCTGCCGTGGGTGTTGCTGCCCATGAATGCGGCCATGCCATCCAGCACCAGGAGGGCTATGCGCCGCTTCAGGTAAGGAATGCCATTGCACCGGTGGCGTCTATCGGTTCTCAGGCAGCCTGGCTGTTTATTATGGGCGGCTTGTTGATCGGCTTTACCGGACTCTTTGATATCGGTATTTTGCTGTTTACTGTTGTCGTTGCCTTTCAGATTATTACGCTGCCTGTAGAGTTCAATGCCAGCGGCAGGGCCATTGCCTTGCTGGAGGGGCAGGGTCTGGTTCCGGTGAATGAGCTGGGGCCGGCAAAAAAGGTATTGGATGCGGCAGCATTGACTTATGTGGCAGCAACTGTCTCTGCCATCCTGCAGTTGGTCAGGCTGCTGGTCCTAAGAGGCAGAAGGGACTGAATAGGGGCTACAGCGGTTGAAGGGGAAGCCCTTCCGCTGCTGTAGCTTATTTGTTTACCATCGGGCTTGATATCGGAATACATATGAAAAAGGTTGTGAAAACATGAAAAATAATTGCTGGGCTCGGGAAGAAGCGGTAAAAATCATCAGCCGGGTCGTCCGTGAAAACGCTTATGCCAACATTGCCGCCAAGCAAAGCCTGGATCAATGTACATTGAGCAGAGTGGATAAGGCACTGGTCACCGAAATCGTCAACGGCACCTTGCGGAACCTGGGCCGGATCGATTGGATCAAGGACCAGTTTGCCAGGACCAAGAAGCTGTCTCCATGGGTTGAAGATATACTGCGCTGCGGGATTTATCAGCTTCTGTTCCTTGAGAGAGTCCCCGATTCCGCAGTATGCAACGAGAGCGCCGAGCTGGCCCGTAAGCATGGGCATGAAGGCGCGGTGAAATTTGTAAACGGTGTGCTGCGCAATATCAGCAGGAACAAAGAAAACCTCCAGTACCCGGATAAGGACAAAGCGCCGGTTCAATATCTTTCTGTATTCTATTCGCATCCGGCCTGGATGGTTGAGAAATGGCTGAAGGATTATGGGAGAAGCTTTACCGAGGAACTGCTGGAGGCCGATAATCTGGCTCCGGCTTTTACGATACGCGTGAACCGGCTCAAGGCAAGCCGGGAAGAGGTGATGGCGCTTCTGCAGTCCGAGGGCGTGGAGTGCGAGGCCGGTGTCTATAATGATGAAGCATTATCCATCCGAGGAACCTCTGCCATAGAAGACAAAATGTCCTTCAAGCAGGGCTATTATCAGGTTCAGGATGAAAGCTCCATGCTGGTGGCCCGCATCGTAGATCCCCGGCCAGGTGAGCGTATTCTGGACGTATGCAGTGCGCCTGGGGGAAAAACCACCCACATGGCTGAGCGGATGGAGAATATGGGTGCAATCACAGCAAGAGATATTCATCCCCAAAAGCTCAAGCTGGTGATGGAGAGCTGCAAGCGGCTGGGCATCGCCATCGTGGCAGCGGAGGTCCACAATGCCAAGGTGACTGATGAAAAATCAATCGGGATATATGACCGGGTATTGGTGGATGCGCCCTGCAGCGGTCTGGGGGTTATCGGTCGAAAGCCGGATCTGAGGTGGAAAAAAAGCCCGGAGGATTTTAACGGTTTGGCTGTCATACAGCAGGAGATTCTGGAAGCATCCTCCCGCTGCGTCAGGCCTGGGGGCGTGTTGGTTTACAGCACCTGTACCATCAATAAGAGTGAAAACAATCAGGTGGTGGAAGCCTTTTTATCAAAGAATGCGGACTTCTGTCTGGAAAGCATCAGCAAGTTATTGCCGGAGGTGCTGAGAGACGATGCAACGGACCGGGGATATCTTTCCCTCTATCCGAATTTGCATCACACCGATGGCTTTTTTATAGCACGAATGCGGCGAAAGGACATTTAACGGAGGTACTATGAGCAAAAAGAGAAATATCAAGGATATGAGCCCTCAGGAGCTGGAAGTCTATCTGACCGGCAAAGGCTTTCCCAAGTTCAGGGCTATGCAGCTTTTTGAATGGATCTATAAGGATGCGGCAGACTTTGAAGCGATGTCCAATCTTCCCCAAAACATGCGGGAGAAACTGGCGCAGGATTTTACACTGGGCAGGGCACAGATTGCCGCCAAGCGCAGCTCAAAGGAAGATGATACGGTCAAGTATCTGCTTTGCTTCGAAGACGGCAATGCGGTGGAATGCGTTCTGATGAAGTACAGCTATGGCCGGACATTGTGCATTTCCACCCAGATCGGCTGCCGGATGGCCTGCGAGTTCTGCGCCTCGGCCTATGGCGGGCTGGTCCGGAATATGACCTGCGGGGAAATGCTGGAAGAGGTTATGGCAGTCTCGCGGGATATTGGCGAAAGGATATCCAATATCGTCCTGATGGGAACCGGGGAACCCTTTGACAATTACAAGGAGGTCATAAAGTTCTTACAGCTGGTCAACCATGACAAAGGCTTGAATGTGGGAATGCGGCATATAACCATTTCAACGTCGGGCATCGTTCCCAGGATCATCGAGTTTGCAGATGCAGACCTGCAGTGCACGCTTGCCATATCCCTGCATGCAGCGGATGACAAAACCAGGGGCATCCTGATGCCGGTCAACAAGAAATACAACATTGCCAAGCTGATGGAGGCTTGCCGGTACTATATTCAGAAGACCAACAAACGAATTACCTTTGAGTATGCGCTGATCAAGGATATAAACGACAATCCGGAAGAGGCGGATAAGCTGGGCAAGCTCTTAAAGGGCATGCTTTGCCATGTGAACCTCATCCCGGTAAACCAGGTGGAAGGAAAAGAGTTCCGCAAGGCACCCAAGGAAAGCATCAACCGCTTCAAGAACAAGCTGGCGGAATACGGTGTTGAAGCCACCGTGAGGCGGGAACTGGGCAGCGACATTGAAGCGGCGTGCGGACAGCTGAGGCAGAAATATATGGAGAATCCGTACAACGTATAACCCTATCTCGCAACAGGCTATGTATTATGATATAATAGTCTGATAAGAGGTTTTTTTTGTCATGCGTCGAATAGATTATGATGCGACGCTGCCGCAGTTTTTTTATGAGGTGATTGCATGAAGTCAGCCGGCAAAACGGATATTGGGCTGGTCAGAAAAGTAAATGAGGACAACTATATCTGCGAAATGCTGGACCCTGATTCAAAGACCTGGGTCTTTATCGCAGCTGACGGTATGGGGGGGCATAATGCAGGCGAAGTGGCCAGCACTATGGCCGTGCAGGAAATACTGTCATACATGAGATCGAATATTGAGGCTCTTTCCATGGAGGAAAGGCATATAAGGGATTTGATCCGCAATTCCATTTTACATGCCAATGACAAGGTATACAAAAAATCCATTTTGAACACCCATTACATGGGGATGGGCACCACCCTCTCCATGGGATTGGTGAAGGGGTCTGAGTTTTATATCGGACATGTGGGGGACAGCCGGATCTACCTGATTCGGGACAGCGGGATAACCAGGCTGACAGAGGACCATTCTCTGGTAGCAGAATTGATCAAGATCGGAACGATACAACCGGAGGAGGCTAAGCACCATCCCCAGAAGAATGTGATTACCCGGGCTTTGGGTACGGAATACGCACTTGAGGTTGACATCGCTTCCTATGCCTTAAAGGATAAGGATATCATCCTTCTTTGTACCGATGGGCTATCCAATATGGTTGAAGATGAAGAAATCAGACAGATCATAGCCGGCGCAAAGGATATGGAAAACGCCTGCGATATGCTGATAGACAAGGCAAAGCATGGCGGCGGCTATGATAACATTACGGCAATTGTTATTCAAATTAACGAGGGTGGTGACTGTGATGATAGGTAAAGTGCTTGGTGATCGGTATGAGATCATGGAGAAAATAGGCGGAGGCGGCATGGCACTTGTGTATAAGGCCCGCTGCAGGCTGCTCAACCGCTTTGTAGCAATAAAGGTGCTGCGTGCAGAATTCACTGAAGATGAAGAGTTCGTAAAAAAGTTCAAGCGTGAGTCACAGTCGGCAGCCAGTCTTTCCCATCCCAACATTGTAGGGATCTATGACGTCGGTACGGAAAGCAGTGTCTATTATATCGTCATGGAATATGTTAAAGGACAGACCTTGAAGGACCTGATCAAGTCAAAGGGGACCTTGGGGGTTGAATTTGCCACCAATATAGCCATCCAGATATGCTACGCGCTGGAGCACGCCCATAAGAACCATATTGTCCACAGGGATATCAAGTCACATAATATTTTATTAAAGGAAGACAATACAGTCAAGGTAACGGATTTCGGGATTGCCCGGGCCGTATCCTCCAGCACCATTACCAATACCGGAAACGTCATCGGATCCGTCCACTACTTTTCACCCGAGCAAGCCAGGGGGGGCTATACGGATGAAAAATCCGACATATACTCCCTGGGGATCGTTCTGTATGAAATGATAACCGGAAGACTTCCCTTTGAGGGAGAGTCCCCCATTGCAGTCGCACTCAAGCATATACAGGAAGAGCCGGTAAAACCCTCAAAAATAAACAACAGGATACCACGGGCTATAGAAGATATCGTATTGAAATGCCTGAACAAGGATGTCACAAAGCGCTATAACAGTGCGGCCGAGATCGTCAATGACCTGCGGCAGTCTCTGGTCATGCCCAATGGGGACTTTGTCAAGAAGACCAAGTATTCGGACGAGAATACCAGAGTGATGGAGCCGGTAAAGGTCATGAGGGATGCAGATGCTGCAAACGTACCGGAAGAAAAGGATGCGGCAGCGGGCGATGGCAAACCGGTCATCGATGACTATACAATAGATAGTGTTCCAGTTGCAGGCGGAAAAGAAGAACCCAAAAAACACAAGAGTCACCGGCTGCTTTTCGCAGCCGTAGCCGGCGGCCTGCTATTGGCTCTGCTGGTGGGAGCGGGTGTCCTGCTTACCATAAACTTGCTGACTGTCAAGGAAATAGATGTGCCCAGTCTGGTCAACCTGAGCGAAACTGAAGCAAGGGACAAGATCAATAGCCTGGGACTCCTGATGGAAGTCACGGACAGAGTATACAACAAGGATATTCCGGATGGACAGATCATCAGCCAGAACCCCAAACCCGGAGAAAGAAACAAAATATCCAATCCCATCAAAATCGTTATCAGCAAAGGCCCCAGAAAGGTCCTTGTACCCTCACTGGTAGGTGAGAGCTACGACAAGGTAGACTTGATACTGGAAAGGGAAGGTCTGGCTGAAGGCACTTTGAAGCAGGAATACAGCGATTATCCTAACGGCGTGGTCATCCGGCAGAGTATTTCTCCCGGTATCAATGTGGATGAAGGGACGACTATTGACTATGTCATCAGTATCGGTCCCGAAAAGCTGGCTATTCCGAACTACGTGGGAATCAATATTGAAGAGGTCAAGACAGACTTGATCGTAAAGGACCTGATTCTGGGAAACGTGGTCTATGAAATCAGCAGCCAGCATCCGGAGAATGCGGTAATCAGCCAGAGTATCCAAGCCGGTACGGAGGTCAGCAGGAAAAGTGTGATTGATTTTACCGTCTGCAAAAAGGAAGAGGAAACCGCCGCAGGCAGCTCCTTCAAGCTGAAGGTGCCGCTGCCTCAGAATCTGGATGCCATGAAGGTAACGGTTTATAAGGTTCAAAACGATATCAGCAAGAACATTTATGAAGGAATACACAAGTCCGGCGACAGCCCCCTTGAAATACCGGTCAGTGGGCAAGGCTCGGTCATTTTTGAGGTCTACATCAATGATACCATTTACCAGACAAAGCAACACACTTTCCAATAGCAAGTTAGTTGTTCCTCAATGCTCCATGGGAGGGAATTTATGCTGAAAGGCGTCATTACAAAAGGCATAGGCGGTTTTTATTATGTGGATACCGGGAACGGTATCTATGAATGCCGCGCAAGGGGAAAATTCAGGATCAAAAACATCACGCCGCTGGTGGGGGATATGGTGGAGATTGAGGAAGATGAAGCAGCGTCACAAGGCTATATCCTCAATATCTGTGAGAGAAAGAACCAGCTCGTTAGACCCGCTATAGCCAATATTGACCAGGTTGTCATTGTGTTTGCGGCCAAAAAGCCGGATATCAACATGGCGTTGCTTCAGAAATTCCTGATCTATGCGGAATACAAGGACCTGAATGTCATGGTTTGCATCAACAAGACCGACTTGGACGAACAGGAAGAATATAAAAAAGTTGTGGATATGCTTGAAAGCATTCCCTATAAGGTTATTTCCACCAGTACCAAAATGAATCTGGGGATTGATGCACTGAAAGCGTGCCTCAAGGATAAGGTCTCTGTTTTTGCAGGTCCGTCCGGCGCGGGTAAATCCTCGTTATTGAACCTGATTCAGCCGGGCTTGCTGCTAAAGACCGGTGACCTGAGCAAAAAGATCGACAGGGGGACTCACACCACCCGACATGCGGAGCTGATCAAGCTGGCGTCAGGCGGTATGGTGGCAGACACGCCGGGGTTTACCTCTTTTGAGATCACTGAGATCGATGCAGAGAAGCTGCAGTTCTTTTTCCCTGAGTTTGATAAATACAGACAGTGCCGCTTCCCGGGCTGCCTGCACCAAAGCGAGCCTCAGTGCGGCGTCAAGGAAGCACTGGAGGCCGGCAGGATCAATGAAATCCGGTATAAGCACTATTTGGCGATATTGAATGAGCTGAAGAATGTAAGGAGGTACTAAATGATTAAGATTGCGCCATCCATCCTGGCTGCCGATTTTGCAAACCTGGAGCGGGATATCAAAAAAGTTGAGGCAGCAGGAGCGGACATGATTCACGTCGATGTGATGGACGGGCATTTCGTGCCCAATATCACCATCGGATACCCGGTGGTAAAAAGCCTTCGAAAGGTTACAGGGCTGGTCCTGGACGTTCACCTGATGATAGAAAATCCCGAAAATTACATACATGAGTTTGCAAAGAGCGGTGCAGACATTATTACGGTGCATGCCGAAGCCACCAACCACTTGCACAGGCTGGTGCAAATGATAAAGGATGAGGGTGTCAAAGCCGGCGTATCGCTTAACCCTGCAACACCGCTTTGCATGGTAGAGCAGGTCATTCAGGACATAGACATGCTGCTGATCATGAGCGTCAACCCGGGCTTTGGCGGTCAGAAATTCATAGAATCGGTTTATGACAAGCTGAGGAACGCAAAGCAGCTGATTGATAGGCTCAATCCTGGAATCGACCTGCAGGTGGACGGCGGTGTCGGTGAAGATAATATAGGGAGGGTGGCAGGCTGCGGTGCCAATGTCATCGTTGCAGGCTCAGCTGTGTTCAATTCCAAAGATATGCACGGAACCATCCAGGCGATGAAAAAGGCGGAATGCAGGTAAGCTTATGAAGACTGTTATCATTTGCAGCGGGAGTATTTGCGATTATCCAACCGCAATGAATATCGTGATAGAGGCAGGGTATGTCATCTGCGCCGATGGCGGGACGCGCCATGCCTATCACATGGGAGTCGTGCCCGATTTGATCATCGGTGACATGGATTCTTCGGCTTCGGAGTATATCGACTATTATATGGAAAAAGGTGTGAAACTGAACACCTATCCTTCAAATAAAGACAAGACGGACGCACAGCTCTGTCTGGAATATGCACTGACACTTTCCGGGGACATTGTCATGCTGGGCGCTACAGGCAGCCGCTTTGACCATTCCCTGGCCAATGCGTCGCTGCTCCGGCTGGGTGTCGATTGCGGCGCCAATGTCAGAATAGTGGACAGCAATAATGAGATCTATATGACCAAGGACCGCCTGTCGCTGACCGGGAAAAAAGGGGATTATGTTTCTCTGATCCCTATGTCCGGAAGGGCAGAGGGCATCTGCATCACCGGAGTGCGGTACCCATTGGAGGATGCAGTCATGGAGCTGGGACAGTCCTATGGCATCAGCAACTGTTTTGAAGCAGAAGAGATCGAGATTCGTGTCGGTAGAGGGTATCTGCTGGTGATCAAAGCAAAAGACTGATCTGGAATAATTTAAGAATTTAAGATTGAAGTGTATCAAGATAAGCTCTCCACTCGTATGATATAGTGTGGAGTTCTATTTTTTTGCAGTCTTATTGATTCAAACTTGGGGGAATGGTTATGAGATACACCTACCGGAGATTGGCAGGTATTTTGTGCATATTTCTTTCCACGGTGGTCCTATCCCGCTTTATGCCTTCCTGGCTCTTTTATTTTGTTGCTGCGGCGATTGCTGCTTCCATCGTCTATTTCCTGTATCATTGCTATTACCGATAGCATTAGGGAGACGCCGGCCTGGGAGGTCAAGGTTCTATATTCCTATTTATAGTCGGAGGGATGCAGAATGAGTATTGGAAAAAGAAAAAGGCTATTGGGTTTCCTGGTGCTGACGCTGGGGGTGGGAATCCTTTTGGTGATTCTCGTTCCCACGGTGGGCTGGGTTTTATTTTCTGCATTATGCCTGGTAGGTGCGGGCATTTATCTTTTGAAATGCTGATGCGGTGCCAAAGACCGGCAGAAAGTTAAAAAAGCGCGAATCCGCGCTTTTAACCCAATCAAGCTGACCATGCAGCTATATGATTTATACTGCTCTCTGAACTTTACCTGATCTTAAGCATCTGGTGCATACCTGCACTCTTTGTGGTGTGCCGTTGACAATCGCTCTAACGGTTCTTATGTTTGGAAGCCATGTTCTACGCGTATGTCTGTTTGAGTGGCTTACTTTATTTCCAGAAATCATACCCTTGCCGCAAACTTCACAGTGTCTAGCCATGAAATACACCTCCTTCAGTCGTGTAACTATCCATAAAACAATAATAATTCTATCATAATGTCATTTAAATGGCAACAGCTAGTTGCTATAAATACATGATTATTCTTATCGTTTGTCTATTTTTCCCGTTCAGGCAGCAGCTTATTCCCGCAAAAAGGACAAACCTGACGATGTAAAGGCTGTATTTGCAGGCATTTAGCCCATAATCACAAACAAATTATAGAATTTGTGTTGTAATTTCGCGTCTGTCAAATTAAAATATAAGTAAAACGTCCAAATATGCTTATATATGATTATAGAGGTAATAAGCGGTAAGGAGGAGATCTGATGTCTGCCCAATTTAAGACACAATACGGCGAGGTTAACATATCGGAAGATGTTCTGGCAACAATAGCAGGATTGGCAACGACGGAATGTTACGGTCTGGTTGGCATGGCGTCCAAGAACGCCAAGGACGGTTTGGTGGTGCTGCTGAAGAAGGACAATCTGGCAAAAGGTGTAAAGGTCACGGCCGAAGGCGGAGAAATCGTGATAGACCTTTTCATCATCGTCGAGTTCGGTACAAAGATTTCGACGGTAGCGGACAATATCATCAGCAAGGTAAAATATACGGTAGAAAACATGACCGGCCTGAAAGTCAAGAAAGTCAATATAAACGTACAAGGCGTACGCGTATAGCGCTTAAGGAGGTAACATTTTGTCAACACTAATTATCGAAGGAATACAACTTAAAAATATGATCCTTTCCGGCGCCAACCATCTTGAAAATAATAAAAGCCTCGTGAACGCTTTGAATGTTTTCCCGGTTCCCGACGGCGATACCGGAACCAATATGTCTCTCACCATGCAATCGGCCGTAAAAGAAGTGAAGAACGCCAAGGGTGAAGACGTCAGCCATATCATGGATGCGGCCGCCAACGGCTCCTTAATGGGTGCAAGAGGCAATTCCGGTGTTATCCTTTCACAGATTTTCAGAGGCTTTGCCAAGGCGTTGAAAAAAGAAGAAAAGCTAAATGCCAAGGTATTGGCCAATGCCTTTCTGGAAGGCTCCAATACAGCCTACAAGGCAATCATGAAGCCAACGGAAGGGACCATATTGACCGTTATCCGGGAAACAGCCGAATATGCAGTAAAAACAGCTGAAAGCTGTACCGATACATTGATGCTGCTGGAAGAGATACTGAAGAAATCCAATGAGGTATTGGACAGAACACCGGACATGCTCCCCGTACTGAAAAATGCAGGGGTGGTGGATGCCGGCGGTAAAGGCCTGATCTGCATCATCGAAGGGATGTATCAGGCTTTGAAGACCGGAACCTTGCTGGAATTGAAGCAGGATGCTCAGCTGGAAGAGGAAGAAGTGGGCTACAACAGAGCCATGCTTCAGGCTGAAGAGATCACCTTCGGCTATTGCACCGAGTTCTTTATCCGGGCGAAAAGCGTAGACCAGGAAAAGTATAAGCAGGAGATTTCTGCGCTGGGCGATTCCATGGTCGTGGTAGGCGAGCCGGACCTGGTCAAGGTACATATCCATACCAACAATCCCGGGAAGGTGCTTGAGCTGGCGCTGACCCACGGTGAGTTGTCCAAGATCAAGATTGACAACATGCGGGAACAGCACCGGGAGCTGCTGGTCAAGGAAGAGGACTACAAGTCCGCTGCAAAGAAAGAGGAGACGGTCAATGACGGACCGCCTGACAAATACGGTCTGATTTCAGTGGCGATGGGAGAAGGTATTTCCAATATATTCAAGGATCTGGGCGTCAACGAAATCATCGAAGGCGGACAGACTATGAATCCCAGCACTGAAGACATTCTAAAGAGCATTAATCGCATTCATGCTGAGAATATCGTGATCTTCCCCAACAACAGCAACATCATTCTGGCTGCCAACCAGGCAAAGTCCCTAGCCAAGAAAAACGTCATCGTTGCACCCACCAAGACCATTCCGCAGGGGATATCCGCACTGATGGCGCTGGACTTTGACCGCAGCGTTGAAGACAATTTCAGAAAGGTGGAAAAGGCTATTGCCGGTGTGAAATCGGGATCCGTCACCTATGCCGTCCGGAACTCCATTTTCGACGGGATCAACATAGAAGAAGGCAATATCCTGGGGATCGTGGAAGGCAAGATCAAGGATGTGGGCAGCGATACACTGGAAGTCAGCAAGAACATTCTGGCGGAGATGGTGGATGAGGATGCGTCGCTGATTTCCATCTATTATGGAAACGAAACCGCCAAGGAGGAAGCCGAGACCCTATCCGAGCACATATCTTTGCTTTATGACGACTGTGAAGTGGAGCTGCACTACGGCGGCCAGCCGCTGTACTATTACATACTGTCGGTTGAATAACAAAATAGGACTCCCGGGTTTTTGTCCCGGGAGTTTTTTATTATTGGGTGAAAGATCACGTACTACAAAAAATCCCATATAATGCAGGATATAAGGTGCGCGTGTAGAATACCTAAATAGTTGATTAGACTTCATAAAGGGGGATTTGCTATGAACTTCCTGGGGAATATTATTTGGCTGCTTTTCGGCGGTATTTTGGGCGCCATTGCCTGGTTTCTGACCGGTTTGATCTGGTGCGTTACCATTATCGGAATTCCCTTTGGTATCCAGTTTTTCAAGATTGCAGCGTTTGTATTGTGGCCTTTCGGGAAAGAAATAGAGCTTGGCAATTTTGGTGCAGGCGGTCTGATTTTTAATATCATCTGGATCATTTTTTTCGGATGGGAGTTTGCCATAGCACATCTGATCATCGGTGCAATCTTCTGTGTGACCGTAGTGGGGATCCCCTTCGGTCTGCAGCACTTCAAGCTTGCGCAGCTGGGGCTTATTCCTTTTGGAGCCAGAATACATTAGAAAAGATATTCTAGGGACTTTAATAAAATAGCTGAAGCTTATGTCTAGCATTTCCTAGCAAATGAATGCATCAAATATTTGTTAGCAAAAGCAGAAAATTTGGCTATAATAGGAAATAAACCAACACTTTACGCCCAGGAGGTCTGTGCATGAAAGAAAAGCGGCTGAGAGAGAAATTTGAAGATTTTGCAAGTGCAACAGCCCGCCTGAGAGAAGTGGTTGATATCGCAGTCACTAATGATTACATATATGATGCGGCAATACAAAGGTTTGAATTCACGTATTGAAGGAATCCATATGAATACAGACTTATACATCAGGGGTATTTACCTGAATAAAAACAGAATAGAAAAATCGGAGGAATATCCTTTTTGCCTGCCGATCGTCCGTCAGCTAGACAGGCTGGAACTTGGCAGCAGGGTTACCTTTTTCGTCGGCGAAAACGGTACGGGCAAATCCACCTTGCTGGAGGCGATTGCCGTCAATTACGGCTTCAATCCCGAAGGCGGCTCAAAGAACTTCAATTTTTCCACTTGTGCGTCCCACTCCGATCTGCATCAATACATCACTTTGTCAAAGGGCGCCAGGAAGCCAAAGGATGGCTATTTTCTCAGGGCTGAAAGCTTCTATAACGTTGCAACGGAGATTGACGAGCTGGATAAAATTGCACCCCTTGTCCAAAGCTACGGCGGGAAATCCCTTCACAAGCAGTCCCATGGGGAGAGCTTTATGTCGCTTATTCTGAACCGTTTCTACGGCAATGGTTTGTATCTCCTAGATGAGCCGGAAGCAGCGTTATCGCCTCTTAGGCAGCTTGCACTGCTGAGCAGCATCAATGACCTGGTGAAAGCCAATTCGCAATTCATCATTGCAACCCATTCACCTATATTGCTTGCATTTCCGGGTGCGGAGATTTATGTACTGAACGAAAATGCGTTAATACAAAAGAAATATGAAGAGACAGAGCATTATATCCTGACCAGGCAATTTCTGAACAACACCGAAAGAATGCTGAAGGAACTGATGGACTGATCCTGCGGCATTCAAAGCTAGATAAAATACAGAAAGGACATATGATTATGGCAATTGAGAAAGTAAGAGAGCACCTAAAACAGTGGAACAGAGACAAGGACATCATGGAGTTTGAGACTTCAAGCGCGACAGTGGAATTGGCAGCACAAGCGGCGGGGGTGGAGCCGGCCAGGATAGCGAAAACCCTTTCCTTTAAAGACGGGGAGGGCGCCATGCTGATCGTAACGGCAGGGGATGCAAAAACCGATAATGTCAAGTTCAAAAATGAGTTCGGCTTCAAGGCCAGCATGCTGAAACCGGACGAAGTACTTTTTTATACCGGACATGCCGTGGGCGGCGTATGCCCCTTCGGGCTGCAGACTGATATGCCGGTCTATCTCGATGTATCGATGAAACGGTTTAAGACTGTTTTTCCGGCTGCCGGCAGCGGCAATTCAGCAATTGAGCTTACCTGTGAGGAAATGGAACAGTATTCTTCAAGCAAAAAATGGGTTGACGTTTGCAAGGGATGGGAAAATGACGAAAGCGGGGAATAGGAATGGCGGATCATAAAACCAACGCGATGCGCCTCCTGGACAAGGCTGGGATCGCATACAAGACCTACGGCTATGATCATGTGGATGGCCAGATTGACGGCATCTCGGTTGCCGAAAAAATAGGACAGCCGGTTGAAAAGGTGTATAAAACGCTTGTTACGCAAGGGGCAAGCAGGGAGTATTTTGTTTTTGTCATACCCGTAGCCGAAGAGCTTGACTTGAAGGCAGCAGCTAAGGCAGTGCATGAAAAGTCGGTTGAGATGATCAAGGTCGCGGACATCAACAAGATTACCGGCTATATCCGAGGCGGCTGTTCGCCCATCGGCATGAAAAAAGAGTATAAGACGGTGTTGGACAGCTCCAGCGAGGTACTGGATACGATCATAGTCAGCGCCGGAAAACTGGGTCACCAGATTGAGCTGTCGCCCCGGGACTTGGCCAACCTCATTCATGGCAGATTGGAGTCTGTCACGGTGAGGAGTGTGTAGATATGGATTTCTTGAGCAGTCCGCTGCAAAAGCTTAAGGGTATTGGTCCGGCCAAAGCCAAGCTGTTTCAAAAGCTGGGCATCCGAACCGTCGAAGATCTGCTGTACCACTACCCACGTGGATATAAGGATAAAAGTGAGGTCTCCGACATCAAGGATCTGATGCCGGAAAACTATTATACCATCAGGGTCAGGGTGGAGAAAAAGGTTCAGGAGTATAAGAGCCGGAAAAGCCTGGTCATTTTTAAGCTGCCGGTGGCTGACAGCACCGGAAAGCTGACGGCGGTCTGGTTCAACAACCGCTTCATCAAGAACCTGTTTTCCCCCGGTGAAGAGGTGCTGCTTTATGGAAAAGTGAAGCAGATGGGCCGGGATCTGATCATGGAGTCTCCTGAGCATGAGAAGGTGACGGAAAATGACAGCCTTCACCTTTCAAGGATTGCACCGGATTATCCTCTGACGGAGGGGTTATACCAGAAGGATGTGCGCAAAGCTGCTTTTCTTGCTTTGGAAGCAGTCGGCGGCAAGCTGGCAGATGTCTTTCCGGAAGATTTGAGGAAGCAGTTCAATTTGGCGGAGATCAACTTCTGCATTCAGAATATCCATTTTCCCGATACATTTTTCAATCTTGAGCTGGCAAAAAGGCGGTTAAAATTTGAAGAATTCTTTATTCTCCAGTCGGGGCTGCTTCATATCAAGCGGATGAACAGTGAGGATCGGGAGGGTATTGGCTTTGACAAGGTGCCGGTGGCTGAGGAATTCATTGCGAAGCTTCCTTTCAAGCTGACTTCAGCACAGCTGCGGGTTTTTGATGAAGTCTGCAAGGATATGGAAAGCACAAAGGTGATGAACCGCCTGGTCCAGGGTGACGTAGGCTCCGGCAAGACGGTGGTGGCCGCAGCGGCATTATATAAATGTGTCAGGAGCGGGTATCAGGGAATCATGATGGTGCCCACGGAAATTCTGGCGGAGCAGCATCTCCTGACGTTGAAGCAACTTTTCAAGGATACCGGCATCATCGTGGATATCCTGAAAGGGAGCATGACGGCCAAAGAAAAGCGGGAAGTGCTGGAAAAGGCCAGAAGCGGGGAGCTGCACGTGCTGGTAGGAACCCATGCCCTGCTTCAGGATCAAGTAGTCTTCCACAGGCTGGGCTTGGTGATTACCGACGAGCAGCACCGTTTCGGCGTGCGGCAAAGGGCGCTTCTGGGCACAAAGGGAAGCAACCCGGACATGATGGTCATGACCGCTACGCCCATACCAAGAACGCTGACCCTGATCCTCTACGGCGATTTGGACATATCCATCATTGATGAAATGCCGCCGGGAAGAAAAAAGGTTGAGACCTATTTCATCAATTCAGCCAAGAAGGAACGGCTTTTTAATTTCATCCTGAAGGAGCTGAAGTCCGGCAGGCAGGCTTATTTTGTATGCCCGCTGGTGGAGGAATCTGAGAAGCTGGAGCTGAACTCGGCAGTCAGCTATAGCGAAGTCCTTCGCGAAGGGCATTTCAGGGATGTCCAGGTCGGCCTGCTGCACGGAAAAATGAAAACCGACGAGAAAAATAAAGTGATGGAAAGCTTCCGCAAGGGGGAGACGAAAATACTGGTTTCTACCACAGTCATAGAGGTAGGCGTCAATATACCCAATGCATCCATTATGGTCATTGAGGATGCAGACCGCTTCGGCATGGCCCAGCTTCACCAGCTCAGAGGGCGTGTCGGCAGGGGCGAACATCAGTCTTACTGCGTTCTGATATCGGACTCGGCCAATCCTGTTGCCGCAGAACGGTTGAAATACATGACAAAAACGGAAAACGGCTTCGATATTGCGGAAAAGGATCTGGAGCTCCGGGGCGGCGGAGAAGTGCTGGGGCAAAAGCAGCATGGCCTGCCGGAGTTCAAGCTGGCGGATATCCTCAAGGATGTTGACCTGCTGAAGCTTTCCAGGGATGCAGTGGAATATGTCTACGGCGGCAACTTGCTGCAGCAGGAGGAATACAGGCGAATGAAGGCCATTCTCGATGCACGCTTTCAGAGGCTGCTGGATGAAGTGACCCTAAATTAAAAAAACAATCCCATATGTAGCGTTTTTTACTTAAACGGACAGAATTTACATTGTTTAAAAAAATTTAAACAGAGTAAATTAATAGTACAAAAACAAACAGGAGGTGCTACATATGCAAAGAACGACAACTCAATCATCAACAAACAGGTCACTGGTACCCGAAGCCAAAGCAGCATTAAAGACTTTCAGGGATCAGGTAGCAACTGAGTTTGGTATTGATTTCACAGGCTACAACGGAGAAAAGACAGCTAGGGAATGTGGCAGCGTTGGTGGAGAAATGGTCAGAAGAATGATTGAAACTGCTGAAAGAGGCATGTCAGGAAGAAGATAATAAATAGAAAGGCAGCGGGAAAACCCGCTGCCTTTCTATTTTGGTGCCTGGCACCAGCAGCAAAAAAATACTGGTGAATAACCGCGGAAGCTGTTGCCTGCCGCAATCACACCAGTATCGGGAGAGGAGAAATTGAAGGAAGAGCTCTATGGGGAAATTTAGTTTTTCAGAACAACCAAAAATACTGTGCTGTTCTGCAGGATAGACATCCAGCTTATAGGCTGGGCATCTATTAGAAACTAACGTCCCTAATCATAGGTTGCACAACTCGGATTTTTTTTATACGAGTTTTTTAATTTAATTTGCAAAAGATAAAGACAACCGGAGAATATGGATAATGCATTTCTGGCGTTATCCTAAATATCTTAGAGACTCTTAGATATCAGGATACGATAAAAAAGTTAATATAATTTTTGTATAATGGCACAATTTGTGATAAAATGTAATTGTCGTAAAAAGGAGGTATTGCGTTGCGCGTCATTGCAGGCATACATAGGGGGAGAAGGCTTGAAAGCCTTGAAGGCAGGGATATCCGGCCGACAGCGGACCGGGTAAAGGAATCGCTTTTTAACATTCTGGGAAGCGCTGTTCTTGACAGCAACTTTTTGGATCTTTTCGGAGGGACCGGCGGTATCGGCATTGAAGCACTGAGCCGGGGAGCCCAGCACGTCGTATTTGTGGATGAAAGCATCAGAAGCATCAAAGTGCTTCGGAGCAATCTGGAGCAATTGAAGATAACGGACGAAGCGGAAGTGTACAACACCGATTACACTACCGCTATCAAAAAGCTGCATATGCACGACAGAAGGTTCGGCATCATTTATATTGATCCGCCCTATGCCACAGGGATTGCCCAAAAGGCACTGGAAGAAATCAACAGTCATGACATACTGGAAAAAGACGGATATATTGTGGTGGAGCATGAAGTCAGAGATGCCATGCCGGACCAGGTAGGCCGGCTGGTCATGTTCCGCAGCAAGTTGTATGGAAACACCAGGCTTTCTTTTTATGTAGCCGGTGAAAATACGGATCAGCATAAGGAGGAGTCATTGTGAGGATAGCTGTCTGTCCTGGTAGCTTTGACCCTGCTACCAATGGACATATTGATATTATTGAGCGCTCGGCGCTGCTTTTTGACAGGGTGATTGTGGCTGTATCCAACAATCTCAGCAAGCAGCCCATGTTTTCCATCGAAGAGCGGATGGCACTGCTCAGCAAAGCATGCGAAGATATTCCTAATGTAGAAGTGGACAGCTTCTCGGGTTTATTGATCGATTTCGCCAAGCAAAAAAAAGCCACAGCCATCATAAAAGGTCTCCGTGCCGTATCCGATTTTGAGTATGAGCTGCAGATGGCTCTGATGAACCGGAAGCTGCAGCCTGATATAGAAACCGTTTTTATGATGACCAACAGCAAGTACTCTTACCTGAGCTCCAGCCTGGTAAAGGAAGTGGCTCGGCTTGGGGGCTGCATCAAGGGACTGGTGCCGGAGCCCATTGAGGAAGAAATATTGAAAAGATTGAGATAGGAGAGTGGGAAGATGGAAGTGATGCTGCTATTGGACGCACTGGAGGATATACTGGAGAAAGCACCGAATTTGCCCCTTTCCAGTAGATCCATGATCAACAAGGAAGAGCTGCAGGAGATTGTCAAGGATATCCGCATCAAGCTGCCGGATGAGATCAAGCAGGCTCAGTGGATCAAGGAAGAACGCCAGAAGATCCTCATCGAAGCCAAGAAAGAGGCCGAAAGCCTTCGAAAAGAGTGCGAGGAAAGGCTCCAGAAGATAAAGGATGAGAGACAGCGCATCCTGGCTGAAGCTGAAAAGGAAGCAGAGATCCTGAAGAAGGAAGCTGATAAGCGGGTACAGGACTTGATCGATGAAAGTGATATCATGAAGCGGGCCAACGAGCAGGCCAAGGAAGTCATTATAGCCGCTCAGATCGATGCCAAGAAGATCCGCTTAGGCTCCAAGGCATATGCTGACGACCTGTTGAGCGAGCTGGAGAAGCATGCGGTGAATATTATCGAGACCATCAAAAACAACAGGGATGAACTGAAGAATTTCAAGAGCTGACCATCAGCGTTCATGAAGATAAAGGCACGGCTGCTATCAAAAAGTAGGTCTGTGCCTTTTTGCTATGCTTCGGTATGGCAGGTTGAGCAGCAAGAGGAGCAGGAGTGCCAATATCAGATAAAAGAAAGAATGCCGGAAGATGCTGAGCCAGCCTGTGCTGTACAGGCCGATATCGACGGCAGGCGCTGTGCTTTCACCTGAAAAGACCTTGAAGACCTGTGTGCAATAGGTAAAGGAATAAAGAAGATACGCGAAGGCTGATGCGAAAAAGCCCTGAAGCAGTTTGCCCAAGAAATAGATCCCAAAGCTCAGATCCGTCACGGCGACGATGCTGAGGACCTGAGCATTGACGGAGAGACCGCCGAAGCCGATCATAAAGCTGACCATCATGATCTGTGCCGCCAAAGGAAGCTGTAGGGCAGCGCATTCCTTGATTCCGTTGGTTACCTCAAGCAAGCCGATCAGGAAGGCGGATACCGTATGGACTTGTATACCGGGCAGCGGAATGATCCATAGGATAAGTCCGGACAGCAAGTCTAACAGGCCGGTGAGCTTCATGATCCGTGTTATGACTGCAAAGAAGATAATGAAGCCGCCGATAAGCAGGATCAGATTGACACTGTTTCTAACGGCATCGCCTAAGAGGATGCCGATGGTCCTGCCGTCTTTTTTTCTGTATGCCAGCATATCGGCCAAGGGAGACCGGTTGGCTGACCGGGGGGCAGATCTTTTTTCCTGATCTAAAAACCTGAAGCACAGGCCGACTGCAATAGCCGACAGGTAATGGGAAAAAGCCAGCAGCAGCCCGATGGCGGCATTGTTCAGCAGGCCTGCAGCAACGGCGCCAATGATGAACAGTGGTCCGGAGGTGCTGCAGAGGCTCAGCATGCGCTGCCCCTCCCGCTTTGTACAGATAGCCTCCTCACGAAGCTTGGCTGTTATTTTTGAGCCCACAGGATAGCCTGAAGAAATACTCATGATAAAGCAGAAGGCCGCTTCGCCAGGCAGGTTGAAAGCAGGGGCCATCAGCGGCCGGAGGGCTGCGCCCAGGAAGCTTACGATGCCAAGCCCGATCAGCACTTCAATGCAGATAAAGAAAGGCAGCAGCGCAGGACAGACCACGTTGAACCACAGCAGCAGCCCCTCTGAAGCAGCTTTGACCGCTTCGACGGGATAGGCAATGATGCCTGCCACCACAGCGCAGAAAAGGATTGCAAGGACATAGGTTGAAAAATGTCGTTCCTTCATATGGCTACCCCATTGTATTTATCCGGGTTAATTTGATACCGGCGTATCCATATTATATATATTACCTTTTTCCTGATGGTAGTATGGAGAAGTAAGAAAATCCTCCCCTGCTTTTTTCAGAGGGGCTTCCCTGTAGCCAAGGCTGCGGATATCGGTTGAAAGCGTGTCAAAATGCAGCATCCTTTCCAGCAGCAGCACAGGGGCTTTAAAGTCGGCAGTCTTGGTAATGACGGGATACCGGCTGCAGTGCTTCAGTCTTTTCAAAAGCTGTGATCCCTTTTCATTAAAGCCAAGAACACGGATATAGGCCGGACAGTCCGATGCCTTGAAGCTTTGGATGTCCTGCCGCTTCAGGTCCAGCAGGATGTGGCAAAAAAGGCGTTGGATGTACGTCCTGGTATAACGCTTTGTCTTGATATTACCGATCAAAGCCTCGATACTGCCTGATTTTGCCGCGGCTTTCAACAAACGGTACTCGATGCCCTCCTTTATATTGAGGTAGCCTTGAAGCTCATGGGGGGTCATCGTGCGCAGCCTGTAAAGCAGCAGGTCGGAGTAAGCATCAAAAAAGACAGGATGCTTGCCGGCAGCTATAGCGGCCTGCGCTGTTTCAACTGCTTCAAGGGGGATGGCGGATACCGCTTTCTCGTTCATGCCGTTCTGCCTGATCTCATTTCGGATCGCTGTGGCGCTAGCTATGGCGTGGGTTATTTCCATGTCGTTGTAGCGACTCACGATACGCTTTACCGCAACCGGCTTTATGGGGCTGTTCAGCTGGAGGATGGCTTTGATGTACTCGATGCCAAGCACGTTGTTGGGGAAGCTTAAGATTTCGGCAAAAGGGAGCTCGCTGCTTTCTTTAATATAGCCGGACAGTGCATCGGATACTGCTTTGGGGTAGGAGCTGCCCTTGGACAGCTGTTGCCTGAGCATGTGCCGGAAGCTAGAAGGCTCATTGGCCAGAACCGCCGCCAGCTTTTCCAGTATACCGGTATCACCCAGCTCGCTGCCGAAGCATAAGCTGTCTACCAGGTTCATACGGTCCAGTATTTTTACAGCACCATAGGCAAATATCTCTGCGGGTTGGCAGGCGAAAACGAAGGGCAGCTCAATCACCAGATCCGCACCACCCTGGATAGCCATCCTGGCCCGGGTCCATTTGTCAAAAACGGCCGGCTCACCCCGCTGGACAAAGCTGCCGCTCATGATGCATACCGCTGCATCGGCTTCACAGACTGCCTTCGCGGTCTGGATATGATACTGATGTCCGTTATGAAACGGATTGTACTCCGATACGATTCCTACCGTCTTCATCTATGACTCCTTCACTTTTCCTGCATGTATTATTGTTTATGATTATGTATTCTATCATACCTGCCCTGATATGAAAAGCATGGCCATACAGGTGCATTTAAATACGAAGAAGGTTATAATTATTAAGGCAAAGGAATGAGGGGGCAGGCTGTTAAAAAATTCCTTGAAGTAATATAAAACTTGAAAACTTGAGGCATACTAAAGCTGTGTTTTTTCTGCTGAAAAACAAATAATAATGAAAAATTATGTAAAATAACATCAATAAAATTTTAACAAAAAGCAGGAAAAACAGATTTTATATAGAAATGTAGTAAGCTGGATACAATTTTTTAGGGAGGTATTAAAATAATGAAAGTACTCGTTATCAATTGCGGCAGTTCTTCATTAAAGTATCAGTTCATCGACATGACCAATGAAGCCGTTATCGCAAAGGGATTGGCTGAAAGGATCGGCATCGAAGGCTCTGTTGTAAAGCACCAGCCGGGGGACGGCGACAAGATCACCATCCAGAAGCCCATGCCCACCCATAAGGAAGCGCTTCAGGTAGTTATCGAAGCTCTGCTGGACAAAGAATACGGCGTCATCAAGAGCATGGAAGAGATTACAGCTGTGGGTCATAGGGTCGTGCATGCAGGCGAAAAGTTTGCTTGCTCTGTTGTCATCAATGATGCAGTTATGGCTGCTTTGAAGGAATGCATTGACATCGCACCGCTTCACAACCCCCCGAACATCATGGGTATCGAAGCATGCCAGCAGTTGATGCCCGGCGTTCCCATGGTGGGCGTATTCGATACGGCCTTCCATCAGAGCATGCCGAAGGAGTCCTACATCTACGCACTGCCTTACGAGCTTTATGAGAAGCACAAAATCAGAAGATACGGCTTCCATGGAACTTCACATAAATATGTAACCCAGAGAGCGGCAGCAATGCTCGGGAAGCCCCTTGAGTCCCTCAAGCTCGTCACCTGCCACCTTGGAAACGGTGCAAGCATTGCAGCAGTCAAGTACGGCAAGTCCGTTGATACCTCTATGGGTTTTACACCGTTGGAAGGTCTTGCAATGGGCACCAGAAGCGGCGACTTCGATCCGGCCATCATCAAATTCCTGATGGATAAGGAAGGCATGAGTATCGTCGATGTGGATAACATGGCAAACAAAAAGTCCGGCGTTTTGGGCTTGTCCGGTGTCAGCAGCGACTTCAGAGACATAGAAGATGCTGCTGAGAAGGGCAATGAAAGAGCACAGCTGGCTCTCAACGTATTTGTACATAAGGTAAAGAAATATATCGGCGCTTATGCCGCTGTCATGAACGGTGTTGATGCGGTAGTCTTTACAGCCGGCTTGGGCGAAAACTCGGATTATATCCGCAGGGAAGTCTGCAAGGATATGACTTATCTCGGCATAGAAGTGGATAATGCCAAGAATAAGGTGAGGGGAAAAGAAACAGATGTGTCTACCGACAGCGCGAAGGTTAGAGTCCTCCTGATTCCCACCAACGAAGAATTGATGATCGCAAGGGACACCAAGGAGCTTATCGGCTAATCAGCCTGCCGGATATGTCATCGGAATACTGGAAATCAGAAAGCAGGCATTACCTGCTTTCTTTGTTATAAAAACCGGAAGGGTGCAGTATACTAAATCGAATAGCGATGCAAAGTTTGCTTGACAAAACATTCTTTGATTTGTATAATAAAATTTGTTAATTGCATAGAGGTGGTCAAATGGAACTGAATATTGCAGGTATTTCAAAGAATGAAGGGTTCGTAGAACGGTTTGAGATAACCGATGTTTCCAATCAGCACGCCACAATCCGTTTTTGCGGAGAGGATCTTGAAATCCTATCACCCATCAAGGTTACAGGCAGTGCTGTCAATTACGAAGGCAAGATCAAGGCGGAGGTACATATCACAACAAAGGTGGCAAGGACATGCTCACGATGTCTGGAGCGCTTTGAGGAGGACATCCGCGTTGATACGGTGTTCATATTCGTAAAGGAAGCGAGAGATGACAACGAGGATTTCTATGTCATAAAAAGCGACAAGATTGACATCACCGAGCTTGTGTTAGGAGAAATCGCCGGCGAGATCGTCATGAAACCACTTTGTAAAAGCGACTGCAAAGGGCTGTGCCCGGTTTGCGGAAAGAACAGGAACGCGGACGACTGTCAATGCGAGGGTCATGCCGTAGATTCCAGGCTGCAAGCCTTAAGCAAGCTGCTTGATAAGGATAACGGATAGTTATCCGAAATACCCTAGAGACTGTAGATAGAGAAGCAATGCTTTTTAGTTACAGTGTCGCAGCTATAGAATAAGGAGGTGTTGGAATTGGGTTTACCGAAGAGAAGACACTCAAAGTCTAGAAGAGATAAAAGACGGGCAAATTGGAAGCTCGCTCTGCCAGGACTGGTTTCATGCCCGCAGTGCCATGAGCCGAAATTACCTCACAGGGTATGCAAATCCTGCGGATATTATAAGAATAGAACAGTCATCGCAACAGAAAAATAATAAGAATGAACCAGGTTATCTGGTTCATTTTTCTTTTCTTACACTTTGGAGGCAGGGGCTATTTAGACAAAATTTCAAAAAAGAGTTGCATTTCTTTCACTAGATATTATATATTAATATTAGTACCAGATACTAAATGCAGATAACAAAATAAAATTCGGGAGGCTTTGCCATGAAACAGAAAGGGGTAAGCAAAAAAGACAGACAGAGCAGTTTGCTTGACAAGATCAGAAAAGACCCTTTTCTCACGGATGAGGAGCTTGCCGAGTTTTTTTGCGTCAGTGTGCAGACCATCCGCCTGGACCGCCTGGAGCTTTCCATCCCCGAACTGAGGGAAAGAATAAAGAATGTGGCGGAAGAGAATCATACCAAGGTCAAGTCCCTTCAGGGAAAAGAAATCATCGGAGAATTGGTGGACCTTGAGCTGGGCAAAAGCGGGATCTCCATATTGGAAACCGACCACGCCCTGGCCTTTGAAAAGACCAATGTGGTAAAGGGCCAGCATATTTTTGCACAGGCCGAGTCCTTGGCGATAGCCGTTATCGATGCCAGTGTGGCATTGATTGGTGTTGCTAATATCAAATACAAGAGTCCTGTATTTGCAGGTGATAAGCTGGTTGCCAAGGCTGAGGTGCAGCGGACCCGTGGGAATAAATACTTCGTCTGGGTTTTTATAAAGGCAAAGCAAGCCGAGGTTTTCAGGGGCAAATTCATTCTGGTGTCGTTCAATAAGTAGGATGTGACAGCGCATGCCTGCTGGAAATAGACTATGGGCTATAGGGCAGACCAAATGTATTCGGAGGGGTTATGATGAGGATCGCAATTGATGCCATGGGCGGCGATTTTGCGCCCAAAGCTGCCGTGGAAGGCGCCATTGAAGCCAGTAAGGCTTACGGTGTGGAAGTCTTTCTGGTGGGCTTGAAGGAAGAAATAGAAAAGTACATAACGGAAGAAGACAAAAAAAGTAGCCATATCAATATCATCGAGGCTACCGAGATCATCAACGCCGACGAAAGTCCGGTACATGCAATCAAAAACAAGAAAGACTCTTCCATGGTGGTAGGCCTCAAGCTTGTTAAGGACAGACAGTGTGATGCTTTCGTATCCGCCGGCAGTACCGGTGCATTTCTGGCCGGCTCACTGCTCAAGGTCGGAAGGATCAAAGGGATCGACAGACCGGGTCTGTCTCCGCTTGTCCCGACGATGAAGGGCAGCTGCATGGTCATCGATGTGGGCGCCAATGTCGATTGCAAGCCAAGAAACCTGCTGCAATTTGCCATCATGGGCTCGGTTTATATGGAAAAGGTCATGGGAATCAAAGGACCCAGAGTAGGTCTCCTGAATATCGGTACGGAGGAATCCAAGGGCAATGAGCTGACTAAAGAGGGCTACAAGCTCCTCAAGGAGGCCAATCTCAATTTCATTGGGAATGTTGAAGCACGGGACATTACCGAAGGGGTATGCGATGTCTGCGTATGCGACGGTTTTGTAGGGAATGTGCTGCTAAAAAGTATTGAAGGCGTTGCTGCAACGGTCTTCAATGCACTGAAGAATGAATTCATGAAGAGCTTCAAGACCAAGCTGGGTGCGCTGCTTTTAAAGGGCGGCCTGCGGGATTTCAAGAAGCGCTTTGACTATACCGAAGTAGGCGGGGCACCGTTTCTGGGCATTGACGGCATTATGATCAAAGCCCACGGCAGTTCCGATACAAAAGCCATCCGAAATGCCATCCGTCAGGCAAAGCTTTTGTATGACAACCATTGTGTCGAGACAATACGGGAAGAAATTTTGAACTCGGGAGTTGATAATGAGAATGAGCAATAGTAAGAGAGCCGGGATCATCGGTACTGGAAGCTTTTTGCCTGAAAAGGTGCTGACGAATTTTGACCTGGAGAAAATCGTGGATACCAATGATGAATGGATCAGAACCCGTTCAGGCATTGAGGAGCGCCGGATTGCGGATGAGAATACGGCTACGTCGGATCTGGCAACCAAAGCGGCTCAGGCAGCCTTGGAAAACGCCGGAAAAGCACCTGAGGAGATCGACCTGATCCTTGTTGCCACTGTGACACCGGATATGTCATTTCCTTCCACTGCTTGCATCGTCCAAAAAAATATCGGTGCGGTTCATGCAGCCGCTGTTGACATCGAAGCAGCTTGCACCGGTTTCATTTATGGGATCGCTATGGCTGAGAGCTTTGTCAAAACAGGGCTGTTCAAAAATATACTGGTTATCGGTGCAGAAACCCTGTCGAAAATCTGTGATTATACCGACCGCAACACCTGCGTCCTATTTGGTGACGGTGCCGGTGCTGCAGTGATTTCCGAAGTTGACGGCGATTTTGGGATCTTATCCAGTTATCTGGGAGCGGATGGCATGGGGGCACACCTACTGACGCTGCCGGCGGGAGGTTCCAGGATACCGGTCTCTGGGAAATCCATAGAAGAGCGGCTTCATTACATAAAGATGGATGGCACAGAGGTATACAAGTTTGCTATTAAAATAATGGGAGAGGCCGCGGAAAAAGCCCTTGAAAAAATTGGGATGACAAAGGTAGATATCGACTTCCTGATCCCTCATCAGGCCAATATCCGCATTATCGAATCTGCAACCAGACGGCTGAAGATTTCGCCGGAAAAAGTCTATGTCAATCTCAACAAATACGGCAACATGTCCGCCGCTTCTGTGGCAGTTGCCCTTGATGAAGCTAACAGAAAAAACCTTCTCAAAGAGGGGGATACAATTGTCCTGGTCGGTTTTGGAGGCGGTCTGACCTGGGGTTCAATCGTGATGAAGTGGAAAAATATCGGGAGGTAACACAATGTTCAATACATCCATATGCAGAATTCTAGGCATCCAGTACCCGATCCTGCAGGGCGGAATGGCTTGGGTCGCAACTGCCGAACTGGCAGCAGCAGTCTCAAATGCCGGCGGCTTGGGAATCATCGGTGCAGGCAATGCACCGGCGGATTTTGTGAGGAATGAAATACAAAAAGTAAAGAAACTGACTGATAAACCCTTTGGCGTCAACATTATGCTGCTTTCTCCCTTTGTGGAGGAGGTCATAGATGCAGCTTATGAAGAGCGGGTGCCGGTCATTACTACCGGTGCAGGAAATCCTGGGAAATATATTCCAAGGTTCAAGGAGATTGGCACAAAGATCATACCGGTGGTACCTGCGGTGGCTTTGGCAAAGAAAATGGAGCAGGAAGGCGTTGATGCTGTGATTGCTGAAGGAACAGAGTCCGGCGGACATGTGGGGGAGCTGACAACCATGGCTCTGGTACCCCAGGTCGTGGATGCCGTCAGTATTCCGGTCATCGCTGCAGGCGGGATAGCAGACGGAAGAGGGATGGTTTCCGCATTTGCGTTGGGTGCGCAGGGGGTGCAGCTTGGAACGATCTTCGTTTGTGCATCGGAATGCACGGCCCATGAAAACTACAAGAAAGCTATTATTAAAGCGGGTGACAGGGGCACTGTGGTAAGCGGACGCGCCACCGGGCATCCGGTCAGAATCATAAAGAACAAACTGGCTAGAGAGTTTGAAAAGCTGGAAAAGGTCAATGCAACCGCAGAAGAATACGAAAAACTGGGTCTTGGAAGACTAAGAGCAGCGGTTGTGGAGGGTGATGCTGATTTTGGATCGGTCATGGCAGGCCAGATCAGCGGACTGGTTAAGGAAATCAAGCCTGCAAAAGCGATTATCGATGACATCTTGCGGGATACGGAAAAGGTATTGAAGCTGATCAACCAACTTTCATAAATATGACACTGAAGCATACATGTAAGGAGGAATAGGATTGTCTAAAATTGCGTGCATCTTCCCAGGCCAGGGCGCACAGTATTCCGGCATGGGCAGGGAGATTGCAGAAAACTACAGCGAAGCGATGGCAATATTCGATATGGCCAGCCAGCGGCTGGGCATCGACATGAAGAAGCTTTGCTTCGAGGGAAGCGAGGAGGAGCTCAAACAGACGGAGAACACACAGCCCTCCATTCTGACAACCAGCATTGCCTTATTGGAAGTATTGAAGCTCAGAGGGATCCAGCCGCATATTACGGCAGGATTAAGCCTTGGGGAATATTCGGCTCTGGTTGCGTCCAATGCAATCCGCTTTGAGGACGCTGTGGCACTGGTCCGTAAAAGGGGCAAGTACATGCAGGAAGCAGTTCCAGCAGGTGAAGGCACCATGGCGGCAGTGATGGGAATGGAGCGGGAGGCAGTACTGGAATGCCTGAAGATGGCAAGCGGCTATGGTGTCGTAGAGGCGGCCAACTTCAATTGCCCCGGACAGATCGTTATTGCAGGTCACACCAAAGCGGTGGAGCATGCCTGCGGCATTTTGAAGGAAAAGGGCGCCAAGCGCGCAATGGTGCTGCCGGTCAGCGCACCCTTCCATTCCAGCCTTTTGAAGCCTGCGGGGGATAAGCTGGCTTTAGAGCTGGAGCAGGTGGAGATCCAGGATAATACGCTTCCGGTGGTATCCAATGTCAATGCGCAAATCATCATGGACAAATATGAGATCAAAAGGTGCCTGATCGAACAGGTCAGCAACTCTGTTCTCTGGGAGGACAGCATCCGCAGGATGATTGATCTGGGTGTCGATACCTTCATCGAGGTAGGCCCGGGCAAGACCCTATCTGCATTCGTAAAGAAAATTGACAAAGGCCTGAGTGTTTACAATGTGGAGGATATGGAATCCTTGGAGAACACAATAGTAAACATAAGGGAGAGATTGGAATGCAATTGAAGGGCAGAAATGCAATCGTAACAGGAGGCTCCAGAGGGATCGGCAGGTCAGTAGCCATTGCGCTGGCAAAAAGCGGTGCTAATGTTGCCGTAAATTACACCAGCAATCAAGCTGCTGCGCTAGAGGTTGTGAAGGAAATTGAGGCCCTGGGTGTGGGGGCAATGGCGGTAAAGGCTGATGTTTCAAAGGGTGAAGAGGTAGAAAATTTGGTGAAGGAAGTATTAAATCGTTTCGGCAGCATAGATATATTAATAAATAATGCCGGGATAACCAGAGATAACCTCATCATCCGGATGACGGAACAGGATTTTGAAGAAGTCATTGATACCAACCTGAAGGGCGCATTCAACTGTACCAAATCGGTTTCCAGGGTTATGATTAAGCAAAAGTCGGGCAAAATAATCAATGTTTCTTCTGTGGTCGGTGTGATTGGAAACGCGGGACAGTCCAATTATGCCGCCGCTAAAGCAGGATTGATCGGCTTTACGAAATCCATGGCCAAGGAGCTGTCCAAAAGAGGCATTACAGTGAATGCAGTGGCTCCGGGATATATAGATACTGAGATGACGGCATCCCTGCCTGAAAAGGTCAGGGAGGAGTTTGTAAATAATATTCCGCTGGGCAGGACCGGAAAGCCTCAAGATGTAGCAAATACAATACTTTTCTTGGCGTCAGAATATTCTGACTATATTACAGGTCAGGTAATTCATATTGACGGTGGGATGGTTATGTAATATTATCATATTATAAAATTCTGAAGGGAGGTGAAATGGATGATATTTGAAAAGGTTCAGGAGAAAGTAGCTGAACAGCTGGGCATTGATGCTGAAGAGGTAGCATTGGAGTCTTCCTTCATAGACGATTTAGGTGCTGATTCACTGGATATCGTTGAGTTGTTGATGGCACTTGAAGAAGAGTTTGATATAGAAATTCCGGATGAGGAAGCGGAAAAGCTTGCGACAGTCAATGACGTAGTCGAATACATAAAAAACAATAAATAAAGATGTCCCGATTATTCGGGGCTTCTTTTTTTTCGACTGTAAAATATCTTTCATAGATAAGCACAACGCACTGCATATAGATAAATTAATTGGATTAAGGAGAGGAAGCACTTGGATAAAAAAAGAGTGGTCATTACAGGGATAGGCGTCATCACACCTATCGGAACAGGAAAGGAAGCCTATCTTCAAGGCCTGAAGGAAGGCAAATGCGGCATTGATTTCATCACAAGGTTTGACACCGAAAAGTTTGATGTCCGGATCGCAGCAGAAGTTAAGGACTTTGAGCCAGCCAACTACATCGACAAAAAAGAATGCAAGCGGATGGACCGTTTTACGCAGTTTGCCGTTGCAGCGTCCAAGCTTGCCGTCCAAGATGCCAAGCTGGACACCGAAAGCCTGGAAAGCGAACGCTTCGGCGTCTGCATCGGCTCCGGCATCGGCGGCATGGAGACCTTGGAAAACCAGCACCAGATCCTGCTGGAAAAGGGTCCCGGTAGAGTCAGCCCGTTTATGGTGCCTATGATGATATCCAATATTGCATCGGGAAATGTTTCCATCGCTTTGAATGCCAAAGGGCCCAACACCACTGTGGTAACAGCCTGTGCCTCCGCTACCAATGCCATTGGTGAAGCCTTCAAGACCATTCAGCGCGGTGATGCCGATGTCATGGTTACAGGCGGCTCTGAGGCTTCCATTACCCCATTGTCCTTTGCAGGCTTTTGTTCCATGAAGGCGCTCTCCACCAACCCTGATCCCAAGACGGCCTGCAGGCCTTTCGACAAGGACCGTGACGGCTTTGTCATGGGAGAAGGCGCCGGAATGCTGATTCTGGAAAGCCTTGAGCATGCAGAGAAGCGCGGCGCGGTCATATACGGCGAAGTGGTGGGTTATGGTGCAACAGGCGATGCATACCATATTACAGCCCCTGCCCCGGACGGCAGCGGTGCCTACAGGGCCATGCTAATGGCTGTAAATGATGCGGGCATCGCACCGCAGGAACTGGGATATATCAACGCACACGGCACATCCACGGAGCTGAATGACAAGCTGGAAACAATGGCAATCAAGAACCTGCTGAAGGAAGCAGCCTATGACGTTCCGGTAAGCTCAACCAAGTCCATGACAGGACATCTTCTGGGGGCAGCCGGTGCCATTGAAGCCGTAGCCTGCATCCTGGCATTGACGGAAGGCGTGATCCCGCCGACAATCAATTATCATACACCGGATGAGGCATGTGACCTAGACTATGTGCCGAATACTGCAAGGAAGAAGGATGTGCGGTATGCCCTTTCCAACTCCCTGGGCTTTGGCGGCCATAACGCTTCCATCTTATTGAAAAAATACGAATAAGTGATATAATAAAATGCATACTTAGTGTATGCATTTTATTGCTTTTACGGGAGGTATCAGCTTGACTTCCATGGATTTGAAAAGAACCGGTCAACTGAAGGAGCTGTCGGATGCCATCGGGCACAGCTTCAAGAATCTTCAGCTCTTAAACAATGCCCTGACCCACAGCTCCTATGTGGCATCCAGAAACGACTACCTGGAGCATAATGAAAGATTGGAATTCATCGGGGATTCCATTCTCAACATGATTATAAGCCTTCATCTGTACCAGCAGTGCAAGGGAGCCCCGGAAGGTCATCTGACCCGGATCCGGGCAGGCATCGTCTGTGAGCAGTCCTTGTTTGCGGCAGCGGAGCGCCTTGGCCTGGGAAAGTACCTTCTGTTGAGCAGAGGGGAGGAGAATACCGGCGGCCGTAACCGGGTTTCTATTCTGGCGGATGCTTTTGAGGCATTGATTGCGGCGGTGTACCTGGACGGCGGTATTAAAAAAGTCAGAAACTTCGTTCTGGACGCATTGGATGAAACCATCAGTGATGCTGTGGAGAACAAGCTTTTCAGCGACTATAAGTCTTTCCTTCAGGAACATATACAGAAAAACAACTCGGGGAAGCTGGCCTACGTGATGTTGGGAGAGGAAGGCCCCGACCATAACAAGACCTTTGAAATGGCCTTGTACCTTGACGATGCGCTAATCGGAAAAGGTGCCGGCCACAGCAAAAAAGATGCGCAGCAGGCAGCAGCCAAAGCGGCCATTCTTTGCCTGGGTATAAGAAATGAGCAGTAGCCATTATATCATCCCCATCTTTGTACCCCATAGGGGCTGCCCCCATGACTGCATTTTCTGCAACCAGAAGAAGATAACGGGCCAATTGGATGAGGCAACCGCCTCTCATGTGAAAAATACGATAGAGAGATACTTGCAGACCATCTCACGCAAAGATGCGGTGATAGAAGCCGCCTTCTATGGAGGCAGCTTTACGGCTATACCCATTGCCGCACAAAAAGAGCTTCTGGGTGCTGCATATCCCTACATTGCTGAAAATCGGATCCAGGCCATCCGTGTATCCACGAGGCCTGACTGCATCAGTCATGAAATATTGGACAATCTCAGGCAATACGGGGTCAGTATCGTTGAACTGGGCGTCCAGTCCATGGATGAAAAGGTACTGAGCTTATCCAGCCGGGGCCATACAGCTGAGGATGTGAAGGCCGCGGTAAAACTGCTTCAGGCATACGGTTTCACGGTAGGCGTACAAGTGATGACGGGGCTGCCTGGAGATACCCCGGAAAAAAGCCTGGCCACAGCCAAAGCATTGATCGAGCTGAATCCGCAGATCGCCAGGATTTATCCTGCCCTCGTCATCCGGAACACCTATCTGGAAACGCTGTACCACAGGAGCGAATACCAACCGCCCTCCCTGGAGTCGGCGGTTGAGACTGCCAAAGTGCTTCTGGCGGCCTTTGAGAAAAGCGGTGTCCGTGTGATCCGTATCGGCTTGCAGCCTACCGATAATATCGTGCCCGGCAAGGATGTGGTGGCAGGACCTTTCCATCCGGCCATGCGGCAGTTGGTGGAGTCGCGGATTTACAGGGACATGCTGGACTATCTCATAGAAAAGCAGCCGTCACCCAAAAACATCACGGTCCGGGTCAACCCGAAGAGCCTTTCGGATGTCATCGGCCAGAAAAAGTGCAACCTTTCCTTCCTGACAAAAAAATTTTTTATCGACACATTCAAGGTTTGTCCCGATAATGGTGTTGAAGCGGGAACCATCCTGTTGATTATTGGCGAAAAATGTATAAGTCTGTCAAGAAAAGATTATTATACCAGCATAGCAATATGAAGGAATTACATGTAATTTATAGAATATATAGTATGAAGATTCAAACCTATACATACAGGAGGGTATATTAATGGATGTACTAAAAGTATCAGCTCAATCCCAACCAAAATCAGTTGCCGGTGCACTTGCTGCCGTCCTAAGAGATAAATCCATTGCAGAAATACAGGCGGTCGGGGCAGGCGCAGTCAATCAGGCTGTTAAGGCAATTGCCATTACGAGAGGATTTGTGGCGCCCAACGGCATTGACCTTGTCGTCGTGCCGGCTTTCTCAGAAATCCAGATAGATGGTGAAGACAGGACCGCCATTAAGTTTATCGTCGAGCCGAGATAAGCGGCATTTTTAGCATAAATTCGCACATAAATTTTCTCACTCAGCCTATTGCTCAGTCATGTAGCGATAGGCTTTTTGTTTATGCGCCTGGCACCTTTTCAATATACACCGGATTATGATAGAATATATAAGATAATCGCGGTAGTCTGGATAGTAGGAGTGACGGATGTGTATCTAAAACAGCTTGAAGTCCATGGTTTTAAATCCTTTGCCGAAAAGATCGAATTAAACTTCGGCAATACCATCAATGCCATCGTAGGGCCTAACGGAAGCGGAAAGAGCAATGTATCCGACGCCATCCGCTGGGTGCTGGGGGAACAAAGCGTCAAAGCCCTCAGGGGAAGCCGGATGGAGGATGTTATTTTTGCCGGCAGCGACAGCAAGAAGGCTTTGGGCTTTGCCGAAGTCAGCCTTTGCATAGATAACTGCGACCGGAAAATACCGGTTGATTTTACCGAGATCCATATCATGCGGCGGATGTACCGCTCGGGCGAGAGCGAGTATTTCATCAACAAGACCAATTGCCGGCTGAAGGATATTCATGAGCTTTTCATGGATACAGGCATCGGCAGGGACGGCTATTCCATCATCGGACAAGGCCGGATCGATGAGATCCTGAGCAACAAATCCGAGGACCGCCGCCTGGTTTTTGAAGAAGCCGCAGGCATCGTCAAATACAAGACCCGCAAGCAGGAAGCCGAAAAGAAGCTGGAACAGACTAAACAGAATATATTGAGGGTAACGGACATCATCGAGGAAATCGAGTACCAGTTGGAGCCGATGGCGATGCAGGCCGAGGTTGCAAAGCGGTACAGAGATATCATTCAGGAGCTTAAGAGCTTGGAGATCAACGTGATGCTGAACAGCATCGACCGGGGAAGAAGCAGGCTGGAAGCTATCAAGAAAGAGGCGGAAGGCATCAAGGAGCTTATAGAAGCCAAGCAGACGCTGAGCTTGCAGCTTGAGCAGAAGCAAGACGAGCTGAAGAAGGCGCTGGCACTGCTGGAAGTTGAAATAGACAGGCTCAGTGAAACCATATTTGAGAAAAAGAACCTCAGTGAAAAGCATGAGGGCGAATGCAACCTGCTGCAGGAAAAAATCAACAACCTGAACCAGAATACCGCGCGTTTGAATAAGCGGGACCAGGAGCTGCGGGAAGAGGTTGAAAAATCCCGGAACAGCGCGGCCCAGAACAGGGAAAAGCAGCAGCAGCTGAGCCGATCCTACATGGAATTGAATGCAGCGGTGCTGGAAAGAAGCCAGGCATTTGAGACCAATTTCAATATCATCAGTGAGACAGAAGAGAAGCTCAATGAAAAGCAGCAGCAGTACATCACCCTGATCAATCAGCACTCGGAATTCAGGAGTAAGATCAATAGTACCAACGTGTTCGTTGATAACCTGGTGAAACGCAAGAACCAGGTGGAAGGCGACATCAACCTGCTGGAACTGCAGTGTGCCGATAAGGAAAAGCTGCAGAAGCGGTCCCTGGAGGAGCTTGCGGACTTTGAACGGAAGCTGGCCGATGCAGGAAAGCAGATAGAAGCCATAAAAGCGGAGAAGCAAGCGGTAGAGGTGGAAATCCAACAGGCGGATGACCGGACAAGCCAGCTGAAAAGCGAAAGGGAAGGCACCGCTTCCAGGCTGAAGGTATTGGAGGATATGGAGAAGGACCACGGCGGCTACAGCCGCTCCGTCAAGGTGCTCTTGAACGAGCATGCCGGTATCACCAAGGGTTTTTGCGGCGTTATCGGCGAAATGGTCAAGGTGCCGCCGGAATACGTAACGGCTGTGGAGATTGCATTGGGTAGCTCGGTACAGAGCATAGTCACCGAGACGGAAGAGGATGCCAAGCTGCTGATCGAATACCTGAAGGAGCATAAGGTAGGGCGGGCAACCTTCCTGCCGGTCAGCTCGGTTTCCCCCAGATATTTCAACGAGCGGGAGAAGAAGCTTTTCGGCATGAAAGGCTTTATCGGCATCGCATCCGATCTCATCCGCTTTGATGCCAAATACAACGGTATTATGCTGAACCTGCTGGGCAGAATAGCAGTGGTTGAGGATATGGATGCAGCTATCCGGATTGCAAGGGCGGCGGGCTATGAGTTCAGAATCGTTACGCTGGCGGGAGAAATCATCAATGCCGGCGGTTCCATTACCGGTGGAAGCCTGCATGCCGCCTCCAGCTCGGTATTGTCCAGAAAAAATGAGATAGAGAGCCTGAAAACGCAATACGAGGAAAAGAGTGCCGCGCTTGCGGAAAGCAGCCGACAGCTGGAGACGCTGAAACAGAAGGCCGCAGACCTTACGGCGGATATCGGCTTCAAGACCGATTTGCACCATTCCTTGCTGATTGATATCAACAACTATAAGAACCGCTGTGATAACATCCTAAATGACCTGCAAATCATTTCCGACCGCATCGGCTTGAACCGCAAGGACTTGGCAGAGCTGAACAAGGAATTGGGAGATACCGGCAGCATCATCGATGAGAATACAAAAAAAGCAGAAGCGGTAAACCGGGAGAAGACAGCGGCGGAGGAAGACATTGCCGCACTGCAGGAGCAGATGAAGCAGTTCAAGGAAGTTCGGGATGACTACAATGAAGAGATCACCGACCTTAAAATAAAACTGGCCTCCGTTGAGCATAATAAAAGGACCGCGGAGAACCTGGTCCGTGATCTGGAGCAAAGGATACAGGAGCTGCTTCAGGAGATAGAGGGGAATGAGCAGGAAATCCTGCGGGAAGCCTCGGAAGCGGACACACTGACTGCAAGGCTTCAGGAGAAGCGGGGGGCGATGGGCGTGCTGCGGGCGGAAATCGATGAAATGCAGCAGCAGCACAATGTGAAGGAAGGAAGCCGGTTGGAAATGCTGCAGGCTCTTCAGCATGTGGAAGAGAGCATGAAGGAGTGCAGCAAGGATGCTGCTAACCTGCAAGGAGACCTGCACCGCATCGAAATGCAGTTCGCCAGGATTGAGGTGGAGCTGGACAATGTGGAGATGAAGCTTCTGGAGACTTACGACATGAGCTATGTCAAAGCAATGGAGTATAAAGACGACAAGCTGAATCTCAGCTGGGCCGGCAAGCGCTGCGAGGAGCTGAAAGGCGAGATCCGTGAGATGGGGACCGTCAATGTCAATGCGGTGGAAGAGTATGAAAAGCTTCAGGAGCGCTACCTCTTCCTGAAGAATCAGGTGGATGACCTGACCAGGGCGCGGGATAACCTGATCGGTGTGATCCAGGAGATTACTGAGAACATGAAGGTCCAGTTCATCACGGAGTTCAACAAGATCAATGAGAATTTCGGACAGGTCTTTCAGAAGCTCTTTGGCGGAGGGTTTGCACAGCTGGTGATTTCCGATGAAGAGAACGTGCTGGAGTCCGGGATAGAGATCATCGCAAAGCCGCCGGGCAAGAAGCTGCAGAACCTGATGCTGCTCTCCGGTGGCGAAAGAGCTTTGACGGCTACTGCACTGCTTTTCGGGATTCTGAAAATGAAGCCGGCGCCCTTCTGCGTGCTGGACGAAATCGATGCGGCACTGGACGATGCCAATGTGGACCGGTATGCACAGTTCCTGGTGGAGTTTTCGGCGACTACCCAGTTTATTATCGTAACCCATCGGAAAGGGACAATGGAAGCAGCAGATTGCCTTTATGGCGTCAGCATGGAGGACAGCGGTGTTTCAAAACTGATTTCCGTCAAGCTTGAGGACAAGGTCAGTTAGCAGTAAGGCTGCAGGCAATAGATGATAGAATTTTCAAAAGGAGCGTAATAGAATGGCCAACTTTTTTTCCAAGCTGTTCAAAAAAGATAAGGAAAAAGAAGAAGAGATATTGGGGCAACAGGAGGAGCAGCTCTCGGATGAGGAAATCGAGGCAATGCTGGCAGAAGAAATGAATGAGACACCACTTGAAACGGAACAGCAGGAAGAGCCTGCAGGGGTGTTGGGAGAAGAGACCGGAGATGAGCCTGCAGAAGAGCTAGAAGAAGTATCTGACGAGGAGCGTTACGAAGAACCTTTCGAGGAACTATCAGAGGAAGCCTCAGAAGAAGAACCTGAAGAGCCTGAAGAGCCGGAAGAGCCGGAAGAGCAGCAGGAAGGAAAAACTTCCTTTTTCAGCCGCCTCAAGGAAGGACTCTTCAAGACAAGAAAAAATATTACCGAAAAAATCAACGACGTGCTCTTGAACTTCAAGAGCGTGGATGAAGAGCTTTTTGAAGAACTGGAAGAGATCCTGATTACGGCAGACGTGGGTGTTGCGACCACCATGCAGATATTAGACAGCCTGCGAAGAAGAACCAAGGAGCAAAGCATAAAGGATCCCATGTCGGTAAAGGAATTGCTGAAGCAGGAAATTACGCAGATCATGGGAACGGATGCCGGGAATATCGGCCAGCATTCTCCAGAAATTATTCTGATCATCGGTGTCAACGGTGTGGGCAAGACCACCTCCATCGGGAAGATTGCAAACCGGCTGAAGAAGTCGGGCAAGAAGGTCATTATCGCGGCTGCGGATACCTTCAGGGCGGCAGCCATTGACCAGTTGGAGATATGGGGCAAGCGGGCCGGTGTAGAGGTCATCAAGCATCAGGAAGGTGCAGATCCGGCAGCAGTCATCTTTGATGCCATCAACTCTGCAAAGTCAAAGAAAGCGGATGTCCTGATCTGCGATACCGCGGGAAGACTTCACAACAAGAAAAATCTGATGGAAGAACTGAGAAAAATCTTTAAAGTCATTGAAAGGGAATATCCTGAGGCCCATCGGGAAACCTTGCTGGTGCTGGATGCCACTACCGGACAGAACGCCATTTCACAGGCCAAAATTTTCAAGGAAGTTGCGGATATAACCGGTCTTATTCTGACCAAGCTGGACGGCACGGCCAAAGGCGGTATCATCATAGCCATCAAGTCGGAGCTTGCTATTCCCGTCAAACTGATCGGCGTAGGCGAAAAGGTTAACGATCTGCAGGATTTTGACCCGCAAGCCTTTGCGGAAGCATTATTTGCAGAATAACACTTGACATTTCATCCATACATCTATAAAATAACAATGTAAAGGTTAAAACCTTTACATTGTTATTTTGAGGTGTGAAGCATGTACGAGAAGATAGTTCAGATCGCGCTTTTGTTTGATTTTTACGGACAGCTTCTTACAGATAAGCAGATTGAAATCGTGGAAATGTACTACAACGACGATCTGTCGTTGAGTGAAATATCCGAGCAGCTGGGAATCAGCAGGCAGGGTGTATACGATGCGCTGAAAAGGGCGGAGAAAACGCTTTTTGATTATGAGGAAAAACTGAAGCTGGTGAACCGCTTCATAGAACAAAAGAACGGCATCAGCCAGGTGGACCTGATGCTGGAGGAAATTCTGCGGACTGAAGCGCTGAGCGACAGTGCAAGGGAGAAGCTGGACAGCATTCGGGAGCATGTGGACGGACTGCTGGGAAGTGCAGTATAAAAAGCCGGGAGGTATTTGAATGGCTTTTGAAGGTTTGGCCGAGAGGCTGCAGCAAACGTTGAAAAAGCTCAGGGGAGCAGGAAAACTCAATGAAAAAGATATAAAGGACGCCATGCGGGAGGTCAAAATGGCCTTGCTTGAAGCGGATGTAAGCTTTAAGGTGGTAAAGGACTTTATCAATAAAGTAACGGAAAGGGCAGTAGGGCAGGAAATCCTGGAGAGCCTTACCCCGGGGCAGCAGGTTGTCAAAATTGTCAATGACCAGCTGACCGAACTGATGGGCAATACCCAGAGCAAGATCATGTTCGCCTCAAAGCCGCCCACCATCCTGATGATGGTCGGACTGCAGGGCGCCGGCAAGACCACTACCTGCGGCAAGCTGGGACTGGTGCTTAAGAAGCAGCAGGGCAAGAACCCGCTGCTGGTCGCATGTGACGTCTACAGGCCTGCGGCTGTCAAGCAGCTTCAGGTTGTGGGTGAGAAGGTCGGTGTTGATGTCTTCACCATGGGGGACAAGGTTGACCCGGTGGACATCTCAAAAGCCGCTATCGCGCAGGCACAAAAGAACGGAAATGATGTCGTCATCATCGATACGGCGGGACGGCTTCATATAAATGAAGAGCTGATGGATGAGCTGCTCAATATCAAGCAGAGCGTCAGACCCACTGAAATACTTCTGGTGGTAGATTCCATGACGGGGCAGGATGCAGTCAATGTGGCCGAAAGCTTCAATGAGAAACTGGGACTCGACGGGGTCATACTGACCAAGCTGGACGGCGATACCCGGGGCGGTGCAGCACTGTCCGTCAAGGCCGTTACAGGCAAGCCCATCAAATTTGCCGGTATGGGGGAAAAAATGGAGGACCTGGAGGTATTCCATCCCGACCGTATGGCTTCCAGAATACTGGGTATGGGCGACGTATTGAGCCTGATCGAAAAAGCGCAGACAGCCTTTGATGAGAAAAAGGCACTGGAGTTGGAGAAGAAGATCCGCAGCCAGCAGTTCACCTTCGACGACTTTCTGGATCAGCTGCAGCAGATGAAGAAAATGGGACCGCTGAGCCAGATCATGGAAATGATACCCGGCATGAATAATGCCAAGATGAAGGGCATGGAGGTTGATGATCGGGAGCTTGTCAAAGTGGAGGCCATCATCCATTCCATGACGAAAAAGGAAAGGCACAACCCGGACATCATCAACGGCAGCCGCCGCAAGCGCATTGCTGCAGGCAGCGGTACCAGCATCCAGGAAGTCAACCGCGTCATGAAAAACTTCGAGCAGACCAAGAAAATGATGAAGCAGTTTGCAGGTATGGAAAAAGATATAAAGAAGGGTAAAAAACGCTTGCCTTTCTTTAAATAAATACAATTTATTTAAGGAGGTGAAACAATGGCAGTAAAAATCAGATTGAGAAGAATGGGAGCAAAGAAGGCACCTTTCTATAGAGTAGTTGTTGCTGACTCCAGATCCCCGAGAGACGGCAAGTTCATCGAGGAATTGGGCTACTACAATCCCATCAGCGAGCCGGCAGAAGTCAAGATCGATGCTGAAAAGGCAAAGAAGTGGCTGGCCGACGGTGCTCAGCCTTCAGATACCGTGAAGGCACTCTTGAAGAAGAGCGGCATCATCGAATAACATAGGCACACGGATAGGAGTGTTGCAATTGAAAGAGTTGGTTGAAATCATTGCAAAAGCCCTTGTGGATTACCCGGACCAGGTAAAGGTCAAGGAAACCGAAGGAGACAAGTCAATCATTGTTGAGCTGACTGTGGCCCCTGAGGATATGGGTAAGGTCATCGGAAAGCACGGCCGTATAGCCAGGGCGATCCGGACGGTTGTCAAGTCCAGTGCCGCAAAGCTGGATAAGAAAGTCATCGTGGAAATACTATAGTCTATCAAGAAACTGCGTCGCGAGGCGCAGTTTTCGGCTAGGATGGGTGATACGAATGTTGGAGCATCTCAGTATCGGTCAAATCGTCAATGTACACGGCTTTAAGGGAGACGTCAAGGTCTATCCCCTGACCGATGATATTTCGCGTTTTGAAGGCCTGCGAGAGGTGTATGTAGCATATCCCGAGGGGCTGAAAAAGCACATGGTGCAGCAGGTCAAATTCCTGAAGAACACGGTGGTTCTGAAGCTTGACGGCATAGACAGCGAGGAAGCCGCCCAAAAGCTGAGGAACTTCTATGTCAAAGTAGAACGGAGCAAGGCGGTGAAGCTGCCCCAGGACAGTTATTTCATCTGCGACATCATCGGCCTGGCGGTATATGACACCGAAGGAAAACAGCTGGGACAGCTGGAAGACGTGATGCAGACCGGCAGCAATGATGTTTATATTGTCCGCATCGGTGAACAGGAAGTACTGATTCCTGCCCTTAAGGAAATTGTAAAGGAAATCAATATCCGGGATCAAAAGATCATCGTTCAGCTGCCAGAGGGTTTGATTTAAATGAGAATAGATGTTTTGACGCTTTTCCCTGAAATGCTGGAAGCGGTTTTAGGTGCCAGCATTATCGGGAGAGCCATGAAAAAAAATCTTTTTGAACTGAATTTCCATAACATCCGCGGCTTCACCGATAACAAGCACGGAAAAGTGGACGACTATCCTTACGGCGGCGGTTTGGGCATGGTCATGCAATGCCAGCCTATTTTTGCCGGTGTGGAGCAGGTCACGGCTCAGCTGGGAAGGAAGCCTTATGTGATTCTGATGAGTCCCCAGGGCAAGACCTTCGACCAGCAAAAGGCCAGGGAGCTGGCTGCCTGTGACAGCCTACTCATTATCTGCGGACATTATGAGGGAATCGATGAGCGGGTGACGGAAGCCCTGGTGGACGAAGAGCTTTCACTGGGCGATTTTGTGCTGACAGGCGGCGAGATTGCAGCCATGGCTGTTGTGGACGCTACCCTGAGGCTTATTCCGGGTGTATTGAAGGAGGAGGAGTCTCACAGCATCGAATCCTTCAGCAGCGGACTTCTGGAGTACCCCCAGTATACCAGGCCCCCTGTTTTTCAAGGCATGCCGGTACCGGAGATCCTGCTTTCGGGACATCATGGCAATATTGAGAAGTGGCGGCGCTACCAGTCCCTGAAACGGACCTACGAAAAAAAGCCGGAGCTGTTGGATAAGCTGGAATTGTCCCGTGAGGACCTGAAGCTGATGGCGCATATTAAAGCCGGCAGTGTGCCTGCTGAGCTTATATTGAATCAGAACGTATGACTTATGATTCCTTGCAAAAAAACCGCTATGCCGGACAAAATAGTATTGCAACGGGTATTGGCGTGTGATATAATTGTAACGTTGAAAACGGGCGCTCCGCTGCCGCTTAAGAAAAAAGATAAAGCAGGCATGAACGTCTATGAGGAAGGAGGGACATAGCAATGGATCTCATTAAGGTTGTTGAAAATGAACAGTTAAGAAGCGATATACCGGTTTTTAACGTGGGTGACACCGTTAAGGTACATGTTAAGGTTGTAGAGGGCAACAGAGAAAGAATTCAGGTGTACGAGGGCGTATGCATGAAGAGACAAGGCGGCGGCCTGTCGGAAACTTTCACTGTAAGAAGAATCTCTTATAGTATCGGCGTAGAAAGAACCTTCCCGCTTCACTCACCCAGAGTGGATAAGATTGAAGTTGTAAGAAGAGGTAAAGTAAGAAGAGCGAAGCTCACTTACTTGAGAGGCAGAGTAGGCAAGGCTGCGAAGATAAAGGAACTGAGATAATACATAAAAGGGCTGTAAAGCCCTTTTTGCATTTTGTGAATGAAAAATCGGTATTGGTAACATAATTAAAATGCGACACGCTAAGTATATGATGACAAATCCACTGCTAAAACGGTGGTATGTATAAGGTCGTATCTTTATTCGGTTAGTCCCAGGTCTTTGCGAAGGCTTATTTAAAAAGCGTATGGATGGTACGGACGCCAGCCAAGCAACTAGACCTGTCTAACAAGAATAACAATACGCGCTTATACATACTATCCGTTACAAAGAGATTTGTCATCAGTGTCGTGTTTTAAATAAAGGTACATCGGAGTGTGATAGGAATGAACATACAATGGTATCCCGGCCATATGGTCAAGGCCAAAAGAAAAATACAGGAAGACCTGAAGCTGGTGGATATCGTCATCGAGCTTCTGGATGCCCGCATCCCCATGAGTAGCCGGAATCCCGAGGTAGACAGCATCGTGGGCAGCAAGAAACGGATCATCGTGCTCAACAAGAGCGACATGTCGGACCTGGCTGCCAATAAGCAGTGGATCAACTATTTTTCAAAAGAAAACACAAGGGTCATCCTGGTCAACTCTATAACCGGAAACGGGCTGAAGGATGTACTAGCTGCATCAAAGCTTCTGATGAAGGAAAAGCTGGATAAGCTGAAAAGCAAGGGGATGCTGGTTAAGACCGTAAGGGCCTTGATCATCGGGATACCCAACGTCGGGAAATCCACCTTCATCAACAAGCTGGCAGGCCGAGGCATTGCGCAGACGGGGGACCGCCCCGGCGTGACCCGGTCCAAGCAGTGGATCAAGGTCAGTCCGGAGCTGGAGCTCTTAGATACCCCCGGTATTCTCTGGCCGAAGTTTGAGGATGAACGGGTAGGGATGTATCTGGCCTTTACCGGTGCCATCCGGGATGAGATACTGGATATCGTAGAGCTGGCTTCAAACCTGGCAGGACATCTCATGAAGCATTTCCCCGGGAATCTGAAGGCCAGGTATAAGCTGGAGGAGATCGATCCCGCTATGGAGCCCCTGGAGCTGCTGAAGCTGATCGGAAGAAAACGCGGCTGCATCATTTCAGGCGGGGAGATCGATATACAGCGTGCGGCGGTCATGCTGCTTGACGAATTCCGCGGTGGAAAAATCGGAAATATCACGCTGGAAACGCCGGCGGACCTGGTTCAGCCGGTGGAGCAGCCACAAGGCCAAGCTGATGCTGAACAAACCGAATAGTTTTTGTAAGATCGGCAATATGGTATAATGAGCATATGGCTGTACCGGGACAGGTGTCCGGGTGCAAAGCGATATGCTTATATTTTTTGTTTTTGTACCGATATATAGATAAAGGATGTGCATGATTTGGCAGTCAGGATTAAAATGGATGAGAAGGAGCAGCAGCGGCTCTTAAAAATGACAGAATACGAGCGGGAGTGCTATAGCCTGGGATACAGCCGGCTGGCCGGCGTGGATGAGGTGGGACGGGGCCCACTGGCAGGACCGGTTGTGGCTGCAGCAGTCATACTGGGCGAGGGCGTACTGATACCCGGCGTCAATGACTCCAAAAAGCTGTCGGAATCCAAGCGGGAGTATCTGTATGAAGAGATAAGAGCAAAAGCCTTGTGCATCGGCATCGGAATGGCGGATGAAAAGACCATTGACGAAGTGAACATACTCAATGCGACACATATCGCCATGAAAACGGCCTTAAAGAATCTGACGCAGCAGCCGGACTATATTCTGCTGGATGCAGTGACCCTGAAGGATGTCGACATCCCGCAGAAGGGCATCATCAAGGGGGACAGCCTGAGCCTCTCTATTGCAGCGGCATCAATTATTGCCAAGGTAGAGAGAGATAGGCTTATATCTGCATATGACAGCATCTATCCGGCCTACGGGTTTGGAAAGCATAAGGGCTACGGGACCAGCGCGCACATCGACTGCATCAAGAAATACGGCTTATTGCCGATCCATAGAAGGTCCTTTACAAAAAATCTGTAAAGGGGGTGGCGAGGATGAGAATCGAATCCGCAGGCCCGCAGCCGGTCCGGACGGAAAAAACCGAACAATTGAAAAATGTGGAAGCCGGAGACGTCATAAAGGGAAAGGTAACAGAGGCAACTGCCAATACCGTCACCATCAGGACACCGGGCGGACAGGTTCTGACCGCCTCGCTGCCGGCCGGTATGGAAATACGGAAGGGGACCTTGGTCGAACTTCTGGTTAACCGGGTAACGGAGGGCACGGTCTTCGCAGAAGTCAGGAGCAAAGGGGCAAAGGCACCCGACCTTGAAGCAAAGGTGCAGGCACTGCTGATGCGTCTGAATCTGCCTGTCAATGAAAAGAATATGGAAGCTGCCAAGCTTCTGATCAAGTATAACCTGCCGGTGGACAGTAAGTCATTGTCGGAGCTTATCAACCTGTCCCGGAATGTGGAGAACCTGAAACAGGCGGATGTATCCGGAAAACTGGGACTGTTGTTTTCGGGTATTGATCTTCCGAATGCACCGGTTGAGGTGTTAAACAAAGTCGTGCTTTTGTCGGAGCCGGAGATAAAAAAGACTTCGGAGGCACAGCCGGATGTAAAGGAAAGCGCAGTCGATACGGAACAGGAAAAGCCGGCTGCTGAAAGTCCGATTGTGAGAGCTCAGACAGTCAGAAGCCAGGAAGAAGCCGAAGAGACTGATCCGGTCGTAAAGCTACTGCAGAAGCTGATGGAGTCGGAGAAACGCATTGATCCCCAGGGCACAGAACAGCTTCAGCCTAAAACGGAAGGCGATAAGGCCAAAGCTGCAGGCGTCAAGCTTGATGATCAAGCTGCATTGCCGGATATAAAAGCGAAAACAATGACGGCAGAGCAGGTTGAAGAAGGCAGCTCCTTCGAAAGACAGGCGTTGGGGCTTCTGAAGAAGCTGGGTGTCAACGCGGGACAGGACATAGAGCAATTGATCGGGAAAGCGGTAAAGGTATTGAACACCGTATCCCAAAGCAATATGGAGAAACTGGCCTTTCTTTTGTCAAAGGACCTGGAAATCACACCCAAAAATCTGGAGCAGCTGACAAAGAACCTCAACGATACAGATAAGCTTTCGGAATTCCTCCAGAAGCTCCAGCAGCAGGTAGAGAGTGAAAACAACCTGGAGCTGAAGGAGATCAAGGAGGATATCCGTCGGATCTTCCTAAAGCCCGGACAGGTAGAACAGAAGGAAGACGTCCAGGCGCAATTGAAGGACATCCTCCGGCTAGGTGAAAAAATCGAAAGGCTGTTGGAGCGTCAAGGCACCCAGAATCCGGAGATCAGGGAGACCCTCTCCGGGTTGAAGGATAATATCGACTTTATCAGGCACATCAACCAATATAACAACTATCTTCAGATCCCGGTAATGATGAACGACAATGCGGCAACAGCCAAGCTGTATGTCTTCAAGGAAGGAAAGCGGAACAAAAAGGTGGATCCTCAAAATGCCACCATTCTGATTGCACTGGACCTGAAGCATATCGGCCGTATCGAAAGTCTGGTCAGTATCCATCAGAAAAATGTGTCCGTCACCTTCAGGACCGGGGACCGCAAAACCGGCAATCTGATTGACCATCAGACCGGCATGCTGAGGGAAGCCTTAAACGCCAAGGGCTATACGCTGAGCCCTGTCAAAGTGATCCAGCTGGAGCAGTCCTTTAACCTGATTTCATTGGAAGAAGTGATTTCGGAGCAAAGCCAGGATAAAATGCACATCGATATGAGGGTATGATATGAAGAACAAGCTGAAAAAGGCGGCTGCGCTTGCCTACAAGCCGGGGGAGCTGGCACCGAAGATCACTGCGATGGGAAAAGGCGAGGTTGCCGAGCGGATCGTCAAAACCGCTAAGGAAAACAATGTGCCGGTTTTTGAAAACAGTGAGCTGGTGGAGACCTTGCTGAACCTGGATATCGGGGACCAGATACCGCCGGAGCTCTATGGCGTGGTGGCTGAGATCCTTGTTTTTATATCCAATCTGGACCGGTTAAAAGGTGAAGCAAATGGCAAAAAATAAGTTATTGGGCAATGCAGGCGAAGGCATCGCCTGTGACCACCTGCAAAAAAACGGCTACAGGATACTGGAACGCAATTATAGATGCAAACTGGGTGAGATCGATATTATCGGCCTGGACGGCGATACCGTTGCTTTCATTGAGGTCAAGACCAGAAGCAGTGACCGCTATGGTTCCCCCAGCGAAGCGGTAAACAGGGGAAAGCAAGGCAGAATCGTGAAAACGGCGCTGTCTTACATGCAAAGTAAAGCATTTTTTGACCGCATGTGCCGTTTTGACGTCATTGAGATCATCGTTGACGGACCGGATGCGCTGTATGACATTCATCTCATCAAGGATGCTTTCCAATACAGCGGAAGATACGGATATTAACATCTTAGAAAGGAAGCAAACCATGTTACTCAGGAACTCTTTGACCATATCCCACGAACTGGTATCCCGTGTGGTTCTGCCGGGAGATTCGGTTGTGGATGCTACCATGGGCAATGGAAACGATACTTTGTTTTTGGCCGGGCTTGTGGGCGGGACAGGCAAAGTCTACGCTTTTGATATTCAGGAGCAGGCCTTGGAGAAGACCGGGCAAAAGGTGAAAAATGCAGGCGTGCAGGACAGGGTGGCGCTGATCCGGGATGGGCATCAGAATATGGATCAGTATGTACCTAAAGGCATCAAAGCAGTCATGTTCAACCTGGGTTATCTGCCTGGCGGTGACCATAAGCTTGGCACAAGAGCGGAAACGACTATTGCGGCAATTGAAAAAGCCCTGGCGCTTCTGTGCCGGGAGGGGATCGTCATGATTGTCATTTACTACGGCGGAGACAGCGGTTTTGGGGAGAAGGAAGCGGTGATGGCGTATTTCAAGACCCTTGATGCAAAGAACTATTCGGTTCTGGTGCACGAGTTTGTCAATCAGGCAAATTGCCCGCCCATCGCCGTATGCATTGAAAAATATATTGATTGATAGGATCAGGAGGAAGTCTTATGCCTAACGAATTGGATACACGCATGGATGACGGTAAAACTGCAAAGGATATGAATTGGGTGCTGCTCCGGAATGTAAGCGACGACGGAGAGGCCGACCTGATAGAGGCCTTGTTGGGAACGGAAGGGATTCCGATGGTCCGGAAGAATAAGAAAAACGGGGAATTCGTGAAGTTATATATGGGTGTCTCGCGGTTTGGCGTAGATGTCTTTGTACCGGAGGAACACCTGGAGCTGGCTGAGGCCATGGTCAGCGCCAAACCGGAGGAACTTCCGGACCAAGCGGCCGACTTTGACAGCGAAAAGGAAGCACAGCGCTTTGATATGAAAAAAAGAGGTGTTGCCTGGGCAATACTGCTTTATATTTTGCTGCCCATCATTGCAGCGGTCTTGATAAGCAATCTTTTTAAATAAGGCGGATCAAGGCTCAAGGAAAGAAGTGAAACGGAGGACCGGCCGAGGGGCCGGCTATTTTTTTGGTATTTTTCGCCTTGTTGGAAATAGAACATATGTTCGCATGAAAAACTATAAAAAAATGCAAAATATGCCTTAGGACAGGGTTTAATAGGGTGCCATGGTCCGTCAGGCGCAAAAGCGGCGTTTTTATGATTGCCAATTCTCTGGTAATATTATCATTACAGTATAAAGCATCATTGAAGAAGGTGTCATGAATGAGTATGGCCGGACATAGAAGGATCATCATGCATGTAGACGTTAACTCTGCGTTTTTGGCGTGGCAGGCAACCTACGACCTGCAGCGGGGTTCTACCCTGGATCTTCGGGAAATCCCCAGTGCGGTAGGCGGGAACCAGGCGGAGCGGCGGGGAATCATCCTTGCAAAAAGTACACCGGCAAAGAAGTATGGCGTGGAGACGGGAGAGGTGTTGTGGCAGGCGCTCCAGAAGTGTCCTTCACTGGTGGTGGTTCCCCCGAACTATGACCTGTACATGAAATGCAGCAATGCGCTCTATGCGGTGCTGGAGGAGTACTCGCCGAAGGTGCAGCGCTTTTCTGTGGACGAGGTCTTTATGGAATATACCAATATGCAGCCCCATTTCGGAGAGCCGGTGGAGGCGGCACATCGGATCAAGGACCGGATCAGGAAAGAGCTTGGCTTTACCGTCAATGTGGGGATAGGGCCCAATAAATTGACGGCGAAAATGGCCGGGGAGCTGAAAAAGCCGGACATGGTCCATACCCTGATGACCCGGGAGGAGATAGAGAAGAAGATGTGGCCGCTGCCGGTACGGGAGCTGTTCATGGTGGGAAGGCAGACGGAAAAGAAGCTGAAGCTGATGAACATCTACACCATCGGAGAATTAGCCAGGGCTGACAGGAAGTTCCTGTGCGACAAGCTGAAATCCTTCGGGAACGTGGTATGGTGCTATGCCAATGGACTGGATGAGTCGCCGGTACATGCCGGGTACAACCTGATCATGAAGGGCATAGGGAACAGCACCACCATCAAGCATGATGTGGACACACATGAGGACGCATACAAGGTGCTGCTCAGCCTGACGGAGTCTGTTTCTCTGCGGCTCCGGGCAGCCCGTGCCTGCTGCAGGGTCATATCGGTGGAGTTCCGGACCGACCAATTGCAGGGCTATTCACACCAGCGCAAGATCTTTGCAGCCACCAATGTGACCATGGAGATCTTCGGGGTGGTCAAAGAGCTGTTTGACGAGGGCTGGAAGGGTGAGAAGCTCCGTCATCTGGGGGTACGGGTAACCGACCTGACAGCGGATGATTTCATGCAGATGACGGTGTTTGACCAGGAGCAGAAGGACAAGAAGATGGCGCTGGATGCGGCCATAGACCGGATACGGAGCCGCTACGGCAACAGCGCCGTGATGCGGGCTGTGTTCGCGGACGGGAACTTTGCACCCATGATGGGGGGCTCCGGTGCGGAAGACTATCCGGTTATGAGCAGCATATTGTAGCGGGTTCACGGCTTCAGCTTTTCCCGCATAGGCGCCATGTAGCTGCTAGAGAGACCGTATTTCTCCCTTAAACCGTTGACCATGGGATAGAGCGCCGCTTTGTAGCTTTTATCCGCTCCGCCGGTTTTGTAAAGGGCCTTTAGAGGGTCATACAGATGCGGGAACTTGTCTGAAACGAAGTCAAAGAAATAGCTTCGGGTGTTGCCTCTCAGGTACAAGGTTCCGGGTAAAACGTAATGGACCTGGCACTCAGCAGCCTGCTGAAACAGCCGGTCAAAATTCTCAGGGCTGTCGGTGATATAAGGAATGATGGGCATCAGGTGCAAGCCCACGGAGGCATTGGTTTTCCTGAATTCCCGCAGCATGTTGAACCTGTCGGAAACCGGAGCGGAGCCGGGTTCAAGCAGCAGGCGGGTTTCTTCATCTGCTGCAATGATCGTAGCTGCTACGTTGATATAGGTAATCCGCGACAGCCGGTCAATCAGGTCGAAATCCCGCAGGACCAGGTCGGATTTGGTGGAAATAATGGCCGGTGTCTTATACTTGATCAGCAGCTTCAATATTTCAGGCATCAGCTTATAATGGGCCTCGGCAGGCTGATAGCTGTCAGTGACGCCGCCGATATTGATGACCTCTCTTCTCCAGGTGTCCGACCGTAATTCCTTTTCCAGTTCGTCAACGATATTTGTTTTTATAAAGATGTCCTCGAAGAAGCGGTCCGATGCCATGTACTTGTGGGAATACATGGCATAGCAGTAGCGGCAGCCGTGCTGGCAGCCTCTGTATAGGTTCAAGTCCCAACCGTAAGGGATTTTTCTTTTCAGCTGAGTCAATGCGCTTTGACACCGGATTTCTTTATATTCTGTCTTTGAGCATGCTTCCCCTGACAGATCAGGCGTGTTTGTGTCCGACATACTTGAGCCTCCCTACATTTTATACCATTAAGAGCTATGACATATTGTAAGTGCTTAAATCTTGAGCTTCCTTGAAATAAGATCCGAATTTCCGGGCCAGTCCAGGGTCCTTGCTTAAAAATAACGTAAGCGAGCTGTCCCAACATACGATCTCAAGCTCTGCAAGGGGATGTTGAATTTTAGGCTCGTCCCGCCAAAAACCCGAATTTCCTTCCGCAAAGGGCAGGTTAGTCAGGTTGTTGGCATCAATCCGGATATTCTCCTTAAATCCGGAGAAAACAGCCCATCTGTACTGAAGCTGATTCTTATAAACAAAATCAGTCAGCTCGCTGCCGGAGATCCAGATAAAAGGTTCGTCATACCAGGAAGCATCGGGATAGAGATTCAGCTCGATGTCACTGACAAGCCAATTGTAGTTCTTTTGCTTCCCATCCAGTGCATCAAAAATGACCCGCATATCCGTGAAGTATTTCATCTTATCTGTGTTTCTCAAAATAGAACTGTATGTTTTCATTGGTATCCTCCTGTTCTATATCATTTTATCAGAATTTGACAAATAAAAGAAGACCTATCCGAAGGGAGAGATCTTCTCATGGCGATTAACATCCGTCTAGTCAAGGATATTCACAAACTTGATTGAGAATAGATCTGCTACAGTTTTCAAGCCGGAGGGACCGGTAATGATGATATGGTCTGTTCCGACGCTGGACAAAATTCCTGTCCGGTAAGCCAGGGTGCCGGTGCCAATCAAAAACTCCACCTGCACCTTTTTTCCGATTTGTGTATTCAGGTATTGCTGCATGCTTTGTGAATCCGCCGGAAATCTGTCTGATTCCATAATTCGCGCCCCTTAACATAAGATAATTTGCATCCATACATATTATGCAGATACCTGAATTTTGTTACCTGTCTGCAACGAAACCCCAGACTTCCAATTGTGTGAGCGCTGGGAAGGGCGATGCCTCATCAGACTTGACAAGTTCCTTCAGCGCAAGCCACTCTACTTTCCTTTTCGCAAGCTTAAAGGCTTGCGGCAAATGGGTTTTTACAAGAGACAGAACCTCGGTACTGCCATCCGAGAACAAAACAGTGGCCTGCGTCCAGTAATTATCATGAGGGAAGTCGGCGCGCAGCGTCAGGCGCACCTCATCAATTTCCACGGCGCATCCGAATTCAAGCCTGAGCTCGGCATCCGCCCTTTGGTTGATTCCCCAGCTCTGGAATGGGTATTCGCCATGGGAGGCATTTGCAAATATGCCGTCAATGACATTCCGGGCAGCAAACTTGGACTCTCCGCGGGTTTCGACGTTGGCTGAAGCATGGGGGAAAAGGCCTGTATCGCCATGCCTGTCATACGGGTTCAGGGCAAGGTTGCGGCGGCCGTGAATGGTTTCGACATCAAGAAGCCGTGCAGAGATCAGGTGCCTGCTGCCGCTGAAGGATTTTGGCGAGTAGCTTGAGCGCTTTTCGCCAAAGGGAATCTCAAAATTGATTTCTTTGCGGGCAATATACACGATGGCAGGCAGCATGCTGTCGTCAAGCCGGATTTCGCAGAATACGCCAGGCTCGCTGCTTTCCAGACGGATACGGTCACCCTCCTGGTAGGCGGCGGTATACAGCAGCTCAATATGTGACCCTGCCTCGCTGGACACCAGCGTATGGCTCTGCTTGTCATGTATTTTTAACTTGATAATGCTCATATACATTCACTCCTTATGTAATGGTCAGTGCTAGGGTTTTATCAAAGGCTATGCGCACGCGGTAAAGTGTATCGGGCCATGCAAGCAGCAGCCGCGCGTCGGAAACAGGTATGGCTTGGCAGGAGATTCCCGTCCCGCCTTCTACAGTAATCGAGCCGAGCTCAGATATAACGATGCTGTTTGCATGAACCTCCGGCTTTTGACAGAACATCAGGTTCAGTACAGCAGCCTGATACGCTCCCTCGCACGTGTCTAGCAATACCACTTGCTTGTTCTTGAAAAGGGTGACGCTGCGGCTGTAGCTCTTAAGCCTGCTCTCCGGCGGCCATGCATTCTTGAGCTGCATGGATATGGCGCTTTCAGCATCGCTGAACGCCGTACGCACATCGGCGGCGCAGAAACGCTCACCAGCCTGCTGCATAAGTCCGTCAAAATCAGGGAGGTTGTGCCAGGAGGATTGCATCGTCCAAATGTCATACCGCTGTGCCGAAAAGGTCTTTGCGGTGTAGCTTTCCACTCCGATGTCAATGAGAAAGGGGACCCCACTCTTATAAAGCATGAAGCTGCCGACGTCATTGTGGTTGTGGCTGTCATCATTACCGCCCGCCTTGACGGCCAGGCAGTAAGTGCAATCCCTTGCGATGAATAAGCCGGTGCTGGGATAATATATCTCGGGATGCTGTATGACTGCGTTTCTGGAGTGCCCGGTCATTTCCTGCGCCGTAAAAGCAGACTGCGTGCGGTAGAAAAGGTTGCATTCCTCCGGCAAGTTCTTTTCCTCGCAGTTAAGCCACTGCGCCGCTGCAAAGTCACAGAGTTCGGCGTCATTGCACCGTTTCCCGAACAGGAATTCCCGTGCGCCGGCTGGTCCGGCTATGGGAGAGCAGTCTGCAAAATTGATGTAATAGGGGCCATCCACATGGACATTGAGAATGTACCGCGCTATATTCCTTATTTTTACATGGCGCCATAGGGGGGCAAAGGTGCCGCCGGAAACGTTGTTCAGTATCTCCAGGATGTTGAAAAGGCACAGCCCGGCGTGACGGTAGTACTGAGCTCCCTCGTCACAGCAGCCGTCCTCACCATATTCATCCAAAAAAGCATCGGTGCTGTCGGCTGCCTTTTTCATAATGGAGAAGCGGTCCGCTGCCGGGATATCTGAGAGAAATGCGCATATCAGGACATTTTGAGTGCACCATACCGTCCAATTGTTTGTTGACTCGCCATGACCGCCCATCCACCAGAACCAGTCTGTCAGATAGGGCGTCAGAATGCGTACGTTCAGCTCATGTGCCATACGCTTCACGACAAGCGGACTGTGCGTTGCCAGCTTACCCTTTAATAAATAGCCTGCCACTGCAAGCAAGGCGCCTGTTTCACAGGCAAACAGATCCAATAGCGGACGGGTGCAGTCAGGGAGGGGCCATGCAGGCGTATCCCGCACATAGGTATTGTGTGCCGGAAGCTGCCAGCCGCTTTCCTCGCAAATCAGCAGGACCGCATTAACAATGTCGTCCATAAAACGCCCCTTGCACTCGGCGCACTCTGCCAGTACCAGCGCGCACAATGCCCGGCGCCTGGCGAAATATTTGTCTTCAAAATTCACCCGGTTGCCGGTGCGGCAATAGGCCATATAATCGGTGGCCAGTATTTGAGGGTACGAGAACCCAAGATACTGCTCACCGCGAGCCACCAGCTGTGCAGCCAGGCCAGCGGGCAGCATTGACCACTCAGCCCGCCCTGTCCAAGACGGAAAGGGCGCGAAAGGCTTCAGATTTTGAGGCAGTTTTGAAATATATTCGCTAAGCATTTAATTCTCCTTATGTCTATACGCTGACTCCGCATTTCCTGTTCTTTGAAGGTATTCTCTAGGGGATATGCCTTCTACCTTTTTAAACACCTTGCTGAAGTAAAACGCACTTTCAAAGCCCAGCTGCTCTGCCACCTCATATATGCGGATCTCGTCCTGGCTCAGAAGCTCTTTGGCGACGGCGATGCGGACACCTGTTACATACTCGACAAAGCTTTCTCCCGCATACTTGGCAAACAGCTGGCTCAGATAATTTGGGCTGAAGTTGAATGCAGCCGCAACGCTGTTGAGGGTCAGCTTCTTTTTGAGGTTGCTTCGAATATACTCCTGAATATTCGTTATGACTTGGCGCTTATATCGGTGCTTCTGCGAATGCAGCAGCTCACCGAGACCGTCCCGCAGCTGCCTGATCCATTCGGCGATTTCCTCCGTTGTCTTGAGGCGGTAGATAACGCGATAGCCGTCCGGCTCATGGGAAAAAATCTGCTCTACCATTTTTTCACCATCCGGCAGCAGCGAAATGGCCATGTACAATATACTATATGCAGCGTCCATTGCTTGCAAGCGCCGTTCTGGGAAGGCGCTCAATTCACCGGCAATGGTTGTAAGCGTATGCGAAAGCGTATTGATGTCGATTTCCTCCATGGCACGGCGAATACTGGTGCGTATTTCATGCAAATGGGCTGCCTCCTCAAGGTCGGAGTGTCCCACGTCACAGAAAATGATGGGTTTTACCTTTGTGGTTTCGTGAAAGCCCCGGCGTGCGGACTGATAGCTTGCCCCGATCAGGCGGGGCTCCTCCACGATATGTCCAAGCGCAATCCTGACGCTGACACTGAAATAATTGTGCAGGAGTGTAAGAGTCTTTTGGATGGCATTGCTTGCTAGTGTCCTCCAGTTGGATACTTGCTCATCAGAGAGGCAGAGTATAACGGTAAAGTGCCGCAGGTCAAGGGTTGTAACGTAGCAAGGGAGGAATCGGCTTAAGGTTTCCCTGACCATCTGGGTGGTGCTTGTACAGAGTGAAAGCAGCTTCTCACCGCTCACCGGCGCATTTTCCGAAACCTGGATCTCACAATAACCCACTGCATAGAAGGACGAAGAGAAGTCTATGCCCAAGTCCTCACGCTGCAGGCAATACTGTTCGTCGCTGTCAAACAAGCTGTTGAACAAGCGGATAAAGAATTTTTCCCGCAGGGCCTGCATGCTGCTTTTCTGCATAAGCAAGGCCGGGGTGTGTCTGACTTCCCGTAAAATCAGGATAGCCTTGGTAACCGCTGCCTGCAGCGCTTCCGCATCCAACTCAAGCTTGATCAGATAATCCACTGCTTGATACTTCATGGCTTCACGGGCATACTCAAATTCCTCATAACTGGTGAGCACGATAAAAAGCGGGACACGGCCAAAAGCCTCCCTGCAGCTTTTTATCAGCTCGAGCCCTGTCAGAAGCGGCATTTTTATATCCGTTATGACGATATCCGGCTGCAGGTCCCGGATCATCTCCGAGGCTTGCTGGCCGTTGCGGGCAGTCCCTACGATCTCGACTTCCAGCTCATCCCATTTCAGCATGGACTGGATTCCAACGCAAACCAGCGGCTCATCATCAGCAATCAAAAGCTTAATCACGACCGTATCCCTCCTTACTCCAGCCTGTACCATATTGTGCGCGTAAGCGGATGATCATGGTGGTAAATTGGCCCGGTTCACTTTTTATGGATAGACCATAGCTGTCTCCGAATGCATACCGGATGCGTTCATGCACGCTGCGCATGCCCAGCTTCTGCAAATCGGAAGCGGCAGCTTCGGTATCATCGAAAAGGACCTGGGCGATGGTTTCAGCGCTCATACCCACACCATCATCGCTTATGGATACAAGGACATCCTCTGCTTGCCTGGTCACTTCCAGCACAATATGCCCGATGCCCTTGGGTTCGATTCCGTGGAATATCGCATTTTCAACCAGCGGCTGCAAGGCAAACCGTGGGATTTCGCATTCCAACAGGCTTTCATCCTCCACTCTTTTTTCCAGCGTCACACTTCCGCCATATCGGTACTGTTGAATCAGGAAATAATCGTCCAGGAGACGCAATTCTTCTCTCAGCGGCACGGTTTTCCGGATATCCTTGGCCACAGTTTTGAGAAGCCTAGACAGCGCTGTCGTCATCTCAGCAATCCCATTTGCATTCTGGATCGTCGCCATCCATTTGATGGAATTCAACGTATTGTATAAAAAATGAGGGTTAATCTGGCTTTGAAGCATCCGGTATTTTAATTCCTGCTCGTGCTTCTCATCGCTGAGCCGCCGCTCCATGAGCTCCGAAACCTCCCGGGACAAACGGTTTACACCGCGCCCCACCTCCCCGATTTCACTATCGGATTCGATGGTTTTATCTGGAGAAAAATCCCCGGCGGCAATTTCATCGATCTTCTTGCGGAGAAGAGCCACAGGGCGGCTGATGCTTCTATCCATATTGAGCGTAACGGATAAAGCCAGAATGGCAATAAGGACACAAAGACCGAACAATAATACGGCCCATTCACCATTGAATGTGCCTGTGTAATCTTCGGGAAGCAGCTGTGTCAGAACGATCCCGCTTCTAACGGGGTAGCTTACAAGCATGTATTTCCTGCCATCTGAGGTGCGAACCAGCTCGGTATGGGTTCTAGGCCTGGCAGTATCGCTTATTTTCTGCTGCAAGGTTTCATATTCAAGCCCCACAGGGAGGAAGCGGCCATCCTGGATCTGATAGCTTTTATCACCAAGGGTCAGGTATAACTTTGAGTGCTCAGGAAGCTTATAGCTTGCGAGCTTGTCTGTTATAATATTGGTAGAGGCAGCCAAATAGACGGTGCCAATGCTGTAAAAATTATTGGGATGGTACACGGGATACAGCATGGGAAGCACCTCAACATTTGGAATGGAGTACGGGTCGGATACGATGGCCTCCCATTCGGAAAGCGTACCAAGTTTGAAATCATGGAGCCTGCCAATGTTGTAGACCGTTAAAGGCTGGGTGGATCCGGAGAAGTTTCCTATTTGAAGGATTTTTTCAAGGGTCGCATCAACAATAATAAGACGGTGGATGTAATTGAAAGTGCGGTTGTTCATGAACTCTTCGCGCATACGGTCAAAGGCTCTCAAACTGAGTTCTGCATTGACTTGCTTTTTCAGAAAATAGTCCGTGATCTGCGCGTTTGTACCGCACCATTTGCCAAGGGCACCCAAGCTGGTCAGGTCTTGATTGATCAGTCCGGCCACCAGCTGGAGGTTGAACTCGGCGGAAGCCACGGTTGTTCTGCGCTGGAAGCTTCCTACCAAATAAAAACTGAAGGTTGATACCAACAGGACGACGCCCAGTGCAAAAACGATCATCATGATGATGACCCGGGTTTTCACAGTACGCAGGCGCGTTCGCAATTCAACCACCTCCATTAGATTCACTGTAGCTTCTTTTAAGGGGCATGTCAACAATATATAGCATTTTCCGGTGAAGCAAAATACCTCTCCGTAATCTGGAGTGAAAATTACATGTTTGTGATAAGATTTTACAGCTTTGTGAGAATTGCGTAAAATATCTAAAAATTTTAGATGAAGTGCAGATAATATTCCATAGTGAAGGTCAAACCGATGTTTTATAATGAGAACAAGATTTTAAGGGAGGTAGATGAAAAATGCGTAGAATACTAGCTCTTGCTCTTGCAGCTGTATTATTACTGGGACTTCTGACCGGCTGTGCCGCTGCTCCTGCGGCTGCACCTGCAGCACCGGCTCCTACCGAAGCTGCCAAAGCAGCCGAACCCACACCCGTCACTTTGAAGTGGGCTTTGTGGGACAAGGACCTGACCGTTTACTACCAGCCTCTGATTGATGCTTATGTGGCTAAGAATCCGCATGTGACAATCGAGATGGTTGACCTGGGAAGCGCAGACTACATGACCATGCTGAGCACACAGCTTTCCGGAGGAGCAGATCTGGACGTGCTGTGCATCAAGGATATCCCGGGTTATGCCAATCTTGTCAAGCAGGGACATTTGGAACCCTTGAAGGGATTTGCAAGCGCTAATAGCATTGACACCTCCGTATATGGCGGTACCGTCGAACAGATCACGATAGACGGAGAATACTACGCACTGCCCTTCCGTTCAGACTTCTGGCTTATCTACTATAATAAGGATTTGTTTGACGCAGCAGGCGTTGCTTATCCGACAAACGACATGACTCTTGACCAGTATGACGCTCTTGCCCGCCAGCTCACCAAAGGAAGCGGAGCCAAGAAGGTTTATGGTGCCCACTACCACACCTGGAGAAGTGCTGTACAGCTGTTCGGTATTTTGGACGGCAAAAACACCATCGTGAATGGGACATATGATTTCCTAAAGCCATATTATGAGCGCGTTCTGAAAGAACAAAAGGACGGCATCGTTCAGGATTACGCTACATTAAAAACCTCTAGCACCCACTACTCCGGTGTGTTCTTCAACAATCAAACCGCCATGCTGAACATGGGATCTTGGTTTATCGCAACCCAGATCAACAAGATCAAGTCAGGCGAATCCCTGGCGAAGAACTGGGGCTTGGTGAAGTATCCTCATCCGGACGGTGTTCCAGCCGGAACAACCCTTGGAACCATTACCTCCGCCGCAGTAAACAAGAAATCCGTCAATAAGGAAGCGGCGCTTGACTTCATGAATTTCATCTGCGGTGCGGACGGTGCGGCAGTCATTGCCAAGACCGGCACAATTCCGGCTGTTGTCAATGACGAGGTTATTGCTGCTATCACCGCCGTAGACGGATTCCCCGCTGACGACAACAGCAAAGCAGCTCTCTATACTGCACAAAAGTATCTCGAAATGCCCATCCATGAAAAGAGTGCAGAAATCGAAGTCGTACTCAACGAGTGCCACGATGCCATTATGACCAACAATGTCACCGTTGATAAGGGAATCCAGGATATGAACACGAGAGTCCAGGAAATTCTAAACCGCAAGTAATTGCATATTGCGCTTCAACAGGGCGGGCGTAAGCCCGCCTTTTCATAGTACAGGAAGTATAAACAACTGTACTATGGGGGATGCAAGGGGGAGAATCCCTCTGCCGTTGAAGGAGGGTGCTCAGAATGCTTGCATTCGTCGAAGGGAACCATAGGGTTCCATAGCGAAAAAAAGCGGTGTGAGCCAGCTTTTTTATTAATACCGGGAGGGATGAATGATGGTTCCGAATTCTGTTGTATTTGAGCCCAAGCCGCGCCGAAAAAAAAGACTGTCCAAAAACGTGCGGGATGCCATAGTCGCTTACAGCTTTATTGCTCCCAACCTGATCGGCTTTGCCGTTTTTACTTTGGTTCCTCTCATCTTCGCATTGGTACTTTCATTTTTGAAATGGGACGGCGCAAATCCAATGGAATTTGTTGGGCTGGCTAATTTTTCAAGGCTTCTGACTGATAAGACCTTTCACAGAGCTCTCTGTAATACGATACTGTATACCGCCGGCGTCGTGCCGTTTACCATGGTATGTGCTCTAGGACTTGCCATCATGCTCAATCAGAAGGTTCTCGGCCGTAATCTCAGCCGTACGATCTCTTTCTTTCCTTATGTTGCATCGCTGGTGGCTGTAGCAGCTGTCTGGAATTTTCTGTTCAGTCCCACCAAGGGACCTATCAATCTGATGCTGAATGCCCTGACCGGCATACCCATTGAGGAGCTGCCCCGCTGGGCCGCTGACAAGAATTGGGCTATGTTTACGGTTATTCTTTTTTCGGTATGGAAAAACATGGGTTATTATATGGTTATCTATCTGGCAGGACTGCAAGGTGTCAATCAGGAGTTATATGAAGCGGCAAGCCTTGATGGCGCCAATAGCTGGCAAAAGTTTTGGAATGTCACATTGCCCCAGCTTGCACCCACCACGTTTTTCGTGTCAATGATACTCATCATCAACTCATTTAAGGTTTACGACGTGTTTATTACAATGTTTGCCGGCGGTGACAATCAGTTGAGCGACACGACGCGGGTACTGGTCTATCAGATTTATAACACCGCATTCCGTGCGCTTGACTTCGGATATGCAAGCGCGATGGCAATGGTCTTATTCCTTCTGGTACTGGGAATTACGATTATTCAGTTCCGCAGTGAGAAAAAATTTGTCGCATAGGAGGTATTGAGGATGAATAAAGAGAAGAAAGGGCTGCGGTCCAGCCGGATGATGATCTACCTTATGATGATCCTTCTGGCGGCTATGACGGTGGTACCGTTCATTTGGATGCTTTCTTCGTCGCTGAAGCTCAGCAAGGATGTTTTTACATTTCCCATGCAGTGGGTTCCCGAGGAGCCGCGGTTCCAGAACTATTCCGACATCTGGACAAGAATACCGCTGGGCAAGTTCATTTTCAATACTGCCAAGCTTTCGGTGATCGTTACGCTTTTGCAGTTTTTCACCTCCAGTTTTGCGGCTTATGCTTTTGCAAAGCTGCGGTTCAAAGGCAGAAACTTTCTGTTCATGGCCTATATAGCGACCATTGCCGTGCCTTGGCAGGCTTACATGGTTCCACAGTTTATCATGATGCGTCAGTTCGGATTGAATAACTCGCATATGTCTATCATATGTCTCCAGGCATTTTCAGCTTTCGGCGTGTTCTTAATGCGCCAGTTCTATCAGAGTATACCCGATGAGCTATGTGAAGCGGCGCGTATCGACGGACTCAGTGAGTTCGGGATATGGCTCCGGATCATGCTTCCCAATTCCAAGCCGGCTATTTCAACCCTTGTCATATTCACTTTTGTAAATACTTGGAATGACTTCTTAGGCCCGATGATCTACCTGACCAAGACAGAGCTTAAGACCATCCAGATCGGCCTTCGCATGTTCATTACCCAGTATTCGTCAGAGTATGGGCTTATTATGGCGGCCAGTGTGGTAGCACTTATTCCCGTGCTTGTCATTTTCTTATCCCTGCAGAAATACTTCATACAAGGTGTCGCTTCGTCAGGCATAAAAGGGTAGGTGAAGATAGGATGATGCAAGCTTTTCCCGACAAGCCGGAAATCAGCGCTGAAGAAGTGCAGGCAGCGCTGGATACGGCAGTCTCGCAAGTAAGCAGTAATTTAGCTGACTTTACTTACCGGTGTCAAAACCACTCCAGTGTTAACGGATGGTATCCTCCTTGTGAAAACAACCAATGGACCTGCGGCTTCTGGCCCGGAGAAGTCTGGTTGAGCTTTGAGCATACCCACAAGGATATTTTCAAGCAAGCTGGGCTGGTATTGGCAGAGAGCTTCCTGGGCAGGATCATAAACAAAGTTGAGGTTGACCATCATGATATGGGATTCCTGTATTGCCCATCCTGTGTTTCGGCCTGGATGCTGACCGGGAGTGAAAACGCGAGAAAAGCAGCGCTCTTGGCAGCAGACCAGCTCATGAGCCGTTTCCAGCCTGTTGGCGCATTTATTCAGGCATGGGGCGCGTTGGGGGCACCTGACAACTACCGGTATATCATTGATTGTCTGTTGAATCTTCCTCTCCTTTATTGGGCCAGTGAGCAGACCGGCAGTCGCAAGTATGCAGAGACAGCCTTGAGTCACATTAAAACCTGTCTGAGGTACTCTATCAGAGAGGATGGCAGCACCTACCATACAGTCTTTATGGATCCACATACGGGACTGATGAGCCGCGGTGCCACCTGCCAAGGCTATCACGACGACTCGAACTGGGCACGGGGGCAGGCTTGGGCGGTATATGGAACGGCACTCAGCTACAGATACACCCGAAATCCGGAATACCTGAAGGCATTTCACCGTGTAACAGAGTTCTATCTTAACCGTCTTCCCGAGGACCTGGTCCCTTACTGGGATATGATTTTTATGAGCGGAGGGTCGGAACCCCGTGACTCCTCCAGCGCGTCCATTGTCGCTTGCGGGCTGCTGGAAATGGCGAAGCTTGCTCCAATCGAGGAGGCAAAAACCTATGAATCGCTGGCACGGCAAATGCTGAAGTCCCTTGCGGACCATTACAGCATCAAAGACGCCCGACTATCAAACGGACTGGTTGCACACGGCACGTACAGTAAAAAATCACCCTACAATACCTGTACGCCGGAGGGTGTGGATGAATGTGTCTCCTGGGGTGACTATTTTTATATGGAAGCGCTTACACGGCTGCATAAGCCGCAGTGGAAGCCATATTGGTAAGGAGTGTTTCAGTGATGACTAGGGCGGAATTTTTTAATCAAGCCGACAGGCATTTTTTCTTTAAGGACCCTTTTGAGGTAGCAAAATATGTACTTGTGAACTGCAAAGAAGAGGCAGAGCATGTTCTTTCAGTGGCAGATGATGTGGTGAACCGGCGTTTCAAGTTCGATTTGCGTTGGGACATGGAGCGTACGTACTCCCATGTCATTTTTGAAAATGAGATTGACTGGCTGTATCAGCCGGGTGACGATCCGGAATGGATTTTTGCATTTAACCGCATGCGCTTCTGGATTTGCCTGGGACAGGCCTACGCCATGACGGGGGATGAGAAATACGCAAGAACCTTTGCAAAGCAGTTGTGTCACTGGATTGCTGCGGTTCGGCGTGAGGACCCCAGGAATGAGAAAGCGTGGCGTAGTATAGAAGTAGGCTTGCGGCTGGAGTATTGGCAGAAAGCCATGCGCTATTTTGAGGCCAGTCCGGCTGTTGACGATGCAGTGATCACAGCATTTGTAGAAAGTGTCACTGAGCATGCGGAATTTATCATGGGCATTTGGAACAGCTATAACCTGATGAGCAACTGGGGGGTCATGGCGAATCATGGATTGTTCATAGCCGGTGTCATGCTTCCGCAAACGGCACGCGCTAAGGAATACGTTGCAGAAGCGCTGCGCAGGCTGGAGTTGGAGATGCAGATACAGGTATACAGAGACGGCATGCAATGGGAGCAGAGTCCCATGTACCATAATGAAGTCGCACACTGCTACCTGGATGTGGTCCTGCTGGCAAAGCGGAACGGTATCACCCTGCCGGAATCGATCTTGAGAAAAACCCATGCCATGTGCATGTTCGATCTATATGCAGCAAAGCCTGACCACAACGAAATCAGCATGGGTGACAGCGACGAAATCGACCAGCGGGACATCATATCCAAAGGTGCATACCTGTTTGGTGACAGTATTTTGAAAGGCAGAGGCTATGTGCTGCCTGACTTTGATACCGCATGGGATATCGGAGAAGCGGGACTTTCGGAATATGCTGCTATGAGTGCAGAGACTCCGGCAAGTACGGATAAGGCCTTCTGCGATAGTGGAAACTTCTATTTTCGAAGCGGTTGGGGCACAGACGATACATTTGTCCATTTTCATTGCGGACCATTGGGCGCAGGGCATGGGCATGCCGACAAGCTGCATGTGGACTTGTTCAGCCGCGGCGAGGATATTCTTATTGATGCAGGCCGGCACAGCTATGTGTTCGGTGAGGGGCGTGTGCCATACAAGGAATTGGACGCACACAACACGATCCGAGTGAACCGGCGTGATATTTATGTCTGCAAGGACAGCTGGGCTTGTCATGATCTGTCCCGCCCGGTCAATCAAAAATATTATTCGGATGAGCGGTATGGTTACGCAGAAGGCGGCCATCTGGCTTATATGAAGCCGGAAGGTGTTTTTGTGAACCGGCGGGTGATTTATCTGAAACCGGATATTCTGGTCATTGCGGACGAATTTTATGGCGTGGACGTTTATCCGGCAAACCAGTTCTTCCATTTTAACAATGCAGGCAGGCTATGGGTCGAGGGTAGCCGATACACCTATCAGAGCAGCCGTGTCCGTGCGGAACTGCTTCTGATAGCGCCCGAGCTTGACAGTGAAGTTCTCGAAACCCGCATATCAAGGCATTATAATCATCATGAAAAAAATCAGACGGTTATGTCCAGTCTTGCCGGTACCAGCGCATACACTGTAATTGCCTTATCCGATCCGGATTCCAAGATAGCTCTGGCCGTAGAAAAGGTCTCGGTACGCTCAAACTTCAAGGGTATTGTATTTGACGACAGCCAGATTGAGGCTTTGAACATCCGGCACGGAGATAGGCATTATACACTGGTGATTGCCCATGAGGAATACGCCAGCCCCACGGATACCTTTTTTGCGGACGGCTGCACGGGCTTCGGCTCAGCCGTTGTTTTCGACCGTAAAAAAGGAGAAAATGAAATAGGTACGGTTTTACTCTGGTAAAAATGATGGAGGTGTTGTTATGGATATTCGCTATTCAACCAATCCCCGTGATGTGAAGAGATATACCACAGAGGAGCTTCGGTCGGAATTCCTCATTACAGGACTATACGTGCCGGACCAGGTTTGCGCCACATACTCTCATGTCGACCGCATGGTGGTATTAGGCATAATGCCTGTCTCGGAAGCGTTGCCCATTGATAAGGGCATCGATATCTGGAAAAACTTTGGAACACGGTTTTTCCTGGAACGCCGCGAGGCCGGCTTTTTTAACCTTGGCGGTTCAGGCGTATGCAGCGTGGACGGAAAAGCCTTCAAGATGGGCAATAAGGACTGCATCTACATTACAATGGGAGCCCGTGATGTCAGCTTCCAGAGTGATGATGCAAAGAAACCTGCAAAGTTTTATGGAGTGTCTGCGCCTGCCCACTGCGCTTATGAAACGAAATTCATAGCGCAAGCCGATGCTGCCAAAAGGCAGTTGGGTGCTTTTGAGACAGCAAATAAGCGTGTAATTAATCAATTCATACATCCTGATGTGTTGAAAACCTGTCAGCTCTCTATGGGGCTAACCGTTCTTGAAGCAGGCAGTGTCTGGAACACAATGCCGGTGCATACCCATGAGCGGCGTATGGAGGTATATACTTATTTTGACATTCCGGAGAATAATGTGGTTTTTCATCTGATGGGCCAGCCGTCCGAAACCCGCCATATCGTTATGCAGAATGAGGAAGCGGTTATTTCACCCAGCTTCAGCATCCACTCGGGCTGCGGAACGGCAAGCTATTCTTTCATCTGGGCAATGGGCGGTGAGAACCAGGCCTTCGACGATATGGACGGTGTGGCCATAGCGGATATCCGATAAAAAAATTTGAATAATGAATGGAGGCTATTCCGATGGATTATTTGAAAGCTTTTTCCCTTGAAGGGAAGGTTGCCCTCGTCACCGGCGGAAGCCACGGCATCGGCTTTGCCATCGCTGCGGCACTTCATCAGGCCGGTGCAACCATTGTATTCAACAGTACATCGCAGGAATCGGCCGATGCGGGCCTGAAAGCATATGAGGATATGGGTATCAAGGCTCAGGGCTACGTTTTTGATGTTACTGATGAAGCAGCGGTCAATGCGATGGTGGTCCGTATCGAGAAAGAGGTTGGCGTAATTGATATCCTGGTGAACAATGCGGGCATTATCAAGCGTGTTCCCATGCTGGAAATGAGCGCTCAGGATTTCCGGCAGGTTGTGGATATCGACCTGAACGGGCCGTTTATTATGGCAAAGGCGGTTATTCCTGCCATGATCAGGAAAGGTGGGGGCAAGATCATCAACATTTGCTCCATGATGAGCGAGCTGGGACGTGAAACCGTAGCGGCCTATGCGGCAGCCAAAGGCGGCTTGAAGATGCTGACCAAAAACATAGCCAGTGAGTTCGGCGCCTTCAACATCCAGTGCAACGGCCTTGGCCCCGGCTATATCGCTACCTCGCAAACTGCGCCGCTGCGCGAGAAGCAGCCTGACGGCAGCCGTCATCCCTTTGACCAGTTTATCATCGCCAAAACGCCTGCCGCCCGCTGGGGAAATGCGGAGGACCTGGCCGGTCCGGCGGTTTTCTTGGCTTCTCCGGCTTCAGACTTTGTCAACGGGCATATACTTTACGTTGACGGCGGCATCCTTGCCTATATCGGTAAACAGCCCTGATGCTTGAAATTCAGAGAACAAAAATGACGGCGTTCTGCGAGATATTGCAGAATGACCGTCATTTTTTCACTTCATACGCGTCAGGAATTTGTAGAGTGAATATAGATGACTGATAAAAACGATGACGACAAGGATGCTGAACACAATGGGATGCTGTTTGATGAATTCCAACATAATCCATAACCTTCCTCTAAAAGACTACACATAGTATTTCTACAAGCATGAAAAGCAATCCTGCCAAATGCATTAATTTACTGCCTATGCTATACTTTTATTGAGTACATGATTAATGAATGCAATAAATGAGGCTCGACATCATGCTCCAATCGATTGCTTTCCTTCACGTTTTATATTTCATGATCGGCCTTACTGAAGCCGTCTGTTCACTGTTAATTCTATTTGAGCAAGGCGTGTTTCCGTTTAGTCTGATTTCTGAAACACGCAAGAAGCTAAGGAAAGAAATATAATAACGTATTAGAAGGAGGCGGGAATAAGCATGAAAACAGTGTCGGATATTTCATATGGTGAAATTGAAGTAATCAGAGATCTATGGGAAAAGAACAAGATAAAAATGGTGGAGCATAGGGGGATCGAACCCCTGGCCTTCGCATTGCGAACGCGACGCTCTCCCAGCTGAGCTAATGCCCCATATATTGACTATATTATACATCTGCTAGAAAATTATTACAATAGACTGACGCGGCCATGGTAAGGGAGATGAAAATATGGAAAACCCGAAAGACAAAATGAGCTTGAAAGACTATTTGGATTTTGCCGGTATTCTTACCTGCAATTCAAATCCTTATTTACCTTCGCTTATTGATTTGGGATATGCCTGGTCTGATGCTACAGCCCTGATTGACTCCCATGACCTGTTCTACTGCAAGGCATACAGGAAAAGAACAACATACCTCTCAAGACAAGCATACTTTTTATTAAAGCAGTGCCGGACCAGAAAACCGTTAGGCATTGAGTCAATTCAAATTTATGAAAACCTGAAGAATATAGGCATTTCGGATATGGAAACTTTAAGGTCCATGACCGGTATGGAGGCGAAAATATTTACCAAAGCTTTCGACTTTCTTCTGGAAAATCTAAATATTACTGCTTACAAAAACGGAAAGGTCCTGAACCCATACTGGTCAACATTTCTTTATTGCACCGCAGAGACATGGGAAAAAAGTGTTGAGACTCCTCCTGCCAACGATGATGCAGGAATAGAGCTGAAAACAATTTTGTTGAGAACAATGCCTGAGAAAGCGTATAAGCTGCTCACGAAGTAGCATGATGATATTTATATACCCTGCACTATCGGGCACCAAATGTCGGATAGCCGCATTTTGTTTCTGCTATTCTAATAGTGAAAGGAGGTTATACGGATGGATACGCTGAAAAACTTGAATGATGCATTAAACTATATTGAGGACAACCTGACCGGTGAAATTGACTACGTAGAAGCTGCCAGACTGGCAATATGCTCAGAGTACCATTTCAAAAGGATGTTTTCCTTCCTGGCAGGAATTCCCTTGTCGGAGTATATCCGCCGCAGGCGCATTACCCTTGCTGCCTTTGAACTTCAGAGCAGCAGCACGAGAATTATAGATGTTGCATTTAAGTACGGGTACAATTCTCCGGACGCTTTTTCAAGAGCTTTCCTGAGCATGCATGGGATAACGCCCACCGAAGCCAGAAGTACCGGCCAGATGCTGAAAGCATATCCCAAGATGACCTTTCAATTGACTATTCAAGGAGGAATTGAAATGAACTACAGGATCGTAGAAAAAGAGGCATTCCGCATCGTGGGCCTCATGAAAAGGGTGCCATTGATCTATCATGGGGTAAACCCGGAGATTGCGGCAATGTGGAGAAGCCTGACGGAGGTACGGATCAAACAGCTGAAGGCGCTTTCAAATATTGAGCCTTTGGGGCTGATTAGCGCCTCTTTGAATTTTTCAGAGGGAAGGCTGGAGAATGGGGAACTAGACCACTATATAGGCGTTGCAACCAATGCAGTGTGCCCGGAGGATATGGCGCAACTTGAGGTGCCGGCCTCTTCCTGGGCTGTTTTCGAAGCAGTAGGACCTTTTCCGGATACACTGCAGAACATATGGGGACGAATCTATTCGGAATGGTTCCCTTCCTCGGGTTATGAGCAGACGGAAGGACCTGAAATCCTCTGGAATGAGAAGAAGGATACAACGGCACCGGATTTCAGAAGCGAAATCTGGATACCGGTTATGAAGAAGCAGCCTTAGCTGCTTTCTTTTTTGGTAGGTACTGTGCTAAACAGCTTCATTACCCATAGGTAGTAAAAATTAATGATGTAAAAACAAATGAAATAAAAGATGAATGTCCAATATATATTCCATGGTGGATTATAAGCGAGAAGCTTTAAGACGATAAACAACACATCAATCAAAGAGGATACCAGCGATACAAGGATGTTCAAAAGGAATGTACTGATTCTGATACGTTCTATCAGGAATATAAATAGACATGATTCTATAGCTAAAAGTCCCAGGTTAGCGAGAATAGTAATGGAATGCATGAAGGTGTGAGTCGTTACAGTTGGGTAAAAATAACCAAGGTCCATCCCAATGGTATTCAATGAAAAACCTAATGCCGATGCAAACGGGACTATAATTGCTATAATCAGCCTTGCTCTACGGTATAGATACACGCCAAGAATCCAAGGGGCTATAAAGCCCAGTATTATAGACAAGAAAAGCTTCATCATACTGACTCCTTAACAAGCGCATCGGTCTAATAGATAGTTTCTAGTTGAATATAGTATTGGCAAGCCGGTAATCAGTCATACATGAATGCACCCCATATGGATTTCTTATTTTATTTGCTTGACTTGCTGCTCTTGATGGCAATAGAAACAGATACTGTCAGTACAAAAATCACTGCAACCAAAACACCAGTGCTCATAATAATACCTCCTTTAGTCGTATTGCATATGATTATTATAGCAAATACAACAGCCCGCTGCCCATCTTTGCATGAAAAAAGCCCCGATAATAGCAAGCGACCTATTTAGAATTGAGAAAACTGCGTCGTAGCACATCTCCGAAGCATAGCGCATATATTAATGATAAAGGCCTATGAAAGGGATGAGCGAAGTGTATAAAATGCATCCATGTAATGCTTGCAAAATGTATCCATGCCCCTACTATTTCAACCAACCGATAACTAACTTAGACCTCCAGAAACAGTTTAGCAGCGAGAGCGATCTTTATTATGATGATCCGGAAGTCGATGCGCCGATAAAGCTGAAGGATTATGGGAGAGAACCGTTTGTTGTCAATATTGAAGAGGCGACCAAGCAAAATGATGCTTTTCGTACTGCTTTATGGACGGGAAGACACTTGCAGCTTACTCTGATGAGTATCAAGGTCGGGGAGGACATCGGCCTGGAGATTCATCCCAACCTTGATCAATTTATACGTATAGAAGAAGGCCAGGGTATTGTGAAAATGGGAGATAAAAAAGACAGGTTGGATTTCCAGGAAAGCGTCCAAGATGATTTTGCATTTATAATACCTGCCGGGAAATGGCATAATCTTGTAAATACAGGCAAGAAACCTTTAAAATTGTACTCGATTTATGCACCTCCGCAGCATCCTTTTAGCACAGTACATGAAACTAAAGCAGATGCCCAAGCTGCTGAAGAGCACAATGACTAATAATACAACATCGATCTGAATGATATAAGAAGTGTCTATTACCGCTTTGTGGTTCGCTTTTCAGATAGCAATATGTTTTTACTCTGGGTATATAAATGTTCGTTAGATAAATATTGCAGTAACCAGTACAAAAGTTTAGATATAGCAACTAAGAAGGTTAGTGATTCACTGGCCTTCTTTTGGTATTCGTGAGGTCTATTTAAGGTTTCGGCGAATAAAAATATTATGAGGAAACGGGTGTGAGAGAGCTTCTACTATAGGAGGTGCGGTGTGAGGTTCAGAGGCTTTAGGCAATTCAAAAGGAACGATAGGCTGGTCAATGTGGTGCTTGTGATGTTGATTGCAGGTATATCGCTGGTTTATACCAGCATGAGCAACCTGGGGATCGTGAGTGTTTTCAACAATAACAACAGGCAGCTGCCTATCTATTGTGTAGATACGGCTGAGAAGAAAATTGCGATTTCGTTTGACGCGGCCTGGGGGTCCGACTATACGGAGAACCTGCTTCAGATTTTGAAAAGATACAATGTCAAAACCACATTTTTCCTGGTAGGCTTCTGGGTCGACAACTTCCCGGAGATGGTGAAACGCATCGACGCAGAGGGGCATGAGATTGGAAACCACTCCTCCAAGCATCCCAAAATGTCACAGCTTTCCAAGGAGCAGATCCTTGAAGAGCTGAATTCTACCTCTCAAAGAATTGAAAAGCTCACCGGCAAGAAAGTGACGCTTTTCCGGCCGCCCTTCGGCGACTATAACAATCGGCTGATCGAGACGTCCAGGGAGCTTGGCATACAGGTGATTCAGTGGGATGTGGATTCGCTGGATTACAAGGACTATGGCGCGGATGCCATTGTCAAGCGGGTGCTCTCCAAGGTGAAGAACGGCAGCATCGTCTTATTCCATAACAATGCCACCTATACAAAGGATGCGCTGCCGGTCATACTGGAAAGGCTTCAGCAGGAGGGATACCAGATCGTTCCCATTTCAGAGCTGATCTACAAGGATAACTACTACATAGACCATACCGGAATGCAGAAAAAGCTATAATAAAAAATCAATGCACCCAAGTGAAAGGGTGCATTGATTTTTTATTATACATTCTGTAAAGGATATCTCGGGCAATTCTTGCCGTTTACAAACCAGGCACATTTCGGGCACTTTAGACAGCTGATGATGGGTTGGTTTTCATATGCGTGTCTGGCCCAGTTGTGGTCTGCCAGCAGGCCTCTTCCTATAGCGGCAAGATCGGCAAGATCGTTTTCAATAAGGTAGGCAGCCCGTTCTGGGGTCTGTATTTCATTGACAACAATAACCGGAACCTTGACATGTTTCCTGACCTCGGTTCCCATATAGACGATCCAGTTGTAGGGGAAACCCTCCGGTGCTTTCGGCAGTTGGTCGGAGCCGACGCCGGCGGAAACATGCAGAAGATCCACACCGGTCTCTTCCAGTAGCTGTGCGATCCGGATACCGTCTTCTAAGGCTGGTTCATTGGCACCCAAACGGAAGCCGATGATGAAATCCGGGCTGACTTTCTCTTTGATCCCTGTAAGGATCTCCACAGCGAAACGGGTTCGATTTTCAAAACTGCCGCCGTACTGGTCCTGTCTTTGATTTACTATCGGGGAAAAGAACTGGCTGATCAGATAGCCGTGGGCCCCATGCAGCTCTATGCCGTCAGCACCGGCCTTTTCGGCACGGACAGCAGCGTTGATGAAGTCCGATTGGATGGCTTTGATTTCGGCAAGGGACAAAGCTCTTGCATTTATCTTTTCTGTAACATAGTCGGAGGGTGCCGCACAGGGGTCGGCTACATTCTTAGGTGTTCTGTAGCCTGCATGGTGTATCTGTACTAAAACCACGGCACCATGCTTATGGCAGGCTTCAATCAACCTGCTCACACCTTCAATATGGTCATCCGACCATAGGCCCATCTGGGTATTTGCCAGCCTGCCGTCTTTGGTGACGGCGTGGGCGCCGAGGATAATGATGCCGATTCCGCTGGCCGCCAGGGCTTCATAGTGCCGGATGTGATCCTCTGAAACGATGCCGCTGTCGTCCGTCCAGCCGAAAAAGACCGTGGGCGGCAGGACGATGCGGTTTTTGATCTGCTTGTTCTTTATGGTAATACCTGAAAAAAGCGTGTTCATCGCATAACCTCCTTCGAATTCCTATCTACATACCATTCTAAGGGAATCCTTCTAAAAAAACAATCGGAAGTACCAATAATATAAGAAGCGCTGCCGTTTGCGGATATACGCTTCAAGCAGGTCAAACAGCTTGATGCGGTCAAAGGGACCGGGAGTCAGGCCGCCATAGGCTTCCTGGTAGCATGCCCTGATAAGCAGCTCCAGAGAATCTCTCAGGCATGTATCCTCAATCTGCTGTACGGCTTCAAGCTCACACGCTCCGACAGGTAAGCTCAAGTGCACTGACTTTAGCCTTGCGGCGGTATAGCGGCAGAGCGGGATAAGGCTTTGCTGTCCCAGGAGGCGTTTTTTTGTGCGGCTTAGGCGATACAGCCTATAGAGGACGATGAGTACGGCGGCGCCGGCAAGCAGCAGCGGAAGTGCAGCAAGTGGGTATGCCAGCCTGCTCCAAACGCCTTTGAACAAGTTGAACGAATATGTGGTATTTGACTCTGGACTGTCCGAAGACGCCGGGATATTTGCATTCTGATAGTAGGCATCGGCAAATTTATCCCGGTAAGGCGTAGGCGCCGGAAGAAGCTCGCCCTCAGCACCTTCGGGCACACAGTCTACGATGCTCCATATCCCGCTTTCCGGAGACAGAAGGATCTCCGTCCAGGCATGGGCCCTGTCGTTTGTGACGCTGTAAAGGCCTTTGGCATCTTTTACATCTTTCATGTTGAAGCCTTCTACATACCTTGCCGGAATGCCTGCCATACGGCAGAAAACAGTGGTGGCGGTAGCAAAGTATGTGCAATACCCCTTTTTTTCACTGAAGAGAAAGTAATCAAGAAACTCCTGTTGGGGCGGTACATGGGATACCGTCAGGGAATAAGGGTAGTGAGCGGACAGGTACTGCTGGATCCTGGCCACCTTTTCCTTGCTGGTCCTGCAATCCCGGACGATGGACTGGACCAGGCGGTAAGTCCTTTGGGAGAGGTTGGGCGGAAGCTGCAGGTATCGTGCGTATTTTTTCCTGACAACCTCATCGTAATACCATTTTTTGGAAGGTTCTGTGCTGTCGGCATCATAGGGTATGCCCAAAGGCAGATCGTAAAGGTTTGCAAATAATTCCACGCCGGTTTCGCTCTGATAATACCGGACTTCGTAATCGTCAATACGGGTGCTTTTCTTAAATAGGATGAAGATGTTGCTGTCGTCATATATGATTTTTTCCCGTTTTGCCTGTATCTCAAAGGTATGGCTCGGTGCAAAAAGAGTGGAGGTCAGCAGGGCTTGGGGATAAATGACGGCCTTATTCACCACCAGATGCTGTCCGGGCTTGGCGTTTGAAAAAGCGGCAGCAGGGTCGAGCAGCATGAACCGGATATGCTCGGAGGTGACTTTTAACGGGTTATTTTTGCCCAGTTCCCAATGGGCATCCGAAGTCTGCTTCCACGTAAAACCGTCATAATGATCCTTCACATTGCCTCGCAGGTACAATGGTCTGTCGCTCTTGACCTTGAGGGCCTCCACTTTGCTCAACTGAATGGGTCCGCCAAGGCCTGTGTCACTGGTGCGGTAACCGGAGCTGGATAAACCATAGATACTGTCCATGGCATACTTCATAATTCGTCTCTGATCCAGCTCATAATCCTTTCTCAGCTGAAAAATGCTTTTAACGCCGAAGGAACGGGTAAATGCCATAACGGTGGAAGCTATGATGAGTGCCATGATGATACCGTACCGGGTGATCTTTCTTTTGTCAATTTCAAGCTTGATGCCGGAGTCCCGGTGCATCCGGTCCAACCGCAGATATTGATTGACAGCAAAGAATAGAATGCTTAGCATGACAAAGAAAAAGATATGCCTGGAAAGAGCTCTGTCGAAGCCGTTATTCCACAGTGAGAACATGAAAAAGAAGAGGATGCCCAATGTTATTTCCCCGCGTCCCTGACCGGCAAAGGCAGCAGCAAATGCAACCGCAAGCGGCAGGAGAAGGATGAAGAAGGGCAGAAAGGCAGCAAAACCCACAGGCGATGTGGTATAAATGGAGCGATTGATCAGATTGAAATTATCTGCGTAGTAGATTTGAAAAAAATCCAACAAGAACTCGTATTTGCAGTAGGCTGCAGTGATGAGCAGCGGAAGTGCGATATAAAGCCCTGCTCTCAGGAGCTGGATCCTGTTCCGCAGCATTCCAGCTGCATGGCAAAGCAATATCCCGGCCAGAAAAAGGACCGAGATGACCGCATAGCTGAAGCCTTCTATCAGGTAACAAGTCTGCATCGCATGGCAGATCAGCAGGACATAGGCATATAAAAGCATATATTGCAGTACCATACCATCACCTTTTCATTCAACGATAAAATCCCTGAAATAATGGCAGCCCACTTGGTTATCTCTGAGAAGCCGGAGGGTTTCCGGGCTGCCATCCGGAATACAATAGAACAAGTCGGCAGAATATCCGGAGTTGCTCATTGCCATGAGACCATCTGCCAAGTCTTTATTGATGCTTGCCGTTATGAGAAGCAGCTTGTTCATCCGGTGCAATCCGGAAGCGCAATTGCCGATGAAATGCACGAATTCGATACAGCCGTCGCTTTTCTGGTGTAGAAAGTATTCCGAAAGCCTGGCAAGGTCATCAGGCCCGCAGATATGAAAGCTTGCGGCGGATGCGGCATTGAGGTACACCTTCACGTTGATATTCTTTTTGATCATGTGGCTGACAATAGATAAAGCCATATCCACAAGGCTTTCTTCAATGAACCCTTCGGTATCCCACGAATAATTGGAGGCATGCATGTCAATCAGCAGATTCACTTCATCCCCTGAAACCTCCGACGGGTTTCTGACCAGAAGGTCATCATGCTTGGCACTGAGCCGCCAATGGATTTTTTTCAGACTGTCGCCTTCACGGTACTTCCGGATATCCTTGATGGTGAAGGGGTCTTCACTGCGGCCCCTTAGATTGACGGAATTCCTATACACATCCGTACCGCCGCCGTATACCGGCTTTATGGGAAAAAGCCTGGGGTATACCGTCACAAGGATACCGGTTTGAAAATTTCTTTCATACCGGACCACGTGAAAAAGATCTTTGACTGTGACCTGAATATCATTCAGGCTGTGGATGCCCCTTTGATGAAAGCAGATGCTGTTTTCAATCCATATGTTTTCATCCCAGGCAGTACTCCGGATATGTCCGCAAGATGCTCCTGCACCTGCTGCAAAGATGTCGCCCCTGATCTCCACATAGGGAACGGGCAGCCATATATCAAAGTTGAATTTGACTAGGATGCGGGCAGAATCGCCGGCCTGAAGCATTTTCGCCTGATAGGCGGTTTCAATGCTGAAACGGCTGATGATCAGGCTGATGTAAAACGTAGACAGCAAGAATATAAGCATTAGGCTGTAAAATATGTAAAAAGGCAGGTTGCCGCCGAAAGCGACGGAAAAGCTGAAAAACCCCGCTAGAGCACCCAAAAACCATCGGTTAAAGCGAAGCATTTTCATACACCCTTGGAGCATGCGTTTTTTCCAGCAGCTCTGTCAGAACAGCTTCGGCAGACAAATTATTGGCTCTGGCCAAGGAAGACAGGGTGATCCTGTGGCTTAGTACGGCCACGGCATTGCTTTTTACATCTTCCGGTATGATATAGTCCCTGGCATCGATATAGGCATGGGCCTGGGCTATCCGGAGCAGTGCCATGGCGGCGCGGGTGCTGGCACCCAATACCGTGTAGCGGCTTTCCCGGGTTGCGGCCATGATTCTGACGATATAGTCCGTAATGGCTCTGGAAGCACGGATGCCGCGCACAGCTTCCTGAATCTGCATTATTTCTGCAGCGCCTGCTATGCATTGGATTTCCTTCAGAGGCTCCCGGCTGCGATATATTTGGAGTATTTCAGATTCGCTCTTTTCATCCGCATATCCGATCCTAACTTTGATCATAAACCGGTCCAGCTGTGCCTCCGGCAGGATATAGGTTCCTTCATACTCCACAGGATTCTGGGTGGCCAGAACTACAAAGGGTTTCTCCAGCAGAAAGGTGGTGCCGCCTTCGGATACCTGGTTTTCCTCCATAACCTCCAGGAGGGCGGATTGTGTTTTAGGGGAGGTCCGGTTTATCTCATCCGCCAGAACGATATTGGAGAAAATGGGTCCTTTGCGGAATTCAAAACAGCCGGTAATCTTATTATAGATGGAAACGCCAAGGATATCTGAGGGCAGCAGGTCGGGGGTGAACTGGATCCTGCTATACTGGAGGTTCAGCGATTTGGCAAGGGCTTTGACCAGTGTGGTTTTGCCAACACCGGGGACATCTTCCACCAGAATGTGTCCCCCTGCAAGGATGCCCTTGAGGATCTGGTAGATTTCGGGGCTTTTGCCGATGATGACGCTCTGGATGTTGGCGGCAATTCTCTTGACGGTTTCATGATGGCTCAAGCGGGACACCTCCTTAATGTTATATATATTTTAACATAGATGGTAAAAGTGTACAGGATTTTTGACTTATGGCGCAATATAAATTAAAATAAGGAAATACGGGGAAAATATGATGTGTTAAAGAAAACACAAAGGTGGAGTGTAAGATGTCGAGGATAGAATTGGTAGCGCCCTGCAATTTTGCAGTAGAGTCTGTATTGGCAAGGGAAATAAAGGAGCTGGGCTTTGAGGTGGCCAAGGTGGAGGACGGAAGGGTGACTTTCCTGAGTGATGAAGCGGGCATATGCAAAGCAAACCTGCACCTGAGGACGGCAGAAAGAATACTGGTAAAAATGGGGGAGTTTGAAGCCACCTCCTTCGAAGAACTGTTTGAGAATACAAAAAAGCTGCCGTGGCATGAGTGGATACCCAAAAACGGCGAGTTTCCGGCTGCAAAGGCCTCTTCCATCAAATCACAGCTTTTCAGCACCTCGGATATACAGGCTATCGTAAAAAAAGCGGTAGTGGAAAGTATGAAGCGCAAGCATAAGGTGCAGTGGTTTGAGGAAAACGGAAACAAATATCCCATCCATACCTTCCTAAATAAAGATAAAGCAGCATTATATCTGGATACCAGCGGGTCCGCCCTGCATAAGCGGGGATATCGGGAGCTATCCAATGAGGCACCTATTAAAGAAACACTGGCTGCAACCATGCTGCAGTTGACACCCTGGCGGGAGGACCGCATTCTGATCGACCCCTTCTGCGGCTCCGGCACTATTGTGATCGAAGCGGCAATGAAGGGTATGAATATCGCACCCGGTCTAAAGAGGAATTTTATATCGGAAGGCTGGAACCGGGTTCCCAAGAGCGTTTGGGCAAGAGCCAGGGAAGAGGCGGAAGCCTTGATTAGGCGGGATATAAAGATGACGATTCAAGGCTACGACATTGATGAGAGTGCTTTGAAGGTGGCACGTTTGAACGCCCGTCTTGCAGGTGTGGAGGAGCAGATTCATTTTCAGAAGCGGGATGTGCGGGACCTGTCCAGCAGGGACTCTTACGGCTTTATTGTGACCAACCCGCCGTACGGCGAGCGTATGGAAGACTTGAAATCCGTGGAACAGCTATACAAGGATATGGGAAAGGTTTTTGCCAAGCTTGAAACCTGGTCTTTCTACATCATCACAGCCCATGAGGGCTTCGAAAGGTTTTTCGGAAGGCGGGCCGACAAGAAGCGGAAGCTATACAACGGTATGCTGAAGACCGATTATTACCAGTTCTACGGACCCAAGCCCCCTAGAAGGAAAGAGAATACAGTGCAAGAGGATTTCCCGGCTGAATAGCCGGGATCTTTATTTATGGCGTTTGACTCAAACGCCGAAATACCATGGATTCAGGTTCCTGAACGATGGTGTTTCAAATATAATGTACCAGGGGGTGAAAAAATGGACCGCTGTGCAATTAAAAACCTGAGGCGGGCGCTTTTTTACGAATCGCTGCTGTATAACCTGGCATGTCTTTCAAGATCTGCCTGCGAAGCCGAGGAAGAGCTGGATGAACTGCTGCTGTCCCTGACATTCAGGAGAAGGCCGCTCTTAGAGGAGTGCTGCCGCAGCGACTGGGATTATAAATGCAATTGCAGGGAATAATAGCAATTACACAAGAAGCATGTAATGCACATCACGCATATGAAGCACATCACAAAGGTGATGTCCAACACGTAAGATATAGGAGCTGACGGTATGAGAAACCACTTTGGAACCACAGGTGCCACTGCCGATCCGCACAAGGTAAGGGATGGCATGATTTTTGTGGATTTGTCCGGCAAGCGGGACCGAAAGGATATTTACACGGCAAGCAAAAATGGCGCTTCCCTCATATTTACATCAAGAAACATCTATGATCCCGAGCTGCCAGTGATCAAGGTCAGGGATCCGCATAGCACCTTGGTCACACTGCTTGGGAAGTTTTTGGGCCATCCTGGCGAAGCTGTCAGCCTGATCGCGGTTGTGGGCAGCAGTGATAGCCATGTCCTGATGGATATGATCGAGTGTATCATGTACAGGGACTCCGGCTTGCAGTACGGCAAGGATGCCAGCGAAATCATACCAAGCATACGATATAGCCGCATGATGAGCATAGAAGGAATGTTTGAAAGGATAGGCCGTCTTTCTGACCTGGGAATCAAAAGAATTCCGGTATCCCTGAACACCGATTCAAAGGATCTGTATTTTCTGAGCGGTATCGGTTATGACTGCAGTATATTGACCGACACCGGTTTTTCCAGCGGCGCGGCTGAGAACGAGAGGACCATTTCAGCCTACCAGGCTTTCTTTTCCCGTATGCCTGCACACCGGCCGGTCTTCATCAACGGTGACCAGCAGGATGTCATGCAGGCCGTCGCCCACTGCAAGCAGATTATTCCCATTACCTACGGGATGAATATGAAGGCAGCTGTGACAGCATCCAGCATGAATATTGATCTGACAACCGGGTTTACCTATTGCCTGCAAAGAAGCTTCGAGACAAAAGCAGGCAACCTGATTGAGCCCTTTGAGACATCCCTTCGGATGAATCTGACGGGGCAGCATTATATCTACCAGGCGTTGGCTGCTATAACCTGCGCCCTCTATTACGATATCCCGATGGATACCGTCAAGACGGCATTGGAAGGCTACCGCCCTGTAAGCAGACAGTTCAAGAAGATATTTGAAGGGAATTATACCGTTATGGACCATTATTGCCGCTCGGTATCCGATATGGAAGCGGCAATGGAGGCTGTCCAGCTGCTTCAGTATAAGCGGCTTTTTGCCGTGGTATCAATCGATGAGGGGGATGCCGCCGATCATCATAAGGAGCGGGCAAAGACCATGGCGGAGTGGAGCAGGGTATTGAACTGTACCGAAGTGGTGTTGACCAGCTGCATGGATGATGACTATGAAGCAAAGGAAATGCCGCTGAAGGCGGTGAAGGTCTACAAGCGGTTTTTTAAGGAAGCCGGCTTGAGCAGTTTGAAGTATTACTACATGCTGCAGCATGCACTGCTCCATGCACTGTCCCAGCTTCAGGAAGGCGACCTGCTCCTGATCCTGGGGGGAGAAGAGATGAATGATGCACAGCGGTATATCCGGAAACTGAATACAGGTGTCAAACTGGTTTTCTGAGCAAGAAATCTTTTGATGTATAAATAAAAATTAATTCATAATGCCAGCCTCCACTGAATATGTATACTGTAGGCTTAATCGTCGAAACACGCAAGAACAACGAAGGGAGTGGGGGCATTGGTTGATAAGGTCATAGAGAGCAATGTTGTATCGGTATACGGTATCGTTACGAGCAAACCGGAATTCAGCCATGAAATGTATGGTGAGGGTTTTTATACGATTCTTTTAGATGTGCCGAGATTAAGCGATACGGCTGATATACTTCCTATAACAGTATCTGAACGCCTTCTCGCTGGTCAGAATATCGACATCGGCAGCGCAATCCAGATTGAGGGTCAATTAAGGTCTTACAACAAATATCAGGACGGCAGCAACAAGCTCATCTTGACGGTTTTTGCCCGGAGTCTGAAAACAGCGGATGAGGAAGTAAAGAACCCCAATCAAATATACCTGGATGGGTTTATCTGCAAAAATCCGGTATATCGAACAACACCTTTCGGTCGTGAAATTACCGATATGCTGCTTGCCGTTAACAGGCCGTATAATAAATCGGATTATATACCCTGTATTGCATGGGGCAGAAATGCAAGGTACTCGGAGAATCTGAAGGTGGGTGACCGGATCAAGATCTGGGGCAGGATCCAGAGCCGGGTATACCAGAAGAAGCTGTCGGAAGACCAGATTGTGACGAGAACGGCATATGAGGTATCCATTTCGAAAATGGAAGTCAACAACGAAGCAGAGGAAGCAGAGGAAGCATCGGAACCGGAAAATGAGGAACAATAATCAAAAAAGCGCAAGTGCGGATGCCATGCGCTTTTTGTCTTTTATCTTTTGCTCTTCAAAACATGACGAAAAAATTATATAATGGGATATGTACAGTAGATCTAGCAGGTTATCCATATGAATAATTGTCTATACAGATGAGAAAGGATGATAGAATGACGCTTCAAAAAGGTTTGATACAGGTCTATACAGGGAACGGGAAAGGCAAGACGACGGCTGCGCTGGGACAAGGTCTCCGGTCCTGCGGCAGGGGGCTCACGGTATATATGGTGCAATTTCTGAAGAGCGGGGATACCGGAGAGCTTCACAGCATCGAAAAGCTGCAGCCCTATTTCAAGATCTTCCGCTTTGAGCGGGAAAGAGGCTTCTTCTGGACATTGAATGCACAGGAGAAGCAGGAACTGAAGGAGGATATCGAAAGAGGCTTTGATTTTATCAAAGAGACAGTTAAGAAGAATTCGTGCGATATCCTGATCATTGATGAGCTTTTGGGCGTATTGGGCAACAAACTGCTGGACGTGAATGAAGTCGTGGCAATGCTGAAATCAAAGCCGGAAACAATGGAAATCATTGTGACGGGCAGAAATGCGCCCAAGGAAATCCTGGATGCGGCGGATCTGGTAACAGAGATGCGGGAGGTCAAACACTATTTTAATGCAGGTGTGCCTGCCCGGGTTGGCATAGAAGAATAAAATTCAACGTAAAGAAGGGGTCATATGAAGATAATCGATCGTCTATACGAAAGCAAATACCGCTATATTCCCATGCTGCTCTTAGTCCTGCTGGGCAGCGCTATAAGCGGCATTGCATTTAATGTGTTCCTGATCCCCAACAAGCTTCTGAGCGGAGGGATCAGCGGAATTGCGCTAATTCTGAACTACCTGTTCGGACTGAACCCCGGTATCCTGATATTTGTTTTCAATATACCGATCTTTGTGCTGGGTTACCGTTTTATCGACAGGGAGTTCATTCTGATGAGCCTGGTAGGAATGTCATCCTTTTCGGCTTCCATCAGTTATTTCAGCTTTCTGCAAGAGATGATTCAAATAGAAGACATTATGATTTCCTGCATCTTCGGCGGTGTGCTGGGGGGCGTGGGTTTGGGCATCATTTTCAGGAATCGCGCATCCCAAGGGGGAATCGATATTCTGGCGGTCATAGCCAAGAAGTATTGGTCCATCAATCTGGGGAGCTCATCCCTGATCATCAATTTCTCCATTGTTGCGGTTGCTTCGCTTTTTTACGGTGTAAAGCCTGCGATGTACACACTGATCTCCATGTATGTAACATCGGCTGTTCTGGATAAGGTGCTTCAGGGCTTTGGAACCAGCAAGGCGGTTATGATCATAACGGACAGAGAGCAGCAGGTGGCGGATGAAATCCTGAAAAAGCTGGGCAGAGGGGTGACCTATCTGGAAGGGGAGGGAGCCTATACCGGCAACAGGAAGAAAGTAGTGTATTGCATCGTTAGCCTGGGCCAGCTGGCCAAGCTGAAGCAGATCGTAAAGGAAATCGATGCCAATGCATTTATGGCGGTCAACGACACCGCAGAGGTGCTGGGCTACGGCTTCGCAAACAGGGGCATATAGAACAAAAAAAGAACTGCAGTTGTCATATGGCTATCCATATGAGCGGCTGCAGTTTTATAATGAATATGGGGTTATGTAAATGGCTTATTCAATGTCACGCCCCCGGACTACAGGTCAAATTCCTTGGCAACGGCTTCAATAGCCTTTTGCTGGTCCTCTGGGTTGATGACATAGGAGATCTTGATCTCCGATGTGGTGATAATGCTGACCGCAATGTCATTCTGGGCCAGTATGTCAAACATTTTTGCCGCCACGCCGGACTGGCTCTTCATGCCGATCCCGACGACGGACAGCTTAACGATGTTCTCAAAGGATTCATAACTGAAGGTGAAGATCCTTTCCTTGTACAGGTCTAAGAGCTGTGTTGCCTGATACAGGTCCGTTTTCGGCAGCGTAAAGGATATGCTGACCAGTTTATGGACCGGTGTGGTCTGGCTGATCATGTCGATGTTAATATCCTTGCTGGCAATGTTGGTGAATATATCGGCAATAATCTTGATATCATGAGGTACGCCGTTCAGCGTAATCATAGCTTCATCACTGTTCACCGCGAGACCGGTGATGGCGGATTTTTCCATACTGTTATCCAACTCCTTTATTATTGTACCAGGTATATCGCCGGTGTTCAATGCTACCAACACAGGTACTTTATATTTTTCTGCCACTTCAATGGACCTGGAATGCATGACCCCGGCTCCCGAGCTTGCCATTTCAAGCATTTCCTCGTAACTGATATATTCCAGCTTTTTTGCACCGGGATACAATCTGGGGTCGATGGTATAGATGCCGTCAACATCGGTGTAGATCTCACAAACTGCCTGCAGCTTTGCTGCCAATGCCACCGCTGTGGTATCCGACCCGCCACGGCCCAGCGTAGTGATTTCATTTTCCTCATTGACACCCTGAAAGCCTGCTACGATGACGATTTTTCCCTCATTCAGCTCTTCAAGTATATTTCCGTCATTGATATCAACAATTCTGGACTTCGTATGGATCCCTTCAGTCTTGATCTCAACCTGGTGGCCTGTGTACGATACGGCATGATATCCCATATCGTTCAGTGCAATGGACAATAATGCGATGGAAACCTGTTCGCCGGTTGCCATAAGCACGTCCAACTCACGCTTATCCGGGTTGGGGGTCAATTCATAGGCCATACTGATCAAGTTGTCTGTGGTTTTACCCATAGCGGATACGACAATAACCATATCATTGCCTAGCGCTTTTCTATCGGCGATCTGCTTTGCCACCTGCCTGATTCTATCGATTGTACCGACGGAGGTGCCGCCGTACTTCTGTACTATAATGGACATTCTTGTTCACTTCCTAACCTCTAAGATCATCTAATATTTTATTCTTGTCACCGGCCAGCTCCTGCACTTTTTTGATCGGTCTTGCCGGAATGCCGGCAACCACGGTTTCCGGCTCGACATCACGTGTGACAATGGAACCTGCCGCTACGACGGCGCCTTTGCCGACGCGGACCCCTTCCAGCACAACCGCATTGGCGCCTACCAACACATGGTCCTCGATGATGACGGGTGCCGCGCTGGGCGGCTCCAATACCCCTGCCAATACGGCACCTGCGCCGATGTGGCAGTTTTTCCCTACCGTCGCCCTTGCGCCAAGGACGGCGTTCATATCGATCATGGTGTTTTCGCCGATTTCTGCGCCGATGTTGATAACGGCGCCCATCATGACCACCACATTCTTATGGATGGAAACGCCTTCCCGGATCATGGCGCCCGGCTCGATCCGTGCTTCCACATACCGCGTATCAAGAAGCGGGATAGCGGAATTCCGCCGGTCGAACTCTATCTCGAATTTATTGATCTTATCTTGATGCTGCTTTATGAAAGCTTCAACCTCCGAATGCTCTCCGAAGAGGATCCAGAAGGTACCGCCGCCGAAAGCTTTGATAGCGCCGGTATCCAGTCCGTCAAGGGCGCCGTCGATGTATGCCTTGACCGGTGTCACTTTTTTTGCCTGCTTGATATAGGCTGCAATCTGATAAGGGTCCGTCAGGTCAAAAAGGGAGGAGGGAGTATTGGTGCTCAATCTATATCAACTCCTTCAACATGGATTTCATATTATAAAAGCCTTTTTCCTTTGTTACGATATACCGGGCCGCCCTTAATGCGCCCCTGCCGAAAATATCTCTAGAAAGTGCAGAGTGCCTGATCTCAATGATCTCATCCTTGCCGGCATAGTATACGGTATGCTCGCCCGGGATGGTACCACCTCGGATGGAGGATATGCCGATCTCATTCTTTTTGCGCTTCTCAGTGACCTCTGAACGGTCAAAGACATACTGCATGGAATGGTTGAGCTGCTCATTGATTGCATTGGCAACCATCAGGGCCGTGCCGCTGGGGGCATCCTTCTTCTCGTTGTGGTGCTTCTCCAGCATTTCGATGTCGAAGGTTTCTGCCAGAGCTGCCGCCGCTTTGACTGCCAGGTCCATAAACACGGCGACGCCGTAAGACATATTGGCGGATGTAAAGACAGCCATCCTTTCCGATGCTTGTCTCATTTGCCCATAATCCGCTTCTGAAAGGCCGGTGGTACCCACGACAAGTGCAGCCTCTCGCTCCAGGCAAAAGGCAATAAGTGAGGGAAGGGTACTGGGATGTGAAAAGTCCAGTACCACATCCACGCGAATATCCTGTACTGACTGGAGGCTTTCAAAAACGGGGTAGGGATTGGCATGCAGCTCCGGGTTCTTATCAACACCCGCTACAATCTGCATGTCAGGATGCTCCTTGGATAGCCGGGTAATGACCTGCCCCATTTTACCGTTGCAGCCGTTCATTAGTATATTGATCATGTTTTACCCCCTAAGGCTGAAGCCGTAATCGACCAGCGTTTTCCTCAGATACTCCAGGTTCTTGTCGCTCATTTCCACCAATGGCAGTCTGAGCTTGCCTGCATCCAGGCCGATTAGGTTCATTGCCGTTTTCACGGGAATGGGATTGACTTCGCAGAATAATGCGTCGTTCAGCGCTTTAATCTTCAGCTGAAGCGCCATTGCACGTTTGACATCGCCGTCCAAGTAGCTCACGACCATATCATGCATGACCTTCGGGTCAATATTTGCCACGACTGAAATAACACCGATGCCGCCTACGGAAAGCAGAGGCACCACCTGGTCGTCGTTGCCGGAATACATGGCAAAGTCATCACCGCAGAAGAGGCCGATATCCACCACCTGGCTGATATTGCCGCTGGCTTCCTTGACAGCTGCTATATTCTTGTGCTGTGCCAGTACCTTCAGGGTATCGGCATTGACATTGAGTCCCGTTCTGCCCGGGACATTGTAGACGATGACCGGGATGCTGATGGCGTCTGCTATAGCCGTATAATGCGCTATCAAGCCCTTTTGCGTTGTCTTGTTGTAGTAGGGTGTCACGCATAGGACGCCGTCACAGCCTACACTTTCTGCATATTTTGACAGTTCGATGGAATGATGCGTATCATTACTGCCTGTTCCGGCGATAACGGGGATCCTTCCCGCGATTTTTTCCACAGTAAATTTATAAGCCGCTTTTTTCTCGTCATCGGACATGGTAGGTGCTTCTCCGGTGGTACCGCAAATAATGATGGCGTCGGTACCCTGCTCCACATGCCACTCCAATAGCTCACCCAGTCTCTGGAAATCCACGCCGCTGTCGTTAAAGGGGGTTACGATCGCTACACCTGAGCCTCTGAATAATGCCATAACTCTTCCTCCTTAATTACTAATGAAAAGGGACACACCTGGCTCGAGCAGAAGGTATTCCTTTTACGTTAAGGAATGCCCCTTTCTGATTATCTACCGGTTGATCAAAAGTTCAGCTATTTGTACGGCATTGGCTGCCGCACCTTTCCTTACATTATCTGCAACCACCCATAGGTTTATTCCGTTGTCCACCGAGTAGTCCCTGCGGATCCTGCCGACGAAGACTTCGTTTTTGCCTGCTGCGTTTAAAGCCAGGGGGTATAGGTTTTTCGATACGTCATCCTCCACGATGATGCCAGGGCTATTTTGGAGGAGCGCTTTCAATTCATCCAGGTCGAAGTCGTTTTCAAATTCCACGTTGACGGATTCGGAATGGCTGTAAAGCACCGGAACCCGTACGGTAGTAGCTGTGATCCTCAATGTATCGTCACCCATGATCTTTCTTGTTTCTTCGATCATTTTCATTTCTTCCTTGGTATAGCCGTTATCGAGGAAAACATCAATATGGGGCAGGCAGTTGCCGGCTATGGGGTGGGGATAGGTCTTCGGGGGATTACCCTTCAAGCCCTCCTCCAGGTCCGAAACACCTTTGACGCCGGTGCCCGAAACCGACTGGTACGTAGAGTACACGATCCGCTTGATCCGGTATTTGTCATGCAGCGGCTTCAAGGCGACCACAGCCTGAATGGTGGAGCAATTGGGGTTGGCAATGATGCCCTTGTGCCATTCTATATCCTGGGGGTTCACTTCCGGTACCACCAAAGGTACGTCCTTATCCATTCTCCAGGCGCTGCTATTGTCCACAACCATCACGCCCTTTGAGGCTGCAATGGGCGCATATTTAAGACTGGTAGATCCTCCGGCTGAAAAGAGCGCAATGTCGATAGGCCGGTCAAAGGACTGCTCAGTCAATTCTTCTACCGTATATTCCCTGCCGTCGAACTCAATTTTACTGCCTGCCGATTTGGCGCTTGAAAAGGCATAAAAGTTGTCGATGGGGAATTTTTTCTCTTCCAGCACCTTCAGGAACATTCTGCCCACCATGCCGGTGGCGCCGACGACTGCTACGTTGTATTTCTTCACTACAAATACCTCCTATTCGAATAAATCCCTTCTATTATTATATTCTTTTTCTGCTGAATGCGTACGCCGGGATATAATACAAATAAAAAATGCCAGCATACCTTTCGATATAGGCTGACATGAATGAATATATCTGTCCAGAGCAAAACAAAGCAAAGCTGAACAAATACACCAATCCATGTATAGCTCTCCACCGCCTTTGGGGCGGTGACAGTCCGGCCGTTGTTCACGTCGGGACCAGGTCGCAAGCCTGTGGCAAGCTTTCGCCTTCGGCACTTTTACCTTTCTGTTCATCCGGTCTGCCACCAACCTTGCCCTGACAGCCATTAACTGATCGGGTAGGAATGAATAAACATACTCTTTAAGAAGTGCGCCTCTATCTCCAGAATTAGGGATTTGGTTTTAAATTATAACTATACTATCACAGCATTTGTTTGTGTGTCAACCCAAAATCAACAAATTTGTCCGAATGTTTTTCTTTTAGCATGTTTTCGATGAAATGTACTTTATGCATACAGCTCATGAATATGTATAAAAATGCAATAATATGCAGAGGGCAGCAGTGTGAAGGCCCAAACTGCATAAAACTTCAATAAACACCCCTACTTTATTTGTAAAATGCCTGCATATCATTTAAAATAGAGAATAGACAGCATAGCGGCTGTTGCGGCATCCCATACAGCCAAGGAGAGAATGAAAAATGATCAAACAAACGAGGTGTTAGATTGATACAGGTGGAAAATCGTGTAGAGGTCTTGAGGGAATATGCTGTCTCCATCAGGAGACAGCTTCACCAGATACCGGAACCGGGAACAGAGGAGCATAAGACCACAGAGCTGATACTGAAAGAGCTGCGGCAGCTGGGCATCCAAGCGGAGGTCGGTGTGGGCGGTACCGGCGTTATCGGATACCTGCCAGGTGAACCGGGAGCGGAGACTGTGGCTTTCCGGGCTGATATCGATGCCCTATCGGTGGAAGAGCAGACAGGTATGCCGTATTGTTCGACCCATCCGGGCTACATGCATGCCTGCGGACATGACGGACATACCGCCATTTTGCTGGGAACGGCAAAGCTGTTTAGTGAGCACAGGCAGCTGATAAAGAAAAATCTGCTGTTTATCTTTCAGCCGGCCGAGGAAGGGCCGGGCGGCGCCGAGCCCATCGTGAAGTCCGGCGTACTGGAGCGGTACGGTGTAAAGTCCATATTCGGACTGCATATTTATCCCGAGGTCCAGGAGGGGCTGGTAGGCTGCCGGCCAGGGGCCATGATGGCACAGACAGGGGAATTCGATATCCGGATAAAGGGACGAAGCTGTCATGGCGCCATGCCCCATAAGGGACAGGATGCCATCGTGGCGGCTGCGAGCCTGGCTTTGGCAATGCAGTCGGTGGTCAGCAGGAATATTGACCCGATGGAGCCGGCTGTCGTCACCGTCGGAAGGATGGTATGCGGCGAGCGCCGCAATGTGCTTGCCGGTGAAGCCGTCCTGGAAGGAACCATGCGGGCCTTCAACGAAGAGACTTACAGCCGGATCCGAGGCCGGATCATCAAGCTGATGCAGTCTGTTGCGGAAGCCTATGAATGCGGATTGGAATATGAAATAAGGGATATGTATCCAGCCGTGTGCAATAACGAGGGCTTGTATGCATTGCTGGAAAAGGCAGCGGGAAAGGAGAACCTGGAGCTTATCAAGCCACAGACCATATCCGAAGATTTTTCTTACTACCAGAAGCAGGTTCCCGGACTGTTTTTTATGCTGGGCAGCCGCAATGCGGAATTGGGGCATGTGCATTCACTGCATAACAACAAGTTTAATTTTAATGAAGAAATATTGCTATATGGGATTCAATTGTTCTATAATTTATATAAAGCTTGTCTGTAGCAGGCCGTGCCCCGACTGAATGGGGCGTGGGCTGAAGTATTTGTTGACAAAGGGGTGAGCGAATGAAGAAAAAAATGTATGCAGCCGTTCTGTTAGTTGCCTGTATGCTGTTTGCTTTGTCTGCTTCGGTATACGGTGATGATCCTGAAGGCTATAATCACTACGGTGTATACAACCTTAAGAATTTGAACATAGAGGTTGCTGCCGGCAGTGAAACCGTTACGGTCAGCCAGGACCAGGTCCGGACGGTCTATGAATATACGATTCTCAATAAAGACAGTACAGCGGTTGAAGCGGTATTCGGCGTGCCGGACAGCGGGATACACCGGTTTGTTCCTACCGTAGACGGCAGCCAGGTGAAATACCGGACAAGAGACGAGGCATACCTGCAGCGGAACTATGGGGTACAGGGCATTGAACCGGAGAAAAAGCTGTGGTTCTTATTTAATGTCAACATTGGCGCCGGTGAGGCGCGCACCTTCAAAATCGATTTGAGTGCAGCCGTACCGCAGGACAAGGATAACAGCTACACGCTGAAGCTGTTGGAAGGCAGGGGGTATGCCGGTGTCATCAAAGGGACAAGGCTTCCTTTCAAGCTGGCAGCTGAAGCCTTCAGGCCCTACGATCTGATTGCGCTGGAAGGGCTGCCTTATGAGCACTTTAGCGATACAGGCGAAGTCAATCTGACCATGGAAGGGCAGTCCGGCATAACAGTGCGGTATCAACCGGTTGAGAAGCTGCTATACGGCAAGCTTCTGGCCAGCGTTTATAAAAAGCCCAAGGCTATCGCACGGGCGGTGGTGGGTAAAAAATTCACTGAAGCGTCAGTGCTTTGTGATGAATACCTGGCTGCACCTCTTGACGCAAAGCTTGAGCCGGAGCAGGTCAGGATGGCCCAGGCAGAAGCTTTGAGACTGGGCGGCGATTACATAGGCTATCTGGAAAAGCTGGAGGACTTGGACCTGACCAAGGTCTATCCTGACCGGATGCGGTACAAGACAGCTTTTGACAAGATACAGTATTACGATACCATAGCCAATGCCGCGGCGTTGGAAGAAGCCGTTAAAGCTTTGTACAGTGAGGTAAAGGGCGCCTATCTGGGCTTCTGGCTTGAAAGCAACGGCTATATAAGGGAAGAAAGTAAACCCGCTGTACCGGCTCCAAGTGCTGCTGAGCCAAAAGATAGCGATAGGAAGCCGAATCCATTTGCAGCAATGGCACGGACATTTTCCGGCTTTAAGTATCAGGGTACGGTGCTTCTGGTACTGGGATTTGCATTGGGCTTCATCGTAGGCCGGATGTCCAGGAAAAAGCGGAGAAGCAGATCCATGTACCTGTTCAGGGATTAAGGAGCTCTTAGAGGGAATTAGCAAAATCTGAATAAAATTGGAATATTTCTTCATACTAACCTGTGTAAAGGTGCGCAAATTAATGCCAGAAACCACAGCACACAAGGAGTGATGGTATGAAGAAAAAAAAGGAGAAAGTGCTGACACCTGAGGAAATCATGAAATATGAGGTGGCTGCCGAGCTGGGACTCAGCGAAAAGCTGTCGAAGGTAGGCTGGGGAGGCCTGACTGCCAAGGAGACCGGAAGGATCGGCGGCATCATCACCAGGAAGAAAAAGGCCGCTGATGCGGCGCAGGTGGATAGGGTCGATATGATTTAAGGATAGCAGCGGGAGAAGCTGCTATTTGTTTATTGTATCCGGAAAGTAAAACTTTTCTCGTTAGGGGGTATGGGATGAACAGTTATCAGCATATGGCGGATCTGTATGACCAGCTGATGGACGAGGTGGATTATGAAGCGTGGGCGGCATATGTGACCGGTATTTTCAGCAGGTATGAACGGACGCCTCAGAAAATCCTGGATGCGGCATGCGGAACAGGAAACCTCACATTGCCCCTGGCAGGAAAGGGCTTCCGGATGTGGGGTCTGGACCTGTCGGCAGAGATGCTGGCAGTGGCGGAGCAGAAGGCCAGGGAGGCAAGGCTGAAAATCAGATTTTTAAACCAGGACATGGCAAAGCTTCAGTTGAATGAAAGGTTTGATGCCGTCACCTGCATGTGCGACGGTGTCAACTATATTACTGAGGAAGCGGAATTGCAGTGTTTTTTCAAATCCGTTTTTGATCTGCTGGAGCCAAATGGCATCTTCGTTTTTGATATAAGCAGCGAATACAAGCTGCGCCACATACTGGGCGACAATGTGTTCTACGAAGAGAAAAATAATATCCATTATATATGGAACAATAATTTTATAGAAAGCAATGAGACGGTGGAAATGGATCTGGTCTTTTTTGTGCCGCAAGGGCAGCTTTTCAAAAAGCTCGAAGAGCATCATACACAAAAGGTCTATGCCGTTGACAGACTGAAGTGTTTTCTGGCACATGCAGGATTTTCAGGTATTGAGGCATTTAAGGCTTTCAGCTTTGATGCCCCGGAGGCAGAAAGCGACCGGGTTTTCTTTGCCGCATCAAAGAATGTGATGGAATGATTTGAAGGAGGACGAAATGAAGGATTATTTGATCAGAGGTGCCAGCATGGACGGCGGGATTCGCTTTTTTGCCTGCAATACTACCATGCTGGTAGAAGAAGCACGAAGCATACACGATTGCTACCCGGTATCGATAGCAGCACTGGGACGGCTGCTGACAGCCGGATGCATGATGGGCACCATGCTGAAATCGGAAAAAGACAGGCTGACTATCCAAATCAATGGAAGAGGACCGGCAGGCAGCATCGTGGTGACTTCCGACCATACCGGAAATGTCAAGGGCTATATTCATAATCCACAGGTGGAATTGATGCAGAAGGAAAACGGCAAGCTGGATGTGGGTCGGGCAGTCGGCGTCGACGGCACGCTGACCGTTATCAAGGATCTGGGGCTCAAGGAACCCTATATGGGACAGGTACCGCTTACCACAGGTGAAGTCGGCGACGATCTCACCAGCTATTTTGCAGCATCGGAACAGACACCGACGGCAGTAGGATTGGGTGTGTTTGTTGAAGTGGACGGACGGGTAAGCGCGGCAGGCGGCTTCATCTTGCAGGTATTGCCCGAAGCTGACGACAGTACCGTTTCAAAAATAGAACAAAATTTAACCCGATTGGCATCAGTTACCGATATGCTGAAGAATGATCGTGACGTGGAAAGCATCATTAAGGAGATTTTGGGCGATATCCCTTACCAGATATATGAAAACATGGATATCCGTTACATATGCGATTGCAGCAGGGAAAGGATCGAAAGGGCGCTCATCAGTATGGGAGAGAAGGAAATAAACGATATGATCATTGAGCAGAACATGGCGGAGGTCGTATGCCATTTTTGCAACCGGAAATATCAATTTGACAAGGAAGACTTGTCTCAAATGCTTGAAAAAGCTAAGGCTTAAGAAGTATAAGACCGAACAGGCCGGTGCATACTAAATAATGAATATGGCAAGGGCTGCCATTTAATTTATCAGATTGTGTAGCTATCTAAAGATTATAAGAGGAAATCCGTGAAAAGCAAAAACAGTTTTATGTAATGTAATTTTACGCGTTTTGACTTTGAGGTGTCTCTGCGATATACTAAAACATGTCGCTAGTCGATGAGGGGCGCATAGCTCAGCTGGGAGAGCATCTGCCTTACAAGCAGAGGGTCACAGGTTCGAGCCCTGTTGTGCCCACCATAATCGCAGACATTAACATGGCCCAGTAGTTCAGTTGGTTAGAATGCCAGCCTGTCACGCTGGAGGTCGACGGTTCGAGCCCGTTCTGGGTCGCCATCTTTTTTAAAATTGAATAACTTGCCTTGGTAGCTCAGTCGGTAGAGCAGAGGACTGAAAATCCTCGTGTCGGTGGTTCGATTCCGCCCCAAGGCACCACTAATCCACGCGGGTGTAACTCAGTGGTAGAGTGTCACCTTGCCAAGGTGAAAGTCGCGAGTTCGAATCTCGTCACCCGCTCCATAAATCTAATACATGGCTATTTAAGGCGACATAGCCAAGTGGTAAGGCAGAGGACTGCAAATCCTTCACCCCCGGTTCAAATCCGGGTGTCGCCTCCATCAACGTTAAAAGCAGCTTATTGGAAACAATAAGTTTTTTTTATGTTTTTGAAGCAGGCTGCCGTTGCTTTGCTTGTTAAAGCTGTTTAATGAAATATAAAGATGTATACAGGAGATCGGATTATGAGATACATAGAAACACCGTGCATACCGAAAAACCAAGTCGTACTGGCCGTGGTGGATTACAGGATCTCGGCCGAAGCGGAAGCCTCCCTGACATCAATGGGAATGGAATTGATCAAGACGATGCCCTGCCCGGACCTGTATGAAGCCATCAATGGCCATCCCGATATAATCCTTTATCCGGTTGGACACGACCGGGTCATACTGGCACCCAATGTATACGGCAGTCTGGCACCAACATTGGAGAAAAAAGGATTTGCCGTGACAAAGGGTGCAACTTGGCTGGCTAGAAACTATCCGGAAAATATCGCATATAATGTATTAAGGATTGGCGGTCTGGCATTCCATCATACCGGACACACCGATCCGGAGATTCTGAAGGTGTTGGAAGAGCAGCAAATCCAACTGGTTCATGTCAATCAGGGTTATTCCAAGTGTGCTGTCTGTATTCTGGATGAACGCCATATCATCACCTCAGATTACAAGCTCGCCCAAACAACTGAGAAATATGGCGTTGAAAGCCTTCTCGTAAAGCCCGGCAGCATCGGTCTTACCGGAATGGAATACGGCTTTATCGGTGGCGCAAGCGGTTTGATCTCAGAAAAAAGCATTGCGTTCACGGGTACGATTGAGCAGCATGAGGACGGCGTAAAAATAGCGGCGTATATAGAAAAATGCGGGCTTGACCTTGTCTCCTTAAACACCGGCCAAATGACCGATATCGGATCCATTCTTCCCTTATTTCAGAAATAGCATAAAAGGGTCTGCTAAAAAAATGGAAAAAATTAAGCGCAGCGTAACAAAAAAACAGAAAGACAATGCAGGCATGGTCTGGTTTTCAAGACTGCTTGTACGGAGCAGCATTGAATACAAGAGGTATTTACGCGAATACTAATCAAGAACAGCAAAAGTATTTTGGTGTTCCTCTTACAGACTGTTTTATGTCCAGAAACCAAAATCATGTTTCTTCACCAACATGAAAGGAGTTGTCCGAATGTTTCTTGTTAGCGTTGGTGTAATATACGACAAAGACAATATCAGGGACCTGTTGTGCAGCAGGCTGGAGGAACTTGGCAAGGAAGGCTTTGACATTTTTTCAGAAGTTTATGAGGCAGGAGACTGCCGCATGATCAAGTGCGGCATTAAAGATACCATACTGACAAGTTTGGCAAGGCTGGGAGATAAAAGAAGCCAGGATGAATTCAGATACCATTTGGCTTTGGTGCTGGCAGAAATCATCTTGTGCAGTTGGGAGCCCAGATTGATCCGTAAGATGATCAAGGACAATTATTTCTATCTGACGGAGAAGGAAAAGGGCTGTGTCGCCAGTATCACATCCAGGTTGTTGAAAGAAGACAAGATGATGCAGCCAGGAGGTTTTTACAAAGCTACCAGGAGAAGCAAACTGACAAAAGCTCTGATGGAATACTTGGAAAGCGAAAACCAGATCAATATTGACGGCTATGTGAATTTCAGGCTGGGAAGCTATATCACAGACCTGAATGAAGCGGTAGAAAGGGCATTGGAAGTCTATGTGGCAGAAAGGGAATACAATGAATTCATTCGACTGCTGAAATATTTTGTAGAGATCCAAGAATGCAAGGTGGATGTGATTCACCTCAAGCAGGGAGAGGATGGCAGATACCTGATTACAGACGGCTTAGGCAGCCGCATCAGCAGTGAATACTTTGACGAGCTCCGTGCAGAAATTGCGGATGAAGGGATCAACTTTGACGATTTGCTCATCAGCACGCTGATTACCATCTCACCCAGAAAAATGATCATTCATGATATTGACAGCTTCAAGAATAAGGAACTTGTACAGACCATCATAAACGTATTCGGAGAGAGGGTTGCGGTTTGTACCCAATGCGAGCTCTGCAAAAAGCAGAATACCACCAGAGAAACAAACAAATATGGTTTATAAAGGACAGCTATGCTATAATGTCCGTATATGACAGAATTACACGAAAGATAACCGGGGGAGCTCTATAATGCTGAAAACCGCTTTTCTTGTATTGGTGGGAGCAATGATCGGATGGCTGACCAATGTGCTGGCCATCAAAATGCTTTTCAGACCGATAAATCCTATAAAACTGCCTTTGATTCCCATCGTGATTCAAGGCTTGATACCGAAGCGGCGGAGTGAAATATCAAAAAGCATCGGTGAAATTGTTGAACGTGAGTTTGTATCCATGCATGACATCATGAGCAGGCTGATGACGGAAGAGAATAAAAGCGAGGCAATTACCATCATAAAAGAGAAGATCCTGAAAGCTGTTGAATATAAAATACCTGTGCTGATTCCCTCAACCTTCAGGTACAAGATGATAAGCTATCTTGAGGAGCAGATCCAGAAAGAGGCGCCGATGATACTGGAAAGCACCATCGACAGCGTTTCGGGGAAGGCCATGGAACAGATCAATATAAAAAAAATGGTGGAAGGAAAAATCGACGATTTTGAACTGGAGAAGCTGGAGGAAATCATTCTCAGCGTATCAGCCAAGGAGCTGAAGCACATCGAATGGCTGGGAGGCGTGCTTGGCGCCGTCATCGGACTAGTCCAAGGCATTATCATTCGGTTCATCTAGCCGGCCAATCCTTGAAATAGGTACATAAAGGAAGCTTTGACCAAGCTTCTTTTTTTGTTTTATAGGAAATACTGTGAATCTGCACAATGGAGTTGCAAATATTTTGATTTTTTCGGGATTTTAAGCTACAATCATAGTAAGTCTTATATCAACCATCGGAGGAGTAAGAAGTGAGCAACAGGCACAGGTTAATTCTGGTTATTCTGATTTTCATATTGGTATTGGTTGCAGCCGTAGGACCCTGTGCCAACATGGCCGGTCAATATGACCGCTTTGTCAATGCCTTCAGCCGTTCCGATGACGGCAAAAAGCTCATCATCGGCCGTGCCAATGATGCCATCAGCCTGGATCCGGCCAGTACTACGGAGATGGACTCCTTCAAGGTGACTGTCAATATTTTTGAGACCCTGGTCAAATATGAAAGTGAAGGCAACAACATTGTGCCTTGTCTTGCAGAAAGCTGGAAATCCAGCGAAGATGGGTTAACCTGGGTGTTTCGGCTTCGCCAGGGTGTCCGTTTTCATGACGGGACCTCCTTTAATGCCCATGCTGTGACCTTTAACTTCCATCGCTGGATGGATGCCGGCAATCCGTACCATAACGGCCAGTTCAGCTATTGGAATTACATCTTTGGAGGCTTTCCGGGCTTTGTCAGAAGTGTTACCGCACTTTCGGACTATACGGTTGAGATAAAGCTCTCCAAACCCTTTGCGCCTTTTCTAAGCGCACTTGCCATGCCGGTATTCGGTATTTCCAGTCCGGATGCCATAAAGAAATACGGTGATGACTTATACCAGCACCCGGTGGGTACCGGACCGTTCTGCTTTGAACTGTGGGAGCCCAATGTGCGTATTGTTCTCTGCCGCAACGACAAGTATTGGAACAGCAGCGCCAAGGTCGGCCAGGTAGAGTTCAGGGTCATTCCTTCAAACGCAGACAGGCTGGGGCAGCTCAGGCAGGGAGAGATCCATATTGCGGACAACCTGAACCCGGAGGATGTTGTTTCTATTGAAAATGAAATCAAATCGGATTCGAAGCTGTATCTGTATCTGCGGCCCAGCTTCAATGTGGGATACATAGCCATTAACAACGAAAAGCCGCCCTTTGACGTGAGAGAGGTCAGGGCTGCTATCAGCCACGCTATTAATAAGGAAGCGTTGATCAAGGATGTCTTCAACAATCTGGCCAAACCCGCCAAAACCTTTATACCGCCGATTCTATGGGGCTATAATGAAAACATCGTTCCATACGAATACGACCCGGAAAAATCCAAGCAGCTGCTGGCGGATGCCGGATATCCCGATGGCTTCAAAACAATGCTATGGGTGATGGAAGGACCCAGGGAGTACTTCTCGAAGCCTGTACAGGTTGCAGAGTACGTTAAAGAAAACCTGGCTCAGATCAATATCCAGGCAGAGATCAAGGTTTTCGACTTTGACGAATACCTGAAACGGATCGAAAATGGAGAGCACCAGTTGGCGCTCATCGGTTGGACCGGCGATTATATTGACCCTGATAATTTCCTTTATACGCTTCTGGCTTCCGACAACGCAAAGCCGGGATTGGCGGGAAACTATTCCTTTTATAAGAACAAGAATGCAGATCAGCTGCTGACACAGGCAAGGCAGACCTCCAATATGGTATTCAGGAAAAGCCTTTACCGGAACCTGCTGGAAATCGTCAATTACGACACGCCGTCGATCCCATTGGTCCATACCATGCCGGTATTGGCTGCAAGACTGTCCGTCAAAGGCTTTATACCCCATATGACGGGGGTTGAATCCCTGGAGCATGTGGATATCGGGTTAGAATAACAAACAGTAGAGGAATCTGTGATATGAGATCAAAAGTACTCAGAGCGGCGCTTGCGGCAGCCATGCTCATTTTTCTTGCCTTATGGGGCCTCGGCTCTTTAAGTAAAGCCGGGACAAAATTGCACACACTGCCCGGGCTCCCGCGGCCTATTGCCAAGGAGACGGTTTTGATTACCTCTGCAGGACAAAGTACGGATTCCTATATCATCAGGGATATTGCGAATCAGCTGCTGATACGCAACTTCTTCATGCCTCAGGCTAAGGCGGCTGACCTGAAGGACATCCGCACGCTGGTGTTCGTAGCAGGCTACAGCCCTTTGGGCATCAAGCTGCACGGCATCAGCTATGAGGAAGAGAAGGGCAGGATCAGCCAGCTTTTGGAGAAGGCCGAGCATGAAGGGTTGACGGTCTTGACAGTCTACATTGGGGGAAAACAGCGCCGAGGCAATAAAAACGATGTACTCATCGAAATGATCGGCAAGAAAACGGATTATCTGATCGGATTAAGGGAAGCCGATGAAGACGACTTTCTTGGAGAGCTGGCAAGAAGCAATGGTTTTCCGCTGACCCTGGTGAAAGAAATCAACGACGTATCCGGTCCCTTTGCTTCAGCATTCCGCTAGCTGCTGCTGCCATGCAAGACGGATCTGTTTTTCGGGAGAGGTTGATTATGGTAACACAAAATATGAAGCGCCATAAAGCAATGATGACCGGCGGCGCCCTATTAGTCTGCCTGGGTTTGCTGTTTCCCTTGTTTACACAGTATGTCTGGTTTGACATTGTGGTAAAAATCCGTGAAGCCATCAATGCGGGGGACAGCGGACACCTGATCCTGGCATCCGCATCAGCTAATTTCCTTTATGCCGTTCAATGCACAATGCTGTTTCTCGGTGTGATGCTGGTCATCCATCAATCCGAGCTTAAGCAGACAATGAAAAGGATTGAAGTCTACCTGCTGTCCTTTTCCGTCATATTGGTACTGCACTGGCTGAACGGGCTGGTTTTCGACCTACCCTGGGAGCCCATTTCCACCATAATGGCCTTGTTGATTACGCTATTCCTTTTTGAAAGGCTTTTCGAAGAGACCTACAATTTCATACAGGTCTCCATCGTATCCGTCCAGGTGTTTTTCGCATTTCAGTGGTTGAATATCATGCCGCTTTTTTCCATATACCGAATTGGCCAAAGCGATATCTCCTACAGTATCAAAATTGCCGGCGTTTATTTACAGGCTGCCACTGTTTTGAATTTTACCGGTTTTGCATTTTTCCTGCCCTTCATAACCTCTGCATTCATTACTGCCACCTTGTTCATGAGCTATTCAAAAAACATTCATATGATGCGGGAAAACTATGAAAAAGAAAGCGAAATCCGGAATATGCGGGCTAAAGCCTTGGAGAACCGGATCTACCAGGAAGTAAAATCCCTGGTGCATGATCTGAAGACACCGCTGGTAACCATACGCGGTCTGAATTCCCTGCTGACCCTCTCAAACAACCAGGGAAAGCTGGAGGAATACAGCGACAGGATTGAGAATTCCGTCACCAAGATGAGTGAAATGATTTCCAGCTTTTTATATGAATCCTCGCGCCAAAAACTGAAGGCTACCGATCTGATCAGCTACATCAGGGCGCAGCTGCCGTTGGAGGATGAAAAGATCAAGTTCGACATCCATATAGAGGGAGAATTGCCCGAAATCTATGTCAACAAGATCCGGATTGCAAGGGCAGTGATCAATATATTGGAAAACGCCATCATTGTTCCTTACAAGCACCCATACAAGCTGATCCGGATGGATGTAAAGCCCGAGGACGACAAACTGCTGATCATCATTCAGGACAACGGCATCGGGATCAACGAGGCGGACCTGCCCAGAATATGGGAGGTGGGCTATTCCACCAACAATACCTCCGGTTTGGGACTTCCCTTTGCCAAACAGATCATTGAAGACAATGAAGGGACTATAGCGGTATCAAGCCAGCCTGACCAGGGAACGTCTGTTACCATTTCCCTGCCGTTGGACATCCGGTTTATAGAAGACCAGCAAGAAAGACAGAGGTGATAGATTTGAAAAAGGCAAATGGCAGCAAGATCGTCATCATTGACGATGAGCCCGATATTCTTTATACCATCAAGGAAATCTGCACCCACGGGGGATGGGATGCCGTGGGCGCTTCAAACGGAAAGCAGGGCTATGAGCTATGCAAGGTACACAAGCCCAACCTGGCCATTGTGGATTATCACATGCCGGACTGGGACGGACTGACCACTGTTAAAAAAATTCGCCAGTTTGACAGTGCTGTTTCCATATTGGTGCTCACAGTAGACGAGCGGCAGGAAATCGCGGAAAAATTCATAGCGGCAGGGGCTACCGATTTTGCCATAAAGCCCATCAAATCGCCGGATTTGATTTCCAGGATAAAAATGAATCTGAAAATAAATGAGATCCAGCAGAAGTACGAGGCGGAGAAGCATCAGACCTATGTAGACAAGGGCATCAGCCCTGCTACCTTAAGCATCATTTGCGACTATCTCAGTGAGCAGCAGGAGGGACTTACCATTGATGAAATAACCAGCGGGCTGAATCTGGCCTACCAGACGGTCCATCGGTATATACAGTACCTGATTGAAGAGAAAAAGATTGATATAATACCGATTTACGGGCAAATCGGAAGACCCAAAAATAAATACAAACTGGTCTGATACAGACCGGGCAAAGAATCCTTTGAGAGAGGATACGTCGTATAAGCACATTGACGGTCGTCCTGTTTTGGGGGATTTTCTTTTTTTTTCAAATTAATTCAGAGAAATATGTTATAAAAGTAGGAAAAGTCCGATAATTCTCGAAATAGGAGAATATACATATATCAATTGATTAGTACCTGGAAAGCCTAGCTTTTCAGACTAATAAATAGAATCAAATGGAGGGGAAATTTTTGAAAAAGGTATTAGCACTGGTATTGGCCTTTGTCATGGTCTTCGGTCTCGTAGGCTGCGCAAAGCCCGCAGAACCGGCAGCTCCGGCAGCAACAACTGAGCAGGCTCCTGCTGCAGCAGAAGCTCCGAAGTACAAGATCGCTGTTTACACTTCCACAGTTTCACAGAACGAGGAAGAGTTCAGATCAGCTGAACAGGCTCAGAAGAAGTATCCGGACATCGTTGTAACACAGACTTATCCGGACAACTTCACAAAAGAGCAGGAAACATTGATCTCCAACGCACTTGCATTGGTATCCGATCCGGAAGTTAAGGTCCTGATCATGAACCAGTCCGTTCCTGGCGCAGCTGCAGCTTTTGACAAAGTTAGAGCAGCAAGACCGGACGTACTGATTTGCTCCTACCAGCCGGCAGAAACAGACATCATTGCTGAAAAGGCTGACGTTGTCCTGCAGGCCGATGACGCCGCTATGGGCTATGAAATCCCGAAGCAGGCTGCAGCATTGGGCGCAAAGGTATTTGTTCACTACTCCTTCCCGAGACATATGTCTTATCCGCTTCTTGCTCAGAGAAGAGAAGTATTTAAGACTGAATGCGCAAAGCTTGGTATAAAGTTTGTTGACGCTACAGCTCCAGACCCAACAGGGGATGCTGGTCTGCCCGGCGCACAGCAGTTCATCAGCGAAGATATTCCGAGAAAAGTTGCCGAGTACGGCAAAGACACCAACTTCTTCAGCACAAACTGCGGTATGCAGGAACCCCTGTTGAAGACAGCTCTCGCACAGGGCGCCATCGTAGCACAGCAGTGCTGCCCGAGCCCGTTCCATGGCTATCCTGGAGCACTGGGTATCTCCATTCCTCCGGAAAAAGCCGGCGACTCAGAATTCATGCTTGGCGAAATCAAGACAAAGCTTGCAGCAGCAGGCGGCACCGGCAGATTCTCAACATGGCCTTTCCCGATCTCAATGCTTTCAACAGCAGCATTGGTTGAGTATGGAAAGTTATATGCTGAAGGCAAACTGACAGGCAAGAACGATCCTGAAGCTTTGAAGAAAGCCTATGCAGAAGTTTCCAACGGCGCTAACATCAGATTCACCAACTACACAACAAAGGATAAGGACGGCAAGGACGTAACACAGGAAAACTTCTACTTGCTGTGGGCTGATTACATTACATTCTAAACCGCAGTATAAAACTTAAAAAAGTGTGAGTCTATAAAAAACATGCATAAGGTTGCCGTATCATACGGCAACCTTATGCATGATATATGTTTGCATACTATTTCATGGGAGGAGGATATACATGGCAGATAATCATGCTGTTAAGAACGTACTTGAACTGAAGAACATCGAAAAAGAGTACTTTGGGAATAAAGTTCTGAAAGGCATCAATCTGACGGTAAAAGCCGGAGAGATTCATGCCCTTGTCGGCGAAAACGGCGCTGGAAAGTCTACCTTGATGAATATCATTTTCGGTATGCCCGTCATTCAGAATACAGGGGGATACGCTGGCGAAATATTATTGGATGGAAAAAAAGTTGATATTAAATCACCTAATGATGCGATAGATTTTGGTATCGGCATGGTCCATCAGGAATTCATGCTGCTGCCTGGTTTTACGATTACGGAAAACATCAAGCTTAACCGTGAAATACTCAAGGATAATCCCATCAGCAAGATTTTTGGTCCCAGCCTGAAGTCCTTGGACATAGAAACCATGCGGAAGGATTCTCAGAAGGCATTGAAGGAGCTGGGTATGACAGTGGACGACTGGCTTCCCATCGCCGGCTTGCCTGTGGGCTATATGCAGTTTGTTGAGATTGCCAGAGAAATTGACAAGCAGAACATGAAGCTGCTGGTATTTGATGAGCCGACGGCAGTATTGGCGGAAAGCGAAGCGGATAAGCTGCTGGAAGCGATGAGAAAGCTGGCGGCCAAAGGCATCAGTATTTTGTTCATCACGCACAGACTGGATGAAGTTATCGCTGTTGCAGACAGTATAACCGTATTGAGAGACGGTGAGCAGGTCGGTGCAATGACGAAGGAAGACGTATCTGTTGAAAAAATAGCACAGCTTATGGTAGGCCGTAAGGTGGACAGAATTGAGAAGGTTACCAAGTCGGATGCCAAGGATGACAAGGATATCGTCATGTCGGTCAGAAATCTTACCGTGCATATGCCAGGAGAAAAAGTTAAGAACCTCAACCTGGATATAAAAAGAGGCGAAATACTTGGAATCGGCGGATTGGCAGGACAGGGGAAGATCGGTATAGCCAATGGCATTATGGGACTGCACCGGGCAACGGGGGAAGTCCTTAAGAACAATCAGCCCATCGAGTTGAACAACCCCAGAAAGTCCATCGAAAACAAGCTTGCGTTTGTTTCCGAAGACAGAAGAGGCATCGGTTTGCTGCTGGATACTTCCATTGAATTGAACATCGCCATCACCAGCATGCAGATTCAGGACGGCTTCCTGAAACCGCTTCTGGGGATAAAGGCGCTTAAGATGATGGATGACAAAAAAATCCGCGAGCATGCAAACAAATTCATAAAAGATCTTGATATCAGATGTACCGGCCCGACGCAGTATACAAGACGCTTGAGCGGTGGAAACCAGCAAAAAGTATGCATTGCCAGAGCTTTGACCCTGGATCCCGACATTCTCTTTGTCTCCGAACCTACCAGAGGCATTGATATCGGTGCAAAGAAGCTGGTACTGGACCTGCTTGTCAAGCTGAATGTTGAGCATGGCATGACAATAGTCATGACTTCCAGTGAATTGGGAGAGTTAAGATCCATATGCGATAGGATCGCTTTGATTTATGAAGGTGAGCTGCAAGGCATATTAGGTCCTCAGGACTCCGACGTTGACTTTGGTCTCATGATGGCCGGGGAGTTCAAAGCGCACTCGAAGGAGGTCGTTTAAATGAGCAATTTATGGAAAAAAACCATCGAACGGTTTGGTTATCCCAAGGTTTACTGTTCGATATTTCTGGTACTCCTTTTAGCAACTGCAATTATATTAAAGCAAAGTATACCTCCGCTTCTAAGTGCAGCCTTGATCAGAATCGGCCAGGGCAGCGTTTTGGTACTGGCGCTGGTACCAAGTATCATATCCGGTACTGGACCTAACTTTGCATTGTCCATCGGCATGATCTGCGGCGCTTTGGCAGGCTGTATATCCATCGAGATGGACATGATTGGAATGCCGGCATTTGCATTTGCTGTCGCGGTTTCAATCCCGATTTCCATAATATGCGGATTGCTTTACTCCATTCTTCAGAATAGGGTAAAAGGGGACGAAATGACCGTCGGTACTTATATGGGTTACTCCATCGTATCGCTGATGTGCATCGGATGGCTGGTCATACCCTTCAAGAACCCTGAAATGGTCTGGGCAATCGGCGGCAAAGGCCTTAGAACCACCATTACACTGGCAGGACGGTATGACAAGATACTGGATACCCTCGGCGGCTTCCAGATGTTTGGGCAGGTCATCCCGGTAGGCACCTTCCTTTTCTTTGGCGCATGCTGTTTCCTGATGTGGCTGTTCTTAAAGTCCAAGACAGGGGCGGCCATGGTTGCAGCAGGGGATAACCCCCGGTTTGCAGCAGCTTCGGGTATCGACGTCAACAGGCAAAGGACCATTGGAACGGTTTTATCCATGGTGCTGGGCGGTATCGGTATCCTTGTCTATGCACAAAGCTTCGGATTCTTCCAGCTGTATACGGCTCCTTTGCAAATGCCCTTCCTGGCGATATCGGCTATCCTTATCGGTGGTGCGACCATAAAGAAGGCCAGCATCAGCAATGTTATTTCCGGGGTTGTCATTTTCCAGGCGCTGCTTGCTATTTCCCTGCCTGTTATTAACGGCCTGATGCCGGTGGGCAACCTGTCGGAAGTCATCAGAATCATTGTTCAGAATGGCGTTATCTTATACGCACTAACGAAAGTAGGAGGTAACGAATAATATGAGCACAGAATTGAAAGTAACAAACAAAAAAGAAAACAAGTTCAACTTGATAACAACTTTGGCCAAGTATTCGGTACCCATTCTTTTTACGATCATCTGCATCATTTGTATCATTGTATCTAAATTACCGCTGCCGTATATTGCGATGGAGCTGGTCTCAAGACTGGACAGAAATCTGTTCCTGGTTATTGCATTGATTATTCCGGTCCTTGCCGGGATGGGTCTTAACTTCGCTGTTGTTATTGGTGCTATTGCCGGACAGATCGGGTTAATGACCATCAAGGTATTTGATATCGGTGGTGTGCCCGGACTGGCGCTTGCCTTTGTTATTGCGACGCCTTTTGCTATTTTGTTCGGATACGGCGTGGGCAAGATCCTCAACAAGACAAAGGGAAGAGAAATGATCACCAGCTTGATCCTGGGTTACTTTGCAAACGGCTTGTACCAACTGGTATTCCTGCTGTTCATCGGCACGATCATACCGGTAAAGAACCCTGAGCTGGTCCTGGCCGGCGGTATTGGTTTCAAGAATGCCATGGAGCTGGACCTGATCAAATATGCATTGGATAACATCATCAATGTTCCCATCATGGGAATCAAGATACCGGTGTTTACATTTATTCTCGTAGCACTGCTCTGCGTATTCAACCAGTTCATCGTAAAGACAAAGCTGGGCCAGAATTTCAGAGCGCTGGGTCAGGATATCCATATCGCAGACGTTGCAGGCATCAATGTTGACAAGACAAGGATCATTGCCATGATCATATCTATTGTATTGGCTGCCTGGGGGCAGATCATCTTCCTTCAGAACATCGGGACGATGCAGACCTACACGGCCCATGAGCAGGTCGGTATGTTTGCCGTAGCAGCGCTGGTCATCGGCGGCGCTACCGTTACCAAAGCAACTATCGGGCAGGCGATTATCGGAACCATTCTGTTCCATACTTTGTTCTCGCTGTCGCCTGCAGCCGGCAAGAATCTGTTTGGTGATGCCCAGATCGGCGAATACTTCCGGTCGTTCATTGCTTACGGTGTTATTGCAATGTCCCTGTTCCTCCATGCATGGCAGAAGAACGTGGCTGCCAGAAACAAGGAAAAGCTGGGATAATACTTCATTGAATGATAAGATGAACCTGGAGCACAAGCGAAGGGTTCTTTTTGTCCGATTTGTTGGGGGCATACTTTGTATAGAAATTCATAAGCTTATTGTAAAGGTGGGTTAGAATGAGATTTGATCAGGCTGTAGAAGCCATGAGAGAGGACATTATTAAGGCAGCCCGGGATATGATCCGCATCAGGAGTATAGAATCGGTACCGGAGCCAGGTGCGCCCTTTGGCAGGGAATTGCGGCAATGTCTCGATAAAACGCTGGAGATATGCCAGGAACAAGGCTTCAGCGTCGAGAGCTTTGACGGCTATGCCGGACATGCGGAATACGGCGAAGGAGAAGAGATCGTAGGGATCCTGGTACATGTCGATGTTGTGCCGGAAGGCTCCGGCTGGACCCAAGACCCTTATGGGGGAACGGTGGCGGACGGCAAGCTCTTCGGCAGGGGTGCCATTGATGACAAAGGACCTGCTGCAGCAGCTATTTTCGCGTTGAAGGCCGTAAAGGATGCAGGTGTCAAATTTGGCAGACGGGTTCGTATTATTGTAGGGTGCGATGAAGAAAGTGGACGCTGGGACTGCATGAGCCATTATTTCAAGCATGCCGAAATGCCCACCTGCGGTTTTTCTCCGGATGCGGATTTTCCGATCATAAACAGTGAAATGGGTATCCTGATTTTCAACCTGGAGAAGCGCTTCGCTGCACCGGCAGCCGATTGCTGCGGCGGACTGAAGGTCATTTCCATGAAGGGCGGCAGCAAGGTCAACATGGTGCCGGACTACTGTGAATGCCAGCTCCTGATGACTAAGGATTTTACAGAGCGGATCAATAAAACGATAGAGTATTTCAACAGCATACCGGGCTTTAACCTGAAGGTGGAATTTGAAAAAGACAAATGCCTTATCCGGTCCTATGGGGCTTCGGCTCATGGCAGCACCCCGGAAAAGGGCGTTAATGCCGTTTCAAGACTGCTTGCAGTTGTCAGCAAGCTGCCGCTTCATACCGGCGAGCAGGCGGCGTATATTCATTTTCTTGCCGAGCAGATTGGTCTGGAAACGGATGGCACGTCATTCGGCTTGGCGATGTGTGACGATGTATCGGGAAAGCTCGTTTTCAATCTGGGTATTGTAGAAATCAATGAAGAAAAAGGAACGGCTGCCATCAATATCCGTTATCCTGTCACAAGGACAAGAGATGATGTTTATGACATCATCAAGAATAAGATATCGGAATTCGGCGTACAGCTAAAGGAAGGACCGGAGAAAAATCCGCTTTATGTACCTGCAGACAATTTCTTGGTGCAGAAGCTGCAGAAGGTATACGAGGATGCTACTGGAGAAAAAGCGCAGCTAATTTCCATCGGCGGTGGCACCTACGCCCGTGCGATCCGGAATGCAGTGGCATTCGGACCGCTTTTCCCGGGAAAAGCCGAAACCGCACACCAAAAGGATGAGTATATCGAAGTCGAAGACTTGATTTTATGCACAAAAATCTTCGCTGAAGCGATTTGTGAGCTGGTCAGGGTGGAATCGGATGCTTCAAAATGAAAAATATAGTTGACAGTGATAGTACTAAGTGATATCATATATGAGTCAGCAAGTATTAATTTCACGATGTTTATACAGTAAATTGCAAAGTGAATATCATACGAAGTAGAAGCTCCACTTCTCACCTTACGATAATGTCAGTAAGGTCATGAAACCCTAGTAACTATTGTTGCGTGTTTTGGGCAGGTGGATCATTCTACCTGCCTATATTATTTGTGGAGGTGAACCGTTATAAGCAGTAACAAGGATTTACAGATTAATGAGGAAATCAAGGAAAAAGAACTCAGAGTCATTGATGCAAATGGCGAACAGCTAGGCATTATAACGACTCGGCAGGCTATGGAACTGGCCGCAGAGAAACAGCTTGACCTGGTAAAGATTGCCCCCCAGGCAAAGCCGCCTGTATGCCGTATCATGGATTACGGCAAATTCAAGTTTGAGCAAAGCAAGAAGGAAAAAGAAGCCAGAAAGAATCAGAAGATTATCAATATCAAAGAGATCCGCTTTTCTCCCACCATTGAAGATCACGATTTAAGCTTCAAAGCGAAGAATGCTCAAAAGTTTTTGCAGGATGGCGATAAGGTGAAGGTGACGATCCGTTTCAGAGGTAGGGAAGTGGATCATGTGGCCTTCGGTCAGAACGCCTTGGGAAGATTTTACGATATTGTAAAGGACTATTGTGTTGTTGAGAAGCCGGCAAAATTGGAAGGTAAGAATATGACGATGGTGCTGGCACCAAAGCAATAGTGGCATTGCAAAATGCGGCACTCAACTTAATCACTATAAACAATAGCACAGAAGGAGAGGATTTTTAATGCCTAAGCAGAAGACTCACAGGGCATCAGCAAAAAGATTCAGCTTTACAAAGACTGGAAAAGTAAAGAGAGCATGTGCATATAAGTCACATATCCTGACTAAGAAGTCTACAAAGAGAACCAGGAAGCTGAGAAAAGGCGCCTATGCAACCGCAACGGAAGCAAAAATGATCAGGAAGTTAGTTCCATATAAATAAGGATAGGGAGGTAGCAAACCATGGCAAGAGTAAAAAGAGCAGTCAATGCACATAAGAAGCGCAGAAAAATAATGAAGCTGGCTAAGGGTTATGTTGGAGCCAGAAGCAAGAAATATAGAATAGCCAACGAAACCGTTATCAGAGCGTTAAGGTTCGCATATATCGGCAGAAAGCTGAGAAAAAGAGACTTCAGAAAGCTTTGGATTGCCAGAATCAATGCGGCAACCAGAACCAACGGCTTATCCTACAGCAAGTTCATCAACGGCCTGAAGCTTTCCGGCATCGAAATCAACAGAAAGATGCTCTCAGAGCTGGCTATCAATGATGCAGCTGCATTCCAAAAGCTGGTTGACCTGGCTAAAGCCAAGCTGAACGCCTAAACAAAGCGCTTAAAAAGGACCGCAAGGTCTTTTTTTGTTTTGCTCGTATATAATCTCATAAACCCATAATTCCGTGTAATACTAAAGAAAACAACGTTGTGGGTCAGCAAGCGTGAGCGGTAGGGAGCAAAGCGGCTATGCAGTGAGATAAACGGTTGCCATATGGCAATAATAGGCATGAGAGCACAGTCTTGGTCATTTTACACATTTATTATTATGTTTGACAGTGATATAATAATTGAGTCAGTACATGGCACAACATATTGCATGGGGGGTGGTCTGAATCATCGAATTCAATCTGATAAAAAAACGGTTGAAAATCACACCGACTCAGATGATTGTATTCGGCTTTGCCGTTATCATTTTGATGGGGGGGATCCTGCTGAACCTGCCCATTGCTTCAAGAAACGGCGAATCAGTGGGATTCGTCAATTCTATTTTTACCGCGACCTCTGCAGTCTGCGTGACCGGCCTGGTTATTGTGGACACCGGAACCCATTGGACGGTATTCGGACAGCTTATCATTATCCTTTTGATCCAGATTGGCGGTCTTGGTTTTATGACCATGTCCACCTTGTTTGCGCTTATCGTAGGACGGCGCATCACGCTAAAGGAACGGCTTTTAATTCAGGAGTCGTTGAACCAATTTGACCTGGAGGGTCTGGTCAGATTGACCAAGCGGATCATTATCGCCACCTTCACCATAGAACTGATCGGAGCCTTCCTTTTTTCGCTGGTTTTCGTACCGGAGTTCGGCTTCCGCAAGGGGATTGCCTTTGGCCTGTTCCACGGTATCTCCGCGTTCTGCAATGCAGGGTTTGACCTGATAGGCGGATTCAGGAGTTTTATGCCCTATGTCAGCAATCCGATCATCAACATTACGGCTATGCTGCTGATCATAATCGGGGGTCTGGGATTTTCTGTATGGATTGACCTTTATGGGCTTCTTAGAACCAGGAGTTTCAGCAAGCTTTCTTTACATAGCAAGGTTGTATTGACAATGACAGCCTTCCTGATCGTTTCAGGCACTATTTCTATTTTTATACTGGAGATGGGTAATCCGGATACCCTCCGGAACCTACCGGCTTCCGGTAAAATTCTTGCATCGCTTTTTCACTCCGTCACACCTCGAACTGCAGGCTTTAACACGCTGGATATGGCTTCTTTGACTGTGCCCAGCAAGTTTATGACCATTATACTGATGTTCATCGGGGGATCTTCAGGCTCGACGGCAGGCGGCATCAAAACGACGACGGCTGCAATATTGCTTTTGACAGTTATCTCTGTCGTCAAAGGCAAGGAAGATGCAGAGATTTTTGAAAGGCATTTGCCGAAGTATCTGGTATATAGGGCATTGGCCATTACGATTATCAGTCTGAGCCTGGTCATTTTTATGGCCATGGTGCTATCCATTACGGAGAATACTGATTTTATGACCTTGATTTTCGAGTCAACCTCCGCTTTCGGGACTGTGGGCCTGACCCTCAACTATACACCGAACCTGAGCTTTCCCGGACGGATCATCATCAGTATTATGATGTTTGCCGGAAGGGTAGGTCCGTTGTCCCTGGTGTTGGCTTTAGCCCAGAGTGCGGTGCGGAATAAAAATAATATGAAATATCCTGAGGACCGGATTATGGTCGGTTAGAAAGGGGAGGCAAAATGAAACAGTTTGTCGTAATAGGGATCGGGAGGTTTGGGAAGTCTGTGGCAGAGCGGCTGTACCAATTGGGACATGAGGTGCTGGCCATAGATGAAAATGAAGAGCAGATCCAAAAAATTTCTGATAAGGTAACCCATGCAGTAACGGCGGATGCTACGGATGAGAATGTTCTGAGATCCCTGGGCGTAAGGAATTTTGACGTAGGCGTTGTCTCCATCGGTTCTGACATTCAGTCTAGCATCATCGTGACGCTGATGCTGAAGGAAATGGGCGTCAAATATGTTGTGGCAAAAGCCCAAAGTGATGTGCATGCTAAAGTACTCTTCAGAATCGGCGCCGACAGGGTCGTTTTCCCTGAGAGAGACATGGGGGAACGTGTGGCGCACAACCTGATTGCAACAAACATTCTGGAATTCATCGAGCTATCGCCGGAGCACAGCATCATTGAATTTGCCGTGCTTGATGTCTGGATCGGCAAGGACCTTCGGGACCTGAACCTGAGGGCAAAGTACGGAGTCAACGTCGTTGCGATCCGAAACATCAATGACGACGAGCATATCAACGTATCGCCTAAAGCAGATAATGAAATCAAGGAAGGCGATATCCTCATCGTTATCGGCAGCAATGAGGATTTGAGAAAGCTGGAAAGAAAGGCAGAGTAACTTCCTGTTATGAAGGATATGATAAAAAGCAATCAAAATGCGACCATCAAGCATGTAAAAGCCCTTCAGACAAAGAAGCACCGTGATGAGTACGGTGAATTCATCATTGAGGGGGAGAAGCTGATAGAGGAAGCCCTGGCCTATGGCGCAGCGCTTTCTTTTGCTGTATTCAGCGAGACCTTTACTGCAGAAGAAGAGGGCATGGCGGTTTTTCAACAGCTCAAGGACAGAGGAATCCCCATTTATGCGGCTGAAGAACGGCTTTTTAAGGATATCTCGGAAACACAGACACCTCAAGGTGTTCTGGCAGTGGTAAAAAAACCGGTGTTCGACATGGATGCGCTGATGCAATCAAATCAGCTCAGTTTTGTCCTGCTGGATGAAATCCGGGATCCGGGAAACCTGGGGACCATTGTCAGAACGGCGGACGCCTGCGGGCTGAGTGCGGTATTGCTCTTGAAGGGATGCGTTGACATCCATAACGGTAAATCTGTCCGGTCCACCATGGGCTCCCTGTTCCATATACCTGTCATACAGAACCTTGATTCGCTGACACTGATGGATCAATTGAAGGACAACGGGGTGGTCACCATAGGGGCAGATCCTCATAGCAATCAAAGTGTCATAGAACTGAAACCTATGGATAAATACGCTATTGTGATTGGCAATGAATCCAAAGGGATGAGCAGTGAAATAGAAGAAAAGCTGAATTTCAGCGTCACCATTCCCATGCCGGGAAAAGCGGAGTCGCTGAATGCCGGTATTGCAGCAGCCATTATGATGTATGAAATAGGCGTAAGAAAAAGACTCATATCCGTGTGATGATATGAGTCTTTCATTTATCTTGCCGTTTGGTTGGCGAAGTCTCTTTCAGCGCGGGTTTTGATGCCGCGGAGGTTCAACGACTGCTGAATGCCGGCACCGCCGGGCTCTGTCAGCAGCAGGTCAAAGACTCTTGCAATGGCGGAATCGCTGATGTCGCTGGTCCAGCGCACGTAGAGGCGCGTTGTGTCCTTGTCGATCTCTTTTAGTGAATAGGCCCAGGTGACTGTATATGCATCCCCATTTCTGGCAGTCAAGAGCATGTGCCTGTATTTCTCCAGTTCTGTTACATCAAAGGCGGGGATTTGAGGCGTGATGGCGATCTTGCCGCCTTTTTCCAGGTTTTGCAGCTCCGGTATGATGCGGTCGGCAGATTTGCCGTTTTCAAAGAAATAATCCTTGTCAGCCAGCCGGTTGAAAGCATCCCAGTTGTACCAGCCTGCACGCTTGTGACCCATCTGTACCACATATCCCCATATGATTTCCTTCGGTGCGTTGATGGTGATCGCATGGGTGTATTTTACCCCAGGGGTTGTCACCAGACCGTCTCCAGGGAGAGTCATAACGACTTCTTCGTTTGTGGCGCCTATACGCATGATCCAGGGCCTGACAAATGTAAAATATATAGCTGCAACGATTGCGACACAGATCAATCCCCAAATAAAAAGCTTTTTAAGGTGTCCCCAGAATCTCATCCTATCCATCTCCATTCATTGTGCTCGTCAACTCTATTTACGTACTGCATCAGGAAAAGTTTAACATATTATAATTTCTTTTAAAAGGGTATAATCTGGTAATAAGCGGGAAGTCCGGAAGAAATAGCGAAAAGCTGCGCAGTCATGAGTTCTGCCACAGTCATTCTGAGGGAGCTGCTGATAGCAAAGCGGGCTGCTGGAAATCACATGTGAAACAGGCGAAATTATTGCCGGCATCCAAAAGGGGAGGGAATCCGACGATGAACTGATTGTATGCAGCAATATCGGCATGGCAGTATGTGACATGGTGGTTGCAAAGGAAGTGTTCAACCGCGCACTGGAGCGAAAAACCGGTACGGTTCTGAAATTGTAGTGAAAAAGAGCAGGTGCTTCTTACGGAGTATCTGCTCTTTTTTGCTTTATTTTAAGTGACTATTCCGGATCAATCGTTTTCATCCAGCAATCCTATAAGCAGCAAGGGGATTGGAACCGGCATCAGTTTGAAATACTTGCTTGCGAATTCATAGCCGATCATACTTTGGACATTTTTTGCGCCGGATGGGAAAAACGCCTTGGGTGACGATGGTACGATCAGAACGGCAAGGGTCAGCAGGCCTTTTTTGAAGCCCTTATGGTATTTCAGGTAGTCCCGGAATACGGTTGAGCTGTCCCCTAATTGCACCTCAATAAAAATGCTGTTTTTAAAATAATGGCCCATTGCACCGGGGGGATCGTCCAGCAGGGCGGGAGGCAGCCTCCAGCCGCACTGCTTGAAGGCCAGATCAAACGCCTTGTAGTACCCGGCCTGGTAAACATAGTTGATTCCGTCTGCTTCCAATGAGAACTCGGGCTTCCATTGCAGCGTTTTGATGCATTTCCCTATTTCATTTATCTCATTGACATTCCGCAACAGCCGTTGATTGAACAAGAAGTACTCATTCCTGAAATTCATGGCTTTTCTCCTTGGGTGATACTTGCACAACAAAAATAAGGCTTATCTATATTTAGTATAAGCCTTACGGAATAATGCGGATTTCTCAAAGATTATTTTCGGTTTTACCTGCTTAGCCTATTTTCTTGCCCATTTCAAATACTTCATTCAGTGCTGCTGCATTCTCGGCAACCGGCATATATTCATCCGTGCAAACGCCGTAAACGTCAATCAGATCCATTTCTTTGTAATCGCATATTTCCTCGAAGCAGACCCTTACGATTTCAGGTCCCTTGTTGGGCAGCTCTCCGCCGTAGGTTAGGAGAAGTACGGCTTTTTTACCTGCAAAGCTGTCTTCAACGGAGCCTAGCGCATAGCACCGGTCCATAAAGGATTTTAGTTGCGAAGAGACGCTCCACCAATAGACCGGCGTGGCATAGATGACAACATCGGCTTCAATAAATTCAGGATAAAGTGCCTGCATGTCATCCTGAATCACACACTTTCCGATATTGACAACATGACATGCATCACAGGCAGCGCAATTCCGAATGTTTTTTTCATGTAGATAAACCTTGCTAACCTCCGCACCTTTGCCGGAAGCTTCGATGCCCTTCAGATACGCATCCAGCAGCAGGTCTGTGTTGCCTTTTTTTCTTGGACTACCAAGCAGTGCCAGTACTTTCATATTTTCTACCTCCATTGAATCACTTTAAATCATCTAAATTATACCATATCTCAAAATAATATGCTTGTGTGACTGCGCATTTGAAGGATAATTGGCAGTCATACAGAAGTATAATAAAGGAAAGAGATCAATCTTTCGGATTCAAGTATTTGTTCTGTTTGGAAGGAGTGTTATTGTGAAACGGTTGAAAGAAATAATGATAAAGACAATGATGGGCTTCTACCAGGCTGCCTCACGCTTCCCGCTGACGGTCCTGCTTTTGGCAATAGCCGCAATGATCGTCTGCTACATGGTGCAGTTGCATGAGAAGCCGCCGATCATCCTTGAAAAGCTATTCTTCTCTTGCCTCTTCGGGGCTGTATTCAGTGCCGCTGCGCAGGCTGCAAGGGAGAGAAAAATCTGGCCTAAGGCGCCAAGGTTGATTTATGTGCTGGTTTCCTTGTTGTTTACCATTGCTTATTATGTCACGATCCTGCCGGCTCAAAAGATCGAAGTGGAAGTCCTGGTAAGAACGATGGTTGCAATATTTGCGCTGCTATGTCTTTTCGTGTGGCTGCCTTCTTACAAGCAGAGCAGTATTTTCGCCGGCATACCGATAACACACTTTAAGTCGTTTTTTACATCTGTCCTTTACTCGGGCGTCCTGATGATGGGGATCTTTGCAATCATAACGGCAGTCGACGTCCTGCTGTTCGACATATCCAATGATGCCTATGCCTATACAGCTTCAATCATCTGGATATTTTTCTTTCCCCTCTATTATTTGTCACTGCTTCCGAGGTTCAATTCTGAAGAAGAAGGCGACAGGCAGTATGTCGAAAAGGCGGCATTGTGCCCCAAGTACCTGGAAATCCTGCTGTCCTATATTGCCATACCCCTTATTCTTACCTTCACCGGTGTCCTGGTCATATACTTTTTCAAAATCGTTTTAACCCAGAAATGGCCGGTGGGGCAACTGGGACCCATTGTCCTGGGCTACTCCACTGCCGGGCTGCTGACTTTCCTGCTTTGCAGCGTTTTGGAGAATCGGTTTGCCACGACCTATAAAAGGCTTTTTCCGAAAATATGGATGCCCATCGTCATGCTCCAGTTGGTTTCCATAGGCATCCGGCTGAATGCATACGGCATTACAGAATCCAGGTATTACATTACGCTATTCGGGATTTTTTCTCTGACAGCAGGCGCCATTCTGAGCATAAAGCATACAGGCAGAAACGGCCTCGTTGTTTTATTGGCAGCTGCATTTGCGGTGTTTTCAATCATACCCCCCGTAGATACCTTTACGGTCTCACGCATAAGCCAGACGAAACGCGCCGAAAGAATGCTGAAAAGCCAGAATATGCTGGAGGGGAACGTCGTTACGCCCAAGAGCGACGTGCCTGAAGAAGTAAAAACCGAACTGACCAACGTCCTCACCTATCTTGACTCAAGGGGTTATACCGGCAGAGTGGCGTGGCTGCCGAAGGATTTTCAGCCTTATAACGATATGAAAACCGTCATCGGTTTTGAGCCTTTTTATACCAATCCCGGCTATGAGACAGCCAGGAACTACTATATCCAGCTTGATAATACCGAAAGCCTGGACATTTCAGGCTATGATTCCCTAAACGTCATGTATTCGAACCAGTCACGATATGCCAATGCGTCACCATCAGCCAATGTAGATATCAGAGGTAACGTCTATCGAATTGATATTAAAAGGACATCGGACTTTGATGCGGAAATCAGCATCACAGATCCCACCGGTTCCGTGATCGTATCGACTCTCGTATATGAGCAGGCACAGAAGCTGACATCCGTCTCGCACAACAAGGAGAACAGTCTGCCGCCTTCTACGATGGCGTTCAATGTTGATCGCAACGGAAGCAGCCTTAAAGTGATTTTTCAGCATATCACTATAAACCCAAAGGAAGGTGCGGATTATTCCTTCTATATCCTGTTCAAAGCGCCCAAGTAAGGACGAAAGGCTAATGCAGGCTGCCTCTGCATTATGTAAGGTGCAACATGGAAAAGAATTTTTACTGCCCGGAGTGCTCTTCCAAACTGGAGAAAATCGAAGGCTGCGGCTCAATCAGCTATTTGTGCAGCAAGTGCAAAAAGCTGATTTCAAGAAAAACAATGCTGACGGAAGAACAGGTTGAGAAACTTTCGGCAGAATCGTGAATCGAGTGATAATAAGATAAAGTGACAAGACGCTCTCCACGTGCTGTGGGGAGTTTCTTTTTGTCCATTATTGATAATGAGCAGGCATGGGGCATATAATATTAAAGGTTTATTCGTACACTTTATCAGTTAGAGCAGAGGGAAAGGGTGGGTAAGAGATGATGAAGTACAGATATAAGCTGGTGGTCATACTAGCGGTTATCCTATTGAATTTTAACCTCCTGGCTTGCAGTGCCAATGTGGATGCGCCGGAGGTGCTGCCCCTTAAAGTCCATTTTATTGATGTAGGCCAAGCTGATGCCATACTGATCATGGGACCCAAAGATCAGAATATCATGATTGACGCAGGTAATAATGCTGACAGCGATAGCGTCGTTACTTACTTACAGAATCAAGGGGTAAGGAACCTGAAAGCGGTTATAGGCACGCACCCCCATGAGGACCATATCGGCGGCCTGGATGCGGTGATTAGGAGCTTTACCGTGGAATCGGTTTATATGCCGAAGGTTTCTAATAATACCGAAACCTTCAGGGATGTGCTGCTGGCAGTTCAGGCAAAGGGGTTGAAGGTTACGACGGCGGCAAAAGGGGTAGCCATTCCTTTGGAAGGCATATCGGCAGCGTTTTTAGGGCCTGTAGGCGCTTCTTACAAGGATTTGAATGATTACAGTGCCGTTCTGAAGCTTGATTATGGATCCACCGGCTTTTTATTCCAGGGAGATGCTGAAGCGGCAGTTGAGAGTGAACTCCTCAATAGTGATTTGGCTGCAAAGCTGCAATCAGATGTAATCAAGGTCGGCCATCACGGCAGCAGCAGCTCAACGACTATGGACTACTTGGAAAAGGTACAGCCGAAGTATGCTGTCATCATGGTGGGGAAGGATAATGTCTATAATCACCCGCATAAAGAAACCATCGAGCGCTTGAATAGCCGGAATATCCTGTTTTACCGGACAGACCTCAACGGCACCATCATTGCAACCAGTGACGGCAAGACTGTCACATTTGATGTCAAGCCGGTGAGCAATGCTGCTGGAGATGGCGTAGCACAAACGCCTGTTGATCCGGTGGAGGAGCAATTTGTCGATGCCAAAGGCAATGGGTTGATTAAAGGGAATTTGAGCAGCAGCGGCGAAAAGATATACCATATGCCGGGTGGTGCATACTATGACATGACCATCCCGGAATCCTGGTTCAAGACTGAGTCGGAAGCTCAGGCTGCCGGCTTTAGGAAGGCAAAAAGATAATAAGCGAGGGAATACGAATGAAAGTCATCATTGACCGGTTTGAAGGGGAATATGCAGTCGTAGAATATGAGAAGAAAGTGTACAACCTGCCGAAGCTTTTTGTGCCCGTAGAAGCCAAGGAGGGGGATGTGCTTGAAATTGGGATTGCAGTGGATCAGGCAAGGACTGAGGAACTGAAAGAGGAGATTGCGCAGCTGATGCAGGGTGTGTGGGAGGAGTAAACAAAGGGATCTACCCTCTGGATAGATCCCTACTGGCCTTATTCGGCCTTAGCCCTCTTAATCTTATAAAGCTCAAAAATGCACAGAATAATTATGACGATATCTATAACTACTAGCAAAGGATACATTGCTATCTTCACAGGAGAAGTCAGTGAATCAACATAACTGACAATGATACCGATAGTCGGAAGTATAATACTCGCCCATAGGGTCCACTTTTTTTCGTTCATTACAAAGATTCCCAGAGCAAAGTATATTGCTCCAAAAGTAAAACAGCCGATAGTGGTAAAATAGACGCCCAGAAAAAAGATCTGCAGAAAATGCAGGGCTGCTGTCAGTATAAACAGAACACGTACCGATAACCGGATCTTGTTCACAAAATCACCTCCAGTTATAATATGAGACGGCAAATGGAAGTATGCCGCTTCAAATTAACGCATCATTTACCGCTGAATATCTGCGCGTATTCAGCTCTTTCTTCTTCAGAACTGAACAATTCAAACCAATTCATTATCTCAAATCCGAAATCCAAAAAGGCATGCCCTTTGGCCGTAATGATATGACCATCCCTTACAAACCTCTGATCCAAATAGGATTCTCTGGGGAATGGGTCAACCGCTCCAAAAACTTCTTCAACTTGCGGCAGCCATTCATGCAGGCTTGTGGTATATTTCCGCCCTGTCAGAACCCCTGACTTTGCAAGATACTGCGGCCCCGCACATATTGCAGCCAGCAATTTCTTTTCTCCGTCAAGCTTGCATATCAGTTCCTGCAGCTCGGGCCGGAAGTCACAAGTCCTTCCACCGGTAATAATGAGCCCTTCAACATCGGGAAGATTCAAAGCCTCACGGACAGTAGTCTTAGGCTTGTATTCGATTCCGCACATGCTTGTGACCGGTTCATTCCCATAAGCAATGGTCACAAGTTCTTTCTGGCCGAGCCCAACCAGGTAATTCAACGCAAAAGTCATCTCAAATTCCACCATTTTGTCATAGATAAAAACCAGGACTTTTCCCATAGCGCAACCCCCACTTTCATGAATAAAGACATTTTTACAGACGTGTTAGTGCCGATTATAAGACAAAGCACTGTATCCATTATAAGTAAAGTTTAGTAAATTTGTCTATCATTTTTATGGACATCCGGTATTATATCAAAAACGTTAATTGAAATTGTTCAAATATGCAGCGGAGGAGTGGTATTATTGAGAGTATTGTAGAAAATTGTTCATCCTTTGATCAAAAAATATGAAACGTTGGAGAGTGAATTCATGAAAATGCGTAAGATAATTTCTATTGTACTGGTATTCATTCTTATTCTATCAGTTTTTAACATAGGATTATATGCTGATGAGAAGGATAATGTCAAAAATGAGAAGGAAGAAATTACGATAAGTGATGAAGACGAACTCAAACTTCTCAAAGGAGAATTAACAGTAGAGGAATATTATGAACAACACCCTGACTTTAAAAAGCAAAAAGATGAGGATAAGAAAGCCTTAGCAGAACTAAAAAGGAGTCGTCATTCCCAAAACAACTACGTTGTTCCAGAAATCAAGGAGTTTCCAACGTTGGGACTAGAGCAAGATGCTGCTGAAAATTTGAAGGGCATAAGTTCTGAAGATATACCGGTGCCTACACCTGCACCTTCGCCAGGAAGTACTGAAGAGCTGTTAAAAGAAGAAGGCAAAAGACTTAAAGAAGAGGATGAATTATGCTATATTAGTGCGACACAATCATTTACAGATTTGGCAGATCTGATTAAGAATTCTATTGACAACAATAATCCAGTAGCACTGCTTTTAGGTCCACAGGATATAGACGATGATTACTATGACTATTTTTCAAACCATTGGGTAACGATCACGGGGTATTCTTATCATGATGATATATACAATATTACAGTATCCTCTTGGAGAAGAATATATCCTATATATGGTACCATTGACTTAAGGGATTTAGTAACATCCAAAATATTTGCTAAAGCCGTCTGTTTCTACAATTATTAGGAGCCAGGTTTATGAAGAAATCTATTATATATTTAAGCATAGCGATATTTGTTATATCTATAATGATGTTGAATTCTGTAGTAAATAGTCCTGCTACTAAGAGAATACCCTTAGAAGATAATGCTATAATGCCCTATACAGAAAATGTTAAGAATACGTATCCGAACATAGAAAAATTAGATGTGTATAGTCTCGCTAGTGAATTGCGTTTCGATTACTACTTAACAAAACCGCTAGACGAAAAAGCATATGATGCTATTGTTGAAAACAATTACAATTTGGTCTCCGAAAACAATATGTTTGAAAAAGCTTCACCTATAGCTGGAACACTAGCAGTAACATTCTGGGTAGGACAATCCAAACTAAAATATACGGCTTCACACGAATTTAAATATCGGCAATGGTTTGTATATCAAGATAAAGAATTTATCCGGTCATTTTGGAGTTATTAAGCATTTACTCATAAGTACAAGGCTTTATAAGATAAATTATAAGCTTTCTGTATTACAATAATTAAAAGTAGGAGATATAATGAATGAGCTATCATTAGGGGTAATTCTCTAGGGATAGCTCACTAGGTTTTATGTTTAATGGCTGAAGCTAGTATCCGTCAGAGTGGACAAAATCCTCAGATAACAATGAGGAACTGACCTTGCCTTAATAAAGTAGACAGCAAGAATCCCAGATTTCCTTTGATTTTCTCAAAATAGCTATGCAACTCTATCCATTAAAAATGGAAGTGCATAATCATTTGTAGAATGTGTTCTGTGACGATTTACCATATAAGTCCATTACTCCTGCTAGGTATAGCCAGCCTTCTTTTGTTGGTATGTATGTTATATCTGAGACCCATTTTTCACTGGGCTTGTCTGCTTTAAAGTTTTGATTTAATATGTTCTCTGCTACTGGCAGATTATGCTTAGAGTTTGTTGTTGCCTTGTATTTCCTTGTTACTTTTTATCTGATTCCATCTGCCTTCATGAGTCTGGCGACGTGTCCCCTGCTTGCCTATTGGTCAGCAGGTAGATTCTTCGTTATTTGAGGTGCACCATAGATCCTATGGCTCTTCTCATGTATCTCTTTGATGGTTATTAGAAGCTCACGATTTTCCTTGGTTCGGTTGCTCTCACCCCTGGAAGCGAAAGCATAATAACCGCTTCTTGATACTTGTAAGGCCTTACACATCTTTGCAATCCGAAATATGAAGCGATTTTCATGAATAAACTTGAATTTTGTTACTTCTGATTCTTCGCAAAGTAGGCCGCGGCTTTTTTTAATATGTCATTTTCCTCCCTGAGATCGACAAGCTCACGGCGAAGTCTTCGGATTTCCTCGTCTTCAGGTTTTAGATTGCCGCTGCCTGGGAAGGCGTTATTACCATCCTTTTTGTAGTTTTTAACCCACTCTTTAACGGTAGTCTAATGGACGCCAACTTCATCTGCCATTTTACTTGTAGTTGAATCACCTGATAGTATTCGTAATACCACTTGCTCCTTATATGCTTTGTCGTATGTTTTTCTTTCTCCCATTTTGAATCCCTCCATTTTTTATTATAGAGGAATTCTTGGTGTCCATCAAACTGGGGCAAGGTCAGTCATGGAATATTCCTCCTGATGAACACAGACAGATATCCAGATAATTATATCAAATTGATGAAAGACTAAGTTCCGCCAATTTTCCAAAACGGAATTTCGATTTTCATTTAAGCCATTCGAGGTAAGCCATTTAAACTAAAAAAGTATGAACTAGACACAAAATGGAAATATGTAGAAATAAATGGTAAATTATGGAGGATTATGCGATGCCATGTAGAATAGTATAAATAAAACGTTTTGGAGTGGATTGCATGATAAGCAGAACAAAAACCTGCACGCTGAATGGAATGGAAGGCTGCATCGTCAATGTCGAAATCGACCTGTCCAACGGGCTTCCGGGCTTTGACATCGTAGGGCTGCCCGATGCCGCTGTAAAGGAGTCCAGGGAAAGGGTGCGTGCTGCCATTAAGAACTCCGACTTTCTTTTTCCGCAGAAAAGGATCACGGTGAACCTGGCGCCGGCCAATATTAAAAAGGAAGGTTCGGTTTTTGACCTTGCCATTGCCGCCGGAATCCTGAAGGCCGGGATGTATATAGAAAACGACAGGCTGGACGAAACGGCTTTTCTCGGAGAGCTGTCACTGGACGGCAGCATAAAAGGAATCAGAGGGGTGCTGCCCATGTGCCTGGAGCTCTTAAAAGGAGGCAGCACGACTGCAGTGGTTTCGACTGAAAACGCAGACGAAGCGGCGTTGATAAAAGGGCTGAAGGTTATCGCTGTCAGCGATATCAAGGAAATGGTAAACTACCTGAATGGAAAGCTGGAGATACTGCCTTATGCCGCTGAGCCGGACAAGCTGCCTACCAATCCACATAATGAGGATTTCGATTTTGCTGACGTCAAGGGGCAGGAGACGGTCAAACGGGCATTGGAAATCGCAGCGGCTGGCGGACATAATGTCGTGATGATTGGACCGCCGGGGTCCGGTAAAACGATGCTGGCTCGCTGCCTTCCATCCATCCTGCCTGACATGGCCTTTGAGGAAAGCCTGGAGGTTACGAAGATATACAGCGTCGCCGGGCTGTTGAAGGACCGGCACGCGTTGATCACCAAGCGGCCTTTCCGCTCCCCCCACCACACCATGTCCCAGGCAGCCCTGATTGGAGGCGGCAGGATTCCGCATCCCGGCGAGGTATCCTTGTCCCACTACGGGGTGCTTTTTCTCGATGAAATGCCGGAGTTTCAGAAAAATGTACTGGAGGTTCTGCGGCAGCCCCTGGAGGATGAGAGCGTCACCATATCGCGGGTCAGCGGTACCATTACCTATCCGGCGAAATTCATCCTGATATCATCGATCAATCCTTGTCCCTGCGGCTTTTTCGGGGATGAATCCGGGAAATGCACCTGTACGCCCATGCAGGTCAAAAACTATATCGGAAAGATATCCGGCCCCCTGATGGACAGGATCGATCTGCATATTGAGGTATCACCGGTCAAGTTCAGCGATATCTCAGAAAGTAAGACTGCTGAGAGCTCTGCCGCGATACGCCAGCGCGTCAACAAAGCCAGGAGCATTCAGCTGGAACGGTACCGAAAAGAAGGAATTTTTTTCAACTCTCAGCTGAAGGTCAGGCAAATGTCAAAATTCTGCAGCATCGGCAGGCAGGAAAAGGAGCTTCTGAGGCATGCTTTCGAAAGGTTCAACCTGAGTGCCAGAGCGTACAACCGGATTTTGAAGGTAGCAAGGACCATTGCCGATATGAGCGGTTCTGCTGCCATCGGTGCCGAGCATATTGCAGAAGCGATCCAGCATAGGAGCCTCGACAGGAAATACGGTTTTTAATTGAAGCCCAGGCACCATTTCCGAGTTTAAGAATCGATTCGCAAATCGCAAATATTGGTGCGGGCAGTTAATTCAAAAAAGTAAAACCGGCAGCAATGCTGCCGGCTATAATAGGAGGGGGAAGATTAATTGATACTTTTGTAAAAATCTATGTTTTTATTATAGCAAAGATATGTTACAGAACCGTTATGAGAATATGACAATTTGATGATAATTGTAACGAAATTGTATCGATTTCTTTCAAACAGCTTTAAAGCAAAAAGCTTTTTCAGAGCCTTTTGCTTTTATTATTATAAATGAATGCAAGGAGTAGATAAAATGAAGGATCTGAAATACTGGCTGTGGCTTTCAGGCATAACAGGCGTCGGAAACAGGACCATTGCAAGCCTGGTGCAATACTATGGCACGGCTGAAGCGGTTTATCAAAGCACTGGCCGAGAGCTTGAAGCCTGCGGACTGCTGGAGAAAAAAATCATTGATAGATTGTTGACATGCAGAGATATCGAAATGGTTAACCGTTATCTTATTAAAATGAAAGAAAAAAGTATAAAGGTTTATACTATAAACGATGAAGCATATCCGGAGAACCTTAAAAATATTTACGACCCGCCCTGCATCCTGTATGTCAAAGGCAGCTTAACCGAGGCGGACAAGAGCGCTGTTGCCGTTGTCGGCTCCAGAAAAGGCAGTGACTACGGAATGAGAACGGCAGAAAAATTTGGCAGCATGCTGGCGGAGAACGGTGTCACGGTCGTCAGCGGTATGGCCTTGGGAATCGATTCCGCTGCCCATAGAGGTGCTTTGAAGGGGCGGGGCAGAACCATTGCGGTATTGGGCTGCGGCCTGGGCAATATCTATCCGAAAAACCATTATAACCTGAGTTGTGAAATCCTGAAGCACGGGGCACTGGTTTCGGAATATCCATTTGAGGTCGAAGCACGGCCGGCGTATTTTCCTGCCAGGAACAGGATCATCAGCGGGCTTTCCCTGGGCGTTCTGGTGGTGGAGGCCGGGCAGAAAAGCGGCTCCCTGATCACTTCAGATTTTGCATTGGAGCAGGGCCGGGAGGTCTTTGCCATACCCGGAAATATCCATTCACCAGGCAGCAAGGGGACCCATTGGTTGATAAAAAACGGTGCCAAGCTGGTGGATTGTCTGGAGGACATATTGGAGGAGCTAAATATTCCGCTTATATTATCCCGTGATAAGTATATTATAAATAATGAAGAAACAGGTTTAACGGCAGAGGAAGGCCTGATCCTATGCTGCATGCAGCAGCACGGCAGAAGCATAGATGCCATCATTCAGGACACCGGACTGCCTGCCGGAAGGGTGATGTCTTGCCTGACGATAATGGAGTTAAAGGGCATTATCCTGCAAAATGAAGGATGTTTCTTCATCGCACAAGGCGACATTTATTAAAGCATGAGAAAGCAAGCAAGCAAGACGGTAACCAATGCAACAAGACAAATAATTAACAAGTTTTTTCTAGTTTCTATTGCGTTTTTTTAGAAAATTCTGTTATAATATGTGTTGACTTTTTAAAAGCTAAAAGACCATGGAGCTAATTTTTTAAATGAGGTGAAGCGTTTGAAAACATCTCTTGTTATCGTTGAGTCACCTGCCAAAGTTAAGACTATAAAGAAGTTCCTGAGCGCCAACTACAAGGTTGAGGCGTCCATGGGGCATATCCGGGATCTGCCGAAAAGCCAGTTGGGAATCGATGTTGAGCATAGATTTGAGCCCAAGTACATTACCATCAGAGGAAAAGGGGATATCACAGAAAAGCTTCGCAAGGAAGCGAAGAACTGCGACAAGATCTACCTGGCTACCGACCCTGATCGTGAAGGTGAAGCCATCTCCTGGCATCTGGCGCAAATCCTGGGACTTAACACCGAACAAGCATGCAGGATTGAGTTTAACGAGATTACCAAGACGGCAGTGACCTCTGCCTTGAAGCATCCGAGAAAACTCAACACCAATCTGATCAATGCCCAGCAAGCCAGGCGGGTCCTGGATAGGCTGGTGGGTTACAAGATCAGCCCCCTGCTCTGGAAAAAGGTCAAGAAAGGCCTCAGCGCAGGAAGGGTACAGTCGGTGGCAGTCAGGCTGATCTGTGACCGTGAGAATGAAATCAGGGCCTTTGTTCCGAAGGAATATTGGTCTCTAACCGCCAGGCTTACCGATTCCGAGTCCAAGAAAAATTTTGATGCCAAATTCTACGGCACCGAGACGGAGAAGATTGAAATCGGCAGCGGCCAGGAAATGGACGGCCTTCTGGAAAACCTGAAAGGTGCGGAATATACCGTCAAGAAAATCAAGAAAGGGGAAAAAAAGCGCCATGCGCCCAGCCCCTTCATCACAAGCACGCTGCAGCAGGAAGCATACCGAAAGCTTGGGTTTACGACAAAAAAGACCATGATGATTGCACAGCAGCTGTATGAAGGCGTTGATGTAAAGGGAGAAGGGACCATCGGTCTTGTGACTTATATCAGAACGGACTCGGTGAGAGTATCCGAAGAAGCGAAAAAGGATGCGGCGGAATACATAACGGAGAAATATGGCAAAAACTATATGAGTACCGAAACCAAGCCGGTAAAAAGCGGCAAAAAGGTACAGGATGCCCACGAGGCCATCCGGCCTACTTCTGTGTCCCGCGAACCGGATAAGATAAAGGATTCCCTGGAAAAGGACCAATATAAGTTGTACAAACTGATTTGGGAAAGGTTCATGGCCAGCCAGATGCAGTCTGCGGTATATGACACTGTAACGGTAGACATCACAGCGAACGGCTATTTGTTCAAGTCATATGGCAGTATTCTGCGTTTTCCTGGCTTTATGCATATCTATACTGAAGGCAAGGATGAAAAGGAAGAGGACGAAGAGGTCACGCTTCCCGAACTCCAGGAGAACCAAAAACCCAAGCTCAGGAAGCTGGAACCCAAGCAGCATTTTACAGAGCCATCGCAGCGTTATACAGAGGCCACACTGGTAAAGGCATTGGAAGAGAAGGGAATCGGAAGGCCAAGCACATATGCGCCGATCATCTCAACCATCCTGGCCAGAGGCTATATCATACGGGAGAAAAAATTCCTGATTCCCACAGATTTGGGCGATAAGGTAACAGGCCTTTTAAAGGAACATTTCAGCGATATCGTGGATGCTGAATTTACAGCTAACATGGAAAATAAGCTGGACGATGTGGAAGAAGGAGAAAAGGACTGGATCAGGATTATCGAAGAGTTCTACCGCCCCTTTGAAAAGACCTTGGTCAATGCCGAAGAGAAAATCGGCAAGATAGAAATTCAGGATGAGGTCAGCGAAGTGATCTGTGAGTTATGTGGACGCAATATGGTCTACAAGCAGGGCAGATATGGAAAGTTCCTGGCCTGCCCCGGCTTCCCTCAGTGCAGGAATACCAAAGCGATTATCGAAAGCACTGGCTTCAAGTGCCCAAAATGCATCGGAGAGCTGATTGCGCGGAAAACTAAGAAAGGCCGCAAGTTCTATGGCTGCAGCAAATATCCCGAATGCAGCTTTGTAACCTGGGATGAGCCCGTAGCTGAAACCTGCCCCAGGTGCGGGAATCACCTGCTGAAAAAAGCAAGCAAAAAGGGACAGACACTGAAGTGCATCAGCGAGGGCTGCGATTTTGAGAAGGTAAACGACAAGAAGGTGGAATAGATTTTGAAGGATTATATTACCGTTATCGGCGCCGGGCTGGCCGGCAGCGAGGCAGCATGGCAGATCGCACAGCGGGGGCTGAGGGTGAGACTTTATGAGATGCGCCCCATCCAGTCCTCGCCTGCACATCATACCGACAAGTTCGGGGAACTGGTATGCAGCAATTCCCTCCGCTCGAACCTGCTTGAAAATGCAGTGGGGCTTTTGAAGGAGGAAATGCGGCGGCTGAATTCCCTTATCATGACTTGCGCGGATTTGCATGCTTTGCCTGCGGGCGGGGCTTTGGCTGTGGACCGGGAAGGTTTCTCACAGGATATCACGGACCGGATTCAGTACCACCCAAATATCGAGGTTGTGCGAGAAGAAGTTTCACAGATACCGGAGGACGGGATCGTGGTCGTTGCGACAGGCCCTTTGACATCCGATATCCTTGCCAAGGAGATTCGGCAGCGGCTAGACAACGATTATTTCTATTTTTATGATGCGGCTGCACCTATCGTGACATATGAGTCCATCGACAAGGAAAGGGTATTCAAGGCTTCCCGTTATGACCGGGGTGAAAGCGATTATGTCAATTGTCCCATGACTCAAGCGGAGTATGAACACTTTTACAACGAGTTGATCAAGGCGGAAGTCGTGCCGCTTAAGAGCTTTGAAAAGGAAATCGTTTTTGAAGGCTGTATGCCGGTGGAAACAATGGCGAAAAGGGGTCCCATGACACTGCTGTTCGGTCCTCTGAAGCCGGTAGGCCTGACTGACCCAAGGACCGGGGAACAGCCCTATGCAGTCATCCAGCTCAGACAGGACAATAAAGAAGGGACGCTGTATAATATTGTCGGTTTCCAAACACATTTGAAGTGGGGAGAGCAAAAGCGCGTTTTCAGCCTGATACCGGGACTGGAAAATGCCGAATTCGTCAGGTACGGCGTCATGCACCGCAATACCTACATCAATTCCCCCAAGGTCTTGCAGCCGACTTTGCAGCTTAAAGACAGCAGCAGGGTATTTTTTGCGGGACAGATGACCGGTGTGGAAGGCTATGTGGAGTCCGCTTCTTCCGGTCTCATCGCAGGCATCAATGCAGCAAGGCTTTTTTCGGGAAAAGCGCCTTTTGTATTTCCAGACACTACCGCTCATGGTGCGCTTTGCAGCTACATTACCGATACCACCAACAAGCGTTTTCAGCCGATGAATGTAAACTTTGGCATTTTTCCCGATTTGGGGTACCGTATCAAGAACAAGAAAGAGAAATACATGCAATATGCGGAGCGGGCGCTGAGTGACTTAGAAATTTTTGCTGAAAGCATGCCGGATATTGTTGCAATTGTGTAAACGAAGTGATATATTTAACTTGAAAGTTGTTTGACTTTTACGAATATTTACAATTGTTCACGTGTCAATAGAGATCCGTCAGGAAATTTGGAGGAGAATATGTTTCATGCAACGACTATAGTGGCAGTCATGAAGGATGGGCAAGGTGCCATTGCCGGAGACGGGCAGGTCACCATGAGCCAGAGCACCATTATAAAGGCCACGGCCAGGAAGGTCAGACGGCTTTTCGGCGGAAAGGTCATCGTTGGCTTTGCCGGTTCGGTATCCGACGCCTTTACACTGTCGGAGCGGTTGGAGGAGAAGCTTGAGCAGCACAGTGGCAATCTTAAGCGGGCAGCTGTGGAGCTTGCTAAGGAATGGAGAAGTGATAAGGTACTGCGGAATCTGGAAGCAATGCTCATTGCCATAGATAATGAAACACTGCTGGTTATTTCAGGCAGCGGTGAAGTGATAGAACCGGATGACGGCGTCATTGCCATCGGCTCGGGAGGCAATTACGCCCTTGCAGCGGCAAAGGCTCTGCAGCAAAATACAGACCTGCCGGCCAGGGAAATCGTCAGAAAGTCTCTGGAAATTGCGGCTTCCATCTGTGTCTTTACCAACAGCAACGTAGCAGTTGAGGAATTATAATGGAGGAGGATGCCATGAAGGAATTGACTCCAAAGCAAATCGTGGAAGAACTGGATAAATACATTATCGGGCAAGAGAATGCAAAGCGTTCCGTTGCAGTTGCTTTGAGAAACAGGTACCGGAGAAACCTATTGGATGAGGAAATGCGGAGTGAGATCACGCCTAAGAATATATTGATGATCGGACCCACAGGTGTCGGCAAGACCGAAATTGCCAGAAGGCTGGCAAAGCTGGTCAATGCACCCTTTGTCAAGGTGGAAGCCACAAAGTTCACTGAAGTGGGATATGTCGGAAGGGACGTAGAGTCCATTATCCGGGATTTGGTGGAATTTGCCGTCCGGATGGTCAAGACTGAAAAAATGTCCGAAGTGGGCGAAAAGGCCCATGACATGGCAGCGGAGCGAATCGCAGAGGTTCTGATACCGTCATCCCGAAAGGCCAACGCCAACAAAAACCCTTTTGAAATGCTTTTTGGCGGCGGCTATCCTTCCCGTGAGAGCGATGCGGATGAGCAGAGCAGGCAGAAGGAAGAGGACATCATGACCAACCGGTTTTACATCAGGCAGAAGATAAAAGCCGGCGAAATGGATAACCAGCAGGTGGAAATCGAGGTGGAGGACTCCTCCGGGTCCACGATTGAAATGCTGTCCGGGCTTGGCATGGAACAGATGAACATTAATATGCAGGACATGTTTGGCGGCCTTTTTCCCAAGAAAACGAAGCAGAGAAAGGTTTCTGTCAAAGAAGCGATGAAACTTCTCACGCAACAGGAAGCCCAAAAGCTCATCGATATGGACAATGTGACTGAGGAAGCCATCAAAAGGGCGGAGGAAAAAGGAATCATCTTTATCGATGAAATTGATAAAATTGCCGGAAAGGGGTACAGCAGCGGCCCTGATGTGTCACGTGAAGGTGTGCAGCGGGATATCCTTCCTATCGTGGAAGGCAGCACTGTTATTACCAAATATGGACCGGTCAAGACGGACTATATGCTGTTTATTGCAGCCGGAGCTTTTCATGTTGCCAAGGTTTCCGATCTGATACCCGAGCTGCAGGGTCGTTTTCCGGTCAGAGTGGAGCTTAGCAGCCTGACAAAGGAGAACTTCAGGGAGATCCTGACAAAGCCCAACAATGCATTGTCAAAGCAATACAAAGCCCTCTTGGGTGCAGAAAACATAGAGGTTGAATTTGAGGAAGAGGCTATTGCCGAAATGGCGGAAATAGCGGTTTATATGAACGAGCAATATGAAAACATAGGGGCAAGAAGGCTTTATACCGTAATGGAGCGGTTGTTTGAGGATGTTTCCTTCAATGCACCGGACATATCGGAAAAGAAGCTTATGATAACCAGGGATTATGTAAAGAATGCTTTAATGAACGACATAAAAAACCGGGATGTCAGCAAATACATCATTTAATGAAGGAGGAAACATATGAGCTCTACACTATTAGAAAAAATGAGAAGAGTGAACAAAGTCCTGCAGACGTCGGGGACGCAAGCGGTATCGTTTTATGACCTTTGCAAAATACTGAGCGAGGTGCTGGAAGCCAACGTTTATATTCTGAGCAGAAAAGGAAGGATCCTCGGGTACGCCCTGGGCAGCAAGGAAGAGTGCGAATACCTGAAAAATGAACTGCTTGTTGACAAGAAATTTCCGGATGAGTACAACAAGTCCTTACTGAGCATTACCGAAACCCAAGCCAACATTGCAAATCCAGAAAATGTCTGCGTCATAGACAATAAGGAAAGATGCGATATGGGCACACCTTATTCCACGGTGGTACCGGTTTTCGGCGGAGGAGAGAGGCTTGCAACACTCATCCTTGGTAAATACAACCAAGGCTTCAATGATGAGGATCTAGTCCTGGCGGAGTACGGATCTACCGTTGTCGGTATTGAAGTCCTGCGGTCCAAGCATGAAGAGATAGAGGAAGAAGCCAGAAAGAAAGCAGTAGTCCAGATGGCTATCGGGACGCTTTCTTATTCCGAACTGGAAGCTGTTGAGCATATTTTCAAGGAACTGGAGGGAAGTGAAGGCTTGCTCATCGCCAGCAAAATTGCCGATAAAGTGGGCATCACAAGGTCTGTTATCGTCAATGCGCTGAGAAAGTTCGAAAGCGCCGGTGTCATTGAGTCCAGATCCCTCGGCATGAAGGGAACGCACATCAAGATACTGAACGATAAGCTGATGGAAGAACTGAAAAAAATCAGATAGCAGCAGCGAAGATTTCTTGAGTCATACTTAAGAAGTCTTCTTTTTTTTTCGATACTTATATCAAAGACACTGTAAAGCTGTATTCATTTTCAGCTTTGAGTACGTTATCTTTTGTATAAAAGATGCCTGATTTCCATAGCGAAATATGGCTCCCGTGACAATAAATATTTGCGGATTTATAAAGGAAATGAAGGGTTTGTGTCGAATAGTTTATATTTGATGTAAGTACAAAAACCACTTGCAGAATGATCAATTTATGCAAAATAATGGCTGAAGCACGAGAAATACATCGCTTTGATTGGAGGGATGAGCATGATCGACAAGATCACCGGAAAGACCAAGGTTCTGGAAAAGGCTTTAGATGCAGCCTGGCTGAGGAACGAAGTCATATCCAACAATATTGCCAATGTCAACACACCCGGTTTCAAAAAATCCTATGTCCGATTTGAAGAATATTTGTCGGACTCCATATCGGAACTGCAGCTGTCCGGTATAAAGAAAAGCGATAAGTTCATCCCAATCGGCCACGGCAGCCAGGACATTCCGGAACCCAGCGTCGAGCAGGAAAGCTTCACGTCGACCAAACGTGACAAGAACAATGTGGACATTGATGTTGAAATGGCAGAACTGGCAAAAAACACTATCAAGTATAATGCGGTCATTGCCCAGCTGACAAAGGAGTTCAGCAAGATCAAACTGGTTTTAAATAGTGGGAGGTAAGTGAAATGGGATTTTTCAATTCAATTAACATAAGCGCTTCGGGACTGACAGCTGAAAGACTCAGGATGGATGTCATGTCCAAGAACATAGCCAACGTCAACACCACCAAAACTGCCAGCGGTACACCTTATAGAAGGCAGGTGGTTGTTTTTCAGGAAGCCGAAGGAAAGCCCAGCTTCAGCCAATACCTTTCAGAAGCCAGCAAGGGAACAATGGGCGGCGGGGTAAAAGCTGCAGCCATCCAGGAGGACAAGTCCCCCTTCAAAATGGTTTATGAGCCGGGGCATCCGGATGCCGATGAAGAGGGTTATGTCAGATTGCCCAATGTGGATATCATGACGGAAATGGTCAATATGATCACCGCCAGCAGGGCTTATGAAGCAAACGTGACGGCGTTGAATTCCACAAAATCCATGGCGATGAAGGCATTGGAAATAGGACGTGCATAGGCAGGAGAGCAGACAACGAAGCATCTAACATTTAGGTACGGGAGGAATGATCCTTGAAGATAAATTTTCCAAGCCAGCTTAATTTGGATATCCAGGATACGCAAAGGAAGGACAATGCAAAAAGTGCTTCTTTTGCTGATTTTTTGAATACCGCAATAAGCCAGGTCAATGACCTGCAATTGCAGTCAGAGAGCCTGAATACGGCCCTTGCTGCAGGCAAGACCGATAATATCCACCAGGTCATGGTAGCGGCAGAAAAGGCTGAAATAGCCCTGCAGTTCACCTTGCAGGTGAGAAACAAGATTCTTGAAGCCTATCAGGAAATCATGAGAATGCCTGTATAGCAGCGAGGTGATGAAATGGGTGAAATGTTTAATAATCTGAGAAACCAGCTGAACGCTTTCTGGGGTGGACTGGATAAAGGGCAAAGGCTTCGGCTGATTATTGCAACCGTTCTGTCCATAACCCTGGTGGTCAGCTTTGTCATCTATGCGGCAAGACCGCAGATGGAAATACTCTACGCCAACCTGAGCCAGAACGATGCCGGAAATGTGCACGCAAAGCTGAAGGAAATGGGAATCAACACCAGGATCGACGGAACCACCGTTTATGTGCCAAAGAACAAGGTGGATGAACTCAGAGCGCAGTTGGCTATGGAAGGTGTCATAAGCGAGGACTATGAGGTCCCCGAGGATGCTCAGGCATCTTTTTTTGAAACAAGCCAGGACAAACAGCAGCGGTACTTGGCTGCAAAGCAGAATAACCTGAAAAAAGGGATCCGGGCCATCCGGGGTGTGGATTTTGTTGATGTGAACTTGTATATCCCGGAGGATACGGCTTTTGTGCTGGATCCCCAGAATAATGAAGCGACGGCATCCCTGATTGTGAAGATGAAGCCGGGTACGTCACCCTTGGACCGTAACCAGGTGCAGGGTATTGTGCAGTATGTGGCCAAAAGCGTCAAAGGTTTGAAGCCTGAGAATGTATTTGTAATGGATGAAAACGGCAGGCCTTTGGTTCAGGATATCGACAATACAAGCGCACAGATTTCCACTCAAATGGAGATGCAGGATGCAGTCAGGACCAACATTGAAAAGACCATCATCAAGTTCCTGGAGGCGCCTTTCGGTGTAAACAATGTAAAGGTATCGGTAGCCGTTAATCTGGACTACAACAGCGAAGAAACCGTCAGTACGGTTTTTGAAGCACCGGATACCGAGAAAAACGCCGGTATTGTGCGGAATATGCAGGATATCAAGAAAGAATGGGTCGACGCCGGCAACGGCGGTGTACCGGGAACCGACAGCAACACGGAAGTCGAACAGTATGTGGAAACCGACACCTCAAAAGCACAGTATAACGAAGCCAGCACCATCGTCAATTATGAAATCAATGAAATCAAAAAGCAGATCGTAAAGGAAATGGGAAGCATTCAGGGACTGACGGTCTCGGTACTGGTCAACGAGGACAGCCTGAAGGAAGAGTCCAGAGCCAACAGTGAGGAGCTGGTCGCCAAGGTAAAGGAGCTTGTAAAGTATTCCGTCCAGGGTTTTGGCGCACAGGCTATACCTATAGACAGCAGCATCAATGTCGCCCTGATGGGCTTTGATACTTCCTTCCAGGATGCTGTAGCCGAAGCGGAAGCTGAGGAAGCGAAGCTGCAGACCAGAGAGTTTTTGGTTATGGCCGGGACGGGGATAGCAGCAGTTCTGATATTCGGTGCTGCAATTTTCCTGCTCTTTAAAAGAAGAGGCCGCGGTTCTGGCGGTTCCGAGGCTGAAGAATACGTGACCGACAGTTCGGGACGGACCATACCGCTCAGTGCTATGGAATCAGCACCCATTGCTGAAATAGATGTTGAAGATAAAAACGAAGTGAAGAAGAAAATAGACAAATTTGTAGGCCAGAAACCCGAGACAGCGGCTCAACTGCTTAAGTCCTGGCTGAATGAGGAGTAGAGGTGATTGAATAATGAGCAGAGGAAATAGGGGAGCAGGCTTGGCCGGAAGGCAGAAAGCCGCTATCCTGCTGATTACGCTGGGACCGGAAAAGTCTGCACAAATATTCAAGCATTTGAAGGAAGAGGATATTGAGCAGCTTACCCTGGAAATTGCCAATATGCGGACAGTCACTCCCGAGGAAAAAGAGGATGTGCTTAAGGAATTTTACCAGATCTGCCTTGCACAGGAGTATATTTCCGAGGGTGGCATATCCTATGCGAAGGATATCCTGGAGAGAGCCTTGGGTGGTCAGAAGGCCTTGGACGTCATCAACAGGCTGACTGCTTCACTGCAGGTAAGGCCGTTTGATTTTGTAAGGAAGTCGGATCCCGCGCAGCTTCTGAACTTTATACAGGGAGAGCATCCACAAACCATCGCTTTGATACTGGCCTATCTCAAGCCCCAGCAGGCGGCGGCCATCGTATCTTCTCTGCCTCAGGACAAGCAGGCGGATGTAGCCAGAAGGATTGCCATCATGGACCGTACATCACCGGAAATCATCAAGGAAATAGAAAGGGTACTGGAACGGAAGCTTTCTTCCATGGTAACACAGGATTACACCATAGCCGGCGGCATCACTTCCATCGTTGAGATTTTGAATTCCGTAGACAGAGGAACGGAGAAATTCATTATGGAAACGCTGGAGGTTCAGGATACCGACCTGGCAGAACAGATCCGCAAGAGGATGTTCGTATTTGACGATATTATTACGCTGGACAACCGGTCCATACAGCGCGTTACAAGAGAAGTTGAAAACAACGACTGGTCTCTGGCACTCAAGAATGCAAACGAAGAAGTACAAAAAGCCATATTCAGCAACATGTCCAAGCGTCTGGCTGAAATGATCAAGGAAGACATGGACTATATGGGTCCTGTACGTTTGCGCGACGTCGAAGAAGCGCAGCAGAAGATCGTCAACATAATCAGAAAGCTGGAGGACGCAGGTGAAATCGTCATCTCCAGAGGCGGAGGAGATGAAATTATTGTCTAAGGTATTCAAGTCCAACTACGTGCAGGTGGGGACACCAAAACCGTTGGACACGGCACACCAGCCTAGCCTGAAGGTCAAGCCCGGGGAAATGCCGGCTGGAGGCACCACGCAGCTTAATAATCCGGAGGAAATGGCCCAGAATATTATAGAAGATGCCAAGCAGATGTATTTGAGAATTATTGAAGAAGCAAACAGTGAAGCAGAGAAGATCACACGGCAGGCCAATGCGGATGCAGAGCAGCTGCTTTATGCCACTAGGGAAGCGGCTTATAAGGAGGGCTTTGAAGCCGGCTTCGGCGAAGGCTATAAGGAAGCTGGCGCCATCATTGAAGAGGCGGCCGATATAAGGACTTTTATCGACCAAAGGAAATCCGTTCTATATAAAGAAGTGGAAGAGGACGTCATCAGTCTGGTCCTGGAAATTTCCGGGAAGGTCATCGGCGAGGAGCTGAAGCAGAATAAGGACCTGATTTTTTCCCTTATCCGGCAGGCACTCAGCAAATGTGCCTTTAAGAATAAATTGATCCTGCGTGTTTCACAAGCAGATTTTAATCACGTATCGCAGAATAGGGACAGAATAAGCAGGATGGTGGAAGGGATTTCCGAGATCGAAGTGGTAGCAGACCTCTCCTTGAATGAGGGCGGCTGCATCATTGAGACGCCTTCCGGCGAAATCAATTCCGGTACGGAGACCCAGATGACTGAATTGGAAAAAATATTTTTATATATGCTTAGAAATGAGTGATAAAATGAATGGCATCAGTTTGATCAAGTACAAATATGCACTGACATCAAACGATCTGATTAAATATACCGGGAGAGTATCCCAGGTCGTCGGTCTGACCATCGAATCCATCGGGCCGGCAGCGAACCTGGGAGAGCTGTGCTTCATCTATCCGGTCAAGAGTGATGTGCCTATCAAAGCAGAAGTGGTGGGCTTCAAGAATAATATCGTATGCCTGATGCCTTTGGGCGACATGAGCGGGATCGGACCGGGAAGCCGGGTGGAAGCAACAGGAAGGAACCTGACCGTCAATGTCGACAAAAGCATGCTGGGTAGGATTTTGGATGGCTTAGGTAACGCCATCGATGATTTAGGCGTTATCGAAAGCCATTTGTCATATCCGGTAGAAAATAGCCCGCCCAATCCGCTGACCAGAAAAAGGATAGAAGAAATTCTGCCTTTGGGGGTCAAAGCCATTGACGGCCTGCTGACCATCGGCAAAGGCCAGAGGGTGGGTATTTTTGCTGGCAGCGGCGTCGGAAAGAGTACTTTGATGGGCATGATTGCCCGGAATACCAAGGCGGATGTCAACGTCATCGGGCTGATTGGCGAACGAGGCAGGGAAGTAAGGGAGTTTATCGAAAACGATTTGAAGGAAGAAGGGCTTCGGCGCTCAGTGGTTATCATAGCCACCTCGGACCAGCCGGCCTTGGTGCGTTTGAAGGCTGCACAGCTGGCGACGGCAGTAGCGGAGTTTTTCAGAGACCAGGGTCTGGATGTGATGCTTCTGATGGATTCCCTGACCCGTTTTGCTATGGCACAGAGAGAAGTGGGACTGGCCATCGGAGAGCCGCCGGTGACCCGCGGCTATACACCATCGGTTTTTGCCATCATGCCTAGGCTGCTTGAACGCTCCGGTACATCCGAAAGAGGCTCGATTACAGGCATGTATACCGTACTGGTTGATGGAGACGATATGAATGAACCCATCGCTGATACGGTACGGGGTATTCTGGACGGGCATATCGTCCTGTCCAGGAACATGGCCAACAGGAACCATTATCCGGCGATAGACGTACTTGCAAGTGTCAGCAGGGTTATGCCGAATATTATCAGCGACGCCCACAAGCAATATGCCAATGAAATGAAAAACATCCTGTCAGTATACCGGGATGCCGAAGATATGATCAATATCGGTGCCTACGTAAAGGGAAGCAGCAAAAGCATCGACCGTGCCATGGAAAGGATCGAGCAGATCAATCAGTTCCTGAAGCAGGATGTCCATGAAAAAATCGGCATGGAACAAGCTTTGAACATCATGAAAAATCTGGTTATATGAGGGTGTGAGATAGCGGATGGCTGGCTACAAATTCAGACTGCAGAGGATCCTGGATCTTAAAGAGAGCATGGAGGAAGAAAAAAAGAACGAGCTGAGGCTGGCATTAAAAAGGCTTGAGGATGAAAAAAACAAGCTGGCAGAGATACAGCACCGGCATGCCGATATGCAGGCGGATTTCAATGGTCAGGCTGCTGCAGGGCTTCCGGTAAGCCAGTTGAAACTGCTTTTGACCTATATTGAGTATTTCAAGAAGCGACTTAGAGAGCAGCATCTGAAGATTAAAATGGCTGAAGACTATGCCGACAGCTGCAGACAGGTGCTTATCAAAGCGACACAGGAAAAAAAGATGATGGAAAAATTAAAAGAGATAGATTACAAAAAACATCTATATAATGAGCAGAAAAAAGACGATAAATTAGTCGATGACTTAATTTCCTTCAAGGAAGGAAATAAGGCGTAGGAGGACAGCACATCATGACACAGGGTGACGGAAGGAATGCCAAACCTCAGGGCAAAAAAACGGCTGCTGCAGGCGCCAAGGATGCAAAGCCAGGGAAAAAAGGCGGCGGATTGGCCGGAAGCCTGCTTCTGATCTTGATTATCCTGATTTTGACATCAATCATTGCTTTAGGGGCCATCTTCCTGTTCAACTTCGGCGGCCTGAAACAGCAAGTGGCAAAAATGCTGGTCAATATCCCCGTAGTAGGCAAGCTGATCCAGCCGGTGGTGGAAGACAAAACGCCGGAGCAGCTTGCACAGGAAAAGCTGGATCTGCAGCGGAACGAGCTGACTACAAAGGAAAAGCAGCTGCAGGAGAAGGAGAATGAGCTTAAGGCCAAGGAAAAGACGCTGACTGCCAGAGAAGAGGCACTGAAGCTGGAAGAGCAGGAAATTGCTGAAACCAGGACGCAGCTCAGTGAGAAGCTGACAAGCATACAGGAGCAGGTACAGTACCTTGAAAAAATTGAAAACAACAAAGCGGTTCAGATCTTGATGAGTATGGAAGAACAAGCCACAGTCATCCAGATACTCCGGAACATGAAAAAGGAAAAAGCCTCCGCCATACTGGCATTGATGGATCCGCTGCAAGCAGCACAGCTTTTGGAGGAGCTTGCAGCCGGTGAAGCTGTTCCCGGGAACAATAGCGAAACCTCCGGTTCGAACTGATCGGACCTTAGGTATATAGAAAAGAAAGGAGGCGCAGAGAGTGGCGATGAACATGGATATCCTGTCTGCTCTCAAGTTCGGCAATCCGGCCGTTGGTGCAAAGGGTGCAGCTCAGCAGAGCAAGCCTGCAATGCAAAGGGCCGACAAGGCTGACGGCTTTAGAAGGGAATTGATTGCCGCCTCAAGAAACAGAAAAGAATCCAACCATGAGAAAGGAGATGTGAGCAGGACAAAGGAAGAGATCCTTGCCGCCCGGCTGGATAATGGGCAGAAGACGCTCAAGAAAGTAAAGGCGCCGGAAAAGGAAACACAGGATCAGGAAAAGGAAAACAAGGAAACAAAGCCGAAAGCAGCAAAAGTGTTGGAAGAATTGATACCCCTGCTGGAAAGATTGATGAACACAACGGCTGCCGAAGAAACTTCCGGTGAAGACAAGGAAAAGCTGATTCAACAGCTGATGGAAGTCCTGAATGCCTTGGAGGCTGAAGGAGAGCCGATGCCGGAGCAAATGGCGGCAAGTGTCAGCCAGTTGGCGGCAGCAGTCGGCAAGTTGCTGGACGGCTTGAAACCGGGCGGTATTGCTGCAGGCGGGACATCAGAAATGGCAAATGCGCAGTTGAGCACTGCGAAAGAAGCTGTCGGAGAGGCAATCAGGGAAATGAAGGCATTAATGGAGAATATGCAGGCCAAAGAACTGCATGATGCCAAATATCAGCAAAGCGGGCTTGAGAATACGCAGAAAATAAAGACAGCTCAGCCGGAAGCTGTAAAGAAGGACAGCATAAAAGATACCCCGGGGGAGCGCATCCAGGAAACAAAGGACAGCAATGCCAAGGATGATTCAACTCCAAGCAAGGAAGTACATTCAGAGGTGCGGAATACGGAAGAAAAACCCGGTACGGCCGGACTGAAGGAAAGCAATGTAAGCGGTGAGACCGCAGAAGCCGAATCGGATGAGGCAGCTGAAAAAAAGGCGCTGGATGCAAAACTGGAGGACAGTGGAAAGCATAGTCAAGATGAAAATCGGGAACAAGCTTCTGGACAGAGAGAAGTGAAAGTACAAGCCTCAAAGGTTGAGAATCCGGTTCAGGCTGGTGCAGATGCTGAAAAGTTCGTCATGCCTGAAGAGCAGGCGCACTTAGACAGGGCTAAAGCAACTGCAGTGCAGGAGCAGGCATCGAGAGCATCAAATGCCACAAAAAGCGATGTCATCAACCAGATCGTCAAGAAGGCAGAGTTTATTATAAAGGATGCACAGCAGGAGCTGAGGATGCAGCTGGAGCCTGAAAACCTGGGAAAGCTGACTCTGAAGGTAGCAGTAGAGCGGGGTTTGATAACAGCAAAGTTTGTAGCAGAAAGCCAACAGGTCAAAGAGATCATTGAGTCAAACTTTAACCAGTTGAAGGACATGCTGGAAGAGAAGGGAATTGCGGTACAGAGTTTCAGCGTTTCAGTAGGTCAGGATAACAAATGGCAGGACCAGCAGAACCAGTTCCAGATGTGGAAGGAAACAATCAGAGCTAACGGCAGGAGCAGCGATACCGGAAGGCATGGCGCATACGGAGCGGAAGACGTGCAGACGGTCAGGGCAGGGAACCCTTATAACTACCATGACGGGAAGGTAGACTTCAAAGCATAGGAGGTGAAAGAATGGCAGTAGACGGAATCAGCGGAAACTACAACACTTATAGCTACAAGCAAGAGCCCAAGGAATTCAAGAGCACGTTGGACAAGGATGCTTTCCTGAAGATCCTGGTGACACAGCTTAAGAACCAGAACCCTTTGGAGCCGACGAAGGATACGGAGTTCATCGGACAGATGGCGCAGTTCAGCTCATTGGAGCAGTCCCAGAACATGAACAAATCCGTCAAGGTCAACTCAGCCAGCAACATGGTCAACAAGCTGGTCAAGGCAAACTACAAGGAAGAAGACTCAATCCAATCCAAAGAGATCATCGGTCTGGTAGAAAAGATCGTGATGAAGGACAATGAAATATTTCTTTCGGTGGATTACAACGGTAAGAAACTGGATATCAAGTTTGACGATGTCACGGAGGTCACGGAGCTGACTAATCAGGCAGAGCAGGTATATGCAGTGAATCAAACCACCAGGATGTCGGCGGCCTTCAACCTAATCGGGAAAACCATCAAGGGAAAATATGAGACCATCGAAACGGTTGACGGTGTCAAGAAAATAAAGATGGTCGACATAGAAGGCGTCGTGGAGAGGGTAAGCAAGAAAGGCAGTACCATTAACCTGTCGGTCAACGGCAAGGATGTTTTGCTGGAAGATGTAAGCGAGGTCAAGACGACCACCACTCAGATGTAGGCTGACCAAGGCAAATGAGGTGAAAAAATGAACGGAATCTACAATCAAAGGCCCATCATACCGGTAGGAAGACCGGCCAATACCGGCAAGACGACGGAAAAGCAAAACGTCAGCAATACCGGCAGCAGCTTTGATTCCATCCTTCAGGCGGAAGTCAGCAAGCAAAGCGAAGTGAAGTTTTCCAAGCACGCGATGGAAAGGCTGCAGGCAAGAAACATAAGCCTGAGCAAGGATGAGATCGGCAAGCTCAACAACGCGGTCAACAAAGCCGCCGAGAAGGGCGTCAAGGAAACCCTGATCCTGATGGGGAATACGGCGTTCATAGCCAACGTTAAAAGCAAGACCATCATTACGGCAGCAATGGACGAAAACCTCAAGGAGAATGTATTCACCAACATCGACGGGGCAGTGATCATATAGATAACACTTGCGTTATCTCAAGGCGTCATACACAGGCCGGACCTTTTTAAGGGGGCCTGAGCCTTTCGGATTGATAGAAGAAAGGCGGAATAATACGCAATCGTTTCGATTGCCGTATTATTCTCGGTGTTTGCTCGCAAACACCACAATTACAATTAAGGAGGTCAATTATTATGATGAGATCAATGTTTTCCGGTGTATCAGGCCTGAGGGCCCATCAGTTGAAGATGGATACCATCGGTAACAATATTGCCAATGTCAACACGGTAGGCTACAAATCCCAGAGAGTCAGTTTCCAGGAAGTGTTCAACCAGACCCTGAGGGGCGCAGGCTCGCCGCAGAGCGGTAAAGGCGGCACCAACCCCCAGCAGGTGGGCTTGGGCATCTCCCTTTCCTCCATTGACACTTTCCATGTAAGGGGTGCCGTTCAGAGAACGGACAACCTTACCGACCTGGCAGTCAACGGAGACGGTTTCTTCATCCTTTCCAACTCAGCCGACGGCATGAACCGGACTTATACAAGAGCAGGGAATTTTTCTCTGGACGACGATGGTAATCTGGTTTCGTCAAACGGTTACAAGGTGCTGGGCTACATGGTGGACCCCACAACTAAAGCGCTTAAGAGCAACTTGGAAGGAATCAAAATTTCAAAATCCGAGGCAGTACCTGCACAAGCCACAACCTATGCGACGATGGAAGGCAATCTGGATAACCAGCTTGCCAAAGTGACTACTTCACCGACCTATGTCAGCGGAGGAAGCGATCCACAAGACAGCTTCACACTTGCCTCAGGGACAAAATACTGGGAGACAACAACTACCATCTTCGATTCTTTGGGTGGCAAGCATAATATCAAGCTGACATTTGTCAGAGGTTTGGCTTCCGCTGGAACTGCAACAGGAGGAGAAAGCGACTGGGGTGTATTCATCAAGGATCAGGATTCTGACAGATATTTCAGATTCACTGATACAACAGATTTTGATACGATGGATACAAATGTCGATGCAAACAATATGGCCGGCCTCTGCTTCGGATTGAAATTCAATGCGGATGGCAGTATGAATACCACAACCAGCACCAATGGCGGGAAAGTACAGCTTACCGTTCCCGGAAAAGGCGGATCTTCCGATACGGTTATCGATATCGATTTTTCCAAGATCACCCAGTTCTCCAACGAATCCAATGCAGCGGTAACCTCCTCTGACGGTTATCCGCAAGGCTCCCTGGACACCTTCAGCATCGGACCGACAGGTGAGATCAACGGTATCTTCACCAACGGACAGAACAAAGTGATCGGACAGCTGGCCCTGGCAGTCTTCAAGAACCCTGCCGGCCTGGAGAAGACGGCGGAAAACATGTTCCAGACCACACCCAACTCAGGCGATCCTATCACAGGGCTGCCTGGCTCCAGCGGGATGGGTGCATTGAACTCGGGAACCCTGGAAATGTCAAACGTCGACATCTCCAGAGAATTTGCCGAGATGATCAGCACACAGAGAGGCTTCCAGGCAAACTCCAGGATCATCACCACCTCGGATGAAATGCTCCAGGAGCTTGTTAACCTAAAGAGATAGTATAAATGAAATCCCTGGGCGCAAGCCCAGGGATTCTTAAAAGGATGTGAGAAAATGATTGAGGTTACTCGTTTGAACGGCGTAAGCTTTTTTTTAAATTGTGAACTCATTGAAATGATGGAAATAACACCGGATACCGTTATAACTTTGCGTGACGGTAAAAAATTTGTCGTAAAGGAAAGACCTGATGAAATTGTAAAAAAAATTATTGAGCATAAAAAAAGGATTTTCGACCTTTCATCTATAATTATTAAGGATAACAACTAAAGCGAGGTGCGAAACATTGGATTTAGCGTCGGTTATTGGTTTAATTGGCGGAATTGCGGTTATGCTTTTCACTATTCTGCTGAGCGGGAGCCTGTCAGGTTATGTTGACATTCCTTCTATTGTCTGTACATTCGGAGGAACAATTGCCATAACGGTCATGGCATTTCCCATTAAAAAGCTGATGGAAGGCTTGAAGTCCTTGAAACATGTTTTTATCTACAAGGAAATGGATTCAGAAGGCGTAATCAAGTCCATCATAGATCTGGCGAATGTTGCCAGAAAAGAAGGCCTGCTTGCCTTGGAAGAAGCCGCCCAGCAGCTGAAGGACGATTTTCTTCAGAAGGGCATTTTGCTCATCGTTGACGGAACCGACCCGGAGTTGGTCAGAAATATTCTGGAAACGGAGCTTTCATTCATAGAGGACAGACATAAGAGCAACCAGGGTGTTTTTGAGTTTATCGCAACCATGGGGCCTGGCTTTGGAATGCTGGGTACGCTTATCGGTTTGATCAACATGCTTGCGAACCTGTCCGACCCCGCATCCTTGGGACCCAACATGGCCATAGCGATTATCACGACGCTTTACGGCTCGATCATTGCCAATGTTTTCTGCAATCCTGTCGTCAACAAGCTAAAATTGAGAAGCTCACAGGAGTCTCTGCTCAAGGAGGTCATGATGGAGGGCATGCTGTCCATACAGGCCGGAGAGAATCCCAGGATCATTGAAGAAAAGCTGAAAGCGTTTATGGCTCCCAGCTTGAGAAGCAAGATCGGCGCACCAAAAGAACCTAAAGAAGGTGAAGCATAATGCCAAGGAAAAAGGAAGAGGAGCATAAGGCTGGTGCGCCGGAATGGCTGGCGACCTATGGCGATATGATGACCCTCTTATTGTGCTTTTTTGTCCTGCTGTTTTCATTTTCCACCCTGGATGTGGAAAAGTTCAAAGCCATCATGCAGTCCATGCAGGGTTCTCTAGGCGTTCTGGACTCCGGTACCACTGTTCAGATGGATCCGCTTACCAACGCGTTTCCCAATGATACGCCCACGGAAGAGAATGAAGAGTTCAAAAGGCTTTATGAGGAAATAAACGAATTCATCGAGGAGAATCAGCTTGAGTCAAGTATAACGCTGAACCTGGATGAAAGAGGCTTGCTTGTGCGATTCCTGGATAACGTACTTTTTGATTCCGGCAAAGCGGACCTGAAGCCGAAGGCGAGAGAGATTATCAATAAGGTCTCGGACATTTTGAAAGAAAATGACAAAAATATACGAATAGAGGGCCATACCGACAATGTGCCGATTCATACGGTCAGATTCCCTTCAAATTGGGAGCTGTCGACAACGCGGGCAGTCAATGTCGTCAAGTATCTGATAGAAGAGAATGGAATCGAGGCCAAGCGTTTATCCGCATCGGGATATGCAGATCAGCACCCCATTGATAATAATGCAAATGTAGAGGGAAGACAGCGCAACAGAAGGGTTGACATGGTCATCCTGCGTTCCGAGATACAATCCGGCAATCCTTGATATCCGATAAGGAGGCGAAATAAGTGAAAAAAAATATTATCTTAATTGCAATTATAATACTTTTACTTTTAGTCATTGTTTCAGGTATAATAGTATATATGATATTTTCGGGAAAAACAGCGAAAAAAGCAGAAGAACCGAGAAAAATCGACAAAAATGTCATTACAGTTACTGTAGGAGATTCATTTGTTAATAATGTCAAAGACAGCAAAAAAATGTGCAAACTGGTGCTTAAATTCGAAATCGATAAGAAGATTGAAGAATTGATGCTTAACCGCGAGTCGGAAATCAGAGATAAAATCAACCTGTTGATCCGTTCAAAAACAGAATTGGATCTGGCTGGGCAGGAAGGTCAGCTGAAGCTTCAGAAAGAGATTCTGCAGGCGGTTCGAAAAATACTGAATTCGGAAAAAGTTGTCAATGTATTTTTCGACGAGTTTATCGTGCAATAAGCTGTTTAGTCGCAGTAAGGGATAAGGAGGTGGCAAGGTGTCGGAGGTTCTTTCGCAAAATGAGATAGATGCGCTGCTTAGTGCCCTGAATTCAGGCGAGATCAGTGTTCATGAGATAAGGGAAGAAAAAGAAGAAAGAAAAGTCAAAGACTATAACTTCAAAATTCCTAATAAATTTGCCAAAGATCATACCAGAACGCTTCAAATTTTGCATGAGAATTATTCCAGGCTTTTGCAGACCTATTTATCCGGTTACCTGAGGACTTTGGTGCAAATTGAAGTTATTTCGGTAGACCAGTTGACTTATAATGAGTTTTCCAACTCCATGCCCAATCCTTCTGTGTTGGGAATCGTTGATTTCCTTCCGCTGAACGGCTCCATCATCATTGAGATGACGCCCAGCATCACTTTTGCCATGATTGAGCGGGTCCTGGGAGGCTCGGGACATGCCTTCGAAAGGGCAAGAGGTTTTACTGAGATAGAGCTGAGCCTAATTGAAAGGATCCTGGGCCAAATGGTTACCTATTTCAAGGACCCGTGGAAAAATGTCATTGAATTGAAGCCTAGGCTGAAGAAAATTGAGACGAACCCGCAGTTTGCACAAATCATGTCGCCCAACGAAACGGTTGCGCTGATCACACTGAATACCAAAGTAGGAAGCATTGAAGGCATGATTCATATCTGTATACCGCATCTGGTCATCGAACCTGTTATTCCCAAGCTGAGTACAAAATTCTGGTTTTCCGGAATGAGTAAGGAGATATCGGGTACTGACCTGAAGATCATTGAGAAAAAGATACAGAGCACACTGCTGCCATTGCGGGTGGTACTAGGGAAAAATGATATTACGGTGAAAGACTTCCTGGGATTACAGATTGGAGATGTGGTTCCCCTCAGTTCTTCAATCAATGACGATTTGGAGATCTTTGTGGGAAATACGCTGAAATTCTCAGGAAAGCCCGGGTTGAAAAAGAACAAGGTGGCAGTCAAAATTACGAATGTTATGAGGAAAGGAGATGATTACGATGAGTGAGATGCTGTCTCAGGAAGAAATTGATGCGCTGCTTAGAGGAGATAGTGTTTCTCCGGCTCAAGATAATTCATCTTCTCTTGGAGGCTCATCTGAAAGTGATTCAGACCTGACAAGCGAAGAAAGGGATGCGCTGGGTGAAATTGGAAATATCAGCATGGGAACGTCAGCAACGACGCTTTTCACGCTGTTGAACAACAAGGTCAATATTACCACGCCCAAGGTCTCCGTCCTGACGTGGGAAGAGCTGTCGGAAAGCTATACATCACCCTATGTGGCAGTTCAGGTGCAATATACGGATGGCCTGATAGGAACGAATCTGCTGATCCTGAAAGAGGACGATGTCAGGATCATTACCGATTTGATGATGGGCGGTGATGGGCAGAACAATCAGGAGGACATCAGCGACCTGCATCTGAGCGCCATCGGAGAAGCCATGAATCAAATGATCGGTTCTTCTTCCACCTCCTTATCCACCATGTTCAACAAGCGGATCGATATTTCGCCGCCCAGGGCCTTCATTATGCACTTTCAGAATCTGGAGGACCTGGAGATATATAATCCACAAGAGCGAATCGTAAAGATTGCTTTCAAGATGGAAGTCGGGGATATCATCGACAGTGAGATCATGCAGCTGCTTCCCATCGAATTTGCAAAAGAACTGGTAGGCAATCTGTTCAGCAGCATGATCAGTCCCGAACAGGCTCAGGAACCGCCGCCAAAGCAGCCTGAACCGCCCCGTGCGGTCAAGCAGGCTCACGAGCCGCCACCGCAAAGCAGGCCGGTGCCTCCGCCGCCGACCCAAAGCAATGGAGGCCCACAGCGGAAATATGAAGAGCCTATTCACAGGGAGGAGCCCAAGGTTGTCAACGTGCAGCCGGTACAGTATCAGAACTTTGAAAGCGACCAATGGAGTGCGGAGAAGGACAGTATCGAACTGATTATGGATGTACCGTTGGAGATCACAGTTGAGTTGGGCCGTACCAAAAAGCTGATCAAGGACATCTTGGAATTCGGACCCGGAACCATTCTGGAGCTCGACAAACTGGCAGGGGAACCGGTGGATATCATGATTAACGGTAAGTATATTGCCAAAGGTGAAGTCGTGGTCATTGACGAAAGCTTCGGTGTAAGAATTACAGATATTGTCAGTGCCGCTAAACGATTGAACAAAATTCAATAAATGATAACAACAAATGCAAGGAGGAAAAAAATAAATGGCAAATGGAATTCTAATCGTTGATGATGCTGCTTTTATGAGGATGATGATCAAGGATGTGTTAAGCAAAAATGGTTTTACCATCGCCGGTGAGGCAGAGAATGGTGCCAGAGCGATTGAAAAGTATAAAGAGATCAGCCCTGATCTGGTCATTATGGACATCACCATGCCGGAAGTGGACGGTATCCAGGCTGTAAAGGAAATCAAGAAGCTGAACGGCGCGGCAAAGGTCATCATGTGTTCCGCTATGGGGCAGCAGGCGATGGTTATTGAAGCCATACAAGCCGGCGCAAAGGATTTTATCGTGAAGCCGTTCCAGGCTGAAAGAATCATTGAAGCGGTAAAAAAGGTTCTGGGATAAAGTATTTTTGTATGCCAGCCTGATCCGCGATTTTAAAGGAAGAGGTGATTGCTTTGCTGGCATATACTGCATACAGCTTACCGCAACTAGCAGTAAGCAATACGTTTGGGAGCAGCGTTTTCAGCTTTTTGTATTTCCTTTTTATGTCAGCCGTTGTATTAGGTGCAGCTTATCTGGCAACGCGATATATTGCAAAAAAAGGAGTTTCCGGGAAAAACGGTCGGAACTTGAAGCTGGTTGAGACACTGAACCTGGGAATGGATAAAAGCGTTTTTCTGATCAAAGCAGGTGAGCAGTATTTCCTGATGGGAAACAGCAACAAGACCGTAACCTTGCTGACCGAAATCGAAGCGGACAAGCTGAAGTTTGTTCAGGGTGCCGAGTCGGCCGAGTCTGTTCAAGGGACTGGCGAATTCCGTGAGATAAAAGGAGAAAGTGTTGAAAATTATATGAAAAAGCTGACGGCAGATGAATCCCAAAATGAACTGTATAGTGTAAAGGGTAGTCTGCTGAAGCTAAAATCCATGGTTAGGGGTAACAGATTAAATGAAAAGAGCTAATGATAGCCTCATAGTAACGTTTCTTGTCATCTTCCTTTTATCTTTCTCTGCTATAGCCGTGTCGGCAGAGCCGCTGCCGATACCCAAAATCGGACTGGACATAGAGGCGGCTGAGAATCCCCAGGATGTTGCGACGAGCATCCAGATCCTGTTTATCATGACTATATTGTCGCTGGCTCCATCGCTGCTGATCATGCTGACATCCTTTACCAGGATCATCGTCGTTTTGTCCTTTATGCGAAATGCACTGGGAACGCAGCAGATGCCGCCGAACCAGGTATTGATCGGTCTGGCCTTGTTCCTTACCTTTTTCACCATGTCGCCGGTCATTACTGAAGTGAATGAAAAGGCCTTCCAGCCCTTTACAAGAGGCGAAATTGCACAGGAGGCCGCCATCGAGAATGCAATGGATCCGGTTCGGGAATTCATGTTCAAATATACCCGTACTAAGGATTTGGCACTATTCTTAAAGCTTAGTGAAACCAACCCCGTCAAACAGGAGGATGTTCCGACTGTGGCGTTGATACCGGCCTTCATCATCAGCGAGTTGAAAACTGCTTTTGAGATAGGCTTTTTCCTGTATATACCGTTCCTAATGATTGATATGGTTGTATCCAGTACCCTGATGTCAATGGGTATGATGATGCTTCCCCCCGTTATGATTTCGATGCCCTTCAAAATACTGCTTTTTGTGATGGTAGACGGGTGGAACCTGGTCATTCGGTCATTGATTATGACATTCAAATAGAATGAGGTGTAGTTCATGGATCAGGGTATTGTAATGGACGTAGCCCAGGAAGCCATCAAGGTGGTTCTGATGCTGTCGGCTCCGGTGCTTGGACTGGGGCTCTTAGTAGGGCTTATCGTCAGTATTATGCAGGCAACAACTCAAATACAGGAGGCTACCTTGTCATTTATACCGAAGCTTGTGGCAATCTCACTGGTTATGTTGATTTTCGGGCCTTGGATGATGAATATCATGTATGAATTCACCGTCCGGCTTTACGAAACCATACCCATGTATATTAAGTGATAAGCCATGACGAATATGAGTGCGCTTTTATCGGATCGATTTGTCATATTGCTTCTGGTTTTGGTGAGGATGTCGGCTTTATTTGTTGTAACGCCTGTATTTGGTAGAAGGGAAATGCCAAGCTATTTAAAAATCGGATTCGCTTTTTTTTGTTCTATGATCATTGTTCCGTTATTGGGAGACGTCAAGCTGGAATACCAGCACGTGTATGAATTTGCTGTTATTGTGGCGAGAGAGTTTTTGGTAGGCATCATCCTGGGATTTGTCAGTTTTCTTGTGTTTTCAGCCTTGTATGTTGCAGGGCAGATTATCGATATACAAATAGGCTTCGGAATGGTTAATGTTCTGGATCCAACAATGAATACCCAAGTTCCCTTAATGGGTAATTTTATTTATATATTGACAACTTTGTTTTTTCTGATGATGAACGGACATCATGTTCTGCTGGCTGCCCTATTTAAGAGCTACAGCATTCTGCCCCTCAACAGCTTCGTAATGTCGGAGCAGCTGGTCAAAAACATGTCGACGATTTTTGTCGAGGTGTTTGTGATCGGTTTTAAGATCAGCATCCCGGTGCTGGCAGCAGCGTTATTGACAGAGGTTGCCTTGGGAATCCTATCGAGAACCGTTCCTCAAATGAATGTGTTTGTTGTGGGGATTCCGTTGAAAATTGGGATAGGTCTATTAACGCTTTATTTGATGTTTCCGGTGTTTTTCAGAATCATGGCGGCAACCTTTGATAAAATGTATATTTATATCGATGTTATCATTAAGTCTATGTTATAACTAAGACACTGTAAGCTGTAAGTATTCCTTATAAGTCAACAGTCTCTAAGATATTTGGGATTACCGCATAAAGCTTTTATTTTTCAAGCTTCATGTTGCGTTATCTAAAGAAGGATGATTCCTTTGATTGATTTCAGAATAAATCTTCAGCTCTTTGCAGAAGAGCGTACCGAGCCGGCAACTGCCAAGCGAAGGCAGGAGGTAAGGGAGAAGGGGCAGGTTGCCAAGAGTAGAGAGCTGGTTACAGCCGTCATGCTGCTGGTTGCGTTTTTCAGCCTGCGCTACCTTTCAAGGTATATTTTCAAGGATCTGACGGAGGCGGCAACACGTTTCCTGAGTTTTACTAAAGATATGGATGTTGCCTTCAGCGTTGAAAACCTAACGGCAACTTTTGGCTACTGTATGCTGGTTCTGGCGAAGGTATTGGGACCCATTCTCCTGATCATTGCCATTACGATATTTATAGTGGATTACCTGCAGATCGGTTTTGTGTTTACATTGAAGGTGCTGAAGCCCAGCTTCAACAAGCTGAATCCCATAGAGGGGTTCAAGCGGCTGTTTTCCAGGAATGCTCTAGTTGAGCTGATCAAGTCCATATTTAAGATCATCATTATAGGCTATATTGTTTTTGACTACTTCATCAAAAGTTATAAGGTTATCCCCGAGTTGATTGATATGAGCATTGGCGGTACCGTCGTTTTTGTCGGAGACACCTTAGTAGATATCGGCATCCGTGCCGCATCCGTACTGCTGATCTTGTCCATCATCGATTATGTTTATCAGCGTTTCGAATTCGAACGCAACATACGTATGTCCAAGCAGGAGATCAAGGAAGAATATAAACAGATAGAAGGAAATCCGCAGATCAAGTCCAAAATAAGGGAAAAACAGAGGCAGATGGCTCTTAGCCGGATGATGAGCGAAGTACCGAAATCCGATGTGATTATCACAAACCCCACCCACTTTGCTGTGGCAATCAAATATGATTCAGAGAAGTCCGATGCGCCCTTTGTCATTGCCAAGGGAAAGGACCTGATTGCGCAAAAGATCAAAGACACAGCAAAGCAAAGCAACGTACCGATAGTAGAGAACAAGCCCCTTGCACAGGCATTATATAAAAGCGTGGAAATCGGAGATAAAATACCCTCCGATCTGTACAAAGCGGTAGCGGAAGTTTTGGCTTTCGTCTACAGCCTCAAGACAAAATAAAGGAGACACAAAATGGGAAGATACAGCGATCTTGTTACAATTGCCATCATTGGGATCATATTGCTAATCGTTGTACCGCTGCCCAGTATCCTGGTAGATATACTGTTAACCCTGAATCTGTCTTTGTCACTTGTCATATTCTTGCTTTCGATGTATATAAAGGAGCCATTGGAATTTTCAATCTTTCCGACCATGCTGCTGGTTACCACCCTATACAGGCTGTCGCTGAACTTTTCCACTACAAGGCTCATATTGGGTGAAGGCGAGGCCGGCGAGGTTGTCAATGCCTTCGGAAACTTTGTTACGGGCAGCAATCCCGTGGTGGGTGTCATCATGTTCCTGATTCTGGTCGTGGTACAGTTTATGGTTATTACAAAGGGTTCTGAGAGAGTAGCGGAAGTATCGGCACGTTTCACATTGGATGCGATGCCGGGAAAGCAAATGGCAATCGATGCGGACTTGAATTCCGGTTTGATCAATGAAGCTGAAGCAAAGCACAGACGTCTCAAAATACAAAGGGAAGCTGATTTTTATGGCGCCATGGATGGTGCCAGCAAATTTGTAAAAGGAGACGCCATTGCGGGTATAATAATTACAATCATCAATATTTCCGCCGGTTTTTTCATCGGCATGTTTCAAATGAATCTCAGTGCGGGCGAATCCATTTCAAGATTTACGGTACTGACCATCGGAGACGGCCTGGTCAGCCAGATACCGGCGCTTTTGATATCCATAGCAGCCGGTATGGTGGTGACACGAGCCGCTTCGGAATCCAACCTGGGGAATGATATCATTGCACAGCTTCTGGCACAGCCCAAGGTTTTATACATGACCTCCGGCGTATTGGGTATTTTTGCTTTTACGGGGCTTCCGATGGTTCCAAATCTACTTTTGGCAGGCTTTATGGCATTTATGGGCTATTCGCTGCAGAAGACCATCAAGGAAGCCGAAAAGGAAGAGGAAATCAAAGCGCAGGATGTAGAGGTCGAAGAAATCAGAAAGCCGGAGAATGTTATGACGCTGCTGCAGGTGGATCCCATTGAACTGGAGTTCGGTTACGGGATTATACCGCTGGCGGATGCCAGCCAGGGCGGAGACCTTCTGGACCGGGTGGTCATGATCAGAAGGCAGTGCGCACTGGATTTGGGAATCATTGTACCTGTAATTAGACTAAGGGACAATATTCAGCTGCGTCCCAATGAGTATATTATTAAGATAAAGGGAATTGAGGTTGCCAGCGGCGAGTTGATGTTCGACAACTATCTGGCAATGAACCCGGGCACGGCGGATGGTGAACTGGAAGGCGTAAAGACAATAGAGCCTGCTTTCGGGCTGCCGGCCGTGTGGATCGGCGATAATCAAAAGGAGCGAGCCGAAATGATGGGTTATACGGTGGTAGACCCGCCATCTATTGTAGCTACACATCTGACTGAAATTATCAAAGCGCATGCGCATGAGCTTTTGGGCAGACAGGATGTCCAGAAACTGGTAGACAATATAAAGGAAAATTATCCTACACTTGTTGAAGAGGTGGTGCCAAAGATGCTGTCCATCGGCGAGATCCAGAAGGTTTTGGCCAACCTGCTCAAAGAGGGTGTGTCCATCCGTGATATGGTCACTATTATGGAAACCCTTGCCGACTATGCGCCGATGACCAAGGATCCTGATATGCTGACGGAGTATGTCAGGCAGGCGTTGCGGAGAAGCATCACAAAAAGGTTCATATATGAAAAAAGTGCGAAAGTCATTACGTTGGATACAGCGTTGGAGCAGGTAATCATGGATTCGGTCCAGCAGACGGAATACGGAGCCTACCTTAACATAGATCCCAGTCAGGCACAGCGCGTGATCAACAACGTGATGCGGGAAATGCAGAAGCTGACGGCTGTGGGTGAGCAGCCCATTATCCTGGCCTCTCCCGTTGTCAGACTCTATTTCAAACGTCTGACGGAGCAGGTAGCGCCTGGTTTGGTCGTATTATCATATAATGAATTGGATCCGTCGGTTGAAGTTCAATCAGTAGGGATGGTGAGCTTGTAATGAAAGTTAAGAGATATGTCGGGGAAACAGCACAGGAAGCTTTGCAAAAAGTGAAATCAGACCTGGGCAGGGATGCCATTATCCTGAATACCAGAAAAATCAGAAAAAAAGGGATTGCAGGTCTTTTTTCGAAGCCCCTGGTTGAAGTTGTTGCAACCATCGACGGAGATATCAGCGGCAGCAAGCCCCGCCCTTCAACCTACGAAAGACCACAGGCCGCATATGAGCCCAGGCAGGAGGCGGTGCCGCAGAGGCCTCTGGAAATACCGCAGCTGCAGTTCCGTAAGGAAGAGCCTGAGGAACAGGAATCCTACAGCTTCAAGAAAGAGCTGAATACCAATATGAAAATGATGCGGCAGGAAGAACCCGTATACCAGCCGAAAGCACCTGCCGTTTCGGAGGATCAGGCCAAGATACAGCAGGATTTCCAGGAACTCAAAAATATGCTGGGCAAGGTATATGATGCGGTGAAGGTGGACTATGAAAACAACAAGCTTTCGGAGGTCGTGAAAAAGTATCTGAAGGTCCTGGAAAACAATGAAGTCGACAAGGTGATCCTTAATGAGATCAAGGATAAGATCATGGAGAAGCTGGATAGTGAAAAACAGCAGAGCGAGACCATTGTCCGCAATGCATTCTATACGATATTGGGACAGTACCTCAGAGAGCCAGAGCCCTTTTCCTTTGCCAAGGACAAGAAGGTCATCATTTTCGTCGGTCCAACGGGGGTAGGAAAGACGACAACGCTGGCAAAGCTGGCAGCCAACATGGTTTTGGCAGAGAAGAAAAAAGTCGGGCTGATAACGTCGGATACCTATCGAATTGCCGCTGTAGAGCAGTTGAAGACCTACAGCGAAATCATCAGTGTTCCGCTTTCCATAATTTATACGCCTGGCGAGATACTGAACGCCATCAACAATTATCAGGAGAAGGATATTGTGCTTGTAGACACGGCAGGCAGGAGCCATAAGGACAAATATCAGCTGATGGAGCTGAAGACCTTGATCAAATCAAGCATCAATTATGAGGTCTACCTGGTAGTCAGTGCAACGACGAAGTTTACCGACTGCATTGAAATCATCAAGAATTACAGCTTCCTTGATGACTTCAAGCTTTTGTTCACCAAATTGGACGAAACCTCCACACTGGGCGTGATTCTCAATGTTGCTTATATAACAAAAAAGCCTGTTTCCTATATCACGACAGGACAAAGCGTTCCGGACGATATAGAGATTGCCGACAACGGGAAAATAATTAATTGTTTGTTGGGAGATAAGCTATATGAGAGATCAAGCTGAAAGATTGAGAGAAATCATAAGCAGCATAAAGCCCACCAGGGAAGAAGAGCGGACCGGCGGCAGTCTTCACGGACGGAAGACCTGGTCACGGGTTATTGCCGTTACCAGTGGTAAAGGCGGCGTGGGGAAGACCAACTTCACCGTCAACCTGGGCATTAAGTTTGCACAGATGGGACTGCGGGTCGTCATTATCGATGCGGACCTGGGACTGGCAAATGTCGATGTAATCATGGGAAAAATGTCGAAATATAACCTTTCCGATGTCATCAAAAGCCACAAGGACATATTGGATATCTTGGAGGAAGGTCCCAGCGGCGTGCGCTTTATTTCAGGCGGTTCCGGCGTGCAGGAGCTGATCAAGCTGAATAAGGTGCAGCTGGTAGATCTCTTGATGAAGCTTGGAAAGCTGGATGACGAGGCGGATGTCATACTGATCGATACCGGTGCAGGACTCTCAGAAAATGTTCTGAGCTTTGTTCATGCTGCAAGGGAGGTCATCCTTGTAACGACACCGGAGCCTACTTCCATTACGGATGCTTATGCGCTGATTAAAACAATAACCTATAAAGACAAGAGCAAGAATATCAAGATTGTCGTCAATCGAGCCGATAACGCTGCTGAAGCATTCAATATATTGGATAAACTGAATGTCGTGACAGAAAAGTTTCTGGGTGTGAAGCTCCAGAAGCTGGGTTATATTCTGAATGACCCGTGTGTTTCCAAGGCGGTAAAAATGCAGCAGCCCTTTGTGGTCAGCTTCAACCGGTGTGAAGCCACCCGCAACCTGAACGACATAGCGATCACCCTAATGGACAACAGGGAGCTGAACCCGGCATCGGTATCGGGCATCAAGATGTTTATCAACCGGTTGACCAGTATTTTCAACTAGACGGTAGCTCAGTATACATTTCTTCAGCTTTTAGAATTGCGACGAATAGAGCAGTATTTCTTTGCTGGCACGTATACTAGTTTCACATAAGGAGAATATGGATGCTTGATTTTAGTAAATACTTGCAGGTTGGAGAAAAGATACAGGTGCAGTATACAGACGCCAATAATAATGTCCATGAATATTCAAGCCAGGTTGTAGAGTTCTATAGCAATGGTATGCTGGATATTCTCATCCCGCTTTATAAAAACCAGATTGTATATTTCAGGAATGACGCCAAACTCAAAATCGTCGTACCTAAGGGGGAGGCTGTTTTCGAATTCCAGACGCAGATAGCAGAAAAGCAGTTTGGGAAAATCCCGCTGCTTCGCCTGCAGGTAAGCGGTCAAGTCAACAAAATACAGAGACGGAACTATTTCAGGCTCAAGGTGATCAAGGAGCTTGAAGGCAGGACGGTTATAAACCTCAAAGAGCGGAAGTTTGGTGATAAATTCAAAGGCAACCTTCTGGATATCAGCGGCGGCGGCATTCAATTCAACATGCTGACAGAGTTGGAGGAAAATGCTTCCGTCGAACTGACAATGACCCTGAACGACAAGAAAATGACGTTGTTTGGGATCATTGTAAGAAAGAACTTCACCAACAATGCCAAGGCACCTTTTTTATACGGTGTAAGGTTTGATAGAATGTCTGAGTTTGAAAGAAATGAGATCATGAAATTCATTTTTGAAGAGCAAAGAAAATTGATCAAGAAGGGGTTGATATAAAGAATGACACGATTGTCGAACAACAAAATAAAGGTTCTGGTTGTAGATGATTCAGCCTTTATGAGAAGGATTATCTCGGACATGCTGAAATCGGATGCAAGCATCGAGGTCATAGATACGGCACGGAACGGGCAGGAAGGGTTCCTCAAAGCGATTGCCCAAAGCCCTGATATCATTACCCTTGATATAGAAATGCCGGTTATGGACGGACTTACGGCACTTTCGGAAATCATGAAAGCAAAGCCGGAGTCCAAGGTCATCATGTTGTCGAGCCATACCTTCGAAGGTGCTGAAGCTACGATTAAGGCATTGGAGCTGGGGGCAATGGATTTTGTGCCAAAGCCTTCAGCGTCCATACTGAATTTTAATGCTGACGAAATCAAGGATGGCCTTATCAAAAAGATCCATCAACTGGCAAATTCAAGTTATCATTTCATGCCTGTGCCTAAGGGTGCTGAACGAGAGAGAAGGAAATCTGAAACCAAGCCGGAAGACAGCCCCGGAAAGCTGAAATATATCATTGCCATCGGGACATCAACGGGAGGGCCCAGGGCATTGCAGGACGTCATTCCGCTGCTGCCGCCGGATATACCCGCAGCCGTGCTTGTGGTTCAGCATATGCCGCCCGGTTTTACAAAATCTCTTGCTGCCAGGCTGCACAGCTTATCCCATATTCATGTCAAGGAGGCGGAGGATGGGGATGTACTGAAGCCGGGTTGGGCTTACATAGCGCCGGGAGATTATCATATGCTGCTGAAAAAGTCCGGCTTTGAAGATTATAGAATAGCCATCAATCAGAGTCCTCCGGTGACCGGTCACCGGCCATCGGTCAATGTCATGATGAGTTCTGCTGCAGAATGCGGACATAAGAACATCATCGCCGTTATGATGACGGGCATGGGAAGCGATGGAAGCGATGGAATCCTCAAGATCAGGCAGATGGGAGGGCGGACTATTGCCCAGGACGAGAGCACTTGTGTTGTGTACGGAATGCCGAAATCCGCAGTAAACATCGGGGCAGTTGAAAATATTGTTCCACTGCAAAACATTGCTAAAGAAATTACCAAACTAATGGGGGTGTAAACGTATGGACATGAATCAATACTTGGAGATTTTCATAGAAGAGTCTCAAGAGCATCTTCAGAATCTGAATCAGAGCCTTTTGGGACTGGAGACAAACCCGAAGGATCTGAAAATTTTAAATGAGATTTTCCGGGTAGCTCATACCTTAAAGGGTATGGCGGGTACAATGGGCTTTTCGGGTGTAACCGGGCTGACGCACCAGATGGAAAACGTTCTGGACGCCATCCGAAACGGAAAAATCGATGTCAATACAGAGATTGTAGATGTTTTGTTTGAATGCCTGGACTATCTGGATAATTCCATTAACAGCATTGCAAGCACCGGGAAAGAAGGCAGTCAGAAGGCGGACGCCATCATTGCCAGCCTGAATAACATTCAGAACAATAAGCCCGTAGCTGCAACAACTGCCAAGGAGCAAAAGGCGGAGGCCAAGGAAGATCATATCAAATTCAACCAGTATGATGAAAACGTCATACGCAAAGCCCTTCAACAAGGCATGAACGTTTTTAAAATAAGAGTCATTCTGGCAAAGGACTGCATGCTGAAATCCGCAAGATCCTTTATCGTTTTCCAGACGGTGGAACGCTATGGCGAAATATTCAAGTCAATTCCGAAGGTAGAAGACATTGAGGATGAAAAATTCGACAATGAGTTCACAATTGCTATTGTTACAAAGGAGCCGGACAGCCTGATCAAGAAAGAATTGGAATCTATTTCTGAAGTAGTGGAGATCCGCATCGATCAGATAGAAGTTGAAGTGGAAGCAGCAGCACCTGAAGAAGCGATGCAAGAAATCAGGGGAGGCTCTGCTGCCTCGGTTGCGGCTGTGGAAGAGAAGGAAGGCAACGAGGAGACCCAGAACAAGAAAGGCAAAGCAGGCAAGACCGTGCGTGTCGATATCGACAGACTGGACAACCTGATGAACCTGGTTAGCGAGCTGATCATCATCAAGACAAGGATGGAAGGTGCCGGGGGTGAGTCCAGATCCCAGGATATGACTGAAGCTGTAGAGTATCTGGAGAGAATCACAACCAACCTGCATGATGCCGTCATGAAGGTCAGGATGGTTCCCATAGAGAGAGTTTTCAACCGTTTTCCCAGAATGGTCAGGGATTTGTCCAAGGATCTGGGAAAGGATATCCTGCTCAATATGTCCGGTGAAGAAACAGAGCTTGACAGAACGGTTATTGATGAGATCGGCGATCCATTGATTCATTTGATCCGGAATGCCATTGATCATGGTATTGAGGAAAAGGACGTTCGTATCGCCAATAATAAGTCATCAACCGGAACGGTGTATCTCAGGGCATATCAGGATGGAAACAGTGTTGTTATTGAAGTGGAAGATGACGGACACGGCATCAACACCGAAAAGATTTTGAAAAAGGCAGTAGAGCGCGGTTTGATCAGCCCAAGCGCCGCCAATGAATTGGATGAAAAGAAAGCCATTGAGCTGCTCTTCAAGCCGGGCTTCAGTACGGCTGAGAAGGTGTCCGACCTGTCCGGAAGAGGCGTAGGTCTGGATGTTGTCAAGACCAAGATTGAGTCGTTGAACGGTATCGTCGAGGTCGAAAGCATCCGGGGCAAAGGAAGCAAGTTCATCATCCGCCTGCCGTTGACACTGGCGATCATTCAGGCGCTTTTGGTCACCATAGGCGAAGAAAAATACGCCATCCCGCTTAATGTCATCCGGGATATCACTACCATCAACGGGGCTACGATCCGAAACATCCACGGCCAGGAGGTGGTGCTCAACAGAAGCAATGTACTTCCCATCGTGAGGCTGGATAAAATGCTGGATGTAGAAAACAGTCAGAGTGCCGACAGTGAAGAACTTACCGCTGTGGTTGTCAAAAAAGGTGAAAAGCATGCTGCATTCATCGTGGACACGCTGATCGGACAGCAGGAAATCGTAATCAAAACCCTGGGCAAGTTCTTGTCAGGCATCAAATATATAGCCGGTGCAACGATACTTGGTGATGGCCAGGTAGCGCTTATCGTCGATACGAATTCTCTAATATAAGGAGGTGCCACCGATGGATGCAGTTAATGTTACAAGGCAATTTGTCATATTCAGGCTGGCCAACGAAGAGTATGGTATAGATATTCTCAGAGTCAAGGAAATCAAGGAAATGATGAATATCACCCGGGTCCCCAAAGCGGCCCACTTTGTACGGGGTGTAATCAACCTGAGGGGCGAAGTCATACCCATTGTGGACCTGCGCAAGAAATTCGGCCTTCCAAAGGTTGAAGAAACAGAAAGCACCCGGATCATTATCGTTTCGGTGGATGATCTGACGGTCGGCCTGGTTGTAGACAGCTCCTCGGAGGTTACCGAAATCAACGGTGCTGCTATAGAAGAAGCGCCGGCCGCCATAGGGAATGTCGAGCAGGGCAATATATTCGGAATCGGTAAAGTCGGAGAAAGACTCATTATTTTGCTTGATGTTGTAAAGATCATCACCAACTCCGCAATATAGAAAAGGGTGTGATAGAATGAGCTTGACCATTGATGACCTGAACAGTCTCCAAATCGACGTACTGCGTGAAATCGGCAATATCGGTGCAGGCAATGCAGCCACAGCGCTTTCAAAAATGATTTCCAAGCGTATAGACATGGACGTACCGAAGGTCAATATCCTGGAGTTCAAAAATGTGGCTGAGCTGGTGGGCGGTCCGGAAGTAGAGGTTGTCGGGATTTATTTTAAGGTAACCGGGGATATAACGGGCAGCATCATGTTCCTGTTGGATAAACAGTCGTCCAAGTTACTGACGAACCTTCTGATGGGGATGGAGGATACTACGGATACATTGAGTGAAATGGAGTTTTCAGCGCTGCAGGAGGTAGGGAACATCCTTGCAGGATCATACTTGTCCTCGCTGTCTTCCCTGACAGGGCTCAAGCTGATTGTCTCCATTCCTTCCCTTGCGTTGGACATGGCCGGAGCCATCATCAGCGTACCGGTGATCCTGTTTGGACAGGTCGGCGATAAAGTCATGCTGATTGAGACGGATTTCTGTGAAGGAACCAATCATGTAAAAGGGAACTTCTTCCTGATACCGGATGAAGAGTCCTTTGAGATTTTACTGAAGAGTTTGGGAGTAGTATAGTATGGCAGATTTGATAAAGGTCGGAATGGCGGATTTGAATACGGTATGCTTTCCCGGTGTTTTAACGACATTGGGTCTGGGGTCATGCGTAGGAATATGCCTTTACGACAGCACGACAAAAATAGCCGGCATGGCCCATATCATGCTCCCGAGCAGTCAGCAGATCAAGAATAACAGCAATATCGCCAAATTTGCGGACACAGGGATTGTCAAGCTGCTGGAGGATATGCTTCAGATAGGCGCCAAGCGCAATAAGATCGTTGCTAAGCTTGCCGGCGGGGCTCAAATGTTTAATTTCAACGACAGCAGTGATATCATGAGAATCGGTGCCAGGAACGTGTCGGCTACCAAGGAATCGTTGAAGGCGTTGAACATCCCTATTATTGCGGAGGATACCGGAGGAAATTACGGACGAACGATTGAACTATACTCGGATTCGGGTATATTATTAATAAAAACCATCGGATATGGTACAAAACAAATATGATGGGAGCAACAAAATGAGGGTATTGGGCGAGTTGCCGCTTTATGTCGTTTCAGCTGCCGTTCTGGTCAATCTGATCTTAGGTATAATAACCGGAGTAGGTTTTTCTGCGCTGATGGTAAGGAGCATCATTGTGACCGTGGTTTTCACAGTTTTAGGTCATGTGATGTCGGAGGTGTTCAGTAAAGCAGTTTACCAGAGCCGGCTGAACCAGGAGAACCTTAATGCTGCAAAGAACGGAACGGCTATCGATATCCAGGTGCCTCCCATGGACGACGAACTGATGAGCAGCTTGAGCCAGCAAGAGGACGATGACGCTTTTATGGAAGTAAACCCTGCTTATATAAACCGCTATAAACAGGCAAACAAAGGTGAGGATCAGTTTTAGCAGATAACATGATTTAAGGTTCATTATGAAAAAAGCTTTAGTATGTTATCATAAATAGCTTAGAGACTGTTGACATCGAAGCGATGCATCAGAGATTACAGTGTCTTAACTATATAACGGAGGTAAGCAATGGAGCTGGGCAGTTTGTGGGAAACCTATTCGAAGTCAAAAGACATAAAAATCAGAGAAGAGTTGATCATCCGGTATATTTACCTTGTAAAATATGTTGCCGGACGGCTCTATGCCAGTTATGGAAACAATGTGGATTTCGATGACCTGGTCAGCTATGGTGTTTTTGGACTGATTGATGCCATTGACAAGTATGATGTTGGAAGAGGCGTCAAATTCGATACCTATGCGCAGCTGCGCATACGGGGTGCCATTATCGACCAGCTGAGAGAGATCGACTGGCTGCCGCGCTCTGTCCGCCAGAAATCAAAGGAAATGGAAAAGACCTTTTCCGAGCTTGAGAATAAACTGGGGCGTCCCGCGACAGATGAGGAAATGGCGGAGCAGCTGGGAATCACACTGGATGAATTTCATAAAAAAATTCATAATATCACCAACTACTCCATCGTGTCATTGGATGACCTACTTGAGCAGAAACGCGAGGTAGCAGGCGATGATGAAAGGTTGGAGGATAGTCCGGAGAGCATTGTTGAAAGCGGTGTGGTCAAAACCATCCTGGCAGATGCGATAAACCTGCTCCCCGAAAAAGAAAAGAAAATTATCGCCCTGTACTATTATGAGGAGCTGACCTACAAGGAAATCGGAAAGCTTCTGGGCGTTTCTGAATCAAGAGTATCACAGCTGCATACAAAGGCAATCATCCGGATGAAAAATAAACTGAAGGCATCTTTCGAGAATTAAGGTGGTGTATGGATTATGGGAGATTTTATTGTTTTAGAAGGCAAGGATTATGAAAAACTGGTCGAAGAAGGTATGAAAAAATTTCAAGTCGGCAAGGATGAACTGCATATTGAAATCCTTGAAAGCAAGAAATCTCTTTTTGCATCTTACTTTAAAATCAAAATCAGCCTTGAAGCAGACAAAAAAATACAGCTTGCAGAAAATCAGATCAGCGAGCTGCTGGATAAGGACTTGAACCTTGGAAGCAAGGAGCTTCTTTTTGATTACAAGCCGGACGGCGTATACATCCATATCAATAAAGCAGTTACCATGGTGGATGTGGTTGCCCAAATCGATTTGAAAAAAATAAACAATGTCAATCTGGACAAGTTAAAGCAGGCAATGGAAATCGGCAATTATGATAATTGGATTCCCATAGCTGACGCGCAGGAGGAAAAGCAATTGGACAGCACCTGCAGCGTCAGGGTATCACCGGATTTCATGCAGGCGCATATTCTGGTAACGGAGCCGGTAGGCGGCGAAGATATCACTGAGAAAGCAATCTATGAGGCACTGAAGGAAAAAGGTGTCGTCTTCAACATAAATCAGGAGGAAGTCAGGCAGACTGTGCTGCTTAAGACATACGGCAGGGAGCTACTGATAGCGCAGGGCATAGAACAGCAGCCAGGCAAGGATTCCGAGCTGCATTATCATTTTGATGCGTCGGGAGAGAAGACCATCAGTATCGATAAGGATGGCAAAGTCAATTACCGGGAATTGTCCCTCATAAAAAACGTGGAAAAGGGACACCGGCTGGTTACATTGATCCCGGGTACCAAAGGGATTCCCGGCAAAACCGTTCAGGGAACGGATATCTCGGCAAAGGATGGAAAGAAGCTGGCGCTGCCGAGAGGCAAAAATACTGAAATCAGTGAAGACGGCTTGGAGCTTATTGCGTCAATAGACGGTGAAGTCAAGCTTCTTGATGGCAAGGTGAATGTTTTTTCTGTCTATGAGGTCAAGCATAATGTCGACAACTCAACCGGCAATATTCGCTTTAACGGCAAGGTTCTGGTCATGGGTAATGTTATAACCGGCTTTGAGATCGAAGCGGAAGGCGATGTCGAGGTATATGGTGTCGTGGAGGGTGCCATCATTCGGTCCAACGGCAATATCATCCTGCATAGGGGCATACAGGGGATGAACAAGGGCGATCTGTATTGTGAAGGGGATTTGATCGCAAAATTTATTGAAAACAGCAGAATTGACGTGAAGGGCAATATACAGAGCGACGCCATCATGCATAGTCAGATTTACTGTGGAAAAAGACTTGAGGCCACCGGCAGGAAAGGCCTTCTGGTAGGCGGTTTTTTCAAGGTAAGTGATGAAATAAAAGCAAAAGTGATTGGATCTCCCATGGCGACGGTTACTGAAGTGGAGGTAGGGACAAATCCGGACCTGAGGAAAAAATACGATGCTGTGAAGCTGGAACAGAAACAGGTAGCAGAAAACCTGGATAAAACCGCCAAAGCAGTGGATCTGCTGACTAAAATCAGCAAAGCTGGGGAATTGCCGCAGGATAAAAAGGTACTGCTGGGCAAATCCATCCAGCTGAAGTTGCAGTTGTCACAAAAGGCTGAGCAGCTAAAGCAGGAGCTGGTTGAAATGGAGAAGCATTTTGAAGAATTGACAAAGGGCAAGATCAAGGTATCCGATGTCATCTATCCGGGAAGCCGGATAATTATCGGCAGCAGCATGATGTACATAAAGGATTCTATGAAATATATAACCTTCTATCGCGCAAATGCGGAGATCAAGATTCTTTCCTATGAGGATTAAATAACTGGCAGGAGGGATTTCGATGCCTATCAGACCGGTTGACCTTCAAACAATGATTCCCAAGATTCCTGAGGTTCAGAAAGCCAAAAACGCAGAGACTGAAAACACTAGAAACAATCAAAACATCAATATGCACAAGGAGCAGCAGCAAAACGAAAGAAATCTTAAGCAGGTTGGTGGAACGCAGAAGCCTTACCAGGCCAAAATAAACAAGAATGATGAAAAGAAAGACCGCAGGGGAAAGAAAAAAAAGGAAGACGATCATGCTGAAGAGGATGCCAAGGGCAAGCAGGAAGAGAAGGCAAAAAATAGTATTGATATCAGGATCTGAAGGGGTGGCTTATGGTCAACTATTTGTTAATGGCTCTGGGAATATTCATGGTGCTGGCGGCTACCGTCCTGATATTCCTTGATAAACTGAAAGGTGAAGACATCTATTTCAATCTGGATGTCAAAGAGCAGGAGATCAAGAAGGTCATCGAGGATGCCGATGAGATCATTGCTGAACTGAATTATACCTCTGAGATAGTGGTGAAGGAGATAGAGGAAAAACTGAGCAGCCTGCGTGATGCATATCGGAGCATGGGCCCCGCCCCGGAAGCGCCAAGACCGCAGCCCAGAGAGGCTGTTCCGCCGCCGCCTCCGGTCATACCGGTCATACCGGTCATGACAGCTGCCGCTGCTGTGAGAAAGAAAAAGATCACCGCAGATGCTGCAGAAAAGGAAAACGCCCGCAGCATGAAGCTTAACCCCAAGCAGCAGGCAGTTTTTGACTGTTCGGCCCGAGGCATGAGCGTTACTGAGATTGCCAAGCAGCTGAACATGGGGCAAGGTGAGGTCATGCTGATTCTATCGCTGAAAAACGAGGTCGATTAAATGAGCAAATATAGTCTGAAGAATATCATTCTGGGTATTGGAATCGGGTTTATCCTGGCTGCGATGGTCAACATCAATGCAGGCAAACAGCCCATGACGGTTGAAGAAATCAAGAAGGAAGCTGAAAAGCACCAACTGATTGTTCTGACAAAGGACCAGGTTATCAAAAATCAACAGAATAACCAGGAGAAGGCGCCTGCCGTGACCCCGACAGCCACACCCGATACTGAAGGAGAGAAGGTTACCATCCGGATCGAGAGCGGAGCTACATCTGAAAGTGTGGCGGGCATGCTGAAGGCTGCAGGCTTGATTGAGGATGCGGTCGCATTCGTGGAAAGGCTTAAGGAATTGGACAAGACAGGTGCTTTGAAAGCAGGGGAATTCACAGTCAGAAAAGGAATGAACAGGGATGAACTGATAAACGCATTGACGCAGTCATAAAGCCCAAAGCAGATTCTAGAGCCGTAAGCCTAGATTTTTTTTGTATAATGGCAAGGCATATTGCCAATAAATATATTATGTGGTATACTACATAAGGTGAAAAAACACACATGATTTGATTTTTTGAAGGGTGCAGCTGTAAACCTTGGAAAAAGCCGCTTCAACGGCATCCAGCGGATAAGGCTGACTTCAAGAGAAATGAAAATCGTGGCGGAAAAACCATAGGAGGTGAAATGTAATGTCAGTAATTTCAATGAAACAACTTCTTGAAGCCGGTGTTCATTTCGGTCACCAGACAAGAAGATGGAACCCCAAAATGGCTGAGTACATTTTTACAGAAAGGAACGGCATCTATATCATCGACCTTCAGAAGACCGTGAAGAAGGTTGAAGAGGCTTATAACTTTATTAAGCAGGTTGCCGGTACCGGTAAGGACATCCTTTTTGTAGGTACGAAGAAGCAGGCTCAGGAGTCGATTGAATCTGAAGCAATCCGGAGCGACATGTTCTATGTCAATCAGAGATGGTTGGGCGGCATGATGACCAACTTCAAGACAATCAGAAAGAGAATCGACAGATTGAACGAGCTGGAAAGAATGGAACAGGACGGAACCTTTGATGTCCTTCCCAAGAAGGAAGTCATCAAACTCCGTGCCGAAAAGGAAAAACTGGAGAAGAATCTCGGCGGCATCAAGAACATGACCAACTTACCCGGTGCATTGTTCGTTGTCGATCCAAGAAAAGAAAAGATTGCCATCCAGGAAGCACACATTCTGGGCATTCCGATCATTGCTATCGTCGATACCAATTGTGACCCTGAAGAAGTGGATTATCCCATTCCGGGAAATGACGATGCGATCAGAGCAGTCAAGTTGCTTACTTCAAGAATGGCAGATGCCATAATCGAAGCAAGACAAGGCGAACAGCTTGCTGAGTAATAAAAAAACAGACCTTGCTGACTAAGCGTTGCTAACGGATAAATGGCAGGGAACCAGTCATCGTGTTTATCGGTAAGGATGAAAGGCGGGTCATGCACCCGGTTTCGTTCTTACCTTTAATCATATTTAGGCGGATGCAGCAATGCTGCGGGCAAGAGGTGCAAGCAAGACTACGAAGAATAATGGATGTTTGCATAGCAAACTCCGAGTCTTGCAAAGCTAGCACCAATAACATCCGGCCTCGCATGACTATACATAGGGTTAACACTACAACTACTACGGGTGATGTAGCAAAGAAAATTAATAATGATTACTGGAGGCGAATAATATGGTTGATGCTTCAACTGTAAAGGAACTTAGAGAAAGAACGGGAGCCGGCATGATGGACTGCAAAAAGGCTCTTGTTGAAAGCAATGGCGATATGGAAAAGGCTATCGAATTCTTAAGAGAAAAGGGTCTTGCTGCAGCAGCAAAGAAGGCCGGCAGAATCGCAAGCGAAGGCATCGTCGATGCTTATATCCATGGCGGCGGCAGAATCGGCGTTTTGATTGAAATCAACGCAGAGACTGATTTCGTGGCAAAGAATGAAGGCTTCAGAGCATTTGTCAGGGATATGGCCATGCAGGTTGCAGCGGCAAATCCGCTTTTTGTTTCAAGAGACCAGGTTGACCAGAACGTCATTGAAAAAGAAAAAGAAATCTTCAGGGCACAGGCATTGAACGAAGGAAAGCCTGAGAAGATCATCGAAAAGATGGTAGAAGGCAGAATCGAAAAGTATTACAAGGAGATTTGCCTGCTGGAGCAGCCTTTCATAAAAGATACCGATATGACCATTCAGGAAGTTGTTACATCGATGATAGCCAAGATCGGTGAAAACATCTCCATCAGAAGGTTTGTCCGGTACGAAATGGGCGAAGGCCTTCAGAAAAAGGAAGACAACTTCGTAGAAGAGGTTATGAGCCAGGTTAAGAGCACTTGCAATTAAGAGAACACAGTGTGTTCTCTTTTTTTTGAACATCTTCCGATGGCAGTAAGTGGGTATGGGATTTGCTAATTTTTAATAATTAATAGCAGATATTTAGCAGGATTTTTTTAGATTTTGTAGAAATTTTATGCTTAATTGGAGGTATAAATCGAATGAATGACGTAAAGTATAAAAGAGTGATACTGAAGCTCAGCGGAGAGGCGTTGGCCGGCGAAAAGAGCTCAGGACTGGATCAGGATACCCTGCTCGGCATTGCCGAAAAGGTCAAACTGCTGCATGGGTTAGGCATACAGGTTGCCATCGTTGTGGGCGGCGGAAATTTTTGGCGGGGCAGAAGCGGGGAAGGAATGGACAGGACTACAGCGGATCATATGGGTATGCTGGCCACTGTCATCAATGCGCTGGCGATGCAGGACGCACTGGAGCGCATTCAGGTTCCTACCAGAGTACAGACCGCTATCGAAATGCGGCAGATTGCCGAGCCGTACATCCGCAGAAGGGCGATCCGGCACTTGGAAAAGGGAAGAGTCGTTATATTTGCCTCCGGTATCGGTAATGCATATTTTTCCACGGATACAACTGCAGCGCTTCGTGCAGCTGAAATCGAAGCAGATATCATCCTGATGGCTAAAAAGGTGGACGGCGTATATGACTGCGATCCTGTGAAATTTAAGGATGCAAAGAAATACGACCAGTTATCCTATATTGATGTCATCAACAAGGGTCTGGGGGTCATGGATGCGACAGCTGCCTCCCTGTGCAGGGACAATAAGGTGCCCATCCTTGTATTTGACCTGAAGGATCCCAATAACATTATCAGGGCAATCAAGGGAGAAGAGATAGGAACAATCGTGAAGGAGGATTAAACACATGATAAAGGACATCGAAAAAGGCATGCAGGAGAAAATGGATAAGACTTTAAACGTATTGAAGCATGAACTGGTCACATTGAAAGCAGGCCGGGCAAATCCGACCATTTTGGATCGGATCAGCGTGGAATATTATGGCGCGGTAACACCCTTGAATCAATTGGCAAATATTGCGGCACCCGAGCCGAGGCTTTTAACCATCAGCCCATGGGATGTAAAATCCATACCTGCCATCGAGAAAGCGATACTTAAATCAGACCTGGGAATCAATCCTTCCAACGACGGCAAAATGATAAGGCTTCTGGTTCCGCAGCTGACGGAAGAAAGAAGAAAAGAACTGGTCAAGGTGGTCAAGAAGCTGGCGGAAGAGGCCAAGGTAGCTGTCCGCAATATCCGAAGGGATGGGAACGAGCACCTGAAGAAGCTGAAGAAAGACAGTAAGATTACAGAGGATGAGCTTAAGAAATCCGAAGAGGACACACAGAAAATGACGGATAAATACATTAAAGAGATAGATAAGGCCATTGAAGCAAAGGAAAAGGAAATCATGGAAGTATAAGCGGAGCCTGAATCAATGGAATAGCCTGGAGGAAACCGGTATGATACCTAATGTCATCGGGTTTAAACTGGAGAAGGCGCTTCAGTTGATTAGCGGGTTGGAGGGCATTTCGGCCGACAGCATTGAGGTCGATTGCACCTTGACCCCCTTTGAGGATAAAAGAAGTGAACGCCGGAGCAATGAACCGGTTGTTGTCAGACAAGTTGTTTCAGAAGGAAGGATAAGGCTGACGACAAGTGTTTTTAAATGACGATTGTATTTTTAACCGATTGTGGAAATAAGATCGCGTCAGGCTGCCTGACCGATTTTATTTTTTACATCTTTCAGGGAGCAGGGCGGTCCAAAAATAAGTCCAAGCTTGAGCAGGTTACGAGGGAGGTATTCCACCATGGAAGAACTGGAGATCATAAAGCTTCCGAAGCATATTGCCATCATTATGGACGGTAACGGCCGATGGGCAAAAAAACGGGGACTCCCCAGGGTCATGGGGCACAAGGCCGGTATGGCTTCACTAAAGGAAACGGTCCGGGCCTGCAGCGACTTGGGCGTAGAGTTCTTGACCGTGTACGCTTTTTCCACTGAGAACTGGAGACGGCCCATGGATGAGGTCAGTTTCCTGATGAATTTGCTGGTAGAATACATGAAAAAGGAAATCAGTGAGCTGCACGAAAACAAAGTGAAAATCAAGGTGCTGGGGGAAATGGAAGTCCTGCCGGAACAGACAAGGACGGAGATCCTCCGGGCACTGGAGCTTACAAAGGATAATACCGGCCTGCAATTTAATATTGCTTTGAATTACGGGGGCCGTTTGGAAATATTGAAGGCTTGCAAGGAAATTGCCCAAAAAGCCAAAGCAGGACTGATTGATACGGATAAAATTGATGAGACATTATTTGCCGCACATCTTTATACCGGTACGGATCTTGACCCGGACCTGATCATTAGAACCAGCGGTGAAAAAAGACTCAGCAACTTTTTGTTATGGCAGAGTGCTTACAGTGAATTGGTTTTTATGGATGTACCTTGGCCCGAATTCAACAGGCAGAGCCTGCTTGACGCCATACATGAATACCAGAGCAGAGACAGAAGATATGGCGCATTGAAATGATGGAGGAAAAATATGCTTAAAGCAAGAGTCCTAAGTGCGGTATTAGGAATCCCATTGATTCTTTTCTTTATAACTGCCCGGGGCAATTATCTGTTTGTTTTCACCGTTTTGCTGTCGTTGGTGGGGATCTATGAGTTTTTTAAGGCCATGGATCATGTGAATATCCATACCAATCATATCATGGGATATATGCTGACACTGCTTTATTTCGGTACCTTTTACCTGCCGGATGCCTATGCACAGCCTGGGCTGCTGGCAGCGCTTTCTGTGCTGGTGCTGTTTATTTATGAGATTTTTTTTCAGAAGCATACCATTACCGAAATGGCTATCACACTTCTGGGGATCCTGTATATACCCTATCTGTTCAGCCACATTCTTTTTATTGATAAGCTGGCATTGGGGGGGGCGATTTTGTGGCTGCCGATACTGACAGCATGGTATTCCGATACCTGTGCCTTTTTTGTGGGTATCTATTTCGGGAAAGTCAAGCTGAGTCCCCGGATCAGTCCAAAAAAGACAGTGGAAGGGGCCATTGGAGGGATCATCGGATGCATCGGCCTTAATCTGTTGACAGGCTATGTCATGAACCGGATGGGTTTCAGCATACCGTTGATTCATTTTGCCCTGACAGGGCTGCTGTGCGGAATCACATCAGAACTAGGGGACCTGGCGGCATCACTGATCAAAAGGTTTGCAGGCATTAAGGATTTTGGGAGCTTCATTCCGGGTCACGGCGGAATCATGGACAGGTTCGACAGCATCCTGTTTACAGCGCCAACCATATACTATTATTTTCTGATAGCAGGGTTTTAAAACTAGAAGCTCTAAGCTGTTAGTATACCGTTGGAGAAAAGAGCTTCTAGTTTTTTTAGAAAACGTATGCATTTTCCGTACGAATAATGTATTAAGGAGTATTTATGAAGGGTTTATCAGTTCTCGGCTCCACCGGTTCCATCGGAACGCAGACTCTTGAAGTTGCAAGGGCCAATCCGGAGCTTTTCCGCATCGACGCGCTGGCAGCGCATTCCAACATCGACCTTCTTGAACAGCAGGTCAGAGAATTCAAGCCCAGGCTTGCCGTTGTCGGTGATGAAGGCAGATACCTGGAGCTGAAAAGCAGGGTAGGGCATCTGACCCGGATCTCCGCAGGCATTGATGGAATGGTTGAAGCGGCTGTGTTGAAGGATGCCGATGTGGTGGTGACGGCTATTGTAGGTATAGCCGGACTCATTCCGACATATAATGCGATAAAAAGTAAAAAAGATATAGCGCTGGCAAACAAGGAGACGCTGGTTACTGCCGGGAGGCTTATTATGGCCGCTGCGAAGGAAAACGGTGTACAAATCCTCCCAGTGGACAGCGAGCACTCAGCCATTTTTCAGAGTATTGGGGAGAATAGCCGCAAATCCATAGCGCGGCTTATCCTGACAGCATCGGGAGGACCTTTCCGCAGCAAGTCGATGGAAGAGTTGGAGGATGTAACCCTTCAGGATGCATTGAATCATCCCAACTGGAAAATGGGAAGAAAGATCACCGTTGACTCGGCGACCCTGATGAACAAGGGTCTGGAGGTCATAGAAGCCAAATGGCTGTTTGATATGGCACCTGAACAGATAACGGTGTGCGTTCATCCGCAGAGCATTATCCATTCCGCAGTGGAGTTCATAGACGGTTCGGTCATCGCTCAGTTGGGGCTGGCGGATATGAAGCTGCCGATCCAGTATGCCCTGACATATCCGGAGCGAAAGGCCATGGCAGGAAAAAAACTGGATCTTTTTGAAATCGGTACACTGGACTTCTACAAGCCGGATCTGGAGAAGTTCAAATGCCTCCGGCTGGCCTTCGAGGCGTTGAACATAGGAGACAGCGCGTGCGTTGTGCTGAACGGTGCCAATGAAGCTGCGGTGGGGCTGTTCCTGGAGGGCAGAATAGGATTTTTGGATATCGGGAATATAATAGAGAAAGTGCTGCAAAAGCACAAGGCCAGTGTGCCGTCGACGCTGGAGGATATCGTTGCGCTGGACCTTTGGTCGAGGCAGCAGGTTATTGAATTATTTGAAACGGGGTGTAGATAATGGTCACAGTCATTGTTGCAATGCTGGTTTTTACATTGATCGTAGTGGTGCATGAAGGCGGGCATTTTCTTGCTGCCAGAATGAGCGGTATAAAGGTAGAGGAGTTTGCAGTAGGGATGGGGCCTTTGGTGGCCGGCAAGAAGAAAGGTGAAACACTTTTTTCACTTAGGGCATTCCCGATAGGCGGATTCTGTAAAATGATGGGCGAAGACGAGGAGAATAAGGATCCCAGAGCCTTCAACAACAAGCCTGTGGCTTCCCGGATGGCTGCCATTGCTGCCGGTCCGGCGCTGAACCTAATACTGGCCGTGCTGCTTTTCTCGCTGGTTATTACGCCGGTTGCGGCGCCTATAGTTGGTCAGGCAACCAAGGATAAGCCAGCGGCAAAGGCTGGAATCACGACAGGTGATACAATTGTAGAAATAAACGGAACACCGATTGAGAAGTGGGATCAGATCCGTTCCAATATATCCAAGCATCAGGGTGCAGAGGTTTCCATCTTACTGGAGAACAAAGGCGTGACAAGGACTGTAAAGGTTACACCCGAAAAAACCACAGAACCCAATCAATTTGTGATCGGCATCGTACCTACAACAAAAATAACAGGATTTTCACTGACGCAGGGTGTCAAAACGACTGCCTTCATCACCGATGCGATGTTTCAAGTGTTGGGCAAACTGATCACTGGAAAGGCATCTTCACAAGATGTTTCCGGACCTATCGGCATCGTCAAGGAGTTGAACGATGCGGCCAAGACAGGAATCTGGCAGGTGATATTCCTGACAGCCCTGATCAGCCTGAACCTGGCCATTTTCAACCTGTTGCCCATTCCGGCACTGGACGGAGGCCGCCTGATCTTTCTGCTGCTGGAACTGATCAGAAGAAAACCTATCGCTGCCGAGAAAGAAGGTATGGTGCATTTTATCGGCTTCGTGGCTTTAATGGTGCTGATGGTTTTTATGGTTTATATGGATGCGGTAAAATACAATCTGATCAATTTTTTCAGATAGGATAAGAAAATGATGAATACAAAAAAAATACGGATCGGCAGCCGCTATATCGGCGGTGGTGAGCCGGTCCTCATACAATCCATGACCAATACCCATACACAGAACGTAAGGGAAACGGTTGAGCAAATAAAAAGGCTGGAGGCAGAAGGCTGTGATATCGTCAGGGCTGCCGTGCCCGACATGGATGCTGCCAAGGCAATAGCCGATATCAAGAAAGCGATCACCATCCCGCTGGTGGCCGATATCCATTTCGACTACCGGTTGGCAATAGAGGCAATAAAATCCGGTGCTGACAAAATACGCATAAACCCCGGCAACATTGGGGACAGCTATAGAGTAAAGCTGGTGGTGGATGCAGCCAGGGAATATGGTGTTCCCATCCGGATCGGGGTGAATTCCGGTTCGCTGGAAAAGGAATTGTTGAAAAAATACGGCGGACCGACTGCGGATGCTTTGGTAGAGAGTGCGCTGAACAATGTAAAACAGGTGGAAGATATGGGCTATGACCAGCTTGTGCTGTCCATAAAATCTTCCGATGTAATGCTTTCTATCGATAGTTATATAAAAGCAGCAAAGTGCACTTCCTATCCGCTGCATTTGGGAATCACCGAGGCAGGAACGGTGCTGACAGGCTCCATAAAATCAGCTGTTGGGCTGGGTGTGCTTTTACATCAGGGAATAGGCGATACCATCCGTGTTTCCCTTACTGGGGATCCTGTGGCGGAAATCCATGCAGCCAAAGAGATCCTGAAGAGCCTGAAGCTGATGTCCGAGGGCATAGAACTGGTATCCTGCCCCACTTGCGGCAGAACCAATGTGGACCTGATCCGGATCGCTGAAGAAGTGGAAAAAAGGGTTAAAGGCATCAAGACCACGAAACCAGTCAAGCTGGCAGTGATGGGCTGTGCCGTTAACGGTCCCGGTGAAGCAAGGGAAGCGGATATCGGCATCGCAGGCGGCAATGGGGAATTCCTGCTGTTTATTAAGGGGCAGGTTATCCGGAAGGTGCCTCAGGCCCTTGCAATTGACGCATTACTGGAAGAAATGAAGCAATATGAGGAATAAGGCATAAGGCTGCCGGCGCAAAAGGAGGAATCAAGCATAGTGTACACAACAGCAATCATTCCTGCTTTTAACGAGGAGCAAACCATCGAAAATGTGATAGAGACGGTCAAACGTGTTGACCGCGTTAACAAGATAATTGTCGTAAGTGACGGTTCCACAGACAGAACGGCTGAGATTGCCAGAGCCTGCGGTGTGGATGTTATAGAACTGCAGGAAAACGTCGGCAAGGGCGGTGCCATCAAAGCAGGCGTCAATGAATGCAGTTCAGAGGTCCTGCTGTTTCTGGATGCGGATCTGATTGGTCTGAAGGAACAGCATATCCTGGACTTGCTGTGTCCGGTGGTAGAAAACCAGGCGGACATGACGGTGGGGATTTTCAAGAATGGCCGGATGGTTACCGATCTGGCACAGAAGGTGACGCCCTATCTGTCCGGTCAAAGGGCTATCCGGAAATCCGTGGTGGACAGGATCCCCAACATCGATATAACCCGGTACGGCGTCGAGGTGGCTTTGACCAAATACATCAAGAAATTTTCCATCCGGGTGAAGGAAGTCACTTTGGCGGATATGACCCATGTGACAAAGGAAGAGAAGCTGGGGCTTTTAAGAGGGGTTCATGCCAGACTGAAGATGTATTGGGATATCGTCAAAATACTGGGCAATTATAACGTCAAGAAACAGATCAAATAGCCGGCGCACGGAACAGTGCTGGCAAAGACCCGCATATGGAGGTTCATGATGCAGTCAAAAGCAAAAGAAAAAGTGAACTATATTGAGCAGCATCGGGATAAATTTGAGGTTGCCGGTATCAAGGTCTATAAGAAATCCAGGGTATGGGAGCTGGGCATCCGGTTGAAAAACCTGATGTCCATAACCGAGCTCAGGCGGATTGAGGCAGCCATAGCAAAGGAATACGATCTGAAAGAAGTCAGGCTGATCATCATTGAGTCCCAGCCGGGACAGGAGGGACAAGCACCTATCCTATCCCACTGGGATGAGCTGAGAGCGCTGCTGATCAATAAGAACCCCGCCTTGACGGGTTTTCTGAAGGAGTCGGAGCTGGAACAAAGCGGTCACAAACTGGTTGTAACCGTAATGACGAAGGAAGGCGCCGACTACCTTTATGCCAAGAAATGCGACAAGACGCTGGAAAAATATATCAAGGATTACCTGAATGCTGATGTCAAGGTCAGTATTCAATATGTAAATGAATGCTTGAAGAAGGAAGAATACTTCAGCGGCTATCTTGAAGAAGAAAGCAGGATGGTGGAGGCAGCCTTAAAACCTCAGAGGCAAGGCAAGGACGGCAAGGACAAAGGTAAGCCTGGAGAGGCTAAAGACAGCGTCATCATGGGGAAGGCCGTCTACGACAGCCCGGTCAGCATCAGCCAGATTGCGGAGGATTCCGGTCGTATTACCATCCAGGGGACCATTTTCAACTGTGAAATAAAGACCTTGAATAACGGAAAAACCATCATCATATTTAATATTACCGACAACACCAACTCCATAACGGCAAAGATATTTGTCAAGGAGGAAAACGGTGCTGAGAAGCTGACAGAAGGCATCAAGAACGGCAAGTATGTCCGGATCAAAGGGGATGTCCAATATGATACCTATATCAAGGAGCCAGTCATCTTCCCCATCAATATGATGGAAGTGCCGAAGGCAGTACGGACGGACAACGCACCGGAGAAGAGGATCGAGCTCCACGCCCACACCGGTATGAGTGCCATGGACGCGGTGTGCTCAGCAACAGACCTGATCAAGCGGGCAAAAGCATGGGGTCATAAAGCCATTGCCATAACGGATCACGGTGTGGTACAGGCTTTCCCGGAAGCGGATGAAGCATCCCGGAAGCACGGGGTTAAGGTGATTTACGGCGTCGAGGGTTACTTCGTCAATGACGGGGTGCCTGTTGTATACGGTCCGCGCAGCCACAGCCTGAACGATGAATTTGTCGTGTTTGATATTGAGACCACGGGTCTTTCTGCCATCAACGACCGGATTACCGAAATCGGTGCGGTCAGATTCAGAAACGGCAGCGTTGAAGCGGTATTCTCCGAGTTGATCAACCCGGAGATTCCCATACCGGAGTTCATCACAAAACTGACAGGCATCACTACGGAAATGGTAAGGGATAAGGATGCCATCTGTACGGTTCTGCCAAGGTTCCTGGAATTTGCAGGTGATGCGCCCTTGGTAGCACATAATGCCATGTTTGATTGGGGTTTTATCCGCACAAAAGCAGCCGAACTGGACATCAATCTTGAGAAGTCAGTGGTAGATACGCTGCAGCTTTCCAGAGTGCTGCTGCCGGAACTGAAGAAGCATAAGCTCAATCTGCTTTGCGAGCATTTGGGCATCCGTCTGGACAACCATCATCGTGCATCAGACGATGCGGTTGCCACAGCGCTGGTCTTCGGCAAATTCCTGGAAATGCTGAAGGAAAAAGCTATTGATAACTTGGAGCAGGTCAACAGTATTTCTTCCGGCAGCTTCAATATGAAAAATGCTGAGGCTCACCATATCATTCTGTTGGTAAAGAATATGACGGGACTCAAAAACCTATATAAGCTGATATCCACTTCACATTTGGACTATTTCTATAAAAAGCCAAGGATACTGAAAAGCGTCCTGCTGCAGTATAGAGAAGGTTTGCTGATCGGCTCTGCTTGTGAAGCAGGAGAAATCTACAAAAGCATCCTGAACGGCATGGATCAGAATTCCGTGCTGGAATTGGCAAAGTTCTACGATTATCTGGAGATTCAGCCCAACGGAAACAATGCCTTCCTCATCAGGAACGGCAGAGTCGCCGGCAATGAGGTACTGAATACCATCAACAAAAGAATTGTTGAAATCGGTGAGAAGCAGAAAAAGCCTGTTGTTGCAACGGGGGACGTGCACTTCCTGGAGCCCGAGGATGAAGTTTACCGCCGCATCATCATGACGGGACAAGGCTTTACGGATGCGGATGAGCAAGCGCCGCTTTATTTCAAGACGACGGAAGAAATGCTGGAGGATTTCAGCTATCTGGGCAAGGAAAAGGCCCATGAAGTCGTGGTGCAGGCACCTGAAAAGATCCTCAGCATGATTGAGGATATCAAGCCCATTCCGGAAGAGACTTTCCCGCCGAAGATTGAAGGAGCGGAAGACCAGATCAGGGAGATGACCATGCGGAAAGCTCACGGGCTTTACGGTGAAGAATTGCCGGAGGTTGTGGTCAAAAGGCTTGAGAAGGAACTGAACTCCATTATCAACAACGGCTATGCCGTGATGTACCTGATCGCTCAGAAGCTGGTTGCAAAATCTCTCAGCGACGGCTACCTGGTAGGCTCAAGAGGCTCCGTAGGCTCCTCCTTTGTAGCAACGATGTGCGATATAACGGAGGTAAACCCCCTGCCGCCGCACTACCTTTGCGCCAATTGCAAACATTCTCATTTCTTTCTGGATGGATCCATCGATTCGGGGGCAGACCTACCGGACAAGGATTGTCCTCAGTGCGGAAGCCGCATGATCAAGGATGGTCATGACATACCTTTCGAAATGTTCCTGGGCTTCGACGGAGACAAGGAACCGGATATCGACTTGAATTTCGCTGGAGAATACCAGCCTGAGGCCCACAAATACACGGAAGAGCTTTTCGGCAAAGGCTATGTTTACCGGGCCGGCACCATCGGAACCATTGCAGAAAAAACGGCTTATGGCTTCATTAAGAAATACTTTGACCAGAAAGGCATCAAAATCAACAATGCGGAAACGAACCGGCTGGTGCTGGGCTGTACCGGAATCAAGAGGACCACAGGGCAGCACCCTGGCGGTGTCATGATCGTCCCCAACTATACCGAGGTGTACAATTTTACACCGATTCAGCGGCCAGCGGACGATACCACCTCCAGTATCATCACGACGCATTTTGACTACCATTCCATCAGCGGAAGGCTCTTGAAGCTTGACATACTGGGGCACGACGTACCTTCCATCATCCGCATGCTGGAGGATATCACCGGCTTCAGCGTCAACAGCATCCACCTGGATGACGCCAGGACCATGAGCCTCTTTACCTCCACCGAGGCCTTGGGAATCAGCCTGGAGGATATCGACTGCAAGGTTGGCAGCCTTGGCATACCGGAATTCGGCACCAAATTTGTACGGCAGATGCTGATGGACACCCAGCCCAAAACCTTTGCAGAGCTGGTGCGCATATCCGGTCTTTCCCACGGTACGGATGTATGGCTCAACAATGCGCAGGATCTGGTCAGAAGCGGTACCGCGACTCTGAAAGAGGTCATCTCCACCCGTGACGATATCATGCTTTACCTGATCTACAGCGGCGTCAAGCCCAAAACGGCCTTCAAAATCGCCGAAAGCGTCAGAAAAGGAAAGGGATTGACCCCGGAATTTGAAGAAGCAATGCGGGAGCAAAGGATTCCGGAGTGGTATATCGCATCCTGCAAAACAGTCAAATACCTTTTTCCGAAGGCTCATGCGACAGCTTATGTCATGATGTCCTTCCGGATCGCCTATTACAAGGTGTATTATCCTGAAGCTTTTTACGCTACTTTTTATACCGTGAAGCTTGAAGACTTCGATGCAGATCTCCTGGTAAAGGGGAAGGAAGCCGTAAAAGTTAAATGGATAGAAATAGATAGATTAGGGAATAATGCGACTACAAAGGAAAAAAATCTGATGACCCTGCTGGAAGTGGTATATGAAATGTACCTCAGAGGGATCAAGCTATTGCCGGTAGACCTGTACCGGTCAGAAGCGGGTAGGTTCCTTGTCACTCCGGACGGCATCCTTCCGCCCATTAACGCCTTGCAGGGCGTTGGTGCCAGTGCGGCACAGAGCATTGCTGCAGCGAGAGGGCAAGCACCCTTTATTTCCATAGATGACCTGCGGGACAGGGCCAAGGTTTCCAAGACCGTCATAGAGATTATGAAGACCCACGGCACGTTAAGTCAGCTGCCGGAAAACAACCAGCTCAGCCTGTTTCATATCGAAGCGGGACTAACTTGATGACTAGAGCATTTAAGTCTTGCATGAAATTCCAAAGAATGCTATAATCTTTATGGATAAGAAACGGTCTCGATTTTCCTTATTTACAGAATGATTAGTATTAGAGTGGGCAATCCCACTCTTTCGTATTATTTCAGGCAAATAGCAAAAGCATAAAAATAGATGCATGCGTCAAAATAAATGTAAAGGAGAATGAATATGGCAAAACAAAAGGTTGAAGATATTGTATACGACCTGTGCAAACCGATAGTCGACCGGCATGGCTTCGAGCTGGTGGAAATCGAGTATAAGAAGGAAGGCGCCGAGTGGTACCTTCGCATCTACCTGGATAAGGAAGGCGGAATCACCATCGACGATTGCCAGGCAGTCAGCGAAGAAGTCAGTGAGCTGCTAGACCAAGCGGACCCCATTGAGCATTCCTATATTTTTGAAGTCTCTTCTCCGGGGATTGACAGACCCCTTAAAACGGAAAGGGACTACCAGAAAAACATGAATAAACTCCTGGAGATCAAGCTGTATTCCCCGGTAGACGGAAAAAAGCAGATTGAAGGGGTCCTTGCGGGCTATGATGAAGAAAAGGTCATTATTGAGCAAAACGGCAAAATGACGGAGATAAAGAAGGATTCAATAGCCATAATCAGACCGGCTGTTAAATTTTAATATAGAAAATTTTTTGCAGGATTAGGAGGGGAAATAGATGAATGGAGAGTTCCTCCAGGCATTGGACCAGATTGCCAAGGAGAAAGGCATATCCAAGGAGTTATTGATTGATGCCATTGATGTAGCGCTGGTATCCGCTTTCAAGAAGAATTTCGGCACCTCACAGAATGTGAAGGTATCAATCAGCAGGGACACCGGAGAGGTAGACGTCTATGCGTTGAAGACCGTTTCGGAAGAAGTGGAGAATGATTTGCTTCAGATCAGCGTTGAAGAAGCCAAGGCCATCAACAAGAACTTCAATCTGGGTGATATCGTAGAAAAAAAGGTTACGCCCAGAAACTTCGGACGTATTGCGGCACAAACGGCCAAGCAGGTTGTGGTGCAACGGATCCGTGAAGCGGAAAGAGGCATCGTTTTTGATGAATTCATCAGCCGGGAAAGTGAGATCATAACCGGTTTGGTGCAGCGGAAAGAAAAGAACAACATATACATCGACCTCGGTAAAACCGAGGCCGTGCTGGGACCCAATGAGCAGACCCCCAATGAAGTGTACAACATAGGGGATAGGATCAAGACTTTTATCGTAGAGGTTAAGAAGACGACGAAAGGACCTCAGATCGTCCTTTCTAGAACGCATCCGGGGCTGGTCAAACGGCTCTTTGAGCTGGAAGTACCGGAAATCCAGGATGGCATCGTAGAGATAAAGAGTATTGCGCGGGAGGCAGGCAGCAGAACAAAAATTGCCGTGTATTCCCATGATGAGAATATTGACGCTGTTGGTGCCTGTGTCGGACAGAGGGGCCAGCGGGTTCAGTTCATTGTGGATGAGCTGAGAGGCGAAAAAATAGACATCATTGAATGGAATGAGGATCCGATGGTGTTTGTAGGCAGTGCCTTAAGCCCTGCGAAGGTCATAAACGTTACGGTGGATAAGGAAATCAACAGTGCAAAGGTGGTCGTCAATGATTCCCAACTTTCCCTTGCAATCGGGAAGGAAGGGCAGAACGCACGCCTGGCAGCCAAACTCACCGGTTACAAAATCGACATCAAGAGCCAGTCACAGCTTTCCAATTTGTAGGGGGGAAGTGACGGTATGCTGAAAAAGAAAAAGGTACCGCTCAGAAAATGCCTGGGCTGCAACGAAATGAAACCCAAAAAGGAGCTGATCCGGATCGTCAGAAGTCCGGAGGGCAAGGTGAATATCGACAAAGTCGGAAAAGCGCCGGGGCGGGGTTGTTACATCTGCCCCAGCATCAGCTGCCTGGACAGTGCGGTAAAAGCCAAAAGGGTGGAGCGGGCACTGGAGGTCTCTGTAGACGGTGAGATATTTATTAAGCTAAGGGAGCAGTTGGAGCACAATGAATAATGTTTACTCCATGATCAGCCTTGCCTGCAAGGCAGGAAAGATCGTCACGGGAGAGGATGCGGTCCGCAATGCTGTACGGGCCGGGAAGGTCAAGCTTCTGATACTGTCCGGGGACGCATCGGAGAACACAGAGAAGCGTTTCAGGAATGCAGCGGCCTTTTATCATGTGGAATGCAAGGTATGGGGCACAAAAGAGCAGCTGGGCTTGTGCGTGGGCAAAAGCGAAAGATCCGTTGTCGCCATAACGGATCAGGGTTTTGGAGATGCCCTGCGTATAAGGATTGACAAAAATGTTGACCAAAAAGAAAATCCTGGGGGTGAATCGTTTGAATAAGGTAAGAATATACGAGCTGGCCAAGGAACTGGGAACGTCTAGCAAAGACCTTATCACAGTGGTACAAGGCCTGAAAATAGATGTTCATAACCACATGAGTTCCTTGGAAGACGAGGATGTAAAGACTATAAAGGGCCACTTTGAAAAACAAAAGAAAAAGGACGAAGAAAAGAAGCCTGAAAAAGCGCCGGAAAAGGCTCCGGACAGAGTTCCGGAAAGAACGCCTGAGAGGACTGCTGAGAGAAGACCGGAGCAAAGACACGAAGGCAGACCGGAAGGTCAAACCTTTAATCGGCAGGATAACAGGCCTGATAACCGTCCGGCAGGACAGAACCGTCCCGACAACCGGTATGACAATCGGCCGCAGGGCAGCAGACCGGATTATCGGCCTGATAACCGTCCCACAGATAACCGACCTGCAGATAACCGTCCGGCAGGGCAGAACCGTCCCGACAACCGGTATGACAATAGGCCGCAGGGCAGCAGACCGGATTATCGGCCTGATAACCGTCCCACGGATAACCGACCTGCAGATAACCGTCCGGCAGGGCAGAACCGTCCCGACAACCGGTATGACAATAGGCCGCAGGGAAGCAGACCGGATTATCGGCCTGATAACCGTCCGACGGATAACCGACCTGCAGATAACCGTCCGGCAGGACAGAACCGTCCTGACAACCGGTATGACAATAGGCCGCAGGGCAACAGACCGGATTATCGGCCTGATAACCGCCCGGCGGATAACCGCCCGGCAGATAACCGCCCGGCAGATAACCGTCCGGCAGGACAGAACCGTCCCGACAACCGGTATGACAATAGGCCGCAGGGCAACAGACCGGATTATCGGCCAGACAACCGTCCGGCAAACAGACCACCGGCACCAAGGCCGCAAAGCAGCAGGCCCAACAATGCTACAAGTCCCAAGCCGGAAAACCAGAATGAAGAAATCATAAAGAAATCAGAAGCTTTGGAGAAGATAGAAGCAGCCAATATCATTACTACCACCAAGAAGGACTTCTCCAAAGTAGAAAAAATAGGCAAGAAACCTCAGGGAAGACCAGGGGGCAGACCTCAGGGAAGACCAGGCGGAAGACCTTTTGGCAGAAGGGATATGGCTGATGTAAAGCGAGATGAGCCTCAGGTCAGCAAGAAGCCCATCAAGATCGGCGAATCCACATCAGTCAAGGAACTGGGGGAAAAGCTTGGAAAAACAGCTACCGACATCATCAAGAAGCTGTTGATGATCGGCGTTATGGCCACCATCAACCAGGAGCTGGATTTTGATACAGCTGCTTTGATTTGCGGAGAATTCGGCGCAACAGTCGAAAAGCAAATCGATAAGGAAAGCGAAGAAGTGCTGCTGAAGTTTGATGAGGATAAGACGGAGGATCTGAAGCTCAGGCCGCCGGTGGTAACCATCATGGGCCATGTTGACCATGGAAAGACATCCCTTCTGGATGCCATCCGTGAGACCAATGTCATTGCCACTGAAGCTGGCGGCATAACACAGCATATCGGTGCCTATACCGTCACTATTGACGGAAAGAAAATAGCGTTCCTGGATACGCCGGGTCACGAAGCCTTCACGGCAATGCGTGCCCGCGGTGCCAAGGTAACGGACATTGCTATTCTGGTGGTTGCGGCCGACGACGGTGTTATGCCTCAGACGGTTGAAGCAATCAACCATGCAAAGGCAGCTAATGTTGCCATTATCGTAGCAGTAAACAAGATTGACAAACCCGGTGCCAACCCTGATAAGGTCAAGCAGGAGCTGACGGAATACGGGCTGGTTTCTGAGGAGTGGGGCGGAGATACCATCTTCGTGCCTGTGTCCGCAAAGCAGAAGATCAACATCGACAACCTGTTGGAAATGATACTTTTGGTGGCAGAAATGCAGGAACTGAAAGCAAACCCCAACAGGAAGGCTATCGGAACGGTCATAGAAGCAGAGTTGGATAAAGGCAAGGGTCCGGTGGCAACTGTCCTGATCCAGACCGGTACATTGAATATCGGAGATACCTTTGTTGTCGGCAATACCTTCGGAAAAGTCAGAGCCATGATCGATGACAAGGGAAAACGGGTCAAGAAGGCAGGTCCTTCTACACCGGTTGAAATTCAAGGTCTTTCGGAGGTTCCGGATGCCGGCGACATTTTCAATGTGGTGGATGATGAAAGAATTGCCAAACTGATTGCCGAAAAGCGCCGGGATAAGCAGTGGCTGACACAGCAGCAGAGCAAGCAGAAGGTTTCTCTGGATGAGCTGTTCAATCAGATCCAGGAAGGCAAAGTCAAGGATCTCAACGTCATCGTCAAGGCCGATGTCCAGGGTTCTGTTGAAGCAGTGAAGCAGTCGCTTGCCAAGCTCAGCAACAATGAAGTCAAAGTCAAAACCATACACGGCGGTGTGGGTGCCATTACCGAGACAGACGTTATGTTTGCCTCTGCATCCAACGCGATTATCATAGGTTTTAACGTAAGACCCCAGCCGGCCGCGATGGCGCTGGCCGAAAGGGATAAGGTGGATGTACGGCTTTACCGTGTCATCTACAATGCTATTGAAGATATAGAAGCAGCCATGAAGGGCATGCTGGAGCCGGAGTATAAGGAAGTCATACAGGGACATGTGGAAGTAAGAGCAACCTTCAAGGTTTCCAGCATCGGTACGATTGCCGGGGGTTATGTAACGGATGGCAAGATCACCCGTTCCAGCGATATCCGGGTTATCCGGAACGGTATCGTCGTACATGAAGGCAAGCTGGCTTCCCTGAAGCGTTTCAAGGATGATGCCAAGGAAGTCAATACAGGTTATGAATGCGGTCTGAACATTGAAAGGTTCAATGATATCAAGGAAGGCGACATCATCGAATCCTATACCATCGAGACCGTGCCGAGAAAATAGAACAGGCAGGTGAAAAGCCATGTCAAAGCATCGCATTGACCGGATTTCGGAAGAAGTCAAAAGAGAAATCAGTGAAATTATCCGCCAGGAGCTGAAGGATCCCAGAATTGCCATGATGAGCAGCGTGGTTGCGGCAGAAGTGACACCGGACCTGCGGTTTGCCAAGGTGCATATCAGCGTGCTGGGCACTGATGAAGAAAAACAAGCCACTCTGAAGGGACTCAACAGTGCGGCGGGGTATATCCGCAAGGAGCTGGGCAACCGCATCAATCTGAGATATACGCCGGAAATCAATTTTGTATTGGATAAGTCGATTGAGCATGGTGCACATATCATGAAGCTTCTACATGACGTAAAGCAGCAGGATGGGGGAGAAAACAGGTGATCTATCCCAAAATCATCAGCCGGATCAAAGACAGCAGCAGTATCGCCATATTGTCCCATGTGGCGCCGGATGGCGACAACATCGGCTCTTCTCTGGGCTTATACAATGCCCTGGAGAGAACGGGCAAGAATGTCCGCTATATACTTGACGATGAAGTACCCAGGCTGTACCGATTCCTGAAGAACGCCGACAAGGTAGAAAGACCGGGCACATGGGAAGCCTTTGATTCGGTGGTTGTATTAGATTGCGGAGAACCGAAGCTCCTTGGCAAGTGCAGCCAATACCTGGAAAACAATTTTATCATCAACATTGATCACCATATCAGCAATACGGCGTACGGAAACCTGAACATGGTAGATGCCAATGCTGCAGCGGTGGGAGAAATGGTATACCAGATCATCAAGATCATGGGCATACCCATGGATCAAGATATATCAGAATGCCTTTATACCTCCATCGTGACGGATACAGGCCAGTTTCAATATGCCAACACCACCTCCGTCACCCATCAGATAGCTGGAGACCTGATCAACAACGGCGTTAGTGCGCCGCGGATGTTTGAGCAGATTTACCAGAACAATTCCAAGGAGAAGGTTCTCCTAATGAAGCTGGCATTGGAGACGTTGGAGTTTTATCATGAAGACAAGGTCGCTTGTATAGCGATGGACAGGGAAAAGCTTGATGCAGCAGGTGCAAAGCCGGAAGACAGCGATGGCCTGGTCAATCTGGCCCGGGATATTGAAAGTGTTGAGGCAGCAGTATTTTTGAAGGAGCTGGAGCCCGGAAAGGTCAAGGTGGGCTTCAGATCCAAACGGTTTGTGGATGTATGCCGGGTGGCAAAGCAATTCGGCGGCGGCGGGCATATCCGTGCAGCGGGATGCACTGTGGCCGGCAGTGTGGATGAAGTCAAGGCCATGGTGATAGAAGCGGTTATCAAGGAATTTCAGCAAGGTGTGGATACAATATGAACGGCATCATGAATGTCCTGAAGCCTCCGGGAATGACCTCACACGATGTGGTCTATTTTGTCCGGCGGGTTCTGGGTACAAAAAAGGTTGGACATACAGGTACCCTTGATCCGGAAGCGGCAGGGGTACTGCCTGTTTGTATCGGGAAGGGAACAAAGGTGGTACAGTACCTGACAGATAAGCAGAAAAGGTACAGGGCAACCATCAAATTCGGGATTACAACCGATACCGGCGACCGCTATGGCAGCATGCTTGAAACACGGCCGGCAGGCAGGATTGACCCGGATGATCTATTAGAGGTATTGAACTGCTTCAAAGGCAGAATCAGCCAGATTCCACCCATTTATTCCGCCATCAAGCTCAAGGGCAAGAAGCTGTACCAATACGCATTGGAAGGTGAGCAGGTAGAAATCGCTTCCCGGGAGGTCGAGATTTTCGACATCTCGCTTGTTGCGATGGAAGGCGCGGATGAAGCGGTGATGGATATATGCTGCTCAAAAGGAACGTATATTCGCTCGCTTTGCCGGGATATCGGGGAGCAGATTGGCTGCGGCGCACATATGGCGCAGTTGATCCGTACGGCTTCAACACCTTATACCATCGATAAGGCACATACGCTGGAAGAAATCGAAAAAGCCGTGCGAGAGGGAAAAGTTGACAGCATCGTTGACCCCATCGACAGTGTATTTATAAGCTACCCTGCCATATGGGTCAAGCCGTCCGCCAGGAACGCTGTTATGAACGGAAACCTGCTTTATGAGCAGGGGATTGTGGGCGGTGCTGCAGGCGTGGCGGCGGGTGAAGACATCAGGATCTATCTGGAACAGTCCTTTATTGGGTTAGGGACTGTCCTGTTTGACGAAACAGAGCAACGGAAAGTAATCAAGATAAAAAATTTACTGATATAAACTGCATTTTAAAGGTGATTACATGGAGATAATAGAAAAATATTCCGCAGGAGAAAAGGACGCGCCTTTTTGTATTGCATTGGGAAGCTTTGACGGCGTGCACTTGGGCCATCAGAAGCTGATCCGGCTGCTTATGGAAGAGTCGCGGCACTTCGGCACCAGGAGCATGGTGTATACCTTCTCCAAGCATCCACGTAGGGTGCTTTCGCCCGGAAAACCAATCTACATGCTGACGGATAATACCAAGCGGGCTGAAATCATGGAAGGGCTGGGCGTTGATTATATGTTTCTTGAGGATTTCTCAAGGATCAAGGACCTGGGTGCTGAAGACTTCGTGAAGGAAGTCCTGATCGGATACTTTCATGCAAAATGTGTCATAATCGGATATAATTACCGGTTTGGACATAAGGGAGAAGGCAACGCGGAAATAATGGAAAAGCTGGGTGAAAAATACGGCTTTAAGGTGGATGTGGTCCCGGCTGTGGTGGTGGGCGGACATACGGTGTCCAGCAGCATGATCCGCCATGTTGTCAGAAGTGGTGCTGTGGAGAACGGTCCGGTATATCTTGGAAGACCCTTCTCATTGCACGGCACGGTGGTATTGGGAAAGCAGAACGGTGAAGTCATGGGCATCAAGACGGCAAACATTGAAGTAAGCAACGTTATGACCCTGCCCCATAAAGGCGTCTATTATACCACCACGCAGGTGAAAGACCGGCTTTATAAGAGTGTAACCAATATAGGCTATAATCCGACCTTTGACGGAGAGTGCCTGACGGTGGAAACACACTTGATCGGATTTAAGGATGACATTTATGATGAACACATTGAAATTTTCTTTTTGAGGAGAATCAGGGACGAGGTCAAGTTTGCCGCCATGCAGGAACTGGTAGAGCAGATCCGGAAGGACATATCCGGCCGGCAGGCCTATTCCGAATAGAATAATTATCCTTTACAATGGAAATCATATGTGTTAAAATCTTTATGTTAAAAGACCATTTGCTCGGTATACCGACTCACCGACGGTTTGCTTGGCTTTTGGCGAATAGATTGGGAGGTGAAACAATGGCATTAGCTAAGGATTTAAAGCAGGAGATCATCCAGAAGCATGCGCTGAAGGAAGGCGACACCGGTTCACCGGAGGTACAGATCGCCATTCTGACTCAGAGGATCAACAGCTTGAACGGTCATCTTCAGACAAACAAGAAGGACCACCATTCAAGAAGAGGTCTGCTCAAGATGGTCGGACAGAGAAGAGGATTACTCAACTACCTGAAATCCAAGGATATTGAAAGATATCGCAGCATCATTGAAAAATTAGGATTAAGAAAATAAGTGGGCGGGGTTCACCCCGTCCTTTATTTTAAGTTTTTTTTATGATGATGAAGGAAATAATAAAGATGTGAAGAAGTATTGATATGGATTTGGAAAAATGATCATTCATATTTCAAGTCCTGTCATATTGAGTTGAAAGGAGGAAAATACGTGGAATTATTTCAAATGGATCTGGCGGGTCGCAAATTAAGTATTGAAACCGGCAGAATAGCACAGTTGGCTGATGCAGCCGTACTTGTCAAATATGGCGATACGGTCGTACTGGTTACAGCCTGTGCGTCGGATAAGCCGAGAGAAGGCATTGATTTTTTCCCGCTGAGCGTGGACTATGAAGAGAGGTTATATGCGGTCGGCAAGATTCCGGGAGGCTTTATTAAGAGAGAAGGAAGACCGACTGAGAAGGCAATTCTTTCAGCCAGGCTGATTGACAGACCGATCCGCCCGCTGTTTCCCGACGGCTTCAGGAACGATGTCCAGGTTGTAGCAACCGTAATGTCCGTTGACCAGGATAACCTGCCTGAGATATGCGGCATGATCGGCTCATCGGCTGCACTGTCCATATCTTCCATACCTTTTATGGGACCTACCGGTTCGGTGCTGGTTGGCCGCATAGACGGTGAATTCGTACTGAACCCCACTGCGGCAGAACGGGAAAAAAGCGATCTGCATCTGGTGGTATCCGGTACCAAGGATGCTGTCATGATGGTTGAAGCCGGGGCAAAAGAGGTTCCGGAAGATGTCATGCTGGAAGCCATCATGTTTGGACATGACAATATCAGGAAGATCGTTGCTTTTATTGAGGAAATGGTGACCAAGGTAGGCAAGCCGAAGAGAGAGATCAAGCTTTTCAAGGTGGATGAAGAGATCAACAGCACAGTCAGAGATTTTGCAACGCAAAAAACCCTGGATGCCATCAGAACCTTTGACAAGCAAGAGAGACAGGCGAATATCGAAAAGGTAAAGGAAGATACCTTTGCTCACTTTGCAGAAGTGTACCCCGGAAGAGAAAAGGAAATTGACGAGGTGCTGTACGATATCCTGAAGGAACAGGTGCGTAAGCTGATTACCGAAGAAGGCATCCGTCCGGATGACCGTAAAACGGATGAAATCAGACCAATAACCAGTGAAGTAGGCGTTCTGCCCAGAGTGCATGGATCAGGGCTTTTCACCAGAGGACAGACGCAGGTTCTGACCATTGCGACGTTAGGAGCCCTGGGAGATGTTCAGGTGCTTGACGGTCTGACAGAAGAGGAATCCAAGCGTTACATACATCATTACAATTTCCCGCCGTACAGCGTCGGAGAAACACGGTTCATGAGAGGTCCGGGGCGTAGAGAAATCGGACACGGTGCTTTGGCTGAGAGAGCTTTAGAGCCCATGATCCCTTCTGAAGAAGAGTTCCCGTACACCATCCGTCTGGTCTCCGAAGTAGTCAGCTCCAACGGCTCAACATCCCAGGCCAGCGTTTGCGGAAGCACCCTGGCATTGATGGATGCAGGGGTACCGATTAAAGCACCGGTTGCAGGGGTAGCCATGGGTTTGATGAAGGAAAACGAGCATGTAGCTGTTCTGACGGATATTCAGGGTATGGAGGATTTCCTTGGCGACATGGATTTCAAGGTTGCCGGCACATCAAAGGGGATTACAGCCGTACAGATGGATATCAAAATAGCAGGGATAGACAGACCGATACTGGAAAGAGCACTTGAGCAGGCAAGAATCGGCAGGCTGTATATCCTGGATAAGATGCTGACAGCCATCAAAGAGCCAAGAAAAGAGCTATCACCCTATGCACCCAAGATTATCACCATGAAGATCGATCCGGATAAGATCAGAGATGTTATAGGACCGGGCGGAAAAATGATCAACAAGATCATTGCCGAGACCAACGTCAAGATCGACATAGAAGACGACGGAAGAGTCTTTATCGCAGCAACCAACCAGAAGGATGGAGAGAGAGCCGTTAAGATCATTGAAGGACTGACCAAGGAAGTACAGGAAGGCGAGATCTACCTGGGCAAGGTCATGCGCATCATGAACTTCGGTGCTTTTGTCGAAATCCTGCCTGGCAAAGAAGGTCTGGTCCATATCTCCAAGCTGGATAACAAGCGGGTGGAGAAGGTGGAAGACGTGGTCAGTATCGGTGATGAAATACTGGTAAAGGTCACTGAGATCGACAAGCAGGGAAGGATCAACCTTTCCAGACGCCACGCCATGGCAGACAACGAAACCAAGGAAAAGGAAACTGAAGAATAAAACATAAACCTAAGGTTTATGTTTTTTCTTTTTCTCGGGCATTACATAAAGAATCAAAAACCATCTATAGCTAGTCAATATAGATGGTTTTTGACATTCGGCTTACAGTAAGCAGCTGGGCAGCACTCCCAGCAAGGCTTACATCAATTTGCCGTAACAACATTCACAATAAGTTTGATTCCCAATAACCCCATCAGTCCGCAGGCCGCACGGTCAACCCATGCTTTTGAATGCAGGTAAGCGGAGCGCGGACGGGTTGAAGACAATACTAAAGCAACGAAGCTGTACCAGCCGACCTCAACCAGGAACACCAAAAAAGGAAGGGCGGCAGTTGCCAAAAGCGGTATTCCCTGAGGCAGCAGCGCTGCGAAAATGCTGCTGTAAAAGATAATGGTCTTCGGATTGCTGATTTGTATGAGAAAGGCTGATATAAATGCTTGACACCAGGGCTTCTGGTTTTCGGAATCCACAGATGGATCAACGGCAGGATCTTTAGCTCCTTGCCAGATGCGAACACATACAAAAATCAGATAAATCCCTCCAGCGAGCTTTAGCACCGTATATATCAGAGGAAACGCGGAAAAAACAGCCTTTAAGCCCAAAATTGACAATAATGCAAATATAACTGCCCCGCTCCCCATTCCGGCTGCAGCAGCAATACCATTTTGTCTCGATTCGGACATTGAGATGCGGGCTACAGTCAAGAAGCTGGGACCGGGAATCATTGCTCCAATTATTACGGCTAACAGGATGCTTAGTAATGAAAGTAAAACATGCATATGATCACGCTCCCTTGTCGTATTGGGTTTGCATATTGAACTTGAATTTATTTTGTATAGACATTTCTTGTAAGTTATTGTATCATTTACATATATTATCTGTAAAATAGATAATATCGATAAAGTAAATCGAAAAAATAGATACTAAAGAAAAGGAAATGCATATGGAGATCAAATTATTGAAGACCTTTTTAACGGTAGCTAAGGTTGAAAGCTTCTCCCGATCAGCAGAGATATTGGATTATGCACAATCAAGCATCTCAACGCAGATCCAATTGTTGGAGGAAGATCTGGGCACCAAGTTGTTTGAACGGTTGGGCCGCAAAATAAAGCTGACAGCTGAAGGCAGGAAGCTTTTGATATATGCTGAGCAAATTTTAAAACTGGATGAGGAAGCAAGGGAAATGATATCCAATTCGCCGCTTCCCAAAGGACCATTGAGGATAGGCGCTTCGGAATCACTCTGCATTTCTTATTTGCCACCGCTGCTTAAAGAATATCATGAACGTTATCCGGAGGTCGAAATAATCCTCAAGCTTGGAGGCATTGCCGAGCTTTGCAGCTGGCTAATGGAAAACACAATCGACATAGCCTTTTATATGGATAGGCAAATTATATCGGAAATACTGACTGCTGAAAGATTGTTCGATGAAGCCATGGTTGTTCTGGCTGCCGCAGAGCATCAAATCGTCAGCAGAATTCCCATAGACCCGTCAGATTTAAATGGGATGGATTTGGTTTTCACAGAGAGTGGAATCAGCTACCGTACTGCCATGGAAGATATTCTTGCCGAAGCCGCCGTTAGGCCCAAATCAGTGATGGAATGCGGCAGCATAGAAGTGATAAAAAAGCTGGTACTCAGCGGATTAGGCATTACGCTTCTACCGAGAGTCGTTGTGGAAGAAGAAATACAAAAAGGGCAGTTGGTTGATCTAGAATGGCAAGGGCCTGACTTTCAAATAAAAACGCAAGCTGTGTACCACAAGGATAAATGGCTTTCTCATGCCCTAAAGGCCTTGCTGAACTTAGAAAGGGACCATCGCGCAGCGTACCGTCCGGAAGGACTTATCAAGCCAAGAGATTAGAAATAGGAAAGCCGGATGATTGCCAGATTAGGGCAAGCTATAGCCGATGCGCATTTAAGAAAACAGGGTGTAAAACGATAGCGTAAAGTGGAGTCATTTGCTGAATATAGATAAAAAGTGTATTATATTATGTATGCATGTTAAAACATGGAAATCATCATTGCGTTATAGTATCATGAAATTGATACATCACTATCAGCAGTTTTTGATTCTCACTTAAAGGGGGAAGGAAAGTGCACCATTGTAAAACGAAAGAAAACCAGATTTCGTGCATGATAGAAAAGCAAGAGCATATAGCTGAAGTAAACGATGCTTTTTTAAGCTTGACAGGTTATGGAAAAAAGGCTTTGATTGGTGTACCCTTCATTAAAGTTTGGACTGAATTGCTGCGTATCAATACTGAACCGTTTTCTCTTGATGAGGAAGCTGAAGCCTTTTTATTTACCAAGACCCTTGAAGCAAGATCTGTTGTCATCCGTAAATATCGAAACAATGCAGGAAATGAAAATGTTTTTGAATTCACTGAAAAGCCGGATTCAAGGTTTGAAGCTATATTGGGTTATCCTCTGCAGCTACTTGCTGAGAACAAGGTTGGCATATCGATTTACAGCGTACCTGATTTAACACTGCTTAAAGCGAATCAAATGTACCTTGATTTTTTTGATACGCCTAACAATAGACCTGAAAATATGTTTGGTAAACAGATGAGCAGCTTTCTCCCGGATTTTTACGGAAGCCGCATCGAAAGTATATTAAAGGAAGCAATTGATATAGAAAAGTCTGTGTACCAGAAAGAGTTTTGTTATGATAAGCTTGCAAGAGGCATGACCTATTGGGATCAGATCATAACGCCTGTCAAGCTGGACGGAAAAGTCAGATATCTGGTAACAAACACGCAAGAGGCTACTGAAAGAGTTAAGAACAGAGTATATTTGGAAGAAAAGAATAGAAAAATAAAAAACCAAAAAGAGCAATTGGAAAAGATTATGGAAAACCTGTATGATGGCGTATATGTTTCCGACAAAGATGGCAAGCTTATCATGATCAATGCAGAAGCGAGGAAGCAGCTTTACGAGCCGGACTCCATAAAGGCCTTTGGAGAAGTGCGTAAAACTTCTTTGTATTTCGATATGGAAGGTCGGGAAATTTCAAAAGATCAAATGCCAGGATTTCGAGCGTTAAGAGGCGAAAAGGTAAAAAATTGCAGGCTACTGATAAAACAGCCTGATAAAGAGTTGATTCTGGATGTCAATGCAGTCCCGATCTACAATGACGAAGGAGAGCTGACGAATGTAGCGGCATGCTCCCACGACGTTACCGAATTGGTGCAAAAGGAGAATACCATTGTCCAAAAAAGCAAACAGCTTGAAGCCGTCATAGAAAACATTCATGATGCCATGGCCATATTTGACAAAGAAGGCCGAATCATACAGTTGAACGCAGCGGCACGGGAAATGCATAGCCACTTGACCAGAAACAAGACAGCCACTGAGGTGCACAGCAATTATAAGTATTTTGACTTGGAGGACAGGCTTGTAGAAAAGGAATTTCTTCCCACACAGAGGGCATTGAGAGGGGAGAAGGTCAGAAATGAAAGCATCGTCATCAAAAAGCCCGATAAGGTGCAGGTTGTGGAAATCAATGCAACGCCAATATTTGACAGGGAAAACAATCTGGATACGGTTGTCGTTTCCCACCGTGACATTACAGAATCGATCAAGCAGCAACAGGACATTAAACAACAACAGGAACTGCTGTTAAAAAAGGAAATCGAAAAAAATGTCATATTACAGAAGACGATGGAAGACATGAAAACCATCGCAAAGCTGCAAGAGCTTCTTGCAATGAAAGACAAACTAGGTACGGCAATCATTCATGATATCAGAGCGCCTTTAGCGATGCTGGTTACATTAACGGAATTGCTGGAAGATGAGTTCAGCATAGAAGATAATGAGAATGCAGAATTGGTGCAGGATGTCAAAAAGCAGATCATCAATGCGTTCTTGATGGTAGAAAACATGCTTGAGTGGTTTGGATATCAGTTGAATGGCAAAAGCTCAAAACCTATGTGCTTAAAGCTCTTGGATGTTGTCAACAACCTATATGACATGATTAAGTTCCAGTCAAAAATAAAAGAAATCCAAATAGACATTGCAGTCAATGAAAATACGGTTGTGTTTGCAGATAAGGGTATGTTGGAGTTCGTATTGAGAAACCTGCTTACAAATGCGATCAAATTTACATATCCTGGGGGATTGGTTTCTATAAGCTCATACATAAAACATGACAAGGTCATTGTCGCTGTCAGCGATACCGGAATAGGTATCAACATAGCGTGTTTCAATGAATCTTTGAAGAATAAAAATCTCAAATCAACGACAGGAACTGACGGGGAAAGAGGAATGGGGTTTGGGCTTAATATTTGCAGAGAATTTGTACAGCATATCGGTGGGGATATATGGGCAGAAAGTATTCCCGGAAAAGGCAGTGTTTTCTATGTTTCCTTGCCGGCACAGCAATAATACACGATATCGAAAGCAGCCGGCAATGCTTACCGGCTGCTTTCTACTATTTCTACAAACCGTTTCAAAAGCTGCTTGCCGTATTCATGCTCCCTGACTGTATCATGAAGCTGCTTGATGTCATAGCCTTTTTGCAGCAGCATATCTCTCTGCGCCTCAATGTAGGCATGGGTGATTCCTGCGTTGAATTCAGGATGAAACTGGACGCCCCAGATATGGCCGTAGAGAGAAAAGGCTTGATGGTGCTCGTATTCGTTCCTTGCCAGCAGTACGGCATTGGGCGGCAGCTTCAGTACAGTCTGTGAATGTGCGACATGTCCGCAAAATTCTGCCGGCAAACAGTTCAATAGCGGGTCGCTCCAGCCTTTCTCGGTGAGACTGATCCCTACCGTTCCCATCTCTGCGCCATCAGGATGATAGCCCACTTCACCGCCGAAAGCTTGACCAAGCAGCTGATGCCCATAACAAATACCCAATACGGGGATGCCGGGATCTTTAAGTGTCCTCAGCCATTGTCCCAGTGTCACACTCCAAACCTCGCGGTCTGTGACCATGGAATGGGAGCCGGTTATGATAACGCCTCCGAGTTGGCGGGTTTTGGGCAGCGGCATGTTTTTCGTCACATCGATTACGACAGCTTGCTGATGATCCAGATCGGCTTGGCGAATGATGAATTCCTCGAAATCCCCATACTGTTTCAAGATGGCAGGGAAGGTTGTGCCGGTCTTGATGATATAAAGCATTTTCATTTTCCTACCTCTTTGCTTTCCTGATTTAATTTAGAATTCGTCAGATATTGACAATATCCTGCTATGGCAGCTTCCTTACAGCAGAATAAATCTCATCTCAAAAGAAATGATAAGGATAATGCATGATTTTTAATCACATGATAGTATTCATTTATTGTATTTTTTGTAAGGCAGTGAATATGAATTAGTATGAATCAAAACATCATACTTATTTGGAGGGGTTGCCTTGAAAACACGCATTATTTTTCTAAGCAAGAAAAAAATACTGATGGGCTTCCTAGTGATATTCGCTATGCTGGTTTTTGCCGGCATGCTGATGAAAATCAGTATCAATACAATGAATTATTACGACCCTATTTATAAAGGGCGTGCCGATCAAAAAAATGTGGCTTTTGCCTGCAATGTGGTCTGGGGCAATGAATATTTGCCTGACATGCTTAAAATACTAAAGGAAAACGAAATTAAGATCACTTTTTTTATTGGCGGGGAGTGGGCATCGAAATACCCGGATGTCCTTTTATCAATTTATAAAGAGGGACACGAACTGGGCAACCATGGCTACCATCATCTGAAACACAGCAAACTGACCCGGGAACGAAATGTACAGGAGATTTTGACAACAGAAGAAGCAGTAAAAAAAGTAACCGGGTGTAAGACCAACCTTTTTGCACCGCCTTATGGTGATGTCAACAGCATGGTGGCTAGTGCGGCTGAATCTATTCATTATCAAGTTATCATGTGGAGCCTCGATACCATTGACTGGAACACCAAGGACTACCAGAAAATATTGGAACGGATAGGCAGCAAGCATCATAACGGTGCAATCATCCTGATGCACCCGACAGAAGTAACGGTAAAGGCACTTCCCGGCATGATAAAAAAGCTAAAACAGGAAGGTTATGACATCGTGACGGTCAGTAAGGTGCTGGAACAATAAAACGATTGAAAAATAGACATACATTTTATATAATGAAATGTACAATTAAAATAGTGCTTTTACAGCTATCATCAAGCTGCATTTTTTATTTGTGTAGAATATTGTTGCGTAGAATAACGCAGGAGGTATGGAATGTTTCAGCAGGAACTGTTGGCAAATGGCGTAAGGGTGGTTACCGAAGAAATCCCTTATGTCAATTCCATTTCAATCGGTATATGGGTTAAAGTGGGCTCCAGGTATGAGACGGAAGAGAACAACGGCGTGTCCCATTTTATCGAGCATATGCTGTTCAAAGGGACAAAGAACCGGACAGCAAAGGATATAGCAAACAGCATCGACAAGATCGGCGGCCAGTTGAATGCATTTACGTCAAAAGAGTGTACATGCTTTTATGCAAAGGTATTGGATTCTCATTTTGATATTGCGTTGGATGTACTGGCTGATATGTTTTTTTACTCCAATTTTTCACAGGAAGAGATAGAAAAAGAAAAGGGCGTTGTGGTTGAGGAAATCAACATGTATGAAGACTCACCCGAGGACCTTGTCCATGATCTTTTCAGCCAGGTGGTGTGGACGGGCAACCCTCTGGGAATGTCGATTTTAGGAACGGAAGAATCACTGGCACGTATGACGCGGGAGGACATTCTGGACTATTTCCATAAGAACTATATACCGCAAAACATAGTTGTTTCAGTAGTAGGCAATTTCAAGCATCTGGATGCCATGAAAAAAATCAGGAAATACTTTGAGCAGGTTGAGAGCAGACCGGCTGCTGCAAATCAAATACAGAAACCCGGTTTTTCACCGGAATGCTCAGTGAAAAAGAAGGTGACCGAGCAGGTTCATTTGTGCTTGGGCTTTGACGGCATTGAAGTCAAGAACAGCGCTTTCTACCCCATGCTGGTTGTTAACAACGTGTTTGGCGGTGCCATGAGCTCCAGACTGTTCCAGAAGATCAGGGAGGACAAGGGCTTGACTTACTCGGTCTTCTCTTATCCATCCTCCTTCGAGGACTGCGGCTTATTCTCCATCTATGCCGGTATGAAGCCGTCACAGCTAAAGAATGTTGCAGAGCTGATCATGGAAGAAATCGCGATAATCAAGAAAAGCGGTATTACAGAAGAAGAGCTTTATGACTCCAAAGAGCAGTTGAAAGGCAGCTATATCCTGGGGCTGGAAAGCACCAGCAGCAGGATGATATCCATCGGAAAATCGGAATTGCTGTTGGAGCGCATTTATTCACCGGCGGAAATACTGGAGAAAATCGACAAGGTGGATATGGAACGGGTCAATGCTGTGATCCAGGATTTATTCAGAACGGATAATATGGGCATCGCAATCATAGGTTCTGTGGAAGCGGACACCGAAATCCGGTCGCTCTTTAAGTAAGTAGCTGCAGCGGAGGAATTGTCATGAAAGAAATACAAGTGAAAATAAAAAAAACGACACGGGAAAATGGACAGGCCGTAAACGAACCGATATATGCCACAGCGGGCTCAGCAGGTATGGATTTGTGTGCATACCTTGAAGCTGACTTGACAATTGATCCGGGGGCTATTGTCAGGGTGCCCACCGGTATCGCGCTGCAGCTTCCGGACAGCAGCATCGGCGGTTTCGTTTTTCCCAGGAGCGGTTTATCCAGCAAGCACGGCGTATCTCTTGCGAACTGTGTTGGAGTTATTGATTCGGACTATACGGGAGAAGTGGTATGTCCGGTCATTAACCATAGCGACAAGGCTTATACCGTCAAGAACGGGGACAGGATCGCGCAGATCGTATTTATGCCGATTTACCGGGCCAACCTGATATGGGTTGATGAGCTGGAGGATACGGAACGCGGTGCCGGAGGCTTTGGCTCCACGGGAATATAAAAGACAGGTTTGTACGCATATTCTGAAACGCATTTAATATAATTATATAAACTGCGATAAGCAGATTTGCCATCATGAATGCAGTTTATATGTTTTGCGAGGTGATGAATGTGCGTTTTAGCAAATTGAGCGGCAAGGAAATCGTTTCTCTGCCGGATTGCGAACGGTTGGGTTATCTGGGGGACTGCGACCTCAATATCGATAACGAAACAGGCAGGATCAAATCCCTGATCGTACCGGAAAGCAAAGGGTCGTTGGCTTTTTTTATCGACAGACGGTACCTGGAGGTGCCGTGGGAGAGAATCAAAAAAATTGGCAATGATATGATCATCATTGATTTTGCAGATGTTTTGCAATAAGCGGAAAGCTGCCGGGATACGATTCCCGGCAGCTTTGATTTTTTTCGACTTTTGGCTGGGGCTTGGAGACAAACACGTCTCTCTTCCCAGGAACATATGATGTAATAGTTTAATTAATGGGGGAATAGCCTATGCTTGGCGGAAAAAACGATCCGGCTGCACTGAAGCAAAAAAAATTTCTGGTTGTCGGAGGCGATGACCGGTTTGTTGAGCTGGCAAAGCTTTACCGGGAAAGAGGCAGCCACGTTTCGACCTTTGGAATGGACAATGCTGAAATCGACGGCGTAAATGGCTTTGACAGCATGGCGGATGCGGTAGATTGGGCTGACGTCATAATAGGGCCGGTGCCTTTTGCAAAAGACGGCAGCAAAATAAACTGCAAATACGCAAAAGAAGACGTGTTGATACGGGATTTGTTGTGCACCGCCGTTAAAGGTAAAACACTGATGATCGGCGCAGCGAACAAAGCAGCAAAAGAACTGGCGGCGGAATATGGCATATCGTATATTGACTACTATAGTGATGAAAGCTATCAGATCCTGAATACCATACCGACAGTGGAAGGGACCATTGCCATTCTGATCAACGAGCTTCGCAGGACGGTTTTCGGAAGCCGCATCCTCATTCTGGGGTACGGTAGGATCGGCAAGCTTTTGTCCGAGTATCTGCAGAGGATGGGTGCGGAGGTATATGTAGAAGCACGGAAGGATGCGGATTTGACCTGGATAGCGTCAAAAAGGATGACAGGGGTTCAGCTGGAAGCACTGGCGGATTATATTGAAAGAATGGATATTATCATTAATACCGTTCCGGCCTTGATACTGAACCAGGAAATGCTGGACCGGGTCGGAAAGCACACCCTGCTTCTGGACTTGGCTTCTTCACCTGGGGGGATAGATTTCCGTCATGCGGCGGAAAAAGGGATTAAAGCCATTCATGCGCTGGGTATACCTGGGAAAATGGCTTACCGTTCTGCTGCGGAATATATTCTTCAGACCATTGACAAGCTGATTGGGATTTAAGAGATTAAGGAAGGTGAATCATGATGAAACTGGATGGCGTAGGAGTCGGTTTTGCTGTAACGGGTTCCTTCTGCACCTTTTCCAAGGTCGTGCCGGAAGTAGAGAAGTTGACTGCTCAGAATGCCAATGTCTATCCGATATTCTCCAATAACGCAGCAACCCTGGATACCCGCTTCGGCAAGGCTGCCGATTGGATGGGAAATTTTGAGGCGATAACCGGCAAGAAAGTCATCTGTACCTTGAACGATGCCGAGCCGGTAGGACCACAGAACCTGCTGGATGTATTGGTCATAGCACCCTGTACAGTGAATGCAATAAAATACAAAACAGATCAGACTAAGCGGTCTGTTGAAAAGCGGGTATGAAATACGGCGGACCCATTTCTCACGTCCAGCTTTACCAATAATAATTGCAGCAGCTGATGTACGGCTTGGGGCTGCCTGCCATCCAACAACCCCTTAACTGCGGACTGATAATCCGATTCTGTAAAAACATAGGATAGCTTTTTTTCAGCAAGTCTCTTTTTTCTGTCTTCCAGTTCCTGTATCTCCTTTTGAAGCGCTAGTACCCTGTTCATGGCTGGTCCGGTTTCCGGATCATCACTATTCTCGAACAGATAAAAGTACCGTTGCAGGCTTTTTTGTTTCTTTCCTAGCTGAGCCTTCAGCAAGTCCAGCTCATTTTCCCTTTGACTGCAGGGACCGGCACAACTGTTCAGCATCGATAAGACATCCTTTATCACCTGTTGGTTTTGCAGGACTTGCTGAAGGATCTGAACTGAGCTTCGCTCCGCCTGCGCTGCCGGGACATAACTGCTGGCGCATGTGCCGCCTTCCAGTTTAGCTTTGCAGCGGTAATACCGGTAAGACCTGTCTTTGGCGCAAGTATGAAAAACCTTCATTTCCTTGCCGCAAAAGGCGCAGTGCAGCAGACCGGCAAGCAAAGGGGCGGCAGTGTGCCTTTTCTTTATTCCTGCGCTTCTGTCGCCTTTCATGGACTGTGCCAGATTCCAGGTTTCCAGGTCAATAACGGGCGGATGCCCGCCAGGGACACAATAGGAATCGGTATGGCTGCGCTGGTGACGGTTATATCCGATGTATACCGGGTTGCCCAGAACAAAGCTGACACTGCTGCTGCAAAAGAGGCAGCCTCTCTTGGTACGGAAGCCCAGCTTGTTCAGATAGTAGGCAATGGCAGTAAAGCTCATTTGCCGGTGAACATACAGATCATACACATGCCGGACCAGAGCGGCTTCCTTCTCGTTGACGGAAAGTCCTTTGCCCAGGTTGTCGTAGCCGAGTACGGCGCCGGTTTTGCCGCCCTTCCGTGCATATTCCCTCAAGCCCAGCTTGACGTTTTCGACGATCGTGTTCCGCTCGAATTCCGCAATAGAGCCTAAGAGCTGAAGGGTCATTCGGCCTACGGCGCTTGAGGTGTCAAATTTCTCGGAGAAGCTGGAAAAAGCAACGCCGTTCTTCTCCAGCAGATCGATGATATTGAGAAGATCCTTAAGGCTGCGTGACAACCTGGATATTTTCCATACCAGCACCAGGTCAAAAAGCGCCCTGCTGCTGTCTGCCAGCAGCGCTTGAAGTCCGGGGCGGTCGGCGGCTTTTTTTCCGGAAATGCCGAGATCGCTGTATGTCTTATAAAGGCTTATTCCGGCAGAACGGCAGTATTGGGAAAGTATTTCAGCCTGTGCATCAGCTGATTGACCTTCCAATGCCTGTTCCTCCGTGCTGACCCGGATATAGACTGCCGCTTGCCTAATAGTCTTCATGACACTGCCACCACTTTCACTGCATATATAGGAGCAATTGAATCATAAAACTCGGTTTTCAATTGTTCCTCTGTAAAATTATATTTGAATGGAAGGGAAATAAAGCATGTCAGATAATTTTTTAAGGAGAGGCAAGCTGTATTTGATTGTATCTCAGAGGCAGAATTGCTATAATTTTTGTAGAATGACTTGACATGATAATACAGAATAAAGGGGAGTCTCTATGAACCTGATTGACAACTTTCTTCAGAGATATGCGAAGGAATATGACTTTTACGATGAATTAGCCCGTCAGGTAGCCATGACATGCGAAACCATCATCCAAAGGAGCGGGATTAGAGCCGTTGTGACGCACCGCGCCAAGAAACCCGAGAGCTTAAAGGAAAAGCTGAGCAAAAGAAATGCGATAAAGAAATACCAGAATGTGGAGCAGATCTATAAGGATATAGTAGATTTGTCCGGGGTCCGGATCGCCATTTTTTTTCCCGGCGACAGGGATGAAATCGGACGCCTGATTGAATCGGAGTTTTTGACTGAAAAAATGAAACGGTTTCCCAATATGGAACAAAAGCATCAGGCTGATAATCCTTTTAAGCGGCGCTTTTCAGGGTATGATGCCGTTCATTACCGCGTCAGGATCAAAGAGGAAAGACTGGAGGACAGCATGCGGCGTTATGCCTCAGCCCAGGTTGAGATACAGATCGCTTCTGCGCTGATGCATGCATGGGCCGAGGTAGAGCATGATCTGGTATATAAGCCGCATATCGGCAGGCTTTCGGAAGAAGAGTTCAAGATACTGGATGAACTGAACGGACTGGTGCTGTCGGGTGAAATCGCGCTGGAGCGTCTTCAGAAGGCTTTCAAGAAGCGGATCGCCGCTATGGATGCACCTTTCAGCAACCAGTACGAGCTGGCTGCGTTGATCCGAGAGCGTGTTTGCGAGGATATGACGTGCAGACTTTTCATGGGGCGTATGGATATCCTGCTGCGTTTTTTGCAGAAAGCGCAAATGGATAATCCACAGAAGATCGACAAGTACCTGCTGGGTGTCTCCGGTCTGAAAAAGCTGAAGGAGCAGCGTACGGTGGCTGACCATGTTATAGACTGCATCCTTAAAGAATATCCGGACGCCTATCCCCAATATATTGAGGCAAAGCTGGAAACCAACCGTAACAATCCATACACTGCCGTTCCGCAGCAGCTTTACGGGAATAAGGAGCATACGGCCTTGATGCGTTTTACCGAGCGCTGGATTGTGCTCACTAAGGTCATTAATATGCTTAGCAGGGGCGTGGGAGACAATCCGTCCAAATGGGATTTGCTGAAGCAGCATCTCAATGGAACCACCTGCCTGGATTCAGAAATGAAATATTTGAGAAGCATTCGGAATCAGGTCCTTTTTGGACAGGATCTTCCTTTAAGTGATGTGCTGAATAATGGGACGGAAACCATAGACAGGCTCTTGCGCGGGCTGAGGCTGCAAACAGACAAAGAAATATCCGGCTTTATCGAGGCAGAACGTGAGAAATTGGATCAATTAAAATAGGCATTATCAGTAACTGGTAATGCCTTGTCTGTTTCCGGGATCTTCCAAATAAGCCGATATGGAGGTAGTTGTTGTGAAGGTAAAGGAGCTTGATATTATGACACTTACTGAAGCATCAGGAGAGGAAGAACAAGAGAACTACAAGCATTTTATAGAGGCACTTGCCGGGATCATTATTGAATTGCATGATAAACATCGACCTTCAGAGGCAGACTAAGCTTGCATTATGAATAAAATACCGATATGATATTATATAGCCGCAAAAAGCCTTTAAGGGCATGCAGCAGGAGGTGTTTTGCAGCGGCAAAGCATTCTCTACAGGGAATACGCTTTCAAAACTGGCCAATGCCATTACCGACACACCGGTTCTCATGGCTGCAAAGGCTCATGTCAGAAACGGAAAGCCGGTGGTCATTGCAATTTCTACCAATGACGGCCTGGGTCTGAATGCAAAAAACCTGGGGGTGCTGCTGAATGCCAAGTATTACTATTTTGTACCCTTTGGGCAGGATAACCCGGAGGGAAAAAGAAACTCGCTGGTAGCCAGGATGGAGCTGCTGGTGCCGACCATAGAAGCCGCATTGGAGGGCAAGCAGTACCAACCGATGATTATAGAAAACTTTTAGCCTTATACAAAGGTTGGAGGAGGGTTTAAATGAAAATACTGGTACAAAAATTCGGAGGAACCTCCGTTGCGAACCAGGAAAGAAGAGAAATGGTGGCCGATAAAGTGGAAAAGGCAGTACAACAAGGCTTTCACCCGGTTGTCGTTGTTTCCGCCATCGGCAGAAGCGGTGATCCTTATGCAACGGATACATTGATAAACCTGGCTAATTCGGCTGGCAGCAAGACCAATCCCAGAGAGCTTGACATGATCATGTCCTGTGGTGAGGTCATCTCCTGTGTCGTTTTGGCCAATACCTTAAAAAAGCGCGGACACAACTGTGCCGTTATGACGGGCGGTCAGGCCGGCATCATTACAGATGAGAATTTCGGAGATGCGGAGGTCCTGCGGGTAGAGCCGCAAACGATATATGATTTTCTGGAGGCCGGTATCATACCGGTTATAGCAGGATTTCAGGGAAAGAGCGAGAAGGGAGAGATCACAACGCTGGGCAGAGGCGGCAGCGATGTGACCGGTGCCATCATCGGAGAGGCCCTAAACGCGGACGCGGTGGAAATCTATACGGATGTGGAAGGTGTCATGACTGCGGACCCCAGGATCGTTCCCGACGCCATGGTGATGAAGAAAATTTTCTATAATGAAGTTTTTCAAATGGCAGAATACGGTGCCAAGGTCATTCATCCGAGAGCTGTCGAGATTGCAATGAGAAGCAGCATCCCACTGCTGATCAAGAATACCATGAGCGACTCGGAGGGGACTCTGATAACGAACTATGACAAGACCAGAAAATACAGGCAGGACAAAAAGGACAAAATCATAACGGCTATAGCCCAAATCGGCAGCCGTACACAGGTCAAGGTTTTTTTTGACGGCTCAGCGGGAGAGTTCGAAAAGGACAGCTACTTGTTCGAGCTGATTGCCAGCGAAGGCATCAGCGTTGATATGATCAACGTCAACCCGGAAGTCAAATTCTTCATCATTGAGGATTACAATATTGAAAAGCTGCAGAAAGTACTGGCTTCCAAACACTTTCAGTATGAGCTGCTCAGCAATTGCACCAAGGTGACCATCATCGGTAATAAAATGAGGGGCGTACCCGGTGTCATGGCGAAAACCATCCGTGCGTTGTCAAAATTCAATATTGAAATTTTGCAGACTTCGGATTCTCATACCACGATTTCCTGCCTGATTTACACAGAATTCACCAATGCGGCAGTCAATGCGCTTCACCAGGAGTTCGAATTGGGGAAAGCATAAACAATATGAAAAAATATGGAAAACCATGAAACAGCAATTCTATCAGAGTTGCTGTTTTTATTTTGACTGCATACTGAAAGGCATTAAGGTAAAAATAAAGATAGACAACTCACTAAGTTATAGAAATTGACATGCGTAAAAGCATCGTCGTTGGCTAAGTTATAAATCGCTTCATCTTTTAGTCATTTACATAGAGCGATTTATATAGTTTGAAAACATTATGAGTTGAATGTACCGGAGAAAGCGACCGGGTATTAATAATGGCAGGAGTGTGAATCAGTTGGTCAGATTTGACGGATACACCGCAGATGAAAGCGATGAAAAGGCAGGAGACCAGAAAGAAAATGCTGCCGAGAATGTGAAGGAACTAGGGGAAACAAAAGTGCCGCAGTATAAGAGCAATATTCACTGCATTACCATCATCGGGCAAATAGAGGGGCATGTCCTTTTGCCTCCTCAGAATAAGTCCACCAAATATGAGCATATCATCCCCCAGATCGTAGCGGTTGAAGAAAACCCTGAGATTGAAGGCCTGCTGCTGATACTGAATACGGTAGGCGGAGATGTGGAAGCAGGGCTGGCATTGTCTGAGCTGATCGTCAGCATGAAAAAGCCTTCCGTATCGTTGGTGCTGGGAGGCGGGCACAGCATCGGCGTCCCGCTGGCTGTATCGGCAAACTGCTCTTACATCGCACCAACAGCAACCATGACGATACATCCCATCCGTATGAACGGACTGATCATCGGTGTACCGCAGACCTTTGACTACTTTAACAAGATGCAGGAAAGGATCATCCGGTTTATCGTTGACCACAGCGAAATTCAGAGGGAGACATTGGTGAACCTGATGTTCACCACCAGTGAGCTGGCAAATGATGTGGGAACTGTCCTGGTGGGGCAGGAAGCGGTCAATCATGGCCTGATCAACAAGATGGGCGGGCTCCATGATGCCATCAATAAGCTCCGTGAAATCATCCAGGAAAACAAAGAACACCAGAAGTAAATGGCAGTTCTTGTCGAAGCGGCTCACCATCGCGGTTGTTGCAACAATTATAATTTAAGGATATAATAGCAGTAAGCCGTATTTTTACAATATAACGCTTATAGAAGCTCAACTTCGCTCTTGTTTCATTCGTTGAGCTTTTATCATGTGCGGCTGTGGGACAAACCATTTAGACGATGAGGTGATGGCAATGCCAAAGAAGAATGTTCAGAAAGAGATAAAGTTTGAAATCATAGGCGTATCGATGATCCTTGCCAGTATTTATGTGTATATCAGTTTATTCAGCAGCGGGGCAGGCATCGTGGGCGAAAAGATAAGGTCGCTGGCTTTGGGCGTATTCGGACTGGGTGCGTATATTTTTCCTATTCTTGTCATGATAATAGGGGTAGCATGGGTTTACATGAAGGGAGAGATGAAGGTCAACATCAAGTTCTATTCCTTTTGCATCTTTCTGATGGCGACGCTGATTGCCCTTTTTCTGACACAGTATGGTCCGATCCGGGAGGCCGGCAGTGATTGGCTGGATACGGTAAAATTCTGTTACAGCGAAGGTTCAAGGTATTACGGTGGCGGCGCTCTGGGCGGTGCTTTCGGTTTTGCCTTCGTAGCGCTTTTCGGAATGGCAGGAACCATTGCCCTGATTATCGGTCTTTATATCATTTCGGTTCTGATGTTTACAGAAACCTCTTTTGTGAAGGTACTGGACTTTTTCAAGCAGGCCTTTATGAAGTCAATGGGGATGATCAAGGAGACGGTCAGACCGAAGGCCAAATATGAGACCAACGGAGATGCGGCAGCTGGCATGCAGCCGGATGACCTGATGATTCAGGAAGAGGAAGCCAGGATTAAGAATATTGACAAAAAGATTAAGATATTGGATTTTACCAAGAAATTTGACGAGTCTTTCAAGGACAAAAAAGACAACTTGGCTGAAAAGCAAAAAGACAGCACAGGTGTCAAGGAAAACAAGGAAAAAAACAATAAAGCGGAGCAGCAGCAGGATAAGGAAGAAAACGTCATCAGTCTGCTGTCGGTGGAGAGACACTATAAGAACTATAAACTGCCCAGCACCGGCTTGCTTTTTCTGCCTCCCGAGAACAAGTCCGGGAATGCGAAAAAGGAAGTCATGAATAATGTCAAGATACTGGATGACACGCTGAAGAATTTCGGGGTCAGTGCCAACATATCCCAGGTCTCCGTAGGTCCGGCCATTACCCGGTATGAGCTGCAGCTTAGCCCCGGCGTAAAGGTCAGCAAGATCCTGAGCCTGGCGGATGATATATCCCTGAGTCTGGCTTCCCCCGGCATACGAATAGAAGCACCCATACCCGGCAAAGCCGCCATCGGTATTGAAGTACCCAATAAGGATATCGCCACGGTTTACCTGAGAGAGGTCCTGGAATCCGATGAGTTCAAGAATCACAAATCCAAGCTGGCCTTTGGCCTGGGGAAGGACGTTGCCGGAACCAATATCGTGGCAGACCTGGCGAAGATGCCGCATCTCTTGATTGCGGGATCAACCGGTTCGGGGAAAAGCGTATGCATCAACACCTTGATCGCAGGGATCCTGTATAAGGCTACACCGGAAGAGGTCAAGCTCCTGATGATAGACCCCAAGGTGGTTGAGCTCAGCATCTACAAGAACATCCCTCACCTGCTGATACCGGTAGTGACAGATCCCAAAAAAGCCGCGGGTGCCTTGAATTGGGCTGTTCAGGAGATGACGGAGCGGTATAAGAAATTCGCAAACAACAATGTCAGGGATATTACTGGCTTCAACAGCATGAATAAGGAAGGTGTCGATAAACTGCCGCAAATCGTTGTCATCATCGACGAGTTGGCAGACTTGATGATGGTTGCACCCGGTGATGTAGAGGATTGCATCTGCCGTCTGGCGCAGATGGCCCGTGCCGCCGGCATTCACCTGGTGGTGGCAACGCAGCGTCCTTCCGTGGATGTTATCACCGGCCTGATCAAGGCCAACATTCCCTCCCGGATATCCTTTGCGGTATCTTCACAGATCGATTCCAGAACCATTTTGGACATGGGCGGAGCCGAGAAGCTGCTGGGCAAAGGGGATTCGCTTTTTTACCCGGTAGGCGAAGCCAAGCCGGTGCGGGTGCAGGGTGCCTTTGTCTCTGAGAAGGAGATTGAGAAGCTGGTGACCGATATCAAGGAACAGGTGCCACCCTCCTATAATGAGGAGGTTATTAAGGAATTGGATCAGAGCGTCGAAATCAGCGATGACGGGAATGTGGATGAGTTACTGAAGGACGCCATCGAAATTGTGGTAGAAAGCGGTCAGGCTTCTATTCTGATGCTGCAGCGCAGGCTGAAGGTCGGCTACAGCCGGGCAGCCAGATTGATCGACCAGATGGAAGAGCGGCGCATTATCGGCGGCTATGAGGGGAGCAAGCCCAGGAAGGTGCTTGTGTCCAAGGAGGATATGGAAGAATGATCAAAGCTTTTGACAAGTTGGATGAGGAAACGGTCATCGCGTTGAGAGATGTTGAGTCGGCCTGCAAAAGCCATGATCAGTTAAACGGCAGGGTCTATCTGGACACAGCGTTGAATTTTGACCCCGGGATAAAAAGTAAGTTCCTGCTCTATGAAGATAATAAGCTGGTCAGTTTCATATCGTTGTTTGTTCCAACACAGGAGGAAGCTGAAGTATCCGCCTTCACACTTCCGGCGTACAGGCGCAGAGGCTGCTTCAAGCATTTGCTTGCTCAAGCGGTTGAGGAAGTGAGGAAATACAATATACCTGGGCTGCTTTTTGTATGCGAGCCGCAGTCGAAGGATGGTACGGAAGCATTGAAGAGGCTGGATGCGGAATTGGATTTCACCGAGTACTTTTTAAGATGCGGTGATCCGTCCGTTTTACCGGATCCACAGGCAGCAGCAGAGGTCAGACTGCATAGAGCTGAGCCCAAAGATCTGGAAGCAATGGTTAAGCTGAACCAGGACATTTTCAATGATGATTATGAAGATGCAAAGCGCTTTGTGTCCAATTGCTTTGAAGCCCATAACCGGTTTCAATATATTGCCTTGCTGAGTGAAAAACCCATCGGGATGGGCTCGGTATACGATGAAAACGGCGAAGCCTATATATACGGACTGGGCGTCTTGCCATCGCATCAGGGAAAAGGCTATGGCAGGGCCATTCTGAGCCTCATGCTGAAGGATATGAAGCGCAGCGGTATGGATAACATCGTAATGGAAGTGGAAAGCACCAATCAGAATGCGCTCAGCTTATATCGGAAAAGCGGGTTTGAAGTCGAAGCAACCTTCAACTATTACAGGATGACGATTTAGAATTTCTGGCATTCGACATATTATAAAGCGATAAGTGTCGATAACAAGAGAAATGTGTAGCAATAAGATGGAAATAGGACCATAGCAGCCTTAATCAACAAATTTAGCCTAAAATGGCCGATTATATTACCCGGGCAATAGGATAGTCAACGGAGGGAGAGAAAACTTTGAAACTGAACGTAGCCATGGTTTCCCTGGGGTGTTCTAAGAACCTGGTGGATTCCGAAGTCATGATCAACGAAATATCAAGCAATAAACTGCATATAACCAATAATACCGAGACAGCGGATGTGATCATTGTCAACACCTGCGGTTTTATTGAAAGCGCCAAGCAGGAGTCCATTGATACCATTCTGGAAATGGCACAGCACAAAGCGCATGGCAAGTGCAAAGCGCTGATCGCTACAGGCTGCCTGACGGAACGGTACCGTGAGGAGCTGATGAAGGAAATTCCGGAGCTGGATGCGATACTTGGAACCGGTGATTATAAAGGCATCGTCGAGGTCATCCTGCGCACGGTTGAGGGAGAGAAGATCATCCGGTACGGCAACCAGGAAAACGTCGACATCCACCAGCTGCCCAGAGTGATATCCACCATGGGCGCCTCTGCATTCCTTAAGATTGCAGAGGGCTGCGACAATTGCTGTACCTACTGCATTATTCCCAAGCTTCGGGGCCGCTATAGAAGCAGGCGCTTTGAAGACATTGTGGATGAAGCAGCGGCCCTTGCGAAAAACGGCATCGTAGAGCTGAATGTCATCGCTCAGGATACGACGCGGTACGGCAAGGATCTGTACGGAGAATACAGGATCAGCGACCTGCTGAAGGCGCTGGCAAAGATAGAAGGCATACAGTGGATCCGTTTGCTGTATTCCTATCCCGATGAATTTGATGATGCACTCATTGAGACCATCGCAACGGAGGACAAAATCTGCAAGTACCTGGACATTCCCATACAGCATGCCAGCAATGCCGTACTGAAACGGATGGCCAGAAGAAGCAGCAAGGAAAGCATCCTGGCCCTTATCAGCAAGCTGAGACAAAGGATGCCGCAGATTATTCTGAGGACTTCCCTGATTGTAGGATTCCCGGGGGAGACGGATGCTGATTTTGAAGAATTGCTTGCCTTTGTCAGGGAAGTGGGTTTCAACAGGCTGGGTGTGTTCACCTATTCAAAGGAAGAGGACACGCCGGCTTATGAAATGGCGGAACAGGTTGACGAAGAAGTGAAGCTGATGCGGCAGGAAAAAATCATGCTTGAGCAAAGGCGCATATCCGGTGCTTTCAATAAATCGATGGTAGGAAGGACTTTCAAGATACTGATCGAAGGGGAGACATCGGAAAATTATTTCGGCAGGACGTACATGGATGCCCCCGAAATTGACGGAACTGTCTATTTCATTTCCGAAAAGAAAGCATTTCCAGGTGAAATGTGCTGTGTTAAAATAAAGAAGGCGCATGAATATGATTTGGTGGGGGAGAGAACCGATGAACCTTGCAAATAAGATTACAATCCTGAGGATCCTGATGATTCCGGTGTTTATGGTGCTGATGCTTGTGAAATTCCCTTACCATATGGAAGCGGCACTGGTGGTTTTCCTGCTCGCTTCCCTAACGGATAAGCTGGATGGCTATATTGCGCGCAAGTACAATATGATTACCGATTTCGGCAAGTTTATGGACCCTTTGGCCGATAAGCTGCTGGTGACGGGTGCCTTGCTGGTCTTTATCCAGTTAGGCAGGATCGAGTCATGGATCGTTTTTGTCATCCTGACAAGAGAATTCGCAGTCACAGGTTTAAGGACCCTGGCAGCGGCACAGAACGTCATCATCGCAGCCAGCAACTACGGCAAAATTAAGACAGTGGCACAGATCGTTGCCATTGCGGTATTATTTCTCGGGAATGAATTCCTGAGCCTCATCGTGCTGCCTGTCGATATGATAGCCGTATATTTTGCTCTCGTCGTGACGGTACTGTCGGGACTGGACTACTTCGGAAAGAATATGCGGGTCATCCTGAAAAATTAAAATTTGTTAAATCAGAAAGCGCGGTAGGCTGAAGTCGAGGAACGATGCCTGGCGTGCTTTTGTTCTATTATTTTTAATCGTGATCGGAGGTATGCATATGAAAAGTGAAATTATTGCCGTTGGCACAGAGCTGCTCTTGGGAAACATCGTAAATTCAAATGCGCAGTACCTATCTCAGAAGCTGGCGGATCTGGGCATTGATGTTTATTACCATGTGGTTGTGGGTGACAATTTCAGGAGGGCGGTGGAGACAGTCAGAAATGCGCTGGAGCGATCCGATCTGGTCATTACCACGGGTGGTCTGGGACCTACCGATGACGATCTGACCAAGGAGGCAGTGGCTGAAGCGCTGGGACTCGAGCTGGTGGCCCATGAACCTTCCATTAAGCGGATCGAAGATTTTTTTAGACGGATTGACAGGCCGATGCCTGAATCTAACAGAAAGCAAGGTTATATACCGGCCGGCAGCATGGTACTGGAGAACGATAATGGAACAGCACCGGGCATTGCAGTGGAGAAAAACGGCAAGCTGGTCATCCTGCTGCCCGGGCCGCCTAAGGAGCTGGTTCCCATGTTCCATGAAAAGGTGCTGCCCTATCTGAGCAAGAGAACAGAGAGCATGATCCAGTCAAGGATGCTGCGTATTGTGGGTATAGGAGAATCCATGGTACAGGAAATGCTGCGGGAGCTCTTCGAGAGCCAGACCAATCCCACCATCGCACCCTATGCAAAGGAAGGAGAGGTCCATCTCCGGATCACTGCCAAAACACGAAGCGAAGCGGAAGGTAAGCAGTTGATTGATGAAATGTCTGAGAAAGTGCAGGCTATTCTGAAAGAGAATATATATGGTTATGATGACGAGACCCTGGAAGCATGTGTCATAAAGCAGCTGCTGCAGCAAAAACTGACCATTTCAGTCGCTGAGTCCTGCACCGGCGGTATGATTGCAAGCCGTTTGACAGAGGTGCCCGGCGCTTCGGGAAGCTTCATGAACGGCGCCATAACCTACAGCAATGCATCAAAGGTGAAGCTTCTGAATGTAAAGGAGGAAACACTTGTTCGCTTCGGCGCTGTCAGCGAAGAGACTGCGGCTGAAATGGCCGAGGGAATCCGGCAGCTATCGGGAACGGATATCGGCTTGTCGGTTACCGGGATCGCCGGCCCGGACGGCGGCAGCGAGGAAAAGCCGGTGGGGCTGTGTTTTATCGGTATTGCCACCGGGTCAGGCGTCAGAACCTTCAAACATATTTTCATGGGAAACCGGAATAAGATAAGGTACAATGCGTCTACGAGAGCATTGGATATCGTTAGAAGGACAATTTTGCAATAAAATGTAAATATATGGAAAAGGACCACGAAATAAAGCATGCCAGCGTAAAACAGCGCTGGCTGCAAAAAAATCAATCAATTTATGTTTGACTAATATTTTGCAGTATACTATAATTAATATATAAGAACAAATGTTCGATTTGCTTTGAAAGTTTTGTTTTTATAGTGTTTAAAATAGAGAAGGCAGGTGTAGCATTTTAATGAACGATAAGAAGAAAGCGATAGAATTGGCACTCAGCCAGGTAGAGAAGCAGTTCGGCAAGGGCTCCATCATGAAGCTGGGTGAAGCGACAAAAATGACAGTCGAAGCCATATCCACTGGATCCATCGATTTGGACATCGCATTAGGCATCGGTGGCGTTCCCAGGGGAAGAATCGTAGAGATTTACGGGCCGGAGTCCTCCGGTAAGACCACCGTTGCGCTCCATATCGTTGCAGAGGCTCAAAGGAACGGCGGAGAAGCAGCATTCATCGATGCAGAGCATGCATTGGACCCGGTATATGCCAAGAAGCTGGGTGTTGATATAGACAATCTCATCGTGTCCCAGCCGGATACGGGGGAGCAAGCGCTGGAGATAGCGGAAACACTTGTTCGGAGCGGTGCCATCGATGTCATTGTCGTAGACTCCGTTGCCGCACTGGTGCCCAAAGCCGAAATCGACGGCGAAATGGGGGATGCCCATGTGGGCCTGCAGGCCAGACTGATGTCACAGGCATTGAGGAAGCTGGCCGGTGCCATCAGCAAGTCCAAGACAACAGCGATCTTCATCAACCAGCTGCGTGAAAAAGTCGGTGTCATGTTCGGCAACCCAGAGACCACGCCTGGCGGAAGGGCGCTGAAGTTCTACTCGTCAGTCCGCCTGGAAGTCAGGAAGGTAGAAAACATAAAGCAGGGCAATGATGTTACCGGCAGCAGAACAAAGGTCAAGGTGGTGAAGAATAAGGTGGCACCTCCTTTCAAGCAGGCTGAGTTTGATATCATGTACGGAGAAGGTATCTCCAGGGAAGGCAGTGTGCTTGATGTTGCCGTCAATCATGACATTGTGATGAAGAGTGGTGCATGGTACTCCTATGCGGACAACCGGATCGGGCAGGGCAGGGAAAATGCCAAGCAGTATCTGAAGGAGCATCCTGAGATGACCAAGGAAATTGAGAACAAAGTCAGAGAACTGTTCAACCTGGGTGCCTCTCTGGCAAAATCCACATCAGACAGCCTTTCAGATTCCGATGATGATTTTTAAATCCGTAGAACCAAGCTTCAAAAGCTTGGTTCTGTTTTTTAATTGCATAGGAAAGGATCGAATGTCATGCAGATTACCAGAATAGAACAGCAGAAAAAAGACCCTCAAAAAAGCAACCTGTATATAGATGGTGAGTATTTTTGCTCTGTCCCCAATGATATTTTGGCAGAAATAAAAATAAATGTAGGAATGTCTTTTCAAGAAGATGAATTTCAGTCAAAATTGGAAATAATAATGTATAAGAAAGCGCTGCGGAAAGCGTTAACCTTGCTGTCCAAAGCCTGGCGTACGGCGGCCGAAATAAAAAAACGGCTGCAGGAAGAGGATTATGACGCTGCAGCCATAGATAAGGTTCTGGCTTACCTGCAGGAAGCAGGGTACATCAATGACGGGCAGTATGCAGAAGGCTTTCTGAAAAACAAAAGCATCGGTTCAAAGAGCAGCAAGAGAAATATCGTGGAGAAGCTCAGGCAAAAAGGCATAGATCGGGAAACAATTGAAGAGAAGCTGGCGGAGTCCGGCTATGACGAGTATCAGGCTGCGCATCAGCTGGCTATTAAAAAAATCCACGGACTTAAAGGAGACGAGCAGGAGAAGAAGCAGAAGTTGTATGGCTTCTTGTATCGAAAGGGCTTTTCCGGTGATGTCTGCAGGAAAACTGTAGAAAGCTTGTTACAGGGGAATGACGATTAATCATTTGATAATGACGCTGGCCATGGGCTGGCAATCGAATGCCTGCATGGGAAAGCTAATAGAGGGAATCCTGAGCTATCCTGCAAATGGACTTGGTAATCCGGCGAAATTGTGAATATATGGGCTTATACGTTTGAATAATCACAATAACTTGACAAAATTTTGTATTAGATATAAAATTATTTTGATATGGTGTATCAAATGGAATCATTTTTTCTAATAGGCATGGGCCAAGGATAGTCGTTTTAAAATGGATAATGGAAATAAAGCCGATAATCAAATAGGAATAATCTACAAGGAGGTGAAAAAACTATAGACATACTTATATATGTTGTAGTTGGACTGATTACCTTTGCAGCAGGGTATTTGGTTAGAAGATATATCGCTGAAACCAAGATCAAAAATGCCGAAGAAGAAGCAAAGAGAATCGTTACTGAAGCTGAAAAGCAGGCTGAAACAACAAAGAAAGAGTTGTTGATAGAGGCCAAGGAAGAGATTCATAAGCTGAGATCTGAACTGGACAGAGAAATCCGGGACAGGAGAAACGAAGTCCAGCGGATAGAAAGAAGACTTCTGCAGAGAGAAGAGGTTCTCGACAAGAAGGTGGAAACACTGGAACAGAGAGAAGAAAACATCGCTAAGAAGCAGAAGGAGATCCAGAAGGCTTTTGAGGAAGCACAGGATCTGGTCAAAAAACAGGTAGAAGAACTTGAAAGATTATCGGGATTATCATCTGAAGACGCAAAACAATTATTACTTAATGACATTGAAAAGCAGATCAAGCATGAAGCCGCTATGATGATCAAGGATATCGAAATGAAGGCCAAAGAAGAGGCCGAGCGTAAAGCCAAGGAAGTCATAGCTTATGCCATTCAGAAATGTTCTGCAGATCATGTTGCTGAGACGACGGTATCCGTAGTTCCATTACCGAATGACGAAATGAAGGGCAGAATTATCGGACGTGAAGGACGAAACATTCGAACCTTGGAAACCCTGACAGGCATAGACCTGATCATAGACGATACACCAGAAGCAGTCATATTATCCGGCTTTGATCCCATCAGGAGAGAAGTCGCCAGGGTCGCACTGGAAAAACTTATTGTCGACGGAAGAATCCATCCTGCAAGAATTGAAGAGATGGTTGAAAAGTCCAAGAAGGAAGTTGACAACTACATCCGTGAGCAGGGCGAGCAGGCAACCTTTGATACCGGTGTACACGGCTTGCATCCTGAGCTGATAAAGCTTTTAGGCAGGCTGAAATTCAGAACAAGCTATGGACAGAACGTATTAAAGCATTCCATTGAAGTAGCACACCTTGCAGCGACAATGGCTGCCGAACTGGGTGCAGATGTCAAACTGGCCAAGAGAGCCGGTTTGCTGCATGATATCGGTAAAGCAGTAGACCACGAAGTGGAAGGTCCTCACGTACAAATCGGTGCGGACCTGGCAAAGAAGTACAAGGAATCCAGTGAAGTGATCCACGCCATATCAGCACATCACGGGGATATTGAAGCCACGACCATCGAGGCTGTTCTTGTACAGGCTGCCGATGCCATTTCAGCGGCAAGACCGGGCGCAAGAAGAGAAACCCTTGAGTCGTACATCAAGCGATTGGAAAAGCTGGAAGAGATCGCAAATTCGTTTACTGGAGTCGAAAAATCTTTTGCTATTCAAGCCGGTAGGGAAATCAGAATCATGGTTAAACCGGAAGATATCAACGATAGCGACATAGTCTATATTGCAAGGGACATCGTGAAGAAAATCGAAGACGAACTGGAATATCCTGGACAGATTAAGGTCAATGTGATCAGGGAAACCAGGGCAATTGAATACGCAAAATAGAAAATGTGCGGTTAACATGTTGCTTGATGCAATCATGTTACCGCCTTTTTTAATCATAGGGCATCACTTTACATAAGATATTGGCAGCACCTAAGTCAAGCAGATAAACAAGGAGGACAACATGAATATACTGTTTATTGGGGATATCGTTGGCAGACCGGGACGGAACTACCTGAAAAAGAACCTTCCAGCTTTAATAGCGCAGAACAGCATTGATTTCATCATTGCCAACGGCGAGAATACGGCCGGCGGTGTGGGCATAACCAGAAGCACTTACGATGAGCTGCTGGAGATGGGAATAGATGTGGTGACGCTGGGCAACCATACCTGGGCCAAAAAGGAAATATTCGATTTTATTTTTGATGCCGAACGGATGATACGTCCGGCCAACTATCCGGAAGGTACGCCGGGTAATGGATTCATCGTTCTTGAGAAGAACGGGGTAAGGGTCGCAGTCCTGAACCTATGCGGCAGAGTCTTTATGGAATGCGTGGAATGCCCCTTTCAGACTGCAGATAAGACTCTGGCAAAGATCAAGGGAAGGGCCGACGTGGTGATCGTTGATTTTCACGCCGAGGCTACCTCTGAAAAGCAGGCAATGGGCTGGTACCTGGACGGAAGGGCCAGCGCAGTCCTTGGCACCCATACCCATGTACAGACATCAGATGAGCGGGTGCTGCCGCAAGGAACCGCCTATATTACGGATGTGGGTATGACCGGTCCTTTGGACTCTATCTTGGGGGTGGATAAGGATATTATCATCAAAAAGTTCTTGACTTCGCTGCCGGCACGATTTGAAGTAGCCGAAGGGGAAGCGGTGCTGGGCGCAGTGATTGTTGAATTGGACGATAAATTCAGAACGGTAGGCATCAGGCGTATTTCCAATTCGATATAAAGTGAAAATGAGCGGATGATAACGATGCTGCAATATCAAAACTTGTAGAAAAAAGAAGGGTTTTGCGAAATTTTGTAGAATAAATTGCCTATATCAGAAAATTTTTGAAAATGATTAGGGGGGCAATAAAATGGAGGTACTTAAGGTTTCTGCAAAATCCAATCCCAATTCTGTTGCAGGCGCTCTGGCCGGCGTGTTGAGAGAAAATGGGTCGGCAGAAATACAGACCATCGGGGCCGGCGCTTTAAATCAAGCAATCAAAGCTGTTGCCATTGCGAGAGGGTTTGTGGCACCCTCCGGAATCGATCTGATTTGTATCCCTGCCTTTACGGACATACAAATTGACGGGGAAGAGAGAACCGCAATCAAACTGATTATTGAACCCAGATAACCATAAAACCTGCTTTAGAAATAGGCAGGTTTTTTAATTTTCAAAGGCTTCAATAGCCGCCAAACGCCCCCTTTATTCTTGACATTTTACCATGGCTTAATGATATAATTAAAGTTGTTGGAAATGTTTATACTATAATTGTTACGTGTTTGGTGCTTCTTGTTTCATGCTGCGGTCATTGTGTTGAGGCATCTCAGTTTTCAATCGCATGGAGGTAAACATGGGAAAAGCAGATCTGCATGTACATACGACGGCATCAGACGGGGAACTGATTCCGGAAGAAGCTGTAAGATGGGCTGGAATCAAGCGGTTAAGCACCATCGCAATTACAGACCATGATACGGTGAACGGACTGGAAGCTGCAATATCGGCAGGAGAGCAGCATCACGTGGAAATTGTCCCCGGAATCGAACTGAGCACTTCTTTTGAGGAGGACGAAGTTCACATTCTCGGGTACTACATAGACTACAAGGAAAAATGGTTCCTGAGTGAATTGGAAACCATGCAGAACTCAAGACACGGTCGCGCCTACAAAATGATTGAAAAGCTCAAGGGGCTGGGCTTCGACATCAGCCTTGAGCAGGTGGAGCGAATAGCTGATACAGGTATCATCGGCAGGCCCCACATCGCCCGTGCTATGATAAAGAAGGGGTATATCGAGAGTACTAAGGACGCCTTCAGCAAGTATATCGGCAAAGGCTGTCCCGCCTATGTGGAAAGATATAAATTGAGCAGCGAGGAAGCAGTTCGGATGATTGACCGGCTTGGCGGTGTTCCGGTCCTGGCGCATCCAGGCCTGATCAAGAACAAAGCCGTCATCGGAAAGGTTCTGGACCTTGGAATAAGAGGGATTGAAGTTTATCACACAAAGCATGGTGATGAAGACATACGGCAGGCGCTGCAAATAGCGAAAGCACGCAATCTGATCATTACCGGAGGCTCTGACTGTCACGGATCTTTTTTTAACAATGAGCCCATCATGGGCAATGTATTTGTAGACGACCAAGTTGTAATAGAGCTGAAGGATTTAGCTTTAAATATTAGGAAAGATAACAGGAGGGGGAAACATGAGTATTAATGTATCCAAGAAAATTGCCGGCATCGCGCCTTCACTGACACTGGCTATCGACGCAAAGCTGAAGCAGATGGTAGCAGACGGCATCAATGTCTACGGCTTTGGTGCAGGTGAACCTGACTTTGACACGCCGAAGTATATCCGTGATGCGGCCATTGAAGCCATCAATAAAGGCGTTACACGTTATACCGCTGCACAAGGCACAATGGAACTAAGAAAGGCGATCTGTGCAAAGCTGGAAAAGGAAAACGGGCTGAAGTATACGCCCAATCAGATTATCACATCAAGCGGCGCCAAACATTCTTTATCCAACACCTTCGCTGCCATACTGAACCCTGGGGATGAAGTGGTGGTGCCTGTGCCCTATTGGGTCAGCTACACAGAGATCATTAAGCTGAATGATGGGGTTCCTGTCCTGGTAGAAACCAAAAGGGAAAACAATTTCAAAATGACGAAGGATGAGCTGCTGCAAGCCATATCACCCAAGACCAAAGCCATCCTCATCAATACGCCCAGCAATCCTACCGGTGCCGTATACTCGGAGCAGGAACTGAGGGATATTGCGGAAGTGGCTGTAGAAAAGAACCTCTGTGTCGTATCCGACGAAATCTATGAAAGACTGGTTTATGACGGAAAACAGCATGTCAGCATTGCTTCCCTGGGCGAAGAGATAAAAGAGCTGACCATTGTCATCAACGGAATGTCAAAGGCGTATGCCATGACTGGGTGGAGACTTGGCTATGCTGCAGGCAGCGAGAAAATCATCAAGGCCATGTCCAGCGTGCAGAGTCATGCGGTTTCGCATCCCAGTTCCATCACACAGTACGCTTCGACTGCTGCATTGAGCGGACCTCAGGATGATGTTGTCAATATGGTAACTGAATTCGAAAAGAGAAGAACCTATATGTACGAGCGCTTTAATGCAATGGATGGCTTAAGCTGCATCAAGCCTGAGGGTGCTTTTTATGTTTATGTTGACATCAGCAGCTACCTTGGAAGAGAGATGTGTGGGGTGAAGCTCAATTCCTCCATGGATTTTGCACAGCTCATGCTGGAAAAAGGCCATGTGGCCGTGGTGCCGGGCGCAGCATTCGGAACAGACAGCTATATCCGGTTATCCTATGCAACCTCAATGGAAACCATCCGGAAGGGACTGGACCAGTTTGAGCGTTTTGTAAAGGAAAATCTTATATAAGGAAGGAAGAAATGGTGAGAAATACATATCAAAACCCTTTAATCAGCCGTTATGCCAGCAAGGAAATGTCCTATATCTTTTCTGAGGACTATAAGTTTTCTACCTGGCGAAAGCTTTGGATAGCGCTGGCGGAGGGCGAGAAGGCGCTGGGCCTCAACATATCCCAGGAACAGATCGACGAGATGAAGGCCCACATTGAAGATATCAATTACGAGGAAGCAGAAAAAAGAGAAAAGGAAACACGGCATGATGTCATGTCCCATGTACATGCCTTCGGGCTTCAATGCCCCAAAGCAAAGCCCATTATACACCTTGGTGCCACCAGCGCTTATGTGGGGGACAACACCGATGTCATCCAGATGACGGAAGGGCTGCGTCAAATCCGTGTCAAGCTTCTCAATACCATCAGCAATATGGCAAAGTTTGCTGCAGCCTATAAGGATCTGCCTGCATTAGGCTTTACACATTTTCAGCCTGCTCAGCTGACCACGGTCGGCAAGCGCTGCTGTCTATGGATGCAGGATTTTCTGATGGATCTGGAGGAATTAGACTTCCAACTGAGCCGGATGAAGCTTCGGGGCGTCAAAGGAACAACCGGCACTCAAGCCAGCTTCATGGCACTTTTCAACGGCGATCACGAAAAGATAAAGACGTTGGACCAGATGATTGCTGAAAAAATGGGCTTTGACAAGTCCTTTGCCGTAACCGGTCAGACCTATCCCAGAAAGCTGGATAGCCAGGTGCTGAATGTATTGACCCAGATAGCAGAATCGGCGCACAAGTTCAGCAACGACATACGCCTGCTCCAGAACCTGAAGGAGATAGAGGAACCCTTTGAAAAGAATCAGATCGGCTCCTCAGCGATGGCTTACAAGCGCAATCCGATGCGCTGCGAGCGCATTGCTGCGCTGGCACGGTATGTGATCGTCAATGGAGCGAACCCGGCAGTTACAGCAGCTACCCAATGGTTCGAAAGGACCCTGGACGACTCGGCCAACAAGCGGATAGCAATACCTCAGGCCTTCCTGGCAGTGGACAGCATTTTAAACATCATGATCAATGTGACCTCCGGATTGGTGGTCTATGAAAAAATGATTGCAAAGCATGTCCGCGAAGAGCTGCCATTCATGGCAACGGAGAACATCCTGATGGAAGCGGTCATGCGGGGTGGAGACAGGCAGGAGCTGCATGAAAGAATAAGGGTTTACTCCATTGAAGCAGGCAGGCGTGTAAAAGAGGAAGGGCTGGATAACAACCTGATCAGCCTTATTGAAGGAGATGACAGTTTCAGGCTGAGCAAGGAGGAGATCGACTCCTTGATGGATGCCCGAAACTTTATCGGACGCGCGCCGGAGCAGGTAGTGGAGTTCCTGGAGGAGCACATTCTGCCGATATTGAAGGAAAACGAGGCATGCCTGGATCTGGAAGTGGATTTAAAGGTTTAAGCGAGGAGGAAAGAAAATGGACGTGATGATAAAGCAGCTGTACAGACAGCCGCAGGAATACCTCAATAGGGATATCACCGTATCCGGGTGGATCAAGACAGAGAGAGCATCCAAAAACTTCGGATTTATAGAACTGAATGACGGAAGCTTCTTCAAGAACCTTCAGATTGTCTATGAGGATGGGCTGGAGAACTTCAAGGAAGTTTCAAAACTGGGCGTAGGCGCGGCTATTCGCGTTGAAGGGACTCTGGTTGAGTCGCCGGGTGCAAAACAGCCCTTCGAGCTGAAAGCCGGGCGGATTGCCATTGAGGGCACTTCTTCACCGGACTATCCCCTTCAGAAGAAAAGCCATTCCTTTGAATTCTTAAGGACGATAGCCCATTTGAGGCCCAGGACCAATACTTTTTCTGCCGTATTCAGGGTAAGATCCCTGGTGGCTTATGCCATTCACCGTTTCTTCCAGGAGCAGGGATTTGTCTATGTTCATGCGCCTATCATAACCGGCAGTGACTGTGAAGGTGCCGGTGAGATGTTCAGAGTAACGACATTGGATCTGGATAAGCTGCCGATGAATGATTCGGGTAAGATTGACTATTCCAAGGACTTCTTTTGCAAGGAATCCAATCTGACCGTCAGCGGTCAATTAAACGTTGAGACCTTCTGCATGGCCTTCAGAAATGTATACACCTTCGGGCCTACCTTCAGGGCGGAGAATTCCAATACGCCGAGGCACGCAGCAGAATTCTGGATGATCGAACCTGAAATTGCCTTTGCCGAGCTGACCGACAACATGAAGCTGGCAGAGGACATGGTCAAATACATCATCAACTACATATTGGAGAACGCACCGGAAGAAATGGCGTTTTTCAACAGTTTTATCGACAAGACACTGCTTGAGAGGCTTCAGAATATCGTCAGCTCCGAATTCGGTTGTGTCACCTATACCGAGGCTGTCGACATACTGATCAAGTCCGGGGTCCAGTTCGAATACCCTGTAAAATGGGGCTGTGATTTGCAGACAGAGCATGAGCGGTACCTGACCGAGCAGGTTTTCAAGAAGCCGGTATTTGTCATCAACTATCCCAAGGAAATCAAAGCTTTCTATATGAGGATGAATGAGGACAACAAGACCGTGGCAGCAATGGACCTTCTGGTGCCCGGCGTTGGTGAGATCATCGGCGGAAGCCAGAGGGAAGAACGGCTGGATGTTCTTGAAAAGAGAATGGAGGAACTGGGACTTCACAAGGAGGATTACTGGTGGTACCTGGATACCAGAAAATACGGCGGGGTGAAGCATGCCGGCTATGGTCTGGGCTTCGAGCGCATCATCATGTACATCACCGGGATGTCCAACATCCGAGATGTCGTACCCTTCCCCAGAACCGTCAAATCAGCAGAGTTTTAGTTCATATTGGAATAGGCTAGCGCCTATTCCTTTTATTTTTGCGGAAGCAGAGGGATAGTCCCAGTTTTAGATCTGATAAGGCTAACAATACGAGCTTATATATGCCGTCCGTTTTAATGAAGGTTTATCATTTCATATATAATGGACTTGTCCATCCGCTTTTTTTTACAAAAATGGAAGTGGCGCAGTCCAATTTTAGGTTCTCATAAGTTGCTCTGAAAAACAGATACTAATTTTATAAAAACATTTTGTAAATCATGAAGGAGGGTTGATATGGTCAAAACGGTTGCAGCCTTTGTGCTGACAGCTTTTTTATATCTGGCGTGCCTGCCGGAACTGCAGGCATCGGCATGTAGGCAAGACAGCCGTCCATATGTCAACGCCTTGAAAACGCTTGGATTTTATCAAATCGATCATATTAGAGACGCGGTCAACTACAGGAACGCAATCCTCCGGTTTCAATGCGACAACAACCTGACTGCGGACGGTATTGCCGGACACCGCTTCGAAAGCGCCGTCATCAACCGCTTGACCATAAACGGGCGCTATGATCATCCGGACAATGTGGCTGCACCGCCCTCTGAAGGCTATTGGATCACGATCAATCAGACCAAGCGGATTCTGACACTCTACCAGGGCGGCGATGTGGTAAGAAAATTCCCGGTAGCCATTGGCAAGAACACAACCTCAACGCCGGAAGGCAAGTTTTCGTTGGTGATCAAGGGTAAAAATCCGGTATGGATCAACCCTGAGACAAAGGAACGCGTAAAGGGCGGCACGGCAAAGAATCCCCTGGGCTACAGATGGTTAGGTCTTTCGCCGGGAAAGGGCTATAAATACGGCATTCACGGCAACAATAGCCCTTACTCCATCGGCTTGGAGATATCTAAAGGCTGCATCAGAATGATCAACTCGGACATTCGGGAACTGTATGATGTAATCCCGACCGGAACCGCAGTGTGGATCGGCAAGGATCATACACTAAGAAAATGGGGTGTGAAGCAGCCGGGCTGCTTTTAGTTAACATAGAAAATATTACGTAAACAAAATGCAAAAAACAAAACAGCCGCATTCAATATGCGGCTGTAATCTTCATATATGGCAGGGGCAGTAGGACTTGAACCCACAACCAATGGTTTTGGAGACCACTACTCTACCGGTTGAGCTATACCCCTGTGACACAGAATCTATTATAAATAATATTCGTCTTTGTGTCAATAGCAAATTCATGCAACCGCTATATATTCTGAAGAAGCTCGTCAATTCATGAAAATATGAAGATGAGATGGGAATTCTTCTAATAAGTTTCTTATTTTTCATCACAAGATTATCACAAAAGCTGCTTAAACTAAGAATATAGCGGAAGCATTCCGTTATATGAAAGCGGTCATAAAGTGACCGGAGGCTTTCATGCGGCTCTTGAGGAAAACGAAAGGAGAATGTGAATGGCGGCAGGTTCTGTAAGAAATAAGATCATCGGTGCTGTGCTGGCAGGAACCTTTCTGGTGACGGCTGCACTGCCCGTCTTTGCGGTGGAACGCAGCACAGGCGGCAATGCTTATGCGGGGTTGAAGCTGTCAAGGCTTGAGCAAGAGAACAAGGCAGGCAGGCAACAGAAAAAGCCGGCAGAATATTTGAAGGCTGTACTTGACAAGCTGGTAGAAGAAGGAAAAATCAGCAGGGCGAAAGCGGACGAAATTCTGCAATATATGGAAAAAGCAGCATTAGAAAGACAGCGGATGACCAAGGAACAGAGAGAAGAGTCAAGAAAGAAAGGAAGCCTGCTGGATTCCCTGATTAAGGAAAACGTCATTACGCAGACAGAAGGGGACTTAATCCGTCAGAAACATGAAGCCATGCGGGATGAAAACATGGCTCATCGATTCGACAAACTGGTGGAAAAAGGTGTGCTGACTACAACGGATGTGGAAAAAATCATCAGCTATATGAAGGCTGAAAGGGATAAAAGGAAGCTTGAGCTTGCCAAGCTGCAGGGAATGACTGAGGCGGAGCGCAAGCAATACCTTGAGGAAAACAAAGCATCTCGAAAAAGCACACTGGAAAAAATGGTGGAAGATAAAATCATCACCGAAGCACAGGCAGAAGCAATAAAAAGAGAAATGCACCGCCAAAAACCCGAAAAGAAAGAGCAAAAGCATATGGAAAAAAGGAAGAACAACGAAGGCTAAGGCCGGATTGGGCCTGCTCTTTTGCCCTTGCTTATTGCAAGGGCTTTTTTCCTGTGTATATAATAAGTTAAGGCAAATGACCGGCAGCGGCAAGGAGGTAAAGATGGCAGTTAGAGCTCTGATTGCAGATGATGAGAAAAGGATCCGCAAAATTATCAGCGATTACCTGAAAAATGACGGTTATGAAGTGACGGAGGCAGAAAACGGGGAGGAGGCATTGTCGCTGTTTCGCAGCTGCAAAGACTTCGATTTCCTGGTGCTGGATGTGATGATGCCGGGAATCAGCGGCTGGGAGGTCTGCAGGGAGGTCCGCAAGGAGTCTCCGGTTCCCATCCTGTTCCTGACTGCCTTGGGGGAAAGTCATGATGAGGCATTCGGTCTGGATCTGGGTGCGGACGATTATATTGTAAAGCCTTTCCGGTATGAGGTCTTTATGGCCAGGGTCCGTACCGTGCTGCGACGGGTGAACAAAAACGCTGCCGTTTGCTTCCGCTATAATGAAATAGAGGTCGACACGGCCAGCAGGACAATCAGAAGGCATAATGAAGCAGTGGACATGAGCCCCAAGGAATATGAGCTGCTGGTCTACCTGATCAAAAATAAGAACATTGCCCTGGAAAGGGATCGGATATTGGATTCGGTGTGGGGTTATGATTTCTACGGAGACCCCAGAACGGTAGATACACATATCAAAAACATCAGGGCCAAGCTGGGTACCCTGGGGACCCTGATCAAAACGGTCAGGGGGTTTGGCTACAAATTAGAGGTGGAAGCATGATGCATTCAATCCGGTTCAAGCTTTTTATCGTATTTATTGCGCTGCTGGCTGTTTTTCAATTCATTTTTTTTGTTACCAATGCGTATTTTCTGGACGATATTTTTATCTGGGGAAGCAAGCGCAGCATGGAAAAAATCTATGCTGACTTCAAAAACGGGATGAACGACGCCGTTGATGAAGAAGTGCTGATTCACGAACTGAACAGCGAATTCGGAGGAAATATTACCGTTGTTGATCCGGACCTGGAGACCATGATCAGTACCTATTCGCGCTTCAACAAAGGCGGGTTTTTGCGCATCCTTCCGGGTGTCAGAGCGCTTTTGAAGGATATTGAAAGGCGCACCGAACGGGGTGGGATCTTTTTCCTTTCACCTCAGGAAAACAACCGCCTGAGATTCATGGTGTTTGTCGGAAGGCTTCCGGACAGCCGGCTTTTTATTATAGAAAAGCCCCTTGGGATGGTTCGCGAAAGCAGTTCGATGGCAGAGCGGTTTGTTTTGCTCTCAGGTCTTGCGACCCTTATCATTGGTTCCATTATTGTATATTTTCTTTCAGCAAGACTGACCAAGCCCATTATCGGCATCAACAGCCTGGCAAAAGAGATTGCCGAGCTGAAGTTCGACAACAAGATTAAAATTGAAGCCAGGGACGAAATTGGGGCTTTGGGGGCCAGTATCAATCTCATATCGGACAAGCTGAGCCACGCACTTAATGAGTTGAAGGAAAAGAACCTGCAGCTGCAGGCGGATATCGAGCAAGAGCGGCGGATGGAGAAAATGCGCCGGCGGTTTGTATCCAGCGTATCCCATGAGCTTAAGACGCCCATCAGCATGATACAGGGCTATGCGGACGGCTTGAAGCACGGTACGGCAAGAAGTGCGGAGGACATGGAATATTATTGCGATGTGATAGTGGAAGAGTCCGAAAAAATGAGCCACCTGATCCGGGATCTCTTAGACTTGTCCTCTTATGAGTCCGGCATATTCAAGATCAACAAACAGTCCTTCGACCTGGCGGAGCTGACACGGGAGGTGGCGGAGAAATACCGCAAGAGCTTGGAAACAAAGCAGGTGGAACTGGAAATCCTTTCTCCTGAAAGTTGTTTACTGCTGGCGGATAAGCTCAGGCTGGAGCAGGTTATTTCGAATTTTTTCAGTAATGCGGTCAAGCACGTAAGCATAGGAGGGAGAATACAGATCTGTCTGATAGAACAAACGCAGGGGGTAAGCCTTTCTGTTTACAATACCGGTGAACCCATCGCCGATGAAGAGATCGAGAACCTATGGACCAGCTTTTATAAGGCAGAATCCGGCAGCACCGTTGATAATGACGGAACGGGACTGGGGCTGGCCATCGTTAAAGCGATCATTGAGCTTCATAACGGCCGATATGGGGTGGAGAATACTGAGAGCGGCGTCCGTTTTTGGGCGGAGCTTCCCGACCTTCATCACAAATCCATCACATAGATGAAATAAGATAGTGTTGTATAGGGTTATAGATGACCTGTCAATAAGTTCAAGGAGGAGAGGCAATTGGACCCAAATACCGTATTGGATAAAAAAATCAGGATGAGTACCGGAAAGCGGCGGAAAGCCTTGGTTTTTGCAGGCTTGTTCATTTTCATTGCTGCAGCAGCCGCTTTCGGATTTTATTATTTCAGGGCACAAAAGGATGTAAAAGGGGCGATCCGACAACAGACTGCCGCCGTACAGAGGGGCAGCCTGTCTATTGCCGTCAAAGGCTCCGGATCAGTGGTGGCATCCAGCCGGTATGATCTGACCTCCAACGTGAACGGCATCATCCGCAAAGTCAATGTAAAGGATGGAGACAGCTTAAAAGCCGGGGATCTCATTATGGAGCTTGACGACGAGGCTGCCATTATCGAAGTGAAGAAACTGGAAAACAGTATCGCACAAGCACGTCTTCAGCAGGAAGACAATGCCAAGGACCTGGAAAACGGCACGGTCCTTGCGCCTATCAGCGGAGAAGTAACGGAACTGCTGGTAAAAGAAGGTGATAACATCGGCAGCAACGCTGCACTCCTGACCATCGTGGATAAGTCAAAGCTGAGGCTGTTGGTGCCTTTCAGCAATACATACCGGAAGCTGCTCCAAAAAGGGCAGGCCGTGTCGGTTAATGCATTTGATACCGCCAAGGAGGAGCTCCATAACGTTCAAGGCACCGTTTCAAGCATCAGCGAACCCAAGTATACCGGTGAGAACGGCGTTGAGACCTATAACGTTGAAATACTGATCAATAATGCAGGCTTATTGACGGAAGGCATGGTTGCAAATGCAGAGATAGTGGCATCGGGTAACAGGCTGCGCAGCTCTGAAAGCGGGACGCTGGCTTACTATGACAGCATCACTGTGAAATCAGGCACCGGGGGAACGGTCAGAAGCATCAAGGTTACAATAGGTCAGTTTATCGGCAAAGGGACAGTGGTGGCAGAAATTGATAACGATGAGCTTCAGCTGGTTCGGGAAACCAATGCCCTGCAGATTGAAGATCTGCAGAATCAGCTAAGCTCTGCCCTCAAGCAGCTGGCCTACTACAAAATTTACGCCCCCATAGACGGCACGCTTTTTATGGAGGATCTGAAGCCAGGGGTAACCGTCAAGGCGGGAGATCTGGTATGCAGCGTAGCAAACTACAGCAGCATGGAGTTCGATGTACCGGTGGATGAGCTGGACATTGCCAAGCTGGCTGTGGGGCAGACGGCCAATGTGACGGTAGATGCCTTGCCTGAGACGAACGCAAAGCCTATTAAGGGGACAGTCAGTAAAATTGCCATTGAAGGAACCTCCAGCAATGGTGTGACGACCTATCCGGTGACTATTCTGATCAGTGAGACCGAAAAGCTGAAGGGCGGAATGAATGCAAACGCTGAGATCCTGATCGACAGCAAAGAGAATACGCTTTATGTACCCATACAGGGTGTACAGAAAAGGGGACAGAGAAACTTTGTGTGGGTGAAGAAGGAGAGCGGTAATACACAGGATCAACAGACCGGCAGCAAAACCGGTGAAAATAGCAGCAGCGGAGGAAACGGGTCAGGTACCGGTGAAAACAGACAGAACCGAAGGAATATGGCCGCAGCCGGCACAATGAACCCGGAGCTGCAGAAATATTATGAGAATGCCGAGATGAGACCGGTGGAAACGGGTATTCACAATGAGGATCATTTCGAAATCATAAGCGGCCTGAAGGAGGGAGACATCATCCTCCTGCCACCTGTCTCCGGCAGTCAGAATGCTACGCAGCGTATGCCCGCCGGCGGAATGGCAGTGCCTATGGGCGGCGGTGGAACCTTCAGAAGGAACTAGGAGGGGTTTTATGATACACATAGAAGACATGTGCAAGGTCTACCGGATGGGTGACATTGAGGTGCGGGCACTGGATCATGTCAGCCTCCGGGTTGATGCCCATGAGTTCGTGGCCGTTGTTGGACCCTCCGGCTCCGGTAAGTCTACTTTGATGAATATGATCGGCTGTCTGGATACCCCTACCTCCGGCCGGTATTTACTGGACGGTATGGAGGTCAGCAGCATGAATGATAATCAGCTGGCGGACATCCGCAACTTCAAGATTGGCTTCATCTTTCAGGGATTTAATCTGCTTCAGAAGCTGAATGCATTGGAAAACGTAGAGCTGCCGCTGATTTACCAGGGCATCCACGCTAGGGAACGGATGGAGAGGGCAGCTGAAGCGCTGGAACTGGTAGGTCTGGGTGACCGCCTGTTTCACAGGCCCTCAGAGCTTTCGGGGGGGCAGCAGCAGCGCGTGGCGATTGCCAGGGCGTTGGTTTCAAAGCCACCCATCATATTGGCTGATGAACCCACCGGGAATCTGGACACAAAATCCGGTGCGGACATCATGAGGATGCTGAAAGAGCTGCATGTGAAAGGCAATACCATCGTGCTGATTACCCATGACAAGGAAGTAGCAATGCAGGCCAAAAGAATGATCCGAATACAGGATGGTAAAATCTGTGATGATAGGGCGGTGGTTTAGATGGGTTTTCTGCAGGCTTACAAGATGGCCGTCAAAAGCATCCGCAGCAATAAAGTGAGGTCTTTTCTGACCATGTTGGGCGTCATCATTGGAGTGGGCTCCGTCATTGCGGCGGTGGGCTTTGCTCAGGGCAGTACCAAAAGCATCACGGATACCATTCAGGGAATGGGCACCAATTTGATTCAGATATCCATAACGGGCAGAAACAGCAACAGGAACGTGACCTATGAGGACCTGGCTGCTTTTGCAGCTGAAAACAGTGAAGAGATCACTGCAGTTGCACCCCAGGTCAACGCTGCCATGACGGTCAAGCACGGGACAAAGAACACCGAGACTTCCATCAATGGTACCAGTCCCGAATATGAGACGATCCGGAATGTCCATGTGCAGGCAGGCCGGTTCCTGCTGCAGCTGGATGTGGATTATATGCAGAAGGTGGCAGTCCTGGGAACCGCTGTGGTCAATGAATTGTTCGAGGATGCCGACCCGATCGGGCAGTCCGTTAAGATCAACGGGCAGGTATTCAAGGTGGTGGGCATACTGGAGGAAAAGGAGAACGGTCAGACAGACTCCCAGGATGATCAGGTCATCATCCCGGTTACAGTCGCCCAAAGGCTGGGAAGGGCGACGGTCATCCGCAACTTCGCCGTACAGGCGGCAACGCCGGAGGCGGTTGACAGTGTCATGAGCAAGCTGAACAGCTTCCTAGAGAAGATCTACAAGGATACCAGCACCTTCAGGGTGTTCAACCAGGCACAGATGCTGTCGACGCTGAATAATGTGACCGGCACCATGACGGTGGTGCTGGCGGGCATAGCGGCGATATCGCTGATTGTCGGCGGTATCGGAATCATGAATATCATGCTGGTATCCGTTACTGAAAGGACAAGGGAAATCGGTATTCGAAAGGCAATAGGAGCCAAGAAAAGAAACATCATGGTGCAGTTTCTGATTGAAGCCGTTATCGTAACTGGCATCGGCGGCTTACTGGGTGTCGCCGTCGGTGTTTCAGTGATCCGTTTTGTCATTGGCATCATGGATATCGTTCCGGAGGTCTATTCAATCCCCTGGATTCTGCTGTCTTTTGGCATATCTCTGATTATCGGCGTGCTTTTCGGTCTTTTTCCGGCCTATAAGGCGGCCAGCATGAATCCGATAGAAGCACTGAGGGCGGAATAGATTTGAGGATATAAAGGGCGAAAGTCAGATGAAAAAGCATGTGATACTCCAAATAAGGAGAAATCAGATGCTTTTTCATTTTTGAAATCCTTTGAATAATCAATTATAATAATATTATACTCAAACAGTATAAAAGTACAAACTCTCGATACTGAAGGAGATGATACATGTGGCAGGACAGCGCGAGAAAAAAATGAGCAGGCTGCTGGAAAAGGCAGAGGAGTTGTTTATGCAGTATGGCTACAGCAGGGTATCCATGGATCAGATAGCTGGTGAAGCAGGTATCAGCAAGATGACGATTTATAAGTATTTTCCTTCAAAGGATGAGCTTTTCCTTGCTGTTATGGGTCGGATGTCAAGCATTCACACCGTCATCATTATGGATATGCTGAATAAAAAGGAGCATACGCTGGATAAAATCGAAAGCTTGTACCAATACATCACAACGCTTTCGAAGCAATTGCCTTCTGATCTTGCCGCAGAAATCATCGAGCGGCCTTACCTGATGGAAAAGATCAAAGAAATGAAACAGGAAAACTCATTGAAAATGTGGCGGTATATTCTGGAGGACGGTATACAAAAAGGGGAAATCCGGCCGGTGGACGTTGAATTTGTGTCTGTTCTTCTTTTGAACCTTCCCTTGGTTTTCATGAGATCGGAGTATATGAATGAGGAAAGCAGCAGGCAGTGGTTTTATGAAAAGCTGTTTGATTTTGTGAAATATGGTCTGCTAGGCGGGGTTACCCCGGTCAAGGCTGAAAGCGAATTACAGGATAAGGAGGGAAGCCAAGATGCAGCAAGTGTTGATGAAAGTTGAAAATGTGAGCAAGAGCTACCAGATGGGGGAGGTATCTGTCAATGCACTGCAAAACGCAGATTTCGAGCTGTATGAAGGCGAGTTTGTCGTCATACTGGGTCCCAGCGGCTCAGGAAAGAGTACGCTGCTCAATATCATGGGCGGTATGGACCTTCCCACAGAAGGACGCATCCTGGTCAAGGATGAAGAAATAACCGGATATAACGACAGAAAGCTGACTGCCTACCGGCGTGAAAAGGTGGGATTTGTCTTTCAGTTCTACAATCTCATGGCGAATCTGACAGCTCGTGAAAACGTGGAGCTTGCCACAGAGATTTGCAAGGGGGCCTTGAATATTGACGACGTGATGGCTGAAGTCGGGCTGGGAGACCGTAAGGACTATTTTCCCTCTCAGATGAGCGGCGGTGAGCAGCAGCGTGTGGCCATTGCAAGAGCGGTAGCAAAGAATCCGCTTCTGCTGCTCTGTGATGAACCGACCGGTGCTTTGGATTTTCAGACAGGGATTCTGATCCTTGAGCTGCTTCATAAAATCAATAAGACCTTTAATAAGACAGTGGTCATCATTACCCATAATATGGCCATTGGCGACATGGGAGACCGGGTCATCAAAATGCGGAGCGGAAAGATCGTCGAGATCAAAGTCAACCAGAACCCGATTCCGCCTGAAAGGATTGAGTGGTAATGAAGAAGCTGGATATACGCCTGCTGCGCATGATCAAGCACTCCAAGGGCCAGTTTATCTCCGTTGTTGTCATCGTTGCAGTTGCGCTTTTAATCTATATGCTGTTCAACGTAACCAGCATCAATATCAGGAGTGCGGTTGACAACTATTATGCGCTGACTAATCTGAATGATATTCATATACAGCTTGTTAAGATTCCCAAGGGGGCTTTATCTGAGCTGCTGACCATAGAAGGCGTCAAAACGGTTCAGGGACGTGTCAGCTTTGATGTGCCGCTTCAGGTTGAAAATAAAGACGAGAGGGTCAATATCCGCCTGATTTCCATTCCACCGGACGAGGAAAAGATCAATATATTGTACCGCTTAAGCGGTAAGCGTGCAAAACTGGGCATTGACAATGCCTTCCTGTTGGAGCAGTTTGCAAAAGCCAGGAATATCGGGCCTGGCGATAAGCTTTCGCCAAAGATCAACGGCAGGGTTCATGAACTCTCTGTTTCCGGTATTGCAGCCAGCTCAGAGTTTATCTACCTGATGGAAAACGAGCAGGCTATCATGCCTGTACCTGAAAAATTCGGCGTCGCTTTTGTCAGTGAGGAATTCGCACAATCGGTTTCAGGCTATGGCGGCAGTTATAACGAACTGCTGGTCATTGTGGAAGATGAAAGCAAAATGGATGATGTCATAGACCGTCTTGAAAAAAAGCTGGATAAATACGGCGTCAAGAGAATGATTGAAAGAAAAGATCAATTAAGCCACAACGTACTGATTCAGAAAATGGATGGGGTAGAAAAGATGGCGACCATCCTGCCTGTCATGTTTCTCTCAGTGGGTGCTATCATCATATCCATCATGCTTTCAAGGATCGTACAGAATGACAGAATGGCTATCGGCGTACTGAAGGCACTGGGCTACAGCAATCTGAGCATTATGTCCCACTATACAAAGTACGTACTTGCAATCGGTATGATAGGATCCTTTATCGGAATTACCGGCGGCCTCCTTCTAGCCGGTCCGTTCAGCCAGCTGTTTGCCGTCTATTTCAATATTCCGCTTATCCGAATCGGCATATATTATGGGTTTATTATCAGTGCCTTAATATTGACCAGTGTCTTTTGCATCTTATCCGGGCTCATAGGGGCACGGTCGGTGCTCCGGATCATGCCGGCTGATTCCATGAGGCCGGAGGCGCCCAAATCAGGAAAGCGGATCCTCCTGGAGCGGATCGTTTTCTTATGGCGCCGGGTTGCTTTCAGCTGGAAAATGGTGATCCGGAACATTATGCGGAACAAGAGGCGTTTTGCTTTCCTGGTCCTGGGTCTGGCCCTGGCTTATGCCATTAATACCGTTCCGCTCTTTGAAGCGGAAGCTTTTACCGATATCTTTGAATTGCAGTTCGGGCAGTATCAGAAAATGGATTACACCATCGAGTTCTCCCGTCCCATGAACAAGCAAGTCATCAAGGATTTAAGCCATCTGATCGATGCGAGCATTATGGAGCCCGAGCTGAAGTTTCCTTTTGAGCTGAAAAACGGTTGGCGGGAAAAAACCACCGGCGTCATCGGCTTGCCGCGCAGCACCCGACTCTATGAATTCCGGAACAGTCAGGATGTAAAAGTGACGCTGCCTGAAAAGGGTTTCTTTATTACAGAGGCATTGTCAAAAACGCTGCAAGTAAAAAAAGGAGACCGCATTACCATAAAGAATTTTGTACCGGGAAAAGACGACATTGTCATCACGGTAAGCGATGTCATCAAACAATACCTGGGGGCGAATGCTTATATGGATATCGAGGCCATGCAAGAACTGCTGGCAGATCAGCAGATGATTACCGGCGTCAGCATGAAATCCCAGGATGAGGTCAAGGAAAAGCTGAAGGACGTCTATAATATTTCGGCTGTTAACTCTGTTGCCGATATGAAAAATTCCTTCATGGAGTACCTGGACACCATGTACGTTGCTATTGTGTTTTACTTGGTATTCGGAGGGATTTTGGGTTTTGCCATCATTTACAATGCCACCATCATCGGAATTGCAGAGCGGAACATGGAGTTTGCATCACTCCGGGTGATGGGCTTTGACAAGAAGGATATATTCAGGATGGTCAACAGGGAAAACTTCGTGATGACTTTCATCGCCATACTGGTTGGCATGCCGATAGGCTTGGGTATGATAAACGGTATTATAAATGCTTTCAGCACGGATATTATCACTTTTCCAAAGATCATTGCGCCTAGTATCTTTATCAATGCAGCGGCAGCTACAATCTTTTTCGTTGTCATAGCACAGTTGGCTGCCAGAAGAAAAATATATACAATGAATTTCATAGATGCACTGAAAAGCAGGATTTCTTAAGGAGGGGTTGAAATGAAGAAGAAGAGGATAATAGGGTTCGTTCTTGTTCTGGCGGTGCTGGCAGCAGCAGCTTACGGCATCAGAATGTCGGGTAGCAAGGCGGTTGACGTTGAACTTGACAAGGTTATAAGAGGCGACATACACAAGTACGTTGAGGAGACTGCTGTGGTGAGGATGGAAGATCAGGCTTCTGTCTATTCGGCTCAGGGAGGCCGTGTCAGGGAGGTTTGCGCTGAAGTCGGCGCTTCGGTCAAGGCCGGGGATGTACTGGTGAAGCTGGACGAAATGGATATATTGCTGCAGATCCGGGTATTGGAAGCTCAGCGGTTGACTGCTTCTGCCGTATACGAGCAAGCCAGAAAGCCGGTAGAGCAGGAAGAGATCAATAAACTGACGACGCTGGTTAAAGCTGCAGAAGCTGCCTATAATGAAGCCAAAAGAGTTGCAGATAATCACAAGGTCCTTTACGAAAGCGGTATCATCAGCCTGGATACTTACCAAAGCAAGCTTTCCCTGCTTTCAGCAGCGGAAACGGGTCTTGAAACATCAAAATCTAACCTGGCGCTGATTCAGAAGGACAACTCCATTTATGCGGGTAAGCAATATGAGGCTCAGCTGGCAGGCATAAAGGCTCAGATCGAGGTGCTGAAAAAACAGCTGAAGGATATGACCATTAAAGCCCCAATGGACGGCATCGTCATGGCCAGAACGATAGAACCCGGCAGCTTCGTTCAGCCCGGTATGCAGCTTTTTGAATTGGGGGGCAGCAATAAGGATCTCTATCTGGAAAGCGACATTCTGATAGAGGATATCGGGGCTATTACTATCGGCTCTTCCGTCCTGATCGATAATGAAGACTTGAATGTGAGGGGTGTCGTCGGGAAGGTCCGCATGATTTATCCCAAAGCCTTCGAAAAGCAGTCGGACTTGGGTATCCAGCAAAAAAGGGTTAAGGTTGAAATCAATTTTGAAAATGGCGGATCGGATCTGAGACCGGGTTATGACCTGGATATAAAGGTTATTACTGCAAGCAGTAAAGGTACCCTGCTGATTCATGAGAGCGCTGTTTTCGACTATCAGGACAAAGTCCAAGTCTTTGTCAATGAAGGCGGCATAGCTCGCTTGCGGGAAATCAGGAAAGGGCTGGAAAGCGACGAGCAAGTGGAAGTACTGGAGGGTTTGAAGGAAGGGGATGAGGTCATACTGAGTCCCGATGAAAAACTGGCTGAAGGAACAAAAATCATGTAAAAAGGGGGCTGCGCTGCAGCCCTCTTCGTTTTAGAAACGTGTACCGCCGGCCAGATTCCGTTCAGCGATTTCAATGAGTTTCTTGACCATTTGTCCGCCGATTTTGCCTGCGTCCTTTGCCTTGATATCACCATTATAGCCTTCGGTCAGATTAACGCCGACCTCTCTGGATACTTCCCATTTGAACCGATCCAATCCTGCTTTAGCTTCCGGCACTAATGTCCTGTTTGATCCTGTATTTCTTGCCATTTGTTTTCACCTCCTATTGTATTTATGTACGTTTCAGCTACATGTAGTTGGGATTACACGCCTCAGCTTGTTGCTTTACCTTGGTTTGTGCACTTTATCATGATGTACTATTATTTTGGGAAGCTTTCATTTTTTTACTCAATGTAATTTATGGCTGAATTATTATATATTGACTAGGAAATAGAATGGGAATATAATAATAATGGAACATATGAACATATAAGCATATGATGAATTAACAGGAGGAAAGCATGGAAACGAGAACGAATATAGAGAGCTGCAGCTGCTCGGTGATTCATGAAGAAGTCATTAGCAAAGTAAGGGATACGATGCCTGATGAAGAAACGCTTTATGATCTTGCCGAGCTTTTTAAAGTATTCGGAGATACCACCAGGATCAAGATCCTTTGTGCATTGTTTGAATCTGAAATGTGCGTGTGCGATATTGCTGCATTGCTTGATATGAACCAGTCGGCCATATCTCATCAGCTGAGGGTATTGAAGCAGACCAGACTGGTGAAGCACAGGAAAGATGGGAAAGTCGTTTATTACTCCCTGGATGATGAGCATATCAAGCAGATATTTGATCAGGGATTGGTTCATATCAAAGAAAAATAGAGAGAAGGCTATAGGGGGTGTATCAATGAAAAGAGTAAAAAAGGAATTTTTACTGGAGGGCCTGGATTGTGCCAATTGTGCGTCAAAAATTGAGGACAGGATAGGAAAACTGAACGGGGTGCTTGCTGTCTCAATGAATTTTACCACTAAGACCCTCGCTATCGAAGTAGAGGACCATGAAAGGCTGGACAACGTTCTGCTACAGGCAAGGGAAATCATTAACCGATTGGAGCCTCATGTTATCATCACTGAAAAAGTGATATCAAAACACGAAAAAAAAGTATTTCTCTTGATGGGACTGGGCTGCGCAAACTGTGCAGCAAAAATCGAGCATGAAGTGAAGAATTTGACCGGTGTTGCTGCAGCAACCGTCGATTTTGTCAATAAGAAATTGATCATTGAACCGGTCAAAATGGAGGACTTAAGCAGAATTCTCCAGGAAGCTGAGGGCATTGTCAGGCGTATCGAACCCGATGTAAAAATCGTAGCTGAAAAGAATAAAAATGACAAGGCGGAAAACACCATGGATAAGGAGGCGGAAGCAGGTGACAAAGCTGAGTGGATCCGCCTGGGGGTGGGGCTTGCAATATTTGCGCTGGCAGGTATCTTGAACATGAACTTCTGGCTGGAGTTAGGCCTTTATCTGGTCTCCTACCTGCTGATCGGCGGAGAAGTTCTGGTCAAATCAATCAATAATATAAGAAACGGTGAGGTTTTTGATGAGAATTTCCTTATGAGCGTCGCTACCGTCGGGGCATTTGCTATCGGCGAATTTCCGGAAGGGGTAGCGGTCATGCTGTTTTATCAGATTGGAGAGTTTTTTCAGGACAAGGCGGTGGACCATTCGAGAAGGTCTATCCGTGCGCTGATGGACATCCGGCCTGATTTCGCCAATTTGAAGCTGGGAGAAAATACAGAGCGGGTATCGCCGGAGGCTGTCCGTGTGGATGATTACATCCTGGTCAGGCCCGGGGAAAAGATACCGCTGGACGGCATCGTGACCGACGGAAGCTCTATGCTGGATACTTCCGCACTGACCGGAGAATCTCTGCCCCGGGAAGTGGAAGCCGGTGATGCTGTTCTGGCCGGCTCTATCAATACGAACGGCGTTTTGACTGTGCAGGTGACCAGGGAATTTGGAGAGTCCACTGTTTCCAAGATCCTGGATCTGGTGCAGAATGCCGCTGGCAAGAAAGCGCCTACAGAAAACTTCATTACCAAATTCGCACGTTATTATACACCGGCCGTTGTTTTTATTGCTATGGCACTTGCTGTGCTGCCGCCGCTTATGATACCTGGTGAATCCTTCAGCAAGTGGATATATCGGGCTTTGATATTCCTCGTGGTATCCTGCCCTTGTGCGCTGGTTATTTCCATTCCGTTAAGCTTCTTCGGTGGTATAGGCGGTGCTTCACGGAACGGTATACTGATCAAAGGCAGTAATTACCTGGAAGCTTTGAACAGTGTGGATACAGTGGTGTTTGACAAAACCGGCACTCTGACAAAGGGCGTGTTCAATGTAACGGAAATCATACCAACAGCGGGCATCAGCCAGGAGGCGCTATTGGAATACGCAGCTCTGGGCGAAAGCTATTCCAATCATCCCATAGCTGTCTCCATTCTGAAGGCTTATGGAAAGGCAGCCGACCGTAATGAGATCAGTGAATATCAGGAGATTTCCGGCTACGGCACACAGGTAAGGGTCAATGGGAAAGAGATTTTGGCAGGTAATGGCAAACTGATGGACAGAGAGGGCGTTGCTTTTTCCAGCGATAATCAGTTGGGTACTGTTGTGCACATTGCGGTTGACAAGGCCTATGCAGGCTGTATAGTCATATCGGATGAGATTAAGCAGGACGCGCATCAGGCAATTAAGGAACTGAAGCAAATGGGCGTCAGGAGAACTGTGATGCTTACGGGAGATACCCGTGCGGTAGGAGAAGCGGTTGCCCGCAAGCTGGGTCTCGACGGTGTGTTCACCGATCTGCTTCCCCATCAGAAGGTCGAGCGGTTGGAACAACTGGAAAAAGAAAAGACAAAAGGAAAGCTGGTTTTTGTCGGTGATGGGATTAACGACGCGCCGGTGCTGGCCAGGGCGGATATCGGGATTGCCATGGGCGGCTTGGGCTCGGACGCTGCTATTGAGGCGGCGGATATCGTTATCATGACCGATGAGCCCTCCAAGATAGCCGCTTCCATCAGGATAGCCAAGCAGACTAGAAGTATCGTCTGGCAGAATATCCTTTTTGCCTTTGGCGTGAAACTGATCGTACTGATACTGGGAGCAGGCGGAATAGCTACCATGTGGGAAGCAGTTTTTGCCGATGTGGGCGTGGCTTTGGTCGCAGTCCTGAATGCAATGCGGGTGCTGCAGGTCCGGGATATATAAGCGGAAAGTCCTATTTTAAACGATTGGAAGCCTGTACCATTGATTTATGGACAAGGATTGTATAAAATTGAGACAAGCCGTATTGTAAAAAAATGCATGAACTGTATCGGACTGTGACTTCAAGCAATACTTTGAAGGCGCAGGTGGTAAGCTGAATCCCTAAGGGGAGCGGGGGACATACATTGGGGTGAACGGTCGAAAGACCCAGGGCGAACTCTCTGCCCGAATCCGGCAACTAACCTCGTAAGCTGTGGAGAGGAGCGTAATATTGAATACAAACAGGCTTTTCGTTTGGGTGCTGTTGTTTTGCTTTGCTTTCAGCACAGCGGCTTTTGCAGATGCGCTGAAGGAAGGCAGCAGCGGTGCTGAAGTGGTGAAGCTTCAGAACCAGCTGAAACAAAAGGGCTATTTTACAGGAGCTGCAACAGGTCATTTTGGTAGTTTGACTGAAGCTGCGGTAAAGAAGTTCCAGGAAAAGAATAACCTGAAGCCGGACGGCATTGCCGGTGTAGCAACGATGAAGGCGCTTTTCGGCAATTCAACAGGCATCGCAGCAAAGAAAAACGCCGGCGGTGTTGAGCTGCTGGATTGGTGGACAGGGGCATCGAAAATTTTCAAGATCGGGTCAACTGCCAAGGTAACGGACGTCAGAACAGGCAAGACCTTCAAGCTTGTGCGTACATATGGCGGGAATCATGCGGATTGTGAGGCGGCTACAGCAGAAGATGCAAAGAAGATCAAGCAGATCTGGGGCGGCGATTGGAGCTGGGACAGAAGGCCGGCGGTGATTGAAGTCAACGGTCGGAAGATAGCAGCCTCCATAGCAGCAATGCCTCATGCCGGAATTGACAAGGCGCCTGCCAATACGCTGGTCAGCAGCAGAAGCGGCGGATACCGCAAGGGTACGAATCTGGACAAGGTCAAGAACAACGGCATGAGCGGTGTCATTGATGTTCATTTTCTTAACAGCAAGACGCATGGGACAAGCAAGGTGGATCCCAAGCATCAGGCTGCCGTCAGAGAAGCAGCCGGGAAAAAGAAATAAACATAATATATACAGTACGGTGGTAAAAAAAGGAGGGCGCGTCTGATCGCGTCCTCCATCGTTTATTCTATGAATTTACATCGTAATAACCTGGGTACAGGCATCCTCCAGTGCCTTACTGTCGGTAGTCGTGAGAATAATGGTCCGACCCGACTGGGCAAGCGCCTTCAGATGATTATTGAATACGGGGATGTATTGGCTTTCAATATAGCTGTAAGGCTGGTCAAAGCAAAGAATGGGCTTATTGCTGATCAATCCCCTGACGATAGCAACCCGGTTCCTTGCCTCCATGGAGATTTTGGCCATTTCCTTAAACTTGTACGGTTCAAGTCCATACGCTTCAATCAGTTCTTCTGCTTTGTCAACCGCTGCTGTTCTACTGTCCTGTGCCTCTGCAACAAAACGCAGTATACATTCAAACAGCGTCAGGCTGTATTCAGGTGTCGTAAACTTTTCTTTTGCTACATAATGTGCCAGCTCATAAAGCTCAGGCGTACCAATCTTTTTTCCCTTATAGATAATGGTGCCGGAGTTAAAGGGAATCAAACCGCATAATATCTTAAGCAGGGTTGATTTTCCGCACTTATGCTCACCTGTAATACCGATAATCTGTCCGGCATGGATGCTAAGAGAAAAGTTTTCTATTCCGACTTCCTTTTTTCCAACCAGCTTGTTCAATACCCCTTTATAGCCGGCGGCTTCTTCACATACAAAGTATTTTGTAAGCTTTTGTATCTCAAGCAAGGCGGTTTTGCCAGATTCCACGGGTTGTATCAACATGGATATCTATTCCTTTCACAATACAGTATATCACATTTATAAATTATAATGGCTTTGAATAAATTATTAAAGACTCAAAAAGTACCCGTTTAATTTATATCTTATGCATAAATAGCGATTTAAATCATTTATCATCATATACCATATGAACAGCACATTTTTTCATAGGTTTTTATTGGTATTGCGGTTTGACGGTATAAAAACACACTCTTATACTGAATTTATGATGATGAAAGGGAAAAGGGTGGGCATATGTTTCAGACCCTTAAGGGCAAGATTACCGGAATTTGCATCTACCTGGTGGTGTTGATCATTTTGGTAGGCAGTATTTCCGTACTGAACATCTATCGTCTCAGTAAGGGAATCGACGGCCTTATGATCGATAATTATCAAAGCATCAGTGCGCTGAACCGGATGCTGGAGGTTGTCGAGAGGCAGGACAACGCAGTTCTAACTTATATAAATATCGATAAGCAAAGCGGAGTAGATGCATTTTCGGAAAACACCAGGCGTTTCGGTCAATGGTTTAAAGTTGAATCCGACAATATTACTGAAGCGGGTGAAAGAGAAAAAGTAAAGGTAATTGAGAAGTCTTACAACGAATACACCAAGTCGTTTTTAGAATTGCAGGAGGTAGCAAGCTCAGAAGGGCACGACAAAGCACTATCTTATTTCAGCACCAGGATGCGGCCGCTGTCTGAGCAATTGAGGCATGAAATCAAGGCTTTGATAGAAATCAATGAAAAGGCTATGTTCAGCAGCAAGCGGGTTGTTACGCAAAGTGCGCTGAACTCACTGAATATTATTCTGATTCTATTCATTTTGGCTTCTTTGGCAGGACTTATTGTTGCCATCTATCTCACCAACCGGCTGCTGAAACCTATTTATGAATTAAAGACTGCAATCCGTCTTGTAAAGGCAGGGGAACTGAATCAATATGCATCTATCACCACCAAGGATGAGATCGGTGAGCTGGCAAACGAGTTCAATAGCATGACCAAAAGACTGCAGCAATATGAGCATAGTACTTTGGGTGAACTGATGGCAGAAAAGATAAAATCCACTGTGATTGTCAAGAATATCTCAGAGCCTTTGATACTCTTGGATAAGGAATACAGGATCGTTCTACTGAACAATGCCTGCGAAAGCTTTTTCGAAGTTCAGGAAACGCAGGCAGTGCACAAGCATTTCCTGGAAACCATCCGAAATGGAGAGCTCTTCAGCTTGATTACCGGCTTGATGCGTGATTCTGAAAAGGAAAATACCCAGGCCATCATCAACATCCCAAAACGGGACAGATCGTATTACTTCAATATAATCGTTACACCTGTCAAGGATATGGAAGCGGCAGTCAACGGCTTTGTGGTCCTATTCCAGAATGTTACGGCATTGAAGGAGATGGAGCGGATCAAAGCAGATTTCATATCCACCATTTCACATGAATTCAAGACGCCGCTGACCTCCATTATGATGGGTACAAGTCTTTTGATGGATGAAAACATCGGTACCATCAACGATAAACAGAAAAAGCTTCTGGAAACCATCGGAGAGGATATCAACGGACTGACGGCATTGGTAAACAACCTGCTGCAGCTATCAAAGCTTGAGTCGGGTGGGGCCGTATTCAAGGTAGAAGCCTGCTCCATCAACAGTATCATTAAAGAGTCCATCCGGCTTTTTGCAGAGCATTCGGAAAGAAAAGGCATCAGGCTGGCGTTTGAGGAGAATGAATGTTTGCCGATGGTGAATGCGGACTATGAGAAAACGGTTTGGGTGTTGAACAATCTGCTGTCCAATGCCTTGAAATATACTGATAGAAACGGCAGAATCAGCATTACGGCAGAGGTGACATACGGCAAGATGTGTGTATCGGTTTCGGATACGGGAATCGGGATCCCGGAAGCATACTGTGAAAAAATTTTTGAGAAGTTTGTTCGTATCGAACATGCAGATAATGATGATAATGGCACGGGGCTGGGCCTGGCCATTGTGAAAGAGATCATTGAAGCCAACGGCGGGGAAATCTGGTGTGAAAGCATGGTAGGGGAAGGCAGCAGCTTTACCTTTACGCTGCCGCTTAGTCATTCGGAGGTGCAGTCATGAAAAAGGTATTGGTAGTAGATGATACAAAGAATATAAGGTCGCTTTTGACAGCCTGCCTCGAACTGGAAGGCTATCAGGTGGGTGTAGCGTACGATGGCAAGATGGCATTGGAAATGCTCCATGCGGAGTCGTTTGACCTGGTTTTTCTGGATATTAAGCTGCCTGAAATGAGCGGAACGGAAGTGCTGCGGAAAGCAAGAGCTGTGGGCATCCATGTCCCGGTTATCATCATGACGGCCTTTGCCACCGTAAAAAATGCGGTGGAATGTACAAAGCTGGGGGCTGTACAATACCTACAGAAACCCTTTACTGCAGATAAAGTGCGCTCAGTTATAAAAGAGCTGAAAGAAAGCATTCAGCTCAGCACAGACGATCCCGTTGCTGCAGCGAAGAAGCTGGTTGATGGCGATAAGCTTGAGGACGCTTATGACCTGCTGAAGCAGGAGCTGGGCCGTCAGCCGGATAATGCTGAGATTTATTATCTGATGGGAAAAGTATTGGAGAAAAAAGGGGATATTAAGAAGGCCGAAAAGTTTTTTAATACCGCCAGACAGTTTTCGGATATCTGAATAACAGATAGTTTCAACAACTGCGTTTCAACCAGGCAGCATATTGCATATGCTGTTTTTTACATTAGTGATTACTGAGCTAAAGAGTCTCTATTGCATAGTGCTATGTGTTTAAAGTAAAATAGAGATATATTTAATATTAATTAGAGCAATCAGGTTGATTAATTGGGGGCCACATAATGAAAATTATTATAATCGGCGCGGGCAAGGTGGGCTACAGTCTGGCTGAACACCTTTCCAAAGGCAAGCATCATGTTACGATTATCGACAAGAATTTCAATGCACTGAGTAAAGCGGATGAAAGCCTTGAGATACTCAGCATCAAAGGAAACGGTGCCAGTGCGAACATCCTGATAGAAGCAGGCATCGGAATGACAGACTTGTTAATTGCGGTAACCAGCAGCGATGAGGTGAACATGGTCTGCTGTCTGACAGCAAAGAAACTCGGAGTTAAGCATACCATTGCCAGGATCAGGGATCCTGAATACGCCCATGAGCTCTCATTGCTGAAGGAAGAGCTGGATCTTGATTTGATCATCAATCCGGAACAAGCAGCTGCTGAAGAAATTGCCAATGTACTGAATTTTTCTACCGCTATCAATGTTGAGAGCTTTGCCAAAGGCAGAGTAACGATGGTAGAAATAAAAGTGACAGAGGACATGCCTATCGTTGGCACAATGCTGAGAGATATTCCCGGAAGGCTGACATCATCCATTTTGATCGGCGTCGTTGTCCGGGATAATGAGGTTTTTGTTCCAAGAGGCGATTTTGTCCTTAAGGAAAACGACAGCATCTGTATTATCGGAAAACCTTCCAACATATATAGTTTTTGTAAGCTGGTTGGAAAATGTCCTTTGAAAATAAAGAATGTCTTGATTGTCGGCGGGGGAAGAATCGCTGTCTACTTAGCCAAGATACTTGCTGAAATGGACATGAAGATAAAAATCATTGAGATCGACAAAGACAAATGCCTGCAGCTTTCGGAACAAATACCGGAGGCACTGATCATACACGGGGACGGGACCGATGAGGAGCTTCTGAAGTCAGAGAATATCAGTGACATGGACGGCTTCATAGCCATGACAGGGATGGATGAGGAGAACCTGATGTCAGCCCTGCTGGCCAAGCAGAATGAGGTCAAGAAGGTTATTGCAAAAGTCAGCCGCGTCAACTATATCAACATCATTAAAAACCTGGGCATAGATAGTGTGATAAGCCCCAAGCTGATTACCACCAATCAGATTCTTAAATATGTACGGGGTAATCATGTGGAGTCATTGTACCGGATCATAGAAGGACAGGCTGAGATGACGGAATATATAGCTGACAGTACATGCAAGCTGCTTAACATAAAGATCAAGAAGCTTGGTTTACCGCATAATATCATCATTGCAACCATCGTTAGGAAAAATGAAATTGTCATACCCCACGGAAATGACGTCATCAAAGAAGGGGACCGGGTCATCGTTATTTCAAAGAACCTGAAGATTACGCATTTGAACGATGTCGCGGCAGCTGCTGCAGGAGGAATACAGAGTGAACTTCAGAATGGTATTAAGAGTCTTGGGGATATTATTAATATGTGAAGCGCTGTTTATGCTGCCGTCACTTATCGTGGCGCTGCTCTATAATGGCCACGATGCCAAGGCTTTTTTCTACAGCATTGTCATGATTCTGGCTATAGCCGTACCGCTGGTTTTCATCAAGCTTAGAAACAAGAACATCTACGCCAGGGATGGCTTCGCCATTGTCGCTTTAAGCTGGATCATCATGTCGTTATTCGGTGCACTGCCGTTTTACATCAGTGGTGCCATACCTTCTTTCATAGACTGCTTTTTTGAGACAAGCTCCGGCTTCACCACCACCGGCGCAAGCATCCTGACACAGATTGAAGGGCTTCCAAAAGGGATCTTGTTTTGGAGGAGCTTCACCCATTGGGTGGGTGGGATGGGAGTCATAGTGCTGACGCTGGCGATATTGCCCTCTGTAGGTGCAGGTGCTGTTCAGATGATGAAAGCGGAAAGCCCGGGACTCAATCCGGGAAAACTGGTGCCCAGAGTGGGAGAAACAGCCAAAATCCTGTATAAGATTTATCTAGTCATCACGGCAGTAGAGGTTGTACTGCTGCTTTTTGGCGGTATGCCCTTGTATGATGCCTTTATCCATACTTTCGGGACTGTCGGTACCGGAGGCTTTTCCAACATGAACATGAGTGTGGGCGCCTATAACAACCTCTTTTTAGAGGTCGTCATCACCGTATTCATGTTCATCAGTGGTGCAAATTTTTCGCTGTATTATCAAATGACCAAGGGAAGCTTTAGTGTTTTGTTCAAGGATGAGGAGTTCCGGTTCTATCTGTGGGTTGTCATCCTCTCCATTGTAATGGTTACAATGAATATATACGGCTCTGTTTTTGCCTCCATGCTGGAAGCCTTGAGACATGCGTCCTTCCAAGTAGTATCCATCATAAGCACCACGGGGTTTGTTACAACGGACTTTGAGCAATGGCCGATGTTCAGCAAGATCATCTTGTTTATTCTAATGTTTGTCGGCGGTTGTGCAGGATCAACCGGCGGTGCCATAAAAAATGTAAGGATCCTGCTGCTCATAAAAATCATGAGGCGTGAGCTTCTGCAGATTATTCATCCTAAAGCGGTCTATTCTGTCAGATTTGGGAAGAAAGCGCTGGATGAGAGGACCTTGACCGAGGTTCTGGGGTTTTTCTTTATGTATATCACCATTTTCATAATGGCTGTGCTTGCAGTTTCCCTGGATAACCTGGACTGGGCTACCAATATTGCGTCCGTTGCGGCCTGCTTGGGCAATATAGGACCGGGCTTCGGCATTGTAGGTGCGGTGGGCAACTACTCTACCTTATCTGATTTCAGCAAGCTGGTATTGTCGCTTTGCATGATCATCGGGCGACTGGAAATATACCCGATCCTTCTGCTGGCCATGCCGTCCTTCTGGAAGCGGGTCAATATCTGATAGACTGATGACTCCTGTATTGACACGGATGCAGGAGTTTTGTTTTTTCTGAGCTTATTTTGGGAGAGAGGTGGCAGGATGCGGCGTTATATCCTGATTGGTACGGGCGGCTTTGGCGGCGCTATACTGCGTTTTCTAATGAAGCGCATGGAAGGCTTGCATATTTTCAACCAGCTACATTTGAACACCATGATTATCAACATGACAGGCTGTTTCGTTCTGGCGGTTTTCTTAAGGCTGGTCCTGGATAAGTGGGAAATCGATACGGACTGGCGTCTTGGCATAGCGACCGGATTCCTGGGCGCTTTTACAACCTTTTCTACACTATGCCGGGAGACGGTGAGCTTAATGCTAGCCGGAAGACTTTACATCGCTTTGTTGTATATGCTGCTTTCTGTCGCAATAGGATTGATCGCCGTAATCCTTGGTGACATGGCAGGGAAAAAGGTGGTCCGGATAGTGGAACTGCGATAGCCGAGATAAAAGAAGTTAAGGATGTGATGATTGCTGTGGAATATTTAGTGGTGGGTATAGGAGGCGTATTTGGGAGTATTTCCAGGTACTTATTGGGTAAAGCAATTTCAGAAAAACAAGCTTCGGTTTTGCCTATCGGCACGATGGTTGTCAATATTTCCGGTGCGTTGCTTCTGGGCATCGTCAGCAGCCTATATCAGTCCGGCAACTTCTATCTTCTCATGGCAGAAGGCTATCTTGGCGCGTTTACGACTTTTTCAACCTTTATGTTTGAAGGCTTCAAGCTATACCAGGACAACGAGAAAATAAATGCGGCCATTTATATAACAGGGACAATATTTCTGGGTATTATTGGGTTTATGATAGGAATAGGGATCATGAAATAATAAAAAAACAAGCTCTCCCCACCCAAAAAAAGATGAGGAGGGCTTGTTTTAATTGCATTAAAATATACAGCTGATGAGATCATCCAGCGTTATATTTGCAAGGTATTTCTCAATTTCAAAGCCGGCAAGCGCCTTTCGGATGCTTGCTTCATCGTGCCTGACGCCCTTCAGGGCGTTTTCCAATTCCTTGACATCCCTTTCTCCGAAAAAGTCGCCATAGATGCTGATGGCTTGAATGGTGCCGCCCTCAACCTGCATTCGCAGCTCGACGGTGCCCCCTGCAAACCGCTTTTCATTGGCGAAGCTGTACTCCGGTGAACTTCCGAAATTCCACTCCCAGGTGGAAAACCGCTTTTCGACGATTTCTTCAATTTTCTTCAAGTCTTCCTCTGTGAAGGTGTAAACCTCCGATATATGGTTTGCCTTCATCACATGGCCCATTAGGTAGTTTCTGAATTCCAGCACGTCCATGGGTGCGGATAGATGCTGGCTGATATTCGTTACCCTGCTGGCAATGGACTTTACGCTCTTGTCTTCAAATTTCAAGGGCTTTGTCTTCAGTGCCTGGGATAAATCTGTCAGGTTGCCCGAAAAAAGCAGTGTCCCATGGTGCAGCACCCGGCTTTTGTGATAATACTGGGCATTGCCGGAGAATTTTTTGCCGTCTATGGTAATATCGTTGCGACCTGAAAACTCGGCATTCACAGAGAGGTCACCCAAGGCATTGATGATGGGCTGCGTGAATTTCCTGAAGTCGATGGTGTTGTCCGAAGCCCTGTTGGTGATAAAGGTAAAGTTGATATTCCCCAGATCGTTAAAAACAGCGCCGCCGCCGGTTAACCTTCTGACAACGGTTATATTGTTGGCTTTAACATAGTCCACATTGATCTCGGATAAGGCATTCTGGTTTTTCCCGATCAGGATGCAGGGCGCATTGCGCCACAGCATAAAGCACTCATCGTCAAATTCCTTAAGAAAGTATTCTTCAGCTGCGTGGTTGAAATAGGGATTGGTAGAATCATTTTTAATATACAGCATAAATATCTCCTTATCGGTACAAGATTTTAATAAAATTATATCGGATGGAGAAGGGTTCCACAAGGCTCGGCAGGCGATTAATCCTTGATTTCCTTAAAAAGCTCATAAGCCTTTTTGCATGCTTCCTCCAGGACTTCAATGCCTCTTTGGGTTATCTTGTAATATTTCCGGATCTTCTTATCAACCAATCGGTCTTCCCGTTCCAACAAGCCGCCGGACTCCATGCTATGCAGCAAAGGGTACAGTGTCCCGGGACTCATATCATACCCATGCTCCTCCAGCTCTTCAATCATCCAAGAGCCGAAAAAAGGCTCTTTTTTTGCATGGTGCAGAATATGGATCTGAATAAAACCCAGAAAAAGCTTCCGTAAAATTTGGTCTTGCATCTTGCTCACTCCTGAATTATAATTAAAACGAAATACGATATCGGAATACGATATAATGGTATCATAGTATTCATGCTACTTCAAGCAGTATTTTCACCGACAGTAGTAGTAATGCAGTAAATTGAGCGGCACATCCATGTTCAATCGATACGGAGGAAAATGCAAATGATTGAGAATAAGAAGAGTGAATTTCAAAACCTGACACAAGTCGAGAAGAGAGAACGATATAAGGAAATTGCCGGCGTATTTTTCAAATTGGGGGCTACGGCCTTTGGCGGACCGGCAGCCCACATTGCAATGATGGACGATGAGATCGTCAAGAAGCGCAAATGGCTCAGCCGGGAGAAGTTTCTAGACCTATTGGGTGCCACCAACCTGATTCCCGGACCTAACTCAACGGAACTGGCAATCCATCTGGGCTATGAACGCGGGGGAATTTTAGGCCTTCTGCTTGCGGGCAGCTGCTTTATACTGCCGGCAATGCTGATTGTCCTTTTCTTTGCGGTATCCTATATGCGCTTCGGTACGCTGCCGGAGGTTGCCAATATTCTATACGGCATCAAGCCGATCATCATCGCAATCGTTTTGCAAGCTTTGTACAACCTTGGCAAATCAGCAGTGAAAAATAAAAATGCCGGTATCATCGGAGCCGGTGTGATCCTGCTGGCCTTCATGGGACTTGGCGAAATCCTGTTGTTGGCAATAGCTGGCTTGGCTATGATGATTATCGCAAATTGGAAGAAGCTGCGTGGCGTCAACCTATCCGTGTCACTTCCACTGTATGGGTTGGCAGCTGCATTCTTGAGCGATCAGTTTGAACAGAAAAAGATGTCCCTGACCACTGTGTTCCTGACCTTTTTGAAAATCGGCTCGGTATTATACGGAAGCGGTTATGTACTCCTGGCCTTTCTGGAGTCGGAGCTGGTTGAGCGCTTCCAGGTACTGACCAGCCAGCAGCTGCTGGATGCCGTGGCCGTTGGGCAGTTTACACCGGGCCCTGTATTTACGACCGCCACCTTTGTCGGTTATATTATCAAAGGTTACCCGGGTGCCATTTTGGCCACTATCGGTATCTTTTTACCGGCATTTGTTCTGGTTTGGGCAATCAATCCTTTCATTGCAAGACTGCGTTCTTCTTCCTGGGTATCCGGTATATTGGATGGTGTAAATGTCGCGTCATGGGGTCTGATGGTTGTAGTCAGCTGGAAACTGGGTGTATCGGCAATAACAGATTGGGTTACCGCAGCACTGGCTATGATTGCTCTGGCACTGGTATTCCGCACCAAAATCAACTCTGCGTGGCTTATTTTAGCAGGTGGAATAATAGGATGGATGATGGGATAAGCGGTATGTTATAATACAAGAAAGAGCAATACGTGAAAGGGGTGTATGAAATGGTAGAGCTGAATAAGGATAATTTCGAGGCTGAGGTGCTTCAAGCGGAAGGTGTGGTATTGGTGGATTTCTGGGGTGACAAGTGCGAGCCTTGCAAAGCGCTGATGCCGGATGTTCACAGATTGGCAGAGAAGTATGAAGGGCAAATGAAGTTCTGCAAGCTTAACACGACAGAAAACAGGAGACTGGCAATAGGTCAGAAGGTGATGGGATTGCCGACCTTCATCATCTACAAAAATGGAGAGAAGGTAAAAGAAATAAGCGGCGCAGAGAACTGTACCCCTGAGGTGATTGAAAATCTTATACAAGAAAACCTTGGATGATTGAGATGGATTTGATCAAGGTCGTTACCCGTGTACAAGATGTCTCTGAAGCAATATCAAGTGTAATGAATGTAGATGTCACCATCGTAGACAAACAGCTTAACAGGATAGCCGGGACAGGACGTTATAAGGAATGTATAGGACAGAAGGTCAGTGGAACCTCTGTATTTGGCTATGCCTTGAAGAGCGGTGAACATTTCATTATTGAAGATCCCCAAAAGCATGAAATTTGCAATAATTGTGAGGTGCTGACACACTGCATTGAATACGCAGAAGTCTGCTGTCCAATTAAGGTAAACACCAGCACCTTAGGTGTCATCGGATTAGTAGCATTTGACCAAGTTCAAAAGGATGAGATTATAAAAAACAAGGCGAATCTATTGATTTTTTTAAATAGAATGGCAGAACTTATTTCTTCGATGGTGTTGGAACAAGAAAACACCGAGAGAATAGAGCTTCTGGCGAAAGAGCTGGAAACTGTCTTGAATTCTGTCGATAGAGGAATTATTGCAGTCGACAGCGCAGGCAAGATACTGCATTATAATGAAAAAGCGGTTGGCTTGTTTCAATTGGATGAAAGATACCCCAAGGATTTAAACATAAAGGATTTGATAGGTAGCCTTGAGTTAGGGGACTTGCTCCTTAAATGTCAACAGGCAAAAAACAGAGAGTTCATGTACAAAAAAAATCAGAAGCGTATCAGAGGTTTTTACGATTCAAACCCTATCTGCTTAGATGGAAAGAATCTTGGCACCGTGTTTGTGTTTAGTGATATCTCAGATGTCTTAAACATCGTTAATAATGTTTCTATCGGAATGATTGAAACGGGCTTTGAGCAGATTATTGGAAGCAGTCATAATCTTAATAAAGTCAAAGCCGAAGCTGAGAAAGCTTCAAGATCAGCTTCTACCGTGCTTATACTGGGTGAAAGCGGTACAGGAAAAGAGCTTTTTGCCAGGGCTATACACTTCCATAGCAAGCGAAGCAAAAGACCCTTTATTTCTATCAATTGCTCGGCTATTCCGGAGCAGCTTTTAGAGAGTGAGCTTTTCGGATACGAGGAAGGTGCATTTACCGGAGCAAAAAGAGGCGGTAAAGCCGGAAAATTTGAATTAGCAAACAACGGAACGATTTTTCTGGATGAAATAGGGGACATGCAGCTGCACCTGCAGACCAAACTTTTAAGGGTCTTGCAGGAGAGAGTCATTGAAAAGGTAGGGGGGAAAGATTGGATTCCTATTGATGTTAGGGTGATAGCAGCAACCAACAAAGAACTGGATAAAAAGGTATTGGAAGGCGAATTCCGTCAGGATCTGTATTACCGGTTGAATGTTATTCCGCTGAGCATTCCCCCCTTAAGGGAAAGGCAAGAGGATATCGAAATCCTTGTTAAGTACCTTTTGGATAAGTGCAATCGGAAGCTGGAAAAGAACATTAACGAGGTTGATTCGGGTGCCATGGCGGTTCTGAAGGCTTATCAATGGCCGGGCAACGTCAGAGAATTGGAGAATACCATCGAATATGCCGTTAATATGTGCGGCAGTGATTCAATTAGTGAAAGCGATTTGCCAAGCCGCTTTAAAAATCTTCACATACCCGGAGCAGCGGAAATAAGTGAAGCCGTCATACCGATAAAAAAGCTTGAGCAAATTGAAATTGAAAAGGCAATCCGCTGCTTTGGAAGCTCCAAGCAGGCAATAACAAAGGCAGCCCAGGCTTTGGGAATCAGCAGGGCTACTCTTTACAGGAAGCTAAAAGAATATGGATATTGAAGGCTAATACAGGTCTCAATATGAGATAAATTCTCATATTGAGATTTTTTTCTGCTCCGAATATCGCATATTGAGAAAATTTCAACCCAAAGAAGGCCATTCTTAAGTCAAAAGCTTGGCATGATAGTTGCTCAAGATAAAATATGAAGTAACATCAATAATACTATGTTAAAAGAGATAGGAGAAGGCATAATGGGTATGGAAGAATACTTCAAAGAGCATAGAAAAAATGTGATCGGTTATGAGCAAGCTTTTGACAGCTATTATGGCAGAAAGAGAATCATATATGCTGATTGGACAGCAAGCGGTCGACTATATCGCACGATAGAAGAAAAAATGATGAACCGTTTTGGTCCTTTCGTAGGCAATACCCATTCGGAATCCAATGAAACAGGTTCAACCATGACCAGAGCTTATCTTTTTGCAAGAAATGAAATAAAAAAGCATGTCAATGCCGATCAGAACGATGTGATCATTAATTCCGGTTTTGGTATGACTTCGGTTGTCAACAAGATGCAGCGTATTTTGGGCATCAAAATCAATGAGAGATTCAAGGATAAGCTGACCATACCGGATGAGATGAGGCCGGTTGTATTCGTCACACATATGGAACACCATTCAAATCAGACTTCATGGTTGGAAACCATTGCAGATGTAGTGGTAGTAGAACCGGATGCAAAGGGTTTGGTAGATTTGGATGAACTGGAAAAGGCTGTCCGAAAGCATAGTGACCGCCGGATGAAAATCGGCGCTTTTACAGCCTGCTCCAACATTACGGGAATCCAGACGCCTTATCATCAGATGGCTGAAATAATGCATCGTCATAACGGGATCTGCTTTGTGGACTTCGCTGCTTCGGCACCCTATGTCACCATTGATATGCATCCGGAAAACCCGCTGCAAAAGCTGGATGGGATTTTTTTCTCCCCGCATAAATTCTTAGGAGGACCTGGTACGTCAGGTGTCATGGTATTTGACAGCCGTTTATATTCCAATAAGGTTCCGGATGTACCAGGCGGAGGTACTGTAAATTGGACGAACCCCTGGGGGGGACGTTCCTATGTTGCAGATATTGAAACCCGTGAAGACGGAGGAACGCCGGGATTCTTGCAGACCATAAGAACGGCACTGTGTATCCGTCTAAAAAATGAAATGAATGTAGATAACATGATAAAGCGGGAAAAAGAATTATTGAAAATAATCTTTTCTGAGCTGGAAGGTGTGGAAGGACTGCATATTCTAGCCGGAGACATTAAAGAACGTTTGGGAATCGTCTCATTCTATGTGGACAACACACATTACAACCTGTTGGTCAGGCTGATGAACGATCGCTTTGGGGTGCAGCTGCGAGGCGGATGCTCCTGTGCCGGTACCTATGGTCATTATCTATTGAACATAAAGCATTCACAATCTGACAGCATTACCAAGCAGATCGATGATGGGAATCTGGCTGAAAAACCGGGCTGGGTCAGATTATCCGTTCATCCTGTCATGACGGATGAGGAGGTCTACTATATCACGGATTGTCTCAAAAAAACGATACGAAATATAAACGACTGGAAAGAGGACTACAGGTACAATCCTAAAACTAACGAGTTTGAAAACATTCATATGGAGAAAGATCTTCATAGTATTGGCAAATGGTTCGAATAAGGTAGACAGATGTCCTTGGTTCTTCATAAAAACTTCACATGAATGCGCTATAAATGAAAATAAGCTGTCGATTGAAGCTATATTCAAATAAATGTGAGGATTAGATGATGAAAATGCAATTACTATTCACAGTGGTCGTCTTAGCTCTTGTTGTTATTCTTGCTGGATGCACCAACAATAAACAGATCACCACTGATAGTCAGAGGAAATCAAGCGAACTAAACAAAAGCTTGTCCCCTTCTGAAGCAAAAAAGAGACTGGATACAGAAAAGGATATTATTCTATTGGATGTCAGGACAGCGGAAGAGTATAAAGAAAAGCATATCCCGAATAGTACATTGATTTCATTGGATGCACTTGAGGCAGAGGCATCAAAGAAGCTGCCTGACAAAACTGCAACGATATTTGTATACTGCAGGAGTGGCAGGCGTAGTGCATCTGCATACGAATTGCTTCGGAAGATGGGATACTCAAATGTATACGATATAGGGGGAATCATAAACTGGCCATATGAAACGGAATCATAAGAAGCTATTATGACTCTCTTGGCAACCGATATCATTATCAAATGAAAATGATAAATGCTATCAAATCAAGAAAACTGAACCAAACAGTCTTCTCAAATACGATTGACAAAGCAGGAAAAATGTTATAATATACCATTAAAGGATTTAAAGAAGTGAAGTTGATCAGGCAAACTGCAAAGTTGAAGCCGGGCCATAAATTGGCAGCAAGCATGGGGCTTGTGGGACTAAGGATAGTCCCACAGGCTTTTTTATGCTGACTATTGACTGGGAGAGTGAAGACTATTGAGCAATTTTGTAAGCAGAAGTACGGACAGTTTAATCGAGTTGTTTATTAAAGGCAATAAGCCAGAAAAAAGTGTGAAGGATCCAAATTTAAGACGAAAATATGCGTATCTGGAGGCATATGTCAGCATCGTAGGAAACTTGCTGTTGGCAATAGTAAAGGTTTTTATGGGCTTGATGCTGAACAGCATTTCTCTGCTTGCTGACGCAGCACATACGGCATCGGATGTCATGACTTCCATCGTCGTGCTCCTCGGTTTCAAGCTGTCTAGTTCACCTGCGGATGACAAACATCCATATGGACATGGCAGGATTGAGTTTATTGCAACACTTATCATAGCCATGATGCTATTAGCAGTAGGCTTCGAGTTTGGTAAATCATCCTATGCCCGGCTTCTATCAAATACCTCTGTGAAAGGAAGCTATATTGTCGCATTGGCAATGGTCCTGGGGGCTGTGTTCAAGGAGTGGATGGCCAGGTTTTCTGTTGACTTGGGAAATAGGACAAATGCCTCCGCCCTCGTTGCTGATGCATGGCACCACAGAACGGACGGAATTGCTTCGGTACTGGTAGCAATTGCAATAGTGGCCTCTCAATTTGGATACTACAAGGTGGATGCTGTGTTCGGACTGTTAGTTTCTGCACTTATCGTCTACACAGGTATCTGCATCGCTTTGGATGCGGTCTCCAAATTAATTGGTGAGATGCCCGATGAAGACGAGCTTAAGAGCATCGAGAATATTGTGTTGTCGGTATCCGGTGTTTTTGGGGTTCACAAGGTGAACATCCATAGCTACGGCTGTCACAAAGAGATATCTTTGCATGTGGAAGTTGACAAAGGCTTCTCGCTCGTGGAAGCCCATGATATATCAGAGCAAGTGGAACGGGAAATTGAAGCGAGTATCAGCTGCAAAGCAACTGTGCATGTTGAACCATATGCATTTGAATAGAAAGCTTTGATCAGAGATTAAGGGAGACTATGAAGAAATAGCTTTATAGTCTCCCTTAATCTATTGAAATGAAACGCCTCTCAATCAATATCAATTGAGGTTTTCTTGTGTTGTCAAAATGGATACCACTCATAAAGCGCTAATAGTCGCATATGATTTATTGTAGTTGCTCTGGTATGAGCAATTCATTAAATCTTAGGAGAGAAAGGAATGTTGAAATCAGAGAGGTCTATTTGCCAGAAGATGAAACACGCAATAGATGATGCAGAGAAAAGGATACAGCTACTTTACACCAGTCCATGCATTTATTCAAGATATATTTTGTTACATGACATCAGATCTTGTATGCAGGAGCTAAGATTACTCTGCAATGCGTTTGCCGATCAAGACATGCAAGCTATGGGTCCCGGAGAAAATGATCGGACGTTTATTCAAGGGAACCGCATAGACCTTACTGAAGAGGAGCTTTCCAAATATACGGGTAAAGGAGGAAAGCCGGCATACGTGGCAATAAACGGCACCATTTATGATGTGACGGGTAATGCTGCATGGGCTGCCGCCTCACATTTCGGGCTCACAGCCGGTAAGGACCTGTCAAAGGAATTTGCTTCATGCCATGCCGGGCAGCAGATTTTGAATAAATTGACGGCAGTTGGGAAGTTGATAGGATGAATAAAGACACTGCAGTATGCCCGGAGTATGCTGCCAGATTGAGTTCCGCCGGCGACCTCATAAGGAAAGCTTCAAATGAAATCCAACGGAAGAACCTTGAGAAGAAGAACCTGGTATGGCTGGAGCTGACAGGCTGCTCTGGCAATATCATCTCGATGCTGAACGGTGCAAATCCTGACTTGAAATACCTGATAACCCAAATGGTCAATATGAAATACAGCAACAGCCTGATGGCAGCGGAAGGTGAAGCTGCTATGGAACAGTTGATGAACATCGGCATGGAGGATTACATCCTGGCTGTCGAGGGGGCTGTCTCAACTAAAGAAAACGGTATATACAACATCATCGGAAGATGGAAAGGCGAACCCTTGACGGCATTGAAAGCTGTAAAGCTGTTAGGTGAAAAGGCAGCACATGTTATTGCATTGGGCGCTTGTGCGACCCATGGAGGGGTGTCAGCTGCCATGCCCAATCCTGCAGACTGTGTCGGTGTTCAAGCTGTTCTGGACAAAAAAGTGATCAAGCTTCCGGGGTGCCCATGCCATCCGGATTGGTTCACGGGGACGCTGGCACATATCCTTCTCTATGGTGAGCCTGAACTGGATCAGAAAGACAGACCGCTGCTGTTTTATAGTACGCTGATTCATGACCGGTGCCCCAGAAGAGCTTTTTTCGATAAAGGTATATTTGCAACAAAGCTGGGAGAGAACACGTGCATGTTCAAGCTGGGCTGCCGCGGTCCTGTTACCCGGGTGGACTGTCCCATACGGAAATGGAACGATTACGTCAATTGGCCGATACAGGACGATACACCTTGCATCGGATGCGCCCAATTCGGCTTTCCAGATAGGATGGAACCCTTCATCAGCTATAACACGACGAGGGAGGGGTAAGACGTGGCAAGCAGGATTATCATAAACCCCGTCACCCGCATAAGCGGATTTATGGAGATACAGGCACTGATCGAAGACGGCAAAGTGATTGACGCCATTACGGAAGGTCTGCTTTTCAGAGGCTTTGAGAAGATGCTGCTGGGTAGAAAGCCTTTCGATGCCGTTTACTTTACACAGCGGATTTGTGGAATATGCTCCACAGCCCACTCTATGGCTTCCACTCTTGCCCTGGAGGCTGCAATGGGAGTCGTTCCATCTGAACAAGGCAGATACCTGCGGGATATCATCCATGGCTGCGAGTTCCTTCAAAACCACCTGAGGCATTTCTACCAATATACAGTACCTGACTATGTCAGGCTTCCGGAAGGGTACCCCCTATTTGCTGCAGATCATGAGGATTTCAGACTGCCCAAGGAGAAAAATGATATTATCGCTTCGCATTATTTTGATTCCCTTGATTTAAGCAGGCAGGCCCACGAGATGCTTGCCGTGCTTGGAGGCAAAGCCCCTCACAACCATGGCGTTTTTATCGGAGGGATTACGACGCAGGCTACTACCGATAAGATCATAAAGCTAAAATCCATTCTGAGCATCATAACCAATTTCATAGAGGATAGGATGGTACCGGACGTATTTACCATTGCAGAATATTATCAGGACTATTATCAGAATGGAAGAGGCTGTGGAAATTTGCTTAGTTATGGCTGTTTCAACGGTTATAAGGATTTAGGGACGCTTTATGTAGATCCACTTGTACAGACTGACGGCAGCGTTCAAGTTTTCGACCCCGCTGGAATTGTAGAAGAGACGCAATTTGCCTGGTACTCCGGTGGTGAGAGTGGATATATGCCCTTTGAAATCATGACAGAGGAAAACACGGCAAAGCCTGAAGCCTATTCCTGGATCAAGGCACCCAGATACAACGGTCTGCCTTATGAAGTAGGACCTCTTGCAAGACAATGGCTTAGCGGTGAGTATCGCAACGGAATTTCCACCATGGACAGGACCATTGCCAGAGTGCTGGAGGCAAAGAAGATTGCAGGTGTTATGCATACACTGTTGAAGAATCTGATTCCCGATGTGTCCGTCCAGTCCATCTATGAGGTTCCTCAAGTAGCGGAGGGGGCAGGTTTAATCGATACGACCAGAGGTGCTCTGGGTCATTGGATAAAAATAAACGATGGGGCAATCGCCTTCTATCAGATCATAACACCTTCTGCATGGAACTTTTCAACACGCACAAACGGGTTGAAAGGAAGTGCAGAACAGGCCCTGATCGGCACCAGGATTGGTAACTTGAATAGTCCGGTTGAGCTTGGTCGGATCGTAAGATCCTTTGATCCTTGCGTTTCCTGTGCGACTCATGTATACGCCGAAGGCAGGCATTTGAAAACCATCAAGGTGATGTCATGAAAAAGACGCTGGTACTGGGAATCGGAAACAGGCTGATGACGGATGATGGGATAGGGGTCTATCTGGCTGAGGATTTGGGAAGAAGCGAAGAGGATTCCCGTATCGAGTATTTTTTGGGAGAAACTGATGTGGATTGCTGCGCAGAGAAGATTGATGAATCAAATCTGGTCATCCTGATTGATGCATTTATATCGGGAAAGTTGCCGGGGGATGTAACAGCAATTCCGCTGAGTGATTTGAAGGACGGGATTGGAAGCTGCTGCTCAATGCATGGCTTGCATATCCTGGATGCGATGCGGCTTGCTAACCGTATGCCGGAAGGCATACTGATCGGCATTGAGCCATGCGAGCTGCAGTATGGATTGGGATTGAGCGACAGCCTGAGATGCAGCTATCCGCACATCCTTGCTGTGGTCAAGAGATATATAGAGGCATTTGCAAACGGTATGGAGGCGATATGAATGCATGATACCTTTTTGTTTAAAAGGATTTCCGATTCACTGAATACACTTTGCAAGGAAAACCGTATTGGAAGATTGAATAAGGTATGCATTACGACAAGTCGAAACAGTCATATATGTCACGACAATCTGCTTGCGCAACTGAAGGAATGTAATGACGGGCTGGTAGGCGATTGGACGGAGCTGTGTATAGAAAGGCAGGACATCGACAGCCATACAGCCACTATCGATCATGTAGAGGGCGAGTCCCTTGAATGATACTGAAAAGAGCAGGTATATGATCCGTTTATGCGGTGTTGTGCAGGGCGTTGGCTATAGGCCATATATTTTTCAGAAAGCTAAAGAATACGGCATTTGCGGTTGGGTAAACAATGCCGGTGCCATGGTAATCATTGACGCAGAGGGAGAAAGGAACTCGCTGAAATGCTTTGTTAGAGACGTTGCAGCAAGACCTCCTGTACTGGCCGACATCAAAAAGGTTGAGATAAGGTTACAAGCAAGCGCAGGGTATGAGGACTTTGAAATCAGGGAAAGTGATACGTTCTCTAAGGGGCTGAAGCTGGTTTCACCGGATGTCGGCGCTTGCGAAAAATGTATGAGCGAGGTTCGTGATCCACATTCAAGACGGTACCGTTATGCCTTTACAAATTGCACGGAATGCGGTCCGCGTTTCTCCATCATCAAAGCACTTCCATATGACCGCTGCAATACTACAATGAAGGATTTTCAGCAATGCAGCTGCTGCGAGACTGAGTATAACAACCCTGAAAGCAGAAGGTTTCATACACAGCCCAATTGCTGCAGTGACTGTGGTCCATCTCTCGAACTGGCCCACAGCCATGGATGCACGATTAATTGTACTGACCCGATAGGCAGAACCATCGAGTTGATCAAGAAGGGCAACATCATAGCAATCAAAGGAATCGGCGGATTTCACCTCTGCTGTGACGCTTCGAATGATGAAGCTGTGATGAAGCTGAGAAACAGGAAGAAGAGACCACACAAGCCCTTGGCTGTGATGACGAAAAATATCCAGATTGCAGCCAGGTATTGCGAGATATCCTCTCAAGAGCTGAAGCTGCTCAGTAGTCCAAGAAGGCCCATCGTGTTATTGAAAAAAAAAGAGAAGGCCATTATGGGAGAAAATATTGCGCCGTGCTTGAAAAGCATAGGCTTGATGCTGCCATATTTGCCGCTTCAGCATCTCTTATTCGATGATGGGCTGGAAATGCTTGTGATGACAAGCGGCAACAGGTCAAGGGATCCCATACAGTGTGAGAATGATTCTGTCATACAAGGCTTGGATGGGATAGCGGACTATTTTCTTCTCCATAACCGTGACATATACAGCTCCACTGACGACTCGGTTGTAAAGCTTGCAGCCGGAAGAGAACAGGTAAGCCGGAGAGCCAGAGGATACATCCCCTATGCGCTAGATCTTGGCATTAACCATGATATTCTGGCCCTGGGAGCTGAGCAAAAGAATTCAGTTTGCCTGTCACAGAGCGGGTATGCATATATGAGCCAATATATAGGGGATCTGAAAGAAATGGCGGTATATGAACGCTTCAAAGAGATCATTGATAAGCAGACTGCGTTGCTGAAGGCTAATCCGCTGATATATGTCCATGATCTTCATCCTCAGTACCTTTCAACTTGGCATGCTGAAAAACAGACCGGCCCCAAAATTCCCGTGCAGCATCACCATGCCCATATGGTAAGCTGTATGGCAGAGCATAAGCTTTTCGGGGAAGTAATCGGCATCATTTTTGATGGCACTGGCTTGGGCTATGACGGCAGTATCTGGGGAGGGGAGTTTTTTATTGGCAGCAGAAAGTGTTTCAGACGCGTCGGACATCTTGGACAGGTATTACTGCAAGGAGGAGACCGGGTAGTGCAAGAGCCCTGGCGCTCAGCTGCATGCTACTTGCGAGCCTTGGGTCTAGAAGCGCGGGACTATATTAAGACTGTCGAAAGGTATGAGATGGATGCTGTACTGCATGCCCTGGCTTCGGGGCTCAACTGCCATTCTTCCACCAGCATGGGGCGGCTGTTCGACTGCATCGCGGCACTGATAGGGGTCAGAGACCGAATCACCTACGATGCACAAGCTGCCATAGAGCTGGAGGACATGGCAGAAGCCGGCATCACGTCATGCTACGGCTACCGCATCAATACGAATTCTGAGCCTTGGGAGTTGGATTACCGGGATATCCTTGCTGGTGTCCTTGCAGATTTGGACTGTCGGGTTCCAGCTTCCGCCATTTCCGCCAAGTTTCATAATACCATTGCAGCGGCTGCTGCCGATATGGTTCTTCGACTAAGGGAGATTCATAAAGTCAATGATGTGGTGCTAAGCGGCGGCGTATTTGAAAACCGATATTTGCTTGAGGATTTGCACCGCCGCTTGAAAGACTCAGGCTTCAGCGTTTTTTTTAATGAGCAGATACCGATCAATGACAGCGGCATATCCGTTGGGCAGCTGGTCATTGCAGACAGTATTTTGGAGGATTAAAAATGTGCCTTGCAGTACCGGGAAGAATTACAGCCATGGATAAAGCTTGGGCTACGGTAGATATCATGGGCGTTGAAAGCATCGTAAGCATCCTGTTGATTGACAAGCCGGAGCTTGGTGACTGTATCTTGGTTCATGCAGGTTGTGCCATTCAGAAGATCAATGAAGCATATTTGGCTTATTTGCAGGAGGTATTCTCTGAACTCCTGGATGAGAAGGTTTGATATGGATACGAAAAGGCTCATCACTTGCTTGATGGAAGATATCCGTAAAAAAACAGCAAGTGAACTTAATTTGATGGAAGTATGTGGAACGCATACCCGAGCATTCTTTCAATCGGGCATCAGAGAGATGCTGCCGCCAAGTATAAGGCTGCTTTCAGGACCCGGCTGTCCGGTATGTGTCACGGACGAAGCATGCATTGATGCAGCGATTGCGCTACTAAAGGAAAAGGACATCCATCTGGCCACCTTTGGGGATATGCTTCGGGTCAGGGGTACCCATGAAAGCCTGTCGGATCAGTTCGGCAAGCGGGGCAACGTATCTATCGCATATTCGCCGTTGGATTGCCTGGCTCTGTCAAAGAAATTGTCCGGCAGGCAGCTGGTGTTTTTGGCGGTGGGATTCGAAACAACGGCTCCAAGCATCGCATTGGCAGTAAAGCTGGCAAAAGAAAACGGCATAGGCAACCTGAGCTTCCTGATGGCGTTGAAGCGGATGCCTCCTGTGCTGCATCATATCCTGGCTGCAAAAAGGAACAGGCTTCATGGCATTATTTGTCCTGGCCATGTGGCAGCTGTCATGGGGGCCAGGTATTTCAGCTTTATTGCGCAGGAATATGCTATCCCGGCTGTCATATGCGGATTTGAAGCGATGGATATGGCCTGTGGAATCTATATGCTGACCCGGCAATGCAACGGTCAAGAAAGATCCAGCCTGAGAAATCTGTATAAAACTTGTGTCGGTGATGAGGGAAATGCAACGGCCAATAAGCTGCTGCAAGAGGTATTTGAAGTTGATGAAGCAAGCTGGCGTGGTATCGGCCGGATCAAGGATTCAGCCTATGTGCTGAGCAGCAGATACAAAGACTTTGATGCTTTGAACAGATTCTGCATCCGATTGTCAAATCCGCTGCCAAAGTCAGGCTGCAGCTGTGGGGACGTTATTATCGGGAACATACTGCCTTATGAATGCAGGATGTTCGAGGTGGTGTGCAGGCCGCAGAACCCTCTGGGCCCATGCATGGTTTCAAGCGAAGGTTCTTGCGCCATCTATTTCAATAACGGGAGAGTGCCAATGAAATAATGGAAGAATTGATCAGGCTCTATCATGGGGACGGCGGAAAACACACCGCGCTGCTGATCCGGGAATTATTCTACAAATACTTTGGCAATGAAATGCTGCTGCAGGGACTGGATGCGGGTGTCTTTCATACAGCCGAAGGGCGGCTGGCCTTTACCACAGACTCCTTCGTTATAAAGCCGCTTTTCTTTCCAGGTGGTGATATAGGAAAGCTGGCTGTATACGGGACAACCAACGATTTGGCTGTGTCCGGCGCTAAGCCCTTATACGTGAGTGCCGGTTTTATCATAGAGGAGGGTTTCAAGCTGGATGAGCTGGAACGGATTGTCCGGTCTATGCGTGTGGCATGCCAGGAAACCGGGGCCTGCATCATTACCGGAGATACAAAAGTAGTGGAAAAGGGGGCAGTGGACGGTATTTTTATCAATACTTCCGGCATAGGTATTGTAGACTGCGCATACTGCCATAAAGAAGTTAAACCTGGAGACCATATCATCGTTACGGGCAGCATTGCAGAGCATGGTGCAGCCATTGCACTGGAAAGATATAAGATCCCCGTGAAGGGTCCTTTCAGCAGTGATTGCGGATCTGTATACAACATCATTACTCAGCTTAAGCCGTATTATTCTGGAATCAAGCTGATGAAAGACCCTACCAGAGGCGGGTTGGCTACGGCTTTAAATGAGATTTCCGAAAGAGAAGGCATGGAATCAAATATTTGTGAACATGCCATACCAATACGAAGAGAGGTTGAGGGGATATGCCGGCTTTTGGGGCTGGATCCTTTGTATCTTGCTTGTGAAGGCAGGGTGATACTGGTTGTTGATCCGGATATTTCTTCGGCTGTATTGCAACGCATCAAAAGCTGTGAGAATGGAATGGGTGCCTGCATAATCGGCAGTTTTACCGGTAGAAGAGAAGAGGTTGTTTATCTTCAAACAAATATTGGAGGGAAAAGAATACTGAATCCGCTGGAGGGTCCGATGCTGCCGAGAATATGCTGAAAGAATCGGGGCTACGGTAATGGATCCGACAGAATTAGGATATAGGATAAGCCCTACTGCTAGGTTTGGACCAAAATTAATGAATGATTGCTTATAGGAAGCAATATATATGTAGAGGGTGGATGAACATGGATATCGTTAGAAATTTTATCAGCATATCCGGAATAGCGGAAGAGGCTGAGCTTCCGTCAAGCTTTTATGGAGAGACAATACAGTATTCTGAGAATGATGTCATACACATTCCGGAATCCTACCCCCTCATTAAAAGTATATATCAAATATTGATTAAGATTGAGGCTAGAAAGGAAAGAAGTATCGCTACTCCTTTGGGGCGCACTGTCATTCTTGATGGTATAAAACAGTTGAAAATATTATATTCTGCTGATAACGATACCAATTCAGCCAGCGTTATTGACCTGGAGCTTCCCTATAATACATTTTTTAATTTACCGAAAGGCATTCGGGCGGAGGGTACCAGCATATATGTTTTGGATGCCTTTTTTTATCGGCTTGATAGCAGAAGTGTTTATAGTCATATCGTATATATGGTATCTGTTGAATTTGCTTCTGAGGGTGTAAGAGAAAAGAATAATGACGAAGCCTTCTCCGATATGTCAACAGAAATATGCCTATCTGATGAAAGAGCTATTATGAATACGAAAGCTATCGGTTCCGGGAATTCCACCTTTGATCGAAAAAAAGAGGTCATCATGAACGATAATGTTGAAAGCAGACAGCAGTTAATTGATATTGATGCGGAGTACCTGTGAGGTGAAAGATATGAAAATTTGCTTTGATGGACTGGCGGTCAGCAGACTGAAAGGGACAGGCCTCTATACGTATTCCTTTGAGCTTCTGAATCAATTGCTTGAGAGCTATGGACAGCCTCAGTATCATTTGATTTGGGAAGGAAATGCATATGTACAGGGCTGGCAGAAAAAAAAGAATCTGACGTATTCAAATATCGGTATCAACAGGAAAGAGAATATTTTCTCAAAACTGGATGACTATCTGGCAGCCAATAGAGTAGACTTGTTTCATTCACCCAACAACGGGTTAAGTATTCCTTTCACAAAAGCATGCAAATTCATCATTACGGTACATGACCTTTACCCGGTGTCAAATAGATGCGATACAGATGTGAAATACTGCAACAAGTTTGAGTCGGTCTTTCCAAATGCGATCAGGAAAGCCGATGCAATAATAGCTGTCTCAGATTTTATCAAAATGGAAATTATTAAAAATTACCGAATACCTGATAAGAAGATTGCCGTAATCCATCCCGGATGCTCACACATCTTCAGACCTTTGCCGGCGCATGACCATACCAGAGTTTTGGAACAGAAATATGGAATCAAAGAAGATTTTGTGCTTTTTGCAGGGAGCATACATCCGAGAAAAAACCTTGATAAAGCAATTAAAATATTTAAGGCGATTATGGAGTACCGGGATGATTTGAAGCTGGTTATTGCAGGGAAGGTGGATGGCAAGAGGGAAGGTTATTATCAATCACTTAGGCAATATGCCAGCCGGCTGCAAATAGAGGATGCCGTGTTGTTTCCAGGAATTGTCGATTATGAGGATATGCCGGCTTTCTACAATAGAGCCCTTTGCATGTTAAATCTATCCGATTATGAAGGTTACCCGTCTACTACAGTGGAGGCCATTGCATGCAACACACCTGTCATCTGCAGCAAACTACCTGTGTTTGAGGAAGTAGCAGGTACAGCAGCAATTCTAGCAGATCCAAGAGATCATAACCTGATCAAAGATGTCTTGTTGGGAATAATCTGTAATGCAGACTATAGAAGAATTGCCGAAAAAAAATATGGTAATAATGCAACAGATAAGACTTGGGAAGGCTCGATAAAAAAGGTGGTATCCCTTTATGAATCAATTGTCTACAATATGTAGCTATCGTAACATCGGTCTGCAGCTGACAACAGTTTTATGTATAAGCTTAAAGATAGATTCTTTGTAATGCAGCGAGAATTCATGACCCTCGCTGTGTCACAATTGATTAGAGTTTCACACCTCAGGCGCCCTCTCGCTAATAATACCTCAGTGTCAGTTCCCTCTATTTTACAAGGAATTGTTACAGACGCTGATTGATAAAAAATGCTTTCAACGATGTGTAAGGTTTTTGAGTCTTGTGACGATTGGTAGAGCGTTTTGCCCTTTACAAGCATTTCAATACCGGCTGCTTTCCCAGTGAGGCATTGTCCTTCGAAAGATTGACTGCAGATTGTCTTGATGGTTTTTATCGAGAGTATTTCAATGATTGAAAAAGTAGAAACAACATGACGGATGTCGGGAAAATGCTTAGGAAGATCAATTCTTTCGGCGCAATGCATTTCTGAGAACCACAGCCTGTTTTTTTTATGGAGCAAAGCATTAGCAAATGTGTTTTCATCCATATTTACACTCCATCATTAAGATGATTTCCCAATGGCTAATGATCATGACTTTTTTACTTATTTCCTAAACTATAAGTATTCCACGTCGATTGTATATATAACGGAAAAGGAAAAGCATTAGCCGACTTTTATTTGAATAATTATTTCCTCCCTCAATATATATTAGTATAGTATTGAATTAGGAGGATAAACATGGGTTCACGGCTTGTCAAATTTAGTTTTACGCCTGGAGAAAATGAACAAATAGAAACAATTATCCGGGTTCCGGAAGAAAGTCGAAGTGTGATTCATGGCGTTGTAAAGGACCATAAGAATAGGAATGTACAGGATGCAGTCGTTAAGTTGTTTGAAGTACTGAATCCACAGGAGGATTGCAAATTAAAACCCATAACGCATGCATTCACGGATGAATGCGGGCAGTTTCTTTTCGGACCCCTGACCGCATGCAAGCAATATGTCATCAAAGTATGGATAAACAATATTAAAATACGCGAATTGATCATTCGCCCGGATGATTTCGGCAAACCATACGATGACCATTGCAAACCCTGCAGGAATCCTGGCATAAGAGCATATCACGATGATTCAGTTCAAGGGAGCAAAGCTGCTTACCAGGAGTTTTATGACAGTAACGGTGCGGAAGAAGAGGAAAACGAGATATAAAAGCAAAGAGGCGCTGCGGTGTGCAGGGCCTCTTTGCTTTTATTTGATATAATACTAGCGGTCTTTAATAATAATATTTAGCTCTGCTACATCATCTTCCGAGACATGAATCAATTTTTCAGATCTTACATTTTTACACTTACTCGCCATATCTTTTTCTGAGATGGACAGGATATCCATCTCAACATAATCCCGGGTCTTTTTTTTCTTCTCATCTTTGTTTGTAATTTCGATTCTGCTGATATCACCGGTCAGGTTCAGAAACAAGTCGTCCGGCGGTTCAATATCATATCCCAAAAAAAACAGATATTCTTCGGCAAAGTTCTGTATTTGCCTCAGGGCTTTTTGGTCATTTTTGGTGTAGTATCTCAATATTGCATCGGCAATGCCCTCAGGGCAATCTGCAAAACCGACAAAGGCTTTTATGACAGGGGTTCTGTTCCTTGCTCCTGCAGATAAAATGGTATAGTCATTATCGGTATATACCAGTATGATTTTATGCAGCAGGCAAAGCTCTTTCAAATAATCGCTCATATCAACATCTCCGTATTATTTACTCTGGTATATTATATGAAATTTCAAGTGACAGCGTTATAGGATAGGAGGGTTTAAAAACATGTCCCTAAAATGTAACACTCCTCTGTTGCAGTTAATATAGTGTACTAGGCCTAAAAACCCAATTTAAATTTAGAAAAGGAGAGTATAAATGATGGGTTGGAAGTTAAAAAGTGTCGAGGTAAACCTGAAACCCAACGAAGAACAGGACCTCAATCTCACCTTGGTGCCTGAGAAAAGAGCTGCGATTCATGGCGTCGTCAGATTTCCTGATGGTACACCGGTAAAGAACGCATTGGTTAAGCTGTTCAAGAAGGAAAACTGCAACGACCCTTGCGATGTGACTCCTATCACTTTTGCTTTTACTGATGAATGCGGACAGTTTCTTTTCGGTGTTCCATCGTGTGTGGATTTCCTGATAAAGGTTTTCTACTACAAGCCGGAAAGAAAAGTTTGCGAAAAAAAGGACGACTGCGTACCTTCCGGCAAAAAAGTAAGACCCCATGACGATTGTGACGACAGTGAGTATTAATCGCTGGAAATTTTAAGGCAATGTTAATAGACTCCTGTATTGTACAGGAGTCTATTAAGAAGCCATAGTACCCTTCGGGGAGACAGGCATAAGCGAGGACAGAAGTTCAGTGGAGCCTTTGCAGTGTCGCATCAATAAATAAGGCTGTGCTGACAAATAGGGTGCGACTATTGATAATAGCTCCATAAATATCTTCTATATAGGATCTTACTATGATTTTGCCCTCGTCGTGCAATTGGGACATATCGTAAGAATTCTCAAGTATCCGATCTATATGCTGTGCCGGGAGGACAATGCAGATGCTTCTGATAATGCTGTCAAAGCAGGCAATATGGATGCTTTGAGCTGACGTATCGGTCAGATATTTTATTCTAAGCTTTATGACGGTTTCCAGTATCAGATTGTTGGACTCCAGCATCTGCCCTTCAAAGGAGACCGATTCAGTAGTGGGGGTTATCGTTGTCGATCGGATTTCAGGCTCAACGGCAATTGACAATAATTCTTTTATCGGCGGCTTTTCCTGAGGCAGCTGCAAAGTATCGTAAGTGTCAAAGTCGGTAAACCAGATCGGATGCTTCGGCAGCTCCTCGGGCCTGACGATACCGATGCTTTCAATGACATTATCTCCCGGCTTATGCATAGGGCACCTCCAACGATTAATAAAGGTCTGCAACTGCCAAAAGGATTGCATTTTGAATAATAATCCTTTTCTCGAACACACAGGATGAAATATCTTCAAGGTACCCTGCTGCTTTAACAGCAGTATTTGGTTTGAAATTTTCCGGCAGAATGATAAATGTGCTGAATGGGATGTTGCAATGTACTGCATGGACTTCCTGCGCAGGTGTATCACCGACATATTCAATTTTCTGCTTTAAAAGACCCTCCAGCATCAGTTTGAAGCCGGTAAGCTTCTGGCCTTCTAGGGATACTGCCTTTGGTGTCCTTACTACCCGGGTATCCAATATGGCAATATCTGAAACGACTTTGACAAGTTGAAGTATGCTCGGCTTTGATTCCGGCAGACATGTCGTTTCATGCAAGCAGAACTGCTTGAAACTAGCCGGATTATCCAGCATAGGAAGCTCATCGGCTAGCCCGATATATTCCACAAGGTTCTTTACTTTGCTATACATTATAGATCCTCCTGGCAATCTGTTGGCGTATCACTACTATTTTATGTAAGGTGACGCGTTAAATTTACTATTTTTTCAACAGGAAGCAGTACATCACGACTTAAAGTTTTGGCACATACAATAATATGGGATAATCTAAATCAATCTATTGAGGAGGCTCAACATGGGAACAAATATCTCCAAGTATACTTTTATTCCAAAAGAGAACGAGCAGATTGATGCTGTCATAAAAATTGCTGAAGAGCCAAGAAGTGTGATACATGGCGTCGTAAAAGACGAGAAAGGAAGACTGGTAAGGGACGCAGTCGTAAAACTCTTTAAGTCAAAGGATCATGGCGATCATTGCATCTTGACACCCATAACACACGCATTCACAGACGAATGCGGACAGTTTATATTCGGTCCACTGATCCCTGGGGTAAAGTATGTCATTAAAGTATGGGTTAATGACGTGAAAATATGCCGGGTTGAAGAGGAGAATTCAGAAGCGGAGTGGGAAGGGATATGTGATGATGACTTTGATTATGGGGATACGACAAGGAAGAAGAAAATACCGGTAAAAGTAAATGACTACCAGAATAACTATAATCAACGCTGACATAGCCCTAGAAAGCGGGAGATTACAGGAAGGATAAACATGAAGTGGCTTAAAACATTTGGTTTTAGGCCATTTTGAATAGAAAAGGAGATTCGTGTTATTGATAATGATTATCATTACAATATCGGTGGAAGAGAGGAGGGGTAGTCAGAATTGAACGCGGTCACATAGAATATGCGTAACTAGATATTTGGCTGGCATATTGCTTTCGAAATTGTTTATTAGAGATTCGATAAGAAACGAGACATAAATTATTTCTTAATCAAGGAACTTATCATGTAAAAACAAATGCTGCTAACCAGATAAATTGTGTGTTTGAGAATTTTAAAACATGTTTTAAGAGCTTTAAAAAAATGACGCGTTTAAATCGCCTATAAGCGATTTTTTTTATTGGGGCAATGCAATGACACTATGAAGCATCCGGTGTGCGGCTATACATCAGCATATTCATTAAAGTTTGAACCGAATCAGGCGGCGCCTAAACAAAGTTGTGAAGAAAACAAATCAAATTGTCGATAGTGATGCAATAAGAAATTAAATATAACTTTTTATAGCAAATATGACGAAGACTAATAATGGAAAGAAAATTTATCAGCTTTTACATGACTTAGCAGGAATTTGCCTGCCTTTAGAGAATATTTACATTGCGCGAAATAAATATTTCGCGCAATCAGGATGAATATTAAGCTGAAAGGGGACGGTCTGGGTGAACAATCTACCCACTATCGCAATTGACTTCCTTTCCTATATGGAGACTATCCGCGGAAAATCAAAAAACACCATTGTTGCTTACGGCTATGACTTGTCTCTGTTCTTCAAGTTCCTGAAAATCAGACGCAACATCGTTTCATCTGATATGGAGCTGGAAAATATTCCTATAACAGACATTGATATTTATTATATGCAAAATATCAGCTTGGCCGACTTCTATGCCTTCCTCTCCTTCGTCGCCAATCAGCGGGAGAATAAAAACAGCGCCAGGGCGCGAAAGGTTGCTTGCTTGCGCTCTTTTTTCAAGTACCTCCACAAAATGAAGATGATCGAAGAGAACCCAGCTATAGGTCTGGAAACGCCAAAGCTGAATTCCCGCCATCCGGCTTACCTGACCTTGGAGGAAAGCCGGCAGCTGATTGCTTCTATAGAAGGCGAATATAGGGAACGGGATTATGCCATCATCATGCTGTTCCTGAACTGCGGTTTGCGACTCTCGGAACTGGTGGGCATCGACATCAACAGGATCTCCGGCGATATTCTGACGGTTATCGGAAAAGGCAATAAAGAGCGTACGGTCTACCTGAACCAGGCCTGCATCGACGCAATCCAACGCTACCTAAGGGTACGCCCTGCCGACGGGGTCAAGGATAAGCAAGCCCTCTTCCTAAGTGAGCGCAAGCAGCGCATTAGCAAGAGAACCATTCAGTATTTGGTAAAAAAATATATCGGCATCTCCGAGCTGGATACCGATATTTATTCTACTCACAAGCTGCGGCACACTGCCGCGACACTGATGTACAAATATGGAAAAGTGGATATACGGTCCCTGCAGCAGATTTTGGGTCATGAGAACATATCAACCACACAGATTTACACCCATCTGGATGAAGATATCCTTCGGCAGGCTGTGAAATCCAACCCCTTATCCAATGAGACCCCTCAAAAGCCGGAGGCAGATTAACATAAAAAAATTTATGTTAATTGCGATGATGCTTTTTTCGCAACAGGTCTTCGGACTGGGCTTCCTCGTCACTGTATTCGACAGTATAATCTTCATCGTACTTCCAGTTATCCAGGTCCTCTGTATCCAGGATCAGGCTCTCATCATCATCCAGTACATCATCAATTTCCACACTGCGGTAGTCTGATGTGCCGTCGATGCATGCGCAGCAATTGTCACAGACCTTTTGGGGATCAAGGTCGCAGATATTGCATTCTCCGCAGTCGGTGCACTTACGGTCTTCCAGGACACATTCTTTGATATTCATGGTGTTCCTCCCTTATCTCATGCTCACGCATATTTTGCCGAAATAGACAATGTGGGGCATAACGCTTATAATAGGAGTATAACAATGTTGAACCATCAGATGAAAGGATTGTGATATAATGTACAGCATTGCTACCAACACATTTGCACTACTGATTTACATCATGACCATGCTTGTTGAATATATACTGTTTAACCTGTTTGGTATGGACTATACCACCGCATGGCTGATTACGACACTCCTATATGTTGTCTTTATTATATATCAAATCATTGCCAGGATAAACGAGGATTTTGAGAAAAATAAAATTAAAGAGCTGATCAGAGAAGTCATCAATACCATCGATGGGATCCCCTTTATCAACAAAAACGAAAAAATGGTCATTCAATGGGACCGGATCTTCAAGAAGCTGGTTGATAATAAGGAAACTGCTCTTTATGACAAGATTGCCAAAATCAAGCCTGAGCATATAGAGCGCTATATCAATAAATACCCAACTATCCTGCTGAATAGTGATGTGGATGTGGTGGAAGGCAAGCACGGCAACAACAAAATGAACTCATTCATTGCCGGCAAAGGCGGTAAAAAGGAAGCGGCATTGCCGGAGCTGGTTCAGGATGAAAACCTCAAGAAAAAGCTGTTCATAAGGGAGATGAATGATTGCAGAGCTGAATTTTCCAACTATGATGGATCTATCATTATGGATGCGTTATTGATGGACGAGTATGAGCCGGACGATGTGGAGCTGTCGCAAATGCAAGGCATTCGATTTGATGGCTTCTCAGTGGTGATCATCTATAAAGACAGGAAATATACCGTCGTCCCGAAAGTCATGGTCTATAACAAGAAAATCGATAAGGAAAAGTGGTTTTATAGAAATGTTGAAAAACTGCTGCAGTTAGCATCAAGCATCGTATCCGATGAACCGGCTGCAGGGATGTATTTGGATGAAATAATCTTGAAAGACTACTTGTCGGATGATTCGGATAAAGCTGAGGATAACAGCCTTCCCTTTTATTTTTATGGATTAGAGGAAAACAAAATTATATTTGTGGGATTGCATAAGGGCAAAGTGACATCTAAGGCTTTTTGCGAATTGATAACCAATCATAACGGCTTTGAACTGAATCTGATCCGCTATGAAAGCGTCAAGGAGGATAAGAAAGAAATCTTAGAGCTGCAGAAAACCGTTGTCATCGGAAGCTCATATCAGCCTGTCATAACGCTATTGGAAAAAATGCCTATTGTAAGCCGGAATATCGGTTTGCTGGCAGCAAACAAAGAATTGACCGATATCGTCATACGCTAAACTACATGAGATTATAAGAAGGATATAAGAAACCAGGTTGAATGCTCATAAGCCTGCAAAGGCAGCGTCGGGCAGACAGCCTGTTTTTTACGCACATACCGGTCGAGCATTAATTGTACTGCGGAAAATACAGTAAGTCTCCTGACTTGATGTTGGCCGACTGGAGCTGGTTGACCTCCATGACGGTCTGAATATAGTCCCGTATATCCATGCTTCCGTTGTTATATTGTCTGGAAAGCTTCCAAAGGGTATCCCCCTCTTCTACGTACCGTGAGACCATGGTCAGTTGGTCACTGCTTCCGGCACTGACAACGGAAGTAAAAAATAATGCAAATAGGACGGTCATCAGGACACAGAGCGAAATGAAAAACCGGAATCGATTTTTTATCTGATAGTGTTTCTTCATGGTACTTGCACCTCCAAACGAACGTATGTTCTACTATTATTCTATACGAACATATGTACGGTGTCAAGCTTATTTTATAAAAAAATGGATAAGCACCCAGCAATTTCTGGGAAGTGATGTGCAGGTTTGGCTTAAGACCCCTATTAACAAAGCATTTTCTGCAAAAAAGCCAGTCCTATCGTCAAATATTACGAACATATGTTTGAATTCTTTACTGGATGTGTTATAATAGCTTATATGGAAAATACCGTATATCAGGCTGCATGGGTTTATCCTTTATTCTGATAGACAGGGAAAATGGAGTGTATATGATGATGGATGAAATTAGCAAAAAACAGTTGGAAGTTTTGAGTTTCATAAAAAAAGAAATCAACAGGAAGGGTTATCCGCCTTCCGTTCGTGAAATATGCGATGCCGTCAAGCTCAAGTCAACCTCTACCGTACACGGGCATCTGGAACGGCTGGAAAAGAAAGGCTTTATCAGACGCGACCCTACAAAACCGAGAGCAATAGAGATCCTGGACGGCAGCAGCGTCGTGGTACCTCAGAAGGAAATGGTGGAACTGCCCATTGTAGGAAAGGTTACTGCAGGACAGCCCATTCTGGCGGAAGAGAACATTGAGGATACCTTTCCGGTTCCGGTTGACTTTGTGGGGAATAAGAATGCATTCGTACTGGTGGTCAAAGGCGATAGCATGATCAATGCAGGTATATTCGACGGAGACTATGTCATCGTTAGGCAGCAGTCGGTAGCCAGAAACGGTGAGATTGTGGTGGCGCTCCTGAATGACGAGGCAACCGTCAAGACCTTCTATAAGGAAAAGGACTACTTCAGGCTGCAGCCGGAGAACCCCTACCTCCTTCCCATTATTGTCAGGGAAGTAGCGGTTTTGGGTAAGGTTATCGGCGTTTTCAGAAAAATAAGATAAAAAAAGCGCTTCACGTTACGTGAAGCGCTTTCTTTATCAAAACGCGATATCGATGATGTTTTTCTTATACTCGTTATAAACCTCTTTCAGCTCGCTGATCTTTTCAGCCATTTCCAGCTGCAGCACTGACAGGGCTGCATAGTCCTCCGCTTTTGCCGTCTCGCGGATTCTTGTGAACAGCGACTTATAGTTGTAGGTATCCTTCATCAGGTAATGCCTCAGCTGGTCAATCTGTGCCCAATAGGCAATATCTAGATCATGGGCATTCTGCGTGTTGTGCAGTGCTTTGCACTTTCTGACGGTTTCCATGTTTTCAGGAAGAATACGGTTCAGTATTTCTGTGACCCATTTGGTGGTCAGCGCAGCACAGTAGCTCCTGACCAGTCGGTCCGTCATCACTTCTCCATCCAGCAGTACAAGAAGCTTCTCGGGATACTTGTTCAGGTTGTTGATATTTTCATAAACCGTGGCTGGGTGAACGCCAAAGATCCGGTTTCTTTCCTCAGTGGAATAATGCTCGAATACATCTTCCTCGCTGCGGTATGCGCGGCCTTCTTCCAGGTAGAAGCCCTTCTCCTCCGGCAGCTTGGAGATCTCCTTTTCCAATTCCTTGTCGGTTTTACCGGATGCAGCGACGGCTTTGATGCCATCCAGCATTGCCTGATAGAACGCGGCAATGGAAAGATACGTATTTGTATGGGGATTGGGTGATCTGACCTCGAACCGTGTAGCCAGAGGACTGTTCAAATCCCTTACCAAGCCGACCAGTATCGTTCTGTTTCTCGATGGTGTCGCTACATCGTGGCCCAAGGATGTGACGATGCAGACCGGTGCCTCAAAACCGGGCTTGAGCCGGTTAAGTGAATCTATGGTTGAAGAAATAAAAGGATTGATGACTTCGTAGTGCTTTAAGAGTCCCATCAGAGCACCATAGCCCAAAGGACTCAGGAAGCTCTCCTTTACATTCTTCGGTGTAAACAGGTTAATGAGCTTTCCGTTTTTTAGTCTGGCGGATACACCGACATGGGTGTGCTTTCCGCTTCCGGCCACACCTTCAATGGGCTTTGCCCGGAAGGTTACTTCCAATCCGTTTTTCCTGAAGATCTCATTGATGATGGAGCGAACCCATTTCTCATTGTCAGCTGCCTGCAATGCCGAATCAAAACGCCAGTCTATCTCCAGCTGCTCCATGATATGGGTCAGGTTGCCCGATTGGTCAAGCTGTGCTTTTATTCCACCGACTTCCTTGTGACCCATTTCCGGCTTCAGGTTGTATTTTTCCATCAGAATGAGAGATTGCTCCAAGGAGGTCCTTACAGCACCCTTTGTTCTCTTCCAGTACTGTTCCTGAAGGATCTGAGAGGCAGATAAAGCTTCAACATCAGCCTTGTCGTTAGGCGTCTTGACCCAGAACTCCAGTTCGGTAGCGGATGTCATGAGGATTTCATCAATATCGTCGGCCGTAATGCCATACTCGGTAGCCAAATCCGGATACTTCTTGAAAAGCTCGATTATGGATTTCTTGAAATGATCGATGGCATTCTTGAGCACCGAGCGGGAATCCACATGCACGTCGTTGTGTACCAGGAAAGAAGGAATGCGCAGTGTCCCAACCGGTTTTCCCGTCTCATGGTCTGTGTTCTCAAAGTTGTAATCCACGAACCAATAGCTCTTGGTATCGGCAATCATATCCACCTTGCCGTTATTGAGGGTGGCAATGCCAGGCAGTACGACGCTGGAGCCGTCAGTTTGAATGGAACCGTTCAAAAATTCATCGATGTCTTCGGTAAACAGCTTGACAGGTATCTTTTCGTCTGTGCTGTTGCCGATCAGGTCGACGCCTGCCAGGGAAACAAAGCGGATTTCCGGGTGCTTCCGCAATGTATTGATAAGCTCGTCTTTTGTATACTCCTTTGGGTTGATGACATACAACAGGTCATCCATAATTAAGTCCGATAAGCTGGTCAACTCCATCACCTCTTATAATAATATATTAAAATGTATAATTATAAATCATGCATTGAATTTACTGTCTGATTATACCACTTGCAAAATCGATTGTAAATAACAATACAATAGAAGCATTAATAAGATTTCCTAATAGCGTTTATTAATGCTTCTACATAACGGCGTTTTAATCAAATATGACTAAATATTCATGTACTACAGCTTGAGGCAGCCGGCAGCGGTCAGATTCTGCAGTGCATAGATGATACCGATCTTGGCATGATCGAAGGTGATGCCGCCCTGCAGATAGGCGATGTACGGCTCACGCAGCGGTGCATCGGCGCTCAATTCGATGGAAGCACCCTGTATGAAGCCGCCTGCCGCCATGATGACCTGATCATTATATCCGGGCATATCCCAGGGCTCCGGATTGACAAAGGAATCAACGGGAGAGCCCTTCTGGATGCCCTGGCAAAAAGCGATCAATGCTTCTCTGCTGCCGAACTTAATAGCTTGAATGATATCGCTTCTCCGGGCATTGAATTCCGGGTTCACCTCATAGCCCAGCTTATTGAACAGCTTCGAGCAGAACACGGCACCCTTCAAGGCTTCGGCCACGATATGCGGTGCCAGGAACAGCCCTTGAAAGAACAGCCGGTTGATTCCCAGCGTAGCCCCGCATTCCTTGCCGATTCCCGGGGCGATCAGTCTGCTGGCCGCCATTTCTATCAGATGCTTTCTGCCGGCCACATAGCCCCCCGTGGGTGCTAGGCTGCCGCCGGGATTTTTGATGAGAGAGCCTGCTATGATATCGGCACCTACCTCAGTAGGCTCCTTGAAGTCAATGAATTCCCCGTAGCAGTTGTCTACCATGCACACAATACTGGGATTGATGATTTTGATGAACTTTATGGTATACTCAATATCCTCCAAGGACAAGGAAGGCCGCCAGGAGTAGCCCAGTGAACGCTGGATCAGAATGAGCTTGGTCCGTTCGCTTATCTTTTTCGTTATTTCACTGTAATTTATTTTACCGTTATCCATCAGATCGATTTGGCTGTAGGACACGCCTAAATCCTTCAGACAGCCTGACGGGCAATTCTCGATCCCGATGATGTTCTCCAATGTATCATAGGGCTTGCCGGTTACGGCCAGCATTTCATCACCCGGGCGCAGAACGCCGTAGAGGCAAAGGCTCAATGCATGAGTACCCGATACGATTTGCGGTCTGACTAATGCATCTTCAGCACCGAATACATCGGCATATACTTTGTCAATGGTTTCTCGGCCGATATCACCGTAGCCGTAGCCTGTAGAATAATTGAAATGGATGTCGCTGACCCTGTTTTTCTGCATGGCATTCAGCACTTTGTATTGGTTATACTCGCGTATCTCATCAATCTTATTGAACTGTCCGGATACTTCTTCCTCTGAAGCGACACAGATATCAATGATTTTCTTGCTGATATTCAGTTTGTTTATCAGATAGTCCATAGTCTTGTAATGCATATATGGCACCTCAAAATTTCATAATACTTCATTATAGTACGCAGTCCTACAAAAGAACAGCAATTTTGTCGAATCTAATTCTACCATATTTCATATGGCAAGGCAATGGCGCCGAGGGTCGTCAGGGCGGCCAAAAAACAAATAATCTACTGCCCCGAAGAAGCAATAGATTATGGGTGTACTCATATGATAGGACCCGTTGAGGGCTATACTTGCCTGTTGGGCTCCTGCTGCTGGTTTCTGTTGTCGCTGAATGCGAAGTTAATGGGCTTCACCGGCATGATGGTGGATACGGCATGCTTGTAAACCAGCTGCTGCTTGCCTTCATTATCCAAAACGATGGTGTAGTTGTCAAAGCCCCGGACCAGACCTTTTAATTGAAATCCGTTAACCAGGTATATGGTTATCTGTATATGCTCTTTTCTGACCTGGTTCAGGAATATGTCCTGCAGATTTATATTGACTTTGTTCATTCAATTCCCCTCCAAAAATTAGATTGACTCATCCTATGACTTATTTATATTATTATATAATCACTTGTTATTTATTCTATATTAAAGTAATTTTTCCTGCAATACATCTAATAATATTTTCTGCTAAAATATCCCTTCGGTAATAGTTGTCGGCATTCAGCCAGGTAATGCGTGGGTCTCTTCTGAACCAGGTCAATTGCCGCTTGGCATAATGCCTGGAGTCGCGCTGGATGATGCGGATTGCTTCATCCAAAGTGATACTGCCCTCCAGATATTGCACGATTTCCTTGTAGCCCAAGGCCTGCATAGAGGTCAGTTCCTTGCTGTAACCCATCTTCAGCAGGCCCTCCACCTCTTCAACCAGTCCCTCCGATATCATCTTGTTTACCCGCATATCGATCCTGCCATAGAGCCGTTCCCTGTCCATTGTAAGGCCGATATAAGCAAATTGATACCGGGGAGGCAGTTTCCGGGACTCTTCCTGATAGAAGGAAATAGGCTTTCCGGTATGCCGGTATACTTCCAGCGCCCGTATCACACGCCGGAGGTCATTGGGATGCAGGCTGCTGTATGCGGCAGGATCGATCTCCCGCAACATACTGTGCACATTGGCGTTTCCCTTTTCCAAGGCTAAGGTCTGCATTTCCGCTCTAAAGTCCGGATCTGATATAGACTCGGTGAAATCCAGATTGTTCAGCAACGAATGGATATAAAGCCCTGTACCGCCTGTGATGATGGGCAGCAGGCCCCTGCTGCTGATGTCCAGGATATATTTCTCAGCCCGGTTTCTGAACGCTGCCACACTGAAGCTTTCATCCGGATCCACCTCATCCAGAAGGTAATGGGGGATTCCCAGCCTTTCCTCCGGTTTCACCTTGGCTGTACCGATATCCATATATCTGTACACCTGTGCAGAATCTGCTGAGATGATCTCACCGCTTAGCTTTTTAGCCAGCATAAGGGATATATCGGTTTTACCCACCGCTGTAGGTCCTATCAATATGCAGATTTTCGGAAGCTCATGTCCGTTGTTGTTCATTCTATAGTCACCCCGCAAATCTTATCAGATGAATAACTGAAAATCATAGAGCTTCTTAGATTTACAGCACTCTTTTGAACTTCTTCTCCAGCTCAAACCGGCTCATAGTGATGATGGTAGGCCGGCCATGGGGGCAGGTATAGGGGGCTGTCGTAGCAAAGAGCCTGTTCAGAAGCTCGCGGGTTTCTTCGTGTGACAAGCTGTCACCTGCTTTTACGGCGTTTTTGCAGGCCATGCTGATAATGATTTTCTCAGAGGGATTGCCGGCAGCAGCGCCGTTTGAATCCTTCAGTGAGTCCAATATATCGGTGAAAAACGCACCGGAGCAGGGCTCACCCATGATAATGGGAATGGCCCGTACAGCAACGGCATTTTCGCCGAACCATTCGATTTCAAAGCCCAGCCTTTGAAATAAGGCAATATGCTGCTCATACAACGTTTTGTCCGCCGGGCTCATTTCAATGATGATCGGCATCAGCAGGCTCTGTACGGTAATGGAACCGGTCTGATAGCGCGCCTTCAGGTAATCGTACATGATCCGTTCATGGGCGGCATGCTGGTCGATGATATAGAACTGTTCCTCCTGCTGCGCCAGAATATAAGTCCCAAACAGTTGACCCAGGATGCGGAGCGGGACCTCTCCCAGCTCTGTTTGTTGGGGCTGGGTGCCCTGAACGTGATCATCCGATGCGGGGCTGCCCTTCTCTGAAGCAGGCTTGGAAACGCCACTGAAGTCAGTGAAAGCAGCTTCAGTCTCCTTACGGCGCTCCTGAGGCTCATATGAGTGAGATTTATCTGCAATGAAGTTTGGCATGGACTGCTTGATAGCCAACTGCTCAAAGTGTTCTCTTTTTTTATCAAAAACATTCTCCTGATAAGAGGCTGAGGGTCTGGTTATAGGCAGCGGCATGTCAGAAGCCTTACCGGTATCACTGTATGGGTCTTCCGCCTTGCTATCTGCCTCTTCCTCAAAGCTGTGCATCAATTGATTGGAGCTAAGGCAGTTCTTGACAGCCACGTATAGGGTGTTGAAAACGGCCCTGTCATCGGAAAACTTGATTTCCTGTTTTGTGGGGTGGACATTGACATCGATCAGATCCGACTGGATATGGATATCCAGGATGGCAAAGGGATACTTGTTGTTCATCAGCAGGGTCTTGTAGGCCTGACGGACTGCTTCCGCCAGCATCTTGTTCCTGATGTTCCTGCCGTTGACGGAAAAGATCATAAAGGTGGAGTTTCCTTTGGCTAACTCAGGTTTTCCGATGTACCCTTCGATACGGACCAGCAGGTTCTCATGCTTCAAGGGCAGCATGGCTTTTGCCGTATTCTTGCCGAAAATGCACAGGATAACGGACAGCAGATCGCCGTTTCCTGGCGTATGCAGCACGATCTTGTTATTGACGGTCAGCTTGAAGGAAATGCCTGTATGGGTCAGTGCCAACTTTTCCACGATGTCTACAATATAGCCCTGCTCGGAAAGGTCGCTTTTTAGGAATTTCAGTCGGGCAGGCGTATTGTAGAACAAATCCCTCACCGTGACGCTGGTGCCTATGGGATAACCGATGGACTTCCGATCCAGCTGCTTTCCGCCTTTGATTAAGAGGAAACTTCCGGCCTGGTCATCCGACCATCGGCTCTTCAGCTCCACCTCAGATACAGCTGCGATGCTGGCCATCGCTTCTCCCCGGAAGCCAAGCGTATGGATACTGAACAGATCCTTCGCACTGCGGATCTTGCTGGTGGCATGGCGGCAGAACACCTGTTCCACGTCCGCCTCCTGGATGCCGCTGCCGTTATCCGTCACATTGATGAAGGTTTTGCCGCCCTCCGCCACCTCGATGCTGATGGCTGTGGCGCCTGCATCGATGGCGTTCTCCGCCAGCTCCTTCACGATGGAAGCCGGCTTCTCGATGACCTCTCCCGCTGCTATTTTATTGATGGTGCTTTCATCCAATAATATGATCTTTCCCATTTTGACATCCTCTATATCTCATTCAGATTCTTTGCTTTTTCCTGCAGCGACAGCAGGATATTGAAGGCTTGAACCGGCGTTATGTTGCTGACGTCCACCGCTTTCAACTCATCAACTAGGCTGAAGCGCCCAAAGTTGAAAAGATTGGGTTCTAGCTCACTCATGACCGGCTTCCTTTTCCGCTGGCGGATGTAGATATTGGTCTGGTTGTTTTTCTCGGACTTTTCCAGTATGGTAAGTATTTCTGAAGAACGGTCCAATATGTTCTCCGGCAGACCGGCCAGCCGTGCCACGTGGATGCCGTAGCTGCCATTGGCGCCACCGCGGATGATCCTCCGGAGAAATATGATGTCTTTGCCCTTTTCCTCCACGGAAATGCAATAGTTCTTGGCACCTTCCACTTTGTCCTCCAGCTCCGTCAGCTCATGATAGTGCGTGGCAAAGAGGGTTTTTGCCCCCAGCCTGGACTTGTCGGCTATATACTCTACCACCGACCAGGCAATGCTGAGGCCATCGAAGGTACTGGTTCCCCGCCCGATCTCATCCAGTATGATCAGGCTTTTGCAGGTGGCGTTATTGATGATATTGGCCAGCTCGCTCATTTCCACCATGAAGGTGCTTTGGCCGGACGCCAGATCGTCTGAGGCGCCGACTCTCGTAAAGATCCTGTCTACAACACCGATAACGGCTTTGGATGCGGGGACAAAGCAGCCGATCTGTGCCATAAGCGTAATCAGGGCTACCTGCCGCATGTAAGTGGACTTACCTGCCATGTTGGGACCGGTAATGATCAGCATGCGGTTGTCTTCATTATCCAGCTCGGTATCATTGGGAACGAAGCGGATGTCTCCCCCCTGCATTTCAACAACCGGGTGCCTGCCGCCCTCAATGATGATTTTGTCCTCATGGTTGACAACCGGGCGGACGTAGCTGTTCTTCTGAGATACTTCAGCCAGTGAACAGATGCAGTCCAAATCTGAGAGGCGGGAAGCTGTCTGCTGGATTCTTTTTATATGTGCCGCTATGTCATTGCGGATAGTGACAAAGGTCTGGTACTCCAGCTCGATCAGCTTCTCCTCGGCACCCAATACCACATCCTCCAGCTTTTTCAGCTCCGGCGTGATATAGCGCTCAGAGTTGGACAAGGTCTGCTTGCGGATGAAATAATCCGGAACCGAGGCCAGATTGGATCGGGTAATGTCGATATAGTAGCCGAAGACCTTGTTGAAGCCGATTTTCAGGGATTTGATGCCGGTCTTCTCTTTTTCCTGCTGCTCCAGCTGGGCAATCCACTGCTTGCCGTTTACCGAGGCTTCACGGATCTCATCCAGCTCCGCCAGGAAACCGCTTTTGATAAGGTTGCCTTCCCGCAGTGAGAAAGGCGGGTCCTCATGAATAGACCGGTCAATATATCCGTAAAGGTCTTCTAGCGTATCGAGGCTCGTATGTATTTCATTGAGCAGGGTGCTTGTACTATCAGACAGCAGGCTTTTGATGTATGGCAGGTTGCGCACTGAATGCTTGAACGCTGTAAGGTCCTTGGCATTGGCACTACCCAGCGCTATACGGCTTCCCAGCCTTTCAATATCGTACATGCTCCTGAGGTATTCTTTTATCTCTTCCCGTTTCAAAAAATCATTATAAAGCTCTTCGACGCCATCCAGCCGGCTGTTGATCTCCGTCGTGCTGAGCAGAGGTTTTTCCAGCCAGCCCTTCAGTTTTCTGCCGCCCATGGAAGTGGAGGTTCTATCGATGATGGAAAGCAATGCGCCTTTTTTCTGCTTGCCCCGGATGGTCTCTGCAAGTTCCAGATTGCGCCGTGTGAAGGCATCCAGCACCATGTAGCTGGAGATGCTGTAGTTCCTGAGGCTGTTGATATTGCTGAGCCCCACCTTCTGTATATCGTCCAGGTAAAGCAAGATGGCACCGCAGCTTCTGATCAGGTGGCTGTTGCTGAGTCCGTAGCCCTCCAGTGCAGATATGCCGAATTGGCGCTTCAATCGCCGTGCACAGTCCTCTGCATCAAAAAACTTCCTGTCCAATATATTGAACGCCGGATACTGAGCGGAAAGGAAACTGCTCAAGGGCTTCTCCGTGGCATAATAGTCATTGGCAATTACCTCAGCCGGATCGATCCGACTGATTTCATTCTTTATATTGCCGAGCTCCGATGCCTCTATGCCGGTACAGAAGAATTCCCCCGTAGACAGATCCGCATAGGCCAGTGCCATGTACTTGTCGTCGCCGTATAGACTCATGAGATAGTTGTTGTTCTTTTCATCCAGCATGGTGCTGTCAATGATGGTGCCGGGCGTGATGATCCGGACGACCTCCCGCCTGACGATTCCTTTTGCCAGTGCCGGATCCTCCACCTGCTCACAGATGGCAACCTTATAGTTCTTATCGATCAGTCTGGCGATATAGGTTTCTGCTGAATGATAGGGAATGCCGCACATGGGCGCCCGCTCGCTCATTCCGCAGTCTCTGCCTGTCAGCGTGATTTCCAGCTCCTTTGAAGCCAGTACGGCATCATCAAAAAACATTTCATAAAAATCCCCCAGCCGAAAGAACAATATTTTGTCCTTATGCTGGTTCTTTATATCCAGATACTGCTGCATCATGGGCGTTAATTGTGCCAACTCATTCACCTCACTGATAATTAAGCAACTCTAAACCTGAAAATTATTTTCAGCTTAAGACTTGAAAATTTTGCAATAAGAGATGCTAAGTATTGGGCGTAGCTACGAAGTCAAGCATCTCTGATGGTTTAGGGATAACCCAATAAAGCTGAATACCTTTTTTCAGCTATACAATTGATTATCTATATAGCTAAGACACTGTAAACTTAATCTGTAACCGTACCATTGAGGAACCAGGAGAATACTTCGGTTATCCTGACATTTACCAGGCTGCCGATCAGGGTATCCCTTTGCGGCTTGTCAAAACCGTCAAAGTTGACGACTTTCCCGGTACGGGTCCTGCCGGTCAGCCTCTCGGGATCATTTTTGCTGGGCCCCTCTACCAGTATTTCCACAATACGGTCCATATATGCCTCGTTCAGCTTTCTGGAGACGCTGTTCTGAAGCTTCACCAGGCGGTCAAAGTGCTTGTGCTTGACTTCTTCATCAACCTGCTCCGACAATTCTGCGGCAGGTGTTCCCTTGCGTTTGGAATAAATGAACATAAATGCCTGGTCGTATTCCACCTGGCGGATGACGTCCAATGTCTCTTCAAAATCCGCTTCCGTTTCGCCAGGGAAGCCTACGATGACATCGGTGCTCAGTGCAATGCCGGGCATGGCCTCCTTGGCCTTCCGCACCTTCTCCAGGTAAGACTCCTTGGTATATTTGCGGTTCATTTTATCCAATATGGTGTTGCTGCCGGCCTGAAAAGGCAGGTGCAGCTGCTCGCAGACTTTTTTGCAGTCCCGCATGGTTTCGATCAGCTTGTCGGAGATATCTTTAGGGTGGGAGGTCATGAAGCGGATCCGCTCTATCCCGTCAACATCATTGACCATTCTGAGCAGATCAGCAAAATCCACTGTGTCCTCCAGGTCCTTGCCGTAGGAATTGACATTCTGACCCAGCACGGTGACTTCCTTACAGCCCTCTTGAGCCAGCTTGCGGATCTCTTCCAGAATATCCTGGGGCTTCCGGCTACGCTCCCTTCCTCTAACAAAGGGAACGATGCAATAAGAGCAAAAGTTGTTGCAGCCGTACATGATGGTGACCCAGGCCTTATATTTGTCTTCCCGTTTTACGGGAATATCTTCAACGATCATACCCTCGGTATTCAGGATATCGATCAGCGTGTATTTTTCATTCTTCGAGCGCTCCAAGAGCTCAGGGAGCTTGTACAGGTTGTGGGTTCCGAAAATAATGTCCACATAACGGTATTTGGTGCGGATCATTTCCACCGCATGCTCTTGCTGCATCATGCAGCCGCATACCCCGATGATGAGCCTTGGATTATTCCTCTTCAGGTGCTTCAACGTGCCGATATGTCCGTATAATTTCAACTCAGCGTTTTCCCTGACGCAGCAGGTATTGACGATGATGACGTCGGCAGCCTGGGTGCTAGGTGCTTCCGCATAGCCCATCTGATTCAGCATGCCTTTGATTCTTTCCGAGTCAGCATTGTTCTGCTGGCAGCCGAAGGTTAGTACATGCATGGCAGGTTTTTTACCGGTTTTGGCATACTCCATTTCGTTATTTTCCCGGATCCTGTCCATGATCTCATGTTGGCGGGACAGCTCCAGGCTATCCACCTGGATGGTTGCTTTTCTTTCTGACATGGCATCTCCCTCTGGTTTCTTATAATGTCATTTATATATATGGTGTTAGTTTACCCTAATTAAAAAAGGGACATTCCTTAACATTATACCATAAAAATACCAGATCCGGTACGATGTTTGCATGTTGGCAAAAACAAAAAGCCGCCAGTTGAAAGCGCTTTCCAGCTGATGGCCTTTCGGTTTTCATGACATGGATATAGGTAAGCGGCAGTTTATTGAACCATATCGCTGCCTTCCTTGCGCAGCATTTCCTTTTCCTTCAGGATGCCGATCACCTGGCTTGCATCTTTTTTTGAAAGGTCCTTGCTGTAGGACTTGCCGGTCTTTTCCTGAATCAGGAGCCTCAGGTCCTCGCTGGACATATTGATGTTCTTGGCAATGGAAAAAATAGTATTGATCTGTGCTTTGGTCGCATGATCCATATCAGCTTTTGGCGGCTCCAAAGCAGGTTCTTCCCCTGGGGGCTGTACGCCTTCCGGTAGGGCTTTGCCGTCCCCCACCTCTTCAAAGCCGGTATACTCCACACCGTAGCCCGCAAAGCGCAGCGCGCGGGCAATGGCTCTGGTCTCCGCCAGCTCCAGTATGGCGTTGGACAATACCCTGTCCCGTTTGACAGAGGCGTTGCCAAGGCCTGTAAAGCTGCCTTTTTCCGTCCGAACCGTTGCCTGGATCACAGTTGATTCTTCTTTATAAAAAATAACGCTGGTTTCAATGGTAAGGCTTTTATTCTCATCATGGGCCAGTCGCAGCCTGCCGCCCACAACCGGATAGACCTTTCCCTGCACCTTGACCAGTTCTTCGTTCTTGAATGTATTCAGCATAAAAAAACCTCCTCAAGTATATTTTTTTCAGTCATGAAAAATATATGCTTAAGGAGGAACGATTGCAAGGCTTTATTTCTTTATCTCTTTTTCCATATCCTGCAAGGTATCATCGATTTTTTCCAGCATATATCTCAGCATATCCAGTTTAACGCTGTCATTTTCCTGAATATGCTTTTGCAGCCTGTCAAAGGTATTGTTGAAGCCGTTCTTGATGACCTCAAGGGAACTGAGCACCGTTTGTTTCTGAGTGGTGTAACGTTCGGCTACGACCTGGATCTGAGAACCGGTAGTCAACTCGATGGTCTGACCCAGGCGGGCGATTTCATTTTCATAGCCCAACTCCTGATGGATCAACTCTGAGAAGGTACTCAGGGCCTCTTCTTCGCCGTGAACCAAAAAGACCTTGGTTGGTTTATTCTTGAAGCTGCCCAGCCATTCCATCAGACCTTTCTGATCAGCATGGCCCGAAAAGCCTTCAATGGAAAAAATCTTGCATTTGATATTGATTTCTTCCCCAAAGATCTTGACGGTTTTTTCACCGTCCAGTATCCGTCTGCCCAGTGTGCCCTTGGCCTGGTAGCCGACAAAAACGACGCTGCTGTCCTCACGCCACAGGTTGTGCTTGAGATGGTGCTTGATCCTGCCGGCGTCGCACATGCCGCTGGCCGATATGATAATGCTGCTTTCCTTGGTGAAATTGATTGCCTTGGACTCATCTGCCGTTTCGGTAAAGATCAGGTTGGCAAATTCAAAGGGGTTATCTCCCGATTGGACCAAGGCCAGGGTCTCATCGTCCATGTATTCCTGGAAGCTTTGGAATATCTTGGTGGCATGGATGGCCAGCGGGCTGTCCACATAAACAGGAACGGATTTGAGCTTGGAGGTCTTGGCTTCCTTCAGTGTGTTCAGCTCGTACAGGATCTCTTGCGTCCGCTCTACTGCAAAAGAGGGGATGACTACATTGCCGTTTCTCTCGATCGTATCATTGATGATTTCCAGAAGGGCCAGGGCCTTGTATTTGGTATCCTTATGAAAGCGGTTGCCGTAGGTGGACTCCACGATGACATAATCCGCTTCTTCGATCAGGGTAGGGTCCTTCAAAATGGCGGCGCCCTTGTTGCCCAGGTCTCCGGAAAAAACGATCTTGAACGAATCGCTGCCTTCCGTGACCCACATCTCGACAATGGCGGAGCCCAATATATGCCCTGCATCCCTGAAACGGATGCTGAGCTGGTTATTGATGCTGATCATGGTATCGTATGGAAAAGCCTCGAAAAACTTCAGGGACTCCTGGGCATCAGCCACCGTATAGAACGGCTCGATGGGCTTCTTGCCGGCACGGAGGCGCTTTCGGTTCTGCCATTCTGTTTCCATCTCTTGTATGAATGCACTGTCCGGCAGCATGATCTTGCAAAGCTCGTGGGTGGGCTTCGTGCAGATGATCTTTCCTTTAAAGCCCAATTTTGCCAATTGAGGGACTCTTCCGGTGTGGTCGATATGGGCATGAGTCAAAATCAAATGGGAGATCTCGGAAGGATCAAAGGCAAATTGCTTCTGATTCAGCTCCACTGCTTCGTTTCCACCCTGGAACATGCCGCAGTCCACCAGTATTTTTGATTTTTCGAATTCCAGAAGATAACAGGAACCGGTCACCATTTCTGCTGCGCCTAAAAAAGTAATTCGCATAGAGCACCTCCTTGTACAGATAGCCTGTAGCGGCTGATTGGCATGATTTTCATCTATTATTTTTAATATATATTCTACGTTTTCAGCCATATCCCTTTATAATCCGACCTATTTTTTGAAATAATAACTATTGACAATAAGGGGCGAAAAGTATATATTATTATTGTTGTTTAAATTTTCGGGGCGTAGCGCAGCTTGGTAGCGCGCTTGGTTCGGGACCAAGAGGTCGCAGGTTCAAATCCTGTCGCCCCGACCATCTGAATGAAAAAAGGCTTTATAGATGCTATAAAGCCTTTGATTTTTTTTGTCCTTGAACCTCAGGCAGCATGGATGCCGTCATACACGATATCCAGGTGGTAAAACTCAATAAAGCACCTCAGGAACTCATTCTTATGCTCCCTCAGCCTTAAAAGCTTCCGGATCTTGCGCTTGTATTTCTCCTCCGGCCAGTTCTTATTTTTTACATACCGCTTTCTTCCCAGCTTCCAGAATTTATGCGGAAAAAGCAGCATGGCAAAAAGCAGCTTATACTCTTCCTGAGAGATCGGCCTTACCTGGTTGTAACTTTCTATGATTTTTCGGCCAATGTCAAAATCCCACTGGTGTTTTCTTTTAGTCATGATGCGGCGGATGAATTTTCCTAAGTCGCTGATGGGAATGTCCAGAAGGCAGGACTCCAGATCGATGATGAACAGCTTTCCGTTTCGGTCCATCAGAATATTCTGATAGTAGAAGCTGTCATGGCATACGAAGGCTTCCTGCTCCATATAGCCGCTGACGGGGATGTAAAGGCTTTTTTCCAGGATATCGACGGCAGCCTTTGCCTCGGCGCAGAAATAATCGATATGGTTTCGGTAAGCATAATCAAATTCGCTTTTCAGCTTCATTTTGTCGATGTTTTTTTTAAAAAGCTGCATTTGCTCGATGCATTTCCTGAAGGTTTTATCCCATTTCCTGTAATGGGAGCTGATTTTGATGTGCTTATCCGGCTTCAGGCCCCTTGCATGGTTGTGAAAATCTGCCAGCAGCTCTGCGCATTTGATGACATCTTCTTTCAGGTCGGAGCTGACTTCGCGGCCTTCAATCCAATAAGTGGCGTAAAAGGTTGATTTCCTGTGCTTGATGAATAACTGACCATCCCGGGTAAAATAATAATCGGCTATATTGTCAAAGCCTCCGGCTTTCAGATGCTGTGCCACATAATAGCCTTTCTTGGCGCGCCGGTAACCGTTCCCGACCTTTTTCAGGCAAAAAACACCTTTATCCGTATAAACCTTATAGGCACTTCTGACTTGTTCCAGAGCCAGGACATCAAAATCATATTTTGGCAGCACCAGGTCCAGAAGAGACCTTTCTTTATCGGTCATACCGGCAGGATAAGGATATGCTGTCTTTCCAAACATCCAACCACTCCTTAAAACAGGTTATCGCTATATTATATTTACTGTCAAAGCAATATATAGCTAACACACTACAATGTTGAAAGTATTTCTTTCATATCTGATCAGATAGACAGCCTCACTGCAAAATCCAGTTGACAAAAGAGATAAAATGTTATAAAATAAAGCTCGTTGTTGCATTTGGGCCTTTAGCTCAGTTGGTTAGAGCAACCGGCTCATAACCGGTTGGTCCGGGGTTCGAGTCCCTGAAGGCCCACCATTTGCCTTGGTAGCTCAGTCGGTAGAGCAGAGGACTGAAAATCCTCGTGTCGGTGGTTCGATTCCGCCCCAAGGCACCATACAAAATAACAAAGCCATCTTCGGATGGCTTTTTCTGTTTTTATTAAGTTTTGTGCAATTAAGCTTTTCGATAAAAGAAGGTTTTGACTGGCTCCAGCTTATAGCGCAAAGGGAGTATGATCTGTTCGGTGCTGCCGACGAAAAGGACGCCTTGATCAGTCAGCGCTTCTCTGAACTTGTGGTACATCTCGGATTTTGCTTCTTCGGTGAAATAGATCATGACATTGCGGCAAACGATCAGGTCGCAGCCGTCAGGATACTTGTCGCTTAACAGGTTGTGGCGGCGAAACTCCACACTACTCTTGATCTTATCGCTGATCTTGTAATTTTCCCCGCTTTTCTCAAAATAATTGCTGATGAACTCCTTCGGCAAATTGACAAGGCTCTTGGGTACGTAAATGCCTTTCTTGGCCTTGTTGACGGCACCGTCGTCGATATCGGTGGCTAGGATTTTGATATTGGACAAATCCATAAAGCGTGTCATCATCATGACCAGCGAATAGGGCTCTTCCCCGGTAGAACAGGCAGCACTCCAGATCCTGGGCTTCTTGTTTGCCTTCAGCAGAGCCGGCATGATCTCCTTTTCAAGCATTTCCCACTGCATGGGGTTGCGATAGAATTCAGACACATTGATGGTCAGGTAATTGATGAATTCATCGTATAACTTGGGATTCTGAACCAGCGCTTTGTGATACTCATCATAATCGTCATAATTGTTGCGGCGTATCAGGGAATCGATTCGGCGCCTCATCTGGCGCTCCTTATAACTGGACAGGTCAATCCCTGTAAGCTTTAATACCTTTAGTTTGAAGCCTTCGTAATCTACCAGCATGACAATACTCCTTGCATTTATGATTTGTTGAGGAACAACTAAATAGAAAATTCCCAATTGGCCTTAGTTGCAATAGCACCACTATTACGCCTTCTTCCGCCTTGGTTTGACGGGTGTCTTGACAAAAACTATCTCGCTTGAAAACCGGTATTACTATTTAGTTGTTCCTTGGCTTGTACAATAAAAAAAGCTGTTGATAAGGAAAGGTCCTCAGTTTAAGATGCATGTATTTATCATAACACAAAAACGCGAAGGGCTTCAATAGAACATTTAACTCAGCATGCATGAAGCGTCCGGTATCCGGGCAAAAAAAAACCGTGATATGCAAATATCACGAAAATATAATGTAAAGGGGGTCTCAATGTATTTTGTGAGGTCATTATATAGTGTTGACAGATAGAAGAATATTATACATGATGTCAATAAAATTTTGGTCAGAAAAATCAAAAAACGCACAATTTGTCCTGTGAACGGATTGTGCGCTCAAAAATCGATTTAGGTCTCATTAAAAAACCGAGGCTAAAGGTTTGCGACATTGACCGGCTGCTCAAATATGCCCCGCTTTACTTCGGTTGCAGTCATATGCTTGGCCTTAAGCTTCTCGGTCAGGTAATTGCATGCATCCCAGGGATTAACACTCTCGCCGCAGGTAAAAACATCAACAGCGGCATATCCTAATTCCGGCCACGTATGAATGGTCAGATGGGACTCCGAAATGACAACCACACCACTAACGCCCTGGGGACTGAATTTATGGAAGGCGACTTCTCTGACCTCAGCACCGGCTTCCAAAGAAGCATCCACCATGATCTGCTGAATCTTATCCTTGCTGTTTAGGATATCAAAGCTGCATCCGTAGATCTCTGCCAAAATATGACGACCCAAAGTATTCATTTTTAACAATTCCTCCTTTTAATCAGTGTCTGACTGCAGAAGTCCATACTGTAAAGTTTTCGTTGGTGTCAAGGGCTTCAAGGTACTTTACCGTAATATTATCAATGAATATAATTCTACTACTTTTGTCCGAAAAGTCAATAGTATTCATGATAAATGCTTAAATTCAAGCAAAAATCCAAATGGCGCTACGTTAGTCTCCGGATTGTTTGCTCTTGTTCGAAAATACTTTCGTTTTCTACGCATGATTCGGGTTTATTATGATATAGAATATGCATGTTCTTCGAAATGTGACAACAATATTTAAAAGCCCTTCCTGTAAGGAAGGGCTTTTTTCATCGTTTTTCTGCTTCTATTATTCCTGAGGCTCAAGGCATTCCTTGATGCTCAGGCTGATCTTCTTTTCTTCCAGCTTGATGTCCAGTATCTTGGCTTTGACGATATCACCGAGATTCAGGGCATCGGAAGGTTTTGCAATCCGCTTGTCGGAAATCTGGGAAATATGGACCAGACCATCTATGCCGGGTTCCAATTCCACAAAAGCACCAAAGTTGGAGAACCGCAATACCTTTACGTTGACGACATCACCTACGTGATACTTGTCTGCAGCTGCAGTCCAAGGCTCAGGCAGCGTCTGCTTGAGACCCAGGGAAATTTTCTTTTTCTCAGCGTCAACACCGAGAACAACCACTTCTACCTTATTGCCTACCTTTACAACCTCGGAAGGATGCTTGACGCGGGACCAGGAAAGCTCGGAAATATGGATCAAACCGTCGACGCCGCCGATATCAACGAAGGCACCGAAGTCAGTCAGACGCTTGACTTCTCCTGTAATCCTCTGGCCTGCCTCGATTGTGCCCCAGACAGCCTTCTCTTTCTCTTCTCTTTCCTTCTTCAGGTATTCCTTGCGTGATACGATGACTTTTCTCTTATCTTTATCGTATTCCAATACATGCACCTTAACCTTGTTGTTCAGGTAGCCTGTAAGGTCTTCTGCGTATCTGAGATCGAATTGTGAAGCCGGCATGAAGGTCTTAATGCCAAATACTTCTACGATGGCACCGCCTTTTACCAATTCCCTGACAACGCCGTCAATAGGGCTCTTCTCATTCAAAGCATATTCAATCTTATACCAGTTCTTTTCCGCATCAACGGCCTTCTTGGACAAAACGACATTGCCTTCACCGTCGTTGATGCTGACGATGGCGACTTCCAGTTCATCCCCTGCCTTGATCAGATCCTTAAGCTTTGCGTCGGATTCCCAGGTATAATCTTCTTTTTTGATGATTCCGTCGGCCTTATATCCAATATTGACCATGACCTCATCGTCCGTTACCATGATGACCGTTCCTTTAACTATTTCGCCCGGAGTGAGCGTCTTCATGGTCTTTTCATATTCTTCCATTAGACTAGCCTGATTTTCCATCATGTTCTCGTTGGTTTCCATTTTTTCAATTACCTCCTTAATTATCCAATCAGGTGTAGATGCACCTGCAGTAAGACCGATTGTCTGATACGCCTTGAGCTCGTCGAGAGGCAGTTCATCCGCTGTTTCAACGTGCAGTGCCTTCCCGCAGCTGCTCTTGCAGATTTGGTAAAGCTTGTTGGTGTTTGAGCTGCCGCGGCTTCCGATGACAATCATGCAATCCACTTTCTTCGAAAGCGCTTCGGCTGAAGCCTGTTTTCGCTCGGTGGCGCTGCAGATTGTATTGAACACCATGACGTTTTCATATTTTTTTATGACCGCATCGACAACACTATCCCATAATTTCTTTGTAATAGTAGTTTGTGCAACTAAACATATTTTATCATAATTAGGAAGTTTGTCTACTATTTTTTCATCATCGATGACCAATGCAAGATTATTGCACCAGCCGTTGGTTCCGATTACCTCCGGATGCGCTTTGTCTCCGACGATAAAAATCTGATACGCTTCCCGGAAAGCGGCTTCCACTTTCTTATGGATGTCTTTGACATAGGGACAGGTGCAATCACTGTATGCGATACCCTTGGCTTCGATCTCCCTGTACCGCTCCTGACCGATGCCGTGGGAACGGATGATCAGCTTGACATTTTCTTCCGGCAATGCGTTTATGTCATCCGATGCATGGATATGATGCGCCTCCAGTTCCCTGATCACTTGCTGGTTATGGATCAAAGGACCGTATGTAAAGATTTGCGTGCCTTTATTATCCGCAGCTTCCTTAAATGCATGCTCGACAGCCTTTTTTACGCCGAAGCAGAAGCCGGCATTTTCATCAAGAATTATCTTCACTGCTTTTCATTCCTTTTCAGTTCCCAGATATTTTTCATGATATCAACGCTGACCCGGGTATAGTCTTCATTATGCAGTCTTTGCTCATAATAAGGAGTCAGATTGATAGGTTTTCCTATTTTTATGACAGACTGATGTAAAAATCTATAATCGCTGATGACAGCTACCGGCAGTACAGGCACCTTTGCTTTGATTGAAAGCATGGCAATACCGGGTTCTGCACGAACCTCGTCGGACCGGTTGCGAGTCCCCTCGGGAAAAAGGCTCAGGACTTTGCCTTCACTCAGAATTTTCAATGACGTCTTGATACTGCGTATATCCGCCTCACCCCTTTTTATGGGAAACGCGCCGACATTCGTCAATAAGAAGCGGAGAATCCTGTTTTTGAACAGCTCTGCTTTAGCCATGAAGGCAATGCGGTGAGGCAGCATGACGCCGATCATGAAAGGATCCACCGCGCTGTAATGGTTGGCACACACGATATAAGCACCGCTTTCCGGTATGTTTTCCATTCCCTCGACTTTAATCCGGTAAAAAAGGGAAAAGTACGGTTTTAACAGTAGTTTTGCAAATTGATACAGCATTAATACTCTCCCCCCATCAAATTCATACTTTTTATGACTTCTTCCAGGACTTGCTCCACCGTCTTTCCGGTGGTATCGATGCAAGTGGCGTCCTCTGCCATTCTTAATGGGGAATCCACCCGTGTGGAGTCCACATTATCCCTTTGCTCAATTTGCAGCTTGATGTCCTCCAAATCGGCCTGACTGTTCTTCTCAAGGGTCTCGGCATATCGCCGCAGGGCACGTTCCTCAACTGAAGCAGTGATAAAAAACTTGAAGCTGGCGTTGGGAAAAATGACGGTGCCCACATCACGGCCGTCCATGACGACGTTTTTTCCCTTTGAAGCCTTTCGCTGCAGCTCCACCATGATCCTTCTGACTTCAGGTACCGCGGCGATGCAGGAAACATTCCGGTTGATTCCTTCTTCACGGATTTCCTGATCGACATTCCGGCCATCCAAAAAAATGCTGTTGTGATGGAAATCAATATCCGTCTCAGCAGCTATTCTGACAACCGCATCCTGATCCTGCACATCTGCGTCCTGCAGCAATACCTTTAAGGTCAGTGCCCGGTACATGGCACCGGAATCGATATACGTATAATTCAGAAGCTTGGCCAGCTTCCTGGCGATGGTACTTTTGCCTGCACCGGCAGGTCCGTCAATGGCAATGACTTTGTTGTTCATGAAGGGCAACCCCCTGAATCCAGATTCATACGAACCTCTTTATAAGGAAACGCAATTACATTTTACCAAAATAAGATATAGATGAACAGGTATTGCAGATAATTTTGTTGTACAAGTCCTCCTAGCTTCCTATACTCCAGTCCGGCCTCAGCGAAGAGGCTTTATTCAGGTAAACATGCTTCAGACGGTTCTTGTCCAAGTCTCCATCATAAAAAAGACAGACCCGGATACACATTGTCAGGCTTTCTTCTACATGCATCTCCTGGAAGCACATCAGCGCCGTTTCGTTCAAGCCTATCATTCGGGCTGCCTTTGCCGGATAAGCGGCAGTAATGTCACGGGTACATGAGAAAAAAATGCTGGTGATCCTGTCCTTCTCCAATCGGTTGCTTCGAATGATCTGATCCAGCAGCAGGATCGTGCTGTCGAATACAGCCTCCTGTTCATTTTCTTCGATGGTCGTTGCACCTCGGATTGCAATCATGGCTACCTCCTATTTCATCTTGACCCTATCGATCAGGACAAGATTATTATGTAAAATAATGCTTTTTCCTAACTCGGGAACAGAAATGTTATCAGAAACCCCCGTCACTGTAATCCTTGAAATCTTATTGGACCCAATGCCGCTGGCCTCAATAATATCGTTGGCTTTAACCGTCAGCTTGAGAGTTTTTGCCTTTGTTTCAGGCAATGCTTCACCGTTCAGATAAAAAAGGCAGCCTGAAAGGGAGCTTTCGTTTTCGATGCTCAGCTCTACCTGGCCTCTGGAAATGAGCAGCTGGCTTTCCTCTATCGCTTTTCCTTCCAGCTTGGCAGTCCTGCTGACAAATACACTGACTTCCTGGTTCAGCAGAACGACCTGCATGACAAAAAGAATGGGAAGCATAAGGTAAAGAAGCCTGATGATGATTTTCTCCCATTGGTTGAACCAGGTCACCAATGGCTTTTGATTGAAGGACCTTCTGCCGGACATGGGCATCCCTCCGAAATATTGATAATAGGCAACGCGAAACCTTCATTTATTGCTACCTATAAATATTTCTAGAAATCCGGATTTTTATTCAGTCTGTCATGCGTCCATCCCTGCCGCATAACCGGTGGAGAAGGCAATCTGCAGGTTAAATCCTCCTGTAAAGGCATCCAGGTCCATGATTTCGCCGGCAAAATACAGACCCTTAACCAGCTTGGATTCCATGGTCTTTGGGTTGATCTCCTTCAGGCTGATGCCGCCCGAGGTCACAATTGCCTCCGATAGGGGCCGGGTATCGATCACTGTACATTCAAAGCCCTTCAGGAGCTTCACCAGGTTCTTTCTCTCCGCCTTGGTGATCTGGTGCACCTCTTTGGCTTCATTGATGCCTGAAAGCGAGACCACTACCGGAATCATTTTCTGCGGCAGCAGCTCATCTAAAGCATTCTTAAATTGCTTGTTGTAATTCTTTTCAAAATCCCGCAGCAGCCGTTTGTCCAGCTCTTCCTCGCTCAAAGCAGGTTTCAGATCGATGAGCACCTTGACGATCCTGCCTTTGCGCACTGGCTCAACAATAAAAAAGCTGGTTGATAGGATGATGGGGCCTGTCAGACCGAAATGCGTGAAAAGCATTTCGCCGAAGTCCTCATAAACCGTTTTGCCATCGACGACGGCTTTTACTGCCACATTTTTCAGCGATAAGCCTTGCAGCGCTTTGACATGGTCTTCTTTTGTCACCAGCGGCACCAATGAGGGCAGCAGCGGGCTGACCGTATGTCCCAGCTTTCCGGCAAACCCATAGCCTTCGCCGGTTGAGCCCGTCTGGGGGTAGGACATGCCGCCGGTACAGAGGATCACGGAACTGCATTGGATGACCTCGCCGTTTTCAAGGGTCACATCAGTAATTCGGCCGTCTTCTGCCGAAATGTCCTTTAGCTTCGATTGAAGGCGCACGGAGACATTGCCGGCAGCAAGATATTTTTCCAGCGCTTTTATGACATCGCTGGATTTGTCCGACTCGGGAAATACCCGGCCTCCCCTCTCTACCTTGGTTCTTAGCCCCAACTGGTTCAAAAGCGCAATGAGCTCCTGGTTGGAGAAGCCCCTGAATGCGCTGTAGAAAAATTTTGAATTCTGGGGAAGGTTTTTCATGAATTCGTCAAACTCAGCACTATTGGTGATGTTGCAGCGCCCTTTCCCTGTGATGAAAAGCTTTTTGCCCAGCTTTTCGTTTTTTTCCAGCAGCAGCGTACTGCGTCCTCTGTTCCCGGCAGCACCGGCAGCAAGTATGCCGGCTGGACCGCCGCCGATGACGACCACATCGTATTTCAAAGTGTCACGCTCCTTTATTTCAGATGACAGGTATCGTTCATGGACATGACGACTGCTTTCCTTGGATCGTCCTCGTGAAAATACAGCGTCGTCAGGGAAGCGTTGTCTATCCGGAACTTTGTATAGTTATGAAGGTCAATGTCCAGTATCATCATAATGGCTGCTTTCAGCGCCGTACTATGGGATACCAGTAGGACATTCTTGCCCCGGTGCTGCAGGATGATGTCCGAAATAGCGGTATAAGTCCGCCGGGCCACGTCGGAAAAGGTTTCGGCACCCGGAAGCGCAAAGCGTTTTGGATCTTCACGGTATACCCTGTAGTGCTCCTGGTACCTTGCTTTGATTTCATGGATGGTCAGCCCTTCCCAGGGACCAAAATTGATCTCCCGGCAGTCCGCATGCTCGTTTACCTGATGCTTTTTGTGGGCTGCGATGATCTCTGCCGTCAGCTTGGCCCTTTTCAGGCCGCTGGAGTATATAACGTCGATATCCACGTCGCTGAGCCGCTCTGCCAGTGCATGGGCCTGCCGGATACCCAATTCGCTCAATGCCGTATCCGTCTGTCCCTGCACCTTGCTCAGTCTGTTCCATTCCGTCTCGCCATGCCGTACCAAGTATAAATATGCCATTCTTACCCCCAAGAATTTAATAAGTTTAACAAAAATAAGAAGACAGCTGTCGCTGTCTTTTATTATATCACAAAATTGACAATATATGATAAAGAGTCTTGCTTAGCACCAGCCCCGCAGCTTCATTGCTGCTGCCACGCGTTTGATGGAGTGCATATAGGCTGCGGCTCTCATGGGTACCTTGTACTCGCCCATGATCTTGTAAATGGCTTCAAAAGCTTCAACCATCGCTCTTTCTTCCTTCTCCTCCACTTCCTTCTCGGTCCAGTAGTAACCATACAGGTTCTGGACCCACTCGAAGTAAGAAACGGTTACGCCCCCTGCGTTGGAGAGGATATCCGGCGTCACCATGATGCCTTTTTCGTTCAAAATGGCATCGGCTTCCGGTGTGATGGGGCCGTTGGCGCCTTCTACCACCAGCTTGGCATTGACTGCGGGTGCAATATCTGCCGTAATGGCGTTTTCCAGTGCTGCCGGAATCAGGATGTCGACGTTCAGTGCGAAGAATTCTTCCCTGGTGATTTCTTTGGAACCCGGGAAGCCGATAATGGTTTTGTTCTTTTTCACATAATCCAGAAGGGAATAGGCATCGATGCCGTCTTCCTTGTAGATGCTGCCGTTCCATTCGGAAATGGCAACCACTTTGCCGAACATCTTCTGTATATTAATGGCCGTATAGCTTCCGACGTTGCCAAAGCCTTGAATGGAAACCTTAGCCTGCTTCATGTCTATATTGAGCTTTTTTGCCGCTTCTCTGGCGATCAGCGCTACACCCAGACCCGTCGCTGCTGTTCTGCCGTTGGAGCCGCCGAAATCCAGGGGCTTGCCCGTCAGGACGCCGATGGCGCTGTGGCCAACCAGCTTGTTGTATTCGTCAACCATCCAGGCCATGATCTGGCCGTTGGTGTTGACGTCCGGCGCCGGTACATCAACCTTTTCTCCGATAAGCTTGTAGATGCCGTCAATGTAGCCGCGGCTCAACCTTTCCAATTCACCCTGGGAAAGGGTCTTGGGATCCACGATAATGCCGCCTTTGCCGCCGCCGTAAGGGATTCCTACGACGGAACATTTGAAAGTCATCCAGATGGATAAAGCCATAACCTCATCCTTTGTGACGTCGGGATGAAAGCGAATGCCGCCTTTTGTGGGACCTACAGCATCGTTGTGCTGGGAACGGTAGCCGGTGAATACACGGATGCTGCCGTCATCCATTCTGACCGGTATAGCAACCTCCAGTACCCGCATGGGCTGCTTCAAAAGCTCATATACCGCAGGCTCCAAGCCCAGCCGGTCGCAAGCTTCCTTTACCTGCTTTTGAGCACTCAAAAACGGGTTCAGTGTTTCTTTGTTGGACAATTTGTTTACCTCCTAAAGATAACGCAATGTTAACGGTTGTTTTCCTGATCGATAGAGAAGATACTGTACCGATCCCAGATTTCCTCCAAACGTGAGAAGGTAGAGGAAAGATTTGATTTTTCCTTGATGCCCACAGCAATGATGAGAGCGTTCAAAACGCTGAGCGGTGCTACAATGGAGTCAACGAAGGATTCCATATTGGACTTGGCGATCAGCGTATAATCGGCATTAGCACAAAGCGGCGACAGCAGGCTGTCCGTGATCGCAATGGTACGGGCGCCGCGTGTCTTTGAGTATTCCATCGCACGGATGGTTCTTGAAGAATATCTGGGAAAGCCCATACCGATCACCAGATCGTTGGGACCGATACGGAACAACTGTTCGAATATGTCGCCGATGGTATAGGTGACTACATGAACATTGTCACGGATCAGGTTGAGGTAAAACCCCAGGAACTCTGCCAGGGCGGTGGAGCTTCTCAGACCAATGATGTAGATGCTCTTGGACTCGATGATGCTCCTGACTGCCGTTTCAAAGGTCTTGTGATCCAGTTCCTCCAGGGTGGAACGTATGTTCTCCATATCTGCCTTCAGTACATTCTTCAGTACGCTGTCTTCGTTGGAATAGTCTGAAGACATTTCTATACGCTGAACGGTTGTCAGCTTTGTCTTCACCATCTCCTGAAGCTGCTTCTGCAGCTGCGGGTATCCGATATAACCGATGGCATTGGCAAAGCGCACCACGGTGGATTCACTGACGCCTACCTTTTCACCCAGCTTGGCCGCCGTCATAAAGGCTGCCTTATCATAATTGTTCATGATGTATTGCGCGATAATCTTCTGGCCTTTACTTAACTTATGGAAATTCGTCTGAATTATGCGCATCAAGTCTACAATTTCACTCATACTCTATCCATCTCCAATTATTGCCTTGAAGCATTGTTCGCTATTTCATAGCCCAATGCCAAGGCCTTTTTATTCAATTCCTCGGTGCCTTTGGGTACCCTGGAGAGTACCGCCTGCTCCAAGGCATCATGGGAGACAACTTTTGTAATGGCAACGATTGCACCCAGGGCAACGATATTGGTTACCATGGGTTTATTCAGTACAAGTACAGCCGTTTCCAGTATCGGTACGCTGTATACCTGGTGCATGCCGTGGTCTTCACCCACATTGACGGAGCTATCTATGATCAGGATGCCGCCATCCTTAAGCCCTTCATGATACTGGTCATAGGATTTCTGAGTCAGCGACAAAAGGATATCGCAGTTCCTGACTTTCGGAAAGTCAATCTCCGCATTGGAGATGATAACTTCCGACTTGCTGGCGCCGCCCCTTGCCTCAGGCCCGTATGATTGCGTCTGAATGGCGTTTTTGCCTTCATTGATGGCACTTTCTGCCAGGATGATGCCTGCAAGCAGAAGTCCCTGTCCCCCTGAACCGCTCAACCGCACTTCGTACTTTTCCATAAACTATCTCTCCTTCTTCATTCTATCGATAATTTTCTGGTATTCGCTGGTATACTCCGGTTCGGGACTATTCTTGAACTCACCGATGAGGAATTTGCCCTCAAGGGCTTCAGGCGTCATTTTGGAAGCAGCGGCGATATTGACGGCATGGTTCTTGTACCACTCCATCATGTTGACAGCATCCCCTTTTTTGTTCTTTCTTCCATAATAGGTGGGGCAGCCGCTGATGGCTTCAATCAGTGAGAAGCCGTCGTTGTTCAGACCGTTTTGCACCAGGGAGGTTAAGAGCGCCGCATGATAAGCCGTTGACCTGCCGACATAAGTTGCACCTGCGGATGAAGCAAGGTTGCAGACATCAAAGGCTTTGTCTATATTGCCGTATGGTGCTGTAGTACCCTTTTCAAACTTGGGCGTGGTAGGCGAGTACTGCCCGCCTGTCATGCCGTATATATTATTATTATAGAGAATCGTCGTAATGCCTATATTCCTTCTGCAGGCATGGATGAAATGGTTGCCGCCGATCGCCGTGCAGTCTCCGTCGCCGGTTATGACGATAACCTTCAGCTCCGGATGGGCAAGCTTGACGCCAGTAGCAAACGCCAGTGCGCGGCCGTGGGTGGTGTGCAGCGTATTAAAATCCAGGTATCCGGGTGCTCTTGAAGAGCAGCCGATGCCGGAAACCACGCAGACCTTGTCTTTGTCAAGGCCGGCCTTCTCGATTGCTGCTGCAATGGCTCTGGTGACGATACCGTGACCGCAGCCCGGGCACCAGATCTGGGGCAGTTTATCGGCTCTGAAGTATTTTTCAACTAATGCGCTTGGCATGCTAAAGCACCTCCTCTACCTTTCTGATGATCTCTTCGGGATAAATGATCTCACCATTGATTTTGTTGACTCTTTCCACCTTCGTCACGTTGTTGCAAAGCCGTTCGACTTCCAGCACCAGCTGGCCGAGATTCATCTCAGGTACGACGATGGTCTTGACTTTTTCAGCCAGTTCACGGACTCTTTCTTCCGGGAAAGGCCAAATGGTGATGGGTCGGAAGAAGCCGACCTTGACGCCTTTGCTGCGCAGCGCTTTGACAGCTGCTTTTGCAGCCCTTGCGGTGCAGCCGTATGCCAGTAAGAGGATTTCCGCATCCTCGGTGTTTTCCTCTTCCCAAGTGATGATATCCTCTTTGTGCATTTCTATTTTATCCATCAGTCTTCTGATCAACTGGTCAGCAACCTGGTAGCTGTTGCTGGGGAAACCGGTTTCGTCATGAATCAATCCGGTGACATGGTAGCGGTATCCGGTGCAGAAATCAGCCATAGGGGGAACAAGGTCCGCCTCTGGCATAAAAGGCAGATAGTCTTCGCTGCTGCAGGTCGGCCGCTTGCGGTCTATGATGGTAAGCTCCGAAGGATCGGGCAGTTCAACTTTTTCACGCATGTGGCCTATGACCTCATCCATCAGCAGGATGACGGGCACTCTGTATTTTTCGGTCAAGTTAAAGGCCCTGACCGTCAGATCGAAGGTTTCGCGGACTGAAGAGGGTGTCAATGCAATGATGGGGTGATCGCCGTGGGTACCCCAGCGCGCCTGCATGACATCGCCCTGAGCCGGTGATGTGGGCAGTCCTGTGCTTGGGCCGCCTCTTTGTACATTGACGATAACGCAGGGAATCTCAGCAATGGCAGCATAACCGATGTTCTCTTGCTTCAGGGAGAAGCCGGGACCGCTGGTAGCTGTCATGCTCTTAAGACCTGTCAGGGATGCGCCGATGATGGCAGCCATTCCCGCAATTTCATCTTCCATTTGGATGAACTTTCCTCCCACCAGGGGAAGCTTTTCTGCGGAGATCTCCGCGATTTCGGTAGAAGGCGTGATGGGGTAGCCGGCGTAAAATTTCATCCCGGCTGCAATAGCCCCTTCTACACAAGCTTCGTTTCCTTGCATCAATCTATGCTTTCTTTTCATTTTTTCTCCTCCCCACGTAGATGGCAAAATCAGGGCACCGCAGCTCGCACATGCCGCACTGTGTGCATTTGTCGATATCCGCGACCACAACCTTATCATTCTCCAATGCAAGTGCCTTTACAGGACAGAAAGCGACGCATATGCCGCAGCCCTTGCACCAGGCAGGCTTGATGACAAGCTTCCCGTGGTCGATTTCTCCCGCCTTTACATCCTTCTTTTCCATTCTCCCCAACCTCCAAAATCGTACTTATTATGCAATTAAAAATTCATTTTTGAAAGTCAATCTGATAAATCTGCAACTTTCCCTTCATTTTTTAGTATATATGATATTCCATTATAATGCAATACAGAATTAGATTTTTATAAGAATATCCAGAAAAAGTTTTATGTGATTACGCAATACATAGAATTTGCCTCATTATGCCTCATATATGCTGACCGACATTTTGGAATCCTTTTTACGGATGCCGAAAATCAGGTTCTTATCCTTCAGGGCTTTGTTCAGAAAATCCACGATAAGGTAAAGGTCCTCCGATTCGTTGAACTCCTTGATGGCCAAAAGCTTCAAAGTATCCTCATTCATTAGCTCCCTCCTCGGCAAACAGTTTTAACTGCTTGATTTTTTCGATGCGTTTGTAATCCGTCAGGTCGAAGTGGATGGGTGTAACGGACAAATAGCCCTCCTTAATAGCAGCAATATCGCAGTCCGGATCCAGCTTACCGTCAATCAGTTCTCCGGCAAGCCAGAAATAGCTGTTTCCCCTCGGATCCTTCCGCTCCTCAAAATTGTTGCGGTACCGCTTTACACCCAGCTTGGTGAAGCGCACGCCGCGAATGTCTGCCAGGGTGTCCAGCGGTGGAATGTTGATGTTCAGCAAGGTTATATCCCGCTGCATATCTTTCAGCAGGCTTCGAAGGATCTGCTCAGCCGCTTGGGCTGCAACGGAAAAATCAGTGCTGCCGTATCGGGCATAGGAGACTGCAATGGAAGGGATGCCGAAAATAGCCCCCTCTATAGCTGCAGACACCGTGCCGGAATATATGACGTCGGTGCCTAGGTTTTCGCCATTGTTGATGCCGGATATCACAAGGTCCGGCCGCACAGGCAGCAGGGATTCGATGCCCAGCTTGATGCAATCCGCCGGCGTACCGGATACCCACCAGGCATCCACATCCAAGTCGTGAAAATTGATTTTCTTGCAGCGCAGCGGCTGGTGCATGGTGATTGCATGTCCGATGGCGCTTTGTTCACGGTCAGGCGCTACGACATAGACTTCTCCCAGGTCCGTCAGCCTTTTGGCAAGCGCATACAGGCCGTTGGCCTGTATGCCGTCATCGTTGGAAATTAATATTTTCAATAAATCAGCCTCCCTCAGTGAATAATACTCTTATCAAAACAGATGCAGGTGATGAAATGATTCAGATTGACGATGCAGGAAGCGGCAGCTTGGTTGGCGGAACCTGCATAGGCGTACTCAGACCGGAGTCCGGCGAGTTTTACTATGAAATCATACCGGTCCGGCTTTACAATGAAGAAAACTTCAAGAAAAAGGAATATATTTATTATACGACGAATGTCATAAAAAATGCTTTCAATCATATGGGGGTAAGCCGGAGTGAAGAAATAGCCATATGCCAGGGCTATATGTTCGAGGATGCCAGGGTGTATCTGAAAGAAAACGGGTTCAACGTTGAAAGCGGAAAGATCGGCGACCCCTTACAGCCCCTGATCGAAAAAACCTTCGAGGATTACACCATTTCGCTGGGTCTCCCTAGGGATTTCATTGCCTATACCAAATACCCCTTTCATTTTCACAGGCTCCTGAAGTGGGTCTATGCCGATTATGAAAACAGGACCGCACTTTGCAAGACTGGATGGAAAAGCTGGGGCAAATGCAGCGGTATGGCGCGGAATGTTTACTATGACAAGCTGCTCCGGAGCAACTATGTCTGCCTGAAATGCGGGAACCGGATTCCGGATAATTCAAGGGTGAAGGTCATCAAGTTCTTTACAGACAAGGTGAATTATGTGTATATCCATAAAAACTGCTGAAGGGATGAAAACGGCACGGCATTGGATTTGCCGTGCCGCCTGCTTCGTGGATTATACCGGATATGTCTTTTCCGATTTATCAGCAAGGTTGCTGTCGATGCTGTATTTTTTGGCCTGACGGTCCTTGAAGAACTTCAGTGCGACCTGCGGGAATAAGGCATAGCTCAGGACGTCCTCTTCCTGCTCGTAGTACTCCTTCATTTCTTCCTTTATGCTATCCAACTGCGGCGGCAGGAGATCTGCCGGTCTGCAGGTAATGACTTCCTCATCTCCGATGATGGTCCGCTTGATTTCGTCTGAGATCGGTACGGAAGACTTGCCATACTTGCCTCTGACATAATCCTTTATCTCGTTGGGTATCATCTTGTACCGCGTGCCGGCCAATACGTTGAATACGGCCTGCGTACCTACAAACTGGCTGGAAGGCGTAACCAGAGGCGGATAGCCCAGGTCTTCCCTGACCCGCGGGACTTCCTTCAACACATCGTCATATTTGTTCAAAGCGTTTTGTGCGGCCAGCTGGGACATCAAATTGGAGAGCATGCCGCCAGGTACCTGGTAAGACAAAACGTTCGTGTCCACATTAAATACATTGGGGTTCAGGATGCCGTTAGCGATATATTTCTCTCTGATTTTCTTGAAGTGCTCAGCGATTCCGCACAGCAGCTCAAGATTCAAGCCGGTGTCGTACTCCGTACCCTGCAGAGTGGCCACGATAGGCTCGGTAGGCGGCTGTGAGGTACCCAGTCCGAAGGGCGATATAGCTGTGTCAATGATATCAACACCTGCTTCAATAGCCTTCAGATAGGTCATATCCGTCATGCCGCTGGTAAAATGCGTATGAAGCTGGATCGGTATGCTGATATGCTGCTTCAATGCCTTGATCAGTTCAAAGCCGTAATAAGGCGTCAGGATGCCGGACATATCTTTGATGCACAGCGAGTCTGCGCCCATGGCTTGAATCTTCTTTGCAAGGTCCACATAAAGCTCGATATTATGTACAGGGCTGATGGTATAAACTACGGTGCCCTGGGCATGGCCGCCGTATTTTTTTGTGGCACGGATGGCTGTCTCGATGTTTCTCAGGTCATTCAATGCGTCAAAGGTCCTAATAATGTCAATGCCGTTTTTCAGGGAAAGCTTGACGAATTCATCTACCACATCATCGGCATAGTTCTTGTATCCTAATATGTTCTGACCCCTCAGCAGCATCTGGAGCTTGGTGTTCTTCAGGTGCTTCCTGATCTCACGGAGCCTCTCCCACGGGTCTTCATCAAGAAATCTCAGGCAGGAGTCAAAGGTAGCACCACCCCACATCTCTACGGAGTGATACCCTACTTTATCCATTATATCAAGAATAGGAAGCATCTCTTCTGTCTTCATTCTGGTTGCGATCAAGGATTGGTGTCCGTCCCTCAGTACCGTTTCAGTTATCTTAATTTTTGCCATGTGGAACCTCCTCCTTATTAGGTAAAGGGACACACCTTGCTCGGGTAAGCGGTATTCCTTCTATGTTAAGGAATGTCCCTTTTAGATTTGGGTTTATATTCTAATTTATAACATATTTCAGCGAAAAAATATATAGATATTTATAAATTTTGCATTATTAATGTCAGAAATAATTCGTCTTGCAATTAAACCGTCATAATGAAGATAACCAATTGCTAAGCTGAAAAATGCATTCAGCTTTATTGGTTATCACAAATAGCTCAGCAGCAGGACTTGAAATAGTCAACCAATGAAACACTAAAAAGCAAAGAAGTCTCCTGACCAAATATAACGGCAAACGCGTCGCTTACTGCAGGTGAAGGTGAAGTGAGAGGCTCGAAACGCACGCTAGCAAGAAAGGCGCTGCAGTCTCCAGCTGTATATACTGTCCTCACGCCCTCTAGCTCTGCAGAATTCAGAAGTGCTTTCACTAACGCGCTGCCCAGCTTGCGGCGGCGACTTTCCTCATCCACATAGACCCAGTTCAGATAGCCCTTTTCTGCTTCCGCCTTGAGGCAGGCTATTCCCACGATGACCCCATCCGATTCGCATACCATGAAATCCGGCAGTAGCCCGATTGCTTTGTTCAAAGGAAGATCCGCCTTCCTGAGAATCTGCTCCAGTGCTGTCAAGTCCATCGGCAGCAGCCGTCTAATCCTGATCATTTTGTTCTCCTCCCAGGCTGTATAAATATTGAACCTCAGGTTCTGTCAAATGACGGTAAGTCCCTCTTTCCAGGCCGTCCAAACGGATCTGTCCAATGCGGATCCGTGTCAGGCTCTTGACGGGATGTCCAACTGCCGCGCACATTTTCCTGACCTGCCGGTTCCGCCCCTCATGGATGGTGATATTGACTACAGTGCTATGCTTTAGTGTCTTAAGGATTTCCAGCTTTGCGGGAGCCGTTACATAATCTTCAACGGCAAGCCCCTCCTGAAAAGCGGTAATATCACGGGAATCCATTATGCCCGTGACGACGGCGGTATAGGTCTTATTCACTTGATGCTTCGGATGTGTGATGCGGTAGGTCAGCTCGCCGTCATTGGTCAAAATTAATAAACCTTCGGTATCATAATCCAGGCGGCCAACCGGAAAAACCCGGTCGTGAACCTCCTTGACGAGGTCCAGGACCGTAGGTCTTCCAAATTGATCCTTGGCACTGGTTATGTAACCGACAGGTTTATTCAACAGGATATATACCTTTTTTTCGGCAGGCTTCAATAACGTTCCACCCACCTCGATCAGGTCTTTTTCCTTATCCACCTTAAAGCCAAGCGTTGTAACTGCGATGCCGTTTACGCGGACAGCGCCGCTTGTGATCAGCTCCTCACACTTGCGGCGGGAAGCCACTCCGAATTCCGCCATGACCTTCTGTAGTCTTTCCAACATTCTTACCCCTTAAAACCTATATTATTGAAACCATATGGAAAAGATTCTCTTTATATGATACAGCGGGCTGCTGGATTCAATGCTCTCGCAGTATACCAGCATGACGCTGCCCAAAAGGACATCATTCAGGTAAACCTCCAGCTTGCCGGCCTCGTCACCGGCATGTATGGGCGCCTTGACGGTCTCCTGCAAGTAGGTCTTGGTAACAAGCTTTTCCTTTTCGCCTTGGGACAGTGCGGCTTTAACTTCTGCCGAAGGCTTTACTGATACAAAGTCCGATTTTCCGTCCTTTACATTCAGGACCTTTGCCACCTTATCCTTCCTGATAACGGTTTCCAGCGCAAAGTTCTTGAAGCCGTATTCCAGCAGGGCTGTAGAATCCTCCCACATAGGTCCGCAATCCAGAACCACACAAACCAGCTGCATGCCGTTCCGGGTAGCGGAAGATACCAAGCAGCGGCCTGCCTTTCCGGTATAGCCTGTTTTGACACCGTCACCGCCCTCCAGCTGCCAGAGCATTTTGTTCTTGTTGATCATGGTTCTGCTCCAACTGACATCAGGTGGCCCCGGAATGGTCTTACTCTTGGTTCTGACGATTTCTGCGAATTTGGCATTCCTTAGGGCATGACTGGCAATCAGCGCCAAATCGTAAGCGGTGGTATAATGGTCCGATGCATCCAGACCGTGGGGGTTCGCAAAATGCGTATCCTTTGCCCCTATCTCCGACGCTTTGCGGTTCATCATCTCCACAAAACCGGGAATAGAACCGCCTACATGCGTGGCTACAGCCAGAGCGGCATCGTTGCCGGACCGGAGCATCACGCCGAACAAAAGGTTTTCAACGGTTTGCTGTTCTCCTGCCTTCAGATAAATGGAGGAACCTTCTACCAGGGTGGAGCCCTGGTCTACCTTTACGGTTTCACCCAGTTTGCCGCTTTCTATGGCTACAAGGGTGGTCATAATCTTCGTGGTGCTTGCCATGGCCCTTTTTTCCTGCATATTCTTGGCATAAAGGACTCTGCCTGTCTGAACATCCATGACGACAGCCGAACGTGCACTGGTATCGGCCTCCAGTCGCAGGATCGATACGGACAGAGGCGATATTGCAATTGCAACGGCTATCAAGCAAGAGACGAACTTTTTCATTTTACCACTCCGTCAATCATTATAGTAGAATTATCCAGTAAGCTTGCACTGCGGCAACCTACTCCTTATTATTGACAGAATGATAAATATAATACTTTGCGGTTTAACTGTAAATGATTTTGCAGCCAAACTCCTTGGCGATTTTTTCGGCCTCCTTGACATCTTCTTCGCCCCAGATGGTCCAGCCGCCTTTCAGTGTGCCGTCCACATAAATTTCAACCTTGTCCTTCTTAAAAATCATAAGTTTGTCGTACCTTTTTTTCATTTGAACGATTTGCCGTTCAATGGCTTCCTCAATGTCGACGTCAAATACCCTCAATGCGATAAAGATGCAAGATAATGCATCCTCCAGCTCCCGCCTTGCCTTGTCCGAGTCTCCCTTCAGCAGGGCCTTTAAGGATTCTGCTATTTCTTCGTTCAAATGGCTCAATACTTCCTTTGGGTCGTCCGTTGCATATTTACGGTTCTCCCAGATCAGGTCTACAGCTGTCTTCATTTCCATCTTGCGTACCCCCATGTTCCATATGATAAAATAATTAAACGCACTATTATAGGCTCATTATACCATGCACCCTCCTTCAACGGCAATGGGTCATACCCCTTGCAACCCCATTCTACAGAGTCACATGCTTTCCTGTACAATAAAAAAAGAAGGAGGCCTATTCTCCTTCTTGCTGCATCTCTTCTTTTTTATCCGCCCTTTTTGTCATGACTTCCTCTAAATTGCTGATGAAGGTGGGTACCATGTCAATCAATCGTTCCATGGTGTTGTTGTAATTTACCGGAAGCACCTTCAATTGACCATTGGAAGTTGCAAGAAAACCGATAGGCTGTACGGTTACGCCTGCGCCACTTCCGCCGGCGAATGGAAGCTTGGTGCCTTGGGCGTCTCCCTGCTGAGGGTTGCTCCCATTGTTATCCTGGCTTCCGGGAAATTCACCACCTCCCGCAACAAAGGCAAAGGAAACCCTGGAGACTGGAACGATGACGGTTCCGTCCTTTGTTTCTACCGCATCTCCCACCACCGTATTGACATCTATCATGTTCTTGATATTCTCCATTGTTGTTTTCATTAAGCTTTCTACCGGCTGCTGCACAATAACACTTCCTTTTCATATTTTTGCTTTCATCTTTTGACCCTGCTGCCTGCTGCCTATCGTCAACCGCCTATATATCAAAAGCATCTTGATTACAGTATTAATAATATGACCCATTTTTACATGGATTATACAACCTAATGCCAGGCTGAAGAATACCCTGTCAAAGGATGGGTGCACTGCGATGTCTTCCGTTCTTGTATCCACACGATTCATAAGGATGGACAGAATGCTGCCGACCACAATCCAGGAAAGCCCAGCCAGTATGCCTGTGAGAGCAGCATCTCCGGCGCCGAAAGCCAGATGGAGCTTCATGCTTCTGACTCTGGTTTTGGAGAGGAGATATATAAAGGCACTTTTGTAGCGGTAGCCGCGCTTCAACAAGCTGATGGAATTTTCCATTTCCTGCGGGGTCATCATTTTATTGAAGTATTGCATGAGTCTATTTGTTTTTACCGATTTGATCCTGGCTTTATATTTTATGACCAATTTGCCGTTTTCGATGGTGAGGTTGATAAAAGGTATTTCAGTCTTTAGTTTAAGCAAACCATAGAGGGTCTGAAGCCGTATGACGATGGTATCATATTGCTCATCCCTTTTTGCTTCCAGCTTGACATGGATCGGCATGGCATAAATCAAGACAAAGCTGATGACCAGGATCATTATGAGAATCATCTTTTTACCTCCTGGCTTTTTTCGGCACGGGAATACCCTGCTGTTACTATTTTTTCACAAAAAATAAATAATCATACATCCTTGGGATGTATGATTATTTGGCAAGGTCCAGTCCATCCTCCGAAAGCTCTTTCAGAGGCGGCAAATCCATCAGGGTCTTCAGGCCGAAAAGCCTCAGGAAGTTGTCTGTGGTCCTGTACAGGATCGGACGCCCCGGACCCTCCTGTCTGCCTGCTTCAATTATAAGTTCCTTGTCAAGGAGTCTGCTGACGCAGCTTTCCGATTTGACACCCCGGATATAATCGATCTGGGCTTTGGTAATCGGCTGCTTGTATGCAATGATTGCCAGGGTTTCCAGGGATGCCTGTGAAAGGCCTTGCCGCGTCTGGGGCTTCACCATCTGTTCGATATACTCATAATGCTCAGGGCGGGTACAAAACTGGTAGCAGTTGTTGACTTCAATAATCTGGAGGCCTCGTTTTTCATCGCTGTAATTGTCCATCATCTGGTTGACGATCCGCCTCAGCGTCGTCTCATCTATGCTGATGATAGTGCACAATTCCTTGATGGGTACAGCATCACCGGCAACAAAAAGCAGTCCTTCTATAATCGATTTGATTTCCCTAATATCCATCCACTTTCCCCCTTGGTGCACTAAATGCCCTTTCCCCTTCTTTTGATCAGGATGCGTGTGAAGCTTCTATCCTGCTCTACAAAAATGCTTTTTCGCTTGATCAGCTCCAATACCGCCATAAAGGTGACGATAACCTCATAACGGTTGAAGCAGTTCATAAAGAGATCATCGAAGAAAAAGGAAGGTTTGTTGATCAGAAGCTTGCCGATCAGCTGCATTTTGTCTTCTACTGTGACCACTTCCCTGTATATCTCGCGGTAGCTGCTTCTTTTTTTGGACTGCTGCTTCAAGAGGATGTTCTTGAAGCTGATGACCAATGCATCCAATGAGACGTTGGAGATGGATGCCGCATCCGTTATGTAGTCCTCTATTGGGTCCGGCGTCTTGTAAAAGACCTTTTCATAGATGCACAGCTTGTCCTTGAGCTCTGAAGTAATCTCTTTGTACTTCTTGTATTCCAGAAGCTTCTGTACCAGCTCCGCTCTGGGGTCTATGGCCTCCATGCCGCTTTCCTCTTTCCTGGGCTTGGGAAGCAGCATTTTAGACTTGATTTCCAGCAGTGTTGCGGCCATGACCAGAAACTCGCTGGAGGACTCCAGGTCGTGGATCTCCATCATCTGCAGGTACTGAAGGTATTGATCGGTTATTTCGGCAATGGGAATGTCGTAAATATCGACTTCTGCCTTATCAATGAGGTGCAGCAGGAGGTCCAAAGGTCCCTCAAAGGCTTGCAGTTTGACGCTAATAGCCATAGGCGCTACTCCAATTCAAGCAGATTCATTCTATCCCTGACCTGCGCAAGGGTGTCTTGTGCGATCTTCCTTGCATGACGTGTTCCATGGGTCAGGATTTCGTAAATACGGCCGGTGTCCTTCAACAGATCCTGCCTTCTTTCATACATGGGCGCCATAAAATGGACAATATTCTCGGCAAGGTTTTTCTTGCATTGAACACAGCCAAAGCCTCCCGCTTTGCAGGTCTCACTGATCTCGTCATGCTGCAGCTCGGAAAAAACCTTGTGGAAGGCGTAGACCGAGCAGATATCCGGATGACCCGGATCGTTTTTCCTGATTTTTTCCGGATCGGTGATCATCTGCCGTACCTTTTCACGGATGCTGTCCGGTGAATCGGACAGTGCAATGGTATTCTCATAGCTTTTGCTCATTTTGCGTCCGTCCAGGCCGGGCAGCAGCTTGATCTGGTTCAATCTTGCCTGGGGCTCGGGAAAGGTTTCGCCATAGATGTAATTGAAACGCCGGGCGATTTCCCTTGAAAGCTCCAGATGGGGGAGCTGGTCCTCGCCTACAGGTACCACATCGGCCTTGTGAACCAATATGTCGGCTGCCTGCAGGTTGGGATATCCCAAGAACCCGTAGGTTGCGATGTTTTTCTCTCGAAGCTGCAATAGCTGGTCTTTGTAGGTGGGGCAACGCTCCAGCCATGACAGCGGTACGGTCATGGACAGCAGCAGGTGCAGCTCTGCAATCTCCTTGATGTTGGACTGAAGAAAGATGGTGGAGCGTTCGGGATCCAAGCCTGCGCTGATCCAGTCAACGGCGATGTCGATTATATGATCCTTGAGACTGGCGGTATCTTCATAACCGGTTGTCAGGGCATGCCAGTCCACAATGGAAAAGAAGCACTCATATTCATCCTGCAGCTTGACCCAATTATCCAAAGCACCGAAGTAATTCCCCAGGTGCAGGCTGCCTGTCGGCCGCATGCCGCTCATGATCCTTTTTCTTGTCATAATGAACCTCCTAGCTGAAATAATAATAAAGCAAAACGGCTGATGGCGGTGCTCATCAATTCGAACATGGGGTTAAGGACAATACGGATGGCGCCGCTGAATATCAGAACGATTGCGATAATGTTGAAATAATGGCTGTATTGGCGGTATAGCATCCGCTGCCTGTTGCTCAGGAAGGCACTGACCACATTTGAGCCGTCCAGCGGGGGAATGGGCAGCAGGTTGAACACGCCCAATCCGATATTGACCGCATAGACCAGGATCAGCATTTCAGTAAAGGCTGTCACCTGGCCATTCTGCCGCAGCATCATAAAGTAATAGAGACAGATCACGGCAAAAGCCGTTATAAAATTGGATAAAGGTCCGGCAAGTGCCACCAGAAGCATACCGTACTTTCTGTTCCTGAAGTTCAGCTCGTTCACGGGCACGGGCTTTGCCCAGCCGAACTTCCTTGTAACGATGAGACACAAGAACCCCAGCAGATCAAAATGGGCCACAGGGTTCAGGGTCAGTCTGCCGTTCAGTTTGGCGGTCTTGTCTCCCATCAGATATGCCGCATAGGCATGGGAAAACTCATGGATGGTAAGGCCGATAATGATGCCCGGCAAAGCATACAAGAGCGATATAAACTGAAATTCAGCATTCAGGTTATAGAAAAGCCTGGTCAAAAAATCCTGCACGTTTTCATACCTCTATCAATAATATTGTTCTTATCTATTCTAATATATTTATAGGCCATATACAATAGATGACAAATAAAAGCCCGGCGCTGCCGGGCTTTTATTGTCATTTTCCGAACCAGAAATCAAATGCACGTTTTACATTATTGAAGAAAGAGGAGCCTTTTACATCCCGGTCACAGACAAGCGGATATTTTCCTGCTTCGGTATCGCCTTTATATACGATAAGTTCGCCTATTTTTTCACCTTTCTTCAAGGGGGCAAACAGCTTCGCAGGTACATGCACTTCTTTGCGGATACTCTTTTCCTCACCCTTATTGACGAGGGCTGTAATGTTCTCGTTGGTTATAGCCCTGACGACATCACTGCTGCCTTTGGATACCGGCACCTCCTGAAGGGCATCTCCCCTTTTTGCGATTACCTGGCTGCTGTAGTTGGCGAAGCCGTAATCAATCAGCTTACGGGCTTCCCGTGTCCGGGTATTGATATCGGGTGCACCCAGTATGACGCTGATCAGCCTTAGGTTATTCCTTCTTGCCGATACAGAGATACAGTACATGGCTTCCTTTGTAAAGCCGGTCTTGATGCCGTCCACATCGCTGAAGAAGCGGACCATCTTGTTCTTGTTGACCAGATCCCGCTTGACATTGTTGTTTTTGCCTACATAGACGGTAATCATATACTGGGATATAAACTCAAATATCTTGTCGTGCTTGACCAGCTCCCTGGACATGACGGCGATATCGTGGGCTGAGGTCACATGGCCTTCAATATGCAGGCCGTTGGTGTTGACGAAATTGGTATCAACCATGCCCAGTTCTTTGGCGCGGCTGTTCATCAGCTTGACGAATTCTTCAGCGCTTCCCGAGATATATTCCCCCATGGCCACACAGGCATCATTGGCAGACTCTACCGCGATACCGGTGAGAAGTTCCTTCACTGTACGGACCTCTCCGGCATCCAACAGAAGCATGGTACCTTCGTTATGCCTGCTGTCTGCCTGGGGGCTGATGGTTACTTTGTCCTCAAGGGTGATCTTCCCTGAGTCGACGGCTTCCATGATCAGAAGCATGGTCATGATCTTGGTCACACTGGCAGGAGGCAATTTTTCGTGGGCGTTCTTTTCATACAGGACGGTTCCGGTGCCCGCATCCATAAGCACCGCTGCCCTGCAGTTAAGCTCCATGCTGGTGTCTGCAGCGGCAGGAACGATCAACAGCCCGGCGGCCAATACGGCGCACAGCAGGAAACAGAGCAGCTTGCTGCAGGATTTATAAGTATAAAGCAGTTGAAACATAACAATCCTCCCATTCTCATAATTTAATACTATTATTATCTAAGGGAGGATTTGTTATTCTAACGATAAGAGACTCTAAATATAACGATATTAAGAGTCTCTTATGGTTTGCTAATATCTTGTGATTCCGTTTTTGTCGACCATTCCAAAAATAAGCGGCCGTTTGGCTGGATTGCTTTCTGACAAAGTGTAGGCCTGCAGCAGCCGGGCCCTGCTTTCCTCAAGTCTGGAAAGATCATTGGCGTGCAACCAGGCCAGTGTGTCGCCTTCTTCTACCAGGTCTCCGACTTTCCTGGATAGCACGATGCCAACTGCATAATCTATGGCTGATTCTTTTGTCTCTCTTCCAGCGCCAAGAAGCAGGGCTGCAATGCCGATGCCTTCCGCATCAATGCTACTGACATATCCACTTGCCTGGGCCCTGACTTCTATCATATGCTCAGCTTTGGGCAGCATTTCAGGATTGCGGATCTGGACGCCGTTCCCTTGCTGTGCTTCGATCATTTCTATCAGCTTGGCCAGTGCGGCACCGGATTTGATATTCGCCTGAAGGATCTGTCTGGCAGCATCATAATCCTTTGCCTTGCCGCCCAGTACCAGCATGACGGCACCAAGCTCAATACAGAGCTGCATGAAGTCTTCCGGGCCTTTTCCTTTCAGCGTGTCGATGGCTTCCTTTACCTCCAGGGCATTGCCGACGGCATAGCCTAAAGGTTCATTCATTTCGGTAATCAAAGCCACGACATTACGTCCCAGATTGGTTCCGATATCCACCATTTCCTGTGCCAGCAGGAAGGCGTCCTCCGTGCCTTTCATAAAAGCGCCGCTGCCCACCTTCACATCCAGCACGATGGCGTCGGCGCCGGCCGCCAGCTTCTTGCTCATGACACTGCTGGCAATCAGGGAAATATTGTCAACGGTACCTGTAACATCCCGAAGGGCATATAGTTTCTTGTCTGCCGGAGCCAGGTCGCCGGTCTGCCCTACCACAGCGATTTTATGCCGGTTGACATTCTGGATGAATTGCGCCATGGAGATCTGGACCTGGAAGCCGTCTATGGACTCCAGCTTATCCAGGGTCCCTCCGGTATGCCCCAGACCTCTGCCCGACATCTTTGCAACCGGCACGCCGGCCGATGCTACCAGGGGCGCCAGTACCAGCGTGGTTTTATCGCCCACGCCGCCGGTGCTATGCTTGTCGACCTTTACGCCATCAATGGCGGAAAGGTCCATTTTGGAACCGGAGTTCACCATCGCCATGGTCAGGTCAGCTGTTTCCCGCTTGTTCATGCCTCTGAAGTATATGGCCATCAGCAGGGCGGATGCCTGATAATCCGGTATGGTTCCGTCGGTATAACCCTTTATGAAAAAATCGATTTCTTCTTTTGTCAATTCATGCCCGTTTCTCTTCCGGATAATAATGTCGTACATTCTCATGACAGCAACACCTCTTTGACAAATTCCTTGACCAGCTTGACGAAATTCGGCTTCACCGATTCGGCTACTTTAACGATCTCCTCATGGCTGGGGGCGGTCATGCTGTCCGGAATCGCCATATCCGTGATGCAGGAAACGCCGGCTACCTTTAAGCCGCAGTGCTTCGCCACGATGGCTTCGGGGACAGTGGACATTCCTATGGTATCGGAACCCAGGCGGATCAACATGCCGAGCTCGGCCTTGGTGGCATAGTTGGGACCGCTGACGGCACTGTAGACCCCTTTCTGAACGTGTATCCCCAGGGTTTGTGCAGCCAATTCCAGCTGCCTGACCAGTGATTTGTCGTATATCTCCGACATGTCGGGGAACCTGGGACCGAACTCATTCAGGTTGGGACCCAGCAGCGGATTGGAACCCATGAAGTTCATGTGGTCCGTTATGATCATGATGTCACCCGCTTTAAAAGACGGGTTCAGACCGCCGCAGGCATTGCTGGCAACCAGCAGCTTGATGCCCAGTTGCTTCATGACCCTGACCGGAATGGTGATTTCCTGCATGGAATAACCTTCATAGTAATGGAAGCGGCCTTGCATGGCAACGACTTTCCTGCCCTCCAGCGTACCCAGCAGCAGCCTGCCGGCATGGCCGAAAACAGTTGAGACAGGAAACTCGGGGATGTCGGTATAATCGATGGTCACAGGGTCTTCGATAAAATCTGCCAGAGAACCCAGGCCGGTGCCCAGTATAATGCCGATCTCCGGTTTGAAGTCGATTTTGCTTTCTATGTAATGTGTTGCGGCTGATATCCTTTCCCGCAATCGGTTTGTCTGATCCATTTCCTTACCTCCTGCCCTATTATAGTCTGCCGACAACAGTCTTGATCAGGCTGGAGAACCGTACCTTGACTTTCTCGGCTGTTTCCATGACCTCATTGTGATCAAGCGGCTGATCCAGTATACCGGCAGCCATATTGGTAATGCAGGATATGCCAGCTACTGCCATACCGCAGTGATTGGCTGTTACCACTTCCGGTACAGTGGACATACCCACGGCATCTGCTCCCAATATGCGAAGCGCCTTTATTTCGGCGGGGGTCTCATAGCTGGGTCCGGTCAACAGGACATATACGCCTTCCTGAAGCTTCAGCTCTAGAGCAGCGGCACTATCCTTGATGATCTGGATCATCTCCCTGGAATAAGCAGCGGACATGTCGGGGAATCTGGGGCCGAAAGCTTCATTGTTGGGACCGATCAGCGGATTCAGGTTTGTGTAGTTGATATGATCCTTAATGATCATCAGGTCCCCCGGTACAAAACCCGTATTGATTCCCCCTGCTGCATTGGTGACGATCAGCTTGCCGATTCCAAGAGCTTTCATGACCCAGATCGGAAAGACAACCTCCTGCATCTTATAGCCTTCGTAGAAATGGAAGCGGCCTTGCATGACCGCTACCTTCCGGCCCATCAGGGTGCCGAAAACGAAGCGGCCTTTGTGCCCCTCTACTGTGGAAACCGGAAAGTTAGGAATATCTCCGTAACTGATATAGACCTTGTCCTCTACCTCTTCTCCCAATTCTCCCAGGCCGGAACCGAGGATTAGGCCGATCTCCGGCGTGTAACCCAGCTTATCTGCAAGATAAGCCCTTGCTTCGTCTATTTTTTTCATCAGATTATTTTCCATATGGATGCTCCTTTCATTTTGCTACTGACTGAGAATTTCCTTCTTGAAGGAAGTTCCTTCTATCCCGATGGGCAGGTCCAGCAAGTCCAGTACGGTGGCGCCGATATCGCAGAAGCTACTCCGAATTCCAAGATCGATGCCCTTTCGGATATGCTTGCCGCAGACCAGAATGGGAATATATTCTCTTGAATGATCGGTGCTGGACGTCGTGGGATCACAGCCGTGATCGGCGGTAATCAACAGCACATCGCTGTCCTTCATGGCTTCCAGAAGCTCAGGAATGCGGTTGTCGAATTCCTGCAGCGCATTGGCATACCCCTGCACATCGTTGCGATGTCCGTACAGCATGTCAAAATCCACCAAATTGGAGAAAACGAGCCCTTTTTTATCCTGCTTCAGGTATGCCAATGTTTGCTCCACGCCATCCATGTTGCTCTTTGTGTGCACTGCTTCGGTAATGCCAACGCCTGTAAAGATATCCTCGATCTTGCCCACTGCCATGACATGGCGTCCGTTATCCTTGATAACATCCAGCATGGTAGTGCCGACAGGCTTGAGAGAGAAATCCCTGCGGTTGGCAGTTCTTACATAGCTTCCGCTTTTGCCGGTAAAGGGTCTGGCAATCACACGGCCTACGGCAAATTTCCCCGTCAGGAGCTTTCTGGCGGCGGCACAGATCTCATACTGCTTTTCCAAGGAGATGACCTCTTCATGGGCAGCAATCTGAAAAACGCTGTCCGCCGAGGTGTAGATGATGGGATAACCGGTTGCCGTATGCAAATCGCCAAGCCGGGATATGATTTCGGTTCCGGAGGCAACCTCGTTGCCGATGGTTTTTGTTCCGATGGCCTGCTCAAAGGCTTCTACCAGCTCCGCCGGGAAGCCCTGGGGGAAAGTGGGGAAGGCCTGTTGCAGCTTGATGCCGGCGATCTCCCAATGGCCTGTGGTTGTATCCTTTCCTGGAGAAACCTCTGCAGCCTTTCCGTAGCTGCCTGCGGGATCCGGGTGCTTTTCAATATTCAAGCGGCTGTCTATATTGCCCAGGCCAAGCATCGCCAGGTTCTTCAGCACTACCCCTTCAGACTGCCTCATGATGTTTCCCAGGGTGTTGCTGCCCTTGTCCCCATACAGGTCTGCATCCGGCAGCTCACCGGCACCGACGCTGTCCATAACGATAAGAATCACACGATCAATCATATTTAACCTCCTATTTTTCATCCAGTATATTATACATAAAAACCTGTTATTTTAATATGTAGAAAATCCATAAATTGAAAGCCTTTAAAGTGAAAAAGGGCTCTAAGCCCTTGGATGTGTCTTGCTGTATACTTCCTTTACCTTGTTTTTGTTCATTTTACTGTAAATCTGTGTGGTGGATATATCGGAGTGCCCCAGCATTTCCTGAATGACCTGCAAGTCGGCGCCGTTCTCTATCAGATGGACGGCAAAGGAGTGCCTCAGGGTATGGGGCGTAATGGTCTTGCTGATCTTGGCCTTGCTGGTGTAATATTTGATAATTTTCCAGAAGCCTTGCCGCGTCATCTTTTTGCCGTGAAAATTGAGGAACAGGGATGAATCTTCAGGGCTGGGGCTGAGCTTCTTGCGGAAATCGTTTATATACAGGCGCAGGTACTTCAGCGCGATGTTTCCGATTGGGATGGACCGCATCTTGGAATCACTGCTTTTACATAAGATCATGCCGTTATTGGTGTCAATATCCCCCAGACTGAGGGAAACAAGTTCGGATACTCGGATTCCTGTCGCATACAACAACTCCAGCATGGCTTTATCCCTGGAACCTTTTGCATCGAAAGGAGCCGGCTGCTCAAGGAGCTGTTCCACTTCTTTCTTGGTCAGGACGGAAGGCAGCTTCTTCTCCACCTTTGGCGATTCCAGGTTGGTGGATGGGTCGTTGTCCATATATCTGGCATGAAGCATGAACTGATAAAAGCAACGGATTGAAGCCAGATTCCTCGAAATGGTAGAGGTTGCCTTGCCAATTTTCTGCAGGTAGATCAAATAGGTAATGATGATAGTTTTGGTAACCTTCTCCAAAGAGAGGTTGAGATCCTTGAGATAGCCATCAAGCTGGCGGATATCCCGCTTGTAAGACTCTAAAGTGTTTACGGATAATTCCTTCTCACTGCTCAGATAGTTTAAGAATGCGTCTATATAGTTCATGAGCCATATCCCCTTTTCCTGAATATCCATTATCTTCAGCACGACGACTGTTTTAAATATTCAACAAATACTTTGAAAATCCTCCAATAATTGAAAAATTTACATAAATAAAATGAGCTTTCTTATGCTTCCAGCGAATTCAATCCAAAAGCAGCTTTCAGCCGTGTAGTTTTTGTAAACCAGAACGGCATTTCCACGGGGAAAAAGGTTATCGCCCAGATAAAAAAACCAGTCATCGATTAGTATTGGCATTATAAACAGAATTATCAACAGCAGAAAAAAAATTCTGATAAAAAGCTGGAGCCAAGTTAACCGCAGCATAGCAACCTCCTGAAATCGTAATACGGTAATCATCATGTTACAAGACTACAGCAGAGATTAAATCAGGTAGGGTGTGATCAACTTGATGACGGTGGATGTGATATATGACTCCACAATGCTTCCGGCCACAAAAAGAACAAAGAGGATGGCAATGGAAATGATATATGCGGATATCTGACCAGGTATACCGCTGTATTTCCGGAAATACTTGTTCCTGAAAATCGAAAAAGCCTGGTTAAGGGCACAGGCGCAGAGGATGATGATGACCGGTACGTAGATGAGATTTTGGGGTAGTACCGACGCCAATGCAAGGTAAAAGCCGTTGCTGCCCATGCTTTGGGTCAGAAAGGCAACGGTAAAGCCGATGCAATAGCCTCTGAAGGCGGCAAGTACTGGTACCAGTACGACGCCCAGATAGAATAGGCCGCTGAAAAGAACCAGCACGGAAAAATACAGGTTGAACTTGATGGATTGTCTCAGTATGCTGGATTGGCTGATTTCATTATTGGCCGCTATGTTGAGAAAACCTTCGATATAGGTCTTGGCGTCTTCCCGCGTGGCGTCATCTAACGTATTGACGGTCAGGGCGCCAAGGCTGACACCCACAATGAACATGAATAGAATAATGGTATATACCCAGAGGTTTTGTGCCAGATGCCTTCTTGCGATGTCATTCAAATTATTCAACATAAGGACACTCCCTTCTGCTTTTGTTCCGGATTCGGGCTGTACAATACAAGCCTCAATAATAATATGCAGAAGGTCTGTTCAATATGATAGAAAATGGGTTAGCCCAGGAGCTGCTTCGCCATCAGAACGGCAATCAGCGTCTTTGCGTCTCTGATTTGCCCGCTCAGCGCCATTTCTAAGGCTTCATCCAGGGTATACCGGCAAACCTCCATGAATTCATCCTCATCCCGGCTGGTATCTCCTTCGGTCAGACCGGTACCCAGATAAATATGAACGACTTCATCCGTATAGCCGGGGGATGGATACATCTGTGTCAGGAACTGAATGGAGCAGGCTGTCAGACCGGTTTCTTCCTTCAGCTCCCTGCGGGCGCAAGCTTCAGGATCCTCACCCCTTTCCAGCTTGCCGGCCGGGATTTCCAGTATTTCGGTATCATAGGGTTTTCGGAATTGCTTTACGAAACTGACCGTACGATTCTCTGATACCGGGATAACGGCAACGCCACCCGGGTGCGTGATAATCTCCCTTGAGGCCGGACGGTCATTTTGCAGCACCACCTCATGGAGATCCAGTTTGATAATGCTGCCGGAGTAGATATTCGTCTTTTTGACTGTTTTTTCGTTCATATTCATGCTGCCAGCTCCTATCACATATTCTAGCGGGTTGAACGGTAAAAAGGCCGGACAAGGGCCCTATTTGTACAAGCCGGAATATTATATCCCCTGCTACATATAATATTGTAATGGAATAGTAAAGCTTTGGCAAATTTATAGTACAAGTGCAGGAAAGGGGTGTTGCAGATGGTACGCGTCATCGAAAAAACCGGTTTTCATTTTATAGGCAAGTTTTCTGATTTGATCTTGCAGCTTTCACAGATCAAGGATAAATCCATGACACTGAGGATGTACCTGGAGCTAGAGCGTAAGAAACTGTGCTAACTATCATAGAGTAAGGCTGAAACACCGCAGGCCAGGAAATAGGCTCTGTCTGCCTCATACCCCCTGCCCATTTTATCCAGATACGCCGTCTTGTTCGATAATACCGAATCAACTTCAGCTGTTTCCCTGTATGTGATAAGGTGCTTCAGATCCAAGCCATGCTGTCGGATCTGATACAGGATATACTCATTCTCATTGCAGTCCAGGACCGGAATAGCGACGTTGGCTTTTGTGCTGCAGAGTCTCCCCAGTACCGTCAGGCTCTGGTGGCTGATGCCCCTGTGACGGTCCCGGACATCGGAAAAGGAAAGCCTCGGTATGGCAATAGGAAAGCCGCCAAGCTGGTTGACGGCATCGATCAAGTATCCTTGCTCCGCACCGCTGAAGCCATAAGGGGTGGCAGTCCCGGCAATGCCTGGTCCCATTGTGATGACGGCAATATCCGCACCGGCAATTTCCTTGGCCGCGATCAACGCCGTATAAATATTGATGCACTCCAGATCACCGCCGAAAGCATTTCCATATGTAATGGCGCTGCAGATAAGCTTATCCTTTTTCAGCTTTCGGACGTTGTTGCTGAGCCACATGGGAAGTGCGCCTCCGTCTGTCATGATATAGGCAATCTTGGCATACGGGAATAAAGCATGAATGCATAGCACGACGGGCGCTAGCATGCTGTGCAGTGTGCCAATGACCACTTTCATGCCGTTCAGGGACTCAAACCGGTTGAAAATTTCATGAAAAGGACTCTCCGGTGCTTCTGAACACAAGCAGTTCATTTGCATGGGTGTATAGCGCAGCTTCATGATATGCCCCTCTGCCCCTTTGGGTTGACCGGGATTGAACAGGTTGGCTACCACAAAATGAAAACCGCCGGAACCCAGTTTCAGGTCCATGGCTGTTGTATTGACGATCAGATGGTCCCCTTCCCGGACTTCACCCGTCAGATAATCATAATTGATGCAAGGCACGCTGCTGCCGTTCAGATCAGCATGGAACCTTGTCAGGCCTTCCTCTCTGGAAATAATACGATTAACAACGGCGCGGCTGGTATTCATCATCTGCTGCAGCACTCCTTCCAAGATTATCAAAATAGGACAGCAGGCTGGATCTTTCAAAAATGGCCGACAGAGATATTCTTTCAGAAACGATATGGATGCTGATGAGAAAAACAAGCAAAACAGCCTTCAAGGGTATTGGAGCCCATAGTGCATAATAATAACCCAGAGATACACCAAGCAGGTTTGAGCCTGAATCCCCCAGCATGCAGACTTCCCTCAAGTCGTAACGAAGGTACAAGAGACTGATCAGGAGCATACTGATCAGCGGCAGGAAAGTGAGCATACCATGAAAGACGATCAGATATATCAAGGGCAGAAAGAAAACGAAAAAGGATTTGATAGCCCGACCCGGCCTCAAGTCCAGCAAATTCAGCAGATTAGTAAAAAGCAGCAATAAGAACAGATTGAGCAGCATATCCGGAAGAGACCGTGACATGCTGAGGCTGACAAGCAATGCAGCCAGCCCTGTCATGAAAGCCTTTAGAAAGCCGGTCGTCAGGTCGCCTTCCACTGTGCTCCGAAGGTGCTGCAGAATGCCTTTGACTTGCTCGTTCCCCGCCAGATCATCCAAAATGCCTGTGAATCCGATGACCGCAGCCAGAAAGGTGAACTCGAGAAAGGAATGCAGGCTTTCGGGAAAATAGGCTTCAAAAAGTACCAGAGAAACCAGCAGCAGAGGGAGAAAAACGGCGCCGCCGATGCAGGGGATGCGCTTGCCATGATAATTGCTGGCAAAGCATGCTTGCAGGCCGGAGCTGTAAAGCATCTTGATGAAATAGCGGATAAATATGCTGTCAATAAGGCAAACGACTACTAATAGCATAGCAATAAAAAAAATATGCATGCTGACCTCCTAAGAGCAATATAGCGTTGTATCTCTATCATGATCATTGCTTCATATTTCTGTACTCGCTGCGTACGACCCTTAGGATATCGGCACACTGCCTTCCCCTATGCCAGAATCCCTGAATAGTATTCGTTGTTTCCCTATGCTGCATATTCACCGGTATTTCAACGATCTCCAAACCGCGTCTGGCGGCTTCCAACGTCAGTGCCAGCTCCAGGCCGAAACGCTCAGGAAGCTCAAAGGACCGGATGAAATCGGCCGGCATGAGACGCTGTCCGCTGAGCAAGGTCGGAACCTCCCGTGCAGTCAGCATATAGAAGCTGTTCCTGGATAAGCTCTTAACAATGCCGATGCCGCCTTTTACAGAGGGCGAGGGCAGTGCGCCAATCACCATTATGGAACCTGATGATTGGAAGGCAGAAATCATTTTTTCGGCTTCTGCTGCCGTTTCTCCCAGATCCGCGTCGATCAGCAGGACAATGCTGTTTTCTGCATGTTTTAAAGCTCTGCCCACCGAATACCCTTTACCGCGGTTCTTCTGATTCCGGATGACCTCGATACCTTTGATCTTCTCCAAAATGCTGCAGGTACTGTCTTTAGAACCGTCATCCACAATAATGGTCTGACCGACAGCCGGGAGTCCCCTGACAGCCAGGATGGTTGCTTCAATGCGTTCCGCCTCATTGTATGCCGGTATAATGGCCGTTATACTTGCAGACATAATCTTTCCCTTTCCGGCTCATAAAATGCCGAAATACGGCTTAGCCCCCTGCAATCCACCAGTCGGTCTCCTACAATCAGCCTGGCCAGCAGTGTGCTTCCCATACCCTGACGGCCCTTGCTCAGAAAATCCCGAGGACAGTTATGTCCACCGGCCAGAACGATCAGTTCAGCCTCATGATGATAGGCCAGCAGCAGGGCAACATCCTCGCTGGTTCCCGGCATGGCGACAACCTTGTAGGGAATGCACAGCTTGCTGACCCTGTCCAGGCAAGGACAAAAGCCGTCTTCGTAAGCATGCAGCAAGAGTTCTCTGCTTTTGTAAATTCCCAGATCTGTTACACTGTCCATATCGCCTATGATAATGTCCGGTGAATGACCCAGCTGCAGAATGATGTCGGCTCCTCCGTCCACACCCATTAGAACTGGCTTGAAACGGTCGATATAATGTATCAGTGCGTTCATCTCGGATATTGTATCGTGGTTTCTGACTACGATCAGTACGTGCTTTCCTTTTATGGGTGTGCTCAGCCTTGGGTATTGGTCAAAGCAAATCAGCTTTTCTCTGTCCCTTCCGGCATATTGCAGTGTGTTCTCCACAAAACCAGAAAGCGTGCTCTGGTACAGGTTTTGCGACAACTCGGTCCTGCTCCGGATATAGCCTGCATCCACAGGGATGCAGCTAGCTTTGTATAGCGTTCGGTTAAGAATCAGATCCTGGTGGTATATGGTTACAGCATCTCCATCAGAAAAGTAATCCAGACGAAGCTTTGTGTCAAAAACGCCAATGTGGCTCTTCAGCAGCATCTCAGTTCCACGCGAAAAAAAACGGCCTGTCATGCTGCTGCCTGTATTGATAATGGCCTTGATCCCCGTTTCAATCAACGATGCCGCAGCCAGCTCATCAATATCGTCATGCCGGATGACGGCAATGTCGTCCCGGACTAACCGACGAACCAGAATTTTTGTCCTCTCTCCGACTTTTATCCTGCCGTGAAGCCGCATCTTATCATCTCCGGTGATTGCAGATTTTGATTTCCGTTCTTATTATTATGAAATTAACAAAAAAAATACACAAAACCGCTTTAAAGCGGTTTTGTGAGTATGAATAACTGTTACTAACTTAGCTTATTTTCATCTCAATCCGGAGCTTATCGGCAATCATGGCGATAAACTCGCTGTTGGTGGGCTTACCTTTTACATTATGTATGGTGTAGCCGAACAGGTTGTTGATGACATCCACTCTGCCTCTGCCCCAGGCCACTTCGATGGCGTGGCGGATTGCTCTTTCCACTCTGCTGGGGGTTGTGTTAAACTTTCTGGAAATAGAAGGATATAATTCCTTGGTAATGGCGCTCAAGAGCTCCATATTGTTGACCACCATGGTGATGGCTTCTCTTAGATAGACATAACCCTTGATATGAGCCGGTACGCCGATTTCATGAATGATATTGGTAATGGCTGTTTCCAGCTCCCGTGGTGATGAACTGACCAAAGGAACTGAAACCTGCTGGATGTAACTCTTTCTGTCTGTTTCACCGCTGTTCAGGCCGACGCATTCACGTATCCGCTTTGCAAAGACTTCCATGTCGAAAGGCTTCACGACGTAATACTCTGCGCCCAGAGTCAGTGCTTTCTGAGTGATCTTGTCCTGTCCCACAGCCGATAATACAATGATTTTGGGCATTTTCTCAAGCTGCATGGCGTTGAGTCTTTCCAATACTCCAAGTCCGTCAAGATGCGGCATGATAATATCTAATATAACGATATCCGGATAGGTGTTTTCGATTAAATCTACGACCTCGAGGCCGTCTTTGGCAACGCCTACTACTTCAAAGTCAGGCTGTGTTCCTAAGTATTCACTTAGAATTATACAAAAATCTCTATTATCATCGGCAATCAATATCCTAACTTTCTGTAAATTCATTTACATTCCTCCTATATTTTTGTATTTCTGATATTTTTATTCGACAAACGGTTCTCATTTCCTGCCATTTGGACCCTAAGATTCGTAATACATTTTCATACAAATTTGTACAGCAAACTTCAACAAAAAAGGACAAAGGGAGCGGACTGCCTTTCATGTTCCGCTCCCTGCCCTGTATTCTATTCGCCTACTGCGGACTTAAGATTTTTGTCGAACTGGACATTTGCCTCTTTCAGCATCCATTCAATGGAGATGCCATAGCCTTTTGTGGGGTCATTGATCAGTACATGAGTGACAGAACCGATCAACCGGTTGTTCTGTATGATGGGACTGCCGGACATACCCTGTACGATGCCCCCTGTTTTTTCCAGAAGTCTGGTATCTGTGATCTTAATGACCATGCTTTTGGAGTCGGAAGTATTTTGACGGATCACCTTCTGAATTTCTATATCAAATTCTTCAACCTTATTCCCTTCGATGGTGGTGAGAATTTTTGCAGGCCCTTCCTTTATCTGGCCGTTCAAGCCGATGGAAATGGCTTTTTCTTTGGGGGCTAGCTTCCTGTTTTGCAGCCTGCCGTAAATACCGAAGCTTGTATTCTTTTCGATGATCCCGTAAGGAGCACCATTATCATAAAATATGCCTACAATCTCTCCCGGTACTGTTTTTCTTGCCTTTTGAACGGTGGCAACCTTTGATTTCAGGATGAAACCCTTGTTGATATCTACCAGAACGCCGGAGTCAATATCCGTGATGCCGTGACCCAAAGCGCCGAAGACACCCGTTTTAGAATCGTAAAAGGTCAGAGTGCCGACACCGGCGATGTTATCTCTTACCCACAGCCCGACACGGTACATGTTGTCATCCTCGCATTGGACGGGCTGGACGATCAGTGATTGCATGACCTTCTGCCTTTCTACCGTGAATTTGATTTTTTTCGTTTTATCCTGCCTGGTATTCAGATAATCAATGATGTCTCTTTCTGTCTCAACAGCCTTGCCGTCCAGCTCCAGGATCTTGTCACCCACTTCGAAACCGGCTTCGGCTGCAGGACTGACTTTTTTTCCGTTTAGATCGGTAATGCTGGATAAACCCACTATTAAAAGCCCTTTTGATTCAATCTTTACGCCGATAGCTTCGCCTGAAGGAATGACTCGGATGTCCGGTATGACATTCAGAGTGATGGCTTTTACGGGAACGAGTCCCAAAAGCTTGATCTGTGCATTGGTCTTACCCATTTTGTTGCCCTGCAGCATATAGACTGAAGACAACAGCCTGCTGGTATTGTTGACGTTGATGCAGTCTTGCAGGTTGTTGTTCATCTCGAGACTAAAAAACGGATTATCCTGCAGTTTTTGGCTTTGTCCTTGTATCACGTTGATCTCGCTAGGGAAACTATACAACATAATAAAACTGTTTACCAAGAAGAGCACTGTTATCGTCGAAATTACCGCCAAAAAGTACAATCTGCTTTTTTTATGCAATAGCATCACTCTCCTGCTTCCCCAGAAGAGTCTTTCCTTCAAATTTATTTCTCTTATTTAAGTTAACCTTTTTAAAGAGGCATTATTCTATTAATAGTTGACTATGCAAGCAAATAATAAGGCAAGAGAAAAAGAAAGGGAATCCAAAAATGTAAAAAAACGACAGTGTTTATGCTGTCGTTTCGATAGCGCCTTTTCTTAACAATTCCTTGGCAAGCCTCAGTGTGGACTGGTCCTGGCTGCTTCCGCCCATCATGCGTGCAAGCTCCAGGATGCGATCCTCGGTATCCAGAAGCCGGATCTGCGTATACGTTTTATCCTGCTCAACAGCTTTCTCAAGGTAGATATGGCTGTCGGCCAGACATGCAATCTGCGGCAAATGCGTGATGCAAAGGATTTGGGCAGACTGGGAGATTGCCTTAATTTTCATTCCCACCATATTGGCGGTATGCCCGCCAACACCCGAATCAACTTCATCAAAAACAATACTGGGCGCCTTTTCAATCTTGGAAAAAGCGTTTTTGATAGCCAGCATTACTCTTGACATTTCTCCACCTGACGCGATTTTGCTCAGGGGCCTTTCCGGTTCGCCGGGATTGGAAGAAAGCAGAAACTCAGCTTTGTCCGTCCCATTCGGACTGATTGAGCGGAGATTGTCGGTTATCTGAATGAGGAAACGGGAACCGGACATATTCAAGTCTTGAAGCTCCTTCTCAATCAGTTTCTCTAGGATGGCAGCGGACTTTTTCCGCTTTTGGGACAAGGCCAGAGCTGTTTTCCCGTACGCCGACTTCAGCTGCTCCAGTTCCTTTTCCAAGGCCGAAGCGATTTCCTCGCTATTCTTCAACGTCTCAAACTCATCCTTAATCTGCTCAAAATAGTGTGTGATTTCCTCTATGGACTGGCCGTATTTACGCTTCAGCTTGCTGATCTGGTCCAGTCGTTCCTCAATACGGTCCGTTTCGGAGTCGTTAAACTCTATATTATCCCGGTAATGGCGAAGATCGCCTTGTATATCCTCCAGCTGCAGCAGGGCGCTTTCCAAGGCCGACCTGAACCGCTCCGTCTGTGAATCGATGGTAAGCAGCTCCTGAATGCCGTGGAGGCACTCATTCAGAATATCGGTGGCAGCCTGCGCCTTGTTGTCCCCTTTATAGAGACTTTGATAGGCCTGAGAAACACTTTTGTAAAGCTTTTCTGCATTGACCAGAAGCAGCCGCCTGCTCTTGAGATCTGTTTCCTCATTGGGCTTCAGCTTTGCCTGCTCTATCTCGTCAATCTGAAACTTCAGAAGGTCAAGCTTTCTTTCACGCTCTGCCGTGTTGCCGCAAAGGACCGCCAAACGCTCCTCTGCTGTTGTGATCGACTTGACGGCGCTTGCCAGTGCTGCCTTCAACGGAGCGACTTCTGATCCCATGAAGCTGTCGAGGAAGGCGATGTGCTTGGCTGGATTAAAAAGGAGCTGATGCTCATTCTGACCGACAATATCGATCAAATGCTGGGAAATGCGTTTCAGCATTGTCAGCGTGACAATTTGTCCATTTATACGGCATGTGGATTTGCCCTGCAGATTGACCTCTCTCGCTATCAGAAGGCTGCCGTCCTCTTCAGGCATGATACCGTACTCCTCCAGGATGAGAGCCAGCTCTTCCTGACCCTCTATGGAAAAAAGCGCTTCTATAACAGACTTTGAGGCACCGGCCCGTATGTCGTCCTTGCTGAAACGGCCGCCGGATATGGCGCTCAGGGCATCGATTACAAGAGATTTCCCAGAGCCGGTCTCTCCTGTAATGATGTTCAGTGCCGGATCAAATTGCAGGATGCCTTGCTCTATGATCACGAAGTTGCGGATACTTAATTCAAGCAGCATGTGCAAATCACCTATTTCATCAGCTTTTTAAGTTTCTCTATGACATATTCCACATTTTCGGCACTCCTGACCAAAGCAAAAATCGTGTCGTCTCCTGCGAGGGTCCCAACGATTTCTTTGAAATCGATGACATCAATGGCTTCGCAGGCTGCGTTGGCAGCACCTGAAAAAGTCTTCAGGACCACTATGTTCCCTGCATAATCTATACTGAGCACCGATTCTGCGAATACCTTGACAAGACGCTCGTTGAGCATACTGTCGTGTTCCTTGAGTGCCGCATATTTGTAAATGCCATTTTCGTCCAAGACTTTAACCAGCTTCAGCTCTTTGATGTCCCGGGATACGGTAGCTTGTGTAACATTAAAGCCGCTTTTTTTCAGCTCTTCTGCCAGTTCTTCCTGAGTCTCGATGGGATGCCTCTCGATAATTTCCAGTATTTTTGCATGCCTGGATATTTTCATAAAACTGCCTCCTTGTTATATATTCTTATAATTCCACTTATCGGATAGTTTCCGCCTCAGAACGTCAAAAAAGTTCCGATCGCTCATTCGTGCCAGTTTGGTGATGCAAGAGGACTTTCGGATGGTAATGACATCACCGGGCTGTATTTTGTGGCCTAACTGGCCATCCGCCGTCAGCATGACCTCCATATTGTTGTCGCATACCTCCACCCGCACCGTATCACTGCCGGACACAACAATGGACCTGGAATGAAGCGTATGAGGACATACCGGTGTCACAATCAGGACGTCTACATCCGGGCTGACGATGGGGCCTCCGGCCGACAGGGAGTATCCTGTGGAACCGGTAGGGCTGCAAATGACGATCCCGTCTGCCGAGTAAAGGTCAACAAAGGCATCGTTTATAAATATGGAGTAGGTGAAGATCCTGGAAAATGGTCCACGCGTTATACCAATATCATTCAAAGCGATAAACTCTTGTGTCTTTGATTGGTGGTTTTCCACCGTTGCTTCCAGCATGATCCTTTTTTCAACCTGATAATCCCCAGCCACCACTTTTTCCAAGGAGGTATAGACATCACTGACCTCCGCTTCCGCCAGGAAGCCGAGATGGCCAAGGTTGATGCCGAATATCGGAACATCGTAGGTGGAGGCTTGCCGGGCTACATTGAGAAAAGTGCCGTCCCCGCCGAGAGCGATAATGATGTCAGTGCTGCCGAACAACTGTTCTTTCGCCGCACCTGATCGTTCCCTGCCGATTTTCTGGGCGATCTCTTCTTCCAGAAGGATGTCTACTTTCCTGTTATCAAACCAGTCAATGATGTCCCGGGTCAGTTGCAGGTCCAGGTCCTTGCTCAGGTTTGGAACAATGCCGATTTTCAAGTTTAACACCATCCAAGCTTATTTGTATTCTTTTTATAAACCATCAATTTTAATTTTAATCGATTGGGCGCCATTAATCTACTCATTTTTCACAAACTACATATTATGTGCCGCATCAACGACAGATTGCATGGTGATTGTGAGATCCAACCCCGCAGCGGTGCCATCCTTTGTCAAATATAGAAGATATTCGATATTACCTTCCGGTCCTTTTATTGGGGAAAAGGTAAGGCCCAGCGTCTTCAGCTGAAGCGACTCTGCAAAAAGGAGTATCCGCTCTATGACCTCTTTATGGACCTCTTTATCCCGCACGACGCCTTTCTTCCCAACTTTCTCCCTGCCTGCTTCAAACTGCGGCTTGATCAGGCAGACGATCTGGCCGTCTGCTTTCATCAGCGGCTTTACAGCCGGCAATACTTTGGCAAGGGATATGAACGAAACGTCAATAGAGACGAAATCCACCGCTTCGCCAATCATATCAGATGTTACATAACGGATATTGGTGCGCTCCATGCAGACGACGCGGCTGTCGCTTCTCAGTTCCCATGCCAGCTGGCCGTATCCGACATCAACGGCAAAAACTTTGGCTGCACCGTTTTTCAGCATACAGTCCGTGAAACCGCCGGTGGATGCCCCGACATCCATGCAGGTTTTTCCGATCAGCGACAGCTGGAAGGCGGCAATTGCTTTTTCCAGCTTCAGGCCTCCTCTGCTGACATAGGGTATTGCATCCCCCTTCACCTTGATCTCGGCATTTATCGGCACCTTGGTCCCTGGCTTATCAATCCTTATTTCATTAACGAACACATTCCCCGACATGATCTGGCTGCTGGCCTTTTCCCGGCTTGGCGACAGGCCCAGCTGATGGATCAGAACGTCGAGTCTTTCTTTTGCTTCTGCCATTTTTATCCCTTCATGATTGCATGATAGATGCTCTCCGGGTCCACTCCGGTCAGCTTGTGCAGCTGGCTGACTTCGCCGTGTGGAACAAACCGGTCGGCATATGCAAAAATCCGTACCTTTATATCGATTTGCTGCTCATTGAAAAATTCTAGGATGCTGCTGCCCAGACCGCCGGCCTTGACGTTGTCCTCCATGACATATAACTTGCCGTACCTGGCTGCCAGTTCTAAAAGCAGAACCGAGTCCAGCGGCTTGATAAAGCGCAAATTGACGAGACCGAAATCCTTTCCCGCTGCTTTCAGCCTCTGGCATACCTCCAGCCCATGGGCCACCCGATTGCCTTCGGCAAGGATCATACCATCCTTGCCTTCTGACAGCACTTCCGCTTTTCCATGCTCGACCGGTGCTGAGGTTAAGCCGTTTTTTATGTCGCAGCCTCTGGGATACCGGATTGCCACCGGTCCATTCAGCGAAAAGGCATACTTCAGCATTTCCGTAATTTCCTTCCCGTCTTTGGGGCTCATGATGGTGAGATTGGGTATATGCCGGAGGAAGGAGATATCAAAAACGCCGTGGTGTGTCTCGCCGTCAGAGCCCACCAGCCCGGCCCTGTCTATGGCAAATACCACCGGCAGGTTCTGCATGCAGACATCATGGATAATCTGATCATAAGCTCTTTGCAGAAACGTGGAATAGACTGCAAAAAGGGGCTTGAAGCCCGCCGCAGCCATACCGGCACAAAACGTGACCGCATGCTGCTCTGCGATGCCCACATCAAAAAAACGGTCCTTGAACTTAGCGGCAAATGCCGAAAGCCCGGTTCCATCCGGCATGGCCGCAGAAACCGCAACGATCCGGCTGTCGTGCTCCGCAAGGCTCATCAGAGCCTCGCCCATGATGGCTGAATAGCTCTTATCCGTACTGCGACTTTTCAACTCTCCGGTTTCGGTAAAAAAGGGGTTGATGCCGTGGAATTTATCCGGTTTGTTCTCTGCAATGGTATATCCTTTTCCCTTGGTAGTGACCACATGGATCAGAACGGGATAACCGTTATAGTCCCTGGCGCGTTTCAGGACTTCCTCCAGCTTCCTGATATCGTGGCCGTCGATGGGACCAAGATATTTGAAGCCCAGCTCCTCAAAAAGGACGCCAGGTACAAGCAGGTACTTGAACCAGTCCCTCAGCTTCTCAGCTGTATGGAACATGGATTTGCCTACCAATGGCACCTTGTTCAGCAGGTTTTCTATTTCCAGCTTCAGCCTGAAATAGGCCGGCTCCGTTCTCAGCTTGCTGAGGTAGTTGGACATGCCGCCGATATTCGGTGCAATGGACATTTCATTATCATTCAGAATAACGATGAAGTTTGTCGGGAAATCACCGGCATGGTTCAAAGCTTCGAAAGCCATGCCCCCTGTAAGGGCACCGTCTCCGATGACAGCCACGACTGAATAATCCTCCCCTGCCAGGTCACGGGCCTTTGCCATTCCAAGGGCGGCAGAGATGGAAGTGCTGCTGTGCCCTGTATCAAAGGCATCATGGCTGCTTTCGGAACGCTTGGGAAAGCCGCTGAGTCCCTGATACTGCCGGATGGACTTGAAGGCTTCTCTTCTTTCGGTAATGATTTTATGGATATAGGATTGGTGTCCCACATCCCATATGATTCTATCCCTGGGTGAATCAAAAATCCGGTGCATGGCCAGCGTCAGCTCCACAACACCGAGATTGGATGCAAGATGTCCGCCGTTTTCCGAGACTACTTTGATGACATAATCCCTCAGCTCGGTGCAAAGCACCCTGAGATCGTCGTAATCCAGCTTTTTCAAGTCAGCCGGCGTATTTATTCTGCTCAGTACTCTGTACATGATACCCCTACCTTAGATCATAATATTTGCGATGAAGATACCCAGAACCGCTCCGGCCAATACCTCTTTGGGCGTATGACCGATCAGCTCCTTCAGCTTCTCATTTTCCAGATGCTTGTTGTGTGCAAGGTCTTCGATGATGATATTGAGGATTCTGGCCTGATAGCCGGCTGCACGCCTGACACCTGCAGCATCGTACATGACGACAAAGGCGAAGGCCAGGGCGATGGCGAAAATGGACGAATCCCAGCCGTGCAGCTTGCCTACTGCCGTAGACAGCGCCATAACAAAGGAGGTGTGGGAGCTGGGCATGCCGCCGGAGCCCACAAAGCGCGTTATATCTATTTTTTTGCTGCTGTAGTATGTCAGCATGATCTTCAGGATCTGTGCCACCAACCAGGCAGTAAAGCAGGTCATCAGTACTTTGTTATCTGACACTTTGTTAAAAAAATTCACCGGTTATCCCCCTTGCTAATGATCTCTGGTCAGGATATAGTCGGCCAAAGCAATCAGATGGCTGCCGTCATCCTTGTACTCCAACAGGATTGCTTTTGCTTCTTCAATCAAGTCCTTTGCTATTGCTTTAGACCGTTCCAGGCCATAAAAGCTGATAAAATTGGACTTACGATGGGATTGATCCTTATGGGTGGCTTTTCCCATCTTTTCCAGAGAGCCCTCCACATCCAATATGTCGTCTGTAATCTGAAAAGCCAGTCCAAGCAGGCTGCCAAGCCGCCGTATATTGTTCAGGTCCTTTTCTGCTGCGCCGGCTATCACTGCGCCGGTATATAGTGCCGCAGAAATAAGGGCGCCTGTTTTCATATTATGCATGGTTTTCAAAAGCTCTACATTGATTTCCTTATTCTCATAATATAAATCAATGCACTGGCCGCCTATCATGCCGGATATTCCAGCTGCGTTTCCAATAGCCTGTGCGGCCTTGATGTATTCCGGCCTGGGATTTTCGGATATCTTTTCCAGCACCAGCTCAAAAGCATAGTTTAAAAGCGCGTCTCCTGCCAGGATAGCGAAGCCTTCACCGAATACCTTGTGGTTGGTGGGCTTGCCCCGCCGTAAATCATCGTTGTCCATGGCAGGCAGATCATCATGGATCAGGGAGTAGGTATGGATCATCTCAATACTGCAGGCAAAGGGCATGACTTCATCCGGATCACCCTTAAACAAATCACAGGCCATCAAGGCCAGAATCGGTCTCAGGCGTTTTCCGCCTGCAGACAGGCTGTACCGCATGGCTTCAATGATAACCGGAACGTTGTTTGCTTCCGGCAGCAGGGTATTCAGATATTGATCAATTAGCTGCTTTTTTTCTGATGTATAACCCTTGAAGTCCAATCCTTATGCCTCCTTAGCCGTATTGATGCTGAAATCGCTGACTGTGCCTTCACCTTTATTCATAACCGCCATGACCTTGCCTTCGACTTCCTGCAGCATTTGGGAGCAGGTTTTGGAAAGCTGCATGCCTTCCTGATAAATGGACAGGGATTCCTCAAGGGCTATATTGCCCTGCTCCAGCTTTGCCACGATTTCCTCCAGCCTGGACAAGGCTTGCTCAAAACTCATTTTTTCATTCATATGCTTCACCATTCCAAATCATATTTTTAGGGTTGCGACCGATGTATTTCCTCGATGGAAACGAGAGCATGACCGTCCTTCAGTACCAGAACGGCTTTTTCTCCCCTGTCCAGTTGGGCAATGGATGTGATCAGCCGGCTGCCCGTACTGTCTTTTATATAAGCAAAGCCTCTTGATAAAGCTGACTCCGGATTTAGTATCTCCAGTTTTTCCATGTTTTTTTCCAAACCGGACTTTTTTTCCTTTAAAATGCCGTTTATATGAAAATGAAGATATTTGTCGAGGGTATCCAGGGTTTGGTTCAGATTGAGTATCTTGCGTTCCAGATGCCGGAAGACATTGTCTTTGGAAATCTTCTCAACCCGCGCCCGCCTGTCCTGAAGCAGCTGGTTCATGGAAGCATTCAGGATCTGACGGTATTGGCTTATCCGGCTTTCCAGGGTGTGCCTGTCCGGAACAACCAGCTCAGCTGCCGCAGAAGGGGTTGCTGCTCTAAGGTCCGCAACAAAATCAGCAATGGTGAAATCCGTCTCATGCCCTACCGCCGATACCACTGGGATACGGGATTCATAGATGGCCTGTGCTACTGCTTCCTCGTTGAAAGCCCACAGCTCCTCGATGGATCCCCCGCCTCTTCCCACAATCAGGACGTCTGCATTCTGCTTTTCATTGAAAAAGCGGATAGCGCGGGCTATGTCCTGCTCGGCGTTTTCTCCTTGCACCAACACGGGATAAAGCAGGATATCCACACAGGGGCATCGGCGTTGGATAATGGAGATGATATCCCTTACCGCTGCACCGGTTGGTGAGGTAACAACCCCCACGGTCTGCGGCAGATAGGGGATCTTCTTCTTTCGGCCGGCATCGAACCAGCCGGCATCGGACAGCTTTTTCTTCAGCTGCTCGTAGGCTTTATATAGGGATCCGGTACCCTCAGGCGCCATATCCTCTGCATAGAACTGGTATTGACCGTCCCGTTCATAGATGGAAAAGTAGCCTCTGACAACAACGGCCATGCCATCCTCCGGTCGGAACTTCAGCTTGCCCATATTTCCCCTGAACATGACGCACTTGATTCTCGAATCCGCATCCTTCAGTGTAAAATACAGGTGTCCTGAGCCATGCAGCTTGAAATTTGATATCTCGCCTTTGACATGGATATGGGAAAGCAGTATGTCATTTTCGATGATATGCTTGATATAGCTGTTGATCTCCGTAACGGTAAATACTCTCTCCTTGCTCATTTGAACCCCCGAAAAAAATACTGGCATAAATGCCAATAGTCGATTTTACTATTCCTTATTCCGGGTGCAGCAGTACTTGTTCATACCATAAAATGCGGTACCCACTGCATTATCGGAAGAATGGCGCGCCTGGGCAAAAACAGGTTCTATGCCGGACTGCTGAAAGCTTCTGCTTTCCGTCAGATATGTCTTGATCCGCTTGTTGGAAGCCACGCCACCGATAAGCAGCAGCCTGTCGAAACAGTACTCCTTTTTTGCATGGCAGGCTGTCTTTTCTATTGCTTTGGCAATACAGTCAAAAATACCCGCTGACAGCGCAGCCTTCTTCAGCCGGTCAGGTTCCTCAGAAGAAATGATCCGCTGGATATGGGATTCAGGGCCGGAAAAGCTTGCGAAGCTCCCCGTAATATAAACCGGCACCGGAATTGCACTTATAGGGACACCTTCAGTCTCCATTTCCGCGCAGAGATTGTCCATCTCCTGACCGCATGGAAAACCGAATCCCATGGCGACCCCTGCCCGGTCTATGAACTGCCCTGCTTTCAGGTCATTGCTGCCGCCGATCAGGCGGATTTCCAACTCTCCATCTTCCTGAGGCGTCACAAGCAACAGCTCAGTAGTCCCCCCGGATACATGGTATGCACCGAAAGGCGCCGTAAAGGACTCTTTGGATGACCAAATGCCGGCAAGAATATGGTTCTGCTGATGGGAGACTTGAAAAACCGGTTTTTTCAGGCAGCTTGCCGCCATATTGGCTGCATGGATGCCTGTTGTAAAAACGGGCATATACGAGTCCGGCCCATTGCGAGGCTTGCTGCTGACCGAAAAGCAGACGATATCTGCAGGATCAATGGTTTTAAAGCAGTCTGCCATCAGGCTGCTTATATTTTTCATGTGCTGAAAAACAGCATCCGACTGCCGCAGTCCCCGGCATCCGGAGGGAACCTCCAGCATGATCCGTTTGTCGTAAAGCAAACGGTATTGGCTGTCCATTACCGCTATGGAGGAGGTATAGCAACTGGTGTCGATTCCTACCGAAAGCATGTTATACACCTTTGACTGCTTTGTCCCGGAGGATCTTTCCCAGTATTCCGTTGATGAAGCTTCCTGATTCCTCGGTGCTGTATTTTTTGGCAAGCTCAACGGCCTCATTGACAGCAACACTGTCGGGGATATCGTTCATATGCAATATTTCGAACAAAGCGAGACGCAGGATAGCCAAATCCACCTTTGCAATACGTTCCTTGGTCCACCCTTGGGAATTTGCACGTATCAGCCCATCTACCTCATCCAGGTTTGAAACGCAGCCGCGAATGATCGTTTCTGCAAATGCCAGGTCGTTTTTCTTAAGGGTATCGCTCAGCTTTCTGCCCTCGTTCATTTCTTCGGAATCAAAAAAAACCTCCAAGGCCTCATCCATGTTTTCGCCCATATTGAAATCCATGCTGAATAGAAACTGTACGGCATATTCCCGGGCTAGTCTTCTGCTCATATTTCCTCCTATGTGTGCATCTTATAAAAGAATAGTTAAACTAACCCCCCAGACTGCAGTTAAGCCAATAGCTGGTTGGTTAGTTTAAAAAAAGTCATTTGACCCGTGTATCCGGATTTTCCTCTTCCTTCTGATCTTTTTCCATATTGACACCCTGAATGTGGATGTCTACCTCAACAACACTGAGACCTGTCATAGTCTCCACGGCCTTCTTGACATTTTCCTGGATCTGATAGGCGACATCCGGTATGCGTACGCCATATTCTACGATGATATATAAATCTATAGCGGCTTCTTTTTCGCCGACCTCCACCTTGACGCCCTTGGACGGATTCTTCTTGCCAAGGATTTCGGTGATACTGTCTGCAATTCCGCCGCTCATGGCATACACGCCCTTGACTTCCTTAGCTGCCAGCTCTGCAATAATGGCTACCACATCATCGGCTATTTTTACTGCGCCGTATTTATCCAGTTTTATCTCCTTTTCCATAAAAAACACCCCCTTGTAATGCGTTGGGTTGCGAATTATGTAACTATTATAACAAAACACGCTAATATTTACAAATATATGTAGGGTTTTTTTCGTAAAATGCGACACAGTGCATTTTTATTGTATACGCATTGGATTAAATTATGCAAATACCGGAATAATGACGGAGAACGCGCTGAAAAATCGATATCAGCACGTTCTCCTATGTAAGCTTGCTCATTATGTACCAGATCAGTTTTTCTTCATGATCTTGATGTTGCTGGGTTCAAGTTTTGTCTTCCTGACAACGATGTCCTGTATCTGGGCAACATTGGCCGGTGTCAGCTCCTTGGCATCCACGATGATGGTTGCGGAGTCATCAGCCAGGAAGACCAGCGCATCATTGAAGCCTCTGGCAATGATCAGGTTCTCGATGATCATTTCCTTTTCCGTCAGGGCAACGATCTTGACCAGCTCCTGCTGAGCCATGTTCTTGAAGGTTTCTTCCGCTGTGCCGTTGTTGATGATGTCCTGCCACATTTCAACTTCCTTGCTTCTGTTCTTGTCTCTTTCCAGCCTGTATTCCGAGAAGAAGGAAGACCCGGAGGCAGGAACGGCCGGATCATTCTTTTCCTGAACGATCTGCACGTCGTTGTTCATATCGTTGGTTTCGTTGTTTTGCGCTTCCTTATCCTGTTGATCGGCCTTTTCCAATGCAGCGGCAGGCTCTTCGGTACCGCTGAAATCAAGATTGAAAGCCGTATCGGTATAACGGGTTGTTGTAAAGGCATTATAAGCATAGCCTACAACGAACAACAAAAGTATCATTGAACAGATAATTATATTCTTTCTTTTTATTTGCATATGACGACCTCCCACATTAGACTTACTGATTCTTTATACCGTCTTAGTTTTTCTCATATACCGTAACCCTGTAGGCCGGTATATCCAAAACAGTCTGTACCGCTTCGGATATCCTGAGCTTGACCTTTGCATCCCTCGCCCCTTCTGCTACGACGATCACTCCCCTAATCTCAGGATTGGTTTCCTTTATAATGAGAGGCTTTGTCTGCCCCCCTTGTGTTGCGACAAATACCACCTTATCCTCTATGGTTTTTTCATTGATGGTCCTGGTTCCTCCATTTTCATCCTTTTCATTGGTGACCCTATCGGCGGTGGACGCGTCTTTGGCCGGCATTATTTCCACTCCGCCCTTCAGCGTGAGCATGACGGAAACCTTACCCGCATTTTCGATCTTGCTCAGGATGCTTGCAAGCTGGTTTTCCAGGTTCCTGACATAAGCTGCCTCAGAATCGCTGCCCGTCAAAGCAGCATCAGCAACCTGGGTGCTCTGCGCATCCTCAGCCGTTTCCTTCGGTTTGATATCGCTGTAAAAGTCGGAAATTAGGAGTAAAGCCAGACCGATACAGAAGATGATGATCAGATTCGGGATTGTTTTTTTTGAATGGGCCAGCTTTTGGAGATTCTCAAGCTTCAGTTTCTCTTTCAACCAATCAAGTAGCTTCATGGGTCCTCCTCCTTGTTATCTTACTTCGCCCGGATGCTGACAGCCGATTCTTCAACACCCAGCGCTTTGCTTATGCTGTTTTTCAGTTTAGACGTTAAACTGTTATCACTGAAATTATATTCACCGTTGTCTTTATTCATTACTGATTTATTGTCGTCACCGTCATCAACTTTGGAAATGCTTACGTTGATCTTATTCACCTCAATGGCGCTGCTGTCTCCGCCATCCAGATAAATATCCACCGACCGGATCCTTCCGAAATCCTGCTGGTCTATGTCGGTGGCCAACTCCAGCTCGATCCTGGCATTATCATTTTTTATGCCTTCTTGTTCAAGAAGGCGGCCGATCTCACCCTTGATCCGTGCTTCGAAAAGCTGTAGCGCTTCCTGTTTTCGGTACCGGTTCAGATCCACAGCCTGTGCTGCCACACTGCCTTGCTGTACAAAGGCCGTTGCTTCCAGGACATTTTTATTGAATTGAAGTGAAATATCCTTCACCAGCATCAGCGGCTGGATGATGACGACTACAATCAGCAGTCCCACCACGACATTGACATAACGCTTCATATCACTGTTTGGAAGAATGGTTTCCAGCAGCATGATAAAAATCATGACAACGGTTATATTAATGATCCAGTTTCTTATGAAATCAAGCATATTTTCACCTACCTCAGCATGACGGTCATATTGCCTACGCCCATGATGACTGTCAGTGCCATAAAAAACATGACGCCGACAGCTATGACGCAGGTCATCAGGATCAGCATGGCGTTGCTCATGTCGTTCAGGCATTGGACGATCTGGTTGTCCAGAATGGGCTCGATCAACGCACTGGAAAGCTTGTAAATGACGATGATGGACAGCATTTTCAAGAGCGGGAAGCTGCAGATCAGGAGCAGGATCAAGAGGCCGGCTACGCCGATGCCGTTCTTCAGGATCAGGGAACAGCTGATGACGGCATCAAAGGCATCGGATAAAAAGCTGCCTACAATGGGGACGAAATTGTCCACAGCAAATTTGGCAGTTTTTACGGCTGCACCGTCCAGTGAGGAAGCGGCGATGCCCTGAACGGAGATGATGCCGGTAAAAACCGTCAGAATGACGCCAAGAAGTCCGATAGCCGTCTGCCTCAACAGGGAAGCCAGCTTGGAAACCTTGATGGAATCCGACAGGTTATTCATAATGCTGAGCACAGCCGAGAACAGCACCAGGGGAATGATGACGGTCTTGACCAGCGTGGCCACCGCTGCAATGGTTGTGAAGATAAATGGCTGAAAAAGCGCTGAGGATGCAATACCACCCACTGATGCCAGCAGCGCGATCAGGGTGGGCAGAAGTGCCTGCATGAAGCCAACCATGGACTGAATGGCATGGTTGCCCAGGGCTAACGCCGTGTTGAAGCTTTGTATGGCCAGTATGATCACCAGGATATAGCAGACGTTGTATGCCAGCTTGCCCACGGCTTCTCCTTGAAAGGCACTGTGCAGGTTCTGCATAATGGCACAAAACACGGCCAGAAGTATGATTTTCCCCATCAGGTTTAAATTCTGGACAACCTCCTTCAAAAAAAAGCGGAATAGGCCTTTTATAGTATCTTGCACGCTGTTGACGGGATTATTTCTAAACAGCCCCATGACCATGGACTTCAAATCCAGCTTGGGAATATAACCGCCAGACTCTTTGTTGATGGCTTCAATAAATTGTTCGATCTCGATGGTGTCCACCGTATCCAGCTGCGTCTCCAGGATGTCCTCCGTAACGGCACTGCCGGCATTGCCGGGGTCATCGCAGTACACGGCAGTTGAAAAGCATAATAGGATTGTAAGGATCAGCATCATTCTCTTTAACATGGTTTTTCTCCCTCTTTAATAGAGCCCTTAGCCTCTAGCCTATTGCCTTTTGCACTCATGGCACGATCTTGATCATAATATCCATCAATGCAGCCAGAATGGGGATAGCCAATACCATGATCAGGACCTTGCCGGCCAATTCGATCTTGGAGGCTATGGCACACTCACCGGCGTCACGGCAGACCTGCGCACCGAATTCCGTGATATAAGCAATAGCGATGACCTTCAGGATGGTTGAAAAGTACAGGATATCGATGTTGGCCTTTCCGGCAAAATATTTCAGCACCGTTATGACCGAGTCCAGCTTGGATATAATGAATAGGAAGAGGATCAGGCCGGTGACGAGACTGACCTGCATCGCGATTTCCGGCTTCTCTTCCCGCAGGATGACGGCCATGACGGCTGCGATTATACCGATCATCACAATTTTGAAAATATCCATGGCATCACCTTAAAGCTGAAACATGGTTCTGACGTTGTCGAAGAGCCTGCTGATCAGGCTGATGACCATCATAAGGACGATGACTGTACCTGCTAGTGTCGTCATCATGGCCATTTCCTCTCTGCCGGATTGGTTCAGAACTCTGTTCAGTACTGCAACGACGATACCGATTGCAGCTATTTTGAAAATCAGATTCACATCCATTTTTGGTCCTCCTTATTAATGTAAAGGGACACACCTTGCTCGAGTAAGAAGTATTCCTTTTGCGCTAAGGAATGTCCCTTTTTGATAAGCATCAAGTTTTATACAAACAGGATGAATACAGCTGCACCGAAGAGAACGCCAAGGCTCTTGCACATCCTGGCATTGCGTTTCCTTTCTTCCTCGGCTGCATCCTCCTGCTGCTTCAGCTGGATATACAGCAGGCTGAAATGCTTCTGCTGGTCTTCCCTGTCAGAGCAACCCAGCACATTTCCAAAGCTTTTTAGCAGCTCCCTGTCCGGACCGGTCAGAGCGGTCTTGCCGAGTATTGTCTCCACAGCATTTACCCAAGCTTCCCTCACAGAGCTATAGGTCCTTTTCGAGAGCAGCTGGGACGTGTATTCCAGAAAAATACTGTAACTCCCCTGAAGACGGCCAGCGATGCTGACCAATGCATGAGGAAGCGGGGTTGCACCATATACGATCTCAGTTTCCAGCATCTGAAGCAGTCTTCGGAAGGATCTCAGCTCCCGAGGTCTGCTGCTGTACCTATAAGAAAAAAGAAAACCCAAGCCGCCCGTTGCAGCAACCACCAAAAGACCGCCGAAAAGCTTCAATATCATGTGTCGTTACCTCCCCCCACTTGCCCGCAATCTCCGTCCATAACAGCTTCGATGGTACCGGGTCCCTGCCGTCTGCTTAGGATGATGTATCTTTCAAAAACCTGAGTGTGAAGCCTTTTAAGGTCCTGCTTCCGGAAAAAATCCTCCATGCCGCTGCCATGTATCGTTGTGACCAACTTGACGCCTGCATTGACTGCAGCTACGACGGCATCCGCATCCTCAGCCTTTCCGATTTCATCCGTTGCAATGATATCAGGCGACATGGAGCGGATCATCATGATAATGCCTTCCGCCTTGGGGCAGCTATCCAAGACATCGGTGCGGACACCTACGTCATTTTTCGGGATCCCAAAGCTGGCGGCGGCGATTTCAGACCGTTCATCCACCAGCCCGACCTTGCAGCCGGCAAAGCTATGCCCGATGCCGTTGCTCAGCTGGCGTACCAGGTCCCGCAGGATCGTTGTTTTGCCGCATTGCGGCGGTGAAAGGATCAACGTATTGTAGATCAGACCGGGAGAGCGGATGACATGACTGATGACCGGATCAGCCGCCCCCAAGACCTGTCTGGCTATTCGATAATTGAGAAAGGAGATATCACGGATGGTCTTTATCCTTCCGTTTTCCAGTATGGTTTTACCGCAGATGCCGACCCTATGGCCGCCGCTGATGGTGACAAAGCCGTTTTTCAGCTCCTCTTCCACCGAATAGAAAGAAAAATTGCATACCAGCTGCACGGCATTTCTCAGGTCGTCTTCGGTAACAGAATAGCCCTGGTGCGGCGCGGTGACAGGCAAGCCCTGTCCGCTGACAAAATAGTCGTTTCTGCTGCAGACCACCATAAGGGGTTTACCCTGTCTCAGCCGGATTTCCTCCATGCTGTTTAGGATCTCCCATGGAAGCTTTTTGATCATGCTTTGAAAATGCTGCGGCAGAAAAGGCAGCACTTCACTGAGTTTACTTGTGTTTTCCATATTTGTCCTCTTCGTAATATTTGTACTATTAATATGACTGCTTATCTCAAATGATGACTGTGCAAAAAAGAAAAAACCTCCGGTTTTACCGGAGGTCATTTAACTAAAGTTATTTCGATAACAATCGTTATTCGTGGTCGTGATCGTGTCCGCAGCCGCAGCACTCGCACTCGAATTCTACTTCGATGGGCTCATGACAGTTGGGGCAGATGACCTGCTCGCCGCTGTCGATCAGGCTTTCGTCCAGATAGACGAACTCCTTGCAGTGGGGGCATTCGACTTCGACATAGTCGTAGTCTTCATCGTCATCTTCGAAGTCATCTTCGTCGTCACCGTATATTTCATCTTCTAATGTAGAAAGATCTTCATCTATTGCTTCAACATACTCATCCAACTCGTTTTGTGTATCGTTCAGCTCATTGATGGCATCCGCAAAATCTCCCAGGACATCGATGATCTTGGACATCAGCTTGCCCTGATCGGTGGTCTCGTCCACCTTCATGCCTTCAGCCAGGCCCTTAAGGTATGCGACTCTCTCGTATAAGTATTCCATATGTACTCTCCTCCTTTTGTTGTGTGCTATAGTCTGTATTTTCTCCAGTATTAAGCATCATATACACTGGAGTCATACCGCTACACTCTTTCCATGTATTCTCCTGTTCTTGTGTCCACTCTGATCCTGTCACCGATGTTGACAAACAACGGAACGCTGACCTGTGCGCCTGTCTCAAGTGTTGCAGGCTTCGTAGCGCCGGTGGCGGTGTCTCCCTTGAAGCCTGGCTCGGTCTCCGTTACCTCAAGTTCGACGAAGTTCTGCGGTTCAACCGAGAATGCAGCGCCCTTGTAGAAACGGATGATGGCTATGTCATTGGCCTTGAGATAGATGATGGCATCCTCCACCTGGTCGTGGTTCAAAGGAATCTGCTCGTAGGATTCATTGTCCATAAAGTAGTATAGCCCGCCGTCCTCATACAGAAACTGCATTTCTTTTCTTTCGATGTGGGCTGGTGGGAATTTGTCGGACGGGTTGAAGGATCTGTCCGTCACTGAGCCGGAGATGATGTTTCTCAGCTTGGTCCTGACAAATGCAGCGCCTTTGCCGGGCTTTACATGCTGAAAGTCAATCACACTATATATTTGTCCGTCCATTTCAAAGGTTATGCCTTTCCGAAAATCACTTGCTGAAATCATGAATCGTATCCCTCCAAAGATATTTTATATGTTGATTTTTAATTGGAAACTGTATAAATGGTTAAATACCGATTAAACTTCTATTAAATTCTTGGGTGATCGACTCAACGTCTCGCAGCCGCTATCGGTTACCAGAACCAGGTCTTCGATGCGGACACCGCCAAATTCCGGTATATAGATACCCGGCTCATCGGTGACGATCATGCCCGGAGCCAGTGTCTTTTCACTCAGGGTGTTCAACCGCGGCTCTTCGTGAACGGCAAGTCCTACGCCGTGCCCCAGACCATGGCCGAAATACTGGCCGTAGCCTGCATCCGATATGATGTCACGGGCCACCTTATCCACATCCTTACCCACAGCACCCGGCTTGATGTATTGCAGTGCGGTCTGCTGTGCCCGAAGTACAGTCTCATAGATGTCACTGTGTTTCTCTGTGGCTTTGCCAATAAACACCGTCCTTGTCATATCTGAACAATATCCATTATAAACACAACCAAAATCAAGTGTCAAGAACTCTCCCGCTTTTATTGTTTTTTCTGAGGCAATGCCGTGGGGAAGTGCTGAGCGATGCCCGGATGCAACGATGGGGTCAAAGGATAATGCCGATGCCCCGTTCTTCTTGCAAAATATCTCAAGCTCCAGTGCAACTTCTTTCTCCTTCATGCCGGGCATGATATGGTTCAAAATATGGCTGAAGGCAGCATCGGTAATCTCTGCTGCTTTGCGTATGCAAGCAATTTCTACGCTGTCCTTGACAATGCGCAGGCTATCCAATATTGCTCTGCCACCGGTCAATTCCACATCGCCGGCTGCTTTTCTCAGATCATTGTAGAAGCTCACTGTCATGAAGTCTTCTTCGATCCCCAACCGGGCAATACCGGCAGAGGAAAGCAGCTGTGAGATGGTCTGGTGAATGAGGTTGTTGTGATTGGTTATCTCATAGCCCTGGCATTGCTGCTTCGCTTGCTCCATATAACGAAAATCAGTCACAAAACAGGCTTTATGCATCCCTATAACAAGGAAACCGGCTGAGCCGGTAAAGCCGCTTAAATACCTTCTATTCTCCCTGGAATACACCAACATGCTGTCAAGCCCGGCTGCGCTCATATGCTGCCGTAGCTTTTCCAATCTCAAATGCATTCTTGTACCCCTTTCAAAAACTTTATAAGGCCTAAAATTCCTACTTAATCATATCATATATTTTCCAAGCGGAACAAGTAGTCCTCCCGAATTCTGTCGTAAATTTTTTTCAGTGTCATGGCATCTTCCGCCATGGTTCCCCTTGATTCACAAATAACGGTGGCCGACATGCCGTATTCGTTCAGGCACTGCGCCAAGGGCTCGAATTCAGGGCCGTAGGCTGTATCCGAATAGGTCCAGTGCTTTTTCTCACCGCCTTTTTCGGTAAACTCGATCCGGCTGTAATGGATGTGGATGGTCCTGCCTCTTTCTTCGCCAAGCACCGCTAGCAGACGCTCGAAAATCCGCCGGTAGTCCTGCTCATGAATCAGCGCGCCGCCGTCTACCGCATGCAGATGGCCGAAGTCCAGGGTAGGGATCATGGACGGATCCAACAGGCACAGCTCCAATGTTTCATCCAGTGAACCGATCTGGTTCTTTTTTCCCATGGTTTCGGGGCACAGTGCTACATCCAGCTTGGCTTGCTTCAGCTTAATAATAATCTGCTCCAGGTTTCTCTTCACATTGGCAAAGGCATGCTTCCGGCTGTTTTGACCGACCGAGCCGGGATGCAGCACCACCCTTCGTGCACCCAGCAGCGAAGCTGTCTGGGAAGTATCCAGTATGTACCCTTCTGATTTTTGTATAGCGCTTGGGTCGTCCGAGGCAAGGTTGATATAATATGGAGCATGGACACTAACGCAAATGCCTTGCTCCAATGCTTTTTCACCTAGTCTCACAGCGAGCTCCGGCCTCAGCCGCGCCCCTCTGGCCAGTGAGTACTCATAAGCTGTCAGTGACATATTGTGAAGCCAGGCCGGCATATCCAGCGAGCTTTTGTAGCCTTGGGCATAGAAGGAGTCCGAATTCCCCGCAGGGCCGAATTTAATCATGTTGTCATCCTCTTTTCTGAAAAGTCATGATGCGGCCAAGACCCATAAGTATTGTGCGGTTACTTGTCATGCCGCGGGCTCTTGCCTACAAATACCGCTGCCTTGATTACAGCTGTTTCGACATCCACCTCGAACTGTTGTTCCAATTCCCTCATCTTTGTAAAAAGTGCGCCTTTTTCAGTGACCACATACCTGGCCGGCAAATCGTTCAGGGCGATAGCCATTATGTCGCACCTGCATTTTTCGCATTTGCATATGTTCATCATCTTCAATATCGAATCCGTCTTATGGGCAACCACATCTTCCATGAAATTCTTTAATTTGTACATTAGTATTCCTCCTACGAATCATATCTATTATAGATTAATTCAACAAGGCTTGTCCGAATTCCTGCATGAAGAAGGAACCGCAGTGCGGTTCCTTCTTCAATTATCTTACTCAATTCTTTTTTATTTTACTTTAGGCAGTTTCGCAAGCTCGATCTCAATTTCCAGGGGGCTGGAGATGACAATATCTGTACCATCAATATTGACGCCGGTAACCAATACCGTCTTCTTATCTCCTGCAACGATGCTTTCATCTTTGATGCTATGTCCCACGAACAAGGAAAACTCTATTTCATACTTGCCTGCCGGATAGTAGCCTCCATTATAGGCTGTTTGCTGCTGCATCTGAATGCTACCCGCAACATTGTTGATCGTAGCCTTGTCACCCTGGTTCAAGGTTTCCAGAATCTTCTTCACATTTTGCTTGTCCGTTTCGTCCAGCTTGTTGATTTTATTGATCTTCGACAGTGCGAATGAAGGCGTCAATCCACCCTGGCTGGCGTTTTTAAACTCATGGTCCAGCAAAAGATGCATCGAGTTGAATGGCCTGTATACATTGAGGACAATCTTTAGGTCCACCCTGCCATTTTCAGTTACCTTCACAACCTGTGTCTCGTTGATGTCTTCATATCCCGGTTCAAGCTTGAAGAAGTCTTCACCGGTATCGAAGATGCTTGCCGGATTTGAGAAGCTGAAATCCACACTGGTGCTTATGCTGCTGTAAGTCAGCGAGACGGTCCTGGATTCATCACCTACAACGGTTACTCCGCTTGGTTTTTGTATTGTTATGTTGTAAACGCCGGTCTGCATATCCTCAAATAGGCAGATACCGCTGTCATTGGTTACACCCCCTGGCAATTTCACGCCGTCTCTCGTGATGGATACGAGAACATCACTAAGTCCCGTACCGTCAGGATTCTTTACTGTTACAGTGATGCTGCCCTCTCTGACGTCTACCTTTACCTGCACCGGAGCCGTTTCTAAAATGCCGTCACTTGCCTTAACCGTGAAGGCATTTAGCACGCCTGATGCGTTTTCCGCTGGTGTCCATACAAGGCTTTCACCGCTTGCCAGCGTCGTACCGGGAACAACAGCGACGCCAGCTTTTGTCAACGTCCCTGTGCTGACTGCATTTATTACGAACCGGATGCTGTTTCCTTCAACATCACTTTCGTTTGCAGCACCGGCAAGGTCGGCATAGGTTATGGTAAATGGTGTATTTGTAAGTGTTCCGGTTAGTGTATTGATTGCAGTCATTACTGGTGCATCGTTGACTGCAGTTACTGTTATTGCTGCTGTAACTGCTGCCGAATCAAAAACGCCATCGTTAACCTTGAAGGTAAAGCTGTCTGACCCATAGTAATTTGCTGCCGGTGTATAGGTGAAGCTGCCATTCGTGTTGATTGCGACGGTTCCATGTGCCGGGTCGGTGACTTTGATGAATGTAAGATTATTGCCTTCAACATCACTTCCCGTCAGGATGCCGTTGTAAACGGTATCTTCAGTTGCCGTAATATTGACTGCGTTTGCGGTCGGTACTCCATTGATATTGTTAACGACAACGCTGCCTTCTGCGCTCCAGTTGCCTGCTGCATCCTGGCATTTTGCATAGACTGTTGTATTCTGCGAGATGGTTAATGCTGCGCTATAAGCCGTCCATGCGCCGCTGCTGCCTATCCGATACAGTTTGACCACAGCATCAGCCGGATAGCTTATGGCAACAGTTACGTTCCCATTGGTTGCGCTTGTAGGCGTTGCTGTTAATGCAGGAACTGCCGGTGCAATCGTATCATAAGTCCTGACCAGCTGTACCGCTGCAGTATTCCCATTGCCTGCTGCATCAGTCACTTTACTGGCACCTACATTAACCGTTACGGTACCTTGCGCATTTGGCGTTATATTGATTGTATAGGTTGTCCCGCTTCCACTAAAGCTTCCGGCGGTTCCATTAACAATCGTGATATCATTTAGAGCAAATCCTGTTACTGCTTCACTGAAGGTGATTGTCACAGGTATCGGCGATACATTGGTATTATTTGTTGCTGTACTGCTCAATGTAACAGTTGGAGCAATACTGTCATAGGTTCTGACTAACTGTGCCGATGCGGAATTTCCATTACCTGCCGCATCAAAGGCCTTACTCCCACCTACGGATACAGTAACGTCTCCCTGAGCTATAGGAGTAATATTAACGGTATAGGTTGTCCCACTTCCGCTCAGGCTGCCGACAGTCCCATTGACTACAGTTATGTCACTTGCCACAAAGCCGGTTACTGCTTCACTGAAGGTAATGGTTACAGGTATCGGCGATAGCTTTGTTGGATTTGCTGCCGTACTTGTTATGCTGACATTTGGTATGGCAGTATCTATGCTGATATTGGAACCTCCCGCCAGCGAATTGGCATTGTTAAGCGCTGGTAAAGTCAATATGGCATTCTTATTTGAAGTATCCTTTATGGTTGCCGTATTGTTTACATTGAGGTCCAATGAATAAATGCCAACATAGTTGAGGTCTGTTGTATAGTCTCCTTGCTGGACAGTATAGTTAAATGTAAGAGTATTGGTACCGCTACCGCTTGCATAAAGCGCATATCTGTCCGTTGCACCAGTTTCCAGCATGAGCCGTGGGACTCCGGTAACATTTACGATTTTGCTGAACTGTACGGTTATCGGAATCACAGCTCCCACGGTATAGCTTCCATTAGGCGATGTTGAAGCAACCTTTAAAACTGTCGGAGCCTGAGAATTGGTGATATAATCCACGATACCGTCTGTCAGACTTGTTACATCACCCATAATGATCTGGGCGCTTCCGCTGGTTGCCAGATTGTTTGCAATCAGTTTTCCGTAGACCTTTGCATTACCGGCCATTGTAACAGTGGATTTTGGAGCACATACAAAACCGGTTATATTGCAGGTATTATCGAGGTTCAAGCTACCTTCAGTGTATATATTACCACGCATATTGATGTTGCTGCTGATTAAATCCAAGACGCCACCGGCAGCATAGATATTGAAGCTTCCCCATATGTTGGTGAAAGTCGCTTGCTGTTTGCCTGACACATAAATCATAACCTGATCGGGGTTACCGTTCAGATTAATCCGGGGTACGCCTCCGCTCACAAATTTGTCCACATAAAAAATGACTTTTCCATTACCGTTAATGGTTACCGCATTGTTAAGCAGGAATTCGTCCACCCTGATCTCAATAACTTCGCCTTCGTCGGCCGTGACTGAAAAATTCGTTCGACCGTCAGTTGTAATAGAAAGCTTGGAATACCATCCACTTTCAGAAATGTTCACGGTACCGTTAACGGTCAGTGCACCCTTTTGGGTTAAGGTAGGAAAGGCTTTGAGATCAAGATCAATATCAGGCCTTTCACCCAGGAACGGTTCATGGGAAAGATATCCTTTGCCATCTATAAAGTCTTTGTACCAAACACTGCCATTCAAATACTCGGGCGCCTTTTCGTCATAATAAAGCAAGCCCTGCTCCACTCTCTTATCCCAGCCTAATCCGCTGACAGTTCCATCAACAACAGCATTTCCATAAACTGTGACAGTACCGCCGTTTATCGTATAATTATTTTTGACATATGCGGTATATTCCAAGGGGTCCTGTGGGGTATAAGAAGGGTCCTCTTTAGGAGCAGCATGGATACCTGTCATCGTACTGCTTATAATGAGTGAAAAAATCAAAACGAATTGGAAAACGACTTTGCATTGCTTTTTCATTTTACGCTTACCTCCTATCTCAAAATTTTGACTTTGCTACCCATTTAGTACAAACATCCATTAGTTTCTGAAATAGACTTTGTTGTTGATAGAGAACTGAATATTGCCTTTCTTGCCTGTTATTGCAATTTCGATGTATCCTGACGGATCGGCTGAAGTGATGGAAAAAGCTTCAATGCCATCGGCAAAAGCAAACAAGTCCATTGATTTCGGGCTGTAGTTCCTATACAGTTTCTTTTCAATGCTGTTATACTCCAGAATGAATCTGTAGGGGTCCGGATCAAGTAAATCAAGTTTAAGCAAATTAAATACCTTTCTATTCTCGTTCGATGCGGCCAGGTCAATGCCCTGTGAACCGATTGTATTGTCAATGATCGTCTTCATCGCTGTCTCAACATTATGTTGAACATCAAGCTGATCCTTGGAAGTATTCAATACCTTTATGCTGGATACCATAAAATTGCCTATCGGTGTGAATATAATTCCAATAAGCGCTACCGTGAGCACAATCTCGATCAGTGTAGCGCCTTTTCTGTCAAATATATGCTTGTACATAAGGTACACTCCCCGCAGAAAGCAGATTACTGTATCTTCTTCCATCTGCTCAAGTTGATAATTTCCTTGAAATTGATATAATTCGGGTCGGAGCTTGTCCGAACCGCAGTACTGGCAAAGCTGATCATGTTGGTGCCTTCTTTTCTGAAAAGGTCGCAAAGCTGGTCACCGGGTTGCTTTTCATGCTGGTTAACCATATTAAGGACATAATTGTTATCGGGAGTGATGTTCAGTTCGGCATAATCATTGGTTATGACTTTCTTGTTATCATCCAGAATATAAATATTGCCGGTGGTAATAATGGTGCCTCTATACTTGAGCTTTCCAGCCAGATAAACATCGCCTCTTGTAATTATTATACCACTTAATGGGCTTCCACTGTTATAACGTGTGTTAAGATTCTTGTCAATTTTGTAAATATTCTGTAGCATATGGCCGGGTTGAAGCATAGCCAGAACGTTGGCCTCCGATGCAACAGGGTTTGTACCATCCCCTGCGGACTCATAAAGGAATAAATCCTTTGCCGCATCTGTATTTAGGTATAGAATGGCATTTGCATTGTTCATCTCGGAGTCTGCTGCAGTATCAGCTGTATTCTGAGACATGACACTGGAAGCATCAGCATCATCAAAACTGAATAAGTCTTCAGCAGTTCTTGTAGTAAGCGTGTCTGTTATATAATTGCTTACTTGCGGATCGGCTATCGTGTCGGTATAGTAATTATACTCTTTTTCTAATTTATCTTGAATACCTGCTATTGACAGCAAAGGTGTAATTCGAGGAGCACCATTAGAGATATAAGCTCCAGTGATATGATAAGGATTTGCTATATTAATCCCTGCAGTGCGGATACGGGCCGAATTCTGATAGCCGGCATAGTAGAAATACTTTCTCTTATCCAGAACGCCTTTATAGTATCTGTAAGGCGGTTTTGAATCGACAACATCATCATTGCTCTGATTATTAAAATATCGATTCAGCGTTCCGTCCGGATTCTTGAAACCTAAAGCCAGAGTGGTGCTGCCCAGAAGCTTTGAATAGGTATTGTCGGAATGAAAAAGCGTATCGTCACCTGTTTCAATCAATGCCGGTGTGGGCGTGACGAAGGTCAAAAGCTCGTTATATGCATTATAATTTTGCTTAACACTGACGCTTTCACCCGTTTGGTATATTATGGGATAAGAGGCATCCTCGTAAATTTCTGTAATTTCATCGATATAGCCGGTTCCTGCTATGATTGATCCTGTAGGTTTTGGATCTAGATCAGCAAAGTAGGAGTCTTTTGTTACTGCCTCATCCGTAATGTTCAGGAATGTGCCGATTCCAAGGTCATTGAATTTATCAATAACAATACTGCTCCTTAAGTCTTCGGAATCCGTAGCACTCATGAAACCGAAATAACTGCCGTAAATGTCAATTCTGGAGGTCATGCCGTTCAAGGCAATATCGTTCTTTGTATAAACATATGCCTTCTTCTGGCTGTCCGTTGCGCTGCCCACCTGAATCTTTCCTCCGGTAACGGTTTCCGGAATCTCCAGTGTATGACAGTATACGTTGCCTATGAGAGTCAGCTCAGAGTTGTCGGCACCTGTTTTCAGGTATCCGCTGGTTATCGTTCTACCGTTCACGGTCAGCTTTCCGCTTTTGCCATCATTCCCGATAATAATACCGTTGTGGCCTGCAGCATCTGTGGATCCACGGGCATACAAATCGCCATTTACCGTAACGTCATCGCCCAATACATAGACATTCTTATCCGCGACCAAGCCTTTGCTGTACAAAGCGTTCTTTTCCAAGCTGACCAGTATTTCAGTCTCAATGCTGTATTCCTGGTTATGCTCCGGAATGCCGATGCTGAAATCAAGCTCGATCTGTTTAGGTATTCCGTTATGTGTATAGGCTGAATTCAATGTAAAAGTGATATGATCTTCTGTTATGTCCAGCTGATCCTCAGGTAGTGTGCTAAACGCTTTATCGTCATAGTCGGTGGGTGAAAAAGTGAATCCATCAATCGTGGACAGATTCTGACCGACAGGGTAATTGCCACCTGTCCGGACGCCGATTGCCGGTACAGATGAGCCGGAGACCAGCGGCCCATACTTGGCTAATGCGGTTCCGCCATCGGTATAGGTATCCTCTTCCGTTACATTATCCAGCTTGACTATCAAGTCAAGAATACCGGATTCCAGTGTTACTTTGTTGAGATAGCGGATATATCCGTATTTGAACCATTCATCGATTTTACTGCTTAGCTGATCCTCATCAACAATTCCTGTAGGGTTGACGGAGCCATCTTCATTATCTGTAATGTAAGGGCTGTTATAAGCTAACGATGGATTGTAAAGGCCGTCACTTTCCTTTTTGCGCTCAAGCTGAATAAAGCGTTCTGCCTTTGGAATCAAATTGCCCTCATCGTCTGCAACGGTCTCGTCAATATAAGCCTTGCCTGCTTCAATTGCGTTCCTGACTTCTTTACCAACGATACCGTAAGCCTGATCCAAACCGCTTTCGGACATATAGAAGGATATGGCGGAATTCCGCTCAGCAACTCTCATCTTCATGGCAGATGCCGTAAGGGTTAGCAAAGTAACACCCAATGTTGTGAAAAGGGTAAGAAGAAAAATGACCATGATTAAAGTTGACCCTCTATTTGACTTAATAATGCTTTTCACCATAGATACTCACCCTACTTAATCAAATCACTGATTTTCAACAACTCTTTGCCGTTCTTGAATACGCTTACAGTCATTGTAAACATATTCGGCATGCTGCCTTCGGTATTGCTGCTGTATAGGTTATTGTGACTAACCACTTTGCCGGAATGTGTAATGACTTTAACCGTGTTGCTTCCTCCGTCATATACTTTATAAATATTGACAGGGATCGTGTTGTTCCCAAGATTGTTATATACATGAAGATTGACAGGCTTTCTGCCCTTGCATAAGACCTTTACTGCGATATTCTTTTGATCATCAGGGACAGCACCATAATTTGGCGACGACAAATGATCAAAATGGGTATCAAAGGAATAGAGTCCGTCTATGATATCGTCAGACGGATCTGTATTTTCATGCTCAAAAACAATTGCAGCGTCAGCGGATACTTTTATGGAAATGTTATCGGCTACGCTGAAATTGGATGCATAATTGAATTCATCTATTGCGCTGCTTGCATTGCTGACATATCTGATCGTAGGCGCATCATCTTTAAGCTCCAGTCTTATATCCTCGACAAGCGTACCAGGTCCGTCATACCTATTCAGATTATCATACCCTTTTATCTCAACGCTTGCGGTAAACCCGCTTACGCCTGTCCCATCCGGAAAACTGTCAGGAACGGGTATGGTATTCTCATAGGCTGAATCATCCATGGTCTTTGGTATATCTAATGATAATGAAGAAAAAGGAGTAGATCCATCCCATGCATCCACGTCGCTTTTAAGGCTTGGAAATTTGGATATGAGCACTTCACTGCCATAATCTTTGCTATCCTCAACAATTTTCTGTGCGATTTGCTTGGCAACGACCATATCGTTGATCTCCCTGTTCTTTACCAAGCTATTTGTGAATACAGAAGATAGTGGAAGCAGCATTACAGCGAGTAGTGCCATACTCAGAACAAGCTCGATGAGGGTTATGCCTTTTTTGTTCATTATCTTCTTTAACATGGTTTCACCCTTCATGTTATTCGTGTAAGGACACATTTCCTGATTGCTTGACAACCTTCACTCTTGGGCTGCTCTTGTCATCGTTAAGAATCTTAATATTTGCTGTCAGCGTTGTCTCATTGATGACAGTCAAGTTAACACCATTCTTATCGTTCAAGTCTTTTCTCGGGAAAGTAGCAATCTGAATATCGATGCTGCCGTCAAAAGGCACAAATTCAACCTTTTCCTTGCTATAGTCAACAGGATAGCTACTACTCTGCGTTTTATACCGGTAGTAATACTTGTCACCATTTTTAATGAAATGCAGCTCTACATTTTCATAACCGGCATTATCTGCATAAAGATACGATTTCCCTGATCGGTCATCCGCTTTTCCCAATATTACAGAAGGGAAATCGGAGGAAGCAGGGTAGACACTCATGGAAAAATCAGGCTCACTCTTCTTTGCGATTGTATTCTCTGGAGCACCTGTACCGGTGATGGCTTTTGACGCACCGACATAGCCGGGGAAAGCTTCAAATGGGTTGTCCTTACCATATTCGTTTTCATAATTCCATTCAAGGTAAGGATCATCAGTGACCTTGAGTTTTGGGAACGTATAAAAGCTCAGAGAAATAGTTCCATTGAGCATGCTGTTATCACCCGATGCAATGTTAAGTGTTTTGACAATGATTCTTTTGCCATACAACTCAACATTCTGCAAGAAAAGTATTATTTCATTATAATTTCCATAAATGCTCAAATTTGCCGTCATTTCTTCCAGCTTCACATCATCCTTTTTCTCTTCTTTTTTTGTTTCTGCTTCAGCTTCTTTTGAATCTGATCCAATGGCTTTACTACCCAAAAGTGCCGTACCCTTTGTATATGCCTTTGTCAGCTCTTCAAGCACATTGACTTCTTGTATTTCGGGAAGCTCCAGCTCATTAACTTCTTCAAAACCGGGGGCGCTAAATGTTATAGAGTTTACTGTCAGTCCGGAAGTCACGATCATATGATCCAGCGCCTCAACAATTTTCTCTTGAATAATAAAAGGGAAAAGCTTCTCTGATTGAAGCTGTATTTTCGCATTCAAAACCTTGAAATCCGAATAAACTTTATTGTTAGGAGATGATTGCAGCCTAATTGTACTGATTTGGTTATCATATTCTTCTACTTGCTTGCTTAACAAGACAATTTTTTCATATTGCGGCTTAAGAAGGAAATTATAATACAAATATCCTAACAGGACGATTACGAGAAGCACAAGCATTATTTTTTCTCTACTGCTTAATCTCATCTTGTTTCAACGCTCCCAATCTGCAGCTTATACTGAATACGTAGGTTTCTCCTTCAAGGTTCTCAGATGTTATACTGTTTATTTGTACATCCGATATATTGTCCAACTCTTTAAGATTATGCTGCAGCTCTGCGACAGCAATGCGGCTTTTTGCAATGCCTTGAAGTCTGATTGCATCTTGACTAAGAGCCAGTGTATTTACAAATGTGCCTTCAGGAAAGGTATCGGACAGCTCCATTAAGTAATCACTCGTTATGATTGCTGATGCATCCAGGCTGCGGCTTACATTTTCCAAAATATTATTGTAATTGGTAAGAAATTTGACTCTTTCCGTCATGAGCTGAAACTCTTTTACTTTTTCTTTAGAATCACTTGATTCTATGATAGTCAATTTGCTTTGTGCATCATTTTCCAGATTGACTATTTTATAATGATTCCATGACACCAAACCAACCAATGCTGCTGAAATCAGAAAGGTCATAAGCACTGAATAGAATGTTCTTTTTTTTGAACTCTTCTTTACCACGATATAGGGCGAAAAAAAGTTATAATCTTTCATTGAGTTTCACCTACTCACTTTCTGATGATTGCTCCAATTGCATTCAGATAGTAATTGAGCTCAAAATTTCCAATATTCTTGCCAAGCTTAATTGAACTAATGTTCTCCAACCTCTGAATGGGTATGTTGAAGGAGTCTTGCATATATTCAGGCAAACCTTTCAAAAATGAGCTTCCTCCCAGAATATATATCCGATGTACTCTATACTCATTGCCTCTACTTGTATAATACTGAAGCAGTCTTTGTATTTCACTGATCCAGTTATTTACAGTGGAGCGAACAGTATCATTCATTACCTGATCCATACTATAATGACTGTTTTCAGAAAGCAGGTCACAATCTTTTATCTTCTTTTCATCGGATTGCTGCAGATCCAAATTGAATGTATTGGCAATTTCTGTATTGATGTCATTCCCGCCAGAATGGATAAGCCTGCTGAAAAGTGCATGTCCTTTTGAAGCGATGATGAAATGGATATAATTATGACCAAAATCAACCAGTGCAATGGTTTCTTCCTGTAAGAGATCCATACTGTTAACCTGCGTTTTTGCATCAAACAGTTTGGCAATGGAATTCGCATTCATGTCCAGAACGGTCGGTTGTAACTTCAATGCTTTAGCTAATTGCAGGAATCCTTCGGAGATTGATCTTGGAAGTGCAGCAACACTTATTTTGCATTTCTTAATGCCATCATCCATATACTCATTTTGAATTCTGTATTCAATAACATACTCGCTCAGTACAATGGGCAGGTACTGCTCTATTTCAAACATAATCATGGAATGCATCTCTTCCTGCTTGACAACAGGCAGGTTCAGCTCCCGCATGATAATGGATGTACTTTCAACAGTAAAGTATACTTTGCTTCCCTTGATCTTCTGAGTGTTCAAAGCCCGGGAAAGCTCATTAGCCAAAAGATCCGTATCCAATATTTTTCCATCACTGTAGGAATGATTCGGAGTCCTGATCATTAAAGTCTTTTCTACTACAACATTGTTTCCATGCTGCTTGCCGAGTACTATTTTTAAATTAAAAGCACCGATATCAATAGCAATAACATTGCTGCTCATTCATTACTACCCCGTTTCTATAGGATCATATCCATATACCAGGTCAAAAGCCGGTTTCCCCAGTTTACCGTGATAAAAAATGCTATGGCAATAAAGGGACCAAAGGGTATTTGGCTTTTCATTCCTTTTTTTCGCGCAAGCAGCACAGGTACCGCAAAGGCTGCGCCTATAAAAAAAGCCAGTATAGTGACCATTAATATGCTTTTCCAGCCAATGCATAACCCCAGCATTGCCATAAGCTTTATATCTCCTCCGCCCATTGCACCTGGTATAAGTGCCAGAGAAAAGAAGACTCCGAATCCCAACAGCATTCCCAATATTGCATTTGTCCATAAAAGACTCTTATCAAAGAATAAAAATATGATTCCGTTAATAAAACCAAAAAGGATAAATGTATCCGGTATTTCCATTGTTTTTAAATCAACTGTCAGTATAACCAGCAATAAGCTGGTAAGAATACTGTATTTTATAAAAAGTATGCTTAATCCGAAATTTAGGTACAAAATTAAATATAAGACTGCGTTGGCAGCCTCAATTAGCGGATATTGAATTGAAATTGGTTGACTGCAGTAACGGCATCTTCCCTTGTAATATAGATAGCTTAATACCGGTATTAAATCAACAGGCTTAAGCCTTGTACTGCATTTAAAACAATGGGAAGGAGGGAAGACAATGGATTCTTTATTTGGTACTCGGAAAATACATACATTTAGGAATGAACCTATAAGTAGTCCTAATATTAATACATATAAAGTGTCCATTCTTCCCCCTTCTGCTTGTCTCCAAATAAATTCTTAGAACACTAATTCTTTTCAACTAAAACATCACCAGAAGTCTGAATAGTGACTTTGTATCCATCAGCATCCGCAACTGACTCTGTGGGATCTGCACCAAGTATTCTTGTTATATCAGCTATTTCGTCAGCAGTTAATGCATCATCAGTTGGATCAGCATCATCCCATCCATCAGCAGCATTATTCCAGTTTAAAACATAAGCATCAGTACTTGGAACTTGCAGACTACCATCTGTTAGGAGTATGGAGAACGCATTTCTTATTGTAGTCATATTTGCATTGTCAGCATTTGTCTGGGCTGTAGCTTGATAGCCGATATATCTAGGAACTGCTACGCCTGCGAGAATACCGAGTATTGCAATAACAACTATCAACTCAACGAGGGTAAAGCCTTTCTTACTGCGAATCTTTTTTAAAAAGTAGTTCAACATATTTCTCACCTCCTTTCAATAAGGTAATATGTTTACATTTGTACAGTCTGAAGCATCCCAAACATGGGAAGAATCATCGCGATAGTTATGCCGCCTACAACAATTGCCATTACGATAAGCATCAAGGGCTCCATGAGCTTAACTGTCCTTTCAAGCGCTTCCTCGACTTCATCATCATAGTAGTTTGCGGTTCTTTCAAGTATATCATCTAGTGAGCCGGATTCTTCCCCTATCTTCACCATGGAGATAAGCATAGGTGGAAAGATCCCACATTTTTTCAGCGGGACGGACAAGTTCGTTCCCTTTCTTACTTCGTCTTTTGCTGCTTGTATGGCTTCTTCAGCTTTGGTATTTCCCATAATTTTGGAGATAACCTCCAAAGATTGAAGTAACGGCATACCGCTTGACAACAACGTAGAGAGTGTTCTTGCCAGTCTCGAAGTCAGTACTTTTTTCGTCGTGATTCCTATAACCGGCAGTTTTAATTTCATGCTATCGGTACGGTATTTGATTTCCGGTATTTTTGAAAGCCTTGAAATGATATAGGCGGTTGCGGAAATCACTGCAAGGAAAATATACCAGAATTTTCTGATCGCATTGCTGCCTGCAAGTACCATTCTTGTGGGTAAAGGAAGCTCAATACCCGCTCCTTGGAACATTCCGACAAAAGTCGGCATAACGAAAACCAGCATAAAAACCACTACGACTACTGATAAAATTCCAAGCATGATTGGATAGACCATTGCGCCCTTAACCTTGCTGTTCAGCTTGTTTTCCTTTTCAAAGTGCGTAGCCATCCTCTCCATGATGGTATCCAGATTACCGCTGGCTTCTCCAACAGCTACCATGTTGATCAACAACTCAGGAAAAACACTTTTATGCTTGAGCAGGGACTCATGAAAGGTCATGCCTTTTTGCACCTGTTCAAACATGTCGCCGCATACGGCTCTGAGCTTCTTGTTCTCTACCTGCTGCCTGAGAATATCCAGGCAGTTGATGATCGTGACGCCGGCATTCAGCATTGCGTGAAACTGCCTGCAGAATACTGCGATATCCTTGATCTTGACCTTGTTGAATAAACTTAAGGTTTTGATGTCCTTCCCTTCGATGAACTCCTGGACATTTACCGGAACCTGCCCGTTCTGCCGGAGAAAGGCCAATACCTCGTCACGGCTCCGGACCGTAATGGTTCCCTCTACAGCTCGTCCACCGCTTCCTATTGCCTTGTATTTATAAACGGGCATTTTTTCACCTCTTATAATAGTACTTCGGCACTATCTGATTGGGTCTTTAGTCTTATACACACCATTATACTATTTTTTTGAAAATTGTAAATATATCAATAGGACATACCCGAGACAATGTACCGTTCGAACATCTCCCGGTCTACACAATGATTGAGCGCGATATCCTTGGAAATGATACCGCGTCGGTATAACTCGGTAATGGCATAATCCATGGTCTTCATCCCTGTTTTCATCCCCGTCTGGATCAGGCTCTGAATCTGATGGGTCTTTCCTTCTCTAATCAGATTCTTGATGGCTACATTCGTTACCATGATCTCATGTGCGGCCACCCTGCCGCTGCCATCCGCCCTAGGCATAAGCTGCTGGGATACAATCCCCTCAAGCACGGAGGACAGCTGAACCTTGATCTGCTGCTGCTGATGGGGTGGGAAAACATCTATGATTCTGTCTATTGTCTTGGCAGCTCCGATGGTATGCAGCGTAGACATAACCAAATGGCCTGTCTCAGCTGCCGTAATTGCGATGCCGATTGTTTCAAGATCACGCATCTCACCGACGAGAATAACGTCGGGGTCCTGACGAAGCGCTGCTCTTAATGCATTGGAGAAGCTGTAGGAGTCGTTTCCGATTTCTCTCTGGTTAACCATGCTTTTGTTATGCTTATGCAAATACTCTATGGGGTCTTCCAGCGTCAGAATGTGGCAGCTTCTTTCGTTATTGATAAAATCAATCATGGAAGCCAGTGTAGTGGACTTACCGCTTCCGGTCGGCCCTGTAACCAGGATCAGGCCTCTATGCTTCAGTGCAAGATCCTTCAAAACCAGCGGAAGCCCCAGATCTTCCATGGAAGGGATTTTCAAGGCAACAACACGTATAGCAATACCATAGCTGCCTCTTTGCTTGTATATGTTCACTCTGAAACGACCCAGGCCGGGATTGGAAAAGGAAAGATCCAGTTCGCCTTTCGACTCCAATTCCTGCTGCTGCCTTTCATCTAGGAGTTGGTGTGCCAATTCTATCGTATCCTTCGGCATCAGCTTCTGCTCACCCACGCGTACGAGGCTGCCGTTGATCCGCATGATCGGTGGAACGGCAACGCTGATGTGAAGGTCGGAAGCTTTATTGTCAATGGTTTTTTGCAGAAATTCCAAAATATTCATATTTCACCATCCAGCTTATATCTATTCCAGTGTATAGGCAACCCGGATCAGCTCGTCCACTGTTGTAACCCCTTTAAGAACAAGCTGTTTGCAATTTTCCTTCAACGTTATCATGCCTTGCTCTATGGATGCCTTCTTGACCTCATCCATCGTAGCCCTTGCATTGATCATTTCCCTGATGCCTCTTGATACGGACATAATTTCATGTACAGCCATACGTCCCTTGTAGCCTGTATTGTTGCAGACACTGCAGCCTATGCCTTTGTATATCGTGATGTCATCGCTTATACCAAGAATTTCTTTTTCGGATCGAGTCGGCTCTATTGGCTTCTTACAATTCTCGCAAATTCTCCTGATCAATCTCTGCGATACTACACCGACGATGGAGCTTGCTACCAGATAGGGCTCTATTCCCATATCAACCAGTCTGATGACTGTTGAGGGGGCATCGTTGGTGTGCATTGTGCTCAACACCAGGTGGCCTGTAATGGCTGCACGCACGGCTATCTGCGCTGTCTCGGCGTCGCGGATCTCACCGATCATGATGATGTCCGGGTCCTGCCTCAGCATGGAACGCAGCCCGCTTGCAAAAGTCAAGCCTGATTTCATATTCACCTGGACCTGGTTGATGCCTTCTATCTTGTATTCAACGGGGTCCTCTACCGTTATGATGTTATTGTTGACCTTGTTGAACTCCTTCAGGATCGCATACAAGGTCGTGCTTTTTCCGCTTCCGGTAGGACCGGTAACCAGGATGATCCCATTGGGGTTCAGGATGATGCGGTCAAAAATCTCCAGGTTCTCGTTCGAGAAACCCAGCTGTGCTTTTGTTGCCAGGAAAGTGCTCCGGTCAAGGAGACGAATGACCACTTTCTCCCCGTACACCGTAGGCAGTACGGATATTCGCAAGTCCACTTCCTTGCCTTCAATGTTGGTCTCAACTCTTCCATCCTGAGGAAGGCGCTTCTCCGCTATATCCATCTTCCCCATAATCTTGATTCTGGTGACGATGGCAGAGTGGGCTGACTTCGCAGGATTCATAATCTCTTGAAGCTCGCCGTCAATTCTATATCTTACCCTGATGCTGTTTTCATAAGGTTCAATGTGAATATCGCTTGCTCTCTGTTTGATTGCCTGTCCGATAATCGTGTTGATCAAACGTACAACAGGTGCGTTGTTGATGTCATTAAGTGTTTCATCGTCCAGTTCGATAAGATTTTCTACATCATATTGCTTCCTAAATTCTTCTATGGCTTGCTCCGCACGTTGTTTTCCATAGTATTGGTCTATGGCGCCGAGAATATCATGCTTTGTCGAAATGACCGGCTCAACCTGCATATTCGTTGCAATCTGTACGTCATCCCTGGCAAATATATTCAGGGGATCGGCCATTGCGACGATCAGCTTATCCCTGTCCTTACGGATGGGGATAAGCACATGCCTGCGTGCAAGATTCTCATTTATAAGCCTTGGTATTTCCGGGTCTATAAAATACTTCTCCAGGTCCATATGGGGTATTCCCAATTGGAATTCCAGAACCTCAATCATTTGTTTTTCCTGGATGATACCTTCTTCTATCAGGAGCTCCCCGAGTTTTTTACCGGTTGCCTTTTGCCTTTGGAGCGCATAACTGAGTTGTTCCTGATTTATGATGCCGGCTTCCACCAAAAGGTCTCCAAGCCGTTTGCTCTTGTTGATCATATGTCCACACCCATGCTTCTGTAGTTTACTTCCGCAATACCCAATATATAAAAAGGCTAACTTGATACAGTTAGCCGGTTGCGCCACTCAATCCACATGGTATAAGCGCCCAAATAAAACCATGATTCATCTTGTCTATTCATTTTCTTTTCTTAACTAATTTATCGACATATATTCTATTTTTTTTGAGAAAATCCTTCATGCCTTGACGTAATTTTTCGAATTTAACTGAAATTTAAAATAATATTTACAATTTAAGGCAAGGCAGTGATGCTTTTCCTCGAATACTTTCTTATTTTAGCATAATCTGAGAAGATAATCAAGAACGGTTATCAATTAGTTTTCAGAAAGCGTTTCTCGATTCTTCTCATGAACTTTGTCCATAGGAATTCTTTTGAGCTGATAGGTGCAACCAGAATGGTGAAAAGCCCAAGCCGTTTTCCGCCCAATATGTCGGTGAACAGCTGATCACCAATAACAGCGGTGTCGGCAGCTGTGGTACCCATTCGTTTCATAGCACCGGTAAAGGCTCCTTTGAAGGGTTTGAAGGCATTGTGCAAGGCAGGCAGTGAAAGCGTCCGGTTAAAAAGCGCTACACGCTTCTTCCGGGCATTTGAAAGGATGCATAGCTTGAAGCCGTTGGAAAGAAGCATCTGAATGAAGGCTGTGCAGATCTCATCAGGCTCACAGGTATCCCAACTGACCAGTGTGTTGTCGATGTCAATGATAATGCCTTGAATCTGTTTCTTCTTTAGTATTTCGATATCCAGTTGGTAAACGGATTGGATGTACAGGTCGGGTTTTAAATCGATCGGCATACTGTACCTCTTCTTCTTATCCATAATGTAGCTTTATTATATCAGGAACGGGCCAGGTCTAGCAATTTTCATTGTACAATTCCTTGTAAAGCTTCTTGATGGCCCTGTTCTCGATCCGGGAAACATAGGAGCGTGAAATCCCCATCATTTCTGCAATCTCCCTCTGCGTCTTGCTGATGCCGTTTACCAGGCCGTAGCGCAGCTCCAGCACCAATCTTTCACGCTTTTTCAAGGCACATTCCATTCTTTGGTAAAGCTTTTTTATCTGAATTTTCAGCTCTACTTCATCCAGAATGATATCCGAATCACTGCCCAGGATATCGATCAGACTGATCTCATTACCTTCCTTGTCAACGCCTATGGGGTCATGCAAGGAAATCTCCGTCTTGATCTTCTTGCTGGCGCGGATGGTCATCAGGATCTCGTTCTCAATGCACCGGGCTGCATATGTCGCCAGACGGGTTCCCTTTTCTTCGTCGAAGGTGATGATGGCCTTGATCAACCCGATGGTCCCGATGGATATGAGGTCGTCAACCTCTCTCCCGGTATTCATGTATTTTTTGACGATATGGGCCACAAGCCTAAGATTGCGTTCAACCAGGATGTTTTTTGCGTCCTCATTTCCTTTTTTGTATTCCTCAAGGAAGTGCGATTCCTCTTCGGTGGTCAGTGGCTGCGGAAAAGAGTTGACGTTTTGAACATAACCGAAAAGAAAACTGAGCTCATTGACAAGTACGGAAAGAATTGAGGTCAAAAAAAGCAGCATGAAAGCACACCTCCAAAATGCTGAAAGAAACCACCTGAATATTTTCTCTCCAGGAAGAGGGTAATCAAAAGAATTCAATTCTAGCGGTTACTAAATAATATGATTTTCTTCTGGAAATGTGCATGTATAGGGCGCCGTTTAAAAAATTTTATGTAAATGACATTTACCGTTTTACACCTTCCATAATACCGACGGCAATTTCCTTGAAGACAGGTGCTGCAGAGCCTCCGCCGGACTGGCCGTTATAAATGAAGACCGTCATGGCATATTGGGGGTTGTTGTAAGGGAAAAAGCCTGAAAACCAACCGTGGACCACATCGCCCTGGTTGATGCCTGTCTGCGCGGAACTGGTTTTGCCGCCGCTGCCGCCGTATTCATCCAGGTTTGCCTGCTTTCCGGTGCCGGTACGGGTGACCTCCAGGAGCATTTCCTTCAGATATCTGGCAGTATTGGGACTGAGTACCGGAGCTGGACGTGACCGGTCAAGGGTGCGGATGGTAATGCCCCTGGCATTCACCAGTTCATCCACCAGCTGCGGCGAGTTCATGACGCCGTCGTTTGCTATGGCAGCCATCAGCGCAGTGACCTGAAGCGGCGTGGCCTGAATCTTTCCTTGGCCGATGGAGATGTTTCCAATACCATCCTCTCTGGCAGTAGGCAGCAGCCCTGCTTTTTCCTCCGGGAGGGTAAAGCACTGCTTTTGACTCAAGCCCAGCTTTTCCGCCATGGCCAATACTTTTTCCGCCCCTACCCGCATGCCCAGACTGACAAAGGTGGAGTTGCAGGACAGGGCAAAGGCTTCCTTCATGTCGATTTCCCGGTCCTCATGGGTCTTGAAGGTGGAGCATTTTATATCATATTCTCCGAAAGCGACGCTTCCGGTGCATTTGTATTTCTCTGCCCCTGATACAACGTTATTTTCCAGCGCTGCAGCAGCCACAACGGTTTTGAAAACAGAGCCCAGGTCGAACTGCCAGACGGATTTGTTGATCAGCTCACTGCCTTCGCTATCCATATACTTGTTGAGATCATTCTGGTCAAAATCGGGTTTGCTGGCCATGCCCAGTATATCTCCCGTCCGAATATCCATGAGGACGATGGAGCCTTCAAGTCTATGCTGTTCCATTGTTTTTTCGATGATACTCTGGATGTGGTAGTCCATAGTCAGCTTAATGTTGTAATTCTCACCATCACGGCTGGCTTCTACCTTCCGGAAGCCAAGGCCGGGAATGATGTTCTTGCTGCTGTCCACAACTGCTGCAATGCTGTCCGTGCCGCTGCCTGCCAGGTAGTTGTTCATGCTTTTCTCGATTCCCATCTGGCCTTTCTTGTCCATCCTCCCAATATAGCCGATGACGTGCCGCGCGATGCTGTTATCCGAGTAGCGGATCTTCTTCTCTAAAGCGATGACGCCTTTGATCCGTCCACTTTCTATCAGGGCCAGATGTTCTTCATCTCCTTTGTCTACCAGGAGCTCCACGGCATCCTGTGTTCCGCTGATCCGCCTTTCCACTTCCGCCCTATCCATACCGCAAGCCTTGGCCACTGTGTCCACTGTTGCGCTTTTGTTATAGATATAGTCTGGATAGACGATAACGACTTTTTTGATTTCCCTTCCGGTAAAGGGGATCATATTCCGGTCATATATTTCACCGCGGTTTTCCGAAATGGGAATGTAGACCATCCTTTGATTGACGGCTTTTTTTGAGTAATCCTTGTATTTATAGACCTGTATATAAAACAAACGTCCGATTGCCAATAGCGAGAAGAATACAAAAATCAGCGCCGTCAGCCTGAGACGTTTTTTTTGTATCACGGTATACATAGGCAGCTCATTCAATTCCTGATCCTTCATCTGTTCCTGCTCCATAATAAAACCTCCCTCTATTGCTTTAGTATTGTCAAATAGAGGAAGGTTCATACGGTTTATTCTTTTTGTTCGATGATGGACTTGATCTTGGCCACCATGATATCCACCGCCACCTTGTTGTAGCCGCCCTCGGGAATGATGATGTCCGCATAGCGCTTGGTGGGTTCAGCAAATTCGTTGTGGGCTGGCTTGACGATATTGAGATACTGGTTGATGACCGATTCCAGCGATCGTCCCCTTTCCTTCATATCGCGCAGGATACGGCGAATGATCCGTACGTCTGCGTCAGTGTCGACAAATATCTTGATGTCCATCAGGCTGCGCAGCTTGGGAGAGTCCAGTATCAGGATGCCTTCCAGAATGACGATGTCTTTAGGCTCCACCCGGACGGTTTCTATTTTTCGGTTGTGCACGGTAAAATCATATTGCGGTTTCTCTATGGCTTGTCCATCCAGCAGGTTCATCACCTGTTGGATCAAGAGCTCGGTGTCGAAGGCAAGGGGATGGTCGTAGTTGACGTTGACACGGTCTTCAGGTGCCAGATGGCTCTGATCCTTATAGTAGCAGTCCTGCTCGATGATGGCTGCGTTTTTCTCCGGTATACTCTCGAAAATGGCCCGTGCAACGGTGCTCTTACCGGAACCCGTACCCCCTGCGATACCGATAATCAATGGTTTTTTTCTACTAACCTCACTCACCGTCTCGTCTCTCCCTTCTTAAAATATCATAACGGCTGACCGGCATTTTGACAGGCATTTTCACGATTTGCTGAGGATGCGGCGCTGACTGGATTTCCTCTCCTGCATCATTCCACATTTGCTCCAGTCTTTGCGTGAACATGGCCTTGCCGGGTCCGATGATCTCGATCTCATCGCCGATGGACATCTTGTTTCTTTGCTCGACGGTAGCAATACCGGTGGCAGCGTCGTAATCCTGAACCAGACCGATAAAGGCATAATCCCTGACATAAGCGCCAGTATGATAGACCTGCCCGTTCTGATCGGGCTTGTCATGGAAAAAGCCTGTGCCGAATTCGCGGTGGCTGGCTTTGTTGAGCTCCTCCAGCCACTGAGGATTGAAGCGGAATCCGGCGGGGTTTTCCAAATAGCTGTCAATGGCCATCCGGTATGCCCGTACTACGGTAGCCACATAATACACGCTTTTCATCCGGCCTTCGATTTTCAGGCTGGTCACGCCGGACTCAAGAAGCTGCGGCAGGCTCTCAATCATACAAAGGTCCTTTGAGTTGAAGATGTAAGTGCCTCTCTCATCTTCTTCCACCGGCATGTATTCTCCGGGACGCTTTTCCTCCACCAGGTAGTATTTATAGCGGCATGGATGGGCGCACTCTCCCCGGTTGGCATCCCTGCCCACCATATAGTTGCTGAGCAGGCACCTGCCTGAATAGGAGATGCACATGGCACCATGCACGAAAATCTCAAATTCCAACCCCTCCGGCGCTCTTTCCGTTATCTCGCGGATTTCCCTGAAGCTAAGCTCCCTTGCCAGTACGATCCGTCGGATGCCCTGCTGATGCCAGAAAGCTGCACTTTTATAATTGGTATTATTGGCTTGCGTACTGAGGTGCAGCTCCATGCCCGGTACGGTTTCCTTCGCAAAGGCAATCACGCCGGGATCGGATACGATCAGCGCATCAACACCGGCACCCTCAAGCTCCCGCAGGTACTCCGGAAGTACTTCCAAATCCTCATTATGAGGTATGATATTCACTGTGACGAAAAGCTTTCTTCCATGGCTGTGGGCAAAACGGACTGCTTCCCGGATTTCGTCCATGGTGAAATTCCCGGCAGCCGCTCTTAAGCCGAAGCGTTCTCCCCCTATATATACGGCATCTGCACCGTATATGACCGCCATCTTCAGTTTTTCCATATTGCCGGCCGGAGCCAGCAGCTCAGGTCTGATCATCAAAGGCTACCTCCTTCAGTTTGCAGCTGACGGATATGCCGTCACCCATGGGAATGATGGTCGTTTGAAGGCATTCATGCTGTGAAATGAAGCTCAGGAACTTTTTCAGACGCTTGACGATGGTGATCTTCCTTCTCTTGAGCAGCGCCCGTTCCGCTACCATGCCGCGAAACAGTACATTATCACAGATAAAGAGTCCGCCGATTCGCAGCATACCGATGCTGTGCCTGAAAAATTCCATGTACTGTCCTTTGGCTGCATCAACAAAAACCAGATCATAGGTGCCGCCCAGCGTTTTCAGAACCTCTTCAGCGTCGCCCACCAGCAGTCGGATGCTGTCCTGCATGCCTGCTTTTTCAAAGTGACCGGCTGCTAGCGCCGCCGTCTCTTCGTCCTTTTCAATAGTGGTAATGGCGAAGCCGCTGCCGGCGCATAAGCCCATCCAGATGGCAGAGTAGCCGATAGCGGTTCCTACCTCCAGGATGCGTTTGGCACCGGTGGATTTGATCAATACCGACAAAAGCGTCGCAATATCCGGTGTAATGATGGGAACATGGTTCTCTACTGCGAAGGCCTCCAGATCCTTGATCAGACCTTCCCTTTCCGGTAATAGCGCCAGCAGGTATTTTTCTATATAGTCATGGCTTACATTGGACACAGCCTCACCTCATTCTCTCAATAAAAAAGGCTTCAATTGAAGCCCGGCATTTTTATTGTCTGTTTATCTGTTGATTTTATTCTGGGCATTCAGGTGCTCCCGGTAGGTTTTTGTAAAGACATGGGAGCCGTCTTCCTTTGCAACAAAATAAAGATAATCAACCTGTTCAGGATAAAGCGCCGCCTCTATGGAGCTCTTACCCGGCGATGCAATGGGTCCCGGCGGCAAGCCGGCATTTTTGTAGGTGTTGTAAGGGGATTGGATCTCCAGGTCCTTGTAGGTCAGGACTGCCTTCTGCTCCTTCAGAAGGTACTGGATCGTCGCACAGCTCTGAAGCATCATGCCTTTTTTCAGACGGTTGTGGAATACGGCGGATATGGTCTTCCGCTCGTTTTCATGCTTGGCTTCCCTTTCAATGATGGAAGCCAGGGTAATGACCTCATCGATGCTCATATTCAGTTCTTTGGCGCGGCTGCGGTATTCCGGCGTAAAGACCGTGTCGAACTGTTTCAGCATCTTGTCAATATATTCTTCTGCTCCGGCATCCTTATAGACTTCATAAGTTTCGGGAAAAAGGTAGCCTTCCAGCTTGTTTTCCCGATCCGGTATTTCTTTTATAAAGGCATAGTCATAGGTTTTGCTGTTCACGGCGGAAGCAACCTCATCCCTTGTGACTGTGCCGGTCTCGCTGATCCTGTCTATGATCTGCTCCAGGTTAAAGCCTTCCGGAACGGTAAAATGTACAGTACTGATCAAAGCTTTGCCTGACGCAATTTTATCAACGATCTCTGCAACCGTCATTCCGTTGCTGAGCTGGTACTTGCCGGCTTTCATTTTGTCCGCTGTCTTGTTCAGCTTGCAATAGATTTCAAAAACCAGCTTGTTCCGGATCAGGTTCTCTTTTTCCAGGGCTCCTGCTATGACCTTAAGGCTGGAGCCCTTGGCGATGACAATTTCCTTCTCTGCAGCCCGGTCGGCAGAAGACACGGCATTTAGCTCTGAAGTATAGTAAAAATAGGATAAGGCAGCGACCATGAGCAGCAGGAAAAATAAAGCGCGGACAGGGCGGATGCCGTGTCTCTTGTTTCGCATTGCAGTTGTTGTATTTTTCATGTCAGCCTCCATTCTGCTGCTTAACGCGCGTTCTTATCCGAATCAATAGCCTTCCAATATTCTAATTAATTATATCCTGTACTACAAATTTTGACAAGCTCAGGCAGTCAAATCAATAAGAAAAAGCTCCGCAAACGCGAAGCTTGATTCTTAAATATCCTTGCCTTTTTTCAGCAGCTTTGCCCGCATACCGCTGTCCAGTATCCTTTTCCGAAGCCGGATGGATTCCGGTGTGATTTCCACCAGCTCATCTGCAGCGATGAATTCCAGGCACTGCTCCAGACTCATGTCTGTGGGCGTCGTCAGTCTCAGGGCTTCATCTGAGCCGGAAGCCCGCATGTTGGTCACATGCTTTTTCTTGCAGACATTGACCTCTATATCGTCCGACTTGGCATTTTCACCGACGATCATTCCGGAGTACACGGCCACACCGGCACCGATATAGAGCTCACCCCGCTCCTGTGCGTTATATAGGCCGTAAGTGGTGGTTTCACCGGTTTCAAAGGCCACCAGTGAGCCTCGCTGCCTTTCGGGAACCTCGCCCTTGAAGGGCTCATAGCCGTGGAAAACATGGTGCATGATGCCGTTACCCTTTGTGTCGGTCATAAACTGAGACCGGTAGCCGATCAGGCCTCTGGCCGGGATCTTGAACTCCAGGCGGAGATAGCCGTCGGCATTATTGCCCATATTGATCATTTCCGCTTTCCGTGTTCCCAGCTTATCCATGACAACGCCCATATAGTCCTCAGGAATATCAATGATCAGGTGCTCGATGGGTTCAAGCCGGACACCGTCAACTTCTTTCATGATGACAGTGGGTTTGGATACCTGAAACTCGTAGCCCTGCCTTCTCATGGTCTCAATAAGGATGGAGAGATGCAGCTCGCCTCTGCCGGCAACCTCGAAGGTATCGGGTGAATCCGTTTCAAACACCCGCAGTGCCACATTGGTTTCCAGCTCCTTGAACAGCCTTGCACGGAGATGCCTGGATGTGACGTAATTGCCTTCCCGTCCTGCAAAGGGACTGTTGTTGACGCTGAAGGTCATGGAGATGGTGGGCTCTTCTATATCCACAAAGGGCAATGCCTCAGGGTTCTGAGGGTCGCACACCGTCTCGCCTATATTGATCTCTTCTATACCGGATATCGCTATGATGTCGCCAAGATAAGCCTCATCAACTTCAGCGCGCTTCAGGCCCATGAAGCCGTATACGCGGCCGATCCTGACATTCTGCACGCTGCCGTCACGCTTGCACAGTGCTGCGTTCTGACCGTAGCGGACTCGACCGCGGACGATCCTGCCTATGGCGATTCTGCCTACATAGTCATCGTATTCAATGGTGGTGACCAGCATCTGCAAGGGTCCCTCCGCATCTCCGCTAGGCGGTTCTACGCGGCTTATGATGGTTTCAAACAAAGGGTCCATGTTGTCAGATTCATCTTCCATTTTGATTTTTGCAAAGCCTGCCTTGGCAGATGCATATATAATAGGGAATTCCAGCTGTGCATCATCGGCACCCAGTTCAATGAACAGGTCGATGATCTCATCGATAACCTCATGGATTCTGGAATCCGGGCGGTCAATTTTATTGATGACGACGATGGGCTTCAAATGCAGCTCCAGCGCCTTTTTCAAAACAAAACGTGTCTGCGGCATGGGTCCCTCTGAGGCGTCCACGATCAAGAGGACGCTGTTTACCATTTTCAGTACCCGTTCCACCTCGCCGCCAAAATCAGCGTGGCCGGGCGTATCAACAATGTTGATCTTGATGTCCTTATACAATACCGCCGTGTTTTTGGCCAGTATGGTAATACCTCTTTCCCGTTCCAGGTCATTGGAATCCATGACTCTTTCCGCTACGTTTTCATTGGTTCTGAAGGTTCCGCTTTGCTTCAGCAATTCGTCTACCAGTGTGGTTTTTCCGTGGTCAACATGCGCGATAATAGCGATGTTACGGACATCTTCTCTTACATTGATTTCCATTTTGATTCTCCAAACGGTTTATATTTACAGCTATGCTGCAGGGTGTTGCGCTTATTTTTCGGTAGTGGCATATATGCACACTTAAAGAATTATACAGGTATTGAATAAACAGTTCAAGAACATATTCGTAAAAACTGATAAATTAATATTTATTGACTAAACTCATCTTTGATAGCCCTTTACAGGGAACAAACGAGTAACACAGAATACATTGCTTACTATACCAGCACTTGAATACCCTTGGGGATCAGCAAGAACTCAGCATCGGAAGTACCGGGCTGTTCTCCGTCTATTTCGATCAAGGCAGCCTCCTGGCATGTTACTTTTATATGCTTTCCCCGGTAATGCCGAAGCTTTGAGTGGCTCATATGGGCGCCCTTATAGATCAGCGGGAAGCTTTTAAGGACCTCCAGCTTGCTCAGGTCTCCGAAAACGATGATGTCAAAAAGACCATCATCAAGCAGCGCATCAGGTGCCACTTCCATTCCGCCGCCGAAATACCTGCCGTTGGCAACGATGACACTATTCAAACGTGCTTTGATCTGAATCCTGTCATCTATTACTATTTCAAAAATCCGGTTATGATATGCTGCTATTGCAGAAAGTGCACCCATCGCAAATGACAGGAAGCCTTTCAGTGCCTTTGAGCTTTTGTTGACGCGGTACGTGGTTTCACCGCCGATGCCAAGGTCCGAAATGTTCAGAAAATATCGGTCCTCCAGGCCCTTCTCGTATTTTTGATACCTGACTTTGCCGATATCGCAGTACATGGGCGTGTTCCTTTTCAACATTTCAATGACCGGCTCAATTTCCTTTTTCAAGCCGATGGAACGAATAAAGTCACAGCCTGTCCCCCTGGAGAATACAGCAAGCCTGGCATTCTCGTTGATAGGACTGCCGCTTTCAAAAAAACCGTTGGCCACCTCATTCAGGGTGCCGTCGCCCCCAACGCTCAGAATTGTGGTAAAGCCTGACTTTAATGCCTCTCGTGCAAGGGTGGTGGCATGCTCCGGGTATTGTGTCAGCGCTGCCTCAAAAGACAGCCCTGCTTCCCGCAGCAGGATTTCATACCTGGGCCACTCTTTACCGGTGGTATGATTAGCAGATACCGGATTGATGATTATATAGAATTTTTCGTTCATATATCTATTCCCCCAAAACAGATGGTTTCTGCAGACATAGGAAAAAGCCTTGATTCACAAGGCTTTGCTGGCATTAAATCTCCATGATGATCGGCAGGATCATGGGGTTGCGCTTTGTCTTTTCATATAGGAATTCCTTCAGGCTGTCTTTGACCTGGGATTTTATCGTACCCCACTCTGTGATCTGCTTTTCTTCGCATTTTGACAGGGCTTCCTTGATGATCAGTTTGGACTGCTCCATCAGGTCTTCGGACTCCCTGACATAAACGAAGCCTCTGGATATGATATCCGGACCAGCCACAACCTGCCCGGTTTCTTTACTGATGGTGACAACCACTACGATCAGGCCGTCCTGGGACAAATGCTTCCTGTCTCTCAGAACGATATTGCCGACGTCTCCTACTCCCAAACCGTCAACCAGAACCTTTCCGGCGATAACAGTCCCGGCCAGGCGGCCGCTTTCCTTCGAAAACTCCATGACGGTACCGTTGTCGGCCAGGAAAATGTTCTCTTTGCTCATCCCCAGTTTTTCAGCCAATTGGGCATGCTGCTTCAAATGCCTGAACTCCCCGTGAACCGGCACAAAGAATTTGGGTTTGACCAATGAATGCAGCAGCTTCAGTTCTTCCTGGCAAGCATGGCCTGAAACATGAATGTCCGCCAGAGATTCATAAATGACATCAGCGCCCTTTTTGAACAGCTGATTGATAACTCTGGATACCAGCTTCTCATTGCCGGGGATGGGTGTAGCCGAAATGACAACACGGTCTCCGGGAATGATGCTGACTTTGCGGTGGTCGGAGGTCGACATACGGGCTAGAGCGGACATCGGTTCTCCCTGACTGCCGGTGGTCATAATGGCAATCCGGTCGTTGGGATAGCGCTCGATCTGGTCAATATCTATCAGAACCCCTTCCGGTATGTTCAGATAACCAAGCTCAGTGGCGACTCCGATAACATTGACCATGCTTCTGCCAACGACAGCCACTTTTCTGTCGAACAACACGGCCGCATTGACCGCCTGCTGTATCCGGTGAATATTGGATGCGAATGTGGCAACGATGATACGTCCTCTTGCATTCCTAAAAATATCGATAAAGGTTGCACCTACCGTGCTCTCCGACATGGTGTAGCCAGGCCGCTCCACATTGGTGCTGTCTGCCATGAATACCAGCACACCCTGCTTGCCCAGTTCTGCAAAACGGTGAAGGTCGATGGGTTCACCGTCTATGGGGTGATAGTCAACCTTGAAGTCACCGGTATGGACAATGGTCCCTACCGGCGTATGCACGGCAAGGGCAACGGAATCGGCAATGCTGTGGCTGGTTTTTATGAATTCTACTTCAAATTCTCCGATCTTGACAATGTCCTTTGCCTTGACGGTTTTCAGTTCAACGGCGCTCAGATGGGTATGCTCCTTGAGCTTGTTTCCGACCAGTCCCAAAGTCAGCCTGGTTCCGTAAACCGGAACGTTCATCTGAGGAAGGATATAGGGCAGCGCGCCGATGTGATCTTCGTGTCCGTGCGTCAATACAATCGCTTTTACCTTATCCTTGTTTTTCAGCAGATAGGTGATATCCGGAATGACCAGGTCGATGCCCAGCATTTCCTCATCTGGGAACATCAACCCGCAGTCGATCACCATAATTGTGTCCTTATACTCTATGGCCATCATGTTCTTTCCGATTTCATGCATGCCGCCAAGGGGTATAAGCTTAAGTTTTGCTTTGCTTTTTGTCACTTTTTTAATCAGTCCTTTCAATTGTTAAAGAATTTCCGACCACTTTCGCAAAATATATTATACTTTATTTTTCCAGTGATGAAAAGTGTGATTCCATTATCATACCCATATTATTTCTAATATTGCATCCGGATAAACAGCAGATCCGGTTCAACTTGCCGGAGAATTGAAAAAGGTGCTGCATCATATCAGCACCTTTTTTTTTATCTACATTTGTTACAATAGCCAAAAAACTTTACATTGTGGTTGGTAATCAGAAAATCGTATTTCTTTTCCACTTCGTTTTCCAGTTGCTCAAGCAGGTCTTCCTCGACCTCAATCACTTTATTGCAGTTTACACAGATTAAATGGTGATGCTGGTGGTCTTCATTGTGGTTCAGTTCATAACGGCTCCTGCCGTCGTCAAAATTATGTTTGTAGACTATGCCGACCTCGTCGAACATCTGCATGGTACGGTATACTGTTGCCAAACCGATCTCCGGACATTTCCGCTTGACCAGATCATAAATCTCCTCCGTACTGAGATGCTTGCCTTCATTTTCAACGATGATATCCAATATGGAACGTCTCTGCGGCGTTAATTTGCAGCCTTTTTCCTTCAGCTTTTCCTTCAGGATCTCAAATTCTTTTGCCAAATGCTTCATCTTCCTTCATCGTGTGCTATTATCAGTCTATAATCAAAGACCAAGACTTGTCAATAAAAATTTTACTTTTCCTGTTTCAAATGAGAATGTTTTGTGCTGTTGCACTTCAGGCAATTGCCGCTGCAGCCCTGACAGCTGTTGATAATGGTACCGCAGCGCGGGCATTTGCTGCCGTGCTGGGTTGGAAATCCGCACTTGGGACAATTCTGTTTAATCTCTTTCATATTGTAATCCTTTCAATGCTAAAGGAGATGGGCCAGCACCCCTCCGGCCGCGAATGCCACGGCAAAGCTGCCCAGCCATATGAGCATGGCATCCTTGAAGCCCCGCTCTTTAAAAATGACCAAAATGGCTGCAATGCATGGAACAAACAAAGTCATAACGACTAACGACACCAACGTCTGCACCGTGCTCATCGGTATGGATGTCAGACCGGCAGCGCCAAAGTCCCTCCGGATGATGCCCATAATGAAAGCAACAGCGGCTTCCTTGGGTAGCTTCAACAGTCCGACGGTAACGGGAGACAGTATGTTAACCAGTGAAATGAGCACCTGGGTGTAGTTCATAATGCTGATGAGCAAAGCACCATATATAAACAGTGGTGTCGCTTCCTTAAGAAACATGACGGATTTCTGGAAAGTCTTCTTTAAGACGTTCTTTATCTGAGGAACCCTTATGGGCGGCAGATCGATCAGCAGCTGGGAAGATTCTCCCGGCATAAGCCGGTTCAGGATGGTGCCTGTCAGAATGAATACAACCAGTATGGTTACGATATAGATGATGATATATTTAGCGTCCATGGCGGCTGTCAGGCCGATGATAACGCCCAATTGCGCAGAGCATGGAATTGCAAGCCCCAACAGGATGGTTGCGATGATTTTTTCTCGCTTGGTACCCAGTATCCTGGTGGTCATGGTTGCCATGGTCACGCAGCCGAAGCCCAGGATAATCGGTATGATGGCCTTGCCGTTCAAACCCAGAGAAACAAGCGTCCGATCAACTAGGGCAGCTATTCTCGGCAGGTATCCGCTGTCCTCCAGAATGGCCATCAGCATATAAAAACCGACGATCAATGGCAGCAGCAAGCCCAAAATGTAGACCGGCACCATGGTCAGAAGGCCGAACTCACCCAGCAGCGCGTCGCCCAGGAAGGTTCCGGACTTGAAAACAGGCGAGAGCAGCGATATGATGAAGGGCTGATACAGACCGCCCATGATGGTTTCCTCTGTCAGGCCTACAACTGTTCCGGCAACAAATTCACCGATGATTTTATACATGGCAAACATGACGACAAAAAGTAGGGGAAGCCCAGTAATCGGATTCAGCATCCAGCGCCCCAGCCGAGTCCGGAAGGAGGCGCCCTGGCTTGTTTCCTTCAAGACCTGGGATACGATGGCATCCACTTCATGCCGCCTGTTCAGATAGATCTCTTCCTGAAGGCCGGGGGTTTTGATGGCGTGCCGCTCAGCCGTATGCAGGTCATCTTCGATGACCATCAATGCTTCAGCTTCGGAATCCACCTTTTCCAAATAAGGCTTCATGTATTCCAGAAGCTTGGGATTGCGGTTGCCCACCCTGGCTTTTTGGATGGCTGCCAGCAAAGCATCAGTGCCTTCTCCTTTCACCGCAGAAGTGGGAACGACCGGAACGCCTAACAGTGCTTCCAGCTTCACCAGGTCTATTTCAATACCGCTGCTTCTGAGCTCGTCCATCAAATTCAGTGCAACGATGACCGGTTTGCCCATGTCGATGAGCTGCTTCGTCAAAAAAAGATCCCGGTCCAGGTGGACGGCATCAACCACATTCAGGATGATGTCGGCAAAAAGGATAACATCCCTTGCCACGGTTTCTTCTTCATTGAAGGAAGAAACGCCGTAGACGCCGGGCGTATCGATGACAACATAATCCTTGTAACGGCCATGGCTGATATCCACTGTTGTACCCGGGAAATTCGATACATCCACATACAATCCGGTCAGCAGATTAAAGAAAACAGACTTCCCAACGTTGGGGTTTCCGGCGAGAACCAGTTTTTTTTCACCTTCATTTATATTCAGCGCTTTTTCACAGCTGTGACAGTGCCCCATGGCTATACCCCCTCGACCTGTATCTTTTCGGCCAAGCCCTTTCCGATTGCTATTTCCTGCAGGCGGCTCTGGATGATGACCGGTCCGCCGGGAAGCTTCTCACTGCAGGTAAAGACCGCACCTTCATAGATGCCGAGACGGATAGCCTGGGACCGGATGTCCTTGCTGCCGATTCCGACGATTTTTACCTTTATGCCTTTTTTTGCCTTATCTAAAGTCATGTCAGTTCCTCCTCAAAATGAAAATCATTATCAGTAAATTGTTTAAAAATAAGCCATGCACCATGACCAATCTTCTTATTATACAGCTATATTGTACAATAATTGATAATGATTGTCAATACTAAATGGCTTGGATTTTCATTGAATTAAAAAAGGTCAATTCGCAATGAATTGACCTTTTTCTTATCTCTTTTAGTTTGATTCTTCCTTGACCAGCTCTTCGTATGCTTCAATGACCATATTCAACTCTTCTTCATCATCGATTCCGATGAGGATGTCTTCGCCGTTTTCGTCCTGTTCGATCCTCAGCACATAAGCTTCATCCACTTCTTCTGCTTCGGGATCCCTTTCGTCATCTCTCGGCAACAAGATGGCATATTCATTTTCATCTACTTCAAGAGTAGCTACAACCTCAAATTCCGTTTCATTACCGTCTTCATCATAAAGCAGGATGATGTCCATTTCTTCACTCATTCTATTCACCTCAAAATCATTTTAGATAAGGCTATTGTAACCCACCCTGGTTACACTGTCAATAAAAAGTACCTTTAGAAAAATCTGTTTTAACAGCGGTTTAAAAAATCCAGATAACCTTGGAGAATCAGAACGGCAGCCAACTGATCAACGACGTTTTTTCGGTTTTTCCTGCTGACATCGGCCTCCAGCAGTGTTCTTTCTGCGGCGCAGGTCGTCAGTCGTTCATCCCACATGACCACTTCAATATCCGGAAAGGTCTCTTTCAGAATGTCGGCAAATGCAATCGTCTTTTCGCCTCTGGGACCTACCGTATTGTTCATGTTTTTGGGCAGACCGACAACGATTCTCTTTATATCTTTCTCAGTAATGATGGATTTTAAACTATCCAAATCATATTTTAGATTTTTTCTTCTGATTGTAGGCAAGCCGTTAGCTATCAGTCCCATGACATCGCTGAATGCGACGCCGATGGTTGCATCTCCTACATCCAATCCCATAATGCGCATGGCTTTCTCCTTTGTTAAACAATTTTTATGCAAAAATCAGGACAATAGGCACTGCAGTAACCGCAAAGCACGCATTTTTCCTTAATGACCTTTGCGCTGCCGTTCTCCAGCCGGAGTGCATGCTGTCCGCATTTCGGAATGCAGCTGCCGCAGCCGGAGCACCAGGAATCGATGTGCAGCCTACGGTCCTTATTCCGTACACTTTGCCGGATGATCTCCGGAACAGGGCTGTTTTCAAATACCAGAACATTGTTGAGGACCTCTTCCCTGCTTTGCATACCTACGGCAATGGAATGAATATAATCCTTCGAAAGGACAAAATCAAAGCAAGCGCTGCTTTCATGCAGCAGATTCCCTCCCCCCAACGGCTTCATGGAATAAATGCCTTTGCCTGCCAGAGAGGCAGATTGCACCGCACTCAGCATGTCGTCGATACTGCCGTCCACGATGCCCAGTCCTTTAAGGTTGACAATCGGGTGAATCACCTGGATCTCATTATATTTGATTGCAGCTTTGACTGCCGCAATGCAATGGGTCGAAATGCCGATGCTCCGGATCAGTCCTTTTTCCCTGGCTTTGATAAAATAGGCAAGCGCTTCTTCATGCCCCCGGATGGTATGCTCGCTTTCCTGTTCGTGGAGCGAAAAAATGTCGATATAATCGGTATTCAGCGCTTCCAGGGCCTGCAGCAGACTTTTTTTCGCGCCTTCCTCTGTATAGGCATAGCATTTTGATGAGATGACAACACTGTGGCGCTTCCCTTTTATGGCGCGCTTGATATAAGGGTAGGTTTTATATAGTTCTGCCGTATCGACAAAATTGACCCCTCTGTCAAAGGCTTCACCAAGTACCGCTGCGCCTTCTTCCTCCTGAAGGCGTGCCTGCAGCGGACCGATGGTCAGACTGCCAAAGCACAGGCGGGATACACGGATGCCGGTTTGACCGAGAATGCGGTAGTCCATCATATACCTCGCTGGTTTATTTCTTCTGGAATGGCCATTGAATCAAAACAGACAAGCAGGAGTGTAAAGACCACATAAATCATGGCTGTTGCTGCTAGGACGATTCCGGAATCATTGAGCAGAAAACCGCAGATGCTGGCAGCCGTAGCACTGATCCAGCCGGCTTTCAGATAGGGCTGCGCCCTGAAGACCCGCCTCACAACACCTACAGGCTTGAAATACGTGGTAATCAATATAAATATAATACAAAGCAATACCTTTGTCCATATTGTGTACCGAATCAGCCGGAAATTCATGGCGGTCTTGCGGTAAAGGGTGGACAGGAGCACATCGATGCCGTTTTGTTGGATATCTTGGAAGAAAAGGCCTACATGGGAAACCTTGCTTCCCATATAGGAATCAATGTATACAAGCAGCGCAATGAGGCCTGCAAGGATGAGCGGCAGCAACACGAACTGCCTGATACGCCCTTTTCTGCTGCAGCTCAGCAATAAAAAAGAATAATAACCGGTGAAGGCTGCCAGCGCACCACCCAGATTGGCTCCCCAGAAGGACAGGCCCAATAGGCAGATGAAAGCGGTGTGGCCTATTATAACATATCCGGCTTTTATCTTTTTATGATAGATTTCCTTCATAGCACCGGTTAAAAGAATGGAGCAGCCGACAAATACGCCTGCCAGCTCATTGCCGACGCCATAAAAGCGGGCACCGATGATAGGATCATAGCCGATAACGGAATACTTGATCAGCGGACTGCCGGCGGATATATCAAGTGCCAAGGTCAGCACCGTTGCAAGGCAGATTGCACATATCTCCACCTTTAGTGCCGTCTTAAGCCTAAACATGATGATAGAAAGAAACGCGATCGAAAGAAAAAACAAAGCCGCAAACAACAGGGGCTTTTTGAACAGGTAAGCAGGAAGAACCAGCAACAATAGCGGGCCTAGCAGGTTCATCCGTACCAAGACTCTTATGACGCTTCCGAATCTTGATCTCAACAGAAACGGGTTGATCAAAGCAAGAAAGCACAGAAGCAAGGAAAGGATCACAAAAACCGCAAAAGAAGTAAGCACAGGCAGTCTGAGCCTGGACACTGCCAAGGTTTTGCCGTTTAATTCAGTGATGAAGCTAAGGCTTTCAGTGCTGCCCTTTTCTTCGATAGGACTTCTTTTCAGCATGCCAAGCTTATAAAGGATATAATCCGCCAGCTCTGTATTCAGCACGATTCCCTCACGTCTTGTGCCGGAGGAAAAAAGTATCCCTCTGTTAACGCCGTCGTATACGATGACGGGTGTAAGGCGGTCCCCCTTGTCATAACGGTCACTGGCCGGGTAAGAGGAAAGCAGGATCACAACGGGTTCCGGACTGCCGGCCTCAGCAGCGGCAGAATCGGCCAGGCCTTTGAGAAAACGGCTTATATCATCCAGGATCAGCTGCTTGCCTGCCTGGTATTGGGCCGGAGACATGTTGGACCTGTTTTTCTCCAGACGCTCCAGGTCACCGGTTTCAATCACCAAAAATGAAGAAGCCGGCAGGAACTGCTTGTACAATTCCTCCAGCTTGCTATAATCGGTGCGTATTGAATACGGATAGCGGTTATCTGCAGCAGACAGAGTCTCGGTATCACCCATGTCGACTGCGCCGCTGCGGTCCATAGGAATCAATATTGTACTGCGGTTGGGCAGGCTGCTGTCGGCATTGCCGATAAAGCAGGTCTTTCCGCCTTGGCTGTGTATGGCATCTCCCAGGTAGCCGATCCGTTTGTCATACCCCTCGCTGCTGTTTAAACTGATCAGTTTGCTGATCTGAGGAAAAACAGGCCGGTGAGAAGGTTGAAGCTGACCGTTGTTGATCCGGTACAAATCATGCCATTTTCTGCCTGTGCCCCCTCCCAGCATATCGGAAGGCATTTCCACCCTTCGTCCGGCTCCTAGGATTGCTTTGGCTTTGTAAGGCGATGGTCTGCCATTCTGGCGGTTGTTCAAGAGCGCCAGATAGCTGTTGTCCAGCAGCCATTTCATCGATTCCTGCTTCTCCAAGTCCTCAAAACTCAAGTAGTCTGCAATCATAAAAACAACCTTTTTTGAGGCATTTTCCGTGTTTTGATTTTCGGGAGCATTAAAGCTTGAATCATTGGCTAAACCAAATAGCGTGTAAAGGATAGCTGCTATTAATGGCAAAAACAGTCGTACTTTCAAATGAATCTCTCCTAGCCCATAGCCTCTAGCCCATAGCCGGCTTATTTATCTGCAACGTAAGCCCGTACCAGCTCTTCCAGAAGCTCATCCCGCTCCAGCTTTTTGATGAGGCTTCGTGCATTATTGTGGCTGGTGATGTACGTCGGATCCCCTGACAGGATGTATCCTACGATCTGATTGATGGGATCGTAACCTTTTTCCTTCAGTGAGGCGTAAACTGCAAGTAGTATTTCCGATGCTTCGTACTGTTTCTCTGTCTCAACGCTGAATTTCATGGTGTTTTCAAAATTACTGCTCATATGAACACCCCCAGATAATATATGTGATAGCTTATACCTATATTAATATAGTTGCCGCAGCAATTCAAGGAAATATTTTCACATTCTGCCTCATCTATCCCATGATCAGCTCAACCTCGTGGGTTCTGCCGTCGTCTGTCAGAAGAATCTCTTTATCCGGCAGCTCATCTCCGTCCAGAAGTATTTTATTCACACCCCGGTTGACCTTGGTAGGGTTTTTCACCGTTATGTCATAAGTGGTATCGGCATAGCGGTAAAGGATTTTGAACTCAGACCACTCTTTAGGTATACAGGGGTCAAGGAGCAGTTTTCCGCCCAACCGGTTAAAGCCAAGTATGTTGTGAAGCCCTACGCGGTACATCCAGCCTGCCGCACCGGTGTACCAGGTCCAACCGCCTCTTCCAGTATGGGGGTATACCGCATACACATCCGCTGCAACCACATAGGGTTCAACCTTGTAGCGGGCAGCTTCAAAAGGTGTATTGGCATGATTGACGGGATTCAGGAGGTTGAAGAGCTCCCAGGCTCTGTCTCCGCAGCCCAGCTTGGCATAAGCCAGGATGACCCAGATTGCCGCATGGGTATACTGCCCTCCGTTTTCCCGTACTCCCGGGATGTAGCCCTTGATATAGCCGGGATGCAGGTCTCCTTCGTCAAAGGGCGGTGTCAGCAGCAGGATCAGCCCCTCATCCTTCCTCACCAGGTACTGTTCCACCGCTTTCATGGCTTCCTTGCTTCTGTCGGCATTGCCGGCCCCTGAGATGATGGACCAGGTCTGAGCCAGAGAATCTATCTTGCACTCGGTGTTCTCGGCGGAGCCAAGCGGCAATCCGTTATCAAAGTAAGCCCTCCGGTACCAGTTTCCATCCCAGGCATTCTCTTCAAGAGCCTTCGCAATCTCACGGGCGATGTTAAGGTAGCGTTCTGCCTTATTTTGGTCCCTTCTCTTTTTGCAAATGTCCGCAAAGCTGAGAAGGATACTGTATAGGAACCACCCCAGCCAGACGCTTTCTCCCTTGCCCTTGTTGCCAACGGTGCTCATTCCGTCATTCCAGTCACCGGAGCCCATGAGGGGTATGCCGTGCTGGCCGAACTTCAAAGCCCGTTCGATGGCACGGATGCAGTGGTCATAAAGGGATGACCTGATTTCTGAAACGTATGGCCTGTTGTACCGCTCGTCTTCTCCCTCCCTCAAGCTTTCCTCATCCAGGAAATAGGCTTCCTGATCAAGTATTTTCCAATCCTGCGTTGCATTGATGTATTCGGCAACGGTGTATGGCAGCCAGAGGAGGTCGTCGGAAAAACGGGTTCGTATGCCTTTGTCCGTGCCGGGATGCCACCAGTGCTGCACATCGCCCTCCAGGAACTGGTGTGCTGCATGATAAAGGATCTGGCTGCGGGTCAGCTCCGGCATGGTATTTATTACAGCTATGCTGTCCTGAAGCTGGTCCCTGAAGCCATATGCACCGCCGGACTGGTAGAAGGCTGTTCTGGCAAAAAGCCTGCAGACGATGGTCTGGTACAGCAGCCAGCCGTTCAGAAGCAGATCCATTGTGGTATCCGGCGTTTTGACCTGAACCGTCGTCAGGATCCTGCCCCAGTAAGCTCTAACTTCCTCGAAGGCGCTTTCTGCTTCAGCTCTGTCCTTGTACCGGAGCGTCAAGTCCCTGACTTCCTGCAGGCTTCGGCCTTGGCCCAGCAGAAATACAATTTCCCGCTCCTCGTTGGGCTTCAGCTCTATCTTTACCTGCATGCTGGCACAAGGTTCCATGCCTGCTCCAACATTATTGGTCAGCTTTTCAAGGCGCAGCGCCTCCGGATGACGGATGGTACCGTTATTTCCCAGGAACTCCCTTCTGTCACCGGTAACGTAGCGGATATCCGCGTTGGTATCAATAAAGGTGATTCTGCCGGGAAAATCCGAGTTATAATTGTTCCGGATCAGAAGTGTTTCATTATTAAGCAGCTCGGTATAAACATATTGAGCGGTCAAATATTCACTGACGCCCATAACCGGACGCATATAAAACGTAGCAGACAGCGCCCTGTTGATTTCCGATTGGTTCTTCAGCTTCAGAACCATAATCTTTACAGGATCCCGCACAGGCACAAATTCAAGCAGCGACTGCTCCAGCCCATGGCTGTTGTGCTCGAATACCGTATAACCGAAGCCATGCCTGACGAAATAAGTGTTCATGTCACGTATGGGACCCGGTGTCACAGTCCAAAGCTCGCCTGTCTCATCATCTCTCAAATAGAGGATTTCTCCGGGAGTGTCCGCTACCGGATCATTGGACCAGGTGGTCAGCTTGTTTTCACGGCTGTTTTCCGACCAGGTACAGGAAGAGCCGGATTCCGTTATGATAAAACCAAAGTCTTTATTTGCGATGACATTGGTCCAGGGCAGCGGCGTATGAAGACCCTCGGTCAGCCGAGTGACATATTCCCTGCCATCCTGCGTGAAGCCGCCGTAACCGTTAAAGTAAAGCAGCTGGTATTGTTTGCCGGCATCCGGTTCGTATTTTCTGGGCTTTTCCTTCCAAGGCTTGTATTCAAAGGCATACTTTCCGTTGCGGATCTTGACCTGGCTGGACAAACTGCCGTTTTTGCCCCGGACAATGATTCTTGCCGCAGCCGTCAGCAGCAGCTTATCTTCCTCGGACAGGATGCTTCCCTGCCTGATGAAGATGCCCCCGGGCTTCTCCCTCAGATCGCGGGCATGGCTGATTGAAACGATGTCCTGGATCAGATTGAACAGCGGCTGTGTATAGCTCCCCTCGTCCTCATTCATGATGATCACATCGACAAAAAGTCCCTTCAGCCTCCAATATTCATGGGCTTTTAGCATGTCTTTGACCAGGTCCGCCTCATCCGCTTTGGTTATGCTGACCAGCACGATGGGCAGGTCTCCGGATATGCCGAAAGACCATAAGCCGGGCTGCCCCTTTTTGTTCTCCCGGATGGCAGTATCATACTTTCTTCTTAAGGGGCTGATATACACGATTTGCGCTATCATCTGACGGTAAAGCTCGATTTCTTCCCGCTTCAGGTTGAGATAGCGCATTTCCACCTGACTTCTGGTCCATGCAAGCTCAAAGGCTCTGTCTATGGACGACGGATCATGATATTTTTCTGCCAGCTGATGGATCCGGTCACGCTTCTCGGAAACACCGGTGATATAATTGATTTTCACGGTCTGCCCTGGTTGCAGCCGGATACGGCACCGCAAGCTCATGATGGGGTCTATGACCGGCCCTGTGGTATTGGACAGGGGATGATTGGACTCCATGGCCAGGGGAGACTGCAGGGTATACCCTCTGCCGAGAAATTTCGACCGGTCGGTTTCGTATTGGATGCCGCCGATGATTTCCTCGTTCATGGTCAGGGCGTGAAAGGCATAGGCATGCTTATGACTCTCCTCCCGCGGACGCCTCACAGCCAGGATGGCATTATACCGGGAAAGGAATTCCGTCCGGATGAAGAGGTTGCTGAAGGCGGCGTGGGCCAGATCCGCGGCCTGAGAGGTCAGCACCGACTCCAGATAGCTGGTCACTTCCAGCACCTTTGCCTGCAGGCTGTGGTTGGTCAGGGAGATCCTGCGGATCTCCACATCATCCTCAGTAGAGACAATGATCTCCGTTTGTGTATCGATTTCTCCGTCCGTTCTAAAAAAAACAGCCTTATCCTGTGAGAACACTACCTTGTACCTGCTGGGCAGGATATTGGTCGGGTTGAGGGCTGTGGACCATACTTCGTTGGTCTCAACGTTCTGTATATAGAAAAACATGCCTGATTGGTTGAGAATGCTGTCTTCCCGCCAGCGTGTCACAGCCATATGCTGATACCTGCTGTAGCCTGAGCCGTTGTCAGTGATCATGACGGCGTAATCGCCGTTTGACAGGATATGGGCTTCAGGCAGTGTATTGTTGTTGATGCTCAATACGGTGGAGTATTCCACTTCTTCTTTGTCCATCTCCAGGAACGGCTCGATTTTTTCCTTATAATCCTTCGCAAATATGACCTTTGAAGGAATCTTCTCCTGAAGCAGCAGTTCTGCAGCTTTTATGATCGGTTCCCTGTGGAACCGCTCCTGCATGATATTGCCATAGAGCAGATTGTTCAGTGCAATAAAGCTCATGCCCTGATGATGTGCCATGAAGCTCTTGACGATACTGCTTTTCTTACCCCTTTTCAGCCTTTCGGGTGTATAGTCTACGGCTTCATAGAAGCCGTAAGGACTGTCCAGTCCTTCAGCCTTCAAAGCCTGAATGTTCACCATCGCTTCAACGGGCTGCACCATTAAAGCCAGAAGCGTTGCATAAGGTGCAATAACGGTATCGTTGATCAGTCCGCGTTTCAGACCCAGTGCAGGAATCCCAAAGGCTTTGTACTGGTAATTGAGACGGAAGTCAAAGGAATAGTAACCTGATTCGGATACGCCCCAGGGTACTTTTCTCCTATAGCCGTATTCCTTCTGACACTTCATGACGAAGTGGTAGGTCTCGTTCAGCAGCGTATTGCAGTAATCCTTCATGACCAGAAGCGGCATCATGTATTCAAACATGGTTCCCGTCCAGGAAAGCAGCCCTTTGTGGCCGTCCACCGCTGTCAGGGTGCGGTCCAGCATGAACCAGTGCTCTTTTTTGATCTCACCTTTGGCAATGGCAATAAAGCTGGCCTGCCTTGCCTCTGAGGCCAGAAGATCGTAATAGGATTTGGTCAGCTGCTCCTCTTCTTCATTATACCCGATGGAGAACAGCTTTCTTTTCGAATCAAAAAGCGGATGGAAATGTGTTTCTTCGATCAACGTGTTTACCCTGACGTACAGGCTGTCGATCCGGTCAGCAAGAATCTGAACCGATACACACGAGGCTTCAAGCGCATCCCTGAATTCGGTGTCCGGTTTATCAGGCCTGTTTTTGTTCTTGCCCGCTCCGCCCTTTATACTCTGATCCAGTTCCAGCATGACGGCTTTGCAGCCTCTGGCAAAACCCGCCGGTCCCGTTGATACGGCAAGCCGCCCGATTGCCATTGATTGCTCCGGGAAGCTTGAAGCCAGTGTATCCAGACGCGTGATCCAGGGCATGACGTTCTCAAGCTCATGCATAAAACCGCTTACTGCCTTATACAGCTTGTAGCCCCACAAAGGGCGTCTCAGCTCGTTCATCTCCGACAGCTGTTTGAACAGGCTGTAATACCCTGAAAGGGATGGCTCGGGGCTTTGCAGCAGCTCTTCAAAAATATCGGATGACATGGCGGGTTGGTTCTGTTCCTCATTGAGCAGCGCAATGGTATCCTTTAATCCCAGCAGGATATCCCTGTCCAGCATCGGTTTCTCCCTGTACTCCAGCAAGCCTTGCCGGAGTGCCATCAGATAACCTACGAAATTGCCGCTGTCGACGGTGGAAATATAACTGGGTCTCAATACTTCCAGTGAGATGGTATCGTACCAGTTATACAGATGCCCTTTCCATTTCTTCAGTTTTTCGATAGTTGCAATGGAATGCTCCAACCTGTCCAGCATCTCTGTGGTGCTGATATAGCCAAAGTCCCTGGCAGCCATGATGGATACTAGAAAAAGGCCGATATTGGTGGGGGAAGTCCTGTGGGCAATGCCGTTGGGCGGGTTCTCCTGATAGTTGTCGGGAGGCAGGTAGTTGTCGGGAGCGCCTACAAAATCCTCAAAGAAATTCCAGGTCTTGCGGGCGATTTTCCTGAGTTCCGCCAAGTCTGCCGCCGTCAGCGTACTTTGCTTCCTTTCGCCCGGTTTGCTTACCCAGTAGGCGATGCTTGGGGAAAACCCCCAGGCAGAAAGCAGCAGGATCGAAGCCAGCAGGCTCTCCTGTCTGTATAAGAGTGAAATTAAAAGGCAAGCTGCACCGGCGGATGGACACATCCACATCCGTCTCCAGAAGCTCTTGGCGTCATTTTTCAGACCTAGCTCCATATCGGCAGCAGTGACCCACTCCAGCATATTCCTTTTTGATATGAGAACCCGGTGTAGGGTGCGGATAACGGCATCCAGCATCAGGTAAGCCTGATAAGGCAGAAAAGCCAGGATCAGGAGTGCTTGATAAAGCGTGACGCTGATGCGGTCGGTCACGGAGCAGCAGTTTTTTTCCTTGAATTTCTGGCTGTACTTTGAAAGCAGCGTGTCAAAAACACCGATAAGAGAAGGAAACACAACGGACAGCAAAGTGAAGGCAGTCCATGCAACCGGATTGCCTGGCAGGATGCTCACCGACAGCAAAAAAAGCAGTGTAGCCGACGGTGCGGATAGGCTTCTTCTCAGGTTATCGAAAATTTTCCATTTGCTGATGACGGTCAGCGGATTGCGTACCCTCTGGCCGCTTCGGGATGCTACATTTCGGGCAAGCCACGGTATAAGCTGCCAATCACCTCGGACCCACCTGTGCAAACGCATTGAAAAGGCATTATATCTGGAAGGGTACCCATCAATCAATTCGATGTCCGTCACCAGTCCGGTACGGATATAGGAGCCTTCGATCAGGTCATGGCTGAGCACCGCATTTTCTGGCAAGGTGTTTTTGAGCAAGCGTTGAAAGACATCCAGCTGGTAGATGCCTTTTCCGGTAAAAATGCCTTCGCCGAACAGATCCATATAGACGTCTGAAATAGCATTGGTATAAATATCAATGCCGCCCTGCCCGGCAAAAATTCTTGAAAACCTTGTGGCATTGGCACTGACGATATCAACATTGATTCGGGGCTGAAGCAAGCCGTAACCTCTGGTCACAATACCTTTCTCTTCATCCACAACGGCTCTGTTCAACGGGTGCAAGATCGTGCCGACCAATTTTTTAGCCGCCTCCATAGGAAGCTTGGTATCGGCATCTATGGTGATCACATATTCTACATCCTTCAAAGCCGCAATATCCCCCGACACGTGGCAGAAAGTGGTGTCGCCGGCGTCTCTGATCAGATCGTTAAACTCGATGATGGCACCTCTTTTGCGTTCCCAACCCATCCACTTCCCTTGGGCTTTGCTGAAGATTCTTCTTCTGTGGAAGTAAAAAAAGACAGGTGCTTCCAGCGCATATTTCCCGTTAAGCTGGTCGATCTTCTTTGAAACTGCCTTAATGATGGCGTCGTCCTGCATTTCCGTCTGGTTTTTTCCATCCTTAAAATCGCCTAAGAGAGAAAAGCAGAGGTTCTTCTCTTTGTTGGCAAGATAATACTCTTCAAGCTGCTCGAGAAGCTTCAGCGCCCTTTGCTCATTCGGCAGCAGTGTGGGGATGACGACAATGGTTTTTGCTGACTCCGGTATGCCCTCCTTCAGTTCCAGCTTTGGGAGGAAAGCAGGCTCCTTCACATGGACGATGAGCCAGTTGACGATTGCCAAAGCTATGTCACTGGCCGGGATGACGACTGCAGCTGCAACCAGGGGCAGCTGCAAGACCCGCAAGCCTGCGGCATACGCATAGGCACATAAGCCGAAGGTGATGGCACAGGTCAGCAGAACAATGCCGCCCAGGAAAAGAAAAGCCGGAGAGATGTTTTTTCCGGTTTCACAGCCCATTCTGGACAGAAGCCGCTGACGGTCTCTGCCCAGCAGGTAATGACCGGCATGTTTTCCATCCTCAACGGCACACTCGATGACTTTTTTTGCAACCTGTATTTCAGATATTTTCAACTTTTTTGAGAGTTTTTCAATTTCATGCCGGTAATAGTCCCTGGAGGAAAAGTCCATCTGCCCGTATATGTTGTCGGGATCCTGCCGGAGTATCTGCTCTACCTGGCTCAGCTGTTCAAAGACTTCTGTCCAGTCCAGCGTCGAAATCAGCCGGAGTCCGGTAATGGAGTTGCCCATTGAGACCTGTCTGGCTGCCTGCTCCTTATGCTCAAGGTGAGCTATGCTTTCACCCGTTGCATGCTGCTCCGAAAGACGTTCGTCCAGGTACTGGATGATCTGCGCAATCTCCAGGCCGTGTTTTTTGAGCCTGTTTAAAAGGTGTTCGCCATAGGAAGTGCTGATGCGCTCCATGTGGCGCATGTTCTCCTTGGCCAGTGCCAGCAGCTCATCGGGCTTTTTCTCCTTATGCAGCAGCAGGAGGTCAGCCAGCTTTTCAGCTTTATACCACTGCTGTTGTGATTCCATGATCCTTTCACAAACATGCCGTATGTTTTCGATCAATGCCATCCTGACCATCAGGGGAATCGCCCAAAGCTCGCCGCTGGATAAAAGGGCGTGGGACTGATAAGCGCGGACAAAGCTGGTCAGCAGCTTGTCGTCGAACCGGCCGTCGGTATGGGACACCAGCTCCAGCGCTATGGCATAGACGCGGGGATATCCCTTCAGGCTGCCACCCTTCAGCCTGGGAAGCTGGTAATAATACTGCCTGGACAGGTTCAGCCGTATTTCCTTAACCTGCTCTTCAATGATGTAGAAGTTGTCTAGGAGCCATTCAGCTGCAGGGGTGATCTGTTTCGTACCGTTTACATAGTCATTCAGGCTTTTGTAGACGGAGGTGATCAGCCTGAAATTCTTGTTCATTCTGGCCTCTAGGCTGTAGACCTTCGACTTTTTTCCCACCGCATGGTTTCTTGCTATTTCAATCGCATGCCGTTCCAGTTCATCGGCATTCAATATGGCGTCGAATATTTCAGGCTCTTCCCTGTCCATATAATAAAGCAGCTTGTTTAATGCCAGCATGATCAGAATCGCCGCAGCCAGCGCGGATAAGTATATGATGTAAATATTCATGCTCAATTTCAGCCTCACCGTTCCTTATTCCGTTTAGTTTCATTCAAGTGTCGGAAAGCGACTTAATCCTCAGCTTTCGACAGGATGCTTTTGATTCTATCAATGAAATCAGCGGCAAGCTCCCGGGCAAATTCCTCCGAAGCACCCTCGGCATAGATATTGCAAACAGGCTTTTCGCTGTCAGGGAGTACAAGGACCCAACCGGAATCGTTATTGATGCGTACCCCTTCAAAAAGTTCGATTTCCTTATCTTTGTTCTCTTCAATGATTTCTCTGATGACCTGGCCTTTATGCTTCCAGTCACAGAATACTTCCTTTTTCTCGATATGGATGTGGGGCAGCTCATTCACCAGGTCATATAAGTAGACATTGTTTTCTGCAATAAAATCCAGAAGGCTTCCCACACCCCAAATGGCGTCAAAGTTGAGTATATATTGAAAGATACTCTGATCCATTCCTCCGTTTTCTGCTTGCATCGCTTGCATCAAGTCCGATGGCGAGTTTTTTGTCCGGACGACTTTTATATGGTAGTGATCCGCCATCTCTTCGATCATTCTGGATGCGGTATAGGGGATGACCAGCTTGTTGTCGGCACCTGTTTTCAGAATGATGAGCGATGTCAGACCCAGGTATTTGTCTGCATCCAGGATGCGTCCCTTATGGTCAATCAGTGTTACATTTTCCCCATTCTCGCTGAATACAAAGCCGATTCCCGCACCAAGCTTTACCACCATCTCGGCTATATGCTGGCGGTATACCGCGGGATTGGGAAGCTCTTTAATGGATTTGCGGCTCTTTGCCAAGTAATCTTCTTCCACTACACAACCGATATTCTTCAGGTAGGAGGCAGCCAGATTCAGTATCTGCTCCGATTTGGAGCCCACCACCACTTTCATGGCTTTGTTCTTGATTTGGTTCAGGTTTCTCAGAAGGTTGGCGCCATTTTGGATATAAAACTCATTAAAGTTGTAGATGCGGGTCACGTTCTTGATCCGGTCCGCATTGCAGCGCTTAAAATCCTCGCGGACAAAGCTGTTTTCGATTTTTCGCTCCGTCCCCCTGTCAATGCTGATTCCGTTTTTGCCGGTAAGCTCAATATGGATCTTGTTTTCTTCCCCATAATCCTTCCATACATGTATACCTCCATCGGCTTTGTAGAATTTTACAGCATAACGGTTAATGGGCAATACGGCATTTTCTATATCTATGGCCTCTATTCCCGTGGACAGAACACCGGCAAGGATTGCTTCCTTGATGATGGCTGCCGATCTGGAGCTGTCGCAGCTGATGATGACCTTGGCATTCTCCTTTAGGATGGAACCGTAAGAGGAACCCAGCTTGGAAGCAAATTCCGGCGTCAGGTCCAGGTTGATGTCGCCGCTGATGTCTCTGAAGCCGAACAGCGTTTTGGAAGCCTTGGTGCCCCAGACGAGGTTCTGCGTTACAACGGCATCGGAGCGGATAAGCTTTTCCGGCCAGATCTTGATATCCGGTTTGACAACAGCACCGTTTTCAATGACGGTGTTATTTCCGATCACCGTATTCTCAAAGAGATGAACACCGTATTTTATGGAAACATTATTGCAGACAACTGTTCCTCTGCATTGAACGTTGCTGCCTATACCGACATTTTTCCAGATGATGCTTTTCTTCAAGGATGAATTTTCCTTGATTTCGGTATTATCTCCGACAATGACAGAGGATAAACGGACATTTCTGCCTATAGTGCAGTTGCTGCCGATATAGACCGGCGGTTCAACGGTGCAGCTGTCATCGATGACGGTGTTGCTGCCCACCCACACGCTTTCCCGTATCTGTTTATGTTCCAGTGGGATTCTCAGTCTGTCATACAGCAGATCGAAGTTTACCTCTTGGTAGACCTTCAGGTCGCCTATATCATTCCAGTATTTCCCGCTGACATAGCCAAACATGGGAACGCCGTCTTTCAGCAGCTTTGGAAAGAGGTCTTTACTGAAGTCGAAGTTGTCTCCTTTTTTATAGTAATCCATAACCTCCGGTTCAAGGATATAGATGCCTGTATTGATGGTATCGCTGAATACTTCCCCCCAGCTGGGCTTCTCCAGAAAGCGCAGGATGCGCCCTTCGCTGTCGGTAATAACGACGCCGTATTCCAGCGGAACGGCAACTTTTTTAAGCACCAGCGTGGCTTTTGACTGCCTGCTTTTGTGAAAGCTGACTGCCTGTTCAAGATCAATATCCGTCAAAGCGTCGCCGCTGACAATAACAAAGGTGCTGTCCAGGAAATCTTCGGCATTTTTGACACTGCCGCCTGTACCCAGGGGAACTTCCTCCGTATAGTAGTGCAGATTGACATCCCATGCACGGCCGTCACCAAAATAATCGGTAATGACAGAAGGAAAATATGCCATTGTAACGGCAATATCCTTGAATCCATAGCGCTTCAGCAAATGAATGGTATATTCCATGACCGGTTTGTTCAGGATAGGTACCATCGGTTTCGGAATACCGCAGGTTACCGGGCGCAGTCTGGTTCCCTCACCGCCTGCCATAATAACAGCTTTCAAATCAGTCACCTCTTCTCTCGTTTTGCATCAATCTTTATTATTCTAACCCCGCTTAAACTTCCTAATACATCATTATTCTTCCAATTGTGTAGGAAAGTATAACTTTCCTACACAATTAAAAAACTGCCGGTTGAATATCAACCGACAGTTTTTACGCTATTTTATCTGCTGCTCCAGTATCCCCGGAACTGCCTTCAGTGCCTCTGGTACTTTATCCTTATTTTTTATGCCGCCTTGAGCCATGTCAGGCCGGCCACCGCCACTGCCTTCGCCGATTTTTGTGACTTCCCTGATCAGGTTCCCTGCATGAGCGCCTTTGGCCACGGCGTCTTTAGAAGCCATACTGAGGACAAAGGTCTTTTCACCGTCAAAGGCTGTCAGAAGGATCACAGAGGTTCCAAGCTTATCTCTGAGCTTATCGCCCATTTCCCTCAGACCGTTGACGTCCATGCCCTCCATATTGGCAGCCAGATACCGAATGCCTTTGATCTCCCTGGCTTCCTTCACGATATCCTCCATGGAGCCTGAAGCCAGTTTGGACTTCAGGGCTGCAGCTTCCTTTTCAGCTTCCTTCAGCTGCTTCAGTACCGCATCAATGCGCTTGGGGCATTCGCTGGGCAGTGCCTTCAGTCTTTCACTTACCTCTTCAATGATCTTCTCTTCTTCCTTCATATACTCATAGGCTTTTTCACCTGTTACCGCCTCAATACGCCTCACCCCGGCAGCTATGCCGCCTTCGCTGATGATCTTGAAAAGCCCGGCTTGGCTTGTATTGCCAAGATGGGTTCCGCCGCACAGCTCGGTACTGTAGCTGCCCATTTTGACAACGCGAACGGTCTCACCATACTTTTCACCGAACAATGCCATGGCGCCCATCGCCTTTGCCTCCTGGATGGACGTTTCCGACGTTTGAATCTCCAGGCCTTCCAGCAGCATTTCATTGACTTCTCTTTCGATACTGTCCCGTTCTTCCTTCGACATGGGCTTGAAGTGAGAAAAGTCAAAACGCAGTCTGTCAGGGGTGACCAATGAGCCCGCTTGTTCCACATGGCTGCCAAGATACTTTCTCAAGGCTTTGTGCAGGATGTGGGTGGTGGAGTGGTTTCGTGCAATTGCCAGCCTTCTCCGGTTATTGATCTGCGCGAAGCAGGCGCTGCCTACCCTGACCTGACCGCTGACAACCTTGCAGTGGTGCGCAAAGCGGTCGCCGGTGACCTTCTTGCAATCGGTTACCTCCAGTTCGAAGCCTTCCCCCGTAATACGTCCTGTGTCAGCCACTTGACCGCCACTCTCCGCGTAGAAGGGGGTCACGTCCAGAATGACGCTGATTTCCTGGCCCTCCGATGCAGCTTCCAGGATCGCACTGCCAGACACTATTGCTTTGACTGTGGCATTGGCTGTGGTTTTTTCATAACCTACAAAGGTTGTCTTGATGCCCCAGTCAATTTTAGAATAGATATCCTCTTTCCAGCTTTCTGCACTGCTGTCGGCTCGGGCGGCCCTTGCCCTTTCCCGCTGCGCCTGCATTTCCTTCTGGAAGGTTGCTTCGTCTACCTTATATCCTTGTTCCTCCAGGATATCCCTGGTCAGATCCAGCGGGAAACCATAGGTATCATACAATTTGAAGGCATTTTCACCGGAAAGCGTATCCTTGCCGGTCATTTTCAGCTCATCAATGAAGCTTTGCAATATATTCAGTCCCTGATCGATGGTCTCATCAAAGCGGCTTTCTTCTACGTCAATCACGTTCAGGATATAATCCTTCTTCTCTCTTAATTCGGGATAAGCACCGCCGCTGATTTCGATCAGCTTCTCGGAAAGCTTGCAAAGAAACGGCTCGTTAAGGCCCAGCAGCTTTCCGTGCCTTGCCGCTCTCCGCAGCAGCCTTCTCAGGACATACCCCCTGCCTTCATTGGTCGGCAGGATTCCGTCGGATATCATAAAGGTTACGCCGCGAATATGGTCGGTGATAACACGGATGGATACATCCTTCTGGGGATCTTTGCCGTATTGGACACCGGAGAGGGCACAGACATGATCCAATATGTACCGGATGGTGTCCACTTCAAAAATATTGTCAACATCCTGCAGAATGGCGGAAATGCGTTCCAACCCCATGCCCGTGTCGATATTGGGCTTTGCCAGACGGTTGTAGTTGCCTGCCTCATCCTTGTCGAACTGTGTGAATACCAGGTTCCAGAACTCAATATAGCGGTCGCAGTCGCAGCCCAGCTTGCAGTCATCCTTGCCGCAGCCTCTTTCAGGTCCGCGGTCGAAGTATATTTCTGAACAAGGACCGCAGGGACCCAAGCCGATTTCCCAGAAATTGTCCTCCTTGCCCATCCGGACGATCCGGTCCTCAGGTAAGCCGATCTCATTCCGCCAGATTTCAAAAGCTTCATCATCATCCATGTAGATGGTTACCCAAAGTCTGTCTTCCGGTAAAGCAAGCACTTCGGTGCAGAACTCCCAGGCCCAGGCGATTGCTTCAGACTTGAAATAATCCCCGAAGGAGAAATTGCCCAGCATCTCGAAAAAGGTGCCGTGGCGTGCTGTTTTGCCCACTCTTTCGATGTCCGGCGTACGAATGCACTTCTGGCAGGTAATAGCCCTTTTGCTGGGCGGTACCTGCTGTCCGGTAAAGTAGGGTTTCAGGGGCGCCATGCCGGAATTGATCAATAGCAGGCTCTTGTCATTCTGCGGAATCAGGGAAGCGCTTTTCATTCTCAGGTGCTCCTTGCTTTCAAAATACGCAAGGAACTTTTCCCGAATATCATTCAAGCTGAGTTTTTCCATGTTTTTTCCTCCTGTCGTTAAATTTTGAATAAAAAAACTCCTCATCCCGGTTTAGGGACGAAGAGATTATCGCGGTACCACCCTAGTTGCCTGTTAAGGCCACTCTACTGGCAAATGCCAATGCAGGATAACGGCTGCTCCGTCTTTCGAGGCTCCACAGCAGCTTCGGCATCCTATCCGGGGATTTTCACCGGCCATCCCCTCTCTGCTCGGATAAGCCTTTTAGGCTTATTCGGAATCGGTATGCTTACTCCTCTGTTTCAACGCTTGATCACTATTCAATTAGATATAGGATGATTATATATTACATCACTATATTTTGTCAATAATACGATACTTTATGCATCGGATGGCTAATCAAGTTCGCGCAGCAGATGCCGCATGGTAAGCTTGATTGCTGCCAGTACCGGAACAGCAATAATCAATCCTACCACGCCGAAAAAACTGCCGCCGATGATCAGCGATAAAATCACATAAACGGGATGGATACCGACACTTCTTCCGATAATCCTGGGCGTCAGAAAACCGCTTTCAATCTGTTGGATCAGGATGAAGGCTCCTGACGCATATAGCGCTTTAGCCGGTGAATCCAACAGAGCAAAAAGGATGGTCGGAATAATGCCGATAAATGGGCCAAAGTAGGGAATGATATTGGACACGCCGGCAAAAATACCCAATACAGCAGCATACTTCACATTGATGATGACCAGGGCAGTGGTGGTGAATATGCCGACAAAGGACGCCACAATGATTTGACCTCGGATATACCGCCCAAAGATATTGTCGATGTCCCTGAAAAGCAGCAGGTATTTTTTACGCTTGGCTTTTGGCAGCAGCATGATCAGCTGTGTCTTGAAATAATCTTTGTCCTTCAGAAGATAGAAGGTTATGACGGGAATAATGATGATGTTGAAAATCTCTGAGAAGACATCGATGATGCCGCTGGCAATATTCTGAAGCACCAGGAGGATCATGCTCTGCAGCATGATGATGTTTTCGTTCAGAATTTCCTTGAGGCTTTCCGGCAGCCTGCTGTTGACATAGCCGTCCTGAAACTTTTTGACAATGGATTGGACCTGCCCGGAGTATTCCGGTATCTGTTCGATCAGAATGCCGATTTCTTTTACCAGCTTCGGCATCAGACCCAGGGATAAGCCGATGATGCCGGAAAGGAATATCAGATAGACAAAAAGAACGGCAGCGATTCTTCGGATGCCTTTTCTTTCAAATATTTCAACGATAGGATTCAGCAGGTATGATATCACCGCAGCAATGAAAAAGGGCTTGACTGCGCTGCCAAGTCCGATCCTGTATCTGTAAGCCAGATAGAGGGCTGCGGCGAAACCGGCAATATAAACAATCCGGACTCTGTTGTGCTTAAGAACATCCAAACGATTCATCCTGCACCCCCACCCTGCTAAAAGGTACCTATAAAACTCATCGGCCCCTGGTTGCGGCTGCGACGCAGGAGTCAGAGAAACGGCAGCCGCTTTCAAGCGGGATCTGCCGCCTGCCTTTCAGCAGCTCGTCTAAATAGCCCTCCGATACTTCAAAAGCGATGACCGTGCCGTTCAGGGGATTGAAAAAAATATCCCGTACGGCACCTAAAATATCGCCACTATTATTTATTAAGAACTTGCCGATAATATTCTCACAGCTCATCATTTCCTGTAATTGGCACTCTTCTTGCCGCATCCTGAATAAACTTTTCATATCCTTGATCATGATGCCGTTGCTGCTGACTGAAATAACCTTCTTATACGGCAATACGATGATCTGCTTGCTGACAATCCCCTTTTTGCATATCAGGGCAGAGATCTTTCGTCTGTCCTCACTCAGCAAGACACCTTTGACCGTATGCAGGGTCTCATCGTCAGCAATGCTGATGACAGGCAGATCAAAAAGATCATTCACCCTGAATATAGGAATCCCCCCCAGCTTTCGATTTGAGACGAAATAACCGGATCATGTCCATAAAAAAAAGACCTATAGCGGTCTTTTTATTGTTTTTTACCATCATATTGATTGAAAAGTTCTCTCAGCTGGTGCGCCTGATAGCCTTGTTCTTCTGCAAAGGATTTAAACAGATCTGCAACCTCCGGGTCATTAAGATTCTTGGAGTACATTTCAAAATCCCGTACCAGTTCCATTGTATTTTCCCAGGCCCTTTGCAGGCAGTCACGTGCATTCATTGTAGCGTTCTTGTCTTGCATACCGACACCTCCGTAAATTTGCTTGATTCTGCTTCTCGCATTATTTTGTGCAAATCCGGCAGCTGCCATGCATGGTTATAATCTTTTTTCGATGGTTCCGCCGCCGACCAGGTTGTCGCCGTCATAGAAAACAACGGCCTGACCCGGCGTTATAGCCCTTTGTGGATCAGAAAACACGACCTTGGCTTTATTGCCTTCAAACGGAAACACTTCAGCATCCGCTTCCCTGGCACTGTACCTGATCTTTGCCTTTATACGAATGGGGTTCTCCAATTGTTCGAAGGGCATATAATTCATATCGGTCGCGATGAGTGCCGAACTGAATACCTCTGACTCATCACCCAGAACCACCAGATTCTTGTCCGGCAGGAGCTCCACGACGAACATCGGCCTGCCCAAAGCAATTCCCAGGCCTTTTCTCTGACCAACTGTATAGTGAATGATGCCCTTGTGCATACCAAGACGGTTGCCTTTGGCGTCCACAAAGTAACCGGGCCTTATATCGGCACCTCTCCGTTCGCTGAGAAACCTGCCGTAGTCGTCATCTTCCACAAAGCAGATCTCCTGACTCTCCGGCTTCTCGGCCACTACCAGGTCCAGTTCCCGGGCTATTTCCCGGGTCTGCTCCTTTGTATAGTCGCCCAGAGGCATGAGGATATGCTTCAGCTGGTCTTGCGTCAGGTTGTAAAGCACATAGGTCTGATCCTTTTGCAGGGTTGCGGATTTCCTGACAAGATACCGGCCGCTGCCAGCATCATAGAGTATCCGGGCATAATGGCCCGTTGCGACATAGTCGGCGTCCAGCGCCTTGGCCTTGTTCAGAAGCGCATCGAATTTGACGTATTTGTTGCAGGCAATACAAGGGTTGGGTGTCCGGCCCTGAAAGTATTCCTCCACAAAATAGTCAATGACGGTTTTCTCAAATACCTGTTTGAAGTTCATGACATAAAAAGGGATGTTCAGACTGTCACAGACTCTACGTGCATCTTCCGCAGCAGAAAGCGAGCAGCAGCCTCCTTCCACCTCAAAGGCTTCCTCACGTTTATCCTGCCAGATCTGCATGGTTACGCCGATGACGTCGTACCCCTCCTGCTTCAATAAATAAGCAGCAACGGCACTGTCCACACCGCCGCTCATGCCTATGACCACACGTTTCTTCATCTGCTTCATCTCCTATTGCAGGAATATGGCCTATTACTTCTTGCTCTGCTTATTCTTATAATCTTCTATTGCCGCTTTCACCGCTTCTTCAGCCAGTACGGAGCAGTGGACCTTGGGAGCCGGCAGCCCATCCAGTGCTTCCACTACCGCTTTGTTGGTCAGCTGCAGTGCTTCGTCGATGGTCTTTCCCTTGATCATTTCAGTGGCGATGCTGCTGGTTGCGATGGCTGCGCCGCACCCGAAGGTCTTGAAACGCACATCAACGATCACGTCATTTTCCACCTTCAGGTAAATCTTCATAATATCACCGCAGTGGGCATTTCCTACTTCACCCACGCCGTCTGCGTTCTCAAGCTCACCGACATTTCTCGGATTGGAAAAATGCTCCATTACTTTTTCGCTATACATATGTATATCCCCCTTTAACCCTTCACTTTTTCATAGAGTGGCGACATTTGTCTCAGTTTGTCAACGATCTCCGGCAATATCTGCAGCACGTAATCCACATCGGCCTCCGTATTAATTTCGCCAAGCGAAAGCCTTAAGGAGCCGTGGGCGATTTCATGGGGCAGGCCGATTGCCAATAGCACATGGGACGGATCCAGAGAGCCTGAGGTGCACGCAGAGCCGCTTGAGCCTGCAACACCTTTAAGGTCGAGATTAAGAAGCAGCGATTCGCCTTCAATGTATTCAAAACAGAAACTTGCATTATTGGCAAGCCTTTTTTCAGGATGGCCGTTGAGCCGTGTGTAAGGTATATTTTCCATCACGCCCTGAACCAGCTTATCCCGCAATCCCGTGATTCTTGCAACGGATTCATCCAGCTTTCCGCTGGCCAGCTCGATGGCCTTGCCCAAGCCCACGATGCCCGGTACGTTTTCCGTTCCGGCTCTTCTGCCCCGTTCCTGGGCTCCGCCGTGAAGGAAGCTGATCAGTTTAACACCCTTGCGGACATAAAGTGCGCCGATACCCTTGGGTCCATAGAATTTATGGGCCGATAAGGAGAGCATATCAATATTCTGCTGCTTGACATCAATTTTCACACTGCCGACAGCCTGGACTGCATCAGTATGAAAGTAGATGCCTTTTTCCTTAGCCAGCCTGCCGATCTCCTCAATGGGCTGAATGGTGCCGATTTCGTTATTGGCATACATCAGGGTAATCAGGATGGTTTTATCGGTAATGGCGTTTCGGACGTCTTCAACACTGACCATTCCAAAACGGTCCACCGGTAAATAGGTAACTTCAAAGCCTTCCTTTTCCAGATATTCGCAGGTATGTAAAACAGCATGATGCTCAATAACCGACGTAATAATGTGGTTCCCCTTTTTCCGGTTGGCATAGGCCGATCCCTTAATCGCCCAGTTATCGGCTTCCGAGCCGCCTGCCGTAAAGTATATCTCTTCCGGCAGCGCACCGATGGCCTTCGCTACTCTTTCCCGAGCTATATCAATGTTCTTCTTCACTTCTCTGCCGAACTGATGAATGCTGGATGGGTTGCCATAATAGTCCGTAAAGAACGGAAGCATTTCCTGAAGCACTTCTCTGTGGGTGTAAGTTGTCGCGGCATGGTCCATATAAATTCTCTTAGCTGTGCTCATCGTTCTTCTCTCCTTCTCGGTTTTTCTTCATCTTATGGTAGTCATTGAGCATATCTTGCAGCGTGATGGAATCAATCACGTTGTTGATGCTGTCCATGATTTTCTCCCAGATCAGCCTGGTCACACAATATTCTGCCCGGGTGCATTCAGGCTCATCCTCAAGTACACATTCTGAAGGTGCCAGTGGTCCCTCCAGCGTCCTGATGATTTCTCCAACCGTTATTTCTCCGGGTTTTCTGGACAGCTCGTAGCCCCCTTGGGCGCCTCTGATGCTGGTAACCAGCCCGGCCTTACGGACATGGGCAATAAGCTGCTCCAGATAGGTTTCGGATAGCTGCTGCTTGTGTGCAATTTCCTTCAGCGACATGGTGCCGCTGCCGTATTTCAGCGCCAGCTCGTACATCATTTTTAAACCATATCTGCCTTTGGTTGACAGAATCATAATCACCAACTCCTTTTGAATTCCTAGCATATAACTCGGATTTCAATTACAGGTTAGCATAATGATACATTAATGTCAATATTAATTTCTACTCTTTTAGTCGGAATTATACAATGGAATTCGGCTGCAAAAAAAGTGCAGCCATTCCTTTCGGATATGGCCGCACCCATCTATATGAATTGCTGGCTGGCAATAGCCAGCAGCAATGGACAGAATGCTTTTCTTAATAATATAATATATGTTAATGATTCTCATTATGTTAACACTCAATTTTTATTCTTTAGTGATCTTTCAAGAAAATAGTCGTTCATATGCACGCATCCTGACTTTTCGTAGAGTTGCTTCTAAATATATATTCTCAAGTCTTCCGGTTGATGTGGTTTCAAAATGGAAAAACGAATTCTATCTGCTATTGTTTTATAGTCTGAAGACATTTTTATTCTGTTTCAAACTGTGCTTTTTCAACTCATCCATGATTCGGCTGTTCCTACGACCATCCAGTACGATCAATGCATCGGTTATGCCTTGCTTTATTTTTTTAAATGCCGATGCAAGCGCCTTCTCATCCGATTCTCTTAAGTATTTTTCTATTACTAGACCGCTAGCTGGCGCGATATTCTTATGGTAATTGCTGAGTGCTTCAGGGTGACCCACTACAATGACCTTCGGAGTCTGTTTCCTACCCTTGTTCAACAGCCTGAAGACAGCTCGGGATGATGCAATTTGAGCCTCAATTAATGTGGCTTCAGGATTCTTATTTGAGATGGCATTACTGTCTAAACGATGTTTCAGCAGTACTTTTTTTATATTCTCTATATCTCCTAGCTCCAGCAACCTTAGCCATAGATCGCAATCATAGGCTATCTTGTATTCTGACTTATAGCCCCCTGCCTCCAAGAATGCTATCTTGGAATACATCATGGCGCTATGGGTTAAAGGACAATATCTGTAGCTGTCTTCACGAATTTTGGCAGCAGATACGTAACTATTCCTTTTGTTGGCAAATTTATTCAAAACATCCACATGCAAACCAGCGTTACCTGGTATGCATTGTATAAAAGTACCGACCCCGACAAGGGAAGGGTGATTCATTACATATTTGACCTGTTCCTCTATTCTGCTCGGCAGACTAATATCATCTGCATCCTGAATTGCAATCCAGGTCCCCTTGGATTCCTTGATGCCAAGGTTTAAGGCATTAGCCTCACTTATTTTATTATCCAAGTGCATGATTTTGACTCTCTTGTCCTGTATGCCATTCAAAATCTCCCTGGTTGAATCCGTAGAACCATTATTCACTATAATCATTTCAATATTCGCATAGGTTTGAGTCAAAATGCTGTTTATCGCTTCCACAAGATGCTTATCTTTGTTATATGCAGACATAACGACGGATATCAATAGCTTTTTCCCGGTCTCTTGCTTCCACTTCTCCAGTAACTCCAAATAATCGTACTGACTCCCATCAATTAACTTATCCAATGCATGACCAAAATCAATGGCAACCTTATTCGATTTACGGGCTAATCTTGGGGCAAGGATGGTCGCGGGAATTCCTGCCGCCAGCAGCGCAATATCCCAATCTCCTCTTCCAGACAGTTCATCATAGACCTTATCCATCTCGCCATAGCCTTCCAGACCGGTTGAATAGGTTATTTGAATACCTTTATCAAAAAAGCATGGTACAGCCTCTGCGGCTCTTCTTCCAACCAATGCGATTCTTTGGTTCTTCATGCATTGCCAGAACTTTGCACTTTTAATCATTTCATGGGTTATATAAGCAGAGCAAACTCTGGATGGCTTGAAGCCAATGCGGCCAAGGAGCTTCTTTGTCAAATCAGCTGCGCTTTTATCTTCCCATGCTGTACTCCCTGATACATGAAATCCTGCAATATCAGTAGTTTTCAATGCGTCAACAAGGCTTTTCCTTATAATTGAATTCGAAACGGTAGCTCCTGCATAATAGCCATGTGGGTCATACCCCCTCTTCCATTCAGGAAATTCAGACCAGCCTAAATAGGCTATTTCACCATGTCCGTAACGGCCTATAGAGAGGGCCTTATGATTGCGGAGAGCATCCATTATTAAATCCAGTACCTTGTTCAAATCCAGCATTGACTCTTCATAATCATAGTAATCCTCTTGCTTCAAGCGACTCACCTCTCTATAAGATGTGATTCCCTATTCATTCACATTATCTATCATATTAATATGGCGTAGAACATGTTACAGTTATAAAAAATCCGAAGCTAGAGTGAATGGGTTATTGGTCCCCTTCGCTTCGGACTGCATGGTTACAAATATTTTTTTACCATGTAAACAGTGAACAGGTTTAATTGGCTTTGAAACCTATACAGTTATAGTTGATGCCTTCTTCTGTCATATTAGTTTTAGGCAAGCAGCCGCAAGCATCGAAAATAACAGGTTGCTTCATCCTGTCCTTATAAATGCAAGCCGGCGTATTCAGAAACACTTCCCATGGTGTCATCAGAACAGCAATGTCCGCATCCATAAGTCCTGTTTCAATATCTTCCGTATAAATTGTCTTATCTGAAGCCGGTAAGCAAGACTGTGCATTTCGGGTTGCTACAGGATCTACACAAATGACAATGCAATCATATTTCTGAAGCTCAATGACAAGCTTGACCGCCTGAGACTCTCGGATATCATCCGTTTCCGGCTTAAAAGCCAAGCCGAGCACGACTACTCTCTTGCCCCTTAGACCGCCCAATATTGCTTCAATGCGTTGAATGATTCTTGTTACCTGCCTTTCATTTATACTTATTGTTGCATCCAGCATCTCAGGCACACAGCCGGAATCTCTGCCGAAAGCAGCCAAGGCTTTGACATCCTTAGGAAAACAGCTGCCGCCGAAGCCTCTCCCGGCCTTCAGATACTGGATTATCTCAGGATTCAGATGCGCATTGTCAATCTTAGGATTAAGTCGTTTATCCAAAGCTACGCCGCTCATTACATCCGATACTTGAATATCTCCGGCAGCCTCGCAAATGGCTGCTATTTCGTTCGAATAGGAAATCAGTGTTGCCAGAAAGGCATTGGCCGTATATTTGATCATTTCTGCTGTACGCAGGTTGACTCGGATTATAGGCGCAGAAAAATGCCCTTCATATATTCCCTTTACCGTGTCGTAGCTCCTGTCATCATAAGTCCCGATAACGATTCGGTCAGGATTCATGAAGTCAGATACTGCTTGACCCTCACGTAAGAATTCAGGGTTCATCGCCAGGCCGATTTCACCCGCCTTTTTGCAGGATGCATCTTCTAAAGCATTTTTTACGACTGTATCTGTTGTTGAAGGCACAACCGTACTCTTTACGCATACAACATGGTATGCATCTTTTTTCTTCAGTACACTGCCGATATCCCGGGTTGCTCTAACAATAAATGACAGATCGATTTTTTTACCGTCGAAAGGTGTTCCGACTGCTACAATAGAGACTTCAGAATGCATAACAGCATACTCCAGGTCTGTTGTTGCGATAAACCGTTTGCTGTCAATGACCTGCTTGAGATACGCATCCAACCCCGGCTCATATATTGGGGACTTCATTGCATTAATTCCATCAACGATATCCTTTTTCTGATCCACACAGATTACCTTGTGGCCTTTCATAGCAAGGCAGACCCCTGAGACCAGACCAACATAACCCGATCCCACAATTGATATTCTCATTTTTTTATCTCCTTCCTCAGTTCGTATTCATTTAAGTACCAGTTATATAAGCGCATCAAGCCTTTTCGTAAACTGATGCATGGGTCGTAGCCCAGTAATTTTCTGGCTTTTGTCAGATCCGGCATACGCCTGATTGGATTATGGACCAAATAGCCGCCGTCTTCGTTCAAACAATATTTGACAGCAACACCCCCCACAATGTCAGAGATGACAGTTGCCAATTCCTTTATGCGGATTTCTTTTTCATCGTTGCCTATATTGAAGGCTTCTCCGTTGCAGTCAGACAGAAGTACATGAATAAACCCGATTATGGCGTCATTGATGTAGCAGAAACTCCTGGTAGGTGATCCGTCACTGTAAATCCGGATACACCCTTCCAACAGCGCATCTTGGAAAAAATCCGGTATAACCCTGCGATCGTCCAACTTTAATCCTGGTCCATATATATTAAAAGGCCTCACAGCTTTGATCGGCAAACCGTACTGCTGGTAATAATTGACGCATAGTGTTTCACTCAGTCTTTTTGACTCGTCATAGCATGCCCGAGGTCCGGTGCAAGAAACATTTCCGTTATAGCTTTCATTTGTGGGAATATTGTCAGGGGACGGGTCCCCATAGATTTCACTGCTGGAAAAATGAAGGATGCTTTTTACCGGATTGCTTCTTGACAGATCAAGTAAATTTTTCAAACCTATAACATTGGCTTCAATGGTCTCAATGGGATGTTTTTTGTAGTAAGTAGGAGAAGCGATGCCGGCAGTATGAACGACATAGTCTATTTGGTCGTCGAGACAAAACGGCTTTGCCACATTCATGTTTAAGATCTTTACATGTTTCTTGTCAGCGAGATGCTTTATTCTTCTAGACGTACCAGTGATAAAGTTATCCATGCAGATGATATGGCATGGCTCATCAAAAAGGTTTTCATTGCAGCAGTCCAACAGATCCAGGATATATGCCCCGATAAAGCCGCCTCCTCCGCTAATGAGCCATGTACTGCCCTGAATTTCTTTCAGCTTATCCTTGACATTCTTGAAAATCTCTTGTATATCGTTGCTAATAATCGGATCCGGATTCATATTATCTTCCTTTCGCTTAAAAGCTCTTTATTTTGTATATACCATTCAATGGTTTTAAGAAGCCCTTCTTTCAGGCTGGTCCGGGGTACCCACTGCAATTGACTTTTTATTTTACTGATATCAGGACAGGGGCGCCACATTTCATTTTTACGGTATGGCAGTGTACCATAGACAGGTTTTTGATCTGGCAGCATCAATTCATAAATCATATTTATATAATATTTCAACGGCTGAATTTCTCCGCTTCCTATGTTGTAAATTTCATTCCTTATAGTGTCGTTTAGAGCTGCCATAATGTAGCCGTCAACGATATTCCCCACGTAGCAATAGTCCCGGTACTGTTCACAACCAGTCAGCTTGACAGGCCTTTCCAGCAGAATCGAGGCAATGATATAAGAGAACAGCTTGTTATTCGCCTCCATCTCGCCAAAAAGATTGAACGGCCTTAGTGTTATGATAGGTAGGTCCCTTTCCAATGCAGCCTGATGTGCTATTAAGGTCGAGGCTGCCTTTGTGCTGCCATAAAGGTTTACAGGTTTAGGGCTGACGTCCTCGCTGATCATGTCATCCAGACATCCATATTCCATACTTGTACCCGTATTTATAAATCGTTGGCAGCCTGCTTCAGCTGAAGCAATCACCAAATTTGCAGTAGCAAGAACATTATTCAGAATGGCTTCTCGGTGTGTGCAATTCCCCAACTCCACCCCATAGGCTGCCAGATGAAAAACTATGTGCGGTTTTGTCAGCATCAGGGCTTTTCTTATCTCTTCATCATTTCTTAAGTCCAAGCGGATGACATTTGCATCCTTCAAAACGTCTTCAATTCTCCATGTATTTGAGCTTCTGAGGATAACTGACGCCTCGGCTTCCTCCTCCATCAGCCTTCGTAAAAGATGCGAGCCAATGAAGCCGGTTGCTCCTGTCAGAAGGATGCGCTTCCCTTTCAAGGAGCAGTTATGGAATTCCTGTTTCAATCGTTGTCGCCTCCTATCGCTTTAATTTAATGATTCTAATACAATCAGGCGGGAAAGACAGCTTGCAGTATCCGTTGAAACTCCGATCGACACTTTTTGTTTCTATTACGATGTTTTTAAGCTTTCTTAGATAAACACCATGAACGATTTCTATCATCTTCTGGCGATCTTCATAAAGAAATCCGAATTTGTTATCGTTAAAGATCCTCAAACCGCTGAAATGAAAAAAAATCAGTGGATCATTGTCAACATAAACACTTTTATTCTTCAGACTGAACTGGTATGATGAATAATTCCACGGAGCGATATTTACGCCTTTTGTTGTAATATCGCAAACGCCGTTGAATAGCTGGGGCATCAGGTTCAAGTATCCTTGATCACCATATCTGCCATTTTCAATACGGGCATAGCACCAGTCTCTGCACCGGGCCCTCCACCATTTCAGACATTTCTTGCTGTTTTTGTCCCTCTTGAAGCTGATAAAGCCCGCATTGTGCTTGCCATAGGATATGGGATACCAGCTATTTCTATAATCATCAGGGTAAACATGCAAGGAGAGCAGAACACTACAATTCATTTGTCTGAAAAAAACCACGTCAGGGCTTGAAAAAAAGTATAGATCGGCATCTAAGTACGTCACTCGTTTTAAGTCTTTGAAAGCTGCAAAAAGATAGTCGATCAAAAAAGGTTTGAGCATCCAGCAATACTCATGAATATTCTTGTCCCCTTTACGGCAGTCAGGGTATCTGTTTTCAAATTCTGAGACATCAGAGTAAAGTATATTTTCATATCTCATATTTTCTATGATGCGCTTGGACTCCTTGTCTACGAATAAAATATAGAGAACAAACTGTTTGATATGCCGCATCATGGATTCATATAAAGCGATGCCCTGATATAAACGGTCTTTTGAAAGTACCGTGCAATAGATTTGATCCATAAGCATACCTCTCTTGATTATTCGGGAGATTTGAGAGCATAATAGTGTGATTCCCTTATGCTCCCTCTTTTTGTCATTCCTTTTGAGAAGCCAGGATAATTTGTGCATATTTCTTCTACAATCCTAGAAAGATGATGAACATATGGAAGATATATCCAATTGACCACGTTTTCTTGTAATTTAAGAAAGTGTGAAAGATTGAATTCCCTTGAATTATAAATGCCTAGACCGGAAAAGTGGTAGAAGACCAATGGTTGGTTATCAACAAGCAGCCGGTTATTTAACCGGGTAAGTTTATATCTTTCAATATTCCAGCTGGCAGTGTTTGCACCTGGCGATTTTACCACATGGGTACCGGCAATTTTTTTTGGCCAGTCCTCGATATATCTCTGAGTACCTCGGAGCTTTTTTTGTGTATCCGGCTTGGCAGTGCAAAGCTCAATGCATTTCTTTCTCCACCAATTGAGGTGTGTAAGTGTTGTATTGCTTCTTGTACAGCCTAAAAAACCTGTGTTGTATCTTCCGTAGAGGTCGTAAAAATGAATAAACCGCTTTGAGTTGTTATGATCTGTTAGATAAAAGGACGCATTCGGTGCCTCATTAAAAATCAGATCCAGTTTTTCAAAATAATACAAATCCGCATCCAATAATGCATAGTATTTTGCTCCTGGATAGGTTTTTACGACATGGTATAAAAGCGCAGGCTTCAATGTCCAGTTGTACTCCAACGTAGAGCGGTTGGACCTGGCCTTTCTCAAATCGTTGTCTTCAATAGAGGCAATGTCGAGTATAGTGATATTCTGGAGATTTTTTTCTGTCAATGTATTTTTTGCTTCATCATCCGTGCATAAAACATAGATTTGATAATCCTCATTATGCTGGTTTAAGCTCTCAAGCATGGCAATTGCTTTAAATAGCCGATGGGCTGAGACAACGGAACAATAAGCATATTTCCTCATCATTTTTCCCTCCCTGTTGCAATATTCAGCCGGAATACCATGCTGCTCCTTCTGTGATATGCTTCATTTTCGTAACCATTAAACCCAGGATTAATTTTCTTCACATTCAGAATGACTCTTTGAATTTGTTTAAAGTACGTATGGTGTATGCATGGAATCACCTTATTTCTATCTTTATGTCTCAGTGCAAACTCGTTCATTGTAAGAACCCTGAGTCCGCTGAAATGATAAAAAATAAGCGGCTTATCATTTACAGTCACAATACCGTTATTTGAACTGATATTGAATATATGGTAATTCCAGGGCGCGACGTTTACACCAGGCGTCTTTACATTTTCAACCCCGGAATACATCTTTGGCAACTCATTCAAATAACCTTGATCCCCAAATTTATCTCCGCTAGGATGCTCCGAACACCAGTCATAGCATTGCTTCCGCCACCAAACCAGCGCTGATTTTGCTGTTTCGCTTCTTCTGAAACAGACAAAACCGGCATTATACCTTCTATGAATGATATGTGTCGTCAGGAGGATGTTAAAGTCCGGAACGTCAATATAAATAGATGAGGGATCTGAAAAAAAGTATATATCTGAATCAATATAGGTTATGGTATCAAACTGCTTATATCTATCAAAAAGATGAATAAATAAAGATGGTTTTAATGTCCAGCAATACTCATTCAGCTTTCTTTTATATCTTAAGGATAAAAGCTCCTTATTCTCAATCTGACTGCGCTTAATCAGAGAGGTATTATCAAGCATACATTTTTTTAAAAGCAGGTAGCTGCTGTCATCAACACATAAAACGAAGATTTTGAAGCTTTTTATATGCCTTACCATAGATGCCTGCATGGCAAGGAACTGATAAAGCCTGGATTTGGTAACGATCGTGCAGTATGCATGGTTCAAGTCAAATCTTCCTCCTTTTCTCCAAGAAAGTTAAGCATTCCGCTGTAATAGCGATCATTTATTTCCAGCAGGTCTTTATAAGTGTCGATAGCCTGCCAAAAGCCTTCATGCAGGTAAGCTGCCAGCTGCCCTTCTTCTGCCAGCTTTTTCATCGGATCTTTTTCAAAGATGCAATTGTCTTCACCCCTCAGATACCCAAAGACCTCTTTATTCAATACAAAATAACCGCCGTTAATTAATTCATCCGTTACAGGCTTCTCTGTAAACTCAGTAACAATACCGTCTTGTATCCGAAGTATGCCAAACTGGCTTTTCCTCTTTACAGCTGTCAGCGTTGCTATCTTTCCCGAGCTCTTATGGTGTTCCACAAGATTCTTGATGTCGACATCCGCGAGGCCATCGCCATAGGTCATCATAAAGGTTTCATCCTCAATGAATTTTGCTGCTCGTGCGATCCGGCCGCCAGTCATTGTTTCCAATCCAGTATCAAGAAAGGTAATATGCCATTGCTCTTTATCGCTGCAGTTTACGAAGTATTCTTTAATCTTCTCCCCCTTATAGCCAAGCAGCAGTATAAAATCTTTATAACCAAACTGGCTGTAATGGTTCATAATATGCCATAGGATCGGCTTATTTCCGACAAGTGCCAATGGTTTAGGAGTATCGTCGGATACTTCTCTCATCCTCGTACCCTTTCCGCCGCATAAAATTACTACTTTCATCGAATTACCTCCCGAGAGCTTGTTTTTATTCTCAATTCACATTATGCAATAGTACTGAAAGTGACACGAAAATCGAAAAAGCGGTTCTTAAGAACCGCTTTTTGTAGGAATAAAACCTGCCAGCTTATTGATTGCAGCATATGCATATGTGTAATGCCTTCTTAGCTCAGTAATTTCCAGTTGTTTCTTCATTTTTTCAACTACCTGTCTTGCATACTTTGCTTCAGCTGATTTTTGTAATGTCGCATGATTGATGCAGCTTTCACGTACAAGCATTAAACTCTCTTTATAAATAGAAAGCAATTCTTCGTATTTTTTAATCTTCATCATTTCCTGAAGGTCCACCATAACCTTGTTTAATGAGAGCTCATCTGTGCATGTATCTCTTCCATAGTAAAATAGCAGCAAGTCAAGTGTATCGTATTTTTTTGTAAAACGATATATATTGCCTGAGGTATCGGCGTAATTGATCGGATGCTCCTGATGAAGGCTTACGACTTTGTTTTCTCTAACAAAGCGGTAGCCCTTCTGAAAGAGGCGGTAGCCCAAATCCAGATCCTCACAGCCCCAGCCAATGAAGCTTTCATCAAACATTCCGGCACGAAGGACTGCGTCTTTTTCCACTGAACAATTGTTAGTCATAAAAAATCGCCAGGGAAAGCAATAGCCTGATAATTCACTCCCATATCGTTCCAGTATGTTACTGAGCTTTTTTTCTTCAATTTCAAGCAGAAAGCTGTAATGTAAAATGCTGCTTTTTTCAATGTCGCTTTCATTTAATAATTGGTACTTATCAGCGAGGTAATAGTCTTTTTTTTGAATTTTATATAGATGCTTTTGTCTTAAAAAGTTTTCTCTGGTCTTCTTCTTGAAAGCTTTGTAATAGTACGTGTATATTCTTCTCCAGCCTGGACCGCAAATGACAGCACCGGGCGTTCTTTCATGATATTGTATATGACTCCAGGCAAAACCCGTATCTGCGATCATATCGCTGTCATGAAAAATCAGTAGATCTCCTTTTGCTTTGATGATGCCTAGGTTTCGGGCATAAGACCTGCCCATATTCTTATCCAGGAAGATTGTGCTTAAATCAAAGTTAGCGTTAAAAGACTTAAGCAAGCTTCTGCTTTCATCTGTAGAACCGTTTTCAATAACGATCACTTCAAATTGATTGCGAGGGCAATTCTGCAAATTCAGCGAAAACAAATTAAGCTTTAATCTTTCACATGCATTATAAGTGGGAATAATGATGCTGGCAAACATTTTAATCTTCTTTCTATTGCTATAATAAAAAGTTAGAATAAATCTAACTTTTTATTATAGCATTTAGTTTTATGAGAATGTCCTTGGGATCAAGCTTTTTAAGCCGAGCAGCCTGCTCCAGCGTATAATCGGGCATCCTGCCGCCTCAGCCGCATCCGGAAGGGTATAGATGCATCCGCTTTAACAGCTTAAGCGTATTCGGGTATTTTCTAATAATATCACGGACTTTCATATCCTGTGTTATCATATTGTGTCACACCTTCATGTTGAATCTTAAGAATCTGCGTCTCCATTAAAACTGAACAGCTGAGGGGGATTGAATTCCGGGAAGCTCACACACGGAAAAACATCTTCACAGAAGCCTTCCTCTATGTTTTGTTCATCTTCCAAGACTTGGCAGTACCCGGTTACCGGCACGCACAATTGGACTTCGGTATCGAATTTGACAACCAGGAATAATCCCAGGCTCGTTGTCAGGACTTCATCACAGGTTTCATTGTTTTCATCATCGATGATGGCTTCCTCCAGGCACTGAAGCTCAAACCGGCCTTCCTCAATAAAGTGCAGCAGCCGTTCAAAGTCTTCGGGACAGATACTATTGGGTCCTACGTACTCTCTTCTTACATTGAAGCTGTAGCAGAGTTCCCCGTATGGTCCGATGGAAAACTTGGTGCCATTAGGAAGCTCCGTTACCTTCATGCGGATAACGTTTCCGCAGGAATCTTTTCCGTAAACCTCACAGCAGCATTTTCCACTGAAGCGAAGTCTTTTTTCTATCAAGTAGCCGTTGCTGCTCCGCTTGGAGGCATCGGCTATGATGACATTTTTCAAAACACAGTTTCTGAGGATCAGAGTGGGTTCGATTTCTCCATTTTTGGGTTTATCACAGAGTTCAAAGCGAATCCCTTCTACGCAGTCTCTCAGGCCGAATTCATCAAAGACCTTCTTTACCTTGATGCATTCGAAGAAAAAGTTCATTGGAGACTGCGCAGCTGATTCAGCGTTAGTAACGTCAATACTGAATTTCCCCATACATGGCATGGTTGGAAGCGGCATAATTGTTTCACCTTCCTATATTTTTAGTCTTAATATATTATATGGGCGTCCTTATTTTTGGTGATGTTTTCCGTACATCTTGTGCTTATCCCCTATGTAGTGAAAAGAGGGAGCCTGACTCCCTCTAATCGCAATATGGTGGAATATCTGCATCGAACAGCTGAGGCGGATTGAATTCCGGGAAATCCAGACACGGGAACGTATCATCACAAAAGCCTTCCTCTATGTTCTGTTCGTCTTCGTAGACTTGGCAATACCCGGTGACAGGTATGCACAATTGGACTTCTGTATCGAATTTAACGACTAGGAATAATCCGAGGCTTGTTGTCAGGATTTCATCGCAGGTTTCATTGTTCTCATCATCGATGATGGCTTCTTCAAGGCATTGCAGCTCAAATCTTCCTTCAGCAATAAAATGGAGAAGCTTTTCGAAATCTTCGGGACAGATGCTGTTGGGTCCTACGTACTCTCTTCTCACATTGAAGCTGTAGCAGAGCTCTCCGTCTGGTCCAATGGAAAACTTGGTGCCATAAGGAAGCTCCGTTACCTTCATGCGGATTATGTTTCCGGATACATCTTTTCCATATACCTCACAGCAGCATTTTCCGCTGAAGCGAAGTCTTTTTTCTATCAAGTAGCCGTTGCTGCTCCGCTTGGAGGCATCGGCTATAGTGACATTTTTCAAAACACAGTTTCTGAGGATCAGAGTGGGTTCGATTTCTCCATTCTTGGGTTTTTCACAGAGTTCAAAGCGAATCCCTTCTACGCAGTCTCTCAGGCCGAATTCGTCAAAAACCTTCTTTACCTTGATGCATTCGAAGAAAAAGTTCATTGGAGTTGGAGAAGCTGATTCACCGCAAGTAACGTCAATACTGCATTTCCCCATACATGGCACGGTTGGAAGCGGCATAATTGTTTCACCTTCCTATATTTATTTGTTTCGGTGACATAAGCAGAGCAATACATCGCAGTTGCATATGCTATTTAATAACAGGCACAGAAAAGATTTTTTTATTACCTTTTCTATTATATATAGTATGAATCTGCCTACTTTTGGTGAGTACTTCTTTAAAAATTGAGGAGATTTATCTGATTGACCTGATGCCGGTATTTGGACATAAAAAGCAGCGTATTAACATATATATTTGTAGGTCAAAAAAAGGGGTGATTCAATTGTTTTCTGCAAGACTTCCTGCGGTAATTGAAGATATTCAGAATAACAAGTACTTTTTTTACCATACAAATTCTGCAATCCTGCTTAAAGAAAGGTCATATGACGGAAGTACTAGAGATACTATGCTGATCAACCAGGTAAATGAACCGTTTCTTGTGTCAATGGATCAGGATAATACCATCTACTTGGTGTGCCATAGCAGGAATGGAGAGTTGATACTTTTCAGCTATAAAGAGAAGCGTTGGCTCATGGAAGTCATTGAAAATTTTAAATACAATAGTCATATCGTATTGTTGGATATGTTCATCTTGGATCAGTGCATCCATGTTTTATATGCGACAAGCCTCCCGCTTTTGAACTTTTACAATATATACCATTTGTATCGTGTTGACGAAAGCTTCAGGAAAACCAGCATTTCAGAGATATACTCGGAAGATTTGGAAAAGTCCTTTTGTGCTGCAAGGGCAAGTAATGGCGCAATAGCCTTTGTTGCAACCTGGAGTGACGGCAAATCCACCCGATTGAATTTCTATCATTATGTTCCTGATGAAGATAAATGGAATCACAGTAAAGTTGCAGGTCTATCCAACAGCAATATCCGTATTGATTTGCTTCCTCAAGGGTCCAAGATGCATTTACTTTGCCATGCCTTTGAAGATAATCTTGCTATCCTTTTCTATTTTCAGAAGAAATCGGTTTTGGACGAGAGCTTCGAATTTGTTACAATGAGTAAGCTTGAACTGGATGAACATCTCAAGAAGCCAACGTATTTTTTACAGGAGGATTTATTATTCGCAGAATGGATTTATGAAAAGGACTTATTTCGAATTCACTTTGATGAAGACACGCGCACATGGTCCGACCAGACGCTCATCCCTTTTGAAAATCCGCCGGCAGCTGTAAAACATTTGAAAGCATCAGATAACGGGGTTGGGATAACAATACGTTATCTTTATATTGATGATGAATTGAACCTTCATAGCATAGAACAAATTGACACCGCTTCCGCAAACGAAGAAGCAATTGGCAGCAACCCGTTGGAACCTATGTCGATTCAGAGCTTGGAAGAACTGATACCCTATCTTGTCAGACAAATCAGCACCATAACAGAAGACATCAAAACAATCCAGACAAAGCTGACTGACAAACCGGAAAAGATTGTGGAGATGAAAGGACCGCACACGCCAGATAGCGAGACAAAAGTAAATGACATGAAAAAAGGGACTTACCTTCGAAACAGCAAATTTAAAGAGCAGTTTATGAACAGCAGTACGATGCCGGTCTTTATGGATAGGCCATCAACAATCAATCAAGACTTGAACCGAAAAACAGCCAGCAAACCCTCGGGCTTTAAAGAGAGATTCATCAACGGAGAGATGAAATACGGCGGTACGGTTGCAGCTTCTGCCTATCACGGTACGTCAAATACTTCGGGACACGCAATCGGCGTGGCCATTCCTCAAATTGACAAAAAACCTTATAGTGAAATAGTTAATACCGAGCCGGATAGAATCACAGAAGCAGGAATGTTATCATCATCAGATTTGCCGGCTCGTGATGATCGCAACGAAGAAATCAGTCCTAAGAAGGATGAGCCTGCTCAGGACAAAAAAGAGTCCCAAGGGTTGCTTAAAAAACTAGGAAACTTCTTGAAACAAAATATGTAACGGGTGGCAGACCATCCGTTTTTTTGCTGGTTTGCAAATTAACTCCTATTACAACGAACGGTTCTTCTTGTTTCTTGTAATTTTCTCCAATAAAGTCAAAATGCTCATACCGTTCTGGTTCCGCTTGAATTTTATGCCATATTCTTCATATCTGCTGAGCTCCGCATTGCGGTCTGCCGGTCCGTTCCATTTGATGGAGGATACGGATTCTTTGGCTTTCGGTGTTATGCTGCTGCTAGCTTCCTTTTTATCATCCGATGTGTCTTTATGGTTATCCACTTGACATGCTTTTCCGTATGCATTGCCCGAAACAGACTTATTGAGCCCTGTTTTCACATGTTTTCGACTTCTGCTCATTCCTTTCCCCCCTCAATACATTTATTCGGATTATAGTGAACAATCTTTTTGTACAGCTTTTCTGCCGTTTCCTCATCCAGCCCGGAACGATTCAGCACGCCGCGTATATCATTGAGCACCTCCCCACTGAAACCGTGCCTTTTTTGTTTTTGGAAAACATCCATGATTTGGGCGTATATATCTTTTTCACATGGAAAAAGTGTATCCTCAAAGCTGTAAGTGATTTCTTCCGGCTTGTCGAAAGCACCTCCGTCTTCCTTGTATTGCTCATGCCAGATATGCCCGTTAATGCACTGAAACCGGACTTCACTATAGTCGTATATGCAAATTGTCTGGCTGCTGCCGCAGTATTTACAGGTCATATGGATACCTCCCCCATCTTTACATTATATGTAGCAGCATATGGAAAGATTAAATGTTGATAAAAAAAACCGCTGGATTGGTCATCCGCGGTTTTTCAGCTTTGGAAGGTCGTGATGCTTCTTTTCCTGCCCGTTGCCAGAGGGGAAGTAGTATTTTTTATCGGCCAGCTCATCGGGCAGGTATTGCTGCTCGACATAGTTTCCTTCGAAGTCATGGGGATATTTGTATTCGATGCCGTAACCCCATTCCTTTGCACCCTTGAAAGCATTATTCCGCAAATGAAGCGGTACGGCCCCCGTGTTCCCGCTCTCGATGTCTCCAAGTGCTTTCATGATGCTGGTCAGCGCCGTATTGCTCTTGGGAGCACAAGCAACATACAAGGCGGCCTGCGAGAGAATCAGCCGTCCTTCCGGCATGCCCACCATCTGCAGTGCATTGGCTGCTGCGACTGCGACAACCAACGCGTTGGGATCGGCATTTCCTACATCCTCCGATGCGCAGATAATGATCCGTCTGATGATAAAAAGCGGGTCTTCCCCCGCATAAAGCATCTTGGCCAGATAATGCAGGACGGCATCGGGATCGGATCCCCGCATGCTTTTAATGAAAGCGGATATGGTGTCATAATGGTTCTCGCCTTTTTTGTCATAATGGATAGCCCTTTTCTGAATGCATTCTTCGGCAATTTTCAAATCAATCAGGATACGGTCGCTTTCATTCCGTTCTGTGGTAAGGGCGGCAAGCTCCAGTGCATTCAGGGCGGCTCTTGCATCTCCGTTTGCGATATTTATCAGATGCGCCATGGCATCAGGTGTAATTTCGATCCGGTAGGCACCGAGTCCTTTTCTTTCGTCGCTGATGCATCGCTGGATAATCTTTCTGATATCGTCATCCTTAAGGGGATGCAGCCTGAATATGGTGGATCTCGACAACAGGGCATCATTGACCTCGAAATACGGATTTTCCGTCGTTGCGCCAATCAGCGTCAAGGTGCCGTCCTCTACTGAGGGCAGCAGGGCATCCTGCTGTGATTTGTTGAAGCGGTGTATTTCATCTACGAATAGTATGGTTTTCTTTCCGTACATGCCACGCCGGTTTTTTGCTTCCTCAACCACTTTCTTGATATCCGCCACGCCCGAAGTAACGGCATTCAGCTGCTCGAAGTGAGATTGGGTGGTATTGGCGATCACCTTTGCCAAGGTCGTCTTGCCCGTCCCAGGCGGCCCGAAGAAAACCAGGGAAGTCAGCTTATCGGCCTTTATCGCACGGTACAGAAGCTTACCCGGCCCGATGATATCCTCCTGGCCAATAAATTCCTCCAAGGTCTCCGGTCTCATGCGCATTGCCAATGGACCGTCCTTCTTTATTTCCATTTCCCTGTTCATATCAAACAGGCTGAACTGATTGTTTTTCATTCCATTCTTTCCTTTACACTGTAATATACTCCCATTATAATACGAACATACGTTCTTTTCAAGCATCAATAAAAGAACGTGCTGCCGAACAGGACGTTCTTTTAGAAGTCAACTGAAGTCTCGCTAGAATTTTACATGAATATTCTGCCGTTCTGCTTCATCTGCTTTAAAGTAGGGCTCTTCCCTGAAACCGAACATCCCTGCGAACAGATTGGCCGGAAATACCTGTATGGCGTTGTTGTATATCAGGACGGTATCATTGTAGAATTGTCGGGAATACCCGATTTTTTCCTCGATACCCGACAATTCGCCCTGCAATGCCGTGAAATTGGTATTTGCCTTGAGGTCCGGATAGCTCTCTGCAACGGCAAACAGCCTTCCTAGTGCTCCGCTCATTGCACCATTGGCATTCATCATATCAGCCGGTGTGGAAGCGCTTACATACTGGTTCCTGGCTTTGACAACCGCTTCCAGGGTGGCTGACTCATGCCTGGCATAGCCTTTTACTGTTTCAACCAGGTTCGGGATGAGATCGAACCGTTTCTTCAGTTGAACATCGATCTGTGCCCACGCATTCTTGACTCTGTTTCTTCTGACAACAAGATTATTGTAGGTGCTGATTACAAAAAAGACAAACACTGCTGAGATGACGAGAAGAATCATAAATGTCATTTCACTTGCCTCCTTTATTGAGTTTGCTTAGAAAGCACCGGCTCCACCGCCACCACCGCCGCCGCCTCCGCCGCCGGAGAAGCCGCCGCCTTTGCTGCCGCTGCTTGAAGAAAGCTTTGACATGGCTTGTGTGTAGGTGGATTCTGTGGTCTTCACCATTGTATCGGTAATATGGTTAAGGGTATTGAAATATCCGTCATGATGCCGGTATGCGCCGTAATACATAAAGGTCAGGCTGCTATTGTTGAAGGTCTCCTCCCTGAATACCAGCTTCAGCTGATTAACGACCTCCTTTGCCACGCCCAACGAGATGGCATAGACAAGATAGTGTTCCCAAATGACCACAGCGGGAAGCTTTGCCTGGTCCATGGTGCTGAAATGAAGGAGGAACCTTCTGAAGGCCTTCCACATCTTAAATTGCTCTGCGCCGTATTTGGAACGCTTTTTGATCAAAAGTGCATAGACCAGCAATACCAAAGAGGTAATCAAAAGGAGGACAAACCCTGCAATATTGCCGTGGACAGCTGCTGTGTAACCTCCGAATACCATACCTGCAACGGCTGTCAAAACGCCATATATCTGCCCTTTCACCGCGTTCTTATCGAAGAAGCCATATTCTTCCGCTTCTTCCCTGACATAGGCAGTCCAGGCATCATAGTCTTCCTTGAAGCTTTTGGCGCCACTGACAGTCTTGGAAGAACTTTCAATCTGGTTCAAGGTGACACGGCTTCCATTACCAACCGTGGTGATCAACCAGTCAATCAAATACTTTTCCTGCTTTGTCAGCTGCTCAGGATCAGCATCGGGATTCAACTCAAAAGCATAATCCGTCTCTACCTTATGCTTAATAAAGCCTTTGATTTCCACTTGTTCGGCAATCAAGCGCAGATAACGTCTCCTGACGAGGTCCATGAGGACAGCCGTGATATCCTTGGGATGGATTCCACCAAAATTCCATAGTACAGACAGCACCGCGGGCGAATATTTTCCCGGCAGTTCCCGAAAGTATTCGCCTTTGAAATGGGTCTTAAACTCTTTATCATACTTGAAGTAAAGGAATAGGATCATAAAAAGCTCAATTACGGCATAGAGTGCCGACAGGAATATGACAAGCCGTGCACGCCACCGCTTTGCATTGGCTTCGTTTGCCCAATCGGCTTCTTCGTCAAGAATCCTTTCCATTGCATCTGCAGAAACGACCTTGTCGGACTGTGCAATCAGCACTTCCGGAAACAGAATACGGGCTTCTACAAATTGATGAGGCAAGAGCTTTTTCACAAAAAGCGTTACAGTGGAAGGATCCGGTAAACTGACGGCACCGGACAGCGGACCATGGGCAAAGGCCCTGAGCTTCCCTTCCGGTACATCCTGCGGCAGCTTAATATTGACGGTAAAATCAAGAATATCAACATCGGTTTCGGTACCCATGAACTTCCAATACAGTTCTCCTGTATCCTGGTATTTGGTAGCTGCTCCCATTACGATATATTTTATAAGAAAGGATTTGCTTTCATTGCTGGATCTTGAAAACGCTTTGATCTTGATGCCGTCGCTTTCCTGCAGCAGCTGGAATGTATTTTCACCCTCCGAGTCGTCTTGCGTCAGGGCATAGAAGTTATTGCCGCTCAGTACATAAACTTCGATTTGATCGATTCCGTGGCTTTGAGCGGTTCGAAGGGTCCGGTAAACGCCGTTGAAGCTGCCTTCAAATTCATAGGTGATTTGCTCTTCAACAGACAGATTGCCGTAGGTGTCCAGTTCTGCATTGACAATAAAACTGCTCATATGGTAGCTTCTGTCCTCGGCAGCATTTACAACATGGCCGGCACCCAGGAACATTCCAATTATCAGAATGAGAGCTAACAGCTTCCTGGTCATTTTATCACCTCCAATTTCCATTTTATATTATACCAAGCTCAATGTCGACAAAAAATAAAGGTGTGCTGAACTGTTGTCAGCTCAGCACTTTTGCATAGACTATTCAACGATTTTATTGACATACTCCGATGTAGCAGCTGCCAATAAAGCGCCATAACCTAATTTGAAGGTAATGATGTCACCGATCCGGTACTCGGTATCGCAGTCCGTAATATCGACAATCAAATGATCGCTGCTTGCTCCCAGAATGGCAATCCGTTCATCTGTCGGCGTCAAACCGTCCACCTTGGCATCCTGTCTGCCGGCTGCCAGAATGGCACGCCTGCGAAGGCCCTTGTCGGTAAAGACGGGTTTTTCACCAAAAGCATCCATACCGATCTCGCCTTCCGGTATGGATGGCTTCTCCTTAAGCTCAACGATTTCTGCAGCAAAGGTGAAAACATCATCATAAGTGCCTTCAATCCGTTCACCATAAGCCGTCTCATTGCCCAGTACGATAGATTCCCCCAACCGGAGCTGGTTGACGCGTTTGGGCATTTCACTCTTGTCCAGCAGATGTATGCTGCTTGAGTTGCCGCCGGAAATGATCTCGAGCCGGATGCCGTACTGGCTCTCAATGGCTTCAGCCAGCTCCACCAGCTTGCCTAGATTATCCTTGCTGGGAATGACACCGCCGTAGCAGGTCAAGTTTGTTCCGACGCCGATCAGCTTGACACCTTCAAGGGCTACAATCTTTCCTGCAAACGCAAGGGCATCTGCACGCCATACACCTTCTCTCAGGTCCCCCATATCAATCATCAGGACGATCTTATGGACCTTGCCCTTTTCCACGGCCTTATCCGAAATCGCTTTGATGGTATCATATTCCGAATTCAAACTGATATCAACATGCTCCACGACCGCTTCAGCCTGTGACTTCATAGGTATTCTCAGAAGCACCTTCGGCACTGGAATGTCCTTCATCTTGATTATATTCTCGATCCTGGAGTCTGCCAGCATCTTTGCGCCTGCTTCCACTGAAGCCCTTGCTATCTCGGGCACGCCGCAGTAAACCTTCGTAACGGGAACCACATCGATGCCGTGGCGCCTGCACTTCTCCATCAAAAATTGTGTATTATGCTTTAACTTTTCGTAGTTGACAATTAAAGCGGGATAGCCCATAAAAAAACCTCACTTCATTATTACTTCTATTTGAGCCCCGTGCTTTCAAGCAGAAGGGACAATGCGGCTTCCGGAAAGCGTTTTGAAAGCACACCCAATGACGCCATGATATAATAGTTGTCAATCAGGATTTCCGCCTCTTTGCCGGGGTACAGTTCTATACCCTTGCTATGCCTACCCACAGCCTTAAGGATTTCCACCCGTTCAGGCAGCCTGGTCAGTGCACCGCCAGTACCGATGATATACTTGATATCAGTCAGGTCCTTGCCTTCGGCAACGGTCTTCTTCCCTGTGGAACCATACAGATGCCGTAAGCTGCCAGCATGCCTTTCCAGAGAGGTCAGCACTGCTTCTTTTGCCAGTCTCTCAATGAACTGCTTTTCACGATCCGATTGAGGAATCGGCTTTGCATTCCGGATCAATTCCTCGGCATCCTCAAATTCCTTTTTCAAATTCTCCAAGCCGATCTTTTCGATGATGTGGAGCAGGTTCACATAAACACCCAAATCCCCCTCCACCGTACGCTTTGCCACCGGCTCCGGACTGATGAGGATCCTGCTGATCTCCTCAGAGCCTTCTGTCACGGAATGGACATCGGTTGTGGCACCACCGACATCGAACACTACCAGATCACCGATATGAGCTTTCAATACCTTGGCCGCTTCCATCACGGCACCCGGTGTGGGAATGATGGGTCCGTTGACCATTTCCCTTACCTTTGTCATTCCGGGTGCATGAATAATATGTTCCTCAAACACTTCCTGTATGACCTTCCGGGTGGGCTCAACGTTCAGCATATCGACTTTGGGATAGACATTTTCAACGATATAGACCCTTACACCTGAATCCTCAGCGATGAGGCGGATTTCATCGTGGTTTTCGATATTTCCCGCATAGATGACCGGTATATTCAGATTCAGGGATGCAATCATTTCAAAGTTGTGCAGCGCAGTCTCCCGCTCACCGTAATCAACACCGCCTGCAACCAGTATGATGTTGGGATTGATGTCCTGGATTTTTTTCAGGTCTGTCCGCCTGAGCTTTCCTGCCGTCACATGCTTGATGATGGCTCCTGCGCCCAAGGCAGCTTCTTTGGCAGCACGCACCGTCATGTCGTAAACCAGACCATGCACCGTCATCCTGAGTCCGCCGGCTGCACTGCTGGTAGCCAGGAATTCATCCCATTCCAATTCCGGTATGTTCAAGTTCTTTTTCAGATCTTCTACAGCACCTTTAAGTCCTACGGTTACATCGCCAGCAAGCACCGTAGTAGGGGCTTGCCCTTGCCCGACAAAATTCGGGCAAGGGCAATTGATTTCATTGAATGCGTTGACTACCGTAGTGGTGCTGCCTATTTCAGCGACCAATACGTTAATTTTCATTCTGCATTTCCCTTCTTCTCTTAACCATGAAGCTGGCTACATCTATGCCTTTTGTTCCTCTGCCGAAGCCTGCGTCCATTCCTGCTTCCTTGGCTATTTCATTGGTTACCTGAGTGCCACCGCAGCAGATGATGATTCTGTCCCGAATACCTTTCTCGATGCAAAGCTCATGGAGCTTTCTCATATTCTTGACGTGGACATCATCATGAGTAATGATCGTACTGGCAAGTATGGCGTCAGCGTTTGTCTCGATTGCTGCGTCAACAAGCTTTTCTACCGGGCATGAAGTACCCAGATACAGGTATTTTACACCGTATTTTTCGATTCCGCCGTGCTTGATATCCAGGGTTTCCTTAAGGCCGACGGAGTGTTCGTCCTGGCCGACCGTGGCTGCAACGACGAATAAAGGTCTTACAGCGATGTCGTCTCTTATTTCTTCCTCTGAAAGCACCGGTACTTTTTCTGGTATGACAAGCTCGTCGATATTGATATCAAACTTGACTTTTCCCTTTATCTCAACATAAGTCCCTTCCGACGGATGCAGGACCTGCTTGTGAACGACTGTCACATCCTCAAGGCCAAGCTTTTCACCGCATTTGATTGCTGCAAATTCAGCTGTTCTTTCATCCAGAGGAAGGAATATCGTTGTGCACACGATACCGTCCGCTCTCCACTCGACTTCCGGTTTAACCAGGTTTGTATCGTAATACTTTTCAACTTCCTTCAGTCTTGTATTGACGTTATCAAATTCATCCAGCTCATCGACATAAACAATTTTGGATGGATCTTCGAAAGTATCTCCGCCTATTGCTGCAGAAGCTTTTCCATTGAGCTCGGCGGGGATATTGTTATAGCCGTAGTGAACGGATACAGGCGCAAAGTAATCTTTATCCCTTTCAAATATCATGCCAACGCCGATACCGCCGTCGATCTGTCTCGGTATGCCGTCGCCGTTTCTTTCAGGATAGTAACCGCTGTCGATAAAGAAGCCGCTTTCAACTGCTTTAAAGTATCCGCCGACTTCAAGCATTTCTTCCATGAAGAGGATGGCTCTCTCTTTAAGCTCTCTGACTTCAGTGCCAAGAGGCCCTTCCCTGTCCAGCTTGACCATTTCCTTCAGGCCGTCCATACCGTTCATAGCCTGCTTGGTTGTCATCAGAGCAGCGATGTTGTTGTAATGCCACGGCACGTTTCTGCCTTCGTCCGGCGTAATGGTTGACTGTACGTCGGCGCTGGTCAGTCTTGAAATCATGAGGTTCATTGTATGGGTAACCGTTGCTTCCCTCATGTCAGATTCCATATATTTTGTATGCTGTTGTGCTCTCATCTTGTATTCAGAGAAGAGGTCTCTCAGTGCTACTGCATAAGGCAGGTCGATTCTCATGCAGGGTGCTGGAGGTGCAGTGGGCGGAACCGTTGAAAGTGCTATATTCTCAGGTTTGATACCGACCTTTCTTGAGAATATACTATTTATTCCATGTTGTACCATAAGCTCAGGCCTGACCTTCCAGGCTTTCATGGCCGTCGCATTGGCGTTGTGCGCACCGTCGATCTGCAGCATGTCGGCCCATGCCATGATCTTTTTCGCTTCACAAGCATCCGTGAAGCTTCTTACCATGTTGACATTTCTGTAAAGGACATTGTACTGCGGGTCCTGGTGTGCGCCGTTGATGCCTTCTTCTGCAAACATAACAGCGATATCCGGGCCTGCAACACCGGAGATATAGGAATGGAAGTTGATTTCTCTGCCTACTTCCTCTTCAATCATATCAAGGGCTTTTCTTGACGCTCTGCACTGTTTTCTGGTAACTGCAATACCACCGATACCTTGTGTTGTTCCTTCGATCAGGGAGTCTATATGGGATTGACCTGCGGTTCTGATGACCATGATATGGTCTGCACCGTGCCACGCCGCCATTCTCATTCTTCTAACGTCATCTTCGAATCTGCCGGATGCGATTTCTGTAGTGACGACGCAGTCGGGCTGTGGGTCGATATAATGAAAGCCACGGCTTCCCGGAAGCGGAATAGAGTTTTTTAAGCCTTCCGAAGTCTGATGGAATTCAAAGTCTCCCACGGTTCTGACTTCGTTTCTTCCTTCTCTCCAATGCCAGCCGCGTCTCTTGGGTCTGTAGCTGTCAAGGTCCTTTAACAATTCTTTTATATCAAGCTTCTTGTTTGAATCTAATTTCATCTAATTCCCCTCCTTCTTAAAACAATCCGTCGACATCGTCCCAGTATTTGCCGTCAGCAAGGCCTACACCTGCTTCTCTTACAGAGATGCCCAGCTTCTTAGAGAGGCGCCAGACCACATTACCTGCACCTTTGCTCATCAAGCCTTTCTTTATAACACCGTCAACGATGGGCTTTACTTCAAGGCTGGAGAAACCCATTCTGAGCAGTACACTTCGTTCGACGGAAGGGGTAGTATTCTTGTAACCCAGCTCCAGCATGGGCTCAACAATCTTCTCTGCCAACTCCCAGAACCTCTGCTTCAGCTCTTCGTCGGTCATATCCTTCAAGTGCTGTCTTCTTACTTCATAATCATCCGCACGCTTCATACATATACCTCCATATTCATTCATTATCAAAAAGGATTATTTCACTTTAACGCCTAACTCAGTAAGGATATTCAGCACAAACCTTTCATCCGTCTTGGTATCTGCTGCAAGGAACTCTAAATCTTCCTTCGTAACCTCGGATACCTTGTTGTTTGTGATGCAGTTCTTTATATAGGACGTTCTGGCTTTATCCAGATCGAAGTCTCTTACTTTGATCATGGAAGGATCTTCAGGGAACACGATGTTTTTACCCGGCATCTCGGTATCGGGGTTGCCGAAAAGGATTTCGATGCCGTTCTTCTTTGCAAAGCTGAGCTGCGGCAGCGGGTGCTTTCCGGCACCGGTGTACTCAGTTTCCTGCACGACGATGATCTGATCCTCATCCATTTCCTGGGCCAGCATGAAGGCTGCCGTAAGAGACGTATTGCCTGCCGGGCCTCGTTCCAGACCTTCCAGCACTGACAGTGCTTCCGTCATATAGAAGACCTCGCCTTGTCTGACCAGTACGTACCGGTCCAGATACCGGAGCGGTCTTGCGGCATTCCTTGGAACATCAGCTCTGTCAGGCCAGGTAGCAAAAGGGATACCGAAACCGGTATGGCCTGTGGTAAAGGACTTTCTGTTGAAATCCGTATCGGATGCCATGTGCAGTCCGGATAGATCAACACTTGCGCCAACGACTTCAACACCCTCAGCACCGGCTTTGATCAGCCCTCTAGCTGTTCCTGTCACATTACCGCCGCCGGCGTGAGTGACCACAACCTTGTCGGGGTCCTTTCCCACCTTTTCACGAAATTGAATCGCCAGCTCGTAGCCCAGTGTTTCCACGCCGGCAATGCCGAAGGGCGTATAGAGCGACGCATTGAAGTATCCGGTGTCTTCCAGCAGGGTTAGGAAGGTGTAGAACAGCTCCGGACCGACTGACAGCTGTACGACTTCCGCCCCATAAGCTTCGCATGCTCTCTGCTTTTCCAGTATTTCGGGCTGGCCGATCATTTTGCTGTCGTAACATTCCTGCACGATGATACATTTCAATCCCCGCATCGCAGCCTGTGAAGCGACTGCAGCGCCATAGTTGCCGCTGGTTGCCGCTATGACGCCCTTATAGCCATGCTTTTTAGCGTGGTATACGGCGTTGGCAGCCCGTCTTGCTTTAAAACTACCCGATGGATTGCATGCCTCATCCTTTATAAAAATCCTGGCGCCTTTGCCTTTGGGAGCAAATTTCCTTGCCAGGGCAGTCAGGTTTCTAAGTTCTATGATGGGTGTATTGCCGACGGAAGTGCTGGATTGGATTTCCTGAATCTCTTCCAGTGTATAGCCGGCTTCCCGCATCATTCTTTCATAATCGAAGGCGATGCTGCCGGATTCGAATACACTATAGTCGATTCCGATCGCCTGTTTCATGATTTCATTTTTTCTTCCCATCACTGCTGCATAAGATAAGTCCCTATTCATTGTCCGCACCTCCGTAGAGGAATTCTTTAAGCTGCTTGTCGATTTTGAGAAGCTCCGGTACGAAGTCGCCAAAATCATGTGTGTATCTTGGGTTCACTTCGATCAATTCACCCTTGACTTTTCTGCCGGTAACGGTCTCCACTAGAACCTCCTGCCCGGCCTCCGCGTCATGCAGCGCATAACCCTTGACCCACAGTTCCAGTGCGACGCGCTTCGTGTCTTCCGGTACCTGAGGCGCCCTCTCTTCCGGCTTGAATACAACCTGGTGAATCTGTACCCAGTCACCTTTTTTCGCTGCACCCATCATGTTACACTCCTTATATATGATATAACCACCTGTATGGGCTCCAGCAGGCTCCGATCCCATTCACATAACCCTGGCCGTCTTGTTGGACAGCGGCCTTTTGCCGGTGCGGAAAACCCACACGGTGATTTTCTATCGGTTCATTTTTACTCTGAAAGGGACATGGCCATACGGTTTCATCCTATACCACGTCCCTCTCACATCATACTATTATTCTTCGATCATGGCTCTCATGTCGCCCATGATGGCTCTCGGCACCGGCAGGTCGAGCATTGTCTTGAGACCTGCTCTTGCGTTGATAACATGAGGAATCATGTTGACGCACATTGCGATGGTTCCGATTCCGCCTGGAATCTCGGGGTTGTTGGCCATATTGACATTGGGAGTACCCTTTATGATAACATAGTCGCCAGTCTCAACGCCTGCAAGATGCGGCTCGATCTGCTGCGGATGATCCATTTCTATCTTGAGCTGTCCGTCTACATAGCCGAAGCCCCTCATGGCGCAGCCGGCAACATCTCCTGCCTTTGCAAAGCCATAGGGTGACTTTCTGTCAACTTCTGTAACGATAGGCTCCATGGATGTTTCCACTTTCTCGACCTTCCAGCCGATAGCGTCAGCGATCATATTGATGGATTCTTCAAATCCGACATGTCCTGCCAGTTTACCGGTCTTGACGCCTTCTTTGAATTCGTCAACTGTGATACCGATACCCTGCTCTTCCATAACAGCAGGTCCGAAAGGTGACAAGCTGTTGACTCTTCTTGCCGTAATATGCTCAACTTCTTCACAAGCGCCTGTGAATATAACAACAAGCAAGTCCATCATCAAGCCCGGGTTGATGCCTGTTCCCAGAACAGTTACGCCGTTTTCCTTGGCGATCAGGTCCAACGCTTTAGCAAGCTCCGGTTCCTGTGCCATCGGATATGCCATTTCTTCTGCGCTGGAAACCACGTTGATTTTCTTTTCCAACACGAATTTTATCTTATCAAATGCGTTTTTGGTAAAGGAATCGGTGCAGCAGAGAACGACGTCTGCAGCCTTTTCAGTGATGACATCTTCGGGTGATCCGATGATAACGTCAGGTCTGTTACCTCTTTCTACGTCAAGGAACTCATACATGCTCTTTCCGATTTTGGCGCCTCTGCCTGCTACGCCGACAATATCAACACCCTTTTTCTTCAGGAGCATTTCTGCCATACCCTTGCCCATCGCGCCTAAGCCCCAGATAATGACCTTTACGTTTTCTTTTCTCATGAATTAGTACCCTCCTAATAATATTGATTTGACATTCTTATTAATAGCAAGCTCCGTGCCAACTGAATAATAAATATGTATATCAAGGTTGAAACGGCTAAAGCCTTGGAATGACTCACTTCTTTTAAATTGAATTTTGATATTTCATTTATCTGTATATTTAAAAACTTGATTTTAGAGCAAACATTTTTGCACTGTAGCAAAATTATTTGCAGGCATATTACGAAAATCACTGTTTTCAATATAAATTTTGGTGCTATTAAAAAAAAATGAGAGAAATGGATGAAGATATGCAAATATATTTGCATATCCAACTGACAGTTTGTGTATATTGATAGAGTATTATTACATATATATACCTTTTATATGAACAGACTAAAAAACTGCTTGAATTGTCATCCGGAAAAGAGCTAATTTTATAAAAAAAGATAGGCAACTGAGCTCAGTCCCCTATCTTCATATTCATACCGTACTTCTTCAGCTTGTGCTGCAGCGTTTGGCGCTTGATCCCCAAATTCTCTGACGCTTTTGAGATATTGTTCCCGCATTTGTACAGCGCATCCAGGATCAGCGACCTTTCCACTTCTTCAAGGACCTGGTCCAGGTTCTTGTTCTCACTAAGCTCCAGCTTGTATTTCTGCTTGTGGGCGGAAAAGAGAATGCCATAGACATCCTGGGAAAAATGCTCCGGTTTTATGACATGCCCCTTATTGATCATATTGATGGCGCTTTCTATGAGGTTTTCCAGTTCCCTCACATTGCCCGGCCAGTCATAGTGAAGGAAGGCTTCCTTCACTTCATTGGATATATACCAGACATCTTTACTGAGGATGGAATTATACTTCTTGATAAAATGGTCTATCAAAAGCGGTATATCGCTTTTTCGTTCCCTGAGGGCGGGAATGTTGACCGAAATGACATTCAGCCTGTAATACAAATCCTTCCTCAGTATCCCTTTGTTGAGGATAACGGATTGCGCTTCATTTGTCGTTGCGATGATCCTGACATCCACAGGCACGTCGCTCAGTCCGCCTATTCTACGGACGCAGCTCTCCTGCAGGACTCTCAATAGCTTTGCCTGCAGCTGCAGGCCCATCGAGTTGATCTCATCCAGGAGCAGCGTTCCGCCGTTAGCCTGTTCAAACAAGCCGGGTCGGTTGATGGCACCGGTAAAACTACCCTTTACCGTCCCGAATAGGATGCCTTCCAGAAGGGATTCCGGCAGCGCGGCACAGTTTTGAGCAATAAAAGGCTTGTTTTTCCGGATACTCTCGTTGTGTATGCTCTGTGCGAACAATTCTTTCCCTGTACCGGTCTCTCCGAAAACCAGCACTGTGGAAGACGACTTGGCCGCTTTTTGGGCAATCTCAATGGTATCGAGAAAACGCTCATCCGCACCGATAAGGTTCTTAAAGGTATACCCCTTCAGGTTCTTATCATCCAGATCTGCATTTGCAAGCTCCTGCTGAAGGTATACCACTCTTTCCGAAAGTTCTTTAACCTGGGTAATATCCTTAGCAATCTCCAGGGCACCGTACTTTGACGGCGCAATCATGATGGGAATCGTACTGTTGATGGTGGTTATCTGTTTTCCCCTATTGTTCAGATAGGTCTGATACCGGTCATAAATAGGCTTCCTTGTCTTAAGGACAGTCAGCATGGTACTGGTCTCAGGGGTCAAGCTGGGGAATATCTCCAAAATGCTCTTTCCCATCACCTCATTGCTGTCCAGGCCTTCCAGATCGGCCATGGCCTGATTGTATATAATGGTTCTGCCGCTGTCGTCCACGACATTGATGCCGATATCGATATTCTTGATAATTGTTTCGATGATGGACTTATATATCAGGTTCATCGTCATCTTGATCACATCCTATATAAGGAAAATTTTATGAATCATATATAAAGAAAAGTATGCCGGACAAGAATTTGTCCAACATACTTATTATAACATAAGGTTTGGGTTTCAACTATTCGTATTTATACTCAGGATACAAAGGGTGTTTATCACACAAAGCCATGACCCGCGAGGCCGCTTGTTCATGCTTTTGCGGATCCTCGATCACTACCGCCATGATATCGGCAATTTCTTCCATTTCTGCTTCCTTAAAGCCTCTGGTGGTTGCCGCAGGCGTACCGATCCGGATGCCGCTGGTAATGAAAGGACTTGTGGGATCATAAGGGATGGCATTTTTGTTGGTGGTGATACCGATTTCGTCCAATAGGAACTCGGCGTCCTTTCCGGTAATATTCTTGTTTCTCAGGTCCAGAAGCATCAGATGATTGTCCGTACCGCCGGATACCAGGTCAAAGCCTCTATCCGTCAGTGCCTGCGCCAATACTGCGGCGTTCTTTACCACCTGCTTCTGGTATGTATTGAAATCCTCCGTCATTGCTTCTTTAAATGCTATGGCTTTGGCAGCAATGACATTCATAAGCGGACCCCCTTGCATCCCCGGGAATACCGATTTGTCGATTGCCTTGGCATAAAGCTCCTTGCATAGGATTGCACCACCTCTTGGACCCCTGAGGGTCTTATGGGTAGTCGTCGTAACAAAATCCGCATGAGGTACGGGATTGGGATGAAGTCCTGCCGCAACCAAGCCGGCTATATGCGCCATATCGACCATGAAAAGGGCACCGGCTTCCTCTGCAATTTCCTTGAAAGCGGCAAAGTCGATGATTCTGGGATATGCACTTGCGCCTGCTACGATCAGCTTGGGGGATATCTCCAATGCCTTTTTCCTTACAGCTTCATAATCGATCCTGCCGGATTCCTTAGAAACGCCGTAGTGCGAGAACTGAAAATATTTGCCGGAAATATTGACGGGACTGCCATGAGTCAGATGGCCGCCGTGGGACAAGTCCATTCCCAGTACGGTATCGCCGGGCTCCAGAACTGTCAGATAGACAGCCTCGTTGGCACTTGATCCCGAATGGGGCTGAACATTGGCATGATCTGCACCAAAAATCTTCTTCAATCTATCTCTTGCTATGTTTTCTGCGATGTCTACATATTCACAACCACCATAGTAACGCTTTCCGGGATAGCCTTCCGCATACTTGTTGGTCATAACGGTTCCCAATGCCGCAATGACGGCAGATGAGGCAAAGTTTTCGGATGCGATCATTTCGATCTTGCTGCGCTCTCTTAGAAGCTCCAGCCGGACTGATTCGGCAATTTCGCTGTCAACTTCTCGGATGATGTCCAAATTCATAATGTGTCCTCCTGTAAATTTTAAAATATATTATTAATACCAGATGCGAAATACTGTCAGAGTATTGCATCTAGTACAAACTACCACAAATGCTAAATATTAAGTCTGATTATATCATAACCAAACGTCTTCATGTTAAATTGATAGAAATCAAACCATTAGAATAAATTATAGTACTATTAGGACCGCTTATGCGATCAAAGTAAAAAGCACCAGGTTCTCCCCGATGCTTTTAACATTGCTTTATTCACTTCCGCTTATACGTGCTTTTTTAACATATCTTCAAACGCCTGCTTGGGTCTTGCTCCGATAATGCCGTCCACCTTATGGCCCTTATCAAAAAGGAAAACAGACGGGATGCTCATAATATCGTATTTTCCGGCTAACTCCGGGTTTTCATCAACATTAATCTTTACCGTTTTAATTTTGCCGTCATACTGCTCTGCAATCTGGTCTATGACCGGGGATACCATCCTGCAGGGACCGCACCATGCAGCCCAGAAATCTACCAGCACCGGCTTCTCTGCCTTTAAGACCTCATTATCAAAATTGTCCTGATTCACGATATGAACGTTCCTACTCATTGGATAACTCCTTTCAATGTCGTATTGATCTATTACGCCTAATTTTAATTTTATTCGCCACGTAATGTTATTTTAACCATTCCGATAAAATTTACTGAGTTAAGGTTTGACAGACTCCCCATGGTTTTCTACTTCATTGACGATTCTGACAATCACCGGATGGAATTTTTTGAGCTTCTTGATCTGATGCTCGTTCAGCTTGATCAGATAATAGCCAGCCCCCATACAAATCAATCCTGTTATGCCTGCGATGCCCTGGCTTGTATTATAGCCAAAACCCAGCAAAGGTGCACCATAATACCCAAGAAGGACACCGAACAGCAATCCAAGCAATGGTATGCCGTAGCCGATCAGTACAGCTGTCAGGAAGTTTGTGTTTTCGATATCGACTTCCACATCATTTCCAACCTTCGCACCGATATGGTTTTCCACTGTCAATATCATTTCCAGCTTTTCACGTCCGACCTGGCAGGCACCGCAGTCTCCGCAGGCGGTGCTTCTATTGATCCGGACCTTTGCGGTTCCTTCCTTCAGTTCAATGACTCTACCCGTTTCTCTCATATGGACTCCTACTTATTTCACGTATTTTACGATGGTTTCAATCACGGTTTCGATATCGTCGTCATTTTTACCGCTGTATAAAGAATCTTTCAGGCATTCCTTGATATAACGGTCCATGATCAGACCGCCTACCCGGTTTATCGCAGAACGGATGGCAGAAATCTGAACCATGACCTCGCTGCAGCACTTATCCTCATCAATCATTTTCTGTATGCCCTTTACCTGGCCTTCGATTTTTTTCAACCGGTTCACTATGTCTTCCTTGTTGACCTGCTTTTCATTCGTCAATCGCATCGCCTCCCATACCCCGTACCGGTATATTAATCATACATCAAATTCATACCGGTGTCAATACATTCAGAGGTTTAATATTCTATCGCTAATAGATCCCGCACAACTGCTGAAGCTAGCACTAATCCGGCAGCTGATGGAACAAAGGAGATGCTGCCTGGTATCTGCCGCCGTTTGGTACAGTGTGCTGTCTCTTTATTTGTGCAGACGCAATTGGTCTTGCAATTTGCTACATTTTCAAGAGGCGTTAAAGGCTCTTCCTTTGAATAAACCACCTTCAGCTTTTTTATTCCGCGCTTTCTGAGCTCATAGCGCATCACCTTCGCTAAAGGACAGACGGAGGTCTTATAGATATCGGTGATCTCCAGCTTTGTTGGATCCAGCTTGTTGCCGGCCCCCATACAACTGATTACCGGAATATTCATTTCCGTGCATTTCACGACCAGGTTGATCTTCGAGGACACCATATCAATGGCATCCACTACATAATCATAATCCGGAAGCAGCAGCCGATCTGCATTTTCTTCTTTATACATTTCTTTTAAAGCTGTTATCTCCGCATTGGGATTGATGTCCAGAAGCCGTTCCTTCATGACGTCTACTTTGGATTTTCCTACCGTTTTTCTTGTAGCGTGAATCTGCCGGTTAATATTGGTGATGCAGACATCGTCATAGTCCACCAGAACCAGAGAACCAACGCCGCACCTTCCCAAAGCTTCCGCAGCAAAGGCGCCGACACCGCCAATACCGAAAATGGCAATCTTGCTGTTCTTCAGCTTTTCGATGCCTTCTCTGCCAATCAAAAGCTCAGTCCTAGAAAAGCAATTCATATGTACCTCCTATTAATGTAAAGGGACACACCCTCCTGAATCATTGGTATTCCTTTTATGTTAAGGAATGTCCCTTTTTGATACTGAAGGGAGTTTGAAACCAAACTCCCTTCAGTGTGTTTTACTAATCCAATTGCAGCTTGATATGCAGCTCTTGAAGCTGTTTCTCCTCTGCCGGTGATGGCGCATTGGTCATCAGGCAGCTGGCTGTCTGAGTCTTGGGGAATGCAATGACGTCCCGGATATTGTCGGTGCCCGTCAGCAGCATGACCAATCTGTCCAGCCCGAAAGCCAATCCGCCGTGGGGCGGTGTCCCGTACTTGAAGGCTTCCAGAAGGAATCCGAATTTACTCCATGCCTGCTCATGGCTGAAGCCCAGCATGCCGAACATTTTCTCCTGCAGCTCCTGGTTATGGATTCGGATACTTCCGCCGCCCAGTTCATAGCCGTTTAACACGATATCATATGCTTTTGCCCTGACCTTGAGCGGATCTGTATCCAGCAGCGCGATATCTTCATCCATCGGGCTTGTAAACGGGTGGTGCATTGCCACATACCGGTTGTCTTCCTCATCGAAGTCAAGCAGCGGGAACTCCGTAACCCAGAGAAGGTCGTACCTGCTCTTGTCAATCAGTTCAAAGCGCCTGGCCAGTTCAAGACGCAGCTGGCCCAGCGCGTCATACACCACTTTTGCCTTGTCGGAAACAATAAAGATGATATCTCCTATTTTTCCACCAACACTTTCGATTATACCGTTCAGCTCTTCTTCCTTCAGGAACTTGGCAATGGGTGACTTGATGCCTTCCGCCGTTATATTGATCCATGCCAGCCCTTTTGCCTTATAAGTTTTTACGAACTCGCCAAGGCTGTCGATTTCCTTACGGCTGAGCTTTTCACCCAGACCTTGGGCATTGATGGCTTTTATGATGCCGCCGTTAGCAAGGGTATCAGAGAACACCTTAAACTCGCTATTGGCTAACGCGTTACCTATATCACGAAGCTCCAAGCCGAAACGCGTATCCGGCTTATCGGAGCCATAACGCTCCATGGCTTCTTTGTAGGTCAGCCTTTTCAGCGGCAGCTGTATCTCCACATTCAATATCTGCTTGAAAACATGCTTCATCAAGCCTTCATTGATGGCCATGACATCATCACAGTCCACAAAGGACATTTCAAGGTCTATTTGCGTGAATTCGGGCTGCCTGTCGGCTCTCAAGTCCTCGTCCCTGAAGCATTTCACGATCTGGAAATACCTGTCGAAGCCCGAGACCATCAATATCTGCTTAAAAAGCTGAGGTGACTGAGGCAGTGCAAAAAAGCTGCCCGGCTGCACCCGGCTGGGTACCAGGTAATCCCTGGCGCCTTCAGGTGTTGTTTTTGTCAGCATAGGGGTTTCCACCTCAATAAACCCGTTCTGGTCCATATAATCCCGTACAACCTTTGCTGTCTTGTGCCTGGTAAAAAGAATCTTCTGCATGCAAGGTCTTCTGAGGTCAAGATACCTGTATTTCAGTCGCAGCGGTTCAGAGGCATCCAGGTCATCCTCAATATAGATCGGTGTTGTTTCAGCTTTACTGATGATCTGCATATCGCTGACAGCCAGTTCGATGCTGCCGGTTGCCATTTTGGGGTTGATTGCGTTTTCTGCACGCTTGACGACTTCACCCTTTATAGCGACAACAAATTCACTGCGGACCTTCTGGGCTTCATTAAACAAATCTTCTGTTACATCCTTGTTGACAACCGTCTGGATGATGCCGGAACGGTCTCTCAGGTTGATGAAAATCAAGCCCCCCAGGTCTCTTCTCTTCTGAACCCAGCCGGTAACGATAACCTGCTGGTCCAAATTATTCAGATTCAGGTCGCCGCAATAATGAGTCCTCTTAAGCCTTATCATTTAAAACGCCTCCTATAATTTATTCTTCAGGTATGCAGTAAGTTCACTCAAGACAATCTCTTCTTCCATACCGTCGCTCATATTTTTGACTTTGACGCGGTTATTCGCGATTTCGTCTTCTCCGATTACCGCAACGTAGCGTGCATTCATTTTGTTGGCATACTTCATCTGAGCCTTCAGACTTCGTGACATATAATCTTTTTCCGCTTTGATGCCGTTATTGCGAAGGAGGCTGAGCAACCGCAGCGCTTCTTTTGCAGCCACCTCACCCAGGTTGGCAATATAGACATCCATGGCAACCGGTTTAGGGATCACAATCCCTTGGTTTTCCGCTACCATCAGCAGCCGCTCCAGACCCAGTCCAAAACCGATGCCCGGCGTATCGGGTCCGCCGCATTCTTCTATCATCCCGTCGTAACGGCCTCCGCCGCATACCGTTCCCTGGGCACCGATATCGTTGGATACGATCTCAAAAGCAGTCTTTGTGTAATAGTCAAGGCCACGAACGATCTTCCTGTCGATGATATAGTCAATCCCGAGGATCGTCAAGGATTGCTTCAGGCCTTCAAAGTGTTCGCTGCAATCCGGACAAAGGTGATCCAGCATGAAGGGGATGTCGGTCAGCTGTGCTTTGCATTTCTCTTCCTTGCAGTCGATGATACGCAATGGATTCTTAATGTACCTGTCCTTGCAGGTGTTGCAAAGGTCCGGCAGCTTGGGCGCCAAGTACCCCCTCAAAAGCTCGTTGTATTCCTTCCTGCACTTGGGACATCCCACACTGTTGATCCGAACCTCAAGGTTCTTGATGCCAAGCTTGCCGAAGAGTATCATGGCTACCCAGATGACCTCTGCATCGATGGAAGGATCCTTGGTGCCGAAGGCTTCGATTCCGAATTGGTGAAACTCCCTCAGCCTGCCAGATTGAGGCTGCTCATACCGGAAGCAGGGAATGATATAATATCCCTTAATAGGCTGAACCTCGTTGAAAAGGCTGTGCTCGATAAATGCTCTGACAAAGGGTGCTGTTCCCTCCGGTTTCAGCGTGATGCTTCGGTCTCCCTTATCCTTGAAGGTGTACATTTCCTTTTGCACTACATCCGTGGTTTCGCCTATGCTTCTCTGAAATAGCTCGGTGTGTTCAAAAACCGGCGTCCTCATTTCCTTGTAGCCGTTCAAGTCGCATATTTCCCTGATCAGTCCTTCAACATAATGCCATTTGTATACCTCGGAAGGCAAAATGTCTTTTGTGCCCTTTGGTGCTTGAGTCAGCATACTGTTACCTCCATTCTTCCATTTGTTACTATTCTTCTACAATAATGAAAATAAAAAACTCCCGTACCCGACAATCTGTCAGGGACGAGAGCGTATTCCCGCGGTGCCACCCTGTTTGGCCTAAACCAACTCAACTCAGTAACGCCGAGTAGCGCAGCTGCCTATAAAGCTTCAGCAGCCGGACTCAGGGGTGTCTTTCAAAGGTTTAAGCTTTGGGATGCTTTCACCCACATTACCATAAGGATCATGCGGCATCCTCTCTCTGTCAAGCATCAACGTTCTACTGTCCCCGTCTTCGTCTTTTCCAATCATTATTTTATATTTTAATATCCATATCCCGCTATGTCAACATTTATTTGGAATTTACTGCTCGGCAGCATTGAACATATCTTCCAGCAGTTTCAGCTTGCTGTCGATCTGCCTGTCGATGTTTTGGATATACAGCCGGATGTCCTTTATATTGTGCTGCCTTTCAAGCCTGTTTTCTCTGTTGAAAACGGCCTTGGTAACGGCGTCTGCACCAAAAGCAACGATACTTTGCTTTTCCTCGATGATCTGAATATTATAAATGCACTCAAAACCCTTTTTGCTGTACCCGATGTTTTCGAGGTTCTGCACCATATGCTTCTGTCTGTAAAGATAATAAGGGTATAGACCCATTTCCTTGAGCTGCAATTTTGCCTGATCCATCAAAGCGGTGGCATTTTGTTCCTTTGCTGAAGGGAAGCTTTCCGCTTTTTCATTGAGGATGGAAGCCCGCTTGATTGCCATGGCATGAACCGTGACGGATTCGGGATTCAGCAGCCGGATTTCACTCAACGTATGTGCCAGCTCTTTTTCACCTTCCCCTGGCAGGCCCAGTATCAGATCCGTGTTGATATTGTCGAAGCCAAGATGCCTGGCCATTTCAAAGCACGCCACAATCTGGCGGGAATCATGTGCTCTGCCGATCCTGGCCAGCGTTACGTCATTCATCGTCTGTGGATTGATGCTGATCCGGGTAACCTTTCCTTCCTTTATGATCCGCAGTTTTTCTGCAGTAATCGAATCCGGCCTTCCAGCTTCGCAGGTGAACTCTTCACAGGTGCTGCCAAAGCCTTCATTGATGGCGGAAATAACCCGATCCAGATCTGCAACCCCCAGAGCGGTAGGTGTGCCACCTCCCAGATATATTGTCTGGACGGCTGCCTTTTTATTCCGAAGATAGTGGGAAACCGCTTTTATTTCCTTTTCAAGGCTGTTCAGATATGGATCAACTTGTGCTTTGCATTTTCGTATGTCATTGGAGGTAAAGGAGCAATAATAGCAGCGGCTGGGGCAAAACGGTATGCCAACATAGATGCTGACCGACTTTTCACGGATGGGGTAAATGATGGGCCTTTCGGTTTTTGCTATTTCGATGCCAAGAGCAATCCTGTCTTCCGATACCAGATATCGAGTTTGCAGCTGGTTATGTATATCTTCTTCCGTCCGTCCTTGCTCCAACAGCTCATGTACCAGCTTGACAGGCCGGATGCCCGTCAAAATGCCCCAGGGGTATTCACGATTGAGCACTTCCGACAATAGCTTGTACATTGTTTTTTTGACCAATCGCTTTGCTTCCTTTTCATAAAGCGAATCAACAGCTTCAACCGACTCGCTGACTTGATGTCGTTGCAAGCCATGCGTGCGGTATTCGCACTTGCAGGCTAGAACATCATCATCAGCCTGAATTGAGCTTATCAGCAAAACATCATTTTCCTCAGCCTGCTGCAGACAACCGCTATCCAAACAGTCCAGCAGTGTGATTTCAACCTTGCCAAAATACATTCTGATTATGTCGGACAGCTCATAAAAGTAAGCGTGGTTCTCCAATTTAACAAAAATCATGTTGACCCTCTTAATTATCTCTCATCATACCATTATTGATTTCTCTCAGATGGTCCAGCGGCAAGCCCAGCTCTGCTGCGATCTCCTGTTCCTCCATGCCTGATTCCAGCATGTCGACGATCTCATTGTAACCGGTGCCGGAATTCAACCGATGTTTGATGGACATGGTTTTTCTTACGGACCTATTCATCGTTATTCCTCCTCTTGGTAACATTTATGAGACACAGGGCCATTCCCTAACCATAGTGTTACCGATAGAAGGGGCAATATACACATTAAAAATGACGGCGTATTTAATTTGTGAGCTCCTGCTATTGCAAGAATGGATTTCTCTTTTTTTCCGTCAGGATGGTGGTTGCGGGACCATGGCCCGGATAAACCCTGGTCTCGTCGGGATAAACCAGAAGTTTATCTTTTATGGACTCGATGATGGCATCAAAGGAACCGCCCTCCAGATCCGTTCGTCCTATGGAGCAGGCAAACAAAGTATCACCTGAGAAAATATGTGCACCGCATCTGATGCAGATGCTGCCTTGGGAATGGCCTGGCGTATGGATCACTTCAAGCTCCGTATTCCCAATCTTTAAGACTTCCTTGTCCTCCAATAGCTGGTCGGCATTCAATTCTATTTTCTCATTGGCAATCATGACAGAATGATTCTTTTTGCTGTTTCTCAACATGTCGGCGTCTCCTTGATGGATCAGCACCTGTGCACCTGTATATTGCTTCAGCTCAGGAACGGCACCGATATGGTCTCCATGGCCATGGGTCAGGATGATATACTTGACCTGAAGCGTCTCTTCTTCTATCATGCTCTTCAATTCCGCAAAGTCGCCGCCCGGGTCTATGACAGCACATGACTTTGTCTCTTCGTCTATGATGACATAACAATTGGCTTGGTAAATGCCCAAAGGGCGTTTTATAAATTGCATATATTCCCTCCTGAAAACTGATCTAAATTAGCTTTTCGCTGTCCACAATGACGGTGACTGGGCCGTCATTGACGATTTGTACCTGCATATAGGCCTGGAAGGTGCCTGTTTCCGTCTTGACATTCAATGCGCTGCACTTACTGACGAATTCTTCATAAAGGGCTACAGCCTTTTCAGGTCTTGCAGCACTCATGAAGTTGGGCCGCCTTCCCTTACGGCAGTCACCGTAAAGTGTGAACTGCGAAACCACCAGCATCTCGCCGCCTACGTCCAGCAGAGACAGGTTCATTTTCTCTTCCTGGTCTTCAAAAATCCTCAGATTCACAATTTTATCCACCATATAGGCCACATCCTGGTCGGTGTCCTTTTCGCTGACCCCTAGCAGGACAACAAACCCCTTCCCGATGCTGCCTACCGTCTGATTATCTACTACGACACTTCCGCTAGAAACTCTCTGAACGACTGCTCTCATAATTACCTCCTTGCTCATATAAAGGGAGAAAGAAAAAATGCGGCAAAGCCGCATGATCATGAAACAGATTATTGCTTCGCCCGGTAGACATCCAGCACCCCTTCAATCTTCCTGAATTTCCTTATGAGCTTGTTCATTTGCTCAATATCATTGATTTCAAGGACAAAATTAGTGATGGCCAAACGGTCCTTGGTGGTTCTGGAGTGAAAGGATACGATGTTGATTTTGTTTTCGTCAATTATGGCTGTAATCTCAGCCAGCAGGCCCTTACGGTCATTTGCCCTCACCTCAATGTCGGCATTATACGCTACCTTGGTCTCGGCGCTCCATTCTACTTCGATAAGCCTTTCAGCCTCGGAATACAGCTCTTCCAGGTTGGGGCAATCCCTACGGTGTACCGATACGCCCCGGCCTTTGGTGATATAGCCTATTATTTCATCTCCCGGTACGGGATTGCAGCACTTTGAGAAACGGACCATGATATTCTCAATGCCTTTGACCTTGATGCCGTTGGTGTTGTGCCGGCGGCTGCGTTCCCGGGTTTTTTCCGCTTGCTTTTCAACCTGCTTCTCAAGGGCTTCTTCATCTTTTTCATCGGGCTTTTGCGTTTTCTTGTATTCTTCCTTCAGTTTGCTGATAACCTGATTGGTCGTCAGACCACCGAAGCCGATAGAGGAATACAGGTCATCGATACTGTGAAGGCTGAACCGCTTGTAGATCACTTCCAGCCACTCCGGTTTCAGGAGCTGCACAGTCGTAAACCCATGTCGTTTGATCTCTTTTTCCAGAAGCTCTCTGCCTTTGATGATATTCTCTTCTCTTTTTTCTTTTTTAAACCAGTTCTTGATCTTTTGCTTAGCTTGGGAGCTTTTTGCTATCTTCAGCCAGTCTCGGCTGGGACCGTTAGAGTTGGCCGAAGTGATGATCTCAACAATATCTCCGTTTTGCAGCTTGTAGTCTATGGGCACGATCCGCCCATTGATCTTCGCACCGATGCATTTGTTGCCGATCTGACTGTGTATCTTATAGGCAAAGTCGATAGGTGTTGAGTCCACCGGCAGATCCACAACATCACCTTTCGGCGTGAAGACATATACCTCGTCGGTAAAAAGGTCAATTTTGAGGGTTTCCATGAATTCCTTGGTATCCCTGACCTCATTCTGCCACTCCAGCATTTGCCTCAGCCATTTCAGCTTTTCATCAAAATCACTGGGATTGGCCTTGCCTTCCTTATACTTCCAATGTGCGGCAATACCGATTTCGGAGGTTCTGTGCATCTCCCAGGTCCGTATCTGGACCTCGAAGGGCTGCCCCCCGGCGCCGAACAGTGTGGTATGCAGGGACTGGTACATATTAGGTTTTGGCATAGCGACATAATCCTTGAAACGACCTGGAATAGGCTTCCATAGTGTATGCACAATGCCCAGGACGCCATAGCAGTCTTTTACGGTGTCTACGATAATACGGATGGCTGTCAGGTCAAATATCTGCTCAAAGGTTTTATTCTGGTAGTACATTTTTCGATAGATGCTGTAAAAGCTCTTGGGACGTCCTTCAATATGGGCTTCAATCCCCACTTCCTTCATCTTCTGCTTTAAAAGCTCAATGACATGATTGATCTCGTCCTCCCGCTCCTGCCGCTTCTTTGCTACCTTGTCCACCAGCTCATAGTAATCTTTCGGCTCAAGATAGCGCAGTGCCAGGTCTTCCATCTCCCACTTGATTTTCGATATACCCAGCCGGTGAGCGATGGGCGCATAGATCTCAATAGTTTCCTTGGATTTTTCCCTTTGTTTCTCGGGGGGCATGTATTTCAAGGTACGCATATTGTGCAACCGATCGGCCAGCTTGATCAATATAACGCGTATGTCCTTCGCCATGGCGATAAACATTTTCCTCAAGCTTTCGGCCTGCTGTTCTTCTTTGGTCTTGTATTCCAGTTTTCCCAATTTGGTAACGCCGTCTACCAGCATGGCAATTTCTTCGTTGAACAGTGTCTTGATGTCTTCATAGGTATACTTCGTATCCTCCACCACATCGTGCAGGATCCCTGCCGCTATGGTTGTATTGTCAAGGCAAAGCTCCGCAAGGATCTCGGCGACCTCGGTAGGATGCACCACATAATCTTCTCCGGAGTTCCGCTTCTGTCCTTCGTGGGCCTTTAGTGCCAAATTATAAGCCCGCTCAACAATTTCCGTATCACTGGACGGGTTATTCTTTTTTATAATTGAAATCAAATCCTGGATCATATACAACACCAACTTTATACAAAATCAACGCTACTGGGATTTTTTCCGGAACGAATAAAGATGCAAGCTTAGAAAAGCTGCTAAAAAAGCTGGGTTTAACCAGCTTTGATTTCATTATACTCATTTTAGTATATTTCTTGACACGAATCAATTCCAAATTGATTCATTTGTTCCTTAATACTGAATCAAGGCGCTGACGTCGTATCCGTCCAGCCTGTCACGTCCGTTCAGGAAGCCCAGCTCTATCAGGAATCCGATATGCACCACGGCACCGCCAAGGCTTTCTACAAGCTTCACGGCGGATTGTATGGTTCCTCCTGTAGCAAGCAGGTCATCCACCATGGCAACCCTTGCGCCTGGTTTGATCGCATCCTTGTGGATCTCAAGGATGTCGGTTCCGTATTCCAGCTGATATTCATACCGGACGGTTTCGCCAGGCAGCTTTCCGGGTTTCCTTACAGGAACAAAACCGACGCCCAGCTCATAAGCCACAGGCGCACCGAATATGAACCCTCTTGCTTCGGGACCTACGATGACGTCCACATCCAAGGGTCTGATCTTATCTGCTATGGCTTTAATGGCATATCTATAGGCTTCCCCTTCCTTCAGCAATGTGGTTACATCCTTGAAGCTGATGCCCTCCTTGGGAAAATCCTCAATGACTCTGATGTATTTGTCCAAATCCATTCCTAAAACCCCCATTTATTAATTTCTTGAAGTTTTGATATCTTTGATATTCAATTGAATACTTTCTTTATTGTTCCACACATTGGTTTCAATACTGCATATGACGTCTATTTTCTTGCAGGCCGCCAGCATCGGGTAAAGCCTGCCCAGATTATATCCGATACACTTGATTTCATTGATTCCGTCGAAAACGCTGACAGCAAGATGCTTGTGGTCGAAGCCCACTGTCTTTGCAGTCAACAGTTTCAATCCCCTGTATACGAACAAGGGACATGGATTTCCGATGCCGAAGGGCTCCAGAAGCTTCAGCTGCTTGATGGTATCAAAGGAAATGTCCTTCGGGGTCAGCCGGTAGTCTACCATGATTTCAGGCATGACGGGCTGATCGCCGAATATGCTGCGGGCTTCTTCACCAAGCCTTTCCCGCAAGGCCGGTATCCTCTCGCTCTTCAGCGTAAAACCGGCAGCAAGCTCATGACCGCCGAATTTCTCAAAAAGCTCTCCGCAGCGGGACATGGCCTCATAGATATTGAATCTTGGAATACTTCTGGCTGAACCTTTGCTAAGCTCACCTTCCCTGGAAATCATGACGGTGGGAAGGTGGTAGCGGTCCACGATCTTGGAGGCTACAATGCCGATAACCCCGGCATGCCAATCCTCGCCATCCAGTACGATGACTTTTTCATGGTCCAGATCGATAGCTGAAATTTTGTCCAATGCCGTATTGAGGATCTCATTCTCAATAGCCTGTCTTTCACGGTTATCGCCATCCAGTTTCTTTGCAATCTCCACTGCACGCTCAGGACTGTCAGTCAGGAGCAGCTCTACACAAAGGGATGCATCGGCAATACGGCCTGCCGCATTGATCCTGGGTGCAAGCATAAACGCAATGTGGTAAGCATTGATGCTTTTATCCTTTATTCCACTGACTTCAAGCAAAGCCTTCAAGCCAACGTTCTGCGTATTGCTGATATATTCAAGGCCGTTTTTTACTATAATACGGTTTTCATCAACAAGGGCTACAACATCGGCAATGGTGCCGACAGCCACAATATCTAGCACATCATCAACGAAGGTATTGCAGTTGAAGTGTTCTGCCAGCGCGCAGCCCAGCTTGAAAGCCACACCAACGCCTGCCAGCTCTTTGAAGGGGTACCCGCAGCCATACTGCAGCGGGTTGACTATACAGTTGGCATTAGGCAGCGGTCCTTCGCATTCATGATGGTCCGTCACGACAACATCCACAAGGTGTTCACGGGCATATTGTATCACTTCAATGGAACGTATCCCGCAATCCACCGTTACAATCAGATCAATACCGGATCCGATCAGTTTTTCGACGGCAGCCTGACTCAAGCCGTAGCCTTCTTCCATCCGATTCGGTATGTAATAGGTGACATTCCCGTTCAGCCGTTTGATGAGCTTCACCAGTACGGAGGTAGAAGTAATGCCGTCTACATCATAGTCCCCATAAATACAGATGTTTTCCCTGTTCCTGACTGCCAATGCAATCCGGTCAACTGCCTGCTTCATACCCTTTAAGAGATAGGGATCGTGCAGATGATCCATATTGGTGTTCAGGAACCGTTCGATTCTTTCATGGGTATCGATTTCACGGTTTACAAGCACCCGGGCAACCAATTCGGAAATACCGAAATAATCCTGTATATCGTTTAGTAAAAAGTAATCCCTGTCATGGGCAATCCATTTCTTATTCACAAATACACCACATACCCTGCATCATTTATCGTTTTATTCCCGCGGAGCAGCATGTTCCATGCCGTCTGCAGGCTCAACCGGCTTTGGATCGGCAGACGCTTCAACTGTCGGATTCTCTTTATTCAGTTCATCCTTCAGTTTCTTTATTTCGTTTTGCAGTTCCATTTGCCTTAGCCTGTTCTTGACGCCTCTAAAAATATCAAAGGGAAGCATGATCAATACACCGAACAGAGCTGACCCCAGAATGACCACTGCCTGCGACAGCCCTATATGGTACCAGAGCAGGTTGATGGTTACAACTTCGGCGTTCTGTACGGCAAACAAGGCTATAAGCACAGAAAAAACCATGGAAAATACGATGATAATCTGCATGGCTTATCCTCTCCCAAGATTTATTTGATTTCGAACAAAATAATAATAGCATAACTGGCTTGCGTTGTATAGCTATATATTGAGATAAAAATAGGCAACAAGCTTTACCTGTTGCCTATCTGCCGTTAAGCTGTCTGGTGGGATTTGATCCTTTCCTTCAGGAAGACCCACATAGGGCTGGCTATAAATATGGAGGAGTACGTTCCGCTGAGGATCCCTACGATCAATGGCAGGGCAAAATCCCGTATTGCGGGTACGCCCAGTATATAGAGTGCCAGGATCGTAATCAAGGTTGTCAGAGATGTATTGATGGATCTGGCCATCGTCTGCGACGTACTTTCATTTACGAGCTTATAGGGGTCTACTCTCTTAGCCAGTTTCTTGTTTTCTCGGATCCTATCGAAAACAACAATAGTATCGTTTATGGAGTAACCGACAATCGTCAATATGGCTGCAATAAATGAAACGTTGACCGGAATCTGCAACACGGCATACACCACCAGCATCATAGCTACGTCATGTATCAGTGCAACAATCGCTGCCACACCGAACTTCCACTCAAACCTGAAGGAAACATAAATCAGAATGCCGAGGTTTGCCAGCAGAAGTGCCAGCACAGCCTGTCTTTTCAATTCGTTTCCAATTGTCGGTCCAATGGTTTCAAATTGGATATTGGTCTGTTCCAGGTTGAACTTATCCTTAAAGGACTGAACCACCTGACCTTGCTGTTCTACGGTGAAAGCCACCTTTGTCTTGACCAGCGCCATCTCATTGTCGTTGCCGGCATAAGTGATAACGGCTTCTTTATCCAAAGGCTCTATAATTGCTCTGACATCCTCGATGGAAAAGTCTTTTCCCATGTTGGCCTGTATGGATGTACCGCCGGTGAAATCGATGCCGAAGTTGAGACCGCCGTTTATGATGGCAAATATCAGCCCGATAGCGATTAAGGCACCGGAAATGGTGAACCAGAGCTTCCTGTGTTTCATGAAATCATATATCTTCATCTTAAGCACTCCCTCCTATAGACCGAACAACTTCATGTTCTTGATCATATTGCTGCCAACAAGCATTTTCAGCAGCAGCCGCGTAACGACAATAGCAGTAAACATACTGGAGAGGATACCGATGGACAGTGTTACAGCAAAGCCCTTGATCGGTCCTGTTCCGAAGTAGAATAATACGCCGGCAGCTATAAGCGTTGTGATGTTGGAGTCAAATATGGTCAGGAATGCCCTTCTAAAGCCGGAGTCGATAGCAGCCCTGATGGTCTTGCCAATCTTCAGCTCTTCCTTGATCCTCTCAAATATGATGACGTTGGCGTCTACGGCCATACCGATTGAAAGGATGATTCCTGCAATACCGGGCAGTGTCAAGGTTGCTTTGAAGCCTGCCAATACAAACAGGACGATAATGGTGTACAATGCAAGTGCTATGCCGGATACCAGTCCTGGCAGCCTATAATATACCAGCATGAATAATAAGACCAGAATAATGCCTATCTGTCCGGCTGCAATACTCTTCTCAAAGGAATCCGCTCCTAGCTGCGGCCCAACAGCCGTAACCGAAAGCGTTTTCAGTTCCACCGGCAGTGCACCGGCTCTGATTAAAGTCGCTAAGTCAGCTGCTTCATCAATTGTTGCAGAACCAGTAATGATTGCTTTCCCTTCCGTTATGGCAGTCTGCACTGTTGGTAGGGAAATCGGCTGATCATCCAGGTAGATGCCGATTATTTTTCCGATGTTCCTTGAGGTTGCATCAGCAAATTTCTTCGCGCCTTCCGATGAAAGCTCCAATGTAACCACAGGCTGTTGGCCCAGTCCGTCGGAGCTTGAGTAGTCTGCTTCTGCTTTTTTAATATCATTTCCTGTTATGACGATATCGCCGTTTTCTTCTCTGAACTCAAGCTGTGCCGTTTTGCCGATGATCTCCAAGGCCCTCTGGGGATCCTTGACTTCCGGCAGCTGTACCTCAATCCGCTTCTTACCCTGTTGGGCGATGACAGGCTCTGTTACACCCAGAGAGTCGATACGCTGACGGATGGTCGCGATGGCTCTTTCCATCTTTTTATCATCAACAGGATCATTGGGTGTGTCCTGAGCTTCAAGCAAGACGGTGACGCCGCCTCTTAAATCCAATCCCAGCCTGATCTGTTGCTTTACAGGAACCACTTCCCATTTTCCTATATGAAGTCCATATACCGCGATGTACACGGCAGACAGAATCAATAAGGTGATGAGCAAAAACGTAACTAAATTCTTGACTTTCATTCGTGTATTCCCCCTTATTTAAGTTCACAATGGTTATTATATTACTTTTGCAAAAGGTAGTCAATCAAAAGCAAAACCGCCAGAAATCGACATTTTCCTGGCCAGTAATAACCCTTATGCCAAGCACCCATCAGGGTACATAAAGTTATTTTTGTCAAATCTGTTTAGATTATACATGGCACTTGGACGACATATACTGTCTGGACAATTTTACGTAACCTTCAGTGGAATGCCGGATAGATTCTATCTCAGCTTCCGTCAGCGCTCTCACAACCTTGGCTGGAGCCCCCATCACCAAAACGCCTTCGGGAATGCTCTTCCCCGAAGTGATAAGGGAATTGGCACCCACAATGCAGTTGCTTCCGATGCTTGCACCGTCCAGAATGGTTGTCCCCATCCCGATTATGCAGCAGCTTCCGATCGTACACCCATGGATGATGGCATTATGGCCTATGGTTACATTTTCTCCGATTGAAGTAGGATAACCCCGGTCACAGTGAACCACCGTATTGTCCTGTATATTGGAGTTCTTTCCGACAGTGATGGTATTAACGTCCGCTCTCAGAACGGCATTGAACCAAATGCTGCAGTTCTCTTCAACAGCACACTTGCCTATGAGCGTACTGTTGGGAGCCAGGTAAGCGTCCTGATGTACATTGGGTATGCATCCTTCGTATTCTATCAGCATAATTCCTCCAAATAATCTTAGATATTATAAAGCAGTAACAATACTGCTCTATAGATATGATGGAAGCCATATCCATACAATATTGTTACTGCCTATGTACAGATAGAAATTATAAGCTGTTCTTGTGTGACGGTGCTGCTTTTACTCTGCTGTTTTCTACATTTTCACATCTCTGATTCGCTACTGTACAGGAAGTCTTGCAGGCTGACTGACAGGAATTCTGACATTCGCCGCAGCCGCCGTTTACTGCACTTTCGCAAAGTGTCTTATTATTGACTGTTATGATATGCTTCATCTATTTTCCTCCTCATTGTTTTTTACCTCTAAAATTATACCACAATAGTTTTTTTTGGAAAAGTCATTTTTCTAAGAACATCCAATATTATTTGGTTGTTCCTAATTCAGGTTAACGCCAATGACGCCGCCGATCAGTCCTACAAAAGCGCCCATCCCCAGCTTGGCGGTAAAATACTTGTCAAAGGAAAAGCTTTGTCCGAAGCCCATGCTGAGCGGGATCAACACAATGGTGAACAGTAATCCCAAAACAATTCCGAAGAGCCAGCCTTTGTTCATTTGCTTCTTTGCACCGTAAATGCTGCCGATGGTTATACTGAGGATGATGATGCTCTGTGTGACTACTGCCATGGATGCATCACTCATGCTGGTGAAGGACAGGATCAAGGCATATATGATGATGAGGAGAAAAGATATAGCGAAGCACAGTGCGAGAGATTTAAGAAAGACGGTATATGTACTGCTCTTACTTTTTTCTTCAGCTTGAGTTGATTTAGGACAACTCTTGACCATTTTCATTTTTTTGACCCCCTATTCATTTTTGTATGACAGATTTTGTTCTTATTAAATCTATTCTGCAACATGCTTATTTATTCATTGTTTTGTACTATCCGAATAGGGTGAATGAAAAAATAAAAGTAACTTGTTCACAAGTTACTTTCAGAAATAGACTACTATTTGTTTTCGACAACTTTCCCTACAGCCCAGCGCGCAATTTTCAGCTTAACCTTGTCGGCGCCGACTTCAATGGTCACCATGTCATCTTTGATGCTGACGATTTTTCCGTATATTCCGCCGATGGTAACGATCTCATTGCCCTCCTCCAGATTGCTGCGCATGTTCTTGGTATCCTTTTCCCTCTTCTGCTGCGGTCTGATCAAAAAGAAGTAAAAAGCCGCAATGACGATTATGTACGGTAAAAGCCATCCTACCTGCTCCATGAATGTCACCCTCCTTTGTCTTTATGATTGGTTTTTCACCCATTTAATTATTCCATATCGGCTGTAAAAATCCTTCTTTGGATTGAACGAATTTATTAATATCCATAGTTTTCAAAGAATTCATTTCTAAAACTCTGAAGCCTGTCTTCCCGTATGGCTTCCCTGATTTGACCCATCAGGTTCTGAAGGAATCTCAGATTATGAATGGTGGTAAGCCGACCTCCCAATATTTCCCCAGCCTTGATCAAGTGCCGGATATAGGCTCTGGAGAAGTTCCGGCAGGCGTAGCAGTCACAGTTCTCATCCATGGGTAGGAAATCCTCACTGAATTCGGCATTGCGGACCACCAGCTTTCCTTTGGAAGTCATGACCGTACCGTTTCTGGCTATTCTGGTGGGCAGTACGCAATCAAACATATCGATCCCTCTGATCGATCCATCTATCAGGCAATCAGGACTTCCTACCCCCATCAAATAGCGGGGCTTATCCTTCGGCAGCTCCGGAACGGTATAATCCAGCACTTCATTCATCAGGTCCTTTGGCTCTCCGACGCTCAAACCGCCAATAGCATAGCCCGGCAGCTCCACCTCCACAGTCCTTCTGGCGCTTTCGATCCTGAGGTCCTTATAGGTGCTGCCTTGAACGATTCCGAATAAAGCCTGCTTCCCTGTGTTATGATGGGATTCCTTGCACCGCTTCAGCCACCGGATGGTCCGTTCCATAGATTTCTTTGCATAATCATGTTCGCAGGGATAAGGCGTACATTCATCAAAAGCCATAATGATGTCCGCACCTAAGGCTCTTTCGATTTCCATCACATATTCCGGCGTAAAAAAATGCTTTGACCCGTCCAGATGGGATTTGAACTCAACGCCTTCCTCGGAAATCTTTCGAAGATCGTTCAGGCTGAAAACCTGAAAGCCGCCGCTGTCCGTCAGGATAGGCCTATCCCAGTTCATAAACCCATGCAGGCCGCCTGCTTGCTCAACCAGCTTGTGACCCGGCCTTATATACAAATGGTAAGTATTGCTCAATATGATCTGCGCACCGATTTCCTTCAGCTCTGCAGGCGACATGGCTTTTACGGTTGCCTGGGTACCAACTGGCATGAAAGTGGGCGTATCGATGACGCCATGGGGTGTGTACAGACGACCCAGGCGCGCGCCGGTTTGACTGCATTCTTTTATCAACTCGTATCTGACTGCCAATGGTTTTACCTCCATTAATCTATTTCGTCATTTTCACTTACCGATACTTTCTCGATAAGGTTGTCTTTCATTTTGAGTATCCTAATACTGGCATCTGCTACGACGTAGCTGGCGCCTTCATGCATCGGTCTGCATGTTTGTTTGGACAAATGGCAGATCACACCGCCCAAAGTATTTCCGATATCTTCAGGAATCTTTACACCGACCAGTTTATTGACCTCTTCTATAGGCGTTGCTGCAGAAAAATACAACGAACCGTTATGGCTGGCGATACTATCAGTAAACAGGAACTTACGAATGGCAAATATACCGGCTATGGCTGCTATTCCAAAAACAAAATCCAGTGTACCGTGTCCGCCGATCAGCATATTTCTGGCAACGGCATAAAGAAGCACTTCAATCACACTTCCCGGTGTATGCAGAATCAGCATCGCAACAAGCTCAACGCCTACAACCAGCAGCAGCGCGTGTCCCAAAAACTTCTGAAAAACATCATAGGTCTCAATGGCATTGGTCGTATAGATGAGAACGATGTACCTGTAAAGATCCACCATGCCGATTATGACGGCAACGGCAATAAAAAGAGCCAGAATCAGTTCCAGATAGACTGTGACCATCTGAAACCGCCTTTTGATTGTCTTCAATTCCATAAATGCTCTCCCATAAAATTAATTAAATAATCAGCATCGCATCTCCAAAGCTGAAAAAACGGTATTCCTGTCTGACGGCTTCCTGGTATGCATGCATGACATTTGTCCTACCCGCAAATGCACTGACCAGCATGATCAAGGTGGATTCGGGCAGATGAAAGTTGGTAATCAGCCCGTTGATAACCGCAAACTTGTAGCCGGGATAAATGAATATGTCCGTCCATCCCTTGTCTGCTTTGATCTGCCCATGCTTTGCAGCTATGGATTCCAGCGTTCTTGTAGAGGTGGTGCCCACACTGACGATTCTGCCGCCCTCGGCTATCGTCTTATTGATCATCGCAGCGTTTTCCTGATCCAACTCATAGTATTCGGCATGCATCTGGTGTTCTTCAATATTCCGGACTTTGACCGGCCTGAAGGTGCCCAAGCCCACATGAAGTGTGACGTAAGCTACGTATATGCCCATTGCTACGATTTGGCCAATCAGCTCCCGGGTAAAGTGCAGTCCGGCGGTCGGCGCTGCCGCAGAGCCCTCGTATTTCGAATAAACCGTCTGATAACGTTCGCGGTCTTCGAGGTGTTTTGTGATATAGGGCGGCAGCGGTATATTTCCCAATCTGTCCAAGACATTCTCGAACAGGCCCTGGTAGTAAAACCGCACGATGCGGTTGCCGCCTTCGATGATATCCAGTATCTCCGCTTCCAGTTCGCCGTTTCCGAAAACAAAACGCGCACCTGTTTTAGCACGCTTGCCCGGCCTCAGCATAACTTCCCAAATGTCTCTTTCCCTTCGATTCAGTAGAAGGAACTCAATTGCACCGGTACTGTCCTTTTTTATGCCGAAAAGCCGAGCCGGAATGACCCGCGTATTATTCAGCACGATACAGTCGCCCTTCCTCAAATAGCTGGTAATATCTCTGAAAATATGATGTCGGAGTTCGCCGGTTACTTTGTCCATAACCATCAGCCGAGACATGTCCCTTTCGGCTAAAGGCTCCTGCGCAATCAAAGCTTCCGGCAGATCATAATAAAAATCCTTAAGGTTCATTGCTGTCTTCCTCTACTTCACTTTAGTGTCTTTGTAGTAGTATTCCAGAATCTGCGCATAGTTATAACCGGCTTCCGCCATCCCTTTCGCACCGTATTGGCTCATTCCCAGGCCGTGACCCCAGCCTTTGCCCGAAAAGGTATATACATCGGGTATGATGTTATAGGCAGCCGTATTGGTATAGTTTTTCACAAATAGCTTGTTTACCGGACTTGACAGCTTTACCGTCCCTTTTGCACCAGCCACATACATGCCGGACGGTCTTTTCAAGGAAGGTGCTGCATCCATGCTGCTCCGGATAAAGACATCTGCATCGGTCTTAACCTGATACCAGATGCTTTTAAGTACCGCATTGCTCAGAACCCAGCGAATCTTTTCCTTTTCCAGCACTTTGCTGCCCTCCGTCCCCTTTATTTCAACCTTTTGAACCCGGCCGTACTGGCTGGTCTGAATCGGTACCACGTCCAGAATGTCCCCTACGCCCAAATTGGCCTGAGTCATTTTTTCCCTGATGCCCGCACGGTTAATCTGGTTTGACCAATGATCATAAGGGCTGCCAAGGCCGAATCTGTCATCTACTGCACGTATATACGGCAATGTGTCGTACCATATGTTCTCACTGTTTTCCGTATGTCCGCCGCTGCTGGAATGATAGATGGTAGAAACCAGCTTGTCCTTATAGTAAAGGAGTTTGCCTGCGGTGGCAGCAACGGCATCGTTGGTAGATTTTTTCTCATTACTGAAGCCTTTGTAAACCTGGCAATGATCGGAGTTGCACAGGTCAAAGCCCTGCCCTTTGTGCTTGCCCATGGAGACCAGTGCATAATTCCTTGCTGCAACTGCCTGTGCCTTCAATGCTTCCGGGTGCCAGGAACTGGGCATCTCCGAGGGGACAACGCCATATAGATATTGCTCAAAAGGCACTTCATTAACAACGCTTATATCACTATCCTGCTGACTCTGCAGAATAATAGTACCTCTGTATTTGGTACTTCCGTACTGTATTGTGCAGTCGGAATTCTGTGCAGCCTTGCCATTGACGATAACAGGGGTTTCACTATTGACAGCCAGCAGTATTTGCCCGGTCACCGCATCCAATATGTGTATGCGCTTGCGGTCCGGTCGAACTACAGAGAAGGCAAAGTCCTTCAATTCATTGCTCAGAAGCTCGATTTGCTTGCTGCACTCACCCTCGTCCAAAAAGAGCTGCGCCCAGACGCGCCACCCATCCTCATAAGCAATAAAGGCTGCGGGAGCAGAGGAAGCAACCTGTCCGGCAACTTTCTTTGCAGTCTCCATATCCGGATAAGTATCGCCGACCTGAATATGGTAGGGTCCTATGACTTCCCCTTCGTATTTCGTTGCCTTGTTAAAATTGACAGCGGTAATAATCCCTTTGACAATATTATAATAGGCATCCCTTCTGACAGTGATGCCCCCAGGTGCATCGAAATTCAAAACCGTAACGGTATTTCCACCTTCCGTTTTGGTCAAAACAATACCTGTTTCACTGGATAGCTTGAAAAGGTTTGTGGCATTCTGTCCGAAGCTCAGGCCTATGATAACCTTCTGTGGGACGGCAGCCTCGGCATACACCGAATTCATGTCCGTAGAAAAGCCTATTGATGCAGCTGCTACTACTATTGCGATGATAAACGCACGTATTCTGCGAATCATAATACAACTCCTCTCATCAGCCATGCCAATTTTATTGATAAAGATTTCCACTGCTTTCAGCGCAGCTTTTCCAATACTTTAAATAGATATGCTATCACCTTTTCTTTTAGGGATATACCGGTCCCTTTCACTGTAAATACAACCGCAATAAGGCTGTCTGTACAGCTCCAGCTGCTTGGATTTCTCTACGCCTTCCTTGAAGCCCTCTCTGAAATCCTTGTATAGGAAGGGTACGCCGTATTTCTTTCCAGCGTCCTCACCAATACGCCTAATCAGGTCATGCTTTTGAAACGGACTGACAAGCAAAGTGGTGGTAAAAGCATCGAATTGGCCTTTCTTGGCTGCCGATGCAGTCCTTTCCAACCGGTCTGCGTAGCACATCATACAGCGCTGACTCTCCCTGAAAGCCGCATTGCGCAAGAATTCATCAAGCTTGTAATCATCAATGACGATAAGCCTGATGCCCGCTTTCTCTGCATAAGTCTGCGCTGTCTCAAGCCGCTTTTTGTACTCTGTATATGGATGAATATTGGGGTTGTAAAACAAGCCTGTCACATCGTGTTCTATCGAAAGAACCTCCGCTGGATACACAGCACAAGGGCCGCAGCACATATGAAGCAAGACTTTCATCGTTACACCTCCGCTTAGTCCCTCTCAATACCGAAATGCGCATAGGCAGACTTGGTTGCCGTCCTGCCCCGCGGTGTCCTGTTGATAAACCCGATCTGAAGCAGATAAGGCTCATATACATCTTCAATGGTTCCACTGTCTTCTCCGATGGAGGCAGCCAGCGTATCAAGACCAACAGGTCCCCCGTCGAACTTCCGGATGACTGTAAGCAGCATTTTCTTGTCGATCTCGTCCAAGCCGATGTCGTCTACCTCCAGCATCTTAAGCGCCCGGTCTGCCGTAATGCGGTCGATGATGCCGTCGCCCTTCACCTGGGCGTAGTCTCTGACACGCTTCAGCAATCGGTTGGCTATACGCGGCGTGCCTCTGGAACGTCGCGCGATCTCCATTGCCCCTTGTTCTTCTACTTTTATCCGAAGCTTTCTCGCGGATTGTATGATTATTTTGTACAATTCTTCGTTACAATAGTAATCCAGCCTGCAAATGACGCCGAACCGGTCCCTCAGCGGAGAGGTCAGCATACCGGCTCTTGTAGTCGCACCGATCATTGTAAACCTGGGCAGGTCCAACCGGATGGACCTTGCGCTGGGACCTTTGCCGATAATGATGTCCAAGGCATAATCCTCCATTGCAGGATAGAGTATCTCTTCCACACTTCGATTCAGACGGTGGATTTCATCAATGAACAGCACATCGTTCTGGTTCAGGTTCGTCAGAATGGCAGCCAGATCTCCAGGTTTCTCAATGGCCGGACCTGAAGTGATGCGTATGTTGACACCTAGTTCATTGGAAATGATATTGGCCAAGGTTGTCTTTCCCAGCCCCGGCGGACCGTAAAGCAGGACATGGTCCAGGGTCTCGCGCCGCTGATTGGCTGCCTGTATGAAGATGTTGATTTTTTCCTTGACACTGGTTTGACCGATGTATTCGTCCAGGTTTTTGGGTCTTAGGCTGGAATCTGCTTCAGCATCCTCTTCCATAAGCTTTGCGGTAATCAATCTATCGTCCATCATTTACCTCTCTTATGCCCTTGAAAGCATCTTCAATGCATCTTTGATCATCATGTCAATGGGCTTATTGGTGTCGGCTATCTTCATGACTGCATTGGTAGCCATGGTATAATTATAGCCTAAGGCTGTCAATGCTTCAATAACCTGAGCCGCGTCGCTGTCGCCGCCAACATTTTCCACTGCGGCAATGGCGCTTTCGGTATCAATCTTGTCCTTTAGTTCCAGCACGATCCGCTCTGCTATTTTCTTGCCAATACCCGATGCCTTGGTCAGCTTGACAATGTCCTTGCTGATGATGGCAGTTGCTATTTCGTTGGCCTTATACTGGCTCAAGAGTGAAACACCGGCCTTTGGGCCCACGCCTGAAACCGACAGGAGCAGTTTGAACATATGAAGCTCATCCCTGTCGGCAAAGCCGTATAGGACCAGATCATCCTCTTTTACAATCAAATGGGTATACGCCTTTACCATATCGCCTTTGCGCATTATCTTGATCGTATTCTGTGAGGTAAAAAGCTTATAGCCGATGCCGGTTACATCAATGACGATATAATCCTCGCCGGTATTATCCAGCTTGCCGCTGATATATTCGTACATACAATACCACCTTTACAAGCGGAACTGATCCGCAAAATTCGAGGAATGTCCGTGACAAATTGCGACAGCCAAAGCATCCGCCACGTCGTCGGGCTTGGGTACTTCGCGTAGATTCAGCAAAATTTTTACCATTTGCTGGACTTGCTTTTTTTCGGCTCTCCCGTAACCGACAACCGCTTGCTTCACTTGAAGGGGCGTATACTCATAGATGGGCACACATGAATTGGCAGCAGCCAGCACAGTGACCCCTCTTGCATGTCCGATTGTCAGGGCAGTCTTGATATTCTTGTTGAAAAACAGCTCCTCAACTGCAAAGGCATCCGGCTGATGCTCCGCTATGATCTCCGTAAGCTCCCGGTATAAAATCTTAAGCCTTTCCGACATCGGTGTTCCAGCCGCTGTCGTCACGGCACCGTAATCCATAACTGTAAATTTGTTTGCTTGGTATTTTACAATACCGAACCCCAGAATGGCTATACCGGGATCTATTCCCATGATGATCAACAAACCGCCCCCAAACATATATTCGCTCCCTTATATCTAAGACACTGTAAACTAAAAAGTATTCCTTCGGGTCAATAGTCTCTATGATATTTGGGATAACGCCCTATCGCTATTCCTATTTTCAGCTATAGGCTGCATTATCTATATACTATAACCTTTTTTTACAAAAAAATAAAGCAGAAATTGGCCGTTTCTGCTTTATGGTTCTGTTTCAAAATGGTCTGAAGCACTACTTAATCGCTGAAGCCCTCCAGCTTAAGATTCAAATCGTCTTCGGTATCCGCGATGATTCCGCTTTCCAGGCTCTTCTGATCCTCCGGCGTTAGAGTGGAAACAGAAATGTCTGTCCGCTCCAGCAGTACTTTCCTGCCTTCATCATTATATTGAAAAATCGCAATGTTTCCGCTGTCGATGCCGAGTATATAGTGCCTTGGACAATGGGTCGCGATATTTTTCTCCATTTGCACCAGCTGTGGCGTAAAACGCGTTATACTCCATCCATGATATCGGTTTTGCAGCTCGGCTTCTGTCATATTGATCTCAGCTTCTGCAGCGGCGGATTTTTCGACCACATGCCCGCACAAGGTGAAGCGGGTCTTGAATATAAAGGCAGTCTGCGGGGTCACCACATCGCTGACCGGAATATTGGAGATCTCCTGTGTCTCTTGCAGATCATCTACCTCTTCCGAAGCGGTCTTGGATGCCGGCGGATTGATCAGGCTGTCCGGAATTTTGAGCTGTGTATTGGGATCGCTTGCGGGTTTCAGGATGTTCTCCGGGTCACCGGAATTGAAATAGTATCCCACCCCAAAGGCGGCGACCATAAAGAAAAAGAGAAGCAGCAATAAGATATAGCGCCTTTTCCTTTTTTTTCGTTTATCTTCAAACATAAATTTCCCTCCAGAATTGTGGCTTTGGATTACATTTATCATGTCCCTAATATAATCTATTGCCCCGCATAGGTCTGTGCTACATTGGATACAGCTCAAAACTATTTCTGGAGGGTATTATTTCCATAATATTTAATTTTATACCAACTAGGATTTCTTTCGAAGGTCTTTTTCCTCAAATTGCCTGCATCGGCTGCCTGTCGCTTCCTGAACAACGTGGGAGGGAAGCCTGGCAGTCTTGAATTCAAACAACCTGCAGCCCTTTGGGAAGTGCTTATCCCAAGTGACATAATAATGCCTGCAGCGCATGCAGTTCACTCTTTCTTCAGCCAGTCAGACTACCCCCTTACTGTGTTCAGACAGTCTTTAATTCACTTAGTTTATTCCCGGTCACATGAAGGTCCTTGATCTTGGTACTGCCGTCCTTCATGCTGTTTATGTAATTGTTTTGCGTACCGTCCACCGTCTCTACATGAACCAAGTAATTTTCAAAGATATCCAGCTTGCCGCTGAAGATGCGGTTCAAATCCCGGCCAGTGGCGACTTTTTCATATGTGTTGCTCATCGGTTGATTACCTCCATTTTATAGCTTTTATGTTATTTTGTCACCACCCCTTTTTTATATGCAGGCTACACTTATTTTACTAAAATCAATGCTTTTTCTTTCTTTATTTTTTTTTGCACAGGCGACATATAGTGCAGAATCTGTCCGGAAACGAATGCCATCAAATTAAAGATATGAAGGCTGGCTATTCCCAGAAAAATACCGGTAATCATCCAGATGATCGACTCTTGATATGGGGAAATGCCGAGATCCAGATAATCTGTTATACCATGAAAACCATGAAGTTCTATGAAAATGCCGCTTTCAGCGAGCTGATACAATACCGGCACACTCATAAGGCCCAAGCTGAGGCTAATCAGCACAAGCGCAATTGAAAAGATGAGCATACCAATAAAAAACTTAAATATCAGGTACATCATAGACCGCCAAATGTCCACATCAAATATCGTCTCCCTAAAGTTTCTTAGAAAACCAATGGCTCTGGGTCTAGTTTCATTCGTATAAACAAATCTCATACCCAAAAAGATTTCTGCCAGCTTCTGTTCGAATCTCATCAACTTGCTTGATATGACAAAAACAAGATAAATTACCGGCAAACCTACAAAAAGGATGGATAATCCCAATCCCAGAGACAGTCCTGTGGTCAGAAAAATGAAATAAGCGATGCCTAATGGAAATGACACCATCAGGTAAAGAATATTCAAATAGGTCTGCTTTTCTACAACTACATCAAAAAAACCGGCTGACGTCTTTCTATTTTCTTTCATGTTAACCCTCCTAAATTTCACTCACTATATATACGCAATCAAGCATGTAATTTCTTCATTAAAAATATTTGAAACAATATTTGTGCTAAACATCCTTTAGGTATACAAAACCTTAAAAAAAGAAATACATATATCAAACTGTTATTAGATTGTTTGATGCTTAAAAGGAGGTTGATCCCCATGCTGGGATTCGCTTGCATTTGTAAAAGCCTGAAGGAAAATGGGAAGTTCAGGACCGTCACACTGAAAACTTATTTGGGATTAAAAGAAGATGATAGGCTGAAGAGACTTCGGAGCATCGCCGTGGATAATCTGTTCAACTGCAGAAAGATTCTGGATTGGTGCGCTGAAAACCAGATCCTTTTATACCGCTTCAGCTCGGATTTGATACCACTTGCCACTTATCTGAACCAATGGCAGTGGTGGGAGGATCCTGACATCCTAAACTATTGCAATAGGATCAAGGAGGCGGCAGTTTCAAAATCTGTCCGGATCAGCATGCATCCCGACCAATTTTGCGTATTGAATTCGGAAAAGCCTCAGGTTGTCGAAAGCAGCATCGGCATACTGGTGCATCATAACCGGTTTTCCAATCTCATCGGCAATGAAACCTTGGTGCTGCATGTGGGCAGTGCTGCAGGAGGAAAGCCAACGGCTATTGAGCGTTTTGAGCGGGCATTCTGCATGCTTGACAATGATATACAACGGAAAATCGTATTGGAAAACGATGACAAAACCTTCACCACCTCAGATGTGCTTAAGTTATGCCAGCGCTTGCACATACCCATGGTTCTGGACGTCCATCACCATGTCTGCAATCCTTGCGAAGAAAAGCTTGAAGCCTTAATTCCAGGAATCCTGGATACGTGGCAAGGCAGAAAGCCTAAGCTGCACCTCAGCAGCGGCAAAAGCCGTCCTAACGACAGGAGCCATGGGGATTTTATACGATTTGAGGATTATTCGAGGGCATATGGCCTGGTTGGCGATACCTTCGACATGATGCTGGAGGCAAAAGAAAAAGACCTTGCGGTCCTAGACATCATGGCACAAATCAAATTCAACCAGGACTGACTTATGTCAATTCCTCAAAGCGGTAGACAAGCTCTCCCTCAACTTCCTTCCTGTCCAGAAACATTTCCATCGGTCTGATCCAGATACCCATTTCTCCATAAAGGGCTTGGTATACCACATACAGCTCCAGCGTCTCTGAGTGTCTGGCAATGTGAAGCACCAGGTATTCATTGCCTTTGAAATGGCGGTATCGTCCTCCAATTTTGACCTTTCTCTCTTCCATCCGTACATCCTCCTCATCCAAAAAATAAAAAGCAGAATAGTCATTTACTATACTATTCTACCTCATTTTCTATACTTCTTGAAGCCCTTAATCGGCTGTCGTCAGATCCTCTACGATGTCATTAATATTGCGGGAGAAAATGTCCATGCCCATGACCTTATCTGAAAAATCCTCATCTTCGATACACTGCATATCTATTTCTTCCAGTACGTTTTTCAATTCGTTGATCAAAGTCGCCTGTTTCTTGTTCATCTTCATCCTCCTGTTTTATGCCTGTCAATCAGGTCCTTCTCGCCTTGTTATGAGACTTATTCTTTACAAAACGGCAGCTTTTATACGGCAAATCCCGGTTCTTCCACAAACATAGGTATGAATATAATAAATGGAACATTAAAATGAGCAGGTGACATTGAATGATAAATTTAAAAGCACCGGGGGCACCGGTCCTGTTGATTCTGGCCATGACGCTTTCCACTGTTTGCAAACTGCAATTCCTTTACCAAGTGACTGTTATCCCGGGACAGATCGTTTCTTCATCCTTAAGGACAATACTTGTGTTGTTTCTTCTTTATTTGCTGACAGCGCTTATTTCAGACAGGCGACATTATTATTTGGTACTTTGTATTCATTTTCTGCTCTCCCTCATCATCTTTGCGGATATTCTTTATTACAAGCATTTCAACATATTCCCTACCGTAAACGAGTTGATGCTGGTCAATACGCTGCCCTCCATATTGGAAAGCATTGCTGTGCTTTTCAGATTCCAATACCTGTTGGTATTCGCGGATCTCTTTCTTTTTTCATTGCCAATGCTGCAGAAATGCTTGTGCAGCAGCCGCTTCGTATTGCATCCTATTTATGCCGTCCTATTATTTGTATTGCTTCTAACACCCCTGGCGCTGGACCTTAAAGTGAGTTTTGGGGGGGAAAAGGAAAAGCTGTTTCATACTCACGGCATTTTTTATGAACAAATCAGTAAACTTTTTATGAGTAATTCTAGCAAGCATGAGGGTGATGCTGCCCCAACGCAGCCTATAGCGGACGTTCCAAAAAAAACTGCCCTCGCACGTAGATATGAAAAGATAGCTGAAGGAAGAAATGTTATCGTTATTCAAGTAGAAGCACTGCAGGATTTTGTACTGAACATGAGCTATAACGGGCAGGAACTGACACCGAACCTGAACAGCCTCCTGAAGCAGGATACCATCTATTTCAGCCGGTATTACCAGCAAATCGGTAGAGGAGGTACCTCCGACGCAGAGTTTGTCACTCAGAATTCTCTATATCCTTCCATGAATGTCTACTCATACAAGCGGTATATCGGCAATGAATTCCTGGGACTTCCAAGGATCTTGAAGGAAAAAGGCTACACCGCCGTTGCCTTTCACGGCTATAAGCCCGAATTCTGGAACAGGAGCACCATCTATCCCATATTAGGCTATGACCGCTTTTACAGCAAGAAGGATTTTGTACATGATGATATCATTGGTTGGGGTGTAAGTGATAGATCCTTTTTCAAGCAATCTGCAAAGTACCTGTCAGAGGTCAAGCAGCCCTTCCTGTCATTTCTGATAACCTTGTCTAGCCATCACCCTTATGCGCTGCCGGAGAAACACAAAAAAATAAAGCTGATGCCGGAGCATTACAGTACCTTGCTGGGACGATATTTCCAGACCATCAACTATACGGATGCGGCATTGGGCTTGTTCATACAGGAACTAAAAGACAGGAAGCTGTATGGCAATTCAATCATTGCGATATATGGCGACCACCGTGCAATCGATAATCAAGTTCCGCTGGATAAGCGGCATGTCAGCAATCTGCTGGGTTACAACTTCGATTATGATGAATCCCTCAATGTACCGCTTATCATCCATATTCCTGGTTCAGACCTGTGCGAAACCAACGAAACCATCGGCGGTCATATCGACTTTCTTCCCACCCTGCTGAACCTTCTGGGAATAGAAGAATCCCGCACCAAATTCTTCGGGCGGGATCTCAATAACACCAATGATAGCTTTATCGCATTCCAGACCGTCATGCTGGAAGGTTCTTTTATAGATCATGAGAAGATATTTGTCAGGTCACGGGACGGCGTTTTCGAAAACAGCCTGGCCTGGAAGCTGGCAACGAAAGAGCCGATACCGGTGTCCGAATGCGTTCCAGGTTATAGGAGAGCTATTCGGGAGATTCGGGAATCGGAATACATCCTGTCGAACAACCTGATCGGAAAGATTCCACAGGATATGGCGGTAGAGTCCTTTGCCTGGTCAAAAGCAGGCTTTGCAAAGCGAATCATTCATCTGCTCCGGTCCATTCCCGATTATCTGATGATCAGATTGTGACGTAGTGGATCTTGTTGCCGTTATGATCAATAACTTTTTTCAGGTCGTCAAATGAAATCCAAACGGTTGCCGTGTTGTCGTTGGGGTGTACACCCAGCTTCTCCCGGCCTTTCAGGTCTTTGTCCAACACCAGTTCGACTGTACCACTTGCATCATTGATAATGCCAAGAGGGGTCACCTCTCCTTTTTGCAGCTGCAAGTGCTTGCTCAGTCTTTCTTCCGATGCAAAGCTGAGATTGGTACAGCCCAGCTGCTTCTGAATGTTTTTTATATCGGCTTTCTTATCCTTCAGCAGTACAACCAGGAAATGCCTTGTCCCTTTTGCATCTCTCAGGAACAGATTCTTGCAGACATCTCCGTGTTCAGAAATGCCAAGGTTGTCCATCTCTTCAATCGTATATACGGCAGGATGGTTCATAACCTGATACTGTATACCGAGGGAATCCAGTCTCTCAAAAACTTTTTCTTGTGCTCTCATACGGTTAGTCTCCTTTGTTCAGCCTATTAATCTTCGTCTGGCAGTTCTGCGTTGTGGTAGACGTCCTGAACATCATCGTTGTCGTCGAACATATCCAGCATCTTGTTGATCTTCTTGATGTCATCCGGTTCGGTGACGCTGACATAATTCTGCGGTATCATGGTGACTTCCGCTGATGCCATGGGGATTCCAGCCTCTTCCAGCTTTGCCCTGACTTCTGAAAAGCTATTGGGGTCCGTCAATATTTCGAAGGAATCTTCTTCTGCCGAGAAATCTTCTGCACCTGCGTCAAGGGCCTGCATCATCAGCTCATCCTCGTCAAGCTTTCCATCCTTCTCAACGATGATGACGCCCTTCTTGTCGAACATATAACCGACACATCCGCTGGCACCCATGCTGCCCCCATTTTTATCAAAAATGTGGCGTATGTCGCCCGCCGTTCTGTTCCGATTGTCGGTCAATGAAGTCACGATGACGGCGACACCGCCGGGCGCGTAGCCTTCATAAACCATTTCTTCATAGTTAACGCCTTCCATGTCTCCAGAGCCTTTTTTGACAGCCCTGTTGATGGTATCATTGGGCATATTGTTTGCTTTTGCCTTTGCAATGACATCCGCTAACCGGGTGTTGGTGCTGGGATCGGCGCCGCCCTTGGCCGCCATGGCAATTTCTTTGCCCAGCTTCGTAAATATTTTACCTCTCAAGGCATCCTGTCTGCCTTTTTTATGCTTGATATTCGCCCATTTGGAATGACCGGACATAGGTCAACCTCCTCTTACTAAATTAACACGTAATATTTTATCACAAAGCCGTTTCAGATGCAAACCCCGCTGTTCCAGCTTCTAGAGGTCAAAGTGCGATGCATGTCAATATTTTCAAGCTATAATCTGACTTCTCCTGCAGAAATTATATATATAGACAACGCATTTAATCGTATACATGCATGAAGCAGCACTATTAAAGTCTCTATGCGTTAGGCGTTGGCTGTCTTATAAATCACGCATCGTTTTATTGTAAGATCAATAGCGTGATTTATTGGAATAAGGATGAATGCTTATGGTGATGTATGAGAAAAATGAATTGCTCCATGAAGATCCTATTGATTGGTCTGCTGACCGGTATTATCAACGGCATTTTTGGTTCAGGAGGCGGCACTCTTCTGGTACCCTGCCTAGTATTCCTACTGGGTGTAGAGGATCACAAAGCCCATGCGACAGCAATATCCGTCATTTTGCCTATGTCTATTATCAGTGCTGTCGTATACTACCGGTATCAGGTTACTGACCTGCCGTTGACTCTGAAGACGGCAGTCGGGTCCGTAGCAGGTGCGCTGGCCGGTTCTCTGCTGCTAAACAGGGTTCCCATCTATCTGCTCCGGAAAGTATTCGGCATTGTGATGATTGTGGCAGCTGCAAGGATGGTGTTGTGATGTTGATAACACTGATCGCATTCCTTTCCGGCATCATCAGCGGCATGGGAATTGGAGGCGGCACCATACTGATTCCGACCTTGGTCTTCTTTGCCGGTGCCAGGCAGCAGATCGCTCAAAGCGTTAATCTGCTGGTCTTCATTCCCTCTGCTGTCGTTGCACTCACTGTTCATATCAGAAAAGGGAACATTGAGAAGCATCTGCTTCTAAAGCTGGTTGCTTTGGGAAGCATCGGCTCTGTTCTAGGTTCCCTCATGGCTGTCAATCTTGACTCGGAGTTGTTAAAGAAGATATTCGGGTTCTTTTTATTCGCAATGGGTCTGTACGAAATCCGGTCAAAATGTAAAAAATAGAGGTGGTTGACATGAAAGTAAAAAGTATGATCAGTGGTTACCTCCTTGCCAGGAATGTCATGGCTTATAGAAATAAAAGGCAGAAAGCGTATAAAAAAGACAATGAGTTATGCGAGAACTATTTCCGCGTCAACGATATCAGTCATGATGATCGGGGGGAATACTGAAAACCGCCATAATATCGGATTCCTTCTGAAGTATGATGACAGAAAACAGGATGAGAAACACACCGGACAGCTGGAAGACGCTCATTCTCTCACCCAGCGCCAGAAACGCGAATACCAGTGTGATAGGAAGTTCAGCCGTTGCGACGATGCTCGCTTTGTCTGCCCCGATCCTGGCGATGCCTTTATAAAGAAAATATATAGGCAATATGCCGGAAATGACGGCTAATTCTGCGGCATAGATGAAGGATTGCTGTGTAATCGTCACACCATTGGCGATAAAGTCGAAATTGATAGCCAAAGATACCATAAGGTTGACAATAGAGGAATAAAAGGTAATGACCAGTGGTTCCACCTGGCTCAATTTAAGGTCCGCAAATACGTTGTAGAAGGCGTAGCAAAAACTGGCCGCCAGTCCGTATAGGATGCCGATAGTTGGCATGTGCTGCACATCTGCGCCAAAAATATTGATGACCATTGCACTTCCCAGTACCGCTAAAACCAGTGCAACATTATTAACGGTATTCATCTTACGTGTCCTGGTCAGTATAAAGTAAAGAAATACCCAAACCGGATTGGTGAAAAGCAGCATAGATGCAATTCCTGCATTCACTTTATCCAATGCCAGATAAAAAAACACCGTAGTCCCGCTGCCTACAAGCGACTGAATCACTATATGCCGCATGGTGATCTTGCTGACGGTTAACTGTTTTAACCCCTTACATGAGAAATAGATGAATAACACCAGAAAAGCCAGAACATTCTGCATGATGAACAGATCAAATACCGATAATCCGGTATTGATGGCTGTCTTGCCGATAACGGCAATCAATGCAAAAAATGTTGCAGCCAATATGGTATACAAATAGCCTATTTTTTTATAATACATTGATAATCACCCTTATTGCTTTATCTGATATTCAGCAACCTTGCCCAAAACTCTGTTTTGAACAACGGCTTTTATAAAAACTCCTTCAGGCAGATAGTCTTCATTGAGCACTGAGTCTGCCTGCTCGTGAACCAATGACAACAGATTCCCCAGGGTATAGGGAATAAGCAATTCCACTGTCTTAGCGTGCTGGGAGGCATGAGCTTCCATTTTATCCAGCAAAGCCTCCAGGCCGATTCTATTCTTTGCAGATATGTACACGGCGTCACACGAGCTGCCGCCGGCTCTCTCATCCTCGGACAGGTCCAGCACCTTATCTGTTTTATTAAAGGCTGTAACGATGGTTTTATTCTCAGCTCCCAGTTCAGCCAGAACTTCCAGCACCGTTTTCATCTGCACCTCATACTCATCGTTGCTCCTATCAACAACATGGATCAGCAGATCTGCATAGAGCACTTCCTCCAAAGTGGACTTAAATGCATCGATGAGGTCATGAGGCAGCTTTCTTATAAAACCTACGGTATCGGTTACCAGCACCTCTTTTCCCCCTTGCAGCACAACTTTCCTCGTTGTAGGATCCAGGGTCGCAAACAGCTGGTCCTCCGCATAAATATCGGCATTGGCAAGGCTATTCAGCAAGGTTGATTTCCCGGCATTGGTATAGCCCACCAGGCAAACCTGGAACACCGTGTTGTTGATCCTGTTTTCCCTGTGCAGTTCACGCTGCTTCTTGATTTCTTTTATCTCGTTGGTTAAGTCATGAATCCTGTCCCTGATTCTGCGTCTGTCTATCTCAAGCTTCTTTTCACCAGGTCCCCTGGTTCCAATTCCGCCGCCGGTTCTCGACATCTGCGCACCTAGTCCGATCAACCTCGGCAGCATGTATTTCATTTGGGCCAGTTCCACCTGAAGCTTGCCATCTCTGGACTTTGCACGCTGTGCAAATATGTCGAGAATCAGCTGTGTCCGATCGATGACTTTGACCCCTATTGCCTCTTCGAGGTTCCTGGTCTGAGCACCGGAAAGCTCTTCATCAAAGACAACCAGGTTTGCATTGACACTCTGCACCAGCAGCGTCAATTCCTTAAGCTTACCCTTACCGATGAAGAATGCTGTATCTTTTTTATCTCTGCTTTGAACCAGCCGGCTAATTTCAACGCCTCCAGCCGTTTTAAGCAGCTCACTGAGCTCATCCAGGTCTTCTTCACTTTCGATTCCCACCAGTACGGCACGCTCAATTACGCTTTCTACCGCTTTTCCTGTCCTTTTATTCTGACGCAGGCTGCTTTCTGCGTCCTGGATGACCATTTGTATATCGATTTTCAGCAGTTTTGACATATTATACGGACCCACTGCTACAGGTCTCAGCTCCGATGTCTCATCCGCGTTCAGAAAAGCAACAAAGGCATGGGTCATCTTCCCTTCTTTTACGCCTATGGACGCCATTGCATCCAGCCGCATTTTCTTCAATGCGGATAAGTCCACGTCGGAAAGCATGCCATTCCCATTGGGATGTGTGTGAATGCATCGGACTGTGCTTAAGCTTTCCGTTCCGCGGCGCTTGTCAAAGTCCTTTAAGGCAACGGTATCTTCATCACCGATGCTAACACCTGCAACATCCCCTTTTCTGTCAATAAAAACGGCAACCTCTTTACCCAGTTCTTCCGTTATATCACATATTTCTTCAATTATTTCCGCTGAAACCAGCAAGTTCTTATCGATACTCGTATTTTCAATGGCTTCCAGCCTGGCTATGATTGATTTTTTTATTCCTGCAATACCTTCCATAATGACACCTCAGTTCCTCTTACAATTCTCATCGTTTGCATTTTCCATATGATTATTCTATCATAATCCATGGTGTTATATAAGCTAAAATTATGAAACCCACTAGAATCAAATAAAACAGCAAAACGAATACTATCCTTAGAAAGCGTCGAACCTTAGAACAGCTTGACTATTTGGAGCATGTCATTGAAATCAGCGGTTTTTTTTGAGATAATACAGAGGTATATTGATTTTATTGATCAGAGGTGATTCTATGAAACATCAGGTTATCCTGACAGAGCTGTTCAGTCTGTCCAGGCTTATAACGATATTGCTTGCGCTGCTGCTGGTATTTTGTACCTTTACTTCGGTATATACGGTTAATGAGGACGAAGTTGGAATACTGAGAACCTTCGGCAAGATAACGAAGATTGAGCAGCCGGGCATCCACTTTAAGCTGCCGTATCCGTTCCAGCAAGCCGACTCCATTAATATAAACAAAGCAAATATCATAGAAATTGGCATTGAAGAAACAAGGGATAAAAAGGCGGATGTGCTTGACAGAGAAGCAGTTTTTCTCACCAGTGATCAGAACCTGGTCTGGGTGAATATATTGGTAGAGTGGCGTATAGCTGACCCCAAAGCCTATTTGATAAACGCCAAGGACCCCGATGCCATACTCCATGATGCCATAGCGGCCAGTCTTCGATCGGTCATCGGCAGTACTCAGGTTGATACCGTTCTGACAGACGGGAGAATCGATGTCCAATTTCGGATCAAAGAAATGCTGGACCAACTGATGGATAAATACAGCATTGGGATAGAAGTGCTGGATATCAAGCTTCAGGGCTCGGAGCCGCCCTCTCAGGTTGCCAAAGCCTTTGAGAGCGTGAACAGTGCCAGAGAACAGAAGAACATTCTGGTTCGAAAGGCTGAGGATTATAAAAACCAGAAATTGGCCGACGTTGAAAATGAAGCAAAAAAAATGCATCAGCAGGCGGAAGCTTATTATGAAGAGCGGTTGGAAAAGGCAACGGCAGAAGCCGGCAGCTTCGATGCGCTATATAATGAATATCGTTTGGGCAAAGATGTGACCCGCACGCGGCTGCTGATCGAAACCATGGAAGAGGTTCTGCCCGCCAGCAACGTCTATATCATGGATGATTCTTCAGGAGAAATACGCTATCTTCCTGTGGAAGAAAAAGGAGGCGGCAACTAGATGAATACATCCAACAACCTTGATAAAAACAATGGCAATATATTCCTATATACCATTATTAAACGTCTTGTCGTCGTCCTCGTGTTTGTCACCCTGATAACGGCACTTTTTGCCAACATGCTGATTGTTCATGAAGACGAGCTGGTGACGATTAAAGAGTTCGGTAAAATCGTAAGAATCATTGAAGCACCCGGTTTTTACTTTAAGCTTCCTTTCATTCAGACGACCTCAGTTCTCTCGAAGAAAATGATGCATCTTGAAACACAACCGATCAAGGTATTCACCAAAGATAAGAGAAACCTGATCATCACAGACTACGCTTTGTGGCGAATCAGCAATGCTTCCGTCTTTATCAGAAACCTTCAATCGGTCAACAGTGCCGAAAAACGGGTAGAAAGTGCCATTTATTCAGCTGTAAGGACTTACTACAATGCAATGTCATTGGACCAGATCATCAATGATAAGCTTGTGGGATCGCGTTCCGGCCAAGCGCTAACCGAAATGATCAACAAGCAGCTTAACAGCCTCGGTATTGAGATGCTGGATATACAGTTGACGAACTGTCAATTGTCCTCTGAGGATGAGGAAGCCTTGTTCTCAAAAATAAAAACCGAGAGAGATAAAGCAGCCAAGCAATATATAGCATCGGCCGAGTATGAGGCCGACAAGATCAAAGCAGAAGCCGACAAGGAAGCAAAGATCCTTTTGGCTAAGGCATCAGCCGAAGCTGAGCAGTTAAAAGGAAAAGCCGATGCGGATGCAGCGCGGATATACTCGAAAAGCTATAACCAGGATCCTGAGTTTTATCGATTCGTCAGAACCCTTGAATCCTACAAGAAAACGCTGAAAGGAAAGACAACCATCATCCTTCCCATTGATTCGCCTTATGCTAAGTATCTATTAGGCAGATAGAGAGATATGAAGTTTGCTTGCAAACTTCCAAATGAAAAAGATCCTCTAGGTTTTATCCTAGAGGATCT
>JAJGRE010000015.1 GCA_021083345.1 Calditrichales bacterium MX18-03 | reverse complement strand
TGATAAGGATGACTGGAACTTGCCGACTATACGCAAACAATATAAGATGCCGGTCATTGATCCATACAAAGAACTCATTGATACCATACTGCTGGAAGACAGTCTTCTACCAAGAAAACAGCGTCACACTGGTGCCAAGATTTATCGAATACTTACTGAACAGCATGAGTATAAAGGTTCAGTAAGGACAGTGAGTGCCTATGTCAGCAGACGAAAGAGTGAGATGCAGTTGGACAAAGCAATGACATATCACCGCTTGGATCACCCTGAAGCAGAAGCTCAGGCTGATTTTACAACGATTCAAGTAAGCCATGACGGTAATCTTTTGGAGTACAAGCTGCTGGTTCTATCCTTTCCCTTCAGCAATGCTGCTTTCGTACATCCTGTTCCATCGGAGAACCAGGAGTGCTTCCTGGAAGGGTTAAAGATCCTGTTTGAAAAAGCAGACGGTGTTCCCGAACGGATCTGGTTTGACAATCTCTCTGCCGCAGTAATATCCGTAAAACCTGAAGGCAAAAGGCAACTGACCGATGCTTTCATGCGCTTCTCTTCACACTATCGTTTTGAAGCCATATTCTGCAATCCCAATAGTGGCAATGAGAAAGGCAATGTTGAAAGCAAGTGTGGTTACAGCAAGCGCAACTGGTGTGTTCCTATCCCATTATTCGAATCTCAAGAGAAACTGGCGGAGCAACTGGATGCAGCAGCACTGTCCGACATAGATCGCCCACACTATGCTAAAGGAACTCTAATCCGTGATTTATGGCAACAGGAGCAAGCTAAGCTGCTAAAGCTTCCTCCGACAGACTTCTCAGTCTATCGCCTTGAAAGTGCCAAAGTAAATGCCTATGGTGAAGTCAAGGTTGACAAGACCCATGTCCCGCTCTTTCAGGCGAAACCGGAGAGCACTGTGATACTAAGGTTTTGGTGGG
>JAJGRE010000014.1 GCA_021083345.1 Calditrichales bacterium MX18-03 | reverse complement strand
ATTGTTATAGCAAGTTTTCTAATTAACATTATAACTGGTACAAAATTGGGGACAAGGTCATGTCAGACTGGACTAGTATCGCACGTGGTGCAAAATTGGGGGGAAGGTCATTTATAAAATCTGAGTGGTAAAGAACTACAACGCAAGACTGTTAAGATTTGTAAAATAAATGCTACTTAATAATGAAAAATGAATCCCGAAGACAACCATTATGAAAAATACTCAAAAAAATATCTATTGGTGAGATCATTTATTTCAAAAGGGTTAGAATTTGCTTTTCTGTGAATTAGAGAGATAATGCAAATGCTGAGATGCTAGACCTTAGTAAATAGCATGTATAAATGAATAATTATGTAAAATATATGGTATATAGGTTTTTTTTCCTATATACCGTATATTTTTATGAATTAAGTTTATAACTTTAAGTATAACTTTACCAGTTTATTAAAGTTATGGTTGTTTATTTTGCTATTAGAATAATAAGTTTGTCTTCAATACCGAGCTAATAATACAATGCTTTTACAATACTTCAATATATGAAAGTAATTTTTGGCATATTTCAGGCTTGTGTCTTGTACATTAAATAATATAGAGCCTATATATTAATATACAATTAAGGAAATAATTTACTAAAAAACATACCTATATTTTGTAAAGTAAAAGAAGTGTATCAATTTATAATAATAGATTTCAGTTTATAAAGTGAGTGTGTTTGTTATGAAAGGTAATTCTGGCGGAGCAGGCTGCTTGGTTATTTTATATTTGTTTATATTACTTCTGATATCATCTCAATTCGGTGAGGCGAGCGAAGGTGTCTTCTATTTTTTATTAATTGGTATTCCGGCTATTTTTATTATTTTAAGTTTTATCACAGCTAGAAATACTCAACATATTGAATCGAATCAAGTCACTAAAGTAAAATCAGCCGAGTTGGACGTTAATAGTCAGGATATCCGAGGCAATATTTGTTCTAAGGGTGGAACAAGTATTGCCTCGGATAC
>JAJGRE010000013.1 GCA_021083345.1 Calditrichales bacterium MX18-03 | reverse complement strand
CTTTATTACGCCTCAACCGTAGCCTTCTCCTGCTTGTGCTTGGAGGTCATGGCCGGCTGTGTGACGGATTTGATCGGTGTCCCGTCTGCCGTGTAGTCTTCCTTGAAGACGTCATAATGCTTCGGGTTTGCTGCTACCTTCACCAGGCATACCGTCATCAAAAGTTCCAGGATCAGTGCCGGTCCGCCTCCCAGGTTGGAAAGCATCTTGACACCGTTGATACCCCCGGCAAAGGAGATCATGATCCATGATACCGTACCGATGATGGCGCCCCAGAATACCTTCATCAGCATCGGCGGCTCCGGATCCTCCTGCGTCAAGCCTTCCATGCTCATGCCGCCCAGGGTGGTGGTGTATGCATCAGCGCCTGTTGCAAAGGACAGGAACATGGCCAATACAAATACCGGTATGGTGAGCATGGCCAATGGGTATTGTGAGAAGAATGCATATACGGCAAACTCCGTTCCCTGCTTCATGGCCTCGGCTATGCCCGCGCCTGCCAGCTCCAGCTGCAGCGCTGCGCCGCCGAATATCATCATCCACACGATGTCAAACAGTGCCGGAAGCAGGAAGGTGACCACCAGTGCCTTGCGGATGGTCTGACCATAGGAGATTCTGCCCAGGAACATACCGGAGATCGGTGCCCAGGCCAGCCAGTTGCACCAGTAGAATATCGTCCACCAGCCGCCCCACGGGTCGTTGGCTGCTGCGCCGGTAAACAAGCTCTTGGTAAAGAAGTTCTTCATATAGTCGCCGAAGGCTTCTGTTCCAACGTTCAGAATGAATACTGTCGGTCCTACGATAAATATGAACAGGGTCAATCCGAAGAACACCCATGTGTTGATCTCAGACAGCTTCTTGATTCCGTTGAATAAGCCGGTGATGGAGGATATGACGAAAGTCGCCACAACCGCTATGTCAACCAACATCCACAGGAATGCACCTACCTGTACGCCTGTCAGGTAATTCAAGCCCCCTGCAATGGACAGGATGCCGCCGCCCAGTGAAGCCGCCATTCCGGCTACCAGGGCATACATGCAGATTGCGTCAATGGTTTGGCCGTAGGAGCCAATGGCTTTGTTGCCGAATATGGGAAACAGGGTAGAGCCAAGGCTGTAGGGCTTCTTCATATTGTAATAAGCGAATGCGAACATGATGGTGGGTATTGCATAGATGGCCAACGGTGTGAAGCCCCAGTGGAGGAACAGGGTGGACATGGAGAAGATGACGGCTTCAGGACTGTTGGGGGTAAGATGCAGGGACTCCGGAGGTGCGGTCAAATGGTAAATGGGTTCTGCAGTACCCCACAGCAGGATGCCTACTGCGATGATACTCGTCAATGTAATCGAGAAGTACCTGAAATTGTCAAACATCGGTACGGCTTTTGAACCGCCTATTCTGACATCGCCGAATTTAGAAAACATAAGATAAATAACGACGAGAAGCATCAGTGTAACGCCCAGGTTGAAGGCCCATGCGAAGGATCCCATCAGCCAGTTGTTGGCTGCATTGATGACGGTTCCGAAAGCATCCTTGTTGGCAAAGTTCAGCACGATGGCTGCCAGGAAAAGGATTACCGGTGCCCAAAACGCGATAGGTTTCAGTTTTTTCATTTGATACCCTCCTTA
>JAJGRE010000012.1 GCA_021083345.1 Calditrichales bacterium MX18-03 | reverse complement strand
CCAGGCCGCATGCCTTGCACTTATCGACGATCGCCTCAAAGACCTCCAGGAAAATGTTACTGCCCTGAAGGCGTCCATTCCGATTCTCCGATAAGGTTGAATGGTCCGGAACCCGCTTGTGCAGTGGAATTCCCAAGAACCATCGATAAATAAGGTTTGCGTGCGCCTCTTGTTCGAGTTGCCGCTCTGAGGTGATGTTGTAAAGGTAGCCGATGAGCCACATCTTCACCAATACGACAGGGGCGTACGACGGCCGCCCGCCGGCCTTGTACAGGTCTTGCACGCGCTTATAGACAAACTCGAAGTCGACTTTTCGCTTTATCTGACGCAGCAGGTGATTCGATGGCACGAAGTCTTCTAGGTCCACCATCATCAAAGACATCTGCGAATCCCCTTGCCGATCCATCATCCCAATCACCCTTTGCATCGCAATACCGAAAGAATTCGACGCCCGCTCCCTAAAACCATTTTGAACAGAGAAAAAGCTCTCACCAACCCGACGTTGATGAGCGCTTTTTCAACAGGCCCGATGCGCCGGCTTACTTCATGCATCTACCTGCATGCTACTCAAGGGCCGAACCCCGCTGCGTTTGTCAGCCACCTGAGTAACCCACCCGGAAAGACCGGGTGGGTTCAGAAGGCTGACAATCCTACTGGGGGTAAGGCCCTGCAGACGCATGCAGCCAGCGCATGGAAGACGCCGTCGCTCTATCGGCTAGGGCTGCAGAGTGGCGCCCCGGGGTCGGGTCCGGAGCCGCCTGACAGCCGTCCTGGCTGCAGGCGGCCTCGTTCAGCAGGTCGGCGCCGTCGTCCTGACGCCGCCTCCACAAGACCGGCCCCGACCCCGAGGCTTAGCGGTACGCCGATAGATGGGGCCTGTTGAAAAAGGAGAGAGGGATTGCCCCTCTCTCCTTTTTCGCCTGTTTTTGAACAGCAAGCATCGGCACGGAAGCCGAACCATGCGGATGGGATGTCGGGAGTAGTGCAGCTTTAGGCCGGGATTACCTGGCCGCTAGTACCAGACGCTTAATGTTGACGGCTGTGGCCGCCATTAAGAGTTGTTCCATGATGTTTTCTTTTCCGCGGCGCATGGCCCGCCCCAGGCAGTGGCGAGCCTTCAGCAACGCAAAGGTCCCTTCGGACCAGATGCTACGCAACTTTTGAAGTTCCTTGTATCGCTTCGTACCGACTCTGGCATGCGCTTGTTCGGTGAATTCGTGGTCGAGCGGGCGAGAGAGTGTCCGGAACCTCCGTGAAGGGGACAGGCACTGAGAACGCAGGGCACAGGCTTGGCAGTCAGCTGTTTTGGCCAGATAGATCTTGTGGTAGTCGCTCATGCTCACAAAGGCGAAGCGTAGGCATTTCCCCGCGGGGCAACGATACGTTTCCGTCACAGGATCATATGCAAATTGCTCTGTGGTGAAACACCCCTTGTTGTTGTGCGCTATCCTGGGGTGAATGGGCGTGAAGCTGGTAATCCCCAACTCACTCAGCCCTCTGTGAACCTCGGCAAAGTCATACCCGGCATCTGCAGCTGCCTCGGTGATTTCGGGGTGACGCTTCTTGGCCCCGGCGATGCATTCGACACAGGGTTCAAAGTCGTTGACGTTCCCCGGAGTAGCAACGACGTTGAGGATAACTCCGTGGGCTGGACTTACTGCCATGTGGGCCAAATGGTGAAACCCTTTCGGCTTCCCGGTCCGCCCCATCTGGCCAGCATGCTTGTCAGTCAAACTCCGAACCTCTCTCTTCTGTTCGGGTTCTTCCTTGGCCTTCCGTCCACGTTTCTTGCCGCTACGCTGCTTCTGCTCATTTAGTGCACATGCCTCTTCTTCCAACCTCCGCAGATACTCACGTGGTGTCTTCGTAACCGTAACGACTTCACACCGATCATTGCTTGCATTTGCCTTGACATGGGTGGAGTCGATGACTACGGCGGTTCCTTCCA
>JAJGRE010000011.1 GCA_021083345.1 Calditrichales bacterium MX18-03 | reverse complement strand
GAGCAGCCGGGCACGTGCCAAGACCCGCTGCTGGGAAAAAGCCGGCTCGGTTCTGGCCCAGAGCTGTTCGAAGGCCTCGACGAGGGTCATGGCCGTTCATCCCGGTCAAGCAGGCCATACATGTTCTTGCCGGTCTTGACGAACTGCTGGCGCCGGGCCACTTTCTTCAGCACAGCGGAGATGAGGGAATCGCGGCTCACCGGGAGACCAAAGTCGCTTTCAATACGCTTAACAATCTCCAGGATATGCAGGGGTTCTCCGGCTCTCACAAGGACATCATACGCAAGGTCTGTTTGTGACCTACGCTTAGAACCGGCGGTAGCCTTTGGTGAAGCAAGGGCATCGACGCCCCCATTCTGGCGCAATTCCTCAATAGCCTTGAGCTGAGCTTTCAGAAGCATTTCGGCGATTGCGAGCAGATCGTCGGCACGAGCAGGACGCGGCATGGTACACTCCTCCTTCTGAGGAAAAGCATACCACATTAAGAGTCGAAATGCAAGCGTCCTTTTCGCCACCACTCTTTGATATTAGCAAAATGGCCAAACTAAAGAAGCGGGACATGCCAAGGCATGTCCCGCTCCTTTAGTTTGGCCGTTTTTGGGGAATGGGGAACCGAACAAAGCCACGCATGGCGCGGACCTCAAGGAGTTTTCTCAGAGTCGTCGGCGTGTCCGGCGGATGGCGAGTCGAAGCGTTACCCCGCAAGAGACTTGGGCATCGGATGAACGCCTGGCCGCTTACCCGAACTGTATTGTGGGTGAAGTCCCAAGGACACAGACTGTGCCACCAACTCCTCTCGCAAGAGAACCAGAATGTCCAGGATGGAGGGCCTTCGGTCTTCTTGCTTGCGCCACTTGGGTAAAGGCAAGTAGTGGTCGGTCCTCTTGGGGCCGTAAGCCAGCAGAGAAGCCAGGAGCAGCATGGCATAGACAGCGACTTGGAACTGCGGGACACGGGGAGCGGCCTTCGCCGCCCATACCTGGGCCTGTCCTACACCGAACAGGCTCTTTTCATCCCGGTGGTTCACCTCAATCTCCCACCGGTCAAAGTAGGCCTGGATCAGGGTTTCTACGGGTGCCGTCAAGTCGGTCGTGAGCAAGTAGGCAGGATCCCGGTACAACACCCTGCTTTTGCTGGTGCGGCGGTAGCCGAGTGGCGAGATAATCAGCAGCCGTAGAGGCTGGGTGCGCGTGCCAGAGCGCCAGAGAACAGGCGATACAACCTTGTAGCGAAGGTCGTGGAGGCGGCCCGCGCCAAAGACCTTCGCTTCCTGCCACGGGTAGGCATCACTGGCCCGAATCTCTTTCGGTTTGGGGAGCGCAGCACCATACTTGCGGCGTCCACTGCTTTCCCGCTCTTCCTCCGTCAGCGGTCGGAATAGATTCATGTCACCCCGCGCCCGGGCTACCACCTCAACCCTCTCGGGCAGGTGGCGTAGTACCGTGCCGTTGCAATAACTGCCGTCCGTGGCGAAGAGAAGGGCGCGGCCCGCGTACCCCGCCTGGTCGGCGCTGGCCCGGACGTCCTGCATCAGCCACACGGCTTGCCAGCTCAGGGTCTGTGCCTTTTGGGCCTGGCGGTAGGCAGCCCACTCTTCCTCGCCGGCTCTCTTCCCTGGCTTGGCCGGCGGCGGGGCCGGCTGAAACCGGATCGGGATGGCCCGGGCCGGCCCTGCAAGGGCTTCGGGGCGGAGGGTCAGGGAAGCCTGGATGAACCGCTGCCCCAACATCAGGTTGGGGTGAAAGGGCGGCGACATGGGGTCCCGGGCATACGAGACACCGGGGATTCGCTTGCTGCTCTTCTTCAGGGTGGTGTCGTCGAGCGCTACGGTAACTGGACCAGTAGAGCCCGACATGGCGAGGCCTTGCTCCAGTACGGGTTGAAAGAGGTCATGGGGCTTCCAGGGCGAGCGGGAAAAGAGCCGGTAGCTGGCGCTCCAGTCCTCAAACTGAGCATGGAGGGCACACAGCGCCCGGCTGACGGTATGCCGCCCCCAGGCGGTGATAAACCCATAGGC
>JAJGRE010000010.1 GCA_021083345.1 Calditrichales bacterium MX18-03 | reverse complement strand
CGCCAGGTGCCGAAGAAGGACGCGGTAAGCTGCGAAAAGCCTCGGGGAGCCGCAAGCGGGCTTAGATCCGGGGATATCCGAATGGGGCAACCCAGCCGGCGTAATGGCCGGTTACCCACACATGAATCCATAGTGTGTGAGGAGGGCACCGCCTGAACTGAAACATCTCAGTAGGGCGAGGAAAAGAAATCAAGTGAGATTCCCCCAGTAGCGGCGAGCGAACGGGGAGTAGCCTAAACCGTCTTGGGGCAACTCAGGGCGGGGTTGCGGGACGCCAACACGTGATTCCCGATGCCTAGTCGAACAGGTCTGGAAAGGCCGGCCACAGCGGGTAACAGCCCCGTAGGCGAAAGGCGGAAGGACACAGGCGGATCCCAAGTACCACGGGGCACGAGGAATCCCGTGGGAATCCGGGGGGACCACCCTCCAAGGCTAAACACACCTGGCGACCGATAGCGAACCAGTACCGTGAGGGAAAGGTGAAAAGCACCGCGAAGGCGGAGTGAAATAGACCCTGAAACCGTGTGCTTACAAACAGTTCGAGCCCCATACGTGGGTGAGAGCGTGCCTATTGAAGAATGAACCGGCGAGTTATGGTCACTGGCTTGGTTAAGGTCTGAAGGACCGGAGCCGAAGCGAAAGCGAGTCTGAATAGGGCGGCGTCAGTGGCTATAGACCCGAAACCTGGTGATCTATCCATGGCCAGAGTGAAGCGGGGGTAAGACCTCGTGGAGGCTCGAACCGATTAGCGTTGAAAAGCTACCGGATGAGCTGTGGATAGGGGTGAAATGCCAATCGAACCAGGAGATAGCTGGTTCTCCCCGAAATAGCTTTAGGGCTAGCGTCGGAACAAGCAGCTTGCGGAGGTAGAGCACTGTTTGGGCTAGGGGGCCACAAGCTTACCGAACCCAGACAAACTCCGAATGCCGCAAGCGGAATCCGGCAGTCAGACGGCGAGTGCTAAGATCCGTCGTCAAGAGGGAAACAGCCCAGACCGCCAGCTAAGGTCCCTAAGTCTCTGCTGAGTGGAGAAGGATGTGGCGTTGTTCAGACAACCAGGATGTTGGCTTAGAAGCAGCCACCATTTAAAGAGTGCGTAATAGCTCACTGGTCGAATGACGCTGCGCCATAAATACTCGGGGCTAAGCAGAGCACCGAAGCTGCGGAAGTGTCGCAAGACACTTGGTAGGGGAGCGTTCCATATGGGTTGAAGCATGACCGGAAGGACATGTGGACTGTATGGAAGTGAGAATGCCGGTATGAGTAGCGAAAAGACTGGTGAGAATCCAGTCCACCGAAAGCCTAAGGTTTCCTGAGCAAGGCTCGTCCGCTCAGGGTCAGTCGGGACCTAAGCCGAGGCCGAATGGCGTAGGCGATGGACAACAGGTTGATATTCCTGTACCACCACCGGTCGTTTGACCGAAGCGGGGACGCAGGAGGCTAGAGGGACCCGGCCGTTGGTCGTGCCGGGGCAAGCGGGTAGCGTGATCTGGTAGTGAAGTACGCCAGGTTAAACGTGAGCCGTGACGCCGACCGAATTAAGTAGGGAAGCCCTTAACGCCACGCTGCCAAGAAAAGCCGCTAGGGAGACACGGGGTGCCCGTACCGCAAACCGACACAGGTAGGCGGGGAGAGAATCCTCAGGTGCGCGGGAGAACTCTCGCTAAGGAACTCGGCAAAATGCACCCGTAACTTCGGGAGAAGGGTGGCTTGTCGGGGTTAGAGGAGAAACACCTCAAAGCCTTGGTGAGTTGCAGAGAAGAGGCCCAAGCGACTGTTTACCACAAACACAGGTCAGTGCTAAGCCGGAAGGCGACGTATACTGGCTGACGCCTGCCCGGTGCTGGAAGGTTAAGGGGAACGGTCAGCGCAAGCGAAGCTGTGAACCGAAGCCCCAGTAAACGGCGGCCGTAACTATAACGGTCCTAAGGTAGCGAAATTCCTTGTCGGGTAAGTTCCGACCCGCACGAATGGCGTAACGACTTGGGCGCTGTCTCGGCGAGAGACCCGGTGAAATTGAAGTACCTGTGAAGATGCAGGTTACCTGCGATTGGACAGAAAGACCCCATGGAGCTTCACTGTAGCCTGGCATTGGATTTTGGTGGTTCGTGTACAGGATAGGTGGGAGTCGGAGAACCTGGGACGCTAGTCTCAGGGGAGACGCCGTTGGGATACCACCCTCGAAGCATCGAAGTTCTAACTGACGCCCCTGAAGCGGGGCGCAGGACCGTGCCAGGTGGGCAGTTTGACTGGGGCGGTCGCCTCCCAAAGAGTAACGGAGGCGCCCAAAGGTCTGCTCAGGATGGTTGGAAATCATCCAAAGAGTGTAAAGGCAGAAGCAGGCTTGACTGCGAGACGGACATGTCGAGCAGGGTCGAAAGACGGGCTTAGTGACCCGGCAGCACTGAGTGGAAGGGCTGTCGCTCAACGGATAAAAGCTACCCTGGGGATAACAGGCTTATCTCCCCCAAGAGTCCACATCGACGGGGAGGTTTGGCACCTCGATGTCGGCTCATCGCATCCTCGGGCTGAAGTCGGTCCGAAGGGTTTGGCTGTTCGCCAATTAAAGCGGTACGTGAGCTGGGTTCAGAACGTCGTGAGACAGTTCGGTCCCTATCCATCGCAGGCGGAGGAGATTTGACGGGAGCTGCCCCTAGTACGAGAGGACCGGGGTGGACGGCCCGCTGGTGTACCAGTTGTTCTGCCAAGAGCATCGCTGGGTAGCCATGGCCGGAACGGATCAGCGCTGAAAGCATCTAAGTGCGAAACCGTCCTGAAGATGAGATCTCCCATTCGCAAGAAGTAAGGCCCCTGGAAGACTACCAGGTAGATAGGCCGGGAGTGGAAGCAGCGCAAGCTGTGGAGCGGACCGGTACTAATCGGCCGAGGGCTTGACCTTTTGTG